>JAUIIL010000001.1 GCA_030431635.1 Bacteriovoracia bacterium
CAACAGGGCCAGCACCAGGTTTATCGTTAATTGATTGTGCTGCTAATGAGGTTTTGATCAGGAACGCGGGAGATACGGCGTGGGTGTGTGCGAGTTCACTAGCGACGGGAGTGCAGAGTTTAAATGGGCAGACGGGAACGACTCAAACACTAGCGATCAATACAGCGCCAGTATCAACGGCAGGGCCAGCGTGGAGTTCGAGTTCAAATACACATACGCTTGATATTCCTTTGGTGAATAATGGGACCTTAGGAACAGATGCGGGACTTCTTTTAAAGAGTGACTATGATAATTTTGGGGCTGATGGTGTCGCTGGCGCCGTTCAGTTTAGCGATGGAAGTGGAGCTCATCTCTCTGATGCGGCAGAACTTTTTTGGAACGATACGAGTAATAGACTTGGTATTGGGACAAACTCTCCTGCGGCAGCATTACATGTTAATGGAGAGTTAAGATGGGCAGGAACTTCAAATTACGCTTATTCAAATTTTGATGGTAATGGACTTTATATAGAGGCCCGTGGAAGTAATGCTTCTGATGAAGATATTAGAATTCAGTCATCTAAAAATGGCAGCGCTTCCAATTACTCACAGTTTAAAATCGATCCGACAGATGGTTTCTCTTTCATGACGACAGGTACAGGAAATGGAAATGTTGGTATTGGGATTGAGAATCCAACCTATCAACTGGAAATTGATAAACCAACAGCTGGTACAGCTTATTCATCAACAGCAAATCCTCCAGCGACTTTCAGAATAAGAAACGCCAATGGACAAGCTAATAATTATGTAGGGATGATGTTAAACGCTAATGCTGATTCAGGTGATCAGGCCATCGGATATTTTGGAATTGTAGCTAAGACGGGAGGTTATGGAGATCTTATTTTTGGTACACGCCATGGTAATAGCTCCTACTCTGAGAAAATGAGAATTGAGGCCGATGGGGATGTTGGGATTGGATTAACAAATCCTAGTTTTGATTTAGAAGTTGGAGACAGAGGACGTATTGGTATTGTGAATGATGGTTCTCTGTGGCCTTATTATAATATTAAAAACTCATCCTCTGGAAACACATGGCAAATGGCCATGATTCCAGGTACTGATAGATTTAGCATTATCCAAGATGCAGCTTCTTATCAAATGACAATTTTAAGAGGTGGAAACGTTGGGATTGGAACAATTACTCCTTCTCAAAAACTTCATGTTAATGGAAATGTAAAAGGAACTGACGGGCATTTTGCTCGTTATTGTGATGAAACAGGTGCAAACTGTTTTGATGCTTCAACAAGTTTTTCTGGAAGCTTTGTCGCTAAAGGTGGGGACACGATGACAGGACAGCTGGTGCTTCCAGCTGATGGTTTAGTCGCTGGTACTGATGAGCTCGTCATTAACGGAGGAAAAGTAGGAGTCGGGACAGCTACACCAGATGTGAAATTTAGTGTTTATAATACGGCAACGACAGGAGTTGTGGCCAGGATTGCTAACGGAGTAAGTACTCAAAGAGCGACTATCCGAATTCAAGGAAAAGCAGGGGCCAATAATAGCTACGCAGATATTGGGCTCGATCCTACTGGAGGATATTTTGGAATAGATGCACCTAGGACAACTTCAACAGGTCTCTTTGGTAGTGGATACGATCCAGAGTTTGTGATTAGTTCTGCGGCCAATGTGGGTATAGGAACAACAACTCCTGCTAGTAAACTTACAGTTGCTGGAGATATTTCGCAAGACTTGGGAGTTGATGGTTATCTTCTTCGTTATGTAAATCCGACAGATATCTCTCCGGCCTACTCGTTTGAAGGAGATGATAATACAGGTATAGGTAGAGCGGCCTCAGATAATTTATCTCTCATTGCTGGTGGAGTTTCTATGCTTCAACTTGATGAAGATAATAATAAATCTGTTTTTCCTTCATCTGATGTGGGAATAGGAACGCTCACTCCTGATGATAAACTCCATGTGAATGCTGGTTCTATTAGAATGACCCAAAATAGCGGTGGGGCTTTACTTAGAAGTGATACTGTTTCTGGTGGAAGAACTTGGCTTGCCCTTGATATTGATAATGCTGACGGCGTTGCTTCGGGTAGTGATTATATGTTTATCATGCAGAGTCTGACTGAAGGAAGTATTTCTTCTGCAACAGGAACCCCTTTATTACTTGGTGCCAATCAAGCTGCTGATGATGTGATTATAGATACCTCCGGTAATGTTGGTATTGGAACAACAACTCCTTCTGCTCTTTTAGACATTAACGGTGATGCTGTTATTCAAGGGAAGTTGACAGTTGATGAGATTGCTTACTCTGGTTATTATGAAAAGTCTTTCGAGCAGGTGCTCAACTCAGGAAATGTTCAATACTTAGACTTTGGAGCAGTTCCTGGATCTCAGTATTCTCATGCAACTGTTGAGGTTGAAGTTCATAGAGGTGAAGGAGACGCTTCCGTATCTCCTCGTGGTTTTATGCGCACTTTATCTCAAGTATGGTTTGATAATGCAGGTGTTCTTCAAGAAGCAACAACACATGTAACAGAGACAACCCATTCAATAGCAGGCAGTATTCGTATAGGAGATCCTGTTAAAGATAGTGGGAACTTAAAAATTCCCGTTTATTCGTCTGGTAGTAACAGAGATTATAGAATTGTTGTCAAGGTAAAAGGGCACTCGGGAGATTTTGGTTCAGTGTCCCTTTCTACAGCTACTGCCATGGCCTCTCCAGGTAGAGACTATCGAAAAATAGAAGATAGACTTGGTATTGGTGATAGTATTTCAACGGTTAACTACCCACTGCATGTTTCAGCGGATTTAGGTGGTGCTGAAGATTGGTTAGCTGTTTTTGATAATCCAGATAGTGATGCTGGTGGCGGAAATGTTTTATTGATTAAAAACCATAATGAAAAAAGTGATGCTGAAGTTTTAGAAGTAACTAATGATATTGAAACTCTTTTTGTTGTTATGGGAGATGGAAAGACAGGGATAGGGACAAGAACTCCGACTACAACTCTTGATGTTGATGGAACAGTGACGGCCACAGCGTTTGTTGGTGATGGTTCAGGATTAACTGCAGTTTCTGCTTCTAGTTCGAGTAATACTGGAAATGTTGTAATTGGAGCTGACTCCGATGCCAACGCTGCTGGTGAAATTCAATTTCAAACGGCGGGAATAACAAAGGCAGTTATCGATAATCTAGGGAGAATGGGTATTGGAACGACAACTCCATCGAGGGCCCTTGAGGTTGAAACAAGTCTTGCCGCCGGAGCAGTTGTCGCTGATTTTATTAATACTGGAACAAACGCTAATGCTTATTCATTAGTTGATATCACTCAATCCTCAGGAACCAATACCAATGCAGGAGTTCGTTTTCGCAATGATGCAAATACTTGGATGGTTGGGATTGACGGTGCTGGAACAACCGATAATTTTTCTATTTCTAATAGTAACTCTGGTTCCTTTTCAGGAACAAAGTTTACAATAGAGACTGATGGGGATGTAGGGATAGGAACGCAAGCCCCTCAAGCAAAACTGCATGTAACATCAGCTTCTCGTGCAGTCGGAATTCTGGAATCAACTGAGGCTGGAGCTTTAACAGGTCCTTACCTTAATCTTTATCGCAATAGTGCTAGTCCTGCTGTGAACGATGCTATTGGAGCCGTTCAGTTTGTCGGCAAAGATGATGGAAGTAATATTCATGAGTATTCTCGAATTGAATCAACGATAGTAAGTCCTACAGATACAAGTGAGTCATCTGGGCTTAATTTTTATACCACAAAAAGTGGAACTTTTTCAGCTAGTATGGTTATTGATGGGGCAGGAAATATGGGAATTGGAACAACAACTCCAAGTACAACTTTACATGTTCAGAAAAATCATGGGTCGCAAACAACACCAATGGTGCACTTTGAAAGTACAGGTGATGGTTTTGTTATGAAGGTCTCTTCAGATGACAACAGAAGTGATATGGGGCTTTTTGATGTTGAAAATAGTGATGGCTCAGCTTTTCATGTGAGAGGTGATGGTAATGTAGGTATTGGAACAACTTCTCCTACAGGTAAATTAGATGTCAACGGATCTATTTATACTAAAGGAGCCGAGAATATTAGAGACGATGGTTCAAGTAAACTCTATATAGGTAACGTTGATACAAATTCAGGTGCTCATCAAAGAGATGTTATTTTTAGATCCTATGGTAGTGATAGAATGACAATTCTTGGTAGTAGTGGAAATGTAGGTATTGGAACGACAATTCCGGATGAAAAATTAGAGATTAGTGGGGCGCTACCATCTGGAACTTATGGATATGGAGATGGAGCAAGATATAATGGGCAGTTATATATTAATTCATCTGATGCTTATACAACTCAAAAAGGTGGGAGAATTGGTTTTGGAGGACAAGCTGGAACCAACGGAGGAGCTTTTGCTGGTCTAACAAGACAAGACTCTGTTTTTGGAACTATCGAAGGATTTAAGTCCAATGCTCTTGCAAATAATGCTGGTGGTGGTCTTATTTTTAGAACCAATTATAACCCAACAGGAGTTCTTACTGAGCGTATGAGAATTCTTGATACGGGAGAGGTCGGGATTGGAACAACTTCTCCTCAGAGTACTCTTCATGTAAATGGTTCTTTTAGATGGGGAGGCGGAACGACAGCTCCTGTTGCTTATTCAAGTGTTGATGGAGGAGGACTTTATATTGAGCAGACAGGATCAGATACAACTAACGAGAATATTAGAATTCAATCCTCAACTAGTGGAGACGCTACAAACTACTCTGCTTTTAATATTGATCCAACAAGTGGTTTTTCTTTTATGAATAGTGGAACAGGTAATGGAAAGGTAGGAATTGGTGAAGCGACCCCAGTGGCCAAACTCGATATTTTTACCAATAACTCGATTAGCGAAGATATCACTTTGCGCTTAAGTAAAGGGTCAGCAGGTTCAACTTATTTAAGACAGTTTTATACTAGCTCAGATAATTATGGGACAATCATTGGAGCGGGGTCTTCTTCATCCAATTATGATGCTATTAGAATTCAGTATGACACTCCAAATTCTAGAGTCGATAATACTTCTTTTCCTAATGGAGATGTCGGTATTGGAACAATTACTCCTGCTCAAAAACTTGATGTTTTTGGAAATATTGCTGTTTCTGGTTCAACCGTTCATACTTCTGATGAGAGATTCAAACGTGATATAGCAAGCATTGATAATTCATTAGAAAAAATCAACCAGCTTGATGGTGTTTTCTTTCACTGGCGTAATGAGGAGTTTCCTGAAAGAAGTTTTCAAACAGATAAAGATCTGGGAGTGATTGCTCAAGAGGTTCAGAAAGTTTTTCCTGAAGCCGTAGAAAGTGACAAAGAAGGTTTCCTCTCTGTTGCTTATTCAAAACTTGTGGCCCCAATTATTAATGCTATAAAAGAGCTCTCTCAAAAGAGTGATGTGCAAGAAAGAGAGATAGCAACGCTTAAAGAAGAGAATAAAATGATGCGTGAATATCTTTGTCAAAAGGACCCCAAAGCTCCTTTCTGTGTTAATTAGAATCTGTATTTAAATACTGAAAATTACTCAAAAATTGAAAAAATATGCATTTAAATACAGATTTTGTCCCTAAAATCTAAAAATACTGTATTATAATACAGTATGAATAAAAACATCGAACTCGAGATTTTTGATAATAAACGCTCTTCTTGGCTCCCTCTGGCCAAGGTTTTTGTCCATGAAGTGAAGAAGAGCTACTACTCACGCACAACTTATGAACCAGAAATGAAGTACTATTTTGAGCACCAAGAGCATGATGAGTCGATAGGTATTTATACTCCTTCTGTTCATCTTCCACTCTCACTCGTTAATACTGATTTTAATAATTGGCCATCTTTTTTGTGTGACTTCCTTCCTCAAGGAGCAGTGAGAGTAAATATTTGTAGAAAACACCAAATTGTTGATTCTCAAGAAAATGATTTTGAAATTCTTTTAAAGTCAGCGATGAATCCTATTGGAAACGTAAGAGTCAAACCTTATGAAGAGCTTTTTAATTCACATCATGAAGGTTTTGAAATCAAAGATATTCTTGAGCGAAATGAAGAGTTTATCGATTACGCCATTAAAGTAGGGGCTTTAGTCTCTGGAGGAACTGGGGCCCAAGGAGTGGCCTTAAAATTTCTCTTAAATATTGATAAAAAAGGGAAGTGGCATTTTGATGGAGCAATCCCCGATAGTGAAGTTGCAAAGTCTTATCTTGTGAAGTTTCCTCGTGGTAGGGCCACCCAAGATAGGCTTATTCTTCAAATTGAGGTTTCTTATTTAAAAATTGCTCAAGAGCTTGGACTTAAAAGTGTTGAAGATGTTTGGTTTAAAGAAGGGATGCTCTTTATCGAGCGTTTTGATAGAAAAATAGACAAAAGTGTTTCACGCTTTGGTGTGGAAACACTGGCCAGTGTTTCTGGTTTACCTGGCTTTGGACAAACACAAAATCATGAAAAGACACTAGAGTTTATTCATCAGTTCTCAAGTAATTCTGAAGATATCTTTGAATTTATCTCTCGTGATTTTCTCAATATTGTTATGGGTAATACTGATAATCATTTAAGAAATACTTCTTTTATTAAATATAGTGATAAAGAAATCGAGTTGACTCCACTTTATGATTTTGCTCCTATGGCCTTCGACCCTGAAATAATTGTTCGCAGTTGCAAGTGGAGAGATGAGAGTGTTTCAATTCCAAACTTTGAATCTATTTATAACGAACTTTTAAAATATAGTTCTCAAAAAAGAATAGATGAGTTCTTTACCAACTGGGTAGAGAAGTTAGAGAAGTTACCTAAGCTTTGGGATAAGTATAAAATTGATTCTCAAGTTCAAGAGCAGGGAATGAAAAAATTTAATCATTTTCAAAAAGAGTATGGTGAGTTTTATGAGCGAAAAATTAGCAAAAAGTGAAAAGGCCAGGGATGAGCTTTATCAATTAGTAGAAGAGGGCAAATTAACCCTCGCTAAGGCCAGTAAACTCATCAGAATTATTTACCAACTTAATCAATCTCAATACGCGAAAAAAATAGGTGTAAGTGTTGAAACAGTGATCAAAATTGAATCTGGGCAAGCCAATCCAACTCTAGAAACAGTGAAAAAAATTCTTCGTCCTATGAAGTTGCAGCTCATTATTGCTAAGATCTAACGGTTTAGGTATAAGATTTTTTATGGAAAACGAACAAGAAAAATTATTAATAAGTGCGATAAAAGAGAAGCTTAAACTTTCTTTTGAAGAGAGAATTGAGTCTCATGAAAAAGCACGCGAATTATTAAACGATCTTAGAGAAGCTGGGAAGGAGAAAAATGCAAAACCTGAAGAAGCTTCTTAATCTACTGTTAGAGAATGAAATTGATTTTGTACTAATAGGTGGGTTTGCTGCTGTTGTTCATGGCTCAACTTTAGTTACACAAGATTTAGATATATGTACATCTATGACTATTGAAAACGTAGAAAAACTTAGAGAAGTTTTAAAAAAATATAATCCTATTCATAGAATGAATATTGATAAAAAACTTTCGTTTATTGAACACCCTCGAAGCCTCGACAGTTTAAAAAATATCTACCTTTCAACTGATTTGGGGGTATTGGATATTTTATCTGAAACAAAGCCAGCCGGAGATTTTGAAACTATTAAGAAAAACAGTATTCAAATTTCTCTTTATGGACACCTTTGTAGAGTTATTTCGATTGATGACTTGATAAGAGTAAAAGAATCAATGAAGCGCCCAAAAGATGTACAGGCAGCAGAAGAATTAAAAAAAATCAGATCACAAATAAACAAATCTTAAAATATGCCACCTTTCCTTGGCAGTAAGTTTTCCCTCTCTTTGGACTCTCATTCTTAACTCATTGAAAGTACTGAAACTTTAGAGTTTGATTTTTTATATCAAATACCAGTTTAAACTTCCGATAAGATCACCATAAGGGGTGATTTATGTCACTAAAAGAGACTTTTGATAATTTTAAAGTTCCTATTGCTCTTTCGTGTGCAGCGGTAGCAATTGGTTATCTTAGTTTTAGTGACTCTTTTCATACATCAGAAGTCGCTAAAGAAAAACAGCCTCAAAGAAGACCTGCTTCTGTGAAAGATTTCAAAGATCTAAAAAAACAGAAAAAAGCAGCAAAAGAAAAAGTTGCAGCTAAAGAGTTTGTCTCTCTTGATAAGTTTGTTCCTAAAAAAGGAACTCCTAATATTTCTAGGACACAGAATTTAGACGGTGGGAATTTTAGAGAACCAAGCTCAAACTATAATGGAAGTTATTCAGCAGTTGATACACCTAATAAACTTGATCTCACAACCAGTTCCGAAACAAGTATTGATGATACCTCTCAAAGTACAACAGGTACTTCTCAAACTCAGACAGGAGAGCTCTCAACAGTTTGCCAATCAGAGACTTGCTTTAATTCACCAACGGCACAGCGTCCTCCTAGAAAAGAGTTGCCACCTAAAGTCCAAACGGATTCTGGGCCTTTATCTGTGACAGCGGACTTGCATTCAGGAATTTATGTGAAGAATCCTCTCGTCTCGTTAACAGGGGTAAACATCAATGAAATCCGCTACTGCTTGAGTCCTAATCAAACATGCTGTGCTCCTACACAAAAATATGTTAGCAAAATTGAAGTGACATCTAATCCTGGTGTTTATGATGGGGGATCGTTTTGTCTTTCCTTTCAAGGAGTCGGCAACTTAACGAGTACTGCTGTTATTGAAAATCTTTATGTGGTGGATAATACCGTTCCAGCACTTTCAAGTGTTTTTTATCCCGATCCCAACCTTAAAAGGATTCAAACTTATGAAAATCATAATTATGTAAGAAGTACTTCAAGCGATTTTGGTGCAGATGGTTTTTTCTATTACACTCTTAACACTGAAGGAGTAAATCCGAACACTTATGCTGATTGTGAAGAAATTGTTAAATATCACAATCCTGACTACCAAGGTCTACGAGCTCCCGCAGGGCAAAGAGTCCTTGAGGCCACTGAGTATAATGCACCTGGCCCAGTTGATTTAAAAGTATCGGCCCACAATGAACTGACTCACTATGGAACTAATTATCTTGTCTCTGTTATGGAGCATCAAGACTTTGCTGGAAATAGTATCTTTAGCTGTATTACTAATGAAGTCGTTCTAGAAGACTTTTTCCTTTTCCAGCACTCAAGTATTGAGCCTTACCAAGCCTTAGAGGACTCTGATGGGATTGCTCAATTTCAAGGAATGATACTTGACTATGGCCCTTTTGGAGGCGGAGTTTCTGGCCAAGGAATTGCTGCAGGTCCTCAATATAATCTTGAATCTCAGTTTGTGAATATCATCAATTAATTCTTTTTCTCTGAGTGAAGAAACAGTATTCACACTCTCTCACTAGTGACAATCAACTCTTTTCTTGTTCAAATATAAGAGAAATTAAACAAGGAAATGAGTATGATCAAACTATCTTTTGGCTTGAGTTTGCTTTTTATTATAGCGAGCGTTTATGCAACTCCCTTTTATTACGGAGGACGTTTAGTCGAACCAACAGGAGAGCCCCTTACTGGAACAGCTACTTTGCAGTTTGATCTATGGGTAGATGGAAGTCAGACTGATTGTACCTCAACTTCTACAGTAACTTTATCCAAAGGAGTTTTTAACTCAGCAGTTGATTTTGATAGCCCATCTCTTACTTGTTCTTCCGGTTCAGAAACTTTTGTTCAAAGAATTCAAGCAGCAGTAGCAGCAAATCACAATATTGAAATCGCAGTGACTCACCTTGATGCTTCTCCTACACCTGTTGCTTACCCAAGACAGAGAATTGGAGCTTCTCCAATGGCCCTCTTTGCGGTAGGTGGAAATGCAGTTGTTGGGAATGACTCAATCACAGGAGCTCACTTAAATGGAGTTGATAGCTGTGCTGTTGGACAAGTTTTAACTCTTAATGCCTCTGGTATTTTTCAATGTACCGCAGGTGGAACTGTGACAAGTGTAAGCGCAGGAAACGGAATTACGATAACTGGTGGCGCGAGTACTCCTACCATTGCAGTTAATCTTGATAATTCGACCTTGGGCTTTGATGCCGGAAACGCAAATCGTTTATATATTCTCAATGGCGGAGTCGGCTCCACTCAAATAGCCAATGGAGCAGTGGACGCCAATCACTTAACGAGTGATGCGGTTACGACTATTAAAATTTTAGACAGTAATGTGACAACAGCAAAACTCGCAAACTCAGCAGTGACGAGTGCGAAGCTTGCCGCAGACGCGGTTGACTCAAGTAAGATAGCTGATGGCTCTATTGGACTCGCGGACTTAGCAGATGCGTGTGCGGCGGGAGAAGTGATTGCGAGAAACCCAGGGGACACAGCGTGGATTTGTACGCTCATTACTTCTTCCAGTATGACAGTGGATGCGAATCATAATATTTACGCTGGCAGTGGCTCAGGTGCAGCGTTAACGACAGGTTCAAATAACCTCTTCTTAGGTCAGAGCGCAGGAGCGGGAATTGATACGGGAGTGGGTAACGTTTTTATTGGTAATCAGGCAGGAAAAAATAAAACAGCAGGCAGTAATCAGTTTTTAATTGATAACCAAGATAGAGGAAGTTCAGCGAATGAAAATCTGCAGTCATTGGTGGTGGGAACTTTTGATAGTGATGTGAACAATCAGCGTTTTGCAGTGAACGCTCCTTTTCGTCCGGGAAGTTACGCAGCCGATCCGACAGGATTAGCAGCGGCAGCGAATGAAGGTTATATGTGGTGGGATTCTACTGCGAATAAATTTAAGTTTATTAATGGAAGTGGAGTAGCAGCAGACTTAGTAGAGTCTTTTGCGGGAGATATTACGGATGTAACAGTGGCACCCAACCAAGGTTTAGCGGTGACGAACTCAACAGGGCCAGCACCAGGTTTATCGTTAATTGATTGTGCTGCTAATGAGGTTTTGATCAGGAACGCGGGAGATACGGCGTGGGTGTGTGCGAGTTCACTAGCGACGGGAGTGCAGAGTTTAAATGGAGAGACGGGAGTAACACAGACGCTCGCGATTAATACAGCACCAGTATCAACGGCAGGGCCAGCGTGGAGTTCGAGTTCAAATACACATACGCTTGATATTCCTTTGGTGAATAATGGGACCTTAGGAACAGATGCGGGACTTCTTTTAAAGAGTGATTATGACTCTTTTGTAGCAGCGAGTACTCTTTTGGGTGGAACGATGACCACGAGTAAGTTTTGTCGTTATGATGGAACTGATATTGACTGTAATCAAGATATCGCTAGTGGAGTAGTGGGCTCCATTCAATTTAGTAATGGTTCAGGAGTTAATACGGCAGATGCCACAAACCTTTTTTGGGATGATGCCAATAATAGACTTGGGGTTGGAACAAATGCTCCTAACGTGGCCATAGAAACAACTGGAAACGTGCGTGGGGTTGACTCTCAGTTCACACGCTACTGCGATGAAACAGGAAGTAGCTGTAAAGATATTGAAGATGTAAATTCCTACAAAGATAACACGGCAGCAGCCGATCCAACGGTGAATGATGATTCTGGAGATGGTTATAGTGTCGGTTCACGTTGGACAAATACGGCCAGTTCAGACGCCTTTGTTCTTATTGATGAAAGTGTAGGAGCAGCTGTCTGGAAAAAAATAACAACAGATGGGGACTTAACGGCCGTTAATGTCACTGCTAATCAGGGACTTCAAGTGACAAACTCTGGTGGGCCAGCACCAACATTAGCTTTAGTTGATTGTGCGGCCAACGAAATTTTAATTAGAAACGCGGGCGATACAGCATGGGTTTGTTCAAGCTCAACTTCAACAGGAGTACAAAGTTTAAATGGAGAGACGGGAACAACTCAAACACTGGCCATTAACACAGCACCAGTATCAACGACGGGTCCAGCGTGGAGTTCAGCTTCAAATGCTCACACTCTTAATATCCCTCTTGTTAACAACGCTACTTTAGGTACTGACGTAGGGCTTTTAAGAAAGAGTGATTTTGATTCCTTTGATGCGGTTTCAACTTTAATGAGTGGGACAATGACTGCGAATAAGTTTTGTCGTTATGATGGGACAGATATTGATTGTAATCAAGATATCGCTAGTGGAGTTGTAGGCTCTATTCAATTTAGTAACGGTTCTGGAATTAATACAGCAGATGCGACGAACCTTTTTTGGGATGATGGTAATAATAGACTTGGAGTAGGAACAAATGCTCCTAATGTGGCCATTGAAACGACTGGAAATGTGAGAGGAGTTGATGCTCAGTTTGCTCGCTATTGTGATGAAGCTGGGGCCAACTGTGAAGATATCGCAGGGATTGATTTTTATAAAGATAATATAGCTGTTTCTGATCCTACTGTTAATGATGACTCAACTGATGGGTATAAAGTAGGGTCGCGCTGGACGAATTCATCTACTTCAGAAGTGTATATACTCGTCGATGAATCATCTGGGGCAGCTGTCTGGAAAAAAATAACTTACAATGATACAACTGCAAGACTGGCCACTGATGGAAGTAATAATATGGCCGCTAATCTTGATATGAATAGTAACAAACTTGTAAATGTGGCCAATCCAACGAATAGTACAGATGGAGCTAACAAGGCTTACGTTGATGAAATCAATGTTCCTCAGATACCCGCAAGTAAAATAAGGCGATACGTGAACGAGCAAGAAAGCTCAGCTGGCTACACTCTTCATGCCGATACATGTGGAGGGGGAGAAGTTTATGTGGCTTTAGAAGATATTTATGATGACACAGATACTCTTATCACTGATATGGGCTTTTGCATTGAAACTTCTGCCAGAACTGCTGATAGTTGGGAAGATGCCAAAGCTGCTTGTGTTTCAGATGGAAAAAGACTCCCTCGAGTTTTTGAATGGCATTTGGCCTGTGAAAGGAGAGCAACTCTTTCAGTTTCTATTTCAGCAGATAAAGAATGGGTCTCTAATTTCTCTTTGGCCACGGCCGATGGAAATTATTATGGAACTATTTCTATGCCATATAGCGATGGATGCGCTGATGAAAATTACTGGTATTTACCAGGAGGCAGCACAAATCCAAGGAATTCTTTGAAGTTTCGTTGTGTGAAATAAAAAATGAGAACTATTTTCCAATTTTTTTATCGAAGAAAAATCCCTCTCTTTCTTCTGACTCTTTTTTTTCTTTTTGATAAGTTCTCTTCCTCTCTTCAAAAGATTGGTCAAAAATATGAAGAAAAAATTGTTTCTTCTCAAAAACTGAATTCTCTATCTTATGCTAAAAGAAAAACACAAAAGAATTTTAGTAAAGTAGTAAATAAATCAATGAAGAGCAACCAGGGAAAATTTCCTTTTTTCCTGATGGACTATACTCTCTTTGATTATGAAGAAGATGAAGTTCATTTTTCACAAAGCTCTATTGAGAAAAAAACAACTAAACCTCTCATCACTGAACCAGAGAATTCTTTTTATACTCTGGTTAACGATAGAAGTTGGTCTAAGGAAGATGGTTTTGAGTCTAATATAGGTGAACCAGAGACGAAGAAACATTACTATTCGCTTTATCTAGAGCAAGTAGACATTTTTAAGAAAAATCATAGAGAAAGCGGAGTTGGTCTCACTTTATTTCACAGGGCCAATAATAAAAGAGCTGTTTTAACTTATGAGGCCTATCTTTATTCTTTTCAAGAATTAAAAGATTATTTAGAAAGCATCTGTGAAGAAAGAGGAGATAAACTATGCTCTTTAACCAGAAAAGTACAAAGTTTAGAAAAAATCAGAGGAAACCTTCCTTCTCTCTTTTCTTCTATGGCAGGCTATCTTTCTTTTAATTCTCAATGTCCATTAATTGATGAAGA
Organism: Bacteriovoracia bacterium; assembly: GCA_030431635.1. GTDB lineage: Bacteria > Bdellovibrionota > Bacteriovoracia > Bacteriovoracales > Bacteriovoracaceae > CALFYV01. Next base: position 13,837 of record JAUIIL010000001.1, read on the forward strand.
GCTCAAACTTCCTGTCTTTCAAATAAGTCGCTATGTAAGTACTCTAGAGAGTAAGAAAAAAAAGTATGAAATCTGGCTTCCTGAAATTCATAAATTAAAACACCAGTGGACAACAAGTATGGATAAGAAAAAAGGAAAACTTTATCAATTTCATGCCGATGGACAAAATGCAACCCCCTTTAGTTTTTATAAGATGGAAACAATTTGTGTTATTGGAGAGATCGATAGTTTGTCACAACAAACAGTGGGTTCTTACTGCCATAAAGATGAGTCTTGTTTGAGTGGGTGCTGTAAACGAGGAGTTTGCTCTTCTCACAATCCTTCTAAAAATCTTTATTGCTCTAAAGAAGTTGGTGACTTTTGTATGGCCAATAGGTTTTGTGTAAGACATGAAAACAAAAGATATTCTAAAGCAGTTTATTATACTGAAAGAAGACAAATCCCTCCACCTCCACCACCAGAGAGTATCCCAAGAACTCAAGAAGCCTTGGTTGAATATTACTCAAGTCTTAAACCTGAATTTGAAACTGTTTATTTATGTAAACCAGGAGTCAACAGCTGTGATCTCTCTGAAAAAGAATGCCGTGAGAGAAGAAGAGGCAATGGGGAAGTTAACTCTCGTCCTTGCGATAATATCTGTAGCGCTAAGGATATGGAGTCTTTTGGCTTAGGAGTGCATAGTTATTGTGTGAATAATAAATGTCAGGATATAGATAGATATTTTGTTAAAGCTTCTTATGAGTCGAACTATCCGGCCAAAGCTTGTGATGGTGAAGAACTTCCTCATCCAAAAGACGTTATCACTAGTTATTATGATGAAGAGAAGAATAAGATTATCACAAAAGTAGAAAATTTCACCCCTTAACTAATAAGGCGAAGGAAGTGTTAACTTTGAAAAATCACTAGAGAGGCTCTTTCTCAACCTAACAGCGCCAAAAATCTCATCCAGCTTGTAATCTCTACCACTAGGTCGACCCTTAAAGGCACTGGCCCACTCCTGTGGTCCTTCAGCAAGGTCAAGGACGATAGAGTGCTTATTATTTTTGTTTTGTAATTTGTGAGAGGTTTGATGAAACCCTTCTTCTCGTTGAAAATCTGTTTTAATAATAAGAAGTGAGCGTATTTTTGAATTAAAAAATTGAGGGTTCTCTTTTAGCCACTTAAGAAGGATCAGTGTTTGGTGATAATCAGCTGGATCGTAGAGCGGAAAATTAATGGCAATATTAAGCACTTGGTTTACTTGAAGATCTTTATTTAAAAGAGAGTTGAAAACAGCTTCAGTTCTTACATCTGAACTGATTAAAGAGTATTTAATTCCAATGTAATTAAGCCAGTCATCAACATAACTATCAGCTGAAACTCTGAGGTTTTTGTAGCCTTCATAACTTTGTTGAAGAACATCAAGATAGTAAGGTTCAAGTTCACGAGGAGGGGCCATCTTTGGTGAGTCAAGTAGGTGCTCTGGAATTGTGACAGCACTGACAAATCCTAGAAAACACTTTTTTACAAATTCTCTTCTCTCATTGGAATGGGAAAAGCTGCTAAATAGTAGACTTAAAACTAATAAATATCTCATTAGAGACAGTTATCATTTTTCAACTGCTTGGAGTAGAGAAGCGAGTAATTTTTACTTATTCAAAGTCTATCAAGATAAGACTCATCAGTCAGAGCGTACTTGAGAAAATACAGCAAATCGGCTTTCTCTTCTTCTGTCATTTTGATTAGAGTGAGTCTTGCGTCAAATGTACTTACCTTATAAGCAATAGTCTCTGGCGTATCGGCCCATTTAAGATCCCTTCCATAAACAGAGCGATATTTTTTATTAAGTCTTGAAATATCATACTCTTTCAAACTTTTAACAGGATCGTTATAGTGCTCGATGACTTCTTCAAGGGTCAAAAAAGCTCCATTATGCATATAAGGAGCTGTCAGGGCCACATTCCTTAACGAGGGCGTTTTGAATTGGAAATCAACAGGAATGCCTCCTGGTAACCCTTTATCGATTGTTTCAATACTTGGAATGCCAATATTAGCGAAAGAGTGAGCTGTAGTAGTAGGAAGGGAGTGACAGGAGAGACAATTTTGTTGAAAAACATTTAAACCTCGCTGTGACTTTTCATCAAGCTTTTTAATCCCCAATCGATCAAGATCAAAAGGAGTTTTATCAGCACGAAAAGTTTCAGTTATATAGTGGGCAATAGCATTGGCCAGGTGACCAATATTAATTTCCTCGTCTGGATAAAGAACTTCAAATTGTTTCTGATAAAAATCTATGGCAAGGATTTTCTCAGTAATCTTTTCCCAAATAATAAGAGGTTCTTCAAAATTAGCAATTGGGTTTTCTCCTTTGTACCCAAGCATTTCATCAGGGTTAATCATAGGAAAAAGAACTTGAGCACCAAGTGGGTTCTTAAGAGCGCGAGTGATGTGAGAAGCTTGAGGATAATAGCCGCTGATTTCTTTAACAGGTGTTTTAAAAAGAGGAGGTTCAGTTCGAGAGAAACTCACTCGACCATCCCAGAAAAACATCTGAAACCCTCCTTCACCAAGTTCAAATAAAGAAGGTGAGTTTCTAGTTAAAATCTTGTTCTTTTGTCCTTGAGATAAAGGAAGGCTGTCTCCTGTTCCTAACGCTGTGCTATGACAGGTGCTACATGAAATATTATTATTTCCAGAAAGACGATTATCAAAAAAAAGAGATTTCCCAAGTTTATAAATAGGAGTTTTAAGTTTATCTTGTTTAAAAGCTTTTAAATAACTCGAGAGTTCCATAGACATGGAAGAAAAAGAAATAAAATAAACAAAAACAAAAAACTCTACTCTCACAAGGAAATGTTAAGGTTAGGATTTTTAAATGAAATCAGGAATTGTAAAAATTTCCTGGTTTTTAAAGAGTAGAAGATGGGTTTCCTTACATCTTCTTTCAATCTAAAAGGAGAGCTAAGTTGAGCGGTATTTTTCAATAAGCTCTAAAACTTTATCAATTAGATCTTCTTTAGAAATAGGTTTTGTCAAAAAAAAATCGGCTCCAGCATACTTTGATTGCTCTTCAAAATCTTTATTACTAGAAATAGCAATAATGGGTGTTTGTTTTAGATCTTTATGATTTTTAATATCAATAGTTGCTGAATTCCCATCATAAATGGGCATATTAATATCCATAATGACTAAATCAAATTTATAGCGAGTTAAGGCCAAAACACAACTCTTGCCATTGGTGACATTGTAGACTTGATAGCCATATGGTTGGAGGACTTTTTTGACAAAAGAGATCATAATAGGATCGTCTTCAACAACCAAAATAGATTTTTGCTCGACTGAATCGCTCATTTAATCTCCTTAAAGAAGCTCTTTAAATAACCGTTCGGAGAAAAAAGGCGAAATTTGAAGTTTTTCCCCCTGAAAATAAGGTAAAATTAAATGAGTAAGTAATTAATATTTAGAATTTCGCCTAAACAGGCGATAAGTTAAGAGCTATGGCACATTGTCTACTTATAATCGAAGATCCTATTCTTCAAGATATTTATTCTTTGAATTTAAAGATGTACACCGATCTGGATTCAATCATTAAAAAAACTCACTATGAAGCCATGTCGGTTTTCGATCATGTTGACTCTGTCGACCTTATTATTGTTCAAGAAAAAATTGATGGTGTTGAAACAGCTGATGAAATGATTAATTTTCTTAAGGCCAACGATAAATCTCATATTCCTGTCATCATGCTTGGTAAAGAAAGAAGCATTCATTATTTTGCTAATATTCTTCCTCCTAAGGTTGATATGTCGACTCTTCTCAAAGCAGTTGCCAAGCATATGGGAGTTACGGCCAGAGATATTGCAAGTCGATTTGTTCCCGAGTTTTTCCCCATTCCGGTTACTTTCTTAGAGAATATAGAGGAGAGTAATTGTGAAGTTTTTAAAAGAAATGCTGACAAAGACGGTAAATATATGTTCTACAAAGTTATTGAAGCTGGAAAAAAGTTTACCAATAAAGATATCTTAAATATTAAAAAATCTGGTCATCGTCATGTTTATATTCAGTCTAACTTAAGACTTAAGTTTACTAATTTCTATACCAGACAAGTCATTTTAAAGGTTAGAGAAACAAAGGATCCGAAAAAGAAAGTAGGGCTTCTTCAACAGGCCATGGACTTTGTGAAAACACAGTCTATTAATGAAATGCCTTTGAGTGAAGAGACAGTTGAAGTTGCGAATACTTATATTGAAGAAACATTAAACATGGTAGGTGACTCTAAGGCCTTGCGCTATTTTATGAAAAACCTACTTGAGAATACAAGTGGCTTTGCTTTTCAGCACTGTCAACTCATCACTTATGTTTCGTTTCAAATGGTTGAGGCGATGGATTGGGGAACAAAAGAGCAGCAGAAAAAGCTCTCATTTATTTCTTTTTTCCATGACATTGTTTTACAAGAAGAAAGACTTGTTAAAGTTCATTCAACAGAAGAGATGAATGCTCTTAATTTAGATGAGCAAAGAAAAAAAGTTGTCGAGCATCATGCTTATTTGGCCAGCGATATTGTCTCTAGAATTCCTAATGCTCCGATGGGAGCTGATATCATCATTAAGCAACACCATGGAGCCCAAAATGGTATTGGTTTTCCCAAAGACTTTCCAAGTAACCTCTCTCCCTTAGCAATGGTGTTTATGGTGGCCGAAGAATACGTCCATTACATGCTGAAAAATAAAGCGGATTTCTCCCACGAAAAAGCTATTAAAGGTCTTTATGATGCATTTCCTAAGATGGGGAAATGGAAACGTATGATCCAGACCTTAGAAAAAATGAAAATCTGAGAAAAACAGACGGTTAATTTTCAGTCAAAATATACCGAAGGGTCTGTATGAGCAGCTTTAAATCACTAGAGCCATTTGTTTTATTTGTTACCAATGATTTGGAATTAGAGAAAAAAATCTCTCCGGCTTTTGAAAAGTATGGAGCATATTTCAGTACGCAAAATACTGAAGTTGCAAGCCAGATTATTGATATCAAGAGAGTCGATGTTCTTTTAATTGATGAATCTCTTTATCAAGACAGAACAATTGCAAGCAAATATAGAAAGCATATCTTCGATCTTTACACCAAAACAGTAGAAAAAAATCCTAAAGCAGTGACTCTCGTTTTTTTTGAAAAGAAACTCTCAAACTTTATTAACGAGTTTTCAAGAAAAAGTGAAGTTCTTATAAAACTTGATAGAAATAATATTGATAAAAATAAAGTGAACTATATTTTGCAAACTTTTTCACGCCAGAAATTTAAAAGTCTTGTTTTAAATGATTTCAAAGCAGGGAAAAAATTTTCAGCTCCTTTATTTATTTATAATGATGATAAAAATGGATACGAGTTATTTCTTAATGCGGATGAAGAATTTACGAGAGGTAAAATGGATCTTCTTATTCAAAAAGGCCATAATCGTATATTTGTAAAAAATGAAGATTTGGTAAAAATTTTTGATTCAAGTAATATGTATTTTTCAGAAGAAATGCATCAAACAAGAAAGCGCTATAAATTTTTCCTTTCTTATTTTCTCGATCATTCAGCAGATGAGAAAACTTATATAGGAAATCAACTCTCAGATCTTGGAAAAGATATTATCAAAAGACTAAGAAAATTAATTTCTCGTTTTGACAATCCGGCTGAAGCCTTGTGTAAGCTTCCTTATGTCAGATGGACAGAAATATCTCATGGTCTTAACTGCGCTATTTATATTATTATATGGGGAGATTATCTAGGACTTAAAAATACTGATGACTTGGCCTTCGCAGCTTTTGTTCACGATCATGGAAAATTTGAAATAGACTTTAAACCAGGAACTCATGGAAAATTTTTCTCTAACCTTACAGACAATATTGATTATAAAAAACACCCTCAGCTATGTTTAGAAATGTTAAAAAGAAAATGTATTCATCTAGATAGAAGAGTTCACGATGCTATTGCCTCTCATCATGAGAATTTTGATGGAACAGGATTTCCAAGAGGAATAAGTGGAGAAGACCTCACTGTAGAGGCCATGCTCTTAAGTATCGCAGATTTATTCGATCATTTTAAAACGATTCATGCCTACAATCAGCATGTTACTGCTGACAAGGCCTGGGCCGAATTACTTGAAGTTCATCAGGACTCCTTGCTTGGCACAAAATACCATCCAAGACTTATCAGTAGGTTAGAGGATTTTTTTCGAATTTATCAGAAAGATAAAGTCAAAAAAACGGCGTAACACCTTATTTTTTGATAATATTTTCATGTTTCAATGTGCTGCATTGAATATCTATTTCCCCTTCAGTACTCTCTGGCAATGATGAAATCCATTCTATTTTTCCTGTTTTCCTGGATATGTCTCAGCTATGTCATGGCCAAGGTAGAGCTTTGCAACTTTTCTTTTCTAGCAAATTCTCAAGAAGACCCTTCCACGCTTTTTATTTCCTATCTTGATTTTTTAAATGAAGAAAATGTTTTGGAAGTTGATGAGTTTGAAGAAATACTGGTGAGGCTTGAATCGGGTGAGCTCATTAATCCTTTTGAAGTGAAAGAAGTGAATAAGGAGAATAAGGCCTATGGAGAGATTTTTCAAGACTACATCAATGTTGGGATCGATGAAGAGAAGATAAAAACTTATCTTAAATCTGTTATTCAAAAAGAAAATCAGACGGCCAAAGAGAGCAATAAAACAAAAGAAGAAGTCAAAGAGGTTTTTATGCCTATTAAGTTTGGTGAAATAAATTCAGGTTCATCCCAAGGAGATTTTGGAATTGATTACTCTTTTGAAGTGATGATAACACCGGTAACTCATGCGCATTGGGAGAGTATTTTTGAAAAATCATTGCAGTTCGAAGATGGGGAGATTTTTGATTTGCCAAAAACAAATATCAACCTTTTCTCTCAAGCCTTTTTTGCAGATAAACTGTCAACGACAATGGGCCACAAACCAGTCTATGAATTTCATAAAATAGCATCAGGTCTAGACTTCTCACAGGCATATAAAGGCATCCTTCATAAAGATGGCTCATCTCATGAGCTATTTACAAGACGTAATTTTATTGAACAAGAGGGTTATAGACTTCCGACTTTAGATGAGCAGAGCTTATTACTACAAAAAGCAATTGATTATTTGGGAAGTGATTTTGATAAACTCATCGATGACTATGCTTATCTAGTTCATAACTCTAATTATAGTGTCCACAATACCGGAGAAAAAAAGCCTTTTCAGATTGAAGGACAATATTTTTATGATGTGATAGGAAATGTTGATGAAACTTCTTTAAATATAGAAACTGAAAAAAATCAATGGAGAACGTATGAAATTTCTTGGTTTACTAGTTCTGCCTTAAGCCAGAGTAGAGGCTTATGGGACGCCTCCTCAAGGAAAGATTTAATTAAAGGGAAAAGTAAATTTACTGGATTTCGTTTAGTGAGGACATTAAAGAAATGAAAAAGCTTATAGCTTTATTTCTATTCTCTTGGATAAGCTTTTCTCAAGCCAGGGTAGAACTTTGCAATTTCTCTTTTTTAGCAAATTCCCAAGAAGATCCTTCAACTCTTTTCATCGCCTATCTTGATTTTTTGAATGAAGAAAATGCGTTAGAAGTTAATGAATTTGAAGAGGTTTTAGTTAGGCTTGAATCGGGTGAACTCATTAACCCTTTTGAAGCTAAAGAGGTGAGTAAAGAGAATGAATCTTATGGGAGAGTTTTTCAAGACTATATTAACGTTGGAGTCGATGAAGAAAGAGTGAAAACTTATCTAGAGTCGATTGTAAAAAAAGAAAAACAAACTCAAAGTGAGATAGATAGAACAAAAAAAGAGGTGAAAGATACTTTTTCCCCTATACAGTTTGGAGAGATTATTCCAGATTCATCTAAAGGCGATTTTGGAATTGATTACTCCTTTGAAGTAATGGTTACACCAGTTACCAATGCTCATTGGAATTCTATTTTTGAGAAACCTTCTTTGAGTTTGGGATGGGATATTTTTGATAGGCCAAAAACAAATATAAATTATTACTCTCAAGCAGTTTTTGCAGATATTCTTTCAGCCAAAAATGGATTTGAACCTGTTTTTCATATGGAATCAAAAGAATTAAGAAAGGGGACGAGTGCTTTTGGTGGGGATTTAATTATAGAGACTGATCGTAAGCGCTGGAAAATGCCGAGCTCTATCATTTATCAATCGGGCTACAGACTACCGACAATCGAAGAACAATATCTCGTATTTCAAAAAGCTAGAGATTTTATTGGAGAAAAAGATTTTGAAAAGAGAGTTGGAGACTTTGCTCACTTATCTCATAATTCTAATAATCAAACTTCTCCAGTCGCAACGAAAAAGGCTTATTTTTTTAATAACATAAAATTCTACGACATTATTGGAAATATTAGAGAAACAAGTTTGAAAGAGTCTTTAAATCCTTTAGGTGCTACTGGAGCATTTTATGACTTTCAATCACATACTGGCTCCTATCAAACTCATCCCAAAGGTTTACTAGACTACGCTCATTTTGAAGAAAAAACAGCGAGAATGGATAACTTAGGTTTTCGTCTAGTAAGGACATTGAAAAAATGATAAAGCAGGCTACTTTATTCTTACTCTTCTTGGCTTACACCAGCTCTGTCATGGCCATGGTAGAGCTTTGCAACTTTTCTTTTCTAGAAAACTCCCAGGAAGATCCTTCCACTCTTTTTATCTCTTATCTTGATTTTTTAAATGAAGAAAATGCTTTGGATATTGATGAGTTTGAAGAAGTGTTAGTTAGGCTTGAATCAGGAACTCTCATTAATCCTTTTGAAGCTAAAGAGGTGAGTAAAGAGAACAAGGCCTATGGAGAGATTTTTCAAGATTATATCAATGTTGGGATCGATGAAGAGAAGATAAAAACTTATCTTAAATCAATTGTGAAGAGAGAGAGGCAAACGGCCCAAGAGACGAGTAAAACAAAGAAAGAAGTTAAAGATGCTTTTCTTCCAATAGAGTTTGGAGTCATTACACCTGGTTCATCTGAAAGAGAGTTTGAAATTGATTACTCGCTTGAAGTGATGACGACACCTGTAACTTATGCTCATTGGAATAGTGTATTTAAAAAACCTCTTCTAGCTGAAGAAAGCGGGTTTTTTGATTATCCAAAAACTAACGTAAATTTTTATTCTCAGGCTTTTTTTGCTGACAAGTTTTCAGTCATAAAGCGATACAGTCCAGCTTATAGTTTTGATGACACAAGCTTAGAGAACTTGGGAGCTTATGAAGGTTTTTTAGATAAAGGGAAGAAAGGGTGGAAGCTTCAAGTCGAACGTGATTTTACTGAAGAAGAAGGCTATAGATTGCCAACTGTAAATGAACAAAAGCTATTACTGAAGAGGGGGATTGAATATCTTGGAAGTAATTTTGATAATCTCATCGATGATTACGCCTATCTTAACCATAATTCAAACCGTTCAATCCACCATACAGGTAGCAAAGAGCCTTTTCAAATAGAAGGAAGATTATTTTATGATATTATTGGGAATGTTTCAGAAAGTGCTCTAATGCCTATTAACCAATCAGGTAAAGATAGAGCTTATTTTTTTTATGAAACAAATGGATCCAGCTTACGCTCAAAACAAAACTTTAAAAATGAACAGCAAACACTTCTCATCTACACAAGAGGTAGTTTTAAAGGACTGCGCTTGGTGAGGACATTAAAAAAATGACAAAACGAGCTATTTTATTTTTATTCTTCTTAATTTGCACGAGCTCTATTATGGCCAAGGTGGAGCTTTGCAACTTCTCTTTCTTAGCAAATTCCCAAGAAGATCCTTCCACGCTTTTTATTTCCTATCTTGATTTTTTGAATGAAAAAAATGCGTTGGAAGTTGATGAATTTGAAGAAGTGTTAGTTAGGCTTGAATCAGGAACCCTCATTAATCCTTTTGAAGTGAAAGAGGTGAGTAAAGAGAACAAGGCCTATGGCGAAATTTTTCAGGACTATATTAATGTTGGGATCGATGAAGAAAAAGTGAAGGCTTATCTTGAATCGATTGTGAAGAGAGAAAGACAAACGGCCCAAGACACAGAACGAACAAAAAAAGATGTTGAAGCTGTTTTTACTCCGATTGAATTTGGAGTCATATTACCTGGTTCATCCGAAGGAGACTTTGGGATTGATTATTCTTTTGAAGTAATGACAACACCTGTAACTTATGCTCATTGGAACACTGTTTTTGGAAAACCTCTACTTTCTGAAGAGAGAGAACTTTTTGATAAGCCTAAAACGAATATAAACTTTTTTTCTCAATCAGTATTTGCGGATATTATGTCAAATAGCAAAGGTTTAGAACCGGTGTTTAATATAGATTTGAGTTCGAGCAATCAAGAGTTAAATGCTTATGACGGAAACATAGAAATAAAAAAAGCTAAATCTTGGAGAACGAAAGTTCCTATCAGTCAAAAAGAGGGCTATAGATTACCTACCAGAGATGAACAAATGCTTCTTATTCATCAAGCACAAGATTTTATCGGAAGAAAGGATTTTAAAGACAAGATAAGAAAGTATGCACATTTGTTGTATGATCAACCTGAAAATAATATTTATCCAGTTGGAACGAAGGAAGCTTATCATATTAATAATCAAAGTTTTTATGACATTATTGGAAATGTCTGGGAAACACATCTATTTGAGTCGTCAAATCGTCTTGGATTAAATTATCAAATGAAATCAGCCTCGAACGCTTATCACGCCCCTTATTATAATCTTATCAATGAGCTAGATGAGTGGAGTTTAGCAGGGAGAAGAGCTCAGCTCGGATTTCGTTTAGTGAGGACACTCAAGAAATGAAAAAACTGATAACATTTTTTTTATTTCTTGGAATATGCCTCGCAGAGGCCAGGGTAGAACTTTGCAATTTCTCTTTTTTAGCAAATTCCCAAGAAGATCCTTCAACTCTTTTTATCGGCTATCTCGATTTTTTAAATGAGAGAAAAGTTTTAGATATTGATGAGCTTGAAGAGGTTTTAGTTAGGCTTGAATCGGGTGAGCTCATTAATCCTTTTGAAGCTAAAGAGGTGAGTAAAGAGAATAAGGCCTATGGAGAGATTTTTCAAGATTATATCAATGTCGGAGTTGATAAAGAAAAAGTGAAAGCTTATTTTGAATCGATTATTCAAAGAGAAAAACAAACTCAAAGTGAGGTAGATAGAACAAAAAAAGAGGTGAAAGATACTTTTTTCCCTATACAGTTTGGAGAGATTATTCCAGATTCATCTAAAGGTGATTTTGGAATTGATTACTCCTTTGAAGTAATGACAACACCTGTAACTCATGCTCATTGGGATAGTATTTTTGAAAAGCCTCTTCTTGTTGAAGAAAGTGAGCTTTTTGATAAACCCAAGACAAATGTGAATTTTTTTGCTCAAACAGTTTTTGCTGATTTGTTATCAAAGAGTAAGGGATATGATCCTGCTTTTAATATAAATTTTAAAAAAGCAATTAAGGGCTCAAGTGCTTACGATGGAAATATCGAAATAAAGCAGGAACATCATTGGAGAACGAAAACTCCTGTTACTCAAAAAACGGGCTATAGATTACCTACTAGAGATGAACAAAAACTTCTTCTTCAACAAGCTCAAGACTTTGTTGGGAAAAAGAATTTTAAAGAAAAAATAGGAGAATATGCACATCTATTTCTTAATTCCGAGAACCATAGTTACCCTGTTGCAACGAAGGAAGCTTATTATCTTAACAATAGAGATTTTTATGACATTATTGGAAATGTCAGGGAAGTTCACTTAGTCGAGTCGCCAACTCGATTTGGGGTATTTTATCAAATAAACTCAGGCACGGGTTCTTATAAAAATTTTGATGATAATTTTTTTCAAGAGATACATGAAGGGAGCCTATTAACGAGAAGAACTGAACTTGGGTTTCGCTTGGTGAGGACATTAAAGAAATGAAAAAGTTAATAGCTTTATTTTTACTTTCTTGGATGTGCCTCGCAAAGGCCAGGGTAGAACTTTGCCATTTCTCTTTCTTGGTAAGGTCTCAAGAAGATCCTTCCACGTTTTTTATCTCCTACCTCGATTTTTTAAATGAGAGAAAAGTTTTAGATGTTGATGAGTTTGAAGAAGTACTAGTGAGGCTTGAATCAGGAGCTCTGATTAATCCTTTTGAAGCTAAAGAGGTGAGTAAAGAGAATAAAGCCTATGGAGAGGTTTTTCAAGATTATATCAATGTCGGAATCGATAAGGAGAAGATAAAAAATTATCTAGAATCGATTGTAAAAAAAGAAAAACAAACAGCACGAGAAATAAACAAAACAAAAGAAGAAGTTAAAAATGTTTTTTCTTCGGTTCAGACTGGAGAGATCACTCCAGGTTCATCTAAAGGAAAGTTTGAAATTGATTACTCCTTTGAAGTAATGACAACTCCAGTGACAGTTGCTCAATGGGATAAAGTCTTACTTTTTGAGTTCGCTCCAAGTAGCATAGGCTCTTTAGAAATGCCCAAAACAAATATAAATTTTTTCTCTCAAGCTTTTTTTGCGGATAGATTATCAGAGATGAACAATTACAGGCCCGTTTATCGTTTTGACGATATTAATAGTGACAATTTAAGCGCATACGGGGGGCGTTTAAAAGGGTATGGAGGATGGGAACTTAAAACGATCCGAGATTTGACGAACGAAGAAGGCTATAGATTACCGACTTTAAATGAACAAAAACTGTTAATGCAAAAAGCTATCGACTATCTCGGCGATGACTTTGATGAGCTCATAGACGATTATGCTTATTTAAGTCATAATTCAAATCTTTTAATTCAGAATACGACTGATAAAAAACCTTTTCAAATTGAAGGGCAATCCTTTTATGATGTCATTGGAAATGTTGCTGAAAGTGCTCTTAAACTTCAAAGGAGATTAAGAGCAGATAATTTCTATACTTTTCATGAAGGTAGTGGTTCTAGTTTAAGTTCAAAAAAAACGTTTGAAAAAACCTATCCTCAGAATACTCTTAATGGTAGTGAAGGCAATTTTCGAGGACTACGTCTAGTAAGGACATTAAAGAAATGACAAAGCAGGTTACTTTATTTTTATTTTTTCTGATATGCTTCGCTGAAGCCAAGGTAGAGCTTTGTAACTTTTCTTTTCTAGCAAACTCCCAAGAAGACCCTTCGACTCTTTTTATTTCCTATCTTGATTTTTTAAATGAGAAAAAAGTTTTGGATATTGATGAGTTTGAAGAAGTGCTAGTAAGGCTTGAGTCAGGTGAACTCATTAATCCTTTTGAGGCCAAAGAAGTGAATAAAGAGAATGAGTCTTATGGGAGAGTTTTTCAGGACTATATCAATATCGGGATAGATGAACAGAGAATAAAGTCTCATCTTGAGACTATAGTTCAAAGAGAAAGACAAACGGCACGAGAAACCAATAAAACTAAAGAAGAGGTCAAAGATCTCTTTTTCCCATTAAAGTTTGAAGAAGTTATCGCTGGATCATCCCAAGGGGAGTTTGGAATTGACTACTCGTTTGAAATGATGATTACGCCTGTTACACGTGCTCATTGGAAAACAATTTTTGAGAAAACAATTTTGGTTGAAGATATGGAGGAACTTGATCTTCCACAAATAGGTATAAATTTTCTTTCGCAATCTATTTTTGCTGATCTTCTCTCTCAAAGTAAAAATTTAGAACCTGTGTATAAAATAAACTTTCTAGACCCCGATTATAAAGAGAGCGCCTATAAAGGGAATTTGAGAAGAGGGAATGATATTGATAGATGGCTAATACTTTCTAGAAATGACCTTCATTTAAGTGAAGGTTATAGACTACCAACCCGTAATGAACAACTCCTCATGCTACAAAAGGCAGTTGATTTTATTGGTCAAGACGTATTTAGGGATAAGCTAGGTGATTATGCTTATTTATCTCATAACTCTTTTGGACAATTACAACCTGTAGCAACCAAGAAACCCTACCTTTTTAACAATACTCGATTTTACGACATCATCGGAAATGTCCGAGAAAATTTATTCGATAGTAAGCATGTAGAGGGTATTTATAGTTTTCATTCTAATATGGGGGGATTTAACGATAACCTCACGACATATTCACAAGAGGTAGATGAGCATGTTTTAAATACAAGCCGAACGGATACAGGACTTCGCTTAGTAAGGACATTGAAAAAATGATAAAGCAGCCCACTTTATTCTTACTCTTCTTGGTTTACACCAGCTCTGTCATGGCCAAAGTAGAGCTTTGTAACTTTTCTTTTCTAGCAAACTCCCAAGAAGAACCTTCGACTCTTTTTATTTCCTATCTTGATTTTTTAAATGAGAAAAAAGCTCTTGAAGTTGATGAGTTTGAAGAAATACTCGTGAGACTTGAATCAGGAAAGCTCATTAACCCTTTTGAGGCCAAAGAGGTGAATAAAGAGAATGAATCTTATGGAAGAGTTTTTCAAGACTATATTAACGTCGGAGTCGATGAAGAGAAAGTAAAAGCTTATCTTGAGACTATAGTTCAAAGAGAGAAACAAACGGCTCGAGATACAGATAAAACAAAAAAAGAAGTTAAAGATATTTTCAAGCCCATTGAATTTGGAGTCATTACACCTGGCTCATCCAAAGGAGATTTTGGAATTGATTACTCTTTTGAAGCAATGACAACACCTGTGACCGTTGCTCAATGGGATGACGTTTTTATTCAAGGTTTATCAGCTGATAATGTAGGTATCGTAGAAATGCCGAAAACAGACATCGATTTTTATTCTCAAGCTTATTTTGCTGATAAGCTTTCAATTTTAAAAGGGTATGTTCCGGCCTATCGTTTTCATGACACGAATATAAGTAATTCAACGGCTCATGCTGGTCATTTGCATACAAATAATAAAGGAGATGAACTTAAAATTAATCGTAACTTAACTGAAGAAGAGGGGTATAGATTGCCAACTTTAGAGGAACAAAGATTATTAACACAAAAAGCGTTTGATTACCTCGGAAGTGATTTTGATAAACTGATCGGTAATTATGCCTATCTACAAGATAAAAAAAACCGGAATATCTATGAAACTGGTCTTAAAAAACCTTTTCAAATTGATGGAAACTCTTTTTATGATGTTATCGGCAATGCTGTAGAAGGAGTTCTGGATTTGAAGTCCCAAATCGGCCCTTTAAGGGTTTATGGTTATTCTTCACGCTCAAGGACTAATAGTTATGAAATGACCCCTTATGTTTATTATATAAATTTTCGCTATTCTTATCCACATTTAGGATTGCGTTTAGTAAGGACATTAAAGAAATGAAAAAGCTTATAACTTTATTTTTCTTCTTCTTTATTTGCACCAACTCTGTCATGGCCAAGGTAGAGCTTTGCAATTTCTCTTTTTTAGCAAACTCCCAAGAAGAACCTTCGACTCTTTTTATCTCTTATCTTGATTTTTTGAATGAGAGAAAAGCTCTTGAAGTTGATGAATTTGAAGAAATACTCGTGAGACTCGAGTCAGGTGAGTTGATTAATCCTTTTGAAGCGAAAGAGGTGAGTAAAGAGAATGAGTCTTATGGGAGAGTTTTTCAAGATTATATCAATGTAGGAATCGATGAAGAAAAAGTAAAAGCTTATCTTGAGACTATAGTTCAAAGAGAGAAACAAACGGCACGTGAAATTGATAAGACAAAAGAGATTATGAAAAATATTTTTAAGCCTATTGAGTTTGGAGTGATTATTCCAGGTTCATCCAAAGGAGATTTTGGAATTGATTATTCATTTGAAGCAATGACAACACCAGTGACTAATGCTCATTGGAATGCCGTTTTTGAAAAGCCACTTTTAGCTGAGGAAAGTGAACTTTTTGATAAGCCCAAGACAAATGTGAACTTTTTTGCTCAATCAGTTTTTGCTGATTTGTTATCAAAGAGTAGAGGATATGACCCTGTTTTTAATATAGATTTTAAGAAGACAGGTAATAGTTTAAATGCTTATGACGGAAACATAGAAATAAAAGATCAGTACTGGAAAAGCAAAAATCCTATTATTGAAAAACTAGGCTATAGGCTTCCAACAAAAAACGAGCAAGACCTTCTTCTTCAACAAGCTCAAGACTTTATTGGAAAAAAAGGCTTTGAAGAAAAAATAGATGATTATGCATATTTATTTTATAATTCTAAAAGACAAACTCAGCCAGTAGCAGCTAAAGAAGCTTACTATATAAATAACAGAGATTTTTATGATATTATTGGGAACGTTCTCGAAGCTCATTTAGCAGAGTCATCAAATCACTCTAGATTTCTTTACTTAATGAATTCCGGAACAGGGTCTTATCTAAGTAACTTCAATAATTTTGATCATATGATGCATGAGGGAAGCCTTAGAGCGAGGAGAAGCAGTTTAGGATTCCGTTTAGTAAGGACTCTGAAAAAATGAAAAAGTTAACAGCTTTACTTTTATTTTTCCTGATGTGCTTTGCTGAGGCCAAGGTCGAGCTTTGTAACTTTTCTTTCTTAGCAAACTCCCAAGAAGACCCTTCGACTCTTTTTATCTCCTATCTTGATTTTTTAAACGAAAGAAAAGTCTTAAATGTTGATGAACTTGAAGAGGTATTGGTAAGACTTGAGTCGGGTGAACTCATTAATCCTTTTGAATTTAAGGTATTTAATAAAGAAAACAAGATATATGGAGAGATTTTTCACGACTATATTAATAATGGCATTGATGAAGTGAAAGTGAAAGCTTATCTTGAGTCAATTGTCCGAAGAGAACAACAGACAAAGGAAGAAAGAGACAGAACAAAAGAAGCAGTGGAAGATCTCTTTTTGCCATTGAAGTTTGGAGAGATTACACCTGATTCATCCAAAGGAAACTTTGGCATTGGTTACTCTTTGGAAGTAATGACGACTCCTGTCACATATGCTCATTGGAATACTGTTTTTAATAAACCTTTCTCATGGGCAGGAAGCGTTCATGGTGATGAACCTAAGACTAAAATAAACTTTTTCTCTCAAGCCGTTTTTGCTGATATTTTATCAATGAATAAGGGATTTGAACCTGTTTTTGGTATTGATTTTAGTTCAGGGCTAAATAGCTTAACTGCTTTTGAGGGAAAACTTGAATTAAAGGATAGCGAACTTTTTAATATGAAAAGTCTCATCACAAAAAAACAGGGTTATAGACTTCCCACTCAAAATGAACAAAGGCTTTTACTTCAGAAAGCAATAGATTTTATAGGAGAAAAAGACTTTGAAAAAAGAGTTGGTGATTATGCATATTTATCTCATAACTCTAATTTTCTGAAATCTCCAGTGGGAACAAAAAAGGCTTACCTTTTAAATAATACGGAATTTTATGACCTCATTGGCAATGTTATTGAAACTCATTTAGTGGAATTATCTTTTCGTCGAAATTTTTTATTTCGCGATATAAACTATCGAGCTCACTCAGGAACTGGTTCAAGTTTAAGTAGATTGGATAATTTTCAATTAGAACATTATGAAGGTAATTCAACAGATTGGAGACATAACCTAGGTTTTCGCTTAGTGAGAACAATAAAAAAGTGATTAAATATTAACTTCAAGATAGTAGTGGTGTGTTGTGTGATGAAGTTTAACATTTTCTTTATCTTTTCTTCTCTTTCGATTAAGCTTATCTTGATCGATTTCTTCTTCAATAGAGAAGCGACAGGGCCCTTTCATATAAATCATTCTTTTACTTCTAACCCCTTCACTTTCTCCACATAATATCTCTTCGCCAGTATTTGTCGTATAAATAAGCTGAGTGACTTTCTTCTTTTTCTTTGAATAGACAATATCATCCGTACTCTGATTGTTTTGATCCTCATTTGTTACTCTTTTCTTGATTTTCTTTTTAACAACAGACCTAAGGCTAAAATTACTTGGCAGTAAAACACCTTCCCATGGAATGTAAACGGTTTGTGGCGCCTGATCATGCATAGCTGAGTGTTCAACCGTTTTAACAAACACAACGACTCTTTCAGAGCCTTTGGCCTTTCGAAAGGAAAGTCTTTCTTTGCCATTATGCTTACTCTCAAGAGCGTTTTGGCTCCCAATATAAATACGCTCTTGAGCAAAGGATGAGAGTGAGGTCAAAATGAGTGTGAGTTTAAAAATATTCATGAAGCTATTTTGCTATATCTAGGATAAATCTCAAGGGATTAAGTAAAAAATTCAAACTTTTAGTGTCAAAAAAAAAGACACATAGTCTATTTTTTTGAAAAAAATCTTCGAGGAATGAACCCCCATATTCTATTACAGGGTTTCTCTTTAAGAATTTCGTTAATATTGTATTTTTGCGACTCTTCAAAATTCTGCTTTAATGAGCTGAGTTTTACGTTCTTTGTAAGGACTTCTCCAGTGGTTCTACGATACATGAAAGAAAACCATTTTTTTTTACTGTAAGTGACCTTCTTTAAAAAAGACTTGGGGTCAGAGATATTTTCATTAAAAGAAATAGAGTGGGTTAGAAGTTGACTCAATCCATTTATCTCCGCTGGGTTGAATAAGGAAAAAACGGAAGCTCTAAAAAGATCTTTATAAATAGATTCTAAAGGAATTTGGTATAGGGACGCTATCTGGTTAACAGCGGTTGTTAAAGGAAGAATATTTCTTTCATCGTAGAGAGGAATTTGCATGAGAGCTTCAATAGAGTTTGCAATCTTAAGTTCTGTCAGGACTTGATTTTTTTCTGCCATAGTCTTTGGAGTCATTCGGGTATTCACTTCCCAGACAAAATCTTTAAAGTTATCGGGCTCGCTCTCAAATGCTTTTAAATAATAGTGAACTTTCGTTTTATCAGGTAAGCTGGCAAAGAAAACGCGCATAAATGAGTTTTGCTCATACTCCATTTCTTGTAATCTAATAAGAAATTGATAGTCTGAGTATTTACTACCTTCCTTCTCAACAAAATCAACGAGCATTTTTTTTGCATAATTAAGAATTTGAATCACACCTTTATCTTGTTCATAAATAGTTAAGAGACTTTGATAGCGTACATCAATGTCAGCTCGAGAGCATGTTTTATCTAGCCCCAAAATAATAAAAGGATCTCCTCTTAGGTTGTAAATTTCTTCGCCAAAATACCCCTCTTCTGCGTAGAGGAGAATTGGGAAGAGGAGGCAATAGAGCAAAAGCTTTCGCATGGTATTTCATACAAGGGAGAGAAACTCAGAGTCAATATATTGAAATGATTACATTCTTGTTGGTGAAAAATGTACTCTCTTTTAATAGAGAAGGAGCCCCTGAATATAGCTTTTAAATCGCTTTGTTTGTCTTTGGGCCTTATTAATAATCTTAGTAAGTTTGCCCTCTTGAATCCACTGCCAGGCTTTCTTATGGCCAAAATAGCGGTGGGTCCATTCATTTTTAACAGTCGGCTCAAATCTCTCTTGAAACATTTCTTGAAAAATATGCAGGACTTTGACAAGAAGTTGAAAACTATGAATTTTTTTGAACTCAAAATGAACGACCTTTACCCCATAACAAGTCTCTCCTTGGTAACGGGAACGAGTAGGTTTCCAAGAATAGGCAGAGAACTTTATAAAGCTTGAGAGTTTGTTCAGTTTTTGAGCAAGTTCTTGCGACTCACTCAAAGAAATCCAAGGAGCACCATAAATAAAAAAAGCTTCCGAATTATCAATTCCACGTCCAACGGCCAAGTTAAAACTCTCTAAAGGCCCAAGAAGAGCGTAGAGGTAAGAGTTTTCTGGACTTATAAGAGCAGGAGAAGGAGTATTCCATTTAAGGGCTGTTTCCTCCCAAATCATCTTACGAGACCATCCCTCCATAGGAACCAAAAAATAGGGCATCGAAAGATTGAACTCTCTATAGTAAAACCTCGCAAGCTCGGCCATTGTCAGCCCATGACGAGTTGGGAGTTTCCCATAAGAGATAAAGTGTTTAGTCAGGTTATTTTTGAGCGTTAATCCTTGAACAAAACCACCAATTGGGTTTGGGCGATCGAGAATAATAACTTGAACCTGGGCTTCATTCGCCGCCTTCATCGTGAGCGCCATAGTCGTTGCAAAAGTATAAAAGCGCATTCCCACATCTTGCAGATCAATAATAATCACATCTATGTCTTCAAGCATTTTTTGACTCGGGGCTCTTCTCTCTGGTTTATAAAGACCATAATAGGGAAGAGAAGTTTTTTCATCAATTCCATCTTCTATCCAATCATCAGAGAGATCTCTTAACCCATGTTCAGGCGTAAAAAGTTTTACAACATGAATTTGAGGATGATTAAAGGCCAAATCGATTAAATGCTCGCCTTGAGTATTAACACTTGCATGGTGGGCCAGAATAGCAATTCTTTTATTCTCTAAGTAGTTTAGTAATTGAGGTTGTTCAAAAAATCTATCAATACCTAATTTTACTTTGGCGTGTAAAAAGCCTGATACAATAATAAGGAGAATAGAGAACTTCATCATGATATAATTCTAATCAATTATTCGTCGACATCCAAGCTGTGGGCCAGTGTATTGATAACTTATTTGGTGAAATAGTCCTGAAGTGACTTTTTTTTCTTCAAGATTAAGCTCAAAACCAATTCGGGGAACAACTGAAGCATGCTCTTTGTGACAAAACTCTTCTTCTCTTTCTAAAACAAAGAAACAGGAGCAGAATTCTTTAGCGTAATAAGAAGCTACATTTTCCGGAAGTTCAGCATGAATGAAAATTTCAGTGAGAAAGATAAAAAGAAAGAAGAGTAGACTTAAATATTTCACGGGATGTCCTCAAAGCTATTAAGAATAAGTTCACCAAACTTCTGCCAGTTCATGACTCTTTTTTTATCATGGGCCAGGCGAATCACAATGAGTGACTTATGAGGGAACATATAAAGACCTTGACCCGCGTATCCACGGCCGATGATTAAGCTCTCTGGTGCAGATGGAATATAAGGCCCATAGGATTGCCCATCAGTTTTAGTGAAAATTTGATTAAGCCAAATTTGAGCTCCATAAGATTCATGATGAGACCCGGATGAGGGAGCCGCATTTTTCATTCCAGGAGAGAGTGTGCTCATAAATTCGATAAACTCACGTGGAATAAATTCTTCTTCATTAAAGCGTCCTTGTCTTAAAAGAAGCTCTCCCACTTTTGCTAAGTCTCTTGCTGACATATAGACATAAGAGGAGCCTATAAAAAGACCTGTTGAATCAGTTTCAAAAGTGGCTTCAATCTGTAGTGGTTGAAAAAAAGAAGTCCAAGGATAGTTTTGATAGGCCTCTAGTGATATTTTCTGTTTTAACCTTTCTCTGAGTAAGGCCATTAAAAAATTGGTATCTCCACTAGAGTAGCGAAAAACTTCTCCTGGAGGAGATTGCATAGGTAGAGAAGTGAGATAGGAGGTGATATCCATTCCCTCTCTGCCGTAGAGCATTTTGATAGTACTAGAGGCCATAGGATTTATATAATTCTCTTCAAATTCTATCCCTGAACTCATGTTCATGAGATCTCTTACTTTGATTTTTCCCATTTGCTCTGAAACTTTTGGGAAAAAGCTCGCAACTGGTTCATCAAGACCGATAAGTCCCTCTTTAATGGCCCTTGCAAAAATAAGAGCTGAAATAGTTTTTGAAATTGACCAAAGCCGAAATTTTGATTCAGGGTGAAACCCTCTGGCATATTGTTCAAAAATAAGTTTGCCTTTATGAATAACAACAAGGGCATTTGTTCTTTTTTGTTCAGTTTGCTCAAAGACATACTGAACAAATTCAGAGAACTTTTCAGGATTAATACCACTATCTTTTAACTCAGAACGCTCCCATTGGGCTTCAGAAAGAAAGATAATAAAGAAAAGAAAAATAGGAGTTAGCTTCAAGGAAGACCTTTATTAATTTCTAATATCGCGGTAGAGGAGTCTAAATTCTTGCTTTATTTTATTAGTGGCCTCAAAGCGTCTACGGTGAGTATCTACAAATTGAGTCATCTCTTCATCTCTTAATGACTTAATGAGCTCTTCATCAGTATCTCGTACCGTTCTCATGACATCACTTCTAAGTCTTTCAACATCAAACTGAACTCTACTTTCAATAAGATTTTTTTGGGCCATCACTTGAACAATATTTAAGTAACTTGCTAAATGAAAAAGTGACTGAGGAAAATTCAGTGCTTCTTTGAGATAGTCTAAAACAATATCTCTGTACTCTCTTTTCGTTTCTTGCTCTAGTCCTTCTTCAGTGAGCTCGTCTAAGATTTTAAGAAGAACCTCTTGTTCAACAAAAGGATAACACTGCTCATCTTCTTCTTGGTTATTAATAAATCCTTTAAGGGATTCTTGATCAATGCCATCTTTAGTCAGGGCTTCATTTAATTGATAGATATCTTGGCTATATTGGCTCTCTATATAGGCCTTCAAAATTTGTCTCAGTTTATTCGGATCATCTGGAATATCTTCAGTTTTCTCTTCTCCTGGAAGATACTGGTTGATCATCTCACGACATTTTTTAGTACTTACTTTAAGTTTTTCTTTTACTTGTTCAAAACTAGGCTCTTCATGGTGAGGTAGGTCTCCAGGAAGTAGGGAAGCTTTGGCATGAGTTTCAACTTGAGTTTCTTTGAGTTTGTGGAAAACTTTTTTTTCTTCCTTTTTCAGCTCTTCTCTGTCTTCGAGTTGTTTATTGGAAGAAGGTGTTTCTTTATTAAAATAATAAAGAGCAATCGCAGTTAAAATAAAAACGAAAAACCAATGTTTTTTTTTCATAGCTTCTGTTTAAGTTGTTCAAGTTTTGCACTTAAAAGATCAAGAACTTTGTGAGACTCTTTTTCTAGCTTTTCTTTCGATTTATTAAGAATATCTTTAGTTTCCATTTGGCCAAGTTTAAGTTTAAGAACACTTAAGTCAAGTAGCTCTTCGAACTTTAGACCTTCACTTTTTACTTTATGAATAGAATCTAGAAACTTATCGCTGAGAAGTTCTTCGTATTTTTGCTTCACTTCACTAGAGAGTAAGCTTAATTTAACGGCCAATTCATCTTTATTCGTTTTAAACCCTTCTTCGACTTCTTTAATTTTTGCTTTGTATTGGCGGATATCCTGTTCAATATGGCCTAGTAACTCTTTTAAATGATGAGAGTCTGTTGCAAATTTTTGCTCAAGTTGGTTTTTGATTTCTTCAACAACTTTGAGGCTATTAACGAGATTTTCTTTTAAATTTTGCACTTTTTTTGGCCCTTTTCTTTGTTTTTTCCTATATTAGTCCAATGAGTGATTATCGTATAGTCTATAGTAGTGATGGGTCGCATCTAAAAGAAGAGAAAAAATCTTTTCAAGAAATTGTTCCTGAAAATTTAACTCTGAGCCTTCGCAGAGAGACAAAGTCTAGAGGCGGTAAACAGGTCAGTGTCATCTACGATTTACCAGAGAATCCTGAGTATTTCAAAAAACTGACTAAAGAACTCAAGGGTGCCTGTGGGGTTGGGGGCTCGTTTAAAGAAGGACGAATTGAAATTCAAGGGGATAAAATCCAAAAAATAAAACAACTCCTGGAAAAAAAGGGCTTTAAGGTCAAAATTACAGGGGGCTAACACAAATTTACGGCCTGAGTTAGAATAGCTATATGAGCTCTGAGATACCCTCTCTGAAAGAGGCCAATGCTATTATCAATAATAAAAAAAATTATCTGCGCAGTGACAGACGGGCGGGGAGTTTTGCTGATGCTTTTAAAAAACCAGATGAAAAAAAAGCATTGGTAAAATCTGATCTTAAGTCAGAAAAAAAACTCGATTTAAAACCTGAAAAAACTTCGATAGAATCAAGTGAATTAAAGACAGATACTCCTTCTTTACCGGAAGCTAAACTTCCTGATGCCAAAGTTGAAATATCCGATGAGGCCAAAGAAGTCGCAGAAAAAGCTCTACAAAAGAAAAAAGAAATAGAAGAAATTAAAAAAGCCAAAGAGATTCAAAAAAAGTCTCTCAAGCACACAGTCTCAAAACCTGGTGTCTTCTTTTTAGGAGGGGCAGGAATCATGAGTGTTGGCTCAGTCACGGGGAGTTATTCAGGCATGAAAGATATGGCCGATTATGTGGAAGGGGCGCGGTATTATGGATGGGATCAAAAAAGCGAGATTCTAGAAGAGATAGACAAAAGAAAAGCAGATCAGCCCATCGTTCTTGTTGGGCATAGCTTGGGCGGAGATACAATAGTTGAAATAGCTAATGAACTTAATACTCTTGATCATGGTTACCGCAAAGTCGATCTTCTTTTTACTATTGATTCTTTTGGAATGAACAACGATCTTATCCCTGCCAACGTGGCCAAAAATATTCACTACTTTAGTGACAAAAATCTTTTTCTTAACGACGGTCCCAATTGGGCCAAAAATGAAGAAAAAACAACTGTCGAGAACAACCTTCTATCAGTGGATCATACCGATTTAGATGATAATCATGATGTCCAGGCGCATATTCTCTCAGAGATTGAGGCCATTTTAGCTTAAGAAGCATTCTGACACCTGAGAAGAAACAGATAAATGGCTGAAAACTCGTATCACGGCTTTGGCACGCTCTTTGCTTTATTCATATATATCAAAACCAAGGAAGGTGGAGAGTAGGCCATTAGAACAAGGAAGTTCGACAAGGCTTACTTTTATTCATCTTTTCCTGTAGCATGGATGCAAAAAAGGAAAAGATGATGATGATTGAAAGACTAAATACTGATATCAAAGAGGCCATGAAGGCCAAAGAAAAAGAGCGACTTGAGGCCCTACGCTATTTGAAGAGTATGCTCATGGAAAATAAAACCTCAAAGAAACCTAAAGACGAAATGGATGTTGTGATTTCTCATGTGAAAAAGTTAAGAGATTCGCTTGAAAACTTTCCGGAAGGCAATCCCATTAGAGAAAAAACAATTAATGAGATCGATTTTTTGGCTGTATATATGCCTTCTCAATTAAGTGAAGCCGATGTGAAAAGTTTAATTCAAGAAATTATGTCTAAGCATGATGCACCAAATATGGGGGCCATTATGAAAGAGCTAACTCCTCAAATAAAAGGACGTTTTGATGGAAAACTTGCGAATCAATTTGTGCGAGAAGCCCTGGAGTAAATTAGTTTTTTTGTCTCACTGAAGAATTTTCCGCTTCTTTTTTCTTTACCTGCAATTAATTAAGCTTCTGGTTGTTAAAGTCGAGAAGTCTAATAGAAGATATTTAAAGGAGAATTCATGTCTTTTTCAGGAAATGCTTTTAAAGAGAACAAAGGAAATTATAAACCTAAGTGTTTTTACTTAATTAATCAAATTAAGCAAGTCAATCCAAAGGTTTGGACTCGGCTTTTTGAAAAATTTAAATCCTTGAAACCTGAAGATTCATATGAATTTTATCAATTACTTCTTAGAGAATACAAACAACTAATGGATAATAATGGAAAAGATGTAGGTGAGGTAAAGACGCCCGAGAGGAAAGAATTTAAAGTTGTTCAGTATGTAAAAGACGAACAAGAGGAAAAAACACCAGAGAAGAAAAGTGAGAAAAAAGTCGTTAAGAAAACAGCTAAAAAGAAAGTTGCTAAAAAAGTAACCAAAAAGAAGACGGCGAAAAAGAAAGTGGCCAAGAAGACTGCCAAAAAAACGGCCAAGAAAAAAGTAGCCAAAAAAACAGCTAAAAAGAAAACAACAAAGAAAAAATAGTTTTTTATGAAATTAATAGGTTCTTACACATCCCCTTATGTTCGAAGAATACGTATTCTCCTTTGGGGGAAAGATTATGAATTTGAAGAGGCTTCTGTTTTTGATGAACAGGACAGAGAAAAACTAAGAAAAGTAAGTCCTATTGTTAAACTTCCTATTTTAATTGACCAAGATGAAGCTATTTGGGACTCAATGCTTATTACTGAATACATACAGGGACGTCCGCTTGATCTGGGACAAAAAAGAGTTTTAACCCTTATTAATGAAGCCAATGATTCTGGCATCGTTTTATACCAGCTCAAAAAATTCTCCGCCGATCCTGATTATAAAAGTGTTTATGCTCAAAACCAACTGAGTCGACTAAAGCGTATTTTAGATTTTTTTGAAGAACGAGTTAATGAGAATAAATGGGATCTTGAAGAGGTGTGGCTTTATTGCTTTCTTGATTGGGTAGAGTTTAGAGAGGTCTATCCAATAGATAATTACCTTATTTTAAAAAAATTTCTTACTGCCCACAAAGAAAAAGATGAAATTAAAAAAACTGATCCTCGCCTTTAAAGTCTTTGCTCCAATCGAGCAATTATAACTATTTGAAATATAGTTCCCAATTAGCTCTATAGTAATTAGTGCAGAATTTTTACAAAATAGTGACAGTCAGGCTTACATTTATAAATGAGATAGAGTAGAACATACGCCATGAAGTCAGTTTCTTTTCTATTCACTTTTATCTTGATTTCTGTTTCAATCGCAAATGATTGTATCTTTGACTCTCCTGGAGAGTTTGCCTTGCCGCATCATTCGTTTTCTAGAGCAAAAAATTCACGAGGTAAAGAGTGGGCGAGAGAGCGCTTGTATGACAATACTATTGTTTGTGGAGATACGGCCTATCGAAAACTATTTTTTTATGAGTCTAAAGTACATTACAAAGAGAAGATAATCGATGAAAAAACTTTCATAGACAAACTTCAGAAGGATATAACAAGCTCAATGAAAAGCAAAACTCATGTAATTGGTAGTAATTTGCAGCTAGGAGAAGATTTCATTGTAAATAACGAACTTATTAATGAATATAAACCTCAAGTAGTGACAGCTTACAATGATGCACAATACTTTGCGCTGACAAGAAGAAATAATGGTAAGAACATTGATATTGTAGTCGTTGAAATAAAAGCGAACTCTTTAACGAAAGAAGAAAGTGAATTCCTTATGACTACAGTCAATGAGTTTAAAGTGGTTAAGGATCATTTTAAAGGAGTAGAGTTAGTTTTCAACAGCGAAGTTAACAAATTATTAAAAAATACAGCTGTTGACTTACTAAAGAATTTTAATGAGAAAACTAGTATAAATGTCCATTATCACTTTTTTCAATATTATAATGAAAGAACACACCTTTTTTCAATTAAAGCTAAAAAACATATTTTTAATACGGGATTGCGAAGAAGAGTTTGCAATTTTTTTAATGAACAAATTTAATTAATAATTTGATTTTTTATCTAGCTTTATCAATATCAAATTTTTTATGAACTCGAGACCATGGGCTATTTTCTAAGTTTTAGATACTTTCTTTAACATAGATGACAGTTGTATATTTTGACTCACTAAAGCCAAAGGCCACAACTTTCCCATGAACTTCTAAAATAGGTCTTTTAATAACACTGGTATTTTGTTGAATCAGCTCAATCTTCAACTCTTCTCCAGCTGCTTCAAATCTTTCCTTAATTTTTTGATATGTTCGAGAGCGGGTGTTAACCGGCCAGTTATTATCATAGGCCCTTTTCCATTTCTTTATAAGCTCAGGAGAAGGTGGGGATGTCTTGAAATTAATAAACTCAAAATCATTAATCCCTTTTAAGTAAAGGTAGTTTTTGGCCTTTTTAACAGTATCACAATTAGGTATTCCATACAGCTTAATCATAAATTAAAGCCCCTCATCTGGATTTATTATATCCTGAGTACAAAAGAGAATCAAAAGACTGAGTTGTTTACTTTAATATTTATGTTTTTTTTCAAAAAACCGATGAAACCTAAGCTAGGAGAGAGTATGGGAAAACTAAAAGAATGTGCGATATGCCGCTTAATGTATACAGTCCCTGAAATTGTACCGGTATATGATAATGTTATTTACCTAGAGGGACACCGAGAACACAAACTTGGTCTGTGTTACATACATGACATTGAGCTTTTTAAACTAGGCCAAGAGCGTTTTGGACATAAATACTCTTTCTTATCAGTTAAGATCCACTCAGCTAACGATAGGGCCTTCATTCATTACTTAAGTGCAAGGTTAGATGGTCCTATAAGAGAGAAGATGGTCACTAGGCGCAGCATTTTTTAAATTTCTTCCCGCTACCACATGGACAAGGTTCGTTACGGCCAACTTTAGGATTTTCTCTTTGAAGGGGAGCCTGGACGATATGACCATGAGAAAATAACCACGAGCCATTTTTTTTCACAAAAAAAGATTTTTCATGGTGATGATGTTCTTGTTTCCCATCTGAATAGCTTGCAATGAATTCAACCTGTCCATCACTGTCTTTTTCTTTTCCTTTTTGGGTTGAAACAATCTTAAGTCCTAACCATTGAGAGTCCTTGGCCCATTGAGTGGCCTCATCCTTGTCAAAAGGATTATTAGGGTCAAGTGTTTGGGTTTTTTCGATATAGTCAATATTTTCTTTGGTATAAGCACTGTAACGAGAGCGCATCAATTCTTCTGCAGTTTTCGCTATTTCTTGTTTATCAATAAAACGGGCACAGCAATCGCTATAAGCTTGTTGATTTCCACAGGGACAAGACATTTTTTCTCCTAAAGAGTTTGTTTAATTCCACCATTATGCAGAAGGTAGTGCTTTTTTCCAATGGGAAAAAGGTAGTAAGAGGATTTTTTTATTTTCTGAGGTGAAGGTTGATAATCTTTGTCGATTGTTTTTTGACAAAGAGAAGAGAGAACTTCTTGTTTCGTATTTATTATAAAGTTGATAGGGTAGAGTTTTTCCTTAATACTTAGATATTGATTCTTTTTATTAAGTAAAGAGACTTCAATATGTCCGCTGTGTTGTTTAAAAGAGCAATTTTTTCGGCCCAAATTTTTTAAAAAGAACTTAACATAGGAAGGAAGAATAGTCTGATCTTCTAAAATATCTCTTGAGCACAAGTAGACATAAAATGAGATTTGCCCTTTCTTTTGCTGACTAACAAAAATATCTCCCTTATCCGATTTTGCAAAACGAACTTGACCTTTTTTTAGAAATGCTTCGGGCTGTGTTCTAGAAAAGCTATCAGATGATTGTTGAGAATACCAACTTGTTTTGTTTAATAATGTTGTTTTCGAAGAAAAGGTTCCAAGGTTAAAGAAACTCCTCTCTGTACTAGAAGTACAAGAGGTATTTTTTAAAAGGATTTGTAATTTTTGTAAATGAGTGGGATGAGCTGAAAACCCATACTGATAAAAAAGAATCAGAAAGAAGAGACTAAACTTCATGAACTATTTCCTTTTTTCTTTCAGAGACAAATGTTTGCGCCTTTATGTTATTAATTTTTTTACCTAGATTTTTTATTACTTGCATTAAATGTTCAATTTCGTTTGCATCTGCAATAGCAAAATAATTTTTTTGAACTTCCTTCATTTTACCCACAAGAAATTTAGAGAATTGAGCTCTTTTGAGGATCTCTCTATAGTAGGATAAAAGTTTTTCTTTATTATTTGTTTCCAGCATTTGATTTTCTAATGTGGCAATGTTTTTTTCCAAAAGTCTTCTGTAATACTCAACGGAAGCGGCCATTTGAGAAAACTCTATTTTTTTGTCTTCAAGGGCCACTTTCACTTTTTCCCTTAGAGAATTTAATGGAGCAAATAATTCTAGATTTTCTTGTTGATGGAGCCAATAAGCTTTATCTAGTTCTTGGGCCAGAGAAGAGCTGGCCTTTATGAAATGAGCAACATCCATTTTAAATTGAATAGAAGTTGCGTCTTGTGCCCAAAGGCTTAAACACCAACAAAGGATAAAAAACAAACTAAACTTCATCAAAGATTACCTTTCGTTTGAGTCGGCCCCTGAGTTTTTTTCAACAACAGGTTTATTAGGGTTTGAGCGTTGCGAGTTGATATTATCAAAAATAGCTTGAAGGATAGCTTCATTTTTTTCAAGCTCATTAATAAGTGCTTCTCTGTTTTTGAACTCTGATGTTCCTTCAATCCCAGCGTCTGTATTTTTGACGAGTTCAAGCAGCATATTATTTTGAAGCTCATATCCCTTGGCCATATTTTCATGAATAGCGAGAGAAGTAAGATTACCATCTTTGGCATCCACTTTAGTGTAAGTCTCTGCTATGAGATCTAAAAGACCAGTATTTTCACCGGCCATCAAGTGATCACTTTCTTGAATAGAGCGAATATGAGTAAGAAGAGTAGCAGGATTTTTATTAAGAAGAATTAATTTTTGAATTTCTATCGCTTTTTTCTTTGTTTGAAGAAGATCATAAGATGCTATTTGAAGGTCAACTTCAATATCATCTAGTTTAAAACTTGCGTCTTTAACTTCTTGAACAAGTTCTTTGTAAGTTCGTCTTTGTTTTCTCTCTTTCTTTTCTGATTTTGGGTCGAAAGTTGTAAAAACGTCTTCAGACTGAGCAAAAGCACCTATAGATGAGAGTAAGAAAAAACATGTTAACCACTTCATAAAAACCTCACATGTGTCTACTTTTTAAACAGTTTTGGTTGTCTTAACTATCTAAAAAGACTGTGTTCATTATTATTTCACCCTCTTAAAGAGCAATCAGTGTGCCAAAAGTAAGTCATTTAGCTGAAAAAGATTAAGCTCTTGGTTCAGAACCAGAACCCAGGGTCCTTAGGCCCCTGATAACCAGTAAATAAAGTTAAAGAATCCAAAAAACGGGAATACTTAGCGCTTGTCAATCTTCGATTAAATTGAACTATAACTTAGAATTAATATAATTTATTGATGAATAGAATGATGCTAGCCTTATAATCAATAGATAAAGGAGGTATCTAATGAAAACAACAAAGGCATTATTATTTCTTATGCTACTCATGATTACCTCATGTGCAACGACCGAGGAATCAAAGTCAAAAACTCTTAAGGCCAAACGTCAAGCTTGGCGGCAAAATACTGGTGTAGGAACAATTTAGAAAACTGGAAGTATGGGGAGCTTTAGCTCCCCGTTTTAAGTATCAGAATAATCGTCCAGAGAGCCATATGTTGATATTAGAATTTTTTAATGAGAAATTACTTGCTCGAAAAGAAGTAAGCATAGGTTCAATTGTTAAAAACGAATTGATTTTAAAAGTAAGCAAAAAATTAAGGGATTCGTCTTTTTCAAATTCCCACTGATAAGAGTTATTCACCTCTGCATTGATTTGATAGAAAATAGTTGCAATCGTGTTGTCAGAGAGCGCGTAATTCACTTGAGGTGCAAAAAAGTAAGCAATTCTTGCATCATCAACTGAAGTTGCTTCATCGTAGAAAAGAGCCCTTGCCCAAATCCATGAACCTAGACTAAGTCTGGGGTTTATTTGGTATGAAAGAGAGTTAAATCCTCCTGGGTTAAATGCAATAGAGTCGTCTCTATCGTCTTTTCCTCTTAAAGAAGGAATGTGAGTATTGAGTCCTCCGCCAAAACTAAATTTTTCATTCTTGTACCAAGTTGAAACAACCCCAAAAACGGGAGAATTCATTTCTATATTTTCTCCACTGGGATCATTATGGTTGATTGTGAAACGTGGGTTAAAAACAAAGCGTGATTTTTCAGATAGGTCCCACTGAAAACTGACTTGATTCCATGTTGATAAGGAGTTCTCATCAATTTCGCCTTCCTCATCAACCGGATCGGATAAATCTCCCACTGACGGACCAGTAAAAATACTGAAATAGTTAATTTGCTTTGGTTTTAGCTTTTTTAATAAATCACTTGTTGGTTGTTGTTGATAAAATAGATTTTTTTCAAAAGATGAATCTTGAGCGCTGGCGCACAGAGTTAATAAAAGAAAAACAGCTAAAAAAAACGTCATCCCCTCCTCCAGAGCTTCCCGGTGTCTTTAAAAAGCTAGATGAAAATGCGCTATTAATAAAATTGAATAAAACGATGAATTAAATTGATAAAAGTGATTAATAGTTATGAGATAATGTGATAATTTTTAATAATGAATGAAACACAACGACCTTCCTACGAAGAGATCTTTAAAAAACTTATTTTTGTTTTAAGACCAGAGAGTTCTTTTTATTTTATTTCTATTATTTATGGGTTGGGAGTTAGTATCCTCACACTTGCTATTCCGATTTCTGTTCAGTCTTTAGTTACGACAGTAACTTTTGGAACGCTAATCCAACCTCTCGTGGTTTTAAGTTTTATCCTGTTGTCTCTTTTGTTATTCTCCGGTGCTCTTAATGCTCTGCAAACTCTTATTATTGAATATTTTGAAAGGCATTTATATGCCAGAGTCTCTTCAGATATCTCTATAGGTATTTTAAACGTTCACTTTCGAAATTTCATGAACCAAAAAGATGGACTTCTCGTCAATAGATACTTTGATGTAATTAGTATACAAAAAGCTGTTACAAAACTTCTCGTTGATGGAACGTCAATTGTATTACAGACTTTAGCTGGTTTAGTTTTACTAGCTTTTTATCATCCTTATTTTTTAATCTTTGATTTAATTCTTGTCATTTCAATTTGGTTTGTTTGGAGTCTTTTTGCTCAAAAAGCTTTCGCTACTTCAGTCTATGAGTCTAAAGCAAAATATAAGATGGCCAACTGGTTAGAAGAACTGGCAAGAGAGAACCTCTTTTTTAAAACTCAATCTCGAAAAGAAATGGGAATAAAGAAATCTGATAAGTTAATTCATAACTATTTAGCAAAAAGAAAAATACATTTTAAGCAAGTGTTTTCTCAAACATTATTATTACTGGCCATTTATGCTGTGATGAGTGCTTTGATTTTAGGTTTAGGTGGGTACTTGGTCATGAATGGAGAGTTAACTCTTGGGCAACTAGTTGCAGCGGAACTAGTTGTGACAGTTATACTTGCTAGTTTCAGTAAGGCAGGTCGCTACCTTGAGTCTTTATATGATTTATACGCCTCAATTGACAAGGTAATGGTTTTTTACGAATTATCATCAGATGAAAAAATTGGACAAGAGCCCTGTGAAGTTGAATGTCATGATCTTATTTTTAAGCAAGCAGCCTCCAAGTTTGGTCAGTCTCGCTTCGAGTTTAATTACCATTTCAAGCAAGGATATTTTTACTACATCAGTTCTAAGTTCTTTTCGGCCAAACAAGTTTTTTTAGAATATATTCAATGTTTGCGCTATTGTGAGGAGGGCGAAATTAGTTACGGCGGAGTTAACTTAAGGGACTTTTGTCCATTGAAAATAAGAGAGGAAATTTACTGTTTATTGAAACCAGTGATTCTTGATGGAACGATAAGAGAAAACCTAAACTTAGGTAAAGAGTTTGATGGTTCCCAAATTAATAAAGCACTAGAGATTGTGGATCTTAATGAAACTATTAATGTCTTTAGTAATGGAGTTGATACTTACTTAAACCAATCAGGCTACCCTCTGTGGCCTTCTCAGCTTATCCGTTTAGAAGTTGCAAGAGCTATTTTACACAATCCTAAATTCTTAGTCTTAAATGAGGTATTTGATCAAATAGGAAAAACAAGAAAAGAGAGAATTTTAAAACATTTTAGAGAAAAGAATATTACGCTACTTTATTTTTCAAATGATAGTAACGTAAGTGACATATTTGATGATTATCTCATCATTGAAAGAGATAAGATCCAAAAAGTAGATTCTTTAGAAAATTTAAGGAAAATGAATGAGTCAAATTGATAGGGATGATTCAAGTTTTTTTTCATCAAGAAATGAGAATCCTCCTCCTAGTTGGATGGAGTTATTAGCAAAGCTCATTTTAAGTTTTGCTATTTTTATTTCTTTACTACTTTGTTTAGTGCCTTGGCAGCAGACATCTCAAGGTAGTGGGAAAATTATGGCCCTCGATCCTAATGACCGAGTTCAAAATATTAATTCAACAGTTCCTGGCTTGATATCTAAGTGGTTTGTCCAGGAAGGCTCAAAACTACAAAAGGGAGACCCTATTGTTGAGGTTGTAGATAACGACCCTCAGTTTGTTGAAAGACTTAAAATTGAAAGAGATGCTATTTTAAAAAAATATGAAGCTGCTAAGTCAGCGACCGAGACTTCACTTATTAATCTTGAGAGGCAAAAAGAGTTATTTGAACAAGGATTGAGTGCGAGAACTAAATACGAAAAAGCTAAGATTGATTATAAAAAACTTCTCTCGTCAGAGGCAACTGCGGCAGCTAATTTAGCAAAAGCCGAAGTTAGATTTTCAAGACAACAAACTCAACTCATTACAGCTCCACGAGAAGGGACAATTTTAAGAGTTTTGCATGGCTCTGGTTCTGTGTTTGTTAAAGAAGGAGATGTGTTAGCTACTTTTGTCCCTAAAACAATTAAATCTGCGGCGGAAGTCTATATTGATGGAAATGATTTACCTCTTGTTTATCCGGGTCGAAAAGTTCGCCTCCAATTTGAAGGTTGGCCAGCAGTTCAATTTAGTGGTTGGCCTTCAGTTGCAGTGGGAACTTTTGGAGGCATTGTTAATGTTGTTGATCCTTCAGCTTCAAAAAATGGCAAATTTAGAGTTCTCATTACTCCGGACCCAATTGAACCATGGCCAGATAATACTTATCTTCGACAGGGAACTAGAGTTTATGGATGGATTTTATTAAATACTGTTCGATTAGGATATGAATTATGGAGAAAGTTTAATGGCTTCCCTCCAGCACTTGATGAATCTCCTGAAGAAATCCAAAATAATAAAAATAGTGGTAAAAAGAAAAAAGAAGAGAAAAAATATAAAGAGATTTATAAAGAATGAGTGTTTTAATTCTATTTTTATTTTCCTCTTGTCCCATTTACTCAAAAGAGCTGAGTTTCGATCAAGTTTATTCATCTGTTAAAAAACACTATCCTCAAATTCTTGAAGCCTTAGATAATGTCGAAGAAGCAAAGATGAGGGTAAAAGAAGCCTACGGTGCTTTTGATTTGAAACTCAACGCAAAAGCAGATGTAAGGACAAGAGGATACTACGATGGTCGCTCAAGTGATATTAAATTAGAAAAACCTTTGAGAGTTTTCAACAGTAAAATATATACTGGGCACCGAGTTTCTCGAGGAGAATACCCAGATTATGAAGGGAAAATGGATACCTTGAGTGATGGAGAAAGTCGACTTGGAGTAAGCCTTTCTCTTTTGCGGGATAGAGATATAGATGAGAAAAGATTTAAGCTTTATAAGAGTAAACTTAAATTATCAAGCACAGAGGCCAAGCTTTTAAAGACGAAAATTAAATTGAGGAAACTTGCCGCCATATCCTATTGGGATTGGCAGGCCAAGGGGCAAAGCCTTAAAGTTTATGAAGAGTTATTAAATATTGCTCGAAAAAGAGACTCTGCGATTAGAAAGAGAATTGCGAAAGGGGATCTCGCCAAAATTTACCAAACTGAAAATAGGCAATACATAGTCAAACGTGAAAGTCAGGTGATTGAAGCAAAGGCAGATTTCATGGAAGCATCGCTTCTACTTTCTTTATTTTACAGAGATAGTGACGGTTTTCCCTTACTTATGAATTCGTCAGATCTTCCAGTTTGGAACGAGAAATATAGAGCATTAGAGAAAAAAGAATTAGAGAAAGATTTAGAAAAGCTTACACAACTTAGTCCAGAATTAAAGGTAATGAGTAACGAACTTGAAGAGTTTAAGTTAGAGCAAAAAATAGGAGAAAACTCTCTTAGCCCTCAAATTGATATTAGCTTTGAAATGGCAAAAGATACGGGGGATGGTAGCAAATCCCTTTCTCAAACTGAAAACAGGGCCATGATTCAAATTGAAATTCCCCTTGAAAGGCGTTTAGGAAGAGGAAAGATAGAGGCAGCGAGAGCAAAGTCTCAAGCCCAAAAAAGGAAAATGAAACTTTTTAAAGAAACAATGAGTACTGAATTAACAATACTTTTTTATCAAATTAATGCTCTTCAAAAGTTAATTGAGAATACTCAAGAGCAAGTTGATTTGACAACAACCTTACAAAAAGCTGAAACTCAAAAATTCTATCAAGGAGCAAGTGATTTTTTTGTTGTTAACCTCAGAGAACAAAACTTAATTGATGCAAAAATAAAAAACGTAAAGTCTGTCCTTAAGTATCAAAAGGCTTTGGCCAAATATAAAGCGTCGATTTTTGAATATTAAAGAGAAAGCAGATAATCAAAGTACTGCTGAATTGTTCTCTGTGTTTTTTGGTTATTGATAAAAATATCTCTAAAAAAGATTTTGTCTCCCTCACGAGAGAAGTTGACCATATAACGCCCTTCTTTCACGACTTTATATCTTAGTTCAGAGTTATACTTATTAATATCAAGATCTTGATTTTTAGGTTTGACTTGATAGCAAAGGTTAAGAAACTCTGGTTCGTAGATGAGTTCGAGGCGAGGATGTTCTTGAACTAGTTTTTTCGCAAATTGCACTTGCTCAAAATAAGAATCAATTAGCTTTTCAAACCCTTCGTCTCCCATCACTTTCCAAGAAAGCCAAAGTTTAAGAGCATCGTTTCTACGGCCACATTGAATTGACTCCGGGCCCAAGTCATATTGAGTGTTTTCATATTCATGAAAAATATAACGACTCCCACCACCAGAGTTGGCTTCGTAGAGGGATTTTTTATGTTTTGTTAAAAAAGCAGAGGCAATAAGAGTGGCTCCCATCATCTTGTGAGCGTCCCACGTGAAAGAATCAACCAGTTCATGTCCTTGAATAAGATGCTTATGTTTTTGAGAGAGAAGAACACTTCCGCCCCAAGCTCCATCTACGTGATGCCAAAGATCATACTTTTTTGCTACTTTATCAATCTGAATAATAGGATCGAAAGCCCCTCTAACAGTTGTTCCTGCAGTTGAAGCCACAAAGTAAGGTGTTTTATTTCCATGTTGTGCCTTGAGAATTTCATGTTCTAAAGATGAAGGATCCATTTTTCCTTTGATGGCCTTAATCTTAATGAGATTTTCAGAACCTATTCCCAGAAGATTAATCGCTTTAGAAAAAGAGTAGTGGGATTCTTCACTAACAAAGGCCACAAGATTTCTTGAATTATTACCAAGAGCTTTGACTTCCGGGAATTTAAATTGCCTGGCCACATGGAGGGCCATTAAATTCGCATTACTTCCACCAGTAAGCATAATTCCTTCACCGTCTTCAAAACCAACGAGAGAGGTCATTTTTTTGATGATTTCCCTTTCCATGAGTGTGGCCACAGGAGACATCTCAAAGGTGGCCATTGTTGTATTGGTAAAAGCAGTAACTATTTCACCAATGACTCCAATCGGATCGAATCCGGCCCACAATTGATTACTAAATCCAGGATGGGCAGTTCTCACAGAGTAGGAGAGGTAGTTCTTAATATGTTTAAGAAGATCTTCATCTTTACTATTAAGGTTGAAATCAATCTTCTTTAAAAGCTCTGGGCCTGTTTGATAATGAATAACAGGAGTCTCATCATAAAAATGTTCTTT
Organism: Bacteriovoracia bacterium; assembly: GCA_030431635.1. Classification (GTDB taxonomy): domain Bacteria; phylum Bdellovibrionota; class Bacteriovoracia; order Bacteriovoracales; family Bacteriovoracaceae; genus CALFYV01. Next base: position 51,050 of record JAUIIL010000001.1, read on the forward strand.
ATGATATTCTTTTAGAAGAGTAATACTTTTTCCTAATAGTTCATCGAAATTCATGGAGCGAATATAGCAAATATAGAAGAAGGCGCAAAGAGGGGAGAAAGTTAAATATTTGCTTCTTCTAAGAGGTCGTAATAATTACGGATTCTCTGGACATAGGCCACAGGTTCCCATCCTCGGGCATAACCATGAGGGAGGCGTTTAAAATATTGCTTCTTTCCTAAGTTAGGAAGAAACTTCTTTACATCATGCCAAATTTGAGAATTTTTCTCTTTCCAAACTGTAAGCATTCTTGCATCTCTTAAGTGAAGATACCCAATATTATAGGAAGCGAGGGCCATCCACAGCCTATCAGGGGAGCGGATATGATGGGGAATTCTTTTGAGAACTTTCTGCAAATAAAGGGCCCCACCAAAAATACTCTCTTTTGGATTCATTCTATTTTTAACACCCACTCTTTTGGCCGTATATTTTGTCAGCATCATAAGACCTCTGACTCCAGTGGGGCTTTTGGCCCAAGGATTCCAGTGAGATTCTTGATAACTAACTGCGGCCAGCAGTTTCCAAGGAATATCGTATTTTGCTGCAGCGGCCATAAAGAGATTTTTGTACTTGGGTAGTCTTGTTTTCATCCTTTGCTTAAAAATTTGAACATCGTAGGGATCATAATCATCAGCATAGGTATAATACTTATCAATCAAGGCCCTTAATTCTCCTGATTTTTGAATTTTTTTGAACCACTTCTCCATTTCTCCTTGAAGAAATTTTTTGCTCTTAGGCAAGGCCCAAGCCAGTTTTTCTTCCGGTCCGATTTGAAGTCTGTTTCTAATGTTGGGGAAAAAGCGCTGGTGAAGATTAACGATATGGGAGTTAGAAATAGTACAATCTACTTTCTTATCTTCCACATCTTTTAATAGTTCTTCAGAAAAGATATCGTGCACGACCTTAAAAGGAATTTTACTCTTTTGAGTTTTAGCGATTTCTTTGAGTTTATCTTCGTGAGAACTTCCTTTGATAACCGTAATTTTTACTTGAGAAAGATCATCGATAGAATTTATTTTTACTTTTCGGTGACAAACTAGCTGTTGGCTAATTTTTTGGTATTCAGGACCAAAAAGAAAACGTTTTGTCCTATTTTTTGTTTTAGTAATCCCAGCTGCCGCCATGTCAGCTTCACCATTGGCCAAAACTTGCAGTAGTGTTTGAATATCGTCAATGGCCTTAAAAGTGACTTTGACTCCTAAGTAGGCCCCGAAACTTTTAGCAAGTTCATACTCCATTCCAGCTAGAGAACCATCTCTGTCTTCATAATAAGTTGTAGGGGAATTTTTTGTGAGAACAACAAGTTCACCTTGTTGCTTAAACTCTTTAAGAGTCTGTGGGCCCAACTGGTTACACGAGAGAACTAGCATTGCTATGAGAAGAATAAAAAAATGAGACCTAAATAACATACTCTCTTATCGGAATAATGGGGTATTTTTTTAGATGTTAAGTTATTAGTGTCTATTTTTTAGACACCATGTAATAAACCTCTGCCTACCTAACAAAAAAATCAAAACAGTGTTAAAATATAAGGACTTAAGGAGCAGTATGAAGTTATTTTTTTTATTTTTAGTTGGTTTGGGACTTCTGCAGTTCAATCAGTATGCTCAAAAAAGGGCCCAGGAAAACCCTGGTCAAGAAAAAGAGGCTCTTTTCGTTAGACCAGAGATTAATCATCCGATTATTGGAGAGAATTACTTGGGATTGCAGTGGATCTCTTGGGATAAGTTTGGAACAACAGTAGTGAAGAGAAATGGTGAGGGGGACCTTGAAATTCAGGGCAAGCAAGAGCTTAGAGGGGATTTCATTAAAATTGAGGGACTGGTTGAAATTATTAATCAGGATGAGTTTATTGTAAAAGGTAAGATTACAACAAAAGTTGACCATATCAATTCAGATGTTTGTACAAGAGAGGGGAATCTTCACTTTAAGAAAACGCAAGGGAAGAAGTACTACAGGCTACAAGATAAAAAGAACCCCTGCCACAATGTAACTGATTACATTGATATCTTTGTTAAGAATTCATAATTTAAAGTTCTTAGTTTGAGCAGAGTCATGATTTATAATTCCTTATCATTTTACTAGAAAAATTAGGGCGTTATCCCCCCCCTAAATATTTGAGCATTTTTGACCGATAAGAAAGTAATGAAATTAGTGTCTGTATTCATTCTTATTCTTTGCTCTCTTGGGGTTCGCTCTGAAGAAGTCGGTGGAAATCCGAGATCTCTGGATGAGCTTTTAGAATACTTTCAAATTACACAAGACTATATTTTCGTGAACAATCCTATAGGAAAAACGGCCATTGATGATTGCCTATCAAATAATCATCAATGCTCTAAATATGTTTCAAGTAATAAAAAATATTACGAGCTCTCTCAAGATGCTATGAATAACGGCTTCTCTCTTATTCTAGAAGAAAAAGCAGAAAAGAAATGGGAATTAAAAATTAATCAAAAGGGAGAGTTTGTTGAATTTTATTACGAAGGACTTCGTTTTGAATCCCCTTGTAGGCAAGCTGGTGGGCAGAGTTTACTTCTAACAACGAAAAGGGTTAAAGAAGGGCAAGAGCTTTGCGAAGACTTATTTGCTTTCATCAAGAGTTTTGAGTCTTATTCAACCAATTCAACCAAACTCTACCATGGCCCAAGGGATAACTTTCGCTTGGGACATCCAGAAGATTCAGGCTATAAAGTCAGAAGTACTGTTAACGAGTATTAAACTAAAATTGCGAGAGAAAAATTTTGAGTTCAGAACTCTCTTCTTTATGTTGAATTATTTCCTTTAATTTTTTCAACTCATCAATGGTATCAACATCAGTGAGAGGCCCTAGAAGAGCAACACTTCCTTTTTTCTCTAGAATGGATTGAAAAACAGAGAGGGTTTTCTCCGTTGAGTAGGGAACACTTAACCAATCCTCATATTCAAGCTTTAGTTTCCCTCCAAAGAGGTAATACCCTCCATCTTGAGCAGGTCCCAAAACAAAATCATGACTATTAAGGGCCAGAAGGGCTTTTTGGATAATCTCTGTCGATAATTGAGGAGAGTCTGCTCCAATAAAAAGAACCTGCTGATAGATTTGACGAAGTGTCTGATAAGAGTAGTGAAGCCTTTGTCCAAGCTCCCCACCTCCTTGAGAAAGAGTAAAAAAATCTTTCCAAATATCAAAAGAGCGGGCCTTATCTTCTGCGACAGACCAGTAGGGATAGAAAGAATCCGATTGCCCTCTTACTTTCTTGAGAGTTCTTGCAAGAGTTTGACAAGAGAGTGAATGAAATTCTTGTGCCTTTTCTCTTCCAATGCTTTTGGCCAACCTGGTTTTGAGTTCACTCACTCCTGGTGTTTTGACAAAACAAGCAATGGCCGTTTTTTTGGGAGGAATGAGTAGTAACTTCATTTGTTCCCATGCTTGTTTGTATGTGAGGAATAAATGCTTGATGGTTGTTTTTAACCACTTCCCTTGGTATTTTCTTGCACTGGTTTTTAGAGAAGCACGAACTCTCTTAAGAGGAATTTTGAAACGATGACATTTCCAGACAAAATGGTGATCCTCTCCATAAGGAGCGTTTTCATCATAACCGTACAGCAAATGAAAGAGATCTTTTTTCATTGCAAAACCTTGGTCACCAAATGGCATTTTTAAAAAAGAGCTTCTTAAAAAAACTCCCCATTCATTGAGTTTCATCAGAAAGCTTCCACTATGAAAACTTAAATGAAAGTAATGAAGAGCATTGGGGCTGTTGAGAAAATTTCGAGCGAGTTGCGTAATGGCCATTTCATCAAAGTGGCTATCAGCATGAAGAAACCAAAGAATTTCCCTTGTCGCTTTTTTTGCTGCAGTATTCATTTGAATGGCCCTTCCTTGTGGAGAAGGAATCCATTTTAGATAAGAAGTTTCATACTGAAGAGGATTTTGCTCCGAAACCAAAAGAATTTCAGCTTTTCCAAAAGCGCTTTTCAAGCAAGGTAAGAGTTCTTTCCAGCTCAGATCTCCATTGGCAATAGGAATAATAATACTAACTTGTTGCAAAAAACTTTCTTTCATGGATAAAACATACCTCTTTCATGAAAAAGATGTAAAATAAAAGCCATGAAAAAAAAATCTTTAATTTCAAAAATTGGACTCATATTACTGCTTTTAGGATTAGTTTTAGCTGCGAGAAGCTATGGTTTACAAGACTACTTGACGCTTGAATTTATAAAAAGTAACCAGCAACTTTTTTACGATTATTATCAAACCCATCAATTTCAAACACTTCTTCTCTATTTTGTCCTTTATGTTTTTTCAACGGCCCTCTCTATACCTGGAGCAACTCTTTTAACTCTACTGGCCGGAGCTCTTTTTGGTTTTTCAACAGGACTCATCATCGTCTCTTTCGCGAGCTCTCTTGGAGCAACACTGGCCTTTCTTCTTTCTCGTTTTCTTTTAAGAGATTGGGTTCAACAAAAATTTGGAACAAAGTTAAAAACTTTCAATGAAGGAGTGAAAAAAGAGGGCGCTTTTTATCTCTTATCGATGAGGTTGATTCCTCTTTTTCCTTTTTTTCTGATTAATATAGCAATGGGACTTACTCCAGTTAGGACTCTAACTTTTTTCTTTGTGAGTCAACTGGGGATGCTTCCTGGGACAGCAGTCTATGTTAATGCGGGAAAACAACTCTCTGAAATTGATTCCTTAAAAGGCATTCTCTCCACTGAATTGATTATTTCTTTTGCTCTTTTGGGACTGTTTCCTCTTGTGGCGAAAAAAATAGTTGCTTTTCTTAAGGCCAAGCGAGTTTATAAAGATTTTAAAAAACCAAAAAAGTTTGATTACAATATGATTGTTATTGGAGGGGGATCGGCTGGACTTGTCACTTCCTATATAAGCGCAGCTGTCAAAGCAAAAGTGGCCTTAATTGAAAAACATAAAATGGGAGGAGACTGCTTAAATACTGGCTGTGTCCCTTCTAAAGCATTAATTAAATCAGCAAAAGTTCTAAGTCTTGCAAAAAGAAGTAAAGATTTCGGGCTTGATTCAATTGAAGTTCATTTTAGCTTCAGTGATGTGATGGAGAGAGTTCAAAGAATCATAAAAAAAATAGAGCCTCATGACTCTATCGATCGCTACACGAACTTAGGAGTTGAATGTATCGAAGCAGAGGCAAAAATCATCTCTCCTTGGGAAGTAGAGGTTAATGGAAAAGTTCTAACGACAAAAAATATAACAGTAGCAACAGGAGCGAGACCTTTTGTCCCCCAAATTCCAGGGATAGAAAAAGTCGATTATCTTGTTTCTGACAATCTTTGGAATTTAAGAGAGCTCCCTCAAAAATTTCTCGTTTTAGGAGGAGGTCCTATAGGATGTGAGATTGCTCAGTGTTTTGCGAGATTTGGTTCAAAAGTTACTCAAGTTGAAATGGCCCCAAGAATAATGGGTATTGAAGATGAAGAAGTGAGTGCATTTGTAGAGAGAAAGTTAATAAATGATGGAGTTGAAGTTCTCACTCATCATAAGGCCCTAGAGTTTAGAGATGCAAAAACTCTTGTTTGCGAGTTTAATGCAAAAGAAGTTTTGATTGAGTTTGATAAAGTTCTTATTGCTGTAGGGAGAAAGGCCAATGTCTCTGGCTTTGGGTTAGAAGAGCTAGGAGTTGTTTTAAGAGAGAATGGAACCATTGAGGCCAACGATTTTTTGCAGACTAACTTTCCTAATATTTATGTATGTGGAGATGTAACTGGGCCCTATCAGTTAACTCACACAGCTGCTCATCAAGCATGGTACGCGGCCGTTAATGGTCTTTTTGGTAGTTTTAAGAAATTTAAGGTTGATTATAGTGTCATCCCTTGGTGTACTTATACAGATCCAGAAGTTGCGACTGTGGGACTTAATGAAGTGTTTGCTCAAAGAAAAGGTATGAAAAAAGGTATTGATTACGAAGTTACTGAATATGAGATTGATGATCTTGATAGGGCCATCACTGAAGATGAGGACTATGGATTTGTTAAAGTTCTGACTGTACCCGGGCGGGATAAAATCTTAGGGGCCACAATCGTTGGTTCGAGTGCCAGCACTATGATTATCGAGTTTGTTGCGGCCATGAAGCAAGGGTTTGGAATGAATGCTATTTTAGGAACAATTCATATTTATCCTACTATGGGAGAGGCCAATAAATATGCTGCAGGAGTTTGGAAAAAGGCCCACGCTCCAGAAAAATTACTCAATTATTTAGAAAAATTTCACCACTGGATGAGAGGTTCATGATGCGTTTTTTACTTTTCTTTTTTTTACTTGGAAGTGCTTTAGGCTTTGATCAAACTCATAGAGTTTGGAATGAAATGCTTAAGCGCCATCTTGTTGAAAAAGATGGACAAACTTATGTTAACTATAAAAAATTTCTCGATCGTAGAGAAAAACTTAATGATTATTTAAAATCAATGTCTGATGTTAAACCAGTTGAGTTTGGACGCTTCAATAAAGAAGAGCAACTAGCTTTTCTCATTAATGCTTATAATGCTTTTACCATTGCGGCGATACTGGACAATATTCATGTGAAATCAATTAAAGATATCAAAAAGGTTTGGGGAGAAGAAAAGGGGTGGTTTAGCTCTGTTTGGAAAATCAAATTCTTTCATTTTCTTGGACAGAAGCGAAGTCTTGACTGGATAGAGCATGAGAAATTGAGAAAGGACTATAAAGAACCTAGGATTCATGCCGCTATTAATTGTGCTTCCATTGGTTGCCCGGCCTTACGGAGCGAAGCTTTTGTGGCAGAGAAACTTGAAGAACAATTAGAAGAAGGGATGAAGTCTTTTTTAAATGATAAAACGAAGAACTATTTCGATTCAAAAGAAAAGAAACTCAAGCTCTCTCAAATATTTGAATGGTTTGGTGAAGATTTTAAAGAAAGTGGAGGGGTGAAAGAGTTTGCTCTCAAGTATATGAGTCTTTCAGCAGATGAAACTCAATTAGCGATAAAAAGTGAAGTGGAGTTTAATGAGTATGATTGGTCATTAAACTCCATTAACGAATAAGTCCTGTACTATAAGGGTATGGGCCATAAGGAATAGGTCCTGGATAAGCTGGAGTAAAACGTCCTCCATTATAAATGTTTCCACCAGCGGTGATGCCTAAGTTTCCACCAACTGTTATTCCCCCTAGGAGAAGCTGAGCAAGCACTGGAGATAGTCCACCGAGATTAAGTCCTACTCTTGCTCCTGCACCATATCCTCCAAATCTCCCAATTCCACCGGGAGTACCCCATCCTGGTTGTCTTTGCCCAGTGAGTGGATTAATTCCCATTCCAAAAGTTGAATTAAAGCCGTTAAAAGCGTAAGGATTATAGAAAGCTCCAGTTGGGGCGTAAGAGCCCAAAAGAAAATTTGTATTTCCACTAAGTCCAAAACCTCCGCCGCAGATTCCTGAACAACCTCCAGCTCCAAATCCCATGGAAGCTCCTAATCCAAAATTAACAGAAGGATTAAAGCATTCTCCAACTGGGAAGTAAGCGTTCGCACTTAGGCTTCCCAGTGATACAAGTAATGTGAAAAGGACAAATACTCTTTTCATAATTTCCTCTTACATCGTTTGAGCTTGAAAAAATTGGTTGTTAGTTGGAAGTCCTGTATAAGGATCAGCATACCCACGACCTTGATTCCAAACACCTGGCCACATTTGGTTTCCACCTGACCAGTTCACTTGCTGGCCAACACGTCCGCCACCTCTGGCAATTCTTGGCATTTGTTGTCCTTGCATATATGGATTTTGCCACATATTCCAGTTGTTGAATTGATTCATGAAAGAGTAGTTTTGCCCTCCCATAAAACAAGCGTATTCCATTCCTGTAAAACAGCTGTTCGCGCTAATTCCAGCGTTAATGTTAAGACCTAGGTTTCCAAAACCATTATTTAGGTTTAAGAAAGCTTTTGCTTCATTCATCATTGCTGTTGAGCTTAAAAGCGCAACTGCTAAAAACATCATTCTTATTGTTCTCTTCATTCTCTACCTCTCTATTGTTGTTGACCGTATCCGAGTCGATTTAATAAATTATTATAATATGTCCTGTGATCTTCTAATGCACTGTCGTAGTACCTGGCTCTATTATCAACTGGTAAAACAGACCATGGATTATACCAGTTTTGATTTTGGTTTCTAATCTCACCAATTTTATTTCTTGCCGTACAAATTGGAGATGTTGGGTTATATAAACAAAGAGAGCTTGGTGCTCTTCCACTCCAGTAAAAACTAGAGTCTAATCCTAGATCTACATAAGGAGCATAGGGATTAAAAAATGGGTTTGAGTCTAGTGAATGTCCTATAAGTCTGGCCGAAGTGTGGCCAGATACTGTCAAAAACATTGACACTGCTAACAAAAATACACATCTTTTCATAAGCTAAATCCTTAATAATCTGTTATTAAAGTTCTGTTACTAAATAACATTGCAGGAGTCGTGCCAAAACCGCTAAAATGGAAACTATGCAAATCTATCCATTCGCAGGCATTCACCCCGACCTTGGTAGAGGAGTTTTTATCGCTCCTGGAGCTATTGTTATAGGAGAGGTCAAAATAGGTAATAACTCTTCTTTATGGTTTAATTCCGTGGCAAGAGGGGATTGTAATGCCATCACTATTGGGGAGAATACGAATATTCAAGATCTTTGCATGCTTCATGTAACTGAAGAGTATGAGCTAATCATTGGAAGTAATGTGAGCATTGGCCATAGTGTGACTTTGCATGGGTGTGAAGTGAAAGACTCTTGTCTTATTGGTATGGGGGCAACTCTACTTGATGGGGCGATTATTAATAAAGAATCAATTGTGGCCGCAGGCTCTTTAGTTCCTCCTGGCAAGGAATATCCCGAAGGAATGATGATTATGGGGTCTCCAGCCAAAGCTGTCCGTGAGTTAACTGCAGAAGAAAAGACCATGGCCAGTCAGCACTATAAGTCTTACCTTGGGTATAAAAAAGAATTTCAGACTGATGAGTCTTTTATTAAGGCCCTACAAGAGCACGACCGCCAATAAAGGCCAGTAGACATACTCCTATATTAAGCAAGATATTCAATATTCCCCAAAAAGCATGATGGTTTTCAATTAAGTGAATATTTTGCGAAGTGAAGGTGGAAAAAGTCGTCAGGGCTCCAAGAAAACCGATACTAAGACCTTGAGTTAATGCAGGAGAAAGGTGGATTTTCATCCCTGTTGTGCTTAATACTCCTGCCAAAAAACAGCCTAAAGTATTCGCAATTAATGTAGCGAATGGAAAATGATGAATAATCATGGAGCTACCTAGAAAATGAATCGCGTATCTCGTCAGTGCTCCTAGCGCACCACCTAGACTAATATAGAGAATATCCATTTCTTTATTAAACTCTAAGAAAGAAGTTTTGTCGAATTAATCAGATGTACGCAAAATCTCTTCTAGTTCTTTAAGGAGTTTGTCTGAAGGGTATTCTCCCTTATCCCTAGTTGTGGCGAGAATTCTGATGAGAAGATTTTCAATCAAATCCTGAGTTTTTCGTGAAATCCCTTTTTGAAGAGATTGGATGAGTTTTTGTTCAATGGCAGTATTGTCCATATTTTGAAAAGCAGCTTCTATCGGTTTTGTAATGGAAGAGTCAAGATTATCAAAAGTTTGGAAGATAATGTTTTTAAATTTTTCATGGTTAAAGATTCTATTTGTAAATATAACTTTAGAATCAACAATATTAATTTTTATGCCAGTTTGTTTTTTAGGAGAAGACTCTTTTCCTAAAAAAAGAATGATTTCATCTCCCATTTTTTTCAACTGTTCTTCTCTCCAGCTTTGAAGTTGATTAAGTTTCTCCAAAGAGAAAGTTTCAAAACTTTTAAATTCTGGGTATTGAGAATAGATAAATTCTCTTATTTCAGTGACACTTGTCCTGTCTTCGTAGAGAAGATCGAGTAGAGAGTAAAATTGAGTGGGACTACTTTTAATAAGGTATTTAAAAATATTAAGATCTGTTGATTGTCTATTTTGATACATTCTTTGAATGGATGCTTTAAGAGTTGGCTGCAAGATGGCCAGGATATCAGCGCTTTTGACTTTTATCGCCGTATACTTCTCTGGTGCTTGAAAATAATCACTGGCCATAAGGTTGATAGCAAGTTTCTCTTTTTCTCTTTTCCCCAAAAAAGAGATGATTTCATTTTTATCAAGGATGAGAAAACTCTCGAGCGATTCTGAAAACTCTTTTTTCTCTAGTTTTTGATAAAGTTGAATCCTCTCAATAATATATTCAACCTTTTTTCGTAACTTCCTACTCATATGAATTGTTTCAATAGATTTTAAGTGTTTTAAAAGATCCGTGTTTTGATGAATGTCGAGGTCGTACATCAGAGTTAAGAGGTTTTCAAATTCAATACTTAAGTCATTTTGAGCTCTTTTCATTTCCTTATTAATAAAACTTTTAAAATAGTCAGAAAAAGAAGGGTTTTTATCAATCGCAGTCCTGAGGTTTTCTTTTAAGATCAATGGAATCACATCTGCATCAAGACCCACATGAACAAACTCATCAATAACTTCAATATAATTAGATTCTCCTCCAAGAGTATAGTCTTCTCTCACTTTTCTAAAATTATGAGATTTAACCTGTCCCATCTTGGCCATGGCCATTTCAAGATTTCTTTTAAGATTGTTATCATGGGTTTCGACGTAGAGATCATAAAGTTTGTCATACTTTTTTAATGAGAAGCGAACTTGATCGGATGGTTTTTCTGCTCGCAAAACGTCATCCAATATTTTTTTGATTTCACGAGGGATGTTATCAACAATAAAGAGAGGATTACAATTTCTTCCAAAACCAGCGTAGAGGTTAAGCCCAAATAAAACTAAAAGACAGAGAGTTTTCATTAGTAATGTGTCCTATCTAGGCTTGCTTCCATGGACTCATTAATATCTAGATCGGAAAAATGAGAGTCAAATTCTTTTTGCCTTTCAACCAGCTCTTCAATAGCATAACGAGCATTTGATTCTAGAGTATCCATCTGATACTTGGTAGCGCTGTTATAAGCTCTAATGGCAGCGTAGTAATAATCAGACATTTCTTTTTTCTCTTTGGATCTCTCTATCACTTCAGAGAGTTTTACTTTTAATAACACAGCTCCATAAACTAAGGATGTTAATGGGTCAGAGAGCATCTGCCTTTTAAAAAAACGCCGAGCATAGTGAGAGTTCTCTTTTGTCCAGCTAAAGACAGAAGTTTCCTTGGGGGTATCTTTATGGATAACTTTCTTTGTGTAAAGATCATAATTGGCCATATCATGACCAGGTTCAGCCCTCTCCCAAATCTGAATCCACCTCCCTTCATGTGTTAGAGGAGAAATACAGCTATTAAGTTTTTGAGAAAAATACTTAACAACTTCAGAACGAGCATTTCTTTTATTGTTTATTCCGCGCTCTCTTGCGTGTTCACTTTGAAAGTAGCCAATTTGATCGTTAACTTCTCTAATCCCAGTGGAAGTCATTTGAGTGAGCCCGACAGCGAAAGCATTTGCCTTACTATTTCCAAGAACATTGTAGCGTGATTCTCCGTAAACAAGACCTGAGAGAAAAAAAGGATCGATCTCAAAACAATCGGCAACTCCGATGATAAGTTGAGAGAGAACAAGAGAAGAGATAGAGTTCTTCTCCCTCTTACCAGTAGTGCTATCTTCAGCTATAACATCTTTAACAAAACGTCTTAAAAGATGAGGTGAGAGTTTTATTTTTTTATGATGGACAAGAGGTTTCAGAGTATAGGAAGTTTTCCAAGAACCTCTTGGATAAGCTACTGACAGCAGTACAAAAGTAAAAAATAAAACGAGAGTGCGCATCTCATTATCATACAAGGGTTTAGTACTCAACAAGAGCCCAAATGTAGTTTTTTCTTGGGTGTCTAAAACTTTAACAGAGTTTCCTTTAATCTTAAGCCTGTCAATGTCCTAGACGGTTGTAGTAATAACTACAATGACCCTTTTAAAGAATTTCAGAAACTGAGACAATGTGTGCATTAGGTTTATTAAAAACATTTTTGTAAGATTGTACCTTCTCTTAGGAGTTTTGATGAAAAAGATATGTAGAAGTTTGTTTTTAGGCTTAGCTCTAGTAAGTTCTGCAAAAGCATCTAGTTTAGATGATCTGTTAATTTTACAGAGAAATGGTACGGTTATCTCAATCGAGAGCAATGAAGATGAGATTATTTATAAGATATGTAAAACTGCAGTTGTTTTTGGATTAAGTAGAGGATGTACGGCTGAAGTAAATTTAATAATATCTAAAAAATATTTCCTTGAATCTGCTTCAAAGCTAGACGCCTACAAACCCGTAGTAGAACAAACTAAAGTGGTTGAAGACTTAGAAGAGAGAGTTGAAGTAGCTAACAGAAGTAATGATATTGGACAACAGCTTTTTAGTGAAGAGAAGATTGAGTTTGAAAAAATCCTAAATAACCCTGAGAAGGTCCTTTATTTTGAAAAACTATATGGCCCCAATTGGAGAAAAAATTTAGTTGCACAAATGGATAAGCATAGAGAGTCTCATTTGTCTGAAGCCAAGAGAATAGACTTGGATAATATTAGCTTAAAAGAAAATCTTCGTGTTGCAAAAGAGAAACTTTCAATTCTCAAGCAAGAACCAAAGTACCTAAAAATTAAAGAGTTAGTAGAAGCGGTAATCTCTAATGATGATTATGAGTTAACTATTAATAATCACCTGAATAATAGTGAGGAGGATTATAGTGTACTCACTACAATAGCTCGAGATGCTTTATTTTCTCTAAATGCTAAAGTGACGCTTGGAGAAGAGCGTGCTACCAATAGTTGGATTGAAGATTTCATACAGCCTATTAAGTCAAGTTTTCGAAGAAAGGCATCAGTCTTTAAAAGTGCAAGAGTGAAACTTTCTGATAAATGTGAACTTGTATACAAAGATGAGCTCTACTCGTTTGTGTTAGAAGGATCTGGTTTAGCTTTACTTTCAGGTGAAAAGGGTTTACCTAAACGAGTTTCTTATTCCAGCATTAATCCTGAACGATTTGATTATAAAGAGGAAAATAATAATAATATGGATATTGTTGAAAACTACTATTCGAAAGATATCAATGAAGTTTTTAACTTATTATCTGATGATTTTATTCTAACTTACTGTTTCTCATATGATGAGTTTTTCTTTGATTCCATAGAAAAAGGTGACTTTTTACTCAGAGAAGTTGATAACCAAATGAGAGAAGAGGAACTACCAGAAGGATATAACAAAATAAAAAAAATAGAAGCTAGAGAAAAATAGTATTCATTTGTTTTTAAGGACTGATAAGCTTCAATCGTTAAAATTCTTCTCAATTGAGAGTCATTCAGTTTGTGTTTTCCAGGTAACTTGTTGAGCCCAAGTGGTTAGGGCAAAAATGTCAAACAAATATTACCACTTAGTACCTAACTGAAGCCCCATAAGTCCATAAGTATTATCTTGCGTATGTGTCCAATCTGTTTTTTGAAGAGCTGCTTCTATTTTAACAAAAGCTCTCTCATTCATTCCCATGACACCCACATGGGCCCCTAGAACATTTGTATCATATTCAAAATGAGCGTTAAGATAGTTTGAGCTAGTAATAACTCCGTCAAAATCATAGTTTGAGTAACTGATACCAGAATAAACTAGCGACCAATCTCCCATTCTATACCCATAGATAACAGAAGCATCTCTGACTCGACTTTTGACATCAGCGGATACTCCAACATCAAAAATATCTGAATCTGAGTCGTTACTATCTGTTTGTCTTCCGTAGGACATTGTGACTGCGAGAGAATGATTTCCTTTCTTAGCTTTATTTTCAGGCTCTCCTAATATTTGAAACTTTAATCCAGCTTGGATAGGTGAGCGATCGGGTGCCACGATATAAATATCAAGATTATCTAAAAATCCGAGGCTTCCTTGAGCGGCCAATGCCTGTGAGCTTTCATTTTTAAGAGCATTATTGATTTTACTACCAGCACTGACTCCACTTGTGTCAAGATTAGAGCGAGTATAGCCTCTATAGCTGATGGCCACGTCTCCATCGAAGAGTTTCCCCTTAGTTTCTGGTGAAATGAATCTGTTCCCAGGAGTTTTTATAGCAATAGTGCAGCTAGAAAGGGTGAGAGCTAATAGTAAGTAGGAAAGTCTCATGAGTTCTCCTTCATCAATAGTTGGAGATATCATGTCTTATGGAGAAGTTCTCGTCAATGGTGAGACATTGAGCGGTAGAGAAGAAAAATTTTTTAATCTAGGTCTTTAATCCATGACCGTTATAGCAAAAAGAACAAAGACAAAAGCCTGAAACATAACCCCTGTTAAATAAATGATGCTGTTCATAGGTGACTTCCTTATTTTCCATTAATTGGTACCTAGTAAGCTTATGAGCAATCCTCATGCCAATATGAAAGATGTTATTTCAGGCAGTTAAGTAGAGCCGTTTTCTTTTTGGTTCGATATGCCCCCAATGCTTAAGGGTAAAATGCTACTGGTTTTTCTTTACGCTTTATTAGACTCAAGGCAAAATAAAGAGATGAAAAAAACTCTTCTTATTTCGGCCCTCGTAGGACTCTTTGGTCTTGTTATTTTGTTTTTCTCTCTGCCTTCTATTGTCGATAGTAGGCTGAATCAAGTTTATTCAAGCAAAGAGAAGGTTTTCTTAGAAGAGACAAATAAGTTGCACCAGTCTCTTTTTATTGCTGATTGGCACTCAGACTCTCTTCTTTCAAATAGAGATCTCTCTCAAGAATACGAAAGAGGACATGTTGATTTTGTTCGTATGCGAAAAGGGAACATGGCCTTACAAATGTTTACAACCGTGACTGAAGTTCCGATGTGGGTTGTGACTCAAAATAAAGAGCATGATTTTGATGCTATTTTTCCTCTCGCTCTTATTCAAAAATGGCCTCAAGAGAGTTGGGAGTCAAATTTTTATAGGGCCATTTATCAGTCTCAAAAATTAAAACAATTTGTTGAGCGTGATAAGAAAATGTCTCTAATTACCTCAAAGAGTGAGTTGACTGAATTCTTATCCAAAAGAGCAGAAGACAAAGAGCAAATTGCTGGACTCCTTGGGATTGAGGGAGCCCATGTATTGGAAGGGAAGTTTGAAAATTTAGATAAACTTTTTGAAGCTGGTTTTCGTATGCTTTCGATGGCCCATTTCTTTGATAATGAAATTTCTGGTTCTGCCCACGGTGAGAGTAAATCAGGGCTAAGTGAACTAGGTGAGAGAATTATTAGAAGAATGAATATGCTCTCCATGATTATTGATATCTCTCACACCTCCCATGAAGGGATTCAAGATGTTCTGGATATTTCAACAAAACCAGTCATTAGTTCACACACAGGGGTGAGGGGAACTTGTGATAATGAAAGAAATCTTTCTGATGAGCAGATTAAAAAAATTGCTGGAAGAGGGGGAATTATCGGGATTGCTTTTTTTAAGTGGGCCATTTGTGGTGAAGATGTTGATGCTATTGTGAAGGCCATTAACTATACCATTAATCTTGTTGGCCCAAAACATGTGGCCCTTGGATCTGACTTTGACGGAGCTGTTAAAGTTCCTTTTGATGTTTCTCATATGAATCTACTGACAAACGCTCTTCTTGAGTCCGGTCGAACTCATGAAGAGATTGCTCTTATTATGGGAGAGAATATCAAACGTTTTCTCTTGGAAAATTTACCCTAAATTGAGTCAATAATAATTTAAATTATCAATTTCAAGAAACAGAATCAGGAGTCCGTTTCTGTTAAACTAGAACCCAGGGTCCTTAGGTTCCAGATGACCCGAACTTAATATTAGCTTAAATAAGTATATTGATTTAAACAGGCTTCATAAAAGTCAGTTAACTCAACTCCAGTTCTTGGCTTGATTTCACCATCTTTTACTTTTTTATCTATGGACTTTTTTATGGTCCTGGCCAATTCCTTCGGATCATATTGCATCATCTTAAGGATATCGGCACTAGTGCTTCCTGATATAACTTCTTCAATATAAAAATCGTTCGGATCATCATCATCCATATAAACATGGACTTCATTAAGACGACCAAAGAGGTTGTGGTTATCTCCCATAACATCTTGATAGGCGCCAGTAAGAAAGAGACCAATAAAATACTCTCTCTTATCGAGTTCATGGGCCATCATATATTTTTTATGCCCACCCTGAGCAACAAAGCGTGAAATTTGTCCATCAGAGTCACAGGTAATATCAGCTAACTGACATTCAACAGTTGGTTTTTCGTTGAGTCTCTGTAAAGGCAGGACCGGCAGAACTTGATCAATGGCCCAACTATCAGGAGCGGATTGAAAAATAGAAAGGTTACATAAGTACTTTCGAGAAAGAAGCTCATTGATTTGTTCTAAGTCTTCAGTGTTATCTGTCTTCTTCTTTAATTTTGTTTGAACACTTCTGGCGACCTTCCAAAAGAGAGTTTCTCCAAGTGTCCTTTCTTTCAAACTCAAAACACCAAGGCTGAAAGCACTTTGAATTTCTTCTTTGATTTGAACAGCATCTTGGTAAGCTTCTTGAAAGTTCTCATCATCCATATCGTTATAGAGTCCTTTCATTTTAAGAACTAAAGAGTGCTCATCTCCCGTGACTTCAAAGGGTGAATCATTTTCAGCAACATTAATTTGACCAAAAACATTGGTGATTACACAGGAGTGATGGGCAGTCATGGCCCGACCTGATTCAGAAACGATATGAGGATGCCTTACACCTTCCTCGTCACAAATATCTTTTAAAAGGTAGACAACATCACCGACATAATCTTTGAAGTAGTAGTTAATAGAAGAAATACTATTTGAGTGGGTTCCATCATAGTCAATACCAACTCCACCACCAACGTCAAAGTAATCCAGTGGTGCACCAAGCTTAACTAACTCACAGTAAAGTCTTGCCCCTTCAGTAATAGCACTTTTCATGGTCCTAATATCAGGAATCTGACTCCCCATATGAAAATGAAAAAGTTTCAGCAGGTGAAGTTTATTTTTTGCTTTGAGTAGTTCAACAGATTTGACCAACTCAAGAGAACTTAAACCAAACTTGGCCTTATCTCCTGATGAGTTTGCCCATTTCCCACAACTTTTACTTTGAAGTTTTCCTCTTAGACCAATGAGAGGATCGATATCTAGTTCTTCAGCAGTCTCAAGTAATAAAGAGAGTTCACTAAACTTTTCAACAACTACAATGACATTGCCTTTTATCTTGCGGCCTAAGAGGGCCAAACGCATAAAGTCTCTATCTTTATAACCATTACAAACAATAAGAGAGTTGGGACTAATATCTTGAGATAAAACAGCAATGAGCTCCGCTTTTGAACCAGCTTCAAGCCCATAGTCATAATGCTGTCCTTCATCAACCACTTCTTCGACCACTTCTCTCATTTGGTTGACTTTAATTGGGTAGACTCCAAAATACTTACCCTGGTAATTAGCTTCAGAAATCATGAAGTCAAAAAGCTTATTAATAGATTTAACTTGAGAGCGAAGAATATCGTGAAATCTAATAACAGCAGGGAAGTTAATTTTTTTATTCTTCATCTCTGCGATAACTTCATGAATATCAATCTCTGGGCCTGAGCGGTGCCTGGAAGGGTAAATACAAAGATTTCCTTTTTGATTTGCACCAAAATAGCCTAAGCCCCATTTCTGGATGAGAAATAAGTCTTCAGATAACTGTGAGTTCCAATCTTGATTTTGTTCCATCAGTTTCAATTTAGAGCAAGATAAAGATAAGGAAAAGAAAAAAAGGGGGGAAGTGTGAAAAATCTCGCAGGCAAACCTAGGGGGAGAGTTCGTCTACCTGCGAGATTCTATCAATAACTAGCGAATACCAACAAAATTTTGGCGGTACTGCTGGTGTTTCTGCATTAACGTGAGCTTTTCACCTGAGTATGAGCTTCCCTCGCTTTTACCGTTGCTTGAGACTGGTTTGTTTGCCACCTTTAGTGAAGCAGAAGAACACGATGATAACACTGCTGCCAAACTAAGAAGCAAAAAAGTCAGAGTAAGGTTTTTCATGAGCTAACCTCCTTGTAGTTCTCATGTCTTCTACTTTTAGTATATGCGATTTGCGTGCCAATTTTTAGCTGGCAAAATCGCCTAAATCGGCTGCAGTTCGGCACCTCTTCGGTGTCAAAGAGTAAAGTGCTCAGTATCAAAAAGGCTATTTAGGATCGAGAATAGTGAGATAGTGACGCTGCTCGTCTATTGAAAGTGGTTTAATTGACTCAAGGTTTTTCTTTTTCAGACCTCTGCCTTTAATAACCTCATCAACCAGTCTGGTTTTTTTAGTTAATTGAAGAGCTATATCAAGAAGCCATTGAGGGAAGCGGGATTTAAGCTCCGCTGGTGGTAGGCGCAAAATCTCCGTTTCTTCTAAGGCGATAATATTGGCGCTTCTGGGCTGTTCATCAAAAAAAGAGAGTTCTCCTAAATAGGTATTGGCCCCAAGATAGGCCAAAGGGATAACCTGAGTTCCTTTTTTCACACAAACCATAAGTTTGCCAGATTTAACGATATAAAGAGAGTTATCAGTGTCTCCTTCCAGGCAGAGAACAGAGTCTTTTTTTAATGTAATCTCGTTAATACTACTCATCGTTATAATTTTAAGAGCTTCTTAATCACTTTGGCCAATGCTCTTGCACTTCTTTGAAAATAAAAATTCTGAGGGTAAATCTCATCAAAAAATAAAACATTTTCTCCCCAGTCAGCATAGATAAGCTTTTCAAAATCAAAAAGAAAAACTTGGTGCTGCCCCGCTACTTTTTTAAGAATCTGATTAAAAACCGGATCACCTCTATATTTAGAGCAATCAAAAGCAACTGACTTTATAAGTGATTCTCTGGCGGGCTTAAACAAAGCCAGCTTTCTCTCAATAATTCCTTTTAAATAATAGTATTTTGCATTGGCCGCAGATATTTCTTTCAAATTATTGATAAGGCCATAGGCCCCCTTAAAATCATTTTTATTAATGAGATCTCTTACTTGGTTAAGCTGTGCTGTTATTTCTTGGCTCTCAACAAAAGAGCAAGCAGCACCAGGGGGAGCACTTAGGTTCAGAGGAGTTGTAATAGCAACAAAAAGAGAGTTTCTTGATTTAACGTATTTAATGAGTTCATCAAGGGCCATCTCGTAATGCAAGTATTCGACTTCAGAGTGAACTCCATCAAAAAGAATATTCTCATTTATTTTTGTCACTGAAGGTCCTAGGACGACCGGCCCTATTTTTTCATAGAGGAATTTGGAAAAACTAGGAGCAATGTAGAGAATAGATTGATAAGTAGTGTCTTTATAACGTAGGAAGTTTCTTCTCACTGAAGCAACTTCACTCATTTGGTATTTGTTTTCAAAAAATTCTTCGCTCCCTCCTAAATAAAGAATGACCTTGGGGAGAGTCTTCATTCTCTTTATCTGGTTCAAGGTTCGGTGAAGGGCGAAAGTTTTTTTCCCAAAAGTCACAATTTGGATAGGGTGTTTAAGATTGATAGAGATTTCCTCTTGCATTAACGGAATAAACTCTTGAAATTTTTCTGCCAATCTATCTCCTACAATGGCCAGGGGAGGAGTTTTTTCAAACTCAATAGGGGGATTTTCTTGAAAATAGTAGGGATAAGGCCTAATTTGAGTAGGACGAGAAAGAAAATAAAGAGAGAAAGCAACAATTGAACCCAAACCAAAAAGTAATTTTATTTTCACAGTAAGCCTAATTTTAAAGAGTTATTAGTTTCTAGTTTAACTTATCCATAAATTTTGGTAAATGATTCACCATGACAAATAAGACTCCTGAACTATTGGCCCCTGCTGGAAGTTTAGAAAAGCTAAAAGTATCGCTTCTTTATGGAGCTGATGCTGTTTATTGTGGGGGACAAAAATTTGGCCTTAGGGCAGCTGCAGATAATTTAACCTACGATGAACTCAGGGAGGGAGTGGAGTTTGCTCATCAATTGGATAAGAAAGTTTATGTCGTTTTAAATAGCTTTCTTCACGACAGCGATCTTGAGCAGCTACCAGAATTCATTTCTTTTTTAGAAGAAATTCAGATTGATGCTGTTATTGTTTCTGATCCAGGTGTTATCAAAACGGTGAAGGAGAACTCTCAAATTGATATTCATCTTTCAACCCAAGCAAGTTGCTTAAATACCCACGCGGCCAAAATATGGAAGAGTTGGGGAGTGAAGAGACTTATTCTTGGTAGAGAAGTTTCTATTGAAGAAGCTGGGGCCATTAAGAAAAGTAGTGGTCTAGAGGTTGAACTTTTTATCCATGGTTCAATGTGCATGGCCTACTCTGGCAATTGTGTCATCTCAAACTATACCCAAGGAAGAGATAGTAATAGGGGAGGCTGCGCCCATAGTTGTCGTTTTGAATATAGTGTGGATTTTAAAAATTGGGAAAGTGTTGAAACACGAAAAGCTTATTTTATGAGCTCTAAAGATCTTAATGGGATTGCTTTACTAGAAGAATTTGCTCGTCATGGAATTGATTCTGTAAAAATAGAAGGAAGGATGAAGAGTTCTCTTTATGCTGGTAGTGTTTCAAAAGTTTATCGAGAAGCCTTGGACTACTATAAAGAGAAAGGACATTTTTATAGTGAGCAAATGAAGGATTGGGAAGCAGAGATGAATAAATTCTCCCATAGGGCCTACACTGAAGCTTCACTAGTAGAGAAAGCTGGTGAGGACTCCATTTTTGATGAAAGGCAGAGTGCTCTTTCTCAAGATTATGTTTCTGCAGCAGAAGTTGTTGAGGCCATCGAAGGAGAACATATACTTTTACAGGTAAGGAAAGCGTTTGTTCCAGGTGATGAGCTAGAGCTTCTCCCTTTTAGAGGGCCTGCAGTGAAATTAAATTCAGAAAAAATCTTAGATATCAGTAACCAAGAAATAGAAAAAACACGTCCAACAACTCTAGTGAAAGTGCCTTACACCAAAGGGGCCCAGGAGCTCAATATTGTGAGAAAAAAATCTTATGCAGCTAATAATTTATTGTGAAACTCGTAAAGATTTAGAGAAGGCCCTTGATTGCTCTATCAGTGAAGTTATCTTGGGACATAAAGCTTTCTCTCGCTTTGGGCGCCTTGGAAATGAAGAATTTTCTCAAATGAGTCAATACGCAAAAGAGCTTGGTCTCAGAATTATCTTTGAGTGGGATATTCTTATGACTGAAAAGGATTTTTTGCGTGCAGTTCAAGCACTTAAACACATTGATATTTCTTTGATTGATTGTTGGAGAGTTCAAGATCCTGGAGCCCTTGAGTATGTGATGAATCACTTTGCTCATCCCGTTCAGTATATCTGCGAAACAGGAAATCATAACTTAAGTGCACTTCAAATGTGGAAAGAGTTGGTTGGTAAAAGACTCGATCGTCTCATTCTCTCTGTTGAGCTTCCGAAAGCAAAGCTCAAGGAATATAGAGAAAAATTAAATATTCCTCTTGAAATATTAGGCTTTGGCCCAATTCTTCTTTTCTATACCCCACGCTCACTCTTAACTCCTTTAATTGATAAAAAAAGTGATGAGTTTATTGAGGCTGTGGGAACAAGTGAAGAATCTCCTCATAAAGGATTTCCTCTTATTCAAAACTCCCATGGAACTTTCATGTTTCATATTAAGGAACAATGCCTTCTCGATCTTTGTCATGAATTAAGACTAATTAAACTGGATTATTTAAGAATTGATTTAAGACAAAGTTCAATGTCCTATTTAAGTTCCATTGCTCAATTGAGTTTAAATTTCAATGAACGGAAGTTTGAAGAATTTAAATGTGAGTATCCTAAGTCTGTGATGAAGGGATATTTCAGAGTCAATAAAAGTGATGTGCTTTTTCCAAAATTAAAAAACTACCGATTGAGAGCAAGGGATAATTCTTATGTTGGTGAAGTGATTGAAGTTCAAAAAGATAAACATCTTGTTATCTCCATTAAAAACAAAAACTTCTCTTTAAAAAATGGAGATACTCTTATTATTCATAATACCGAAGGTAAGAGTAAAACTCTGACAGTAAAATCTTTAAAGAACTCACGCTATCAAGAAGTTGAAAAAATTGAAAATGCAGTTGCTGTGATTAATTTTTCAGGGGGCATTCAGCCTCGCTCTCAAATATTTATCTGACATCTCCTTACATAAGCTTAATCCGAGCTTTACATATTCTTAACAAATAATTGATGATATTAGACAGTTTAGTAAAAAGGTTAGGTAAGGAGGCCACTTATGAAAAGCTTATGGATAGCTTTATCAATGATGCTCATGATGTTTTCTACTTACGCGCAAAGCGTAAAAAGAATTCCAGGCGAATTTGTCGTTCGTTTTAAAACTCAAAGAAATGCAGCAAGATTCTTTCAAAGAAATGGTGAAGGAATTGTTAAGAACCTTAAGGCAAAAAGTGGTCTTTACGGAAAAATTAAGGTTCATCCTCAGCAAGGTCAGAGTATCATTCACCGGCTTTTAGCGGATTCAATTAATACTCAAGATATCGCAAGAATTGAGCCTAACTTTGTTTATCAACTCGCTCCAGTGAAAAACGAGCAAGATAGCAGATATAACCATTTGCGTGGTCGTTTCTATCGTGCTGGTGTTCCTGCTGATAAAATGTTTGATGAGTTATGGGGCCTTCATAACACCAAAAACGAAGGAATAGATGTTAACGCTCTTAACGCTTGGGAAAAAACGAAAGGATCTAAAGAGGTTGTAATCGCTGTTATTGATACTGGAGTTGATTACACTCATCCTGATATTAAAGATAATATGTGGGTAAACACGAAAGAGATTCCTGATAATGGAATAGATGATGATGGAAATGGGTTTATTGATGATATCTATGGGTATGATTTTGTTAATGATGATTCTGACCCAATGGATGACAATGATCATGGAACTCACTGTTCTGGAACAATAGGGGCTTCTCATAACTCAATCGGAGTCGCTGGAGTGATGGGGAATGTGAAGATTATGGCACTGAAGTTTTTATCGGGCAGAGGAGGAGGAACTCTTGATGGCGCTGTTAGAGCAATCGACTATGCGACTGAAATGGGTGTTGATGTTATGAGTAACTCTTGGGGAGGCGGAGGCCGTTCTCAAATTCTTCTTGATGCTATCAAGAGAGCTGAGGAGAAAGGGATTATTTTTGTAGCTGCTGCTGGAAATGAAAGCAATAATAATGACAGATTTCCTAGCTACCCAGCGAGTTACGGTCTTGATGCTCAAAACGTTATCTCCGTTGCGGCCATGGATATTGAAGGAGATGGAGCAAGTTTCACAAACTACGGTGTAAAATCAGTTCACGTCACTGCTCCTGGGGTAAATATTGTTTCAACAACTCCGGGTGGACGTTATAAGTCTTTCTCAGGAACTTCAATGGCCACTCCACACGTATCAGGTGTTGTTGGTCTTCTTCTTTCAACTAATAGTAGAAGAGCTGTTAAAGTAACTTCGAAGAATATTAGAGAGTGGCTTATCCGCTCTTCCAAGCCTCACGAAGCTCTTAAGAAAACTTCTCTTTCTGGTGGTTACGTAGATGCTTTCTCTGCTTTAACTGGACAAGGTGTTTTGGTAAGAAGAAGATAAGAAGCTTACCTAAACGATGAAAATAAAAAGAGGCCAGAATTTCTGGCCTCTTTTTTTATGTTATTTCAGATAGTTATTCTCAAACCTTACAAAGGATAATGTAAAACTTACATCTTCTTACTTGCGTCATTGTAATCTTTACATACCTTAGGAAAATAGTCGATTATAAGATCTAGCTATTTCTAAAAGATTAAGAATGAGGGAGTTTTTTGATGAAGAGTGTAGGGTCGTTTTTTGTTTTCATATTTTCAGTTTCTTTGTTTGCTCAGCAGCAAGCTCCCCAGGTCATTCAGGGTGAATTTATTGTTCGTTTTAAGTCGAAGACAAATGCTCAAAATTTTTACCAAAGAAATGGAAGAAATCTAGTTCGTCCGATTGAAACAAAAAGTGGGCTATACGGAAAAGTGAGGGCCATGAATTCGTCACAGCAGCAAGGAATTATTCATACACTCACAGCTAATCTGGCAAATGTGAACGATATTGCTCGAATTGAACCAAATTATAGAATCACAGTTTCACCTGTAAGAAATGAAGATGATTTAAAATATAATCATCTCCATGCTCGTTTTTATAATCCTTACACCCCAAGGGATGAGCTTTTTAAAGATTTGTGGGGAATTAAGAATGAAGAAAACCAAGGTGTTGATATTAACGTCATGGATGCTTGGAATACTTCTAATGGGAGTCGCCACATTGTTATTGCTGTTATTGATACTGGAGTTGACTATACTCACCCCGATCTTGCTAGAAATATTTGGAAAAACCCCAAGGAAATCCCAGGTAATGGAATTGATGATGATGGTAATGGTTATATAGATGATATTCATGGCTATGACTTTTTAAATAACGATGCTGAGCCATTGGATGATCATGGCCATGGAACTCATTGTGCGGGAACTATTGGTGCTGCCCATAATACGATGGGAGTAACTGGGGTTATGGGAACAGTTAAAATCATGGCCTTGAAATTTCTGGGAAGAAATGGTGGAAGCACAGAAGGAGCTATCCGCGCCATTGAATATGCAACTGAGAATGGTGCTCATATTATGAGTAATTCATGGGGAGGCGGAGGCCGTTCTGAGATTCTTCTGGATGCTATTAAGAGAGCAGAGAAAGAAGGAATTATTTTTGTTTCAACAGCTGGAAACTCACATAATAATAATGATCTTTATGATTATTATCCTGCTAGCTATGGAAAAGAAGCCAAAAACGTTGTTGTCGTCGCTGCGATTGATAAAAATGGGAGTGCTGCTTACTTTTCGAGCTATGGAAGAAGAAATGTCCATGTAGCTGCTCCAGGGGTGAATATCCTTTCAACGATACCAGGGGGATATGGACAAAAATCAGGAACATCTATGGCGGCTCCTCATGTTTCAGGAGTCATAGGGCTTCTGCTCGCAACAAATTATCGAAGAAAGAATAAGGTAACAGCTCAAAACGTAAGAGATTGGCTTATGAATACCTCTACTCAAAGTAAAGAATTAGAAGCTCTCTCAGCTTCAGGTGGTTATGTAAACACTCTAAATGCAATGATGGGAAAAAGAACAAAATACACTAAGTTTCAAGGAAGATAATCTTTTCTATGGAGAGAAAGAAAAAGGGCCACTTTAAGTGGCCCTTTTTTTGTTTTAAAATGTAAATTATTCAACGTTTATTGTGCTTTGCATGAACTCTTTGTAGACTTCACACTATTAGATTTGAGGTCACCAATGAAACTTTTGTTTTTCTCATTTTTCCTTTTATTTTCAATAAGCTATACCTATGCAGGCAAATACGATCCCCTTTTGGGCCAGAGACAAGAGAGGTTTTTAAAGTCTCGCCAAAATCTTCTCTCTGAAATTGAAAATAATCTATCGCAAGGAAAGTTTTTAGCAGTTAACGTCGACGAGATGACTCAAATGAGCTTGGATTATTCTGATATTATTAATATCAGGTATTTTAAAGGGGTGGGTGATCAGGGGCAAATAATAGCTGATTGGACAAAGAAGTTTTTGGATGTTTACTTACTGCCGCTTGTAAATCCTAAAAAAGTTTTCTATCACCAGCCTCGTTTTAGTATTAACTCAGCTGAGGCACTGGGCATTGGACTTATTCAATTAAAAAAGTTTTACAAGGAAGACTTTGAAAAGTTCACGAAAATAATTGAAGCTCTAAAACCTGCTTTTAAAATCAATGATACTTATCCTCTTTTTTTAGGTATATCGACTATTTTGGCCAATGACTTGGCCCCTGAAACCTTTGAATTTAAAACAGTTAAAACAATTCTTTCGAATAACATAAAGAGCTTTCAAAAAAATCTTAATCACTATGATTATAGAATTTTGGGGCAAAATGAATTTAATGCAGGTTCTGAGTCACTTGTTTATAAGGAGGAGAGAAGATTATTTGAGATTGAACCAACTCATCGTCATCCCATAAGTAATTTATCTTTCGATCCTCTTAATAAAAATATCCATTATCAAAGTTCAGATAACAAGTTTCTTGAAACGATTGGATATGCCCTCAAGTATGACAACTACCAAGATGTTGCTTACAACGGAAGAATTAAACTTGAAAATTATGTTGGCCATGTTATTAACAGGTCTCGTTCAAGTCATGACTACCGTTTAACTGAAGCCATTTGGAAACAAGTAAGAGGAGCTTACTTAAAAAATCCTCAGGGCCAAAAAGAACTGGTAACTCAAACTTTACCTCTGGTTATTGAACACTCTTATTCTCTTCAAGGAAATGGAAGTTTTCTTAAAGATATGATTGATGATTCTCTAAGTTTAGAAACAAGAGAGAATCTTATTTCATTAATAGAGCTGATTTCCATTGAAAGTGAAAGTATTGCGAGAAAAATGACGGACGAGTTTCTTAATGGACAAAAACCTCAAGTTATCAGAGTTGGTTCTGATGAATGGGGAAAAGAGTTTTTGAATAATGTTGATAATATGTGGAATATTCACCGCTATGATTATGTAAAATATGAAGAATCCTTAAGTGGGGTTTTCGAGACAAAGAAAGCACTTATTGAAGCAGTAGATACTTTAAAACCAAATGAAGAGTTAGTTGCTAAGGTCTATTCTTCAAAAGAGTTAATTGAGAAAGCTTTAAGAGTGCCTCAAAAATATACTCGCAAAGGTTATGTCGTCTCTATCGGCTCCCCTCGTTTTTTTAATCCTAGAGACGTGGGGTTATTAAAAAAGCTATTGTTTCATTGTAATCTCAGATTCTTAAAAGAGTAGAAGAGAGAACTAAATTCCTTTATTTTTTCTTTGGAAAAGAAGAGAGAATCATCTATACTTTCTACAATGAGAGTCTTACTAATTTTATCTTTATTCTTTAGTTGTGCTTTAAAGCAACCGGGAAGTAAATACTTTGGTGAATTATCATCGATGGAGAGTACTGAGTTTGAAGAAAAGGGACTGAGTAAGACTTTTTCTGATATTCCTTTCTTGAATGCCAGTAATTTTCTCATTGAAAGTATTTCTGTTGTTGAAATCGCTTTTGGAAATAATTCTTTTTATCAATCCCATTTTAAGCGAATTCTTGATCTCTCTCACCCTTCGATCGCTCCCCCTTTTTTTTAGTTAATTAACTAAGTTCTTACAAAATTTTTGAAAACCGTTTAATGGAGGATATTATGGGTATTGAAACCCTGTTGGATAATGTTATGCATCCACCAGTCCTATTCTTTTTTCTAGGATTGCTGGCCATCGCTGTGAAGTCGGATTTGGAAATCCCTAATCAAATCGGTAAGTTTCTGTCGATCTACCTGTTGTTTGATATTGGTATAAAAGGAGGAGAAGAACTGTTTCATAGTGGATTCTCTTTAGTTGTCGTTAAAGTTGTCATTGCTTGTTTACTTTTGTCTTTTTTTATTCCTTTTATTATTTATAAAGTTTTACGTCTAAAACTAGATGTCTATAATGCTGGAGCTATTGCTGCGACTTACGGGTCAATTAGTGCAGTTACCTTTGCAACCTCAGTTTCTTTTCTAGAGTCTTCTAATGTCCCTTTTGGGGGATACATGGTAGCAGGGATGGCACTCATGGAATCTCCGGCGATCGTTGCAGGACTAATTTTAATAGGACTAGGACTGAAAAACTCTAAAGACACCAATGAAGTAAGTGAGAAAAGAGATTTTAAAGCTATTTTGCATGAAGCTTGCTTTAATGGTTCCGTTTTTCTTCTTGTGGGAAGTCTTGTGATTGGAATGGTCTCAGGAACAGCAGGAGAAGCCGAACTAAAACCTTTTGTGACCGATATCTTTAAAGGAATGCTATCACTTTATATGCTTGACATGGGATTACTCGCAGGAAGAAGACTTGGCGAGTTAAGAAAGTCAGGGCCATCATTAGTCATTTTTGCTCTACTTTACCCGATTGTGTTTTCTTTTCTTGGAACGGCGGTTTCCTATTTGCTAGGATTACAACCAGGAGATGCATTATTAATGACAGTACTTGTTGCTTCAGCATCTTATATTGCAGTTCCTGCAGCCATGAGAATTTCAGTACCTCAGGCCAATATGTCTCTTCTTTTGCCGATGTCCTTAGGAGTGACGTTTACATTTAACGTAACAATTGGAATACCTATGTATTATTCGATTATTACATCAGTATGGGGGTAGATTATGAATAAAATAGAGTTGATACATAATAAAGAAGTTTTAAGAGTTTTAAAGAGTCTAATGACCAAAGATAGAGCATTTGGTTTCACGACTCTTAATGTTCATCAAGGCTACGGCCCTTTGAAAGGTGAGTACAAAGAAGATCATATTGGAGATGAGCAGTTTTTTTCTATCATACTCATCGAAGATGATAAAAAAGCAGATGAACTAATAAAGAATTTAAAAAAATTTACCAAAGGTAATAAGTTTATTTGTTTAACCTCAAAAGTGAATTTCACAAAAGGTGATGAATGAAAAAATACGGTTTTGTTGACTAACAAATTAAGTATTTAAACATTCAACTTTTTTAGGGGGAAATATGAATAAAATATTTTTAGTGGCCAGCTGCGCCCTTTTTTCAATATCATTTAACGCTTTGGCCGTATCGAGTGAGTTTTATGGCTTTTTCAAGGGAAGTGTTTTTCATTCAACAGATGCTGTGAATTCTTTTTATAACCCGAATATGGTGGCACCAACTAGTGTTTCTTATTCACCTTCTTTGTCAGAAGCTGATGCAACAAGAACAACACTCCAGGTTGGACAATCAAGACTTGGGACAAATATTAAGGGAAGTAGCAAAACATCTGCCAACGTTGAAATAGACTTCGTTGATTTTGGTCAGTCCTCACCAACAACTTCAAGTCATCCAAGGCTAAGGAAAGCTTATCTCAATTACCAAATAACAGATGATGCGTTGATTAGATTTGGACAGGACTGGGATAGTTTTTCACCATTTAATCCAATTACTTTCAATTATATTGGGAACTACTTTAACTCTGGTAATGTTGGCTTTATGAGACAACAGGCCAAGTATATAAAAAAGAAGGGTTCTTACGAATATAATCTAACTATTGGTCAAGCAGGGAAAAACTCTTCTGGACAAGATAGTGATTTAGAAAAAAATAATTCTCTATCTTATAGCGGGTATGTCCAAAAGATCTTAGGAAACCACATAGTGAACTTAAGTGCGATAACAGCTAGAATTAGAGGTTCAAGCAAAAAAGAAACTGTTTGGGGAAGTAGTTTGGGGCATAAATATAAAAACAACTTCTTTGAAACAGTTTCAGAGTTCTATTATGGAGAAGGACTAAGTCAAGTTGCTCTTTTGTCTTTACCGACAACAGACGTTGTTAAAGAGTACGGAGCTCATTTAACAGCAAAAGTACCCACGAAGAAATATGATTATTATGCTGGTTTTGGATTTGCTAAAAATAAAGATAGTTCAACAAGTGTGTTCAGCTCTTCTAGTGAAAAGTTTACAACGCTTGGGGCCCAAGAAAACTATACTTATAAGTTAGGCCTTTCCAAGAATGTTGATGAGTTTTTGCTTTTTACTGAAGCTGCTCGTTTGAAAACTGTTTATCAGTCAACTTCATATTATGCTTCAACGATTGAGTTAGGTGCTGTTTACAAGTTCTAGTTTTACAAAATGAAGATCGGGAATGTGCGTAACCGTCCTTTTGTCCAAATCCTGGTCTTCGGCACATAGGTCTTAGTTGACCTATGTGCCATCTTCACAGAACATGAGGAGTTTTATGAAAATTTTAATCTTAATATGTCTTTTATCACTTAATACTTTTGCCATTGAATCTATTCCTATTATTGGTGTTAACAATAAGGGAGAAGAAATTTGGGGTGAAATTCCAAATGAAAAATATGAGAAATTACTAGATTATGAGATGGAAAGTTCTGAGCAATTTGCTGAAGAAGAGTTGAGAGAAGAAGTTCTTCCAATTCTTTCACAGAAGCATTTAAAGCTTAGTGCGATCATTATTGGTCTAGGTGGTCAAGGACAAATAGGTCTTGGCCCTTTTCAGCTTGGCCTTGGAATTAACACTCAATTTTTCTATAACGTTAAGTCTAATCAATAGGAGAAACCATGAAATCTATTATAATATATACTCTTCTCATTTCATCGACTCTGTTTGCCAGTGTCATAAAAGTTCCAAGTAACTTTCTTTATGAAAAGACATCCAAACAAACGAAAGAAGAAAGTTTTTTCTCTAGGAGAATCGATGGCATTCTCAATTCACAAGAAGAAGCCTTGGGGCACTATAGAAGTAAAAATTCAAAGTTAAAATTGGACCAGCTTATTACTTCGTTCACAATAAGCAAGTCAGGTCTTTTTGGTCTAAGTGCTTTGGGGGCGAATAGCAATA
The DNA here is from genome assembly GCA_030431635.1 of Bacteriovoracia bacterium. Classification (GTDB taxonomy): domain Bacteria; phylum Bdellovibrionota; class Bacteriovoracia; order Bacteriovoracales; family Bacteriovoracaceae; genus CALFYV01. The sequence goes on from JAUIIL010000001.1 coordinate 81,455, forward strand.
CATCTTTATTTTGGAAGAGACGAGGTTCATCAAGTCAGGTGAAAGAAGTTGAAACTTTTACAATAAAGGAGGGATTGGACGATATTGAACTTGAAAATCAAGCCATTGAAATAACTGATTATCTTATTTCTAAGAAACTTTTACGAAAAAAAGAGAGATTTAAAAAAAAATTAATGAAAGCTATTAAAAAAGGAAATACTCTCTTTAATTCGATGGAGCATTTGGCCTTTAATCAATGGGAAGTTGCAGGTTTAAGACTAGACCTTTCTTTTAGTGCAAATGGTAACCTTGCTCCTTTTACAGGAATTGGAGGGAGTAGTAGGCTTTGGATTGAGTGGAAAAAGAACACCCTTCAAACAAAAAAGACATTGAGTCTCCATAAAAAAGATAAAAAGCTCAATAACTTTATAGAGCAATTGTTAAAAGAGGTTTCGCTTGTTGAGCATGAAAAAAACTTAGGAAAGTTCAAGCTTACAACTTTCTATGCAGGAATTGGCCAGAATTTGAGAACAGGATTTTTTGGAATAGGTAATTCTCATTATGGGTTTGTTGGTTATATTAAGTTGAAAAGAAATCCTTATGCAGTATTGCAAAATACAACGATAGAAAAAGAATCTTTAAGTCTGATTCAAGATGAAGTAAAGGAGAAAAATATAGGGAATTCAGTGATGAAATTGCCTCGAAAAAAGTTTCAGAAAGGAATTCAGAGAGCAATGAAATATGTTTCAAATTTCTCTCAAAGACAGACAGATAGTGAAAAGTCGAAATGGTATGTACATAAAATTAGACAGATTACGACATTATCAAAATCAGGATTTTTAGGTATTTCTAATCTATCAAGTCGGGCAGTCTTTATTATGATTTTTGAAAGAGAGCCCCAAAACTATATTCCTCATCTTGTTGAAGCGTCTTATGATGAGGAAGAACCAACTTGGGAGATTAATTTAATCCGTTTAAATTTTATCGCCTCTCTTGGTTTCAACGTTCCCTGGGTAGCAGGTTTTACACTAAGACCAAACGTTGAGCTTATTTGGAATTAAGGTGACTGTTTTTGCCAGAGCTGAAATTTAACACTAATTCCTCCGTTAGAAAAACGCAGTTCTGAAATACGGCGATAATTTTTCTCACGCGGGAATATTTTTGTTTCAAAAGGCATCACAAGGCCTATCAATTCCGGATGATAAGTTTGTGTCATTTGGTTAAAGAAAGAATTCAAACTTTCTTGTTGATAGGCCCTCTTTCCGTAGGGAGGATTACTTAAAATCCAGTAGTGATTGTTGCTATCTTCAGCACTTCTAAAGAGATCCTCTTGAATAAAATGAATACTACTATCTTGTTGGATATTATGGTTAATGACTTCAGAGAGGATATCTTTTCCCATATAGCCCTGAAATTGATAGTTAGTATTAATAGGAACAAGTCTCACTTGAGGTTTATTATGAATTAAAGGAAAATAATTATAATTAAAATCTCTTTCATGAAAATGGAAAAACTTTTTTGCTTCAAACAAAAAAGTTCCTGTCCCACAACAAGGGTCTAGTAGGGTAAAAGAGCGGATGTCTTTTTTTTGATATTGAAGCCAAGAATAAAGAATTAATGCCGAAGCAAGATTTTCTCTAATAGGTGCCACTCCACTAATTGAGCGGGAACCTCTTTTATGCAAACGCTCTCCACTGGTATCGATACTTAAAGTGACATCATCATTTTCAACTCTAACAAAAAGTGTAAAGGGTGTCGGAGGCCGTTGCTCTAAAAATTGTTTCTTTATAAGCCTGGCCTGAAATGTTTTTTCAATCGCGCTTTTGATAACTTCTTCAATTTTTTTGGTGTGAATAAGTCTTGAGCGGTGAGATGTAACAGAAAATTCAGGAATTTCACCTCTTAAATAGAGATGCCAGGGGATTTTAACAGCTTTATGAAAAAGTTTAGGGGCATCACGACATCTAAAGGTCGCTATTCTTAATAAAATCCGGTTAGGAATTTTTAAAAGTGAATTTAAGGCATGTCCATATTCTATAGGGAGAGAGATTTCAAACCCACCTTTAAGTTGAGTAACAGAGTCAAGCCACTCATTGGGAGCTTGAAGAGAGTCCCATTTTAGCTTTAGTTCTGCTATGGCAAGCTCCTCTAAACCTGGAGTCGTTTGAACAAAAAAAATCTTAGAATCGTCACTATTCATGATAAATTAATTATATGAGAAAACTGAGACCTTATCACCATAACTATGACAAAAAAAGCTATCAAGTTGAAGTGGATTACTCGATAACTGATAGGCTTGATGTGACTTTCTTTGTGTATTCCGATAAAGATTGGGTTACTCACAAAGATTTTGGACCAAATCCTTCTCATAATTGGGGACTGTGGGATTATGATGTCGTTGAATGCTTTTTTCACTACCGTTCTCACCCTTATCTTGAAGTTCAACTTTCTCCACTGGCCCAAGCTTTCAATCTGATGATTTTAAGACCCAGAGAAGTTTATTACACTCCTTTAAGCTTAGGAGCAAGTTTTAGTTGTGAAATCGAAGAGAACTTATGGAAAGCAAAAATGAGAATCCCTTTGGATAATCTTGTTGGAGAAGGTGAGCTTTACGGAAATTTCTATGCCTGCTTGGGAGAAGGGAAGAGAAACTATTTTGCCTTATCAGGAAAATTTAATGAAACAGCAGATTTTCACCAACCGGAGCTCTTTGTTAAGTTATGAAAGGAAAACTCACTCTTATTCCAACGCCGATTGATGAAAACTCGATATTAGAGCCTGGGGCCTTGAAGCTTTTAGATGAGAATTGGGATAAAAGTATTCTTTTAGTTGAAGAGGCCAAGGCCAATAGACGCAGTTGGCTTCGTTGGGGACTACCTCGTGAGGCCATCGAGAAATTTATTCTCTACAATGAACATACGCAAGAGAACTTAAATCTAGAGTTGATTAAAAAACTTCAAAAAGGAGAGAATATTTTTCTTTTAAGTGACTGTGGACTTCCCGCTTTTTGTGATCCAGGGCAAGAGCTCGTTAATCTTTGTCACCAACATAAAATTGAAGTTTCTGCCACTTCGTTTGCGAACTCTATTTCCCTTGCAATTGCTCTGAGTGGATTTGATCACTCTCAGTTTTTCTTCGCGGGCTTTCCTCCTCGCCAAGATAGAGAGGCTTTTCTCACGAATGTTCTTAAGCGCCAAGAGACAATTGTCCTTATGGACACTCCCTATAGACTAAGAAAGTTATTAGAGGAGCTTGATAAATTAAAATGCCAGAGAGAAGTCTTTCTTGGGATGAACCTTAATCAACCTTCGCAGAAGTTGGTCAGAGGAAGTATCGGAGAGCTTCTTAAAAGAGATGATGAAAAAGAAGAGTTTATCCTCTTAATTGACAGAGTCAGGAAATAATTTTTGGCAATAACCACTTCGATAGGTCTCTTCAAAATGTTCAGTTATTTTTTGTAATGTCTCTTCGTCTGTAGTGGCAATTTTCTCTTTGTTATCTTCTCTCCATTTATTCATTTTTTGAGTCACGCAGTCATCGATATTCTGGTACTTTGGTGATGCTGGACTTTGGAGTTGTGATCTGTTTACTTGATAATAGAACATCCAAAAAGTAGTTCCTATACTGTCTTTTATTTCTTCCCAATTATCAGTGATATAGTAAGTTAAGAGTCCTAGAAAAATAAGAGAAACTACTTCCATCGTCTTTTTTAAGGTGAATTGAGTGCCCGCGATAAGAATAGTTTTTTTATTATCGAAACCAATGATTTGTGGGCCATATTTAATGATGTCTTCGATTTGTTCGAAGGTAAAATTCTTTAGAAAAAGATTAAAGTAGTTAATAGTGGCGAGTTCAAAAAAAGCTAATGTTGGGTCGTGGAAAACGGCCAGGGTTGTGGTAGCTAAAGAAGCTCCAAGCATTCTTTTACGAATTTTTGGCCAATTGAATCTTGCCCATTCTAAAAAATGACTGTGAGACTTTATGACTCGCATTTCTTTAAAGTAGGGGAGAAGTTTGGCCTGCATTGCTTTTTTGATAACAAGTTGATTGAAATTCCTTTGATACGCTTTTGAGATTTTTTCAGTTAAAGAGAAAGTCTTCTCCATTGCTTGTGGGGGAAGTGATTGTACAAAAACAAGCTCATTAATAAGCATATTCCAAGCATAGAGAGGATTCTGTCCATAATTAACATAGAAGTTTTCAACAAACTTTATCGTAAATTCGCGGTGATTTTTTTTGGTAGGATCAAAAAATTCTCCTCCCATTTTGTTGGCCATTTTTTTCGCAACAGCAAAAGCGAACTCTGGATGAGGAGCAATTCTTCTTTGATAAAAGTTCATTGACTCTTCAATGTCACTAAAAAAATCATTAGGTAGTTTCTGGTTGAGGTAGAATTCGTAGCGAGAGTAATTAAAATTTCCCAAGAAATGTTCTTCGCACTGAGTGGCCACAGCGATAAAAGCAAACAGAAAAGAGAAAAGAAGTGATTTCATAGCGATAGAGTTCTATCATGAAAAAACATGCGTTGCATTATATAATCTTGCTCAAGCTGTTTCCTTGAAAATAATACAGCTTCAGATAGAGTGCTTCTTCGCTCATAACTATTTGAAATAACGTTATTTTGAGTCAAGTTTTCCCTGGCCTGATGGATAAGGGCCGATTATACTGCGCTTCACATGAAAGAAAGAAAAAATGAACACATTCAACTAGCACTTGAATCAGAAGGCCATGCTCTTTTTCATGACAAAAGATTTGATTATGAACCACTACTTGGTTCCATGAATAAGGCCATGGAACGCAAAGTTGGAGGAGAGTATTTTGGATTTCATTTTGATTATCCTCTCTGGGTATCAAGTATGACTGGTGGAGCGCAGTATGCTTCCACGATTAATAAAAACCTGGCCATGGCCTGCAGAGAGTTTGGTTTAGGGATGGGGCTTGGTTCTTGTCGAAATCTCCTTTTTAGTGAAGAGTCTTTTGAGGATTTTAACGTCAGAAAATATATGGGTGAAGCTCCTCTTTTTACCAATCTTGGAATCTCTCAACTAGAGCACTTGGTCCAAGAAAATCAAACTCACTTGATAGATGAGATGAACAATAAATTAAGTGCAAATGGAATTGTCATTCATATCAATCCATTGCAAGAATTCTATCAAAGAGAGGGGGATTGCTATCAAAGAAGTCCTATCGAAACGATAAAGCTCTTCTTGGACAAAACAAAGACAAAAGTCATTGTGAAAGAAGTTGGGCAGGGAATAGGCCCTCAAAGTTTAAAAGAATTATGTAAACTTCCATTGGCCGCTATAGAAACAGCTTCTTTTGGAGGAGCGAATTTCTCTCAAATTGAACAACTAAGAGAAGGAGCGCAATTTCGGGAACCAGCCTTAGCTTATGTTGGTCACGATAATGAGGAGATATTAGAGACTATTAATCAATTAGAAAACCCCCATCAAATTTGTTTTATTCTCTCTGGTGGTGTTAAGAGTTCTCTTGATGGTTATTATTTGACTCATAAATGCTCATTTCCCTCCCTTTATGGGCAAGCAACATCACTGCTTAAATATGCTTTAAAAAGTTATGAAGAGTTAAGTTCATACTTGGCCGAACAAATAAAAGTTTATAAGATGGCCAAAGAGTTTTTAGTGATTAAACAAGGAAGCAATCGTGGATAGAGTGAAGGGTTTTTCAAAATTTTCTAAAATGGACAAGCTTAAATGGGTTTGTTCTCAATTACCAAAAGAGAAGGCCAGTGCTTTTTATGAACTAAGACACTATTGGCATGAAGATGCAAAAGTTCAACAGCGCTTTGATGAATTTAGTGAGAATACGATTAGTAACTTTACCTTCCCTTATAGTGTTGCCCCTAATTTTTTAATTAATGGAAAAAACTATTGTGTTCCAATGGTTATTGAAGAGAGCTCTGTTGTTGCAGCTGCTAGTAAGGCCGCAAACTTTTGGTCCACTAGAGGAGGCTTTAAGGCCCAGGTTTTGGGAGAGATTAAGAGTGGGCAAGTTCATTTTTTTAGCGAAAAACCCTTTAGTTTTTTAAAAGAAGAATTTAGCTCCAAGATTTCTGAAATAAAAAAAGCAATCTCTGTGTTTGACTCGAATATGATCGCGAGAGGTGGAGGAGTTCAAGAAATAGCTCTCATCGATAAGACATCTGAGCTTGAAAACTATTTTCAAATTGATTTAAAGTTTAAAACTTGTAATGCCATGGGGGCCAATTATATCAATACAATTCTTGAAGAAGTGGCCAATTTTCTTCGAGTCCACTGGCCATTTGCTCAAGTGAATATGGCCATCCTCTCAAACTATACGCCAGACTGTTTAGTGGAAGCGAGTGTTTCATGTCCAATTGATTCGTTGGGTGAAAATGCTCAAGAGTTTGTGCTTAACTTTAAAAGGGCTATTGATATTTCTCATGTTGATAAAACAAGGGCCGTTACTCATAATAAAGGTATCTTTAACGGAGTGGATGCCGTTATTCTCGCTACTGGAAATGACTTTAGGGCCGTTGAGGCCTGTGGACATGCCTACGCAGCGAGAGAGGGAAAGTATAAAGGATTAAGTCAGCTGAGCCTTGAAAATAATCATTTTCGTTTTAGTCTCACTCTTCCTTTGTCTGTTGGAACTGTTGGAGGTCTCACTAATCTTCATCCTCTGGCTAAAGCCTCTCTCGATGTCTTGGGTAACCCATCTGCATCAGAATTGATGATGATTGCGGCAAGCGTTGGATTAGCTCAAAATTTTGCAGCTATTAATTCTTTAGTGACGACTGGCATCCAAAAAGGGCATATGAAAATGCATTTACTCAATATTTTAAGTGGACTCGAAGCGTCGCGTAGTGAAATTGAGCAAGCAAAGAGTTATTTTTCGGATAAAACAGTTTCATATACAGCAGTTAGGAATTTTCTCGCCTCGATGAGAATTTCCCAATAAAAACGGAGTAGGAGCAAGTTGAGTAGTCATAGAGAGCAGTTCTTTTTTGGTCATGGTAAAGTTTTATTAACATCAGAATATTATGTTATAGATGGGGCTAGTGCTTTGGCCCTTCCCACAACACTGGGACAGACGCTAACAGTTCGTTATAAAAAATCTTATGAACCCAAGCTCATTTGGAAAAGTTACGACTCCAATGGAAAGCAGTGGTTTGAGAATACGTTTGAGTTGTGGCGTTTCGATATTTTAGGCGAAGATAAATCAGAGCCTTATCTTGTTCTTCAAGACATTTTAAGAAACGCGAGAAAGCTTAATCCTCATTTTTTAAGAGAAGAAGTCGAAGTCCTTGTTGAGACAAAGCTCGATTTTCCACTTGAATGGGGACTTGGTAGCAGCTCAAGTCTTATTTATGATATTGCCCAATGGGCCTATATCTCACCCTTTGAATTAGGTTCAAGAACTCTTGGAGGTTCTGGCTATGATATTGCTTGTGCGGGAGCGATGGGACCGATTCAGTATCAAAAACGGGCCACAGGTCCAAGTTGGAAACAAGTTAATTTCTACCCTCACTTTCAAGAAAATCTCTACTTCCTCTACCTTGGACAGAAGGTGAAGACTTCAGAGGCCATTAAATATTATCAAAGTTTAGAAAATAGCAATAAGCTTAAAACAGTAAATACATTAACTCATTTAACTGAGGAGATTATTGGGGCCACAGATTTGAGTGAGTTTGAATCTCTTTTATTTACTCATGAGAATATTATTTCAAAAGAATTGAAGTTGGAGCGAGTTCAAAACCAATTCTTTCAAGACTATTGGGGAGCTGTCAAATCGCTTGGGGCTTGGGGAGGAGATTTTGCTCTTGTAACTTCCAGTGAACCCTTTCAAAAGACAGCAGAGTATTTTAAGGAGCGTGGGTATAAAACTCTTCTTCGCTTTGACGATATCATTTGCCGTGATCTGAGATTTAATGCTGTTGCTGCGGTGGAGGCACTCTCAGAGAATGAAGTTATTCAATAATCTTAAAGCATCTTCCATAGAAAAAAATCAAGGAGAAGCTCATTGGCAGGCACCATCAAATATTGCGCTTATTAAATACTGGGGCAAAAGAGAACTTCAGCTTCCTTCAAATCCATCATTAAGTTTCTCTCTTTCAAAATGTTTAACTCAAACGAAGGTTAAATACAGCTTTGATCAAAAGCAAAATAAAATAGCTTATACTCTTATCAGCCAGGACATAAAAAGTAATGCTAAAATGAACAAATTCTTTAATATCTTGGCAGAGCTTTTTCCAAAACTTCATCACTTTAGTTTTGAAATTGAAACTCAAAATACTTTTCCTCACTCCGTGGGGATTGCTTCTTCGGCCTCTGGTTATGCGGCCCTTTCTTTAAGCCTCTTAAGTTGTTTGCATGAAGCCTTTGGCGTTGAAGAGGATGAGAATTTTTTCAAGAAGGCCAGCTCTATCGCAAGGATTGGTTCAGGTAGTGCCTGCCGCTCTCTCCTTGGAGGGTTTAGTTTGTGGGGAAAGAATAAGTATGTTCCTCAATCAAGTGATGAATACAGTGTAGGTATCGATGATATTCATCAAGATTTTCGAGAGTTAAATAATTTAATCTGTATTGTTGATAAAGAACCTAAGAAAGTATCAAGTTCCCAGGGACATGAACTCATGAACCAACATCCTTTTAAAGTGCAAAGATTTTCTCAAGCTTATGAAAATTTAAATTCTCTCCTAAGTATATTGCGCACAGGGGATTGGAGATCCTTTGCTGGTATTGTAGAGAATGAAGCACTCACTCTTCACGCTCTCATGATGAGTTCTGATTCTCCTTATCTATTAATGACAGCTGATACGCTTAAGGCCATAGAAGTTGTAAAGTCTTACCAAAAACAAGACCACTACCTTGCCTATACAATGGATGCGGGGCCAAATCTGCATATTTTTTATCACCCCCAAAAATGCAAGGTTATTGATAAATTGAAAGCGGAATTAAAAGAGAGAATTGAAGATTGCGATTTTATTGAGGATAAAATTGGTTCTGGAGCTAGAAAGCTATGAGTGAGAAGATTTTTTATTCTAAAATACTTCTTTTTGGAGAGTACTCAATTATTAGAGGGCATAAGTCATTAACTCTTCCTTATAATCTCTTTAGTGGACAGTTAAAACTTTCAAACAAATTTGAAAGTAAAGAATCAAATAAAGAGCTAAAGGCCCTATGTCATTATTTGAAAAAAACAAATTTCTCAGAAGAGTATGACTTTGATATTAAATCTTTTGAGTTTGATATTAATCATGGTCTTTTCTTTGATTCAACGATTCCCCAAGGCCATGGAGTGGGAAGCTCAGGTGCTCTTTGCGCGAGCGTTTTTCATCGTTATCATAATGGTGAATATCAAAATACAAATTTAACAAATGAAAAAATCAAAGAACTTCAAATGATTCTCTCTAATATGGAGTCTCATTTTCATGGAGCTAGCTCTGGTCTCGATCCTTTAATGAGCTATCTTAATCAACCACTTCTGACTAATGAGGATAAGTCATTAGAGAAAATTTCAATACCAAAAGAAGGAAAGAGTAAGAGGGCTTTTTTTCTACTTGATACTGGACGTTCAAGAAGAACAGAGCCTTTAGTTAATCTCTTCATTGAAAAGCTAAAAAACCCTACCTTTGAATCAATTATTGATAATCAACTAAGCCAATCTTTAAATGAATGTATCCAGTGTTTTATTAATAGTGATTTTGACTGTCTTTATAAACACCTTAGAAATGTGTCTGAACTTCAATTAGAGCACTTCTCTCCTATGATTCCTAAACTTTATCAAGGTTTATGGAGGCAAGGGCTAGAGAGTAATGAGTATCTTCTTAAGCTTTGTGGTGCTGGTGGAGGAGGCTTTATCTTAGGCCTTACTTCAAATTTTGATCATTTTTGCTCGCTTTATCCACAAGAGCAGGTAAGACCTCTTTATCGTTTTTAAACAGAATTAATAAAAACGTCTTCTTTACTTGAAAAGTTTATTACAAACAGAGAAAATGTCGTTTGTTCTTTTGTAAATGAGTTCCCGGCGTACATACTTCGATATAGTTTTCTCTATAAAAATTTTATCAAGATTTTGAGCATATTTTTCGTTAGTTAAATAGAGAAAACCTTTGAATATTCCCATTGAGTACAAACGAGGCAAATGCAATTGATGTTCAGTGATACTTGCTAAAATTTCTTGGAAAAGTTCTTTGTTTTCTAAATTTGAGTCTAGAATTTTCTTGAAGCTTAGGCTTAAGGTGTTCAACGTATATTCGCTAATTTCATTTTTATTTTTTGAGATATGAGCAAAAACTTTTGCCAAATGAACTGCAGCATTTTTATCGCTTCTTCCTTTTGTGAGATGGTAAATAATTTGGGCAAATGGATTAATATCACCTAGAGAAAAGAACGAACTCTTTTTTAGCTCGTACACTTGGCCAAAGTCTATAGCATGAATTTCTTTTGTTTTTGGATTAAAAAGAAAATTCCCTAAGTGCCTATCGGAGTCAAATATACCCTTTTTAAACATTAGTTCAATTTCAATTTTAAAAATAAATTCTGACACAATTTTTTTATCATCGTCCGCAAGTTTTTCAAAAGGGACCGTGTCTCTAATATCTTGAAAAATTAAAAGTCCTTCTCTTTGCTTTTTTCCAGATGACGGTTTAGCTGGTTTTATAATCCAGCCTTTGTAAGATGGAGTTTGTTCATAGTAAGGTGCAATTGTATTACTAAGCTTGAGTTCTCTTAAAAATGAAGCTTCATCTAGAGTTTGTTCTTCTAGCTCAAGTAAATACTCTGTATAATTAACTTTCTCATTGTAATCTGGATGTTGCTGCAAATATCTTGTCCAACTTTTAAGAATATTGATAGTCGATTTAATGGATTCAACAAGATATTCTTTTTTTATATAAAGAGCATCAGTTGAACCATCTTTCCAGTGACAAATAACAACGTGCTTAATTCCTCCTGAACCTGAGAGCTTTTCAAGATAGTCAATATGATTATATTCTTCTGATGGTAGGATTCGTTCAAGATAATTATAAATTTCAAGCATTGTAGCAGGAGATGAACTATTTTTTGCTTTCGCTAGGTCTGTGTTTGTTCCAAATAAGGCCAAAATGTCAGCAAGTTGGGCCCCTTTAATGCCTATTGGACCGTGGGCCTCGGCCATTTGTAATAATCGAGATTTTTCTCCATTTAGCTGAGTTGAGATTGGGTTATTTGCGAGAAGAAAAGAGAGCAAGATCGAGTGCTCATATTTATTCAGGCTTTGGGTATAACCCTGAAACCTAATAATGTCATTTTTACTTTCGATACCTGCAAGGGAATAGAGCTTGTTAGTAATATGCTCACCTTGGTAAAAAAGTCCATAAGGTTGAGAACCTACAATTGCTTCAATTAAGGCCAACTTTTGTAGGGCGCTTGCATCGTTAATATGAGATTCCAAAACTCCCAAAAGCTTGTCTGATTTATCAATTATTTTTTTCATGTAAAGATTAACAAGGCCATTATTTAAATTTGATGAATCATATTTAGGAAATATTGAGTATAGTTCTCCATTAGGGTTCTGAATATAAGCTACTAATTTTATTTTTTGTTCGTTGGATAGGACTTTTATTAACTGACTTATAGCGGAGAGTGCATTCATCGTGTAGAGGTCAATTTTTTTATAGTTAAAACTTTTTAATGGAAGGATGTATTTTATATTTTGCTCTTTACTCAGATGAAGTTTCCAAGCAATTTCATTTTCTAAGAAATTATCTAAAAAAACGGATGCCCTGGGAATTATTCTTTCAATCTTGCGAAATAATTTAAAAAGATGAGCATCTGTTAAATTATTTACTTGAGACAGTTGTTCTATCTCACTCTTGAAATATTCTTGTGCAAGTAAGACTCTTACTTTCTCTGAAGCTGTTCTTTCATTTTCAAGAGTGTCTTTAATGAACTGAAAAGAAAGTTTTTTCGTATCAATAGAACCTGATTTCTCATCGGTAGCAATTTTGTTTATATATTCAATCAGTAATCGATCTGTAAAACTTGTGACTCTTTTTCCACTTAAAATATTCCATATTTCTATAATCTCTTCTGGTGATAAATTTTCAACTGGTATAATCTTCATTACTTCGAATTGAATTTGGTCTAGACCATTGTAAGAAATATTATCGTTGTAACGATAAGGGATAACGTAGTCATCGGGATTAAAGATGGATTTTAAATAACTCAGAAGAGTTTCTTTATGGGCCCTGAATTGTTCGAGATAGGCATTGGTATGGATTAGTTCTCTTTGTAGGCCAATCTCTTTTTCAATGTCTGAAATAAGTTTATAACGAATTTTTTTAAAGAATGTAATATAGCCGCTGTGATAACGGAATTGATCATAATTATACATATTAAGAATTAATCGAACTTTGTCCTGAAGATTCATGTTTTGCCGAGAGAGTCCTTCCCATACGTTGTTCAATATTTGAGACGGTATTGTTGTATAGTCCAAATCATTAACTATAGTTCCATCGCTTCCCAAACGAAAAATTTGACTTCCTTTTTCATTTTTGATTTTAAGCTCTTTCAAAATCTCAGGAAAAAACTTCTTAAAACTTTCGTCGTTTTCAATCTTTTTAAAGTAGAATTTAAGTAATAAATTCAAGTTTGTTTGAGGCACATAATCTCTAATCTTTCTTGGATGTGACCATATTGCCATTTTACGTTCATAGATAATATCCATGAATTTCATTTTGGTTTTTTCATCAAAATATTCACCGATCTGGTTAAATAAAAACTGCTCAAGTGCGATAAATTCACTATCATTTTTTAATAATTCAAAATTTTCATTAAAAAATAGTTCCTGAATAATGTCTTTTTTTAATTCTCTCCCTAATGGTGAACTTGAACCAATAAGCTGGCCAATCAATTTCCCATGTTTGGCCGTAATCTCATGGAAGAAATGCTGTTTCCATTGCAAAACATTTTTAATCCTTGCTCCTTCTTTCTTGTAGATCATATCAGAGACAAGACTCTTCATTTGTTGGTTTAAGAGATTGTCTCTTAAAAAATCTTCTAATTTTTCAAGGTTCTCTTTAGGCAGTTGAGAGATCTTCCTGGGGAATACTTCAGGAGAAAAGTGCCAATTGACAATATTAAGCAGTTTCAAAAAATCTTCAATATCATTAAATCTCTCACTTAAATAAACAAAAGGAGTAGAAAGTTCTCTCATAATAATAGAGGTATACATTTCAAATAGGTAATTGGCCTTTTTAGGATTGTCTTTTGCATATCTTTTATATCGTTCATTGATAAATTGATAATCTTTGTTTTTTAAAAAGAAAGAAAAAATATCAATATTAAGTGTCGTATCAGCTCCTTCAAAAAAAAGACCTTTTTGATAGGTTTCCAACGCTTCAATTTCGTCATTAACATTTGTTTTGGAACGATACAAAGTCTCAAGATAATTTAAACAATGTCTTAAATAAGTTTCTTGAGATTGAGGATAGTCGAACTTGCCATTAACGAATACTTTGTTAAAATAATCGCTCAATTCAACTTTATATAGCTCTCTGTATTTTATGAGGAGGTTTTCATCGAACAGACTTGAAAACTTATCTAATTTTTTAAACACACTTGAATTAAGAGTAAGTTTTGGCGATGAAGCGTCTTGAAGTTCTTTAGGTTTTATATTTTCTAAAACCCATTGTTTAGAAAAATCCTTGATAGATTGAGGAAATGATTCCCAGTCTTGAAAACGCTTCCTTGTTAAATAGTTTAATGTAGGTTCATCCTTCTTAAAGTTTGATACATTGGAGCTATTTTCTGATGTGATTAACTCAAGCAGCTCTTTGTATTTGTTGATAGCTTGAACTTGATCTTCAACTTTTGCCTTAGACATTAAAGAAACATAAGCGGATAATTCTTTGTTTGATATGCTTGGGTTCTTTAAACTTTGAATCATAAACTTAGCAACCTCTGAAAAATTTAAGGTGCCACTGCTTTTCCCTAGTACTACAAGTAATTGTTTCTCAAGTTCATTAATATGATAAAGAATGCTGAGGTTCTTAATCATCTCGTTTGTATGAAATGAAATAGATTCTACTTCATATGTGCCTCTTTTGACCCTATCATAAGCAAGAACACCTCGCGCTAAGTTAATGGTCATTGCTTCATCTGGAGTTGAACCTATAATACTATTAAGAACACCTGGGTTTCCTCCAATACTCAGTTCACGAGCATGTAGCAGTGAAGAGTTATTGAGCTTTGCATCTCTGAGGATTTCATGCGCTAAGATATCTGATGCAACAACGTCAAGCTGTCCATTACTTACGTCGGATGATATTTCCTGGCTTGCTCGAAGTTGCCATTTCACAATTTCGTCTTCTTTCGGACTTGCAAAATTGTGAGCGATAGTTCCTTGAATTGCCTCTAGCACAAATTCCACTTGCTCCATACTTGCTTCTTGAGGGAGGACTTGTTGAGATTTGAAAAATTTTTTAATGAGTCCAGTATTTATAAAAACGTGTCCTACGAAAAAATTGCGATCAGGAGGTCTATATTTGTAAAGAAAGGACTCAGCCTCGTCATCGACAAGATAATAAACTTTGTAAGAAGGGGTTTGAAATCCAATTTTTGATGCAGATATTGTCAGTCTACTGACAAGTTGTTCAGTCCATAGTTTGAGTTCACTAAGTCCAGGGGATTCTAGATCTAAAATATGCTTGTGTTTGAAAATACTATCTAATTCTTTTATTTCTTTTTTTGTTAAATCTTCAAAAAGCTGAGCTTCTGACATGAAACGAATATCTTTGAACAAGGGATCACTGGCAAGAGCCGTACAATTTATTAACAAAAGAAGAAGAAATAGCCTCATATTCATAGCTTGTAGATAGCAAATACTTCACAAACATACAACGCAATGAGTCTTCTATGTATAATTTGTTTCCTCATAATTTTTTCATTGTTTAGGAAATAATAAAGACACGTAACTGCCTAATAATATTGAATTTATTATGGAGAACCCCAGCTAAGGGTGAGAATGATGAATGAACCGGGAATTACTGTGACTTGATTTCTGGTTCTGATTCAGATTCAGATTCAGAAAATTAAGAGCTTAACCTTTTTTGTTAAAGGGGGATGGCCCTGTTTAAACTTTAAACAGTGTCGAATCTATTAACTTTATTGGTCGTTATTTTAATGAGTTAGACAATTTAAAGTTGGTCTAAATCTTGCTCCTATTTAAGTCATGAATATTCGTCGATTTATCTGTTTACTCCTAATCTTGGTTTTCTCCCTGGAAAGTTCCATTGCTTGTTCAGAGCAAACCAAAGAGTTTGTTACCGAGTATGAGAAGAGCTTGGTAGAGACATTTGAAGTTCTTAAAGAGAATAATTATTCTTTTACAGCCGAAATTAATGAAGACTTTATCGAAAAAGCAGTGATTATAAGTATAGCTAGTATTGCAATAGGTGGAATAAGTTTTTATGTAAAAAAACTTAGAGATAAAAGAGCTGCAAATTTAAAAACAAATAAGGGTTGGGAAAAATATAGTATAGGAATAAGTAACTACGCTCAAGATTGGATGAATATAGAAAAAGGAAATAGGACCTTAAGTGAAGAAACAAGAAAACTGTATTATTCATTAATTAACTTATCTCCTGAAATGAAAGAGAAAGCAGAGGATATTGCAAAGAAATACTATAAAGCAGCTTTTGAGCACAATATCTCCCAAAATATAATTGAAAATGGCGATTCTAAAAATGAATTAACTAAATATAGAAAAGGAATCAAGGGAGAACTTAAAGAAGTAGCCCAAGGATTTTTAAAAGAAAAGAAAGAGATTGTAGACTCTCTACATGCCATTTTATCAAATCCTCAAAATAAGGAAGTCATCACTCAACTAGGAATTCCTCTTGAAACTCATTTTACAAAAATTCAAGAAATGCAAAAAACATTAAATAATGTCGACTTCCTATCAGTTGAGAACTCTTCAAAACTAAAAAATACAATTGATGAAATACAATTTTTAGAGAAAGCTCTCTTACACATTAAACCGAAGGCAGGTGGGACTCAGCTTGGACGAATCTTGAAAAAAGGAAGTAGTAAGGTATTACTGGCATTAACAGGTGCAACTGTTCTTATAACGGCTAATAGTGCTAAGGCGATGGCCAAAGAAGGAAGTGAAGAGAATAGTCTAGAATATAACCTCATTAATAATGCTGAAAGGTATTACTCACTAGATGAGGATTCCAGATGTTCTTTCTTAGAAAGTAATCCTGATTTTTACTCTCAAAAAGTCATAGAGAAAAGCCAAATGGATGATTATCTTGTCTTTTTTCAAAAGAGTTATCCTCAAACAGAAGTAAGTAATTTTCAAGAAAATAAGAAAGAAAAAACATTTAAACAGGTATTTGGAAAGAGCAAGGGAGAGGAGTTATGAAAAAAGTTTTAATATTGTGTTTAGTTTTCTCTATAACGACTCAATCTGTTTTGGCTTGCCCTAGTTTTATTCTAGAGAAAGTAAAAAATCATGAAAAACAATTAGAAAAATTAAGCACAAGAGAGAATTTACTAGATTTTTTGGAAGATAATCTTCTTTTAACTTCAGTAGGCTTGACCTTGTTTGGAACAGTGAGTGTTTATTTGCTCTATAGAGACTTTGATTTACGGTTAAAAAGAAATATTGAGGAGTTAAAAGTTGGTCTAGCTAAACTAGAGGCCAAGTTGATAGAGGAAAGGAATATTGTGAAAAGAAGCGTGGATGAGCTTATAAAAACAGATGATGATTTTGCTGAAATATATAAATTTGCGAATGAACTAAATCCAAATGTTATTGATGATATTAGAAAAAAGATAAGTTTAGAGCATTTAAAGGAAGGCAGAGGACAAAAACTTCTAAAAGAGAGTGTTCGAGAAAATATGCTTGCAAGTCTAGATCAAAGAAAAAAGTCTCTTGAGTATTTTTCGGAATTTACTGATGAAGCCAGGAAAATAAAACTTTTAGAAGGATTGAGTGGATTCAAGATAGAGGAAATTCATAAAAAAGTAGTGGACTCAAAAGAGCTACTTGGCCGCTTCACATATGATATGGAAGATTTAAGTCTTATTGAAATTTATAAGAAAAATATGAATGAAATTAACGGTGACATGGCCAGAATTCAATGGGCCTTATCTGAAGCACGTATCATAAATCTTGTAGCTGAGCATTTCAAAAAAAGTCAAGCAGAGTCAATAAGAAAAACTCTTAAAAATGCGACCAAAAAGTGGGGGAAGAGGGCCATCAAATTTTTACCTCTAACAGCTTTAATGCTGACAGGTGACTCTGCTGTGAAAGAATTTAAAAAAGAAGAAGAGAGCTATGATGTTTATGCAGGTCTAGATACACCAAATGCTAAGTACCTCTCTCTTTCTCTTCCAGCGAAATGTAGTGCTGCTTCAGAGAATAAAAAACTGCTTGAGAATATAGAGGATCAAATAGCTCTTATGAGTGATTTTGTAAGTATTGAAGAAATAAGTGATGAAGCACCTCCTTCACAAGGCTTTAAAAAGGTATTTCAAGGAGGAACAAGTGGGATATAGATTCTTCTCTCTACTACTTTTATTTGTGACGACAATAAATGCTTATGCATGTCCCATGGCCTTGAGAGAACTGATTGAGGATACTCAGAAAAACGCATCATTTATTTCAGAAGATTCTGCTCTCGTTGAGGCCCTTAATTCAAGGAAGGCCAAAATGTTTGCTGTCGGAGTTGGCGTTAAAATTACTTATGAATTACATAAGAGATCGATGAATAAGGATTATCAGAAAGTGTTGCAAAAAAGCTTTTTGTTTAAGGATCTAGAACTTAAAGCACTTATTAAAGAAGCTGGAAAATTAGATTCTCAAATAGAAAATAAAATAGCTAAAATGAATTTTGATTTTGAGTTAAAGCTTGATGAAATTTTTGAACATGAAACCAATGGCTATGTGAGACAGGGGCCGGATGCTTTAAGAGCGAACGCGACTGAGTTTGAGAAAGATTTTTATCAAAGAAAATTAAGTGAATTAAGTGAAGAGAAGCAAAGGATTAAGTGGAGTGAGACGTTAGAAAAAGAGCAGACAGCTTTTAAAAGCGAAGTGGAGAAAGTTTTAAGAGAGGAAGTTAAGCTCTCTCTTAATGCTCGAATGAAAACACTTGAGCAGCAACTAAATAATGATGTTGTTACTTATCTTACAAAACTAGATACTCATGATAAAAATTACTTAAAGCAAAAGCCTTTGTATCAAGAGTTTGAAAATGATGTGAAAAAAATGAAAAATCTT
Source organism: Bacteriovoracia bacterium (assembly GCA_030431635.1). Taxonomy (GTDB): domain Bacteria; phylum Bdellovibrionota; class Bacteriovoracia; order Bacteriovoracales; family Bacteriovoracaceae; genus CALFYV01. The sequence goes on from JAUIIL010000001.1 coordinate 99,686, forward strand.
CACTCTCAAATAAATACAGCGGGAGAGTTTTCTGAAATAACGAAAAAACTCACCAAAATAAATACGACTTTTGATAATTTAGTTCTTAACAAGTTTAGAACTCTTAAAATTCAATTTGCTCTTAAATATGGTTTTAATCGAAGTTCTTCAGTCATAGGCAAGGGAGCAAAAGTTTTAGGAAAAGTGATGCCAACTGCAACTTTTCTTCTCATTCTTAGAGATATTATCAATGAATATCAGCTCTCAGAGTCTTCTAGCTCAATTGAAAATAAGTATAAAGATGATGAGTTATCTCTCTTTCTTTCAGATCTCTCTAACGAAGCCATTTGTCAGTATTTGCTAGATAACAAAAACTCAGTTGAACACTTAAAAGAAGTAAACGCTGAATTTGTTGAGGCCATTACTATTAATAGCGCTGTTGGCTCAAGTATTGTTGATCAAAGGGAAGAAAAAAGTACAGATAATCAATCACTTAAAACTATTTTTGGAGCAAAAGGGATATAAAGGAAGAAAGCCCGATCACCAAGCTCAGCTATCTTGTTCTTATTTATCAAATTCTATCAATAATCCGATAAATTCTTGATGAAGATTATTGTTTTTACAGTCTTTTTAACTTTTATTGGGCATGGGCCATCAGCCCTTGCTGCAGATGGAAATCAAAAACCTAAAACGGGTAGGGCCAGATTAAAGTGCATGATGAGAAGGGCCATTGCTGAAGCTGCAGTAGAGTCGAGACAATACGCTGGAAGTTGGTGGGAGCACAAGTGGCTCGGGGGAAGAGTTCCAAGTTATATTGGTCGCTTCTTTGTGAAAAAGTATAGACCTTGGAAAAAGCCTGAAATGAAGCTATCAGGACTTTTTGTCAAGAACGAAGTCAGTAGTATTCAAAAAAGTTTGGAAAAAGGTAAAGTCCCAAAAGAGTGGAAGCTAGATCTCATTAGATTTAACGATGAGTTTTTTTATAAAAGACCTGCAAGATTCATCTCCAATCACTTGTACTCTGGTGTGAGAGGAGCAGATAGACAGATATATGAAACCACAATTGCTGGAGACATTGCAGTGGGTGGCTTTATTTACTTTCCACTGACCCTCTATGGCGCCAAACAATTAGGAACACTCGTTGGAAAAAATGAGAATAAAAAGAAAGAAAGAGAGGCCCTGACGAGATTTCAATACGATCCTCTTTTTGAAGACTTGGCCTTTGAGTATGAGTATTTAGAAGAGTTTGATGATGATCTGGCAATTAAGAGTTCTGCTTTAATAAAGCAAATTGAGAAATACCGAAAGATGGATATTTATCAAAAAGTTGATGAATATAATCTTAGGCTTAAAAAGTATGAAGAAGAAGAAAAGTCAGGAGAACTCAATAGAGAGAAAGAGTTTTTACTCTATTATGAAAAGCAAGAAGAAGAGTATAAGCAAAATGTGGCTTTAAGAAATCAACTCATTAAGAAAAACGCTGATAAGTTTTTACTTGAGAAGGTAAAAATTTATCAAATAGATGATGAGTTTATTAATTTTATAAAAGTGAATTTGAGAGAGTCAGAACTTGAGTTTGCTCTTAGTAAAATGAAGGAAGCGAGAGATGCTTATAGTAAAGTCTACTCAATTTTAATTTCAGAAACGGTTGATTTTTCTCAAGAAGGATTTGAAAAATTAAACCATAAGCATAGTAGTGTTGTCTTTCAAGATAGTGTTGATTTTGAAGGACTAGTTCTCAAAAGACCTTTGCCTGAAAAGTACTCAAATCCAGAAAAAAAAGAAGTTGTTCAGATGGATTCAAATATAGAAATCAACAAAACCCTGGATGAACTTAATTTTGAAATTGATAATTTTAGAAAATATAGAGAATTGATGCAAAGTAAATATTTTGAAGTCGATGAAAAGATGAATGCAATGGAGAAAGACTGGATTTTAAATGATGATGAACTGGTCGAAGTAAAAAATTTGGGCATTTTTGATGTTGATTATCTTTTAAGACTTGGAAGTGAAGGGTTAACAGAAGAAGAGAAAAAAAATTATCAAGTTGCAAATACAGAGAAAAAAATATCAGTGAATGAATTTCTCAAAATTGTCGATCAAAGCCTAAGAAACTTTTCTAGAAATCAAGAGATGACTGATTTTTTTATCAATGAAATGGATAATCCAACAGCTAGCCAGTATGGAACTTTTAGAGATGAAGAAGCTCTACAAAGAATAAAAAGAAATCCTTTTCATCACAAGATCCTCTCAGCTTATGAGAGTACAAAACTAACAGCAAAAGAAGCAATCGCTCTAATTCAACTAGAACAGCATATGTCACTACAATTTTATATTCAACAAGATATCATGCGAATGCAACACAAAGATGAGAGTTCTCCTTATTATAGTTTAGAGAATTTTCAGAAATTTTTAATTCAAGAGTATTCCTTATAGCTACTATCCACTGTGACGTGGTTTTGGCCCAGGGACATAAATTTGGCTATCTTATAGACACTTTTGTAAATGTGGGCAAATAAAACAAAAAAATCAGCATAAAATTTATAGAAATGACATAATCTAATCCATATTTTTAGAGGTTGTTTTATGAAATATTTAATTTTATATATTTGTGTTTTTAGTTCAGCTTACTCCCAAAGTCTTGATGAGCTAATAAAACAGGCCCAAAGTGGAAAATTAGTATCTTCATCATCTATAAGTATCAGAACTTCGAATGGAGTTAAGACAGTAACTGTAAAAAAAGATGGTCAAGTAGTTAAAGTATTTAGAAAAAAATCAGATTTTACTCAAGAAGATATCGAAAAATACCCTTCTGGCTATGAAGCTTTCGGAGGAGTGAATGAAGCTAAAGAAAAAAGAGTTCAAGAAGCCATTGACTCATTAAATGCTTATGATCCCAATGGTCTTGATGTTTATAACTCTCTAAAGAAGAAAGATACTTTTGTCTTTTTTCTTGGAGATAATAATGATTTGAGTACTGCAGTTCATGAAGGTTTGCATTCTCTGGATCTTGAGTTAAGAGTAGGTAACCAAGCAGCATTTAAACTTGTTGATGGTGACTTTATTTCAATGCCAATTAAGCAAACTTATCTAAGGAAAGTTGTTTATGACTCTATGTTAGATGAAAAGGAGAAAGAAGATACCTATGCTCAAATTTACTTAACAGGATCGAGCGGAGCCCAAGGTATTCATATGCTTTTAGAAGAGCTAAATGCTTATGCTCATGGAAACACAACAACCCTAAGGTTATCTGAGGGAAATAAAAGTAACAGCTATTTTAATGTTGGATTGTCTCGTATGATGTACTACACACTACTTTATTTAAAATTTAACAAACAAAAACAATCAAACACTTGGAAGTTTATGAAAAGTGATAAAGACTTCAAAAACGTCTTATTATCTCTATGGAGACAAGCAGAAGAGGTTGTAGGAAAAAGCTGTCTTTCAGATTTTGTTAGAATTGATACTACTGATCTTAATAAAATATATACTGATGAAAATATCTTATTTCTCTCTGATTACTTTGATGGAGAAGAAGTTTTTGACTATGTAAAAGAGTGTCAGATTGATTATGCTGAAACCCTTGATGCTATTAATCTTGATCTTAATAAAGGTATTCAAAGCTTACCAGACAGCTTGAATCTGAATAGAGAAGTCCCCCAACCTCTAGATTCTATGAATAAAATAAAGTCATCAGGATCTATTAGGTAAAACTGTCAAATCTTTAGACACTACCCAATTAATTGACACCTTCATGAAGCTAACCTGCTGAAATAATAGCAATTAAGTTGGCTCTATCTTTGCTCCTTATATTTTAGTTAGAAATAAAAATAGGAGTCTTTATGAAACTAGTATTTGTTTTAGGTTTAATGAGTTCTTTTCTTATGGCCCAAGAAGCTTATGAAACACCAAGTGGGCATATGAATTGGGATGATTCATTTGTTGAGGTCAAAAGGGCACCCGAGCTAATTCGTCCTAGAGGATTAGAGGTTACAGCGGTTTCTCCAAAATTAGAGAAAAAAGTCATTAAATCAATCAATGGTGGTTTTAATCCTGATAAGCTCAGAGTTGCTTTTGTTGAAAATGGCTATATCGCTATTCAAGAACTAGATTCCGAAGGTAAACGTGTTTCAAAAATGTACTCTAAAGTACAAGACGGAGTTGATAAAGAAGAATTAAAAAAGAATTTAAATGATATTATCATGTCAGCAAGTCTAGAGAGAAAAGGGATTGATCTTGCTGTCGAAGATATAACTTCTTTGCAAGAAGCTTTAAAAAATAAAGACGAATCTGCTCTAGAAGAGTTGAAGTCTCAGAAAAAATTCAGACAATCTCGTATTGATATGAGTGAGCTAGATTTAGTTCAAAAAATTCAAGAAGAAATGCCAGAGAACCCATATGTTCAGACCATGGCCAGCGTGTCCCAAAAACTTTTGAAAGCTTCTCATGATAAGCAGAAGCAGTATGATGAGTTAGTAAAAGAGCACAAAGAAGAAGTTGCTGCCTTAGATAAAGAAAAGAAGAAATGGAAAAGTTGGTATTACAAGCTTGATGATTACTCAAAAAGACTAAAGAAGCGCATGGAAGTGGTATTAAATGAAACAATACCTAATCTTAACAATACGATTAAAGAGTGTAGTCTTGAAAAAGCAGAAAAGGCCAACACTATCAATGAGCAAAAAAGCACAATTGCTGACTTAGAGTCACAAATCCACATTTATCAAACTCAATGGGTAGACCCAGCAACATTTAATAACAGAAAGCAAAGGGCCATCAAAAGATGGGTTGAAAAAAGAGATATCGCTACGAGTGAGAAATAAGTAATGAAAAAAATTCTCTGCTCTGTCTTAATAGCTTCTTTTATGTCTCAATCATGGGCATGCCACCTCTCGACACAAGAGAAGCTTGATTCTTTTTATACTTCTATCGAACTAACTCAAGAGAGTTTTTTTAACACGAAGACTGCTGATTCTGGAAATCCAGCTCGCCTGGTAGCTCTTTCCTTAATTGCAGGCTATGCTGTTAATAAACTTTTGAGAAAAAAAAGACGTGAAGGAAGAGATCTCAGAGCACTTGAGGCCTTGGAAGAATTTTCTGATGAAACACAACGCTTATATAACCTTTCTTGGAGCTACTCAGATAATGTAAAAGAGATAACTCATCCAACAAACTTTATTCTGGCTAAAAAAGATTTAATGAAGGAAGAGTTGGCCCAAGCTCGCAATGAATTAAATAAAATAGAATTACAGGTGAGATCTTTTGAGAGTTTGAAAGAGTTTGGAAGTGAGGAAGGGCTAAAGAAACTTGAGGAAGAATTAGGCAAAAATCAGGATGAGCTCTTAGCGGAATCACAAGCGTTGAAAAATAAATTTGAAGCTCAATCAAGGCAAATTAAACAAAAGTATGAGAGTGAGTTTATTCAAAATTTTAAAACTCAATTAGATGATGGACTTAGAAAAAGATCTCTTTACTTTGATAACTATGAAAATGCTTTAAGAAATATGGCCAAGAGTTCTTCAGAAGAAAAAATGAAGATATTAAACCAACTTGCAGATGAGATGGGGCAAGCTTCAAAAAGCATTAAAACACTCAATAGTTCAATCGGTGCTAAAAGTTCAGAGCTTTTTGAGTATGCTGAAAAAGCAGATAAACTTATTAAAAAAGCAGTTGAGTCAGTTCACTCAACAAAAGGAAAAAATTCTTTATTTAAACTTCTTAATAATGAAATAGCCTCAATTTCCAATAGTAGGGCAATGGGGTTTAAGCCTGAATTTCCTGGAAGAGGAAAACAGATTCTTAATAAAGCAGGTCGTTTATTAAGAAAAACTGCAGTTGTTGGAGTTTTATCTCTTGCTGCTTTTGATATTAAAGCTGCAGTACAAGAGGGAGCTGAATCTACTAATGTTTTTACTTCCTATAACGAAGAAAGTCGTTTGGCCTTCTTCACCCAGTCAAGAGAGGCCCAGTGTTTACTTTTAGAGGAAAATGAAGAGTTTGCGGAAGGTCTTCTTGTAGATGAAAAATCTTTTTATGATGAATATAATTTAGATTATAGTTTAGCTTTAGAAGATATTCATATTGATGATTCCCTTAAAGAGCAACCTCCTCGTTTGAAAGATGTTTTTAAAAAACAACTTGATGGGGGAGAACAAAGATAGAGGGTTGTTGTGTTGTTAAAGTTCTTGTTTATCTATACTCTTGTCTTCCTCTCTTTAATGCCGCTTAGAGCGCAGACTTGCTCTAAAGAGCAAGAGCATCTTATTCAATCTCTCTCTCAAAATATTTACTTCATCCAAAACCATCCGGAGGTAGTTGCCAGTGTAGGAAGTCCACTGGTTTTAATTGAAATTTTACAACTTGCCACATCAGAGAGAGGAAGCTTTGGGCCTGCGATGACACTAATGCGGAGAAACCAGATAAGGCAGCGAGCTCCCTATTTTATGAGTAGTCGAGTTTTAATTGAAAAGCTTAGACCTCCGTTAGAATTCTCTCAACATTTAGGAGTTGAAAACCTCTTCGATGAACTCTCACTTGACTACTATAACGAAATTCAACGCTTATCTCGAAAATATAAGAAGAAATTATATCCCTTAGAACCTCTTAAAGGTCAAAAGGAGATGAATATTTATATGGAAGAGATGAAGAGCTATCTCACTCAGTATAAAGAAGTCGAAGCCTTCAAACAAACTGAAGCTTATCAAAAAGAGTTAAGAAAGATTGAGCAAGATTTCTCTGAAAAAGCTTTAGAAAAAATTACCGCTAGGATTGAAAAAAGAATTAATGGAAGAATCAAAATTTTAGATGCCTTGCAATCTCAATTTAAGACAGAGCAAGCACGCAAAGAACTTCTCCTAAGTGGAATTGATTTAGATAATTTATTAAAAAGAATAGTGGATTTGAAAAAAACTTATCAAGAAGTACTTTCAAAAAACGCCGAGAAGTCTGTTCTTCATACAATAAGTGCAGAAGGATTTAATAATTTAAGTAGTAAACTTACTTTTCAAGTTAATGAATTTAATGACTTTATTGGTGAGATAAAATTAAAGAATACTCCTCATATAGAAATGGAAGAAATAAAGGTTACGAGTAAAATGGGTACTTTAAAAAAGATTTTATCAACTCTTGCGGTGGGAACGATGCTTCTAAGTGTTCCTCAGTTAGCTAAGGCCTTCGAAGATGGAGAGAAAAAAAACAAGATAGGGCAGTACTACAAAGAAAGACCTTATGAATTAATGGGAGCTTTAAGCGAAGAATCTTTATGTTATCTTTTTTCAGAAGTCACCGAAGTTCAAAAAGCAGTAGAAGAAAAAAATAACAAGCTTAATGAGATTGTAGGATTATTTGAAGAAAATCAGCTTAGTACAAATTCTCAAGTCTATGAAGGAACAGCTTCTAAAAATACTTTAAGAGATGTATTTAAAGAAGATAAGGCCACAAAAGTGAAAGGCAATTAAAGTGGTCTTACGTTATCAGGCAGTTCCGAATCTTCTTCTTTAACTAGAGTTAATTTCACAACTTGTCCCATACTTTTTGCTGGCATAAAATCGTCATCTTGTTTTGAGAAAGATTTATAGTCCTCAGCAATAAGGGCCGCTTTGGTGATTTGTTTTTCATAGTGACAAGCATGTTCTAATCGGGCCTTAATTCCTTCAAGAAGTCCAAGCTTAGATTGAATTCTTTGAATAGGAGCTTGCTCTCTGATATTTTTTAACATCTCTTCAATAACAGCTGTTCTATTACTCTCAGAATAGGTCTGATAGATGAATCCACTTTGTAATAATTGCTCATGGGAAATAGCTTGAGTACTTAGAACCCAATTTCTGGCCATTGCTGGAGAAACAACTGTAGAGAGAAATCCCAGTCCCCCTGATCCAGGAATAAGACCTTTTCGTGAGTGATCAAAAGAGAGTTTTGCTTCCTTATCACAAAATCTTATGTCACAACCAATAGCGAATTCACTCGCAATATTTGAACAGCCTTTTCCTAAATCAATAACGACAGTTTGAGGTAGGTGAAAAAGTGCTAAGTTAATTTTTTGGAGTTTAGTAAAAAACTTTTCAATAGCAGAGCGATCCATTTGACGAATCATTTCCATATCAAGACCAGGTGAGAACTCTGAAGCTGTTGAGTTAATAAGAACAGAGTGGACTTCAATTTTATTTGTCACCCACGAAAGTACACTCTCTAATTCAAAAAGCATTTGAGTTGAAAAATAATGTTCTCTTTTAGCATCAGTAAAAGTAATGACTAGAGTGCGAGTAGAGCTTTCAAGTTTTACACTTAGAGTTTCGTAGTTAAAAAAAGAATCCATAACCTTCCTTGGCCAACTTGCACTTCAAAGTCCTTAGAAGTGCTATAGATTTATTTTTTCATCTCTATGTTCCCATTGTCAAAAAGGTAAATTAGTCGAGTATTACTTTTTAAGGTAAATTTTGATAACTACTGAGTATTTGGTATTAAACCGAGTGATTCGCTCTAAGTATTATTTACTTAGTCCCGCTCTCTTCGAGAAAACGCTCAGCTCTGATAGCTGCTTGGCAACCCGAACCCGCTGCTGTAATGGCTTGACGGTAGTAAGAGTCCTGAACATCTCCACAAGCAAAAACCCCAGCAATATTTGTATCTGGGTGTCCATTTCTGGTTTTGATAAACCCGTGGTCATCAGTTTCTATTTGGTTACCTAAAAAAGAAGTGTTTGGTGTATGTCCAATGCCGTAAAATAACCCATCAGTTTCTCTTAAAGTCTGTTCACCAGTTTTGAGGTTTTCAACAACAATTCCAGTGACACCGCTTTCGTTAAATTTAATCTCTTTAACTTCTGTATCCCAGACGAATTCTATCTTTTCGTTTTTCATTGCTCTTTCTTGCATAGGTTTAGAGGCCCTTAAGGTGTCTCGTCGATGAACAATAAAAACTTTCTTAGCAAACTTTGTAATAAAGGTCGCATCCTCCATTGCCGTGTCTCCACCACCAACAACGTGAACAATCTTATCTCTATAAAAGAAACCATCACAGGTCGCACAGGTGCTCACCCCACGTCCTGTCAGCTCTTTTTCATGCTCAAGCCCCAAGAATTTTGCACTGGCCCCTGTTGAAATAATAATTGTTTGAGCTTCATACTGACTTCCATCTGAACATTGAACCTTAAAAGGTCTTTGTTTCAGATCAACTTCTGTCACAGTCACACTTTTATACTCAGCTCCAAAACGGGCTGCTTGTTTTTTTATATTTCCTATAAGTTCAGGGCCTAAAACTCCCTCAGGAAATCCCGGAAAATTTTCAACATCAGTAGTAAGAGTGAGTTGCCCTCCTGGTTCGTGTCCTTCAAGTACAATAGGGTTAAGATTCGCTCTGGCCGTATAAAGGGCAGCCGTTAGCCCAGCAGGCCCAGTTCCAATAATGACAACTTCTCTTTTTTCCATTTTTTAGTTCTCTTCTACTACGCCAAGTTCTTTTTTAATAACAGCTGGTCTATCATCTTTTTCTGGATGCATTTCATAGTAAGCCTTGATTGACATGAGATCATCAGGATTCTTTGCTTCAGCTGTTAGCTTATAAGTTTCACCAGTTAGGGTGCAGTCATAGCGGTAAATTTTCTTAAAGCTCTTTTTTCTTTTTGCCATGGTAACCTCTTAAATTTTCACTAAGTTATAGGCGATTTGTTCTATCTATTCAAGTTTATTGGCAAGAGACATCTATCTTCGAGGGGTTACGTGGTTCTCTGGCGTAATCCCAAGTGAAGATCTTGGTAAAAAGTCTCATAAACTTAAGCCCTCTATTTCGGGCGGAAGGAGCAAGGTAGTAGCGCTCGCTACTTGAATTAAGAAGAACATTATAGGAGTTATAACTCTCGATTCTTAAAAGCTGGTAGTCCAGAGAATCAAGACCAATTTTTATGGTTTCAGGTTGATGGCCTACGATTTGAGTGGTCATATCTTCCAGAAGGTGCTTTGAATTCTCAAATTCATTGGGAAAGAAGGCCGCAGGGAAAAATAAAACACCTGCAACAATTTTTCTGGCCGTGGCCTCATTTGAAAGTGTGTTTTGAGTTTTAGAGTAATCCCCCAGGCGGTAGCAACTTTTTTGGCGATGAATAAGTTCCTGGCAGTACTCTTTGTCTTGGGCCATATGCATCTCGCAACCGCTATTTTGAAGCTTTTGCCAAAAAAGGTGATCAGAATAATAAGGAGCAAGGGTCTTTTTCATTTCTTTGAGAGCTTGAAGGCACTCTCTTTTATTTGAAAGAATAAATTTTTTAAAAAGTGATTTATTACTCAAAAAGCTGCCTAGCATTATTTCTTGATTTTGATAAAGATAAACCTTTCTGAGCAAGCAGCTTTGCATTTCGTATCGATCGTTCTTTATTTTGGTAAGCTTGATGTATTCGGTTCCAGGATAAATATCGCTGGCCAAAAGATTAAGAGAACTAACAGTGAGAATTAAGGTAAGTAATTTTTTCATAGTTAACAGACTAATCTAGGCAAGATAAGCTTGCATTTCGCAACGCTTCTTTTTGCTAACTTTATGAATTTGCATTAAAATAAAAGATATATTGTGGCCCCAGGGAAGGAGCTTGATGCGTCTTATTTTCATTATTTTCTTAACCTTATTTTCTTATTATTCGAGTGCTCGTTTAGGTGTTTCTGTCATCAATAGAACGGACTCTGGGAAAACGATTATTCTGAGTATTGGAGCTCTTAATGAAATCAAAGCACAACAAAAAGCGGTACTTGTCTACGTTGATTTTATTGAAGGGGAGCTTTTAAAAAGCGATCTGATTGCTACTGTTGAAGCGGTTAAAGTTGATGATAATGAGTCTATTTGGTTTGTCAGAGAAGTTTTCAACCAAGACGCTTTGTTAAATGAAAATAAGTTCAGTCTTCTTTCTCCTTCTATTGCTCTTAAAGGCAGACGTCAATTGAAGGGGAATCGAGTTAAAATTGTGAAAAACTCAAAGCAAAAAACAAGTGATGTGATTAATGATTTTGAGAAAGGTTGGGATGAGTCCCAGCTTGTGAGTAAAGACTCTGAAGCTTTTGAGAAGATAGAGCTTCTTGGAAGAAGTGAGTTTGTAGATGAGGATTATGCTCTTGCTGATGTCTATCAGTGGGTAGAGAAAAATAAGAAAAAGAAAAAACTTGTCCCTGAAGCCATTTATCGAAGTCCCTATAAAAAAGAGTTTGAAGAAAAAGTTAGGTTAGAAACTTTTGAAAAAATGGCCATGCATTATGTTAAGCAAGGAAATACAGAGTTTTTTAATCCAAGTGAGTTTTATCAAAATATGAATAAAGAGAAAAACTTACGTTCGCTACGTACAACATACGCAACTGATCTTGAAGAGATTATGGATAAGGAAGAAAAAAATCAGCAAAATTATAAAAACATATTAGAGAAGGGCCCAAGATGGTCAGAAGATATGTCAGATAAAGATTTGGCCAAAACCCTCGACCAATATGGAATAGCAGCGGAAGTCAAACGCAGACAAAGCGTTTTCCTTAAGGCCTATAATAATCAGTTCATTTTCTCCTCTGGAGTTAACCTCTCTAACAATCAAACAAATGGTGATGCTGGTAACGGAAGAGTTGAGAAATATGACTTTAATTTGGGTCTTGAGTTTCATCTTTTTAAAAACGTAGAGGCCCTTGATCATTTAACACTCGAGTGGTCAATTAGACGCTCTTTTGACGGAGTTGCTGTAGGTAGTTCAAATGCAACAACAGCTGAAACCTCACTTGCTCTGGCCTTTGATTATTATCCTTTTACTCCACCAGGACTTAGTGAGCGTAATAGTTTTTTTCTAGGAACTATTCTAAGGACAGGAAAAACAACTCTTAATGTGAACTCGACTGGTGCTGAGGCCGAGTATAACACTGGAGCGGTTCTCGGACTAAGAACTGGATTTAAATATAGCTTTAGAAATGGACTTGGCTATCGTTTTATGCTCTCTAGAGAGAGTCTTCGACTTGATAAAACAAGTGAAAATGATTTGGCCAGTGATCTACCAAGTATTATTAGTATGGAAGAGATAAAGTTCTCTGCAGGTGTGACATTATTTTTTTAAGGGGTTAAAACGTGAGATTTGTTTATTTATTTTTACTTATTCTACCTTATGTTCATGCTCTTGAGGTTGACGAGAAGTTAACCCTTAGAGTTTTAAAGGCATCAGACACAAAGAAAACAATTCTCATCAATAGGGGAGAAGAAGATGGCTTAAAAAAAGGAGACCATGCAAAATTTTTCCTGACAACCGGAGTTGTGGCCAGAGGAATGGTTGTTAAAGTTTCGCCGATGAGATCGATTTGGGCCTTGTATCGACTAGTAAACGCTCGAGAAGTGAATACTGACCAAGTGATGAATTTAAAAATTACTACTCCTGTGAAAATAAGCTCTGATGAAACAAAAATGCTTATCGCTGATGATAAACCGGTGTCAGTGACCGATCCTGCTGGTGGTGATAGGGCCCTTTATGATGATAATGCTCAAAACTTAGGAATTCCTTTAGCTGAAGGAGCTGATGATGTGATTAATCCTTTAACGGCTGCAGAAAGAGCAGAGCTAGCAGAACTGCGTTCAAAAGTGATCGAAAAAGATATCAGTACAAAAAGATATGAGCTGTGGACAAATCTTCAAGTAGCAAGGGCCAGTAGTAAAGTAGAGGCAACTTCGGAGGGAGTAAACGCCAGCGGAACAAACTCTGTCTTCGACCTCACCTTAGGGGGAGAGTATTATTTTAAGGATCAAAATTCATGGTATTCAGATTTCTCCCTCATTGGTTTTGTTCATAATTTAACTATGAACCGAGTTTTACTTGATGGAGGAAGTAGTGATATTTCTATTTTTGAATATGGTGGGGGAACGAATTGGTATTTTTTAGGAGAGCACTCAAAAGCTGAAACCTTTATGCCTTATGGACTTTTCCGTTTTAGTACCGGCTCCGCTACTGATGATTATACAAACTCATCCAACACAAAAGTTTATGCCGCTTCAGGAACAACTTCAACTGTTTCAGCAGGTCTTGGGATAAAGTACTATACCTTCAGAGGCTACGGGATGAGAGTTGATACTGACTACTATTCTCGCTCGGTGACTTATAGTTCAGTAACTAATTTTACTGGGGCCGCTTCAACCACAGAGAGTGGTTTTCGCTTTAGTGTAGGACTGAGTTATCGTTGGTAAAACTATTAATCTTCAAATGTTATTTTTTCTAGCTCTTCAATTCGCTTTTTAAGCTTTTCTGCAAAGTTACTATATTGATTATAACGACTTGCAACTATGGAATCTCTATGAAGACGACTAACAAAGGTTGGCGTAGGAGCTCCTTTTAAAACATAATCATTTAGTTTTTTTAGTTGTGCTAAAGTTAAGATATCAAAGATGTCAGTATCAAAATATATGTTATTAATATTTTTACCACTTTGTGGGTCAAAAGGTTTTAAAATATAATCTTTATGAACTGGGTGATTTAATAAAGCAAATTTCTCTTCAGCTTTAAAGAGAGGTTCACCTTTACCTTCTAGAAAACCTGAAATATTAAATTTAGTATCTTGAACCAAAAGAGTGATAAAGCGCGCTGGAACTAGAGCTGCACCAGAAACTGCAGTCGCAACCAAAATAGAAGTTGCTTGAGAAGTCCCAGAAATAAGCAAAGTATCGTAGAGGTATGTAAAGATTTTTACAATACCAAATAGACTTGTACCAGCAACCGTGTATGTTGGCCCATAATAATTCATGAGCTCTACTAGCCTTAAGTTCAGATGGTGCTTTTTTAACCAAAAAAGGAATGCATTAAACTTTAAAGAAGAAACATATTCTTCATTATTAGCAAGCTTAGTTTTGTCAATCTTTCCTTTATATTTTTTATAGACGTTTTCTAATAGATGATAAGGCTTAAGACTTAATCTCCTCGCAAGTGAATTTTCTATTTCTTTCGCATTTTCAATTGATCTCATTTTGATATTTTGATCGATCAAAGTAATAATACCGTCTTCATAATTTTTTAACTTATGTTTTGTATTTTCTAGATATAAAGCATAAGACTTTGCTTGCCATTTATTCTTTATATCCCAATATTTTTTAAAATCATGGAGCTTATCTTTTTCAAAATTCAAAATGACGTTATCAAGCTCAATTTTCATATAATGAAAAAGTCGTTCTTCAAATTTCAATAAATCTTCTTTGCTGAAACTCTTAATGAAATCAGAAAAATTAGTGGGAGTTTTAGATATATTATCCATTGAAGCAGAGATAGCTTTTTCTAAAAAACTATCTGAGTTAACGAAAGCTGCAAAATAAACAGATGCTTCAATTTCTTTACTTACTTGTGGAGGAATTTCAGTTAGGCCGTTCTCGTCTTTGTATTTTTTCTTGAGTTTAGCAATTATTTGAGTATTTACTTCATCAATTTTTTTTAAAACACTGTCACTATACTCCTCAAAACTCATTCCTTTTTTTATGGGGGGAAATTGGTTAGCTGTATCAAAGCTTGTGCAAAGATCATTGGCTTGAGTTTGAGATAGAAGAAAAAGAAAGCCTAAGACAGTTAAGAAAGTTTTGTACATGGTATACTCCAAAATATGTATTGAAAAATTATTGCAACGCTGTATTTCTGTAAATGAGTGATTGTCTTTACTGTAAAAATTGTGTTATGCGTCTTACAAAACACGAAAGTTTTTCTGATTTTATCATTTTTGGTGTCATAATAGCGTTGCCAAAACGCACCTTTCAACGCGTTAAAACAGTTGAAGTACTTCTCTATTGGATTTAAACCTGGCCTTATTTTTGCTTCTTAAGTGTGTGTTATCTCAGCATGAAGGGGAGAAAATGAAGAGTTTAGTTCAACTAGCAGTGGTTTTTTTGTGTTTAAGTGCAAGCACTTTTGCTTCTCATTTTGGTTTTAGTGGACGGGATGGACGAGATGGTCAGCCTGGTTATAAAGGTGACGATGGTCATAATGTCAGTGTTATCGCAAATGGAGAAGAACTCTTTTTTGATCTGAGAGGAGGAGCAGGGTCTGATGCTAGTTACGGAGAATATGGAGAGGATGCTTATGGGTGTTCTCAGCCTTACCGTCCTCCTTATAGTCTTTATGGTGCTAACGGTGGAGATGCAGGTGATGGAGCTCCAGGTGGTCGTGGGGGTAATGGAGGTGACGCTCTTGTTTTTACTGATTCAATGAACTCCCTTGCTTCTGTTACAATTTTTAACTCGGGAGGCGAAGGCGGATACGGTTCTGAAGCCGGACTTCCTGGAAGAGGTTGCTACTGTCAGTTTTCTTCTTGGTCAGTACAAAGCTGCTACACTGAAAATGTTTGTCGAGATGTAAAAAAGTGTCGTGATAGAACAACAAGAGATAGACAAGGCAGAACTCGTACAGAGAGGATTTGCTCAACTGAGCGAGTTTGTACGCCCCAGCGTAGATGTCAAATGAACTACTACTCTTGTTTTGACGGACGTGATGGAAGTGCTGGAAGATCTTACGGAAAGGCCGGAGATGGTAGTAGAGGAAGTATTCGGGTTGTTCAAGGTCTAGAGTTTTTACCAAGCGAATACCCTTATCAAAAATTAAGTTTGAAGGATTCTGCACAAAAACCTATGGAGCTTTCAAAACAAATATGGAGCTTTCAATCAGGAGCAAGAGCGCTTTTTTCTTATGAATCAGATATAGGTGATGAGTACTCTTTATTTGAAAGGCTTGCTAAAAAGTCGTTTCAATTAAATTGGCAGGCCGAGAGAAGTATTGATGAATTCTCTGGCTCTTATATCGAAGCTCATTTTGATGGAATCAATTTAGATTTAAAGCTCTCTTCAGATATTTTTGCGAAAACAAAAATTGAGTATTCTTCCTCTGGAGTTAAAGAGCTCGTCATACAGGAAGTCTTGAAAGGTGAAGAGATAGGAAATGTTTCTCTTACTAAAGCAGAAGGACTTTCCAAGTCTTTTGAAAGTATCGTGAAAGATAATGAAAATTTAGGTGATTTGGTGAAAACAACCTTCTTGGTTAATCTCAAGTATAAAAAGAAATTTTTAGGAGGTTGGGAAACTGTCCACCAAGGGGAGTTATCTGACTTATATATAGAAAAACAAAATGGTCAGTTCATTCTTAGGTTGGGACAGCTTCCATTACCAAAACCAGCGGAGAAGATTTTCAAGAAAAGAAGACGAGTTTCACTTGAAGTCATTGCCCTGAGAGAGTTTGGAGGAAAAGTGAAGAGAGTGAAAATGATAAAGAACGATTTCAGGCTTTAAATGAAGAATCGAAATGATTCTTCATTTCTTTAACTCTATCAGGTGTGAAATGCCCGAGTCTTCGTTTCCAAAGGTCTTCAAAAGTTCTTACTTTTTCAGTTTGGATGACACGAGAGAGCTTTTCTGGTGAAATATCTTGCTCTTCAAAAGTATTGATAAGAGAAGGTTTTCTTAAAGACTTCATTGTGAGTGTTTTATCATAGGGAAGGTTAAATTTATTCATTAAAATTTTAACCATATCTTGGGCCATAATTCTGAAAGTTGTGTATTTCCCGCCTAAAATAACATGAATATTAGAAGAGGGGTGGTAGAGTTTATGGACTCTAGATATTCTACCTAATTCCATATTACCTTCAAAGACCAGTGGTCTTACTGCTGCAAAACTTGAAATAATATTTTCCTGAGAAAGATTGGCGTGAGGGAAATAATCTCGAATACAAGAGATCAGATAGTCTATTTCACTTTGGTTGGCCTTAATATTATACATCTCTTCCGTGACGGGGCTCTCAGTTGTTCCCGCAAGAATCGCTCCTCTTTGAGGGATCACAAAAATAATTCGTGCATCTTTTGTTTGTAAAACAACAGGGTACTCCAAACTAAGTGCCTCTTGTTTAAACCAAAGATGAATTCCTTTCGAAGGCTTTAGCTTTGGTAGCCAACTAATATTAAGATCTTTCATCACTTTGTCTGTAAATGGCCCCGTCGCAAAAACAACTTCTTTGGCCTGGATTTCTTTTATCTCTCCCGTTAAATTGTCTTTTAAGGTAACACGATTAAGTTTGACCCCTTTTTTGAAAGAGATAACTTCCGTGTAATTAAGAGCATGAATATGAGGCGCTATGAGGGCATCGTAAAGACACTCAAGTCCTAACTTAGCATCATCAACAATAGCATCAGAGTAAACTCCACTTCCTTTTAGGCCTTGAGGATTAAGAGAAGGAAGTTTAAGTTGTGTCTTTTGTTTATTTAAAACTTGATGAGGAGTGTTTTTAAAAAAAGAGAGAATATCGTACGTTAGGAGACCCATTTTTAGCATCCAAAGAGGATACTTACTGGAACGATAAATAGGAAGATGAAAACTTCTCTTATAACAAAGGTGAGGCGCAATTTGTAGCCATAAATTCTTTTCTTGAAGAGCTTCCATCACGAGAGAGAAGTCGAGATTTTCTAAATACCTAATTCCACCATGAAGCATTTTAGAGGATCCCTGGGAGGTTTGAGAGTTAAAATCTCCTTTATCAACAAGAAGAACTTTTAATTGTGTTTCATTCTTCTCTTGATTAAGGGCCAAATCTCTTAAGATTCCACTTCCTACAATCCCTCCTCCAATAATGAGGATGTCTTGGTATGAGCTGATTTTTTTGAGAGACATTAATCTTCCGCTTTTATGACGATGATAACATTACCAGTAATCGTTATTTTATATTTTTGAGAAGAAGAAACTGTTTTGGCAATCAAGGGAGTGAGAGCAAAAGAAACTCCAATAATAGCATTTCCTTTCTTCTCTAGTGCTTGCAGCTTTAGCCTTTGGGTTAGAGTTTGATAAATTTGAGGGAGGGCTTCTTCACTTTCTCCTTCATTTTGCAAAAGAGATTCAGGATCAATAAAGTCTTCATTAATAGGATCTTGCTCATCAAACTCAATCATATCTGAATCAATAGTATAATGCTCAGTAACGAGACCTAAATGTTCCTTAATTTCATATCCATCAAAGTGAGAGAGGGTAGTTACCATAATGTTATTGATATTAAGCTCATCCTTACTTAGTTCAAATTGATGGTTGTAGTTTTGATAGATATTTCTCTTACTTACAATACCTGCATCAACTCCCGTATGAACGTCTTTTAGAGGATGAATTTGCTCTGAAAGTCCAACTAAAATATCAACATCAAAGACTCTTAGTTTATGACAAAGAATAATGGCCGCAAATTCACTCACTCGAGAAATTAAAAAGCGCCCGCGAGATAGAGATTTTCTGGTCTCTTCTTGCTCACTTTCTTTAATAAGTTCATGAACAGTAAGGACTTCCAATATCCCTTCAATATCTTCCTTATACTTGATATTTTTTATGACAAGACTATAAGGAGGGTTTCCTTCAGTGGCGAGGTTTCCAAATGTCATATTTTGAGTAAAAGCGTGAACATCGCCAAATGTTGGTGAATGACTTTCAGTTTGAGACTCTTCCTCGATCTCTTCATTCAGGTAAGGAAGGGGTGTTTTAGTTCCAGTGTCTTCATGTGACTCTTGCTCTTGCTCTTGCTCTTCTTCAGGTGTGTTGATTTCTTCATTAATACTGATTTCATCATCAAAATCTGAATTTGACTCGAACTCTGATTCAGTCTCAGCTTCTGGTTCTGATTCAGGCTCCATAGACAAAAATGACTCTTCTTCTAGTTCAGGGCCCTCTTCATTGATACTTACTTCTGTATCATCAGCCTGATCTTCAAAAGATGAGTCAGAGAATTCTTCTCCAAAAGCCGTTTCAAATTCTTCTTCTTCTTCAACTTTTTCCTCTTCTTCTGGTTCTTTCTCCTCTGAGAATTCTTCTTGATTATCAAGAGGGAAGGCAGGGGGAAATTCTTCGAGAACATCCTCTTCTAAAGACTCTTCAGCACTAGGTTCATCAAAATTTGTTTCAAATTCTGCCTCATCTTCTTCATGAAGAAACTCGCTCATATCTTCAATACGAGTAATATCTTTTTTGGTTGTATCATCACTCATAAGTTAAGCACCATGGCAGTGTTTATATTTTTTACCTGAGCCACATGGGCACGGATCGTTTCTTCCTACTTTTGATTGTGCTCTTTTGACAACTTTAGACTCACCAAGACTTTGCTGCTCTTGGGCTTGGGCCTGACGATGGGCCGCTAACTGCTCTTCCAGGGCCTTTTTTTGAGCTTCTTTAATGGCCTCAACTTCTTCTTGAGTGTAGAGTTTGACTTCAAAAAGAGTTTCAACAACTGCATGCTTGATTTCAACTTTCATCTGCTCATAAAGTCCAAAAGCTTCTCTTTTATACTCAACGAGAGGATCTTTTTGACCGTATGATCTGAGACTAATTCCTTCTTTTAAATGATCCATGGCCAGAAGATGGTCTTTCCAGAAAGAATCAAAAGTAGAAAGAAGAATTTCTCTGATAGTTAATTTGATTTGTTCTTTGTCGTACTGTGAGAATTTTTCTTCAAGAAGTTCTTTGGCCTTCTTGGAAAAATACTCAAAAACGTTCGAATGATATTTATCTATGCATTCGTTAACATCCACTTCATAGTGAGTTTTAAACACGTTTTTAAAACCTGCTTTCATTTCTTCCCACGGCCATTCAATGAGAGGAACATTTCTGTTTGGTCGGTACTGAGATTCAAGAGAGGCCGCTACATCTTCAACCATTTCATGGACAAGTTCTTTGTTTCCTTCATCACTTAGAATCTCTCTTCTGAGTTTATAAATAACTTTTCGCTGCTCATTCATAACATTATCAAAATCAAGCAGATGCTTTCTAATTTCAAAGTTGTGTCCTTCAACTCTTTTTTGGGCCTTCGCTATAGCATTGGTAATCATTTTATGCTCAATAGGCTCGTCATCATTCATCCCAAGCTTGCTCATTAATCCCCTGATTCTATCTGAACCAAAAATACGCATCAAATCGTCTTCGAGAGAGAGAAAGAATTTAGAAACTCCAGGATCACCCTGTCTTCCTGAACGACCTCTTAGCTGATTATCAATACGTCTTGATTCATGTCTCTCAGTACAAATAATGCAAAGACCGCCAGCTTTTTTGGTTTCCTCAGTCAGCTTAATATCAGTCCCTCTTCCGGCCATGTTAGTTGCAATTGTCACAGCTCCTTTTTGACCAGCATTGGCAATAATATGAGCTTCTCTTTCGTGCTGTTTAGCATTGAGAACTTCGTGATTAATTTTCTCTTGCCTTAAAAAACGAGAAAGTATTTCAGAGCTATCGATAGAAATTGTTCCAATTAATATAGGTTGGCCTTTTTCATGGCGCTCTTTGATCATTTTTGCGATAGCCTTGTACTTGGCTTCTTTGTTAGCATAGACAACATCAGCTTGGTCATCCCTGATAAGCGGAAGGTTTGTAGGGATAACAACGACATCAAGGGCATAAATTTTATGAAACTCTTCTGCCTCTGTATCAGCTGTTCCAGTCATTCCTGAGAGTTTATTGTAAAGCCTGAAGTAATTTTGGAAAGTGATTGAAGCAAGAGTTTGGTTCTCACTTTTAATTTTCACTCCCTCTTTAGCTTCAACAGCCTGGTGAAGACCATCTGACCAACGAGACCCTTCTTTAAGACGACCTGTAAACTCATCAACAATAATAACTCTTCCTTCTTTAACAACATAATCAACATCATTAACAAAAAGAGTATGGGCCTTTAGAGATTGGTTAACAGCATGAAGGAAATCAATGTTTTTGAGCTCATATAAGTTTTCAATATTAAGTTCTTCTTG
Organism: Bacteriovoracia bacterium; assembly: GCA_030431635.1. Taxonomy (GTDB): domain Bacteria; phylum Bdellovibrionota; class Bacteriovoracia; order Bacteriovoracales; family Bacteriovoracaceae; genus CALFYV01. Next base: position 120,377 of record JAUIIL010000001.1, read on the forward strand.
AACTTTGATGACTCCATCATCAGTTAAAACGGAGCTTCTTGTTTTCTCATCAACTGTATAGTGCTTTTCTTTTTCTAACTTAGGAATGATGCGGTTAACTCTTTCATAAATTCCTGTATCTCCCTCACTTGGACCGGAGATAAGTAGGGGAGTTCTGGCTTCATCAATAAGAATTGAGTCGACCTCATCCACGATACAAAAATTATGATCCCGTTGAACATAATCATTGAGATCAAACTTCATATTGTCTCTTAAGTAATCAAAAGCAAATTCGTTGTTAGTCCCATAGGTAATGTCAGCGTTATAAGCTTCTTTTCTTTCCTCATCATCCATATCTGCAAGTATGCATCCAACAGTTAGCCCTAACCAGTTGTAAAGAACTCCCATTTCTTCAGCATCACGAGAAGCTAGGTAATCGTTAACTGTGACCAAGTGACAACCGAGTCCACTAAGACCATTAAGATACATTGGTAATGTTGCTGTTAAGGTCTTTCCTTCACCTGTTTTCATTTCAGCAATTTTTCCATGGTGAAGAACGATTCCACCCATGAGCTGGACATCAAAATGCCTCATTTTAAGAACTCTCACAGAAGCTTCTCTTACAGTGGCAAAAGCTTCTGGCAAAAGTTCATCCAGTGTTTTTCCTTCTTCAAGTTGTTTTCTAAATTTATTCGTTTGGGCCTTGAGCTCATCATCACTGAGGGCTTTCATTGCTGGTTCAAAAGAATTAATTTTATTGACGATTGGTTGAAGTTCTTTAAGGTCTCTATCTTGTTTTGTTCCAAATATTTTTTGAATCGTTCTTGTTAACATTTATTATCCGCCTTTACTGTAGAGTATAATATAATGGGTCAACAGCAACACCGTTGACTCTGACTTCATAATGCAAGTGTGGGCCTGTTGAGTTTCCCGTACTTCCTACTTTTGATATGAGTTGTCCTCTTCTTACTTTTTGCCCTAACTTAACATCAATATCTTGGTTGTGAGCATAAATCGTTTCAATTCCATATCCATGATCAATTTGAACAAACTTTCCAAACCCTGCTTTTCTTCCTGCGTAAGTGACTAATCCATCAGCAGGTGCATAAACAGGAGTCCCATGAGTGGCCCCAACATCAAGTCCTTCATGCATTCTTTTCTTTCCACTTACTGGATTAATTCTCTGCCCATAGTAATCTGTAATCCAGCCATTTGTTGGAAGAAAGGTAGGAGTTGAACGCAAGAGTGAGTCTTTATCTAGAAGATACTGGTCGAGTTCATGAACACTAATCTCCATATCTGAAATAAGGTTTTTGAGTTTTTGATAAGTATAATCAAATTCAGCATATTCATTAGCAAGCCTAAAACTTCTTTGTGATAGGGCAGACCAATCTCTTGCGATATTATAGTTTTTTTGAATTCCAAGATTAGTGGCAATCTTTTGGTCGTAGAGATCTTTTAACTCTAAGTATTTGGGATCTTTTTCCATGTTTTGAAAATCAAGTTTTAAATCAATATACTCTTTTAAGTAGTGGGGAAGTGTATTTGTTTGTTTATTTTTTAGTAACTCTTCTCTCTCTTCTTCTCCAGCTTCTTCGTTCTTCAAATTTGCTGGATTACTTTTAAATTCAAGTTCCTCAAGCCCCGTGATGATACGTAGTTTTTTTTCAAAGGTATGAATACGTTCAATATCTTGGGAGAGGGTATTAATCTTCATTTGAAAAAGTTGGATCTGCTCTTTTAATTGCCGGTTCTCAAGGTTGAGGTGTTTATTTTCGTAAACTTGCTGCAAAATTTTCCAGTAATCATAGGCCAATATAGCAACGAGCAAACTAAAGACTACAAATAAAAAAGCAAAAGACTTAAAGAAAAGCCCTGGTATCCTGATGGATTTAACTTTTTTTTCCTTCTCAGGTATAAGCATGAGTGTATAGTAACGATCCATGGATTTCCTTGTGAGAAATAACAAATACTTAGAATACATTCTAAAGGAAACTCAAGGGAAATGAAAAGTCTTTTACTTAGGCCTTAGCCCTGAGCAATAGAGACAATGACAGAGATATTATCCTGACCCCCATTGTCATTGGCGCATTGAATAAGTTTTTGAGTCAGATTTTTTGTTATCTCCAAAGTGGCCTTCTGAGGTTCGGGGATAGTTTCGTTAACAAGATAGATAATGTCGTGATCGGTGACCTTACCATGAAGGCCATCTGAACAGATAAGAAACATATCATTTTTTGATATTTTATAATTAAAGACATCAACCTGTAGATCTTCATCAAAGCCTACAGTCCGAATGAGAACGTTTTTTTGAGGATCCTCATGACCTTGCTCTCTGGTATAAACGCCCATATTAATCTTTTCTTGAACCAGGGAGTGATCTCTAGTGAGCTGAAATAATTTTTGATTATGAACGAGATAAACACGAGAGTCACCAACATTAGCGATATACAGATGTGAATCTCTGTAAAGGATGCAGGAGAGCGTGGTTCCCATTCCTTTGAGTTCAGGAGATTCTGATGCTTTTAACAAAATGCTCTGGTTGACTTCTTGTATTATCTTAACCAAAAGTTGCTTGGCTTCAAGATTCGCATATTTCTGGAGGAGTTCTGGTAATAGCGAGGTCGTGAGTTGCGAAGCAATATCACCACCATTATGCCCACCCATTCCATCGGCAACAGCAAAAAAAAGTCCAGCGGGGTAAAGACAAATTGAGTCTTGATTACTCTTTCGCTTCATCCCGATGTGAGTATCTCCAGCTGTAATAACTCCCAATTTTAATCTCCCTGATTCTCCAACACTCCCATTTTAAGCTAAAGCTAGCTTTAGTGCGAGTTTTTTCCAGGGGAAAATGACGGATTATTAAAGTCAGTTTTTTGCAAGTGGTATCTTCTTGGCCCTTTTAATGAAAGGTATTAAAGGGTAGAATAAAAGAGATAATCACGCCTCATTTCTGGAGGAATTAATGAGCAAACTAAATATTTCAAAATTTGTTTCTGAAAACTTTAACGCTGAAGATTTTTCTCATCTTCATTGGGAAGGGAGTTTTCAAAGTTATGTAGACTTGGTTTTAAAAGATCCAAGAATTACAAGAAATGCCTTTCAAAGAGTCCACGACATGGTGATAAGCTATGGGACTTCCAACTATACAGAATACAAAAAAGAAATTACTCGTTATCACTTTTTTGATGACCCTCTAGAAAACGGTAAGGATGCTATTTTTGGAATCGATGTTCACTTGATGAAATTTGTGAATTTTTTCAAGTCAGCGGCTGCTGGGTATGGAACTGAGAAAAGGGTTCTTCTTTTACATGGTCCTGTTGGATCTGCCAAATCTTCCATTTCTAGACTTCTGAAAAAAGGGCTTGAACATTATTCAAAAACAGATGAAGGAGCTCTCTATACTTATGAATGGTATGACGTTGAAGAGACACCAATTCTTGGAGGACAAAAAGTTTTTCCATGCCCAATGCATGAAGAACCATTGAAACTTATCCCGGAAGAGGTAAGAGCTCAATTTGCTGAAGAGTTAAATAAAAATATTGATGGTTTTAGAATAAAAATTAAGGGAACAATTAATCCAGCCTGTCGTTATATTTATGAACAGTATATGAAAAAATATAACGGAAACTGGAATAAGGTCATTGATAATCACATTAGGATTAAGAGACTCGTTCTTTCTGAAAAAGATAGAGTGGGGATTGGTACATTTCAACCAAAAGATGAGAAAAACCAAGATTCAACAGAGCTAACTGGAGATATCAACTACAGAAAAATTGCTCAGTATGGTTCTGACTCAGATCCAAGAGCTTTTAACTTTGATGGAGAGTTTAACATCGCTAACAGAGGGATTGTTGAATTCATCGAGATGTTAAAACTTGATGTGGCCTTCCTTTATGATTTACTAGGAGCTTCTCAAGAACAGTCAATTAAACCCAAAAAGTTTGCTCAAACTTCAATTGATGAAGTTATTTTGGGACATACAAATGAGCCTGAATTTAGAAAGCTTCAAAATAATGAGTTTATGGAAGCTCTTCGAGATAGAACGGTTAAAATTGATGTTCCTTATATTACAAGACTTGATCAAGAGGTGAAAATCTATCAAAAAGATTTTAACTCAAAAACTCTTGATATCCATATCGCTCCTCACACAATTGATATGGCCAGTACATGGGCTGTTTTAACAAGACTAGAGGAACCAAAGAAAGCGGATTTGACAAGAATGCAAAAACTCAAACTTTATAACGGGAAGACTCTTCCAGGTTATAATGAAGATAATGTGAAGGAATTGCGTAAAGAAGCTGTGAGAGAAGGATTGGAAGGGATTTCTCCTCGTTATATCCAAGATAAAATCTCAAATGCCATCGTAAAGAATGCTCATCACGGCTGTCTTAATCCTTTTATGGTCTTTAATGAACTTGAGTCTGGACTCAAGCATCACGCATTGATTAATTCTCCCGATCAACTTGAAGTTTATAAAGAGATGTTGGCGACGACTAGACAAGAGTATGAGGATACTGTGAAAAATGATGTCATGAAAGCCATTAGCGTTGATGAAACGGCCATTAATACTTTATGTGCGAACTATATTGATAACGTGAAGGCTTATACTCAGAAAGAGAAAATTAGAAATAAATACTCTAATAAACTTGAAGAAGCAGATGAGCGTTTCATGAGATCGATCGAAGAGAAGATTGATATTCCTGAATCACGTAAAGATGATTTTAGAAGAGAAATCATGAATTATATTGGTGCTCTTGCTATTGAAGGGAAGCAATTTGATTATAAGATGAATGAAAGACTGCATAGGGCGCTAGAGCTTAAGCTTTTTGAAGATCAGAAAGATACGATTAAGTTAACGACAATTATTTCAAACGTTGTAGATAAGGCGACACAAGAGAAGATTGAAGTTGTAAAGTCTAGGCTTATTAAAAACTTTAATTACTGTGAAATATGTGCAACTGATGCTTTAAATTTCGTTGCGAGTATTTTTGCCAAAGGCGATTCGATTAAATCTTAAGGAGAACGCTTGGACCACCCGATAAAAAGAGATCACGCACGTTTTAGAAAAATCGTAAAAGGTCGCGTGCGTGATAACCTAAGGAAATATATCTCTCATGGACAACAAATTGTTCCCAAAGGGGGAGATAAGTTTACTGTTCCAATGCCTCAAATTGATACCCCAAGATTTAAGTTTGGTGATAAATCCCAAGGGGGTGTCGGACAAGGTGAAGGGCAACCTGGAGATCCAGTTGATGGACAACAAGATCCAAATGGAGAACCAGGAGAGGGTGAAGCCGGTCAAGACGAAGGAAGTAAAGAATTAGAGGTTGAGCTAACTGTAGATGAGTTGGCCCAGATTTTAGGTGAGCAGCTTGAGCTTCCTAATATTCAACCGAAGGGAAAAAAATCCCTTCAATCAACAGTTGATAAGTACTCGACTATTGGAAAAACAGGGCCTGATTCACTAAGACATATTAAAAGAACTTATAAAGAAGCCCTCAAAAGACAGATTGCTTTGGGACATTACGATCCAAATAACCCAACTGTTATTCCGACAAAAGGTGATTACCGCTACAGAGCAGCTGATACGAAAATAGAAATGGAGAATTCTGCTGTTGTCATTTATATGATGGATGTCTCAGGTTCTATGGGAGATGAGCAGAAAGAAATTGTTCGAACTGAATCCTTTTGGATTAATCTTTGGTTAAAGAGCCAATATAAGGATATCGAAATTCGCTATATTATCCACGATGCCACGGCCAAAGAAGTGGATGAGAATACTTTCTTTAGAACCAGAGAGAGTGGAGGAACACTGATTTCTTCGGCCTATAGTTTATGTAAGCAGATCATTGAAGCTGATTACAATCCAAGCGAATGGAATATTTATCCTTTTCACTTCTCTGATGGAGATAACTGGTCTGCTGATGACACTAAGTTATGTCTGGAACTCTTAGATAAATTTATTGTTCCTGCTTCAAATATGTTTTGTTATGGCCAAGTAGAATCTCGTTATGGCTCAGGTCAGTTTTACAAAGATCTCAGCTCTAAGTATGGAGCTCAACATGATGAGGTTATTCTCTCAAAAATTAAAAATAAAGATGGGATTCTTGACTCGATTAAAGAGTTCTTAGGCAAGGGTAACTAAATGGAATTAAGAAGTAAGCCTATTACCGGTAAGTTAGTCGATCTTCAAAAAGAAATTGAAGGGTATGCTCTTGAGTATGGACTTGATTTTTTCCCACAAATTTTTGAAATGTGTGATTACGATACGATTAATATTCTAGCGGCTCAAGGTGGTTTTCCTAGTCGTTATCCTCATTGGCGCTTTGGTATGGACTATGATCAAATGTCCAAAGGCTATAAATATGGACTACAAAAAATTTATGAGATGGTCATTAATACTAATCCTTGTTACGCCTATTTGTTACAAGTGAACAACTGGGTTGATCAAAAAATTGTCATGGCCCATGTTTATGGACACAATGATTTTTTTAAAAATAATCTATGGTTTTCGGGAACAAACAGAAAAATGATGGATGTCATGGCCAATCATGGAACAAAAATCCGCCGTTATATGGAAAAGTATGGAATCGATAGAGTTGAAGCTTTTATTGATAGGGCCCTCTCATTAGAAAATCTTATTTCTGTAAATGAGCTTTTTGAAACAGCGGAACTTAAAAGAAGAAGAAGTGAAATCAATAAGCAAGCGGCCAGTGAGAGCGAAGAAGACTATATTAATGACGATAGATCTGAAGCACTTAAGTCTTTTATGCGCTCAAAGAAAAGAAGAAGCGAAGAAAGAACAAGAGTAACAACTAAAGAAGAAAAGAAAGAACTTGTTCTACCTAAAAAAGTTCCACCAAAGCCCGAGCGAGATATCATGCAGTTTCTCATTAACTTTGCTCCTTTAGAAGAATGGCAAGCAGATATCTTGGGGCTCTTAAGAGAGGAAGCTTATTACTTTCTTCCTCAAAGATTAACAAAAATTATGAATGAAGGTTGGGCCAGTTATTGGCACTCAACGATAATGACCCAAAAAGCTCTAGATGCTTCAGAAATCATCGACTTCGCTGATAAGCATGCTGGGGTTATGGCCATGAGTCGTAAGCAGATGAATCCTTATAAAGTAGGGATTGAACTTATGCGAGATATTGAATACCGCTGGAATACGGGACGTTTTGGTAAAGAGTATAATGACTGTGACGATATGGTAGAAAAAGAGAACTGGGATCTCAAACTTAACCAAGGAAGAGAGAAGATATTCAGTGTGAGAAGAACCCACAATGATATTTCTTTCATTGATGAATTTTTAACTCCTGAGTTTTGTGAAAGACAACAACTCTTTACTTATAAATACAATCCTAGAACGGGCCGCTATGAAATTGACCAGAAAGACTTTGAAGCAATTAAATCGAAACTATTGATTCAATTAACAAACTTCGGCTCTCCTGTTATTGAAGTGGAAGATGGTAACTACAGAAATAGGGGAGAACTCCTTTTAGGCCATCGTCATGATGGAGTTGATCTTGATATGAACTATGCGGCCGATACTCTTCAAAATATCTACGCGATTTGGACCAGGCCAGTTAACATCAAAACCCGTTATGACGACAAAGAAGTTGTCTTTCACTTTGACGGGCATCAGATGAAGCCTATTCATTAAAAAACTAAGAATTTGGGTTAGTTTCAAGCTCTCTTAAAGTTGATATGGGCTAGAACCTGTGTACTTATTACACCTTGCGGCATCCTTGTTAGACTAGACAAAACTTTATTGTTACCAGAATTAAGTGTCTATCTATTCAGTCAAGCGGGTTAAGAACTTATGAAAGTATTTATTATTTTATTCGTATTTAATTTTTCATTTGGTTATGCTGATATACTTTGTACATCTAAAGAAGAATGGCAGTTCAGTTGTAGACTTGATAGTAAAAGTAAAAAAAAAGATGCACTTTATATCTATCATCATAAGGAATCTTTTACGGCCGAACAAGGCTATGATGTAAACCACTTTTCTATTATCGGAGCTCCTGAAGCGAGTTGGAGGTTCACAAATCATCCTAATCGGAAAGTGCTTTTTCTAGAACAATTGCAAAACACTTTTTCCTACCTCTTTAATAAATTTATGGATAACGAAGGAAAGCACGCAATTGTTCAGCTCAACCTCGAGCAAGACAAAATCTCAAAAAGTTCTCAATTAAGGTATTTAAATAACAACAAAGATTGGAAATACACTCGAGAGCATTTTAAATTTAATGGACAGGTAGATTTGACAACTCTTGTAAGAGGAAAACCAAGTGTAAGCGGAGCTTCTGAGGTGAAGAGTTTCTTTCTTATTTTTCAAACCAATATGGAGACAGACATCGTTTTTGATATAGATCCAAGAGCTATTTCTCTAATAGCTAATGGACAACATCTTGAGGATTCGCTTGTTCTTCTTCCTAAAAAGTTCAAGAAACAAATTAAAGGCGAAATAGAGAGGATGAAAAAAAGACTTCTACCTCAGTCTGATTTTACATTTTCATTAAACTATAAACTAATCACAGAAAATGGGGATAGTTTCTTGGTTAAAGAAAAAAATCCTTCTCAAATTCTCTCCTCTAATGTTTGTAGAGGGCTTTTAAGCAAGAAATTCTAACTTTCGAGAAAATTCTAAAGATATTACATAGCGCGTTGCGAAACAGTTCTTATTCCACTAGTTTGAAAAAAACCATGAGGAGTCCGAACCATGAATTTTCTTTTTATGATCTTGATATCCCTTTTATGCCTCAGCTCTTTTGCTAAAGAAAAGGAGCTGACAAAGTTTCGTTGTACTTCAGATGATGGGGACGTCAGTTTTAGTATTGTAAGAGACGGCTACTATAAAATAAGAGAGGGCAAGGCCATCAAGAAAGATCCTTGGAAAGGGAAGTATTCCTACTCGCTTGAAATCAGAGGTGTTTTTCAAAACCACCCACGCTACCAGGATGTTGTTCCTGTTCTAGAAATTCAGCAAAAATCAAAGAATTTCAAGTTTGTTCAAAAAATTGAAAGGGCCTTTAAGCATGAGATTCAAGAAGGAATAAGAAATTCAATGCCTTACACGAGAGATAATTTTTCTATTGGTGATTATCGCAAAAAAGAAGAAAAGCAGAGAGTGAGTATTGTGGCCTGGACCTATGATAAGAAAAAGGGGAAGGCCCACATTGTTTTCCACAAAAAACAAAGGCAAAAAGAGGGCAATTCTTGGAAAAATTCCCCTCAAATAGACATTGATTTAATTGCTGATTGCCTGTTTGAGTAAATATTTCATTTTAATGCGATTATCTTGAGGCGTTAAGTGTTCTAAGGTACTAAATTTATAGTCTTTTAAGGGGCTTTGATGTTGTATCTTACTTTGTTCACTTCTCTCGTGTGCTCCGTTATATGGGCCCAGGATTATGCTCTGATTCTTTCGGAGAAAAAACTCAAAGAACAAATCAACCAACAACTTCATTATTTCTCTCTCAAAGAATTGAATCGAAGTTTTGATCTTTCTCAAAATCCTATAGCTGTTAAGAGACTCAATCTTTTTAAAGAAGATAGTAATATTATCAATGTTTATGGAAACTATCTTTTTGGTCTTCAGTTTCATCCAGAAAACGCGATAGAGCTAAACCTGGGACAAGGGAGTCTTCAAACAGGACTTAAGATTAAGAGACTTTCTTTTCCCTTGATGCGCTCTAGTGAAGAATTAAATATAGAGCTTGAACTAGAACTGAATCATTTTCAAGTGATGTTTCCTGAAGTAGTGGCCAAGGAGTTAAATATCACTTTAGAAAAAAATCCTTATTCCAGGTGTTATAAAGAGAAAAACCTGGATCCACAGAATAGAATTTCGGTTAAATACCAAAGCTTAAAACTTTTTAATCAGGAGTCTACTCCTCTAACTCTTTCTTTTTCCCTAACAACTTATCTCTCTCATCAAAATAAATTGGCGACAGTTGTTAATTCAGTCCATTCCAATCTTGATGAGAGCTTTCTTACAAAAGCAGTCATTGAATATTCACACTTTCTTATTCCTCCTATTTATATCGAAACTGTTAATAAAGAAAATGGTGAAAGGAAGTGCTTTCTTGTTAATAAAGATGAAGCAGTTCAAAAACTTTTCAAGGCCCAATTGGTTAAATTAACTCCCAAAATTTTAGGTGCCGTTGGGAAAATCATAAAGACAAAACTCTCCGAGAAGTTAACGACCTTGGTAGGAGAGCTTCTTGCCCCTTTACCAACAAAGTTTAAATTTGAGTATATAACAAGGCTTCAAAAAGATAAGAAAGCAGCCTCCTATACAACTTATGTGCAAAGAAGAGCAAGTGAGAGAATCGATATCGATGAATTAGATAGCACAGAAACTAAAAACTTTCCTCAATTAAAATCAGTAAAGATCCCAGTAGAGGAAAAAGAAAATAAAGTGAGCGATAATACTTATTATCACAAAGAAGAGAGTCCTTTCTTTTTTCAATCTCTTGTTGAAAATCTTTTCTATTTGAATTTAGAGTTAGAGCTGGTGCGTTTAAGAAAATTACCAGGGCAGATAAGAATTGATATTAAGCAATCTCTGCAAACAAATACTATTAATTTAGACTACCAAAAATCAAGAATCAGTTATCCTACTCCGCAGTCGTCACTGGGACTTGGAATAAGTGAAGAGCTTCTTAATGATTTATTTATTCACTCATATTACTTGGATAAATTTCATGGACTCCCCTTTCCAGAAGGAATTCATTTTCAGAATAAAAAGCCAGAAATAAAACTGCAGAAAGACAAAATGATTTTAACCTTATTTGTCGAAGCCAGATTAAAAGAGCTTCCTTATTATTGGCCAGCGGGAGAAGTTTTAAGCCGTTATGAGAAAACTTTTGGCAAAACAAATGGAGTTTTTAAGTTTCCAGTTCGAGTTATCCTGATTCCTAATTTAAATGAAGAAGGGATTAGTTTTATTCATGGTTTTGACTGGGATTTTCTTGATGAAGAAAGTGAGCAAAATAATATAGGAGAGGCTTCTAGGTTAACTCAGTATCTTTGGAAAAAATTAAGACCTAAACTAGAAGAAATTGTTTCTGGTCTTAATTTATCTTTTCCTTTTAAAACTAGACCTTGGAGCAAACTAGGTCTAGAAATTCAAGGTTTGCAAGTAGTTGAGGGTGGAGTTTTAGTTGAAGTAGAAGCTATGTCAAAACTAGGAGGAGAGAATTGAATAAGAAAATTTTCTTTTTTCTTTTTTTGACCAATATCAACACTCTATTTTCTCAGGAAAATAAATGGCCACAATTTAATCCTGATGTTTCCATTCAAACCGTTTTTGATGCTGATGCTCAAAACTTTATGCTTAATATTATCAACAAAGTAGTAACAGATATAACAGGAGTAAATCCTCTACATTACTCTTTTAAAGAACCTATTGTTATTGATGGACCGATGAAAGGGAATATGCAAGAGCTTATTTATGGTGTTGTCTCTAGTATTTTCAATTATCCCTTTGATGAGGGAAGACTTCATATTCAAATTGACGGACTTAACTATCATATTAATAAATCAGAAGTTTTAATCAAAGAAACTCAAGGCTCAAAGGATAAGCGCAAATTAAATTTGACCTTCAAGCTCTATGAGACAGTTATAGAAACAAAGAAAACAAGTATTGATATAAAAGGAGTAGAAGGGAAAGAGAGCTTTATTGATGATGTCGTCATTTACCTTGAGGGGTTGGGGATGAGCTCTCCTCATTTAAATTCTTTAACTCTTAATTCTGATATCATGGTAGAGAGAATTGATGGTAAGCTTCTTTTTACGATTCTTGATGCTAAGGCCGATTACTTCCAAGATATTACTCTTGAGGAGATAAAAAAAGATGTCAAAGTTAAAGTTGATGAATCCTCCCTCTCCCATGATTTAAGCCTTTCCCTAGGAACCACTCGGATTGACTCAAATGATGACTCTCTTATTTATGCGATAGAGAAGAGAAATGATAGAATTGCAGATATGCTTTTAAAGCCTATTGTGAAGCTCTTTCATTCTTTACCTCAGAAGATGGGAGACTCTCTTGATAAATATAGAAGTTTTAGTATCGCTGATAATATTAATTTTAAGATAATGGGAGAGAAAACATCTTTAGAGATTGCGGATTTGAATTTTATCAGAGACGGCCAACTTTTTCTTGATACATTTATTGGGCAAAAAGAGAGCGTGAGCTTCTCTGAGGTAGAGGACTTTGAGTTTAGTTTTGAAGATATCCACCAAAAAATTCAAGATGAAGAAGCTGATATCATTGTAAGTGCTTCAGAGAAAGGGCTTAGCAAAATGATTCAGAAATTTTTAAGCCAAAGGTTTCCAGAGAATCAGCTAAGTAAAGAGATTAGAATAGGATCTCAGGGAATAAGGTGGGTGCAAAGAGAAAATGACCAAGGAGAAATCGTGGTCGATCTCTTTATAAGGCCCACTTTCTTTAAACGTTTGGGACTTTTCTTACTAACAGGTAAATCTGAAATCACGCTTCCAGTTGTTATTAGACCTGAAATCTTTATGACTTTTGAAGAAAATAAAAACTATCTTAACTTAAAGTGGCATCATGACTATACTGACTTTACATCCCTATCCCAAAGTTTTTATGGTGTTGAAAACGATCTCGCTAAAATTAAAAGATCAAAAAAACTCATTCATAAATTTCTTCTCAAAAAATTAAATGAAATCTTAAATAAGCTTGAAAAGAAAGTTTATCTTCCGATCTTTGATAATCTTAATATGAAGGTTTTAGAAATTAAATCTAATCAGCATGGAAGATTGAATTTCTTATTTAAGCTCTCTTACTGTGATCAAGAGGAATTATTAAAGGGATGCAAAGACTCTCATCCTTACGCTCAAGAGTTTTGGGAGCAATTGCCTGCCTTTATTTCGGAGCAGTTCGCCAAAAAAGAAGAAAGGAGAAAAAACTAGTACTCATGCTCTTCACAAGAGGCCCTTTTTTTAGTCAAATACTCCAGTGATAAAGTTTTTTTGTGTCTTTTATTTTTTTGTTTTTTCTTCCCATGCTTACAAAATAACCTTTGGTTCTTGTAATAAGCAGTGGCTAGATCAATCCTACTGGGACGTTATGGCCAGGAAAAACCCCGATTTGTTTATTTGGTTGGGGGATAATATTTATGCAGATACACAAGATCCGCTGGTCTTAGAGCAGAAGTATGCAGTTCAATTAGCTCACCCTGAATACCAAAGATTTAAGTCTCATATTCCTATTCTTGGGACTTGGGATGACCACGATTTCGGACTAAACAACTCAGGCAAGGAAAACGTCAATAAAAAAGAATCTCAGCGACTTTTTCTCGATTTTTTGGGTGAAGAGAAGAACTCTCAAAGAAGACATCAAGAAGGTATTTATGGCTCTTATCTCATTGGAGAGGGAGAAAAATCGATTAAGATTATTCTTTTAGATGTGCGCTATTTTAGAGACAAAAATAATCTTTTAGGGAAAAAGCAGTGGAAATGGCTTAAGCGAGATCTAAAAAATTCTAAGGCAAGAGTTCATATCATCGCGTCAGGTAGTGCTTTTTTTTTACGGGAAACTTTCCGGACAGAAGAGTGGAGTGATTACCCTGAAGAGAAGCGGATGCTAATGGATCTTGTTGTCAAAAATGAGGTGCCCAACCCCATTTTTATAAGTGGTGATCTTCATTTTGCTAAAATTTTCTCTAAAGAGATCGATCCTTATAATAGATACTTTACTGAGGTCATGAGTAGCGGACTTAATAGTGGAAACAGGGCCCCAGCCTTTCTTATTAAAATGCTCTATGGGGCCCAGAATACTTTTGTTGGTAATAATTTTGGGCAGATAGAAGTTAATTGGGAAAAAAAACAGGTTGATCTCAGCATTTTCTCAAGTAATGACGGTGAGCAAAAAGCATATCATCAGATACAATTGAAATAATTTGTGAAGCTTTAGTTAACCCCCTCAATTTATATGACAGGGCAAAAAAGACAAGTTACAATAAACGTGTATTTTAACTGGAGTCAAAAACATGCTTACTTTTTTCAAACTTTCCTCTATCTACATCGCTATCATCGCTTTTGTTGAAACTCAGTTAGGTGGCCATGGAGTACTAGGAAATGTATTGGCTGAGAGTACTGCTCTAAAAATAAGTGCTTACTATCTTATCATGGCCCATCTCACGATTACGATGATGAGCCTTTCTTTTCATCGCTACCACACTCATAAAGGAATTATTATTAATAAATATGTTGATGCTTTTATGAATGTATGGCTATGGATGGTAACAGGAATGGCCAGAAGGGACTGGGTTTCCATTCACCTTTATCATCATGCTCATTCTGATAAAGACAAAGACCCGCATTCACCAGTGAAAAAAGGGTTTTGGAGAGTTTTTCTTTTTGGGGCCGTTGATTATGCTAAAGCAAAAAATAACCCAGAAGTGGTGAGAATTAAAAATAATATCGAAGCTTCGAAAATGGATCTATTTTTTGAAAAACACAGCTTTCTTGGATTAGGAATTTTAAGCGCTTTCTCCATTGCTGGGTTAGGTGTTGCTTGGGGAAGTCTTTTCTCTGTTCTTCATTTCACCATTTCTCCTTTATTTGCAGTTGGTGGAGTTAATGCTCTGGCCCACACTTGGGGATACCGTAACCATGATAGTAAAGATAATAGTCGTAATATTGGTTTTTTAGTACCTCTAAACTTTATTATTTGTGGTGAGCTTGATCACAATAACCACCACGCAGTTCCGCGTTCATCTTCTTTCAGACATAAGTGGTATGAGTTTGATATTGGGTATGTTTATATTAAAGTCTTAGAATTTTTTGGACTAGTTGAAGTTAAGAATGCCTACACAACAACTTCTTTAAAAGCTGATTTGGCCAAAGAATTTCAAAAACAATTTCAGGCCTTAATGGAAGAGAATGCTGAATTTAAGAAGAAATTAGAACAAATGGCCAGAGAACTAAATACAACTTATCAAGAATTAATAGCTCAAATTAAAGCTTACTTAGCAGGGAAAAAAATTGAATTAGAAGCTCCTGTTAAAGAGTTTGCGGCTGAAGTGAAGCGTATTATTAAAACTAACTATCGACTTAATTTAAGTTATAGTTAGTTTAAAGTAACTCTTAGGCTTTACCAGAGCTGTCAAAAAACTAGTCACTATTAGTAATGATTTCAAAGTCCTAAGTAGAAAATCCTTTTTTATGCTATTTTTATACCTATGAAATTAAGGGCCCTTTTCTATTTATTCCTCTCTTTTAATGCTTACTCAATTGATTTAATGAGAGTCTATTATCTCTCTTCACAAAGTAGTGAGATGTATGTCAGGAGAAGTAGTCAGTATGATGCTGGAAGGTATTTAACCTCATCGGGAGAGTTCTTAGCGACTTCCTACGATAGGGATGGATACAAACGCTATATCTATTCTATTGAAATTGATGGAGAAACTTACCAGACAATGGAGAACTTTGCTTGGGAGCATTTTGATGGACAAATTCCAACCGTTGGAGATTATCATCGAAATCTTAAAAAACTCAATGAATTTCGCGAAGTTGGAGTCATCATTGGGGAAGTTAACGGGCAAGAAAAAGTAATCTGCGTGGGAGAATTTGATAGCTCAATTGCTCCTCAGAAGGCCGAGCAAAAATTTAAAGAGCAAGTGATGGAGTCTTGTTATCAATCTGTTCAATCACATCAAAGAGTATTTTCTCTTAAATAGTTTTGAACTAGCTTGAGATACCCTTCATTAATTTTGGCCGTCATAGGCCCAAAACCGTTTGTTAATTCAGAATTATTAATGTGAGAGATAGGGACAACACTTCGAAGAGATGAAGTAATAAAAGCTTCATCTGCGTTTTCAAACTCTTGGGCCGTAAAATTTTCTTCTACAAATTGAAAATCAGTCGAGTTTTGAATCACTTCAATAACCTTACTTCTTGTAATACCCATGAGAAGACCTGCACTTTGGGGAGGAGTTTTAATGACTCCATCTTTAATCATCCAGACGTTAAAAGTTGTTCCCTCCGCCACATGTCCTTCTTTATTCACCATAACAGCGTCGTAGAAATTTTTCTTCTTGGCTTCAATATGGGCCATGACGTTATTTAAATAGTTTCCTGATTTTGCATTCGGATCTGTTGCTTTCGGGTCATTCCTTTGAACACTACTGACAAAGAGAGAAACACCCTTCTCATACATCCAAGAGGGATTCTCGGGAAGATCCTTAGAAATAATGACTAAGTTGTTTTGTAGGTCAGAATTAGGAGTCAAACCGATAGAGCTCTCACCACGGGTAATAATAATTCTGAGGTATTGATCATCAACAGTAGAGGCCTTAATTGTTTTTTGCATTTCCTTGATAATATCCTCTGGCATAAATACGAGTGGCATAGCAAGAAGTTCTGCTGAGTTAAGGAGTCTTTTTATATGATCTTCAAGAAAAAGGGGGATTCTTTCTCGAACAGGAAAAGTCTCGTATATAGAATCTCCATATAAAAATCCTCTATCAAAAATTGAGATTTTGGCCTCGGATGCTCGGTAGAGTTTAGAGTTGATATTAACGATAGCTGTAGGGAAGAGCTCGTCAAGATTTGGATTTGTTTGCATATAACCTCAGTTAATAAGGAAACTCCCAATTCCTTTTAAGAGTACTTGTTGTTGTTCGCCCTGAATAATATAGATTTCTTTCATGTTTGGGAAGTAGCGCCCGATAGTTAGAGAGAGGTATTTACCAGAAATTTCTTGTTCACAATCAATTTTAAATTTGAGCTTGCCATCATCATTAAATTGGCATGAGTTTTTATCAAAGAGAATAATTTTTTTTATATACCGATGGAGAAATTTTTGGGCAATCTCAGGAGTCATTTCGGCTTTTTGATTCCCAGTAGGGAAGTAAAGTGAGCCTAGGGTCTCTTCAGTTAGAAAGAGCTCAAGTTGGGCACTTTTTTGCTGAACACTCAGTTCGACAGAGGGATACAACCGAGAGATTTTTTCCGTGCTCTCTTTTTTAAGAGGTTCTCTTACTTGAATCTTTTTTTCCTCTTGGCAGGCACAGATGAGAAATAAACAAAGCGAAATAATCGTGATTTTCATGCGCACATCATATCAAAAAAGAAGTGAATGCAAAGAGTTAATTTAGAGCTCTCCGAGCTTTCGGTCGAGGTCTTCGATGTCTTTTTGATCGATTAAAAGCTCTTCTTGGAGCGTCTGCTCAATAGGAGTCTTCATCTGATTCAGAAAACCAACGCTATCATGATGAATAGTTTGATCTTTTTCTATGATTTCAGGAAAATGTGTCCATTGGCCCATCTGGTACATGACCCAGCAGTTGAGCAGATCGTACTTTTGACAGGATAAAGAGCCAAAGAGAAGGACATCATCTTCATTTTTTTGTCGCAAAGAAGCATAGCTCATAATTTGCGAGAGCTCTAAGGGTGTTTTTTTTATGTCTTCGTATCGTTGCTCTTTAATAAGGGCAATACTATTTTGATAATCTTCTTGCATAAGAAAAAAAGCGCTTTTAAGAGCCGTTTGCTCTACGCTTTTATCTTTTCTATAAAGTGAGAACTGATCCGAGAGCTCACTTCCATCTCTCCATTGCTTTAACTTCCAGGCCAGAGGGATGGCCCGTTCAAAAGCATTTAAGGAATTAGGCTTGAGGGTAAGAGCAAGTCTAAACTGAGCGTAGGCCAGTTCAAGTTTCTCTTGTAGTAAATACAAATTCCCTTTGATATTTTCAATATTAGGAGTTTTAAGGTCTTCAATAAATTGATAGCTCTTATTAAACTTTCCATCTCTAAAATAGAGAAGCCCAATGAGCTCGCGGATATCTTCATCAACTAAAAAGTAAGAGGTGAGTTTATTAATAAAGGGATAGAGTATTTCTGGTTCATTTAAATAGAGTCCCATTTTAAGCCAAACTCTAGCGTGCTCTCTTGAGAATTCAAGAGTTGAGAGGTCGTTAAAAGCGTTTTTAGTTGAGTCCAAAGAGCCTTTTTGAAGTTTGAGCTCAACCATCGTCTTTAGCCAAAGATTTTGAGTGTCTGAATACTTCTGGGTAAATCTCCGGCAAAATTCCCATTCACTAGCAAGCTCTTGAGTTTTATCTAAAATGAGCAAATTGAGTATTTTAAGAGAGCAAATCTTTGCCTCATTTTTGGCCTGCTTGAAGTGGGGTTTATTTAAGATGGCCAGACTTCTGTCGTACTCTTCTTTTAAAAAGTAGACGATAGCATGATACCTATCTAATAAAGGAGTCACTCGAGCGATGGGAGTGCTCTCCTTCATCTTCATTATTTCAACTTGGGCTCTTTCAAGATTTCCTACAATAATAGAGTATTTAATCTTTCCCAATTGTTCGTGAAGAGTTTGATTTGCCTCTTGCTTCTTTTGAAACCTCTCCTTGTGAACTAAGGCTTCATCTTTGTAATGAATGTAGTCTCTCTTTCTTTTTAACTCAGCTTGTGGGTCATAACCTGCGAAGCAGTAGGCAACAAGTAAACTACTCAAGTAAATAGATATTCTCATGTAAATGTATCGTTGTATTTGTCGATAAGATTTAGTGAATCAAGAAGAAAAATAAACTAGGAACTTATGGAAAAGTTGACTATTACACTTTTACTTTTAATCACAAGCTCTCATGCCCTTATGCCTCTGAGAGGAATTATTTATGGAAATGTAAAAGACGATCAGCTCTACGATCCTCTGAATAATATTTTTGAACATAGGTATGAGAGTATAGATGAAAAAAAGATGAGTCTTGTTGATCTAAAAATTTATGATTATCTTGCCTTACTTACTGAGGGGGAGAATTTAAAGAACAGTTGTGAAAAAAACTTTGATTCTCCAAGTTATCTAAACCAGTGGGAAGAAATAAGGGCCAAAAGAGGAGTTGTTTCTACTTTTCAATATATCTCTTTAGATGTTCTCACAAGGGCCATTGCTAAGTATGCCCGTGAACTCAATTGGAGCAAACCAGAGTATTCAAATTTAGTGAGTAACCTTACTCAAAAAATGTGCTCTCAAAATCTGAGTGTTTATAGTCTTAAGTTACTCCAAGATAATCTTATGGCCAAGTTTGAAGGGGAAAATGGCTACCAGCTTCCTCATTGGGATAACAGTCAGTTCTTTCCTCAAAGTCTACAAGGTAGAGTCCATCTAGAAGAAGTTCGAGAAAGAGAGTTCGCCTCAACAGTTAAGCTATTTAGAAATATTTGTTCATGGAATGGTAATGTTGAGAACTATAGGATGATGACTCCATATTTAAAAAACTCTTATTTAATGAGTTTTATTTTTAGAAACTTAGAAGGCAAAGAAATTTATTTTAATTTTGAAGAGCTCAAACTGGTTCAAAAAGATAGTAAAGAGACTGTTCAAGTTGTTTGTCAGAATATGATTTGCCGAAAAACAGATCAAAAGAAATTCCTCTCACTCTTTCCTCGAATGATTGGGTCAAGCTCTCTTCATAACGACTTTGAAAGGCTTTATTGTCATCATTTTAAGAAACTCAAAGTAGTTAAAAAAACTCCGCACAATTTAATTGCAAAGTGGCAGGGTGAGAGGAGCTCTGAAGAAGAAATATTAGAAAACTCTCAACTGATTGCTCTTTTTACTGGAGGAAGTGATCTTCTATTTACTGCCAATAAGTATAGTGATCTCAAAGATTATCTGAGTTTGGCCATTACACAGAGGTGGGATAAATGGGCCGATGAGAATCTTTCTCACTTTGATAACGATCTTCTTTATGAAGAGGCCCTTCAAATAGAAGTGAAGCAAAAACCTCTTGCAAAGAAAAGAATGCATATTGATCTTGAAATAACACTTGGTGAAGCTGATAGGGGAATGAGTTTTTTTGACAAACTTGCGGTTAATTTTCATATGAATTTTTCAAAAGATTTTGTGAAATATGTATGGAGGCAAATGAGAGAGAGCTCCTCGAAAGAAAAGGCCTATCAGAGGCAGAAGCTCATGCACTACCTCCATGAACAGGTTAAGGTTCAGCTTTTAAGTAAACAGGCCAGAATTGTTGTGACACCTTGGAGTCAGAGAGAAAAACCTGTTGGTGGGCTTGAAGAAATTATTGTCCCAGAGCTTTTAAGACAACTTAACCTCTTTAAATTTGAGGAGATAGATTCTTTGGCAACAAACATCTCAATTCCTGTTTCACTGCATTATGGTAATTTTGCTTTAAAATATATGAACGATAAATTCAACTATAAGTTTAAGAGAAGATTAGGACCCTTGACATTAAATAAATAAATGTCATCTTGTGTTTATGTCTGATGATTCCAAAAAATCAATAAACCCTATTGTTCTAAACGAAGAGAATAGTCTTCCCGCACTACGAACTAGTTCTGAAGTCACAACAGCTGACGATCCTCTTAAAACTTATCTCAAGCAAGTAGGGCGCTATAAACTTCTCTCAGCTGATGAAGAGCAGGAGCTTGTGAATCAACTCCATGAAACAGGTGATATTGAAGTCGCAAAAAAACTTGTGACAGCCAATTTGCGTTTAGTGGTCAAAATCGCCATGGAGTATAGAAGTGCTTATAGAAATGTTCTCGATCTTATTCAAGAAGGCAATATTGGTTTAATGAAAGCTGTCTCTAAATACGATCCTACTAAAGGAGCAAAGCTTTCTTACTATGCTAGTTGGTGGATTCGTTCTTATATTTTGAAATTTATTTTAGATAACTTTCGTTTAGTGAAGATTGGAACAACCCAGGATCAGAAGAAGCTTTTTTATAACTTAATGAAAGAAAAGCAGCGACTCATGGGAATGGGAGTAGAGCCAGATGTGAAGCTCTTATCTGAGAATCTAGGAGTTTCAGAGAAAGCCGTTGTTGAAATGGATATGAGGTTAAGTTCTTCTGGTTCAGAAGTAAGCCTTGATAAACCTCAGTTTGATCAGGGTAATGCCACGCTGGCCGATATTTTAGATAGTGGGGAAGAGTCTATTGAAGAGGAGCTTTCTCATAAACAAGGTCTTGAAATTCTTCAAGAACAGCTCCAAGAATTTGTTGCTGGACTTAAACCTCGTGACAAAGAAATCTTTAAAAAACGACTACTTAGCGAAGTGCCTCCTTCTCTGCAATCTATTGCTGATGATTACGGAGTCTCCAGAGAGAGAATTAGGCAGATTGAAGAGAGACTCCTAGATAAGTTAAAAGTTTACATGTCAGAATATATCCGCTAAATTAGCTCACCATATAAACAACACCTGTTCGGTGAACCTCCACTCGGTGAAGAGCTTGGTGGAAAAGGAGATGAACATGTTAACGAAAGAAGTCAAAGCAGAGTTGACTAAGAAGTTTGGGAAAAACCCACAAGACACTGGAAGCGCAGAAGTGCAAGTGGCCATTCTTACAGAAAGAATTAAGTATCTTACTCCCCACCTTGCTGAAAATAAGCAAGATAAGCATTCTAAAACAGGATTAATGAAGCTTATTGGGAAAAGACGTCGTTTCTTAAAGTATATTAAAAATACTTCAGAAGAGAGTTATAAAAAACTTATCGATGAGTTAGGAATCAGAAAGTAATTTTTTTCAAAAAATAAAACGAAAAAAAAAGCCCCTCTTTATGAGGGGCTTTTTTATTTTACTTCACTTCTTCTGTTTTAATAAGATTTCTTTCTTTATCAAAGTAGAGCTTAAGTACTCCATTACGAGGAATTTGAGGAAGTTCGACATCAATATCAATAGTTAAATCGTCAATAATAGTAAAAAAGGTGTAGCGGTATTTAGCTCTATTAATGGCCTTAAGTTTTTCAGGCACTTGAAAAACCAATGATTTAACTTCAACTGAATTATCATGAAAGGTGATGTCAAAGGGCTCAACTCTTCTATTTCTTTCTGTGAGATAGACTCTTTTATCTGAAGTGCGAAGAACGCTTGCTTGATAAAGCACTGTTTTGATTTTTTCAGTGAAATAGTCTCGTTTTTCTTTTAAGTATTGCTCTCTTTCAAACTGAGTTCTTTCTTCTTCTGAATCAAGAGAAAGCATTTCTTCGCTTAAACAACTCTCAATCCTAAATTTTTCACATCCAATCGTTTTATTGGCGGGAAAAGTTACTGCGTACTTTTCTTTACCTTGAATGTGCTCAACTTGAGCATTTTCAGAATAGTGAGCGCTAGTAAGATGGTAGTCCTCATCAATGTAATATAAAGTCTTAACATTATTATTTACTCGTGTCTTATCAAGTATAGAGTTGTAAAAAGAAACAGAATGGAGTGTCGAAGTTTCAATAAGAGTATTTTCTAAAAACTTAATAAAAACATGCATGTAAGGTTGAGAAGTGAATTTAATTTTTTCAACACCTTTATGAATTAGAGAAAAGGTAGCATCAGACTGAATTGTACGAACTTCTCCACTATTAAAAAAGACAGAAATGAGACGAGGAGATTTTAGTTTGATATCTTTGGTGGGGATTTCGATTTCACATTCATCACTACAGTTCAGTTGATAGTAATTGATACCATTTTGCTCTTTCATTCTAATACTCGCGGATTTGGCCTTGAGGATATGAATGGTATCGATTCCTAAATCTAGAGTCATTGAAACATAGTCTTTTGTTTGGCTCTCTTTATTAGTAATAAGGAGGTAATCCTCAGCAGTTGTAATTTTATGAGCACTAACAATCGGATTGATGTCATCAAAAAAAGCTTCGATTAAAAAGTCCTTAGCAACTAGTTCTTTAGGTGCTCGAAGAGAAAATGCTGTATCATTAGTAAAATAAATTTGAGAACCTGCTTGAAGTTTTTGTCTTTTATTATTCCAATCAATTTCGCTATCATTAACAAGTTCAAGGTAGCTCTCTCCTTTGACTTTAAAATCTCCTCCAAAAACATAATAGATATCACCAGGGTATGAGAGTTCATTTTGAATAAGAAAACCTAAATAGTCTGGGTTACTCTTCTGAGCAATAAAATTAGTCATAGAGAGGTGAGTGAAGAAGCGGATTCTATTTGAGTTGATGGCCTTATTAAAAATAATATCTTCTTCAAGATAGAGCTCATGCAAAATTGTCCCAACCCTATCTTCTAGAGAAAAAATGGGGGAGTAGTAAATACTACTGGTGATAAGAACCTTCGGATCCCCTGGTTTAATCACAGAATTAGGCTGCTGATAGGCCAGAGGAACTTCATAACAGTTCTCATCAAAATGTCCCTTGAGGTTATAGTCAGAATCCTTAGCATCAGGAATACTTCCTCTCTCTACCACTGAGTAGAAAGGTGAGAAACTCTCACGGTGAGATTTTAGTCTTTTAGTGAGTCTCTCGTAGCGTGTAGGATCTTTTGCTTTAAATTTTTCTAAAACAATGAAGGCAGCTTCTTCAACCATTTTATCTTTTTCTATGCTGCCTTCAGGTAGAGAACTGTAGCGCTGCATGAACTCTTGCTCAGTTTTTGAATCAGAGAAGATCTGAATTTGAAAACGATTTTTTTTCACTCTTCTTTCATAGAGATCGAGAAGTTCAGCGGACTTGAGTTTAGGTTCCGTTTTATCTGTATAGTTAATGCGGCTTAGAATCTGAATAGTATTGGTTTGGTTGCCAAAAGTATCAGTCTCTGGGATGACGTCAATTTTAGAGAGAGTGAGTTTACCTGATTTATAGTCTGCTCGTTGTTCAAGGGACTTTCTAATCCTCTCTATATGATCTTTAATTTCGACATCTATACTATGAGTTTCTTTATAGATCTCAAAGAGAGGTTTGTCATAACAGACGATAGCATCAGCTCCGTTTCCTCCCTGGCCGCCAGCAAAGGAGAGAGAGGAGAGAAGGGTGAGTGTGAAAAAGAATTTTGTCATTTGGAACTCCTAGAAAGAGGGTATAGTGCATTACATAGTTGATAAACATGAGTTTTCTCAGATGTGAGGCTTTCTTCAAGAGAGCTAATCTCACTAATAAATTCCTTCATTTTCTCTTTAAATAGAGGAAGGTCATTTTCGTTTAAAGAAAAGGTAAGACTTGAATTTACTCTTTGTTGAAAATCAACTTCATCGATGGCCTCAATGGCCTTGTGAAGCAGTTGTTTTTGCATCATTTTGCGAGCGTGGTTTGTATTTTGGTAATTAAACCATTCATTATCAGTTCTGATGAGTTCTATTTGTTCGGGATTTATTTCGATGAAGCCAAGCCTTTCAAGTCTCTCCAGCGCAAGTTTGATTTCAAAGGCCTTCACCCCCAAAGTTCTTGCCATCCAGTTCAAATCATTTTGAAAATCATCAAGTTTGATTAACTCAAGTAAAGCAAAATGATACCAATCACTCATCATGACAAAAACATCTTCTTGGATTTTTTTAAACTCGTTAGTAATAACTCTATCTTGTTTTAACTTTTGACTTGTTTCTTCTGTACTTAGGCCAAGTGAGTGTGACAAACGCATGGCCATTTTAACTGTGAGCTCTCTTTCTCCTCGCATGATTTTTGAAAGCAGCGACTGATCGATTCCAAGAGATTTGGCATAGGCCCTCATACTGTAGCTCTTATTACTTTTAAGCCTTTTAAGAAACTCCTCTTGAATAAGATTTTTGATGCTTTGTGTTTGCATAGAAAGGGTATAACGTAAAATAAAAGAGTCTCTCAATAAGTTTTCCTCAAATTGAGGACAAAAGTGGCCTCAGTGCGTAATATTTTCAGCTTTTCTTTGATGAACAGCGTGATAAAAGTGTTGTTTAATCGTTCTCAAAGCGCTAGAAATGTCTAAGATATTGTTTTTGTGAAGCTTGAGGAGAATTCGGGTTTTAGGGGATAAATAAAAAGTTAAATCAAATTTAGCTTTTTACTTATTCTTTAAAGCCTACCTTCAAAAGCTTCTTTAATAACTTTTAGTTAAAAGGAGCGTTGTTTATGGTTAACAACAAACAAGAGTTTAGTTTTAATTTTGGTGGAAAAGAAATCACTGTAGAAACAGGACGAATTGCAAAACAAGCAGACGGTGCTGTTCTTCTAACTTGCGAAGGAACACAAGTTCTTGTGACTGTTTGTTCTGCTCGTGAAATGAATGACGGACAAGATTTTTTTCCTCTTATGGTTGATTACAAAGAGAAATTTACAGCTGCTGGGAAATTTCTAGGTGGTTTCATGAAACGTGAAGGGCGTCCAGGAAATCATGAAATTCTTCTGATGAGAATGATCGATCGTCCCCTTCGTCCTCTTTTCCCTGAAGGGTACATGTTTGAAACGATTGTCATGGCACAAGTTCTTTCTTACGACCCGGCTTTTGACCCAGAAGTCTTAGCTGGTCTAGGAGCTGCGGCAGCTATTCAACTTTCAGATATTCCTTTCAATGGCCCATTAGGTTTTTGTAAGGTTGGTAAGGTTGATGGACAATTAATTCTTAACCCAACCCTAGAGCAAATTGAAAAATCAGATGTTGAGCTAGTTATCGCAGCTAGTGAGAACGCTATTATGATGGTTGAAGGTGAAGCTCAAGAAATTTCTGAAGAAGAAATGCTAGAGGCCATCAATTTTGGTCATGATAATATTCGTGAATTTTGTAAATTTATTAAAAACATGGAGTCCAAAACAAATAAAACTCAAAAAAGAGAATTTGTTTCAGCAGCTCCAAACACAAAACTTGTTGAACAGGTTAAATCTCAATTTACAAATGAAGCTCGTGAGTGTTTAGCGATTACTCCTAAACTAGATCGTCAACTAAGAATTAAAGACCTTGAAGTCACGGTTGCTGAAGCGATTAGTGTTAACCCTGAAGCCTTTGGACTTAAGGAAGGGGATGATTATAAAAAGAATGCTCTGAAAGCTGTTGATGAACTTCTTTATAACATGATGCGATCGGATATCTTAAATGAAGATAAAAGAATCGGCGGTCGTGGGATGAATCAGGTGAGAGAAATTGAAACTGAAGTGAATCTTTTAAAGAAAGTTCATGGTTCTTCTCTTTTTACTAGAGGTGAAACTCAAGTTATGGCTCAAGTCACGATTGGTGGGAAAGAAGGCGAGCAGATGAGTGATCGTCTGACTGGAATTTTCTTTGATAAATTCTATCTTCATTATACTTTTGCTCCTTACTCTGTCGGTGAAGCCAGAGGTTATAGAGGAGTCGGTCGTCGTGAAGTCGGTCACGGAAACTTGGCCGAAAGAGCTCTTAAAAATATGATTCCTCCTACTTCAGAGTTTCCTTACACTGTAAGAGTTGCTTGTGAAGTTACAGAATCAAATGGTTCTTCTTCTATGGGTTCAGTTTGTTCAGGTTCAATGGCCTTAATGGATGCAGGTGTTCCTCTTTACCGTCCAGTCGCAGGTATCGCGATGGGACTTGTTAAGAGTGACGAGAAATTTAAAATTCTTACTGATATTCTTGGTGATGAAGATCACCTTGGTGATATGGACTTTAAAGTCGCTGGAACAGATGCTGGTATTACGGCCATTCAAATGGATATCAAAATCACAGGAATTGATAATGAAATTATGAAAACCGCACTTGCTCAGGCCAAAGAAGGGCGTATGCATATTCTTGGAGAGATGGCCAAAACCATCAGTCGTAGCCGAGAGCATTTTAAAGATGGTGTTCCAACTATTACCTCAACTCAGATTGATAAAGAAAAAATTGGAATGCTAATTGGACCTGGTGGGAAGAATATTAAGGCCATTCAAGAGAAGTATGATGTTTCCATTGAAATTTCTGAAGAAGGTCAAGTGAATATCTTAAGTCCAAGTATAGAGAGAAATGACATTGTTAAAGGTGTTATTGATATGCAAATTACTGGGCCAAAGCTTGATGCGAACTACACAGGGAAAGTTGTGACCATTAAAGAGTATGGAGCTTTCGTTGAACTAGCTGATGGAGTTTCTGGTCTTGTTCATGTTTCTGAAATTGCAGATGCTCGAGTAAACGATGTGAACGAATACCTTTCTGAAGGTGATGAAGTTGAAGTCAAAGTTCTTGATATCGATCGTTTTGGAAAAATTAAGCTTTCAATAAAAGCTGTTAAGCCTTTAGAAAAAAAATAACTAGGGAGCAGTCTCTACTTCTGGAGTGCTAGGGTCGTCATAAAAGCCTTCTGGAATATCAGTTCCAGCAGGCTTTGGCTCTTTTGATGGATCGTAGCGCTCTTCGATAGCTCTTTCGATAATGTCTTTTTTGACAGGCTCTTCATAAACAGGAAAAAAAGCTTCACTTAAAACATCTGTGGCCTCAATTTGCTCAATATTATTATCATCTCCAAAGAAAGCCCGATCGAGTAGGTCTTGTTTGACTTGTAATTTTTTGGCCAACTTCTCCAATGAATCATCATTCTCAGCAATGATTTCTCCTTCGTATTTTTCTTCAAAATCTTTTGACTCAAATCGAGGTGTGAGCCCTATACGGCAATCTGTCTGATGATGATAACGATAGATTTCTTCCCATTTATCAGCTTGGATGACAGAGCTAATCTCTGGAGCAGCATCTGCTAGGCAATAAGCAATGGCCACCAGGAATTGGAGTCCTTCGGAGTAGTAAGCTTTAAAATTATCAAGAATTTGCAAACTCATTTTCACTGGATCATCAACAATCCTTTTATCTTGCCAATCAGGCTGATCTAAATAATGCCCTCTGCATACTTGTTCTTGATTACTATGAATGAGCTCGGACTTAAACCACGAACGGATGTAAGGTTTTTTCAACTCTTGAGCTTCTTCTTCAGTTTTGTACTTAAGAAAAATAAGATTACTAACGGCTTGAGAGGAGAGAAGACCTAAGAACTTTCGATTTGTTGTATAATTAAGGTCTTCACCTAAAGAATAGACTTGGTCTTCATCAACGATAGGCCCAGGAGAATCTGTAAAGACAGGAGTGTGTGCATCAAAAACAACAGACTTGATATTGGGAGAGAGAGCATAGTTACTTTTGAAAGTGTTATTTAAGGCCTCTCTATGTTCAGCATGAAGAGAGTCAAAAAGCTTTTTATTCTCATTTTTTAAGATAAGATAGAAATTTTTAAGATATTCTTCTAGAGTTTGAAACTTGTCAGATTTTACTGTGAGAACATTAGTTTTTGCATATTTATGTCTTCTGCGACTCATAAGAGTGAGAGGGTTTTTATCTTCAAAAATAGCAGTTTCAAAAAAATCAGTTCGAAAAATAACATCCATATCAACGGTTAAAGAGGAGATATAAGATTGGGGAGAAATATAAATAGGGTAAGTCCAATTATGACCGCAAAAATAGCCATTGCGGTTTCCTAGATATTCTAAATTGGTTGCACTAAAGCAACGAACCCCTTCAATGTCAGCAGGATCGATTTCTTTCTTCTTTTTACGCACGACTTTTTTAGTGGTTCTCTTTTTTCTAAGTTGCTCGAGCTTGAAAACTTCAAGAGCTTCTTGGGGAACTTCATCAGGGGCGTTTTTTGCTTGCTGGGTAAGAGATTGGTTTTTCTTTTTTTGAGACTCGAGTTCGGAGTCTTCTTTCAAAAAGTCAGAAAAGCTATCATCAGAAGAGTTTGATACCTGTGCTTGAAGGGAATTACTAGCTATTAAAAGCATACCGAGAAGTATGAGGAAATAAACTCTTTTTGAACTCATAGCATTATTATACTTATTTCAATAGCTTGGGTCTTTGTAGGCAAAAACGAGTAAATGTGGCCAAAGCTTAAATTTCCTAGTAATTAAAAGGGCTTATGGAAATTAAATGTAAAAAACTCGGTCATTTTGATGAAACTCTTGGTCTTCCTCAATACGAGACTCCTGGTGCTGCAGGGGCAGATATCAAAGCTTGTCTTGGCTTGGGAGAAAAAATGGTTATTGCTCCAGGTGAGAGAGTCCTTGTTCCAACGGGTCTTAGTTTTGAAATTGAGCAAGGTTATGAAATGCAAATTAGACCTCGCTCAGGTCTTTCACTGAAAACATCACTTTTAGTTGTCAATTCACCTGGAACAATTGATGCTGATTACAGAGGGGAATTAAAAATACTTTTAGGTAACTTTGGAAAGGATAATGAAGTTATTGAACATGGTCAGAGAATAGCCCAAGCTATTATTGCTCCAGTTGTTCAAGCGAGTTTTGAAGAAGTTCAAGAGCTAGGAAAAAGTGAACGTGGAAGTGGTGGTTTTGGTTCAACGGGTAAATAAGGAATAAATATGTCTCTAGCAATCAATTATGTTCAGTCAGCCGATGAAAATGAAGCTTTTCAAAGGGCCAAAGCAGCCATTTCAACTGAAGCTATTGCAAAGTACCAGGTGCAAGCTGATATTGAATATAAAGAAGAGAGTAAAAGTATCGTTGCAATGGGGAAGGGGTTTAAACTCATTCTTGATTTCGACAAGAGAGCGGCTAAAGTTTCTATTGAGTTGGCCTTCTTACTTAAGCCTCTAAAAAATAAAATATTAAGTTCTATTGAAAAACAATTAAAAGAAGTTTTATGAGTGAAGACAAAGTAAAGATTACAATTTGGCCAGAAACGCAGAGCTTTGAAGTTGAGAAAGGGGCCAAGCTCATGACTGCACTAAAAGAAAATGGCTATGAGATTAATTCTTCCTGCGGGGGATGTGCCAGTTGTAGTGACTGCATTGTATTGATCAAGGCCGGAGAAGATAATCTCTCCGCCCAAGAGTTTCCTGAACTCAAATTACTAGGAAATGTTTTTCATATTACAAAAGAAAGACTCTCTTGCCAGACTCTCGTTCTGGGAGATGTTAGTGTCGATATTTCAAAACATAAAGATAAAAGTATTAAGAAAAAATTTGAACAAAAAAAATCAGGCTCGGTTGTTGTTAAAAAGAGAGAGGTTGTAGAGCAAGAGACAAAAGAAAAAGAAGTTGCAAGGGAAGAAAAATATCAAAAATGGAAGAGTGAGCAAGGTAATAAAGGTGGCTTTAAAAAGGCCAAACCTTTTTTTATCAAGGACTCTGACGAATAGGAGGCATGAAAATGGCTAGCACAAACCAGGTGGATTTAAATAAATTTCCGCCACAAATTAAGTACATCGTCAGTCAGGAAGGAGCAGAGCGCTTTTCTTACTATGGGATGAGAACAATTTTAACCATTTTTATGGTTCAATATTTGTTATTTCAAAAAAACGATGCTGTCGCTATTTATCACTTATTTGTTTCTGGATGTTATTTGACTCCTTTGCTTGGGGCCTATATTGCAGATAGAATTTGGGGGAAATATAAAACAATTCTTTATCTCTCTCTTGTTTACTGTCTTGGGCACTTAGTTCTGGCCATTTGGGAAAATACTCAAGGGCTTTATGCAGGACTTTTTCTTATTGCCCTTGGTTCTGGAGGGATCAAGCCTTGTGTTTCGGCCCACGTTGGGGATCAGTTCATTAAAGGTCAAGAAGGGCTCTTAAGAAAAGTTTTCGATCTTTTCTACTTTATGATTAATTTTGGCTCTACGGCTTCATCTCTTTTAACACCTGTTGTTCTGGCCAAGTATGGACCAGGTTGGGCCTTCGGAATTCCTGGTGTTCTTATGGCCATTGCCACTCTTATTTTTTGGCTGGGAAGAAAGCACTATGTTCATGTTCCCCCAGTAAAAGATGAGCACAGTTTTGGAGCAATGCTTGTAACTGGATTCAAAAAGCAAGCTGGTGGAGTTTATGATTCTATCAAGGCCAAGCATGGAGCTGAAAAACTAGAAGAGTTCAAGGCCGTCGTTCAAATTGCCAAGGTTTATATTGGAGTTATCCTTTTTTGGGCCTTATTTGAACAACACGGTTCGACTTGGGTTCTTCAGGGCGCTCAGATGAAACAGGAATTTATGGGCATGACAATTCTTCCTTCTCAAATGCAGGCCATGAATCCAATTATGGTTATGACAATGATTCCTCTCTTCTCTTTTGGTCTTTATCCTTTAATTGAGAGAATGACAGGAACAGAGTTTACTCCTTTGAAGAAAATGGGGACAGGTCTCTTTTTCGCGGGAACATCATTTGTAGCCGCAGGGGCGATTCAGTATGCTCTTGATTCAGGGGCTGAACTTAATATTATGTGGCAATCAGTTCAGTATTTTTTAATAACAGGTTCAGAACTATTAGTCTCAATCACTGGACTAGAGTTTTCCTATACTCAAGCTCCACGTTCAATGAAATCAACGATTATGAGTTTATTTTTTCTTACTGTTTTTTCAGGAAGTTTTTTAACCGCTATCATTGCTAAGTTTAACGTTTTTGAAGGTGGGAACTTTTATATGTTCTTCGCGGGGTTAACTTTTGTGTTTACTCTTATTTTTATTTGGAATGCGAAGAAGTTTGAATACAAAAATTTCATGGAAGGCTAGTCGTCTTTATTTAATGTAGGTCAGTTCTTTTACTGGCCTACACTCTCGTTAATAACAAGTCTTAACATCGTTTTTACTCTTAGAGAGCTATCGAGACAATAATAAGAGTAATAGCTTTTTTGTTGCTCTTTAGACTTCAATAGATAATTTTTTTCAAAAGAAATATTATCAACTTCTTCAATTTCATAAGTTGGAGATTGTTTTTCTTGGTCTGGAAAAAAACTAATATACTTACAAGCAGATAAAGAGTTTAACTTAACTGAAAAATTTTTTTGAGAATTGATATAACAGGTTTGCCCCTTTTCGTATTTGTCAGAACGAAGACTGGCTGAACATTGAGATGAATTTGGTAAATCAAGCCAAAAGAGGGCTTTTCCTTCAATTCTTGTTCTCTCACAAGAAAGAGAGAAAATTCCTAGGAAAAGAAGAAGTATTTTGGTCATACAATCTTATCGAGAGGTCAAGAAAATTACTTGAGTAACCGACCTATTCACTTTTACAGAGTTTATGAAAAAATCTCTGTGTGGGAGCACTCGGATCGAGTACTTCAGTTAAAACCGATGTTACACACAAAGCTTTATAAACTCTTGTTTGAGGTTTTTGCGAATAGGGGGCCATAAAAGCTTCAACCCACTCATGGGCCTTAATATCTTTAGTATAAATAAGAGCACCTTCGGCCTTGGCCAAGGCCGTGAAAAAGAGTTCAGTATCTATTTCTTCAGGAGCCTGATTGAGAAAAGGGTCGAGTTGCTGAAAAAAGGCTTCGTAGAGATCTTCTGATCTTCCATCCACTTCTTCAAGGTAGCGAGGATCTCTGAGAACTCCTCCATGTTGAATAAGTAAATCTTTAGCTTGAGAGCGAAGCTTTTTTGCTTTTTCGATTACTTCAGCTAAAGGAACTTTATGGTAGTTTTCAATAAGCTCATAAACTCTCAGAGGCTTCTGTGAAACAGAAGTAATGAAAAGATCTGCGTTTTGAATTAATTTTTGATTATCAACGCGGGAAAAACCTTCGAGGGCCTCAAAGAAGCCATAAGTCGCATGTCCATTCTCAGCGAGAATTGCTTCAGACATTTCAATAATTTTTTTTCCATACATAGGGTCTGCATAAATATCAGATAAGTGAATAATATCATGAACAAAAGTTGAAGTTTTAATTCTAACATTACTTGCGTTAATAATGGCATCTTTAGTTAAGCCAATCACAAACTTTCCTTGAGATAAGAGGTAGAGAAATTCTTTATTCTCAATAATACCTTCGTAAATCCTTGCTCCATCTGGAATTTTCTCTCCATAAGAAATAGCTGCTCGAACCCCATTAGGATAAACAATCATCAGGGCAGGGTCCAAGACTTGATTTTCAGTGACAACACCATCAGCAATGAGTTTTTGATATTTATTTCTTATCGTAGAGACAATTTCATCCCAAGAAATATTATTCATATCAGCTTTAAGACCTGAATCTTTAAGAAGGTTGATAATATCTTGTGAGACATATTTAGAGACAAAAGCTTCTGTGAGTTTTTTCTCTCCATTAATAAATTTATGAAAAAACTGTTCTTCAAAAACTTCTTTTATTTCTTCATTAATCTCCTGATAGTTCAAGTCTGATTCATGAAATGTTGGATTTGGATTCACTTTCTTCATACGAGCAATTTTCTCTGGAGGAATCTTGACCCTTTCTTTAAGCATTAGTGAAGTCTTTAATTTCTCATGCTCTGGAAAAATAAGAATCTCAAACTTCCAGCCTGGCTTAAAAGGAAGTCTCTCTTTCTTCCCTTGTGCATTAACTATTGTTATTGAGTCAGCAGACTGATCTATAATCATTCCGGCAAGGGTGAGAGCTTCATTACCAGTTTTCTCACTTCGTATTTTTATTTGAGTGTAATGCCCAATATAATTTGTCCATCCTTTGAGTGAAATGAAACTAGACATTTCATTAGGATTATAGACTGTTTGAAAGGAGAGGTGGTTGGGCATTAAGATAGGGCCTTGCTCTGGATGAATAGGCTTTCTTGCTAAGTTTTTTTGTGAAGAAGTGCTCTTAACATCTTGAAGAAGTTCTTGATATCTTTTCCTAAGACTCTCTGTACACAATGTTGATTGTGCTAAATGGGGAAGAATACTCATGAGTAAAATCAATACTTTCACATTTCCTTATCGGGCTAAGACTCCTGGCCCTTTAAAAAAAGACAGTAGTTGAGCATTTCTCTTTTGTTTTCTCTGGTCTATCTATAATGCTATAATGAAATGGCATGAAATTTTTGATTCTTCTTCTTTTAATAACTTCTTCCAGCCTTTGGGCAGAAGCTCAATGGGGGATTATAACGACTGATAGGGCCGTTATTTATGCTGATGTGTATAAGAAAAGTCCTATTGGATATGCTAAAAAGGGGAAGAAGTTCAAAGTGGGAAGTATTCCTCGTAACAATGGAGAGCTACTACCAGTTGTTATTAGTGGGAGAATTGCTTACATCGAAATTGAGAAAATCAATGTCGCTCATGATAAAAAGCTTTTAGAATTACCAACAGAGAAGTATTTAAAACGCAGACGTAAAACATTATTCCAAAAAGATGTTTCGCTTTTTCTTTACCAATACACCTCAAATCTTAAGTCTGGAGAGTATGATTCAAATCAAAAAACAAAAGAGAGCTCCTCTACTTTTGGTATGAAGCTACAAGGACTTGTAGAAGTTCGTCGGAATTGGAAGTTTGGGACTTCTTTTAGTTTTGAAAACACAGCAGAAGGAACTCAGAGTCTCACTTCGGCCTTCATTAATATAGACTCAGTTTATAAGTTTTTAAATCGCTATAAGTATTATCTGGGCCATGTCATTAGTGCTGGTTTTGCTCCCTATTCACAACTTAAAGTTGATAATGAGTTTACTGAAGAAGGGCAGGGCTATCAGTTAGCAACTGGTCTTGAATATGGATATTTATTTAAAACTTTCTCTATTAAACTTGGGGCTTACTATAAGATTCAAACTTTTTCTAATTTTGATTTATCAGAAGATCTTGAAGACTATAACCCAACGGCCCATGGTCTCCAAGTCGCTTTAGGCCTGGCCTACAACTATTAGTTGAGGGCAAGGAGCTCTATCATTTTTTCGAGATCTGCTTTCCTGCTGTTTCTATCTAAGAATATAAGCTCCCCATTACTATCTCTCATATAAAGTTCAAAATGACCCTTATTTTGAAAACCTCTTAGCTCTCTTTGCCCTGAGAGCCTGGCCATATTAGGGGAGTCCAGAAAATGTTTAATTTCAAAGCATTGAGAACCTTTTTTTTGATAAACTTTTTTTCTAATAGGAAGAAAGAAAAGTCGGTGTAAAAGCGTAATATGATGAGGTGATGAGATAATATACTTTTCATAAAAAAAGAAACTTATAAGCAGCAGTGGAGTTAAGGTGAAAAGCCCAATAACTGCTGAAAAAATAAGTTTATCAAGGCCAGAATCATACTCCGCTAGCTTTGTGAGGGGGGTATAGATGGCCAATAAAAGAAGAGACAAAATAAGAAGAATCCCAATAGCATAACCCCAGAAAATATAGGGAAGCCCATAAGTTTTAAGCGTGATGCTACCTTTTTGGATTTCAATTCTCTCGTTATCACTCTTGTCTGTTGGAAATAAGTATAAAAGTCCCATAGTGGATTTATACTTGAAGTCTTTACATATGACTAGACTAACTCATAAACATCACAGGTATCAAAGCGAAGTTTTATAAGTTTTCTTTGAAGCTTATGTCTGGTCGGACTCCACTGGCCTTCTCGTTCGATAACCTCTTGCAACTTCTTGTTTTGCAGTTGGCCATTAAGCTTACTCCCTAGCCTAGTTATTTGGTTGATTCTAAGTTCAAAGAGAAGTCTAAGCTCGTTTTGATAGTCGGGAAGATCCTTTGAGAGTTTCGAAAACTCATGAGCAATTGCTAGAAACTCTTCATTTGTTTGAGCATAAATGTACTGCAAAATACAAAAAAGAAAATTTAAAAGAGCTTGGGTCTTCTTTTCTTTTAAACTTGCAATACTCATTTGCAAATGATGATAGCATCGAGGCATTTCATCGTCATGGTAAGCCTTTTGAGCTTCATGGAGATGAAAAGCTCCCTGGGAAGCCGCAATTGAAGTGAGCTCTAGGTATCCTTTTTCTCCCAGTTTAATCAAATGGCCGAAAAAAGGAATAGGGAGATTTTTTTGGGAAGAAGATGAATAATCGTCATCGAAAAAAATGGATTTTTCTTGCTCTAATTGATAACGATGAAATTTTTTTTGATTTCCAATAATATCACATTCAAGAAGAACTTGATTTTTATCGATAAGATAAAGACTCCAAGCAGACTGAGAGGTCATTTTTTTTAGTTTTTTTTCTGCTTCGGAGATATTTCTGCATTCGAGTAAAAGTTCGAAAATAATATCTGGCATACAACGGGCATTAAAATAAAACTGAGATGAGTTTTTTCTGTGCGCGCTAATTAAGAGTCCCTTTTCGCTTTTAGAAAAAAAGAGAGGAAGGGCTTCTTTTTGAAAATTAATATAGCTTATATGAGGAAAATTATCAGGAGAAAAGGAGAGTACTCTCAGAGATTGGTTTTGAGGAGCAGTTAATAATTTTCTCTCGATCTGATTTAAAGAAAATTCGGTAGTGTTACCAAACCTCATGAGTTCATAACTTTTAAGATGAGGAAGGGAGCTAAATAAATCCCATCTTGCATTATGAAGCATGACAGTTTCAATAGATTGACTCACTCCTTGGCTATAATCTTTCAAATAAGGGGTACTGTAGCTAAAAGCTTTTTTGAAATATTGAGAAAAACCAACCAGTTTGGGAATAAGATCTTGAAAATAAGTGTCTTCGTGATGCCTTTGGTAGGAAAATTTGTCCTTTATCCCTAAATCATAAAAGCTCTGGTGCAAATTTCCGAGAAGTTTAATAGAGGAATTTTTGTTGGAGGGCTCTTCCATGAATTTTATTTTAACTGATTCGCAAGGAAATGAACAATACTTGATTTTTGCCTGTCTTATCTTAGCAGTTTTTAGAATTTATTTAGAGGTCATTGGTTTTAATTTTATGTCACTTCCACTTACACAAAGATTAGGACAAAAAGGAGCGACATCAGTGCACCAGATGGGTTTTTACCTTAGTGTTGGATATTTGCTTCTTTTTGGCCCTCAGTTTTTTCTCACTTAATCAACCGACATAAAAATCAACCAAAGAGAGATCTGTCTTCATAAAATCTAGCGTGTAATCTCTTTGCATAATTTCTTGAATATCATCTTTTCGACACCGTATATGAATAGAAGTTTTTTGAGGGGCCTTTTCTTTGGTAAGGTTTCCTAGGCGGTAGAATTTAGTAAGGAAGCGCGATTGTTGTTTGGTTGTAAGTTTAAAAGCTTCTTTCTTTTTCAAAGAGTTCCAAACTTTCCAAGGGTCTGCTTTTTCATTTATAACAGCATGTAAAGTAAGATAAATAAGAGTATCTGACTCGAACCCATCCCCAATAAGAGTGATTTCATCTGGAATCCCAGTCATGAGTAAAATGTTCACAAGAGAGCTGAGTTTATAAAAACCTTGAGATTTAAGATCCTTTGGGGTGAGATCTCCTTCAAAAAGAGAGAAGACTTTACGGTAATCCTTCAGCATGAGATTACCAGTGAATATTTGGTTTTGATAGAGCCAATCTCTAATGGCCTTTTCATAAAAATGAGGTGAAGCTGAAAGAATAAAAGGTTGATAGTCCTTGGCGATATACTCTTTTAGAAGCTCAATACTAGAGTCGATTTTAGGAAAATGCTCTAGAGGTCTTCTCAATGATTCATAGAGCTCTCTAGGAGTAGAGTACTTTGTTTCAACCAATGTTTTATCAAAATCGCATACCACAATTTTTTTAGGAGATTGAACTTTAACGGGAATAAAAGTTCCTAACAGTAGTTCGAGTCCTGGGCACTTAGAAACTTCATAGGCCTGAACAAAGTGAATACTATTATTATTGATTTTCTTTTGAAATCTGATCTCAAAATTACCAAAAGAGTCTGAGTCATACTCCTTTCGATAAACCTCTTCTTTCTTCTCATTTAGTCCAACGATGAGGACTCGAAATGTATAAGCATTGAGTAATCCTAGACTTTGAATAGGAGAGGAGGGAGTTATATTTGAAATATTGGATTGAAGATAATTTTTATGAACTTCACTAGAGTTCAAGGAAGCCTTAATCGATATATGGTTATCACTCTCAATAATAATGAAATTGACAATATAAGGTCTTTTCATAAACTCTATCATATTATCTTAAGACCATTTTGGGCAAGGCAAAGGGCGTTTATTTGTGTTATATGAAATGAGTTTAGTTGTTCACGGACAAGTTCAAGGGGTAGGGTATAGGGCCAGCGTTACCCGTTTTATTGATGATAATTATCTTGAAATCAAAGGTTTTGTACGAAATCTCCCCAACGGAACAGTTAAAATCGTGGCTCAAGGGGCCAAAGAAGAACTAGGGCAGTTACGTCAATTTGCTTCTGAAGGCTCACGTTTAAGTAAACCTGAGCAAATTGAAGAATCAACTTGGGCAATTGTTGATTATACTTATCACTCTTTTGAAATTTCTTATTAAGCCTTTTTGATATTAAAAACAAGAATTCCTTCACCATAAGATTTTGAAACTTTGGCCTTCGGGTCGAGGATATCTGGAACTTCGAAAGAGGTTGAAAGTGTTTCAAACTTTTTTGACTTACTTGTTACACCATTTTCTTCGACTTTGTCATCAAAGCGTCTATCAAGAGAAATAGTGACTTCTCTTCCACTTGCCATTAAGTTCATCCCTTCAACTTCGTGTTTGGGAACTTTGACGAGAATATCGTAAGAGTCTCCTAGGTCTTTAAACAAAGGAGTAAAGCGATGGGCGGTATAAAAGCTATCCTGGGCTTTAGAAGTGAGATTGGCCTTTTCTCGAGAGAGCATAAGTTTACCTTTCTCAATAAGCTGTTGGGTTCTGTTTTGAAGATTATCTACTAGCTTATTATGCTCAGAGAGAACTTTTTGATAATCTTTTTCAAATTCTTTTTGAACACCTCTTTTCAGGTTTTCTTGTTTTTCAAGAATCTTATCCATTTCGTGTTTAAATCTTCTACGGTGAAGATCGGTTTGTGTATCATGAGACTTTTTCTCTACTGAGAGCTGCTTTAAATGTTTTTCTTTTTGAGTAAGAAGAGCTTTTTCAAACTTCCCTTGCCTCAGACTATGAACCTTTTCAAAGTTATTTTTCATCGTTTCATAGTTTGTTTGATGCTTCACTTGCTCTGTTGCCATCTCTGATTTGTGCTTAAACTGGCTCATTTGCTCTTTTTGCGTAAAGTTCTCATTCATCTCTTTCATTGAATCTTCAAAACGAGAGTTTAAGTTATAAATAGCTTCATTGTTTCTGACATTTTTATCATGAAATCTGGAATCAAATTCAACCTGTTTTTTCTCAATATTTTTCTGATGGTTCTCTTTGATATTTTTTAGTTGCGATTCAGTGACTTCTCTTGTTTTATCCACCTTATCTTTAAGAGAGGTGAGGAGTTTATCCTTTCTCTCTATTTCATCAAAAACTTCAATTTCATTGGCTTGGCGTAATCCTCGAACCTTTGTCTCATGATCAATTTTAGCACTTTCAACTTGGGCCTTGTTTGTTAAATCGAGCATTTCTTTTTGTTTGACATGCTCTTTATTGATTTTGTCTAAATTTTTCTGATGACGTAAATGCTGTCTGTGAATTTCCATATTTTGGCCATCAATACGACTCATTGCGGACTCTCTGATAATAGTTTAGCGTATGGACTTTCACAGTACTCTTTTCTTCCACCAGTATGTCCTGGACAAAGCCAAGTTCTTAAAAGATCAATCTGAATTGTTTCTTGTCCTCCATGATAGGCTTTGTAAGAAACAGGATTAAGAGTTGAGAGAACTTCGTAGGAAATATCTTTTTCTTGAAAGCTATCGTTGTTTTTAACGAGATATTGATAGACCCTGTACTCAGCATGGCCTAATGAAAGGTAGAATAAATAACATAAAACAAAAATTCTCATTTAATGTAAACTCGTACTTTCTTTATCTAAAATCTTGTTTTCTACAACACGAAAAAAAGATTGAATAAAAACTTCTCTTTTATTTTTTTCCATCGAACTAAGTGCAATTTTTTTTCTTTCAAAGTTCTTATGACGAGATAAATTATCGAGAGTTAATTTAACTTCTTTTCTGGCCTTTGATAAAGAGATGGGTTTTCTTTCACCTTGAAAAGAATCTTGAATCCAATCTTGGAAGAAAAGAGGGAAATGCCCCTGTGTTCCCAGTTCTATTAAGTACTCTGAATCACTATGCCCAGAAGATGCGTTTAAATCGCTTGAACTTTTCATTTGGGCCAACTTGTAAGATATGTTTTTCTGCTTGTCACTCATTTGCACCACCCCTTTGTTCTAATCGTAATATACTAAGCTTTTAAGTGGCAGCGGGTAGCAATTTCCTAAGTGCAGATTTAGGCTTGGTTTTTAATGTCAGACATGTTTTAATTGGTATTGTAAACATTGAAACCAGGAAGGTTTAATGAAAAATTGGATTGTTTTAGTCGGCTTTTTTCTTCTCTTAAAATCAGCCTTTGCCCTTGTTGAGTACGATGATGAATACACTGGGGATAGTGTTAGTTCTAAGCAGTCTTCTCTTAGAAAAACAAATACTTCTTTTAAAAAAACAAAAAACCTAGGAAAGTCCTCGTCTTTTGCCAAGAATTCTGAACTCCAGGTTGGTTATGAATCTGTTGGACTTGACTTAAATTCTAAAGAATCTACTACGGCGACTTTAGCTGATATTCACAAATATAATTTTGGGCTTCATCTCGATACAGCATATGATATTTACCTTGATGCTTCCTTCTGGACTGCAAAGAGTGGTAGTGATGAGTTACTTGATACCCAAAAAAGCCAAAAGGGGAATGCCCATTATAAGATAGGGTTTAATTGGTTTAAATCAACAGGCGAGAATCCTGTCCAAGCTGATATTTATCTTGCCTATGTTCAGGGAGCGAAAAACTCTCAATTTGCGAGTTCACGTAATGATCAAATCATAGGTCTTGAGACATCAAAGAGAATTCATAAAGTGGCCTTGGGACTTGGGGCCGAGTATAGGCGCGTTGGAAATCCGAAAGAAGAAGAAGAGTATGCGGTAGGAAATATTTCAAAATTCGCAGCTGGTTTTGCGTGGCTTGTTTCTAATGACATAAGATTCACCTTCGAAGCAGCTGCCTATAAGATATCAGAAAGTGATGATCGCTTTAGGGCCAATAAGTGGGAAGATGAAATTTCTTTTTCAGTTTTTTCTCCTGCATTACATTTACAGTTATTTCGCTCTCTAGAGATGAAGTTGGGAGCTCATGTACGGACAAATAAACCTCAGTTTGAAAATGAAAGTGAAATCAACTCATTTTTAAATGCGAAGCTTCTGGATTTGCCTGGTGTTTATGGAAACTCAGTTTACTCAAGTTTAAACCTTTCTTTTTAATTCATGGGTATCAGGCGACAAAAAGTTTATTTTTGCCATCATTGCCATAAAACGATGGAATCAAGTGATACTTTGATGTTAGTTGAGGAAGAAGCAAGTCGATGCTTTTGCTCTGAAGATTGTATTATGGGGTTTTACGGACCTCGCAACGATTATTTTGACTTGAACGCACAAAGGATAAGAGCAGAGCTAAAGCTTCCTGAGAAAGATAAACTCCTTCAATATAAAAATTCGGAAGAGAAAATTAAACAAACTCTTGAAGAGCCTGATGAAGTGTGGGAACAAGAGAATGAAGTTGGTGAAGTTTACTACACTCATCTTAAAGAGTTTAAAGTAGGGACATCTTCTTTTTGGATGATTATTATCTGTTTTCACTTCCAAGAAGAACCTTCTTATATCTTTTTAACTGAAGTCACAAATAGCAAAGAATTAGTTAACTACTACAGAAGTGAAGAAGAGTTTTCACTAATTCAGTATGAAGCAGATAATGAACCTCCAGAGTTAGAAATTCCTACTGAGATTTTGGAGAGTGTTGAGTTAAAGAAATCAAATTTTTTAGCACTACTACTTCAAAGTAGGGATGAGAGTGATATTGAGTATGAAAAATTTTTTTTATATGAAAAGAATACTGTGACAACATTAGAAGATCCTGATGAGATTTTTAAACATAGAGACGAAGAGAACGATACTTTACTTACCTATGTAAAGAGTTTTCCAGAAGATAATGGCAACTTCTTTTATATTGTTGTTTGTATGAAAGTTGATTTAGATTCATCTGCTGATGACGACGTTCTCATTCCTATTATCTCTTTCCCTTCAACTGACCCTAATCTCTACATGAAATACGCGACGGGGGAGAGAATATCAGGTAACATTAAAAATTAAATAAAATATAGTCGTGTCTATCAGCGAAGTAATCGCATTTAACATCTCTTTGGTAACTAGCACCATTAAGACAAGCTTGATTGTACCCTGAGGAGCATCTAAGTGGAGTCGATGAGTTTTGGCAGTAATAATCATTGCCGTTATAATAAGGGCAACTAAGACTAACATAGTCAGCAGCAGCATTCATGCAGTTATAAAAGTCCGTTAAAGCATTTGGTTTTAAAACCATTACAGCGTTCATCGGTTGGGCAGCTTCGTTTGTATATTTATTCAAAGTTCCCTCATAAACAGCGTCTGCATGATGGCCAAGACAGGCATGGTTACCAATATACCTCTGGTTAACTTGGTTTCCATCTATAAATTCAGTCATGGGAACGAGACAACTTCCTGGGCTTAGGTTTGTAGCACTGAAACTGACACGAAACTCAACAGCTGTTTGATTAACGCTTTCTGAGGCCTTACAGGCACTCACGTAACCTATTTGTTGGGCATAATCATCATCACAGTTAGTGAATTTATCATCTGGGTCCAGTTCATCATAACCATCAGTATCTTCTGGTGTATCGTCAGTATCACTATCAGGATCTTGAGTGGAAGGATTTTTGAAAGCGCCACTTCCAACTTCTGTAAAACTCCCAAAATCTCTAGTACTAGTAGGGGGAGCACACCTTGAGAGTGTGAGCAAAATAAGAGTCAAAGGAAGAGCAAGTTTTAGTAGCATAATATCCTCTGTCTTTTTATCGGCTCAGTTGTTCTAAAAATTAAATTTAAGTTATAATAAGAAGATAAATAGGTAGGATTACAATGCGTTTCCTGAGTGGGTTAGTCGGCTTTGTCGCTATTATTATCTTCTCCGTAGGATTAGTCCTGCTTTCGCCTTTTATAGGTTACTACCTTGTGACTCATTTTGAATTTGATATTCCTAATTATTACCATTTGAAAAAGCATATTTCTCATTTGCTGACTCCACAGAAGGTAGGACAGTATGGAAAAATAGATGAGCAAACGGCTTATCAAGACAGGTGGAATAAGTATCATTTTGGCGATGTTCTCATCCCGCTTCCTACTGAGAATCCCTTATTTACTGTGGTGCCCTTACTAAAAAATGAAGGGAAAAAATTCTCTCTAGGTCTAGAACTTTATAATTCAGTTGGACAAAAAATTTCTCAAATTCAGTTTTTAGAGAATGCTTTCTTTAATTACTCTTTTGTTGATCAGGAGCTTTTTCAAATACCTATTGTGGAGAAGACTTTACAAGAAATTTCTCTTCAAAAAATGTGGAGGGATCTTTTTAATAAAGACCTTCAAAAACTTCCTACAAGCTATGGAGAAGTCATTTATGGTCTTTATATTCTTCATTTAAGACAAAATATATTTCCAGAAAATACAATTGGTTTCGGGACTGGTCCTAAAGAGGATGTTGGTGTTGTTGAAGTTAACAACGCTAATAAAGATTTTAGTGCAGAACTCATTATGAGTAATGAAGCAGGAGTTATTTATTCCTATACCTTGAGTGTTAGGAAAGAAAGTCAAGAAGCTCAAAAAGTAAGAGATTATTTCTATCAAAAAATGGATTTTCAAAGGGGCTCTCGAGAACTTTCAGATATTATCTATAAAGAGTTTAAATCTTTAAGGTACGAGCAACAGGCCCATCAGTATGGGATGCTTCTTTTGCTATCGGCTTGGACTCATTGGACAGAAAATAAAGAATTTATTAGGCAGATGGTAGAGTTGTCAGAAAGAGAGAAGCAAAACGAGAAGCTTCTTCAAGTTCTCTATAAATTCTCTCTCGAACGATATGGAACAACTTTCTCTCAGGGTCTTTCAAATTTCAAGGCAAACGAAGCAGAAGTTGAATTGATGAGAAAAATAGAGATTGAACAAAGAGAGAAAATAAACTCAAAATCTGAATTGAAAAAAAATGAAGACTTAAAGCAGAATAAGGGCAAAGATAGTGGAATTGAATACGAATTGAGAAAGGCCAAAGAGCGTCAGTTAAAGTCATCTGATAAAAAACTTAAATTCTAGTTTATTTGGATTTCTTAACAAATAAGGTTACTCTATTTACTGGTCATCAGGGGCCTAAGGACCCTGGTTCTGGTTCTGGTTCTGAAAATCAAGAGCTTAACCTTTGTACCTTATTTGCCAATAATTTCTGAC
Source organism: Bacteriovoracia bacterium (assembly GCA_030431635.1). Taxonomy (GTDB): domain Bacteria; phylum Bdellovibrionota; class Bacteriovoracia; order Bacteriovoracales; family Bacteriovoracaceae; genus CALFYV01. The sequence continues at coordinate 164,150 of JAUIIL010000001.1, forward strand.
AGTTAAAAGAATTAAAAGGTTTTTTTTGCTTCCTATCTACCTGAAAATACATAATAACCTAAACCTGTAATATAATTCACTTTGTAATTAACTGCCTAAAGTTATCAGGAATATTCCCGATACTGGAATTGAGGTTTGAAAGAAGTGAAATTACTCTTAGGTCTTTTTTTTGTCTTTTCTACTACCACCGCTCAGGCAAATTCTACTGAAGTCTCTGCACTTATTAATAAAGCTTTTATGAAGAGGCACTATGAGTATTATCAGCTCTCAACTCAAAAGGCCCTAAAGGTTTATTCTCAAGGGAGAAAGAGCAGAAAACTTTTTTTAGAGCAGTTAAATGTTTCAAACCAGAATAAAGAATTCTATCGTAGCTATATGAAACGCTATCCTAGTTTCAGACCATCCAAAGTGAAAATCGTTGATGGAAATATCATCATGATTCATAAAGGGAATAAGATAAAAATGAGTTATGAAAATTATTTAAATAACGAATTCATTCTTAATCATGAAAAGATTAAGTTCAATCTTGAAAATGATATTCTTATTGAGTTAGATAAATTTAAGGGACACTACCGCTCACAAGGGATACCTATTATCATTTATTTAGAAAAGATTTTTTCAATTGGGCTTATTGATAAAGCAATTGCATCTGACTTCACCCACAGACCTCATTTTGGTCTTGCTCTGTCCTTCTATAACTTGCTTTATACTATCTCGAATGAGCAAGAGAAGTCTTTTGAAGAGTTCGTTGAACTTTTTAATTCTGAGATGAGTATTTTTTATGATGACTGCCAAGGAGCAAAAGTAGATGTTGAAGCATTTAAGAAATTTATGAAACAACTAGTACCTGGTTATCAAAATGAGAGCATTGACAGTTTTCTTCAGTTTGCCAATGAGTTAGAAAAGGTGATGGGAATTTATTCCATAACTGACAAAAACTGCTCAAAAGATATAGAGGGACTTTTTTCCAATCGTTTGAGAAGAGAGTTTTTTGGTGAAACTCTCGATAAGCTTTGTCTTAATATTCAAGTCTTAAATAAATGCATAGTTTCTTTAAGAGATGAGAATAAGTTTAATTTAGGTCGAGAAGAAAGTTTATCTGGAGGTGAAAGATTTATCAGCTCAGAAGAAATAAATTGGGAGAGTCATGGAGCTCAGAAGTGACCTTTAAAAGATCGGGTCTAAAATCTTTTTTTATGTACTATACAATAAGCTGTTTCTTAGTTTTACTTTGTGCTTCATTGTACGGACATATACAAGATGATATTCATCTTATTCAAGACATAGCGATTGCCCTCGCAATTGTCACTTTACTCGTTTGTCTATTTACTCCTTTGACTTGTTTAAGGACTGTTGATATTTCTCAAAATAGAGTGACAATTAGATGGAATTTAATGAAGAGGAAAAAATGCATTCCTCTTGGTCTTGTTGACCATTTTGAGAAGAAAGAGTTCATAGGTATTGATGTTTTAAGTATTTTTTATAAAAGCGGTAAAATCGAGAAAGTCCCTCTAAAGAAAAAATCGCAAGTTCATCAATTCTTTACATATCACAAGATTGTATCAGGCAAAGATATCCAGCAATATAAAAATAACAAAGCTGCTTAGTTTACAGCAAATGCTTTAAACAGATCCAAAAGTGATTCTGTTAAGTCGTTCTTAATTTTAAGAGCTTCATGTTTCATTTCAAGTTTAGACTCATCCATATAGAGCGCGCGATTTATTTCAATTTGAATATTGTTTGTCTTGTAAGTGTTAACATACTCAGTAATATAACCACCGATATAAGGGTTATTAAGGTTACATTGGTATCCTTTGTTTTGAAGCTTAGTTGTTATATTTTGGATAAACTCTTTCTCACAAGTAAGACCATGACGATCACTCAGGCAAAAATCAGGTCTATCCTGCTTTTGGTTTGGGTTTTGCTTCATATGATACTCTGTTGGTCTAGAGGGCATACTATGAAGGTCCACAAAACTTGCTAAGGTCATTTTTTTCTCGAGCTCATGAATCATGCTCTTTAGCATCTCATAATAAGGGCGGTAGTAACTTAAAAGAAAAAGGGCCTTTTGTTCTTCACTAGGTTGAGAGAGAACCAGTTTTTGACCTTTTGTATTTTCTTCCCAGAAAAAAAGACTATTTTCTTCACTTCGGTTAAGATCAACCGCAACTCGGTGAATATTTGAAGTAATAACAGCAACTCCAGCAAGTTGGAGTTTTTTTATATCGATGAGCTCATTTACTTTGTAATCCACATCACTCATAAGGGCTTTTCTATCAGAAGATAGGAATTGGGCGAGCTCGTCGGGAATAGTCTCTCCAGAATGAGGAACAGAGACAATCCCTATATAGCGACTTTCTGGAGGGTAGAAGTTAAACAAAGATTGGGTCTCAGGTTGATTGCTGTCGATCATAGATTATCCTTATATTAGATAGTTAAAGTTACCATGTGGCCGAAAAAAATGACAAGTTTGTGGGTTTTTGTTGCCCAATGTTAGAAAAGTGAGGTAGTTTATCTTAAAATGAAATTTCCAGGTAGAAGAAAAACGAAACATTATTTTCCAGTAGAGCAAAGGGGACGTGAACCTCTGGTTAATAGCTTTACTCAAGCAGCAAGTGTCTATATTGTTGGTATCACTCAACCAATCGTTGATATTGAGATAGAAGTTCACGATGATTTTTTTCAAGAACATGGATTGAAAAAAGGAGAATCCATTATCATTGATGATGCCAGAGCAGAAGAATTCTACCTGCATTTTAAAGCAAAGGGGGCCATAAGAGGAGAGTTCCCTGGAGGTAGTATTGCCAATACACTTCATAACTTTGCTATACTCTCTGATAACCCTTGCGTGGCCCTAGGGGCCATTAATGAAAATATTAGCGTTGGAGACTATGCTTTCCATTACATATCAAAAACAAGTTCTAAAGTAGATTTGTCTTACTTAACGCCTTCTCAAAAATCAATGGGAAGGGCCCTGGTTTTTGTAAACAAAGAAGGTGAGAGAACTTTTGCAATTAGCCTTGGGTGCATGAATGAGTTGTATCCTGAAAATATTCCTTCAAAGATTATTAGTGACTCTTCAGCACTTGTGATTTCTGCTTATTTATTGCGAGATGAGAATTCCCCTATTTTTCAATCAACCATTAAAGCTTGTGAGCTGGCCATACAATCAAAAATTCCAGTTGTTTTATCTTTAGGGACAAGTCAACTGGTCAAAGATAAAAGAGAGTTTCTGTTTGATTTTTGCCAAAAATACGTCAACGTGCTTGCAATGAATGATGAAGAAGCACTTTCTTTAACCAACAGAGAAGATGCTTTACTTGCAGGGGAAATGATCTTGGAGTTTGTTGATTTGGCCTTTATCACAGTTGGACCTAAAGGACTATATATCTGCGCTCATGTAGATAAAGAGATGGCCAGAGAAACTAAAGACCCTCTCCATACAAAGTCCATCATTGAATATAACCGATATGAATACTCTCGAGCGATGAAGAAAAAAGATTGTAAAGAGCCCATTAAAATCTACTCCCATATTAATCCTTTTCTTGGTGGCCCAAATGCTATAACTAATACCAATGGCGCTGGGGATGCTGCTCTGTCCGCTTTATTGCATGATATGGTGGCCAACAGTTATCATAGAAAAATGATTCCTAACTCTCCAAAACATAATTGTAGCTACCTAACTTATTCATCACTTTCTCAGATTAATAAATATGCCAATAGGGTGAGCTATGAAGTTTTAATACAGAACTCGCCTCGGTTAGTAAGATCCCTTCCTCAAAAAGAAGATGTTTTAGAAGAAGCTTACTGGGAGAAATAATGCTCTCACGTGAAAAAGAAGCGTACTTAAATGAATTTAAAGGAAATTTATATGAGTATTTAGTGGCCAATTTCCTGGCTTCTCAATGCGATACAACTGAATGGTTTCTTTCTTCTCTTGGACCGCATTTTCAAAAACAATTAATTGATTATGAATTAATGTTAAGAAAATACTCACCAAATTTAATTCAAGATTTACCTGTAATGGCGGGATCTCTTGCAGATGAAATCCTCAAAGTTGTTGGGGCACAGAAATATAAAGTTCATTTGATTGGGAAAATAACAACGGCCAAAAGTAATAATCAATGGGCCGAAGCCGATATTGTTTTAGAATCAAAAAAAATGGTTCCTATAAGCATCAAGCTTTCTAAAGAGAACTCCTTTGTTAATACAAAGAGTGCTGGGATAAGAAGCTTTCTTAAAACCTATTTTCAAGAGGACAAACTTCAGGAAGATTTTAATAAGTTTATTGATTATCACTTTGATACAATGGCCTTAAAAGTACATGAAGTGATGAATATTGATTATCATTCTGATTTTTCTGGGTGGATAGCAGCTGGTTTTAGTGAATTACCAGGGGGACAGCCTCCAGAAGTGAGTGAAGTTCTTCATGACTATTACCATACTCTTGCCAAAGAACTTTTTCGCCTAATGGAGCTTATTTCTATTAAGAACAAACACTATTTCTCAAATCAACTTCTTCCACTTATTGGGTATAGCGAAAACTCGATACTTCAAGCCATTACCTATTATAAAAGTTCTCAAAAGAACTCCCCATCATTTTACCACTTATTAAAAGAGCAATCTCCGCAAATGGATGACGTTTCTCTTATTTCTCCTCGAGAAGGAGTTGGCAATTTTGAAATAAAGCTAAAAGACTTAATATTACAAATTAGAATAAAACCAATGAATAAGTTTACAACTGCAGCTTATAAAATTAACTGCTCTGTGAAGTTTTCTCTTTAGGCCACTTTTTTTTCGTCAATTATTTGCCATATGCTCTTGGGAGTATTGTTGGCTTCATGCCATCTTTTTTTATAAAGTCTATTCTCTGAAAGGATAAACTCTCCACTGTCATTTTGCTGTAGTTTTTGAGTAAAAAGATCTTCCCATATTTCTTCTTGAAGAGAGGTAATAAAAATACTTTTTTGATTTTTGATAAACTCGTGTACGAGAGCATCTTTTAGAACTTCTAGATTACTAAGACTTAAATTCTCTTCGGGAGATTCAAGTAATAAATAGGGAGACTGACTGATAATAGCCCTACACAAGGAGGCGATTTTTTTTTCTTCAGAGTTTAATTGGTGAATAAAACGCGAGAGAGGATAAATCCTTTTAATTAATTTTCTTAAAAAGTCGTTATTAGATTGATTCAAGTTTTCAAGCCCATTATCTGTAAGGATGTTATTTTCAACAGTAACGCTTTGGTGAAAAGTACAATCATGAGATGAGTAAGAAAACTGAGTGATATAAGAGGGATTTTGAGTTTTAAGAAAGGAGATACACTTCCTGAGTGAATTACTCTTGTAAGCCCCTTTATTTTCGTGAAAAAGATAGATTTGCTTCTTCGTCATGAAACTCTATCGAATTGGTGAAAGAGAACTGTGAGTTAAATAGGGGTAAAGGAAAAAACTTCTCCATCATTCTGTGAAGAGATATAATGAAGGTGGAGATATCAATGAATCAAGTAACACAAAATCCACCTGAACAAATAGATACAAGTGAAATAGCTCATTACCCCAACCACAAAATAAGAGTGCTGGTGGGCATGACAGGATCGATTGACTCCCTGGTCGCTGCTTTTCTCCTTAAAAAACAAGGATTCCAAGTCTATGCTCTAGCTCTTGTCACTTGGGATAAAAAAAATCCTGCTCGCTCTTTTGTTAAACCCCCAAACTGTTTTGTTGAGAACTTGGATGAACTTAAAGAAATTTGTGAGAGTGCTGATATCGCTTTTTATGCGACAGATATTAAAAGTCGATTTGATTATGAAGTTTTAGAGAGCACAGTAGGAAATAAACTGACTGGAATTGCTAATATAAGTTGTTTTAATTGCACAAAGTTAAGGTTTCAAGTTTTATTTGAAAAAATGAAAAAACTTAAATGCCATTTTATGGCAACAGGACATTTTGCGAAGACTTATAAAAATCATAAAACGAATGAATTTTTTGCTCACTCGGCCAATGATAAGGACTTTGATCAATCAACTTTTATAGCTGGTCTTCCTCAAGAAATCTTAAGAAAAACGCTCTTTCCTTTATCTGAACTTAAAAAAGATGAAGTGAAAAAAATAGCACAAACTTATAAACTGGATAGAAAGAATCAAAACGATCACAAAACAATGTGCTTTGATCATGACTCTCAATTTCCAACTTTTATCAAGACCAGAGTGCCAGAACCCCTACGAGAGCCAGGAAATGTTCATGAAATAGGAACAGAAAAATATATTGCCGAACAAGACGGTGTTTTTAACTACCATATAGGGCAAACAGAAATTAGAAGTAAGGATAAACTTATTGATAAACAACAGGGGTTTGAAGTCGTTAGCTTTGATTACAAAGAAAAAATTGTCTATGTAGGTTCAAATGAGAAAAATCATTATCTAGGTGCTCAAGTTGTACAAACGATATTTTCCTCTGAAATCGATCGAACAAAACCAGTAAAAGTTTATTTTAAGGTCAACACCAATGAGCAGTACTATGAGTGCGTTCTTTTTTATAAAAATAATAATACTTTGTATGTTGAGTTTACACAGCCTTACTACAGGTTGGCCGAGAGTGATAAAATTGTTTTTTATGATAGAGCAAATAAAAGTGCAAAAATATTAGGCTTTGGATTTATTGCAACTCGAGGAGAGTACAAAAAAATCAATCGAACTAAAGCTTATGATAAAGAGAAAGACGATCCTTTCTCCTCACCAGAAGAGAAAAAGGCCAAGGCCAAGAAAGAAGTTGAGTTTGGTTTTTAAATGGGTCTTAATACCGAGTAATAATTACAAAAAAGAGAGTAAGTAGTAGTTGAATTTATGCGTTGTGCTATAATTCACGAATGCGCTCTCTATTGTATTTAGTCTTATTTTCTTTAATGATTTCAGTATCTTACTCTTCTCTTGGTAAGTTGAGACACCTTGTGGGTAAAAAGTTAGGCTGTTGGAAAGACTTTTATACTTTGGCCAAATACAAACCAGAGAAATTTGAAGAAGTCCGCAAACTCTCTGAAGAGCTTTTGGTTGATTCTCCTTTAAAAACTCAAGAAAAACTAGAGATTCTTGAAAAGTTTGAGCGTGGTCTTGATGTCTGGAGCACTATAGCTTCCGCTCCTCAGATATCATCAATAACAAATAATTACCACTATCTTGAAGCCTTGGGTGATGGGTTCATTGAAAAACTCACCTCACTAGTGGATGAGATGTATAGCAAGAATTTAATGGCGATAGAAACTCATCAACATAAAGCAGAGTTACTAGATAGGGCCCTCATGAGTTTCCATCAAATAAGCCAGGCCAGATGGAACCTTGTTCTTTACAAGGAGCAAAGTAGAATCCTTGATAAGGTCAATTTTTTATCTTCTTACGATAATCTCTCACAAAGAGAAGTCAATTTTAACGGCTTAAGAGGCGAGGTGAGGGCCAATCAAAATTATACAGAAGCTAACTTTCAAACTTATAAGAGTGAACTTAGAGAAAGGATTGATGAAGTCAAGGTTTTGAGCTTTCGCCAAGACGATGATTTCATTTGGGCACAGGAATACTTAGAAGATATTGGCTCTTTTCTTTTCTTTGCGCTGAAAAATTACCCAGGTGAACTACTCTCGGAAATCCCTGAAGTGATTAAAATGCTTCATCTGACGATGGGGAAACTCCTCGCTTTAGAAGGAGGACATCTTCCATTAGAGCAAACTCTTCTGCACTTTGATGAACTACTCATAAAAATGCTTCATTTGGAATTAGGCTCTACTGCTGATGAATTTTTGAAAAAAGAAACCTTATCTATAGAGGCAGGGCTTTTGGAAGCTATTTCAAAATATGCATTACGCAAGTATAAAATTTTTGAGACGACTGGACATGAGATTGATAAGTTAGAAAGTATTATCAGGAGAAATTCAGCTGAGGGAATGAATCCATTAACAGAGAAGTCAGCCAAAAGACTCAGAGAGATGAAAAGTTTTCTTAATTCAGATAGAGAATCATTTCAAAAAAGAGGTCAAGAGTTATTTTATATGCTTGAACTTACTCATGACTCAGAAATTGTTCAGGCCGTCGATGATTTTGAATTTTCTGAGAGAGTAAAAAAATACCAACAAGAAAATGAGCAGAAACAAAAAACTCAAGAGGAGTCAGGTGAAAAGTAGAACTTTATTATTGGCCTTTCTTTTATCAACATCTATTTTGGCTTCTTCTGAGAAGGGGTTTTTTGAGACTGTTTTAAACCAAGATATTTGGTGCTTGGTTAAGTTTAAGCTTAAGTCAAAAATTCGCTCTTCAGAAGAATTAGATAACTTAATTTTTAAGGCGTCAGAATCATTTTATAATGGCAAATATAAAGCTCTTTCTGAGAAAAGGTTTCGTGATGTTAACGTCTCCATGTCTTTGATACCTATGATTAAGAAAGAAGAAGAGAATATCATGAAAGGAGGGATCAGCAATGTTGAATTTCTTGTGACTCATATGAACGAGATAAAAAAGGGGCTCGTTTTTATGACATCAGAAGAAAAGAAGAAAGCAGTTGCAGCAGTCAATTATCTTTATGATTTTTCCGAGAGTATTGGTCTTAAAGCAATCAAAGATCATGGTAAAGAAGCAAGAATCAATGTCTCAGATTCTAAGATTATGGGAATTGAGATGTTTAGTGATGTTCAATTACAAGCTTTTGATTTAGGGCCTAATAAAATTCACGAATATTATCAAAATATTTCTGATCTTTTTTTTATACTTGAAAGTAAAACTGAAAACTCAGAAATGGTTATCAATAAAGTCGGTGACTATCATTTGATGAAAACCCACGAACTATTCCACGAAAGTTTACAAAAGGTTATGCTGGCCGATTTTATTAATGGGAATGACTTTCTAAATAGACTTAGTTTTCAGCGAACAATTAAAGATTATCTTGAACTCTTAGACAAAGAGCTTGATCTGAGAGAAATCGGTCAAAGAATTAGAAATTTAGAAAATAAGTATACTGACGCTATTAATAAAGAGTCCCAGAGAATGGGGAACGCTCCGCTTGAAAGAGTAGAGAGATTAGAGCTGTATAAATTTTGGAAGCAATCAATCTCAGAATATACCGCTTTTTTAGATGAGAAATCTCCTAACGGTGCCCATAAAATGAAAGACTATTACAGCTCTCTTTTAGAGAATGAGTTTAATCTTACGCAGAGAATTCAAGGGATTAAAAATGCTTTGAAACAGGGGCAAGAATATCGTTTGGATTTCATTCAGAATGACGCCCTTAAACAGCAAATAAAGGGACAAATTCCTGCTGCCATAGAGAGAAATCTCAAATTAGCAGAGAAACTCATCAAAACAGATTCTCAAGAGTTACGCCAGCAAGCCTATTTTTTGGTTAATTTCATTGCTTCAAATTTTGTTGAAGCTAGCATATAAAATGGGAATGAAAGAGAAAGCTAAAATTATTGTTGGAATGTCTGGTGGTGTTGATTCCTCAGTTGCGGCCCTTCTGTTAAAAGAGCAAGGGCATGAAGTCATTGGCCTTTTCATGAAAAACTGGGAAGATGATGAGCATTGCCCTGCTGAGAAGGACTATCAAGATGTTGCTAGTATTTGCCAAAAATTAGGCATTTCATATTACACTGTTAATTTTTCACAAGAATACTGGGAAAACGTTTTCAAAGATTTTTTAGAAGATTATGAGAAAGGATTAACTCCTAACCCAGATATTTTATGTAATAGTGAAATCAAATTTAAAGTTTTCTTCGAAAAGGCCATGGCCCTTGGAGCTGATTATTTGGCCACAGGACATTATTGCCAAACAAATGATGAAGGGCTTCTGCTTAAAGGAGCAGATCCCAATAAAGATCAAAGCTACTTCCTCCATGCAGTGGATAGAGAGGTTCTTAAAAAAGTATTGTTCCCAATCGGTCATCTTGAAAAGTCTCAAGTCCGTCAACTGGCACTAGAGAACGATCTTATTACTCATAATAAAAAAGATAGTACAGGTATCTGCTTTATCGGAGAGAGAAAATTTAGGGAGTTTCTGTCTCAGTATATTAAAAAATCTCAAGGAAATTTTGAGCTTTTAAATGGAGAAGTTGTCGGGAAACATCAAGGACTTCCTTTCTATACCATTGGACAGAGAAAAGGGTTAGGACTTGGTGGACCAGGTGAGCCTTGGTATGTTGTTGGTAAGGACTTAAGAAAAAATATTGTTCAAGTAGCAAGGGGAAGAGTCCATGAAGCTTTGTTCACTGAAGAACTCTACACAACAAAGATTCATTGGATAAGAAAACCAAATCAACTACCAATAAGCTTGAAGGCCAAGATCCGCTACCGTCAAAAAGATCAAGACTGCGTTTTGGAAGAAGTTGAGGGAGCTTTTAAAGTAAGCTTTGATAAGCCTCAAAGAGCAGCGGCCCCTGGGCAGTTTATCGTTTTTTATGAGGGGAATGAGTGTCTTGGTGGTGGTGTTATTGAAAGAGTTGGACCTAATTACTATCAAATGAAAAAAGAATTACCAGAGTCTTTTATCGTTTAAGTCGAGAGTGTTATTTTTTTTCTTTTTCTCTTCAAATTTAAGGCAATCCTCTCCCGAGGCCTGCTTTACTATAATAGATGGAAAATTTTTGGATTTAATTCCATAGGCCTTACAACCTTTAGGTGAACTCATGTCCCATGTGACGTGATAGAATTTGCATTGTAAGCACTTTGCTTTGTTCATAAGAGTTATTCTAGCATAAATTTCAATGTCTAAAGATTGAGCAAGTGACAGGCAATTTATGTCAATAATAGAGCATGATAGCCTCATCCCATTGAAATCAGGCATATAAGTAGTCTTTTTCATCAGGGATTCAAGGAGATAGGTTGGCATCATAACTGCATATTAACTCTCGAGGGGAGATAAGTGAGGAATATGGATAAGTCACAAGAACCTGAAATTTCAAAAGTATTTGATTTCTCGGCCTTTAGGAAAAGGCAAGGGGATTCGTTGCTAAAAGATAGAGCTGTTGATAAGGCCCCAAAAGAATTTCGTGAATTTCCTTATAAAAACGAAAAAGAAGAGGTCATCGAAGGTCTCAGTAATGGTGAGCTCAAGGATGATATTATTGGAGCTCTTCTTAATGAATTTTCAGAAGAACTGGAGAATTCTGAGGCCCATAATGAAGATAAATCACTTCATTTCTTTGAGCTTAAAAATCGTCCCGAAATCAAAGGGGATGAGGGATTACCAGAACTTCTTGAAGGAATCAGTTTACGTTTAAGTGATCTCAAAGATAATTGTACTCGTATCAAATTCCTAATTGATGAAATAGAAGATAAGATTTCTGATAATTAAAAATAAAGCACATTGAATAATCTTGTTAAGTTTGAGACTATAGCAAGGTGAAAGTTTTAACCTTCAATATCAATAAAAGTAGAGGCTTCTCTTTTCTTAATGATTCGACTCAGAAGATCAAGGATCTTATTTGTGAATTAGGAGCCGATGTTGTCATGCTTCAGGAAGTTGTTGGGGCCAATAAAAAAAGAGGAATTACCTCTCCTCAATTTGAAGAGTTGGCCGATAGTATTTGGAGTGATTTTGCTTACGCCAAAAATGCTGCTTATAAAAATGGTCATCATGGCAATGTTATTCTAAGTAAATACCCCATTACAAAATGGGAAAATTTGGATCTCACAACAAATCGCTTTGAATTTAGAGGAATGCTTTTTGCTGAAATCGAAGTTGGAGAGAAAAAAGTTCATCTCTATTGCACTCACCTCGATCTCCTTGAGCGTGGACGTTTACTTCAAGTTGAAAAAATTATTCGTTTTATTCATAAAACCTCTATCTCGACACCCTTTATTCTTTGTGGTGATTTCAATGATTGGTCTCTAAAGAATGGGCAAAGGCTTGAAAGAGAGCTTCAAGTCAGTGAGGCCTTTAAAGTTCAAAACGGAAGTTATACAAAGTCTTTCCCTTCTTTTTCACCTTTTTTGAAATTAGATAGAATTTACTATAAATCCATTGCCTTAAGTAAAGCTCAAACAATATCCAGAAGAAATCTGACAAATTACTCCGACCATGTCCCTTTACTTGCAGAGTTTGAACTATGAGTCGCATCTACTTCTACTCAGATGGGCATGATTATCAAGAAAATTACATCAATACGATTGAAAGCGCTCAAGAAGAGATTGTTTTACAAACCTATATTTTTCAAATGGATAACTTTGGAACAAGGGTTTTTGAAGCCCTTAAAGAAGCGTTGAGGAGGCAAGTGAAGGTCAGTTTACTCCTTGACTCTATTGGAAGTGCCGAGTTTCCTCAAGACTTGAGAGAGAGCTTTCAAAATGAGGGCGGATTGCTTGAATTTTTCAACTCGATTAAGTGGAAAAATGTTCGACATTGGGGACGAAGGCTTCATCATAAAGTCTTACTTGTCGATCGCAGAAAAGCTTTTGTCGGTGGAATTAATGTTATTGATTGCTTTGATGAAGGCTTTGATAGACCAAGACTAGATTTTGCTGTTTTAATTGATAATCACGATTTCACTTTTCTCTATCATTATTGCCATGATTTAGTGTTAAACAAAAGATCCAAGAAGTTCATGAAGGAGAGCTCTCATGAAAACTTCTCTCTCTCTGTTAATGATTGGATTTATAATAGATGGAGTATCTCCCAAGATTATAAAAGAATGCTTGAGAATGCACAGTCTTCAGTTGATATTATTAACTCCTATTTCTTTCCCCGCTGGAAGTTTCTAAAAAAACTCGCTCAAGCAGCCAAGAGAGGAGTCAGAGTGAGGCTTTTTCTTCCTCGTTATTCAGATTGGCAGAGCCATGTCTATGCAAGTGAGTTTTTTTATTCTTATCTATTAAAAAATGGTGTTGAAATCTATCAATGGAAATGCTCTGTTGTTCATGGGAAGATGGCCGTTATCGATAAAAAACTATGCAGCGTAGGCTCCTTTAATCTTCACTACACGAGTTATCAAGGGAACCTTGAAATGAATGTTAACTTTAAAGAAGAAGAAGCGATGAAAGAAGTTAATTATTTTGTTCATACAACGTTAATGATGAACTCCGAGAAAGTTAGCTTTAACTCGCTAAGAGAGTTTTCTTGGATAAGAAAATTACAACAGCTTTTTTATTATGTGATAGTCTCAACAGTTTCTAGTTTTAGTTTAGGTTTTACCCATCAAGAAGAGGTGGATAAGCTATCAGAAAAAAGAACTCCTTATTTTGTCTTTAGAACTTTTTTTTCTCTTATTCTTTTCTTCTTAGGAATTTTAGGAATTGTTCTTCCTGTTATCCCTGGTATTCCTCTACTTATCCTGAGCTTTTTCACTATCTATCCCCAAGTGTTACTCAATCGTAAAAATCTTGATTAGAGAAAGACTCTAATTATCACGACTTTTTAAATTTTGAACTCTGTACTGAATATAATTTTGCAAATCTCGGCAAAGCGCTTCTAAGTCAAGATGGTGAAAACTTTCTCGATGGCGTTTGAGTATGTTGTTTTGTATTAATGTTTTTTGTAAAATCATTGAAAGAGAATCCCCAATCGAAGCTCCAGCTCTTCCGTAGGGATTGGCCCAAAACCATAACCATTCAAATTTTGCTAGTTTTGTTAAATAGTCATTTCTCGATTGATTGAGTTCTAACATATCCTCCCAAAGTCTATTTAATTCATCTAGAATTATTGGAATTGCTTTGCTTTCTGCATGCCTAATAAAGTATTCCCCTGACTCAAACTTAAAAAGTTGAAATTTTAAAATAAAATCATTGGGCAGTTTATAAAGAAAGGAGGCTTCCTTTACCGTTTGGTATCCTGTTTTTTGAACAAGGGGAAAGATACTCATATTAACTTTAGTCTCTATAAAATCTTGCTCATTCAAATTATAATTTAAGAATTTCCATATTGAGTGGGCCCTTTCATGTCCTTCAATGCCAAAGGACCAAGAGTCTTCATCCAATTTCCCTTCTATTCTTTCTTTCCATTTAAATTGAATTTTCCCTGGATCTAACAGTGTCTCCATGTGAGAAACAAAATTTGTATTATACTTTTTGGCCAGATTAAGTCTGAGTTGAAACGCTTCATGAGATAATCTTTCAAAATTATCAGATTCTGCATCATTATTTTGTATGAAATCTCCAAAGAGGGTTGAAAAGTCTCTTCCCATATTATCTCGAGGAGACTCCGCAATAATATGGTGATAATGAATGTTTTGGAGAGAACTCTGATTCTCTTGTGAGAAGAGTTTGAGACAAGCTGTTTTTTTACTATTTTCACCACAATAAGCATTGAAAGTTGTGAAAAGTAAGAATGCTATTAAATTGTGAATAGTGGCCTTCAAATAGTCCTCATTTATTAATTGCTTAATGAACCATTTTATTAAAATTTATCTTGCTTGTGGGGTTTGTCTGAAAACTTTACAAAAGTGCTTGTCTCATAAATGAACAGTTTCTCACGTAATTTCTTAAGTTTAGATGCCTTTGATATACATAAAGGAGCAGAGGGGCTTACGGCTATAGGAGCTTTGTAAACTATCGGTTGAAAGTTCTATATGCCTGTTCTTAGGGTCTGAGTGCGGTGTGTTCCACCATTAAGTGTGTAGAGTCGTAGAGTCGGACTTGTAATTTTGGTGCTCGGAAGAGGACTTGAACCTCCACGGGGTTGCCCCCACTACGACCTCAACGTAGCGCGTATACCATTCCGCCACCCGAGCACTTTTGAAAGAAAAAACTAACTGATTTTGAGAACTTTGACAATCCACTTATTGCAGTTGAAGGATAAAACCCGCTTGATCTGAAAGCCCTTCTTGATTTAAACGTTCTGTGATTTTTTCCCACTTTCTTTTTTTGAGCTTGAAGAAGATTCTCTCTAGAGGACCATTATAATGTCTGTCACTGAACTTTTTTCCTTTGAGATATTTCTCACTTTGGGCAATATAGTCCCAGACTGAATCGTAAATGATTTTCTTTATTTTTAAATTCGTACCCTGAGTCATAATCTCCATCGCTTTTGGTGTGAAAAGAAAGAAATGTCTTGGTGCGTCTATCCCGAAATGATATTCTCCATATTTTTTCCAACCGTACCCAACAATGGGTACACGAATAAGGATTTTTCCTTCAGAGTTGAGTCTTGAGGTGAGCTCTCTTAAAACTATCTTTGGGGTTGGCATGTGCTCAAGAGAGTGGTTAAGAATAATGAGGTCAAACTTTTTATCAACTTGAGTGATGTCTTGTTTTTTTATCTTGAGACCATTTGAGTAATGAATATCTTTTTCAAGAAAAGGGTCAATTCCCATAATGTCTTCGAATCCTAATTGCTTAAGATGATAGAGGAATTCTCCAGCTCCACAACCAACATCGAGAATAGAGTCGCTCTTATGGGGTTTAAGTTGAGTGAATATGCTATAGTCACCCTCTATTTTTTGAGACGGAGTCCTAAGAAGTTTTTCGATCCTATTTGTCTTTCTACGAAAGCGTTTTGTTTTTGCAAAACTCTCGTCAAAAGCTCCCATACTATAATAACTAGCGCCATAGAAAGGTCTCATGTCATCAGGAAGGGATTTAATTTGAAGACATCCACAATCAAGGCATTCTAAATACTCAAAGCGATCTTCTAGACCAAACATCCTTTCTTTAAAGATATGTTCTTTTGTTGTTTGTGATTCACAGATTTTACAAGTCATAATTAAAAATTAGCAATGAGCGTTCTTGATGTAAATACCCATATCCTTTGAAGATGACTTTTAAGAGCGAGAATGGTTTGATAATACCCAAAAAGGGAGGAAGCATGAAGATTATATTAAGCGTTGTCTTTTTTTTATGTCTTGCACAAGCGGCCAAATTAGGGGAAGTGGAGTTTTCTGATACTTATCAACTAGAAACGAAGTCTCTCGTTCTAAATGGGCTTGGAAAGAGAGAGGCCACCTGGCTTGCGATCGATGTTTATATAGCGGCACTGTATCTAGAGAAAAAAGAACAATCAGCTGATTCTATTATTAATGATAGTACTCATAAAAGTTTACAAATGAAGTTTGTTAGAGATGTTGAAAAAGAAAAGGTTATAGATTCTTACCAAGAATCTTTTGAAAAAATTATGGGAGAAGAGTACTCATCAAATAAGTCAGTCACAACTTTTCTTAATTCAATGCAAGAAATGAAAGAGGGAATGGTTATGGCCTTAGATTTTTATCAGGATAAACTCGCTCTAAGTTTTAATGGAAAAAGAAAAGTCGTTATTCAAGACAAAGAGTTTCAAAAAAATGTTTTAAAGATTTGGCTTGGAAAATATCCTCCTAATAAAGATCTTAAAAAAGGTCTTTTGGGGTTACTCTAATTCATGCTTAGTTTCTCTATTCCTATAATAATTGGTCTTTTTCTGACTGCAACTGGCGCGTCAGTTGTCTCTGCTGTAACAGGGATGGCAGGAGGAATTCTTCTCTTCTCTTTTATGACTATGTTCATGACTTTGGAAGCCATTATTCCTTTGCATGGGCTTTGCCAATTAGGCAGTAACACTTCTAGGATTTATTATCTCAGAGGTCATATGATCAAAGAGATGATCCTCTTTTTTTCTGTTGGAGCTTTAATTGGAGCAGGCAGTGCCACTTGGCTTAAGAGCTCACTTATCGTTAACCCAAAATATCCTCTCTCTGGTGTTGTTCTACTTATTCTTTATGTTCTTTTTAGGCCTAAAAAACTTCCTAGTTTAGCAGTCTCTAAAAAGTCTTTTTTTTGGGTTGGTTTAGTAGGTGGATTCCTTGGAATTTTTATTGGAACTATTGGACCCTTCTTGGCCGCTTTTTTTGTGAGAGATGATCTGACTAAAGAGCAGATTATTTCAAATAAGGCGATTATGCAGGCATTTGTTCACTTAACTAAAATCCCTGCTTATTTGGTGCTTGGTTTTGACTATACTTCCATTCTTCCTCTAGCGGGATTAATGGTCCTAGGAGCCGTTATAGGATCAAAAATTGGAGTAGGAATCTTAAAAAAGATAGACTACTCCATTTTCGTTTTGCTTTTTAGAAGTTGTCTTTTCCTAGGAGCTTGTCGCCTTAGTTATAAAGTTATTTTTGAATAATAACTATGTTTTCTTAAGTGACTTCCACTTTTTCTTGGCGGAACTATCCCAAGCAAACATATTGCAATAACCTTTTTCATGAACTAAAGGAAAAAATTTATCTTTGCCTTTTTGAATTTTCATTGAAGCAAGAGTACAAACTTTTTGTTCTTCACAATAGTGCTTACAGTTAGAACAAAGTTTGCCTTTTGTTGCTTTGGCCTCTGGAGATTCTTTAGTATAACCTAGCTTCCCAGTTTGAACGTACTCAGTGGAGTATCCTGCGAATTTTTTCTTCTCAACTTTTTTCGCTGCTGTTTTACAAGCGCTTTCTCCAGAGAAAGATGGTGAAGAGAACAAAGTGGTTAGTGCTGCAAAAGCAGAGGTTTTAAAAAAGTGACGTCTATCAATTTTTTTCATGAAACTCCTCATGTGGTATTTAAATCGTTTAAGTTATCATTAACTATTTACCTTTCTTTTTTTGTATTTTCAATAGTTTAGGCTGCCTAACTTTTGTTTGAGTTCACCAACATTGGTTTTTTACTAAATCTTTTACTAAAACTTTGTTAAGGTTGTGAGAAATTCTTTTATCAGGAGGCCTTTATGAAATTGCTGCTCGTCTTCACGATTTTTCTTTCAACTTCTTTTGCTAAAGTTTGCTCGTATACATTAGAGACAAAAGGTTCAAAACTAGGTTGGAAGGCTTTTAAAACTGCTGAAAAGGTGGGAGTCGGAGCTTCTTTTACTGATTTTTCGATAATAACTTCTCGTGCTTCATCTATTGAAGCTCTACTATCAAGTGCTGCTTTTCATATTAATGCTCTTTCTGTGAATTCAGGTAATGAGGGTAGGGATAAAAAGATTGAAAAATTTTTCTTCTCTCCAATGAAAGGTGGAGCGCATATCAAGGGTTTTGTCTCAAAAGTAAAACCTTCTTCCACTACGGCCGGAGTTGCTGAGGTTGAACTAAATATGAATGGTAAAACAGAAGATGTGCAGATGAATTATACTTACAAAGAAGGAATCCTTACTCTCTCTAGTAGTATTGATGTTCTTAAATGGGCCTTGGATGGTTCTTTGAAGGCCATCAACCAAGCCTGCTACGCGTTACATAAAGGAAAGACTTGGAATGATGTTGAACTTCTTATTGAAGGAAAGATTAAAGAGTCTTGTAAGTAAAATTTATTTATTTATTTTGTAGAGGACAAGAAGAGGCAAGTTTTGTAGTGTAATCCTCAAATTTTATAATTAACTTATAATAACTTGATAATAAATCTGATCTCGGAGGATCTTCAAAATGGAAGCACTTTTATCTTACCTTGGTATCGAAAAAAAGAAGGGACTTCATTTTAATCAAACTGATGATGAACTTGTTCAAAGAGCAGTTGAGTTAGGTAAGGCCAATCTTTCTGAAGATGGGGCATTACTTGTTTATTCAGGAAAACATACAGGTCGATCGGCCAAGGATAAATATGTTGTAAAACGTGAGTCTATTAACTCAATTATTGATTGGGGTGGAGACCTCTCTCCAATGGAAGCCGACAAATTTGAGCTTCTTAAAAACTGGGCCATCTCAACCATCTCTGAGAAAGAAGAGCTTTTTATTTCTTCACGTACTTGCGGGGCACATGAAAAATATAATATGAGGGTAAATCTTATCACTCCTAATCCTGCCCATAACCTTTTCTTTCATCATATGTTCAGAGAGGAGAGTTTTGAAAACCGTGTTTTTGAAGACTTCACTATTATCCATCTTCCTGAAGATGAAGCTGATAAAGAACTTCTCGGAACGAGAAGCTCTACTGTTGTTGCAACAGATTTTGATTCTAAGCTTATTATCATTGTTGGAACTCGCTACGCTGGAGAGATTAAAAAATCTATCTTCTCTATAATGAATACAACTCTTCCTAATGAAGGGATTCTTCCGATGCATGCGGGAGCAAGTATTAGCGACGAAGGTGTTGTAAGTGTTTTCTTTGGTCTATCCGGAACTGGAAAAACAACCCTTTCTACTGACGTTGGAAGTCTGATTATTGGTGATGATGAGCACGGCTTAAGTGATGAGGGTGTTTTTAACTTTGAAGGTGGGTGTTACGCGAAAACTTATAAGCTAACTGAAGAAGGTGAGCCTGAGATTTATAAAGCTTGTCACACTAAAAATGCTTTTTTAGAAAATGTTAAAGTCGATGAGAATAATAAAATTGATTTTTTTGACATGTCGATTACTGAGAATGGAAGAGCATCATACCCTTTAAGTTTTATTGATGAAATTGTCCCTTCAGGGACGGCCAAAAAGCCTGAGCATATGTTCTTTTTAACAGCAGATGCCTTTGGAGTTCTACCTCCAGTAAGTCTTCTAAATAAAGAACAGGCCATGTATTATTTTCTTTCAGGGTATACCGCCAAATTAGCGGGAACAGAAATTGGAGTACAAGAACCTCAAGCAACTTTCTCAGCTTGTTTTGGAGCTCCATTCATGATGAGAAATCCCAATGATTATGCTCAACTCCTAGGTCAGTATTTGGCCAAAAATGATATCAAAGTATGGCTTGTGAACACTGGCTGGAGCGGTGGTGTTTATGGGGTGGGTGAGCGTTTTCCCCTTAAAGTCACACGCCAAATCATCAGAAGCATTCAGGCCGGAGAGCTTAACTCATGTGAAACAGTAACTGAGAAAATCTTTGGCCTTAATATTCCTAAAAGTATCCCAGGGGTTGAGGCGAGTTACCTTAATCCAAATGGAACATGGAGCGACCAGAGTGATTATGAAAAAGCGGCAAAAGAGTTAGCTGGAATGTTTCATAAAAACTTTAAAAAGTTTAAGAAGATTGGAACTGAAGTTCTTAAGGGTGCGCCCTTATATGGAAATGAAAGTTTTTCGTACTTAAGAAGTGAAGCTTAGTTATAGCTTCACTTCGCTCTTTCCAACTAATGATTATTTTCTTTATTAACGCTTGAATTAAATTCAAGTCCTAGACTTTGAAGTATCTTCTTAGGAATATCACTATTTTTCATAAAACCTGAAAAAAGTTCAGCTCCAGGTCCATTGGCCAGGATAGGAACATCGACTGCTGTGTGATTAGCGAACTCTTTAAAATAAAGGGCCCTCTCTAGCTTCTCATCACCCTCTCCTAAATTCTTAGCACCTGGTCCTGTTGACCAACTGACATAAGAATCAGTGATGTCTGTTTTCTCGTTGACCATTCTATCTCCTTTAAGAGAGAGGTCAGCGTAACCATTAATAGCAAGCCCAGCAGTTTCATGATCAGCAGTCACCACAACAAGAGTTTGAGCACTGGCCTTTTCAAGAGCAATTTGAAGAGCTTCATCTAGGGCCATTGTTTCATGGGCCTGACGTCTGAAGTGATTCTCATGGGCCGCATGATCGATTCTTCCTGCTTCTACAACGAGGATATAACCTTTGGGGTTTTTAGAAAGAGTTTGAATTCCCCAAAAAAGCATCTGAGCAAGTGTGGGCTCTTTCGTCTCTATCTGCTCAACTTTTGGGCGATCGAAGGTATAGGTGAGATGACTTTCATTAAATAGGCCCAGGACTTTCAGATTCTTTTGGTTTGTATTAATGGCATTGAGATCTTGAGCGTTTGTGACATAAGTCCAACCTTTTTTCTTTAGCTCGTCTAATTCATCTTTAAAAAACCTTCGCCCTCCACCAAGAAGGAAAGTGAGGTTTGAATTTTTGAGTTGGGCCGCTATTTCTTTTTCTTTATCTCTATGATCGATATGAGCGTAAAAACAAGCAGGAGTGGCGTGGGTTACTCTTGTTGTTGTGATAACACCAACAGATTTTCCTGCTTCATAAGCAACATCTAAAATCGTTTGAAGCTCCCGCGAGCTTTGCTCTTTATCTTTTTTAGGGTCTGTGACTGAAATAGCGCCGTTATAACTCTTCACTCCTGTTGCTAGAGCTGTGGCACCAGCAGCAGAGTCTGTGGTGAAGTTATCAGTTGAATAAGTTTTAGAAAAACCTGTATGAGTGAAGCGCTCAAAATTCATCCGCCCAGTCGAACCCTTAGCATAAATTCTTGCAGCAGTTAAAGAAGCTAGTCCCATTCCATCACCGATAAAAAAAATCGCATTCTTTGTTTTGACCATTTCCACTTTTTCTTGTTGGCAGCTAAGTAATAAGAAAGATAAGAGGAGTAAGAAAGAGAATTTCATGTGGAATCCTTTAGCTAAGAAGTACATCTAGCATCATCATAATAATGAATCCAACCATAAGTCCTGTGGTGGCCTTATGTTCGTGTCCATGACGATGAGATTCGGGAATAATTTCGTGAGAGATGACATAAATCATGGCCCCAGCGGCGAAGGCCAAACCAAAAGGCAATGCAGGGCCGGAAATGTTAATAAGAACATGGCCCAGGATGGCCCCAATAGGTTCAACAAGCCCAGTGAGTAGAGCTATCCAAACAGAATAGCCCCGTGAGTATTTAAGTGTAATTAAGCTTAGAGCAACAACAAGACCCTCTGGCATATTTTGTAGACTAATACCAATTGTTAGAGGAAGGGCTTCATGAAGGCTTTGCCCTCCTACACTAACTCCCACTGCGAGCCCTTCTGGGAAATTGTGCAGAGTAATCGCAATGATAAAAAGCCAAATTCTTTTAAGATGATATTCATCTCTTCCTTCATGTCCTTTGATAAAGTGTTCGTGAGGAAAATAGATGTCACAAAGCCTAAGGGCGATTGCCCCAAAGGCCACTCCCAAACTAACCAAGAGAAGGCATAGAGTTTTACTCGCATAAAGTTGTGTTCCAATAGAAATGGCGGGATTTAAAAGAGAGAAGCAACTTGCTGCTAGCATAACTCCAGCACCAAAACCCATCATTTGATCTTGAAGTTTTTGAGAGATTGTTTTGACGAAAAAAATAGGGATGGCACCAAGCCCAGTTGCAGCTCCTGCTGCAAGAGAAGCTAAGAAAGCTGTGAGTAATCCACTGTTATCTAAAATAGACAATCATACCTCTGTACAAATAATCACTAGACAATAAAAACAAGACGACTATACACTAAAAGTAAGGAAAACTTGAGAAGAAATAATTATTTATGAGTGATTATCGCCAGAAGAAATTTCATTTTATTGACTTGTTTAGTGGTTGTGGGGGCTTTTCTCGAGGTTTAGAGAGCGCAGGGCATAAATGTCTTCTTGGAGTCGATTTTCAAAAAGATGCGATAGATACTTTTGCAATGAATCATCCTAAGGCCAAAACCTATTTGGGCGATATTAGAAATTTGCATGCTCAAAAACTCAAAGAGCTTATCAATATTAATAAAGTTGATATGGTGATTGGTGGTCCTCCTTGCCAAGGCTTTTCTACTGTGGGGCGAGGGGAAGTTGAAGATGAGAGAAATTCTCTTTTTCGTGAGTTTATTAGAATCGTCAAACTCACTGACCCTAAAGTTGTTATTATGGAAAATGTCACAGGTTTAGTGGCCCAAAAAAATAGGAAAATTCTTAATGCTATCTTTAGAGAATTTGAAAAACTTGGATTTACGATGGATGCGAGAGTTCTCTCTGCTGAAGAATATGGTGTTCCTGAAAAAAGAAGACGCACAATTATCATGGGCGTAAAGGGAGCAGATAGAATGCCCTTTCCACTTATTACTCATGGGCAAAGAGGAAAGCAAAAGGTTCAAACAGTGGGATCTGCCATAAAAAAACTCAAAGCCAGTGATAATAAAATTTATAATCACGATATTCAGTTAGCACAACTCAAAAATGAGTTGGATAGAAAAAGACTCTCTTGTATCCCAGAAGGCATGGGAATTAGATATGAAGAAGATGAGAAGACTTATTTACCTAAGAAACTCCGCTTTAATGTTGATTGGAGTAAGCTGCCAGAAAGCCGTTTTAGACAAACGAAGTTTCAAAGACTTCACAGAAAAAAACCTTCTCCTACTATTTTAACTTCAAGAACAGCTTATTATCATCCCACTCAAGATCGATACCTTACGATGAGAGAAGCAGCAGCTTGCCAGAGTTTTGATAATGATTTTATTTTTTGTGGTTCTCAGACATCAGTTTTTCGTCAAATTGGAAATGCAGTACCGCCTTTATTGGCCAAAGCTATCGGAGAAGCGTTAAAGAAAGTACGTTTTCATCATAAGCTTAAACCAAAGTTAAAAAGAGATGCTGATTTTCACAAGAAAGCCTTTACTTACAAAGAGTATACCCTTGCTGGATAAGTTTTGAAAAAGCACTCATTCAAAGAACTTATTCAAAACCTTGCACTTAAAAAATTTCGAATTGTTCTCTTCTTAGGAATATCGGCGGGATTGCCGTTGATGCTCGTATTTTCAACAGTTAAAATCTGGCTGAGAAGAGAGGGAGTGGAGCTTGAAACCATTGGATATTTTTCTTGGTTAACCATTCCTTATTCTATCAATTTTTTATGGGCCCCTTTTCTTGATCATTTATATTTCAATAAATGGGGACGCAGAAGAACTTGGATCTATCTCACTCAATTAGGATTATGTTTCTCAATGCTCTTTATTGGCTTCTTTGACCCTCAAAGTGGGCTATTGAGTATTATGATTTGTACTTTTCTTATTGCTCTCTTTAGCGCGACTCAAGATATCGCGATAGATGCTTATCGAAGAGAAATCATGACTGATGATGAGCAGGGGATAGGGGCTTCTCTTTATGTGTATGGCTATCGCTTAGGGATGCTCGTCTCATCTGGCTTTGGACTTTGGGTAGTCGACCCTGAGACCCTAGGTTTAAGTTTTGCTCAAATGTATCAAGTGATGGGTCTTATCATGCTTCTTTTAATGTCTGTGACTTTCTTTTCAAAAGAACCAGAAAAAAAACAGATAAAAGAGAAGAGCTTTATTGCTGTTGTCATTAATCCCTTCAAAGAGTTTTTAACGAGGCCAATGGCCATTAAAATGCTTTTATTTGTTTTATTTTTTAAGCTTGGTGATGGGATTGCAGGAAGTTTGTATGGAACTTTCTATGTTGATTTAGGCTACTCCAATAAAATGATCGCTGAAGTCACTAAGGGGGTTGGTTTTCTCTCCACTATGGCAGGGCTTGGAGTGGGAGCTTCTTGTATGTATTTGTGGGGAATTAACCGCTGCCTCCTGTCTTTTGGTCTTTTGCAAGCTGTTTCAACCGCAGCTTTTGCTCTTTTGCCTTTAATTGGAAAAAGCTATCTCTCTCTCGCTCTCATTGTGAGTTTTGAAGATTTCTCTAGTGGGTTAGGAACGACGGCCTCTGTTGCTTTCATTTCTTCTATTACTAATAAATACTATACGGCCACTCAATATGCTTTACTGGCCTCACTTGCTGCTTTTGGACGGACCTTCTTCTCTGGGTTTGCGGGTAGTCTTGTGGAGAGTATTGGCTATCAAAATTTCTTTCTTTTTTGCTCTTTTATTGCTCTACCAGGCTTGTTTCTTGCGATGGAGATGAGAAAGTTAGAAAGAGGGCAAGAAAGCTCCAGTACCTAAAATACAAAGACAGGTGTGTTTTGATTTAGAGTACTCGCACTTCTGACCATTATCATCTTTGTATTGAGAGTTAATTATTTTTCTGAGAGATTTTTTGGCCTCTTTCTCATCAGTTTGGCAGGCAGCTTCACAGACGTTATTTTTTTTGTCATCTTTAATATATTTATCAGCACAGTTCTCAAGCAGAAGAGTACTAGAAGCCTGATCACTTGATTGCACAGCATGCAATAGCGCTGTCTTTCCGCTTGAGTCTTGAAGATTGATGTCAATACTTTCTTTATACTCATTGATAAAGTAACCAACGGCCTTAACTCTGTTTCTACGAGCGGCCTTCATGAGTAATGTCTGACCCGAGCCTTCTTCTTGAGTATTGATATCAATATTGAGTTTTTCAAGTAAAGAGCGAGTAAAAGGCATATGAAAAGCGTCCTCTCCAAAACCATCATCTCTGTATTCAACAATAAAAGTATTAAAAAGAATATTATTAATAACTTTATCACTGGCCTCAATCTGAGACTCAATAAAAAGATCGAGTAACTCAACGTTTCTCTTTTGAGCAATTTTTAAATAAGGTGAGTGTTTTTCTGAGGGAGTAAAATCTCTACTTTGAATCAACATTCGAACGACTTCAAGATCTCCAAACTCAATGGCCAGGTTGATAATAGGCTCTTGAGAACTCGTCAGCGCGTTCACATCACAGTCAGCATCAATGAGTGCTGAAATGATTTCTCTATACTCAGTTATCTTATCATGTTTCAGACTTGTAACAGCTTGAACGAGGTAGTCAACTTGGTTATTTTTATGAGTGACATCGAAACCTTCAGAGAGAATACGCTTAACTTTTTTTGTATCTCCTTCTTCAATAGCAAAAAGAAGTTGTTCTCCCACTGGAATTGTTTCTGAAGGAATGAGAGCTTGAAAGCCAGATTCGGGACTATCTTTACTCTTCTTAGAACATGATAGACTCATGAGAGTTAGACAGATAAGAAAAAAAGTGCTTCGTAATGACAATTTAGGCCTCCAAATTTAGGGCATCAGTATTATAAGAAGGAGGGAGAAAGGAATCTACTTCATTCCCCGTATTTACATAGTAGTGTCTAAAAATTAAATAGACTAACTCATTAAAACTTCGTTGCAGTCTTGCTTTTTGATTGTTTTGAAACGGTTAGAACTGAGTTGAGCCTTCTTTTTGATAGCAAAAGCATATATTTTATTCACATTATTTTTTACTCTCTTCAATTGAAGTTTTTACCAATCTCTTCTATCAAATAGAATTATTACAAATATATTCCTGAAGCTTTGATTTTATTAAAAACTTTATATATTAATCCCTAATAGTAACGAAAAAAGTGTGGAGTGTTATATGAAAGAAATATTGATTATATTAACCATACTAACATGCATATCTGTGGTAGCTAAAGAAATTCTTCCAAAGGGATGGCACGAAGACGAAAAAGATTACTTACAAAGAGTGGAGATTCAAACAAAGCTCATAAAAGCTGGATCAGAAATAACAATACCTCGAAGGAATTGGGTTGAAGATAGCAGAGATTTTAAATATAGACTTGATGTCCAAGAACAAGTTCCAAACAATAAAATTTCACCCAGAAGTGCGCTTGAGAGCACAAATGAATTCAATGGAAGGCTTAGGTTAATATTAGAAAATTGGGGCTGTCGTAATAAATTTAGAACCTAGCTCTTTTTGCATCTTATCTGAGCGGAAGACGGTCCGCCCATTTCAATAAATTAGTTAGAACAGTCACCTTTATTCTCTTTTGAGTCAAGTTGAAAATTTCAAGACACTGAATCAGAATCAGTTTCATGTAGGAGTCCATTACCGTTCTCCGGGTTCCTTAGATTCCGGATGACTTGAATGACAATTTTTAAATTTTATGTGTAATCATTCATATAGATCCAATAACTTATGAAAGATAGTTAAATCTAGAAAAAACTAGCCTGGTATGATATAATTCACATATATGGAGGAATTTATGGGAGCAAAACAACTGGCCACCAAAATTGATGCGAGAGTAAAGGATGCTCTTGATGATTTTTGCGAGGAACGTGGTTATAAAATTAACAGATTTGTTGAAGACGCTATTCTTGATAAGTTGGAAGAGTTTGAAGATATATCAGATCTCAGAAAACTTAGAAATGAGTCTTTTAAAGACTTTAATGTAGTTCTTTCGGAGTTAAAGAAAATTGGCAAACTATAAACTGCAGATTTCAAGTTCCGCTGAAAAATCCCTTAAGAAAATTCCTAAAAAAGATTTAAAAAAAGTTGTAGAACTCATCCAAACTTTGGCCATTCAGCCTTATCCTATGGGGTGTCGTAAACTCTCAGGAGAAGAATCTGTTTATAGAGTGAGGCAGGGAAATTATCGAATTATCTATGAAGTTATCAATAATAAACTAATTATTCTTATTCTTAAAATAGGGCATCGTAAAGACGTATACAAAAAGCTTTGATAAATAAAAAAGAGCCGCTGGTCAGGCGGCCCTCTCTAAGCAAAGAGTCAAGCAAAAGTATCATCTAGTAAAGACGATTGGGGTTTCTTTTGCTCGCTTTTATGATTTTTTTAATTTCTTTCTTTCCTTGGCTTGTTAGGTTGAATAGAAGAAGAACTCCTGAGTTCTCTCCATTTTCATCTTTGCCTACGAGGGAAATATTTCCAATATGCTTTCCGGCCAACATAAGTCTTTGAGTGATAATGGCGTCGACATTAACCTTAAAAGGAGTGAAGAAGCCAAAAACTCTATTGGATAAGTAAAATGTTGTATCCAAGAAATCTGGAACATTGACTGCAACTGATGGAAGAGTTCCTCCAACGATTCCAGGTAATGCTCTACCTCCTGGAAGAGATTGTGGGTCAACAAATTCAAAGTTTCCATTTTCAATATCATCTAAATCAATAGTGACTTGAAAAAAAGTTCCTCCAAATTGAGCTGGAGTCAGTTCAAGGTAAGAATTCTCTAAATTAGGAATAGGAAGTCTTGCCCCTTGGTTTAAATTAATGGGCTCAAAAGTCATTGAAATTAAAACAGACCCGTCTTGGACATTAAAAAATGGTCCTTTTATGCCAGGAATGTTTGGGGTTTCAGGCTGCTGCCCGCATGAAGTTGTAAAAAGTAGCCCTATAATGAGTAATAAAGTCATTAAAGGGGATTTGTGTGTGTGTTTCATATCTCCACCTTGTTTATTATGAACGCTATCAAACCCATCGGCGTGAGTTCATTTTTTTGTAAGCTTTCTCCCGCCTTGTCTAGCACCGGAAAATTTTGCCTTTTACTGGGAGCTTGGCCATAATGGTGAAATGAAAGTGAAAGGGCATTTGCGTAAAATGAAAACTAGTGTACATCAATCAGATGTTCAGTATTTTATGCGTTTGGTAGATAAAGATCACAACGAAATAGAATTAATTGATTTCAATAAAGAGTTAGGAAAGAAGATTTCTCTGAAATCAAATGGAATCTATTCTTGCGTTCACTGCAAGAAGGAAACAAAAAAGTCTTATTCTCAGGGTTATTGTTTTGAATGTTTTAGCACTTTGGCCGAATGTGATATGTGTATTGTAAAGCCCGAGACTTGCCATTACGATCAAGGCACTTGCCGAGACCCCAGATGGGCCGAGCGCTACTGTATGCGTCCGCATTATGTTTATTTAGCAAATTCATCAGGAGTTAAGGTTGGAATTACTCGCGAGACTCAACTACCAACAAGGTGGATTGATCAAGGTGCTGTTCAAGGACTTCCTCTTCTGCTGGTTGATACAAGACATTTGTCTGGGCTTATGGAAGTAGAATTAGCAAAAACAATTAGTGATAAGACCAATTGGAGGAAAATGCTCCAAGGAAATGATGAGGAGATCGATCTTAAACAGAAAGCAAAAGAGCTTCTGCCTTCTTTGAGTTCTCTTATTGAAGATTATGGGGCCGAGATCCTAGATGCAGAGATTCAGCATTTTCACTATCCAGTTCTTGAATACCCTGAGAAAATTAACTCTCTTAGTTTCGAAAAAACACCTGAAATTTCAGGGAAGCTCCTTGGGATTAAAGGACAATACCTTATTCTCGACCAAGGTGTTCTTAATATTAGAAAATATAACGCTCTAAGTGTTGAGCTTAGTCTATAAGAGAGAGCTCTCTTAAAAAAACTTGGTTACTTTTAGTTAATAAATTAGTACACCGACTCGTCATATCCCCGTTCTTGTCAAGAGTAGTCTCAATAGACTGGTTGATACAGATAAGTTTTTGATTGGAGATAACAGCGCCACCAGAGTCACCAGGGGCCATAGAAACACGCTCTCCATTTCCTTCTTGGTAAAAAAGAAAACGGAAACGGTCATTTTCGCTTGCTCCTGTAAAAGTAATCGTTTTATCCAATGGGTTTTTCCAATAAAGATTTTGCCCATAATATCTTTTTCTTTTATGAGAGCCTGAATTGGTGTTATACATTATACTTGTCAGTCCATACCCAATGATTGTGACTTCATCATTAGTCTTAGGCTCTTCATTAGCGATCTCAATAGTTGGAAATGAGTGAGCTGACTCGAGTTCAATGACGGCCAAGTCATGATCGACTGCATTCATTGAGTAATCATCAAGGAAGTAGGGGAACTTTTTTTCAGCATTTCTCTGGTTGTAATTCTCAATTTGATAAAGGTTATAATACTCAGAGTATTTTTTTTGAACTTCAAAAAAAGACTCTTGTCCTTTTTGCTGCAAAGCTTTCAGTTGTTCAATTAAATTAATGAAGTCTTTCTTTTCATCTCTTTTACAAAAAACATTTTTAATTTCAAAAGATTGGTTCTCAATATAAAAAACATGAGATTCGGCATAGTCATTAATGATATGCAATCTAAATTCAACTTCTTTAAAATCTTTGAACCTTGTTAGTTGAGGATAAAGTTTATCAAACTCTACTCGGTTTTCCTTTAAAAGTTTTAGCTCGCGAGTAATCTTTTGGTGAGCACTTTCTTGTTTAGAATGAATATTGCGCTTCCCACAGTATTGTGCGACACAATGCCTACTAGTAATAATCTTTCTTGGATCTTTATCAGTCGCAACGGCCGAGCAGTTATTATTAAGATTGAGGACATAAGCAAATTTTCCTTCGCTATCTTCAAGACCATTAATAATGAAAGCAAAAGCATGATTAACAAGAAAAAAAACTGCAATAGCAGATAGTATCGTAGATTTCATAAAAAACTCCCTCTCCAAAGAGTGAGATATTTTTCTAATATTTCATTGTTTTAAGCAATAATTTGGGGCCAAGCTTTGTAAAAAATGACATAATAAAAGGATACTTGTAAGTAAATGTTAGTTTCATAAGGGGTTTGTGTGAAAGAAGCTGCTCCAAGTCGAATTTTTTTAAAAGATTATACTCCACCAGTGTTTTTGATTCGAACTGTTGATCTTTGTTTTCAAATTTTTGAGAAGGCCACTGTTGTTCATTCCAAAATCCACTTTTATAGAAATATTAAGGAAGGGGATAGTCTTTTTCTTGATGGAGAGTGTCTTAAACTCTTAGAAATTAAAATTGATGGGGAAAAACTCTCAAGTGATCAGTATGAGCAAACAGACGATGGACTTGTTCTGAAATCACTTGTAGATGATTTTATTTTTGAATGTAGTGTAGAAATCGATCCCGTTAATAATAAAGCTTTAGAAGGTCTTTATAAGTCCGGAAATATTTATTGTACTCAAAACGAAGCTCAAGGTTTTCGAAAAATTACTTACTATCTTGATAGACCAGATGTTTTGGCCAAGTTTAAAACGAGAATAGAAGCAGATAAAAACCAATTTCCTCTCCTACTTTCTAATGGAAATAGAATTTCAGAAGGGGAGCTTGATAAAGAAAGACATTGGGTTCAGTGGGAAGATCCATTCCCTAAACCTTGTTATTTATTTGCTCTTGTTGCCGGAGACCTTGCTGTTGTGAGTGATGATTTCATTACTAAAAGTGGTCGAAAAGTTCGTCTCGAGTTCTATGTTGATCATGGCAACGAAGATAAGTGTGATTGGGCCATACGTTCTCTAAAAGAATCTATGAAGTGGGATGAAAGACGATTCTCACTTGAATATGATCTCGATCTTTACATGGTAGTTGCTGTTGATGCTTTTAATATGGGTGCCATGGAAAATAAAGGGCTTAACATTTTTAACTCTCATTATGTTTTGGCCAAAAAAGAGACGGCCACAGATGATGATTTTATTGGAATTGAAAGTGTTATTGGGCACGAGTATTTTCATAATTGGACTGGTAACCGAGTAACGTGTAGGGATTGGTTTCAGTTGACACTAAAAGAAGGACTCACTGTTTATCGAGACCAAGAGTTTACTTCTGATTTAAACTCGAGAGTTGTGAAAAGAATTGATGATGTTAAGTCATTAAGGGCCAGACAATTTCCGGAAGATGCAGGACCAATGAGTCATCCAATTAGACCGAGTTCTTATATAGAAATTAATAATTTCTATACGGCAACAGTTTATGAAAAAGGGGCCGAAGTTATTCGAATGATGGCCACTATTATTGGAGAGCATAATTTTAGAAAAGCGATGAATCTCTACTTCCAGAAGCATGATGGCCAGGCGGTTACAACTGAGGACTTTGTTAATACCGTAAGCGAAGCCAGTAGCGTTGACTTTGATCTTTTTAAAAATTGGTATCAACAAAAAGGAACTCCTATAGTTAAAGTAGTAGAGAGCTATAATCAAAAACAAGAGCGGTTTGAAATTGATATTGAACAGGCCCTCCCGTTTAATCAAAATGAGATTTTACATATTCCCCTTAAGATTGGTCTTTTAAATCGAGAGGGAGAAGAGGTGGAGTCCAAACTAATTGAGTTAAAAAGTAAAAGTGAAAAATTAGTTTTCAGTGGATACAAAGAAAAACCCGTTTTATCTTTTAACAGGGAGTTTAGTGCTCCAATTAAGGTTGAAAGAGATTTATCCACTGAAGAGATGGCCTTAATGATGGCCCATGATACAGATGGGTTTAATAGATGGGACTGTGGTCAGAGACTATATATGGATAAACTAAAGTCCATGGTCTCTCATCCAGAGGAGAAGGCAGGACATCTTTTGATGAACGCTTTCAAGAATCTTCTTGTTGACACAGAAATTGACAATGCTTTTAAGGCCTATGCTATTAGCTTACCCAGCGAAGCTGAAATCAATGATGCTCTTGAGGCCCCTGATTACAAAAAGGTTCATGAAGCGAGGATAAAACTTCTGGAAGAATTTGCTCTTAGTAATCAAGAACTCTTTTATGAAATGTATATTAACCTTTCTAAGGAGAAGAAGTTCTCTCTCTCCCAACAAGACATGGGAAATAGGGCACTGAAAAACAAAATCCTCACCTACCTGTATAGAACGTCTAAATATTCGCACTTGGTTTACGAACAGTTTAATAAGGCAACCAACATGACAGATGAGTTAGGAGCTTTAAGGCTCATCGTTCATGACGTCACCGCTGATAGTAAAGAGAGTATTCAGCGTTTCTACGATAAGTGGCAAGATGATTTTCTTGTTCTTAATAAGTGGTTTGCTGTCTGCGCCTCAGCAGATAGAAGTGATATTTTTAAAGTAGTTAATGATTTGGCCAAAAATCCTAAGTTTGATGGGAAAAACCCTAATATGCTCCGCTCACTTTATGGTTCTTTTGCCATGAATTTAGTGGCCTTTAATAAAGAAGATGGAAGTGGGTATGAGTTTATGGCCAAAAAGATTGAGGAAATAGATAGCTTTAACCCTCAAATAGCGGCCAGGTTTTGCTCTTTATTTAATCGTTATCATCAATTACCAACAAAGCTTAAAGGCTTAATGAAAAAGTCACTTGAAGGTATCCTTGAAAAGGAAAACCTCTCCAGGGATACATTTGAAATTGTTTCTCAAACATTAAAAGAGTAGTTTTAAGAGGATCTTTTCTTTGTTTGCTCTTGCGACTTTATCGGCACAAGTTTTTTTTGCGGTTTAGGCAAGACCGCAGCGATGATTCCTAGAAGTCCTAAAACAACTCCGGCAGTTACACCTGTGGTTAAGGATATGTCCATGTGTGTGCTCCTTTTTCCCTCACAGACTGCTTTTCGGCAGTTTTCAGCTTAAATTATAGCATTAATCTTTAGGGACAAAGTAAACTATTCCTAGATGCTTAGAGCGAAAAAATGCATTAAAATAAAAATATAGTAATTTCAATATCTTCGGAGATTCCTTTATGACAGAGACACCTCTGACTACTAGACAAAAGGCCTTAAAAATAAACCTTGATCCACGGATATATGGCACTTTGGCCGAAATTGGCGCTGGCCAAGAAGTGGCAAGGCATTTCTTCCAGGCGGGAGCGGCTTCAGGGACAATCGCCAAGTCGATGTCTGCCTATGATAAAGTTTTCTCGGATGAGGTGTACGGAAAAGAGAGAACTGGTCGTTATGTGTGTGAAGAGAGGCTCATCAAAATGCTTAAAAAAGAGTTTGATGTTCTAGAAGATAGACTCAATGGAAAGAGACCTGAGGATAATCTTTTTTTTAGTTTCGCCAATACAGTGTCGGCCATTAATTTTTTTGGAACAAACGAATCTCATGGGTGGATAGGTATTCGTTATCAATTGGGCCCTCAAGGAGACTTTCATGATGTTGTTCTTCATGTGCGCATGCTCGATAAGGATAATATTTCTCAACAACATGCTTTAGGTGTCATTGGAGTTAACCTTATTTATGCCGCTTTTTTCTTTTATGAAGATCCTGACCAATTCATTGACTCTCTCATGGATAATTTAACTACAAATAGAATAGAAATTAATATGGTCCGTTTTACTGGCCCTAGTTTTAGCGATGTTGATAATAGACTTCTTAATCTGCGCTTAGTTCGAAACGGCTACACCAACGCTGTTATGTTTAACGAGAATGGTGAAATCACTTTGGCCAGTGATGAGCTGTATCGCCAAAATGTCTTAGTTATTCGTGGTAGTTATAGACCACCAACACTGGTTAATGTGGATGTGATTGAAAGCGGGAAGCAAGCTTATATGGAAAAAAACTCTTTAAAAGAAAAAGATATCATTACTGTTTGTGAGATAACAATGAGTAGTCTCAACCAATCAGGGATGCTTTCTCGTCAAGACTTTCTGGCCAGAGTTGATCTACTGGCTTCTTTAGGACAAAAAGTTCTTATAAGTAATTATCATCAGTATTTTAGGCTTACAGAATATTTTTCTAAGTTTAAATCTCCTAACTTAGGAATTGTTTTGGGAGTTTATAATTTTCAGCAAATTTTTGATCATGATTACAATAACTACGAAGGAAGTGCTCTTATTAATCTCGGTCTTAATGTTGCAGAAGAAGAGGAGGATGCTCAAACTCATTTAAACGTTCTGGCCAGTATCGGTCTTCTTTTTAGAAGTAATGTCAAAGTCTTTGTTTATCCTTACCATAGCGATGTTAAGGGAGAGTCTGTTCATTTAGATGATTTAAAAATTAGCAGCGTCTATAAACACTTAGTTCATTTCCTTAGAGAGAGCTCACAGTTATTTGACATCGATAATGTGAATACTCAAATCAGTGGAATCTATTCAAGAAAAGTTCTTGAGATGATACAAAATGATGAGAAAGGGTGGGAGAAAATGCTGCCTACAAATATTGCAAAGCAAATAAAGAAGAAAAACTACTTTAGGTGAATAACTTTAAGTACACGGTCTTCACTTGGCTCATAGAGAAGCTCAACATTAAGCCCTTTGAAGAAGAGTGTTTCTCGAAATGGTTTTCCATCTCGATGTATTTGTCCTGCTACGTTTCGAAGAACTGATTCATGAGGATGAGCTCTATTTCTCCAATAAGAAAGAGATGATTGCATTCCCTTTGGAACAAAGTGCTTTGAGTAGATCTCTTCATTTTTTATATAATAACTAATTCCATCATTGTAGTGATAGATCACATAAGGATCGCTATTTTCTTTGATAAGAGGTTCTCCAAAATAATGAAGAAGATCTTGTTTATTATTAATACTAGCTTCCGAGAAATTTTGATGTGTTTCTAAACAACTGATAAGAATAAATAGATAAAATAAGAGTGCAGGCCATTTCATACCAACTTATCGACATTTTCAAGGCCAAATTAAAGTAAATGACCTAAGATAGAGTAAAGAACTAGGTTTTTATGCAATTACAATGTTATATCTCATCTTTTACTGATCCTTACCTAAATCTAGCGATTGAAAATAAGTTGCTTCTCTCTAACCCTTCAAATTGTAAGACTCTTTTTTTATATGTGAATAGAGCATGTGTTGTGCTTGGGCGTTTTCAAAATCCGTGGGTTGAATGTAATCAATCTTTCATGAAAGAAAATGATATCTGGCTTGTTCGCCGTCAAAGCGGTGGAGGTTGTGTTTATCATGATTTTGGTAACCTCAATTTTAGTTTTATTGATTCTCAAAGACAGTTAGATAAAGATTTTAATAATCAGGTTGTTCTTAAGGCCTTAGAAGCGTTTTCTATTAAGGCCTATTCAAGCGAGAGAACAGATCTTTACGTTTTCTATGAAGGTGAAAAAAGAAAGATTTCAGGGAGTGCTTTTAAGCAAAAGAAAGAGAGGCATTTTCATCATGGAACCCTTCTAGTAGAAGCTGACATGGATTTATTGAGAGGCAGTCTTAAATCACCACAATTTGAAATTAAGTCCAAATCAATTGAATCCGTAAGATCAAAAAGTCTTTGTCTTAAAGAACTAAATTCTCAAATTCAAATTGATAATCTTATCAATACTTTGAGCAATCAATTTGGGAGTTTGGATACAATCACAATTAAAGAAGATTTTTTAACTCATGACATTCAAGAAGAGTCTAAAAGGCTACAGAGCTGGGATTGGGTTTACGGGGAAACTCCCGAGTTTCTCTTTGAAAATAAAATTGTTTTGAAGAAAGCAATTGTCGTAGAAGTCAAAGAGAAATCTTTGTTGCACTTAATTGGAAAGAGAGTTGATGAGATTTCTTTTTTGAACGAGGGTTTTACCAAAAGCCTTTAAAACTGCTCTACTTAGGTGTTGTTCCTTGCTTTATTAGTCATTAATCTTTTCTCCTAACTTTTAGTAAATGTTTCAATTAGTAAGCATAAGATCTAAAGATTAATGTAAAAGGTTGGTGCTCTCAATTAGCAGAGGAGAGATTGGACATTATGAGAAATGTTATTTTTGCACTAATTTATTGTAATTATTACAATTGCCAGGGTTTCAAATCCACATACTGGAGAGAATTTGTGTATTAGATTTATTAGGTTGTTGGAAGATAGATAGCTTCATGATCAGATTGGATTGTGAATTAAATGAATGAGGATATTTTATGCAGAGAATTGTTATTTTAGGGGCTTTGATACTTAG
The DNA here is from genome assembly GCA_030431635.1 of Bacteriovoracia bacterium. Lineage (GTDB taxonomy): Bacteria > Bdellovibrionota > Bacteriovoracia > Bacteriovoracales > Bacteriovoracaceae > CALFYV01. The sequence continues at coordinate 200,031 of JAUIIL010000001.1, forward strand.
CTCTTCGGTTTATGGGCAACAGACTGAATACCAAGTTTTTAAAGATGTGCGGGCATATAGCTATAAAAAGTCTATACCATTTGAAAAGTTAATCACTAACAACCAAGCGGGTGGAAGAGTTAGATTCAATTTTATAAAAAAACTAGATGACGAGCAAAAAGAATTTACTTTGAATGACTTCTGTACAATGAAACTCAAACATTCAATTGATACAATTGATAATACTTTAAGTTTATTAGGTTCAAGTCTTGCTTTTTCTGCAGATGAAATAGAGACCTACTCCATAGCTTTAGAAGAGGTGGCGAGTTACAAGTTTAAATTGCATGGTTTTAATTCTATTAGCGGATGGTTTCATGCGAGAACTGATAAGAAGAGTCTTTATAAGAGAATACCTGGATATAGAATTAATTTTTCGTCTCATGGTATTATCGAATCGATGACCTGTCGTTTTATGGATGGGGTTGCTAAGGATGATTATTTGTCACCAGACTATAAAGTCTTAAACGGTTATGTTTCGGCTGGGGAGGGACTTGTGTGGGTTATCCATTCTAAGAATGAGCGATTTGATCCTTATGGAACAGGGGCTTATGAATATGCTAATTTTGATTACAATGAATTTGACCAAATAGACGCTGCACGAAGCTTAGGCAACTCTGGAGTTCTTTTCCTTAACATAAAAAACCCTAAATACTGATTTTTTAAAATTTTTTGAATCCCAATAGCTGAGATATTATACTTAACTCAGTTAGATTTTGAGAAACAATAGAGTAGGGCTGTTTTAAAGTCTTAACTAATGGGCCACGCAACTAGAGCAGCCATCAGATTTATCATCTTTCTTGAGACTCTGATCAACGATTCTCCAAGTCTTATAGCGCTCATTTAAGTAGTGACAAGCTTCTTTTAAATCTTGGAAGTCTGTCACACTTATTTCTTTGAGCTCGTTTTTGAGAACCGTTACGCTGTAGAGGATAGAATTCTCTGGGGTGTCTGCTGGTTCGGCTGTGAGGTTGACTTGAACTCGTAACGGTCCAGCAGCCCTGTAGGTATAGGTCCAATTGCTTGAATTTATTGAATTTTCTTTATCTAGTTGAGTCATTTTTTCTCTTGTCACAGTGTCCTTAAAAAGGTAATTTAAGCACTTGAAATTTTATGTCTAACACGTGAGGTATATTGTGGCCAATAAAGGACCGAGAGTAAACATCATTTTAGAGTGCACTGAAGCTCGCAAGCTAGGTAAGTCTCCTTCAAGATATCATGTGACGAAGAACAAGAAAACTCATCCTGAGCGTCTTGAAATTAAGAAATACAACCCTTTCTTAAAGAAACATACTGTTCACAAAGAAATTAAGTAGTTTTTAATAGAAAATCTTCTTGATACTAGGTCCTCTAAGGTCCTTAGGTTTGATTTCGAAAAATTTTAAAATATCTCGTTTGACGACGTAGGGGTGTTTTTCTTCTGAAGAAAAGATGAGGATGTTCTTCTTGCTTTCAATCTTATAATCAGAGATAGATTTTATGGGATTTGTAATAACATATTTCTTAGAAATCTTTCCCATCTCCACTTCAACGGTATAGATAGGGTTTTCTTTTTCTGAAGTGATTTGCTCTTTCACTTTATCATTTTGCCGATCGAGAATAATTTGGCTTCTGATTTTTGTCAGCTCAGTTAAAAAGTCTTTCACTCTTTCTGTTGATATTTCTCTGGCTTTATCATCAGTCCAAATGGCGCCTTTTTTAATTAATTCTAGGGTCGCTGAGTTTCTTTTTTGTTTAAATACACTCACTTTAGTGATTTGTTCAATAGGAATATGGAAAATTTTAGATTCAACAAAACTAGTAAGGTCAAAACTCTCAAGAGGAAATTTGAGAGACTCTATCTGGTAGATAGTCTTCCTCCCTACAATGCTCATGTACGCAGAATTATCAATAGGATTAATAAGTCCAAAATGAATTTTAATAGTTTCATTAGGAGTATTAAGTTCGAGATTAACAAGCGGATTATCTAAGGAAAAACTCGAAATATTGATAGGTTCATATTGATGAATTTTTTTGACTTTAATTTGCCCAAGAGCTTTAAAAAGTGAATGAAGAACATTATTTTTTGCTGGGAGTTCTCTAGGAGAGTGTAACCTCCATTGAGAGTAGTTAGTGTGAGAGTCATTGATGAGCTCTCTTTCAAATAAAAATTGTCCAAACTTATTTTTGAAAAGTAATGAATTGATATTTGAAAACAGTTTTGAATCAATAGGGTTTAAGTATAGGGAAGAGAGTCTATCATCTATTGGGCTTGCTTGAAAAAGTTCACTAATAATAGCAGCGCTTATAATAAGAATTGAGAAAACCCCGATAAACCAAGTTGATAGGCCAGAACGAATTTTACTCCACTGTAAAGATATCATAATTTATTTTAAAGGAATTAAAGTCCTAAGTCACTAAAGTCATCATCATCATCGTCGGCATCACTTGCGGCGGCTTTCTTGGGAGTTTCAACTGGCATTTCGGGTTCTATGGAGGCAAGAAAATTTCTTAAAGTTGTTCTTTCCCCTTTCATAAGGAAAGTCCAATCTGCCTTAACTCGGTACTCTGGTTTGTCTTCGCTAATAATACGGCTTCTCATAGCGAAATTGCTTGAATAAGTGACATCTGCACTGAGACAAAAACTATTAGGAATCAAAAATTCAACGATGATTGATTGTCCATAAGTAAAGGGTTTATTAAGAAAAAGAAGAATTTCGTCCATACTCATATCAGACATCAGGGCGAAACCTTTTGCGATGAGTTCTTGGTTGGGACGAACTCTTTTGGGGCTGTAAACAAACCTTTTAGTTCCCTCATCAAGGGATTTGAAACGCTCTTTAAAAGCGGGTTCTTCTTCTGATTCAGAATCCTCGGATGTCTCGGCGGAATCTTCGCTTTCTTCATCTGTGTTTTCTTCTGCCGCTTCAGAATCGGACTCGCTTGAATCTTCTTGTTCTTCTTTTTTTTCTTGATCTTCGTCTTTATTTTCTTCTGCTGGTTTTTCTTTTTTCTCTTCTTGATCAAATACAGGATGCTTTTTTAAGTTATAAAAATCTTTGATTTCATCGATATTAATTTCACCAATAGGCTTTTCTTCCTCTTTAACTTTCAGCTCAATGGCCTTCTCAATTTCATCCCTCAAAGTCCAGACAAGGACTTTAATCCTTTTAATTTGTACAGGGTGATTGCTTTTACCGATAACTGACATACTCTTATTCTCTCTTAAAAATGAGATCTTTGCATTTGTTTTAGTTGTGAGAAGAAATTTCCCAAAAAAAAAGACCAGCGATAAAGCTGGTCTTCTCAGTCATATAACTTAAAAAGAAAAACTATCTTCTAGTGTATAGGTGAGAATACTTTCTTAAGAATTTTGATAGAGAACCAATTTTATCAAGTGTTCTAATCGCTCTTGTTGAAAGTCTAAGTTTTATTGTTTGACCAGTTTCAGGATCAAATACTCTTTTTGTTTGAAGGTTAGGTTGCTGGTACTTTTTCGTCTTAATATTCGAGTGAGATACCTTATGTCCTACAAGTCTTTTTTTGCCTGTTAAATCACATTCTCTGGCCATAATCGTGCTCCAATTTGTTTTTTGAGGAATCTTTTTACCCTGTTTGATTTTGCATGGCAAGGATTTTTGTCAAAATTTCGGTGACTTATCAAAAGAAGCCCTAAAGGAAGACGAGACGGGGGATATATATAACTATCTAATATTACAGGAAATGAATGTTTTGGTTGATTAACATCAGTTTTTTTTTTACACTTTTTTGTTTGGCATGCCGAACATTGATTTATAATATTGTTGTAGGGAGTTTAAGATGTACGTTTGTGTTTGCAAGGCCATTACAATGAAGAGTTTTGAAGAAGCCCTCCAGCAAGGTGGATCGTATAAGGATGTTTGCCATAGGCTTGGAGTTGGTTCTGATTGTGGGATTTGCCTTCATGATGCCTATCAAGAAGCACAAAACTCCGGAGAGCTAGTCACAAATGCGGCCAAAGATTCAACTTCCAAAACGCCAACAAGTAAGTTTTAGCTATCAAACAAAAATAGGTTTTCCCCACTTTAATATTTTATAGTAGAGTCGTTTTGTTTATTAAAATGAGGAGTCGATATGAAAGGAAGTCAAAAAATAATTGATAGCTTAAACAGTGTTCTTACTAACGAGCTAACGGCCATCAATCAGTATTTTTTGCATGCAAGAATGCTTCAAGATTGGGGGTTTGCTAAGCTTGGAAAACTTGAATACGAAGCTTCAATAGATGAGATGAAGCATGCTGATCAGATTATTAAAAGAATTCTTTTTTTAGAAGGACTTCCTAATGTTCAAAAACTCAATAAGGTAAATATCGGAACAAATATAGAAGAAATTATTAAGTGTGATCTTGCCGTCGAGTATAAGGCCATTCCTGAATTAAGAGAGGCGATTAAATTGGCCGAAGCTGAAGCTGATTTTGTCACCCGTGATTTGTTTCGTTCAATTTTGGGAAGTGAAGAAGGGCATGTTGATTGGCTTGAGACTCAACAAAACCTTATTAAAGAAATTGGGGTTGAACGTTATAAGCAATCTCAAATGAATCCTGATGAAGGGCCAGAAGGCTAATCTTCCATACAAAGATAAACTTTATTTTGCCCATTAAGAAAAGTAAGAAGTTCTTTTTTAAGATCATTTAGGATCTTCATTCTCATAGGTTTAGGATAGCGGACCTTCCCATCTTTACTTACGATAAATTCCTGCGCCAGTAGTTGAGACTGGGGATAGTTTTTTTGAACTTGATGGTAAATCTTTTCAGGAAACCTCACCACACCAAGTGAAATATAATTTAAATTTTCTTCTTCTAAGTTTTGAAAAACGTCCTGAAAAAGGAGACGATACCGAGCCAGATAGTCCTCTGAATAAATCACCGGGTCAAAGTGAAGGCCTATTTGAAATCCTCTTTGACTTAGCTCTTGAATGGCCTTGAGCCGTGCTTTCAGTGAAGCCGTTTTATGATCAAATTTTTTGACTTCTTGCTCGGGAGAAAGTGAGAAAGTAATAATGATATTTGAAATGGGAGGTAAATCCAAAAGAGGTTTAATATTAGAAGACTTTGTTCTTAACTCGAGTTTTGCCTTGGGGTGGTTTTGAAAAAAAAGCCAATAATCTCTCCACTCGTTTGTGATATGGGATAGGGCCAATGAGTCGCTAAATTCTCCAGCATGAAACCAAACCTCTTTATCTTCATCGATGAACTGAAGCATTTCATTTCTTATTTCTTCATGATTTACATATAAAACGATATCTGGGGTATGAAAGTAGCCTTGTAAATAGCAGTACTCACATTCATAAATGCAGTTATAGGCATGAATAAAATAGTAGTGTTCTGCGTTCTTTGTGCCATAAGCATCAGGGGCCTTTTTTATAAGTTGACCCTTTTTTCTCCCTACATAAAGGTTGAGATTATCTCTTTTTTGTAAATAAGGTTTTTTCACTCGTCCCCAGTAATCTTCCACTTTATCAATTGTTTTAATTTGAGCATTTTTAAAGTGCTGAATAATGTTTTGAGTATAGGGGAGAGATTCTACTTCGTGCTCGATGTATATTGTTTGAAACATCAAAACTCTCCCTCAAAAAAGCGCTCAAATTGTTTGATATCAAAAAGCTCTAAACCGCGTTTCAATCTATCAATATCGCTTTGGTTTCTGATTTTGTATTGAATGAGAAGTTCACTTGATTCAAGCTCATTATCTGTTTTGACTTGAGCACCGATCTGAGTAAAGGGTTTTAGGAATTTGCCCAGCTCTTCTTGCATAATACTCGTCATTGGATTGATGAGCTCTTTCATGAGATTGAGAAGTTGGCCTGTTTTTTGTTTGGGAGTGATATCCAAAAGCATTATTTTTTTTATCTCTTCACTTGGGATTTCTTTACCTAGAGTCTCGAGAAGGTTTTGGTATTTAAAATATAGAAGTTTTTGAGCGCGAGTGAAGTAGAGCCCTTCAGGTAATTGTCTTTCTTCTTCCTCTTCATTTTGTGGCCCTGAATGAAAATTAAGAAAAAAGCTCAAAAGTTTTTGAGAATAAAGAAAAGCAGAGTCTTTAATGAAATGGCATTGAGTATTTTCATCAGCGTCATCGCTAATATATTTAAAAACATAGAAAGGTCTTTTAAACCGATTGGCCACAAAGCCGATGGCCCAAGCTTCTCTATCAACTAAAGGAGCAAAAAGAGCGAGTTTCTCTTTTGTTTGAGAGTCTTTAACTCTTTGTGAGAAACTCAACAAATCGATAGAAGCGCTTGGATCACTTGTTGTAAAACTTTTAAATAATGGAGAGCTTGAGTCATGGGCATAAACGCTTCTAATGCTCGCAACTTCATCAAGTTTTTGACTTCCTAGATTTCCGACGATGCCAAGATTGTAAACTTCAGAGATTTCTGGGTGCAAAGTGAGTACTTTCATACACTCACTCATGGCCTCAAAAAGTCCTTCCCCAGTGACTAATAGCATAAAGTCTTGGTTTAAGAAGAGATTCTCCCCACAAGACTTTAAGTCAAATTTGTCATGGAAAGCCTGGGCTTCTGCTCTATGAGCGAAGGTCAATAATTTCATGCTACTTGTTATCAAAATTGATACAACTTTACAAAGAAGATGATTAGTTTTAAGAGAGTCTCATGAAATACAGAGAATTTGGTAAGACTGGTGTAAAAGTTTCTGAGATTGGCTTTGGCGGTGCTTCAATAAGTGGAGAGGGTCGAGGTTATGGCTTTGGAGGAATTTCAGAGGATGATTCTATCGCGCTTTTAAAAGAAGCATTTGATAGGGGAATTAATCTTTTTGATACAGCACCTATTTATGGTTTTAGAACCTCTGAAATAAGAATGGGAAAAGCTTTTAAAAACATGAGAGATAAAGTTTTCCTCGTGAGTAAGTGTGGGATTGACTGGCACGAAAATAAAAGAGTTGATATGAACAACTCTCCTGAAGTGACTCAAAAAATGCTTGAGCAAAGTTTAAGAGATCTCCAAACAGAATACATCGACCTTTATATGGTTCACTGGCCTGATGAGAGGGTTGATATCAGAAAGACAGTTGAAGTTTTAGAAAAAGCTCAAAGAGAGCAAAAAATTAAGTACATTGGTCTTTGCAATACGAATGAATCTGAAATTAAACTGGCCAAAGAAGTGGCAACCATTGACGCTTTTCAGTCAGAGTTTTGTTTAACGAATCAGGTGGCGCGAGATAATCTTTTTCCTTTTATTGGAGAAAGTGCTTTTATGAGTTGGGGAACTTTTGATAAAGGGATTCTCACTGGCCGAGTAACGAAAGGAAGAAAATACGACGATGATGACTGTCGTAAATGGGCTTCTTGGTGGAAAGAAAAAGATATTCTCGAAAAACTAGAAAAGGTTGATAAACTTAACGAATATTTGAAAGATAAAGATTACTCACTTATTAATTGTGCTTTAGGTTTTAATCTTAGTTTCAAAAATCTAAGTACTGCTTTATGTGGAGTAAGAAGTTCCGAGCAACTTGATTCTCTCATTAAGGCCTATGAAAACCTTCCTTCTTCAAGCGATATAGAGCAGTTCAGAGAATTTTTCTTATGAGTTTCTTTAGTGTTGTTGTTCCCGTTTATAATAGAGAGCACAGCATTTTAAGGGCCTTATTTAGCATACACAAACAGTCTTTCAAAGATTATGAGTGCTTTGTCATTGATGATGGTTCAAGTGATGGAACTTCTCGAGTCGTTCAACATTTTTGTCGAAATCATCCTCAGTTTAGATACTTAAAAACTGAAAATAGAGGGGTTAGTGCCGCAAGAAACTTAGGTGTTAAACTTGGACAATCGCCATGGATTTGTTTTCTTGATTCAGATGATGAGTGGCTTGAAGACAAACTTTTAAAACAGTACGAGTATATTAAAAGCCATCCAGAGAGTGTTCTTGTTCATTCAGATGAAATTTGGGTAAGAAACGGTAAGCGTGTTAACCAAATGAAGAAGCATACAAAAAGTGGGGGAGATATTTTCGCTGCTTGCACAGAACTTTGTCTCATTAGTCCTTCGGCCGTAACAATAAAAAGAGAGTGTTTTGAGCGCTTCGGTGGTTTCGATGAGAGTTATGAAGTCTGTGAAGATTATGATTTATGGCTTAAAATAACTTCTAAATACTCTGTTGATTATATTAATGAAGCACTCATTATTAAGTATGGAGGGCACTTCGATCAGCTCTCTCAGAAATATCATGCGATGGATGAGTGGCGAGTTCGTTCAATGATGAATCTTTTGGAAAGGCTCAGATTAAACGAAACTCAGAAGCAAAATCTATTAACAACTTTAAAAAAGAAATTGGATATACTCTGCCAAGGACATTTGAAACACAGCCGAGTTCAGCGCTATCAACTCTACAGAGCTTTCTATGATTTTTACTTCGGTTCCCAAATTAAGAAAGGAAAGCTCACAGTAAAAATGACTGAACTTCTATCTAAGTTAACTGAATCAGAAGAGTTTCCTCCGTTAACAGTATCATAGTTAAGATTAAGAAATTCTACGTTCAATCTGACATGAGGATGAACCATATAGCCTGCACCAAACTTTGTTCCGGTCCCCTTAATTGTTCCTGAAGAAGCTGGAATATCATCAGTATAGTCTGATGAGGAAGAAAGAACATAGGCCACCCATAGGTTCCAGCGCTGGTTAATAGGAATGGCCAAGTAAGGGCCATAGTCTCTAAAAGTTACGCTTTGGTTTCCACTCGTGTCTTTTAGTGTGAAATCACTTTGACCATAAGTAAAATTAAGTCCCAAGCCTTTATAGACTCCTAAGCTTAAAAGGGCCCCATAGGAAAAACCAGTAAGGTTTTGATCGGGTGAAGTTCGGCCATTAAAGTATTGGCTTCCTGAAAAGGTTCCATTTTCAAAGGAGAGATAAGGCTCAAGGATAAGAGCTGCCTTTACTTGAGAGCTAACCAGGAAAAGAAAAAATAAAATTCTAAAATTCATGGGGAAGAACCTTTTTGTGAGGGCGAAAATATGTTCGCGGAGAGTAATCAATAAAATTTGAAACCTTAGACATATAAATACAAGCGTATTTTTCAACTTGGCCAGCAAATCGACTTGCTTCTTGTCCTGATCTCATCACTTCACCCCAATTAGGGTTAAAGAAGGCTTGGTAAGCTTTAATTTGTTCAGACAGTTGGCCATCAATTTGTTTAATTTTTTCAAACTCTTGATCCACACTCTTTTTATCGATCTTAAGGCCATTTTCATATTCTTGAGCGTAGAGTTCATCCAATTTTTTTTCACAAGTCATTTTTTCACTCATGAGAGATTCTATTTTTTTTAAAACAGAAGCCCCTTTATTAAAAGCTTCAACTTCTTGTTCAAGTTCTTCAATAACAAGGGCCGTTCGCCAGTTACATGATTTTTTAAGACTCAGGATATCGCCATAAATATGATCTCCTAAGTAGAGGATTTGCTCGCCCGAAAATCCGCAATCTCTTTGGAGTAATTTGGCACATCCTCCTTGGAAAAGACCTTTGTCAAACGGGCCTTCAGAGTTATTCATAAGTCCTGTTTCAGGATCGACTTGGAGAAAAGGCAGTTTTTCCGTGAAAAAGCGAGGTTTTGCAGCAAGTGTAATGACGAGGTCGAAAAAATCTCTCCAGTGTTTTCCGTCTTTAAGAAAAGGGTTAATGGCATAATCGAGTAAGAGTTTTGTATAATTATAGTCAGAGTTTGTAATAACCCAGAGTTTTTTTCCGCTGGCCTTAAAGCGCTCTAGTGCTCTTACGGTCTGCTCGTCCTTAACAATATACTTACTCACATTTTTAGCCACTTCTCCCTTGAGACTTCCATCTCTATGGGACATATCAAGCGCATCAATAAGGTCAGCTTCTAGTGTATTATAATCAGGGTATCCTTCTTGTGGGTAATCAGTTTTAAGTTGAACGATTTGTGAGAACAAGACAGCATAAGGAACAGAAAAAGTTGTATCAATGGCCTCAAAGCGCTTATCGTTAAGATCAATAAACTCTCCTCTATAAAGTGCCATCATTTCCTTATAATCAATTTGTCTTGTCCCATGGAAAGCTTGCTTAATTCGACTGTGTAGGGAAATTTTAATCAGGTTTCCATTTTGTTTATCAATGACAAGTCCACGAATTGTAAGTTCATGGTCAAATTCTAGTTCTAGGATTCTCTTGGGATAGTTAAGTTTACTCACTAGTTTATTCTTCATTTCTGAATAGGTGAGTTCTTCAAAAGTTTTCTTTTGGTAGCGAACAAGAGTGTGATCCATATCAAAGCCAATGGCCTTGATTTGCTTCATATTAAGAACTCTATTAACATATATCGTCATATTGCGTCTCCTTCTTCTATTGTCTCTGAGAAGCCTTTGTTCAGTCAAATTCTTTAGTACTCTTTTTGTTAAGAATGCATTAACCTACAAAAATATGAAGTCAAAAATAGCTTTTCTTACATCTAAAGAACACCCTCACTTGATAGAAGACGAAAAGTCACTCCTTGATGAGTTCCAGCGTAAAGGAATTGAGTTCCAAATTGTAGTGTGGGATCAATGTGATAACTGGGAGCAGTTCAACTATGTGATCGTAAGAAATCCGTGGGACTACTATATTCATTATGAAAAATTTGTTCGTGTTTTAAATGACATTCACCATTCAGGAGCTAAGCTAGTCAATCCATACACGACTCTTATTTGGAATATGGATAAAAGCTATATGCTTGAACTGATGGAGAAAGGACTTAATGTTGTTCCTACTTTCATCATAGATAACTTTAATCAGGAAAAATTTGAAGAATTGCTTTTGCTCATAAAGACAAATGAATTTGTTATCAAACCGATGGTAAGTGGAAGTGGTCTTCATACTTATCGAAAATTAACCTCCTTATCTTCGGAAGAAATGAATCAGTTGTGTGATATTTTTTCTGGGCAAAGTGTTTTGATACAGCCTTTCATTGAAGCCATTTTATCTGAGGGAGAGCTTTCTTTTATTTTCTTTGGAGGTGAGTTCTCTCATGCGATAAAAAAAACTGCGAAAAAAGGAGAGTTTCGTATCCAAGCGGAGCATGGAGGTAAAGTTGAAATCTATATCCCAAATGAAGATGAAATAAAAGAGGCCAAAAAATTTGTGGATAACTGTGGGTATGAATGCTTGTACTCCAGAGTCGATCTTGTGGCTGATAAAGGGGAGTTGAAACTCATGGAGCTTGAACTTGTTGAGCCACAACTCTTCTTTTCTTGGGATAAAAAGGCAGCGGCCCTTTTTGTTGAAAAATTTATTTCATCGACACTCTGAAGCTCTTAATTGTCTGATTTGAGAATCTATCATTTTCTGAGCACTTGAATTTGAAGAAGCTTGTTTCTTCGCATTTTCTAACTTCTCTAGTGCAAGTTCAACTTTTCTTTTGGTTAAAGTTGTAATCGGCCATTTGATCCAGCGCTCTAAACCACCTTCAGTTTCTAGTCTTTCTTCTCCAGCTTTTATATCCATTTTAACCATAGGAGACATACAAAATATCTCTACTCCAGGGTAGTCTTTTCTTATAGCATCAAAAACATTTTTAACATCACCAGCAAGGCCTCTATCCCAAACACCATTAAAGCCCATAGGGCCAGAAGCTGTGTTAGAGTAAACATCTCCAAAATCATTATCACCAGAGTTATCTACCCAAAAGACAACTCTTTGAAGTCTTGATCTAATTTCTTTATTAAGACTGAACGCTTTTGTTGTTGCGTTAGAAGAAATAATGTCCTTCACGGCTTTTCCTAAGTTCTTGGTATCACCAGGATAAAGATAAAAATTGTGAGATGTATCTTGGAAAAAAGAGTCTTTCCTCTCAGGAGGGAGAATGAGTTTATGCTGAGCTTGGAATTCATTAGTAATGACGGCAATAACATGATTAGGATTTTTTGCCATGACTTCTTTCTTATAAAGAGCGAGATCTTTATCAACCCTCTCACTTGGTTTTGTACTAAGTACTTGCTCGAAACTCTTTCCTGTTTTTTTTGCGAGCTCATAGACATCTTTAAAAAATTGATACTCGTTATTTTGTAACCTCTGTACATATGATTTTTTAGTACCTTGAATCCAGGCTCCTTCTTTTTTTCCTGCACTAAGATCGTTAAGAACTTCTCTGATATTTTTGACATGAGTGGCTTGAGACATATCTCTCATTTGATAGTCAGATCCTAGGTAACGATAATAATAGAAAAGATCGTAGGCCAGAGCTTCAATGGAGTAGTAGTAGCCTTCACCTAAATTATCGTATTCAACATAATTACCATTATTATTTTTGAGAAGACCTGTTAGGCGTTCAAAGTTGACGGATGGACGAGACTCATTGATCATAATGATATGAATCTCATCGGCCCTTGGTTTATCTTTAAACTTAGGGGGTCTTGTTTGTGGAGGGAAAAAACGAGGTTCAATATCAGGGATATTATCTTGAGCCTTATGAAAGCTGACCAAAGTTTCTTTCTTATAGTCAATACGAACATATCGATTAGGAGCATTAAGCTCTATTATTGGAGTGGGGTTAAAGTACTCTTTCAAATTTTTGGGATATGAATTTGGATAATTATCAATAACAACTCCAATCAAGTAATAAGTCATCATGGCCCTGGAGTAGGCGAGAGAGAAATTGGAGTAGGAGTCAGGTGCCTTTTTTAATTCTTCTTCGTATTGTTTTTTTAAGTCAGGACTAAGAGCTTCAAAATTTGGTAGAGCTCCTTTGGGTTTTAATCCTTCAAGATAGAGTTTTTTACTGAATTCAGCGATACCACTTCCTTCAAACCCATTAGGATCGTTTGTGGTGGCCTTATCTTTATCAGCAGCTGCAATAATAGGAATTGAGTATTTCTGTGCCTCTGAATCTGCTTTTAAGTAATTGAGAACCTTCTTTACTGAATTCACGTAGTTTGGGTCCAGATCGTAGAGAGTGATATGCTTTAAAATATTGTAGACTTTGATACTTTTATCTTCCGAAGTGTTAATCCTTTTCTTTAAATTATCAAAGCCTTCTTTTGTAATAGGGAGGACAACGTTAGGAGGGAAGCTATCTGAAAGACTTCCCGTTGAGACTACTTTTGTTTGATGCCCATCCTCAGTTTCTGTTCGGCAAGCACAAGCAAAAAAACTAAATGTTTCTCCTAATACAGTTTGATCTTCTTTCATCGCATTTGTGACTAGCTCATCTGGTCGAGAGAGCTCTTCATGCTTATAACATTGAAGAGCATTATCTTGGCACTCATCAAGAGAAAAGAGTGAGCGGCATTGGAGAGCAACATCTTTCTTAGGGTCGCACTCATCTTGAGCAAAACTCGTACTAAGGAGAAAAATAATAATTATAATGAGCTGGTGCATTTTTCTTTTCCTACTCTAAAATTTCCAGTTTTAAGACTTTCAGGAATAAAGGAGAGTTCACCAGTGCTTACCTTAGCAGTGGTTTGAAATGGCCACAAAAGCCATCTCTCATCAACAAAATAGCGGCAATAGTTAATTCTCTTTATCTGTGGAAAGTTATCCTTTATTTCTTTCTCTAGCTCTCCAATTTGCTCTTTAACACTGTTGAAAGTCATAGAACCTGATTCATCAATAAAAAGATTAACACTCTCTAGATGCTCAAAGTCAGCAATGGCATTGATAGAGCGAAAGAGAGAGTTTTTAAAGTTTTCGTTAAAAGAAGCTCCACGTTTCAAGGTTTCTTTATGAATCCCAAGTTCTTTAAGAGTCTCCTCCAAAAGAGTTGCTTCAAACTTTTCATCTTTTGGAGGGGCCAGTGGTTCAAAGATACCCTTATCGTTGGCCAAATGAAATATGGCCAATGAGTATTTATAGTGCTCTGGTAATTTTTCTTTTCCTTTCTTAAAGTCCTCTTTTTGTTCTAAAAAGACTTTGTAGTTATTTCCTGTATCCTGAGGATCAAAGTAAATGGCCTTGACGGCTTCTTTTAATAAGAGCATGGCATATCCGTCTAGCTTAACAAAACGAAAGATTTTTCTATCAACAAATTTATCCATTTTATCTTTAAATTGCTCTTGATAACGAGCAATTTTCTGCAGTAGTGTTTCATTGTATTTTGAATGAAGAATAATCTTATGTTTTTCTAACTCAGAGATGTTTTTAATTTCTCGGGATTTGATAATATTTTCAAAACTAATGACTGTAGCGATAATAAGTAGATCTAAATTGTACTCTCCAGACTTAGGATCGTATTGGCAAAAAACATCTTTATCTGGATCAGGGTAAGTCAGTATCTTATCATGACGAGAGTTTTTAGGGTTACAATAAATAAGAGCAAATCTTTCAGCAAAGCTATCAACAGTATTATAATAACTTGTTTTCGTAATTGTTCCTCCATAAGGGTTAGGAATTGATTCATCAAGAACAATAATGTTTACATTTCTTCCCCTCGTGACCCCTGGAATATCTTCAGGTTTAAGCCGGCTTTTCTTTTTAAAAGAAGACTGGATATCGATTGAGACAAATTTTTTTCCATAACTAATTTCTGGGTAGTATTCTTCATATTTTAACATCTCTTCAATTGTTTTGATGTCATGCTTATTATATCTAGGTGCGGCTTCAACGATGGTAAAAGCAGTAATAAGGCCTCTTCCTAGAGCAAGTTTTGTATTATTAATTTCACTTTGACTTAAATTGGTAATGGTTTTTTCATCATATTTCTGAGTGATAATTTTTTTGACGAACTCTTTTTTCATAATGGCATTGATAAAATCATTACTCAAATCAGCAAGTTCAAGGCCAGTATAATCAAAACCAGAAGAATCTGCGGAGCTTTTAAAATTATTGGGCTCATCCAAATTAGCGCGAGCATTACTTGCTCCGGCCTTAACAATAAAAGTATTATCAATTTTATCTAGTTGAGAGTTTTGCCACTGTGTTTTTCCTCCGTTGAATTCTTTAATAGTGGCCTGAATTCCTTCCATCAGAAAGTAAAGTGTGTTTCGAAATTCAATGCGAGGAAGATTTCCGTTTTTTACATTGGTCATATAGTTTGACATATTCTCTTTAAGTTTTTGATGGGGGATATAAGGGAAAATGATGTTATCAGGGAAATTACTAGAGAGTTCGCTTGGGCTACTACAAGTACACTCAAAAGGGTTTCTACTTTTTATAATCTCTATATCCTGACTATTGAGTTTACCCATTTCACTTGGTTCCATATCAACATAGCTCTTACAAATGGGAGCTCCTTTACAGGGAACACCTAGAAGAAGAGCAGGGCATTTATTCATTTGCTCCTGAGTACAGTCAAAGCTATTAGTGATGAGTGCTATAGATTGATAGCTAAAAAAAAGAATTAAAATATAAAACTTCTTCATAGTTTACAATCCTTGATAGCAACTTCCTCGGCTTGATAAGCTGGCCAGCTTACCCATCTCTCATCTGAGAGTTTTTCTCCTGTTAAGCAGAAAACTTCTGTTCCAGGAAAATCAGTCTTAATCTTCTTCACAAAATCATTTAAAACTTGAGAATACTCTTTAGCCTTCACTGAGCCAGAATCATCAATATAGATCATAATTTTCTTTAATTCTGCAAAGTTTTTTATTTGCTTTTCTCCCTCATTATAAATTTTCTGAGCTTGAAAAGAAGCGTTAGAGGAGATGACTTTTTTTAATGTATCTTTCACATCGACTGAGTTTCTATCAAGAAGTTCAATATAATAAAAGTTATGATTTTTTTGCTCAAAGAAATTGAGATATTTTTGAGGTAAAATAGGCATGTATTTCTTCCCTTCTCTTCTTTGGGGGATTTCGAAACTTGGAAGATGAGCAACCGCAATAACATGTTTTTTATTAAGTCCCGATCGGGAGTAATCTTTCAGATCCTCTTCAAAGCGAGTTAGGGCCATCTCTTGTGCTTTTTTAATACCACTATCAAAGAAGTAAGGAGAACTAACAAGATCTATAAACTTAGGGATTTGCTCCATGACTTCCCCTAAATTTTTCCCCAAAATTTTTTTAAATTTTGTATTGTTACTTTTTAAGAGATTATCAAAAGCGCTTACAAACTCTCGGTAGCTTAAAGGCCTACTGCCACCTACTAAAGAAGAAAAGTTAAGGTATTCGTAATGGTTGGCCTTAATCATCAGTTCTCTATCAAAATAATAGCCCATTGTCTCAAAGTAATTTTTTTGAGAGTCAATTTCTGGAGTGGGGGTGGACTCATCGAGGAAGATGATGTGAATCTCCTCGGCCCTCTCTTGTCCTCGGAATTTTTCAGGTCTCTGAGCTTCAGGGAAGTGACTAGGTGATAGTTTCTCTAAAGCGTTTGTTTCATAAATTTCATTTTGGTTATGAACAGCAACTTGAAGGTAGCGTTGTGGCTTTTCTATTTCAATAACGGGAATAGGAGAGAATTTTTTTTTCACTTCAGAATTTGGATATTTTTTATCAATTATTTTCTGAATAATGAGATAGGTGATATAACCTCTACCATAGGCGAGATCGGCATTACTGAGTTCTCCAGGCTTGTTCTTAAATTCAGATTTGATTTTCTCCATCATCTCTTCTGATGTTGAGTGAAAGTCAGGAATACTTTTTTGTTTTTTAAAATCTTTTGAAAGTGAAAAACTAAATTGAGCGATACCCGTTTGTTTGAATCCTTCAGGATCACTTATAGTTGCTCTGGCCGGATCAGCAGCGGCCCTGACTCTTATGCTTCCATCTTTGATTTTATCTTGATGTTTATGGGCCCTTTCAATAATTGACTCCATTTGGGTAAGAAAGTTTGGTTCAAGATAATCAAGACTTAATTGTGAAAGAACTTGTTCGATATTTGGAGGATTTGTTCCCACTCTTTCTTTAAGAGAGCTAAAGCCAACTCTTGTAATGGGAATAATAACGTTTTGAGGGAAACTATTAATAAGGTTTCCATTACTTCTGAGTGTTGTCTTGGTAAATCCTTCTTTTTCTTGTCGACATGCGCAGGTATAGTAATGAAAGAGCTCTCCCACTGCGGTGACACTCTTATCACTTGAAGCCTTTTCTAGAGGGTCACTTTTTTTCATTAAAAGTTCATCATTAAGACAAGCTAATTCTTTGTCATCACACTCTTGTGAGTTAAAGACTTTTCGACATTGAGAAATGGCATTTTTGAGAGGATCGCACTCATCTTCACTTTGCACAAAAGCAAAGGAAGATAAATGATATAAAAATACAGCTATAAAGAACGGTTTCACAGTTCTCTCCCAAAATCATATGTTTCAGCAGTTAGCTTATCGGACGATACTGCTTTTTACTCAATTTTTTCATAAATCAGTTATTTAGGCTTAGTGTGAGTGACACAAACTTAAGGCAACATGGTTTATGAAAATTCAAACTGTTAGAAAAGGCTTTATGAAGTGAGTGAGTTGACCGATTAGAATACTGATATGAAGTTTTTTACTCTACTACTTATTTATGTGATTGCGGCCCATGCTCAAGAGATATCTGTTGATGATAACTTTCAGAAGCGAAATGCGATTGGTCTTAGTAGTGAGAGAAAAGTTAAAAGTGGTCCTATATGGAAGCAAGCTCAGCAAGTTCATTTTGTGGCCAAATTCTCAGGAGAAAAACTTAAAAGAATTCCTATTGATTTGAAGGAAGAGGATAAGTATTTCGTTTATGAAGGCAAACATAGTGATGGATCAACGAGGCTTGTGATTGATATCATTAAGAATAAAACAAATGAGGTCCAAACGGCTTTACTACCTCAAAATGTTAAAGAGTTTTATATAGTAGAGGAGGGCAATGACTCTCAAAAGGCCTATCAAGTTCTCTTAGGGGCCAAGAAAATTAAGATGAAAAAGCTTAGAAATAACACTCTTAAGGAGTTACTTCTTACTTTCTCAACAAATGAAGAAGTGGGAGCTCAAGCTTCTAAGGGTAGTTATCTTTGTCAATCTCTTCGTTGTGTGACACCTCTAAGAAAATCAGATGGAGTAGAAGTTGTCCAAGATGTGAAAGAAGTCTCTCAAGAGAGTCAGCTCATGACAAAGCTCTTGAATGAAGGGGTTTTAACGAGTAAGGATTTGAGAGAAGTGAAGGCGCAAGAGAGAAAAAAGAGAAGAGAGCAAAAAAAGAATTTCAGAAATATTGATGAAAATCAAGTGAGTTTGAAAGGGAAGAATAACAAAGTTGAGTTTTTTGAACTTCATTATATTGAAGGGACTGAAGTTAAGGCCCTTGATGTTCTGGATGCGAAAGAGCTGCCTTACTTTTATGCTTTTCTCAATGATGAGGATCGTTTTGAGGTAGAATTTCAGCATCAACAAACAAATCAAGAGCAAAAATCAATCAGGGCCATTTTTGCAGATTCAGTTAATGAAATTGCTTTAAGTAAAATCTATAAAAATGGAAAGAGAGATATTTTTCTTTTACAGAATAAAGATGGTGTTGTTGATGTGAAAGAGTTTATAGATTCAAAAGAGGATGCCATCACTCTAATGGGTGGAGAATCAAAAAATATAGCAAGTATGAGAAAAGCAAATACCTGTGAAGAACAACCTTATCTTTTTGATTGTCTCTTTCAGTTTGAAGGTAATGAAACAAGCTTTAGTGAGGAAAAGAAGATTGAAAGTGAAACGAGCCGCGGTATTAGTAGTGAAGATAAAGAGCTCGTGCAAAGACTACAAGAGGGTGATGAAAGCTTGAAGGGTAGAGACAGAAGAAGAGCAAAGAAATTAAATAGACAGGCCTCTCGTGAGCAGAAAAAGCTTTTTAAGAGTAATAAAAGAGAAGACTCCTTTTTTGGTCAAAAAGTAAATCAAGGTCTTTCTTCTCTGAGTGTTCATTATCTTGAAGATGGAGCTGTTAAGAAACTCGTGAGTATTGATCAAGCTGAAGGTGAAGGAGGGCTTAGAGATATTCCTTATTACCTTGTGAATACGAATGAGGAGAATAGGTTTCTCTTTGAAATGCAACTCAGAGATAATGCTCTTAATAAACGTTCACGACTTGGTTTGTTTAGTTCAAAAGTAAAGAAATTTGCTGTAGTTGAGTCTTACCCTAATACTAAGAAAGATGTAATTGTTTTTTCAATGAACAAGAAAGGGCCAGAATATCAAAAAATTCAGGACGCTAAAGACTCAGTTGAGAGTATTCTTCTCTCAGAGCAAGGAAGAGGGCCAGCATCTATTAACTCTTGGTCAGATCTTATAAAAAGCTATCCTTTCTTTGCTCCTTTTTTTAACTAGTTAGACTGCCTATTTTTTAAGCTCTCTTTTTCACCTAAAATTAAGGTTTTGGATGAATTTTACCGATAACTAGAGCGTAGAGGTATACTTTTTATATGAATATGAAGCTGTTAATATTTTTCTTTTTATCAGGGGCCTATGCCTTTGAAATGTATAAAATTGACTCTAGTAGTGAGAAGTATTCTCTGTATTCTCTTTGTTTTGAAAAAATGAACTCATTAACTGAAGTTCCCTTTCAAACGAAGTCTATTAAGCAAACGAAGAAAGAATTGAAAAAGGCAGATGTTCGCTGTGATCTTGATGAGCTGATGCTTAGTTACTTAGAAGATGAGAATAAGTTTTATACTAAAAAACTTAAGGATGAACTGTGCCTTTCTCCTGATGGTGAGAAAGAGTGCGACAAAATAGTCAAAGAGTCTTTAAAAGACTATTTGCAAACGAATACACTCAATACGAGTATATGTTCAAATGAGGACATATACTCAACTCGCAAACATAAAAAAGAATGCCAATTAGGACTTGCTCTTAAAGGGCATCTTCAAAACGCAAAGACGATTGATTCTAATGGTCGTCAAGTGGCCATTACGAGCCAGCTTTGTTTAAGCGTTTTTGATAATAAAGAATTGAAGTTAAAGTCAGAAATGGAACTTGATAATTTTCGAGTGAGTGATTGTGAGAGTATTAATAGTTCATCTCAGGAACATAAAGATCTCTGCTATGATATTGTTAACAACAATTATTCTCTTTTTCTTACACTTAAAGAAAAAGAAGGACTCTCTGGAGATGAGTTATTTCCAAATACTTCAGACTTACTCCAGATGTGTCAAGCATCAGCGAAAGGAAAGAGTGTCTGTGAGTCTTTCTCTCCTGTTGTTGCAGCAAGCTGTCAAGAGAGTATTAAAAATGCAGCGATAAAAAATGCTTTTGCTATCAGAGGGTGTGAGGATAATAATCCAATCTTAATCGAAAAAATTAAAGATAAGTGTGAAAAAGAAAGCTCCTTAGTCGTTGGGAGTGAGGATTACCTTCGTTGTGAGAAGTCTGTTAAAACCTCATGCAAACTCTCTCGTGCTGGAAATGAACTTCTAAGAAATATCGGAGGGGAGCTGGCCCAAGAAGAAGGAGCTGTTGGAATAATGGCCCGCCTTGGTCTAAGTGCTGCTAGTTGTGTTCCTAGGGGGGCATTGGATAAAAAATATGAAGATCAGAATAAACTCTCGATACAAGATCTGTGCTTGAGCTACTTCACTTCTCTTGATGAAGCCAACTATTGTATTGAGATCCATAAAGGAATTCTTTCTCATTCAACTTTTAAAGAATGCAAGTCTGAAAATCTTGATTGTAGACTTACAAGTATTGCCGTTACGAAAGCTTGTCTGGAGCAAGATAACGGAAACTATAACTTAGAAAAATGTCTCTATAGTTCTGGTGATAATCAAGGGGTTTCTCTTATTAATCGTCTTCATACTGCGCAACTTGGAGTCACTCAAGACTCAAATCGCATGGTTCAAAACCGCCGTCGTGAAGCTGGACTTTGCTTGGCCGGTGCCGCGATGGGAGCTTTAGGTGAAATAGATGAGAATATCGCAAAATTTGGGAATGCGGCCATTGGGACTTTGAGTTGTTTAAGACAAGGGCCAAGTAAAGAGCAGAGGCTTACTCTTCAAGAGACTTGTCAAAATGAAGCGAATAAAAATTCAACTGAGTGCCAAGAGTATAAGACAAGAGCGGCCATGAGAGACTCTTGCCTGGTTAACCAATTAGGATCTTCCATTGCTGCTGAGTTAAAGGGAGACGCGAGAAAGATATTTGAAACTCTTTATGGAGCAGCATCAAGTATAAGAGAGTGTACGGCTATTCCAAATGAAGGAGTCGCAGGGCTTAATGGGAAAGTTAGAGATAAGCAAAAAGATCAGTGCTTCATGCGCGCTGGTTTTAATATGTTTGCCGATCTTTTTAATGAAAATGAAAACTTGGCCCTAGGTATTGGATTAGCGGGTAATGCTCTTTCCTGTATGGGGTTAACTGGTGCTGAACTCACAAGATGTATTTCAACAGGGGCCTTATCTTCACTAGGTGCTCATATTAAAGATCCTAAACTTGCTAAGGCGTTCGAAGCGGCCAGCCAGGTTGCTGCAGCTGCTTTTTCTGCGAAAGATTGTTTAAATGGCGGAGGTAGTGGAGCTGATCAGGGAGCTTGTATTGCTCAATCAATTGCAGGTCTTATTCCTGGTCAAGCAGGATCTTATGTCCAATGGGGGCTTAGTGGTTACAAACTCATCCCAATGCTTAAAGGGGCTACGTGTCTAGATACAAAACTTCAAGCAGGTGGGGCTTTGGCCAGTTGGGGAGGAGAGTTTATAACAACTGTTCTTCAAGAGGGTGAGAATAAGAGTCTTGGAAAAGATTATGAGCGCAGAGAAAAAGAGGCAGAACGCTATAAGAAAATTAATGGAGTTTATCCCGCTAGTTATGACCCACAGGTAATGGCCTTTGACTATCAAATAGAAGCTCAAGCAGTAGCCATCAAAACTCTCCAGCGCAAAAGACCTTTCGTTTATATTGGAACGGCGATGACTGCGGCTGCGCAATTAGTAAGTGCACTTAAAATTTTAGGCTTTGGAGGACTACCAACTTGTATCTCTGTTCCACCTGGAACAGCGGCCCAGGATATGGCCAAGTGTGCAGCAGGAGCTTTTAAACCTAATCTATTTAAGCAAAAGACATCTCTTTTCTCTTTCGAAAAAGAGGACTTTGATGTTGAAAAATATGTGAGAAGTATTCAAATTAATGATAAGAAAATTCAAGAATATGTAGAAGCTACTTTAAGTGACGAAGAAGCTTTCTTTGCTTATCAAGAAATGAACCGTTTAAAACTTGGTCTCAATCAGTCCATGAGTTTAGATGATTATAAAAAGTCACAGCAATTCTCTTTAAATGATTTTGATATATCAATTAAACAAGCTATTTTAATGAGTTATAAAATAGAGCAGATGCTCAACCCTCTTATGAGTGCTCACGCCCTTGATGTTGAAGGCATTGCTGTGGGGACAGCTGAGAGTATTTTCTCTGGAGGGAATAATTTCTCTAGAGGAAATCCATTGAGTTATGCAGAAGATATGATTTTCCTTTCTCTTTCAAAAGTAATGGAGAAAACCGGAGATTTTCCTGGCAAGCGCGCTCTTTATTTTGCTGCTAGAAAGGCCACACAGGTTCTTGTTTGTACCCATGCTAAGGCCATGAATAAATTAATGATGAGTACTCCTGGAAAATTAGCTGTTGGGGCCTACACACTTTATAACAACTCAAAAGTGATTGTTGATATTGAAAAATCAGTGAAAGAGAACAAAAAGCTTCAAAATGAAACTCAAAAAAGACGTGATGATTTTGTTGAAGGAAAGGTTGTTCAAAGTGAGAGTCCTTTTGATAGTTTTATGAATCAGATAATAAATCCTCTCGATTTTGTCATTGATAAGGCCTACGCTAAGCAAGCTGAGAAAATTTATGTTTGTATGGATTTTAAAGGTCAAATAAACCAGAAGTGTGAGTGCGCCAACTCCTCCTCTGGGTGTATCAGGCCTTACCCAAGAAGTCATAGCGAAGATCAGGACTTAAAGACGATGGTTACAGCTCAGCCTAAAATGATGGGGCCTCTAGAGAAAATGGTGGGGTTTCTGACAAAAGAAGTCACCGATCTTTTTGGAGGAAGTAAGTCTATTGATGATGTTAATGTTGAGAAAATTCAGGCGATGACAACTCAACTTAATCAGGCCAGTGATAATTTGATTCAAAAAATTAATGAGAAAAGACAAAAAGAAGGGAAAAAGCCTTTTGAAGTAGAAGAAGCTGCAAAAATGGTAGAAGGAGAGCTTTACGCTTCCTTATCTCCAGAAATGAGAAAGGGACTTTTTGAAGAGCTTACAATTTCAGATTTAAAGAAAGGTCTTAGTAGCGGTAGTGAAGGAAATCTCAAAGAAAATACACCAGATTTAGCGAAACCTTCAGATAATCCTCAATTAGCTCAGGAGCAGTCAGTGAAGAGAATAGAGGAAGCTCTAGAGAGAACTCCTGCGAAGGAAGAGAGTGCTGCCTCTGTAAAAGAGAATATTGCTCTTAATAAGGCCTTAGAGCAAAAATATGATTATTCTCAAGCACAAGACGATCTCTACCAAGGAACCAGTGGAATTTTTTCTGTTATTAGTAGTCGTTATAAGAAGATTTTTAGTCCATAATTAATCTTGATAAAAACACTCTAGCTCTGAATTTTTAAGCCCAACATTCCGATAAAACCTTGATGAGGTTTTTACTTTTATTTCTTTTTTGTCATGTTTTGAGTGCTCAAGAAGTCGAGTGGATAGATAGCGATATTGAGTCTCTTACAAACCAAGAACTACGTAGTGCTATGAAGCACAACCATACGAAAATTATCAATACTAAGTGGCTTCCAGAGATTGTTCCATCGGCAAGAATGATCGAGAAAAAACTATCAAGTTATGTGAAAAAAGAAGATGGAGTACAGAAAATAGGATTGATACTGATAGAGAATGAGTCAGTAATGGGGAGTATTACAAGAACCGCCAATGGTGAAAAATTTGTTATCTTTAGTACTGGCTTTATTGATTTTATAAAAAGTGATGACGAACTTGGTTTTGTTTTAGGCCATGAACTTGAGCATGCTCTTTCTCAAATTGAAGGTGTAGCTGATGTTTTAACTTATGGAACAAATGGGGCCAAGGATCAAATTCAAGGGTTACTTCTAAGAAGAGTAATTGAAAATGAAGTTGATGTGAAGTCTCTTTTTAGGATGATCGATAATGGAGATAATCCCTATGCTGCCTATGACTTTTTGGATAGAGTGGATAAGTTAGAAGAAGGAAGAGTCGGAGGGACTCATACAAAATCAACTAATAGGCGTGATGGAATCGCTGCTACCAATACTTATCTAAGTAGAAATCAGGGCGTTGAAATTCAAGCACGAATGAATCCTGATGATAGGCAAACCAAGATTGTTGATCAGTTTCAAAAAGATATAATCGAGAATAAAGATGTTCAGAATAGAATCGCGCAAAGGGTTGAGCATTTTTTTCAAAATCCAAGTTCAGAAGTTGCACAATTTTATTTTAACAAGTTAAAAAAAATCACCAAGGACTCTAGTACGGATGAATTTAATGGTGCTTTTAAAAGAGATTTTTATAGTCAATGGAGTTATCTATATACTCACTATAAAAAAAGTAAAACACAAGAGGAATTAAAAAGCCTTCAGGAAATATTTTTTAAAAAATTAAGTACTGTTTATGACAAAGTAAGAGTCGAAGTGCTCGGAGAATCTTTTGTTCCTCGAAACATAAAACAAATGAGATCTTTTACTTATCTTAACGAGCAAGATGGGATTGGGTATAGAGAAGTTGTTGATGATCTAAAAAATGCAGAAAGGTATCAACGTGTTGAGTATGCTCTTCATAAAGAATTTCAAAAAGAAAAATTAGTTTGGGATGAAAGATACGCTCACGAGCTTGAATTTCAAAGTACAAAAACAAGAGTAGAAAATTATCAGAAAGCACAAAGGGAGAGCTCTCAGAAAATTAAGAAACTAAAAAAATATTTCGTTGAGAAAGATTTTGAAAAAGGTCTAAAAGAGCTCACTCAAGAGTACACCAATTTAGATGTATCGAATTTTTATCAAGACTTAAGGGAAATGGGATTAGTCTTCAATAACTTTTGGGATAAGCATCTCCTAAAAAGAGATGAGATACTTACAGGAACTAAAAAGAGATTCTTAGAGAAATGGTTAAAAGAGGCCAAGCTTGAAGACATGAGAGAGGGGATAGATCTTTTTAATTCTCTAGAGCCTGAGAAAGGTTTTTTGTTTTTAGAGAGGTTTCACGAACTATCAAAAGATTATTACCTCACAAGGGGGGAGGATGTTTTACCAGTGGGCTCATTTTCATATTTATTAGATAGAGATAGATTTTTCTTTTCTAGTAATGGAGTCTTCCTCAAAAAACTTTACCAAGAAGATGCTTCTAGGCTGAAAGATTTTTTTGAAAGAGAGCTGAACTTACTCATTGATAGTGAAGTAAAATTATCATCCCAGGGAATTAAAAGTACAAAAGTAGTTGCAGAGTTAACTCTTTTTGACTCTTTAAATTCTCTTCCTGAAGTCATAAGAAAAGATGAAGAAGTACAAAGAGTATTTTCTCAAGCAATGTCAAAATTTATTGAGAATAGAGTGAATTCAATTGAGAATATGAATGACTTAGTTAAATATTTAAAAATGTTTGAAAAGATGAATAACTCTGGTGATTTAGCGAGAGTTGGAGAGATAACAATAAGAAATCAACTCAATCGTCAAAATTCCTTAAAAAAATATAAGCTATCACCTGATGTTTTTACTGCAATTGAAAAAAAGCTTTTTTCTTATTTTAAAAACCTAGGTTTTTCTATGGAAGAAGTAAAGATTCTTAGAGAGCTTATATTCAGTGATAATATTGAAAAGCGTTTTAACTCTGAAGAAATTAATATTTTAATAAAAATGGCGAAGAATAAAGAAACTAAGAAATACTTGTTTAAGATTTCAGGAGATGAAGCGGTCCATCAAACATTATTCAATAAAAAGCTATCTTTAGATGATAGTTTTGAAGCCTTTCACTCTTTGAGCCTTTATTATGATAAAAACTACATCAATATTCATATAACGAATGACTTTCAGCACGAACGATTAAACAATTACTATCAATGGGTTTTAGAGAATCATCCTCGTGAGTTTACAGAGTTACAGTTTTTTCATAAACAAAGGCCCCATCTGATTAAAGAAGCTTTTGATAATTTTTTTAATGTATCTAAACCTCTTTTTTATCAATTCTATCCTGCGCGAAAAAAAGCTCAAATACTTACTAGAGCTTTTTATCAAAATTTTGGATTATTTCAGGATTATGATCATTACCTCGTTAGTCAGCTCAAGAGAGAGATGCCTAAAAATAAACTAGGTCAATTACAAATATTTATGGGGCAAATTGATGAGATATTCAATTTTCAAAACGAAATTGAAAAAGCAACTATTGGCAGCGTTTTTGACAAAAAAGCTTTCATGGAACTCTTGGGTGATGATGCTATTTTTAAAGCGTTATCAGAGGATGACTTATTTAAAATCGCCCAGGTAGCTTTAAAAACTAAAGGTGGTGAAATTATTGAAGGACAGGCCTTTGATAATATTTTTCTTCATTTGATAGATTATGCTGAAAATAACTCATCAATTAAATCTTTTCTTAAAGATCCTAAACTAGTCAGTCGGATGAAATTCAACTCGACAAAAAATAAACTATCAGTTTGGCAAATTAATGAAATATTTAAACTTAATGAAGTTGCTGATAATCTAGCCAGCAGTAAGAGCGCTTTTCCTCTTTTAAATGAGCGCAGAAGTTTAGTAAGAGATGTTGCTCAATTTATTAAAAAACAATTCCCTGAGCAGAGTACTTTAAGAAATGAAACTCTCAAATACTTAGAGAAAAAAATTACAACAAGCAGAAGCGAATCAAGTTATCTCAAGCCCTATTATAGGCATATGGGAAATTGGTATAAAGATGATTTACTCGTACTAATCGATAGTCCTCACATTCTTTTTGATAAACTTAAAAACTCGCAACAAAAGTATGATGCAATGTTATTTATGTTAGGATTGAGAGAGGATATACCAGGAATTGAATTTAATCCAGAATTAAGAAGAGCAGTTCAAATACTCAGAGAAGGGTATTGGGGACTTCCCTTAGAAGGAAAGACTCTCACTTTACTTGCTCTATTTGATGAACATAATGGCATTCTCTCTTCTTCTGAATATACTGAAGAGTTGATGAAAATTGTTTTAGGTGAGAATTATTCTAATAAACAAATAAAAGTTTCATTTGAAACGTACTTGAGAAATCTTCCTGTTGGAGAGCAAAAGAACATTCTCTCTCATATTATAGGAACAATAGCTGACGACCCTTTTAAAAAGCCATCAATTGCTTCGTTTGTTTCTGCCCTTGATGCTATGGGGTATAAGGGAGCTCAGTTTTTGAGAGCAACAGGTTTCTTACCCAAAAAGGCCAGAGAAGAACTCTCTTTTGTTTTTGACAGGGCCTCTCCTCCAGAGCAGCAGAGTTTTTATAGACATCTAGAAGATCTCTTAGGGGATAATATAAAGTATATTCATCATGTAGAGGGAATTAAAAATGCTGGTTCTATCAATTATACTGCAAAGGTTGTTTTTCGAGATCCTGATACTAATAAACTAGTAGAAACGGCCTTAACAATTCAAAAAGAAAATGTAAGTGGGAGAATTCAAGAAGAGAATAAAGTTTTAAAAAAGACAGCTGAAGAATTAATGGATATGCGTGATTATGAATTGAAAAAAAGCGGAATGATCATTGAAGAGACTCGTTCTCAGGCCTATCAAACACTACATGTTGGTGGAGATGAGCTTGATCAAACTAAACAGCGCTCCAAATATGAAAGCGCGCTTAAGGCCTATGAAAACCTCGATAGTGAGGTTAGGGTCAAAGTTGCTAGTCCCCTTGAGAAATTTCAAAAGTTATTTAAAAAGAAACACCAAGGAAGAGTTTCTGTTTATGAGTGGGTTGAGAAAATTGATATTGATGACTTAAGTGTAAACGAGCAAAAAAAGATTCTTAAACAAATTGTTGTGTCTGAAGATGGTGCTCAATTTATCAAAGGTTTACATGATACAGATGGGCATCCAGGGAATTGGTTAATTACAAGAGATATAAAGTCTCCATCTGGCTTTAGCATTGTAAGAATTGATTATGCTCAAATGGTTGAACTTTCAGCGGAAGAGCTAAAACAGTGGAAGAACCTCTTTAAATTACTTATTAGACCAAAAGTAGGAGAGGGTTTTGTTGATGAAATGGCTTCTTTACTTAAATTCACTTTTCAACTTGAAAGCCTTCCTAGAGATTATGAAAAAACTTTAAGAGAAATTATTTTTCAAGACGATTTCCCAAGTGCAAGAGAGCCCATAGAGCGTCTTTTTAAAATTCAAGAAGCTTTCCTCGATAATTATAAAATGAGGGCCCTAAGAGGGGATTTCAAGCTTTCACCTGTCGTTCAAAAACAACTGGCCTCCATTGGAAAGAGAAACATCTATCAAGAAAAGCTAGGGAGTGCACTTAGAGTAAGCTCTCTTTTTGATTTTCTTGAAATAGATAAAAATAATTATTTTTTTGAGTTGTTTTCCCAGCAAGCTTTGAGAAAACTCGAGCAAACCAAGTCGGTTATCCTTAAATGCCTTAGGGTAAGAAGAAAATCAATAATTTAGCTTTGTGCTCAAGTTTTATCTTCTGTCGTCCGATAAAGAGTTGATATTTAAGTAGTGAGTGGAACGATGAGATTATTATGTCTTTTAGCTATTGTAACTTTATTTTCTCACGCGAGTGATGAAAAGCCTGAAAGACACAGAAGTCGTATTGACGATCTAGTGGCAGATCTTGGAAGGGACTGGGGAAGCAGCACTCCAACAGAAGTTAATAGGCAAATACTCAAGAGAATTCAAGAAGTAAAATCTTCCGGCGTCAAAGTTGTTGAGACAGATAAATATATGGCCGTTTTTGATACAGAGTATGGAAGGCCTTATGTTTTTAAAAAGAATAACCTATCTGAAGATCAAAGAGAAAAATATGGGATAAATGAGGGAGAAGTTTTCTTACTACATAAAAATGGAAGAGAAGATTTCTGGCGTTTTAAAACTCAAAATTCAAAAAGAGCAGCAAATGACTTAAAAGAAGAAGACCCTTCTCTTGAGTTATCTACCTATAATAAGCATTTAAGCTTTATTGAAGGGGCCAAAAAAGATACTCTCAATACAATGATATCTTGCTTTCCTATGAATAAAAATTCTTGTAGTGACAATCAGGAGTTTGATTCACTTAATTGTCTTTGTATAAGTAAAAAAGAAAAACAAAAAAATCCTGTTTCTCTGTCTGATGGCCCTACTCCTATAATGGGTAGTGGAGAGCTTTTTGGTGGAGGAGTTGTTATTCCAAAAGAGAAGCTAAAATGTGAAGGAGTTGAGGGTGTTACCCCAATGAGCGAAGAGAAATTTAACTCCGCAAAGGATTCTTGTAAACAAGCAGGGCATAAGTGGAAGAACTGCCAATGCTTAAGTGTCAAGACAGGAGGAACTCTTTGTAAATATAAAGAGAAAAGAAAAATAACTGGGAAAACAGATAATTCTTTAAAAGCTGTCTATAGAGATCGTGAAGGAGAAGATTGGAATAATGAAAAGCTCACATGGGCCCCTTGTAGTATTGAGAATTGGATGGGAAGCATTGCTCGTTTAAAGAAAGATATTCCTCATTGTGCTCAGTGGGAGAAAATAAAAATTAAATCTAAAGCAAAAGGAAATAACTTCAAAGAGAAGCGCTACGCCTGTCAAAAATGTAAAGAAGGCTATATTCAAAAGTTTAATGAAGTGGATATGCTCGTCGGCGTGAATGATTATTTTATGGAAGGGCCTATCCAAGGTGTGACAGCTTGTACTGAGCCTCCCCGTAGTATGCAGTGTAAAAATGCAGCAAAAGAGCAGAGAAAATGTGAAAGAAGGAATAACGATTCTCAAATCGGTTATGAATATAAATTTAATCCTTTTACTTGTGAGTGCGCCAAAAGACCTGTCTCGATTCCAGAGAATAAGGATCTTGTGGCCCAGAGTTGTGAAGCAAAAGTGACTCAAGGTGATAGAGATCGTTGCTACAACAACGGTGGTTATTTAGATGAGAACTGTCAGTGTGAAAGACCATGTTACGATAGAGTCTATTTTAACGATCTTGAAGACCAAGGTCCTAAATGTGATTATCTAGGGACTGAACTTGATAATACTTTAGTTAAGCTCATTGAAGAAACAAGTGTTGTGGCCCAAAAAAACTGTGAGGAACTTACTCAGAATTCAATGTTTGAGCAAAAAAAGAAGAGTTTAATTCAAAAATGTATTGATGAAATCGGGATGGCACCAAAGGGAATCAAATCAAGAACGGTAAGTTTAAAGCTTGCTTTAAGTGAAGATGTTTCTTGCTCTGTTAATTTAACGCAAGAGAGTGAGGATTTTGGTTCCAAGTTTCCTGCTCTGGTTGGAGGAGTTGATTTGGCCAAAGATTTTAAGGGCGCAGACGGACAGAGGCTAAATCCTGAGAACATTGATTGCTCTAGGGGAATTCGTTACCAGAAAAAAGGATTTAATAATAAACTTCTTAAAGGAAATGAGTGCGAGTCTGTGAAGTCCATGTATGAATCTATAAAATCCAAGGCCAATAAACTTGCAGAGAGTGTTATTAATGACCCTAATATTCCAGAGAGTGTTGATAAGTCAAAAATGATTTTAGATAATCTTAATCTTGAAATTATTGCAACGGCTAACAGGATTGCGCATAAGGACGGTTATGTTTCTCACCAGGAACTTGCTAATGAGAGGGCTTCTTCAGTGAGAGACCTCTACCTCGATTTTCTTAAAGAAAGTCCTTACCTGAGTCAAAACGAAAAATTCAAACAAGCGGTTGAGAAAATCAAGCAAGAAGAAGCTCCTCGCTCACTGGCCTACTTTGGCCCTCATGTGAAAGGAAAATCTCTTAATGAGATGAAATCTCTTTCGGGAGAGGAGATGCTTAGTTATTGTGAAAATAGAATGAGTTCATCTCATGAGTTCTATCAGTGTAGTGTTGATTACCACATTGATGTTGAACTCTCTCATGGTGATGAAGCACAGAGTTTTATGAAAACTTTCTCTGATGTTTATAACATTAGATTACCAGAGAAAAAAGAAGAGTACAGACAAAAGCTATTAAACCTTCCCAATGGAAGTACTGAATTTATGGATTATTATAAACTTTTTAATATCCAAGCAACGACAAGCGAGTCATTAGGATACAAAAAAACAGCGTCCTCTGATGTTGAATTTGAATGTGAAACTCAATTTAAAGATATCTATGATGAGTCCCCAAAACTTGTTCCAGTGCAAGTTCGTTATGGGAAGAGACCTGCTTTTTTTCAACGCTTTAACAAGCAGTGCCAAGAGGATTATCAGAAAACAATCAACGAGATTGCTCAAGAGCTCTCCCAAGAAAATGCAGAACTAAAAAATGAACTTCGAGATCGTTTTGAGCCAGAAGTAGCACAAGAGAAATTTGATAGGAAAATGAAGGCCCTGGCCCGAAAAGAGTGGAGGCAAATGAAGAGAAATACTCGCTCTGTGGCCAAAGAGCATGACTCAAGTTTCTCTGAGGCCTATGATTGGATTAAGTCAACTCCAGGTGAAGCTTTCAAATGGGGCGAAAAACAGTATAATGAGCTCAAGAGAAATGAATAAAGATGAATAAAAAATTAATACTCGGGCTCGAGTTTTTTCTCCTCTACATTTTTTTAGTTTTAGGAATCCATTATAAATGGATAACGATTCATCCTTTTATTCTTCTAGGCCTTGGATTTAGCTATGCTCTTTTTCAACTAAGAGGAGAGTTTTCTGCACTTTTTCTGACTGGCTTTGAAAAAGAGGATTTGTATTTTGTTCTTAAACGCTTTTTTATCATTGCTCTTTTTGTTGGAGTCGGAACCTACTTTTTAAGACCGGACAAACTCTTCTATGTTGTTAAGAATCGCCCCAAACTAATTTTGATTGTTTTCTTTGCGTATCCTCTTTTATCAGCTATCCCACAAGAAGTTCTTTACAGGAGCTTTTTTTTCAAGAGATATCAGTCCTTGTTTGGGCCAGGACAATTAATTATTTTTGTAAACGCGCTCTGTTTTAGTTTTCTACATGTTATCTACAACAATTGGGTTGCTCTCACTTTTACTTTTGTGGGAAATTACCTCTACACTTCAACTTATTTAAAAAAGAAGTCCTTTGGACTTGTTTGCATCGAGCACTCACTCTATGGTCTTTTAATGTTCTTGATTGGGCTTGGTGACTTCTTTGTGTTGCGTTTTAACCTGAATTAAAAAAGAGTTTTTTCTTTTAGATAGTTCTCAAGATAGGATTTTTCAAAGTCCTTAAGTTGAACTAGATCTATTTTAATTGGTAGAGAGCTTTCCTCAAAAACTTCTCTTAGTTCCCCAATTAAATCTGATAAATCCTTATCAGATTCAAGCATAAGATCAAGATCAGAAAATTCATGGTAGTCACCTCTGGCCCTTGAGCCAAAACAGTAGATTTTTGCGTTGAACTCTCCAGCAGCTGTGAGCTGCTTTTTTAAAAAGTGATAATCTTGTTCTTCAAGGCCAAACTTCATACTGAATCAAATTGAGTAGATAGGTTTTCTAGTTCACTCAGAAATCGGCTAGCGAAGGAGTAGACTTCTTCTGCTAAGTCCTCATTATAGGTGTGTGAGGATAAATTTCTCTTTTCAATCGCTTCAAGCCAGAGTTTTGCATCTTGAATAAAATGATTTTGGGCCATTTCCCTAACAATTTGCTTTGGGGCAGTCGTTGGGGTTCCCATAAGCTTCTTGGCATACTTCCACGCTAGTTCTACACAAAACTCAAATCTCTGAATGGCCGCATCTCGGCTGATATCGTTTTTTTCTGCATGAAGTGCTTTTTTGAGAGAATCGACAGCTTTTTTATATTTTTCAATAGTGACGGCCATAAGCGCTTTTAAATTTGGTGGATTCGACGGTTTTTTGTCTAACCCATTAAGTTTATACAGATAACGATAGAAGATTTGGCTACAATAGCCAAGGGAAAAATTCACTCTCAAAAAACAGTAAGTTTTGAGAATTTCATCTTTTCCCATAAAAAATGCACAAGATTCCTTGTGCATTTTTCAAAAGCGAAATGTCTTGAAAGCTTTTAGGTCGTCACTTGATTCATAAATCCTTTGGATTTAAAAAGAATGACATTTCCATTTGGGCCTTGATGATTTGTGACAATCGGCGACATTCCAATCCCGTCAGTAACCCCCTGAACATCAAGTCCTGCGAGTCTGATATAAATTTGAAACGTCTTTCTGTCTTTCCAGCCACCCATTGCCATGATCTGCTCAACATATCTTAGGCCTTTTTCGGCCAAGGTATGTGTTGCCCAGCAAGCTCTCAATGTATGAAATGTAACTGAGGTAATTCCAATCTCTTCACAGAATTTTCTTAAGGCCGCGGCCTGTGCCCCATATCCCCATTCCTTAATTCGAGGAAGCAGATATGGAGTATCTGGGTAGAGTCTAAAAAGCTCTTGGATTACCCCTAGAAGATAGTCGTTGATGTAAACATTTCTCCAATCGGCCGACTTTGTGGCTTTTGCACGTTTGTTTACATAGTCCCATCCCTTAGTGATTTTGATATTGCGATTCACTAAATCAACATCACTTTTTAAAAGAGTGTAACATTCGCCGTTTCTGCAAGCTGCGTTCAAAACGAAGGCCCAAA
This sequence comes from Bacteriovoracia bacterium, assembly GCA_030431635.1. Lineage (GTDB taxonomy): Bacteria > Bdellovibrionota > Bacteriovoracia > Bacteriovoracales > Bacteriovoracaceae > CALFYV01. The sequence continues at coordinate 233,640 of JAUIIL010000001.1, forward strand.
CATAGTACCATTCATTTTCACGCTCTCTGGCCTCAGTTAAAAGCGTAATACACTCGTTTTTTGTAAGGATGAGAGGAACTTTCTCTTGTTGTGAATCAAATTGAACATCAACACCAAAAACAGGAGATACATGAACACCTTGAATGTATCTTTCTTGTATTCCCCAATTGTAGATAGTGTTAATTGTTCTTTTGACTTTGGTGACACTGGTTTTAGAAAGCCCACTCATTTTTGCAAAAAGAAGGGCCTCTTTTCCATCTGCCTTTGAAAGTTCAGCAGCAGGAGCATCAAACCATTCACTTGTCCAACAATCTATAGCACTTCGATAAGTCCTAAGAGTGTTGGGAGAATAGCTTTTAAAGAAGCCTTGCTCGGCCTCCAAAAACCAAAGATCTACAACATCACTCCAAGATATGCCTCGATATTCCTCTAGTGTTACAAGATCAGAGCATTTTTTAATCCATTTTTTCTCAAGCTTTAACCCTTGAGCTTCGGACTCAATGCCTCTGATTCGCTTTTGTTTGCGGATTCTCGAATCTTTCTGGCTTCTGATGTTTACATACATCATCCAGTATTCTTTTCCGCTTTTCTCATCTTTGTAAGAAGTAACCGCCATTATGAACCTCCTGAAAATTGGGAAGTTTCAATCAAACGGTCTAGCTCATATTTTTTGAAGTAGAGTTTTCCAGCAAATTTACGTCGTTTTATAACACCACGACTAAGTAAAATTCTAACTGCGTTTACACTTCTTCTTAAATAATGAGCAGTTTCTTCAATCGTCAACCATATTAAATTGTCAAAGAACATTTCAGGGCTTGATTCCACATCGTTTTTGCCCTTACTTAACTTGTCGTTAATCATAGCAAAATCTCCCTAATTGGCCAATGCATTTAATCAATTTTTCACCTAAAAAATTGCTCATTACGCAAGGCCCAAGTTAGAATTTTCGACTAAGACTTTTAGGAACTCATCTCTCGTAATTTTTCCATTTTTCTTAATGTATTTATTCATTTTCTCTTCAAGAAAATCCTTGCCTCTAAGGGCCTCTTTTTGAAAAATAGAAATGTCTTCATCTGTGATTTTTTCTAATGCAGAAATAATAACTCTGCTTGCTCGAATCTTCTTTCCTATGTTCTTTTTATTTGCCTTAGTTAAAATGTCACTTAGCTTTTTTCGGGCCTCTGAATTTAAAGAAACATTGCCAGAGTTTCCCTTGTTAGTAGAAACGGCAGTTTTTCTTTTTGTAGTCTCATTTTTCTCTACTTTGTTTTCATTTTTCTCAAACATATTGAATCCTTAAATTAAAATTTATATTATTCCTATCTATCAATACCTAGATCATCCCTTGACCTAGATTTTCCAAAAGAGGAACTAGCGTTAATCTCTAAATCAAAACTCTTGTAACGACTTTTTAACTTATCCAAAAATATATTTGGAGATTTTGATTTTTTATTAGGTATTATTTGAAGGTTTTTAATGTGTTTGTTTCCTCCAATAATACTGTCAAATGCTCGCTCGTTTTCCTCGAATAAAACAAATAAAGAATGGTCTGATTTTAGAAGCCTTGAAACCTCATCTTTGCTCTGTCGTGCAAAGGATTCAGGGGAAGTAAAAACTATGGCCTTATTTCCTTTTTTGCTATTTTTGAAAAAGAAGTTATTACGTTTGCCATATTTCTTATTCTTCCAATTACCGTTTTCATCTCTCCAATGTTCTTCACTTGTTTTTCCATCTTCTGAAAGAAAATGGATGCGATTGTGCTTATCAACTTGCAGTTTTTCATTTTGAAAAAGACTGTGTGCAAATTGATTGTTTTTTGAACCTCCTGAAAGAAAATCACTAATAACTTCTAAAGCTTTTTCTTTAGAAGTCTTTTCTATTTTTGGTACATGAAAAGAGTAATAAGGCTTTTTTTCTTGCTCTTGGTATTGTTCAAAAATTAAAAGCCTTTTATTGTTGTTTATTTCCGAAATTGCCCGAATATAGCTCGTTTTATTATGAATTTGATAAAACTCAACAAAGCCTCCCTTTGTATTGTTTTTCGTGTTTTCATAGCCATATTCATTAACTTTTATATAATCTCTACCTTTAAGATGTAGTCCACCATCTTTACTTTTTTCGAGTGGTATTTTTCTTTTTTTGAGATAATCTAATAAGTTATTATTTTGGGCCTTATTTAGTTCATCAATAGGAAACCATTGATTACTAAGTTCATTAGTAGAAGCAGACATATACTTAGCAATACGACGAGGACTAGACGTAAACTTTCGTAGATTTTCTTCTGTCTTTTTTTCATCAAAAGGTCGTTGCAATGGTAGATTGCTTGAATTTCTTGCATTAATTCCTCTCGAAGCTTTGTCATGTTTAAATTCATTGATAAAAGCATCTCTAAGTTTGGGATTGTCTCTAAACTTTTTTTCATTTTCTATGAATCCTTTGATTAATCCTTCCTTGGAATAGTTTTCTCCAATTCCTCCTTTACCTCCACGAAATCCCTTTTCTTTGTCTGGATAGTAGTAGGTAATATTTTTTTGCTCAACTCTAGTTTTGATTCCAAAACCTAGAAGAATGTCATTGTATTCATTGAAGTCGGTAGAAACACTTCTTGCGAACCTAGCTTTTTCTAAAAAGTCTCTTTTATAGCTAGGAATATTACGACTTATAATATCTCTTGCCTTAGAAGGTAGTTTCTTCTCCTCAATATTGTTTCCTCGACGTTCTGGGATTTTAAAACCAAGTTCTCTCGCTTTTTGGTCGTTAAAATCCATCATTTTCTTTTTAAAACCCAATATGCCTCTGTTTTGTATCTTTGTGCCTTTGTCGGTGTTATAAACATTAACTACAAAATGAGCATGATGGTGTTTTGTGTCCTTATGAATACCAATAACTGTTTGATGACCTTTAAAGAACTCCTTATGTATTTCCTCCATTAAGCTGGTGTAAGCTTTAGTAGTCATTTGATTTGATTCTTCGTGACTTAATGAATGCTCGAAATATAAAACTTTGTTTTTACTTCTATCATTGTAAAACCCCTGAACAGCAGAAAAGTCGTTAGCAGCTCCTTGTGAGCTTTCACTAACACCGAAAAATAATGCTTCTCCTTTTCCTTCTTTCCACTCTCTCAAAGCGTAATCAATATGCTCAAAGTTTACTTTTCCGAATTTCATTTTAGTGAAGATCATTTTATTTCAATCTATCCAAAGCTTTTATAAGTCTTTCTTTCCAATCTTTTAGTTCTGATAAGTCACCATAATAAGAACCAGAATTGACCCATCTAGCTATTTGGTTCACGTTGTTTCCTATATGGCCAAGCTCTCTAATAACGCTTCTAACTTCCTCATTTGATATCTTCGGTTCTTCAAATTTAATTTCTCTCCATATTTCTTTTAAAAACTGAGGGATTGAAAAACCCGTCAAGTGAGCTTGCTTTTTAATTTTAAAATATTCTTTTTCTGAAAATCGAACACACGTTTGATAATACTTTGAAAAATCTATTTTATTTTCTTTCATGGTTTATCCTTTTAGTCTAAAATTCTGATTATACTTTTTAAGACTTTTGAAAAAATGTTTCCCCATTTTTCTACATCTTCCTCATCTATAGTATTTTCAAAACTCGCTTCCTTTAGTTCTTCAGTATGTGCCTTTAATTCACCAATTTTCTTTCCAACTTCAATAGCTACATCACTATTTTTATTTAAAGTTCTGGCCATTCGTCGTCCTCCTTCTTTTTAGAAAGTTTTTCGATAATCACATCATTTGATTCAATGATTGTTAGAAGAGATTCATCAATTGGAACTTTTTTATCTGTAAGATCATCAGTATAATATTCATCAGCCTTTACAGTCATTTCATCGTAGTTCTCACGAATCGTTTCAATTAACTCGTTTTGTTTTCGCAAGACTTTTACAATTTTATAATCTCTTTTTTCCCTGCTAGTTGAGCATGATGTTAGTATTCCTAGTACAGTTACTATGAGAATTATTTCTAACTTATTGCTCCTTTTTGATTTAACTTTTTCGTTTTCTTTTTTCTGCTTATTAGGCATTTTAGTTCCTTTTTTCTTTAGGTTTGTTTCCAAGCTATTTTTTCTATTTTTGGCCGAGGCAAGCGGGGAGTTTGATATCAAACCCCCAAAAAAAATGCCTTCGGCCAAGGGGTATAGACCCATTTTTTGCTTGATGAGGGCAAGCCCCCATACCCCCGAACAAGTGCAGACAGGCCTTGAGCCTGTCTGCAAGTCCTTCTGCGAAGTCTTCCTTAAAATTTCAAAAACTGCCGTATTTGCCATTTTTGTCATCCCATCATCCCCACTGCTTTAGCTCCAACACTAGCTGTTTTTGAGCCAGCACTTTTAGCATCATCAATGAAATCTGGTGCTGATTCCGTTTGCGTATCACCTAAAAGTGGAGTCAGTTTATAGGCCAAGAACGCTGTGAAAACTGGGCCAGTTATAATCTGAATCCAAGAGTAAACAGCATAGAGATAGAAAATCTTTGAGGTCACAACCTTAGAAGAATAAAGTGAAATTCCATCATAAAGATTTCCTAAATCGGCCATTGTTCCTGTTGCCAATGCCAAGTTTGTGATCAAATGATAGCTAAAAGTCCAAATCGGAATCCATGTCAAAACGCTAAAATAGAGTGTGAACCAGTAAACAATCCACTTCCATTTTCCAGCAACTAAAGGAAAAACAAGGAAAGGAAAAATCACAATTAGGAACAATTTAATAAAGCCTGCAATGTGTGGTGCTCTCGTAATTAGTTCACTAAATTCTTGGCTTCTTTCAGCAGCAAGAACGGAACCGTGAGTTTCCCTTCCAAGAAAAATTGAGATGAGATTATCAAAAGTAAAAATCTTTTTGAGATACTGAACAACTCTGGCGGTAGTGTTTGGAAGCTGTGATCCTTTCTGAATACCAATAATGGATTCGTTTTTGTCCAAAAAATAATTGATTAAAATGTTAGAAGAATGAAGGTTTCTCCAAGATTCTGAGGTCAAACCGCCTCTAACAAATTGATCAATGTATTTAACTATACCGGCCTTAGAATCAGCATAGTTTAAGAAATCACTTCTCAAATCAGTCTTTAAATCAAGACAAGTCCATTTGTAACCAACTGGCCCATAGTTTCTTAATTCAATGACGATGCTATCTAATACTGAGTCAATATCATGGGTTCTAAAAAAGAATCCATCCAACTTACTACGCACAATATCATCCTTCATTAGTGGTAGCGTCTTATCCAGACAGTTCTCAATATAAAGCTCCATTTCTTCTTTTAGCTTCTGGTCGTTAAGTGTGGATGCACCAGCATACATAATGGCCTTATAGAAGAAATTTGGAGCCTCTAATTGCGAATGTGTCTTAGTGAATAAATCATCAATAACTCTTGATGCTAATGCATTTAATTCCTCCGCAGTTTTAGTCAAAAGTTTGAAGATAAAGCTGACTCTGTAGCTCTGTTGAACGTCGTTGACATTCTTTTTTACATACTGGTTTGTGTGTAATGAATTGCCACTAAAGTTCGTGATAGAGACAGAAGAATCAACCCTCAAAAGAGCAAGTCCAAAGAAAAGGCTTAGGATGATTGTAAAGAACTTAGAAAGGGCCACATTTCTTCTTTTCACTAATGCCGATGGCATATACTTTGAAAAAAATTGAATCATTGTCCAAAAAAACACAACTCCAAAAATAAAGAAAATGGCCCCTTGAAAAAAACTCTGAGAAAGTAAAACCTCCATTATTTTTGATTGTAGTGATAATCCAAGATAGCTATAAAGAGCGTCATATCCTGTGTGTGAAAACATTATAAATGCCCTCCTGAATTACACATAATCCCATCGGCACAGTCCCAAAAAACGTCATCAACTCTTTTAGAATTAAGCATATTCACATCGTTTCTAAGAGTGCTTGCTGTACTCTTATCAATGTACTTAATACCTTCTTCATTGATGCTTTTTAGAATTGTATTCAAAGGACGTGTTCTTTCTTTGTTTAACTCCAAAGTCCTTTTAACTGATGCGGCCAAAGCGTCTTTTTCATAGCGAAGTCTTCTTTGCTTATTCTCTGGAAGATTCACGTTTTGAGATGAAACTTGGAGAATATCAAGTGTCTGATCCATTTCGTATGAAAAACGATTGATGGCAATTGTCTCAGCGATTCGTTTACAAGCAGAGCTTCTTTGACGGTAAGGAAAGTATGAAAGAGAACGGATGGATTGCTTATCAATGAGAATTTTTTCCTCAGAACCACTAATTTTAATAAGGTCATCGTTAGTAACAATTTGATCAATTGTTGCTCTGTTTTTCTCCTTATCAATTCGAGGAATGAGTTCATCACATAGATACTTTTCCGTTTCTTTCGTTAGAAATTCAAGATGGGTTCTAGGAGTGGCCGCAAGCTTACGAGGGCCATAATCAATAGAGAGTTTTCCCTTTGAAATGACCATATCGCCAACCATAGACTTTGCTAGGCCAACAATCTTATCACTTTCTTTTCCTTCAAATCCTGCCCATTTGGCCGAAGACTCAATAAGCTTATTCGTGTCAGTTTTAGAACCATTACTTGAGCCTGCCCAATTCGCTAGATTATACTGATAAAGATTGTGGTTTTTACATTCCTCCATCGCAGAGTCAGCATTTCCATTATACTTTCTTAGAGCTTTGTAATAACAATCTTGTCTTTCAGCATAAAAATCCTCAACTCTTGAATCTTGAAACTTCTCGATGAGTTTACATTGATCAACTCTGAATTGGCTTAGAAACTGACTTGATAGCCTTGAATGTTTTAGAATTGAACACCAGCTAGGCGAAAAATAACAAGTAATGAGCATCGGACTTGCTGCAATAATATCTTGTCCTAATTGCTCAAAATACTTGCTATCAAGGATATTCTTTAGGGTCGCCTTGAGCGTTCCTTTTAAGTCAATCCTTCCGCAATCTGAACCAACCCCAAGGTCTAGGCCTAAATCAACTGTATTATGCTCATCAAAAATGGGATCGTTATTTCTTCCATTGAAGTTGAAGAGATAATCGTTTGGAGAAAGGCGGTCTGAATGTCGATAGCTAAAACCTTCGTTTGAAAATCCTGTAATGGGAACTAATAGGAGGATGAGAATAATATATTTCATGCAACCCCCTGTGGATAAGTTTCAGCTAGATATTTAAGTGCCTTGTCTTTATCACCTCCAAACTCTCTAAGAGCTTTCTTTGCTGCTGCATTGTCCTTTAAGTTGGACGGACAAAGCCAGCGATCAATGGGAGTTTGAAAGTACCTAAATGCTCCTTGCTTTGTTTTATCCTTGTTAGTGTAGAAAACATCAGCATACTCACCACTAACAGTTTTAAGACTTGCCACAATTTGAGCTGTCGTTTCATCCAAGATTTCAGTTTCTTTAAGGAAGTAGCTAACATTGTCTCTTTTCATAGAAAGAAAGATGAAGTTATCGGCCGCTGCAAGCATCGCTCTACCAACTTCTAACTCAAGATAGTTTCTTGGGTTGGGAGTGATCCCAACAAGCCAATAGCCAAGCTTTCTGAATGTCTCAGCAGCATCTATGACAAAGGCAGAAGCTTGAGGATTGTTTCTCCCAAGCATCCCTAATTCTTCAATGACAATAAAACCGCCACGACCTTCATTTTCAGGGAGCTTGATTGTTTGCCGAATTTCCTCAATTACACTCATTGTCATTAGAGCTTGAAGAGTTTCATCACTATCCAAAGCATCGAGGTCATAGACGAAAAACTTATTGTTAGAGTTTTTCTTTGTCTTAGACGTATTTGCAAAATACTTGGCATAAATCCCATCACCATAAAATGGCTTGAGCTTATGGAGAATTTCTTCAATTCTATCTCCAAGTTTTTCAAATTCAGGCTGGCTAGTGAGACTTGCTAATTGTTCAATAAAGTCTTCAATAGTGATTTCAACTTCTTTCTTGTCACTCAATTCAACAAAGTCACCGTCTAAATAAACAATTCCTTCTTTTTCAAGTCTTGATAAATAAGCATATTTCAAGGCCGAAGTGATGGCCGAAATATGCTCACTTTCAACTTGAAAGCTTGGCGAAGTAAGCTTAATAGCCGTAGATAGAAGTTGAGTAAGAAATTTAATCTTTGTTTCATCATAAATTCCACGGAAAGGGCTAAAAGGAATTTCTTTGTCATGTTCAAAGATTGTGACATCACCATCAAAGTATTCAGCACAGAAAGCACTACTGGCCTTTTTCTCAATGTAAAAGACAAGAGGTTCAGGATCTTGTTTTTTACAACCTTGCATTAGATCTAAAATAAATGCTGACTTTCCTGAACCAGTGTCAGAGCAGACCACTGTATGATTACTTGTTTGATTGGCCGTTAGTGAGAATCCAAGAAGATTATTCTCTCTCGAAAGATAAAGCTGATTAAGCTTATCTAGGCCACGAAATGAATCATAAATTGGGAGAAAACATTGAGCGTCACTTTGTAGGATTCTAATATATCTTTGGGCTGATAAATCTGTTTTAGGTGTATAATTTAGAGGTAAAGAATTAAGAAAAAGGCCTAGGCCAATTTCATCTTCTTCAATTACTTCACACTCTAATTCAGAATTAAAGATATTAGCAATCTTTCTGACTCTCTCATCAAGCGTGTCCTCATCTTCAGCGTTTATGATTACATTTAGAGTTAAAAATACGCATCTATCTCCGCGAGCAAGTGCATCTTCAGTATTTTTAATCTCTGCAAGTTGAATCAATCCTTTTGATGATTTAGTTTTATCCAGTAGGAACTTTTTAAAGTTTAAAAAGTTATTAATCTTCTCCTTTTTTGGAAAACTAAAGTTATACGAGAGTGAAAATGGAAATTTTAACCTCGTAAAAAGAGCTGCTGCCCCAGCATAGGCCTGAGAAGGAGAACATTTCAAAGAAAGAACACGACTTTTAAATCCCTCTCGCTCAATTCCTTTATAATCTAAAATAGGGCCATTATAGAGAAACTGGTTACTAAGGCTTTCATTGTAATTGATTGAAGCAAAATCTCTCTTATAGTAGGTCTTTGGATTAAACGACTTTCTTAAAAAATCAATTAACTCACTTGCATCTATCTGCTTAATGTCATGCATCGAATTTTCTTCAAAATCCTTAATAATCGAAGAGAAATGTTTCAATGATTTAATAAAGTTTTGTGTCTCCTTAAATAGAATAAATTCATCTCTTTTTAGAAATGATTTGATTGTTCCTGCTTTTTTAAAACCATTTGGAAAAAATCTTATCGAAACTAGAGTTTCACGTTTTAAAGGCCTATACTTAGAAGTATCTAAATGTTTTAGCTTTTGAAATTGCTCGATTCGAGCATTAAAAAGTGCCTTTGAAACAGGATGAGGATTTTCAAAATAGTTTTTAAGGTTATCCCATGTTCTGTCTCTTGGACTTAGATAGCTTTGTTCATATAGAACCTGTAATACGCAATTATCAGGAAGGTTAAACCATCCTGATAAATCTTTAATGCTTCTTGTGATTTCATCTGCCCCAAGAGGTTCATGCTCAACCAGCTTTAATCTAAAAATGGCCCCAAGAGAGCCATCTTTAAGTAAAAAGATCTTCTCGTCTTTCATGTATTCGTTGTACGGAAGATATTTTGTTAAAGATTCTGGTCGAGAGAAAAGAGCATCTGCAAATATTTTTGAATTTGATAAAGCATCCGTAAATACCTTATTTTCCAATCTATTTTCTTGCATTTTGTTCCTTTAAAGTTAGAGGTTTCCCTGACACTCAATGAGTGTTTTAAAAAACCAGTTTTTATAGTTACTTTAGGTCTTAGTTAGTCCATTTTTCCTTTTCGTAAATGACTTCAATCCATCCTCCATGAAAGTAATCACCTGACGGCAATTCATGGGGAACAACATAGACCTTTGCTTTCTTTGAGGGTTGACGATTAAACTCCTCATTTTTCACTGATGCTATTTGGGCCTGCTGTTTTTCATATTCAGACCTTTCATTTAGCATACGAACTTTAGTTCCAGAGGATGAGCAGCCAACCAGCAAACTAGAACAAAACATTAGTATAATAAGAATATTCTTTTTCATTTTCTTTACTCCTTCTAAGTTCTTTAAAGTAATTGTTAGGAAGCGAAACAGATTTTGTCATAACAAGCCAAGTATCGAGTCCACTACCAATTTCAATGTAAGGCAGTAATGATTGTGCTTGTTTGAGATACCACTGCGTAACAAGAGAGGCGGCATTACTCACACCGCCAGCAGCAATATATTTTCCTTGGCTACCTGTAATTAGCGAAGAACTTTGTCCTAAAGCATTTTGAGATTGTTGTACTTGTGCTTGCTGAATTGATTTTCCAACACCCTCAACGATGCTAGAAAGAAATGCCATTGCTGCAACTCTGTCCTGTTTACTAACAATTTTTCCTCTTACACCAAAGATATTGTCCTTATCATCAGCGAGATAACCGTCAATCTCTCTCTCAAACATTGTTCCACTTTTAGATACACAACTAATTTTTGTTCCTTGAGCTTCTACTGATTCTGTTGATAGGTTTCCTTGGGTTTTCAAAATGGCAAAGCATCCAGTAAGATCAATCTTTTTCTTATTTGGGCCAACAAATGCATAATCTACTTGAGCTAAAACTGGATAGGCCTTTGACTCAATCGAACGAACCCCCGTTAAGAGTTTAACTTTGACGTAAGAACCAGTTGGCAAGACAACTTCTTTCTTCTTAATTTCTCGCTTATTCTTAACGTCTTTAAAAACAACTAATTTGTGTCCTTTAACTCTACGGCTTTTTACACTTTTACTAACTTTAGTTTGTTCTTTGCCAAGAGTTGCAGTCTGACTGTTTGCAGGAGAACCATCAATAAGATATTTGCTCATATCATCTGCGGGTGGAGAAAGCTCAACTTTCTCCACTTTCTGATTAGACGACTGAGTTGTTGAAACTTCTTGTACCTCTTTTTCAGGCTCCTTTTCTTTAGTCTCTTTATTCTCATTGCTAGTGACCTTTTCTTCACTAAGTTCCTTTTTGATCTTCGTAATCTCTTCATGCATTTTCCTATTTGATTCGATTAACTCATAGACTTGCTTTTTGTAGTAATCATCCTTGCCTTTGTATAAGTCCTTATTAGAGCTATCAAACACTCTTGCATCTTTATCAAAAGCAACTTCTCTTACAGAGCTGACCATCGCTTTTTCTTCAGTATAAAAAATCTCAAAGACAAATCCTAAAACAAGAAATAGAAAAACACCGCCGCCAATGGCGATGCTTTTCTTGTTTAATGTTAGAAATGTTTTAAGCTCTTTTGACTTTAAATAACTGATTAGCTTATCTTTCATTTCTCCTCCTTCACAAATCTAACTGGAAGAGTAAGGTCACGATGATAAGAAGATGGAGCCGCAACAACCCTCAATAAAGTTGAACCTTTCGGTGGAATGGTTTCTTCATCTATTTGAATGTAGCGGGCCTGATCAGGATTACCTAGTTTTAGTTCAGTAACATCAATTTTGACAGATTGATTTCTTGAAGAATTGCTGATTTTATAAACGTAGCCATTGAAATTTTTGCCACTGTATATTTTAATCAGTTTGGTATCAATTCCTTTTTTCCAAGGCCAAATATCTGCAAAAACGTCCCTCACACTAAAACTTTCGTGATTGTCACTTCTAAGCATTGTTTTCATAGCATCAAGAGCATTAATCTCTGAAATGTCTTTGTGTCCCTCGGCCTTTTCAGCAAGTGGCTTAAACTCATAGACGTCATCAGTAATTTTGTTTTCATACTTGTTGAAAACTCTAATTTTAAGTTTGATTGTGTCACCAGTATCAAGCCTAAAAACTAAGCGTCCATTTACCTTGCTAATCATTGGTTTTACGATTAATTCACTTGTGTCACCACTTTCGGTATCATAGCGATTAACAATAACACCATCAGGAACCTTCATTGATTTTACCTTGCTCATAAAAGTGAAGACGGTATCTTCACTTCTAATAAGATTTACAAGCTCAACATTGCTTCCATAGTAGATTGTCTTTGCACTTGCTTGAGGTGGATAAACCAATGAAAGAGCGAGAGAGACAATAATGAAAATTAAAGTTACTTTCATTGCTGGCCTCCTTTTGAATCAAATCTCTTGAAATTATGATTCTTAAACCTTTTGAGTTTTTGAATTTCGAGGATTGAATGTTGTCCTCTCTTTGGTGGAATAAGTTTTAGATCCATTTCAATGATTTCCTTTTCTGTTAATTGGAGTTCACTATGGACATAAACTTCTTTGGTGCAGACACCAGTTGCTTTGTAATGTCCATTTTTCTCTAGGATTTCAATGTCAGGACAATCCAAGGCCTCTCGCATTGAGTTTTCTTTAATAAACATAACCTTATCCAGCATTTCAGCTTCAAACTGACTTTTGGTTGAATCTTTCATTCTGTTAATAAGGTAGTTATAATTTGCTTCAATACTTGAAGGTCTTACGTTTCCAAACTTTGAAAACATTGTCCTAATTTCTTCTTTGACCCATTCGTCTGAAACAGTTTGAGGACTTACAGGCAAAAAGTCGGGAAAAATTATGTATTCTTTTTCCCTAAGCTTAGTAGTCAGCTCTGAAACTTCTGACCTGTATAGTCCACCAACCAAGCAGACTAATACCAGAAGAATTAGTCTTTGATGCTTTAACGAGATTGCTTCCTTTGCACTCTGGGCCTTAAAACAAATGTATGATGGCAACACGCTTAAATCGACACCTTCATAAACTCCGCTTGGAGGTGCTTTGATTTTGGCCGCTTCAATGCCTTTTTGCATAGGTGTAATCATTCGTTTTGCCTCATGATTGAATTTCAGCTTCGCTGGTTCTAGTACCTTCAGATTGAGCTTTTCTCTCAAAATTCTGAGATATTGCATCCCAATAATTACGATGAAAGATATACGTTTCAACACGCTCGATAATTTGATACTGACCACAGTTGGATAGTTTTTGATAAATTTTGGGAGCTGGTTGTTGAAAGTTAGTTTTAAGTTTTCTTTCATTTGTATTGTTTGTGTTTTCATTCTTTTTCTCCATTGATTTTCTCCTATTCAAATTCAACGACTAAGTTTTCGATAATTTTAATGTCCAACTCTGGATTTCTCCTGAAATGCGAAGTTGATGAAAGACCCCAATAGTAAAAAGGGTCAAACTTTCTAAAAAAATCATCTTTTTCAAAGTAAGTGTCATGTTTCCAAATGCCTTTCAATTTATTGAAAAGTGCAAAGTCGAGAAGCTTTTTTAAAACCTCGCCAGTTACTTCAATATTTGTTTTTGAAAGAGCATCAATGACAGAAGTTTCAGCAATGCTTTCAACTTCTGTAAGATAATCTTGTGCGTAACTATGATTATTCATTTTTTCCCCTAATCAGAATATTTACGTCTGCCTTTTGGATTAATGAACCCAAGAAGATTGACGTTAAGTTTTTTATAGGCCTTGTGAATAAAAACCCCCTTATTGTTTTTCTTTTTCACATGAGGAACATAAAATAGGGCCACAAGCAAAAGAGTAAACATTAATGTCCAGTTGTAGAGAAAGATTCCAAAAACCAAGATGATTCCTAAACACAGAGACAGATCTTGTAAGTCCCATTTATCGAGAAACATAATTGGCTCGTCTAAAGTCTTACTCACAGATCTGGAATGTTTAGATTTCATTTCTTGATATGAGTACATCAAGCTACCTCTCTGAACTGAATTACTTGGTTAGAACTAAACAGTGTTTGTCCTCCACCAATGTCAAAAATGTTCTTTACCCAAATTGGACTCGTACCAAAGACAATTGCTGCAACAACAGCAATTACGGCCATTTTAAATGCTTGTTGCATAAGAGCGTGTCCTGCTGCTAAAACAGCAATCCCAGCAAAAATTCTTGCTCCCCATTTGAAAATACCTGTGTCTATGAGTCGCAATAGAGTTCCTGCTGCCTCAAGTTTGTCAGCTTGGTCTTGCCCTGGGATTCTCACTTGGGCAAAACTTTCGTTGAAGCAAATGAGGCCAACCGTAAACAACAACACCAAAAATGATGGGTTCCAATTTGGAAACTTAAATCTAGTAAAGACTTCTCCAAATTGATTGTTTTTTAAGCAAAGCTGCATTTTTTCTCCTAAAGCTTCAATTGATAATAAATTTGAACTTAATAAGTTCATCATTGCTTAGTACCTCCTTGAACAATTCTCTGGTTGAGAATTGTCAACAGTTGATTAGTTGGATGATAGCCAGAAATGCTATAGGTCTTACCGTCCTTCGTGGACACAACAGTAGTTGGAGTTCCTTTTCCTTTCTTGATTAAAGATTGAACCTCGCTCTTTGATGCTTGTACTATCACAAGAGGCGAAAGATCATCTTTAATCCTTCCGTTATCGACTTGTTTAACGATGGTAAAAAATCCTCTTGCATTGAGTTCTTTAAAAGTGTGAACCATTCTTTTGCAATGAGGACAATTTGAGTCGTAATACATCGTGAACGCATACTTAGCGTTATCTACATTTAATTCTGGAACTTGCTCAAGCCTGTTATTTACGAAAGCAATTTGTTCATCTGATACATTGAGATTTTTCTTTTTGTAATCGGCAAAAGCTTTTATGAATCTCTGCCTTGCTTCATTTCTAAGCTGTACCCATTTCTCAAAGTTCTCAATATTTTTCTCAGTAGGATTTCTTGTTGCCTCCATTAATGGGGCTGGTGGCAAATGATTTCCTTCTTTAAAAAACTCATCATTTTTTATGTCCAGATACTTGTTCCAGTTAAATTTATCTCCTTCCTTTTTTTCAGTGGTGACTTCTTTAGTTTCTACTAATGTCTTCTTTTCCTCTTTGCCCCAAAAAGAAACTCCATCATCAAAGTATTTAAGTTCATCTGCATAAGAGTTATTTGAAAACAATACAAAAAATAGTGTTAAAGAAGATAGAATCCCCAATATCATTAGTAGAAAAAGCTTAATCTCGATAATGACTTCTTTTCGATTATCTTTATTCAATTTCAATGACCTCCTTAAAACAGACAAGTCCATCCTCAATCTTTGATTGAGCAGCACTAAAAAAGTCTGCTTTATATTCGTGAAGTGATTTTTCTGAAGAAAACTCAAAACTTTGAATTTTCTCTAAATCTAGGTAGTCAATAATTGAAAGCTTTCCAATGGAACCTAGATTTTTGCAATGTTCACAGCCAGAGGCATTTAGAACTCTTGCGTTTTTAACTTTTCTCTTCTCTGCCTCTTGTATAAGAAATTCTTCCTTGGATTCTTCAAGAGGAATTGAACAGCTTGGACATAGTTTTCTCAAAAGTCTTTGAGCTGCAACAAATTTGAAAACTTCTTTAATTTCGCTATTGGAAATATTTTGTCCGTTAAGTAGATTTTTGAACTTCAATATTGAACCAATTGGCGAATTTGCGTGGATGGTACTCAAAACTAAATGTCCACTCTGGCCACCGCTATAAGCTTCTTTAGCTGCTTCCGAGTCTCTTATTTCACCAAAGAACAAAACGTCAGGGTCTAGTCTTTTTGCCTGTTTTAATCCATCTGAAAAAGAAAGTTTTTCATTAATAGGAACTTGAACTAATTTGTCATTTTCAATCTCAATAGGATCTTCAAAAGAGATAACTTTTAATGAATCTAAGTCTATTTCATTAAGTAGTGAGTGAAGAGTCGTTGTTTTTCCACTTCCTGTACCACCTGAAATTAAAATGATTCCATTCTTAAAATTAATTGCTCTTTTTAGAGCATCTGACGTTTCTTTACTGAAGTTTAATTTATCCAATTGTAAACTGATTCCAAGCTTACTTATCCGATAAACAATCATGTCTTCAAACTTAGTGCCGATAGTTGCCCATCTGACTTTGATTCCTAATTCTGGATATGAGGCCTCACCATTTAAAGCTTTTCCTCTTTTTGAAATAGGAATGTTTGAAAGCCTCTTTGCTTCGTTAATAAAACCTTGAGTATGCTTTTTTTCAATCTCCTTATATGTAAACAGCATTTTATCGACTCTAAGCCTTATGAGAGTTTTTTCTTTCTTAGGCTCTAGGTGTATATCACTGGCATCAAAATCAATTGCTGCTTTTAAAATTTCTTTAAAAAGCAAAGTGTAAGGAGCAGTAGAACGTAATCTTTCGTCTAGCGTAACTCTTTTTTCTATAATGATTTTTGAGTTTTCTTTCATCATAGACCTCTACAAACTCCCTTAATCATTTCTAAAGTTGCCTTAATGTATGGAAGAAATGCCCAATCAACACAGCAACTTACTTTTTTGTAAGTTCCAAACAAATGTCCTGTGAGTTTTCCTGAAGTAATACGTCCAATTTCATTAACTCCCTTTGGAAGTTCTAAAATTGACATATTTTGTCCCTCTCTAAAGCATTGAGAGGATTTTGGGTAAATCATTTGCCATTTTTCATCAGGACTAGAAGGAGTATTTCTTAATACTTCAGAACTAATTGATTTCATCCTAGATGCGATCATCATAGCTCCTGTTGTTTGATTGACTCCGTTGTAAACTCCATGTCTGGGATAGAATAGGCCCCAGCCATTGCAAGCACTGTGATTACTTGGTGGGTATTGAGGCAACCAATCCATAGGATAGCCACAACCACCTTCGCCGCCGAAAGTTGCTTCACCGCCGCCAGAAACACTCATAGCAGCCCCTTTGATTATGCAAGCCTTTGGAGCTAATGACCAAGCTAAGAATCTTGGTTGAAGCTTATCTGCTGCTCCTGTTTTCCAATTCATACCTAAATGCTCACTCATTCCGTCAAAGCACATTTTATCTGTTCTTTGACCGCCGCATGGTAAGAATGAAAAAAGCCAGCTTAAAGGCATTGCAAGTACATGGGAGTGAAACGAATATGCATCGTGGTCACTTTCAGCACCATAAGGAATTGCTTTTTCCTTTACCGTTGCTACAAGTTGGGCCGCTGCCGCAGGAAGGGCCTTAAAGTAGCTTTCTCCTGCATTTGGAAATACTTCCATAAAAGTATTTGGAAGATAGTAGCTTACCCTCACACAAGGTCTTGGAGGCAAAGGCCAAGGAGATTTACACCAGCAACCTTTTGTTTGAAAGTCTAAACATGAACTATATTGAGCCGTTTTAACTACAGAACAAATAGTAGGAAACAAAGAGGCTGTCATGGCCTCATTGCTCCACATGGCCACAAAAAGGCAGAAACAGGCGACTGTTTCTGAAAGGCGGGATAGTAGATGTGAGTGGCATTCTTTTTTATCTTCTAAGAATGTTGGTTTCAGAAATATTTTCTTAAATGTTGTTTCAACACCATTGAAAACATATCCGATCATTTCAAACTTCTTTAGTTTAAATAAATCGTCTCCTTGAATAAAATCTTCCTTGTATGTACTTTTGCTCACAGATTCAGAAACATTTCCTCTCCCTGATTCAAGGTTTCTAGTCATGGGATTTCTCACGGCATTTTGAGTAGTTTCAGATACACTATGGCTTTCTCGTTGTTCTTCAACTTTTCCACCAACAATTTTAAATAAATTAATGGTTTTCTCGTCTGAGGTTTGACCACTAATAATTGTTTTAAAACATTGTTTTATAACATCAGTTGTTACTTCTGCCTTTAGAGCATCTTTTAATGTACTCATACTCTGTGTAGCAGCAATAACAATAGACTTAGCTTCTCTTCCCTTGGATAGAAATGTAGAGTCAGATAAGCCGTTATTAGATGCTGTTACCCAATCTTGCATTTCATCTCCAATCAAAACCGCAGGAACCGATTCTTTTTTCTTCTTTTTCCTTTTCTTGTTTTGAGTTGTTTTTAATCTATCTAAAATAATTCTTTGATAGAGCGTTTTTATAAAGATAGAAGCTGGTCGAGATAAACCTTCTTTATTAATGTCTAAGATAATGACATTTCCACCATTGACTACTTTCTCTAGGTTTTTAATTGTAAGTTCTTCTTCACTTGGGCAAAAAAGACGATGAGCTTTATACTCGTTGAATATATCAAGTAGTAAAGTAGCAGTTGCCATGACTCCTGTTTTAACTTTGTCATCAAGTGCATTGTATTCTTTCGTGAAAAATCTCAGAGCCGCATTGATATTAAACTTTTCTTCTTCATCAAAGTCCTTTGATTCAGTTAAAACATTTTGTAAATCTGTTCCAAGTGTAGCCACTTTTTCAGAATCTATTGCAGATAAAATCGTTTCATAGACATTTGAAAGAGTGAAATACCTATAAATTGCAGCACAATAAACAATACAATATTTTATTAGTGCTGTTGCTTTTGTGTCCCAAAATGGCGAGTCGCCAGAACTTCCTTGAAAATTCGCAGAAGCGACTCTGACGTAATCAGCAACTTCGACAAAGCCAGAATCTTTTAGAATCTTCTCTTTATACACAGGGTTTAAAGTTACATTACCTTCAAGATGAATATGGTAAATCTTCTTTTTGGAAACTTTTTTTTCTTTCAAGAGTTTAAGTAGAAAAGAAGAAAAATTCCCTTTAGTATCCAATGCAAGAATTGTTGGAAACTTATCAAAACTGGATAATATTTGATCTATTGCTGGTTTAATTATTCCACTTGTTTTACCGCTACCAATAGAACCAAATGCCAAAAGGTTTCCATATAAACCAGACAAAGGAATTTTCACCCATCCTTTACCTGATTTATCATTAAACTTGCTATTTTCCTCATTCACAGAGCCTAAAACGATTGAATTTTTTGCTTCAGGAAAGTCTGGTAATTCTGACTCTTTAACTTTTTTGAATAACTTTTTTAGCAACATGGCCAAAGGTAAAAGTACAATTGAGAAAGAAAGTGCTAAGTTAAAACGAAAGATAAATGTTAAATACTTACATAACTCTATAAAGCTAATGTTATATGTCCTGAACACAGGATATTTTGAGAGGTCTGTTAGCAAGTAACTAAACAAAAATAGAAAAATGAAGATCATTGAGATATGAAATTTCTTTTTTCTAATTTCTTTGATTTCACCTGTTAGTATTTTTAATCTTGTTCCTTGCTTTCTAATTCCAAAGAACAAAGAACCAAAAAATGAGTAAAGTATAATATTGACGAATGAGACTCCGCCAAGAGTAAGTAGTTTCTGTTCGTTCACATCGAGAAATCCCATCAGTTCACTAAGATTCATTAAATCTTTGTTAGAAATCACTAAAAAACCCAATCCAAGAAAAGCAATCACTACTAATACGATTAGTAGTGATGGCTCATTCGTATTTTTTTCTTTTTCCATAATTAATTACTCTTTTTCTTTTTTTTGTAGAAGTTAGTAGTTCTTGAAGTCCGTCTCTTAGTTGACCGAGCCTTCGTTTGAGCTTTTTATTTTCATCTTTTTCAACATCAGAAATGCATTTTTCAAATTTATTCAATTCTCTTAATAGTAAAGTTGCTGCTGACATTAATACTCCTTTACCTCTACAAAGTTTTGAGGCTTTAAATTTAAAACTGCTTCAATTCTAATAATTCGCTCCATTAGCTCTACATTGCTTAAGATTTCTTCCATCGAAAGAAGTCCACAGATTTCACGAAATTTGTTTTTTAATTCTTCCCATTGATTTTTTAGTTCCATCTTTAACTCCTTCTAGTAACCCATTATTCTTCTTCCATGATGAGTATGCTTGGGTATGTACTTCCCAGAATTAGGCAACTCACTAATTAATGTCAGCAGTGCAATAAGTGCAAATGCCATTAGCCAAAAGGCGAATACTCCTTGAATAATCCTTACTCCATCAAACCTTGAAACAACTTGAGTAATTTTTTTGTTAAATTTGTTTTCACATTCTACGTTTTCCATTTTTTCTCCTTACAAAGTCGCAAACCTTCCATTGCGAAAAAGTGATTTAATAATTTCCCCATCATTTTTATTGGCATTAGTTTTTGGATTCCCAAAAATAGCCAAGCAGGTAATTAAAACTAATAATAAAATCGTTAGCCTTTTCATTTGCCCCCTAAAGCCTGTTAAGTGTGTAGTAATACTTCAGCATTGTTTTTTCCTTTTCTTGTTCGATAAATTCATATCGTGGACAACTTAGAAAAAAGTCTTTTAACCATTGAAGAAAAGAGAATTGGCTTTTTGTTGAAGTGGATTTCTCTTTTTTCAAAAGCTCGAAAGATAGATGGTTGTCTAGGCTGTCTGGCAACTCAAAATCGAATTTACGTTTTTGAGTTGCATGAAGATAAGTTAAGTACCAAGCGTTCATTAATGCTCCTTTGAAAGCCATTTAGTTTACGGTTGGCCAATAGAGCATGATTGATGCCAATTTTAAGACGCATTGAATTAGAAAAGCTGAGTTTGGGAATTATATTCTTATAATTCAGATAGTTATGAATTATTTTTACGAAGTTAGAGCTTATGAAAATTCATATAAATATTACATTTAAGTCTAAAATGAACTGTGCTTAGGTCTTTTTTAGACTATATACATGGTCTAATTTGGACTATCAAAAAGTCTGAAATAGATTGTTAATAGCTTGCTTTAATCAGCAAACAATATTAGAAGAGCTGCAACATGAAGACTGAAATTACAAAAAAAATTTATGAACAAAGAGCGAATGTATTACTTATCGAAGATGATAGGCTTATTAGTCGTTCATTTAAAATGAAAGCAGAAGAGTTCGCAAATATTGATCAAGCTTTTACATTTAACGAAGCACTAAAAAAGTTGAAATTAAATGAAAAACGCTATGATATTGTTTTCGTTGATTTAAATTTAACTCCAAATTTAAAAAAATTAGAAAATGAAGGTCTTCAACTTATCCCAGAAGCAAAAAACACTGGTGCAACCGTAGTTGTACTATCTAGCATAGATGATTTAGAAGTTAAGCGGAAAGCAATGGATTTGGGGGCATCTCATTATTATGTAAAGCAGAAGCTTGCCGCTGATGTCGTTGGCCACTTAAAACCATTAATTCTCAGCTCTGATTCGAGAAGAATAAATTTGTTTTTTACTCATCAATATAAAACTTTTGATTTTGAATTAATTGAAAGATTTAAAGAAGTTGTAAGAATGGGACTAAATTTTTCCGATCATGTCATTATAAAGGGGCCTACTGGTGTTGGAAAGTCATTACTTGCAAAGAGCATCCACTTGTTTTGTGGTTATCCAGAAAGTGATTTTTTTCATTTATCTATTGGGGATATGAAAGATGAATTAATTGAGTCTGAACTATTTGGCCATAAGAAAGGATCTTTTACAGGTGCAACTGAAAATAAAATAGGCTTATTGGAAAGATGTAATGAAAAAACACTTTTTATCGACGATATTGATTTACTAGACAGTAAGACGCAAGGAAAATTATTAGTATTTTTGAGTCATGGTACATTTTCAAGAGTTGGAGAAACGACAACTAGAAAGTCCAAAATAAGATTAATAACAGCTACAAATCAAGATGTTGAAGTCTTGATAGACAAAAAAAGTTTCAGAGAAGACTTTTATTCAAGAATTAATAAAAGAGAAATTTTGATTAAACCTCTCGCTGAAAGACGCGATGATATTCAATTATTATTAGAAGATTACATCAAAAACTCATCTCCCGAAATTATCATTGATGAACCAGCAAAGAAATTTCTGATAGACCACTACGATTACCCTAGAAATGTAAGAGAGCTTGAAGGTGTTGTTGCCGATCTTCAATCTATTGAAGGTCGGATAACCCTTAGCAAACTACCTAAAAAGCTACTTAAAAATAAAGAAGATGATTTGAAAAGTAAAATTAGAGTAACCAAGGCAATGCAACAATTCGCAGAGGAACAAGGGTTGAATAATCTAATAGACTACATAGAAGAGTTTATAGTTTCAGAGGCTTTAAAGAAAAATGAGGGAAAGTACACACCAGCTAGGAATGACTTGAAACTCTCTGGATCTAAAATAAGAGGAATAATTAAGAGAATTGATGAGAAAAATATGAATGGAGGGAATATCTATGCATAACTTAAAAGCTATACATGAGCTAGATTCCGAATTTGACTATATTAAGCATAAAGTTGGCACTACCACATCAAGGCTAACAAGCATTTTAATGAATCTTCAAGATAAAGAATTTATCTTAGAAAGTGAAAATGTCATTTTTTCTGAAATAGAGTCTTTCAAAAAAAACTTCGCATCATTGATTTCTTCTTATCGAGACGAGAAAGAATTATTATCCCCAATATTAAAACAAATTAGATTATTAGAAAGTGATAATCCATCTATTGACGAGCTGACCGCCTTTTTTCATAAACTTGCAGAAGTGAAATCTATATTTGGTGCTAATTTGGAAATTTCAAAATTAGATTCTTTTCAAAACGCAAATATCGTTGCAACTTTATGGAATCAATTTTCAGAATTTATGCCTAAGTTTTTATCTTCCATTGCAAGTGGTTATGTCGATAATGAAGAAAGATTCAGTGCTGTTCAAATTGCATGGGAAGAGCTTGGTGAAGGAAATAGAAATAACATTCATGCTAAAATATTTCGAGATGCTGTTGAGATGTTAGGTATTCAAACTTCATTGACAGGAATTAATTGTGAATCTTTAAATATTTTAAAAAATTTCCTAGTAGCATCTCCATCCGACAAAGAAAGATTAGGTATTGGTTTAGGCTTAGAAATCATGGCAAATGAAAATATAAGTACACTATTTAAGTATAATTGCTTTAACAAAGATAAGAAAATAAAACTTGCACAATCTGATTTTTTTAAAATTCACTTCAAAAATGAAGATGAGCATATAGCTTCAAATATTAAAAACTTTACTTTTTGTAAGTCAGATAAAGATAAGCTTGATTTTATCAGAGGTTTCAAGGTGGGAGTTAAATTTTGGACTTCATTTTGGGATGAAGCCCTAAACTATATCGCCATGTTCGGCCAAGGAATACAATGAGCCAGAAATATACATTGTGGGATGGAATAACAAGAGCAATCGGCTCCGTAATTGGTAGTGGTATTCTCTTTTTACCATCTTATACATTTGCAATTGCTGGCGGTGATGTACTAATCGTTTGGGTTCTTACAATTCTTCTTTGTATTCCCGGCCTTATATTTCTATCTGATATGGTGGAGGCAGTACCTAACAATAGTGGAATGGGAGGTTTTATTTCACTAGGGCTTGGTAAGCACTTTGGAAATGCCCTGCCAATGTTAATGTTATCAACCGTATGCTTAGGAATGCCCTCAGCAGCTTTAATTTCAGGTAAATATATCTCAAACTTTTTCAATAGTATCAGTATTGGTTTTTCTTTCGTCCAATATATTACAGCTCTTATAATTATCTGGTTTGCTGTTTTTTCAAATCTTAAAAATTTAAAAACCAATTCAAAAATCAGTACAATCCTCACAGTTCTTTTATTAGTAATTGCAGCCGCATTGTTTTTTATGACTTTTGATACTGCAAATGGAGATTACCACAAAATAAAACCTGTATATAATATTTCAGCGATTTCTTCAGGCGTAATTTTAGCATTTTGGGCATTTGCTGGGTTTGAAAACCTTACTTTTATGGCTAGTAAATTTAAGAACCCGAAGAGGGACTTATTTCTTTCATGCTCTCTAGCGATTCTCATTTGTGGAGCTTTGTATTTGGCCTTAACTGCGAATTATGCTGCAATAGTGGATAGTAACCACTTTGATAAATTAGCAGGCCTATATTATCTATCTGAGTATGTTACTCCCAAAACATTATCAACTTTGGTTATATCTTTGTTTGCTTTATTTGCAGTTCAAATAAATTTCAACTCTTGGATTGAAGGAATCTCAGGTATGGTTCAGGCATCTTCAAACGAAGGTTATCTTCCAAAGTTATTTTCTAAAGTAGATTCTAATAATAATCCCCACAATGCTATTTTTGGAATTGGAATTGTATTCACTATAGTTGCGACATTTGGTTTCTTCTTTCCGTCTATCTTTGAAAAATTCTTAAAAACAGTTGCAACTAATTTTGTGTATATGTATTTGCTTGCGATTCTTGCATACTTTGTAAGATCAAAATTAGGATTAAAAAAAATCTTGAGTCTGATGTTTTGTGCTGGCCTCGTATATGTATTGTTATCAGATATTAACTATATCTATTACCCAATAGTGGTAAGCGTATTAGCTATTATCCTCTCGATGAAGAAGGAGCGACAATATGCTTAGTATTTTAAGTCAAAGAGCTTCCAAATATTCCTTAACAGCAATTTTAAGTTTATTAAAAAAAATGAACATGAACAAAATAAATCATCCAACAGAGTATTATTTTGGATATGGAGCGAATTTAAGTACTGAAAGATTTCAAAAGAAAAATATGGCTGTTGAAGACTTTGGAATTGCTGAGTTGAGAGATTATAAAATTAATTTTTCCTTACCAACAGAGTCAATTGGTAAAGGATACGCAAGTATTGAGCCATCAAAAAATGATATTGTTTATGGCAAACTTTTTAAAATAAGTAAGCTATCACTAGTTCTTCTTGATATTATGGAATGGGTTCCATATCGCTTTTACGATAGAATAAAAGTTACTATATATTCAAATAATAAACAGATCAAAAACGTCAATGTTTATATAGCAAGCTTCCCCAAAAAAGGCTTGAAGCCAACAAAGACATATCTCCATAACATTATTAAAGAATCAAAGAGATTGAAGTTCCCTCAGAGTTATATTGAAATGCTTGAGAAGGTAGAATACGGAGATAATTTTAAGCTCGACTCAGGCTTCAGGCTTTCACATACAGGCAAAAGAAGATTGTTTGAAAAAAGATTGGCTGCACTCTATTTGAAACATGATAAATTGCGAGACATAATCGCTTCGAGGCTACCATGAAAATATCTATTTTATTTCTCTCCTTAGTTTTTTCGTTCTCAGGCTTTGCACAAAAAGTAAATGTACTTTCTGTCTGGAATACAAGGGGAACAAGGCAAGTAACTCCTGCATTGTTATACGAGGGAATGAATCTTGCACTAAAGAAATTTGATAATAAAATTAATCTTATTCCAGTGGACACTGACGGTACATATAGAAATGTCCAAGAAGAAGTAAACAAAGCTATTGAGAAATATAAACCTGTTCTGATTGTTGGGGCAATTACTTCAAATATGGCTTTATTCATTAGTCAAATAGCTGAGTCGAGAAAAATTCCCTTTATTACACCTTTTGCAACACTTCCAGAAGTTACTAAAAATAAAACTTATACTTTTAGAACTTGTTGGAACGATATTCAGCAAGCAGATATACTTTTACAATTAATAAAAGAAGATCAAAAGCTAAAAAGTGGAGTGATTCTATTTAATGCTTTTCATTCATATAGTATAGGCTTAAAAAACCAATTTTTAGGTGCAGCATCCAGATATGGTGTAAAGATTGCGGATATTTTTGAATTTAAAGACTCCAAAGACATCACACCTGAAATAATTAAAAAAATTAATGACTATAAAGTAGATTTTATTTTTCTTCCTACATACCAAGTTGAAGCCGCTTCTATTATCAAAAACCTTGCGAACAAACTAAGTAGTGAAACTCGATATATTGGTGGGGATAGCTGGGGTGGAGGTAGGCTTTTTCATAATAGAATTGCTGAATTGCCCACAAAGCTACACGGTTTTTATGTGCAACATTATTCGAGTGAAAGTAAAGATGAAGCTAACTTGAAATTTTTATCTCAACTTGATGAAAAGGCTTTGTATGAAAAATTTAATAAAACTCACAAAATAAGTTCAACTGCAATGAGAGCACCTATTGCGATTGGATATGATTTAATACGTTTTTCGATTAAGGCATTATCATCAAAAAGTAGTCTCATTGATTCAATAAAAAATACATCGCTAAATGGTGCAACTGGATCTATGAAGTTAGGGAAAGAAAATACTCCTATAAGTAAACCTATTCATGTTTACAAAATTTCAAATGATGGCGAGAAATATTATAAAACAATAAGGCCTAAAATATGACTACGTTTTTTAGAAGAAACAGGCAGATACTTAGGATTGTTGGATTTCAACTTGTCCTTCTAGCATTAATGGCTGGTATCATTGTCATTGGTTTTAGCTTCTATGAAAGTGATATTAATAAGTCTAGGATTCAAGAAGTATTAAATCCCATTGCAGTGGAGCTAGAAGAAGAACTATTTGTTCTTTCTCAGCTATCAGGAGTTAAAGAACCACATAGTGCACATAATTTTATCAAGTTTCAAAACAAATTAAATTCAAGCAACATTAGTGCTACTTCAAAAATAACATTTTGTTCCGACTCTGAAATTTATGACTTTAAATTTCAGATCTTAAAATCACCTTCATTGTGTATATTTGTCCAAACTACAAATGAACACCTCTCACTTTATTTTTATGCTTTCTCAATAGCATTTCTATTGCTAATCGTTTTCTCTTTGCCAATGTATAAATACTTTCTTAAAGAAGCTTCAAGTCGGGCAACACTAGAAGCAAAATCAGAACTAGCAGACAAGGTTGTTCATGGTGTTGGATCACCTTTGGCACGCTTTGAACTTTTACTTGAAGATATAAAAGGAAAGCTTGAGTCTTCTGACTATAAATTTCTTCAATCAATTTATGATGATTTCCGATACCAGTTTTTAAAATTATCTTTCAACGATTACTCAACAAATAAAGAAAGAAGAAATGTTGACCTTTTTTCAATTGCAAGTCTTACTTCCTATAACAAAATCAAAGAATTTGAGAATGATAATAAAAAAGTTGATATAATTTTTGATCAAAATAATAAAAAAGGACTTTTCAGTTATGTTAATCCAAAAGTCGTCGAGGAGGCCTTGGATAACATCATAAATAATGCTTATGATGCTATTTCTTATACAGGCGAAATATGCATCAAGATATGCCAATCTAACAATGTGGGCATAATTCAAGTTTCAGACAATGGTAAAGGAATACCAAGCGATAAGCTTGAAGCGATATTTGATAAAGGGTTTTCTACAAAGAAAAAGACTCCTAAGTCTGGAATGGGAATGGGGCTTTATCAAGCAAGGAAGGAGTTAGCTGAAAATGGAGCTTCAATTAAGGCGACTTCCACTCATGGTAAAGGAACAACTATTTCAATTACATTTCAATTGTGTAAGCCACCAGTTTGGTATGTAAATGAATTAGACTTGAAAGATTTCGACAATGTAGTTTTAATTGATGATCAAATTGGAATGAATGACATAGACCCTTTGTCAAAGCAATTAAAAGCAAGATTAAAAGCTCTTAACATTGGGTTTATAGGGTTAGAAAGTAAGGAATCATTAGAAAAATACTTGTGTGACAAAAAATCTTCGGAGAAAAATTTCTATCTTGTGGATTTGGAATACCAAAATGAAGATTACACAGGGATAGACATTATTGCCAAGTTCAATCTTGAAAATTCGGCAATCTTTACTTCGGTATCTTACTCAAGTGAGGCTTATCAAAAATGTGAAGATTTAAAGATTAAACTTATTAGAAAACATCAAATTAATAGCTTTAATTTCTTCAACTCATCATTACAGAACAATAAAGACAAAGTAAAAGTTGTAATGGTTGACAATGATAAGTTCTTATTAAAGGCTGCTAAAAATATACTCGAAAAAAGAGGATTCCTTTTTATTGATTATGACAGCCCAAGGAAGCTTATTGATGATTTATGCTGTATAGATAAAGATTCTATAATTTTGTATGACCATGATTTTGGAAATGGAGAAATTACGGGAGAAGAGCTTTTGAATATACTGATTGAAAATAAATTTAGGCAAGATAGAGTTGTCTTAATCTCTGCACTTGCCGATAAACTCATCCAAAAGTATAAAACCAAGACACTTGCTGCCTCTAAGCATAATTTTCAAAATATCATTGATGTTGTTAGCGAAATGAGCCAAGGCCATGTTATTCAATAAGCTTGGCCAACCCAATTTTATCTAATACACCTTTTAATTTTTTTTCATTAGTGACAATATCGTTTTTCTTAATATAAAAAAAATGTGAGTCATTAAAAAAATCTTTAAATTTATTCTTTTCCATTGAAGTCAACATTACAAAGTTTATCTCTTTGTTTTTTTCTCGAATTTTCTTATATAAAGAGATTCCATCACCATCTTTAGTTTTCATATCATAGTCTGATATTATTAAATCAAATCTAGTGGAATTGAATTGCTCTTCACCATCTAGGCCATTTACGGCCTGAATCACAAAGGGTTTTGGAGAAAGACTTTCTAATTTTTCGACTACTGAATCTCTAATTAAATCATCGTCTTCACAATACAAAATTCTTAATTGCATAATACCATCCTTGGTTAATGTAAAATTTCTGTTTTTACTGCTCTTATCGTTTTTTTATCATATTCCATATAGCTGTCTGGATTTTTGATCTCTTTACAAAAAAGTTCCGTAAATTCGTTAGTGTCGCTCCCTAAAATCCCTTGAAGAGTTGGCTCTATCAATGAAAACCTTTCTCTAAAGAGCAGTGACTCTCTCAGTCTATCTACGGGGGTTAAAAATTGCATATAACTGGTTGTAGAATGAATATGATTAAGTCTAAATCCTGCTTTGTATAAAAAACCTTTAATTTTCCCGCAAACATAAGGTTCAAAATTTGTGAGTCCATTTCTTAATTTTTTCATTAATGCTTTTAATCTCAAGTTATCTGTCACCATATCAAACATGAGTCCATTAACATCTATGATAATCAGTTCACCACCACCTTTCAGGACTCTAAATAATTCGTTTGTAACTTTTTGATGATTTTCAAGATGCTGATAAACATATCGGCAAAAGATTTTGTCAAATGTATTTTTTTCGTATGGAAGCTCTTCAAGGTTTCCAATTGAAAATTTGACTCTTGGGTCATTCTTGACTCTGAAAAGTCCATTCTCGATTCTTTGTTCACTAATATCGCTCATGTAAATTTCAAAGGGAATGTCTTTGTTTTCATCAAGTATGAACTTCGTTACTTCAGCTGTTCCACTTCCTGCATCAAGAATTTTTTGATTAGGGGTCAAGCTATAATCTGAGGGCCTGAGTTCTTCAATGATTCTATAATTACGAGATTTATTTTGTACGTTAAGTCTTTCTGACTCTAATTCGCTTTCTAATATGTAGTTAGACTCTTGTTCACTTTTAATTAGTTCCATTTTTTCTCCTGATTATCAAAAACCTATTTTTATGTAGAATAGTGTAGTTTTATGTAATTATTTGTAGTTTTTAGCAATTTTATGTATTTTTGTAAATTTTAAAGTGCCTTTCTTAATAAAACTTTATATTATGTGGTTAAGGTTCTTTAACTTTGCCAAGGTGTGCAATGTTGGATAAAATTAAATGGTTAGGTATTTACAAAGAGAAACAGAGGGTATGGCAAAGAAGAAAACGACTCGCAGCGTTGGCAATGCAGAAACTAGAGAGAAATTAAAGCACACTCCTTTTACTAAGGCCGAAGAACTAAAAAAGGCTAGCCAAGAAATACGTCAAAAAACTTGGGAACAACTTGAAAAAGCTAAAATTTTTAATGAATTGGCAGATAAACCAGAATATGACTTTATTAAAAAAGAGTTTCTTGAGGGGTTGAAATGCAAGTATGGTGCAAGCCCTGAGCATTTAGTTAAAGTTTATAGTGAAGGTCTTGGGATTGAAGTTGATATTAACCAAGATCTTGTAAAAGATATTCCCCACAGTGGTGCATTTGTTGAGACTCTAATTCGTTCTTTAGGTGATACTTTCTCGAAGTCTTATTATCAGGCCAAGGGTATTATTCCTTCTGCTGATGCTTCTATTGAAGATATAGTAAAAGCTATTCAAAAAGCTGCAAAGTAATTACATATCAGCTACTATTCCAAATTTTTATTAGTATAGGCAACATTTTTAAAAGAAATATAAATATTGCCATTAAGATTGCACCATTGCTTTCAACTCTAATAGCGTATTTTTTCATTTTAAATTTAATCGAAATTTCAAAAACTGAATTATTAAGGTCTTTATTTTTATCCATTTATAAACTCCTTCATCTATGTGAGAGGAGTTTAAAAAGGATGACAGATTCATACACTTGGTAATTTTGTTTACAATTTTGTCGCCTATGGATAATATACTGGGGTATAGTATATTTGAGACGTAAAATGGCACATGTTTTTGAAGATAAAAAAAGAATTACATCAAGAATAAAGCGAATTAAGGGGCAGCTTGAAGCTGTTGAGAGAGCATTAGATGAAGGCAAAGATTGTTTTTCAATCCTTCAGACTCTATCGGCCTGTCGAGGTGGTCTTAATGGACTTATTGGTGAACTAATTGAAGGCCATATTAAAGACCACGTAATGATAAATCCAAGTCAGCCAAAATCTGATCAAGATAAGTCAGCCCTTGAACTCATTAAACTTATGAAAACTTACTGGAAATAGGAAAAGTATATGTCTCATCAATCACACACTCATGATCACGATTATGTAATTCAAGATAGTAAAATAGGATCAAATGAAAAAAGAACAATCTTAGTTGTTATATTAACCTTTATTACGATGATTGTTGAAGTCTCTTATGGATATATAACAGGTTCTATGGCCCTATTGGCAGATGGTTGGCATATGGCAAGTCATGTTGGAGCATTAGGGATTTCCGTAATTGCATACCGATTAGCTCGTTCTAAAAAGTTGAATGAGAAATTTACTTTTGGTGCTGGGAAATTTATTCCTCTTGGGGGCTACACTAGTGCTCTAATGTTAGGCCTTGTAGCTATTTTTATGGGAGTTGAATCCTTTGAAAGATTTTTAAATCCAACTAATATTAACTTTTCTACAGCTATCAATGTTTCAATTGTTGGCTTGATCGTAAATCTACTTAGTGCTGTTTTATTATGGAACTCTCATGAACATCATCATCACGACCATGAGCACTCGCACGATCATGTTCATGACCACAATCACAAGAGTGCATTAATTCACGTTATTGCGGATGCCTTAACCTCAGTTTTGGCAATATTTGCATTAATTCTTGGTAAATACTTTGGTTGGAACTGGGCCGACCCAATAATCGGGATTATAGGCTCAATAGTCATTTTGAAGTGGGCCTATAGCCTTTGCAAAGCTACTGTTTGGGAAATCCTTGATGGAAATTCTCAAGTCATTGGAAAAGATAAGATAAAGGAAATCTTTAAAGAGAATGAAGACGTAGAAATTACTGATTTACATATTTGGAGAATAGCTCCAAATGCTCATGCTTGTGAGGTCATGATTTACAATAACAATCCAAGAGGGAGTGAATATTACAGAGATAAAATTCAAAAAAAATTTAATATTGAGCATCTTATAATTGAAGAAAGAACCTGCTCTCATTGAATACGGTTAAGTTAATATTTAACGAAATTGATGAAAAAAATGAGCCTAAGCTATATTAAGGTGTTAAAATTACTATAAATGAAAAAAAATGATTATTTCATATATTCAGTAATCCCTCTTGGGATAACATCAACTTTTATACTATTCGATATAATTGAAGAGCTATCATCTGGTCTTGGAGTTAAATTTGTAATTCTTGAATTGGCGATTTGTATTTCATCTTTTGTTGGCTTTTTCAGTATGCTTAGAAAATATATCAAAGAAAAAGATATCTCAGAGGGTCTAAATGAGGAGTTGTCTAAGCTTAAAAGTGATTCTGAGCAATGGAAGAAAAAAGTAAAATTAATTTCAAATGAATTTTCACATGCTCTTGACCAACAACTTGAAGAATGGGGACTTTCTACAACAGAAAAAGAAATAGCGGTTTTATTAATGAAGGGAATGAGTGCTAAAGAAATCGCCGAACTGCGCAGCGTGTCTGAAAAAACAGTGAGAACCCACCTAACCTCGGTTTACAAAAAATCGAAATTAAACAATAGATATGAACTGGCAGCCTATTTTATTGATGGACTAGTTGATATCAAAGTTAATTAAAATTCGTTTATCTCCCTGAAAGTTCATAGAGATTAAACAAAAATCACCTACAAAATACAATTTTTTCACTAAGACATATATCCCACTACTAGATATATCCTATAGAAATACTTGGTTTTATTGCGATATGTTGTAGTCACAAAAAATATTATTGGATGTTACTTTGCACAAAATAATTCTAACTGCATTTATCCTTTCAAGTGTTTTCTGTCAGATGTTAATGGCCGCTTCACCAGAAAACTGTAAAATTGATAGCATAGATAGCTTCTATGAGAAGATCAAAACAGAAGGCCCAATAGCCAAACAAGTCGAAAAACAGCTTCAAGTTCCAAGTACTAGTATCAATATTGCAGAACAAAGACCAAACCCTCAGGTAAACATGGATTATTTAAGAGGTGATGAATTTGGGCTTGCAATAAATGACTACACTCTTTCTGTGCAGCATACAATTGAACTTGGTGGAAAAAGACAAAAAAGAATTGCTAAGGCCAGAACTGAAACAGAAATAGAGCAAAAATCAATACAACTTGGACTTTATAAATATTTTGTAAAACAAATCCAAAACTATCAACGTGTAGCACAATTGGGCGTGCTAATTAAAACTATTAAAGAGGCCATTTCAACTTTTGATAAGCTTACTAACAAGCTTGAAAAAAGAAGCACACTAACCCCAGAAGAAACCATTTCTGTTTCTACCCTAAAACTTGCTTCTAACGATTATAAAGCTCGCTTGAACGATCTCAATAATGAATATGAGTTACTAAAAGGAGAACTTGAATTTTCTACCAATTGTTCAAAAATTGGCGACGTTTATTCAGTTTTAAAATTTGAAAAAATCAAAAATGAATTAGCGACTGGTGAATCTGGTATTAATGAAATTGAACAAATGAGAGTTAAGCTTGAGGAAAATAATTTAGAGTTAGAAAAATCTCTAGGTTATACAAATCTGTCTATTGGGCCTCAAGTAAACTATCAACAATCTGGAAATGATGAATTTGTTTCAGGTGGCGTATCAATTTCATTTAATTTACCGATCTTTCATACTAACGATGGTGGGAAACTTCAAGCAACTAAATCACTTGTCCACCAAAAGATAAAAACTAGGAACAATTTAAAGTTCTTGGAAATTCGTAAGAAAAGATTATTTGAAAAATATCAACGTTCATTAAAAGTGTTGCAGAAAATGCCCTCAATTCCAGAAATTGAAAAAAAACATCACAAAACAGAGAAACTATTTAGTAGAGGAATAATCTCAATGTCTGTAACAATTGAGGCCCATAGACAAAATGTCGATTTTTTATCATCTCGATTTCAGACAGAACAGGACTTATTGACCGTTATTGAGGAAATGATCGGCCTAACAGGTTCATTAAATACATTAGATAAACTTGTAACAAATTAGAGGACAGTAAAAATGAAGAAGCTTAAAACAATTTTAATTTTAACTACTGTGATTTTATTATCATCTTGTAGCAAAGGCGGTGATGATAGACTTGCTGAGCAAGAAAACATCAGAGCAAAAGAGCAACTGCAAGCCCAAAATGACAATCAAAGAGAATGGGCAGAAAAGATGGAAAGTGACTTGAATAAAAGAAAATACTTTCTAAAAGCTATACAAGGAAAATTTGAAGGTGAATTTGAGATTGAAAAGACGATATTTTCAATAAATGCAAAGTTTATCCCTAGTATTCCCATTGAGTTTCATTCTCGAACGAGAACATTAGCAGAAATTAATTATGAAATTCAAAACTTAAACTTAAATTTGAATGTAAAAATTGAAAACCCTCGTGTTGCCAATAGTGCAGTTAATTGTACTATCGAAGGCTATAAGCCAAATGTAAAAAAAGGGGCAATAAATGTTATTTCCGAATCGTGTAAAAATATTTTTAATATTTATTTAGCGGACTCATTAAATGAATTGACCATCTCTGAAATTTTACAATCCGCTGAGAATATCTCAAAAGATGTAGTTATAGGAAACCTAGATACAATCGACTTTTTTAATGGAACATTTGAGTCAAGTGTCAGTTCAAAACAATATGAATTTCAGTTAAAGAGGTCTCTATGATTTATCTTAGAATTGTAACTATATTGATCTTGACGACTTTTTCGTTATCAAGCTTTGCTCAACAAAAAATTTCTCTTAGCGAAGTCGCTACACATGTTAAGAAAACGAATTATAAGGTTCTTGAAAATGCACAAAGGGTATATCAGGCCAAAGAGATGATTCACTATAGCAAAAGAAACTTATTACCCAAACTCAACTTATGGAAAGTAATAAAATTACCATTTGATTGGAGTGCTGCAATTGATATAGTTCAGGATATTGCCCCTTTTCTTGTTCCTGCTAATTGGTTTCGAGTAAGCGAAAATAAATTACTTTATTTGGCCCAACAGGAACAATATCGAGCATTGTGGGCCAACGAAATTATGACTTCTAAACTTCTCTATTTAAACACACTAAGAGATTTTAATTTTAAGACGGCCTTAGAAGAACAAAAAAATCAAATTGAAGAACTACTTGGTATTGCTGAAACAAGACTTGTTTTTGGTGAGGTCTCACCTCAAACTGTTAAATTTTTGAAGATTAGGAGCCTTGAGCTAAATGAAGACCTTCGAGTATTAAAGAACCTTTTGTATGAAGAAAAGAAAGCATTATCATACTTGCTGGGATTGGCCCAAGAAGACGATATAGAACTTGAAAAGATAACTCTTCCCAATGTTGATGAATTAGAGCCAATTAGGTTTGATACATTTATTTTTAGGGCAATAGATCACGCTCCAGAACTAACTCAATATGATTTCATTAAAGAGGCCTTAAAATATGTAAGGAAAGAAATATCATTTTCTTTCTTAGGCTCATCGACCACTTCTCGTTCAATGGCAGGTGGCATTTTTAGCAATATTCCGATACAGGACGGACTTGGTTTTGGACTTTCAAGTTCTTTAAGAATATCAAAGTCTGAAAAGGAAATTTTAGATATTAACCAAAATGCGACAAAAGAAGTCTTGAAGAAAAATCTTTATCTTCTTGTAAATGACTTTAATTCTTATGTTGAAAACGTAGAGAATCAAAATGAACGATATTCTCTCGCTGTTACAAACTATGAATCAATTAGAACACAACTGATTCTAGGGATGAAGATTGATCCTCTTGAAATTTTAACAAGTATTGAAAATCTCTTTAATGCTAAAGTTTCTTTGACACATTATCGTTACGAAGTCGTAAATGTAATGGAGAAAGTGAAAAGAATGATTTTCAATGGAGATTATTCAAAAAACTCAGCAATACTTGAAGATTTGCTGATTGGAGAAAATCAATGAAAATTCTAATCCAAATATTTATCGTGCTAACATTAGTTTCATGCCGATATAATGGTGATTACTCAAAATTACTTAGCTTAAAAGATGATAAGATTGAAGTGGAGTCAATTTTAGATGAAGAACTCAATCCAGAGAATCAATTAAAATTAAAAAACTACTTCAACAAAATTTCAGAACTTATATACGTCTTAAAAAACAACAGTAAGTTATCAAAATACTTCCATCGGAATTTTTTCAAATACTATAAAACTTCACTTTGCGAACAAGTGGTTCTATCAAAGTCGTCATATAAGAGTGTTTTAGATAAATGCACTGTAAACCAGTTTTATATTTGTGCTGAAGAAGTTAGGCATTACAAAGAGCTTCTAAAGGAACTTAAAAAGTCATTTACCGAAAATGAATTAAATACTCTAAAAGAAGAAGAATCTTGCAAAGAGCTATTAGAAGGTTTGGAGGTCTAAGTTGAAAACTTTCTACTTACTTTTTAATATCCTTATTCTTAGTTGTCTGCTTTATTCTAAGTTTTCTTATTCAGAAGAAGATGGGGAATCGAGCAAAGCGATTGGAGAAGGAAAAGCTATAGAAAAAGTTAGCGAAGAGGAAGGATTCAGACTGTCCGAAGGAGCGATAAAGGCCTTGGGTATTAAGTTTCAAGACTTTCAAAGTGACCAAGTTGAAATACATAAGGATGCCCTAGTCGCATCAGGTGATTTTAAAGGTGTGTTTCGCTTTAGAGATAATTATTTCAAACTTATAGAAATATCTCTTCTTGAGGATAAAGAAGATACCTACCTAATCAAACTTTCAAAATTTCAATTAGGAGACAAATTGATTATTTCTGGAGTTAATTTACTCCGAGTAGCAGATATATACTCAACAGATAAGTCAGAATATAAGGATTAGTGATTAAATGATAAATAAAATCATACATTTTTCTGTCCATAATAAAATGTTCATATTTATGGCAACTTTTTTACTTATCATTTTGGGAGTTAAATCATTTAACGAACTATCAATTGATGCTGTACCTGATATCACTAATACTCAAGTTCAAGTTAATACGAGAGTCAAAGGTCTTGTTCCTGAAGAAGTTGAACGCATGGTAACTTTCCCGATTGAATACTCTATGAATGGTATTCCTGGAGTTGAAACTATTCGCTCAATTTCACGTTATGGAATTTCACAAGTAACAGTAATATTTAATGAGCAAACCGATATATTTAGAGCAAGACAATTAGTTTCAGAAAAACTACAAAAGATTGACCTCCCAAAAGACTTAATGCCTGAGATGGGGCCAATCAGTACGGGGCTTGGAGAAATATTTCATTACTCTCTTGATGCTATAAAACCAGAGCAAGATCCCAAAAAACGATTAGTCCAATTAATGGAATTAAGAGCACTTCAAGATTGGTTTATTAGGCCAAGACTTCTTACTGTGAAAGGAGTTAACGAAGTAAATACGATGGGTGGCTTTGAAAAGCAATTTTATATTCAACCCGATATAGAAAAGATGACCAAATTTGGTATTGATTTTGAGGACATTGAAATTGCGATTGAAAATACTAATCTCAATGTTGGTGGTGGTTATATTCAACAAACGGGAGAGCAATTACTTGTTCGAGGAGTTGGTCTTCTTCATAATATTCAAGATATTGAAAATGTTGTTGTTAAAAGAACTTCCTCTTATGAAGTGCTAAAAATAAAAGATATTGCCAATGTTGATTATGATAAAGAAATAAGAACTGGTGCAGCTTTGGTAAATGGACATGAAGCAGTTGTTGGTTCTGCGATGATGCTTTTAGGTGAAAATTCTAGAACTGTTGCCCAAAATGTCGGAAGTAAAATTAAAGACATTCAAAAAGACCTGCCTATTTGGGTGAAGCTTGATGTTCTATATGACCGTTCAAATATGGTTAATGCAACCCTTGGAACTGTCGAACATAACCTACTAATGGGAGCAGCTCTAGTTATTATTTTCCTTCTTCTTCTCGTAGGAAATTTAAGAGCAGCTATTATTACTTCTTTGATGATTCCAATATCTCTATTAATGACTTTTATTTTAATGAAGTGGCAAAATGTATCTGGAAACTTAATGAGCTTGGGAGCTTTGGATTTTGGTATTATTGTTGATGGTGCCGTTATTGTTATTGAAAACTGCGTTCATAGAATACAGCAAAAAGGAGACTTATTAAATAGAGAACTAACACGCTCAGAAGTAAAAGAAGTTGTAATTGACTCAACGGTTGAAATACGAAGTGCTGCTGGATTTGGAGAACTCATTGTTATAACTGTTTTTGTCCCCCTTTTTGCCCTTACTGGGGTAGAAGGAAAGATGTTTGCACCTATGGCCACAACTTTTATTATGGCCTTGTGTAGTGCTTTACTTTTGTCATTTACTATCGTCCCAGCTCTTGCAGCAACATTTTTAAGTGGAAAAATAAAAGATAAAAAACCATTTTTGATGGCAAAAGCCGAAAGCTTATTCAAACCTACGCTGGAAAAAGCTCTTAAAATAAAAAAAATTATTCTGGGTATTGGTATCGCTTCAATAGTACTAGGTGTACTACTTTTTTCAAGATTAGGCTCTGAATTTATTCCTGAACTTGATGAAGGAGATTTTGCAATTCAGTTCATGCGTCCAGCCAATATTAGTGTTGAATCATCCGTAGAGTTACAGACGGTGTCGGATAAGGTAATTTTGTCTTTTCCTCAGGTCGCTCATGTTTTTACAAGAATGGGTACAGCGGAAATAGCGTCTGATCCAATCGGTCCTGATGATGCTGATACATATATTATGTTAAAAGATATAAGTGAATGGCCTGAGGGCTCATCAATAAAAAATAAGCAAGATTTAATAAGGAAAATAGTTGATAAACTAGAAGAAAATGTTCCCGGCCAATCCTTAATGGTCACTCAACCAGTCGCTCTAAGATTTAATGAACTACTTGAAGGAGTGAGAGCTGATGTTTCTGTAAAAATATTTGGAGATAATTTAGATAAACTAATTAATTATTCTAAAGAAATTGCTGAAATTGTTAATGATTTAGAAGACTCCGGTGAAGCCGAGTCTGAATCAAAAGGAAAGACTCCGATGATCCAGTATGAGCCAAAGCTTGAAGAATTGGCCCAATTTGGATTAACGGCAAGACCAGTATTAGATACTATAAATACAGCTATCGGTGGTCGAGAAGTTGGGGTCTTATATGAGGGAGTGAAAAGATTTCCAATAATGACAAGGCTATCAGATAAGCAAAGAAAAGATGTTTTAATGCTTAGAAAACTTCCAGTAGGCATCTCTGAAAGCTATACCGTTCCTGTTGAAAAAGTTGCCAACATTAAATTTATTGAAACCTTTACTTCAGTTTTAAGAGAAAACTCACAAAGAAGAGTCGCAGTTCTCATTAACCCAGAAACACGAGATATTGAAAGTTTTGTAAATAAGGCTAAAAATTTGGTGGAAGAAAAAATTAAGCTTCCTGAGGGATATTATATAGAATGGGGTGGTAGTTTTAAAAACCTCCAGAGTGCAAAGAAAAGACTTGGAGTTCTTGTACCAATGGCATTACTCATAATTGTGGGAATGCTATATGCCGCGTTTAGAAATTATGCTCAAGTTCTTTTGATTTTTGCATGTGCCCCTATGTCCTTGATCGGAGGGGTTGTTTCACTTAATTTAATGGGAATGCCATTTAGTATTTCTGCTGGTGTTGGTTTTATAGCTCTTTCAGGTATAAGTATTCTTAATGGTGTAGTTTTAATAACATACTTTAATCGCCTACTAGAAGAAGGTAAAACACCTGACGAAGTAGTTAAAGAAGGGGCCATGACAAGGCTTCGTCCTGTTTTAATGACAGCACTAACAGACATATTTGGTTTCTTACCAATGATGTTTTCTGCGGGTCTTGGTGCTGAAGTTCAAAAGCCTCTGGCAACTGTTGTTGTTGGAGGAATTATATCCGCTACATTACTCACACTACTAGTCATTCCAACACTCTACCGATTATTCATAAAATTTATGAAATTGGAGTCGCATGACTAAAGTGAGTTTTTTCATTATAGATATTGCAATTTTATTTTTATTGGTGATTTTCAATATTTATATTTTTTTTAGACATGAGAATGAAATATCCCTACATCTTTTCGACAATTACAAGCAAGGTTTATTTTTAGGTGGTTTATTATTTGGGTTCGTCGGCTTATTTTTAACAATAAAAATTAAAGAAATATTTTATAAGTATGGAAGGTATAAAACAATTAGTACAGTTTTTCTTTTCTCAACTCTTAGCATATTTCTTTTAAAGATAAGTTTTAAAATCGGCGTTACCATCATTTTGTTTGCCGTAATTCTTGTCACCAGAACCATGTTTTTAACAATCTTCCATAACTTATAAGTTTTTGAAAAGGAGTAATTATGACCAAACCTAAACCAACCAGAACTTTTATTATTTTAGTAATATTGCTTTTACCTTTGAAGATATTCGCTGATGATGAGATGAAAAACGGCTCTATAAAGCTTTCCTTATTAAAGTCTATAAAGAAAGATGAATATGTTAATCTTGCCAAAGTTACTTTGCTACAAGCTGTTGAAAAAGCCTTAAAAGAAGTCTCTGGAAAAGCAATAGAAGCAGAACTAGAGGAAGAAGATGGATTTCTTGTTTACTCAGTAAAAGTAGTTTCTAAAGACAAAAAAATGTATGAATTCAAAATTGATGCTGGAAATTTAGATATTCTTGAAAAAGAGTCAAAGAATAGTTTTTGGGATTAATAACATGATATAACTTTTTGATACCCAGCTAATAACTGAGGGGCATCAGACTTAATTAGTAGTATTTGTTGATTTGCTTTCTCCTGATGTTCCTTAATTAACTTTTTGTAATGAGGAAAATTAGTTTTTGATTTTTCTAGGTCATTACAAAAGTCTAAAAAACTTTTAGTTTGTGAATGGTCTATTATCATATCAGGAAGAATCGAATCATCTAAAAATCAATCTTACAAATGGCTATCGTGTTTTTAACCACATCAACCTGATTTCTAAAATAAGAAAGCATCTCCATTGATTCACAGATGCTTTCCAGCTTTTCACCCTTATATGCTTCTATGGCCACATATTCTGTTAAAACAGCAGTATTTTTTTTAGATTGGCTTAGGAAATCGTACAATTTTGGAGAAGATAGATAATTACTATCAATAACTTTCTTCATTTTGGGAATCTTTAAGTCTTTGTACTATTGATAATCGTTACTAGATTAGAGGAGTGATTATCATCCTTTGCAAATAAAGCGATAATCTTTGCACTTGAATCTTTAGTTGAAGTATAGATTATTCCGTCACCTCCAATATTTTTTAACCAATATGACAAAACTTGTGAGGGCATTGGAACTTTACAATTAGACCATCCACCACCGATAGGAAGTTTGCTTACTAATAAATCTATCGCGGGATGAGCTAATGTTTGTATGACTTTATCTAAATCCCAAAGTTCAAAAGTTTTTTGAGGCTGTAAGGTGTACTTAACATCATTTGCATTTAGAGGTGTGCCTTGAGTATATTCTGCAATAGCACAGTTCAAAGTTGTTGCATAATAGACAGCTCCAAACATATTAAAAGGAAAAAACTTTTTTATGACTTGGTTAGCTCCAACATTGAGTCTTGCTCCATAAGCAATGCTTCCTATAATGCTTGTTACTTCGAGGTGCTTTGGATAAACTCTATACATTGGATCGTTAAAATCTAACTTAAATGTAGCAAGGCTTAATTTGTTTTGTTTTTTTAACCAACTCCAAAAATTAACTGACTCTATAATTTGGTTTTTTTCTTCCTGCTGTTTTTTTTGAATATTAGCATGAACGTGTTGAGCAAGACCTTTCAAGTTGTTTACTTGGATTACAATATTTCGAGTTTTCTTCTTAGTGACTTTTTTAGTAGCTTTCTTGGTTGTAACTTTTTTGGCCGCTTTCTTCTTAGTAGCTTTCTTTTTGCCAACCTTCTTAGCAGCTTTTTTCGTTATTTTCTTTTTTGCCATAAGTTATCTAAAAAGGCTTTGCATCGGGATAGCCTAATCGTCCTTTGAGCCAGTTTAATATTCCTTCACCATCACCTCTGATACAAACTTCAAAGGGTGATTCTCCTGACAACATTGCATTGGGAGCATTAAACCATTGAATCGCTTCCTTATCATTTTCATGGAAGAGTTCTATGGATAGATCTAATCCCATAACAACCTGTAAAATGCCCTTCTTTAGCTGTTTGATAGTGCTAAAAGCGACTGTTTCCTTATACAGATTAGTTCGTGAAATTCCTGCCTCTTTAGCTATTTCGGCTCTACTGTAAGGGCTATACTTAAAAAACTTCTCTGGATGAAATGCTTTCTTGTCTTTAGTAAGTATATGCAAAGAGTTTGTTATTTCTCCGTTCCAATTTTCTTTATGTGCTGTTAATCCCATAATTACCTCCACACAATTCTTTTCGGTGGTTTATAACCATAGCTTATCACAATTTGTTCAATATGTGTTCATAAAACGTATATATCCAATATTTTCAGTAAGTTGTGTATTGAAAGCCTTTATCTGGAAATATAGTATTTTCAGCTAGTTATCCATCATTCCTGTTAAAATATCATTTTTATTCTGCTTAATGTCCATCTTGTGGCCTCCCTTAAATTTCCGCTTTCGCTCACTTTACCTTCAAGAAAAAAGTCGGTTCCCCCTGAAGGTTCCCCCCAACTTTTTTCTTGAACGCAGCTCGACTTCGCTCTCAATTTTTCCCGTCCTCAAGAGGGACAAGCAACATAAAAACTTTAACAGGAGTATTACGATGGAAAAAACAAGCAATTCAAAAAACTACAACAACAAAAGAGCATTTCTAAACCCAACTGGTTACACCGTGAAAGATGGATATGTAACAGTTTTTCTCGGCGACCAAATCGCAATGAGAGTCCATGAAAACTATTTCAAAAAGATTGTTGGAGTGGAATTTACACCAGTTACTAAAGAAAAGCAGGAAGTGGCATAAGCCACTTCCTTTAACCACAAAATAAATTTTAGGAGAAATACTTATGAAGACAATAGATGCATTAAATATTTTAGAAATTTCAAATGAAACAATAACACTTACAGATGTAAAAACAGCCTATAGGAAAGCAAGCAAGAAATATCATCCAGACTTTAATCCTGCTGGAACCGCTATGATGCAAACAGTAAATGAGGCTTATGAAGTTCTTTCTAAGCTAAGTTTCCCATTTGAGAAAAATGAAAATGATAGCTTCAGTAACTACGGAAGTATTTTGAACGATGCTCTTAATAAAATAATCCAATGTCCTGAAATTCAAATTGAAGTTTGCGGATCTTGGGTCTGGGTTTCAGGAAATACAAAACCCTATAAAGATACATTTAAAGAAGCTGGGTTTAAATTCAGTGGCAAAAAGAAAATGTGGTATTTCAGACCTGAAGGTAAGAAGGCTCGATTTTTCAAAGGTGACACTTCCATTGATGAAATCCGAGCAAAATACGGAAGTGAAAGAGTCAGAACAAGAAGCTCATACCTACTAAGTGCTCACTATTAAGTGAGCACTTTTCCATCTAAATAGGAGAAATTATGAATAATTCAGAAATAGAAATAATAGTTAAGAAATTAGAAAAATACTTTATCGGATATAAGGCAAATGGAAATACCTTAAAAAGCGAAGCAGGGTTTGAGTTTAGGTTTCATAGCTCATGGAATAATAAAACAACCGTTTCAGGGATTGGTGGAACTCGGTATCACTCAATAGGTTGCTCTTTTACAAAACCTGTCGAAAAGATAGCAAAAGACATTAAGAGAAGACTTTTCCCTGATTATAGAGATGACTTCTTAAAAACAGTAAAATCAGATAATGAAAAAAGAGAATTTGAGGAGAAGCAATTGCTCATGCTAGAAGCTCTAAAAGAATCTGCTCATGCTGAAATAAAGGATTCTTACTGGAACTCACGGGCCATGCATAACAAATATATTAGTGCTAATGGATTTGAAATAAAGCAAACTTACTCAGGGGATTATGAATTTACCGTGGATTGCAATTTTTCGGAATCATTAAAGCTTATTGGATTTTTAAATACTCTTAAAAGTCCGAAATAATAAGTAGAGGGTTGCATTTTCCCTCTACTTATTTGTTAATATTTGAAAATGAATTAAAACAATTGAACTCGACTATTTTCTTTTATGAAGTCATCAAGTTCACCTTTTCTAAACATCAAGGCCCATTCAATACCAGATATTTTTTTTCTTTTTTTCTTTTCCCAAAGTTCCATGAGTTTTGGTTCTTCTTCCTCCCATGTTAGAGTTGAAATTTGATATTTTTGTATTTGTTCATCTGTTGCGAGAGTGAGGAGAAAATTAAGAAAATCATCGGAAGAAATCTTCTTTTTAGAGTCTTTCTCATTGGCAAATTTAAGCCTCGAATCAAACTTTTCTTTAGTTTCACCTTTAACATTTACTTTTCCATAATTTGTATTTTGCGTGTTTTCAGACATAATAATTCTCCTTTATAAAATTAGAAATTTTTTAGTAAGTTTTGAACAACTCTAAGTTTGTCTTCTGGTAAATTAACAATTAAATCCTGACATTCTTCTAAAACCTCATCACGAAGAACCTCTGAACTTAAAAGTGCATTAAAATCATCCATCGAGTACCCATAGCAAGTAACAATATGGTGAATACGAGACAGAGGAATTTCGATTCTTCCTTGCTCAATATGACCAATAGTAGGCCTGCAATAGCCACAAAGTTTGCTTGCCTTATCTTGCGAAATCTTGAGTGACTTTCGTAAGATTTTGAGTACGCGAACTTCTTTTAAAATGATTTTTTTATAGCTCCTACGGTGTTCATTTTTGAACACCGTCTTAACCTTTAAGGGGCGAAACTCTACTGGTGAAATGTTTAATTCCTTACCACAAAGTAGCGATTCATAATCCTCTTCTTTGAAAGAATAGACTTCAAGAACTTGCGAAAGCTTATCTTGATTTATTCTAATTCTCCCTTTTTCTAAGTGCTGTAACCAACACCTAGAACGGCCAAAAAGCTTTGCTGCTTTGTTAATTCTCAAGCCTCTAAGTTCTCGCATTTTACGAATAACTTCTTGAGGTGTTTTTAATTGTTTTCCTTCATGCAAAACTTCGTGAATCATAGTTTTCATAATCAAAAATCCTCCTTTTTAGATTCTGAAAAACGTGAAATCAGTTCTTGTTTTGCTCTTTTTCAATTCGCTTCTGAGCGTTTTTCTGCCAGCGTACACTCCCTTATGAAAACGAGAGTTTAACTATCCAAAGCTCAGAAATGGGTGACGATTGTTTTAGAAAATTTCGAGTAGCCAAGCTGTAGCCAGCAAATAGCCAATTGATGAAATATTGTGAAATTTTCTGAAAGGTGAAAAAACTAAAATAGACCTAAGTGACTGAAACTATTTGTTAATAAATACGACCAGTTAAGTTGGCCAAGCTGAATTTTTTGAAAATCGTTATCTGAAAAATGGTGGACCGTAGCGGGATCGAACCGCTGACCTCTACTCTGCCAGAGTAGCGCTCTCCCAACTGAGCTAACGGCCCTTGAGGTGAATACGAGATGCTAATGTACTGAAATTTTTATCTTTGATCAAGGGGATTTAGTTCAGAAGAAGCATTAAGGCGCTGATAAATCCTAAAAGAGCCCCCATAAATCCGATCTCTTTTATTTTCCCTGTTAGAATGTACATAACGCAATGACTAATGAGCCCCCACAGAAGACCTTG
Organism: Bacteriovoracia bacterium; assembly: GCA_030431635.1. GTDB lineage: Bacteria > Bdellovibrionota > Bacteriovoracia > Bacteriovoracales > Bacteriovoracaceae > CALFYV01. The sequence continues at coordinate 278,551 of JAUIIL010000001.1, forward strand.
GGTGATCGAAAAACTAAGAGGAATTAAAACGATAATCAGAAAAGAAGGAATGGCCTTTTCAAAATCAATGAAGTTGATTTGAGAGATATTTCTAAACATAAAAAGACCAATTAAAATAAGAGCTGGAGCTGTGGCGTAGGAGGGAATAACACTAATAAGTGGCCCTAGAAAGAGAAAAGGCAAAAAGCATAAGGCCACAACGATAGCGGTTTTCCCAGTTCTCCCACCGGCCTGAATTCCAGAGCTACTTTCAAGAAAAGTGGTGGCAGGGCTTGTTCCAAATAGAGAGCTAAAGAAGGTAGCGAAAGAATCGACGGTGAGAGCTTTTTTAATATTTTTCACTTCTCCTTTTTCATTAATAAATCCTCCAGAAGTCGCGACTCCTAAAAAGCCAGAGGTTGAATCAAAGAGATCGGTCATGAGAAGAGCAATAAAACTTGGAAAGTAAATATACTGAGAAGCCCCTTTGAGATCAAACTGAAGAAAAGTGGAGTGAAAGTCAGGTAAAGAGAAAAACTCTTGTGGCACTTGAGAGTAGCCAAAGAAAAAAGAGCAGAGAGTGACACTCACAATTCCAATAAGAAAACTCGCTGGATTTCCTCTTTTTAAAAGGGCCCCTATGATAAAAAGCCCAGCAATAGAGAATAGCATTTGATGAGAAAGAGGGGCAACAGAGACAAAGGTTTCAGGGTGAGAAGTAATAAGAGAAGCATTTTTAAGGCCAATAAAACTTAAAAAAAGTCCAATCCCACAGGCCATGGATTGACGAAGATGAGCGGGAAGGGCGTTGGCCAATTTTACTCTAAGCCCTAAGAAGCTCAAAAGAATAAGCAGAAGCCCTGAGAAAAAAATAAGACCCAAAACATGTTGCCAGGGAATTTTCTCACCCAAAACAAGAGAGTAGGTAAAAAAAGCATTAAGCCCCATACCACTTGCTAAGGCCATAGGGAGGTTGGCGTAAACTCCCATAAAAAGAGTTGAGAGGAAAGCAGTCATGATAGTGGCGGTTAAAACACCAGAGAACTCCATTCCAGTGCCTGGAGTTGAGAGGATGGTGGGATTCACGATAATAATAAAACTCATCGTTAGAAAGGTCGTTAATCCGGCCGTTAGTTCAATCTTGTTGTCCTCTTTCATTTTTATCCCTTAGATTTTACACATTGCTTGAATATTTTTATCATAATGAAAGGAGAGTTTTATGAAAACATGGATTTGTTTTTTCTTGAGTTTAAGCTGCTTTGCGCAATTTAATTATAGTAATTTTGACTTTTTCCAGAACTTCTACACCAAATCAGAGATTCAAGAGCGTTTAAAGAACTACCTCCAAAAAGATGATGGAGTGTCTAAGTTTTATGAGCTTAGTAATGAGAGCTTCAAACTCTTAGATGAAAATAAAAATGAAATTTACCAACTTCTTTTGGCCCAAGACACTTTTGATATTCCATTTGAGAAAAAAAGAGCTCCTCTTAGAGTGGCCTTGGATCCTGGACATTTAGGTGGTCTCTACTCTCGTTTAGAAGGACGGCATTTTCATCAACTTCCTACGATAGAAAATAATTTGAGAGACGATCTGGTTGTGAAAGAAGGAGAGGTTAATCTTTACACTGCTCTTGCCCTTAAAAAGAAACTAGAGGCCATTGGAGTCGAAGTTTTTATGACTAGAAGTGAAATTGGGGTTTCCTCTTTTGGAGTGACTTTTGAACAGTGGCTTGAAAATCATTTTGAAGAATATGTGCAAAAACAAATTAAAGATTTGTCAGAAGAAGAGAAGAAGGAGAAAAAACTTCAGTACTATCTTTTAAATGGCCAGGATAAATTTGATATCTTTTCAACTGAAGATCTCTACCACAGAGCTGAAGTTGTGAATCAGTACAAACCTGATGTGGCCATAAGCCTTCATTATAATTCTTGTGGAGTTAAGCTTGCTGATAATCGCTATATTCCTTCAAAAGATAATTTTACAATGGTCTTTACTGGTGGAAGTTTTGAAGGGGCCTATATGGATAGGGAGAGTCACCGCTACAATTTAATGAGGCTCCTTTTAACTGAAGATCATGCTATTTCAGTAAAGCTTGCAAAAGCTGTTGTTAAGGGCTTCGTGAAAAACTTAAAAGTTCCTATTGTCGATCCTAGTCTTCACATTGCTCCTTATTTAAAGAGCTTTTCTATCAAACAAGATGAAGGAGTTTATGCTAGATCTCTGGCTTTTGTGAGAGAAGTAGAGGCCCCTGCAATTCTTGGTGAACCTACCTGTGCTGATAATCCTTTTGAGGGGCTGGAGCTTGATAGCTTAGTTGTGAATGAAGATTCTGCGCGCATCCAGGCAGTGGCCCAATCTTATTTTGAAGGAATTGTTGAAGCCTTCGGGCTTTAGCTGATATTTGTGCGTGGAAAATACTGAGCACAAAACTCATAAACTTGTTTTTTATTTGTTCCTTTTTTTGAAAGCCAAATAAGATCGTCCATCAGTTGATTAATCTTGGCTTGAACAATAGGAAAGTCTTCTTCATCAAAAGAGAGTGTTTCAAAAGCAAAATACCTCTTCTCGATTGGAATTTCTTTAATGGCGAAACTCGCGTCCTGCATGTTGATTTGATGCCTAATTTTAAGAGAGGAATTAGGAATATTATCTGTTGAAGCAAGATTACTTTCAATAGGGATTAATGCTCCGTCAACTTAATAAAGAGTTCAGTTTAACGGTTTTTTTACCGCTTCGAAAACGACCTGGGCCTCTTCCAGGTGAGTATAAAGGAGTTACTATTTTTTTCGAACAGAAAGTAGGAGGCAAGTGGAGAGAAACAAAGCTTCAGTGCAAAACTTTCCCTCTTCAAGACCGAGAAAGTGCCCAGTTATGTCTTGAAATTCTTTTTTCTCAAATGAGATTTCGTTAAACTTTTTTGAAAACGTAAAACTTAATAGAAGAATAATCTCCAATAGAGTGAGGGAGCGCTTGATCGAAAAACTGAATGACTTGAGAGTTTTTAATTTTTGTTCCTGGTTGCCTAATGAGTTCATGAAGAACTCTGGTTGTAAAAAAATGAGTTGAAAGATAGTTCTCTGGAATTTGGGAGTCCATTTTTTCAAACCCCATTTCCTTCATTGTATCAAAGAATCCTTTTTGCAGATATCTGTTATGCTTGGATTGCGAAAGAGGATTAAGATGATTTTCACTTCGAGCGAGATTGAGATTAATAAGTGAAGACTTAAAAGATTCACTTAATAAGTAAAGTCCACCAGGTTTAAGGGAGTGGTAGATATTTTCTAGCGCTTTTTTTTGCCATTTCCAAGACAAGAGGTTGATAAGAACTCTCTGGGTAATAGCGATATCAACTTGTTTAGGGAGATTGAACTCTCTTAAATCTGCGTGAACAAAGTGAGTTTTCATTTGACGTTTGAGGCAGATTTCAAAAAGATCTTGAGAAAACTCAACTCCGGTTGCATTGATTTCTGGGAAAACATTAATGACTTGATTTAAAAAATGTCCGTTACCACAACCAAAGTCGCAAAGAGAGGGAAGCTTTTCTTGAGTTGAGATAAAGTTTAGAATTTCAGCGAGAAAAAAATCATTTTCAGACTCTCTGATGAAGGAATCCTCAATACTACTTTTACTTCCATCTTGAAAAAGAGCAGCGACTTTTTGATAATGTTTTCGTACGTACTCTTGATTCATTTCTTTCGTCTCACCAGGAGAGCAAAGCGCTCTGGGGCCGGATATCCTTCAATTGTTTGTTGATTGTTTTCAGGGTTTAAAAAATGTTCATAAGATTGAGAGGGCCCATCCTTACTTACTCTTTGTTCAGCTTCTTTATTCCAATCAGTTGAGATAATTTCGATATCGGTAAACTTACACTTTTCAAGCCAATCAATAAGACAGTTAAGTGTAGGTACAAACCAAATATTAGGCATGTTGGCGTATCTTTCTTTAGGTGTAAGAGAGTAAGAATCTTCTCCTGGGATACCTATTGTTTCAATAAGGGCCCAGCCACCTGGTTTGAGTGCTTCTCTAATAGAGATGAGATGGGAGATAGGATCTCGGTGGTGATAGAGGATTCCCATATAAAAAATCCCATCAAAAAAATCTCTTATATATTGAATATGCTCGGCCCCAAGAAGTTCAACGCTTAATTGTGGCGCTCTTACAAAATGGTTAATATAATCAAATTGGGCTTTATAAATAGCAACGGGGTCGATCCCTAGAACAAGAGCTGGGTTTTGCTCTAGCATGCGAAACATATAGTAACCATTATTACAACCAACATCTAAAATATTTTGATCTTCTAAAGAGGGAATCGCTTTTTTGATTCTCTGCCATTTTAAGTCTGAATTCCACTCTGAATCGATCACATAATCGTTGAGCTTAAAAGGCCCTTTCTTCCACGGAATCAGCTTTTTTATGTTCTCCTCTTGAGATGGAAAGTCTCCCTTTATTTGAAGATGTTCTTGAGTGAAAAAGAATTCACAGTCCTTAAAATCAGGTAGTGAATGAAGGAGTTCTTTAAAGGGAACATTATTTTTATAATCCCACCACTTTTGTCTTTGGGTGAGTATTTCTTGCAAAGCTCTGGTATTAAAATGTTGGGGGTATTTACTGAAGATTTCGCTCATCTTCTTTTATTCCAATGAAAGAAGCAAAATTATGCCATCTAAAGATCATCTCACTTTGTTCAAAACCTGCTTTTTGTAAAAGACTAATCTGTTCGTTTGCGGTGTATGGGATAAGAATATTTTCTAGAGCGCTTCTTTTTTGTGAAATTTCTAACTCGCTATAGCCATTTCTTTTTTTGAAATCATAGTAGAGTTTTGTAGTGAGATCTTGCACTCTTTTTTGCGGTGATTTTATTTTTTCACTAAGAAGGATGATCCCTCCAGGTCTTAGAGCATTGTAAATTCTCTCTATTAAATGATAGCGTTCAGCGGGGTCAATAAACTGAAGAGTATAATTCATAATAACAAGACCACATTGCTGAAAATTTAGTTGAGTCAGATCTTGAGTCAGTAACTCTATTGAGTGAGGAAGCTTTTTGGTTTTTTCCTGGGCCTCTTTAATCATGGCGTGAGAATTATCAACTCCAATAAAGTGGGCCTTCTTATTTTGAAGGTGCTCAGAAAGAATATGAATCGTTGTTCCAGTGGAGCAACCCAGATCGTAAATAAGATCACCTTCTTGAAAAGAAAGTCCTACAATATCAAGTAGGAGTTGATGGATTTCTTGGTAATAGGGAATCGATCGGTTAACCATATCATCAAAAGCGATTGCGACTTTTTCATCAAAGCAAAAGGGAGAAATGCTCTTTAATTTTTGGGCGTAAACAGTGTCTTTTTCTTGCATGGAAGCTTTATATAAGAGCTTACGCTTCTTGGCAAAAAAAAATACTAACTAGCTAATATTATTGATATAGTTTTCAACAGCGACCCTCGCTCCTTCTTTATCCATCCCCATTTTTTCACAAATTTTGAGAATTTCTTCAGACGGTGCGACCTTGTCTGTTGCCAGCGTAATGCCAAGCCAAGCTGGAACTCGGTTGGCCGAAGCGCAATAAACAAGAGTTGGTTTTTGTTCTTGAACTTCTTGGGAGATTTTTTCAGCAAGTTCAGCACTAATATTTCCGGCTCCGTTCACTTCAATATTGATGTATTCTAGACCAGCTTCTTTGGCCAGTTGTTCTTCATCAAGAGGAGTTTCTGATTTGGACTTAAGATCGATGACTTTTTCAATACCAAGTTCTTTCATTTCTTTAAAACTTATTTTTAAAGGTTTAGAGCCAGAATAAAGATTTCCCATTTTTCTGAGCTTCATGAGAGAGCACTCTCCATCAAGGTTTTCAATCTCATAAGTGATGAGTTTTTCTTTATTCATTTTCTCTCCTTGTTATGGGGATTTTTAAATATCGGGTTTGATTTTCTTCCATAGAGGGAAGGTGCCCGGCTTCAATATTAACCTGTAAGCTTTGTAGAAGGAGCCTTGGAGCGTTAAGAGTGGCGTCTCTAGAAGTTCTAAACTTAATAAATTCTTCTTCCGTTGTATGAGCGCTTAATTGGATATTACTTTCTTTCTGGGCCTTTATTGTTGTCTCAAAACGAAGCTCTCTACCTTTTGGTTTGTAATCATGACCAGGATAAACTTTTGTTCCTTCTGGAAGAGTATAAATTTTTTGAGTAACTGAGTGGTAAAGATCTGAAGCACTTCCTGCTGGAAAATCACAGCGTCCTGTTCCATAGTCTTCGATAAAAAGAGCATCCCCGGTAAAAAGAGCTTCTTGGTTTACATAGTAGCTTAAGCAAGCTGGGGTATGTCCTGGAGTATTGAAAACTTCAAACTCTAGACTTCCGGCCTTAAATTTTTCTTTATCTTTAAAAAGTCTATCAAACTGAGAGCCGTCTGTTTTAAGCTCTTTTAAGTGGTAAACCTCTTTGAAAGTTTTTTGAACTTGAGTGATATTTTCCCCAATGGCCAAGATGGATTTTGAAAATCTTTTTTTAAGTTCTTGAGAACCACTTAAGTGATCGGCATGAGCATGAGTTTCTAAGATATAGTGAAGATTGAGTTGGTTTTTTTTAATAAATTCTTCATACAGATCGATTGAAGTAAAAGAGTAGGTGGAGCTTGCTGCCTCATAATTAAGAACTGGGTCGATTAAGACTGCATCTCGTGTTTTTTCATCAAAAACAATGTAGGTGAGTGTAAAAGTTAATTCATCAAAAAAAGCTTCAATTTTCATCGTCATCTCTCAAATAAGAGGTATAATACTGATATGATTTTAGGTTACTTTTTAGCAATTGTCATTGGTGTTACTCTCGGGCTTTTAGGCGGAGGTGGTGCCATCCTCACGATACCTGTTCTTGTTTATATTGTAGGTTTTGGTGCAAAGCAGTCCATCGCTCTTAGCTTAATTGTCGTGGGAGTTGCGTCTCTTTTTGGTGTCATGACTCATTTTAAGAAAGGTAACGTTGACTTAAAAGTGGCCCTTTTGTTCGCAGCGAGTGCATCTGTGGGATCTTTTGTGGGGGCCAAGGGAGCGCTCTTTCTCGATCCTGTGATTCAGATGACTCTCTTTTCTCTCATTATGTTTGCAGCTTCTTTTTTTATGTTTAAAGGTCGAGGGGATTTAAAACCTCAAGAAGTAAATAAAACTTTATTTTTTATTCAAGCTTTCTTTGTAGGAATTGTGACGGGAGTCGTGGGAGTAGGTGGCGGTTTTCTTATTGTTCCAGTTCTTACTCTGATGGGAGGGCTTCCCATGAGTAAAGCAGTAGGAACTTCTTTGGTGATTATTTTTCTTAACTGTGTTGCGGCCTTCATGGGGTATGCTGGTAGTGTTGAAATCCCGATGCCATTTATTTTTTATTTTTGTGCCATGGCCTGCATTGGAATTTTTATTGGAGCTCATTTCGCGAACAAAGTTCCTCAGCAGAAGCTTAAAAAAGGCTTTGCTGTTTTTTTAATTTTTATGAGCATTGTTGTCTTTTTCAAAAATTTTTCTTCTTAAAATAATCAACAGCTTAAAAGACCTTATATTGCCACTTTTTTTGGTCAGTGGCCTCTTGTTTAGAGTCTTTAAATTGAGATCTCTTGAAGACTTTGTGAAAGCATTTCTCTTTCTAACTATTTGAAAAAACACAGTTTTTTGAATGTATCCACAGAAAATTCTCCTAATCTTTAAGGTAAAATAACCGATAGGATAACTAGAGAGGCCTATGATAGGAGAAGGGTTCAAAAAACATTTAGTCCAAGGCTTGGTGGGATCTGCCATGGTGGGAGGGATGTATCTTAATCTCTCCAATCAGACTTTAGATGATGTTTTTGCTCCTTCAGAAAAATCCAAAGAACAACTTCAAAAAACTGCTAGCGCCACTTCAGAATTGAACGAAGTGAAAATGCAGCGTGAAAAACAACGCAGAAGACTTCAGAAGAAATCTTCTTTGAGAAATCTGGATAGAGCGCTAAGTAGCTCTATTGCTATTGGAGCCGGTGCAAGAGCTCCTGCAAGTGTAGGTGGGGCCTATGCTGGTGGTGATCCAGCGGCAGCTTTTGCTAGCGCAGTTGAGAGTTCTGTGGCCTCAGGGGCCAATCTTGCTCCTTCTTTTCAACCTCCTCCTCCCCCCGTTGAGCCTCCTGCTCCTCCTCGAAGACCTCCACCTCCTAATCAAGCGAGGTATGATGATGTTTATGATAGGGCCCCGGCCAGTGCTGGTAGTGCACTCTCTGGTGGAGGGTCGACTGTAAAGCCCTCATGTTTAAATTGTGAAGCTCAAGCTTCAGCTAAGTACGAAGAGCACACTCCGCCAACTCCAGAGTCGACAGTACCCTCAATATTATCAGTTACAACAAAAACCTTAGATGGAAATTATCATCCAGGAGATTTAGGGATTGCCATTGATGTGAAATTCTTTGAGCCAGTTGTTGTTAATGGAAATGCAACCTTGGAGCTCGAGACAGGAATAGAAGATACCTTAGTGCCTCTTAGTGAAGGTAGTGGAACTAATACTTTGAGTTTTTATTATATCATTAAAAATGGAGACTTCGCTACAGATCTCACCTATAAATCAAATAAGTCATTAGTCGTTTTAGGGGGAGGAATTTTTGCTGCTGATGATGGGACAGAGGCCGATATTAACCTCCCACTTTTGTCGTCAGTAAATTCTCTTATTCAACAAAAGAATATTAATATTGTTGATAACGTTCCTCCTAAGTTAAAAGAAGTAAATTCTCAGGAAGATGATGCTATTACTTACGGAGAAGATTCAAATCTTGTGATTGAAGTTGAGTTTGATGAAATTGTAACCGTTACTGGCCTTCCTCAATTAAACTTAAACTCAGGTGGGACTGCTATCTACACGGGTGGGAGTGGAAGTCGTAAGCTCATCTTTCAATACACAGTAGTTGCTGGACAGAATTCAAACGACCTGGCCGTGACTAGTTTTAATCTTGGAGGAGGAACAATCACAGATCCTTCAGGAAACCCAGCTGACTTAGTGACTTTTCCTACAGGTTTAATGCTTAATGATTTTAAAGATCTAATTGTTGATACAACTTTTCCGACGATTTTAAATATTAATTCGACAAACTCGAACACGATTCCTTATAAGGAAAGTACCACGATAGATATCCAAGTCAATTTTAGTGAGAATGTTTATCTTTCTGGAACTGGTTATCCCACTCTGAGTCTTAACAATGGTAAGACGGCCACTTACGTTTCAGGAGATACGACCGCACAACTTAATTTTCAATATAGTGTTGACCCAGGTGATGATATTGGAGTTTTAGATGTAACGAGCTTTAATCTTTTGACAAGCTTATTAAAAGATGATCTTAACAATAATGCTGATATATCCTTACCGGTGGCCCCAAACAATTTGGCCACAAATAAACCTCTTGAAATTGATACTATCGATCCTATTATCACCAATATGAATGTTAGCCCGTTTCCAGCAGTGGATAACTATCTCGGAATCGGAGAGAGTGTTACGATTTTAGTTGATTTCAGTGAAAATATCTACACTCTAGGAATACAAACCCTGGCCATGAATTCAGGTGGGCTGGCAACTGTAACTGGGGGGAGTGGAACCACTCAATTAAGTTTTACTTATACAGTTCTGGTGGGTGAGAGTGTTGTCGATCTTGATGCTATCGCCATGACTGTGGGTGGTTTTGTCAGAGACATAGCAGGTAACGATGCTAATCTTGCAGTTCCCGCTAATGGTGGGGCCATTGATAGAATTTCCGAATATAACAATATAGAAGTGGATACAACTCTTCCAAGTATTACAAGTATTGTGAAATCACCAGCGACTAATTTAAATAAGAAAATTGGCGATAGCTCTACTTATGTTGTGAATTTTTCAGAGCCTGTTTTTATTACTCCTACACCTCAATTAAATATTGATTCTGGTGCAACTCTTAATATGGTTTCAAGTACTGCGACATCAATGACGTTTAACTATACGGTAGTGGAAGGAGAAAACTCCAATGACCTCACGGCCGTTAGTGTTCTCGCTGGTGGTGGAATCGTTGATATTGCTGGAAACAATGCCGATCTAACATTGCCGACTGGGCAGAACATTGCTGATTCTGTTGATGTTGTTGTTGATGGGACGAGACCTGTTATTACTAATATTACTTCTCCAACTGGGAGTGGATTTTATACTGTCGGAAATGATGTCGATATTAATGTCAAATTCAGTGAGCCAGTTAATATCACAGGAGTGGAGAGACTTGCCCTTAACTCAGGAGCAGGAGTCTATGCGCTTTATGAAGCTGGTAATGGGAGTGATGAAATTACTTTCCGCTATACAGTTAGTGTAGGGCATGGGGCCGCAGATTTGGCCGTGACGAGTTTTGATTTAAACGGAGGCTCTTTAAAAGACTTTTTTAATAACGATGGTTACACAACTCTTCCAGCAGTAGGAGGGGCCAATGATCTATTACAGGAAAATCATGATATCAAAATAGATACTGGAGCCCCTTATATAGCGAGTATTGACTCTTCTGTAACTGACGGGACATTTATTATTGGAGATACCATTGATATTCGAGTAAATTTTAATGAGGATGTCGCTGTGACTGGTGGGCCTCCGACTCTTTCAATGGACTCAGGTGGGACAGCGACTTTTGTCAACGTAACAGGTAGTACCGCAAACTTCACTTATACTATTTTACCAGGTGAAATTAGTGCTGATTTGAATGTTGTTCTCATGAATTCAAATGGGGCCATCGTACGGGATCTTTCTACAAACGTTGCAACAACAGCGATGCCTGCTAATAACTTGGCCGTGATTAAAAATATTTATATAGAAGGGGGCGTTCCTACTATTACTGATATTACAACGAGTGAAGCAGATGGTTATTACTCTATTTTTAACCCTAACTTTATTGTCGAGGTTGTTTTTAGTGAACCTGTCTTTGTTTCTGGTGGTATTCCTCGTTTGCAACTTAATGTGGGAGCCAGTCGCTACGCTCAGTACAATGGAGTTGGAGATGGAACAAACACGCTTCAATTTGCTTACACAATTAATACTGGAGATAACACGCTTGATCTTGATTATGTAGGAACTAGTCTCGACCTCCAAGGAGCAACGATTAAAGATGCTTCGGGGAATAATATTACAAACTCTTTTCCTGCACCAGGAACGGCCAATTGGTTTGGTTCTGACCATAATGTGATAGTAGACACTGCTCCACCTATTGATGCTCCAGCAAATCCGCAGTTCTTAGATAGCATTGATGGTGATGGTAATGAAATTGCTCTTAACTGGTCAGATTTCACTGACTCTAGTGGGATCGTTAACCATCAGCTTTATCTTTTCACTGATAGTAACTGTTTAAACCCAAGTGCCGCCGGAATTGATGCAGGAAAAACTCTTTCTTCTGTTGCTAACGATAACGGTATTTTGGATGGGTTAGCAAACGGGACTTATTGGGTAAAAGTCATGGCCTATGATATTGTGGGTAACACGACTCTTTCAGCATGTTCCAGTGATAGTATTATTGTTGATTACTCTCCTCCACAAGTGTTAGAAGTTCGTTCTAAATTTAAACCCAACCCTGATACTTATACTTATTATGTAGGAGAGACCTTTGATATCGAAGTTGTTTGGACGGAGCCTGTGGCCATTTCTGGTTCAACAGTTTGTCTTAATATGAATATCAGTGGTGGTAAACAAGCCTGCTACTTCACAGGAACAGGAACTAACAAAATTATTTTTCGCTACACTGTTCAACCAGGTGACAACTCAGCGGATCTTGATTACATGAATACAACTGCTCTGTCTTTGGCCGGTGGCTATATTAGGGATTTAGTTAATACAGAAGCAAACTTAACTCTTCCTGTCCCTGGTTTAACTGGTTCACTCTCCTTTAATGATAATATTGTAGTTGATACTTTAGGCCCACAAATTAATGCCGTTCATGTGACAGAAACAGATGGTATAACCACAAAACCAGATGGAACTTATACTGTTGGTGAACAAATGAGTGTCATTGTTGAGTTTCATGAACCGATTAAGATTGGGTCACCACTTCCTCAACTTGAACTTAATTCAAGCAGAGTGATTGATTGTATTATCCATCCTGGAAATTCAAGTGCGCTTAAGTGTGATTATACCGTGACTGATGGGGACAACTCCGCTCGTTTAGATGTTGCGAGCGTGAACGCACTCTCTCCAGGTGGATTATTTGAAGATAATTATTTTAATACAGCAAATCTTACTTTAGTTACCCCTGGAGCAGCTAACTCAATTAGTGATGATCAAAATATTATTATTAACTCTAACCCTGCTTTTGATGGCCCAGTCCATGCTTTCATTTTTTCTCGTAAGCATGCTGGAAAAATATATGCCGTTGGAGAGTTCACTAAGTATGGGCTTGATGTTTCTCCTGGTATTGCAAGGTTAAATGCAGACCTCTCTTTTGATAATACCTTTAATGCTGCAGCTGGGTTTACTGATTATATTCCATCTAATGGACGCAATGGAGTCTTGACAATTGCTGAGGCCATCGATGGTTCAGGTGATCTTTATGTAGGGGGAACTTTTTCCAAATATCAAGGAGCCACTCATAATAGGATCGTTCGTTTAAATGACGATGGAAGTATTGATAGTGGTTTTGTAGATGGAACTGGCTTTGATGATTATGTGACTCGTATTCGCGCTGTAGATGACTCAAGTGGTGATATTCTTGTCAGTGGGAAATTCACAGAATACCAAGGGATTAATATTGCTTCTAATAAACTCATAAAGCTCAACAGTAACGGTAGTGTTGATAACAGCTTTAATGTTGGTAATACTTTTGGTTCAGGTTTGAGTGAAGAAGTTAGTGACTTTCAATTTGAAGAGGATGTCTACGGAAAAATTCTTGTGGCCTCATCAAAGTCGGGGGCTGAATTAAAAAGACTAACAGTAACAGGTTCTGTGGACTCTACTTTTACTCCTGCTGCGATTCCATCAAACCCGATGATGAATTTTATGTTTGACCCTCAAAATAAAACAGATGTTCTGGCCCTAGGTAGCGGGGATGCTGGAGGGATGGAAAAGCTCGTTAGATATGAACAGTCAGGGACTTATTCGGCTATCATTCCTGCAGTCGGGACACTCTTTGACGATACCATCCAAGCTGGCCAATGGGCCTTTGATGGAAGTGGTAAATTCTATGTCGGAGGTAACTTCACGGACGTAGGAGGAGTTTCTCTTAATAGAGTGGCCAGAATAAATGCTAATGGAAGCGCTGACGCTTCTTTTAATACTATTATTGGGTCAGGGGCCAGTGGTGGTGAGATTACCACTCTATCTCAGGATCCTTATGGCACGGGAAGAGTCTATATTGCTGGAGACTTCACTGCATTTAATTCTGATGAAGGACGCCGTTATTTTACAGCACTAGAAACTGTTTCTTCAGGAACGTCTCCCTATATTACAAATGTCAATTCTTCAGGAGGAGATACAACCTATACTGTGGATGATATTGTTCCTATTGAGCTTACTTTTAGTGAGAATATTACCCTTGCTGGTGGCAGTGCTAAGCTCAGAGTGAACGTAGGAGTACGTTATGATGAAGCAGACTGCTCTTCTGTCTCAAGTGGAAATACTCTTGTATGCCAGTATGTTGTCAAAGTCGGTGATACAAATTCAGATTTTGATGTTTCAAGTGAACTTTCGCTGTATTTACCATCAGGGGTAAGCTTAACTCAAAGCGCTGCTCCTAATAATCCGGCCACACTCAGAGTTCCTTTCCCTGGCTTAGCAACGTCTCTCTCCTCAAATAGAAATATTGTGATTGATGGAGCTTTAGTTTTTGATGGAGAAGTTCATGCTGTTGCATTTGTGAACGATGGTTCAGGAGATCTCTATGTTGGTGGTAGTTTTAGTCAGTATCACGGAGTTTCCAAGAACGGGATTGTTCGTTTAAATTCAGATTTAAGCATTGATTCTTCTTTTAATGTAGGAACAGGTTTTGATGGAGCTGTCTATGATATCGCTGTCATGGCCGATGGTAGTGGTCTTGTTGTCGTTGGTAACTTTCAAAACTATCAAGGAACAACAGCAAGAAAAATCATCAAGCTTACTCACGCAGGAGCAAGAGAGGCAACTTTTGAAGGGAATAGACCTAATTGTGATTTGAGTGCTCTTAGACCTTTAAGAAGTGTTGTGGAAGCATTAGATGGGAGCGGAAACCTCTTTATAGGGGGGACACTGCAAGATTGTAGTGGAAATCTTTCAGCTCTTTTTAAATTAGATAAAGATGGCAATGACATTGGTTTTTCTAATATGTTGACTCAAGGCTTTTTTCATTTAAATGGTGGGGATGCTCCTGATGTCAGAGATATTATTATCGATCCTCAAGGAACAAACGATCTTTTTGTTTCTGTTTCTGGAGGTAGTGGTTATCCTGGTCCAACGATTCGGTTTAGTGAGGTTGGTGGAAATTTTGATTTTAATTGGGTCACGAGAATAACTAAGGATGGGGAGTATGTAGGGGCCCTTAATGGAAATGAATCTCCTCAATCAGCTCCTTATGTATTAGGTGCTTCTCTTCGTGATGATGGAGAGCTCTTCATGGGGGGGAATTTCGCTGGTTTTGATTCCGTTGGTATTCCTACGAATATGGCCTCTTTATTTTCTGTTGTTGATTCCAGTGGAAATTTAAGTTCAACTTTTAATCAAACTTCAGCGACAACTTTCGCCGGGGCCAGTGCTCAGATCAATGCTATTGCTGCTGCTTCTGATGGCTCAGGTGATATCTTTGTAGGTGGAAAGTTTACCTCTTACAAAGGCTCGGCCCAAGCTGGGTTAGTAAGAGTTAAAAGAGATGGAACGAACTCTAATACTTCTGCCATTGGTGCTGGTCTTGATAACTCAAACTCTGATTGGATTAACACGATTGCTGTTAATGAAGATAGTAATGGGGTTGCAGCAGTTGGAGGAAGTTTAACTCTTTTAAATGGAAGAATTGTTTCTAATATTGCTCTCATAGATTCTAGAGTTGATAAAAATAGCCCATCTCCAACCATTGCGAGAGTTCACTCTCCTGACTCAGGAACGATAACAACCGGTACTGTGACTATCTATGTTGAATTTTCAGAAGGAGTTATTTTTAATACAGCTGGAGGAACTCCTTATATTCTTCTTAACCTTGATGGAATGGCCGTCAAAGCTTTCTACACGGGAATGCTTAACGCGACGACAGCGATTTTTGATTTCACTATTAATCCTGGAGATAACACTCCAGATCTGAATTACGTTAATAAGTACTCTTTCAATCCAAACGGTGGAAGTATCGTAAGCTCTTCTACTGGTAACGTGGCCATAGCGACTCTTCCTAGAGTCAATGGACCAAATTCTCTAGCAGGGCAAGAGAACATTGGTATTGATACCACAGCTCTTATTACAAATGTGACATCAACAAACGCCAACGGAGAGTATGTATTTGGTGACTCAATTATGATCCAAATCACTTTCGATCAAAACGTATTTGTGAACTCTGGTACTCCAACGCTAGATATGGGAACAGGTTTAACTGTTGGGGTGGCCAATTATGTTTCTGGCTCTGGTACGAAAGTACTTAATTTTCAGTATGTCGTTGGTATTGATGAGCATAGTGATGATTTAGACTATAGAAGTACAACAGCTTTGACTGGAGATATTGTAAACTCTGTTGGTTCAAGTGCTGATTTAACTTTACCTGCTTTAGGTGGAGCCGGCTCACTTGCTTTCAATAAAGATTTAGATGTCTATGTGAGAAGTTTTATCCGTCAAATGGGAGCAAGTACTGCGGCCCTAGAGAGTGCACTTGTGAGTGCTTTAGGTGATGATGAACCAAAAAGATCGAATGGATCTTTCAATGATATTAATAACAATCTGTTGGTTGCTGGAACTACGACTGGAAATTTTGCTGAAACCAATGGGGGAAATAGTGACGTTTTTGTGATGCGCTTTAACCGCTCTGGTAAAGTTGGATGGGCCAAACAGATGGGGGCCACAACAATTGATGGAACCTTAGGTGGAGATTCATCTGGAACAGAAGAAATCACTAGCTATTGTGTCACTCCCTATCAAAATAAAATTATTATTCCAATGAGAGTCAGTGGTTCTTATTTTGAAACAAATGCTGGGAGTAATGATATTTCAGTGATGCAGTTAGATACTAATGGAACTATTGATTGGTATAAACAATATGGGACAGTCACGAGTGCTGCTAACTCGATGAATGCTTCAGGAAATGATGTTTTAAGAGGATGTACGCTCGATCCTGGAGGAAATGTTTTCTTAACTGGTCATACATCTGGAAGTTTAATTAGTGCTCATGGTGGGAATAACGATAACTTTATGTTGAAACTCTCTAATACTGGAAGTCAGTTAGCAAGCTATCAGTTTGGAAGCTCTGAAGGTGGAGCTTCCGCTGGAGATGATGAGCTCTTTTTTGCAAGTTATTCTAATAATAAAGTTTATGCTCTAGGAAGGGCCCCAGCGAGTACGGATTTTATTGAACAAATTGGAGGAAGCCAGGATATTTTCACGGCCAGGTTTACTTCAGCAAGTCTCACTTATGATTGGTACATGCACTATGGGAACACTACTGGAGGAGCAAGTATTAGTGCTAAGGATCATCCTCATGGTATTGTTTCTGATAGCTCAGGAAATGTTTATATTGGAGGGTACACAGAAGGAAATTTTGGTGAAAACAACGCTGGAGGAGAAGACGCTTTTGTGGCCAAAATTGATAATACAAGTGGAGCGATTATTTGGAAAAAGCAACTTGGGCAGATTACTCTTGGTGCTGCAGCGACTGGAAATGATAAAATTCAAAATGTGGCCATTGATTCAGTTAATAATATTCTTTATGGTTTCGGAGATACGACAAGTAGTATGGCCGAACCTAATGCTGGTGGGAGCGACTTCTTCGTGGCCGCTTTTGATATGAGTACAGGAAGTTTATTATGGATAAAGCAAATAGGAACAACAACGGCCACTGCTCTTGGGCTTGATGCTTCAGGAAATGAAGAAGGCCGTTCTGTTTTTGTGGAAAATGCGACTCAGGCCATTTATATGGTTGGGCAAACAGATGGCTCTTTATCTGAGCCTAATGGTGGAAGTCGTGATATTGTTATCATGAAAATGAAATCAGATGGAACTTTTAATCC
This sequence comes from Bacteriovoracia bacterium, assembly GCA_030431635.1. Taxonomy (GTDB): domain Bacteria; phylum Bdellovibrionota; class Bacteriovoracia; order Bacteriovoracales; family Bacteriovoracaceae; genus CALFYV01. The sequence goes on from JAUIIL010000001.1 coordinate 295,683, forward strand.
TTAATTATCCTTATAATAAAGAAAACTAAATCCTGGAATGTCATCTTTTGATTTTAGAAATCCTTTTTGCCACGGCATGAGAGCTTTCTCTTCTAACGTTTCTTGATCAATATGTCCCCAGTTACGAATGCCCGCGAAGGATTCAAAGTGGGGTGGATTCCATGGTTTGAAGCGGCTAAGAGAAGCTTTTATAATACAACACTTTTTATAAATAGCTTTTTTTGTATAACGATGTACTTGACCACTATAGACTCGAACCCTTTTTGATATCTTTGAGAGTGCTTGAAAAAGAGAAGAATTTGTCCTTCGTTGAGTCTGCTCTTGCAAGTGTTTTTCTATGCTGGGAGAGAGTTTATCTTTAAAATAAGATCCTACTTCCCAGTTTTGGCTTTGATTTTGACTCGCTTTTTGGATAAACTCCTCCCCTAAGAATTGGATTAGAGCAATGCCGGCTTCCTTTTCTTCTTCAGAAAAACGCCCCTTCTCAAAGTCATCTCTGGCAGCTGCATAAACAAGTAGGGAGTAGTTATTAAAAAATCGTGAGAGCTCGTAATAAAAATCAAAATCATACTTATTAAGAGAAAAAAGTTTTTCAACTATCGTTTGATAGCTCTCTCCAGTTTTTGCTTTTATATTTTCACGAAGAAGAATTTTTTCTTTTTCGACTGAGTTTAACGAATCAAAATCAGGGAACAGAAAGGTTTGTTTCTTGGAATTTGTATAAGCATAGTCCTCTAAACCCTCTATCCTTGGTTTAACTGAGAGTTTGAAGAGTTGTCTTCTACCTTTGTTAAACTTTGTGAGTCTGATTAATTGATTTCTCTGGTAATTATTAATAAGCATGAGAGATTCAAATTTATTCAAAGTGAGTGGCATAAAAGGATTTATAGGCAGTGGATGAAGTTGGCTTTCGTTGCCATTAACAAAAAGCATCCCTCGTTTAACACGGAGTAAATCATTTGATGCTGCTAAGAGATTAAAACAAAGGAGTAGAGCAAAAAGAAAAGTTAGTTTTTTCATGAACAAAATGTCCTCGCCTATGTTTACCGATTCAGATATCGAGACCATATATTGCAATGCGTTTTTTTTAAAGGGGTTTTGTAGAATTTACTTATTTGCCATCCTTACTCTATTTGGGCTAATGCTGCTTCATGAATTTTAGAGACGCTCTTCTTGAAAAAATAGAGTCCAACAATAAAGAAGAAAAAAACTGTGAGATTTGTCCTGGGTTTTGCTGTACTTACACGTCTAATTCAATGCAGATAACACCTTTAGAGGCCTTTGAAATCTATCAAAGTTTAGGCAAGATTGATGAGGAGTTAAGGGAAAAACTACTCAAGTGTATTGTGGACTTTAGGCTTGATAAAGAAATATTTATTTCTCGTTATAAATCTGTCAGACGCACTTATACTTGTCCTTTTTTTCAACATAAAAATGTTGGTTGCTCTCTTCCCTTTGAAGTTAAGCCTTACGGTTGTTTAGCTTTCAATCCTCTTGAAAAGAAAGTTTCAACTGAGGGGCACTGTGCTTCAGATAAGGCCTCTCTTGAAAAAGTTGATGAAATCAGCTTTTGTAAAAACGAAGAGTTAAAAAAGAAATACCAAATAAACTGGGAGAAAAGACCAATTCCTCTTGCTCTCCTTGATGTAGAAAAGGTATTAAGTCATTAGTGAAAAAATACATGAGTCGTGAATTGGTTTTGTTTTTAACGAACACTCGTGCTAGAATGGCAGTGGAATGGATATGGGTATGAGTACAAAAGATAGAATTATTCAAGTGGCCTATGACTGGACTTCTAAGTTTGGTCTAGATTCTATTACAATTGGTGAGCTTGCTAAAGCAGTGGGAATGAGCAAAAGTGGACTTTTCGGACACTTCAAATCTAAAGAAAAACTTCAGATGATGGTGCTTGATTTTACGGCCGAAAACTTTACTCAAGCGGTTGTGAGACCAGCTTTAAAAAAGCCTAGAGGTCTCGATAGGCTTGAAGCGATGGTCGATAATTGGATCAAGTGGTCTAGTGCTGATAACTTGGGAGGATGTCCTTTTATAGCGGCCGCTATAGAATTTGATGATAAACCAGGAAATATCAGAGACAGTATTGTTCGTTATCTCAAAACAATGACTGGTACGTATGCCAAGGCAGCTGATATTGCAGTTGAAGAAGGGCAGCTACCAAAAAGTGCTGATACAAAGCAAATGGCCTATGAAATCTACTCAATGATGATTGGTTATCACGTTTACAGCAGACTTTTGGCCGATGACACGTCAAAACAAAAGCTTAAAGATGGATATAAGAGGGTTATAGAAAACGCTAGCAAAGAGTAAAAAAATTTGCTAGAATAAAGCACGGACGTTCGTGCCGAAAAAGGCGCGTTCAAAGGAGGCCCTATGGGTGTAGCAATTGAATCTTTCAAGAACAAAGTCATTGATGCTTTGAGTGAGGAGTATTGCCATTTCTATCAGCAGGTGAAAAGTAAGATTTTTTATTTAAAGGATGAATTAAATCCCGAAGAATTAGTTCAATTTTTGCTGGATTACCATGAACAGTTTGATTTGAACAAAGATGAATTTAATTATCTAATTGTAAGAGAGCTGGAGAATTAAAAACCAACTCCAAGTCATGGACTTGTTCGTGCTTTTACGGTTTAATATGGCCAGATCATTCAAGCAAGGATATGGCCATGAAAACTCTTCGTTTAAGTTCGAAACTTAAATCTTCACCTCAAGCACCTAAATATAAAAAAACTGTTAAAGACATTAGCGGTAAAGATGTGATTTGTGCTTGTCCAGATGCTAACCGGGCCCTCTTGGCCATCATGGATATGCATGCTGTCAATGGAGGAGCTGCTTGTCACTGGGGAGGCCCTGCCGCTATTACTGAAGTTATGAGTGCACTTCATAGTCTTATGTTTCAAAAGAAAAATTGGTTTGATCATTACCATTTTGTGAATGACATTGGTCACGCAGAAAATGGAATTTATGCTTTGAGGGCCAATTGGGGATATGACGATCTTAAGATAGAAGATCTTTGGAAATTTCGCTCTATTGAATCAAAATTAACAGGTCATGGGGAATCACATTTGAACCCAGAAGGTGTTTTACTGAGTAATGGGCCTTTGAGTTCATCGGTAGCACAAGCTCAAGGTTTGGCCATGGCCGATAAAATCAGTGGAAGTGAACGTCTCACTTTTTGTGTGATGAGTGATGGTGCTGCTATGGAAGGTGAGGCCAAGGAAGCCTTTGCTGCTATTGCTGGACTCACTCAAAAAAATCAAATCAATCCTTTTATTCTTATTGTTTCTGATAACAATACAAAGCTCTCTGGAAGAATTGATGAAGACTCCTACAGTATGGTTCCAACCTTTAATTCTCTTGAAGCTCTCGGTTGGGAGACAAAGATTATCGCTGAAGGAAATAATTTAGAAATGGCTTACCAAGTTTTAGAAGAGTCGATTCAAAGAGCACAAGCTGGAATCAAAAAACCATTGGCGCTTATTTTTAAAACAGTGAAAGGTTATGGAGTAAAGAGCACTCAAGAGAGCAAGTCAGGAGGACACGGCTATCCTCTCAAGGCCTATTCTCATGATCTTCTTCCTTTTGTTGATGAGATTTTTCATCAACAAACGCCACCAGAGTTTAAACAATGGGCCAATGAAGCAATTGAAAAAAAACAGAGTTCATCAAGTGAGTCAAAGGCCAGCTCTATAAAAACAGAAAAGGCCCAAGCTGGTCTTGCTAGAGGAGCTGTTAAAGCGTCACAAGAGGGATACCCTGTTTTTTCACTTTCAAGTGATCTTCAAGGTTCAACTGGCATGGCCGATTTTCAAAAGCAAATGCCAGAGAGATTTATTGATTTAGGAATTGCTGAATCAAATATGGTTTCAGCTGCCGCGGGATTTTCTAAAGCAGGTTTTATTCCTATTGTGGATACTTTCACTGCTTTTGGTGTGACGAAAGGTAATCTTCCTTTTATCATGGCCAGTCTTTCTCAAGCCCCCATTATTGCTGTTTTCTCTCATGCTGGTTTTCAAGACGCTGCAGATGGGGCCAGTCATCAGTCTTTGACTTATTTTGCTGCCATGGGTGCTATCCCTGGCGTAAATCTTATTCAAATATCTTGTGCGGCTGAAGGAGAAGCTTTGATGTATCAAGCGATTACTGAGATAGCCAAGAAACGTGAAGCCGGACATGAAGCCCAAAGCTATATCTTCTTTGTTGGAAGAGAAAATTACCCAACTCACTTGAATGAAAAAACTCAATATCAATTGGGACATAATACTTTGGTGAAAGAAGGAACAGATCTTTCAATTATCTCAGCAGGCCCTCTTCTCTATAAGGCCATTGCTGCTGCTGAGAAACTTCAAGCGGAAGGAATTTCTGTTTCTGTTATTAATCAATCACACGTCAATTACTTCAATGTGGCCGAAGTGATAGACATGGTTAAAAAATCAGGAAATAAACTCCTAACGGTGGAAGACCATCAAGTAATTGGTGGACTTGGGGCCCAGCTTATTCACGCTTTTCATCGTCATGGATACCATCAATTTGTGGCAAATTCACTTGGAGTTAAGGGTGAGTTCGGACAGTCGGCTTATAAAGCTGATGAGCTTTATCAGAAACATGGACTTGATGAGCAGGGAATTATCACTGCTGTAAAAAAACTACTCTAGATTTTTTTTTAAGAGAATTTTGCCTCAGTGTCTTTAGAACTCTCTATCGTTTAAAGTTATAGAGTGAGAGTCGAATACGTATTGTTGATAATTTTGCTTCTACCAGTGAGTGCCATTTCAAAAGTTCCTATTTTCTATATTCAAGGAGATTTAGGCAGGGTAGGAGATTGGAGTGGAAATCCACCCAAGACGACGATAAGCACTGATGAAGTGCAATCTTTTGGTTTTAGTTTAGGTTTTTTTAAAGAAAGTAAGCTCTCCTACGAACTTGTATATAAAAAGTTTGGCAGACAAACATTAGAGGGAACGATTGAGCAGTCCTCTGGTGATATTAATGTCTCGGTTAAAAGAAGAGTGACTCTTAAAGGGGTCGCCGCAAGAGCTTGGAATCCAAATGGTTGGTTTTCAGGTCGATTAGGGTTCGGCTATTACAATGTCGAAACAGAGAAAAAGCAGTACTCTTCCTTTCCTCAACTTGGTTCAGGTGCGATAGAGGCCAGTAAAAATCCTTCTGCATTAGGATATTTTTTTGGTTTTGGACTAAATATTCCTGTAAGCCGAAATTTCTTTCACGTCTTCTTTGATTTTAATTATTATAATTTTGATGATAAAGATCCTCCCTTGGATGATGATGGTAATAAGTTGCAATCAAAGTCTCAAGGTTTCGGAGAGGCCACTGTGGGTGTGAGAATTCTACTCTAGATAAAAGTGACTTTTTTTACTTATAGGGTTTCGATAACCAAAGCCAAAGCTTTTACTTTTAACTTTAAGAATTAGAGGAAATTGTTTTCTTTTATATTCACTTCTTTTATAAAGGTTAATCACCTTATGAACGTCTTCTTTTTTAAATCCTGCCGCTATAAGATCGTTAGCATCCATTCTATAACTAAGAATACCCTCTAAAATAGCGTCAAGGATATCATAAGAAGGAAGAGAGTCGCTATCTTTCTGATCGTCTCGTAGTTCAGCGGAAGGAGCCCTGGTGATAATTTTTTCTGGGATAAGAGTGTCATATTTTTTGTTAATAAAAGCACAAAGGTCATAGACTTCACTTTTATAAAGATCTCCTAAAAGACTGATGGCCCCAACACTATCTCCATAAAGAGTGGAGTATCCCACAGCGAGCTCAGATTTATTAGATGTATTAATAACCATTGAACCTATTTGGTTTGAGCGAGCGTAGAGAATATTTCCTCTTAGGCGTGATTGAATATTTTCATCACTTAAACCAGAAAGCTCTTGAGTGAATACCGATTGGAACTGCTCTCTTAATAAATGATGAATAGACTTAATTGGAAAAACAGAAAGTGGAATCTCAAGCCTTTGACAAAGTTCTTCTGAGAGTTCTTGACTTAGAGAGCTCGAATATTCGCTTGGCATATAAATGGCTTCTAGAGATTGCCCTTCTTGCAAAGAGAGCTTAGCGATAGTTAGAACAAGGGCAGAATCAACTCCTCCTGATAAGGCCACCGTCAATTTCTTAAAATGATTCTTTTGAACATATTCTTGAAGTCCAAAACAAAGGGCGTTTAAAATATCTTGGCAATTCTTATCGTTAAGTTTCTTGAGATGGTTATGTGTATCAAGATGGGGACTAAAAAGATTTTCCCACGTATTTACAATTCTTTTTTGTGTTTGCTTATATTCTCCTTTTGATGGAAAAGAAAAACTCATCCGATCTTGTTGGAAAAATTTTGCTTGGAGCATAACTTCTTCTCCATCAAGAGCAAAACTACCTCCATCAAAAATAATTTCATCTTCTACTCCAACTCTATTTACGTACACAAAAGGTGCTTTGAGAGTGTGAGATATTTCTTTGGCCCTTCTTAGTCTGGAGTCATTTTTTTGAATATCAAAGGGAGAGGCACTTAAGTTAATCACGAGATCAAGCTCAGTGTTTAATTCTTTTAGTAGTGCTGTCGGATTTTTCTTGTGGTAATTACTTGGCCACATATCTTCACAAATCTGAAGCGCTATTTTTTTATGAGCAAACTCGTAAACACAAACATCTTCTCCTGGAGTAAAGTACTTTCTCTCATCAAAGATATCATAATTAGGTAGAAGAATTTTTTGGTAAAGTTGTCTTAACTCTTCTCCTGGTTTTAATTCATAAATCACATTATAGATATGGGTTGGGAGTGTTTCTTCAGTAAGTTGGTAACAAAGTCCTCCAATCAGAAGAGATTTTTTATCTTTTTCCAAAGAAAGACTTAGTTCATTAATCTCCCTTAAAAAAAGTTGATATCTTTTGATAAACGATTTCTGTAAACACAGATCTTGAAGAGGATAGCCTGTTAAAAAAAGCTCTGGAAAAAGATGAAGCTCATCTTTAGTTGCCGGATTTGAAAGGATCTCTTTAAGGGTTTGAAATATACCTTCAAAGTCAGCAATGGTGTGATGGGTTTGATGAATTGTAATTTTCATGATTTTTTCTAACTTACTCAGCTAGCTTTCGCAATCTTTTTGTTATCTGTTTGTCTCTTTGTGTAGATTGCTTTGAATTTTTCGTGTAAAGAAGGGAACCTTTCTACGATCTCAAGGAAGTCATCTTTGTGTAATGTATATAGATCACAATAAGTTTTAGAGATAACATCAGCAGTTCTTTCAGTTTCCTCAAGAAGAGCTATTTCTCCAAAGAATTGGCCATCTTTTAAGTTGGCAAATATTTTTTCGCCATTACTAACTTCAACATCACCATGGGCAATAATAAACATCTTTTCTCCCATTTCACCTTTTTTTATAATGTAATCATTAGGGGAGTAATAGCATTGTTGCAGCTTTTGAGAAATAAGTTTCAAACAGGCCATAGGGCTCTCTCTGAATATATGAACATTTTTAATTAACTTAATCTTCATATAAATTTGTAACTCATCTTGAAGAGCATGAGGGAGTTCATTAATAATTGTGTTATCTTTATCACTCATCCTCTCATTCAAAAGATGGTGGTAGAAAGAAAAAACCTGCCTTTGCAGAGAGATAGGAATATTATAATGCTTCATGAAGAGACCAAGTTCATTTACTTTTTCCTTTTTAGCTTCCTTGAAACGATCGGCCTCAATAATTAAGCGTGAAACGTTACCAATAACAACACCGTAGGTACCAACTCCAATGATCATGATGAACATAGTAAAGATTCTTCCCACGTTTGAGGTAGGAGTAATATCTCCGTAGCCAATCGTTGTCAGTGTTGTAATTGTCCAATAGAGTGACTTGTTATAAAGCGTATAGTAATCACTAGACTCAACAGGATTAATAAACATCCAAGCACAGGCAATCCAGTGAATAATGATAAGAACTGTAGAGAAAATAAGCCCTAGTTTATACCCTTGTGGGAGAAGAGACATTGACTGATAAAGAGAAACCATCTTGAGCATTCTTACTACTCGAAGTAATCTGATGAGACTGAATACAGGAACTCCACTTAAGTCAAAAGCATAGGCCAGTAAATCAAAAGGAATAGTACTCGCGATATCAATAGGAAACCAAATACTTTTAGAATATGGTTTTTTTTGTTTTTGCCAAGGTGTTATTTGCGCAGGATCTTCTTGTCTACTATAGAAAGGAGTAAAGTTTAGACAGATGTCCGCCAAAAATAAGCAAGAAATAAGACCGTCAAACCAAAGGTTTTTTTGATTCACATCAAGAGAGAGAACGAAGCTAAGAGGAGCTTCAATCGCGGTCCAACAAATGGCCGAAAAAATCACCATCTGCCAAAGGATAAATTTAGTATTTGATTTTTCATCAAATTGAAACTGCATTACTTTACTCTACCAATGATATAGATTACCTATCTCTTAATATCCAATCGGAGAATAAATTCAAAGCTTTAGCTTTTGCTTATAAAGTTTTCAGAAATTCGATAAGGGAGTATTTTTCGGCCCAAGTATATTTTTCACTCCCTTCTTTAGTTGTGAAAATTCTCTCATAATGACCTGAATTACTTAGGCCTTCTTTTAGTGTATCAAAATAGTAGGCTTTATCTTTTTTCCATTCTCTAGGAGTTTGATTTCCAATAGGATAACCTAAACATTCTGAGTCAAAGTCTTTGTTTTTATCAATAGCTTCTCCTGCCCAATACGACTTCGGTCTATCTTCTGGTCTTGTCATTAGGGCACAAAGATTAGGAATGGAGTTATTATGAAAATATGGCCATCTGGCCCATATTCCAACCAGTGGCGGGGGTACATAACCTCTTTGGGGGGTAACAACTGTTTTCATCCAACGAGAAATTTTTAATTGATTAAGCTCTTTTGCAAAATACTGCATTCCTTGATAGCGCAGAGGATCTGTTCCTACATTTTTCACTGGTGTTTGAGCGTGATAGATAACTTTTGTGGTTTGAGTTGGATCTTCATCACTATCCCAGTCTTTCTCATAACTCCCATGACAACCCTGGCAGCTTTTATTAAAAATCTGCTCTCCCTTTTTTGCCTTTTCAATATCAATAGACTGAAGACCAAAAAAATCGATGTATCTGGGAGCTTTTGTCGCAAAAACTGCGCTGGTGAGTTCCTTAATTGTATTTGTATTTTTTTGAAGCCACTTTTCAAGTTCACGCAGTGAAGTTCCTCTACCAATTTCATTCCATAAAAAATTAGTAAAAATAGGATTACCTGAAACGATCGAACCGTCTGAGAGCCAACGAGTTTTGTATTTTAAATTCCACCATACCGCTGGCTTACTATCGGCCCTTTTATGATTAAGGTCATTCGGTCGAGGCATAAGGGCCGTTTTTAAGTAGCGGGTTGCGTACTCATCATCACCTCTTTTGGATAAAGAGAGGGCCACTTGGGCCAAAGAGGTATCAAGCCCTAAAGCTTGGGGTTTTTTAGTCGCTATCCATTTCATCACTTTTTTTGTTTGCTTTAACATTCTCTTCTCTTCATCTGTTGTTTGAAGAGCGAACTTAAAAAGTGAGGAGTCTGTTATTTTGAGAGCTGCTTTTCCAAGGTGAAAAAAATGATTGGCCCTAGGGAAGCGGTTTGTGAGTCCAAGAACTTTTTTACCAAATAGGCTTGCGCTGTGGCAGGCAGCACAGCTAAAAGTAAGCCCCTTAACATTGTCTCTTTGAATAAGAGTGGCCCCCATAGGGTGCTGAAATTCTTTTTTATATTCGGGAAATCGATTAGCCTGATTTTCTTCTTCTAAAGGGTACTGATGAACTCCGAGCCAATTAAAAATGTCTTCAAGAGACTGAAAGCCTGTTATTTCCTGTGCCCCTTTAAAAATGAGCTGTCTCAGGGGGTCGTAAGAATCAGTTTCAAAAAATTTCTTTAAAGGCCTAAAAGGAATGAGTAGGGCCGTGACTCTGACTGGGTAAATGAGAGCGTGCTCAAGGCCTTTATTAATAGTTTCTTCCCATTCTCTCTCTGGTAAATCATAAATATTTTCCCTGCTTTTAAACTCTTCAGCTTTTCCTAAGGAGGCTTCTTGGCTCCAATCAGGGGAGAAACTGTAGAGCGTTTGAGCATACATGAGTAATGTAAGAAGAAAAATGGTCATTCCTATCCTTGGAAAGTCAAAATTAAAATATCCTACTGTTATAGTTTCCCTTATTGCGAAGTGTTAAGTCAATTTTAGGCTTCTTAAAAAATCTCTCATAAACATATTAGTTTCTTTGATAGATTTTTTCTTATAGGCATGAACTCAAAACCTCTTTAAAATGATGAGAATTTCTTTTTTATGGAGGTTTTTAATGAAGATTTTAAGTATTTTATTTTTTGTTTTCAGTCTAAGTTCTGAGGCCAAGGTTTATGAGCTTGATCAGAGCGCAAGTAAAGTTGGTTTTGAAATTTTTAAGTTTAAAATTAGTGCCCCTGTTAATGGTGAGTTTAAAAGTTTTGAAGGAAGTTTTGACTATGATGAAAAGAGCTCGACTCTTAAAAATGTCAAAGCAACAATTAAAGCAACTTCAGTTGATACTGCGGAAGCTAAAAGAGATGAGCACCTTCGTTCAGCTGATTTTTTTGATGTGGCCAATTATGAAAATATCACATTTGAGTCAACAGCTCCTGTTCAATTAGGAAAGGATGGAAAAGGAAAACTCAAAGGTAAGTTTTCACTTCATGGAGTGAGTAAAGAGATAACTTTAGATGTTAAGCTTACTGATAAAAAAGAGTTAACTTTTGAAGCAAAGACGAAAATTGATAGAAAAGACTATGGCATTAAGTGGAATAAAACTTTCAACGCCGCCGATCTTTCAAAGAACGTTTTAGGCGATGAAGTTAAAATAGAACTTAAAGTTGTTTCAAAGAAATAATTTCAAAAAAAGCCTGTTTTTAAAACAGGCTTTTTTGTTTTAGCTGCTCACTGATTTATTTAAGGAACGATACAAATTAGATTATAGGTGTATTTAAAGGGGTGATTGTACACAAAAAAGAGGGGCGCCCAAAGACCACTCGTTAATTTAGGTTTAGGGATTGAAACGTCCCCAAAGCCACCGATTGAGACGAGTTCATCTCTGTCATTCTTTTTAAAGATCTCAACAAGTGAACCGACAAAGTTTTTATTAGGTATGACTTTTATAAAATGGTTTTCATAGCCTTGAACACCTGTGATTTCTGTTGTGATTGAATTTCCTTCCTCATCCACAAGATCTTCAAAATCAAAACGAAATTGTCCTCCTGAATGTAGTTCACAGTCACTACCATCAGCCTGAGAACATTTATAAGTCATAAGACTGAGTTCACATTTCGTTTTTGGAACAAGAGCTTTGGCCCCTGTTATAAACATCAAAGAGATAAGAACAAATAAATACGCTTTTTTCATAATTCTCCCTTCACTTAATTGCTAATTCAGTCACTTAACACAAGCTCAAATGTTTTTCTTGAAAAATAAAGAGATTTGTAAAATTGAATGGTTCCTTAGAGTAGTCCATTTTAACTGGCTTAGTTAACAGATAATTTACTGAATAATTGCACTTGCCTTTTTTTTCACCTATAAAAACTCTCATGAATTTTGAGACATATCACGATTTACTTAATTTTGAATTTGAAAGAAGGAGAGAGATTAATTCTTATTACTCTTTGCGTTGCTTTGCTCGTGATTTACAACTCTCTGCGCCAAGATTGAGCCTTATTCTAAATAAAAAAAGAGGTCTCTCGACCGAGGCTGCTAATGATGTTGCTTTGCGTTTAGGACTTGATGAAAAAACGAAAAAATGGTTTTGCAATTCAGCCGGAGCTCTACACTCAAGGGGGAAAAAGCAAAGAGAAGCTTTTAATGAGAAAATTCTTGAATACAAAAAACAATCATCCCACTTTGATGAAATTCAACTTGAGTTCTTTAAAGTTATTTCGGATTGGTATCACTTTGCTTTACTGGAAGCCACCTACCTCGATGATTTTCAAAGTGATCCGAAGTGGATTTCCGATTTGCTTGGGATAGAGTTTGAGCAAACCATTGAGGCCATTGAGCGTTTAAAGAAGCTTGAGCTACTTAAAGTTGTTGATGGAGAGTATGTTGATACTTTTGAATTTCTAGCAACACCAAATGATATTCCTTCACCTTCACTCAAAAAGTACAATTTACAATTAATGAAAAAGGCCATGACCTCTCTTTATGAGCAAGACGTGAGTGAGAGAGAATACTCTTCAACGATTTTTCCTATAAGTAAAAAAGAATTAGCAACATACAAGCAAAGAATTAGAGATTTCAGAAGAGGGCTTGATAAGGATTCAAGACAAGATCCAAATAAAGATGCTGTTTACTGTTTGGGTATTCAATTTTTCGAATTAACAAATCAAAAGATATTGAAAAAAAACAAGAATCAAAAAAAGGAGCTATTATGAAAAGTTATTTATTTTTACTTATGGTAATTACTTTTAATACCTATGCCAAAGATGGTGGTAATGGAGGAGAGGCCTACGTCTGCTACGATAAGGCCCTTTATTTAGAGTCAGAGAATACTGAAAGTTTAAATATTGATCCTAGTGCTAAGATTATAGGAACACCACTTCTTAGGGACTACTGGGAGTACGGGAAAATCTATAGTGATAAGTATCAACTCGACTTAGGAGAGGGAAGTACAATTAAAGAAAAACTTCTCTTTGTTATTGATAGGCTTGCAACTGTTGAGGTTTTGAGGCCGCAGAGATTGCGAAAGAGAATCGAGGAGTTAGAAAGTTTTTATAAGTCTATCCCTGAAGTTGAACTCATTCTAAGTAATGATGCCAACAGCATTATTCAGCCTAAGTCAAAGCAAGGGGAATTTTGTTATTTTAGGCAAGTGGCCTTTCAGGTGAAAGATCCTCGGACCAATACACCAAAAGTTTTAATTAATGAGGATATTTTTAAGATGATGCCTCTTGATCATCAAACAGGTTTGATTCTCCATGAACTTATTCTAGAAGAGGAGGTCAAGTTTCAGGGAGAAAAAGACTCTGATGATACTCGCTATTTTAACTATACGATTTCTTCAAATTACATAAATCAAATAAAAGATAAAAAGAACGGTTATTCAAAAGAGTTTTCGGCCTTAGTAAAAAAGGAAGGCTTCTTTTATTTATATGATACGGAGTATGATAAAGCCGATTATTTTAATGTTGAGGGTCCTTTTTATATTAAAAAGAAGAAAGGTGAACAAAATATTTATGAACTTGTTGAAGATAATGCTCAAGGGACAAAGGTTTTATCCCATTATTTCTATACAAAGTACGATCTTGAAATAGAGATGGATACTGACTTCCAATTAAAAAAAGGAAGTACTTTTTTAGATGGAAACTCTTATGGAGCAATCAATAGAGAAGTAAAACTTCTGACCTCTCCTTTTAAGAATTTTAAAATGAACTTAATAGAGGGACAAGTCATTGCCAACGAACTTAAGCAGTTTGAAAAAAAATATTACAAATCTCATGGTATCGATAAAGATGAGTATGAGAATAGTTACCATCTTTCAAACTTCTCATCGGCTTTACTTTCATGGAGAGGAATTGATTTTTCATTCGAAGCCCCAATAAAAGTTGGGAAGAGAGTTTCCTATATTAAATATGGAAAAAATGAAGGAGTAGAGGGCAGAACATTAGATTTAAGTTCAAGTTTAAAGCAAACGCTAATTCCTCAGGAGACTTTACCAGGAATTAAGAGTGCTCAAGCAAAAGGGAAATTTACGTTCAATCAATATAAACGAGGTGAGCAAAGTGAAAATAAAAAAGCTGATAGTATTTTAATGTCAATTGAAGAAGTTTCTGATGTTGAACTCGCAGATAGTCAAGCAAATCAGTTTTTGAAAGAGATTCGCTCAGAGCTTAGTATCGATAGTTTTCGCCTGGCCTTAGTTGAGGAAAAAGTTTTATTAGAGCGCTCAAGAACTCAGCTCGCAGATGATTTTTATCAATATGGTGGTTGTGAGATTAGTAAACCTGAACTTCTTTCATTTAATGTGACAAATAAATCTCTTCAATTTAGTGGAAGTGCGATGAAAGTTTCATGTTTTAATACTGAAGCTGTTGAAGCTGAGACGATTACTTTTTTAATGGATGGAAATTATCAGATGAAGAATGTGAGAGGGAGAAGTTTTTTTGAAGGATTAAAGGTCAAGCGATGGGATAATCATTATTTCTTTTCAGCAGAAGGAGAGCTTCTTACAGTTAAATCGCAAGAAATACAACTTTCCGATAAAGTAACCGCCTTAAAGAAGGCCCGTTGTACATGGGGACATGGTAGCCATAATTGTACAAATAGCATCTATAAAAATATAACTGAGGTGAATTTTGTGAACGGTAAGATTGAGAGTTTGACCTACAATCTAACGTTGGGGAGTCAAGCTTTCACTCAAATCAAGTTTGACTCTATTAAAGGAGTTCCTAGTCAAATGAGATTTAATAAGAAAGAAAAGAAAGTCCGTCAGATTACATTAGAATTAAATGGTGACTATAAAGTAACCAAAGTTACTACTCGTTAAACTTTTGGAAGAGCCTCTCAATTTCACGTGATAATTTTTCTTTATCAAGTGGATGCGAGAGGTATCCATCCGCCCCAGAGGCAGTTTGCGCATGTTTCTTGGCCTTTTCTGGATTAAGTCCTTTTGCAACAATCACTGTCTTACAATGAGAGAACTTTTCTCTAATTTGCTTACTCACTTGGTTGACGGCAGCTGAGCTTCCATCATAATTGAGAAAAAGAATTTTAAACTTTTTCTCTGCAAGTTCAGAGTTGAGTTCTTTAAGTTCAGTTAAGATTTTCACATCAAGGTGAGAGGGGAAATTGGTTTTCATCTCTTCAAATAAGCTATTTCCAAAGTCAAAACATAGAACTGGAAATAAAGGCAGTTTTTTTATTTCTGTTTTTGTTTCCGAGTCATCCAAATCCACAGAAAATTGCAGTGAAATATCATCACTCAGAGCGTTCTCTTCTTTCACCGTTGGGCCAGCTGCGATTTGTTTTTTCAGCTCATTAACATCAAGAACAACAGTTGCGTTTTCATCTTCATCATCAGACATAAGAACGATTATACGGCCTAATGGCCAGAGAATATAGGAAGAAGATAAGCAAAAAATATCACGCCTTGCGGCAAATAAACCTCTTATTCATAATGAGGGCATAGGAATACTAAAAGAGGTTTAAATGATGAAAATAGTCGGAATATTATTACTGTCTCTCCTTTTTGCGTGTGAGATCAAAACAGACAATCTCATTCGCTTGAAAGGTTTAAATTTAGATTACTCTGCTCCAAATGGTAGTGGTGAGCTCTCTCTTTATATAGGGCCAAGTCTTTTAGAGGATTCTTTGAAATTTGAACTGGTAAAGAATGAGAAGACTTTAGATGTTTCTCTCCCTGGTATTCAATACAAAATGGAGATTCCTGGTTTTTTAAAGAAAGCTCAAGAGATAGAAATTAGTGATTTCAATCTAGAAGTGAGCAGACAAAAGGCATTAGTTACGCTTGAAAAATACTACGCTCTTAAAGAAGATGAATCCCAAGTCTTAGAAGACGCGACTGTTTCTTGTGAAGCACAGTCTGTGAGCGAATCGGGACAAAAAATGATGGAAGACATTCTTCATGCTTGTATCGAAAGAGGTCTTATTAAGTTCTACTCTTTTAAAGAGAAAAAATTTGAAATGGTGAACCTTGAAGCACAAATCTCAAATGGAACTCTTAATATCACAGGGCAAGTTTTCTCAAGTATCAATGGAAAAATGAAATTGGAAGGGGCCATAGAGTATCTTAAAGAAGAGAAGAAGATTCGCTTAAGGGCCGATAAAGTAAAATTTGGAATTCTTTCAGTGAAGAAGCGTTTTTTCCAAGAAATGAAAGAACTTGAAAGTGAGAATTTTAAGGTTCAAGAGCCTTATCTGTATTATTCAATTTGAGAGCCCTTGCTCTCGCTGCCTTTTTAAGCAGAAAAGAAAAGAATTCATGACCTTTTGAAAATGAAGATGATATTTTTCAGGAATAAGGTGAAGATAGTCATTTAATTCCTGGCCACTTTCTCGAACATAGTGAGCAAAGTTTGTGGCCATTGCTTGATGATTACTGGTAGGAATGGCCTGTCCCCACTTAATTAATTCAACTGGCCCATCAAGAGTTTTTAAATACTCAATTCTTCCCTTGAAAAGTTTAGTTTGAAGGAGAAAATCTTCAAACTTTTTTTGAGATCTCAGAGCTCTGATTTCTAATAGTCCGTCATGGATATTGAAAGAAAAATTTCTATCTAGCTCAGAGAGGGCCAGATAGAATTGGTTACCAGAGATTTCACCTCGATCAAATTTTGAGATGATTTCTTCAAGTTTTTCGTATTGATGAATATCTCTTAAATAGGGCTTTGCATTTCCATAATCTTTAGAAAGAATTCCTGACGCTATTTCATCGTGGTTAATAAAATCAACAATAAAGTTTCGAAGGAGGATAGCATCGTTATTGAAGGCTGCTTTAATTCCAATAGAGAGATGGCCTCCAGTGAATTTATCAATTCTATAAGGGATATAAAAACCCATCCTTTGGGCCTGTTGGTACAAATCCACTTCAACTCTTTTCACGACTTCACTTAAAGTTTCAATTGTTGCTGGTTTTGCTTTAATTTCCATGACGTAGTCATCTTTTGTCACTTCCCAATACCAACCATTAGGATACTGAACTCTAAAATGGCGTCCTTCTTCCATAACGCTGCAGTTCTTAGTTTCTAGGCAGTAGAGTCTCATGTATTTCTTAAATTTTACGATCTCCATATCTTTCATGATGGCCTCACAGGTTATACCAGAAAGATAGGCCCCAGTTAAAGCGGAGAGTGAATTGATAATCATTCTATCTTCTTTGGTAAGCTCCTCGCTATCCTTAGTCAGTTCGTTAATAAGAAAGGGTAGTCCAGCCGCAGTAATACTTCCGCAGATGGCCGCTGACTTAAGGGCCTTAGCACTTCGAAACTCTATCTCTGGTCCAAAAGTTGCTTCTTGGGCATTAAGATGAGTGAGAAAAATAAGAAAAACCGACACAATTTTCACGCTAACTGGTCGGTTTTTTTTTGCCTAAAGTAAAATGCTTAGGTTTATAGCTGACAGAAACGATTCAAGTTGTCTTGAAACTCTTTGATTTTATCTTGAGCATTGGTGATGCTTAATTTTTCTTCATCGATAATTTTAACAGCTTCTCCAAGTTCAAATTCAAGCTGAGCGAGTTCTTTGGCATTTAAATACGCTTTCCTAATCAAAAAATAACTCCCGGCCCCTGCTCCAACTCCAAGAAGAGCTTTGATGATATTCACTTTTTGTCCCAACGATTTAAGTTTAATGGCCTTTACCGTTTGAACACCCATAACGATGGCCGTAATAGCAGTGACAACACCACCAGTGATCCAAAGCCAGTTCTTTTTATTTTTAATGGTTGCTTGTTCAACAGCTTGTTGAAGTTCAACGAAAGATTCTTGAAGGGCTTCTTGTTCTTGTTTGTAGAATTCTAATTGGACTTGTTGATCGGCCAACTCTTGTTTAATGTCTCTACAATCTTGCGCTAGCGCCGCGTTAAACAACAAAAATGCACAAGATAAAACAACAAAAACTCTCATAGAAAACTCCTCCCTCTTTCTTGAGTAAAATACTACATTTTATAAAAGTGGGCGTAAACTAATGAATTTCAGATGTTAGTTTTTAAAAGAAAAGCGGTTATTAAGAATAACACCTGTAAGAATCATGAGAATTCCAATAAGAACTGAAGGAGAAGGTTTTTCATCAAAAAGATAATGCCCCCAAAAAACAGCATAAATGAGACCTACGTAGCGAAAAACTGCAACTTTAGCGATGCGATCGCCTTGGTAGCCGAGGGTGAGAAAAATTTGGGCCACATAAGTCAGAACAACCAACGCTAAAATCTTAAGTCCTTGCTCAAAATTGGGAGTTACCCAGTGATCAAGAACAAAGGGAGTTACTAAGGGCAAAGTGATAAGGGGAAAATAGAAAATTACTAAATTAGTGGTGGCCTTCCCCTTAAGCATTCTCACTGCAGTATAAGCAAGACCAGTAAGCATAGCTCCACAGACTCCTATAATGGCCGCTTGCCCAGTGATGTTGGGATCAAATTCTTTAATAATCACAACACCTGAAAAAGCTAGGGCAATAAAAGGCAGTTGTTTGGGATTAAAATGCTCTCCAAAAAAAATGGCCGCAATAAAAACAGAAAAAATAGGTGAGAGGTATTGAATTGTCACAGCTGAAGCAAGAGGTAGAGCATGTAAGGTATAAAAGTAGCAACACAGAGCAAGAGAGCCAGAAAGGCCTCTGAGAGTTAGTAAGCGCCAATGTTCATTAAAAATTTTGGTCTTTTTTCTCTTAATATCAATATAAGAAGCCAGTAAAACAAAAAGAGAGCGGAAAAAAATAAGCTCAAAAACATGAAATTCTTTGAGAGATTTCACAAGGATATTAACAAGGCTAAAGAAGACTCCGGCCAGAAGAATGTAGACGATGCTTTTATTCATAACTAAAGTAGACTTATGAATACCAAGAAAAAGATCATTGAGATAGAGGGAATTGAATTTATTAAAGTCGAAGCAGATGAGAGCTCTCCGGCCATTGTTTTAATGCATGGCTATGGGGCCAATAGTGAAGATCTCTACCCTTTGCACTCTTATCTCGATCCACAAGAGCAGTTTACTTGGTATTTTCCTAACGCTCCTCTAGAAGTTCCTCTAGGGATGATGATGAGTGGAAGAGCGTGGTTCCCTATTGATGTGGAAGCTCTTAATAGGGCCATGATGACTGGGGAGCACAGAGATTTTAGAAATTTAAGTTCTGATGATTTCAGTTTGATGGTTCAAAGGTTAGAGAGAGTTTTCAATAAACTTTTTGAGTCCCATGATACATTTTTTATTGGTGGCTTCTCACAAGGAGCGATGTTAAGTTCGCACCTGGCTTTTAGACTTGAAAAGAAACCAGCTGGACTTCTTCTTTTATCTGGAAATTTAATTGATGAAGAAAATTTAAAAAGCTCTTTAGTTGGACGTGAACCTATTTCTTATTTTCAGTCTCATGGTACTCAGGACCCTTTATTATCCTTAACTGGAGCTCTGGCCCTCCATGAACTTCTTAAAACCTATGGACATGAGGGAGAGTTCCACGAATTTCGAGGCGAACACTCTATCCCACTGGAGATAATCGAAAAATTAAGGGTTTATCTTCAAAAAGCTGTCTGAATTTTAGTCACTACCACTTTCTCTTTTACCTAGTTTAATTGACTCACATTCCCATGTGGGGTATAAGTCATCAAAAATATTCTCAATCTATTGGAGACATCATGAAGCTCATTTCTTTTTCTGTAGTGGCGACCCTCTCTCTTTCTGCTTTTTCCCAAGGCCTAGTTGGTGGAAAAGATTTTTATCAAACAAATGATAACTTTAGAAATATGACTGACTTTGTTTATGAGATCGATGCAGTTGAGCTGCAAGATTGTAAAAGTAAAGAAGAACAAGACCAAGAGTTAAATGACTTCTTTAATAAGTGTACAGCGAGTGATGGTGAACTAATGCAAGTTGGTTACAAGTCTATTAGAGCAGCACTAAAGAACTATCCAGACGTTAATGTTGAAGAAGAGCTTCTTAACTATGAGATCAAAAACCACCTGATTGTTGATAAACAATATTATAAGCAGCTTCTTGGAACTGGCCCTGAACCCAAAGATGACTGGGTCACTGTATCTGAAGATATGATTAAGGATAAGAAACTAAGAGGAATAAAAACTTTTAAGTGTTTATCTGAAGTAAAAGTTAAAAATGAAGCTTTATTTAATTTTAAGCCTTTTTATTCTCAAGTCTTCTTAGGGCCTGAGTACTCTCAGCTTAACTGTGTGAACTTTATTGAAACGGCCAAGGCCCAACATGGAGCACTTAACCTATTTAGTCGCAGAATGTATTACGAGTGGAAAGTAAAGAGAACAAATAATAATGAAAGTGAAGTTGATAAAGTCGTTCTTAAGGGAAAAGAAGAGAAATACGAAGCCAAAGATGATGATAGATTTCATTTAGTTCAAGTTGATAATAAAGATGGTAGTGGAATTCACTATAAAAAAGTGGATAAAGGCTGTTTCTACGATCTTCCTCAAAACTGTCAGGCGATGCTTTTAATGTTAGAGCCTAAACCAGGCTTGATGTGTGAAGAGATCGATACAACTCCAGATTGTAATGAAAATAATGAACTTGAAATAGTCGTTCTTGCTGAGAAGTTAATTGATTCTCCAGATAAGAGGTTTGATGAGTTCAGAAAGATTTTTGACAACCCTTCAGCTCATCTTCCTTATACAGATAGACCTCATACTTCAGATAGATACTGGAATAATAAAGTTTATAATTATGGTGATTACATGGATATGAACAAAGAAGGAATGAAAATCAATAAAAACAAGCAAACTGTCTTTAAATTTGATTTTTCAAAACTGGATAAGCGCTTTGCTCAAGCTGCAGCAGTGAAAGCGGCCGTGATTGAAATGGATCTTCAGCATAGTGATTTAGATGATGCTGACTTTACTGAGCTTTTCTGCTCTCTAGATACTAAGCTTTGCTCTGGAAAACTCTTTGTTGGAAACTGGACTGGATATATCAATAAGAAGTTTCATGACTTTTCTAAGCCAGTGCCAGTTTCAAACAAATGGGAAATGGTGGTAAGGAAAAGTGCTCAAGAGGCCACGAGAGTTGGTTATTATCATACTGAGTTTGATGTGACTGAACCAGGCCATGCTATTATCTCCAAGGAGAGACTCTACCAAGAAATGCTCTCTGGTGGAAAAGTAAGATTTGTTATCGCTGATGACGTCTATGTCGAGCAGCACGCCAAAATCAAGCTCAAGATGAGCTGTCATGACCAAAAATAGAGCGAAAAAGACATCAATTGTTGCCATAAAGCACCCTCTTGAGGGTGCTTTTTGTCTTTAAGTCATTAAAATTTCGTTAAGATAGAGTTTTTTTGTTCTTAAGATCCCGGTTTTTGGTACAATTAAAGGTAGGAAAGCACAAGGAGGGCCTAATGAGGACACTGCTCCTAGATAACACTTTCCTGCCAGTTAAGATTGTGGCCTGGGAAAAGGCCATGCTCTTGTTCCTCACCGGCAGGGCCGAGGTCATAGAAGAGTACTCTGACCTCCAAATCCGCTCCCCCAGACAAACCTTTAACCTTCCCAAGATTCTGCGCCTTTTTTCTCGAAACCGTTCCCGTCAAGAAGTGAAATTCAACCGCTACAATGTTTTCTTGCGTGATAACTTCACATGTCAGTACTGCGAGAAGAGGTTTCTCCAAAGAGAGCTCACTATCGATCATGTGTGGCCACGCTCAAAGGGTGGAAAAAGTGATTGGGAAAACGTTGTAACAAGTTGCTCTACATGTAATCACAAAAAAGGAAATAAACTTCCGAATGAGTTTCATTTGAAACTTAAAAGAAAACCAGTCAGACCCAAATGGACTCCTCGTCTAAATCTAAAGCCAAAAGATGATGATCCAGATGAATGGAATAACTGGATAGCATAGATTTTAGGGTTTTAGTAAATAGCGAATTCCTTTAAGAGATGACTCTTTTAAATAGAGGCTCGCAAAGCCGTAGCTATTGCTTTTAATCCCTGCTCCCATCATCGCTCCTTCGTAACCTTGAAAGATATCTCTGATTTTCCACTCACTTGTAATTTTTAAAGGATCGTTAAAAAGATATTTTTTATAGTTTGAATCAGTGGAAATCATCTCATAAGTAACAGTCATCATAAAAGCTGTCTGCCCAGCTACTTGAGCACTATAGCCTTTTGCTTTTAATCTTTGGGCCAAGTACATAGGAACATAGAAATGGTAAAGTGAGTAGTTGCGAAAACTGAGTTTGTGGCGCGGAAAAACTGTTTGAATGAACTTTTCAGGATTGGCCTCATTCATTGTGAGCATAATTTGAATGAAAGAGCGCAGTCGGTTAAGGTTGGCCTGAAAAAATTCTGTCTTCTGTTCAACCATTCTTTGAGCGTATTCAATATGAAGCATTTTATTAGAGGTATCTTGAAATAAAACAGCAATCATATAGGTCGCGAGTTCTGCGTTTCCCTTAAATCTCTCTAAAGTAAAATCCCATAGATTGAAGTCAAAATTCTCATAATGAAATTTAGCAAACTCTTTAGTGAGGGCCTTAAGGTAGTTGGCCACTGTTTCTGAATGCATCATTTGCATAAAGGCTTTTTCGAAGGCCAGAAAAATAAAAGCCCCTGTTTCCCAATTAGGTTCTTGCTCAGGATCAATGAACTCAACATCAAAGTTCAGAATTTCAATAAGCTCCCTGGCCGCAAAAGAGCAAGACTGCTTCTGAACATAAGTGGGCATATAGCGGTTACATCTATTTTTAATAAGTTTATGAAAACCAAACTCTCTCATGGCTTCGTTTTCGATCATACGTTGAATGAAATTTTTCGATTGGGCCTGAAGATTAAAACTAAAAAACGTAACAAATAGAGAAAAAACAAAAACTCTCATAAAACCCAACTCCTTTTCAGATTTCAAAAAAGTGTATGTCTTGGTTTAAGATCTGTGAAGGAAGGAGAGCGTTTATGTCAGATAATGCTAGGATTTAATTCAGTTTGTTGCTCTAAATAGAATAAAAGTTTATCGAGTCTATCGTTGATGGAGTTCATTTCCAATAAAACTTGTTTCTTATAGGCTTCCTGAATAAGAAAATGACACCCGTAGTTAATTAATTGTGACTTATTAGTTATGCGGTCGATGAAGTGAGTTTCTTCCTGGTGGGATTGAGAATTTCTCTCAAACCACTTCTTGAGTTCAATCTTCACTCGGTTAACCCGGAAAAGGTTAATGCTATCAACACGGTTACTCTCAGTGGTTAAGATACAATTATATTTTTGGTAAGGTATGCTCTGGAGGCGCTGGTGGAGCGTCACTTTTTCAGTGGCGTGGACCATAATAAGTTTAGATCCATCCATATTTTCCTGAATGACAATGGGCTTTCCAATAGTGCATGTAACACCTTCAAAGTCTTCTCTATCGGCTAAAAAACTAGGGCAAAGTCCCAAAGGCATGTCATTTCTCAAACAATCTTCCAGCATTGTTAAATAGCGCTTTTCAAAAATATTTAATGGAATAGTCGTTTTGGGCATGAAAACAGTTTCAGGCAATGGGAAAAGAGCTGTTAAGTATGGAAGCTGAGTCATAGTGAAATTCTAGCAAGCTAATCAGGTATTGAAAAGTGAATGTCTTTTGCAAAGCAAAACAAAAAAAAATCCCAGCAATTTCTCCTACTTGTTTTCAGTACTTAGAGATGAAGTTATAATAGGTGTAAAGTTAATCAATAAAAATCGGATTTCTTTATGAGCTTACCGGCTGACTTTTCTTATATGACTTCTTCAGACAATGCTTTTATCGACGCTCTTTACGAAGATTACAAAAAAAATCCAGAATCAGTGGATGAGAGTTGGAGGAAATTTTTTGAAGGTTTTGAATTTGCTATTGGCAAAGGACTTGATTTTGATTCTGAATCTCAAGAGAAAAATACGTCTTCATCGCTAGACTCAGAAACAATGGATAAAGAATTTAAAGTTTATCGGGTCATTCAATCCTACCGTGCGAGAGGACACCTCATTTCTGATACAAACCCAGTGAGGCCGAGAAGAAATAGAGATGCAAGACTGAACCTAACAGATTACGGATTGTCAGACTCTGATCTTGAAAGAAATTTCATTTGTGGAGAGTATTTAGGTCTTGGTAAAACTTCACTGAGAAATATTCTTAAACATATGCATGAGATGTATTGCCGCAATCTTGGTGTCGAGTACATGCATATCGCAAATACAGATATTAGAAGATGGTTTAGAGAAAAGTTCGAATCAGAAGCAGCGAAACTTAATTTTCCACTAGATAAAAAGAAAAGAATTTTTAGAAAACTCAATGAAGCTGTTGTTTTTGAAAGTTTTCTTAGCAAAAAATATGTTGGTCAAAAGCGCTTCTCTCTTGAAGGTGGGGAAAACACAATTCCTGCATTAGATGCTATTATCAATAAAGGAGCTGAGCTTGGTGTCGAAGAGTTTATTATTGGGATGGCCCATCGAGGAAGACTGAATGTTTTGGCCAATACAATGGGAAAAACCTATGAGTATATATTTAATGAATTTGAAGGACAAGCAGACCCTGATCTCTCTCTTGGAGATGGAGATGTCAAATACCACCTTGGCTTTAGTTCAAAAGTCCAAGCGATAAATGGAAAAGATGTTTATTTAAAGTTAATGCCTAACCCTTCTCACCTTGAAGTGGTTGGCTCTGTAGTCCAAGGCTACGCCAGAGCGCAAGCAGATCAACTCTATCACCGAGATAGAAAAAAAGTTTGTCCTATCCAAATTCATGGTGATGCAGCGATTGCCGGACAAGGTATTGCTTATGAGCTTGCTCAGATGAGTGGTCTTGAGGCCTATGCTACTGGGGGGACTATTCATTTTATAATCAATAACCAAATAGGATTCACTACAAATTTTACGGAATCCAGAACATCAAATTATTGTACGGGTGTAGGAAGAGTTTCTGGTAGTCCTATTATTCACGTTAATGGTGATGATGCCGAAGCAGTGACTTATGCCGTAGAGCTTGCAACTGAGTTTCGTCATAAGTTTGGAGTTGATGTTTATGTTGATATGGTTTGCTATCGTAGACATGGTCATAATGAGGGTGATGAGCCCATGTATACTCAGCCTAAACTTTACGAACTCATTAAAAAACACAATAACCCAAGAGAAGTTTATAAAAATAAATTACTGGCCAGTAATGAAATAGATAATGACTTTGTCGCGAGCATGGAAAATGAGTTTAAAACTCTCCTGCAACAACGCCTCGATATGGTGAAACAAAAGCCACTACCTTACCAGTATCAAAAAGCTGATGAGGACTGGGTTAATATGCCTAAGGCCAGTGACTCTGACTTTGATTCTTCACCAATGACAGCGGTGAAAAAGAGTGCACTGGATAAAGTTATTAAATGCCTCACAAGTGTTCCAAGTGATTTTAAAATTATTAAGAAAGCTGAAAAAATGATGGCCGATAGACTCAGTAAGTATAAAGAAGATCAACTTGATTGGGCCTTAGGAGAACTACTGGCCTATGGGACTCTTCTTCTTGAAAAAAAATATGTTCGAATGTCTGGACAAGATGTTATCAGAGGAACTTTCTCTCACCGTCATGCAGCTGTCTTTAATTCAGAAGAAGACTGGGATAAGTATATTAACCTAAGATATTTAGATGAAAAGCAAGGGAAGTTCTCTATATATAACTCCTTACTTTCTGAATTTGCGGTGCTTGGGTTTGAGTATGGATATTCTCTTGGAGATCCGAATGGGATTAATATTTGGGAAGCTCAGTTTGGAGATTTTGCTAATGGGGCCCAGACTATTTTCGATCAATTTATCTCTTCTTCTGAATCCAAGTGGCAACGAATGAGTGGACTTGTTGTTTTACTTCCTCATGGATATGAAGGGCAAGGACCTGAGCACTCAAACGCAAGACCAGAGAGGGCACTACAGCTAGCAGCTGAAAATAATATGATAGTGGGAAATTTTACTACTCCAGCGAACATGTTTCATGCACTAAGACGTCAAGTCACCTGGAAGTTTAGAAAGCCATTGATTGTTTTTACTCCTAAGTCGCTCTTGAGACATCCTTTATGTGTGAGTAAAGTCGACGATCTCGTGACAGGAGGTTTTCAAGAAATTATGGATGATGACTACGTTAAGGGCAGTGAAGTTAAAAGAGTTCTCTTTTGCACAGGGAAGATTTATTATGACCTTCTAGAAAAACAGCAAAAAGATAAGAGAAAAGATGTCGCCATCGTAAGACTCGAGCAACTTTATCCTCTTAGTATGGGACAACTTAATAGTATTTTTGAAAAATATCAAAAAGCAGAGTTTTATTGGGTCCAAGAAGAACCGAAAAACATGGGGTATTGGACTTATCTTTTAAGATACAAAGAATTTTCTCAGTTCTCTCTCATTAGTCGTAAATCTTCGGCCTCTCCGGCCACAGGTTATGCGAAAGTGCATGGGAAAGAGCAGAGTATGATCGTTAACAAAGCATTTAGTGTGAAATAAGGATGAAAAATGGCAACTAAGGTAACAATTCCAAGCGTAGGTGAATCGGTAGCAGAGGTGACAATCGCATCATGGCTTAAAAATGATGGAGATTATGTAGAAATGGATGAGGCCATCGCTGAAGTCGAATCAGATAAGGCCACCGTCGATTTAAACGCAGAAGTTGCAGGCGTTCTTAAAAGAATTGCAAAAGAAGGCGAAACGGTTCAAGTAGGAGCTGTTGTTGCTGAAATCGACGAGAGCGCAGGCTCAGGCAAGCAAAAAGCTTCTTCTCCAGAGAAAAAAGAAGCTGCTCCAGCTCAAGAGGTGCAAGCAGCAAAAGAAACAGGTAAGGTTGTTGAAATTATCGTTCCTACTGTTGGTGAATCAATAACTGAAGTGACCTTTGCTTCTTTTATGAAGCAAAGTGGAGACTATGTTGAACTTGATGAAGCTATCGCTGAAGTTGAGACAGATAAGGCCACAGTTGATCTCAATGCTGAAGTTGCAGGGATTCTAACTTGGTATGTGAAGGAAGGCGATAGTGCTCAAATTGGGCAAAAGGTTGCTGAGATTAAAGAGATGAGTGGAGGTTCACCGAGAAAGGAAACTTCTGCTAGTACAGCAAGTTCTACAACTCAAGAATCTCAAATCTCTTCAGAGGGAAATAAAAACTACGCTTCCCCAGCAGCGAGAAAAATACTAAGTGAGAAGGGAATTGATGCAAGTTTTCAAGGCAGTGGGAAAGATGGAAGAATTACAAAAGCTGATGCACTGGCCGCTCAAGCTCCACAACCACAAAAAGCAAGTGAACCAAAAGCACAGACAAAAACATCAATAGAGCAAACAAGCTCAGCTAAGATTTTTGGTGGTTCAAGAGAAACTGAGCGCAAAAAAATGTCTGGACTGAGAAAGACAATCGCTAAAAGACTTGTTGCTGCTAAAAACACAACGGCCATGCTCACGACTTTTAATGAAATTGATATGAAGCCTTGTATGGATTTAAGAAATAAATATAAAGAGGCCTTCAAAGAAAAACATGGAATTGGGCTTGGCTTTATGTCTTTATTTACAAAGGCCGCATGCCAAGCGGCCAAAGACTTACCAGCAGTGAACGCGATGATTGATGGAGAGGAAGTTATTTATCACGACTACGTCGATGTTGGTGTGGCCGTTTCAACACCTAAAGGATTAATGGTTCCAGTTGTGAGAAATGCTGAAATGCTCTCCCTGGCCGATATTGAAAAAGAAATTAAAAGGCTTGCTCTTAAGGCCCGTGATGGAAAAATCACAGTTGATGATATGAGTGGTGGAACTTTTACAATTACCAATGGAGGAGTTTTTGGCTCAATGATGTCAACGCCAATACTTAATGCTCCTCAATCTGCGATTTTGGGAATGCACAATATTGTCGAAAGAGCGTGGGTGGTTGATGGAAAAATTGAAATAAGACCAATTATGTATGTGGCCCTTTCTTATGATCATAGAATTGTTGACGGGAGAGAGTCTGTGACTTTTCTTAAAACAATTAAAGAGATGATAGAAGACCCTGCCAGATTATTACTAGATGTTTAAAAAAGGAAATAAAAATGGAATTTGACGTTATTGTAGTGGGGAGTGGCCCAGGTGGTTATGTTTGTGCCATTAGATGTGCTCAGCTAGGAATGAAAACAGCACTAGTTGAAAAATATAGCACTCTTGGTGGAACTTGTCTTAACGTCGGATGTATTCCTTCAAAAGCGTGGCTTGATTCTAGTGAGCGCTATTTTGAAACTGTTCACTCTCATGCTGATCACGGTATTGAGATCAAAGATGTCAAACTCGACATTAAAAAAATGGGAGAGCGTGTTCAAAAAGTTGTTACTGATACAACTAAGGGAATTGAATTCTTAATGAAGAAAAATAAAGTCAGTGTCTTCCAAGGAGTTGGAAGCTTTAAAGATAAAAACACTATTTTAGTGAAAGGGAAAAAAGAAGAAGAAATTAAAGGAAAGAACATTATTATTGCCACCGGTTCTAAACCCTCTAGTCTTCCAGGAATTGAAATTGATAAGAAAAGAGTTATCACTTCAACTGAAGCTCTTAAACTAGATAAACTCCCAAAACACATGATTGTGATTGGAGGAGGGGTTATTGGACTTGAGCTTGGAAGTGTGTTTTGTCGACTCGGTTCAAAGGTAAGTGTTGTTGAGTTTGCTGATTCTATTATTGGAATGATGGATAAGGATTTAGGCAAAGAGCTACAAAAAGCGCTTAAAAAAGAGGGAATGGACTTTTATCTCTCTCATGGAGTGAAGTCTGTTGAGGCTAAAGGAGCAAAAGTTATTGTTAAGGCCGATGCCCGTCAAAATAATAAAGAACTTATTTTAGAAGGAGATTATTGTCTTGTGGCCGTAGGGCGTAAGCCTTTTACCGAAGGACTAGGACTAGAGAAGGTTGGGATAGAGCTTGATGAAAGAGGACGTATTCCCACAGATGATCACTTAAAAACAAAAGTTGATAATATATACGCCATAGGTGATGTAACGAAAGGGGTGATGCTTGCCCATAAAGCTGAAGAAGAAGGTGTGTTCGTCGCAGAAATGTTAGCTGGCCAAAAACCTCACATCAATTACAACCTTGTTCCTGGAGTTGTTTACACTTGGCCAGAAGTTGCGAGTGTTGGAGCAACGGAAGAAGAATTAAAAGCAGAGGGAGTTCCCTATAAAAAAGGAGCTTTTCCAACGAAGGCCAGCGGACGAGCTAGGGCCTCTAATGAGTCAGCAGGACTTATTAAAGTGTTGGCCCATAAAGAAACTGATGAAATCCTTGGTGTTCATATGATAGGCCCTCGTTGTGCTGATATGATAGCTGAAGCTGTTCTGGCGATGGAATTTAGGGCCAGTGCTGAAGATGTGGCCAGAACTTGTCACGCTCACCCAACTTATACTGAGTCATTTAAAGAAGCTGCTCTGGCCGCAACTGAGAATAGAGCTCTGCATATTTAATATGCCGCTCGAATTAGAGAATAATTAAAATAGTAGGGTCATCTTTTACAGATGGCTCTTTTTTTTAATCAATTTCTTATCTATAGAATTTCCCAAATATCTAAATCTTAGACTTCACAGGAAACTAGAGTCAAATATCTTCTAATTGAACAGATTAATAGAAGTACTCACGTTCTCATCAAATTCAAAAGCATCTATCGTTTTCGGAAAAGCAGAATGAATAGCGTCTATTAAATGGTTTGTAATTCCAAGCTTATCCTCAGAAGTTAGTTCTTTATTTAAGTCAATTTTATCAAGATGTGGAACTCTAAAAATGACGGCAGCCATCCTAAAGTTTGTACCAGCCAGAACATTATTTCCATCTTTCCTAATTTGTAACATTCTTTCAAATTCGACATTGTAATTAGACCCTTTTGAAATATAAAGTCTTACATCCTTATCTAAAAGGTTGAAATCGGCGATAATAATAGGGTGTTCTGTGCCATGCTCTGAAATTGTCTTTCGAGTAATTGACTTAGGCATTGTCTTGTAAATTGCTTCTCTTGCATTAACCATTATAGACTTAATATCTTCATATACAGGATAGCTAGAAAGTTTATTATCAATTAGGCTGTGTTTTTTATGAAAAAGTAGCTTATGAGCAACTTCTTCTTCTGATTCATCAGCGTAAATATCGGCCAGAGATGTGGAGTAAATCTCTTTCCAAGAGTCAGTCTCCTGCAAATCAATTGTAAGTAAAATGGGGTGAGTGTCATTATCATAGTTTGCGAGAGCTGATAAACTCCCTAATACAACTAATATTGTTAACAATATTCTCATTTCTATCTCCTCGTGATTGCACTCATTAGTAATGATTTTTATAAATCTAATGCACGCATTGTCTCAGGTTTTAAAATCTCGCGCTAGATACCTTGAAAGCTCTATAACTGCTGTACATTCCTTAAACAGTTCATCATGTAATTTTAGTAAGTTAAGGCTTACGTCGGATGATAATCTCAAAAACTTCTTCAAACTCATGGTTTAACCGGGTTCGGATGCACTCTACAGGCATAGTGCATCTCGGCTTAAAGCTCTCTAAATGTAAGATTTAGCAAGAGATAGTTTAGGAAAGAGTGTAATTTTTACACTACGTAAGATACCAATTTAAAAGGGCTTTTCTTTTACTCTATACTTTCTTCACATCTTAACTGGGAGAGAGTATGAGATTGAGTTTAGTTTTTGTCGGATTATTTTTTGTCGTACAGGCGTTCGCTGGTCCAAAAGATTTAAAATTAGAAGGAAGTGATAAGGTTTATATCGCTCTTGAGAGTGTAGAGAAAGGCCTTCTTTCAGATTGGTTTGGAAAACCAGAAGTTCTTCTGATTGTTTCAGTGGCCGCAAAAAACAATGAGAGTATAAGAACAAGGGCCTTCGGTAAGACAAAGTCTCACCGTCTTAAGAAGAACTTTAACCAGATAGGAGATTCTTTTTTTCTGAGTGGAAGACAACTTCAAGGCATCATCGATTCAATGCCTTATAATGAAGAAGGTTATGAAATTGTTATAAGACTTTTTGAAAAAGACTTTCTCAAAATTCAAAATACTGGTCTTGAGTGGAGAGTCGATGTTCAAAACCTGTATGGCATTGATAAAGAAGTTCTCATAACAGAGAAGAGGGATCTTTCTTGCTTTGAAGGGCCAACGAATCTTAAGGCCAAAGTTTCTTTAAAAATGAATAGTGCTAGCTAAGCTTAACTAGTTGAAGTGTTTTTAGTTTTTCAAGATCGCTATCCTGAGGCACAAACTTAAGAGTTTGTGTCTCTTCGATAACTTCTACCTCAAATATCTTGCCATTTAAGACGACGTTACCTGAAAGCCCATCAATATTGTAGTCGAGGCAGAGAGTTAATTTTTGGTTATTCTCTCTAAAGCTTCTGGTTGAAAGTGTAAGATGATCATCTTCAATCTCTAGCACATTTAGATCTAAGTTTATTTCTTGAAATTGAGCATTAATGAAGTTAGCGTTCATGAAAAGATTATCAATATCGCCTTGAAGGACTGCTTCACTGGTAATATCTAAAAGTTCAAGATGAAGATTGTCTTCTTTTTCATTCATCTCATTAATGATTTCATTAATATCTTTAAATTCAGGCACTGAATGATTAACTTCTTGAGAAAAAGCAGCAAGTCCTGTTCTTTCCTTGTCAACTCCGAGATAAACAACATCAAACTCACTACTTTGTAAGTGTTCCTTAGCTGCAGAAATGCTTGTTGCGAGAATAATATTCTCAGCGCCATTTTTTCTTAGGTAGGTATTTACTTTGTTGAGTTTCCCTCTATCAAGGTCTACAATAAGAGTTCTAATTTCCTCTAATTCGTTTGCTATAGCACTCAACTCGCCTTCCTTTTCATTTCATAACGCTTCCAGCAGCTATTAATCCTTGAAAGAAGTCCTTCTAGGTTCCAAGGTTTAAGTAGATAATTAGAAGCACCATGGGAAATGCAGCTCATGACAGCTTCTCGATCGTTTTCAGATGAGAGCATCATAATGGGTTTATTTTTATTAACAATATCATCTCGTAGTTCAACTAAAAGATCTTTTCCTGTAAGTTGAGGCATATGATAATCGAGAATGAAAAAATCAATTTTTTCTTTTTCAATAATTTTCCTCGCCTCCATGACTGAATTAGCAGTGAAGATTTTTCCATTAAAATTAGATGCTCTTAAATCTTTAACCACATTAAGAAGGACTCTTGAATCATCATCAACAATGAGAAAATTAATAGTCATAGGAGTTAACATCTGCATTAGGCGGCATCCTGTAATTGTTTTTCACTTTTATGGATAATAATCAAATTTTGAATAAAAATTTTCACTTCTTCAGGGTAATCAACAAAATAACAAGAAAACTTTCTTTCATCTTTAAGAACAAAAACAACTGTTCCAAAGTTATTATCGCCAGAGAGATTATGAATATTTTTTAAATCTCTAATATCAAGTTTATAGGCACTAAAACTATAAGGAGATCTTATAATAACGAAGTCTTTAAAGAGCAGGAGTCGGTGGTAACTATCATAAACGGTAAAGCCACAAATGAGACAAGAAAGGCTCAGGGCCAGAAAAACAAAGTAATTCCCAAGGGACTCTTGAGGGAAAACGTTTTTCATAATGAGGTATTGAATTCCCATAAAAAAAACAAGAATAGGTGTCACCCTCAGCAAATGATTCATATGGTTATTATGTTCAATACTTTTAATAAATTGACTCATAAAATTCTTATCGTGGGATAGGTGAGTGAACTGAAGTTTTTCTTAATTAACCGACTCTAATAAGCAAGTATAATTATCTTCATAGGGAGATTTTCTCTTGAGCTTTTTTCGACATAAAAACTCAACCTTAATATAGTCCGTTTCAAGCTTTGGGTCTTTTCTTTTGATATACTTTTCAACTTGATTAATTTGACCTGTGTTAAGTTCAACGGAAGGAAGATTTTTTTGTTCTTTCTTTGAAAGTCCTGCAAATGAATGAAATGAAAGACCTATAAAAAGAATAATCCAACTGATTTTCATTTTATTGTTCTTGGGCCTTCGATGAATTAGTTGCCTTGATGACATCTTCATCAGTAAAACTCTCATCAAGAGCGCATTCTTTGGCCCCAGGGCACTGCCCATCGATGGCCTTACAAGCAATATTTCTTACTTTATCTTGGCAAGCAATTTTTCCAATACAAATTTTTTCTCCCTGAGTTTTGCAGCCTAACTGAGCAGTCCATTTGACTTGTTCAACCCACTGGCAATCAGAAAGTTCTTTCTGTCTCTCTTTCTCTTCTGGAGAGAGCTCAATATCCCACTTACAGGATTTAAATTGAGGTTTATGCTCCCAATACATTTTTCCTTGGTATTCTCCAGTATACTTGCCATGAAGATGGCCGATAAACTTTTTATCTAAAAAGACATCAAATCCATTATGAACTTGCCAAGGCTCACCTTGAGCAACAACTTGCTTAAGCCAGCACTTACCTGATTTTTGCTCTTCTCCGTGTCTAAGCTTAGCTTGCTTTTTTTCTTCTACACATTTCTTGGCCATTTCGCTTAAATTCCCACTCTCTGTACATTTTCTCAGAGATTGTTTTTTTAAAAAATCCTGAGCTTTTTCAGAGAGTTCCCCGCCTTTAAAATAGATCTCTAAATCTGTGGCCATCTTTTTTTGACATTTTTCAACATTCACCTGAAGAACTTCAGGGCAATTTTCTAAGTTTGGCGTTGAGCAGGCCATACTTAGGTGAGCATGCTGGTAATAATCTCCACAGAAAAAACTAAGCCTAGTCGCAGCAGCTTTTCTTTCTTGTAAACTAGACTCATTACTTGTCCCTGGAAGGATAGACCGAGAGCAATGCTCGAGAGCTTTCTGATACTCTTCACAAACCTTGGCGTTTGCAAGGCCGACTAAAAGAAAAAAAAGCGTAAAAAACTTCATCACTTCTCCTGCTTAACTTTATCGGTTTCTTTGACATCCACCTAAAGAGAAATCTAAAGTTTTTATTTATCAGCTGAGTTGGACGTGATAAACTCACAATGACTTTCATAACATTTTAGCGCACGGAGCAATTATGACTAATCGAGTTGATTCTTTCTCTACAAAACAGAGCCTAAAAGTCGGAGATAAGGCTTATACTTTCTTCTCTTTGAAAAAGGCACAGGCCGCTGGTCTTAGTGATATAGATAAGCTTCCTAAATCGTTGAAAGTCTTAATGGAAAATCTTTTAAGAAACGAAGATAACTTCACTGTAAAAAAAGAAGATCTTGAGGCCATGAACGAGTGGACTAAGACAAAAAAATCAAATCATGAAATTCAATATTACCCTGCTCGAGTAATGATGCAGGATTTTACGGGAGTTCCAGCAGTTGTTGATCTTGCAGCGATGAGAGATGCGATGAAAAATATTGGAGGGGATCCTAAAAAAATCAATCCACAAGTTCCAGTTGAACTTGTTATCGATCACTCTGTTATGGTTGATAGTTATGCCACTGGAGACTCTTTTGATGAGAACGTTAAGCTTGAGTTTGAAAGAAATAAAGAGCGCTATGAGTTTCTTAAATGGGGACAAGGAGCTTTTGATAATTTTAAAGTTGTTCCTCCTGGAACAGGAATTATTCACCAAGTAAATTTAGAAAATACGGCCCAGGTTGTGTGGACAAAAAAAGAAGACGGCGGTGAGCTCGCTTATTGTGATACCCTAGTTGGAACTGACTCACATACAACAATGATTAATGGTCTTTCTGTTCTAGGATGGGGAGTTGGAGGAATTGAAGCAGAGGCAGCGATGCTTGGGCAGGCAGTGACAATGCTTATTCCAGAAGTTATTGGTTTTAAACTTGAAGGAACACTTAGTGAAGGAACAACAGCAACAGATCTTGTTTTAAGAGTTGTTCAAATGCTGCGTAAAAAAGGTGTTGTTGGAAAATTTGTTGAGTTCTATGGAGACGGACTTCAGAATCTCTCTCTCGCTGATAGAGCAACGATTGCCAATATGGCGCCTGAGTATGGTGCGACGATGGGCTTTTTCCCTATTGATGAAGAGACAATTAATTACCTGCGCTTTTCTGGACGTGATAAGGATAGAGTGGCCTTAGTGGAGGCCTATGCTAAGGAGCAAGGTCTTTGGAGAAACAAAGGAGATGCTCCTGTTTTTACTGACACTCTTGAGCTTGATGTTTCAACAGTAGAGCCAGCTATAGCAGGTCCAAAAAGACCACAAGATAGAATCTCTCTCAAAGATGCCTCAGCTCAATTTGAAAAAGATATGAAAGAGACTTTTAAAGTCGAGGCCTCTGCGATGAAAAAATCAGTGCCAGTTGAAGGAGCTGATTTTCATATCTCCCAAGGAGATGTTGTTATTGCGGCCATCACGAGCTGCACGAATACCTCAAACCCATCAGTAATGTTAGCAGCCGGACTTGTGGCCAGAAAAGCAGCGGCCCTAGGACTCAAAGTTAAGCCATGGGTAAAAACTTCATTGGCCCCAGGCTCTCAAGTCGTCTCTGACTATCTTGAAGCAGCAGGACTGCAAAAAGATCTAGATGAGCTTGGTTTTAATTTAGTTGGTTATGGGTGCACAACTTGTATTGGAAACTCTGGTCCACTAAGACCTGAATTCTCCAAGGCCATTTTGGGAGCTGACCTTGTGGCAACCTCCGTTCTCTCTGGAAATAGAAACTTTGAAGGGAGAATCTCACCAGATGTGAAGGCCAATTACCTAGCTTCTCCTCCTCTGGTTGTGGCCTATGCTATTGCTGGAAACATGAATATTAATTTAACGACTGATTCGTTAGGAAAAGATAAAGACGGCAAAGACGTTTACTTAAAAGACATTTGGCCATCAAATAAAGAGATTTCTGAAGTTCTTCGTCAATCTTTGACTCCAGAAATGTTTGCTTCTCGTTACGCCAATGTTTATGACGGAACAAAAGAGTGGAAAGAGATTAAGGCCTCTGCTGGTGAAACATATTCATGGGATGAAAAATCAACTTATATTCAAAACCCTCCTTTCTTTGAAGGAATGGGCAGAGATCCTGAAGCTGTTTCAGATATTCAAGGGGCCAGAGTTGTGGCCATCCTTGCTGACTCGACGACAACAGATCATATTTCTCCGGCAGGAAATATCAAAGCAGACTCTCCAGCTGGAAAATACCTGCAAGATAACGGTGTTTCTATCAAAGATTTTAACTCTTATGGATCAAGACGTGGAAACGATAGGGTTATGACAAGAGGAACTTTTGCCAATATCCGTATCAAAAACGAAATGCTTGATGGTGTGGAAGGAGGATATACAAAACATATTCCTAGTGGCAAACAAATGTCTATTTACGATGCGGCCATGAAGTATAAAGAAGAAGGGACTCAACTTGTTGTTGTGGCAGGAAAAGAATATGGAACAGGCTCCTCTCGTGACTGGGCGGCAAAGGGAACAAGGCTACAAGGTATTAGGGCCGTTATTGTTGAGAGCTTTGAGAGAATTCACCGCTCAAACCTTATTGGAATGGGAGTGCTTCCCCTTCAATTCATGGGATCTGATAACAGAAAAACTCTAGGACTTAAAGGTGATGAGAAATTCTCTATCACTGGAATTGAGCAGCTTAAGCCAGGAGGAGTGATTGACGCTGAAATCGAGTATGCTAATGGAGATAAAAAAACTATTACGCTGCAGTCTCGAATCGATACCGCCAATGAGTTAGAATATTATAAAAATGGTGGGATTCTTCACTACGTTTTAAGAAAACTCTAAGCAAAAAAAGCCCCTTAAAACAGGGGCTTTTTTTTAATTACTTTTTAACATTTTTTTTATTTTTTCATTCTTAGCTTCTTGAGGAAAGAGTTCTATAAAGACGACGTCTTCTTTTAGATTAATAACAATACTATCTTCAGTAACATCGTTAGTGAGCTTTATCATCCCTTTCTCTGAGAACTCTTCAAAACGTCCAGCAAATTCATAGGTATTACCACTTTTTTCTATTTTATAAACAAATTGATGACGTCCTAAAACCTCTGAAATTTTTACTAATGTTTGATAATTATTAATTTGAATTTCTAAATCTGAAGAAGCCATTTTTTCATACATCACTTGCTCACGGGCCACGAAAACTACAGAACTTCTGGGAGCAGTACTCATAGGGTAGAGGATTTCTGAAAAAGTCACAATTTTTTCCTTGTCTCTTCCTTCGTGATCAAAAACCCTTATAACCTCTTTTTCAAAATCGACATCCATATACCCACGGTAATAATTCATTTGATCAAACTTGTAGGTCCATGTGCTATAAACACCTCCAAAGGTAAGATATTTGTCGGTGTAGGAGTAATGTGCGATTGTGACTTTTCTTCCGCTGGCTTCGTTTAAAAGCTCTAAAAAAGCCTGTTTTTCTTCTTCTTTAGAATTTCTAAGTCCTCTTACATGAAAGCCAACGAGTTCGTTATCAGGGCTCGAATTCCAGTTTTTTTGAATTTGGGTCATTGGACCTACACTCCCAATATATTTTTCAGGAAGTTTTCCCAAAAGTCCTTGTTCTATGGCCTCGTGAAGCATGCTCTTACCTTCATCGGAGTGAAAGGGCTCTTTGAGTTTAACTTCGGCAGTATCAGGTAGGGAGTTCCTAACAGTGAACTCAAGTGAGCATTTTTTTAGTTTAGCAGCTGCAAAGAGATGAAAAGAGAAAAGTAAGTTTAAAATAATGATAACTTTCATATTGAATCCTTTGATTGAATTAAATATAAAACAAAACGCCTAGCGTCAAGAATGCAATCTTAGTCAGTAAATATTATAAAATGACGGCCTACTTTTCTGTAGGCCATCACTTATTTAAATTCTATAAATATCGAAGATCATTGATTTTAATTGTCCAAGACCAGTACTTCTTTTGTTTTTTGGACAAAGTTGTCCATCTCGGGATGCTCGTAAAATATCCTTTGCTAGACCTTTAGTTGTAAGATTAAGATGAAATTTTTTGCTCACTTTTTTCGTCATTTTAACTAACAGTATTGAATCACAATTTCTGGAAGTGGTCGCACATGTATAAGACTGATTAAGTAGAGAGAGAGCTCTACTAAGTCTATTTGAACGGGTCACAATGATAGTAACTCCTGCTATCCAAGCAAAGAAACTACTTGTTCCTATCGTCACAGAGGCAGCGTTAAAACTACCGTTAAGAAGAGCATGCAAACCTCCAGTTACTATGGGAGAAAAGATACTGATTCCTACCATTCCTCCACCGTTTCTTAAAAAATCATTATGGGTCATTTTATAAGAGAAGGCCTTTTTATTATTCGTTTCAATTTTTTGATGACAGTAAGGATACCACTCATCGACATTGTTAAGAATCGTTAATTCACCTTCAACTTGATACTCCTTCGAATCAATAAGTCTCTTGTAAGTTAGTATCTGTTGGTATTGTGTAGGACTGTTTTCGATAAAGGTGCGTGAATCTTTATAGCTATTTTGGCCATAATAGTTTTTCAAATCTTTATTCTTTTGTTCTTTAATCAAATTTACATAGTGATTGATATAGGGAGTATTTAATTCTGTAATAATTTTTGAAATTTCACTATTATTTTTTTCATTTTCTTTTGAAAATAAAAGTGCGGTTAAACGCTGAATTTGGTCAGCTGAATACTCCTGGGTCATATAGGCTTGAGGATTAAACCTTTTTAGAGTTGAGCGATAAAAAGCGTAAAGTGCTTCGTGAGTGTAAAGACCAGCTTTATGAAAATCACTGAAATGCTCAAAGATATTTTTAACGATGAGTAATTTTTTTTCTTCGTCTTGATAGTTGGCCACTTGTTCATCACTCACGATGCCATTACATTCAATTTTAAAACCAGCGGACTTAAAATCATGAACTATATCAAGTTTCCAATGATTAATATCTTGAAGCTCATCACTACGGATAAGGTCAAGCTCAGCTTTAAAAGCAGTTGCTGTTAACTTACTGAAACTTTCTAATCTTTTTTCTATCAAGGTTAGTATTTCGTTTAAATTAAAATGATGTTCAGTGATTTTTAAACTAGAGTTTTTTGAATCGACAAAATCTCGAAAGATAGCTTTTTCGATTTCTCCAGTTTGATAATTACGGCAAACAACACCACGTCCTCCATTTCCTCCACCTGACGAGGCGTGAGATGAAACTAAAATTAGACATAGAAGAAACAACATCACTATTTGTTTCATTATTTTTCTCCTTTTTGAGTCAATGAGTAAAACTGCATTGCAAATTGATAAATTTCTTCTGATTTTTTATTAGGAGTTTCATAGCGACTAATCAGTTGCTCTAAAAACTCTCGCATTTCTTTTTTTATGGCCGGTAAATCTTTTGCCCTAATTCCAAAAGCAGTCGCATTATATTCTCTCTCCTCCGGCTCCTGCTGGGTAAGCTGCTTACTGGCTTCTTTTAAAATATTCTGATGAAACTCTTGTAAGGCCAGGTTTTTAATGTCTTGTTTGGTATAAAGGTGATCGTTAGAGCGCTGAAGGTTATCACTAGCGTCTTTATTGAGAAGGTTAAGCTCTAAAAGTCTTTTAATACTTTTCTTGATTTCAGCTGTCGTTGCTTTATTTCTTAATCTTTTTTATATCCAATCAATATCAGATTGGAAGTCATTTAAGGTTGTCAGTTCAATAATGGCCATATGAAGAGGGTTTTTAAGAAAATGAAAACTCTCAATTTCATAATAATTTAAACTCTTTTTAGGAGAGATCTCAGTAAGTCTTTGTTTGTAATAAACTTTAACTTTTTCGCTTTTGGCCTTCTTAAGCTCTATCATTGTTTCGAGATAGAGGGACTCTTTGGTATTTAATTTGAGACTTCGACAAACTGAGAGAAAATACTTTTTAGGTAAATGCCTCTTCCCTTTGACGATGTCATATAAGGTTCCATGACTATTAACCCCAAGCTGCTTGGCCCATGAACGAATCGTAAAATGTGCATTCTTGCTTTTCTTTTGTTCCCAAGAATCATTAAGAAATTGAGAAGGGTCTTCATAGTCGTAAATAGATAAATTCATTCTTCCTCTTTATTGGCTGTAAATATAGTGAGCTTATTTCGTTTAAACAATTTTTATGAGCACAAAGTGAAGCAAGAATGAGAACAGAGGCGTGATTTCAAATAGTTAAATCATTTGGCTATTGGTTAATTGGGCCCAAAGCTTTGAAGAGTCTTTTCACATCAGTTTTAACTATTTTTAATGTTTATAATTATATACATAAATGATTAAAAAGTGTATAATTATAAACATTATGAAGACTAAGAAAAAACCGATATTACCACAAACTAAAAAAACCCTAGAGGCGTTTGGGGAAAATATTAAACTTGCCCGCTTGAGAAGAAAGCTATCTATGGAGCAAGTAGCTGAGCGTGCAGGTATTAGTCGTTCAACTCTCGTGAAAATAGAAAAGGGGGATGATAGCGTCTCAATGGGAAGTTATTTTCAAGTGTTGTTTGTCATGAGACTCGACAAAGATTTTCTTGATGTTGCTAAAGATGATGTTCTAGGAAGAAAAATCCAAGATGCGGGCCTTGTTACAAAACAAAGAGCGCCAAAAAGAAGTAGAGATAATGATGTCGAAGAAAAATGAGAGAAAACATATTTACGTATATGCTGATTGGGTAGGGATTGATGGGCCTTTTTTAATGGGAGTTCTTTCTGTTGATGCCGTAAGAGGTGAAGAGGTATTCTCTTTTTCTTACGATGAGAGTTGGATGAGAAAAGGTTTAGTACAAGAACTAGATCCAGATTTACAACTCTATCTAGGAGATCAGTATTTAGAAGAAGGAAAATCAAACTTTGGTATTTTTACTGACTCTTGTCCTGATCGCTGGGGAAGAGTTTTAATGCAGCGGCGTGAGGCAATACTTGCAAGGAATGAAAGTCGGCCGCCTAGAAAACTATACGAGAGCGATTATCTATTAGGGGTCTATGATGGGAATCGAATGGGTGCATTAAGATTTAAATTAGATCCAGATGGAGACTTTCTAGATAGTAAAACAAGATTTTCGACTCCGCCATGGGTGAGATTAAAAGAACTAGAGCAAGCAAGCTTAAAAATTGAAGAAGATGGAGATGAAATTTCAGAAGAATATATAAAATGGCTTAATATGCTTATTTCTCCGGGCTCTTCTTTGGGAGGGGCCAGGCCCAAAGCAAGCATTGTCGATGAGAAGGGAAATTTATGGATAGCAAAGTTTCCAAGCCAAGCTGATGCCACGAATGTTGGTGGGTGGGAAATGGTTGCTTATCAAATAGCTTTGGAAGCCGGTGTAAACATGTCAGAGTCTAAGGCACAGAAATTTAATAGTGATAATTATACGTTCTTAACAAAAAGATTTGATAGAAAACAAAATGCTCGGATTCATTTTGCTTCAGCAATGACTTGTTTAGGTAAAGTGGATGGAAATGACCATACTTTAGGTGTTAGTTACCTTGATTTAGTAGAGTTCATAATTCGTAATGGATCAAATGTAGATAGAGATTTAGAAGAACTTTGGAGAAGAATTGTTCTTAATATTTGTATCTCAAATGTGGATGACCATTTAAGAAATCATGGTTTTATTCTAGAAGAGACTGGATGGAGGCTCTCTCCTGCTTACGATATTAATCCTATTTCTGATAGTGATGGTTTAAAATTAAATATATCTGAACACGATAACTCTCAAGACTTAGATCTTGTCTTGTCAGTTATCGGGCACTTTAGACTGGATGAAACTAAAGCTAACAAGATAATAGGTGAAGTAAAAGATGCTGTTTTAAAATGGAGAGACTACGCAAATAAACTAGGGATTCCAAGAGAAAAACAAGATTTAATGGCAAGAGCGTTTAGAGTCGTTGAGAATAGTCATGTTAAGCAAAAGTAAGGAGATTAAAAAGAATAAACACCCGTGGAGAAAATGTCCTTCAGGTCATCGAAAGGAATTAAGGAATTAAGGGATCACCTTCTCTTTTTCGAACAAGACGAACTTTATGAAAGGATTAAAAGTGAAGAGATTTAATTTTACTATGATGCTCTTACTTGTCTAAGGTTTGCACTATCGAACTTTTCTCCCTCATGCTCGCCAAATTCGTAAACTACCGTAAAAAAACCGTCGAGACGTTTAAAGAAGAATCAAAAAGTTTATATTTTTTAAGTTCAGCAAAAACTCAGAATATCCGTATAAGTGTCTATGAAAGATAAGATATTGGTTATCGATGATGATCCGGCCATTGTCAGTTTACTTCAGGATTTCTTAGAAGATGAATTTGATATTGAGAAGGCCTACTGCTCTGAAGAAGCCTTATCGACTTTAATGCAAAAAAATCAATATAGTGCCATACTCACTGATATTAATTTAGGTGGGTTAAGCGGTCTTAAGTTACTTGAAATTCTCAAAATGAGACCAGGCCCAACTCCTATTATATTAATGTCAGCTGATGTAAAAAGAGAAGATCTTTTTAATGCGATTCATATTGGTGCTTTTGATGTGATTGAAAAACCTTTTGAGTTAGAAAAACTTTACTACACCTTAGGAAAAGCAGTTCACTACTATAGAGAGCAACTTCAAAAAGAGAGCCTTTCGATCAAATGCAAGGCCTTAATAAGAGAGGCGCAAGAGTTAGTGAAGGCCTATAAAAAAAGACTTTTGAAGGCCGAGAATATTCTCATGCACACCAAGAGTTTAACTTTAGAAAATCAGACCGAAGTAAATCAATTTTTAAATACAATAAAAGAAGTCATCGAGCATGAAGATATTTTTCATAAGGCCCTAGAAGAATTTAAAGAGAGTTAAGTTTATTTGAGCTTTTCTTCTGGAATATTAGCAATATCAATTAAGAGATCCTGATCATTATAGTGAAATGGCTTATTTTTTAACTTAAGGCACTCTTTTAGTTTTTGAATGGAAATCATATTAGAAGAGAGTTCCCTCCAGGAAGCATAAAGCTTGATCTTAAATTTTTGCTGATCAAGAGTGAAGATTTTTAATCTACTCTCCCAAAATGCATCAGGTTGGTGAAAGGGGAAAAGAGTAATACATCTTCCACGCTCGGCCAAGTGGATACTGAATTCTCTATGGTCTGTATAGATAAACTCCTCTGGAAAAATAGAGTGTTCTCCCAGGTAGTCTAGAACAAGCTTATTTAAAGAGTGGTCCCAATTGCTCAGAGAAAGAGGAATCGTATTTAACAGATCCTCTTTCTTTTTGAAACGTGAGAAAATTTCAGGAGACGTTGCAAGTCCCAAGGTATAACTTTCAATACATTCATTTTGAGTTTTTCGACTTTTAATAGGTTCAAGAGAAATCACCCAATCATACTCTCCTTTATCAAGGCCGATGGTGAGTTTTTGCGCATTGGTCTCTCTAATCGTATGAACTGTCCCATAAGGAGCAAAGAGATCGTTATATTCAGAGACAAACTGAAGTCCGAGAGATTCAACTAAAGACTCTTGAATTCCAATTTTAACAGCATATCCACCGACTGAGTGTTTTGAAATATTATCGATAATGCGTCTTCCATTTTCAAAAATTTCTCGGCAAGAAAAAAAGAGCTCCTGCCCATCGCTGGTGAGAACAAACTTACGGGATTTCTTTTGAAAGAGAGTCAGATTAAAACGTGCCTCTAATTTCTTAATATGCTCGCTTAAGGTGGGGCTTGATAAACCTAAAGTTTTTGCTGCCTCCTTGATAGATTGCCTTCTTCCTACTTCATAGAAGTAGTAGAGCTGGTTCCAGTTTATATCTTTAAGGGCAGAAATCATAACTATATATTAGGTTTAACCAAACATACTGTCAAATTTATTGAGTATAATTGATTTACCCTTTATTTATATCATTAAACGGGGTTATCTATGAAAATAAAAAGAATTGATGGTCAATATCTTAACTATGAACAAAAAAGAGAAATTGGTCAGTTTCTCTATGAACACTTAGATGAGTTTCGGGATTCTTTAGATGAGATTTGTCACTGTCTAGACTATGTGACAAACGATCCAAAAGGTGGAGACGTTTTTCTCTCGATGAATGAAAATGATGAACTCACTGGGTGTGTAGTTTTGAATAAAACAGGAATGGGTCGTTATATTCCTGAGAATATTCTGGTTTATGTGGCCGTTGACAAAAAATACAGGGGGCAAGGAGTGGGGAAGAAGTTAGTTGCAGAGGCCTTAAAAAATATTGAAGGCTCTGTTGCTCTTCATGTTGAACCTCACAACCCTGCAATTCATTTGTATGAGAAACTTGGTTTTACAAACAAATATCTAGAAATGCGATATACGAGAGATTAGTATGGCCTTTATCAAGCTTTATAAAGAGAGGCTAAGAAGAAA
Source organism: Bacteriovoracia bacterium (assembly GCA_030431635.1). Lineage (GTDB taxonomy): Bacteria > Bdellovibrionota > Bacteriovoracia > Bacteriovoracales > Bacteriovoracaceae > CALFYV01. The sequence goes on from JAUIIL010000001.1 coordinate 339,666, forward strand.
CTATAATTACCTAGAGAATTTCTTTGAAAAAAAAGGAACTCAATGGGGAATAGTGACTAAACTTTTGTGTGGTAATGAGAGTTTTCTCTCTGAAGTTATCAAACTTGGGATTAATGAAGTTCATGATTCGAGAGTATCTAATCTTAAAAAAATTAAAAATCTTGCTCCTGAAATTCAAACTGTTTATATCAAACCACCTGCTAAAAGAAGTATTAAAAGTATTATCCAGTACGCTGATGTCAGCATGAACACTGAGCTCTCAACAATTAAACTTCTCTCTGAAGAGGCCAAAAGACAAAACAAAATACATAAGATTGTCATTATGGTTGAACTTGGAGATTTAAGAGAAGGAGTGATGGGGGATGAATTAGTTGATTTTTATGGAGAGGTTTTTAATCTTGATAATATTGAAATCACTGCACTGGGGGCCAATTTAAACTGTCTTAATGGTGTTCTGCCCTCGCAAGATAAACTTGCCCAATTATGTTTATATAAAAGTATTATTGAGTTGAAGTTTAATAAAAAAATTCCTTTTATTTCTGGAGGCTCTTCAGTCACGATTCCTCTCCTGTTAAGAAAGCAAATGCCTAAAGCCGTTAATCACCTAAGAATAGGCGAGACTCTGTATTTTGGAGTCGATTTATTTAAAAAGAAAACTATCAATGGAATGCAGAGTAATGTTTTTGAACTTTGTGCTGAAATTATAGAGTTAACTCAAAAACCTATTGTCCCGTTTGGAGAGTTTGATGAGAACCCAAGTGGTGAGACATATGAGATTAACGAAAATGATTACGGCAAAAGATCACATCGGGCCATTGTTGATGTAGGTTTACTCGATATCTCTCCAGAGTTTCTCTCTCCTCAAGATGCTAATATCCAGGTCGTTGGTGCTAGTTCTGATATGCTAGTTGTCGATCTGGGGGATTCTCATTCTCAATACAAGATAGGTGATACTATTTCTTTTTCACTTAAATATATGGGAGCTTTAAGTCTTATTAACTCTAAGTATATAGATAAGGTTGTGGTTTAAAAAGGAGTGCCTTATTTTTGAATCTTCACATATTGAATTGAGTAAAAGTGCGTTGAGAAATAATATTAAGTTTCTCAGGAAGACTGTGGCCAAAAATAGACGACTCTCTGTTGTTGTGAAAGGGAATGCTTATGGCCATGGGATTCAAGATATCGTGCCCATGCTTGAAGATGAGGGGATTGATCATTTTTGTGTTTTTTCGGCCCAAGAGGCCTATGAAGTTTTTAAAGTTGCTTCCAAGCATTGCAGTATTGTCATTATGGGAGATATGACTGATGAAGCCATTGAATGGGCCATAAGTGAGGGGATTGAGTTTTATGTTTTTGATTTTAATCGCTTAAAAAAAGCTTATTCAATTGCTAAGGAGAAAAAGAAGAAGGCCCTTATTCATTTGGAAGTAGAAACAGGAATGAATAGAACAGGCTTTGATATGAATGAATACGTAGAATTAGCAGAATATCTAAAAGAAAAAGATGGTTTCTTTAGAATAATAGGGCTTTGTACCCATTTTGCTGGAGCAGAGAGTGTTTCAAATTATATCAGAATTAAAAATCAAATAAAAAAATTTAAAAAGGCCCAAGAGATTTTAGTCTCTTTTGGAATTAAAGTAGAACTCACCCATGCTGCTTGTTCAGCAGCGAGCTTGCGATACCCACAAGTTCGCTTTGATATGGTGAGAATTGGTATTTTAACTTATGGTTTTTGGCCTTCCCAGGAAGTTTATATTGAATATCTTACTAAGAAAAAAACCCATAAAAATCCTCTTGAGAGAGTTATTAGTTGGAAAAGTTTTGTCATGAATATCAAAAAAGTAAAGTTGGGGGAGTACATTGGTTATGGAACTAGTTTTCAGGCCAATGAGAATAAAACCTTGGCCCTTATTCCGGTTGGTTATGAAACAGGGTTTTCAAGAAATTTAAGTAATCAAGGGAAAGTTCTTATTCGCGGTCAAACAGTTCCCGTAGTAGGAATTGTGAATATGAATCTTTGCAGTGTCGATATTACTCGGATCCAAAATGTCAAAGAAGGAGATGAAGTTGTTATTATCGGCAAACAAGGAGAGAATGAGGCCACAGTTTCTTCTTTTAGTGATATGAGTAATTTATTAAACTATGAACTCTTAACGAGACTTCCAACTGATATTCCAAGACAAATAGTATTATGATTATCTATAACCCTCGTTTTATTCCTTATCTTCTTCAATTTGGGATTGAGGTTCCTCATCTAAAGTCTAAATATGATAAAATTGTAACTGAAATAACAAAGGATTATTCTCAAGATGTCTTTTATCAAGGCCAATTCGAAGAAATAAAAAAAGAAGATCTTCTTCTTGCTCATGACGAGAGTTTTGTAAGAGAACTTCTCTCCCACCCAGAAGAAGAGATTATAAAGGCCTACGAACTTATCAAAACAAATGGACAATATCATCGTTATAATCCTTCAAAGGCGACAAGAAGTTTGCACGAGCTTGCTCAAGTTTTAGTTCAAAGTACCAGTGGTACATATCAAAGTTTAGTTTTGGCCCAGGAGAAAGGCTTCTCTTATTTTTTAGGTGGTGGGCAACACCATGCCATGAGTTTTGGAGGAAGAGGTTTCTGTCTGGTAAACGATATTGTTATTACCCTAAGAAAGTTTCTTTCCATAAATAAGAAACTAAAAAAAGCTTGGGTTATTGATGTTGATGCTCATAAGGGATGTGGGACAGCGCAGATAACTCAAAATGATGAAAAAATTCTCACTCTTAGTATTCATATGGCCGATGGTTGGCCGCTAGATAGCACAAAGTATGATGGGAAAGGAGAACTTTATCCATGGTTTATAGAGAGTAATATTGATATCCCCATTCAATCAGGCCAAGAGCACAGATATATAAAAGCACTCGAAGAAGGAGTTGAAAAACTTTTTGCAGAAGAGAAGAAGCCAGATATTGTTTTAATTGTTAATGGCAGTGACCCCTATGAATTTGATACTCTTCCTAGTGCTGATCTCATCAAACTAACAAAAGAAGAACTTTTCAGAAGAGATGTTTTTCTTTACGACTATTTTAAGAAAAAAAATATTCCTCAGGCCTATGTCGCTTCAGGTGGCTATGGAGAAAAGGTTTGGGAAATTCATTATCAGTTTATTCATTATGCTCTTGGGAGAGAAGGTCATGGCCACAATTGATTTGATTATTTTAGCTATCTATACCATTTTCATGCTTGGAGTTGGTTTCTATTTCATGAAAAAAAATACCACGATGGATGATTACTATGTTGGTGGCCGAGAAATGGGAAGTTATCACGTTGGGCTCTCAGTTGTTGCCACTGACGTTGGAGGAGGGTTCTCGATAGGACTAGGAGGACTTGGTTTTATGATGGGCCTATCTGGCTCTTGGATGTTATTTACTGGTCTTATTGGTGCATGGTTAAGCGCCTCCTATCTTATTCCTAAAGTAAAAAAATTAGAAGAAAAGAAAACCTTTTATACTTTTGCTCAACTTTTTGATCATTTTTATGGACCTCGTGTGGCCCTCGTTGCAGCCGTTGTTTCCATTATTGGCTATGTGGGTTTTACAAGCTCTCAACTACTAGCAGGAGCAAAGCTTGCTAGTGCGAGCTTTGATGGAGTGAATCTCGAAACAGCTCTTGTTATTATGGGAGCTTTGGCCGTTATCTATACATCTATAGGAGGGATAAAAGCTGTCATTTATACCGATACCTTTCAATGGATAATACTGATGGTGGGACTTTTTTTCATTGGTGTTCCTATGACCTACTTTAAACTAGGAGGGTGGGATGTTATATCCAAACTACTTCCTCGAGAGTTTTTCTCCCTTACAAATTTAACTTGGATTCAATTTTTCAATTGGATGGTGACTATTATTCCAATTTGGTTTGTTGGTATGACTCTCTATCAAAGAATTTATGCATGCCCTGATGAAAAAACAGCGAAGAAAGCTTGGCATATAGCAGCTTTTTTAGAATATCCTTTAATGGCCTTTATGGGAGTGATACTTGGAATGTTTTCCAAAGTGGCCCTTTTAAGTGGTGTTTTCTCTGAAATAGGTGCGCAAAATTTTGATCCAGAGCTTGGTCTTCCACTGCTTATTAAATATATTTTTCCTGTTGGTTTAATGGGCCTTATTTTAGCTTCTTATTTATCGGCCGTCTTATCAACTGCTGACAGTTGTTTGATGGCCGCATCAGTGAGTGTCATTAACGATGTTCTTGCAAAACTTTTCCTCAAGAAAAAAGAACATCAGTCTTCATTAGTAATAGGCCAATTAGTGACTTTAGTGATTGGAGGTCTCTCTCTCTTATTGGCCCTTCATATGGAGAGCGTTTTAAACTTGATGCTCTCCTCCTATAGTTTTATGGTTTCAGGTCTATTAGTTCCAATTATTGCGGCTTTCTTTTTTCACTCACAAAATTCACTGGCTGCACTGCTTTCAATTATTTCGGGTGGGGGATTGACACTTTTTTTACAATTTTCAAACACTGAACTTCCCTATGGTCTTGACGCTAATATTTTCGGGATTAGCTTATCTCTAGTTGTTTTCTTCGTTACTCAAAAGATTAATCAAAGAGATAAATAGTTTGTTCCCGTGCTCAATTAGTTCATCAGGGAAATCATAGCCCGAGTCATGGAGAGGTTTTCTTTCAACTCCTGAACCAAGAACAAAAAAGAGTCCTGGCCATTTATTAAGAAAATGACCAAAGTCCTCAGACCATGGAAAAGCTTTATCCACTTGATGAACAATAAATCCTCTTTGTTGTAAAAGAGGAATTATTTTTTGAGATAAATTAATAGGGTTAGCTGTCACAGGAAATTCTTCAACCCACTCCTTCGTTATTTCAAACTGAATGAAGTGTTCAAAAAAAGAAGAATAGGTTTGTTTTAAGTTTTCAAAGGCACTTTGCTCATCTGCTCTTAAAGTTAAACAAAGATGAGCTTGACCGGGGTTTATCCCAAAATTCTCTTCTCCTAAGGAGAGATGGGTCAGAGTGACCATTTGAAAAAAAGAAGAATCTTGTTCGTTTGTTTTCTTGATCAAAGAAAGTAGTTTTTCAATAACTTTAATAGGGGATTTAAAATTAATCTCTCCTGCATGAGAAGATTCACCTTGAATTTTAACCTTGAGCCCGGTTGAGGCACAGGCCATAGTCTTCTCTTTGATAAATAAGTGAGAAAGCTCTCTTGATGGATAGTTATGAAGGGCAAAAACATAATCTAACGAGAGGTTTTGAAATAAGGAAGAATTAATGACTTCCTTGGCCCCTTGCCCTGTCTCTTCTGCGTGTTGAAAAAGAAGATAGACGTTGGGTCTTTCTTTATTTTTTTTAAGGAAGGGAGCAAGTGAGCAGAGAATGCTCATATGCCCATCATGGCCACACATATGAGAAATTCCTGATTTATTGGACTGATATTTTTTTTCTTGCTCTTGTATGGGGAGAGCATCAAGTTCACATCGAAAAAGAATATTTCGATGATTTATTTGACCATTAAATTTAAATAACACAGATGTCTTGCTAAACTGATGATAAACTTCATCAGGTTCATAAGAGGTTAAAAAATCAGTTATTATTTTTGCTGTTTGAACTTCCTGAGAGGAGAGTTCAGGATTTTGATGAAGAAGATGTCTGAGTTCAACAAAAGGGCGAAGAGAATAATTCACAGCTCAATGGCCTTTTTAGAGTAAATAGAAGGCCATATAGACTCACTATAAACCCAAAAAACTCGACCTCTAGAATCGAGAACTTTATTGCAGTTAAAATCAATTTTAAGGACTTTAAAACTTTCAAGATAATACGCTTGTTTTTTCTGCTTAAGACTTCGTGTTTTAGGACAAACATTTCCAAGTTCTTGTTGATGAGTAAGAGTGAAGCATTTAATATTCTTCTCTATTAAAGGAGAGTAGATCCAGCCCTTTTCGTGCAAGTAAGTTTCTACCTTACTCCAGTTACCCTCTTGGGCAATGAGTTTTAAGGGTGTGTATTTTTTTAGTTTCGCAATAATGGGAGAGTTTGTCGTCGGACGAGATCTTAAATGAGTATAGTATTTTTTCACACAAGCAAAGTCTGCTGAGTAAGTATATTGACTTAAAAAAAAGAGGATAAGAAAACTAGCTACAAGCTTCAATATTATCTTCTGTAATAAGCTGAACTTTTTTGAGCTCTTGGATAACGTATTCAACTACCGCAGTGGCCGCCTGACTATCTATTTCTCCCACTTGAGAGATTTTATCAATTATCTCTGATTTATTTCTCGTCCCATCAGCTAACTTCCAAATATAAGCACTTGTTTGGTTGATTTTAAAGTTTTCACCCTCTTGGTTTTCAAGATAGAACTCATTGTCTTTGATATGGTTGATTCTTCCTAATTTTTTCATCAATACCTCCTGCTTTAACAGGTTAACTCCATGAGTAATTTCACTCAAAAGGAACTTGTCTAAATTAGGTTTATCCGAAGACACTTAAGAGTTATTTTGTGAGTAAGATAATCCATGAGAGCTTTTATGTATGATTCAAGGAAGAGTTGTTATTCTATTTTTTCTTTTCTCTCTTTTTTATGGTTGCTCCAGTATTTCCAGGAGTAAAAAAAATTTGGTCGTTTCTGAACATAAAGATGTTCAAAAATGGATTGATTATTTTACTCAAAAAGATAAAGAAAGGTTTGAGAGATTCATTAATAGGGGACAGTATTACAGAGATGCAACTATTGCTGTTCTAAGAAATTATAACCTCCCAGATGAGCTTTTTTATCTTCCCCTCATTGAAAGTGGTTATGTTTTGCGAGCAAAGTCTCACGCAGGTGCAGTAGGCCCATGGCAATTTATCGCTCCCACTGCTAAACGATACGGACTAAAAATAAACTATTATGTTGATGAAAGAAGAGATCCTATTCTAAGTGCGACAGCAGCCGCCAAATATCTTCGATCTCTTTTCCAAGTTTTCCAATCTTGGGAGTTGGCCCTGGCTGCCTATAATTGTGGGGAGAGAAGAGTGCTCTCGGCTATTATGAGAGGAAAGACAAGAAACTTTTGGGAACTATCTCGAAAAAAACTCTTACCTTATGAAACAAGAAACTACGTTCCAAAGCTTATGGCCGCAATCGAAGTTGCTAGAAATCTTGCTGATTATCAAATAAAGCTTAAAAAAACAGACCCAATCCCCGTTCTTGTTAAGCATGATTTTCCAGGAGGAGTAAAACTGAAAGATATCAGTAAGGAAACAAACATTCCAGTAAGACTTTTAATGCGCTATAATCCAACTCTCTATCGAGGAATGACCGCATTAGAAAGAAAGTTTAAAGGTTTATTTCTTCCTGTTGATTATTCTCAAGATATCACTCTTGTTGCTCAAAAGTTAGGTAAACAAAGAAGAAGATTAGCATCTTTCTCGGCCAGGAAACACCACAGGGTCAAAAGAGGAGAGTCACTTTATTTCATCTCAAGAAAATATAATTTAAGAGTTAACTATCTAAAAAAACTCAATGGACTTTTTCATAGTAAAATCTTTCCAGGTCAAAAAATTAATATCACAGCTGGAGTTAGAAGGTTTCACTACAAAGTAAAAAAAGGGGACAGCCTTACAAAAATTGCAAGGCTTTATCGTAAATCAAGGAGATGGATTAAAAGAAAAAACGCTCTGGCCTCAAACCGAATTTATGTTGGCCAAGTTTTAAAAATCTAGCGTCTCTTTCTTTCTTTTTCAGCATCAGTCACTGCTAAAATGATCACCATTATAATGAGAATCAATATAACAGGCATAAGGTGCTTATTGTTTGAAGCAACCTCTTTAAGATTTGCTTTACTAAAGTTTTTAATTGAATTAATTCCTTGCCCGCCAGACTTCAGCAGACTAGCAGCTCCAAGAGCAACGATAGCAAGAACAACAACAAAGAATACTATCTCAGCATTAGCGCTCATGGCCGTTACTTGGTTATCAACATTTGTAAAAGCTTGAAGTGTAGGCAGAGTTTCATTCTCAAATTTATAACGAGCATCATTAACAATCTTTTGAGCAGACTCCTGCGAGGAATCCTCGTCAGATAAAACAATTTCTGTTGTCTCTGCGATAAAGCCTGTTTCTTTATCAATATGCTCAATCGTAATGATAGTTCCATTATTTTGAGAGTCATCATCAATTTTTACTTTATGATCAAAAGAAGAAAGAACAGGGGCCTCTTGAGAATTAATATTAGCAATGAGGTTTTTCTCATCAAGTTGATTGACTTTAACGATATCTTTAGTCAGTAGATCGTTTATAAAGCCAACCCCTTTAATGATGGGATTAAAAGAGCGAGCAGCTCTCGCATGAGCAGTTGAGTATTGAGTAAAGAAAATAAACGTTAAAAGAAGGGCAAAGTTTTTCATGAGAAATCTCCGTCTGTTTCGAAGGAGTATTTCATAAGTGAGATAGGCTAAAAAGGAATCTGTGTATTTTTTACAGGATTAAAGAATCCATTTTTTCGTATTTCTTACAGCTCTTAACAGGAAGTCGAGCATAAAGACATGCCTTCGCATTTGACGCCTAAAGCGATGCTCTTTAACAGGATTAAAAAGCCCAAAAATAGAGAATATTTGAAAAGGGTTTTTCTTTACCCAACGCCAAGAGCCAATTTCAAGTGTGAGTGGAATAAAAACGGTGGGTTTTTCTCTTTTTTGATTTTCTTCAAGTAGGTAATCCCACAAATCTCCATGAGTGACATAGTTCTTTGTTTGAGGCTCAATTTTATAAATATGATTAGGATAAGTGTCCTCAAAAAGTTTTTGTAGGCGTACAAATTCATTATAATAAGGAAATTTTTCCTTTTTAGTCTTGGCCCATGGATACCAAATTTGATCTTGCACTCCAAAACCAGAGTGAAAATCCATTGAAATACAAACTTCAGAAGAGAAGACTTCTTCTTTAAAAAAATCAACAACAGTCTGGGTCTCAAGTTCAAGTTTATCTTTTTCACCTCTATGCCAGGCGAGTTTTTTAGTCAGACGATGGCCAGATAAAAGCCAGGTTGTTTCATCGGCATCAGCTTCAACAGGAGCATTTCTCATCAGATCAACTCCATTTGGGTTGCACCTGGTGTGATAAGCTGTTCCTCCTGGATTCACGATTGGGATGGCGATGAGCCTTCTATTTTTAAACCATTTTTTCAGGTCCTCATCCCACTGAAGAGACTGAGCAATTGTTTTTAGGTAAGAAATAATAACCTGAGTTCCTATTCTTTCAAGGCCGTGAACTCCTCCCACCAAAACAACTGTTGGAAGTGTTCTATCTTCAGACCCAAAAATAAGAGCATCGACTGGGAAGCGTTCAAATTCACAATCAATATAATTTAATGTTCTTTTTTTAATCATCTCTGGGTTAGAAGCAGCGATAGAATCTATATCTTTTAACTCAGGTAATAAGGTGTATAGCTTACTCATGCCTCTATGTTAACGGGATTTAGCGACTTTAGTAAGGGGGGAAACTCCTCACAACTTGAGTTTTAGAGAAAAAATCCCGAAAAACACTTAGGAGTGTTATATGCCAAGGCCATACCTTATCATTGCTAGTTTTTTTATCCTATTTTCTCTTTTTATAGGTATTTTCAAAGATGAGAATGATGAGAACTTATCAAGAACTCCAGCTTCAGTTTCTGGGGGACGGTCTATGAGTGATAACGACTTCATTGAACTTATTATCTCAAGTAGGAAAGTGAACAAAGTCGTCAAAAGTCTTGTTGAAACTTCCCAATCTCTCTTTTTCATTAACTCTTCAAACTACTTATGCTTTGAATTAGGTAAGGTTCAAACTTCAATTGAAGAAATGAAGAGTCTTTATCAAAAGAATAAAGATATTTGGCCTGAAGGACAAAAAATAGGGATGTCTACTTTTTTAGAAAAATATCCTAATCAATTGTTAAGTTTATGTGAAGAAAAGTCCCCAAGGGAAATTAAAACATATCTTCTGCAAGTAGGAGTTGGCGCTAAAGAACTCCTCCATTCAATTTATTTGGATAAACATTTCGCAAGAACTCACCGGGCTTTTTATGATCAACTTGAGAAGGAAATAGATAAGAAACACCAAGAGCTTATTTATCAAGAAATGAAAAACTTTCTTTCAATTGTTAATGATTTAAAAGTAAAGGCCAATCAGCAAAAAAATTACCGACAAACATGCTTCTATTTAGGGAAATCCTTCCTCCCTTTTTATACATTAAATACGAGTTACTTAAACTCTTCTTATGCTAAGAATGACAAAATTATCAAGAATTATGGGAAACTAGGACGCAGTATCTCTTCCGTCGGCCCATCTTGTCACAGGGCCGAGGAAAACTTTGATAAAAAAATAGAGTCTATTAGAAAAAAAGCGATGGAGCTTAAATCTTCTCTTAACTAGAAGTTCCCTGAACGAATATCTTCCAGGTCGTTTTTAAGAGCCTCTTTAGACATTTTATTTTCATCTAACTTAATTTTAAGTGCTGATAAAAGACGGTCTTGTAAATAATAAAAAGCAATATCATTTTGGTTTTTTAGTTCACAGCTTTCATAAGCATATTTAAACATTTGAACGGACTGAGTACTCTCTGTATAAGAAATAATATCGTCATATCTGAGTTTTAAAAACATTGCGGCCATAAATTTTAACTGCTCTTCAGAGAGCTCTTGAGAAAGCACGTGGTTCGTATAAACTGTTTTTCCCACCATCTCTGTTAAATAAGGCAGAGCTACTTTTAAGGCAGAAAGCCTTCTGTTAATGAATTCTATTTCACTAGATTGACCCGCTATGGCCTTCCCTTCATAAAATTTATTCAAGTTTTTATACTTATAGGTATAACTCTCATTAAGATCATTTTCCTGATACTCAGCAATGATGAGTTTTTGGGCCATTTCAAAATCATGTTCATTAAAGTCAGCAAGATTTTGTTTTTTTTGTTCAAAAAAATAACTGGCCAATCCTTGTCCAATTGATGGGTTTCCTGTGGCCGTCCCAACTCCCATAGCAATTTGAGCGAGTAATCCAGGTTTGTCTTCTTTTAACTCGTATCCTCGGTTTTCAACTTCTTCTTTTCTTTCTTTAAGAATTTTTTCCTGAGATTTTAAGTAAGTAAAAAGAACCTCTTGAACTTCGGTGTAAATGCTCTCTTCACCAATGAGAGAAGTCAGAAACATATTAAGTTGTGCCGAAACTTGAGTTTCTTTTTTATAGCTAGTAGAACCATCCTTTTTAATTGGTTTATTAAATTGGATTTCATTAATATAGCCTTCATCAACTTCAACTTGAGTAATATCTTCTCCTAATATATCAAAAATAGATTTTCCGTTTTTATTTAAAGGAGCATATTGAGAAATATAGTTTTTAATGATTTTTTTTGCTTGCTCTTGATCATAACCAATAGGAAATTTTCTTGATATGTTGTTACCTTTAAGATCCTCTTTACTTTTGGCAATAAGAGCAGCGTTATAAAAATCATTCACAACCGCTTCAATTCCTGTTAAAGCACTTTGATCTTTTATTGGAAGAAAATTTCCATTTGAGTCCGTTCTTTTCGCTACTTTAAAGCTGGAGACTCTTTCTTTATTATTAAAAATGCGCATAATCGCGTGGGCCCTGACGCTTTTTTGATAAAAGGCCACTTCTTCCTTAGTTAATGAAGGATCGATAGGAGTAACGGCCATTTTACTAAATTTTTCAAGGGCCTTATTCATTCCATCACTAAGAATTGACTTAACAACTGTCGAGTAACTTCTACGTCTAGGTTCTCCGCTTCCTTTGGGATACTTGAGATTAATCTCTGGGAGGTGTTGCATTTCAAGTTCTTTTAAGATTTCTTGCGTTCTCTGGAGAGCATAACTCTTAATTTTTTGAGGCTCTTTAAAATAGCAGCTTCTGTAGTCGCTTAAAGAAGCAGCAAAAGTAAATTGTGTCCAAAGAAAAACTAAAAATAAGTGTTTCATTTAGTTTCCTCCACCAAAGAGCATGTGAAAAAAGGAGTCAGGTGCATTATAGAATTTTGTGGCCTTAAACCCTTCTCGGTTGTCATAGTCTTTGGGTGTTTTAAAATTAAGAACGATTGGTTTAGAAAAATAGTGCTTAGGCTTTCGGCCTGCTTTGAAAAACTTAGCAAAGCCAGAGCAACCAAAACCAGTTTCTTGTCCTATTTCTTTAGCATCTTCACAAGATTGCTTATAAAAAGGAATTCCTTTCTGATACATAGAGATTTCAACTCGGTAGTTCCTGTTTGGCCTTAGGGCAACATCGTCAAGATCAATAAGCCAAGTATCTGATTCATATTTTGTTTTATCTTGAGAGAGAAGATTGTTGTCTATTTCTAGCACATTAGCATCAGTATAAATTTGGGAGCTCCATACTTCATCTGGCCATCCATAGATAGGGTCTTCAATAAGGCGAACCATAATATGGGTATTTTTAAAGAAAGATTTTAATTCACCTTCGTCAGGTTTTTCATCTCCAAAAGAATCTCCACCTTTTCCTTGCTCTCTCTTGGCTTCTTCTCTTGCTGCATTTTCTCTTGATTGTTGCGAGATAACTTTAATAGTAGCAGCTGAGGTATCTTCTAATCTGATTTTATCGAGAAACGCTTTCTCAATAACGTTTTGCTTTTTGACACCTGAGTTCCAAACAAGAATTTGAGACTGATCAAGCTGATTACCCTCTAAGTCTGTTGGAAGTCTTAGAGCGTTAGGTGCTTGTTTTGAAGGATCGCGTCCATCAGTTTCAATTCTAGCACTTAAGTGGTAGTCAGAATTTTGCCTGCAAGCCGCTCCGTTTGCACTTCCTGAAAGAAAAACACTATATTTATTCCAAGCATTACCAATTTCAACCTTTGGGCTCAGGCTTCTTGAGCGAGAGGTATTACTGTAGACCTGGATATCTTCCATTTCCCCAGGTAGTAAGTCATATTTATTGGGAAGTACCCAAAAATAATCTTTCATCCCAGGATTCCATTCACTTTCACTAGGTTTTTTAAAGTAAGCATCATAAGTCATTCTCTCATGAGAGCAATCCCAACTTTTATTGTAGGTAACATCATCATGACAAGAGTTAGTGTGTTCAACACTTTCTTCAACAGTGACCATTTTACAGTCATCATAAGGATTACCTTCTTCATCATATTTTGTTTCACACTGCTCTTCTTCATAAGTTGTTGTATCGATGTGATAACCACAAGCACTTCTATCGACAACTAATTCACAAAGTTGATACGACCAAACCTCTACTGTCTGATAGGGAATAGTTCCTTCCCATTTTATGTCAGGAGAGTCTTTCTGCATTTCTACTTGTAAGCTTCTTGCTGCATCGTAACCCATACTAGAGGCATCACCGATATCAAAGGCAGTTTTAGAGGAGAAGTGTGTTCTTATATAATGATCAGTGTTTCCCGTGCACTCAAGATGGCCTTTTGATTTATTTCGAGCATAGGCCACAGGAATACTTCTACCCTGGCAAACACTGGTAACATCAACTCCACGATCAACACACTTGATTCCAGTGTAAACATCTTCACCCAAAGCCTGTTCAAGGCCTTGAGTGAAAATAAAGATAAAAAAAAGAGTGAAGAGTTTCATCTTAGTAACCTAAAAGATCAGATTCTTCTTCGTCAGCTAACTTCATGAATTCATTGTTCTCCGCCTGAAGAGCATCAAGGTAATCTCTTAGTCTTAAGGCCTCAGAGAAGCGGTTTGAAATTTTATTAATCTCAGTTTTTAAGTTGTTAATATTCCCCATTGTTGAACCTGAGTCTGAAGTCACACTTCCGAGTCTACGAGGAGCACTTTTGGGAGGAAAAACCTGGCGAATTGTACTCTCCCACTCAGGATCTCCTTTATAAGTATTAAACCAATGGTTTCTAATCGATTCAAGATCTCCTTGTCCAACCCATAAGTCTTGTTGAATATCAGCATAAACAAGCCCACAAATGATATTTTGAATATAAACAGTCTTAGAGTTTCCTAAAGCAAAAGAGCGAAATGTCTGAAATCTTCCTAATAAAGAGAGGTCATTTTTGAAGTCAAACACTTCACTGAACTCTCCTCCAGCTTTCCCGTCACCAACTTTATCCTTCATCGCAAGCATACATTTTTTTGCTTTTTTAAGCTCGCTAATAAGTTCATTCTCACTTCTGACTGATTCTGTACCATTCATTAAAAAAGAAACATGCTCATTTAATCTATCAAGGTTAGCAACTCTAGTTTCAGGCCAGTTGACTCTAAAGGTCCCAAATTTTTGAAAGTAAAGTGCTCTAAAGTAAGTTTTGGCCATAAAATAGATCTGAAGACTTTTCAGAGACTGATCACGCTCTAAACCAACATCAGAGAAAGTGTATTTCTCTCCTTTTCCGTATGTTTTATTAATCGTCTGAGCAATTCTAGCAAAAGCGAGGTTTACTTTATCAAATTCAGCCTTCTCTGCATTTTTCAATGAAAGCTCTAATTTTACCTTATCATATTGTTGGGCAATCCAATCAGTACTTGGTCTTTCAAGAAATTTTCTAGCACCTTCGATATCAGAAAAACCTTTAAAAGCCTTAGGTACACCATTTAAGTCTGTGACATAAAAAGTAAAACTTGTATTGATTTCTTCAAGAACAGCTTCAATTTGTTCAACGTAGTAGTTAGAAAGGGCTTCAAAATCAAGTCCTTCAAAGTAGTCTCTGTAATCAGCAAAGTCAGTAACTCCACTTGTGCTGAACTGAAGTCTTCTCTCTGTTGCTTCAATAGACTTAATCTTGGCCTCAGCACCTAAAAGCTTCATGTAGGAGAGGATTGAAATTTTCTCTCTCTGAATTCTTCCGTAAAGCTCTAAGTAATCTTTAGCTGAAAGAGCTGCTGTCTTTCCATCACGTTGAAGTGATTGAGTCGAAATATAATTAAGAGATTTTTTATCGTTGTCGTTTTCACCATAAACAAAGCCCAAAAAGTCATTAAACCTTTGGTTGGCTTCAGCTACCGTTGCCACAAGATATCTCACATCAGCTTCTTGAACTTTCTGGTTCTGCCTTTGAAGAGTATCAATGATTTTCCCTTGATCAATCATTTTATAATCACCAGGCTGTAATGTAATAAAAGGCAGAGCAAGACCTGGTCCAAATGGAAGTCCAGCTTGTTGGGCGTAAGTGAAATTGATACTTAAGAACCCGAGTAAGGCAGTTGTGGCCAAAAACTTCTTCACGATGTGCTCCTTGTTGTGAAACTTAATCTAACTTATAGCGTTGATATAAAATTTAAGGGACATACGAAAGGGAAATATCTAGCTCTGTAAAAATGACAATTGAAGCATCGACCTAAAATGAAGGCTTTTAGGGAGTTATAAGTTCTAGAAGAGAGTTTTTTTGAGCCTTCTCTAAAATTCCAATAATCCTACTTGTGGTCACTGCTTTTGAGTAGACTTCTGGGCCATAGTTGTTTGGTGATTGCGCCCTAGTAATACCAATGACTTTACCATTTGAATTTAAAACAGGGGAGCCTGAAGCTCCTTTAAGAAGTGGAGCGTAAAACATTAAAAACCATGTTGTTTTAGCATTTCTTTCATCAATACACTTGCGTCTTTTTTTCTCTTTTTTGATTTTACTGCATTTTCTCTTAAATCCTCTCGGGTCTGCGTGATAGGCCGCTCCTTTCCCAGATGATCCTTGAAGACCAAATCCATCAGTATTGTTAACACTGTAATAGATTTCATCAGAAGCAATTTTTTGATGAGAATCAATACCAAATTCATCAAAGAACTCAAGAGCGGGAGAAATATCTTCTATTTCATAAGAGAGACCATCAATTTTAACTGAGGACATTTTCACAAAACAGATATCTTCAAATTTATCGCAGAAAAGAATTTCATCACATTTAGAGCGAGTGTTGCGATTTTCCCGTTTATCTTCGGAGTAAAAACTGACTTCCATTTCAAGGTGAGAGCATCCTGCACTATTAGCATTCTCAGGATAGAGGTTATGATAATTCGTTGCGATGATACTTTTACCAATATGAAAGGCGGAAGCATTATACTTATCAAAGGGTTGTCCCATAGGGCCAGAGTCAGTGAGAAAAAGACGAAAAACAGACTTAGATATTTGATGGTAGAATTTTAACTCTTTATAAGAGAGTTTAACTTCTCCTCCTCGTTCTCTTCTTTTGATAACCTCTTTTTTCTTCAGATGTCCTTCAAAAATAGGGGCTTCAAGCGTCAGTATTTCATTGTATTGAGGCAAGTCAAACGGGATATGAAAAAGTGGCGTGACAGTACGCTCCGGATTAATAGAAGCGTGTAAAGCTTTCTCAGTAACCAAGAACACTGCACAAGCTGTCAGAAAAACACAAAAACAAAATCTCAAAACTCTCTCCCTCTCACAGGAGTTAATAAAGTAAATGTAGATTCACATATTTAGGATAAAAATGTAATCTTTACATGACCAATTTAATGCGGTTTAAGTATTTGTAAGAAAGTGAGTTAGGACATGAAAGTTTTTCTTTTCTTTTTAATCTTTTTTCTCGGAATTTTATCTTTTCTTTACTGGGCGCAACATAATTCTTTAGCAATAGGCGAGTTTCAAGCTGAGAAAGGTCAAAATGAAACACTTCTAGAAAGAGAGCTAGGTGCAATTCAAGAAGTGAGAGTCATGAGTTGGAATCTTGCTTTTGTGCATGGCGTAGGTTCCGAAGGAGTGAATTATATTCCCAAGGAAAAAAAAGAATACGAAGAGAAACTTGAAAAAATGGCCAGAGTCATTTCGGAAAATAAAGTTGATATTTTGCTACTTCAAGAAGTCGATTGGGAAAGTCAAAGAAGCCATTATATTGATCAAGTGAGAGAACTAGGAATAAAAGCGAATCTTCCTTTTTATTCAAAGGCCCTAAGTTGGGAATTGAATTATTTGGCTTTTCCCTATTGGCCCATTTCTCATCACTTTGGGAGGATAAAATCAGGAGGGGCCATTCTCAGTCGTTTTCCTATTAAAGAGAGTTCCTATAAGCTTTTTTCAAAGCCTAAAAGGCTTCCTTGGTGGTACCAACCTTTTTATCTTTACCGTTATGTTCAAATGGCAGAAATAGAAATTAATGAAAAGAACTTTCTTGTTTTTAATCATCATCTTGAGGCTTTTGATAAGGAAAACAGGCAAGAGAATGCAAAGGAATCAATTGGATTTATGAGAAACTTTATCTCTCAAACTGATGCTCAAGTTTTGGTTTATGGAGGAGATTTTAATGCCATTGAAAGTGAAGCACCAAAAGTTCAGGGTTATGAAGATGATAAAACAATAGAATTCATGAACTTTTTAGAGAGTTTTTCATCTTCTTTAACGGGCACAAGTTTTACTTATTCTTCTCATGACTTGGATAGAAAATTAGATTACTTATTTGTCAAAAAAGAGAATTTGATTTCATCTCGAGTTGTTAGTGAAGCGCAAGAATTATCAGACCATCTTCCTATTTTAGTAAAAATAAGAATCAATTAGTTGCAATGACGAGTTCTTGTCCTGGATGAATGAGTCCGGAGGAAAGCTTATTTTCGGCCATAATCTTGTGGACTGGAATAGAATACTTTTTTGCAATAAGAGTTAAGTTCTCTCCTGCTTGAACAACGTGTGTTTCACGAGAAACGGGAATTTTGAGTAACTGTCCCACTCTGATAAAATCACCTTCTTCGATATTATTGACTTTACGAAGAGAGTGAATTGTCGTTCCTGAGTTTTGAGCGATTTGATAGAGTGTTTCTCCTCTTTTAATTCTATGGAGTTTTACTTTTCTCTTCTCTCCAATACGATCGTGAATAATTGAAGCCACTTGTCTTAAATTCTTTTTTGTTGGTACATGAATCTCAAGCGTGCTGTATCTTAACTGAGGAGTTCTCCAAGATTTTAAATCAGGATTTAAGTGTTTTAATTGGGCCGTGGAAATTCCGTAATGAGAAGCTATCTTTGAAAGTTTCACTGCTTTTTTTACTCTTACTTTTTTAGTGTAGCGGTAAGGACTAATTTGTCCGTATTTTACTGAGAAACCAAAATCTTGAGGTCTTTCAAGAATGGCCATGGCCGCAAGAACTTTGGGTATATAATTTCTTGTTTCAGGAGGAATGATTTTTCTTCTGGAGAGACGATAAAAGTTTTTTGTTCTATATTTTTTAATTCTTCTGACAAGACCGTATTCACCAGAGTTATAAGCAGCTAGAGCAAGTTCCCATGAGCCAAAGATATTATATAAATGTCTAAAGTATCTTGCTGCTGCATGAGTTGCTTTTATAAGATGAATTCTCTCGTCCACATACTGATTAATAATAAGTCCATATCTTCTTGCGGTGTCTTTAATAAACTGCCAAGGTCCAACAGCAGAGGCGCTACTTTTAGCACGCATATAATAACCACTCTCAATCATCCCAACATAAAAGAGCTCTTTAGGAAGTTCATAACTAGCAAAAATTCGTTCAATAATTTTTTTATGTCTAAACCCATTATTGATATAGCGCTGGAATCGCTCTTTTTCTCTCTTAGTAAAATAATCAATCCAAAAATAGTACTTAGACGTTTTTACTGGACGCAAAAATTGAAGGTTGGCTTTTCTATCTTTGTTCTTAAGTTTTTTAACTATTTGATGAGCGGTGCTTAATGAAACATCTGCATAAAGAGGTTGGAAAGAAGATAAGAATAAGATGACTGAAACAATACGCAGAAACAAAAGCGATCCCCCTAAAAAGAAAGTTCAGACTCTATTCTAGCATGAGGCTAAAAATCTTCCAGAGGGGAAAGAAAACTAACTGTTTAACTGATTGAAAGAATCATCTATTTGCATGGCCAATTCTCTATCTAGATTTGTGAGATCGCTGATCTCGTGAGTGTGAAGAGAAATATTGAGATAACCCCAGCCAAAACTAATGTCAGGGTGATGGTTTTGTTTATGGGATTGGTGAGAAATAAGCTGAATAAACTCAATAATTTTAAGATAATCCCTAATTTGATAATGGCAAAGAAGTTTGGTTCGCTCTTCGTTGAAACTCCAATTCCTGCTTAGTTGATTAAGACACTCTTCTTTTTCTTTTGATGTTAATGCTCTAATACTGGACTCCGTTAAAAAAGCTTGATATTTTCAAACAAGTTTACCACTTAGGAACCACACCTGAAATGAAAACTTTAAGTCTTCTCCTTATTCTGATTAAATCTACATTTGCTATTGATTTTCCAGAGGAAACGAAAGAGCATGTTGCAAGTTCAAAAAAAATCATGATTTCAAGTCAGGGAAAAGAGTCCTCTTTAGCCGGTTTAAAAATTTATCAACAAGGTGGAAACATAACTGATGTTTTTGTCGCAGTTTCTTTTGCTATTTCAGTAGAAAGACCACAATCAACGGGACTTGGTGGGGGAGGGTTTGCTCTTTTGAAATTAAAGAATCAAAAAACCTTGGCCTATGATTTTAGAGAATCAGCTCCATCAAAGTTTCATGAAAAAATATTTCAAGATAAAAGAGGGAACGTTATTGAAAGTAAATCAAAAGATGGGCCATTTGCTGTTGGGGTTCCAGGACTTGTCAAAGGTCTTTGGGAAATTCATCAAAAACACGGAAAACTTCCTTGGGCATCATTATTAGTTCCTGCTATTGAAATGGCCAGTCAAGGCATTGAGGTTTATCCCCATCTTCACGAAGCAATGAAAAGAAGACAAGAGGTTTTGAAAAAAGATCTAGAGACAAGAAAAATTTTTCTCAAGCCAGATGGATCTGTTTATAATGTTGGCGAAAAACTTCTTCAATTAGAACTGGCCAGCACCTTAAGAAGAATAGCCACAAAAGGTTATAGGCCTCTTTATCATGGACGACTGTCTTTTCAAATAGCAGGTAGTGTTTCTGAGAAGGGTGGGGTCATGAGCATTGATGATCTTAAAAACTACCAAGTGAAATTGCGAAACCCTGTCAGTGATAAAATTTTTGGACATCAAATCATCTCCATGCCTCCTCCTAGTTCTGGAGGAATTCATGTCATTCAAATCCTTAAACTTTTGGAAGGGGATAAAAAAATTAAATTTCATAAAAAGAATGAACATTATTATGAACAGTTTATCAGGGCCATGGGGTTTGCTTTTCAAGATAGAGCAAAGTTTTTGGGAGATCCTGATTTTGTTAAAGTTGATAATGAAAAACTTATTTCCAAAAAACACCTGGCTCCTTTTTATCTGGATCAAAAAAAGAGAACCCTTTCTAAGGGTATTATTCCTAAAGAATCGACCGAGACGACACATTTTACCATTATGGATGGTGAGGGAAATGTGATTTCAAGTACTCAAACTATAAATGGATATTTCGGAGCAGGCTTTGTTGCTGGCAATACTGGTATTGTTTTAAATAATGAGATGGATGATTTTAGCGCGAAGTCAGGAAATCTTAATATGTTTGGTGCCATTGGGGGAGATAAAAATAAAGTTGAAGCAGGAAAAAGGCCTTTAAGTAGCATGTCTCCTACTATTGTTTTAAAGGGAGATAAAGTTGTATTTGCTCTTGGAACTCCTAATGGAACAAGAATTATTACTTGTGTGGCCAATACTCTTCTTAATAAACTTGCCTTTCATATGAGCACAAAGGAGGCCGTTTATGCTCCTCGAATTCATTATCAGCTTTTACCAGATGAGGTTTTTTATGAGGAAGGAGCTTTGGAGAGTTCACTAATAAAAAAGTTAGAGAAAAAGGGATATAAATTTTCAAATAAACCAACAGGATGCAAAATCCAAGCGATAAGTTTTGAAAAAAATATTCTTACAGGAGTGAGTGATCCCAGAGGAGCTGGGGCCAGCATAGGTCTTTAAACGGCTTTGGCAACAAAGGTAAAACTGAAAGTACTACCGATTCCTTCTTGGCTTTCAAACCAAATATTCCCGTTCATAGCTTCGACAATCCCTTTACATATTGAAAGACCAAGCCCTGTTCCTCCATACTCTCTTGCTATAGAAGCATCAACTTGAGAGAAAGATTGAAAAAGCTTGTTTTGTAATTTCTTAGGGATACCAATCCCTTTATCGATAACATCAATTTGAATGATATATTCATTACTTTCTTTTTCTTTAAGTTTTGAAATGATTTTTACTTCTGCGTTTTTTGAGAACTTAATCGCATTACTTGCTAGGTTTGTAATGACCTGCTTAAGACGAGTAGGATCAGAGATTAACTGTGAAGGAATATCGCTCCCTGCCTCATATAGGAGTTGAGAGTTATTTTTTTTAGCACTTATTTGTAGGAGAGCAACCACTTTATCAATTTCTTCATGGATATTTACTGGAGTTGATTCTAACTCAATCTTACCAGCTTCAAGCTTCGCAAAATCCAGCATATCGTTAAGTAAATTAAGTAGAGAGTGGGCAGAGCTTTGAATAAGTTCGACCAGTTTAATATTTTCCTCTTCTGTTAGGGAGTCTCTAAGAAGTTCACTGAGACCCAAAATTCCGTTGATAGGAGTTCTTACTTCATGAGACATAACTGAAAGAAATTTTGTCTTATTTTTTAATGCCAGCTCAATCATTTGTTTTTCTTTCTCAAGTGAAGAAAACTTATCCTTTTGCCATGATTTAAATAAATAGCCAAAGAAGAAACTCAAGCACGCAATAGCGTAGGGGGTTAACTCCATAAGTTAGGTATCCTTTTTAATTTGTACATCTTTTTTCGTACAAATTAAAAAATGGAATACGTCACTTTTCCTACGTGAAGAGCAAAAGAATTCTTTATCTAAAGGTTAAGAAGATCATGTATTTTAATTTTAAGGCCCTGACAAATGTCGAGCAAGGTAAGGAGGCGAATATTAATTTTCCCCGACTCAATATCCTGGTAGTGTCTGTAGCTAATCTTATTTTTTTCAGCAAATTCAAGTTGTGTATGGCCTTTGGCCTTTCTTAGCTCTTTTAAACGATTACCTAACTTTTTGAGAAACCTTTTTTCTTTTTCCGAGTTCATAAAACTTATCCATATTTAAGAAAAATTAACATTTATACATACTATAATATGTACATACTAAATCAGGTGCAAGATAAAATAGTTAAATGCTAAAAAAAGATAAAAACCAAAAATTTCTTCTTAAGCTCGGCCAAGAACTAAGAAAGATACGTCAAGAAAGAAACTGGAGCTTAGAAGAGACTGAAAATCAAGGTTGGAGCTCTTGGAGGCACTTACAAAAGATAGAGAAAGGAGGAAATTTTACAGTTTCAACTCTCTTAAAGCTCAGTAAACTCTACAACATTCCTATTAGTGATATCTTCAAAGACTTATCAGACTAAAGGACTCTGTTTAGTCAAAATGCTTGTTACATTTAGCTTGTTTTAAAACTTGCTTAAACTTCTTATACTCATTGAGTGCTGTTGAAGGTGAAGATAAAAATCTCAATCCCATTATTTTTTGGGCTTGAGTCATTAAGTAGTTTTTGTCAGCAATATGGGCCTTCATTCCAACGAGTGTGGCAAATAACTTTTGGAAAAAAAGATATTCTGGCCTTAAAGAAATTCCCTTAAGTTCAACTTTCTCCATTGATTTAGAAAAAACTTCAATCGGGTCATTGCTTATAAGAGATTGTCTTTCTATCTCCTCCCTAAGGAGTTGAGATTGTTCTTCACTATCTATGATGAGGTACTCTTTTGCCATTTCAACAGCTTCTTCGATTTTTTTGAACTTAATGGCGCCAATAATAGACATGAAGCCACGAACTTTCTGTGGTTCAATAATAACTGATTGACCTAGATCGATATTGACAAGGTTGCCCTTCAAAACGAGTAATCTTTTTTTGGCCAACTGGTTTTCTTCATGTGGATCGATATCTAGAATAACGTTTCCTCCTAGCTTTTCTGAAGGCTGAATGAAGGAAGTAAGCTGATTTAAAATCTCGTTGACTACGGCCTTAGCATAACTTTGTTTACTCCATCCTAAAAGTGATTTTTCTGGCAGCTGTCCCCAAGAATCTGCTTTAATAAATTCTTCGGCCATGACTCCATCAAATTGCCAGCCCTCAAGAGGAACTGGGACCTGAACATTAACTTTATTCCCAAAGATTTTAACTAAAAGCGGTCTATCCATAATGGCATTATTATGGGCAATGTTCATTTCAAACTCTTTCTTAAATTGCATTTCTTCAGTAATAATTCTCTCTACTTCCTCTCTGAGAGCAGGTAAATTTTCAATACGAAGAGTTGGATCTTGCATAATTAACTCAAGGGCCTGTTTAAGAAGTTCAAACTCCCTAAGAGTTTTCTCATAAATATACTCTCTGGCCAGTTTAATAACGATAACTCTTCCATCTTTCAAAGTTGCTGAATAGGCCAGTTTCAATGAGCCTGAGCCCAACTCATGGTTTAATGTCTTAATTTGATTAAATTTGTCCTGAGGAAGTCTTTGTGAAATCCAATTCATCGCTCGTATTTTTTCTACTTCTTGGGCCTGCCCTTTAAATTTTTCTAAAACATCTTGATATTCTTGAGGAAGTTGAAAACCGTGACTCGCTATAATCTGAGCAAGTTTCGCAGCTGCAACTCCTCCATTCTCAACAAGGATTTTTAAAACTTGTGGGCCTTTTAAGTCTTGGCTTCCTTGGGCCAATAGTCCAGAGAACATACGAGAAATTTCTGATTCGTTGAGAACTTGAAAATAGATTTTTAAAACACTTCTAAGGTAGGGAGGCATGTCTTCGTCTGATAAGAGAATACGATTAGCTAGAATTTCTATTGCTTCCTTACTACTATTAACACCACTTTCTCCTACAAAAAGACCCCGAAAGACAAGGGCCTTCTCGAGAGTGTGGGTTTCTTGAAAAAACTCTTTGATTTCAGATAAAGTGAAGTAGTAGCCATTTTCTCTCATTGTCTTTTTTCTTTTATCTTTACCAAAAAAAAGTTTTTTTACTTTTTCTTCTAAATCTTTTTCAAGTTTATCATCAAAGTTAGCTAAGTAGAGAGAGAAATGAACTCTCTCTACTGGAGTAAGTTTCCCTACATATTCTTCTAATATCTCTCCAAAGGCCTTGGAAATTTTATGATAAGGACTTTCCGTATTATAGGATTTGTACTTTTCAATAGCTTTAAGTTGCTCGAATGTGCTTTTGCGCGACTTTATATGCTCTTCAAGTAAACCATCTCGATGCTTACTTCCTTCAGGAAAAACTGCTGCTATTTCACCTGCTGGAGGATTCTCTAGTTTTTGATTCGCTTCATGTAAATCAAGAAGGTACTCTAGAGCAGTCTCTTTCGGGATTCCCATTTTGCCTGCTCTTTTAGCGACATGATCCTCCCAAGCATTCTCTATTATGTGCCAAGCATTGATTAATCCAGTGGAATTTTTCAGATCGTCTAAAACTTCTTTGGTCCAGACAGCTTCAGCTTCTTTATAGGCCTTGTAGAGTTTGATATATAATCTGGCTTTCGTGATAAAATTCATTTTCACTTTTCCATATTTTTTTAAAACATATTGATAGGTTTCAAGTCTTTTATTGAGTGAGCGAATATTTTTTGTGAGCTCAATAACTTTCTTTCTTTTATGATGAGAGGATTTAATATAATCGGAAATTTCATTGTCAATATTTTGTGACCATGGAGTTTGTCTTCTTAGATCTTGCAAGAAGTTAACTTTTTTGACGTTACCAACCTTCTTTTTCTGGGAGAGAGTTTTTGTATAAACCAAACTAGAAAAATTTTTGATCTTTTGTGTGACGTATTGATTTAGCTTTGAATTTTCAATTTTCTTAAAAGCTTCATTCAGAATAATTAATTTATCAAGCTCTTTGAGAAGGCGTGTCGCTTTCCCAAAGCTATTCTGATAAGCGTTAGCTCTATTATAAAGATATTTACTAAAGAAGAGGATAATTTTGTTTATATTTTGATTAGGCAAATCTTTTTGCCCATACCAAGCATCAAATTGAGTAATTTTAGCTACCAGCGAGTCAAAAAAGTATTCTCTGTATTTGACTCCAGTAATATTCATCAATGTTTTTAAATTAGCTTTAAGGTAATTTTGAGAAACCTCGGGCCCAATTAAACGACCGTGAAGAAATAAAGAGTATAAAGCAGTATATTCCTGCATTTGCTCTTTTGTTTCTACTTTTTGAAGTGAATTCATAAGATAAGCATAAAAAAGCCTGATTTGTTCTTCCGATTTATCATTGCCAATGATTTGAGTGGATCTATTTTTTGCGAAAGTATATTCTTTTGAACTTTCAAGGAAGTTGGAAAGAATAAGAATGAGTGAATTGACAGGGTCTTTCTCTTCTATCATTTTTTTATATTGAATTGGCCAAATAAACTTCATTGCCTGTTCAATAAGGGTTTCTCTGGAGTCATAGATTTTAAGACTTTTACTCTCTTTGTTAAAAATATAACGATATGCTTCTGCAATATCTTCAAAGAGCAATTTTTCATCCTTGTTAAGCTGAGCTTCACGATTAAGAATTTGAGGATTTTTATTTTTAATCTTATTAAGAAAGCTTCTATTAAGATTGGCCTGAATTGAAGTGAATCCTTCTTTGGTGTTGATAAGATAAGAAACACCTTGGTGCTTGGCCAGAATATCACAGAGACTGATAGCTAATTCAAAGTTGCTTATAAAATTTTGATTGGTAGATGGATTTTTAAGGTAGTCAATAACCTCTTTTTTTCCAGGAACAAGAAAGCTTTCTAAAATTTTTTGCCCATTTGTAGGAGTTGAAGCACCATTATTGAATTTATCTATAAGTGCCTCTAAACTATCTTGTGAAAGAGAAGTGAGTTTAGAAGAATAATTAATCGTACTATGAAATAAAATTTTAGTTTTTAAATGAAGACTTCTTTTCATGTTAAAAAAAGATTCAGGGATTTTTTCATGAGGATTTTTATTTATCTTTTGAACTATGTCATTAAACTCAATGAGGCCGTTAAGATAGTTTATTCTAATTTTTTCATCGATTTTTCCTTCTTTTAAAAGTTCATCTAGGCCTGATTCATAAACTTTTAATGAATTTTGAAATCTTTCAGCATGAAGATTGATTCTTCTTAACTCATCTGATTTAAGGTGAAGTTTAAAAACTTCGATTTTATCTTGATTGCTTAGTCTTTGAATATGTTGAGGGTGCAAGACAGGTATCGATGTTTTTTTGGGTTCTGCTGTATTTCCCTCAATGGATGACACGTAGGTCAGATTTTTATTGAACTGCTCAAATAAAGTGAGAATATTCTCCTTTAGTATCGTTTGAGATTTGCGATAGGTTTCTATTAACTCTTCTTGAATTGGGTTAAAGTGAGGTAGATGAGAAGCTTCTTTCAGGTTTTCTTTAGTCAGAGTTTCTTCGTTAAACTCAGATGGCTTGATAGTCATCAAGACTTTTTCAATTCTTTTTAAATTGGCCTCTAAGTCACGCGGATAACGAGTTCTATCAATATCAAGTATTGCTTCCCGATGCTCTTCCCAGAAATCTCTGTTTATATTATTGGCAATTAATAAATCAAGAGTTTCTTCGATATTATAATGAGTTTTAACAAGGCTATTAAAAACAAAATTGACGCCATCAATTCCTGTCACTTTATTTAAATAGGTAATAAAATCAGTACTTAGTGCCGTTCTTTGCCAACGAGGGCTTCTTCCTATCCCATAGCTAAATTCTTGATTAAGTGGATTGAGTTCTGCATTTTTCCCAAGTCGCTCTCTGAGTTCTCCTGCGATATTTCTTTGGCTATCTTCAAGATTTTTTGAAAAAATTTTCTCTTTCGCGTTAACTGGATATTGGATTCGATGGACGAACTTATTCACTTCAATTTCAGGATGAGTAAGTAAGGTATTTGTTATTTCAGCAAAGACTTGGTTTAAAGCAAATATGACCTTACTGGATTCTGTTTTACTTATTCTAAGTACATTTTGAATAAAATCATATGTAACATTTAAGTCCTTAGTTAGAAGAAGGTGTTTGTTACAAAGTTGAGCGTAAAAAGTTAGCATATGTTTTTTAGATTGAGAGTTTCTTAGAAAGCGCTCATGCAGAAGGTGTTCCTCTTCGCCTAATAGATCTATTATCCATTGTAGTTCTTGAGTTGATTTTGCTTGATGGGTTAGTTTAATAAGTGAACCAACAGCAACTCTTTCATCAATCTCTCGTACCCATTGTTGTATCTGGGCAAGATTAGCATGGAAATTGATATCAAAGGTTAGAAGCTCAATCTGCTTATTGTTGATTTTTTGCTTTAACTCATTAATTGCCTTTTTGGGACTAGCAATTCTTTTGCTAGAAGTTAATTTTCCATGCTCTCCAACGCTTGTTTCAAATCGCTTGAAAGATTCTATAACGGAGTTCGTTTTTCTCAAATCGTTCACTTCGTCGAGTAAATAGCTATATTCATCTGTAATTCTCACGATTGTTTCTTGGTGCATTGATTTAACTTCTTCGTTTTGAATCATGAGATATTCTTCAAGGGCCTGAAGCTTTTGTCGAAAATCAAGAGACTCATAGGCTTCAGTTGACAAGTATTTTTCTAAGGTCACAACAGAGGTGCGAGATGTTTTTTCATAATGGCTTCTATCTAAACTTCCGTCTTTACTAATAGCTACTTCATTAAGAGATATATTAAACTTTTCATAAGCTTCTCTTCTTTGGTTAAGAGTATTAATTAGATCTTCTAAGGCAGCAGAACGCAAAGAAGGCTTAGGGTGTTCATCCAAAAGACCAGCAATGAGGTGTCTGATTGATTTATTGGATTGGATTTTATCAAAAATTTTAAAAAGGATGTGAGCTGCTTTGGGATCATAACCAGCTTCATAGGCAACTCTAACCCCAAAGTCATCGGCCTTAAATTCCATGTAAACGCCTGTCGTTCTTTCTAATTTTTCAACGTCTCCATGAACAGCATGTCCTACCTCATGGCCAATCACAATGGCCATAATTGAGCGGGAATGGGCATTGGCCTCTTGGGCCAGCTCTTCTCCTAGGTACTCTTTGGCCTTATCAGTATTTGTGATGAGATCGAGTAAACCCTTAGTAGAGGCAATATGATAGGCCTTCACCTCTTGCAGATCATGGACTTTTGAAACCCAGGCATTCATTGTTTCTGTGGAAGAGAGAAATAATTCAAAAATGAGAGAGTCATCGACTTCTTTTGTTTTCTTGATATCCTCTAATATTTCTTTGAGTTCACGGTAGAGTTTTTTTGCTTTAAAAACTCCACTGGGAAGGGTTTTGAGTGTGTGGATTTTAGCATGCTCTAGCTTTTCTTTTACAACTTCTTTACCAAGTTTAGACTTTAAAAGATCTGATTTTTGAGCAAACAGTTGAAGTGAGAAAAGGAAAAATAAGAAGAGAGATTTTTTGAACAGCAAGAAGCATTCCTTCTTTTATAAGTTTCAAAAGAAACTATTAAAGAGGGAGTGATTTGTAGAGATAAAAAATAACGCAGTGTAATATTTTCTTTTATGGTCAATCTAACTATTTGAAATTACTATGCTATGATTTAATCCCAGTTATTCTCTTCCCATAAGGGAAGTTGTCTATCATCTTTTTGGAAGAGAGTCTTAACCTCTGGAATCCAATGTGAAACATCTTGGAAAAGAGAGTGTACTCCATTATCGAGTCTCTTTTCAAAACCATCGACAGGATTTTGATAAACTTCTTCTACCCAACGATACATCTTATCCGGATCCCAAAAAAAGATTTCTCTTCCTTCTTCTTCTGAGTTGGCCCAGGGATTATAAGTGAGCATCAACTTAAAAAAATTCACTTTCCTCTCCTGAATAGGCATGCCTAAGTATTTCAGAGGGATTTTTATTTGATAACTCCAGGCTTCTTTGAGCTTAGAATTCATCAGTCCTGCCAATTGTAAAAAACTGGCCCCGAAGGCACTACAGCCAGAACCTTCTTTGAACAAAGGTCTATTGTACAGCCCATAATACTTATAAAGTCTTTGCTCTTTATATTCCTGATAGTAGTTATAGAGAAGTTCAAGAACTTCTTGAGAGATCTGAAAGCAAACGGAGTTAATTCTATCACCTTTTTTTTGATATTCTTTAATCTCATCGAGCATCTCTTCTTTAGTTTCAAGGTGACCTTTAAAACTATGGAAAACAATTCCCATCCCAATGTGTTTTTTAAAAAGAAGTTTTTTCGCATTCAAGTTCGCCGCAACCATTCCTGTGAGAACATCTATCTTTTCTCCCGATGTAAGGGTTCCTTTTAACTCAATATTTACATGTCCCATAAAACGAGGTTTAAAAGCGAGATAGTTTTTAAGAATGGTGCGAGAAAGAGCTGTTGCGCTACTCCAGTTAAGGCCAAAAGGGGATTTAATAAAATAGAGTTTGAGAATATTTTCAGTCATAAGATCTTACCTTTTGACAAATGATACTAAGAATTATTTTATGAGAACAGGGAATTTTAAAAGGAAGCAATATGTCAACTAATGTGAAAGAGTTAACAGTCTCTGCTGTTGTAATTGGTATAGTCATCGGTGTTATTATGACTGCCGCTAATGTTTATTTGGGTTTATATGCTGGAATGACGGTTTCAGCTTCTATTCCAGCAGCTGTTCTTGCGATGGGAATCTACAAAGGAGTGCTCAAAAAAAGCTCTCTGTTAGAAAGTAACATTGTTCAAACAATGGCCAGTGCAGGAGAATCCTTAGCAGCTGGTGTTATTTTTACTTTACCGGCTTTGGTACTCGTTGGAGCTTGGAAGAATTTTGATTTTTGGTCGACTACACTTATCGCTGTTGCTGGAGGTCTTCTTGGTGTTATCTTCATGATTCCCTTAAGACGTGCCCTTATTATAGAAGATAAATCATTAACATACCCTGAAGGAGTTGCTTGTGCTGCTGTTTTAAAAACAGGCTCAGATAGCGAAGCCAAAGAAGGATTTATTGTCATTTTGAAGGGGCTTTTTTTAGGAGCAGCTTTTAAATTTGTTTCTGGTGGACTTGCTCTTTTAAAAGGTAGTGTTGAAATTGCTACGAAGTTTGGACAAAGTGTTGGGTTTATCGGTCTTGATATCTCCCCAGCTCTTTTATCAGTTGGATATATTGTTAAACTACAAGTAGGAATTCTTGTTTTGGCCGGCTCTCTTATTGGATGGACTCTTGTCATTCCTTTTTTAGGAACACCTGAAGCCTATGTTGACTTGAGTGCACTTGATCTGGCCTGGACTCTTTGGTCGACAAAGATCAGATATTTGGGTGTTGGTGCGATGTTAACTGGTGGAGTGTGGTCTATTATTTCCGTGAGACGTGGAATTGTTTCTGGAATGCAGGGTCTTAAAGCTGCCTATCAAAATAAATCAAATACCCCATCTGACAGAATGGATACTGATATGTCTTTAATGGCCATTTTTACTATTTTTGTGTTGTGTTTTGCTATCATGCTTTTTCTTTATAACTCTCTTATTGCTTCCTTTGGAATCTCTTTAATGACAACGCTCATTATGGTGTTAGCTGCGTTTATATTTGTTGCTGTTTCTAGTTATGTTTGTGGTCTTGTAGGAAGTTCCAACAATCCTGTTTCAGGGATGACTATTTCGGCTCTTCTTGTCACATCTGTCCTATTTTTAATTCTTGGATTCAAAGGAGACTCAGCGATTCTTGCAACCTTGGGAGTTGCAGCCGTTGTTTGTTGTGCTGCTTGTACAGCAGGTGACTGTTCACAAGACCTTAAAACGGGAACAATCGTTGGTGCCACGCCTCGGGCCCAACAAATTGCTCAGGTCATCGGAGTTTGTATACCAGCTTTTGTTATTGCTCCTGTCTTAACTCTACTACACTCTGCTTACGGAATAGGGGTCGGTCTTAAGGCTCCACAGGCAACTCTGTTCGCTTCAATAACCAAGGCCCTTTTTGGAAACGGGGACCTGCCTATGAACTATGTTATTGCAGGTATTTTGCTTGGAATTGCTGTGATTATTTTAGATAAAGTTTTCTTTGAAAAGAGAGGGGGCTTCAGGCTTTATTTGATGCCTATTGCAGTTGGGATTTATCTTCCAATAACACTGAACGTTCCTATTTTTTTAGGTGCGCTCATTCGTCATTTTGTTGAAAAATCAAGAAAAACTCCTGTTGATGAAGGAAATGATAAAGGAGTTTTAGTGAGTTCAGGACTCATTGCAGGTGAAGCTATTATGGGGGTGGTGATAGCTCTATTCCTTTTCTTTAATATAAATTTAAAGATGGATGTGTTCTCTCACTTAACTGGGGAGATCTTATCCGTTATAGCTCTTGCTTTGGTTGGAATGTTTCTCATGAAAACCGCTAAGAAGTCGTGACAATTCTTTTTGTTTTTATTTCTTTGCTGGTACCGTGGGGAGTTTTAAAAATAACTCCCCATTTTCGTTTAACAAGACTTCTTGGCCCTTTTGTCAGTTGCTATGTTCTGGGTATGCTTTTAGGCAACATTTCATTAACACTTCCTGTTTCTCTTTTTGAATCTTTAACACAAATAAGTATTTTATTTGGTTTGGTTATTCTTCTGTTTATGAGTAATGTGAGAGCGTGGCACCAAATAGAGCGCAAAACACTTTTAAGTTTTTTTCTCATCATTTTGAGTGTTTTTTTGACATGTTTTTTGGGTTATTTTCTTTTCAAAGAAGAGCTTTTTGATGCTCATAAAGTAGTCGCGATGGCCCTTGGTGTTTATGTTGGAGGAACATCTAATATGAGCGCTATTTCCTACGCACTTAAAGTTGATAAGGACGTTTTCCTTCTGATGAATGTCATAGATACTCTTTTTTCAGGAGTCTATTTTCTTTTTCTTCTTGTAGGAGGAGCAAGTTTTTATCACCTATTTCTTCCTCAAACAAAAAAAGCAGGAGAGAATGAGAAAAAGCAAGAAACTTCTCAGAGTCATCAATCGGTGAGTCATTTTAAAGATTATGGCTTTGTCTTTTTTCTTGCTGTATTGGGAGTTCTTCTTGCAATAGGTTTAAGCCATCTTTTTTTCGGTAAAGAGGAAGGTGTTTTCATTATTCTTATCCTGACAAGTTACTCTCTTGTTATTTCTTCACGTCAAAAGATTATTCATTTAGATTCTTGCCATAAAATGGGAAATTACTTTCTTTATCTTTTTTGTTTCGGTATGGGAGCTCTTACAAACTTTTCTCTCTTAATTCAAATGAGCTATACATATATCTATCTAGTAGGTTTTGTTTTTATTTCTTCAATATTATTGCATTTACTTTTATGCCATTTCTTTAAAATTGATAGAGACACAGCTGTTATTACTTCTATTGCAAGTCTTTATGGACCGGTTTTTGCGGCCCCTGTCTCTCAGGTTTTAGATAATAAAGAGCTTCTTCTCGTTGGGGTCACTCTAGGTCTTATTGGCCATGCGATAGGAAATTATCTCGCGTTTATTCTTGTTTATCTTCTGAGTTAATAAGAGTAAGGGGTCATGCATCTTGTTCCAAAACGCCAACCAGCTGAGCTAGAAGCATCATAGACGTAATGAGCAAATCTACTACCATTGACATATTCGTTTGCATGCCCCATGACCATCATTCTCATGTTTGAATCATAGTAAGTATATTGATCAAAGTTAACAAAAGCGCCGGACTGATAGTTATTAACTAGTGTTCCATAACTTGCATGAGAAACTAAGAGATCATCACTGGAACAGTTAGCGGAGCACCTTAAAATAATCCCCATTGGAAGGTTAATGTAGCGCTGATATCCACTTGAGATATCTAAGTTACTATTGTAAGTTGTGTACATTTGATCATAAACACCACTACTTGCTAAATGGGCCTTAAGGTAATCTCCGTTGCCATTAACCCAGTCATTTCTAAAATTACTATCAAATAGAGGGGTGGTGTTTTCCATATCAAGATAAGGATTAGAGGAATAACCTTGAATGTGATCAGTGACTATTTCTGATACATTGCCCACCATATCTTGAACGCCAAATCGTGAACGGCATGCGCTTGTGTGAGATGTACCAGCAGGCATTCTGGAATCATTATTTGAAGAATTATCCACAACCCAATGAGAATCAGAATAAGCAGGAAGATTCGCGGATCCAACTGTTTTATCCTTTATATTGCAGGAATTCGCTGTGACTTCAGACTCTAACTTATAAATTTCTCCTCCGGTTAGAGTTGATGGCCACCACGAAGCTGCTGCATACTCTTTACGTCTTAGCGTCCTTTTTCTAAAAGTAGTAGAACTTCCAGAAATATCAATATCAACAGTTTGAGATTCACAAAGTCGATAGGCTTGTGAAAGGTTGATCCTTTTTATTGACGGAAGATTAACTTTGTTAGCTGCTAAGTAACTTCCATAATTGTTTCCTGTAAAAGCAATATCCGTATTAGAGTCCATATTTTCTAGCTTGACCCAGTTGGGGCTAGCTGGGTTAGAAGAAGTTTGAATATAACATCCCGCTGTGTAAGAACGGCCATAATAAATAGAATTCTGTGCTGCTTGTAATGAACCAGGACCAC
Source organism: Bacteriovoracia bacterium (assembly GCA_030431635.1). GTDB lineage: Bacteria > Bdellovibrionota > Bacteriovoracia > Bacteriovoracales > Bacteriovoracaceae > CALFYV01. Next base: position 373,050 of record JAUIIL010000001.1, read on the forward strand.
CATTTCCAACACAATCAGTTGTCGTCGTTGTCCCCACAGAATGAGAAGTGCAAGCACCAACAGAGAAGTTGCAACCTAGTTCATTAACATCAACAATTAAGTCCTTTCCTATATCATAATAATGAGTTCCCCCATCATCAGTTGAACCCAGGCCATTAAATTCACAGCGGTAATGATTTGCGACATCCACTCCCTTGGTAGCTCCAATATCTCTTTGATAAGCATTGCATGTCGTTCTATTAACTATCCAGCGGTGAACGAGGGCCATATTTTGAGGAGGGTAAAGAATACGAATAACTGTGTGATCGGTTGGCGCTGTAGGAGTTGGAGCTGATTCAACCCCATCGACAATTGCACTTACTTTAAACCAATAAACTTTTCCTGGTGTTAAACTTCCTACAGGAATGGAGTAGGTAATATCAGCTCCTCCACCATCAGCAATCGCACTCCCATTAATTTTAGTATAAGTACCGGCCACAGAGTCAGAGTAGTAGAGGTTATATCCAGTTAAGGTCCCTGAAGACGTAGTCATTTGTCTCCATGTTAAAGTTATATTTTCTGTCTCAGTCGTCGTCCCTTGAAAGTCAACTCGAGGGCCAACGGAATAGACATGTGACCACCCGTTGTGAGTGACAGCAAAACTTAGAGTTGTTCCAGAGACAGCGTTAGTATTAGAGTCTTCTCCTCCATTAGAATCAACAGAGCGTACAACATAAGAGTAGCCGGTATTTGGAGTTAGCCCTGTTACAACAAAATAATTTGTTGGAGCGGTTACCGTGTAAAGAGAAGTATTAAGATCACTTGAAAGATAGACTTTATAGGATGAAGCACCTCCGATATGAGTCCAGTTAATTTGCATGGAAGAAGTGGTTACATTTGTGACTGATGTTGCACCAGCAAATGCAAGTGCGGCTGCAGTTGCTTGAGTAACATCGTTGGTATTATCATCTGTATAACCATCACTATCTACATAACGAACTCGGTAGGTGTAATTTGTGGATGGCTCTAAATTTGTAATGGTATAACTTGTATTTGAGTTTGAAACAGAGTTAACAAAAGAGACACTTGCACCATTAATACGATAAATATTGTAAGCACTGGCACTTGCTTCACTGGTCCAGTTGAGTCTCATTGTGGTTGAAGTCACATTATCAATAGAATCAATTCCACCAAAAGCTGCTGTTGCAGCTGGGGTTGTAATATTAGTAATTTTTGTATTTGTGTCATAAGTTCCTTGAATAACATCTAAAACTCTCACGCTAATATTGTAGTTAGTTGAAGCACTAAGACCTGTGACATCAACGCCATAAAGTCCTCCACCGTAAGAAGTGTATTGCCCTAGACCAAAGTTTTGATAAGGTGATACGAAGTTATTATTAAGAAAAATGGTGTAGGTATAAATTCCGCTTCCTCCGGTAGCTGAAGGAAAAAAAACACGAACGGAGCTTTGAGTCAGTGAAGCGGCTGAATCCACTCCTGTAAAGTTAACACTGGTATAAGTAACTCCATTGCCAGAGCTCCCACTAACTCCAGTAGAAACTGAAGGTTGCCCTCCAAAAACATCATCAATTTCATCTTCATTACTAGACAAGCAAGAACAGAGTCCTACTAGTAAAGAAAAGTGAATAATAAATCGAAGCAACTTCTCCATCAGAAATCATTTCGGAGAAATGAATGAATAAATTAAAACACTCGGATACAAAAAGCCCTCTTTTTTAAGAGGGCCTTCTTATTAACCGACAATTAAGAGTTGGTATTTAGATTATTCTATTGTTGGTTCAGTAAAATCTCTGTCCATTACAGTCTTTCTTTTGCTACTTTTAGCATTTTCAATAGCTTTTAAACAGGCTTTTTGGACTCTAACTGTTAACTGATCAAAGGCTTGAGAAGAAGTGCTTAGACCTTCTTTATCTTTGATATATTTTTTCACTTTTGAGGCCACAACAAGAGACTCATCAATACTTGGGTTTTCAACGTAAATGCTGAAGTCTCGTCCCATCACAGTCTTTCTTCCTGCTTTTTTTGCTTGAGCAGAACCAGAATCAAGTGAAGCGATAAGATCTTCATTCAATTTTTCAAAAAAGTTAGCACTTGTACTAAGGCCAGCTTGGTCTTTAATAAACTTTTTGACTTTTGATACAACAACTAGGTTATCCATGGGCTTCTCCATTTGAAATTAATCTCATTGCCAGTGTAGGGCCCAGTTGGGCCTACAAGCAAGCTGCAAAGTGGCGAGAGCCTTTATGATGCGATGCTTATTATACTTTATTATTGAATAAGAGCAGTTTTAGAGCTAAGTTATTGACTTGATTTATCAAGTGAGGATGTGAATTGGCCCTAGAGGATAGAATCGTCATTACGGGAATTGGTCTAACTGCTCCCAATGGTAATAATCTTGCAGATTTTAGAAAATCCATGATTGATGGTGTTTCAGGTATTACAAAAACTCAAATTCGTTATATGGGAGAGCAAGCTGCTGGCTTATGTGATTTTGATGAAAGAAAATACCATTCTAAAAAAGCAAGACGTCGGGGAACAAGAGCAGGCTCTATTGCTATTTATTGTGCTAATGAAGCCCTTAATGATGCTGGAATAGAAAAAGAAGCGCTCGAAAAAGATAGATGTGGTGTTTTTATAGGGATTACCGAGCATGGTAACGTTGAGACAGAAAACGAAATTTATGAACTTCACCAAAACGACCTTGATACAAAGCTTTGGACTCCTCACCATAACCCAAGAACTGTGGCCAACAATCCAGCAGGAGAAATCACTCTTAATTTGGGGATTACTGGGCCACACTATACAATAGGCTCTGCTTGTGCTGGTGGTAATGCTGGTATCATTCAAGGAGTTCAACAATTAAGGCTTGGTGAAATTGACGTGGCCATTGCTGGGGGAATTTCAGAGAGTCCTCAGACTTTTGGTATTTTTGCAGGTTTTGGTGCTCAAGGGGCTTTAGGCTACGATAGTGAAGATGTCACAAAAAGTATTCGTCCTATGGATAAGAATCGTCAAGGTACGGTTATATCGGAAGGGGGCTGTCTCTACATTCTTGAGAGATATGAGTCAGCGAAAGCCCGTGGAGCAAAGATTTATGGAGAAATTATTGGTTATGCACTTAATTCAGATGCAACTGATTACGTAAATCCTTTTACTCAGAGGCAAGCAGAATGTATGAGACTGGCATTAAAGAGGGCCGGTATTAGTGAAGAGGACGTTGATATAGTTAACATGCATGCAACGGGAACAGGAGCGGGTGATATTTCTGAAGCTGCCGCAATCAATATGCTTTTCTCTCAATGTGAGAAAACATATGTGAATTTTTCAAAAGGTCATATTGGTCATTCAATGGGAGCTGCTGGTGCTTTAGAACTTGCTGGTAACTTACCTGCTTTTGAAGATGGAATTGTTCATTTAGGTCTTAATGTTGATGAAATCGACCCAGAATGCGAGATGAGAAATTTAGTGATTAAAGAATCAAAATATGTTGGAGATATCAATATTATTTTGAATAATTCATTCGGAATGTTGGGAATTAACTCAACAGTGATTGTAAAAAAATTAAAAAAATAAATATTAAGGTTTGAAGGAGTTTAGAATGTCCCCAGAAGAAGTTAGACAAGTTGTTATTGATATCATCGCTGATATTGCACCTGATGAAGAACTTGATAATCTAAAAGACGATGTAAGCTTAAGAGAGCAGCTTGATCTGGATTCTATGGACTTTTTGGATATTGTGATGGAATTAAGAAAGCGCTATAAGATTGAAGTTCCTGCTGATGATTATCCTCAGCTAGCTTCTTTAAGTAGCTGTGTTAGCTATTTAACTCCTAAAATGGTTCAGTAAAGATATCAATGAATGGGCCTTCTTTAGATGCTATCATCATTGGGGCCGGCATGTCGGGGTTGGCAGCAGGCATACGTCTTGCGATGTATGATAAGAAAGTTGTCATTTTTGAAAAGCACTCTATTGCTGGAGGGCTTAACTCTTATTATCAAAGAAAGAATCTTCAAAGTAATGGTCTTCGAAAATTTGATGTTGGACTTCACGCCCTGACTAATTACATTGAAAAAGGGGAAAAGGGAAAACCCTTTAGCAAACTTCTAAAACAACTAAGAATTAAATATGATGATTTTAAGATTTGTCCTCAGAGTTTTTCTCGAATCCAGTTTCCTGATGCTCATTTAAAATTCTCTAATGACTTTGAACTTTTACGTGAGGAAGTTCATGCAAAGTTTCCTGGTCAAAAAGATGGATTTGAAAAACTTGTTAAGTATATTAGTGAGTTTAATGAATTAAGCCTTGAACTTGACTACACTTCCTCAAGAGAAAAACTGAAAGAGTACCTATCAGAGCCACTCCTTCTCGAAATGCTATTATGCCCACTTCTTATCTATGGCTCCGCCTGGGAAGAAGACATGGACTTTGCTCAATTTGTGGTGATGTTTAAATCTATCTACTTCGAAGGTTTTTCTAGACCCGAGGGAGGAGTGCGCACCATTATCGACCTTCTGATTGAAAAGTATAGGTCTCTTGGAGGAGTTCTTTGTTTTAAAGAGCCAGTAGAGAAAATTCTAACCAAAAATGAAAAGTGCATAGGAGTGAGAACGACAAAGGGAGAGTATTTTTCAAATAAGGTTTTCTCTTCAGCTGGTTTACCTGAGTCTTATAAGCTCGTTGAAGGAAAAATAAGTCATGAAGTGGGTAAGTTAAGTTTCACGGAGTCTATTCTTTGTCTTGATAAAAAAATTTTACAAAAAGATTTAAAGGAAACCATTATTTTTTATAATTCTAAAAATAGTTACACCTATAAAAAACCATCGACTTTGTTTGATGACACTAGTGCTGTTTTTTGTTGTCCTGATAATTACGAATCTCATGATAATGAAGGGGAAGGAATTATTAGAATTACCTATATGGCCAATTATGATTTATGGAAGAATCTCGACAGAGAAACATATCTTAGAGAAAAAGAGCGTGTTTTTGAATCGGCTTTAAAGCTTACTCGAAAACTAGTCCCTGATTTCAATCAAGAGATTCTTTTTAAAGATGTGTTTACTCCAACAACTATTGAGCGTTATACATGGCATGAACAGGGAACTGTTTATGGAACCCCTAAAAAGGTAAGAAATGGTAAAAGTCGATATGATGGGCTCTATATTATTGGAACAGATCAAGGTTTTTTAGGAATTGTGGGGTCAATGCTCTCTGGAGCTTCTATAGCAAATCTGTATGGCCTTATGGAGGGACAATGAATTTTCAAAAAACCTTCATTGATTCTTTTGCCTATGAAACTCCTCCCAACTATTACACCTCAGAAGAAGTAGAAAAAGAATTAGCGCCCGTTTACCAAAGATTAAAACTTCCAGAAGGAAGATTAGAGCTTCAAACAGGTATTAAGAGAAGAGGATATTGGGATATTGGAACCAGACCAAGTGATATTGCGACCAAGGCAGCTTTAAAACTACTTGAAAAATCTCAAATTAAAAAAAATGAAATTGATCTTCTTATTTTCTCATCTGTTTGTCGTGATTTTTTAGAGCCCGCGACTGCGAGTGTTGTTCACTATAACCTTGGGCTTTCATCACATACACAAAGTTTTGATCTCTCCAATGCCTGTTTAGGTGTTCTTAACGCAATTGATATTGCGTCCAAACTCATCGAAGGGAATTCAATTCGAAATGCTCTCATTGTCTCTGGAGAAAACTCTGGTCCTCTACTAAAAGAGAGCTTTAAGTTTCTTAATGAAAATATGAATTTAACAAGAAAGAGTATAAAAAAATATATCGCGAATCTCACAATTGGAAGTGCAGGTGTGGCAGTAATGATGTCACATGAAAACTATACTTCATCCAAACATCAACTCCTTGCTGTTCAGTCGATGTCAGACACGACGACAAATCATTTATGTCAGGGAAGCGGAACAACTGAGGGGCTGATGATGGAAACAGAGTCAGAAGAGCTTTTGCATGCGGGGATTTCTCTCGCTCACAACAATTGGCAAATACTAAAGAAAAAACTTAACTGGGAAAATGAGACTCCTCAAAAAATTATTACTCATCAGGTAGGAGTTGCTCATAGAGATCTTCTTTTTAAGTCACTGAAGCTTGAAAGAGAAAAAGATTTTTCTACTTTCGAAATGTTTGGTAATACAGGCTCAGCTGCTCTTCCCTTAACTGTTATGTTAGCTGATGAGAATCATTTTCTTAAAAGTGGGGATTTATGTGCTTTTTTAGGGATAGGTAGTGGGTTGCATTCAATTATGATGGGGGTAAAGTGGTAGAGAAAATTGAAGTTCATCAAAGAACAAAATCACCTTTTCAAACTCTTTATCCTTTTCGATCAAATTATTTGAAGATAGGAGAAAATAAATATCATTTTATTAACGAGGGAGTCGGTGAAACAATTTTGATGTTACACGGAAACCCAACATGGTCTTTCTACTACCGGAATTTGGCCAAGATACTAAGACGGAATTATCAGGTTGTTGTTCCTGATCATATGGGATGTGGGCTATCAGACAAGCCACAAAACTATGAATACACACTTGAAAACCATATTTTTAATGTTCTCTCTCTTATAAAAGAACTAAAAATTGAAAAATTTCACTTAATCGTTCACGATTGGGGAGGAGCTATTGGCTTTGGTGTGGCCAAAGAGCTGAAAGAGAGGGTGAAAAGTATTACGATTATGAATACGGCGGCTTTTGAAAGCGATATGATTCCAAAAAGAATAGCTTTCTGTCGGAGTGCTATAGGTGGTTTTTTAGTTCAAGCGCTTAATGCTTTTGCGTGGCCCGCGACTTTTATGACAACAACTAAACCCTTATCTCATATTATCAAAAAAGCGTATCTTTACCCTTACGATTCTTTTAAGAACCGTATCGCGATTAAGAACTTCGTTAAAGATATTCCCATGGAAAAAGAGCACAGAAGTTATGCTCTTTTGAAATCAATAGAGGAGTCTCTTCCTCAAATCAAGTGTCCTAAACTTATTCTTTGGGGGGCTGATGATTTTTGTTTTAATCGCTCTTTCTATGAAAAATGGTGTCAAATCTACCCAGAGGCACAAGCTCATTTATTTGAAAAGACAGGGCACTATGTTTTAGAGGATGCTTTTGCTCAATGTTTACCTCTCATCAAAGCATTCTTAAAAAAATGAATATAGCTGACTTCATTGACAAAAATGCAATTGAAATCCCAGAGAGGAAATCAATTATTTGTTCTGATTCAAGTGGAGAGTATACCACTTATACTTTTAAAGAATTTCATTTAAGGTGTAATCAATTTGCTAATACTCTAATAGATAGAGGAGTTCAAAAAAGTGATAAAGTTCTTCTTTTTGTAAAACCTTCTCTTGATTTTTCAGTTCTTGTTTTTGCTTTATTTAAAATAGGGGCGATTCCCATCTTTATGGATCCAGGAATGGGGCGCAAAAATCTTCTTCACTCTATCAAACAGTGCCGCCCAGATATTATGATTTCTGAGTGGCAAGTAAGTGTGATTAAGTTTTTTTATTTAAATATTTTTCAATCGATCAAAAAAACAATTATTTTTGGAAAGGTTCCTTTTTTCAAGGAATCTTCTTTCAAAAAACAGTCAAAAGAAAGCAGTGCCTTATTTACGAATGCTCATATGGATGAGAAAGAAATGGGGGCCATTTTATTTACTTCTGGTGGAACAGGAATACCTAAAGGAGTAGTCTATACGCAAGAGATTTTTAAACAACAAACTCTCATGCTTAAAGAGATGTATTATTTAACACCTCAAGAAGTTGATTTACCCGGTTTCCCTCTTTTTTCTCTTTTTACTCTCGCTATTGGAATGAGCAGTTGTATTCCAGAGATGAATCCAGCGAAACCTGCTCAAGTCGATCCTCAAAAAGTGGTTAAGAACATTATTGATAATAATGTGACTTTTGCAGCAGGCTCTCCTGCTATTTGGGATGTTGTTGCTAAGTATTGTATTGATAAAAACATGACCCTCTCGAAGGTCAAATATCTTGTTATGTTTGGGGCGCCTGTTTCCATAGAACTTCATGAAAAACTTATAAAAATTCTTCCTCATGGCAACACGTATACCCCTTATGGAGCGACTGAATGTCTCCCCATAACTCATATCTCTGGACGTGAGGTTTTGGAAAAATATAAAGAGGGGTTTTTAAATGGAGCTGGTGTTTGTGTGGGAATTCCACTTAAAGGAGTTGAAGTTAAAATTATTAAGATAAGTGATGAGTTTCTTACGTCATTTGATAAAGTAGAAGAGCTTGAGCAAGATTGTATTGGTGAAATCATAGTCTCTTCACCTACGGCCACTTCTGGTTATTATATGATGGATGAGCAAACACAAAAGGCCAAAATATATCAAGGTCATAAATTATGGCATCGAATGGGTGATGTTGGTTATCTTGATAAAGAAGGGAGTCTTTGGTTTTGTGGCCGTAAGGCCCATAGGGTAGAACTTGAAAATAAAACTCTTTATAGTGTTCCAACTGAGTCTTATTTTAATCAGCACAGTGACGTTAAAAGAAGTGCTCTTATTCGTTATAAAGAGAAGAGTGCCGCTATTGTTATTGAACGTCATGATAAGAAGACCCACTTCACTTCTTTAGAGAAGGAGCAATTTATCCTTGAGTTAAAAAAGGTTGCTTACCATTTCAGTGAACTTGATGAGATTAAAGAATTCTTTTTTAGTGCTGGTTTTCCAGTTGATGGACGACATAATATAAAAATTAATAGAGAGCAATTGGCCAATGAGTATGGGAAATAAGAAAGAAAAAGTTCTTGTCACTGGTGGAGGTGGCTTTTTAGGGAAGGCCATTATCAAATTTCTTATTCAAGATGAATTTGAAGTCTTCTCTTTTTCAAGAAGCTATTATCCAGAGCTTGAATCTTTAGGGGTTACGTGCATTCAGGGAGATTTAACAAATTATACAGATGTGAAAAGGGCCTTGGAGGGAATAGATGGGGTTTTTCATGTGGCCGCTTTGGCCGGAGTTTGGGGGAAGTATGAAGACTATTTTCAAACGAACGTCATAGGAACTAAAAATATTGTCAATGCTTGTCTTGAGCTTGGAATCAAAAAACTGGTGTATACCAGCAGTCCAAGTGTTATCCTTGATAGTTCTGAATCATTATCTGGGGCCAATGAAAGTTTGGATTATCCTCAAAAATACTCAAATTTTTATGGAGAAACAAAAGCTGTGGCCGAACGTTATGTACTTTCTTCTAATGGAGAAAAAATATCAACATGTGCACTCAGACCCCATTTAATATGGGGACCTGGTGACCCGCATATTTTTCCTCGAATATTTGGTAAGGCCCAAAAAAAACAACTAAGAATTATAGGAGATGGGCTTAATAAGGTTGATATTATTTTTGTAGAAAACGCAGCGAAAGCTCACCTTCTCGCTTATAAAAAGCTAGCTCACCTTAGTGAGGTTGCTGGCCAAGCTTATTTTTTAGGTCAAGAAGAAGAAGTTTTTCTTTGGGATTTTATTAATGAGGTTCTCAAGAGAGGAGGATATAAAGCTATTAAGAAGAAAATACCATTCAAGCTTGCTTATTTTATTGGATTCATATTTGAAGTTTTTTACCGAGCTTTGAGAATAACAAAAGAGCCTCCTCTGACAAGATTTGTTTGTAATCAACTTGGAAAGGATCATTATTTTTCTCATCAAAAAGCCAGGGCGCATTTTGGGTATTGTGCGGAAATTTCAACGCAAGAAGGACTTAATAGATTTTTTCATTAGTTAAGATTCATCTTAACCCTTGTCCTAGTATTTGTTTTTTATGCCCCAGTTTTCTTTTACTCTTATCATCAACCTCAATAAATTCGTAACGGGCCTGGATTTTTTTATGAGCTCCTTTTGAAAAGAGAACTACTATATAACCCAAGTTTGATTTTCCGTACCCTCCATGAGGTTTTTTTGTTAGTGTTCTTAATTTTGCTCCGGCCCCACTGATAAGCTGTGTTGTTCCTTGGTAAATTCCCTCATCTGAAAGATGATGATCGTGGCCAGAAATAAAAAGATCGGTTTTTCCTATAACAAATTGATTTAAAAAACGCTTTAAGTAACCGCTAGCATTTCCATGCTCTCCTGAACTAACGTAGGGGTGGTGAGAGACAACGACTGAGAAAAGACACTTACTTTTAAATTGTGAAGTAACCTCTTTTAGCCAAGTGAGCTGTGTAAGCACAGCTTGCCGGTAAAGAAGGTAAGAGCTAATAGATTCGGTATCTAGATTAAGAAAACAGAGCCCATCTTGATATATTTCTGCATAAAAAAGGTTAGGAAAGAAAACAAAACGATTTTTTTCAGCAACTTTTATCCAGGCCATTTCATTTAATCGATGGTCATGATTTCCCATAACAGGTCTCATTAAGTTTTTTCGCTTCAAAAGATCCTGATAAGGGGAGAAGAATTTTTCTTTTAATTGAGAGTCGTTTTCATCTTTAATTCCATTTGGATAAATAAGGTCTCCCAAAATTCTTATTTCATGGCAGTTTTCTTTTTCCAGCGCTTTGGCGACAATCTTTTGACCTTTTTCCCCAGTTCCAGTGTCACCCACAAAGCAAAACTTGTAGGGCTTGCTACTGGGAGTCGTTTCATAGCGAAAGGTAAAATTTTGAGCGAAAACCAGAGAAGAAATAAAAGCTGTTAAAAAGAAGATAGTTTTCATCAGGCACTCTTTTTCTTTTTATTTAATCAAATCAGAAAGGCTTTGTTAAGTTGAACTTTTCTTTATCATTCGATTAAATGACGAAGGATTCATCCCAAAATGAAGGGCCAAATGATATTGTGGAATCCTTGAGAGAAGATCGGGGTGCTCTTTCTGGTACTTTTTATAGCGAGTTTTTCCATCAAGAGTGAGGAGTTCTAGTTCTCTTTCAGATTTAATAATAAAATTGGTCTCCATGAACTTTCTACTGATAAGACTCCAGAAAGGATCTTGCTCATAAAAGGACTCGAAGGCTTTATAATCTATTTCATAGAGAACTGTATCTTCAAGTGACTCGATTCCCATAGGAGAGGGTTTATTTGTTAAGAGAGGGTAATAGGCCGCGACAACTTCGTTTTCTTTCTTAAAGGATTGATTAAATTCAAGGCCATCTCCAGTGATAACATAAAAGCGCACAAGACCCTTTTGAATAAAGGCGATTTTTTCGACTTTATCTCCAATATTCACGTAGTGCTCATTTTTGGAGATCTGCTTTTTTTTAAGTAAAGGTTTTAATTTTTCCCAACGCTGCTCTCCTAAAGGCATTAATTTGTTGAGATGGTCCCAGATGAAATTAATTTCTGACATTCTAGATTCCCCTCTATTTAAAAATATTAAAATTTATGTATCATAGGGGTATGCATCTATATATCGCACTACACAAGCCCTATGGAGTTCTTTCACAGTTTACCCCAGATACGCCTGGTCAGAGGACTCTTGAAGAATTTGGGCTTCCGAAAGACGTTTACTCGGTTGGTAGACTTGACAAAGATAGTGAAGGTCTTTTGATTCTCACTAATGATGGAGTTCTAAAGAATAAACTACTAGATCCCAAATTTGGTCATAAAAGAACTTATTGGGTTCAAGTTGAAGGTGTTCCAAGTCCTGAGGCCTTAGAAAAGTTAAGAGAGGGTGTTTTTATTAAAGATTATAAAACCAGGCCCACTGAAGTGGAAATTCTCTCCCATCCACCAGTTGATTATGAGCGTGATCCGCCTATTAGAGAGCGAAAAAATATTCCGACGACTTGGATAGAAATAACTCTAAGTGAAGGAAAAAACAGGCAGGTGAGAAAGATGACTGCTTCTGTTGGGTATCCTACACTTAGACTTATTCGAAAAAGCTTTGGAAATATTTCCTTGGGGAAGTTACAATTAGGTGAGTGGATTGAGATTAAACGCAAAGACCTTCTAGGTCATTCATGAAAAAGGAATTTTTATGAAAAATGTTATTTTATGTTTTGCTTTCATTTTTGGAACTGCTTTGGCCCAATCCCCTGATTTAACAATACCAAGCGAATCACAACTTAAGGCCATTTTAAAAGATTTTAGTGGGAATATGGTTCCTTCAACTGCAACGGGGGCGCATTCTGCTAATTTAATGGGATTTGAGTTTGGACTTGTGGCCTCAACCATTGAATCTCCTAATCTAGAAGCTGAAGATTCTGATATTGATAAACTCGCTAATGCCGGTTTATACGCGAAGCTTGAAATTCCTTTTGGACTTGGAGCTGAAATTATTCATGCTCCTTTTAAAACAGATGACCTTGACTATAATTATACGAGTGTGGCCGGAGCGATTTCTTTTTCGGGAACTTTTTTTGATACAAAACTAAAGCTTTTCGTCATTAACTCAACAATTGAGTTCACCGACAGCAGTTCAGCAGTTGTAAGCTACAAAAACCAGGGTTATGGAACAACTCTCACGTTCGGAAAAAAATTCTTAATTATCGAACCTTATGTAGGAGTTGGTTATGTTGACTCTGAAAGTACGATGACGGCCACGGCTTCAGCTGTTTTTGGTGGAAGTACTTACGTCCAAAATTTGGCCTCTGCTGGTATTTCTGAAAGCGATGTTTATTTTTATGGTGGACTTGATCTCGACCTACTTTTTGTCAGTGTTGGTCTAGAGGTCTCAAACCCTTATGGAAATAACAAAATTGCTGGAAGACTAGCTTTTGGTTTCTAGGCCAAATAACTCCAAAAGTGAGTGAGGAAAAACCCTAAATTGAAGCTCATATGTAAGGCCACAAGGGTCGTGTAGGATCGTCTTTGATAAAAATCTAAGGCCCACATGACTCCTATGAACAAAGTGTATAAAGTTTGAAACAGGACAAAAGTTTTAAAATTATCTGGGACTAAATAATAAGCATAGAAGTGTGATGCACTAAAAAAAAGACTTGTTAAAATGATATGATCGTATTTAAAGCGCAAGGGCATATTCTCAATAAGTTTCCAAAAACCTAGGCGAAACAATAACTCTTCAACCACTGGCCCTAACAAAACCATATGAAAAAAGAGGCTTGGCTCCTGAAAATCAAATGGGATACTCCATTGATTAAAACGTGCGGTTGCGAGACAAATCCCCCCTAATAAAAAATAAATGAAAAAAAGACGCTTATCAAAGAAAAAATTAATAAAATCGATTCCCTCCCAATAAATAATAATACAAGTAAGTGCAAAGAGTACTTCGAATAAGAGTGAGCTATAACTTGGTAAAGAGAGAAGATCTAATAGGTAGTAGCGCACAAGTACATAGAAAAGAAAAAGGAGGTAAGGTAAGATTTTTTTCATCCCTCTCATTTTAGCTTAAAAATAGTTGTTAGAAAACTCTAAAACTTTGTTATATTGGGCACTTGGCCGTTAAAGCTGATCATTATTTTGACACCATAAATAAAATTCAAAAAATGTCATTGGCCTATCCCCTTAGATTATAATGATTCCTATTAACTATCATGGTGATGTAATATCTTTTATTTTGAGTGTCAGTTCAAATAGAGTAAAACTAGATGAGAATAAGAGTAAATAAAATTATCTTGCTTCTTTTGATGATCTCTTCAGTGGAAGCTTCATCTTTTTTTATAGAGAGCTTTTTTCAAAGGAATCATTGTGAGAAATTATTTAAAAACATTGATAAAACTGAAAATGTAATAGAGATAAATAGTAGCAAGATAAATCTTTTAGGATTAAAGAGAAAAACAATCGAGGGTTATATCAAGCAGCTCGATCCATTTCATTTAGAGCAGAATCCTGAAATAACTTTGAGATTGACGAAAAACTTTACTTTAGTGATTAAAAGTAATGATGACTATTCTATTGAAAGAGCTCGTATTGGGTTATATTCTCTTTATCTGCAAAAAATTGGAGTAGCTCATAAACTAATTAGAGAGTCTGAGGGGACAGATGGTGCATATTTGTGGTTTCTTGAAATACTGCCAAGCCAATCAAATTATTTAGCTAAAATGGCCCAAAAACTAAAACAAGATTTTCCAAGCTTTAGGCTTGGATTCTTTTCTTTATTGCCAAGTTATCAGCATGTTAATATTCCGTTTCGTACTGAAAGAGACAATTTTAAGGGTGTATCTAGCTTTATTGGGTTAAACTTATCAGATTTAGAGAAGAAAAAATTAAATGTAGTTGAATTAGATCATGAAATAGGACATGCGATAATGGGTCTTCCTGATAATTCAGACCATTATCTACGAGGGCAGTATTATACTGAAGGAGAGTATCTCTATAGTAATGGAAGTTTTGACGAGGTATTGCAAATAATCCGTTCAATAAAAAAAGAGATCGAAGAGCATAATTTTTATAAAAATGATCCTGATTCTTTTTTCTCTTCAAGAGTAGATTATATTAGTAACATGTCACAAGTCCTCCTCTCTCTATCTAAAATTAAACTTAACAGTTTAGCGACTCAAATTGAAAAAAAGGTAGCTAAATTCAAATTTATGATTGGACAAAATGAGGTCGTTTACGTTGAAATTTCAAATTTAGGTAACTCATCCTCGTTTAGCATAGTTCTCCCCTCTAAAAAATTTGGAAAAGATAAAGAGAAAATAGTGAAGAGTTTTCCAGAACGTCTAAGAAAATACTCTGAATGGGTAAAAGAAGTTGATAGAAACTTTGAAGATTTAATTACTACTAACAATCAAAACATAGTTAAAAACTGGTATAATTTTTCAATAAATATGTTAAAGAAAGTTGAAGGACTTGACGATCTATTACCTCCAGAAAATCTTTTATCAAATTAAGTAAAACTATTTAGGGTCAAGAGTGAGTTTTAACTCAAGAGCCCGACCTGAAGTTGTGGCCGGAAATTTCATGTCATTAACAACCTTAAGTATACAATCAGCTGTTTTTTCATTCAGTTTACCAGAAACTTCACTGGAGTGAGTTTGACCGTTTGAAAGAATGATAAAATTTAAAAAAACCTTTTGGCCCTCGTTCTCTAGGCCACAGTCTGTGAATTCATCATCATAACCATTAAAAACTTTCATAATCACTTTTTGATCGCTTTCATAGGAGTAGGAATCTCCTTGAAGCTTCGTTTGAGAGCAAGCAATAAAGAGGATGATGAAAAGAAGATGATAAAACATAGGATTAAAGAAGCTCTTTTGCTGCGCTTTTAACGAGGTTCTCATCAAAACCATTACAATTCATACCGGCGTCGACGTAAACTGTTGTCGCGTTAATTCCAGAGGAGCGCTCACTTAGAAGAAAGAGAGCAGTATCGGCAACTTCTTGTGTTTGAACGGCTTTCTTTCTAAGAGTCATTTGTTCAGAGAAAACGTAGTTTTCAATATAATTAGGAATTCCCGCTGAAGCGGATGTTTTAAGTGGACCGGCACCAATGGCATTAAATCTTACTTGAGAAAACAAGCTAAAGCTTTTTGCCAGATAATGAACATTAGATTCTAGCATGGCCTTAATAGGACCTAAATAACCATAAGAAGTGGCCTTCGTATTTGAAATGGAAATAGTTATGACAGATGCTTTTTCTTTTAAAATATCTTTGAGCTGATTGGCCAAAAGAGTAAGAGAAAAACAAGAAATCCTGCAAGCTTGAGCGTAGTCTTTCCAGCTTGTTTCATGAAAAGCTTTAAGGCCATCAGAAAAATTAGCAAAAGCTATAGAATGAACAAAGCCATCAAGTTTAATCTCTTTCTCGTTTAGGTGCTTTGTGAGTAATTCAATCTGATTATCATCTTCAACATTACAAACAATAATCTCTGAGTCAGGAAAGAGTTTTTGCGCTTTCTCTAAATTCTCTTCATTTTGAACAGTTAAAAAGACATTGGCCTTTTGCTCTAGAAGAGCTTTTGCAATAAAAGTGGCTACACTTTTTTTATTGGCCACTCCACAAATAAGAAAATTTTTATTTTCAAGGTTTAGATAACTCATAACTTAGTGTTTTCAACAATCGTGCAAGCAAAATCAATTGTCATGACAGTTTTGTTATTGCTGGTTATTTTTCCTTTCATATAAGCAGCACTACCAAGCATTTCTTTTAGTTCAACTTCTATTGTGAGAGTTTCACCTGGTCTCACTACATTTTTAAATTTAACTCCCTGAATTCTTGTGACAAGAGCTGTTGTTTGCTCTTGTGCTTTTTCTCCGTGATAACTCATAAGAAGAGCGCCTGTTTGAAAAGCCGCTTCACATTGAATAACACCAGGAAGAATAGGGTTACCAGGAAAATGGCCCTTAAAAAAATCCTCATCTCCTGTAATTTTTTTCTGAGTGACAATTCTATTTTCAACTCTATCAATCACTGTATCAATAAAAAGAAAAGGGGGACGTTGAGGGATTCTATCGAGAAAATCAAGCATTAAAGACCTCCAGTCACTTCGAGAGTACTTCCAGTTATATAAGAAGCTTCTTTTGAAGCAAGAAATAAAACAGCACTGGCCACTTCATGGACTTGGCCAAAGCGCTTCATGGGGACACTCTTTTTATATTCACTTATTTGCTCTGTTGGTAAATCTGAAATAAGTTCAGTTTCAATAAACCCTGGGGCCACACAATTAACGGTAATCTTTTTCTTTGCTACTTCCTTACTTAAGCTCTGAGTTAGAGCAATTTGACCAGCTTTAGAGGCCGCGTAATTGGCCTGTCCATTAAGACCCAACTTACCACCAATAGAGCTCATATTAATAATTCTGCCATAGCGGTTTTTAAGAAAATGCATGACCGCAAGCCGGCTCATTAAAAACGTTCCTTTTAAATTAATATCGAGGACTTTATCCCAGCTCTCTTCACTCATCGTGGCCAGCAAAGAGTCAGAGCGAATCCCTGAATTATTAACCAAAACATGGATTTCTTCAGCTTCTTGTTCAATTTCCTGAAAAGCTCTCTCGCAATCTTGTCCTTGAGAGACGTCAAATTTTTTTAAAATAAGTTTCTCTGCATATTGAGAGTTCTCTTCTTTAAACTGCTGAGCGGCTGATTCGTTACGAGTGTATGTTGCAAACACTCTTGCTCCCTCTTTAAGGAAGCTCTCGGTGATTCCACGGCCTATACCTCTGGTTCCACCTGTAACAATAATATTTTGGTTTTCAAATCGTCGCATGTTGCTCCTGTGATT
The DNA here is from genome assembly GCA_030431635.1 of Bacteriovoracia bacterium. Taxonomy (GTDB): domain Bacteria; phylum Bdellovibrionota; class Bacteriovoracia; order Bacteriovoracales; family Bacteriovoracaceae; genus CALFYV01. Next base: position 390,137 of record JAUIIL010000001.1, read on the forward strand.
GATAATCATTTGATTTTTTTTGTCCAAGCTCTTTTTCAAGTTGGTAGAGATAACTCTCAACTTCATTAGCTTGAATCACTCCATAGTTGGCAGCTCCAAGCCAGCCAGACATGATAATGCCAACTGAACCACTATGGAAAAGTCCTGGAATCTGTTTGTGTAAATTCATACTTACTTCAAGACCTTCAAATTTAGTTCCAAAAGATGACCCCTTTTTGTGATGAGTATATCTCTCAACAGTCTTTGGAGTCGCGCATTCGATGAAATCAAGTTTTTCTCTGATGTTAGGAATAAATGTTTCAAGGCTTTTAAGAGTATCCTCAATAAGTTTTTCTTTTTCTTGAGCATATTCTTCTTCATTTAATGAAGCCCAGTCTTCATATTGAGCGTTTGTTGATGAAACAATATAGTATTTTTCAATTTCTTCCTGTGGTCTTGTTTCTGGATAATAAACTGAAAAAGTTCGGCTGGTGACATTTTTATCTAAAAGCTCTTTGGTATTAAAAGTCTTGGCAGTCGAAGTAAAAACAAGGTCTCCTATAAAAGGAATTGATTCACCTTCTTTAATGGCCATATAGACTTGGCAGCTACTTGAGTTAAGCCTTACTGCTTTTGCTTTCTGGATAAATTCGTCGGAAAAATACTCTTCTCCAGTCATATCAAAAATAGTGCTTAAAAGATTTGAGTTTGAAAGCACCGCTTGAGAAGAGATAAAATCTCCATCAAGCATGATCCCCTTCGTTTTACCTTCTTCAATCACAATCTTTTCAACTTTTGAATGCATTTTAATATCAACGTTATTCTTAAGGAGTTCGTCTCTCATCATCCTAATCATGAGATCAGTTCCTCCACTAAAAGTGTAAACTCCTTTACTCATAAAATTAGAAAAGACAATTCCATAAGTGATGGCAGGGTCTTCTAGGGTAGAGCCGTTAGCATAAGTGATAGGCTCCATTAAAAAACGAACAACGTCACTACGGTTAGGGAAAAACTTGGCAAAAAGCTCTTTATTTGTCATTTCATGGCCATCGTAGAAGTTCATAGAGCTTACATAATCAAAAAAATCAGAAACCGTTTTCTCGTTGATATTGAAATGCTGAATTAGTTTTTGGGTAAAATCTTCTCGTGTAAATTCTGTATCAAGTTCAAACTCAGGATTAACAAAGCGGACCCCCTTAAGTTGAATGATCTTATCAGCGATTTCTTTGTTCCAATACTTACGACAAGTTTTTTTCATTCCAATAGGAAAGCCATGGAGTGAGACATCAAAGATATATTTTTTCTGGGCCCGGTAAAACCAAGTAGCGAATCCACCTAACTTATTATGGGCCTCGAGCAGAAGAACTTTATGGTTATTTTTAGCGAGCTTATTAGCGGCTGTTAGACCAGCTAAACCACTACCAATAATGATTACATCATATTCGTTTTCAATTTTTTGATTTCTCTTTAAAAGCATAGACTTCGATCCTGATGCCGCTTAAAATAAAAGCATAGTTAAGTTGTCCAACAGTATCATGGGGCGAGTCAAAGCTCAATTCTTTGGAGAGTAGGTTTTGGAAAAAATCCTCAAATTGTTCAAGAATTCCTTAACGATAGATTTGAGGTCACTCGCTTTGTTTCGCGTTGCGTTTGGCTGTGTGCTTTTTATGGACTTGCTTACGAGACTTAGAGATATCTCTTTTTTCTATTCTGATCAAGGACTTCTCCCACGTGATGTTTTTCTCACCAAATTGGCCAATCCCTGGAATTTCTCACTGCTGCTTGTCTCTGGCGAGTCTTGGGTCATCGCTATTCTTTTTATCCTCTCTCTCATAAGCTGCGCTCTTTTTATTCTTGGGCATAAGACTAGGCTTCAAAGTTTATGTCTCTGGCTTTTTGTTGCTTCAATGCATAATAGGAATTGGCTTATTAATAGTAGTGCTGATGATATTATTCGCTTATTTTTATTGATTAGCTTTTTTCTTCCTTTAGATGCTTACTACAGCGTTGAGAGCGCCATGAGTGAAGAGAAAGAGAGAGCAAAAGATTTTTTTAGTGTTTGGAATATTATTCTCTTTTTTCAAATTGGAATCATTTATTTTATAAGTTATTTATGGAAAGATCATCCAAGGTGGCATACAGAGCTAAGTGCTGTTTATTATGCTCTACAAATTGAAAACTTCTCAACTTCGCTTGGCCATTTTTTAAGCTCATTTTTTCCTCTTACTCAAATTCTGGCTTTTCTAACCTACAAACTTGAAATGCTTGGACCAATCATTCTTTGGACTTCGATTTTGTACGGGAGAAAATGGGCACAATTAACTCGTTTTTTTATCGCCGTCTGTTTTATTCTCTTCCATTTAGGATTAATTTTTACATTAGAGCTTGGAACCTTTCCTTATGTGCTTATCAGTCTATGGTTTCTTTTTATTCCTTCCTTTATCTGGGATTGGGGCGAAAAGAAAATAACAAATCCTTATAGGTCGGCTTTAGAGATTTATTACGATAAAGACTGCGGTTTTTGTCGTAAGCTTTGTTTTATTTTAAGAGAATTTTGTTTTCTATCTCAAGCAAAATTGGCGGAGGCCCAAAGTATTGAGCCAATAGAGAAGCTCATGAGAGAGAAGAATTCTTGGGTTGTTAAAGATAAAGAAGGGAGAGAGCACTGTCATTTTGAGGCCTTTATTTGTTTTTGTAAGCACTCTCCCGTTTTAAGTTCTTTTAGCTTTATTTTGAGATTTTCGCCTATTAAAAAAATCGGAAATATTATCTACAGGTGGGTTTCTTACAATCGAAATAAGGTGAGTTTTCTCACAAGTCCTTTTGAAATAAAAAAAAGATACTTTTTTAAAAAGTGGAAATTTCTCTCTCTTTGTATGGCTTTTCTCTATTTTTTAAGTTCTTGGCAATGGAACTTTCAAAAAATAGCGCCAGACTTGAGTCTAAAGAAAAACTTTAATCTTATTGAAACAGCAAGGTGGATGCAAACTTTTCAAGAATGGGATATGTTCTCTCCTTATCCTTTGACTCATTCTCGTTGGTATGTTGTTTTGGGCACTTTTGATGATGGCAGTCAAAAAAATCTTCTCTCAGGTGAAACAAGCTTTGTCATAGGGGAAAAACCAAAAAAACACCTCTCTAAAATTTTTCCATCAAAGCTATGGAGAAAGCTCTCTAACAACATGGAAAAACAGGAACAAACACGAGTTTTTTTCTTACAAGCGATGTGCCGAATTTTTGCATATGAGGAAGTAAATTCGCTGTCACTTAAAAAAGTTCAGCTTTACTTACATGAACTACCAACAAAAAACCCTCCAAATGAAGGAGGGCCAAAAAAACTTAACTTTTATATTCAAGAAGAACTTAATTGTTATTAATTACTTCTTTTTTGCAATTCTTTTCGCTGCAAAGGAGTTACCTTTTGGAAGGAAATGCTTAATACATGGAAAATACTTTACCTTGTTTTCAAGTTGAGTCAGTTGGATAAAGCGAGCTAGGTTTGCATCATCTCCAACAATAGCGAACGCACTTTCAATAATGGTAGCATATCCATCGGTTCTATCGAAAACACGACTTGTCTTCACATCTACCTGAACTCCGTTGTTCTCAATAAAAGTTCCATCATTTTTTACTAAAGCCGATTCAGTAACTCTCATCTCTCCATGGCTAAATGGAGTCTGATTCTTTTTCACAACGTTTCCACCAGCACCCATTGTATCCCATCCAACAATAGGGCCTAGTTTATTAATTTTGGCCGTATAAGTACTGATATCTCCAGATGAAGCATTTCCATGGTTAGCAAGGAAAATAAGTTTTAAATCTTTAGAGAGACTCTTATTTGGCTCAAGCATAAAGCCCATGAGGCTATCGATTTTGTATGTCTTAGTTGACATCTTTTTCCCTGCTTCATAATCTTGAACAAGCTCATCGAAAACACGTCTGGCGATCTCACTTTCTGAATCCATTCCTAGTGCCATACTCATTGATTGAAAATCTGAGAGCCAGTTTCTATTGATTCCAAAGCGCATACCAATTGTTTCAATTTTCTCTTTTGAAAAAGCTTGAATCACATTATTAACGAGTCTTAATGAACCACCCGGGTTATCCATCGTATCAACAACGATATTTTCAACCTTCATTGATTGAAATTTATTTAATGTGGCGTAGAGCTCGGCCATGACAATTTCTTCTGGAGCTTGTGGACTAAAAGTTCCAATTCTAATGTATCCTACATTTTTTGTCGTTCCATCTGGCATTCGTTTTACGTAAACATAAGCTGGATATGTGTTGGCCTCAGAGAGAAAAAGGGCGTTTTCTGGAATATAGCGTCCTTCATTTTCTAAAATATCTCTTCCTGTTGCATTAAGACGTGCTTCATATTTCTGCCAGTTAGTCGAGATAGTTGAGTATTCGTTAAAGGCCATAAAGTCTAAGCGGCTCTTTCTTGGGTTATCAAGATCAACTTCTTTTTCTAGGCCCATTGCTCTGTAAAGATTAACCGGATAGCCATTAGATTGAACAAAAACCATGGGAAAGACTTTTCCAGTAGGTTTATGACGAACGTTAAGTTTGAAAGGATTTTCTTTAAGTTCATTTAATTTATAATTAAATTCAGAGTAGGATCTGATTTTCCAGGGAAGAACAAGATCTCCTTTGTCTTTAATAGTAACAACCAAGTCAGAGCCAACCGCTGGTAGTTCATGGCGAAGAGAACTTCTATTAAAAATAGAGTTAATAAGAAAGTCCATATTGGATTCTTCTTTTCCTAAACTTCTAAAGCGGGAGATTTCTGTGTTGATATATTTTCTAATAGTCATTCCATTAACATGAGTAATCTCATCTCCTGGAGCGATTTTTCGAATAAACTCATCAGAGGCAGACATTAATGGATGAATTTCTTTAACAAGAGCATTCTCTCCTCTTCTTTCAACAAAGACTCCAACATAGGCCAGTTGTGAGTTATCTTGGTAGCCAGGTAGTGGGGGCATATTATTAGGAAGATAAGAAAAGGAGTTATGAGCATCTTCCATTGAGGCGACAACCTCTTGGACAAGTGAAGGATAGCGCTGAGTTGTTATAGCGCCACTTTCGATCATCCTTGTCACTTTTGATTCAAGTTGGTTAATTGATTTATAAGCTCGCCATTCACCAGCGTTAATATTTTTCACATGGGGTCCTCTAAAGAGAAGTCCTTTTTTCCCTTTAAGTCCAACATGCTCGGCCCTATAGTCAACAGACTGTAATTTATAAGGCAGGAGGGCATAATTTGTTCTGTAGTGACCAAAAACTGTTTTGATATCTGCTATCATCTCTTCTTTTGTAAGAGGAAAGTTTGGAAACGGATCTTGAAAACAGGAAGTAAGCAAAAGGGTGAACAAAAAGAACAAAGAAATTTTTCTCAAAAAAGACATTCTGACCTCCAAATATAGGAGTTTTGTATGTTTTTTCTTTGAAATAAGCTAGTTAACTTTATCCAGTGAGTAATAAGAATAAACGCAAAGCATTAAAATAAGGCTATTTTGTTGTAAATGTTATGACTCCATCCCAACTATCTTCGGGAGGATTGGCAATAAACTCTTCACAATATCCCTTAAGCCTTTGAGTAGGTACATCTTGATGCTTTTGGTGAAGTTTATCAAAAATAACCAGGGCCTCTTCAAATTCCCTCTGATGATAGAGTCTGTAGGCCTTAATATAGTCATGATAATCTTCTTTATTGAGAAGATAGGGGTGAGTTTCATGAAAAACTTCATAGAGCTCAACTGGTTTTGTTTTTCCTTTCACTCGTACTTTGTCTACAGGTCGGCAGATAATAGCGTCCTGATCAAGACGAGCAAAAGTATATTCAGAGACAAGAATTTGGGCCCCATAAGGTTTACACATTCCTTCAATTCTCGCTCCTAAGTTCATATTATCTCCAAGAGCGGTGTAAGAGAAAATACTGTCACTACCCATGTTCCCTACTGAGCATTCTCCTGAATTAAGGCCGATTCCAACTCTAAATTCAGGAAACCCCTGTTCTTCAAAAGAAGCGTTAATTTCTGGCATGAGGTTAATCATAGCGATGGCCGCTTCAACAGCTTTCTGAGGATGATTATCAAAAGGAACAGGAGCTCCCCACAGCGCAACAACAGCATCACCAATATATTTATCCAATGTACCTTGATATTCAAAAACAAGATCAGTCATCTTCCCCATGTACTGATTAAGGCAATTTCCGAGATCTTCAGCAGAGAGATTTTCTGAAATGGAAGTAAAGTCTCTTACGTCAGAAAACATACATGTAATATCTTGTCTCGTCCCTCCAACTTTTAGATTTTCAGGATCTTGAAGCATTTCATTAACAACAGCAGGAGAGACGTAACGAGAAAAAGCACCCTTAATTTGTTTTTTATCTTTATTTGACTGGTAAAAGTTTAGGAACGTATCCCAAACATACTGGAGAATAAAGGAGTTCAGAGTAAAAAAGATTCTTATTTCATAACCTTTAGGAATAAAATAATGAGCATCGAGATAAAGTGTTGCAGAGACAACCACAACAACCCCAAGAACATCAAGAAGTGGTTTATCAAATCTTTGTAGTATCAGAAGAATAATTGTTCCAATGGCCAAGAATAAAAGAGAGTAATAAATAGAATCTTCGACTGGTTTGAAATAATAAGCATTATCAAGCATATGGACAAGATTCATGTGAAAATAAACCCCAGGAAGTTTCGCATCAACTGGAGTATTTCTTAAGTCGTGCGCTCCTAGAGCAGTTGAACCAAGAAAAATAATTCTATTATGAAGAAGTTTTGTTAGTTTTTCTTTGTCTGGATTAGGCTTTAGCACTTGATAGAGCCCAATACTTTCAAATTTATCAACCCCACCATGATAACGGATCTTAAGCTCTCCCTGGTTGTTGACAGGAATTTTACTTTCTCCAGCAATAAGTTGAGCTGAACCATCAATATTAATGATAAGTTTAGGTGTTACCTCCCTAAAATTTTGAAAGCCTAATAAACCTATAGAAGGTAGGTAAAGAGAGTCAAAGTTACTGGCCACATGGTAGTGTCTGAAAACACCATCAGAGTCTTCAATATGGTTAAGCGTTCCAAGTCCAGGAGAAGCTTCCCTTAAGGCCTTAATGGGAAAAGTCTCATTTGAGACATATTCTTTTTTAAGACCAACTTCACCGGCCTGTTGGGTGTCCATAATAAAATTGAAAAGATCTTCAGGCAGTTCCTTGAAGCCACCAGAAGGGTGATCGGCCACGGAATAGGGGAGGATAACATTTCTCCCGGGTGTATTTTGAAAGTTTGTAATGGCCCTGGCGAAAATATTATCGGGATTATTGTACCCAGTTTCACAGGCGAGGGCTTTTTCGGGAAAAAGAACATCGAAAACAACCGTCTTGGCTCCATACTCAGTGAGTCGGTTAAGAAAATCAGCATAAACAGTTCTAGGAAAAGGATAAGTACCTACAGCTTGCATTGATTCATCATCAATTTCCACGAGTGTTATTTGTTGGTTAATTTCATTATCTTTAATAATCTTATTGGCCCTGTAATCAAAAAATCTGTTTTCAAAAAAAGAGGAGTAAGCAATAGCTTTTTTAATGCCTGGATCTTGAATATCTCGTTCAATAAAACTGAAAAACATACTCAATGTACAAAAGAGAGTAATAAAGGCCACTCCTAAGTAGCGTACAGTTGCAGACATTAAGTTAATTTTCATAATCAGGACTTTTGCTAAGCTTTATCAGTATTTTATGTTTATATCTTTCATGATAAGCTGCTCTCGTATAGAAGCAAGAGGTAAGATATGCTTGAGGATTATAAAAAGAAATTTGCTGCTCATGTGAAAGATCTGCAAGACACAATCACAAAAAAACTTTTCGAACTCGATCCTGAGATTAAACTCACTGAAGATAACTGGAATCGTCAGGATTTTGAGGGAAATAATGGCGGAGGAGGAATTACTCGAGCTTTTGAAGGAGATATCATTGAAAATGCAGGAGTCAACACCTCACTTGTGTATGGAAAAATTGATCCGAAGTTTGCGGGACAATTAAAAGGCAAATCTGATGAACTGTGGGCCACAGGGATATCGCTCATCATTCATCCTAGAAATCCAAGAGTTCCTACAACTCACGCCAATTTCCGCTTGATTCATCAAGGGGATTCCTATTGGTTTGGTGGGGGAGCGGATTTAACACCTTTTTATCCTCATAAAGAAGACTTTGAGTATTTTCATCAAACATGGAATGAGTACTGTTCTCCATTTGGAGTTTATCAAGAATTTAAGAAAAACTGTGATGAATATTTTACGAACCATCATCGTGATTATAATGGGGAAAAAGAAATGAGAGGTATTGGTGGGACTTTTTTTGATCATTATAACTCCGGAGACTTGAGTGCTGATTTTGAGATGGTTAAGAAGATCTCCGAAGCTTTTATTCCTTCATATTTCCCTATCGCGTGGAAAAGAAAAGATGAATCCTACACTGAAGAAGATGTTGAGTTTCAACTTCACAGAAGAGGGCGCTATGTTGAATTTAATCTCTTGCATGATAGAGGAACTCATTTTGGATTGAAATCAAATGGACGCGTGGATTCTATTCTTATTTCGCTTCCTGCAAGGTGTAAATTTTCTTATCAATACGCTCCAAACTCTGAAGTGCACAAGGAAATGATGGAGTACTATCTTCCCAAAGAGTGGATCTAGCCTCATAATCATTTTCTCAAGGAGAATTATTCATGAAACTCATAACATTTATTTTGTTATTCCTAAATGTTTGCCGCTCTCATGTTGTTGTGGAGGCCATCTGGGAGGAGATTCTCACTAGAGTCCCAGAAGAGAGGAGAGCTTTGTATCAAAACTCGCTATCAGAGGTTGCTCATAGTGAAACTAAAATTGTAGAGGAAGTTATTTACGAGAAACAAAAAACTCGTGGAGAGAAATATGTTGAGGCCAGAACAGGTGGTGGAAAGAAGAAAATAGAAGAGCTTTTGGCCAAAAATAGGCAGAAGCTTAAAAGCAAGTCTGAAGACGAACATGAGAATTTAAAGCTTGAAGATTTTGCCAAAAAAAATGAAGCTTTTTTAAAAGGAAAATCTCAAAAGGTAAAGAATCAGCTTTTGAGCTGGAGAGAAAAAAACAAGGAAACTTTGAAAGAATGGTCACGGGCCAGAGAGAAATTTATCAAGCAAATAAAAGAATATAAGAAAACAACCTTTGAAATTCCTATTGAAATAACACCTGCTTTAAAAAAGAAAGTGATTAAAAAAGAAATAACAATAACAACTCCTAAAAATTTTCATGTTGTACAAAAAGTCCTTGAAATACCTATTAAAGATCAAAAAAGAAGGGCCACATGTTCTTCCTTTGCAGGAATAAGAGCCATTGAGACAATTTCAAGACAGAAGGGGGAGAGTGTTGATCTTTCTGAACACTATTTTTACTGGGCCAGTAAACCCAAATGTCAAAGATCTCCCTGCTCGACTCAGGGATCATGGGTAGGATATGGTCTTGAGTATTCAAAAGAAAAAGGAATACCTCTAGAGAAGGATTGTCCTTACATCGAAAACAGAAATGGAAATAATGAGACTTTTACCCCTGTGAGCTCAAACTGTCATAGTCATGTTGTTAAAGTTGATAGCTATAAAACAGTTGAGACACTTGATGAAACAATCTCAGAGCTAGAAGAGAATAGACCAGTTATTGCAGGGTTAAAGTTAAAAGAGAATTTTTATCAAAATAAAGGGATTGTTTTTCTTACAGATAAGCTCGCTCGTAGCTCAGGAAGTGATTCCCATGCCTCAGGCCATGCTGTTTTATTTATTGGGTATATAAAGCTTCCCCCAGAGCTTCATCAAAAAGAAGGAAAGTTATGCTTCTTAACGGCCAATAGTTGGGGAATCGGCTGGGGTCTTGGAGGTCACGCTTGTCTTTCTGAAAAATGGGTTCTTCAAAACAGAGGTCGAAACCCTTTTGTTTCAGTGACCTCTGTGAGTCAGATTTAATTTAGAATAGATAGTAATAAGTAAAATCAATTCCCTTGGCTTCTATTGCTATCGATGTAGAGGGGAGGTATTTAGCATCATAATCAGCTTTTAGAATTTCAATTGTTAGAAGTTGATTAGAAGCAAACTTATGTCCATATTGAAGAGAATAGGTGAAAATAGGATCATAGTCTAAAACGTCTCCATCTGATTGATTAATGTTACCTAACTTCTCCCTTGAGATTCCAGCTCCTACATAAGCTATTTCAGAAAGAGTGTATTGAAGAGTTGCCTGAAGTGTTAAATCATTGCGTGCTTTTTCTGTTAATCCTGAAGTATCTTCAGTTTTGGCATTATATTCAAAAATTGTCCCTATTGAGTAGGAGAACTCATTTCCAAAAAAGGCCAATACGGCTCCCGTTTGATAAATTTCTCCACCTGGACGGTTATTTCCCTTTGTTGTTGCAGTAGCTGAGCGAGATTTTCCAAGGGAAGGTTTTAGGCCAAATAAAAAATCAATTGCGTAAGAGTTTTTTTCATAAAAGCGATAGAGGTAGTTAAATTCAAGTCTATCAATTTGCGATTCATTTTCTCTATCTGCTAAACCATTACTATAACTAATTTCTGAACTCAGAAAGTAAGTAAATCCAACTTCAAAGGCAGAGGTGTCAGTCGTGCTATAGGAGAGTTTTTGTTCTAGAAAAAGGTTCTCTATCCTAGCTGTACTTGAACTAGTGGCTTCTAAGTTTGCCTTGTTAAGAGAGGTTGTAGAGGCAAGAGTTCCTTCATAGGGAAGAAAGAGGATATCGGTTACGTCTCGCTTTCTTTGAGCATAGGTTAAGCCTATTGAAGCCATTAAAAAAATAAGTAGAAATTTCATTGGATTTCTCCTAAAAAAAAGGAGGACCTAAGTCCTCCTCTTATTACTTTAAAGTGGGTCAAGCAATTCTTAGAATTGTCTTGTGTATCCAAAAGTAGCTGAATGAGCATGTGATTTATACTCATTAGCAGCTGAAGATGGAAGAAGAGCATACTCAACATTAGCATTCTCTAACTTAAGAGTAAGTAGAGAGTTGTCATTTCCAAGAGTATAACCAACAGTTAATCCCCAGTTGAAATAGTCATCAACTTCAGTAGCTGTTTGAGAGTTGCTTGAGTAAGCTGGAGTGTTAACGTTTCCAAGACTTACATAGTCTAGTTCACCTCTAAAGAAAAGATTCTTTTTGAAGTCATACTGGATACCAAGGTTAAGAGCTACATCGTTTCTCTCATTGTTAGTTGTGTGCACTACACCGTTTGTCCCTTCTGTATCAACTTCTCCATTGTTTGTGAAAGTTAACCCAGCAGCATAAGACATTTTACCGTGAGAGCAACCATACTCAACACCAAGATCGTAGCTATCACCACCGGCCATGTTGTTACCTTCAACAGTAGCAGAAGCAGTTTTAGCATCTCCTAAGCTTGGGCTGTAGTTAAAGAACACGTCTAAGTTAGAGTGTTTCTTAACATTGAAACGGTGACGATAACCAAGAGTTAGAGTTTGAACTCCTGACTCGTAGTTATCAATAGCTGCAGTTGAAGATCCTACAGTCGAATCTTCACGATCGATGTAGTAATCAAAATCAACAGTTACTCTTGAATTATCTTTTAAAGAGTAACCAACTTCTTGATTAATAAAGTTTGACTCAGTCTCAGTTACAGTTGCACTTGCAGCTGCACCAGTTTTTGTCGTTGACATTGTAAGCTCTGTAGTTGAGTTCCAAGTTCCGGCACCAGGGAAGTACATAAGGTCAGTGATACTTCTGTGGTGATCGGCCATTGCAACACTACTAACAACAGCAAGACCTAATAACATTTTCTTCATAACGGTTCTCCTTGTTAGATGAAGAGTTTTTTAATTTTAAATGTGCGTTAAGTTAATGGTAATGTTGATATTTATCGTCTGTATAGACTCAGTGCGCATTGGTGTTAATTTTTTGACGCCTGGCCATAGCCGCTCTGGGACGCAGTTTTCTTCAACTTTAAGGCCTAAAGTGTTATTGAGACAAGAATTTTTACAAAATTTTTTTTCTTTTTTTCTCTTTTTTGCTCAATAAGTTTTTGAATTCTACTCATTTTAAAGAAGAAGCTCTAGTGTTTATTTCACAAATTTATTCGCAAGCCTTTTCTTTTTCATAAAGAGTTGGGATGATAGGTTTCTTCTTTTGAAAATCGAGACGGGTTTTATAAAACCCATTACTAGCTCCGTAGAAAATGGTGTCTTCTTTAAAAGCATTAATAGCACTAGAGGTATTTACGCTTTTAGGTGTATCATGATGAAAAATAAGTTCTGCGTTCTGCCTTCTTAGTTGATAACCACCGCCATAAGAAATCCAGATGAGCTTCTCTGAGTTGAGTTCAATGAAGTGCGCAGGAGAATACACTCTTTCAAAGCCCCCGATAAAATATTCTTCTTGCTCATCACCTTCAACTAAGGATGAATGGGTTAATTTAAAGCGTTTTTCTATGACTCCTTTTGGATTAAGGATAAAGCCAGTTAGTCCAGCTGTTAGAAAAATATTTCCAGAATCCAGTACTAGCGGAGGATAATAAATGGCCCTTTCTGAACTTTGTAGGGTTCGTGGAACTTGGAATAAAAATTCATCTTTTAAGGTATCAAGGGAGAGCTTTCTTAATTCTCCAAACTTTGTTCCATAAATCAGAGCATTCTCTTCAGAATGATAGGTCAATGAAAGAACGTTATTACTTTCTTGAATTCTATATCTATCATACTCAACTTTAGGATGTTTTGAGTTTTCCATAAAAGAGCCCTTATGGAATAGCTCAAATTCTTTATTAAGTTGGTACATATCTCCATGAGATGTGAAGAAATAGAGATTATTATCAACTTCGACTGTATTTGTCATGTCATTTCCCTGAAAGCTTGCTTCTTTGATGAGATTCAGATCCTTATCATAGACAGATACAGTATTGAACGCGATATTTGGGTAATCGGTTTTTCTTCCAAAAAGAATGAGATGCTCATTAAAAATATGGGGATGAGAGATTCTCGCACCATCCTTATTTAAACTGGGAAGAAACTCTTCTTCACTGGTTGAGTAGACCCTTATTCTTGACTTTGAATCTCTAAAGAGAATTTTATCTTGGAAATGAATAAGACGAGTATCAGAAGGCTCAAGGTAAGAAGTGGACTTTTTAATTAGTTTTTCGTTACCATCAACAAAAACAAGCTCTCCTTCGATACTGTTGCTGCAAACAAAAGCGTATTGTTTATCATTTAAAAGTATTGCAGCGCTACAGTATTCACTGATTTTATTTTTAATAACATACTGCTCTTTAAAGTCATAAAGTTGGCTTGGAATAATATCAAAGCAAAGGTTTTGTGGGCGATCCCAAGCATGGTAAGTATTTATCTCTTTGAGTTGAGAAATGATTTTTTCCATTCTTTCTCGCTCTTCATTAAATCTGATATCTATCGCGTCTTGTTTCTCTTTTTCAAGAGATTTGACGAGATTTTTTGTTTCTTGAATTTTCTTTTCAACTCTCTCTTTAAGGGCTTCTATATTAAGAATTGAAATTTTTATATCAAAAAAACCAACCGCTCCAGATAGGTTTTGTTTACGAGGTTGATTAATTCGACAACCAAGCTCAATAGAGTTTTTCTTATCTTGAAGATAAGACTTTTCAATACCATCTTTGTCTCCACTATAAATAAGATTATAGTAGGTATCTTCTTGCTCTGATGCTTCTTCTCCACAGACAAGACTCCATTTATTACTTAATTCGAGATTCTTATATGATCCAGCTGAGTTACGTTCTCCAGCGTAATTAAATTTTGCTCCTCCAGCTAATTTATCAACGAGCAAGAAGTTGTCGCTATAGGCCTGGAAAAGAATTAGCTCTCCTTTATTGATTTTAGAAATAGAAGTATTTTTATCATTAACAGGGATAGAGAATTTTTGGTTTAATCGAATAAAATCTTTAGCATCTTTCATTTTAAGAATATCGGAGTATTTTCTATTCCGAATAAGTGATTGGGTTTGCTCTAGTTGCTCTAATTCTTCTTTTGAATTTGAAAGCTCAAATTCATTAAATTGGATGTAGTAGTAATTTTTTCTTTTGATACTATACTTAACATCAAGAGTACTCTCTTCTAATTGAAAAATTGTTGGGATAAAGCAATTAAGTTCAATTTCTCCTTTACCCTCAAGTTGATATTTTTGCTCACGGGAGCTTTTTTGCTGCTCTTCCTCTTTAACCAAATATTGACTGCCTTGACGTATTCCAAGTTCACAAGAGAACTCATCATGAGAGGTTATCTCAATATTTCCATCGAAACGACCTTTGAAAAGTGCTGTTTTCTCTGGTGAGAATTTGTTTTTAAGAAGAGTAAATTCTTGATGAATAACAACAAATTCATCTTCCCTAGTGTAACCACTACTCTGAAAGAGCATCAAAAAGATAGCTAAAGAGAAAGACAATTTTACAGCACTCATCATAGAGAAATAATGCTGCAAATAGAAAGCCAAAAAACAGCTGATAACCGCATGATATTATAGAAATAATGAGACTTTGATGAAGGGAGATTGGCCGATCGTCTAAAGTTTAGACGATCCTGGCACCCTTTAACAAAAAAGGTTAAGCTCTTGATTTTCAGAACCAGAACCAGGATCAGAATCAAGTCACAGTGGACAGTTTTGGTGAAGCAGATACAGTTGAGCTCCGATGATATCTGCTAACTTTGTTAGTTCCATAAGCTCCTCCATCTCAATTAAAGCTTGAACTTCTCTATGAGAGGTAAGCGCAATATTAAAAAACTTCTTTCTATCTTTGAGTCCATTTCTATTATTTCCTTCCGCTAGATTTAAACACACACTCATAGAAGCTCTTATTATCTGATCTCTCACTGCTCCTTTGAGTTTTAACGCCTTCACTTGTTGATAGAGTTTGACTGCTTTTTGATAGACTTCAAGATTTGTCCCCATTCTCTTCTCCTTTTTTAGGGTTGCACTATGGGCAGAACCCTAAAAAAGGAGAAGAGGATGTTAAACAATTTTATAACTTATCAAAAAGCAAAAGAGCTCTATTACAACTGCAGAGAACTTAAACTCAAAGGAGCGATGAGAGATCAACTTGAGAGAGCGAGCCTTAGTATTTGTCTTAATCTCGCAGAAGGATGTGGAAAAGCGACTGTCAAAGATAGAAGACGCTTTTATTCAATTGCTTTGGGAAGCTTAAGAGAAGTTCAAGCTGTTTTAGATATTTTGAATCAAACTGAACTCATTAAACAAGCAGATGAAGTAGGAGCTCTTATCTACCGGTTAAACCAGAATCCTGGATCCTTAGGCCCCTGATGACCTGAGTTTTAAATAACTACTCGGGTTTTTGTTCGAAATTCTCTTTTCCTGGAGTGGCCGATTTCACTCGAGCATATCCTTGCTCAACATCAAGAGTGACATTTGTCTTATCAGCTTCTTTGGTAAGACCAAACTTTTCGATGAAAGGGTCTTGAAAATAGAACTTAGTTTCTTTTTTGGTGGGAAAGAAGTAGCGCATTTTATCTGTTAAATCATCTTCAAATACATTCAGATCTACTGTATTTCCTTTGACATAAACATTTCCATCAATATCATCCATGGTAATAAGACCATTACTCATCATAACTGAAATATTCACTCCATTGACTCTTAAAACACAGTTAACTTTCGCATCACTCGTTTTAAGAATATTGCTCTCTTTCTTAAGTGTAAAAGCTCCTTCTTTGCATTCAAATTCTGTCTTATCAAGAGACTTTGTTATCGCAATATGGCCATCTTTCATCTCGATATTAACTTTCTTTAAATCTGAAATATCAAGTTGAAGCTTCTTTTTAGGGCTTTCAAAGCATGAGCTAAGGGTAAAAAGAATCAATAAAAGTCCATATTTCATAGTGAGTTCCTTCTGTTTTTTGATACAAAAATCATACATATTTTTTATCTAATATGCTATGAAAAAGTCTATGAAACGTTTAAAAGGCGAAGACGCGTTCGATCAGTTCTACTCTAAACTCTATCCTGGCAGGTGGGATGAGTTAAAGCGAGCTCTTTTGTCAGAAAAAAACTATGTTGCCTATTATAATCCCTACCTTGTTCAAGACTACGAAGGGGAGAAAAAATCGTCTCATCTTTATGAAAAAAAAGAGTGGGACGCTCCGAGTTTTATTGGCGAACTTAAGAACTACTATCTGCTTGATTATGCTTCAACTCTACCTGTTAAGGCCTTAGAGGTTAACTCTCATGATACTGTCATTGATTTATGTGCTGCCCCAGGGGGGAAAAGTCTTATGATAATGGGGCATAATCCTCTTTCTCTCGTTTGTAATGATCTCTCCCATCAAAGGCTTCAAAGACTCAAGAAAACAATGCAAGACTACCTTCCAACTGAGCAAAGAGAAAAAATCACCTACACCAAGAGAGACGCGAGTAAATGGGGGCTTTTTGAAAAAAATGTTTATTCAAAAACTCTTTTGGATGCTCCTTGCTCATCAGAGCGGCACTTTTTAGAAAAAAAAGAACTGATGCAAGATTGGAGCGAGGGGCGCAGCCGCCGCTTGGCCATGTTACAGTTCTCCCTGTTGGCCGCGGCCATTGATATTACTCAATCAGGGGGAAGTGTCGTTTATTCCACTTGTTCTATAAGTCATTGGGAAAATGATGAAGTGATCCGTAAGGCCTTGAAAAAAAGAGAAGGAAAGTTTGAAGTTCTTCCTCTTTCATTAGAAGATGAATCGGAGAGAACTGAGTTTGGAATTCAATTTCTTCCTGATAAGTCAAAGTTTGGCCCTTTTTATTTATGTAAATTACGTATTTGTTAAATCTTTTGAGACCTCAAATGTATTCTTATTGTTTTTTGCTCCGGTTTAAAGGTTCAGAGCATCGTAATATTAATGCGTTAAGTAGGACATTTTGGCTGAAAAACAACAATAGAACAGAATTGTCGAAAAGTTACACACCACTATGTAAATGTGAGCCATAGAATGGCGTCAAATTAAAAAAGCAGAGATAATGCGTGCATTAGATTTATAAAAATCATTACTATATTGAGGAGTAATTTATGAAATATCTATTATTGGCCCTTTCATTGAGTTTACCATTGAGCTCATACTCAGCGTGCTCATCTTCTAAGCCTTCTGATGAACTATTAACAAAAGACGAAATTACCGAGCTTAGAGGAATAAAAAAGAGAATAGTAAAAATATCACAAAAAATTGAACAATTAACTGATAAGATGATTGTAAGAGACTTAAGTCCTCTTTCAGCAAATGGTCCTGCTTTAAAAAACTTCAAAAAAATTCTTAAAGCTACACACAAAGATATAAAAACGGATCAGAGCATCACTTTAGAAGCTTCATTAGTTAAGAATTTTTCAACTATACTTGAACTAGAGCAAAAAGACGCAAAAACGAGGCTTAGAATTCTTACTGGACGTGAAGAAGGTGGATGCAAAATATTTAATGATGTTTTAGACGTTTAATTGGACTGAGCCCTTCATAATACTGACTTAGCGTGAAAAACAGATTTTTGAAACAAGATTTATAGAAAAGCTGAGATATACTGCTTAACTTTGTTAGATTTTTAACTGGAGAATAAAATGAAACTTTTTTCACTTCTTTTTCTTTTCTCCCTTTTGGGCAAGTCTGAAGAAGTAGGCTTAATTCGACATGTGATGTGTATAAAAGCAATTAATAATGTCAAAGTTGTTGGAACAGAAACAATGATTGAGTTAAGTTCAAAGTCTAAATCTGAGGTGGATAAAAAAACCAAAGAAGAACTTAACCAATGTGTCAAAGAAGCTAAAGAATTAGTCTCTCAACACAATGAAAACGTTCATTTTACTTTTCATGCCTATGATATTTTGAAAACTAATTACTATGTTTATGGTTCATTCCCAACTAATCATAGAGAAATTAATGATTACTTAGAGAGTGTTGTTAAAAACCAACCAAGAGAAGATAGACTGTTTGAAGTCAAAGCCGTTGTGAAAAAAAATGGCAAAGTGAAAAACTATCAGACGAGAGAAATTTGGGGCTTATAAAAAAACAAAGCAGGGTATAAAGTTGTATGTTTGACTATAATGAACTCATTGGCATTAATGAAAAAAATTGGAATTACCAATATGTTTTGGAGAAGCTTACTCCTTTTACAACTCCTGAGCGTCTAGAGAAGATTAAACGG
Source organism: Bacteriovoracia bacterium (assembly GCA_030431635.1). Lineage (GTDB taxonomy): Bacteria > Bdellovibrionota > Bacteriovoracia > Bacteriovoracales > Bacteriovoracaceae > CALFYV01. The sequence goes on from JAUIIL010000001.1 coordinate 408,312, forward strand.
GTTATTGAAGGCAGAACAAAAAATATTGGCGTTTTAATGGAGCGGGTTTGTGACATGGGAAATATGGCCGCTGTTATCCGTTCTATGGAAAATCTTGGTTTTCAAAAACTCGATATCATTGAATCTGAAAAAATCAAATTAAGCTCAAGAGTCACTAACGGTGCCCACAAGTGGGTAGAGAGAAGAAAGTGGGATAATGTCGTTAATTGTATGGAAAAACTTAAAGCGCAAGGCCACCAAATTGTGGCCACCTCACTGCAAGTTGATAGCGTTCCCATGACTCAAATTGACTTTACCAAACCAACAGTCGTTTGTTTTGGAAATGAAAAAGATGGAGTTAGTCAGGAGCTTCTTAAGTACACTGATATTAACTGCACGATTCCAACTGTTGGCTTCTCACAAAGTTTTAATATTTCTGTGGCAGCAGCGATTTTACTAAGCTATATAAAGCTTCAACGGGAAGAGAAACTTGGAAAGCAAGGGGATCTTTCTGAACGAGAAAAAGAAATTCTAAAAGCACACTATCTTATTAAGTCCTGCAAAAATCCTGAGCGTTATTTTCAGTAACGACTTCCTCTGAGTTCTGACTCATAAAACCACCAAGAATAACCAATGGCCCAAGCCCACTGAGATGTGTCAACTAAAAGAGGACTCTCTTCATTTTGGGCCCCATTTAGACTTAAGTGTTGTACGCCACTAAAAAAAGTGTGCTTTTTTTTCAAAGTGAAGGCCATTCCTAGATAAAGTCCTGTTTGAAGGTATCCTGCTTTCGCGTCGTAGTAAGGTCTTGATGAAGTGACGTACTGTGGATCGACTTGGTAATAGTAATCCATATATTTTTCTGTGGCCCATCTGATATCAATCCCACTAAAAAGAATCAGATCAGGATGAAGAAATTTTTCTCGCACAAAAAAAAGAAAAGGATTAAAGACAAATCCTCTCTCATCAAAACGCTTCCAATCTGTAGAGATAGCATAGCGAAGAGGAAGAGCGAGGGAGAGTCGGTAGGGTGTTTTCCCTGTACTTCTTTTCAGTCTTATAATGAGACTAGGACCAAATTCTCCCAATCCATCAAGATCTGGCATTCCACTGCGCACGGGGTTTTCATCTGAGCGCGAAGAAAAAGTGAGGCTTCCACTAAAGCTGAGTTCATAATTGGGATTTTGAATAAAGCGTCCTCTGATACCTGCGTCTTCATCGGCCCTTAAAGTCTCTCCTCGGTACAGTCCAGTTGGAAAAGGAAAAGTGTAAACCTGACTTCTGGATGCACCTGGGTAATCAGGTACAGACACTGAAATAACACCGGCCCCAAGTTCTAAAAGAGGCAATGAGTCTTTAGAGGTTGTTCGTGTCACTTGCCCTAGAGTGGCCAAGGGCATTATAAGAAAAAGGATAATGAAGTATTTCACGAAGTTAAAATGACACAGCGTCTGTCATCTTGTCATTAACAAAGTGTGAGAATTAAAGTACTCTGCGTGCCATGAAACCTTTTTTAAAATGGGCCGGAAATAAATACAAAAGCGTTGAGCGGATTAAAGGTCTTCTTCCTCAAGGCAGAAGACTTATTGAACCATTTTCAGGAACTGGAGCACTGTTTCTTAATACTGATTATGAAGAGTATTTATTGACTGATAGTAATAGCGATCTGATTGATACTTTTATTTCTCTCAAGGAAGGACAGGAAGAGTTTATTGAGTTTGTGAGAAGTTTTTTTACGTCAGAAAATAATACTGAAGAAAAGTTTTATCAGTGGAGAGAAACTTTTAATCAAACTAAAGATGTAAGTCTAAAGAGTGCTCTTTTTATTTATCTTAATCGTCATTGTTATAATGGGCTTTGCCGCTATAACAAAAGCGGTCAATTTAATACTCCATTTGGGCGGTATAAAACTCTTTATTTTCCCGAAGAGGAGATGCGCTATTTTTATCAGAAGGCCCAAAAAGCTTCTTTTCAAGTCAGAGACTTTGAAGAAGTGATGCTAGAAGCCAGAGAAGGGGATGTTATTTACTGCGATCCTCCTTACGTTCCTTTAAGTAAAACCGCCAGTTTCACTTCTTATGGTGAGGGCGGTTTTAATGAATCTAAACAAGTTCGTCTTGCTCGTGTGGCCGAACTCGTTGCCCATAGAGGAGTTCCTGTTCTCATCTCAAATCATGAAACAGATTTTACTCTCAAAGAATATGAGAGGGCCCAAATTGAAAAGTTTGAAGTCAGAAGAACGATTTCAACAAACGCGAGTAAGAGAGAAAATGCTCCTGAGCTTCTTGCTCTTTTTACCTAAGATTGTCCTATGAAAAATTATATCTCTCATGGTGGTTATCAAAAACTTCTCAGCGAGTATGAAGAGCTTCTTCACAAGGAGAGACCTAAAATTTGTGAGGTCATTGCTTGGGCCGCAGGTAATGGTGATAGGAGTGAGAACGCGGACTATATTTATGGAAAAAAACGCTTAAGAGAAATTGATAAAAGGCTTCGCTTTCTCGCTGGTAGGCTTGAGAAGAGTGAGGTTGTTGATTATCTTAAATCTCCTAGTGAGAAAGTTTTATTTGGGGCCAGTGTTGAACTAGAAAATGAAAATGGAGTAAAGAGTTTTATTATTGTAGGAGCTGATGAAATTGAGACGAAAGAAAATAAAATCAGCTATCTTAGTCCCATTGGGAAAGCTTTAATGGGGAAGTCCTCTGGAGATGTTGTATTAGTCAATGCTCCTAAAGGAGACCAAGAATGGAGAATTCTAAAAGTGCATTATCAAAAATGGGATTAACAAGACATACACTTCTGTCTTGATTAATTTTATATTTTTCAACTCCCTCATCTAAAATAAGATCTTTCATTAAGAATTTCCCCTTAAGCTTTTCAATCACAGTAAAATCTTCTGTTTGAGTTAGGTTTTTCAAAGGGAGTTTAAGTTTTAAATGGTAGAGTTCTTGGTTTTTCTCAATTCGTTTTTTAGGGGAGCGAGCTTTAATAGTTCTCACTCTCAAGAAATTTCTTATTTTAGGTTCAAGAGTTTTAAGTTCAATAACACTATTGCCCCAAATGGAACTAGTTACTTTTTTAGCGAGCATTTTGATTTCTGAGTTCTCTTCAATGACTCTTATAACTAAAAAATCTTCTTCGACTTTCTCATATTTTTGAGAAATGAGCTCCATTTCACAATGGTAGAGAATTTTAGAGAAGGAGCAAAAACAGAAGAAAAACAAAAATAAATTTAATCTCATAAGAAGTTAGCTACCATTAACTATGGTATACTCGCAAGAAAGAATAAAATGAGAGCGGGAAATCAAGATTGCCTGTCTTGTGAGTTTTTGCTAACTTTCAGATTGATGAGGGAGATGTCATGGCGCTAATTAAGGCGAGAATAAGAGGAATAGCTAAAGAGTTTAGTTGTGATGCAGGGCAGACATTACTTGACGCAGCAATTGCAGCTGGAGTTAATCCTCCTTTTAGCTGCAGCGCAGGGGCTTGCCAAATGTGTAAGGCCAGCGTTGATTCAGGTGAGGTGTCATGCATCGAAGAAGGCTCCCAAACCCATCAAGCTGGTGGGGGTAATGTTTTGACTTGTCAGTCAATTATGAAATCTGATGAAATATCAATTAGTTTTTTAAACTCTTAAGGAGAAAGTTATGGAAGTTGTGAAAGAGACAAAAGAGTACACTATTTATAAAAAGAAATCTGGGCGCTACGGTGTCAAAGATAAGTCAAAAAAATGGGTTAACTCTGAAGAGAAAGTCAAAATTCTTCTTAGCGAGGGGTTAATTAAAGTCACTCCGAAGAAAAAAGAGGAACCAGCTGAGGTTGAGCAAACAGAAACTGAGTCCGAACCTTCTGCTGAAGCTTAATTTTTCTCTTATATCGTCCAGTCTTGTTCCATTTTACTTTTAAGATGGGTAAGCAAGACTGGAGAGTTAAGTTTTCTAAAACAATCATTAAAAAATAAAAGGAGTTATCCTAATTTTAATTTTTAGGGGATAACTTTTTCTTAAGACTTGTGTCTGAATTCATAATTCCAAGCTCTTGGAATTTCATTTATGAAAATTATTTTGAAAAGTACCAGAATGAATTTTTGCGGTACCAGAATGAATCTTTCTGGCAATGATTGAGTTTCGAGGCAAAATAATTTTATGAATGAAAAACCCTCTCTTCCTTTTAAAGAGAATCTGCAGCTTTTATTAAAACAAAAAAAACTAAAAGTGAGCACATTGGCCCGAGAACTTGGGATGAATAAAAGCACTCTTCATAACTATCTTAACGGTTCTGTTCCTCAAAGTGTTAAGGCGATTAAAAAGCTCGCCACCTTTTTTAACTTGGAGGTCGATGAGCTTGTTTTTCATTCTCTCAAAAAGAAAAAAGAGTCAAATGATGAAGCTCAATCTTTGGAAGGAGAATATGTATTAACGATTTACAAGAAGGAATCCCAATGAAAATAGCTATTTTAGAACCAACAAAAGACTGGGATTTTCTTTATAAAGATGCTTTTTTGAACTCTGATTATGAGTTATGTTTTTTTCGTGATTTTGAGGACTATAAGCTTGGGAGAAAGAGCGAAGTCATAACCTTTATTGATTTTGAAATTCTTCTGGGCCTAAGTCTTAGTGAAAAAAAGCTTCTTTCAAAGCCCACTGTGGTTTGCCTACTCCCTCATTTCAATCCAGAAACTTATCAACTGGCCACTCCCTTTTTTCTTATGGCCATTGTAAAAAATAAGGCCCTTTTCAGTCGTAATCTTCGTGAAATCATGGATATAGAAGGTGTTAAAATTCTAACAGGCATGTAATATCTTCAGTTTTCATTGTGGAAAATACTGGAACTGATAATATCGTCTCAATATTGTTGGAGTCCTAATGATAAGACTTATGTATTTTATGTTTTCTCTTCTTTTTCTGAATCTTGGGTTGGCCCAGGATAGCTATGACAGAGGATATTACTATGCTCATAAGTGCCGCTTGAGAGAGTACTCGGTTGCTGGAGAAGAAAAGGATGCTAATAGTCTTCTTGCCCCAGGAACAAATACAGCAATTTTAGAGAAGACTTTTTATGCGGGAACAATGAAGAGAGGGGAGGCCATTTGTTATAATCTTCCGGTTGAAGGCATTAGTCTTAATAGCAATATACAAAGTGATGAGCTGGTTAAGTTGTACCAAAAACTCTCCCGTCAAGGGGCCGATGAAACTGTGGTCAGATGGGAGATGGAGAAGCTTTTAAGGCACGACCTTGTTTTGAAACCTATTATGGTTTTAGAGTTTGATACAAGGCATGGAATGCGGGTAGGTCTTGATTACCGCCGGGATAACCATGAGGTGGGGGATGAGTATCCTTGCCAGACAGATTTTAGGCAAGGAACTAAAAACGTGCGCTTCACAAAGCAGAGAATCGTTCAAGATTTCTCATTAGGCTCTCACACTATAACGCTAGACTGTAGTCCAGTTTTAACTGAATAATTTAAACTGCTCTGGCCATATTCTCATCACCTGGGGTGTAGAGAATCCAATGCCTAGAATCCTTATCAAAAGAAATGCTCTCACCAGTGCAAAGAACTCCAACGAGGTTTTTTCCAGCACTGTCTTTGCCGTGAATTTCAAAATATTTCCAACGGTGATTCCAGTCAATATATCTTACTTTGACGCCTCTTTTTGAACCGGCCAACTCCCATAGTTGCTCAAGTGTGATCATGCCCTCTCCTTGGTTATTCCCTTTCTTTATTTTCGGAAACTCTAGAGAAAAAAACAAGCGAAAATTCGCTATATGTTAAAGCGTATATTCCTGGAGTGTTGCCAGAAAGAAGAACTCCTTATTAAATAGCTCTAGTAAAGAAGGAGAGTTTATGAGTGAAAAAGCGACTTCTAAGGCCACAATTGGCGCCGGATGTTTTTGGGGAGTTGAATATATATTTGAAAGAATTGCTGGCGTTTTGAATGCGGTTTCTGGCTATAGTGGAGGAGAGGTTGAAAACCCAACCTATCAAGAAGTATGCACGGGAACGACAGGACATGCGGAAGTTGTGCAGCTTGAGTTTGATCCTGGTGTGATTAGCTTTAAAGAAATACTTGATTATTATTTTCGCTCTCACGATCCTACTCAACTCAATGGACAAGGACCAGATTTAGGTCATCAATACCGCTCAGTTGTTTTTTATCATAATGAGGGACAAAAAAAAGAAGTGGAAGACTTCATTCAGAAGCTCAATGATGGAGAGTATTTTGACGCTCCGGTTGTGACTGAAGTGAAGGAATTGAAAAAATTCTATCCAGCGGAAGAATACCATCAAGATTACTACTCAAAGAATAATCAAAGACCTTATTGTCATGTTTTGCGTGAGAGTTTTAAGCTTTAGTTACTGTTCTGTCTGCGAATTTATTTTTTTTGTTTCACCAAAATCTAAGGTGAAAAAGTCTTGTGGAGACACTTGGTTTTCTTTTAAAGCATTTTCAAGGTCGATGAGAGGTTGTTCTATGGATTCATCAGTCAAAGGAAATGTTCCAAAATGAATACCTAAGCTTTGCTCACATCCAAGTTCTTTGTGGGCCTTAACGCTTTCCTCAGGATTTACGTGAGCATTTTTCATAAACCATCGCGGTTCATAATGCCCGATAGGTAAGAGGCAAAGTTTAAAAGGGCCATAAGTTCTTCCAATATAGTTGAAATGATCAGAATAACCAGTGTCTCCAGCAAAATAGATTTTTCCCTCTTTTGTTTCTAAAATAAAGCTTCCCCATAGGTGCTCTCTTCTATCATCAATCCATCTAGCAGACCAATGCTGGGCCCTTTCAAAAGTAATAGGAATTTGTTTTACGCTTTGTCTATCTTTCCAATCCATTTCAAGAAAACGGGTTTGTTCTTTTTCTTCTAATAAATTTGAGCTACCTAATCCAAAGAGAATGAGAGGATTATCTCTTTGAGCAATTTTAGTTAGTGTTGGAACATCAAAATGATCGTAGTGATTGTGACTAACTAGAACAATATCGATAGGAGGAAGAGAGTCAAAGGCCACTCCTGGAAGTCTTACTCTTTTAGGGCCAATCCAACTAAAGGGAGAAGCTCTATCAGCATAGGTCGGATCGGTTAAAATATTCACTCCTTGAACTTGAATGAGAACAGTTGAATGATTAATAAAAGTAAGAGAGATTCCTTCTTTTACTCGCGTTTGTGGAACTTGTTGTTGGCTTGATTCTACCCACTCTGGCCAAGTGGCCTTATCTCCAGAAAAACGCCACTTGAGAAGAGTCCATAGAGATTTATCAGTTTGAAGTGAATTATAATTTGAAAACTTCTCTCCATTAAAGTGATCAGACTTAGGGCCATGATAACCTTGCGGTGACATACAGGAGAGGAGAGAGAAAAGAAGAGGTAATAGTTTGATCATAATAAATACTTTTTGTATAACAATAATATGAATCTCCATCCAGTGGCCAAAGTTTTTTTCTTGATTTCCTTAGTCAGTTTTTTGCTGGGTAGTTTGTGGCAGTTTACTGGAGGAAATATACCTTTAGGAAAACTCCCTGGAGATATTCATTTTAAGAATGGAAACTCTTCCTTTTATTTCCCTCTGACAACCTGTTTAGTCATTAGTGCTCTCGTTTCTTTCCTGAGTTATTTATACCGGAATATAAAGTAACATTCTTTCCTCGTCTTTATAGGAATCCCTACTTGTCCGATAATAGAGAGAGTGTATCTGTAAGGAGGATATTTAGATGGATTTAGTTTTAAAGGCCCAAGAAAGAGATCTCAGTGTAAAGGGTGTGACATTAAGAAATCAAGGATTTGTTCCTGGATGTATTTATGGTCATGAGTTCAAGTCAACACCAATTCAAATTGCTTATACTGACTTATGGAAAGCTGTTCATTCAGGTGCGATTAAGTGTGAAGTTAAATATGGGAACAAGACTCAGTTAGTGGCCATTGAAGAAATTCAGAAAAATCCTAAAGATGGTAAGTACGTTCACGTTTCTTTCCATGCTCTGAAATCAAATGAGAAAACTTGGATGCATATTCCAATTCACTTTAAAGGAGAGTCTCTTGGTAAAAAAGCTGGGGGAATTGTTTCTCAACAAATGAACGAAGTTTATGTTTACGGATATCCTAAGGATATTCCTGATGAGCTTGTTTTTGATATTTCTGGACTTGAGCTTGATAGTTCATTTCATGTAAGTGATATGGTCAAAGGTTACAAATTTGAAGTTGCTGAAGAGGATTTAGAGAAAACAGTAGTTGTTTGTCATTATGCTAAAGTTCAATCTGATGAACCTGATACAACTGAAACTGAACCAGAAGTTGTTGGTGAAGAGAAAGCTGTTGAAGAAAATAAGGGCGAAACGAAAGCTGCTTAATAAAAAATCTGATTTTTATTTAAATCTTAATAAGTTAAGGCCCTCGATGAGGGCCTTTTTACTTTCTGCTTTCACTTCGTCTCTAACTATTTAAAATTACGTATGCCATAGTTTTTAACACCCTGAAATTTTAACCATCCAGGCTTGAGAAATTAAGGTTTAGATGGTTAAATACTGCAACGCGTAAAAAATAGGTGTGTAGTGAAGTTTTCATGTCTTTTACTTTTAGTTAGTTTATTTTCTTTTGCTCAAAATAGAGCAGACTTCTTTAGTTATGAAAACTCCAAGAAAAAGCACTCCTACCATGGTCTCCATCCTCAAATTCAACGCAATGTTTTTAAAGATTTTCTTAAGCAATACTGCGAACTTTATTACCATCCGGTGAATTTTAAAACTGGTTATGAGAAATGCCTTCTGACTTACGAAGAAGATGAAGATCTTTTTGAAGCTTTCTTGAAGGCCTTTGAAAGAAAAGTGATCCGAGCGGAGCATTTAAAAAATGGCGAGAAGCACTTTATTGGAAAGAATGAGTGCTATGTCTACCGTGGTGGAGTGCTAGATGGTGTGCTTGAAAAAGATCAGTATCTGCGTTTATGTGAATATAAAAGTATGATTAATGGTAAAGAGAGCAGTTTTAAAAACTATCTCGTTCTAAGCACACAGAATGAGAGTTCTAACCTTATTCCAATCACTCAAGGCAGAGATAAGGTTTTCTTCACATCAACGATGCCTGAGTTTTATTTATGGCGAGATGATAAGTGGAGATCTTGGTTTACTTCCATTTATTCAGCGATTAGAACTAAGGAAAGTATTGATGGTGTTAGGTTTGATTTTCATCGAAAGACTTATAATAGAAGGCGAATAACTCTTAAAGAGCTTAAAATTGGCGACTCTATCCATATTTATTCTCGTAGTCGAAAAGATGAGGAAGTTTTTGAATTTGATTACGTCAAAATTAATGGGAAGAAATTTTATTTCACTCCAAATGGCTACCTTTTTTCATCAGACTTCATTGAGGCCACTCAAGTTAAAGGTGAATATAGATTTGCAATGGAAAATATTAAAGAAAGAGGGGTGATTAAAACTCTTGAGCCCGTTGATACAGATGAAGCAGTAAGAATGTTTGGTTATCTTCCTTCAGTTGTGGCCGCTGCTCCAGAAGGCCCTGTGGCCAGTTTGGAAAATGAGGTCGCTGTAAGGTGGTTTTTTCAATACCAAAACGAAGAGTATCCAGATGGAGAGCTTCTTTTAGAATATAAAGATGGTAAGCCATATAAGTTTCTTATTCTTTACAACAACTTTCACTACAACACTCTTAAAATGGATAAGAACGGCTGTGATTTGGAAGGCGCTAAGCTTCCTTTCTTCGCTTATGACCCGAGTACTTTTATGATTCCTATAGGCAGTGAAGGCTCAAGTAGTTTCTTTGTTAAACTTGTTTCGGAAAATAAAGCTGTTATTGGGTATATTTCAGAAAAAGAAGAGTTAAAATTTAATAAAGGCAGCTACCTTATAAGAAAAAAAGGTGAAGAAGAGTTTGGAGATCTACCACTTGAGCTTTCAGCAGAAGAAAAACAAGAGCGAAGATGCTCAGAAAACTAAGACCCACGAAACTTAAAACTTTCATAGGTTTTGATAGGGAAGCCTCTTTAGGAAGAGTTTTATCTTGAATCACTAAATAATTTAAAAGCGCATTCAATGGGGCCACAACAAAAGAGACAATTGTTGCAAAATCCACCATTGTTTTCATATTTTGCAAAAATTGAAAAATAAAGAAAACAGTTCCAGTGGCCATGAAAATAAGCCAGAAGTTATAAATCTTTTTACATTGATCGTTATTAAAGTGAGCGGGAAGGAGTTGAGTTGTCATCTTTCTCATCATGCGAGGATAAGCATCTAACACTGTAAGTGTTGTACTGAGCATCGTTGTAAAGCAAGCGATCGCAATGATAGGAGCGGCCCAAGGGCCTAAGTTCTTTGTATAGAGTTCGATGAGTTTTCCTGAGAAAGCAGAAGCTGAACTTGGAAAAGCTTCTCCAGTACCATACATAACGAGGGCCCCAAGGCTTAGAAAACCCAAGGCCAAAAACATCGTGCCCACGAAGCCTACATTAAAATCAAGCATAGCATCTTTGAGAGAGGTCCTAGAGTTATCTTTTTTATTCTTTTCAACACACCAAATAGAATGCCATACAGATAAATCAACAGGAGCTGGCATCCAACCAACAAGGGCCATGAGGAAAAAAAAGTGAGCTTGGTTTTTAAGAGAAAACGAAGCTGGAATAACAGTAGGTGGAGAAAAGTTTTTAACGGCCCCTAATAAGCTAATGAGAGTTGAGAGGCTTAGAAGGATAATAATAAATTTAATAATTTTATCGAGAAGATTATAGCGACCAAAAATTAAGATGACTGTTGCTATAGCAAGAATAAGAGCTGATTCAATACGAATATCATAATTAAATTTAAAGAGCTGTTCAAAGACTCCGGCAGTGACAACGGTAATGGCCCCTTGGATAATAAACATCGTTCCAAGAGTGATAAAAAGAAAAATAACAATGGCCCATTTTCCTAGTTTTTCATAACCATCAAGGAGAGTTTTTCCAGTCACGGCACTATAGCGAGGACCGATTTGAAAAAAGGGGTATTTGAGAATATTAGAGAGAATGACAACTCCCACTAGCGCAAAACCAAACTCGGCCCCAGCGCGAGTTGATTGAACGAGATGAGAAACTCCTACCGCGGCCCCTGCATAAAGGAGACCTGGTCCAAGCTTCTGCATGAGTTCTTTGACTTTTAACATAGAAAAAGGCTAGCAAAACTCTACTTATTTTGTAAAATGGCAATGATGAATGAAGATCTAAAAAAGAAATTAACTCCCCTGCAGTATGCTGTGACTCAAGAAGATGCGACTGAGCGTGCTTTTGATAATGAATTTTGGGATCATAAAGAAGTTGGTCTTTATGTTGATATCGTCTCTGGCGAGCCTTTATTTACTTCACTTGATAAGTTTGATTCAGGTTGTGGCTGGCCATCTTTTACAAGACCTATTCATGAGAGAGCGGTGACTGAGCATGATGATCGTAAATTTTCAATGAGAAGAGTGGAAGTCAGAAGCTCAAAAGCTGACTCTCATTTAGGCCACGTGTTTCCAGATGGCCCTCGTGATAAGGGCGGGCTAAGATATTGTATTAATTCAGCTTCTTTGCGCTTTATTCCTTTTTCAGAGCTAGAGAGCGAGGGTTATTCTGAGTATAAAAGTTTATTTCTCAAGTAAATAAATCCTTCCATAATTCCGATAAGATAGCATGTTTAGTTTCTACCGTTTTTTTATTCTATTAGTTTTAAGTTTCTCCATCGAAGCAAAAACTGATTTCTTTGAGCCCAAGACTGATGAAAAGGCAGTTTTAATGAAGGGTTCTTGTCAAGTCTCAACTGGAGCAAGTGCTCCATGTATAGGGGCCATTATAAGAAATCCTAAAACAGAGACTTTTTTCATTGGGCATTTTAACGCCAGGTTTGTGAGAGGAAAATTTTTATCAATGGTTGTTGAAGCGCTTGAAAAACTAGGGGCCTCTCATGAGTTAGAAGTTTTTATCACGGGCTCATCTGGCCCAGAATTTGGTGGTACTCTTCTCATGGATAATAAGGAATATATTGAAAACCTTTTAATTGAAAAAGGATTTAAGGAAGAGAAAGCTCACTTATTATGGCTTCCTGAAAAATATGTGAGTTGGATAGAGCTTAATAATGAGACAGGAGCGGCGACACTCTTCTATAACGGAACGAAAGAGTTTTTTAAAGGTGAAAAAATGAAAGAAATGGATTTAAGAGGAAGAGAGGGAAAATTTCCTAAGGGTGAGATTTGTCTATTTTAAAAATTTTTACCCTATTATTTATTATTTCTTTTGATTCTCAAGCTCAGTATGAAGAAGATTTTTCAGCAGAAGCTGGTGCGGAAGCGAAGCTGATGGGAGGAAATTGTGTTGTCAGTTCAGGAGCTTCAGGGCCTTGTATTGGAATAATTATTAGAGAGCCGAAAAAAAAACAATTCTATATTGGTCACTTTTTTGCTGAATCAAATAGAAAGTCTTTCAAGTTAATGGTCAAGAAAGCGATTAGAGATTTAGGACCAGCTTCAACCTTGGAAGTCTTTGTGACAGGTTCTTCAGGGACCCCTGGTCTGTCTGACAGGCCACTTATAAAAGATAGATTTTTTGTAGAAAAACTGTTGGAAGAAAATGGCTTTTTAGAGAAGAAGACAAAGATAGCGTGGCTTCCAAAAGATCACACTGGATGGATTATTCTTGATAACAATACAGGCAGTGCCATACTTTATTATAACTATTTCAATGCTGTTGATGAAGATCCTGATGATCTTAAAGAAATCAATTTAAGACGAATGAAAGGGAAGTATCCTAAAGGGATGCCTTGTTCGTTTTAGTTTGGTTCTTTCATAAATAAGACTGTTCAATTTGCTGGCTATCAGGGTCCTAAGGATCCTAGATTCTAGTTTAAAATGAAATGTTATTTTCTCCCAAGAGACATAAATCCTTGAGGAAAAAACTGGTTTTGAGGGTCGTGTTGTTTTTTGAGTTCTTGAAATGTTTGGTATTGAATGTCTTGCCAAAAATCTCTGATAAATTTTTGCTTAATTAAACCTATTCCATGTTCAGCGAAAGGAGAGCAAGGGATTCTTAAGAGTTCTTTATACATCTGATTAAGCTTCTCCTGACAGGCCGGGACATCTTGTGGAGAGGGCATAAAATTAAAATGCAAATGAGCGTCCCCAAAATGGCCGAATAAGTTATACTTAACTGTTGTTTTTTGAAAGCCACGGTAAATATCAAGAAGTAATTGAAAGTTTTTTTGTCCAATTACCTGAACATCTGTCCCCATTTTAACAACACCCATTTGTGAGTTTGTCTCAAAAACAGCACGAGGAATAGAGGCCCTTAATTCATGAAATCTATTTTGAGAGATTTCAAAAATAGCGTTCTCATCGATTGGAAGTGTAGAGATAAGGTTTTCAAAAACTTCATCAAAGTCCTGACTCACAATTTCAAGAAAAATAACATCTCCATCTTTATTCACTCGTTCTTCAGGCTTAAGGTAGTTAAAAGCATTGCTATCAACCAGCTCAACACTATGAATACTTTTTCTAAAACCTTGAACTTTTTGATAGATTTCAAGATGCTTTGAGTAGTCTTCTTCCCATTTCGGTAAAAGAAGAAATAGGTATGTGACAGGGGAGAGCTCAGCTGTCTCAATCAGAGCGCTCGTAATGACTCCAAGTTGTCCTTCTGTTCCTATCATCAGATCTGTTTCATATTGAAAGCGTGGATAAGGAGCGTTCTTAAAACTATGGTAGGCTTCATAGCTTTTTTGATACTCTTTTAACAAAGGAGTCGCTGTAAGCTCTTTTTGAGCACTCAGTTTAACCTCTTCTCCTTGATGATTTAAATAAGTGACTTCTTTGACCTGAGATCTTAGTGTCCCATGGCCAAAGCAGCGCTCTCCGGTGCAAGAAGTTGCTAGACCTGCGAGTACCAGAGCAAGCTCTTCTGTAGGGTAAGTCTTAAGAGTTCTTCCTTTTGAATTAAGAAAGGTTCTAGCTTCTTTCCACGAGACGGCCCCAGAAATAAAAAGGAGACCCCCATCTTTTAACTCCATTTTAGGAGGCAACTGAGAAAGATCGCATAAAGTGATGCTCTCATCAAAATGCATTTTAAGCTTGTCATAAGGAATGACAGTGGAGGTTTGAGAGGAGAAATAAAAACTAGGAGCATGAGTTTTTATATGTTCAGAGAGTTCAGAATTATTTTTAAAGCGTTTTGTCGTTAGCATTTAGCTATTTTAACATGCAAAAAAGAGAGTTCACGGCACAATGCTTAAGATTTAAGGAGCCTAAATACTTCAACCCCTTCATGGGCAATAGATGAGTCAAGAGCATTAATAATGACTCCCTCATACTCACTGATAAGAAGCTGCGAAGCTTCTTTGGTATTTGTTTGGAGGTGATGAAAATTGATAATTTCAGCGAGAACCTCTCCTTTCATTACTTTTTGCCCTGGACTCACTTTATAATCAACCAGCCCAGCATAAGGGGTATAAATGCTAATATAGTTTTCAAATGTATTGATGTGAAACTCTTCTTTAGGGGAAGAATAGTTTTTATCAATAGCTTTTTTTAAGGCCAGAAAATTTAAGACCCCTTGGAGATCTTCTTTAGCACTTTCTAAAGAGAACCTCTCTTGAGAGCCAAATTCAAGAGTGTAGGAAGAACATTCAAGAGGAGCTTTGACTGAGAGCTTTTGAAGTTCCTGCTGAAGTCTGAGCCAGGGATAAACAAAGGCCCCTTCAAGATCCCCAGTTTTAATGACAGGGGAGAGAATAATATTTTTAATCCCAAAGGACTTTGATTCTTCTTCAAGATAGTCTTGAGTGTATAAGTGTCTGGCAGAATGTGATGCTGTATGCATATCAAGGCAAATATCGCTTGCAAAGGCCAGGCAAAAGGCTTGGTGGTTAATTTTATGAGTGTATTCACCTTTTTGATCTGCTTGGGCCAGATTAATAATGAAACTCTTAAAGAGGGACTTTAATTCACTCCATTCTTTATTTTTATGTTGAGAGGCAAACTGCTCAATCATCATTTCTTGTTCGTGGTTTGGTTTAAAATAGTAGCGGTTATAGTTTCTGCCGGAAGTGGGCTCAAATCTCCCAAAGCTATATTCACCTAGTTTAAGGTTTGTGGCATAGGGGTTAATCAAAGGAGCAATCGTGATATCACTAAGAGGAGGGTTCTTTTCAAGATATTTAATGAGCTCAAAGATAACAGCATTACCTTGAACCTCAGCTCCATGCATGCTGGCTTGAATATAAATCTTGGGGCCAGTAGAGCTTCCTTTGAAAAAAAACACGGGAGAGGTCAGAGACTGTCCATTGGCCAAAGTTCTAGAGTGAATTTCTTTTCTATCCATTATCTTAGCCACATTGTTGGTTGCTCTATTTGACGAACAATTTCAGTTTTTTGATTTTTATAAACAATCTCAGCAGGAAGTTCATGACACAGAAAAAAAGGCATACTCTCAGTAAAGCCATAGGCCCCACATTGGTGAAAAACAATATGATCCCCAACTTGGATATCTTGAGGCAGTTCACACTGGCCAAGTTTATCAAGTGAGGTACACAAAGGGCCATGCAATGTAAATGAGCTTGTCTCTTGTGAGCGCTCCTCCAGAACTTGCATAGGAAAAGACTCTTCCGCTAGCAAAGGACGGATAAGGTGGTTAATTCCACTATCAAGAATCACCAGTTTTTCTCCGGCCACTTCCTTAATATCATAAATCTGAGAGACATAATGTCCATAAGGCCCAATCATGTAGCGTCCAAGTTCCATCCAAATTTCATTGAGTTTATAACTCTCTTTAATCTTCTCTAATGAGGAGGCGACCTGAGTCCACTCAAGAGGTCTTTGCTCTGGATGATAAACAATTCCTAGTCCTCCTCCGACATCAAGAACTTTAAGTTCAAAGTCCAAAAGTTGAGCGAGTTCTTGTGCTTTTTGCGCGCAATAATTCCAAATGGTTTGCAGTAAATTAATATCTAAGATATTTCCCCATTGAAAACTATGAACTCCAATCACATCAAAGTGAGAGAAGATTTTCAAATCAACTTTTTTCCAATCACTTAATGTTAATCCAAATGGAGTTAGTTTATTTCCTCCGAGAACGTTATCAAGTTCCATGTCCCACTCGAGTTGCATTCTTATGAGAACTTCAGGACGAACATTAAATTCACTGGCCACTTCTTCTAACCAGTGAAGCTGGTTAATGCTCTCAATAATAAAAGTATTGATACCTTGCTTGAGACAAATACGAAAAAATTTCTTTGATTTCGCTGGCCCTGTTGTGAGCAGTCTTGAAGAGTGAACCCGTTGTGAGAGGACTTGGTTAACTTCACCATGAGAAGCACAGTCAAAATTAATAGGAAACTTTGAAACACTTTTAATGACACTTGATAAAGGGTTGGCCTTAGTCGCGTACCAAAGCTTAAGTCCATCAAAAGCCCTCATTTGAGAAAGTTGTTCCTCAAATGAGTCCAAATCATAAAAGAAAAAAGCACCAGGGATTTCACTGGTGAGTTTTTTTATTTCTTTGGCTATTCTCTCTTTCATTATCTCAGCGCATCTTCAAGAGTAAGAGAGGCGTTACTCTTCTCATCTCTATATTTAATGATAACAGGTGTTGTAATTTGCAACCCTTGCTCTTTGGCCCATTGTCCACTCGCAGGACGACTTCCTTGAACAACCACAGCTCCCTCTGGGATAGCAGCACCACGCTCAAGCTCTTTTTCATTAACAGCATCGTAGACTTTGACGGCTTTAGATAAGATAACCCCAGGGGCCAGGACTGCATTTTTTTTCACTTGAATTCCTTCAACAACCACGGTTCCAGCTCCAATAAAAACATTATCTTCGATAACAACTGGAGCCAGCCCAATAGGTTCAAGCACACCTCCAATTTGAACACCTGCTGAGAGGTGAACATTTTTTCCAATTTGAGCACAGGAGCCAACTAAAGCATGAGAGTCCACCATACTTCCAGAGTCAACATAGGCCCCAATATTAATATAAGCAGGAGGCATTATAATCACTCCACTAGCGACAAAAGCTCCACGTCTTACTGAGCTTCCACCTGGAACCATTCTGACTCCATCAGCTTTAGTGAAGCTTCTTGGCATAATATTATTTTTATCAACAAAGCCTTGATAAATTCCTGAGCACTCTGTATTCACTCCGTTTTTGAAGGCTTCTAAAATAGCTTCTTTTACTTTTGTATTGGCCACCCAGTTTCCAGTTTCATCTTGGTAAGCCGCTCTGACTTCTCCAGACTCAAGAGCATCTAGTATTGATTCATAACTCATAATGTGTTCTCCTTTTGACCCCATTGGGTCACTTCTTTATCAGCATTTAAAAGAGGACGAGGGTCAACAAGCTCTAAGTGAGTCAGTGGTGCCCTCAGTATGGGGGAACTGATAATACCTTTTTGGTGTAATAAGATTTTTGTTGGAATAGGGTTACTGACTAAAAAAAGTGAGTCAGCGGCTTTTTGCCATAGAGGGTAGAGGTTTTGAACTTCTCCATGAATGGCCTTTTTGGTATAGAGGTTTGTCTCCACTGGCCAAACGTTGGCCATCACTGAAACAAGCCCTTTGACGTTGTACGGGGCCATGGTTGGTAGCATGGCATCTTCCCCAGAGTAGATAGCAACGTTAGGAAGCGTTTGAGTATAGGCCCTAAAGTCATCGAGACTACCACTGGCCTCTTTTAAGGCCCAAAAGTTTTGATGGTTCTTTAATTCTTTGGCCGCATCAAGATGAAACTTCACTCCAGTTCGAGAGGGAACATTATAGAGCATGCAAGGTTTATTCACTTTACTCATCAGAGCATCAAACCAGGCGATTTGCCCTTGAACTCCAGGCTTCGCGTAAAGTGGAGTTGGCATAAGGTAAGAGCTAACATTTTTAAAACCTTCACAATATTCTAGAAAGGAGAGAGTTTCAGGAAGATTAAATCCTCCTACTCCAACCATTAGAGGAGTTTTGAGATTAAGAGAATCACTAAAGGCCACAACCTCTCTTTTTTCTTTATCTGTTAAAGCAAGCCCTTCTCCTGTACTTCCTAGGATAAGGTTTCCATTACCAGCACTTTCTTGTCTCTTGAGTAGTGTTTCAAAAGAAGTATAGTCAATTTCTCCTTTTTCATTCATGGGAGTGACAATAGCTGTCCAGAGATAAGTTTGAGTTAGGTTCATAGGTTTTCTCCTAAAAATTTTTGTGCAATATAGTCTTGAAAATCATAAAGTCCTGGTTCGGGTTCTTCTTTTAAAATAAGGCCTGCGGCCCAAAGAGCACCTTTCGCAAACAGGGCCCTATCTTTGGCTTCATGCTTGATTTGAATTTTTTCAAGCTCAGTTTCAATAGAAGCCTCATGAATACCCATCACATCAGCTTCACGAATTGAAGTGATATCTCCCTCATAACCCAACCACTGGGCCCAGTATTTAGCGGTTCCACTAGGTTTATCTTTTTTATGAGTATGGTGAATTTCTAGCATTTTAATTCGAGGGTTACTCAGAAGAGGCATGAGTTTATTAAAGTTTTTCAGAGCCGCCCTCATTAAATTCATCCCAAGAGAGAAGTTATTCGCATGAATCCATGGTTGTCCAGATTGCTGGATTTCTTTTTTCATCTCGTCGGTCCATTCAAATCCGGTGGAGCCAGCAATGACCGGAACCCGAGCTTTAACAAGTTCGGGGAAAATATCTAAAAAGACATCGCCACCAGTAAAAACGATGGCCACATCTGCTTGAGATATTTCTTTAGAATGAGCAGGGTTCTTCGAATTAAAAGGGCCAACAATATCTTTGTGGAGTTTTAAAACTTGTGAACCTGTTTTCCCTGTTCCAACAACCGCGACTTTCACGAAAAAACCTCATGAGCTGGCTCTTGTTGAATTTGTCCGAAGTTGTTTTCAATAAATCTTTGATGAAGTCTATTAAGAATATCATCAGCGTTTTGGCTAGCAACCAGAAAGCATAAATTATGAGAACTCGCTCCATGGCTCACGCATCTAATATTAAATTCTCCCAGAGAGGAGAAGGCCACAGTGCCAAGACCAGCAGCCGTATGCATATTATTACCAATAAGGGCAACGAGAGTCAGATTATCTTCGATTTCAACATGGCAGAACTGAGAGAGTTCATCAATCATTTGTTGATCGAACATGAATTCTCCTCCACAGCCATTATTATTGCCATCAAGGGTGAGAGCGACTGAGCACTCACTGGTTGTAACAAGATCGACATTCACTTTATACTTAGCAAGAGTCGTGAAAATATTGGCCAAAAAGCCGTGGGTTCCAATCATTTTCACACTTGAGAGTGTCATGAGTTTTTGATTACTTCTTTTGGCCAGGGCCCTAATAGCAGGTGTTGCAGCTGACTGCCCCTTTACCCACGTTCCTGGTTGTTCATGATCAAGTGAGGAGCCTACAAAAATAGGGAAGTCTCCTCGCATGGCCGGAAGTAAACAGGATGGGTGAAGAACTTTTGCTCCAAAACTCGCAAGCTCAGCTGCTTCTTGGTAAGTCAGTTCGTTGATATGTCTGGCGTTTTTATTGATTCTAGGATCAACAGTATAGATTCCATTCACATCAGTCCAAATATAAAGCGCGTTGGCCTGAAGAGCTTCAGCGATTAAGGCCGCAGAGTAATCACTTCCTCCTCGACCTAGAGTGGTGGTTTGTCCCACTTCATTACTTCCAATAAAGCCTTGCGTGACAATAGTTTTTCCTTCATTTAAGTGTGCTCTTAAGAAAAACTCACTCATTTTTTTTATTTTATCAATCTGAGCAGAGGCATTAAGAAAGTGAGAATCTGTTTTAATGAAATTTGTGGCATCAACTTTAACAGTGTCAATACCTAAACTCTTCATCGCGTGAGTCATAAGAACTGAGCTGATTCTCTCTCCGTAGCTATAGAGCTCATCTTGGTAAGCCTTCTTATATTTTTCTTCTGCCATGAGGAGATTAAGAAAAGTGGAACGGGCATCATCAATCAGAGAAATGATTTTCCCTGAGACTTCACCAGTTGCCAAAAGATCAGAGGCTATTTGCAGGTGATTATCTCTTAACTGGGTAAATATTTTCTGAACAGACTCAGAAACAGAAGCTGAACCCGAATCAGCAATAGCGATGAGATTAGCAAAAAGATTTGTTGTTCCAGCAGTCGCACTGACAGCAATTACATTGGCCTTCGTTGAAATAGCAACGTTAGCACTTCTTAAAATGGCCTGAGCATCCTTAACACTCGTTCCACCAAATTTAGCAACAATTAAACTCATTTTTTATCCTAATGTTTGTTGAGCAAGCTCAAGATTTTTAATCGCAGCACCAGCAGCGCCTCTGACAAGGTTATGTCCCATTGAAACAAGACCGACAACCTTGGAGTTTCCACCTTGCTTAATTCTTCCAATATGGGCCCTTTGATCATCATGAGTCAGATCTCTGGCAGGCTGAGGAGAGAAGTCATCAAAATGAAGTTTATAGGCCCCAGGTAATTCTCTTTGGGCCACTTCAAAAGCTTCTCTCACTGAACTTGCTTTCACTTCATTTTCAAAAAAGACATGCATTGAAATACTATGCCCATGAACAACTGGAACACGGTTGACATGAACAGTGAGATCAAAAACAGCAGGAGAGTCGATTTCACCTAAAATCTTATTGGCCTCTTGTTCAATTTTTTCTTCTTCACCACCAATATTAGGGATGACGTTTCCAATCAAATCAAAAGAAGGAACTCCAGGGTAACCAGCTCCACTTAAGGCTTGAAGAGTTGTCACACTCACATGATTGATTTTTCCTAGCTTCATTAAAGGAGCTAGGCCCAGAGCTAAAAACACAGTGGAGCAATTAGGATTGGTTATAATTTTTCCGGGTGTGCTCTGGGCCTTAACAAGCTCGATATGGGAGGCGTTAATTTCTGGGATAATAAGAGGGACATTATTTTGCATCCGAAATGCGGAAGCATTACTAATAACATGAATCCCTTTTGAGGCCAGTAGAGGTTCAATCTCTTTGGCCGAATCAGCTGGTAGGGCAGATAGGGCAAAAGGGGAAGTCACTTCACTTAGCTCTTTTAGGGTAAGAGAAGCCATCTTCTCAGGAAAGGGAAGTGGTTCTCTCCAAGTACAAGCTTCTAAGTACTTTTTTCCCTCACTTCTGTGGCTGGCCGCTACTTCAGCGACATGGAAAAGAGGGTGTTGCTCAATCATGGCGATGATTTTTTGTCCTACTGTGCCGGTGGCTCCTAAAACTGCAACTGGGATTGTATTGGGCATGAGATCTCCTATTTATTTAATGGAGAATTTCATAGGAATTAATCTGAAGGATTAACTCATAGGAAGCTCTCCACGTAATTTGTTTAACGTGACAGTCGTAGGTTTTCAAACCTCTCGACCAATCCTTAATTTCGTTCGAGGAAACTAAGAATTTCGGCGAATTAACCCTTCTTTATGCTTCAATGGTCCCGACCCCTCAACATAAATACCTGTTAAACGCTCCTCTTCCATCTTCGAGGTAGAAGATAATGCTTAAATCTAATCTCAAACGGGCTTTGTGTCAAATTAAAAGGTAAAAACGGGTAAGATTAATAGAATTTTTTCTTGGTCTTTTTGGAGGAGAGAAACAGAACCAAGAACCCCGTTAATCCAAAATTTAAAAGGTAAAGTATTGAAGTCCACCAACTCCATTAACAATGAAGTAAACAGATCTTTTTGAATAATCGACAATAACTTTATTTTTCATTGAATCATAGGAAATTTCAAACCCTTCGCAGGTTCTTGGTTCAGAAGGATCATTATTATAGACTTCAGTATATTCTTTTTCGTTAAGACCAGACTCCTTACTAAGAGAGAACTTGTAGACCAGCGGTGTATTGTAAAACAAATAGAGAGCAGTGTTACGTTTATCTATCTCAGGAAGAATTCTTACTCCAAGCATATAGTGCCCACAATTTGAATTGAAAATTTTCTCATTATCACCATCAATACTTTTTAGTAATCCAACTTGAGAGAAAGTCCAGCCTTTACCATTTTCAAAATCTTTTTTTAGAACCTGAATATACTTATCATTCAGGAAAGCAGGTTGTGGCCAATCTTGCATTTCCACGTAGAGAACAACGTAGCCCAAAAAATCATCAACACAATTGATTCTCGCTTTTTCACTTTCTCCGTTAATGATAGTTTTTTGAGAGATTTGATATTTTCTATCACCACAAAAGATATCAACTGACCCTTCTTGTGATTGAGCTTGAAGAGAAATAAATAAAAAGATAACAGCCATTAAAAGTTGTTTCATTTGTATTGCCTCCAAACTGTATAAAGTTGGTAGCTACCACAAGTTATATAACATTGGTTTACGCAAATAGTCTTCTACAGATAAAACTGAGAGCTTTTGATGATTTTTCCAGCGGGAGTTTTTTTAATCTCATCGATTTTAATTACTTTTTCGATGATTTGATCCAGTTCAGTGCTTTGTATTTCTTGAGTTGTGAAAAGGGTGATTTTCTTTTGAACGCTATCAACAAAAAAAGTTCCATCAGGAAGTTTTTTACTTAATTTATATTCGATTTCATCAAGATCCAGATATTTGCCTTTATATTTAAATAAACGATCGCTTCGTCTTAGAAAAGTGAGGTGTCCTTCATCAACTTCAATTTCATCTTGAGTTTGAATATGACTGTAAGCGGTTGTTGTTTGGGTTATCTGGCCTTTAGAGTATTTAATAATAGAAGTATAGTGATAGGGGCTATCATAAACAGCAGGAAAAGTTTCTTTGATTTGAACCCAAGGAAGAATTTTATATTTTCCATAAACATCTATTTTGGATGTGGCCACTTGAGAGCAGAGTTCTGAAAGTCCGTAGGTTGGGTAGATGAGATGAGGAGCTGTTTTCTTTGCTTGGGTAAAGAGCTTAAAGCTCATGGCTTCACCTCCAACAAAAACCATTTCAAGGGATTCTGGAAAATCGAGGTTGTTATCTAACCAAAGTTGTAATTGATAAGGGATAAGGCTCACGTGGGTAATTTTCTTTTCACGAATCGTTCGGTGAATTTCAAAAATATCTTTGGGTGAGCATTCATAGTATTCACTATTATTGGCCAGGCAGCGATAAATAACAGAGAGTCCACCCATAAAGTAAGTTGGTAGGCAAACAAGCCAGCGGTTTTGGGAAGAGAAATCAAAATGCTGCCCCAAGGCCTTAGCGTGTCCAAGCATGGCCTCATGGGAGATTTCAAAAATTTTAATATCAGTTGTGGAGGTACCAGAAGAGGCGAAATAAACTTGTCCTTCTTCTCTAAAATACTTTCTACTAAGTAAGTCCCAAACCTCTTCATCAATATCAGGTCGTTTAAGTACGAGGGTCTGTCTTTTTAAAATTTTATCGGCAATATTCATTTTTGAGTTCCATCTGTTGAGATAGGAGATGATTTAGACTTACTATTAAATCACAGAAGACTTTTTTTTCCAGGCCCTGAGAAAAATTGCTCTTATTGTTTTGACCGAGTTTTTTACTCGCTCCCGAAGTTCTTCCAGGGCCTAAGGTTCACTTGCTCAAGTTTGATAATTGCACTCAACGTTTTATCAGCACCGCTAACAAGCTTATCAAGAGAATTTATTTTTTTTGCAGAAATACCTGTATTTTGAAGTTCAGCTTTGTTGAGTGATTTAAGAAGTTTTGTCTGTTCATGGACTTTTTTAATGAGAGTTTTCTCTCTTTTTTGTAAAACTTCGCAGATGGCTTCAAAAATATGAGGATTGGCCTTGACTAATTCAGCCCCATGACGACCCTTTCCTGTTTCAAAGAGTACTTTATAGTCCTTTAAGTCATTAAGGGTCATACTGAGAAGACCTTTTGAGATAGAGAAAACTTCTTTTAATTCTTTGGAGCTCACTTCTCTATCAACAAGATAAACATAGGCCCATATTTTGCCATGAATCTTTTTAAATCCCCAGTATTCAATGAATTGTCCGACAGAGTCACAGAGATCGAGTAATTGCTTTTCGTTCATGATTTATTATACGATTTAAGATTGAGATTTAAAAGTACTAGTGGGAATTTTTATAAGGTAAGTACTGCTCCATTAAATGGAGTTGTTTCCCTATTTCCAGGGATTCCTGTTTGATGAAGCCTTCAATCGCTGAGTGGTACTGAGGGTGCTTGAAATGATGTGCGCTTTTAATAACAACAGGCCTAAATCCTCGTAATAGTTTTTGCTCTCCCTGGGCCCCAGCTTCAAATAAAGATAACTTGTTTTCAATACAGTAATCGATACCCAAGTAGTAACACATTTCAAAGTGGAGGTATTGGCTTTGGTAGAGCGGGTCACAGCCCCAATAGCGTCCATAAAGAGTTGTGGATGAGTGGAAAAAAAGACTCATGGCCACTATCTTGCGCTCTTTATAGGCCAGAAAGACAAAGCCTTGATGAGAGAGTTTGTTAGTCCATAACTCAAAAGTTTTTTGATTAAGATAGGCGTTTGATTGTTTCTTATCAATGGTCTCTAAGTAGAGTCTAAAAATACTTTGAACCTCATCTCCTGTTAATTGGTGAAACTCTCTTTTCTCAATCCTAAGTCCTAACTTTTGAGCATTTAATCTCTCTTTTTTTATCATTTTCCTTTTTCTCATTTTTAAAGAATCAAGGAAATGCTCAAAGCTCTGCCATTCATTTTTCCAATGAAACTGAATGGAGTCTCTAATAAGGTAGTCTTCTTGTGAGAGGAGTTCGACTTCATTGAGGTCAATAAAAAGATAGTGATGAGAAGAGAGGGGAGAGTTGAGATACTCTTTCTTGATTTCTCTAATAAATTTTCGTTTATTTTCCTGACCTCCTCCTATTATTTTAGGAGAATTGACAGGCGTAAAAGGAATGGCATGAACGAGTTTGGGGTAATAAGGGAGATTATTTTGCTCGTAAGCATGGGCCCATTGCCAATCAAAAATATACTCACCATAAGAATGTGTTTTGATATAAGCATTGGTGTAACAAAATTCATTTTGAAATATTTTAAGATACCACCCCGTTTTTTCACCAATGACTTGAGAATTTATTAGAGAATCAGAAAATTCTTGAGTGATAAAGGGGTTATCGTCTTCAAATGCCATGACATGATACTAGATTCAAAGAAAAACCTAGTCAAAAGAAATACTTTTTATTTCTCCAGCTTCATGTCTTATGTTTATGGTTTTAAACTTTTTGAGACTAGCAACAGAAGGTCCTTTTTTGATAATTTGATTGCAATCATAGAGACGGTTTCCAAAAGCTTGATGATGGAAACAGAAGGGGCCTAAATGAGTTGATAATAATTTATTATTTGCTTCAGAGTCTAAGTAATCAATAACATCTTGATTAAAATCAAGGCTTGAGAGAAATTGAAGTTTAGAGGGAGAAAGATAGATTTTAAATTGATCATGACCATTGGAAAAGATTAAATCGTGTTGGTTGATTTTGACTTGATTTTTAAATTCAGTAATACTTTCTTCTTCTTTTATCGCAATTTTCTTAACAAAAGAGAACTGTTGAGGTTTGTGACTAGTTTGAAGATTTTGTCCTATTTCAATATTGTATTTTTCTTTAGGGTAGTGTTGAACAATATACTCTTGAGAGTAATTATCCAGATCTAGCTGAAATGAAAAGAATGTATGTTTAAATTTATCAAAACTCGTTTCATAGAGAACTTCTTTCTCTTCATAGGGACGAATAGTCGCTAAAAAAGTTTCTATTGGTACTTGTTTAAAACTAGGAAAATCTCTTAATAACAAATTTGAAGGAGTTTTTTTACAGGATATCTTTTTCTTTTTTAGAAGATCTTCTTTTAAAATAACTACATAACATTTTGAAAGATATTGAAAAAATTGTAATTTCTCAGATTCATCATTCTCAAGCACTTTTGTCAAAGGTTGGTAGTTTTTTAATTTATGATAACTTAAAGACAGATATTCTTTAAAATTTTTTGTTTCAGTCGCTAGGTAGTAATCACGAGAGAAACCTGTAATGGAAAACAGAACAAAAATAATTAATGATTTTATCATCAAAACCTCTCCTATCATTAATTTTAGCAATGATAGGAGATGGCTTTATTTTTTGACAACTTTTATCGGCTAAAAAAAGCTAACATCTTACTGTTAGTATTGAGAAAGAACAATGATATCTAAGTGCGATGAAAGCTCATCCGTTGTGGCCATCATAGAACCTAGTCTATGAAACAGTCTTTGATCATCAATAATCACGAGTTCACCAATTGAGATATCTCTTTTTAAGAAAATAGAATGCTCGTTTTTATTAAGATGGATTGATAACTCTCCACCTTTAACATTAAGTTTATCGGCCACAAAGAAACCAAGAGTTTTGGCCCCTGATTGTCTTAGTTCTGTCGCAAGCATTGGAGTTAATCTTTTCTGTTCAACCACAATTTCACTAAGAGAGTTTTCTTGAGTTAAGTTTGAAATAAAAGCGTTAATAATATAGCGAAAAGCAAAGCTTCTAAGCATGTTCTCATCAATAAGGTTTGCTTTCATTATTTCTTGCATATCATCAGCTTCTGAGATGATTCTATCTTGAGAAAGCCAACCGTTTTCAACTTTATACCTGGCCATTCTCTTTTCCAAGTTTAGTTCATTAAAATAAGGAGCAAGAACTCTGTGAAAACCCAGTTCACTAAAATTAATGACTGTAGGGGTTAGTGTGGAGTCTTGTTCAATGAGGTTTTTTACAACTTGCATAACTTCTTACCTTTTGTTTGTTAGTTATTTCTTTATTAAAAGTCCCAAAAGTTATATCAATGGATTTTGCGCCGCGCCAATAATAAATGAAGCGGAGATATTTTTTATAGATTTCGTTTTTTCAGCTGTGTTTAAAAGTTAGACATTTCTTTTTCCCTCTGAGTTTTGACGTTAATTTAGCTGTTTAGCCTCTATACACTTTTGTAATCTTTGCCATTTGGATGAGCTATCTCGGATGGGTTTTTTGAAAAGAGTTATAATAAGGAGATGGATAAAAAATTAAAAAAGAAAGCTAAAATTCTAGGAGAGGTTATCGTTCCAGGTGATAAGTCTCTCTCTCATAGGGCCCTTATTTTTGGGGCCATTTCTCATGGAGAGTCTCGAATTAGTCAAATTCTAAGAGGGGCCGATGTTATGAGCACGAAAAGCTGTCTTGAAAGTATGGGAGCTTCTATTATTGATAATGGGGAGGAGATGATTGTTCGTGGGCAAGGAATAAAGGGACTTAAAAGAGCACCATCGAAACTTGATTGCGGAAACTCAGGAACGACGATGAGGCTATTAATGGGTCTTTTAAGTGGACTTCCTTTTGACTCGACTTTAATAGGTGATGTTTCATTAAGTAAGAGGCCGATGAAAAGAGTCTCAGATCCTCTTTCTCAAATGGGAGCGCATTTCGAGTTAACCAACGAGAAGTTTCCTCCTGTCTTTATTCATGGAACTCAGCTTAAGGCGACTCACTATGAACTTCCTTTGGCCTCTGCTCAAGTGAAGTCAGCGATGCTTATCGCGGGTCTTTTGGCCAAGGGAAAGACTAAATTAACGGGTAAAATTCAAAGTCGTGACCATACAGAAAGACTACTGCCTCACTTTGGAGTTAAGCTTCACCTAAGTGAGAACGAAATTTCTATTGAGGGAGGGCAGCAGCTTAAAGGTAATGATGTGCTTATTCCTGGAGATATTTCTTCTGCTGCTTTTTTTATGGTGGCCGCTCTTCTTTGCCCAGGTTCGGAAGTGCATTTTAAAAACCTAAGCCTTAATCCAAGTCGAATGGGGATAGTGAATCTTCTCAAAAGAATTGGGGCCGATATTTCTATTAAAATAACACAAGAAGTTCCTGAACCTATTGGTGAACTGGTGATTAAATACTCAAAACTTAAAAGCTTTCATATACAAGAGAGCGAGGTAGCTTCACTTATTGATGAAATTCCTGTCCTGGCCGTTTTGGCCACAGTTTGTGAAGGAGTGAGCCGTGTGAGTGGGGCAGAGGATTTAAGGGCCAAGGAAAGTGATAGGATTGAAGCTGTGGCCCAAAATTTAAGAGCGATGGGAGTTAAGGTTGACACTTACGAAGATGGTTTTAGTATTGAAGGAGGGCAAGAGCTTCATGGGGCCGAGATTGAAACCTTTCATGACCACCGGATTGCCATGGCCTTTTCAGTTGCTTCTTTAATTGCTGAAGGGGAAACTGTTATTAAAAAGAGCGAGATTGTAGATATCTCTTTTCCAGATTTTTATAAGACTTTAGAAAGGATAGCAGAATGAGTTTTCGTTTTTTAACAGCTGGTGAGTCTCATGGGAGATCTTTAGTGGGAATTATGGAAGGCCTTCCTTCAGGGCTTAAAATTTTAGAAAAAGAAATTCATCAAGAGCTTAAAAGACGCAAGCAAGGTTATGGTCGTGGGGCCCGTCAGAAAATTGAAGATGATGCTTTGGAAATTCTCACGGGAGTTCGTCATGGGGAATCGATGGGATCTCCCATTACTCTTGTGATTTGGAATAAAGATTTTGAAAATTGGGGAGAAATCATGCAGGTAGCTCCCTTTAAAGGAAAAGTGAAAAGACAAGTGCATGTTCCAAGACCTGGGCACGCTGATTATGTAGGTGGTGTAAAATACAAGCACAAAGACTTACGTAATGTTCTTGAAAGAGCCAGTGCCAGAGAAACAGCTATCCGGGTGGCCTTAGGAAGTGTGGCCAAATTCTTTTTAAAAGAGTTGGGTGTTCATATAGCAAGCCGAGTTGTCTCCATAGGAGATGTGCATGACTCAAGTATCGTGAAAACTCCTATTCATCAATTAAATGAAAAAATGGATAAGTCTCCAGTTCGCTGCTACTCAAAAGCAAGTGAGAAGAAAATGATAGAGGCCATTGATATGGCCAGAAAAAATGGAGATTCCTTAGGTGGAGTTTTTGAAGTCATTGTTTCAGGAGCTCCATTAGGACTTGGAAGTTACGTTCAGTGGGACAGAAGATTAGAAGGACCACTGGCCCAAGCTTTTATGTCACTTAATGCTATTAAAGGGGTTGAGATAGGAATGGGATTTGATAGTGCCCACCAGTCAGGAAGAAAAGTTCATGATGAGATGGCCCCTTCTCAAAAAAAGGTAAAGTTTAAAAGTAATAAAACAGGTGGAATTATTGGAGGGATGAGTAGTGGTGAAGATATTATTATCAGGGCCGCCATGAAGCCCATCGCAACACTGATGAAGCCCTTAAACTCAGTTGATTTAAGAAGTGGTGAAAGTGTGAAGGCCCATGTGGAGAGATCGGACTACTGTGCAGTTCCGGCGGCCGGCGTGATTGGAGAGAGCTTGGCCGCTTTATGCCTGGCCGAAGCTGTTCTAGAAAAATTTGGAGGAGACTCCATGAGTGAAATTAAAAAAAGAGTGAAAGATTGGAGAAAGAATTATTAAAACAAAAGTGATTCGAGTTAAACTTTCTCAAAACCCTTATAAGATTCTTGTTGGAGAGAATATTCTCTACCATTTACCTAAACTCATTGCCCAAAAAAATATTTTCTTAATTGCTGATAGAAAACTCTCTCAAACATCACAGAAAATAATGACTCTTTTTCAAAAAGAAAATAGAAAAATCTCCAAGCACCTTTTTAAAGTCGATGAGTCGATTAAAAGGATAGAGAGTGTTTATCCCCTGTATGAAAAAATGCTAAAAGCAGGACTTGATAGAAATTCTATCGTTTTGGCCTTAGGGGGAGGAGTTATTGGGGATCTTAGTGGATTTGTGGCCTCAACTTATATGAGAGGAATTCCCTGGGTTGGAATTCCCACAACACTCTTGGCCCAGGTCGATAGCTCTATTGGTGGAAAAACAGGAATTAACCATGAGAGAGGAAAAAATTTGATTGGAAGTTTTTGGCAACCCTCTCTGGTTATAAGTGATACTTCTTTACTTAAAACTCTTCCTAAAAGAGATATTCACTCAGGTCTGGCCGAAGTGATTAAATATGGACTTCTTTTTGATGAAGTGTTTTTTCGCTTTCTTGAAAAGAATTTTAATGATCTTGTGAAACTGGATGAAAAAGTGATTGTTAAGGCCGTTGCCATGAGTTCAAAATTTAAGGCCCAAGTCATTGAGAGGGATGAATTTGAAAAATTTGGATTGAGAGAGCTTTTAAACCTTGGCCATACTTTTGCTCACGCCTTAGAGAATCAGACTCAATATGGCGTTTTTCGTCATGGAGAAGCTGTCTTGATGGGAATGCAGTTTGCGAGCGCTTTATCCGTTGTTAAGAGAGTGCTACCTCTACAAAAATTTGAGAGGATTCAACATTTTCTAAGCTCTATTAAAAGACCACCTTTTCCCAAGTCCTTAACGATAAAAAGTCTTTACCAAGCAACGAGGTTTGATAAAAAGAAGAGTCAGGGCAAAACCAAATATATTTTACTAAAAGATATTGGGAGTGCTTACTCTCGTTCAGATATTAGTTATGAGGAATTCAAGCAGGCCGTTGAGTTAAGCGGGGTCAAGAAGTGAGAGTCCTAGTTGTCCATGGCCCTAATTTAAACCTCTTGGGAACCAGAGAGCCCGAAATTTATGGGAGCTTAACACTTGAGGAGATTAACCAAGAGATCAAAAACAAGGCCCAGGAGCTTCAAATGGAGCTTAAAATATTTCAATCAAATCATGAAGGGACCATTATTGATTTCATTCATGAAAACAAAGACTGGGCCCAGGGGATGGTTATTAACCCCGCAGCCTATACTCATTACTCGATAGC
This sequence comes from Bacteriovoracia bacterium, assembly GCA_030431635.1. Lineage (GTDB taxonomy): Bacteria > Bdellovibrionota > Bacteriovoracia > Bacteriovoracales > Bacteriovoracaceae > CALFYV01. The sequence continues at coordinate 439,005 of JAUIIL010000001.1, forward strand.
TATTAGAGATGCTATTAGTGCTACTCAGATTAAGACAGTAGAAGTTCATTTAAGTAATATTGAGTCCAGAGAAGATTTTAGAAAAATCAGTGTCATAAAAGATGTCTGTCATGCCCAGATATCAGGACATGGACTAAACTCTTACTTACTTGGACTCGAGAAGCTCAAAGAGTAATTTAAATTTCTGACCATACCAATTAATCAAGTAAATTATGGAAAAACCAAAGAGACATCATTTTATTACGAAAGCATATTTAAACCGTTTTGGTATAAAAAAAGACTATTAAGCTAATGGTCGAGGAGATTAGAAATGGCAAACTTAAAGGTAACAGAAAGTAATTTTTCAAAACTGCTCATTGATAGTGTGAAAGAAGCAAAAGATCATGCTCAAGGTCTTATTACGCTTAATTCTGAAAGTTTAACTTTGCCTGACGAGCCACCTAAGTATAGCAAAACAAAAATAAAAAAAATCCGTAAGCTCTTAAATGTTAGCCAGGCTGTTTTTGCTAAAATACTAAATGTCTCAGTTCAGACTGTTAGAGCATGGGAGCAAGGAGATAATGTTCCAAAAGGAACAACAACAAGGTTGCTTCAAATTATAGAGAAGGACCCTCGCTATTTTTTAGAGACAATTAATGAGAAAGAATCAGCTTGATGAAATTGGACAGTTCCGGTTAAACCAGAATCCAGGCTCCCTAGGCCCCCTGACTCCCAGTAAGAAAGAAGCTCAGTATCTAAGTTTCGTTCAACTCTTTTTGTAGGTATTAAGAGGATAACTCCCAAGAATTTTAATTGATTGTACATCTTGCTCAAGGGCCTTAAGGCAGAGTTTTGTGTAGTCATCATCGACTGACTTTTCAAAATCAACAAAGAAAGTGTATTGAAAAGGGTTGTCAGCGATTGGACGAGATTCAAGTTTCGTTAAATTAATGTTAAAGGCCGCAAATTTAAGCAGACAACTTAAAAGAGCACCAGGGTGGTGTTTAGTAACAAAGGCCAGAGAGGTTTTTTCTCGTTTAATATCAGGAAGGCTCTTGTTATTAAGGGAAACAACAACAAAGCGAGTAATATTATTTTGAGTGCTTTGAATATTCTTAGCGATAATATCGAGTCCATAAACTTTTGCTGCCAGCTCTGAGGCTATGGCCGCTGTGGAGTCACTAGCTTGAGAAAGTTTTTGGGCCGAACCAGCTGTATCTGAAGTCGCGATAGATTCTAGCTTATGCTCTCTTAAAAAATTTCGGCATTGTCCTAGGGCAATAGGGTGGCTAATGACTTTTTCAATTTGGGCCAGCTTGATTCCTGGTTTTGCCAACAGACAGTGATTAATAGGGAGGTAATGCTCTCCAATGATAGTGACATCTTTTTGATAGATGAGATCGTTATTAATGGCCACATTGCCTACGATTGAATTTTCAACCGGAAGAAGAGCATAATCAATATGATTGTTTTCTAGTTCAGTGAAGACATCTTCGCTGTACTCAATACTAATGGGAGTTGCCTGGCTACCAAAATGATCGATGAGGGCCATTTCACTATAAGCTCCTGGTAGCCCTTGAAAACCTACCTTCATTCTAAAACTCTCTTTTTAATTTTTCCGAAAGACTCATAAAAGTGACCAATAACTTCTTGGGCAAAAGGGTTGTACTTATTCATATCTTCAAATAATTGCCAAGAATCGTTTTCAACGGTGCAGAGGATTTTCATGAGTCTTCTATAACCTTTAGTATCAATCTCTAAGTCTTTGGCCCCAAAATCAATTAATGTTCTGCCTATGAAATGAGTGAGAACAAGAGAGGAGGCGATTTCTTTATCATGAATTTCGGCCGTTGTTTCAATCACTTTTAGTCCAGCTCTCTCAAGGTATGATTTTATTTCTTGGGAGAGTTTCTCATTAACTCTCACTTTATTAAGTACTATCTTATTTCCAAAAAAAGTTTCACGAGCACTGTCAGGACCAAACATTGGATGAGTGGCCAAAATTTGAACTTCAGGGTGGAGATATTTTTTCATCACTTCAACAGGATGAGTTTTAATTGAACAAGCATCCATGACTAGAGTGCCAGGCCTGATTTCTGGAGCAATTTCTTTAATGAGATCTTCAAAATGAGAAATAGGGACAAGAATGAGTAGATAAGGGTTTCGGCAAACCTCTTTTAAAGAAACACTTTTAGCGCCAATACTCTCTATCTGTTTTTTGCACTCTCTTTTTTCATAAACGCTCAGATCAAAATCCTGGGCCAGTTTTTGGCACAAAAGCTCCCCTAAACGCCCAAAGCCAATGACTCCAAGTCTCATAGAACCTTCTTTATTTGCTCATAGGCCTGAATTAATTCTTCTTCACTAGTAGCGAAAGAAAGGCGCATATAATTTTCTTGCCCAAAGGCAATACCAGGAACAAGAGCAACCTTGGCCTCCTGAAGAAGGTACTGAGCGAGCTCATTGCAGTTTGCTCTTTTGCTATTTAAATGCCTGGAGACATCAAAAAAAAGATAGAAAGCTCCATCTGGTTTTGGGCAAGTAAAGAGTTCAGAGAACATCTCGTAAGAAAGATCTCGGCGCTTCTCATAGACTTTTATCATATCAGCAACAAAGCTCTGATCCATTAAGAGGGCCTCAACCGCTCCTTGTTGAGAAAAGGGACTATTGTTTCCTGTTAAATGACTTTGAAGTTTATTAACCGCTTTAATTAAATTTTTTTCAGCACACATATAACCAATGCGAAATCCAGTCATGCAGTGGCTTTTTGAAAGTGTTTGAACAGTAATAGTATGTCTGAAAGCTTCTTGGCTAAAGCTCGCTGGGCTTACGTGTTTGGCCTTCCCATAAGTGAGCCTTTCATACGCTTCATCTGAAATAAACCATAGGTTTTTTTGAATGATAAGGTTCATGAGAGTTCTAAGATCTTCTTCCGGATAAACTGCTCCTGTTGGATTATTAGGAGAGTTAATAATAATGGCCTTGGTTTTATTCGTAATCGCTTGCTCAATTAAATTCAAATTCATTTGGTGATTATCTGTCTCAACGAAAACAGGTACCCCTCCAGCAAGCTTAATGCTCTCAGGAAAAGTCACCCAGTAGGGCCTTAAAACAATAACTTCATCCCCTGGATTAATGATAGTTTGGAAAATATTATAAAGAATTTGCTTGGAGCCATGAGAGATAAGTATATTTTCAACTCCACAGTCAATGGCATTTTCTTGATGCAGTTTTTTTGCAATGGCCTCTCTCAAGGAAGTAAGACCAGGAACAAGAGAGTATTTCGTTTGGTTTTCTTCTAGGGCCTTAATTGTTGCTTGCTTAATATTCTCAGGTGTATGAAAATCCGGCTCACCAACATTAAGCCCTATAATTTTCTCACCACGGGACTTAAGTTCATGAATGACACTGGCCAATCCCACTGTTTGAGATTCTTCAATATTAATGACTCTATCAGAGAGCTTCATTACTTTTTTATCCCATCTTTATGAAGGTTCATCATATCAGTTTGCTTCTTTAAAGATTCATTATGAATAACACCATAAAGCTCTTTGATATACTCTTCACGCAATTTGGCGTCTTTTCCCCACTGAAGACGCATATTAAACATGGCCTGCATTCTCTCCATCTGTAGAGGAGTGACTTGTCCTTTAATTTTTGCTTCTCCAATTCCTTCAACAATTTCCATTCTCATTTGGAGGGCATCAATGATTTCTCTATCAATTCTATCAATCTTACTTCTTAGTCTATCGAGTTCCGCATCAAAATGTCTGTCGCTAGAAAAAGGAGTTCTATATTGAAGGTTATTTAAAATTTCATCTAATCTCTGAGGTGTTACCTGTTGAGCAGCATCACTAAGAGCAATAGAAGGATCGAAGTGAGTTTCTACCATGAGTCCATCAAAATCAACATCCATGGCCTTTTGGCAAACCTTTTCAACTAAGTCTCGTTTCCCTGCGATATGGCTTGGATCACAAATAATAGGAAGGTTAGGGAAAAGCCTTTTAAGCTCAATTGGTATTTTCCAGTTAGGCTGATTTCTGTAATGAGTTTGCTCATATGTTGAAAAACCACGGTGAATGGCCACTAGTTTATTGATTCCAGAGTTTGCAAATCTCTCAAGGGCCCCAATCCAAAGAGCAAGATCTGCATTAATAGGGTTTTTAACCATAACAGGAATTCCAACTCCTCTAAGAGCATCAGCAATCTCTTGTACAGAAAAAGGGTTTACTGAAGTTCTGGCTCCTATCCAGAGGATATCTACATTATGCTTTAGCGCCAGCTCAACATGTTCAGCGTTGGCCACCTCTACTGTTGTTAAAAGTCCTGTTTCTTTTTTGACTGTTTCAAGCCAAGCAAGCCCCATGGCCCCAACTCCTTCAAAACTATTAGGCCTGGTTCTTGGTTTCCAAATCCCTGCCCTAAAAATCCTCACAAGCTCAATCTCTTTTAAGGCTTTGGCGGTGATGAGCATTTGTTCTTCATTTTCAGCACTACAAGGCCCAGCAATGACAAGAGGGTGAGTGAGGTTAGGAATCCATTTACTTAGGGCAATAGGGTTCATATTTTCTCCAATTGTCTAAAAATTAGACATTTTTAAAGGCCTTTCTTAGCGTATTTTTACTTTCAAGGCTCTACTTTGCACACTGGATGCCAAACCATTCTTTAATTAAGTTCACTTAAGAGAAATCCGAAAAAAAGGATATGAGCGATAATTTTGATTTAGATAAGCTAAAACGCTTACATAAAGCCATTTTAGATAATGCTGGCTATGCTCATATCACGGCGACAAATTCTGGGGTGATAACAAGTTTTAATCATGCTGCAGAAAAGATGTTGGGGTATAAAGCAAGTGAACTCATAGGAAAAGAAACGCCTGCTATTTTTCATGATTTAGATGAAGTGGTACAAAGAGCGAAAGAATTCTCTCTAATTCTTAGAAGAGAGATTCAACCAGGATTTGAAACTTTTGTTTGTTTAACAGATGCATTACTTCCTAATCAGCATGAATGGACCTATATCCATAAAAATGGGAAGCGTTTTCCTGTTCAGTTAAATATTACTGCCTTAAGAAACGATGAGGGAGTTATAGAGGGTTATCTTGGTATTGCTTCAGATATTTCAGAAAGAAAAGAAAGAGAAAAAGAGGTTTATGAGAGTCATTTAAAAACACAAATGGCCCTTAAAGCAAAGACTGAATTTTTGGCCAATATGAGCCATGAAATCCGCTCACCTATGAACGGTGTTCTTGGGATGGTTCAGTTATTAAAAACAACTAAGTTATCTATTGAGCAAAAAGCAATGCTTGAGACGATTGAAACAAGTGGAAAAAGTTTACTCGTGATTCTTAATGATATACTTGATATTTCTAAAATCGAGTCAGGAAAAATTGACTTAGAAAAAATCCCTTTTGATATTAAAAAATGTGCTCAAGAGGCCATTTCTTTATTCTCTTATAACTCCCAAGAGAAAGAAGTTGAGCTTAAAATAAACTTTAGTGGACTCAAACATGATTTTTATAAAGGTGATATCACTCGAATAAGACAAGTTCTTGTGAACTTACTTTCTAACGCGATTAAGTTTACTCCTCAAGGTGAGGTTGAGTTGATCTTAAGAAATGAATCAAAAAATATTATTATTGAAATCAAAGATTCTGGTGTTGGTATAGCCAAAGATAAGCAAAAGAACTTGTTTCAGGCTTTTACTCAAGCCGATAGTTCGATCACAAGAAAATATGGGGGGACTGGGTTGGGGCTCGCCATCTGTTCTCAACTTGTTCAGTTAATGAATGGATATATTGAGCTTGAAAGTGAAGAAGGAAAGGGGAGTCTTTTCCGTGTTGTTCTAAAACTAATGGAGGCTTCAAGTGAGGATCTCAAAAATCATGAAGACAAGTTGGTATTAAAAAAAATGAGTGAGAATTATCCTCATCAGATTTTACTGACTGAGGATAACCCGGTTAACCAAAAAGTATGTTCTATGATTTTATCTAAACTTGGTTATCAGTGTGACATTGCTAGCAATGGTAAAGAAGCTCTCAAGAAATTAAGAGCAGGGAAGAAATACACTCTTATTTTAATGGATTTGCAGATGCCTGAAATGGATGGATTTAGTGCAACGTCTGAAATCCTTAAAAAGTATAAAGATTCAAGCCCTATTATTATTATTGCTTTAACGGCCAATGCCTATGAGGAAGATAGAAAGCGATGTCAGGAAGTTGGCATGCATGGTTTTCTATCAAAACCAATCAAAATTGAAGAACTTGTAGATGTTTTAAAAAAACATTATAGAGGAAAACTTACTTAGAAAAAGTGATACGGTAAATAACATCAGCGTAATCATCAGAGACAAGCATACCTCCATTACTTTCAAAGATAATATCAACTGGACGGCCATAGGTGGTTTCGTTTCTCATAAAACCAATAGCAAAGTCCTGTTTACGGAGAGCTTTTTTACCCTCCTCATCAATTCTCACATAAGAGATTTTATAACCTGACTTAGAACTTCGGTTCCATGAGCCGTGTTCAGCAACAAAAAAACCTTTTTGATAGCGAGTTGGAAATTGCTTTGTTTGTGAAAACTTCAACCCTAAAGGAGCAACATGGGCCCCCATTTTCATCATAGGTTTTACAAACTGAAAATTCTTTGGGGTTTTACTCGCAAAGTTAGGATCGGCAATATTGTCGGCATGAATAAAAGGAAAACCAAAATGCTCTCCTCTTTTTGTGGCCTTATTAAGCTCGCAATCTGGTTTATTATCTCCTAGAAGATCCCGCCCATTATCTGTGAACCATAACTCTTTTGTTTGAGGATGCCAGGTAAGACCTACGGAGTTTCTTACTCCGTGAGCATAAGGGGTTAAGAGGCCAGTTGAAAGATCGAGGGTATGAATAGAGGAGAACCTCTCATCATCTTTCAAGCAAACATTACAGGGAGCTCCGATGGGAATATACAGCAGATTATCTGGCCCAAAAGCAATATACTTCCAACCATGGTGCCTGATGGCCGGTAATTTGTCATAGATAAGTTCTTTATTAATAAGATGTGTTTTTTGTCCAAGCTTTGAGTGCACATCTTTGATACGCCATAATTTATTCACTTCAGCGATATAGAGAGAACCTTCTTTGTAGGCCACTCCGTTAGGCATATAAAGATCTCGCGCAAGAACATGTTTTGTTTCAAAAACACCATCTTTATTTTTATCCTCTAAAGCGTAAACACTTCCTTCATTTCTTGTGCCAACAAAAAGAACTCCTTTTTCACTGAGGGCCATGGATCTTGCGTTCTTTACATCACTTGCAGCAATTTCAATTTTAAAACCTTCTGGTAGAGTTATTTTTGAAAGATCAATTTTAGCTGCTAGAGTGAATGAGAAGAGTGTGAGAAAAAAAAGCATACGTCGCCTCGCGCATATAGAGATTGATAAGATTATTGTATAAGGTCTTTTATGAATGATAAAGCAATAGAGAAAGTCTACTTTCCAAACGATACTCATGGCCTCTTTGTAGGGTATCTTTTGTGGATTTTTGGTTTTATGGGAGCTCATCGCTTCTACTACGGTAGGCCTATTAGTGGATCTATTTATTTTTTTACCTTTGGGCTAGTAGGCATTGGATGGTTAATTGATCTTTTCCTTATTCCTGGAATGGATGAGAAGTGTGATTTAAAATATAAAAGTGGGGCCATTAACTATAATATTGCCTGGACCCTTTTAACTTTTACTGGAGTTTTGGGTTTGCATCGCTTTTATATGGGGAAATATCTCTCTGGAATTCTCTACCTCGTCTCAGGAGGAATTTTTGGCATTGGTTATCTTTATGACTACGTCACGCTCAACGAGCAAATAACTGAGATTCAACGGACATGGTAAGAAAAGTTCTTTTGATTGGAGCGACAGGGCTAACAGGTCAAGAGGTGCTTAGTCAGCTTCTAAAAAGTGAGAGTATTGATTGTGTCATCGCTCCCTCTAGAAGGGCACTTGAGATAACTCATTCCAAACTCATAAATCCTCTTTTTCAATCAATCGATGAATTAGATTTAGCTCCTTTTGATGTCGACTTACTTATCAGTTGCTTTGGAACAACAAAAAAAAGAGCAGGGGGTAGTAGGGCCTTTCGAGAACTAGAGAAAGGATTTATGGAAACTCTCTTAGCTAAAGTACGACAAAAATCAGTTGAGAAGGTTGTTCTTATAAGCTCTATGGGAGCTAATGAGACAAGTTTGTTTGATTATCTAAGAGTGAAAGCCGAAATAGAGAGTTTCGCCACCGAGTTAAAGTTTCAATCCCTCTATTTATTGAGACCTTCTTTTCTTTTGGGAAGACGAGGGGGAGAAATGAGAACGGCCGAGAGGGTGATTCAATACTTTTTATCTAAATTCTCGTTTCTCAAAGGGGCTTTCTTAGGTGTTTGGGGTATCGAAGTTATTGATTTATCTAGGTTTATTCTCAAGATATGTAGAAATCCCGTACCTGGGATTCATGTTATTGACAATAAAATGCTGCATTTGCTAAGTAGATAACACTATGCAGAAAATCACTTTTTTACTTCTTCTCTTATCCGTAAACGCTTTTTCTCAAAGAGCAAAAAAAAGCCAGTTCTTAGAATTAAGAAATGTTCCATACAATCTCAGGGGAGAATTAAGCGATATTGCTTGCCATAGAAGTGATACTTGCGCTGTCAGTTCTGATGAGGGGAATGAACTTCTATTGGCCAAATTGGTTCAAAAGAAAAAACAAACTAAGGCAGCCTTTAGTGTTGAAAGTAAAATTAGGCTTGATTATGAGTATCGTAATTTAGATATTGAGGGAATTGCAGCTTACGAGAATGGCTACTTTGCAGTTGGCTCTCATTCAAAAACAAAGGATAAAGAAGCGAAAGCTGGAGAAATGCCTGGCTATTATCGCTTTTATCAAGTGACTCTTAACGAAGAGAAACCAGAAGAGAGCCAAATTAGGATTGGAACACTCTCTCATATTATTGCAGCGATTCCTGAACTTGCCGAGTATCAAGATAAGTACCTTGCCGAGGGTGGTGTCAATATAGAAGGCCTTGCTTATTCTAATGGGATTCTTTATTTTGGTCTAAAAAATCCTCGTCACAATCTTAGCTCTCGAGATGATGAGGTATATGTTCTAGAGACATCAGCGGAAGCTCCTTTCGATCAAAACACAACAGAGTTTAAGTTACAGAAAATTAGAGCTTTCAAAGGAACTCAAATAACTGAGATGGAGATGTTAGGTGAGAGTATGATAGTTCTCTCTAGAAACTCTTCTGTAAAAAATGGTCAAGAAAGAGAAGTGACTCATATTTACGAGCTTTCAAAATTTGGTTCATTAAATGACATTGTTTTTCCTTATGACTCGCGACTTGATAGAAATGACAGGCAAAAACAAGCAGAAGGGATGGCCTTATATCCAGATGAGAATTCAAGCTGTCGTTACAAGGTTATGGTTCTTTATGATGAATCAAAGAGTGTTGTCCCTAAACTTGAGGTGAAGGAAACTTCTCAGTGCTTTTAGTTCTTTAGCTTATTATAGCCTTTAATATATTCTTCATCAGGAAATCTCTCTTTAAGAATGTCAGAAAAACTTCTTTTTCTTTCCTTCTCATCGCCTCTAGAGTTTAGTTCGTAGTCGGGTTGGACTCCCCATTCCTTAACAAAGTACTTCATTTTCTCTAAATCAGGTCTCTCTTGACACTGTCTCATAAAAAAACCGAATAAGTTTTTGAAACTAAGATTGGTTTCGCTATATTTTGAGAGAGGACAATTTTTCATAATTTTTTTAACTCGACTCATAGGAGCAGATGTGAGTAGGTCACACACTGGATAGTAACAAGCTCCTTTTTGAACAAGAGCCTGGTCCCACTTACTTCTTTCAAGGAGTTTAATCATTTTATCATCCCCTGAAGCGTAGATGAGCTTCGGGATTATTTCTTGTTCCTCTTTGTTAAAATTGTGCATAAGCACTTTTTTCACCATCTTAACCCAACCTCTATCAATAATACCTAAGTAATCTTTGGCAGGACAAATAAGGTCTGTGTCTTCTAGAAACTCTTGCTGAGAGTCAGACCTTGCAATTCCAATGAGAGGGGAGATAATTGATGAATCAAGGGTCTCACTATTCCTATCAATTCCAAATAAGTTGGCGTTAAAGACAAGTTGGTAAAAGAAAGCCCCATACTTTCCTTCATCACACACATCTTTTGTGTAACCTTGTTCGTTTACTTGTTGCCAAAGAGAAAAGGGTTTTTCTTGTTTGGGAATTTCATTACAGAGGGTATGTCCCTCAACGTCTTCTTTGTCAGAGTGCCTTCCTTCGTGGATATAAGTGGAGAGCCTTGCGTTCTGATCATTTCTTTTAAAATGACTGGTATAAAAACTAATTGTTTTATTTCCGGCCCTTTCATTAGACGCAATCCAGTCTTCCCTTTCAAAATCATCGGGGTAATTTATTTTTTCAATTCTTTGAGAGAGCCACTTTAAATAAGTATCTCCAGAGATATTTCCTTTAAAGAATTTGCGGTGAAGTTTAGAACCTCCCCCTTTTTTGGGGATATTAGCAAGGGCTTGTAAATCACTTTTAATTAACTCTCTTTGCTCAGGTGTATATTTCAGTGAAATTTTAAAGGTAGCTTCTTTATGCGCAGACTTAATAGTAAACTCTTCATAATCTTGAGAGAAGGCCATCGGAATGAAGAGAAAAAAAAGAAGGAAGTTAATTTTCTTCATAAAGGTTCTTCTCATCTTGGTGAACCCCGTTACGATCAAAGCCATCTCTATCATAGCCTTGTTTGTCAAAACCGTCTCTATCATAACCTTCTTCATCGTATTCATTATAAGAGTTCGCAGCAGGCTCTCTCTGGCTTGATGGAGTTGGAGCATGTTGAGAATTTGGATTTCTTTTGATATTAAAATCAACACTAATATCATCTTTTGAACCTAATTTTTTATCTGGTCCGGCACTCGTAATTTTAATATTAGTTACGTCTTGGTTTGGAATCATCGTAAAAGGAATTCCCCATATATCTCTTGAGAGATTATGGTTTTTATCACCAGTTAACTCTCTGGCTACAACTGAGTATTGACTATGGAATTTATCTTGAACAAAAGCTTGAAAGTCACTTGGAGCAACAAGGAGCCCATTACTTTCTTTATAATCATGCACGACCAGCTTAGTAACTTCTGCCACTTCATATTGAGTAAGAGTCACCTTAACCATGTCCAGCAGTGGTTTCATTCTTGCTCCTCCACTTGTGATTCCCTTATATAAGGTGATCAGAGGAAGGATTTTAATGGCCAAACGAATTAAACGACCCATTAGGCTGCTTCCTCCATTCGGCTACGGCCAATAGATTCTATATACATGGCCAACTCAACGTTATCAGAAAGAATATTCCAAAACTTTTTATCTTCTATATAGAGGAATAAACTCTCACTTGTGGTTTTAACACTTGCTGTTCTTGGAACGTTGGCGATAAGGGCCACTTCTCCAAAGAAATCCCCTTGTCCAAGTTCTGCTATTTTTTCATTGGATTTATAGATATCAACGCTACCACGAATAAGAAGGTAGAATGTTTTGTCGCTTTCACCTTCTTCTACAATATGGTGACCTTCAGGGAAGAGAACTAAATCTCCCGCTTCAACGAAAAGGTTCATGATTTCAGGAGGAAAATCTCTAAAAAGATTGGCACTTGAGACAAATTGAGAGATTTCAATTCGTTTTTTAAGTTTATCCATATCTTCTTGAAACTCTTCTTTATGTAGGAGAATTTCAAAAACACTCTCTGGCATTTCTAAATATATGACTTCTGATTTTGTTGTGGCATTGGCCGTTCTTTTACAATCTCCAAGAATGGCCATCTCTCCGATAACAGTATTAGGGCCAAGAGCAACGATATGTTTCACGCGGCCAGTTGATTTATCTCTTACGTTAATGCTGATTTCACCTGAAACAATAAAGAAAACTTCTTTACCTGTATCACCTTGAAGAATCAGGTGAGTTTCTTTAGGAGCTCTTTTTAAATGAGAGTTCTTCATTAAAAAATTAATAGTTTTTTCACTTAATTGGTTAAAAAGCATATGAGAACTTAGATTTTTTGTAACTTGCTCATGAGAAATATCTCCTTCTTTTACATGAGAAGATTTTTTCTTCATCTTAGTTAAAGGAACAAATAATGGAGAGAAGATATTTTTCATCACTGTATGAAATAAATCAACTGAGAGGTGAGCAAAAAGAGCAACTAGAGTGGCAGCAACGATTCCTGCAGATATTTGAGAGAGACCTTCTCCCACTTGAACCTGAAAAAGAAGGTGCGTGAGATTATTTGTCAGTAAATCAATACTAAAAAGACTAAAGCCAATGGCCCAAGAGAAGGCCAGTATTGAATAAAGAACAAAGCGCAGCTCATCGGTTAGTTTGCTTTTTGAATCAGAGAGAATTCCAGTTAGAGAGCAGTTTTTTAAATAAGGAGTAATACTCTTCAGTTGTTCTTCCGCGTAGAAAAAATGAAAGAGTCTTGTCATTTCACTTTTTCTGTAAGGGTTAAGTTCAATTAGAGTCAGTAGTACAGAGAGAACTTTATAATCGTTTAAGTAAGGACTTTCTGGGAAGAGGAAGCCGAAAAGAATTCCTCCGAAAAGGAAAGTCGAAGCACTTGCGACACTATAGCTAATAATAGCACTTTTCTTTGGATGCGAATAAATTGAGTTATCGTTAAGACCTAAGAAAAGGCTATAGAGATTCAATCTTAAATAAGGGCCGTAAAACATTCCCGTTGAGAGACTTAAAAGAAGCGCTTGAATCAAAGTTTTGAAACTTAAAGCAATGGAGCTCATAATCACAAGTCTTGGAATCGCATCAGCGTACCCTTCACTAGATTTTAAGAAAGCTTCCCAATGAAAGTTAAAAATAAAATTATGAGAAAGAGCAAATGTTGATAGGATAACAATTCCGGCCAGACAGTAATAAAGAGCGCTACTCTTAATAGGAGAGTTTATTTTATTAAGTAATTTAAATTCAAGTAATGGTCTAATAAGTATAGAAGCTTTTTGTTCATGAGGACTTTTATCATCTTTAACATTATCAAACTGTCCCTCAACACCATCGATAAGATGAGCTTCACTAAGAAGTCTAATGGTTGTAATAATGGAGTTAAAACTAACAGCTCCCTCGCTATGATAGAGGCTTGAGCTGATATCTTTTACGGTTTGCTCTCCATCAAAGAGGTGGAGCAGGGCCAGATTTTCTTTGGGTAAAACAACTTGTCCTTGAGATTTTTTATCCTCAATAACAATATTGCGCTCTCCCTCAAAGATATTTACTTCTTTAAGTTTGGGTCTTAATGATTTGAAATCAAGTTTGTGTTCCATACCAAAGTCTTATCGGATTCTTGGGAACAAACTTGAGCATTTTTATTGGAATTGAGGCTAATGGCTTGAAATGACAGGAGTAAAACTTCTGAAAATGAATATATGTCTTGCCCCTTTTACTTTATCCATGGGATAAATTAAGAATGGGAAAATCAGTTATCATTTTATTACTATTAATTTTGAATATGAATTTACAAGTTCTTGCTGGGGCCGACCTGACTTTTGATGTAGTCTCTCGCTCTTACCCACTTGTCGCAGTTACAAAAACAACCCTTGGGTATGGAATGGTTTTTTGGGGGGATGCGAATCAAAAGCCTTGGTATGGATATTTAAGACCATCTGTTTCTGTTTCAGCAATCCCTGGGTTTGCAGCGCTTGGTGGGCAATTAGAGTTTTTTCCCGTTTCTATTCTAGGGGTGAGGGCCGGTAAAGAGTATGCTGATCTTAATGCAAAACACCCTAAGTTTGATTGTGATACTTACAAGTGTGCTCAACGATTTACTAGAGAGTACTACGGGGCGAATCTGACTCTAGGGGCTGGGCCCATTTTTATGAACGTTGATGTTCAAAGAGAAGAGCTTCTTCCTCATAGTGTTGATAGAGATTTTATTACTCCTGCCTACGCTCTTCTGATTGAGGCAGAAGGGGAAAAACTTGATACAACGAGGGCCATTCTTGGGACCCGCTTAGGAGGGAATTGGCTTATGTATGGCTTGAGTCTTATGACAGAAACGACTGAGAGTGAAAAAAAATCAAGATTAAGTACAATTAATTTCTCCTACCGTCTTACTCCTCAGACAACACTCTCTGTGGGAGCAGGAACATTTAAGTCAGATCTCAAGTCAGAAGAATTTTCAGCACTAGCGACGTTTAAGTGGAAGATTTCTCCTTCTGTTGGGTTATTCTAGTTAAGGGGCAAACAAGAATGCGCCTTTTTCTTTTCCTTCTTCTCTTTGTATCTGGTACTTACGCTCAAAACATTTTAATGATTGGTGCTGGAGGAGTGACTCCACATATTACACATTCGAAAAAATATTATTGCAATCAGTGGAATGATACGGGAATTATTTTCAATAGAACATATTATTTGAGGGTAGGGCGTGATGCCCACTCAATCACTTTTATGGAAGGGGAGGATTCCATTTGCTCATCAATCACAGGACTTTTTTATGGCTATAAATTTTCGAGAAGAGTTTATTTTGATTGGGGATTTGTGGTTGGAGGCTATACATTTAAGCAAGAAAACTGGGATGCTAACTCAGATAACACCCCACCAGGATTTGATAAAGTCGATCTCTTCTCAACTGAAATTTTAGGTTTTGAGTTTGTCCCCTTAATTGGAGTTGAGCTCACTATTCATCTTATTAAAACCAGCAGCTTTTCTTTGGTTGTGAATAATATTCTCACTCCTATTATCACAAACCATTCTCTAGCTGCCGAGTTTCGTTTTTAGGCCTTGGCCATAGATTCTTTGATTTTAGATTGATAACTCCAGGCCAGAGCAAAACCACAAATAAAAGCTTGAGTGGCCTCAATAAAAATCCAGCGAAAAATCAGATCAGTTGGATAAGGAGAGACTGCCCATGTTCCTAAGTTTTTTGGAAGCGAAGAGAGAACAAAAATGGCCAAAGAGTAGCGAAAGGCTTGATGCCAAGTTTTGTCAGCACTTAATCCTTTGGTAAAAATCCAAACGAAGGCCCAGGCAAAAGCAAAATTTCCAACCCACATTGCCCACATGGTTTGTCCCATCTGCTCCATTGGTCGCCATAATTCAGCAGTGGCCTCATAAGTAGGCATCATCCAAACACCGTGAAAAAACCAGTCAGTAAGCCAAATAATGGCCCACACCATAAAAACTGAACCCCAGAATCTTTTTTCATTCATTGTTGTCTCCTTTTTGTTCTTATATTTTAAATACTAAACTGATTGAGAAAAGAGTACCATCAAGATCGAAGGGTGAAATTTTTAGCGTTGGCTTTCTATCTTCCTCGTACTCATCAAATATCCTTCTTATATTTTCGGCATTTAAGGCAAATTTCCAAAAAAAGTTATAACTCAGTGCAATTTTATAAGTGTCTCCATAATAAGTTCTTTTAACGTCATTATTATTTTTTTTACGCAAATAGCTGGCCATATAGGCATAATAGACTCTGAATTGGCTCCACTTAAGTCCGAAAAAGAAACCGAGGTCGATCATATCATATTGTCTTTGCGTCGAATCGCTCAAAAAAGTCGCATCATAGGACGCATCTCCAAAACTAGTGTCAGTCCCAAAAGTAAAAATATCTCCGGTATAACCAAGCCTGAAACCTTGGGTTTGATTTTCAAAAGTTCCTTTGTGCTCACTCTCTTTAAAATCTCCGTGCTCAACTCCCATATAGGGTTCAAAAAGAAAATAGGCCTTACCCAAGAACGGCCATGAAATGAAGAGAAAGAAAAAAAGTTTAAAACCCATCATCTTATTGTAGTTGAGAGTTAGAGATGAACAAGTGAAAGAAGTCCTAAGTATCCGAGTAAGGAGGTCGGTAGTTTAAAGAGCAAAAATTGAGTAAAATAATGGATTGATGGGATTCAAAAAGAAAATAGTATTTTCATGCATTATTTTTGCTCTATTTTTTAGCGCAGGTTTTGTTTTACCTGAAATTATAAGAATGAAAAGACTAGATATTGAGAAAATTGTTTCAAGGGAGTTGAGCTCAAAAATCAAGTTGAGGGATCTTTCAGTTTTTTGGTCATTATCTGGCCCGGCCTTAAGAGTGAAAAACTTCTCGTTCCTAGATGAAAACCTTCATTTTAAACAGGTTGATATTGGTTTGAATGTTTTTAGGAGTTTATTCAAACAAGAATTTGTTCTCTCTTTTTTCTCTTTAAGAGGCTTTGAATACGAAGTTTCTATCGATAAAATGAATCAAAATCAAAATCAGAGCGTTTCTTCTGAAATCTCTTTAACTTCTCTAGTTGAAAAAATCAGTAAGATGACAACTGATATAAAACTTTCTGACGTTAATATTACTCTTAAAAATGAAGAACAAAGAATAAAAATTTCTCAAATTAAAACAAAAATCCAACCGGGTTTTAATGAAATTTTATGTAGTTTGTCTTTCTATTTGAATGAGAAAGATTTTTTTAACGGAGAGGTTATTCTTGTCCCTGATGAACAGGCCCTTACAAGTAAGAGTTATTTTTTTCAAAGCGAAAATTTCCATTTAAAGGGAAGGTTTCGTATTCCTTCTGCGCAATCTGATTTTCCTCGTTTTGATTTTTATACTCATTTTGAGGATACTTATTTCCATCATTTATTAAAGCAGGCCCATCAATTATTACCTAAAATTGAAATCATTAAAAAAATTAAAGATATTGTTGAAAAAGGGCATTTAGATAAAGGGCATATAGAAATTGTTAGAGATAATCCTCAAGCTGATTTTAATATCATTGGAGAGTTTAATATTAGTCATCTGAGAATTAAATTCTCAGATGAATGGCCCAGTCTAGATGAGCTAAAAGCAAAGGTAAGTTTAAAAAACGATGAAGCGGTAGCAACCATCTCTCAAGGCCATACAGGAGGTGTTGGAATAGCTCGGGCCATGGTTATAGGTAAAGATCTTTTTGATCAAGAAGCACGTCTTGATATTCGCTCTCTTTTAGATTTTGATGGGAGGCAAGGCTCATTATTTTTGCAAGAAACTCCTTTGTGGGATGATTTATCTTTTATCGGAGGAATGATTAATCTCCAAAATTCTTTTGAAATGCAGTTGGCATTAGATATTCCTCTTTTTCACAGCATCGAAACAAAAGTTGTAGGAACTCTATTGTTTAAACCTGAAAGTAAGATAAGTTTTTATGACTCTAACTACAGTCTAGAGAATTTAAACGGAGGAGTTACTTTTAACGAGAAAGGATTAACGCGTTCAAAAGTAACGGGGCTTATTTTTGAGGATGAATTTCTTTTCCAAGCTACTGAGACAGATTTTAGTTTTTTCTCTTACCCTCTTGAATTTAAATATAAACTTGGGAGTAAAGTCGATAAAGTGGTTGTTGATAGGGTTCTTTTACCTGAGTATAAAAGCAAATCCAAAATTAAAAATAAACCAATTAGAAAAAATAAATTTAAGCCTATCGATCTTCATATTAAAAAATTTGACTATGACAGACATCACTTTGAAAGAGTTGGGGCCTACCGTGAGCCAACGGAGAAAGGCTTTATATGGAAAAAAATTAATGGTTATAGTAAAGAGATCTCTTTTAATAACTGCCAAATAATATGGCAGTCTGATCTTGAATACCAATCAAATACAATATGTAAATTTGAGGTGCATGACTTCGCGAGCTCTCTGGCTAAAATGGGGGTCACTGAAGCAACTTTAGGTGGAAATGGCTTTATTGATTATGAAGCAAAATGGAGAGGTTCTATTGGTGACTATGATTACTTAACCGTGGAGAGTACAAGTAAGCTCAATATTGAAGATTTTAAAGTCAAATCAACAAAATCATCGATGCGATCTTTTTTAAATTACCTTACTTTTAATATCTTCTCTTCTGATTCAAAAGATATTGTTATCGATAAACTAAGTGGAGAAATTAAACAAAAGAATAAGACTTTAAATGTGCAAAATTTCTCTATGGTTCTTCCCTCAATGGATTTGAGTGTTTCTGGTGAGTATATTATTGAGAAAAAAGAGGTTGATCTTGATGCAACTCTGGCACTTAATTTAACAGGAATTATGAAAACCTATGGTCTCTATAGCGCAGTTGCTCTAGCCAACCCTGCAATATTTGCTATTGCCTGGATACCTGGGTTGAGAGAGTTTTCTAAAAGAACTATTGGTAAACTTTTTGAGCAGGTCTATAATATAAAAGGGCAAGTTGATAATCCTAAAATAGAGGTGAAGAAATTTGCGAATATTCCGATACCTGGATTTGAGAAGAAAGAATAAATTGTAAGGTTTTTCTTACAGTGATGATGGTAAATTATAATTAACTTAAAATACTTAAATCACAAATTCCTTGTATAATATGAACAAAAAACGAAGGATATTTTTTGAAAACAAGTATTGATTTAGAGAAGTTAGCAGATCACTTTGATAGAGATAATGAACTCTTTCAAGAATTAGTAAAAACTTTTTGTGATATTTACCAAGAACAAATTAAAGAACTTAAAAAATTTAAACAAGAAAGTAATTTCAAAGAATTTGAAAGAATTGCTCATTCTATCAAGGGAGGGGTTTCTAACTTTTTTGCTGAAGATGTTCGAGAACAAGCCTTTGAATTAGAGAAAATGGGTAAAAGCAATCAATTACCAGATAGCGTTGATAGTATGATTGATGGTCTTTCAGGAAGACTTGATGAACTGGCCAGTGATCTCAACCAAATTGATCTAAGTAAAATCTAAATTATTTTTATGAGCGCAAGAATTCTTATTGTTGAAGATGATAAAGTTAACAATCAAATGTTAAGCTCTCTCATCCAAAAAATAGGTTTTACACCTGTTAGTATTTTTGATGCTCATCATATTTTAGAAGAAATTCAAAAAAATAATATTGAACTTATTCTTCTTGATATTATCATGCCTGAAGTTGATGGATATGAAGCACTTAAGCTCATAAGAGAGAAATATGATTCTTTTGAGCTTCCAGTTATTATGATTTCAGCTAATAATGATAGCCTTGATATTGTCAAGGCCTTAGAGCTCGGTGCTTCGGATTATATCGTTAAACCAGCAGAGAAGGGTATTTTAAAAGCAAGAATTGAAACTCAATTAAAACTAAGAGAGTTCCATAAGCTGGCCCTTGATAAGAAAGAAATAGACTCAATTAAAACCATGATAGCAACATATAACCACGAAATTAATAATCCTCTTGCAATAGCTGTGGGTTGTTTGAGTGTTTATCGGAAAAAAGAAGATAAGAGCAAACTGGATGAGTTGGAGAGTGCTTTAAAAAGAATCACTGAAATAGTCAAAAAAATTCAAAATATTTCAGTTAAAAGAGAAAAAGAGAACTATTCCAAAGATACCAAGACATTTAAACTTTAAATGTTTTTAAAAGCTGATCTGTAATAGGTGTTTTGAGAGTTCTTTTTCTTGATAATAGCCAGTAGTCTTCTTGAATTGATTTTGCCTTACCAATTAAAAAAAGTTTTTCTTCCTTCACTAGAGAGCGCACAGAAAATTCAGGAAGAAAAATAAGACCTTTTCCATGCTCGCCCATGAGTTTCTTTACGCTTGAATCTTGAACTTCGGCCACAAGGTTGTAGTGGATTTTATTTTCTTGGAAAAAATGCTCAATATCATAGCGAAGTTTACTGTGCTTGGTAGGTAAAATAACGGGCAAAGAGTTAAGGGATTGAGGGAAGTTTTCTTGGTAGCGAATATATTTCTTGGCTCCGTAAACATAGACTGAAGACTTTCCGACATTACGACTTAATATATCTATGTTCTGTCCTGTCGCTGAATCATTTGAAAGAACGATATCAATTTTATGGGAGTTCACTTTTTGAATGAGCTCATCTGGAGTTCCTTCGACTAGAGAAATAAAGCAGTCATTTCCAAACTTTTGGGCCTGTTCAACCAGACGACAAGCAACAAGTTTAGGCACACTATCAACAACTCCAATTCGGTAATGAGATTTTAATGAGAGGTTTTCTTCATTAAAAACTTGGATAAACTCTTCCCCTTTTTTAAAAATCTCGTTGGCATATTCGAGAGCAATTTTACCTGCCTCCGTTAAAACAAGTGAGCGATTTTTTCTTTCAAAAAGCTGCTGTCCTAAATTCTCTTCAAGTTGCCTCAACTGAGAACTAAGAGCAGGCTGACCAACTAAGAGTTTCTCAGAAGCCTTCGCAATACTACCCTCAGTGGCAATGATTCTAAAGTAGAGTAGGTGATGATAATTAAGCCATTTAATCATATTGTTATCTTAGATTTATTAAATCTATTGTTCTAATAGATTTATTCGATTAAATCAAACATTGATCTTATACGTGTTTTTCGGTATTTAGAATCATAACAGGTATTTAGTTTGATTAAATCGAATTAAATATATGGCATTATTGTCTTATCTAGAGTGCAAATGAAGCCTATGATATCATCTGAGTAAAACACAAAGGAGTTTTTGGTGTTAAAGCTGGATGGAGATCATTTTTCAAAGAATTTTGCTTACAGTATCTGGCTACTCATGGCCTTCCAAGCAGGTTATGTAAACGTTGGGGCCTTTGTTGTTTCAGGAAACTTTGTTTCGCATGTTACTGGTACCAGTAGTCAAATTGGGATGAATATAGCAACGAGTAATTGGATTCTTTTCTTCGAATTTCTTTTAGTTCTCGTTTGTTTTATCATAGGTGCTGCGTTTTCAGGACATTATGTCGGTCGGGCGATGCTTGAAAAAAGAGAACCTGACTATGTAAGAGTACTTGCAACAAAATCTCTGGCTTTCGCTGCTGTTTTATACCTTAGCCATGATTTTCTTTTTCACGATGTCACTCATATTGGGATTCTAAATATTGAGTTCACTCTTCTTTCTCTTCTCTCTTTTTGTTGTGGTGTTCAGAATTCAACATGTGCGTTATCAACAGCAGGTTTTCTTAAACCTACGCATATGACAGGACTTTCAACTGACCTTGGAATGAACCTCGCGAAAATGTACGCACTTCGTAAAAAAAGTCCTACTAAATTTAAAAAAGAGTTTGAAAAAAATATGCTCAGAATTGGTATTCTTGGAAGTTTTATTTTAGGTGGTGTTATATCAATGATTATTTTTAGAACTAATGGTTCTTGGGGATTTCTTTTCCCATTTGTTTCATCTCTCTCCTTTACGGCTTTAGCGATTATTGAGAAAATTCAATCGCCTTTTCATGAAACTCATATTAAGTTTTTCAAAGGAACTGTGATAACAACTTTCTTGGCCACACTCCTTCATGGATTTTCGTTGGTCTAAATCTTAACGAGGTAAAAATGAAGAAACTATTAACTGAGTATCAAAATTTTCTCAACTCAAACTTAAAAACAAATGAGGCTTTCTATTCGAAGCTTAAAGATGGACAATCTCCTGATACACTTTTTATTACTTGTTCTGATTCAAGGATATGTCCTAACGAAGTGACTGGGACAAAAGCAGGGGAGCTTTTTGTTATCAGAAACGCTGGAAACACTGTGCCTACGGAGAAAAATGCTCGTGGAACATCGGAAGGTTTAACTGTTGAGTATGCTGTAACTCAACTAAAAGTAAAACAGATTGTTGTTTGTGGACATGCTTATTGTGGAGCGATGAACGCTATACTTGGTTTTGATTCTCTTCCTAGTGAATTGACGATGATTAGAGCTGGGTTAGAAGATAAACTTTATTTAAGAGATGAACTCAAAAACTACAAAACTCAAACTGCTGAAAGCGAAGTTGATAGATTGATTGAACTCAATGTTATCAAGCAAATGGAGAATCTAAACTCTTACTCGTTTGTTAAAGATGCAGTTAACAAGAATGAATTGAAGATTTTTGGATGGATATATGATTTTTCTTCCGGAAAGCTCAAGCACAAAGAGTATTCTGATAGTCACTTTGAAATTACCCATTAATTTGTGCAAAAAAAAGGCCCTTTAAAGGGCCTTTTTTTATTTAATTAAACTTCTTAACATCCAAGCCGTTTTTTCATGAAGTTGAATTCTTTGAGTCAGAAGATCTGAAGTCGCTTCATCATTGACTTCTCCAACAACGTGATAAATAGAACGAGCAGTTCTGATAACCGCTTCATGTCCTTCAACAAGTTCTTTAATCATTTCTTCGGCTTTAGGAACAGAAGTTGATTCTTTGATAGTGGTTAGCTTTTGAAATTCATGATAGCTACCTGGAGCATATTCGCCTAGAGATCTGATTCTCTCTGCGATTTCATCAACTGCTGTTGCCAGTTCTGTATAATGTGTTTCAAACATCGTGTGGAGAGTTTGAAACATTGGCCCAGTAACATTCCAGTGAAAATTATGTGTTTTTAAGTATAGCGTATACGAATCAGCAAGAAGGCGTGAAAGTCCTTTCGAGATCTCAACTCTCGCTTTTTCTTCAATTCCGATGTTAATTTCCATAAATACTCCTTAGTTAACAAAACTGTTATTCAACTCTATTTCAAACAGGCCGTGATCTCAAATTGAAATTTCTGATGCGCTAATAGTCTATTTTTCCCTGAAAGTGAGAACTGTATTTTCTAACTTATTGAAATGACAGCGGTTGGAAAAACCTCGAGTATGTAAAAAGTATAGTAAAATCAAATATTTCGCACCGCATGGGGAATATGGGTTATTATCCCTCAATGCGAATTTTCATTCTAACACTAGGTCTCTGCCTTCCTGTACTTTCTCAAGCTTTTTGTAAGCAGTTTGGTATGGCCAAAAATTTTTTAAGATCTAAAGTAGAGAGTCTCGTTGGAAGCTCAAGAGATAATGACAGAACTTATGCTTTTTTTTGGCAGTCAACTTTAGTTAAGAATTACGGATTCGCTCCTAGAATTTCTGGTCTAAGAGTGTCGGTGAGAAGTCGTGATCTGGAATATTACTCGGACTTAAGGCTCTCCCGGATTGATGGAGTGGCCATTACAAATGGATCGAACTTTTTACTGGCCTTAGATAATGGTGAGGTTTTAAATATTTCAAAAGAGCTAAAAGAGATGAGACAAGTAAATGCCGTTGAAGAGATCTCTGATGGCTATCTTCGTTTTTATATTACTGAAAAGCCTGACTTAAGTCTTAATAATATTACTTCATTTGATGGTCTTAACCTTGAGGAGTATGAAACAATTAATGTGATTAAGATAGCACTGCCAAAGAAAAATGTGACCTTCAATGATATCAATAAGAACTTTGGCAATGCTCAGAACTATTGGGGAATTTATGAAGGGCATCGTTCAAAAGAGCTTGTACTTAATAATGTCTCTGAAGACTATGGCGGTAAGCATATCGTTGGTAAGTATTACGAACAACATGTACTCAATCTAAATCGTGTTGAAGAAGGATACACTTACCATATTCAAGCCTGGAAGAAGCGCGATATTTCCCATATCAAAATCCCCGAAGGGATCTATATGCCTTTTCCTTATGAGCGTTAAAAAACACCAAGCTTATAAAGAATGACAATCAGAACAAACGCTGGGGAAATATACCTGATACAGATATTCCAGAGCGGATAGAACTTAGTTAGTTCAGCTTGTGAAAATTCAGCTTGAATGTCCTTTTTGGAGACAAAGAATCCAGCGAATAAAGCAATGAGCATACCTCCAACAGGCAGAGTCCAGTTGCTCGTGATGTAATCAAGCTTATCCATTAGAGCTAAGTGTGAGAAAAAATCGCTGGCCCCATTTCCAAGAGCGCAGATAACACCAATAAACCAAACAAGAAGTGAACCAATTAGAGTCCCTTTTTTTCTTGGTATGTTATAAGTTTCATCAATGAAGGAAACAACTGGTTCAAGTAAAGAGATAGTAGAGCTTAAAGCAGCAAAGGCGACCAAAAGATAGAAGAGGGCCGCAATAATATTTCCTCCAGGAAGGGAGTTAAACTGCACACTTAAAGTGGTAAAGAGGATAGCAGCGGATTCATTAACTTCCATTTTGGTTCCAAAAATAATGGGATACATCATAAAGCAAGCAAGAACAGCGATAAGAGTGTCAAGAATGGTGATCCAAATTCCAGCTCTTACAATACTTACATTTGAAGGTAAATAAGAACCGTAGACGATCATACAACCTAGCCCCAAAGATAGGGTAAAGAAAGCATGCCCAACAGCTTCAAGAACTCCATGTTTTGTGATTGTTGAAAAATCAAAGTGAAACATAAAAGAAAAAGTTTCACTTGCTCCATAGTTGTAGAAAGAAACTCCGGCGATGAAAAGAACAAGTGCTCCAAGTACAGGGAGAAGAATTTTAACAGCTTTTTCAATTCCTTTTGTTCCTTTTAAAACAATGAAAGCTGTAAAAATCATAAAAAGAGTATGGTAGAAAACTTGCTTGTAACCGTTTCCTACAAATGAGCCAAAGCGCTCTCCAGAGTTTTCAAAAGTCATGGTTGAGAAATTTCCAACTAGTGAGTTCCAAAAATAATCAAGAGTCCATCCAGCTACAACACTATAAAAAGAAAGAATGGCCGTTGCACTAAAAATGCACAGAAGACCAACTGCTTTCCAAAATTTATTATCTTTTGAAAGTTTTTTAAACGTCCCGTATGAGTTGAGTTTTGCATGACGCCCAAGAACCATTTCAGCGACAATGATAGGAAAACCAACGAGAAAAATGGCCAAGAGATAAATCGTGACAAAAGCTCCTCCTCCATTTTCGTAAGCGATGTAGGGAAACTTCCATATATTTCCAAGTCCTACGGCCGAACCTACACAGGCAATAATAAAACCGAGTGAAGAACTCCATTGGGTTCTTTGAGTTGTGTCTGACATTTGAATCTCTCCTAAGCGTGGGCCATAACTAATTTGCTCATTTTATGAATAATCAACTGCTTATGTCCAGTAGTCCCGGCCAATTTTATTGGCAATATCTTGGAGTTGTTCTCACCAGGAGTAGAGAGGCAAATTTTGCCTAACTCATTAATATAATTAGTTTTTTTGTTTTTAAAAAGCTTAACTTATGCTCCGCACCCACCGAAAGGTAAAATAGAACATAATGCGCTTTAGGCGCTTTGGAAGGTGTTATGAGCAAGTTCAGAGAGTTTCTCACTGAAAATCCTGTGGTTGTTGGAACTGGTATTGTTTTACTAGCGATGAACTTTATGGATTTTGAAGGAAATTTTCAGGCAACAGCTCCTGAGAGTAAAACAGCTGAAGCGAAAAAAGGTACATCAGGAAAAAAATATTTCGATCTTTTCGATGACGATGAAGAATATGAAACTCCTCCTGGAGATCAAAACGATCCTAATAAGCAAAACCCTAGAAGTGTTGCTTCCAGCGGAGGAGTTGATTCGGCGCCTGTAGCACCTGATTCAATTCCAACTTCACCAGTTAATACATTTGCTGAAACTTTTAGTTCAGAACCTTCTCTTACCCCAGAGTTAGAAAGTACTTCAGAAGATGATGGTGGAGCCGTTGATGACTATGATGACCCTAAGATTTTAGACTCTGAAGAAAAACTCGCTAGCAGTGAAGAAGACACTCCTGGTGTTAACTGTTTACTTACCCCTAACGATCCTCTGTGTTTAAGTGCTACTTCAGGAGGTGGAGGAAGTTCTCCTTCAGCTGCATCTGTTGCGGCCGTTTGTGATCCGAATAATCCAGCTTCAGAATGTTATGAAG
Source organism: Bacteriovoracia bacterium (assembly GCA_030431635.1). Lineage (GTDB taxonomy): Bacteria > Bdellovibrionota > Bacteriovoracia > Bacteriovoracales > Bacteriovoracaceae > CALFYV01. The sequence continues at coordinate 464,627 of JAUIIL010000001.1, forward strand.
AACCAGATCTTTGTACTCCTGGAGTTATGGTTAATCCAAGACAAGGAACGTATGTAAAAAATCCAACTGTTAATATTGCTTCTACTCACAGTTGTGTAAACGATATTAAGTACTGTGTGAAAAAGGGGGGAGGTTGTTGTGACCCAATGGGTGGTGGTTCATACACAGCTCCATTTCTTGTTTCAGATGAGGACCCAGGTATCCAAGACAATGGGGCTTTCTGTTTATCAGTCGTGGCCACAGGTAATAATGGGGATATTTCTCCATTATATGAATATAAATTTGTTGTTGATGACACGACTCCAGATATGGTGGCTTCGTTTTCTTCTTTATTAAGAATCCAATCATCAGAGGGAAGTGAATATGTCCAAATTGATTCAAGTAACTTTGGTCTTCAAGGTTATACGGCCTATGTCATTAACTCTTTTGATGAATCTCCAACGGGGCTAGGTAAGGGGTGTGATGAGGTTGTTGCTGATTACCCTCCGATTAATCACTCAGTGAGATCTCCGGCCGGTGTTCTCGTTACTCCTATAGGAAACCTGACACCTGGAGTAGATACTCTTAAGTTTTATGAGTTTTTTGAAAACAATATGAAGTTTGAAAAAAATTATCTCACTGCCTTTGTGACTTTTACAGATCCCGTTGGAGATCAGTTACATAATTGTCAGCAAGCTCCTACTCCTGTGGAAGTTTGGGATTTTACAGCTTTCTCTACAGTGGGAGTTATTTCAGATTCTTCAAACGTAAATTCAAAAGGAGTGAGCGTATTTGAAGGGGGCTTTAGTGACTTTGGTCACTTTGATGGTGCTTCTTCAACCGTGGGAACAGCTCGCTCGAATGCAGGTGGAATCGCTGATTGTGGGAATGGAGCAGGAAACTGCTATCTCGAATCAGGATATCTCAATGTGGTGAATTAGTATGTTGGGAAAGATTGCTTCTCTGGTAAAAGATAATGCAGGAACTCTGGCCCTCGGTGCAGCTGTGGGACTAGGGATGTTTATGTTTAACGATCACAAGCAAGCAGATCTACAGGCACCAGAGAAAATTTCTAAAAATGAGAGAGAGAAAAGAAAGTTTAAAGATCTTCAAGATCCTAATGAAGAGTTGATAGAAGACAGTTTAGAAATGGAGGAAGAAGTAGGTCGTGAGCCTGCTTCAGAAAGCCAAAGTGCTTCCTATAATCCAACTTTAAAAACAGCTGAGAGTTCTTCTCTATCTGGCGGAGAAGTTCCTATTGATACATCATCAACTTACGTTGACTCAACTGGTAGTAGTGCCGAAGTGAGTTATGCTGAAAGTTCTGAGAGTGATAGTGATTTTTATGATGAAGAAAACGAAAGACCTCCTTTAACTGATGAAGAAGCAGAAGCTGGTAGTTATTGTATGAAGTATCCCTATGCGGCCCAATGTCGTAAGACTGGAGGAAGTGCTGGTAGTGGTGCTGTGACTGAGTATTTCCCTACTCAAGTTATTAATAGTCAATGTGGAAATATTTCTGTTTTACCTGGGACAGGTATTTATGTCGCGAATCCTTATGTCGCCATCACTGGAACGGATGTGAAGCAAATTTTTTATTGCTTTAATAAAGTAGGAGATACTGAATGTGACCCCGTTGCTCTGAAGCAGCCTTACGCAGGGAACTTTCAAGTCTCTACGACTCCAGGGTTTCAAGATAATGGAAGTTTTCAACTGCGCTTTTTTGCTGAATGCTACGATGGATCAAAAACTTCAGTCGTGAGTGCCGATTATAAAGTTGATGATGGAAACGTACCACTATCTTATTTTCAGACTCCAATAATAAAAAGGCTTCAAACTCAAGAGACACATCAAACTTTAACAACAACTTCAACGGCCTTTGGGACAGATCCATACAGCCACTTTACTTATAATCTTGGAAATTACGATCCTTCTGCAGATACTTGTCAGGCATTAGCAGAAAACCTTGGATTTTCTATTGCTGGAAATGGGATGAGAACGATAGCAAGTGTTCAGGTAACTTCAACCGCGGCCCTCACTCCAACAGACTACGTAACTGTTCCTCTATCCATGTATGAAAATCCTTTGATGAGTTATGGAGATAACTTTCTTGTGACTTTCATGCAGTTCACTGACGGAGGAGGGATTTCTAAGTATGGTTGTTTAAGTAATAAAGTTGTCTTAAAAGATTTTACTTATATGGGAATCATGACAACAGGTGATTACCAAACGCCATCAGTTAATGGTGTTCATCAATTTCAAGGACAAATTCAAAACTTTGGCCATTTTGGAGGAGTTTCTCCATCTGGACCAGGTGTTGGTCGACTTGGTAATAGCCAAATAGAAACAGACCTAATCAATATTATTAATTAGTTTTTCTTAATGACTCATTAAATTGGCACTAGTTAAGAGAGTAGTCATTTAATGGGCAAAAGTGTGATGTAAAAACAAATGTTTACAGATAGAAGCTAACATTCCTTTAGAATAAAACCGATAGAAGGAAATAGAACAATATCGAGTGTTTATGAAGAAGTTTTTGTTTATACTTTTGTTTTTAGTGACAAGCGTTCATGCTCAATCACCAACAGCTTTTACTTATGGTGGGCGTTTGGCAACGGTAACTGGTGCTCCTCAAACAGGGGCTATAACGCTGACATTTGATGTATTTGCTTCTTACGACACAACGACAGCTCTATGTACAAAATCAATTCCAACGACTCTAGATAGTAACGGTGTCTTCAATGTGACTGTTGATTTTCTTCCGGCCGAGTGTGGTTCTGTTTCAAATCCCTCTCCGGCCGCTTTTTCTACAATCCTTTCTGAAATTATCAGTTCTGCTCCAGTTGGAATTCCTCTTATTCGAGTAAGTGACGGAACCACAACATATCCGATGCAAGCGATGAATGCTTCTCCTATTGCAACTTATGCTGTGACAGCTAATGCTCTTATTGCCGATGGAAGTATTACAGCTAGTAAACTTCAAGGACCAGGGCCTGGTCCTGGGACATGTCCAGTGGGAGATTTCTTAACGATCCAAGCTTCAGGAGATTTTGCTTGTATTACTCCAGTGGGGCAAGTAGCGAGTGTGACAGATGGAAATGGGATTGTGAACTCAGGAACGGCCACGGCCCCCATTCTTGATGTTAATGTTGGTGTGGGATTAGGAATAGCAACAGATCAAGTTTATATTTTAAATTCAGGTGTTGATACTCTTCAAATCGCTGATGATGCTGTGACAACGGCCAAGATTGGAGACAATCAAGTCACTTTTGCAAAACTTGATAACACTTCTTGTTCAAACGGTGAAGTTCTTAAAAAAAGTGGTGGACTTTGGGCCTGTGGAGCAGATACAGGTAACGTTTTCTCTGGTGGAACTGATAATATTCTTCCTAAGTTTTCTTCAAGTGGAGCAACTCTAGTTGATTCTCTTGTGATTGATAATGGGACAGAGGTCACTGTAGGAGGAGATTTCAATTTCACAGGGAGAGTGAAAAAAAATGGATTAAATTTTATTGATGGAAATAATTCAAATAACTCAGTCATGTTTGGTTTTGGGGCGAGTTTTTCTACAGCGGCCAGAAGAACAACTCTTGTTGGTGCTAATGCAGGGGACTCAGTGACTGGTGATGATAATACTTTAATCGGGTACAACTCTGGTTCAGGTTTAACTTCTGGAATTGGAAATACTTATGTGGGTTCTCAATCAGGAAGTGATACAGGGACGGGAAATAATAACGTTGGAGTTGGGATTAGTGCTGGTTCTGCTCTTCAAGCGGGTTCATCCAATACTCTTATTGGGGAAACAGCAGGGATTTCTTTGACTGATGGTAATGAGAATACTTTGATTGGTTCTCAGGCAGGAGAGCAATTAACAACTGAAACCAACAATACTTTTCTTGGAGCTCAAGCAGGGCAATCTAACCAAGGAAGTGGAAACCTTTTTATTGGATACCAAGCGGGACAAAACGTGGCCGCTTCTGCTTTTTCAAACCGTTTTATTGTTGATAATAAATCTTCTTCTTTTACTCCAGGTTCTTATCCACTTATTAATGGAGACTTTCTTACAGGGCAAGTTCGTGTTCACGAAATTTGTGATGAGCAAGGGGCCAACTGTAAAGATATCTCTGGAGGTTGGGGACTTGGTACGATGAATAGTTGGACAATTCAAGGTGATTCAGGATTACCAGGAGCTGTTTCAGATACAAATACTCTTAATATTGTTGGGGCCAATGGGATCACGACTAACATGCCTAGTGTGGGGAATCCTTTTACTCTCACTATCACTGCTCCCAATAGATTAACGACGCTTGCTTCAGGGGTGAATGCCGCTCAATCTGGTGCAGCTCAAACGTTAACAGTTACAACTGGTTCTGGTGCAACTTCTCCTGTTCCTAGGTGGGACTTACCGGCTTCTAATACCCATCAGCTTTTTCTTCCGACAGCGAGTACAGTTGGGACAACGGCAGGGCTTTTAGGAAATTTAGACTATGCTGACTTTAGAGCAACATCTGACTTATTTGTTGGAGCACTAAGAACTGATACGAAGTGGTGTTATTATGATGGGATCGCAGGCACAATTATTTGTGATAAAGATTCTTCAGATATGGTTAACCCTACGGCCAATCAAGTGACAAAAAGTGATGGAACTTTCTTTGTTGATTCTCAAATTACAGATAACGGAACAAATGTTGGGGTTGGAACCACTACTCCTGGAGTAAAGCTTGATGTTAATGGAGCTGGACGTTTTAATGGAAGTACAACTGTAACTGGTGGGGCCAGCGAATTTATTATTGAAGATCAGGGTGGAACGGCCAACAGGCGAACAGTGATGGCCGATGTGGCCGGAACTTTTAATGTGAGAAGTGATCTGAATGCAAACGATGATGCGAGTGGTTTTATGATTTTTGAAACCGCTGGGATCACGATTGGTGGAAATACTGCAACTAATCCAAACTCAAGTGCTATTCTTGATATTCGATCAACTGCTGGAGGGATACTTCCACCAAGGATGACAACGTCGCAAAGAAATGCCATTACTCCGCAAGTAGGACTTATGCTTTATAATACTGATGATAGTAAACTTCAGTATTACAACGGAACAGTTTGGACTGATACTGGGATAACAGGAGCAGGTATTTCTCCGGGGACACCTCATCGTATTCAAAAATATAACACTGGTGGGACTGACGTTGAAAACTCCGTCATGATTCAAATCGGAGGTAATATCGGTCTTAATGATACAACTCCTAGTGCTGACTTTGATATTGACGACACAGACCCAGGAATTCATCTTCAAGACACTGACAGTGCAAGTGGATCAAACACCACAACAGCTTCTGTGTCTTTTAGAGACTCGGCTGATATTCAGTATGGGTTTGTAGGGGATACTTCAAGTGCGAATGATAATATCACACTAGCTGGAACAAATGGAGTTAGACTCCAAACAAACTCAGTTGATAGAATTTATGTTTTGGCAACTGGAGAGACAGGTATTGGAGTGGCCACACCTAACAGAGCGCTAGATGTGGCAGGAGATATTGAGTTAGATAATAATGCTACTTACTATCGTTCCAATACTCTCACAAATACAAGCGTTCGAATGATGGGAATTAATGCTGGTGATGTTGCTTATATGGGGGCAATTGATGCTGGGCCAGTTGGAACAATTCATGATGCTTCATCGACTTCTTTGTTCTCAGCTTTCTATACTGCTGGCGTTGAGGCCATGCGGATTGATAGCAATGGTTATTTAGGAGTTGGGACAACTGGGCCTACTGGAAATTTGCATGTGAGTGATGGAGCTTCAGGTGCGAGTGGAATTGCAGCCGAAGTGATTATTGAAGATAATGACAACGCCATTTTAAACTTTCTTTCTCCTAATACAAATCGAAATGCTATCTTTTTTGGAGATCCTCAAAATAATAGTGTGGGAAGTATTGTTTATAACCATAATGATAACAATCTGAAAATATCAACATCTGCGAATTTAGCAGCGACTTTTGATTCGCTTGGACATTTAGCTGTTGGAACAGGAAATCCACATGCTTCTGCTCGTCTTCATTTGACAGATGCAGATGGTGGTCTGGCGATGCCACTCGTGACAACTGTGCAGAGAAACGCGATTAACTCGGGAACTTTTCAAGAAGGGCTTCAAGTTTATAATACCACAGATAAGAAAATGCAGTTTTGGGATGGTGTTACTTGGCAGAATATGGATGGAGGAACAGGGGTAAACTCAGGGACTGGTAATTATATTATGAAGTATAACGCCGGTGGGACAAACGCGACAGACTCTATTCTTTATCAAGATGGTTCAGGAAATATTGGTTTAAGAACAGCAACTCCAGTGGGAGATCTTGAAGTTGTTTCAAGTTCTGGTTATGGGGATGTGATGATTAGAGGTGCTGCTGGTAGTGGTGCCAGACTTTATTTAGATGCTGATGCAGGAGTCACAAATAGGGCCGCCATTTATAGGGCCACCGGTGCGACTGGTAATATGGTTATAAGTAATACAAGTGGAAGTAATCAGCTTGTACTAGATACAACGGGACAAATAGGAATGGGAACGGCCTCTCCGACAGCAGAGCTTACTCTTGGACCAAATCCTATTGCTCCTCATACAACATCAGGTACGGCTTTTGTTGTTGGGGATTCGACTCGTGCTTTGATGGAATTACAGAACGCAGCCGTGAGAACAGTCTTTCAATCAGTATCCACTCAAGCAGAGATTGGAACTTTAACTAACCATGACTTTGATTTTTATACAAATGGTTCGCATCGAATGGTGATTCAAAATAATGGGGATGTTGCTATTGGGATAACAGGGGCAGATACTCGTTTGGATATTTTTGATGCTGGGGTACCAACTCACGCGGCCGATGGTCTTCATGTTGTGGCCGGTGGATCTGGAGCATCTTATAACACAGTTATTGAGAATGATACTGCTGGCGGAAATGGGCTTAACGTATCTGCTGGTGGAAATGGTTCTCAAACAAATACAGCGTTTTCAGTTCAAACAAGCGATAGAACAGAAACAGCGTTTAGAGTTTTTAAAAACGCGACAACTCATCATATAGCAGCTTTTGAAAATTCGCGTATTGGAGTGGGAGGAATCACAGCTCCTCAGTACCTTTTTCAATTAGGAAATAGCGCCTCTCAATCAGTTTCTCTTGATTATCACAGCTCGACTCATAATACCTCAGCAAATACCGTTGTGGGGTCTGAAGGGGGGATGATTCTTGGAGGACAAGATTCTAATTTAACAATAGCTTTAAGAGAAAACTCTTCTGCTGATAGTTTTAATATTGTTTCAGGGGACGGGAACTTTAATGCAGATTCAACTTGGGATGAGCATATTCTCTCCATTAATGCTGAAGGGGATATGGCGATGGGGGCAGCGGCTCCTGTTGATGTTGGTCAAACAGTTTTTAGTATTTTTGCAACAGGAGCAAATGATAGAGGAGCAGCTATTAAACTAGACTCCTCGGGGTATACAGGAGCTAGTACTAGTAACTATGCTTATCAGCAGTTTTCAACTAAGGCCTACGCTCCAAGTGCAGGTAATGATGGTCTTGAAATAGGAATGGAGAACTCGACTGGTCTAGCTTACTTTACTAGAAATCAAGGTGGAGCGACAGGAGCACTAAAAGGATTTGTCATTGATAGTAACGGAGATGTAGGGATTAATAACACTAACCCGACAGAACCTCTTCATGTGACAGGGAACGCTTTAATTACAGCGAACTTGAAAGTGAATCAAGTCTGTGATGAAACAGGTGCCAACTGTAAGGATGTTTCTGCTGGTTGGAGTCCTGTGGCCCAAGGAGCTTCAGGTGCACTTCAATTTAGCGATGGTGCGGGAGCGATTATCGCCGATGATAGTAATCTTGTTTTTGATGATACGAATAATAGACTTGGGATTGGGACAAATGCTCCTTCAAGACAAATCCATTTATCAGGAGCAAATGGCGTTGATAACCCAGGTATAAGAATAGAGAACTACGGTGGTGAAGTCAGAGTTGATGGCTTTAGAGCTGGAGGGACAGAAGGAGCACCTACGGCAGTTGGTGGGGGAGTAAATCTTCTTAAAATTGTTGGGGGCGGGCATAATGGCTCAAACTTCGATCATGGTGGGGAGATACTTATTACTTCCGATGAAACATGGAACGCAGCCGCTCAAGGGACCCATATCGCTTTTAAAACGACAACCAATGGAACAACGACTGGTGGTGTTGAAAGAATGAGAATCGATCATAACGGAAATGTGGGGATAGGAGTTACTAATCCTAACGATAAACTTGATGTTGATGGTGATATCGATGCGACTGGTTGTGTTCAAGTGGATGATTTAGGGGCCATTGGAGGAACATGTTTATCCGATGAGCGTTTGAAAGAAGATATTAAGGAACTTGAAAGCTCCCTAGATAAGGTTTTAGCTTTAAATCCAGTTCGCTATATTTGGAGAGCGGATCTTTATGATATCCACCAAAGAGAGGGAGCTGAAATTGGGCTTATCGCTCAAGAAGTCGAGAAAGTTTTCCCAGAGATGATCAAGACTGGAGAAGATGGATACAAAAGAGTTCGTTATGATGTTTCTTTACAGCTAAGGCTTATTGCTGCTTTTAGAGAGTTTTATGGAGAAAATAAAGAGACCGATAGTAAACAAAATCGTGAAATAGCTTCCCTGAAAAAAGAAGTGAATAACTTAAAAGAGCAGAACCAAGAGCTACAAAAACGTTTAGAAAAAATAGAAGCTATGCTACTTAAAAACTAACCAGCTGTAACAACAGTTAAAGTCTCATCTTTTAATTGACCTTGGAAAACTTTAAAAGTGAATTTAATTCCACTTTCTCCTTCATCATCTAAAGTACTATTAATAATGACGTCACAATTTGTCGTTTTTTCTTTGTTGTCATAAAAACAATCAAATTTTTTAAGTCTGACTTCGTCATAATACTTTGTATCGAAAAGCTTTGATATTTCTGCTTTGACATAAAAAGGATCGAGGTAGCTAACATCGTCACCACCAGCTCCTTGAAGTTTTAAGTTCTGGGCCTTAATGATGGTTCTTAGAATGTTGATCCCTCCTGAGTAATCGACTTTTGACTGGGCGAAAACTTGGGATGCGGATACAAGTAGGGTAAAGAAGAGAATAAAGTGCTTCACAAGGACCTCCAAAATTTGAGAAATTCTATATTTTTGTGGTGGGGACTTCAATTAAGAAGTTTAAAATGGTAAAAAATTCTCATGAAAACTTTAATTTTAGCTCTTCTTTTTCTTGTTAGTGCCAAGGCCATTAATCTTCAAAAATTTCACTTCTCCAATTCCCCTGTCTTTGCCACTGTTGAAGACGCTATTTTAGATGATGGTTTTATTACAACAGATTATAAGTATATTTTAGTGACCAGTTATAATTATGTAGAGTCTCCTCTTGTTCGTATTGATAATGATAACAGGCTTAATTCAGAAATAGAGTGGATGAATACTCTTAATCTAGGAGGAGCCTATAAATTAAGTTCTGAGTTTCAAGTGGGAATGAGTACTTTTATCACTAATGAGAAGGCCATCGCAGAGAATGCCAGCGGGTATGAAACAAAAAATGTCTTAGGTGATACAACAATAGATTTCAAATATAAGTTCTTTGAAAAAAACAGGCTCGCTATAGCTTTTGTTCCTAAACTTTATCTTCCAACAGGTGATGAAAAATTCTATACATCAAATGATAAAGTAGGTTCTTTTATTGGCTTTGCCTTAGAGAAGGCTTTTTCTCATTTTGAAGTGGCCGTTAATATCGGGCACAAAGATAACCACGGTGCTCTTTATGATGTTATTGATCATAGAGAGCAGTTTCACTTCTCTATTGGGGCCTTAAAACCAGTAAGTGATAAACTGGATTTGACAGCAGAGTTTTTTCGCGATTTTCCTTATGATTCTCATAACCAGCAGTCTCCTAGTGAGTTTAACTTGGGCCTTCGTTACTCTCCTTGGACGAACAAGGCCATTTTTGCTGGAGTGGGCTCGGGATCTTTTAATAACGAAGAGGCCACAGATATGAGAATTTTTGCTGGGATTAAATTTTTTCCTAATCAAAAGAAGAAGTCTCCTAAAGTGGTTAAAGAAGAGAAGAAGTATGGGATTTTCTACAAACTTTTTAATGTCTATTTTGAAACAAATAATTCTCGCATCCAAGAAACAGAAAAAGAGAAACTTCACTTTATGATTGATAAATTTAAAGAAGACCCGTATCTCACAAAGATTGTCATTGAAGGGTATTCAAGCAGTATCGGAAATAAAAATTATAATATGCGCCTTAGTGATAAAAGAGCTCAGGCCGTGAAAGAGTTTCTGATTGAGAAGGGGATTGCTCCAGAGATTATTGAGGTCGTTGGACACGGAAGCAGTGAGGCCTCTAAAGAAACACTTGATAGTGGAATGGATAGAAAAGTGATGTTTAGGCTTTATAGAAGTCGCTAACTACCTGTTTTTTCTATGAAAAATATACAGCCTTGATTGACTCGAGGCGCATACAGAGGGCATAGTTTCAGCTTATGAAAAATTTGTTTTTATTTTTCTCTTCTCTTCTACTCTTAAACTCTTGTGGCAAGAATGCTTTCTTAGGTAAGGGGGGCTCGACTGAATCAAGTATTTTCCCTATCGCGACTGGTGTTCTTTCAATAACTACAGATGGGCCGTATGAGTTTGAAGATTTGATTCCAAATGATAGCAATATAAAAACTTTTACTGTGACAAATAATGGAGATGTAAGTCTTGATGGAGTGACTTTTAGTAGTAATTCTTCTTTATTTGAAGTTGTGTCGAATAGTTGTGCTGTTGAATTAAAGCCAGGACAGAGTTGTGAGTACACTGTTTCTTTTAACCCAGATAGTGATGGAAATTACACTGGAGAAGTCACTTTAAGCGCTGTCGCTGGAAATGAGCAAGTTCAAAAAACGATTCAACTTACTGGAAGTGGAAATCTTTTTGATCAACCAGTTGGAAATGAGTTCTCTTTAGATTTTTTGAAAAGTGATGAGATTAATTTTTCTCAAGTGGGAATTGGAAGTTTAAAATCGAAGCTTCTTTTCTTAAGCCTGAGTAATCCCAATCTTGAGTTTGTTAAAATAAGAGCACGTGAAAATACAATGGTGACAGTAGAGCTGCAATCAAGCTCAACTTTTTGTCAAAGTTCAAACTCTCTTTCCTGCCCACTTAAAATCACTGTTTCTCCGACAAGTGAAGGGGACTTTAGTGAGTATGTTTATATTGAAGTGAAAAACTCTTCAAATGAAGTTATCACACTTCCTATTAAAATTGTTTTTACTGGTATTCAATCTTCGGGTTGTACTGAAACATATGAAGAACTCTCTGCTGTGACGAATCCACTTAATTATGATAATTATGTGACTCATTTGACTCTACCTTATTTGACGAGTTCAGGGCAAACGGCAGTAACTCTTGAGACTCTTTATAATAATGATTTCAATCAAGTTCTGACTCAAAATGGGCAAAATGTTTATTACATTAAAAACGCCATGGCCTTCTTCTCTTTTGAAGTCGCTCCTAAAAATGGTGAAGACTTAACTAATACTAGGCTTTTACTTGATATGTATAAAATGAATGATGCCACTGGAGAGCAAAATAAAACAGAAATCATCTGTCTTTTGGATGTTCTTAAATGTTCGGGGAAAAGATTTTATACAGGCCAGTACCAATATCTTGTGAATTCAAACTTTAGTGTTCTTAACGAAGACTTTATCTCAGAAATAGAGAGTTATGACCAAGTTCTTGGGAATGTGAATTATTTATTTCATGGAAAACTTAATTTTAATTTTTCAGCTTCTTTAGATGAAGATTTAACTGATATTGAAAATCTTATCTCTCAAAATGAAACACTTAGTTTTACTGTTGCTGATGATACAAAATTGGTGAGAAATCCTTTTCTTATTCTTGAGTATCAGAAAACGATGAGTTGTCAGTAGTGAGCGTTAAATGTTGCGAGCTTTATTATTCTTTAACATCTTTTTTTGCCTTTTAGGGTATAGCGGTGAAATCGACATTGCTCAAAGAGTAAAAGAATTAAAAAACTTCAATGACTTTAGAGCGCTTTTTTTTGAAGTTGCTGTTAAAAGTAAAAAAAATGGTTTTGAAACTCTCACCAGGAAAATGAAAAGCAATCCTCATTACTTCAACTGGATGAATACTATTGCACTACTTGATGATGTTTTTTCTAAGGAAGAAGGAAAAAGAGTTTATCAAGAAGCTATAAGCAGTTTCATTCGTACTGGTCTTGATGAATGGGATACTCTTTCCGACCAGCAGCTCGGTGAGTTGATTCTCAATTTTTATGATACTGATTCAGTAGATGAATACTACCTCATTAAAAGATTAAAAAAAATCGACTCAATAGAGACGAAGCTCTCTGTGATAAAGAGAATTTTAAATATGGATAGAGTGAGTCCATCCCTTTACGGTATTGTAATAGGGATGGCAGATTCTTTGATTGAAAAAAAGGAAAAAGAAAAAAGTATAGAGCTTCTTTTCTTGATGTTGAGAAATATTCATAAAATAGAGAATGCACACGCGAGAGGGCACCAGCGAACAAGTATTCTTCAAAGACTCATGCAGTTTAGTGACGACTTTGAAACCTATCGCTCTATTGTCCTTGAACTAAAAGATGAGCTTATTTTTAATGACTTTATGATTACTGATATTTTTTCTAACGCTAAAAAATCAAAGCAGCACAAGCAATTAGCTGCTTATATTGGCTTTTATCTGCTCGAACATGAAAGTTTTCCTGTTATTGATAAGTTGTTAATGAAAGAATTTGTGACTGTTTTCTCTCAAAATGAAAAGAGGATGTCTTTATTTTCAAAAACTTTATCAAATAAGTATCTTTCTCGCTATGATGATTATCTGATTGAACTTCTCCAATCTTGTGACAGAGATTTTAACTAATTACCTACATTTACGACCTTTTACATTAACCAAAGAATTTATTCAGGAATCAAGCAACAGGAAATTAGTGGTGCTTGGAGGGGAGAATGACTCTTTTTCTTGCCATAAATAAATTATGTTTTCTTTTCAGCTTCTTGCTTGAAAATTCCAAGTGCCTGAAATTACCGCACTAAAGAGGTCGGGGATAGGTCAATAAATTCCGCTGTCTGTGCTCCCAGTGTTACATGATAAAATTTTATATAAAGAAATGGCGTAAAATTGGAGCTTTATGGTACGTCGCTGGGGTCAAGTACTCATCATTTTTTATCTGAGTTTTTCAGCAGCTGTTGCTCAAACTGTTTATTTTAATTACTCAGGTCGTTTAGTCCAAGATACTGGTATGCCTAAAACTGGGGCAACAGATCTTATCTTTCGTATTTACACAGACAATACTCTTCGTTGTACTTCGCAAACTTACTCAGGTGTTGCTTTAAATAATGGTGTTTTCAATGTGGCCTTAAGTTTTACTAATGCTGAATGTAGCGGAACTCCACTCGCGACTTGGATCGGAAATGCTGTTCTTGCTAATGATACAATGGAAATTGAAGCTGTTTCTGATGGAACAACTTATCCTCGCCAGCTTTTAGGAGCAACTCCAATCGCCATCTATGCTCTTAACCAAGCGATTAGTGATGGTTATATTTCTCAAAATATGCTCCAAGGGACTCCAGCTTGTGCCGCCGGACAGATTTTTGAATTCGATGCCGGTGGAAACTTTGTTTGTCGCTCTCCAGGTGGGGGAGGAACAGTTTTAAGTATTACGGCCGGTGCGGGTTTAAAAACAACTCCAGCAGGTGGAATTACGACGACAGGTTCTATTGAACTTGACCTGACTTACACTGATGGAATTTATTTTCGTTTAGATGGAAGTAACACTCCGACAGCAGACTTAAATTTAGGCGGTCACAAAGTGGTTAACATGGCCGATCCAACTGCAGCGACTGATGGAGCAACCAAGCAGTATGTTGATACTCAAATTACGACAGCTCTCTCTACTTACTTACCAAGTTTTAATGTTCTTGATGATAGTGCTGATGCCTACACAGTTGCTCCTGCAACAAATAGTATCAACATCATAGGAAGTGCTAATATTGCGACTGATATTGTTGGTAATAACCTAACAATTTCAGCAGTGGGAGTTGGGACAGGTGATATTACGGATGTGAATGCTGGAGTTGGGATTTTAGTCACAAACTCCGCAGGACCAAACCCACAAGTTGATATTGATGTTGCTGGTTACACCGATCCTCGTTATTTAAATATTACAGGGGACACAATGACTGGTGACTTAGATATGGGAACACATATTATTAAAAATGTTCTCGATCCAGTAGATCTCACTGATGCAGCTAATAAGCAATATGTTGATACCCAAGTGGCCGCAGCTGGAGATATTTATGCTATAGACGCGGGAGCGGGTTTAACTGGTACCTCCCTTTTATCAGGAACGGCCAAAGTTGATGTAGGTGCTGGTTACGGGATTATTGTGAATGCTGATGATATTGAAGTTGATCAGACTCTTCTTCAAAACAGAGTCGCCGCTTCTTGTGCTCCAGGATCTTCAATTAGAGAAATTGATATTAACGGAAATGTTACTTGTGAAATTGATGATGATACGAGTTCTGGTGGAGATATTACTGATGTCAACGCTGGTATTGGTGTTATTGTAACAACTCCCGCGGGGCCCATTCCTCAAGTCTCTCTTGATACAGCTTATACTGATCCTATTTATTTAAATAGAATTGGTGATCAGATGGCCGGTGATCTTGATATGAATTCCAATAGAATTATTAATCTTGCTTCTCCTCCACTCGCAACAACTGATGCAGTCACTAAGGCCTATGTTGATGCTCAAGTGGCCTCGGCCGGTGATATCGAAGATATTGATGGGGGAGCTGGTTTAACCTGTTCACCAGGGGCCTGTGATAGTGGAAACGTAACACTTGATATTGGTGCAGGGACAGGGATTATTGTTAACGCCGATGATATCGCATTAGATACAACTTACACTGACGCCAGATACTTCAATGTAACTGGAGATACTATGAGTGGAGATATCGATCTTAATGGAAATAAAATCTTAAATCTTCCAGCTCCAACTCTTGCCAATGATCTGACACCAAAAAGCTATGTGGATAATTTGGCCTCTACTTTAGTTGATAATATTACAGCAGGAGCTGGGATGACAGGTTCTTCTTTAAGTGGAGGAACGGCGATTTTAGATATTAACGCTGGCCCTGGTCTTCAAGTGAATGCTGATGATATTCAAGTGGCCCCTCAAGGTATTACCAATACAATGATCACGGGAATTACAACCGATTGTACCGCTGGACAAATCCTTGAGGCCGATGGAATTGGTGGATTTGTTTGTGCTGCTGATGATGATACGACCTATACTGCTGATGGGAGTACAATCTCTTTAGCTGGAAATACTTTTAGTGTTATCCTCTCTTCTGTTATGGATAACTCCGACCCTGCTGGTGGAGATTTATCTGGAACGTACCCAAATCCAACCGTTGTAGGAATTCAAGGCAGAGCTGTTGCAACAACAGCACCTTCAACTGGTGAAGTTCTTAAGTGGAATGGGACCCAGTGGGCACCGGCCGCTGATATTGACACGACTTATTCCGCTGGAGCAGGAGTTTCATTGGCCGGAACTGTTTTCTCAGTTGCTGCTAATGGAGTGACAAGTGCAATGGTATTGGATGGTTCTTTAACCTCAGCCGATATTCAAGATGGAAGTTTAAGTGCTGCTGACTTAGCAACTGGCTTTATTGATGAAACGGCCGATATTGATAATTCTCTTTGTGTGAATGGAGAAGTTTTTAAGAAGGCCGCTGGAGTTTGGGCCTGTAGTGCTGATGATAACTCTACTTATACAGCAGGAGCTGGACTCGATCTTACGGGGAACGTTTTTAGTATCCCGGCCAATGGAGTCACCAGTGCCATGATCATAGATAACGTCGTTTCAACAGGAGATATTGCTGATGGCACTATTCAAGCTGTTGATATGGATGTTGCTTTTATTGATGCGACAACAGATATGGCAAACTCTCTTTGTAATGACGGAGAAGTTCTTAAAAAACTCTCAGGAGTTTGGACGTGTTCAAACGATATCCAAACTGTTTATACCGCTTCAACAGGTGTTCAGTTAGTAGGAAGTGATTTTCAAGTGGACCAAACTTGGTCAGATAATCTTTATGTTAATATCTCAGGGGATGTCATGACAGGTTCTCTTGAAGTTCCAACATTATTTAGAACATCAGATAGAAGACTTAAAAAGAATATTACTCCTTATGAAAATGCCTTAGATACAGTAATGGCCCTTAATGGAGTTCGTTTTGATTGGAGAGAGTCAGGAAAAGCTGATGTTGGTTTTATCGCTCAAGAAGTTGAGAAAGTTGAGCCTGTTCTGGTTCGTGATAACTCAAAAGGTTTTAAGTCCGTTAAATATGGAAATATTGTGGCCATTGTAGTTGAGGCCATTAAAGAGCTCTCTGAAAAAATAGAAGTTCTTTTTCAAGTTAAAGAAGAAGTCAAAGAAAACTCTCGCGCTATCGCTTCTTTAAAAGAAGAAGAAACTCAACTTGAAAATGAATTAAAAGAATTAGAAAAAAGACTTGAGAAAATAGAGAAGGGCCATAATGAGAAGTAAAGTGATGTTGCTAACATTCATGATACTTATGGCCTTTAGTCTTAAGGCCCAAACCCCTTTTAACTACAGTGGGCGTTTGGCCGATTTTGGAACCGGGAAAGCTTTCTCTGGAAGTACAGATCTTATTTTCAAACTCTATATCAATAATTCAGTGATGTGTTCAAAAAGCATGACGGGAGTTGAGCTTAATAAAGGACGTTTTTCAGTTCTACTTGATTACTCAAATGTTGATTGTGGTGGTTCTCCTTTTGCGAATCGTCTACAGAACGCTCTTACTTCGGGGCATAAAATTGAAATGGAAGTTCAAGATGTGACAAATGGGATCACTCATCCTAAAACTCCTATTGGTGTGAGTGCTGTAGCGATGGTTTCATTAAATAAAAATATCGCTAATGGAGTAATAAGTGCACCAAAGTTTAAAGGTTTCCCAAATTGCGGGGCCAATCAAACTTTTGAAGTACAAACTGATGGAACTTTTGATTGTATCCCAACCCCTGGTCTTGGAACTGTTACTCAAGTCAGTAAAACAGGACCAGGAATTAATGGGCCGGCCACGACTTCAACCACTGGTCACTATACTTTGAATAATACGTTAGTCTACGACCCTCTTTATTATAAAAGAGGGGGCCCTTTTAATTACACTGCTGATTTTGATATGAATGCTTTCAAAATGACAGGTGTAGGTAATGCCACTAACGCAACTGACATGGTTAATATGCAAGGAGTGGCCACAAGTATAGCGAGTGAGGGAAGTAACTATCTTAAGGATGTCATTTGGAACGCTGATAGTGGAGTGCATACTCTTAATAATGGGGGAAGCTTTAATATTAAAGGCTCAACAGTGAACTCTGTTACTGTTGCCACTGATTATAACCCTCCAGGTTCTAATAATCTTCAACTCACTATCTCTGGTTTTGGATTAGGAGATGTTCAAACTGTGACCGCGGGAACTGGAGTGATTATCAATGGGACGGCAACTGTTCCAGTTGTTAATTTTGATTCAACTTGGGCCGATGCTCGTTATGTCAACATCAATGGTGTGAATTCTATCATGACAGGAACTCTTTATCTAGGTGATGGAGTCACAAATAACCTCATTAAAAACTTGCTTCCTCCTATTGATGCGACTGATATCGCTAATAGGGCCTATACTCTTGGGCAAGTGACGACTTACGCTGGGGATATTACAGAAGTGAAGGCCGGTGGTGGTATGGTTGGAGGGGCCACTTCAGGAACAGCAACGCTAGATATTGTTGGAGGGCACGCTATTATTGTTGATGCTTCAACTGTTGCAGTTGACCCTACTATTATTCAAAAAAGAGTTGTAGGGACTTGTGCTGTGAATACTTCTATTCGTGAGATTAGAGCTGATGGAACTGTTGTTTGTGAGAGTGATAGTGGTGCTGTCGCTGGCGATATCACAGATGTTGTGGCCGGAGATGGGATAACTGTAACAAGTCCATCTGGGCCAATTCCTATTGTGAATGTTGATATTCCTTACTGGGATAGTCGTTATTTGAGAATTGATGGGGCCAATGTGATGGAAGTCAACGGCTATATTGATATGGATAGTACCCACCGAATTATGAACGTTGATACTCCAACAGGACTTAATGATTTAGCAAACCAGCAGTATGTAGATGATGAAATTATTAACTCTGCCGGTGATATTACAGGAATGACAGCTGGAGCAGGACTCACAGGAACTGCGATGAGTGGTGATGTTGATTTTGATATTGGAGCAGGACCAGGGATTTTTGTAGCGGCCGATTATATCTCTTTAGATATTAGTTATCTCGATCCTTTTTATACTCGTGCGGATAATTTTTTAGTTACTGGTAATATTGATATGAATTCGAATCGAATTTTAAATCCTTCTGCTCCAACAATTAGTAGTGATCCGACGACAAAGTCTTATGCCGATGGAGCTATTAATAACACGATTTATATCGAAGGAATTACTGCTGGAGCAGGGCTTACTGGAGGAGGAACTGGGGCCAGTTTGAATTTAGATGTAGGAGCAGGAGCTGGGATTACAGTGAATGCTGATGATATTCAAATCACTCCTCAGGGAATTAATAATACAATGCTATCAGGACTTGCAAGTAACTGTAGTGCAGGGGAGATGTTAGATTTAAATGGAAGTGGTGATTTTACTTGTGGGAGCGATGCCAATACAACTTATACTGTTGGAGTTGGACTTCAGTTCGTTGGAACTGAAATGCAGCTTGACCCTTCTGTTATTCTTATTAATGGTGTGAGTTCGGCCGGAGGAGATCTCTCTGGAATTTATCCAGCGCTAACTGTTGTGGGACTTCAAACAAACCCAGTTGCAGCGACAGCTCCGACATCAGGGCAGCAACTTGAATGGAATGGGACGGCCTGGGAACCAGCAGCTGACGATGATACAACCTATTCAGGTGATAACTTTACGATGGATATGACGGCCAATACCTTGAGTATTAAAAACGACTCACTTGATTCAACTCATTTTGGAGACGTTTTAACTGGGGCCGACTTTTTGGACGGAACGATTGTGAAAGAAAAATTTACGGGAGTTTTAGTTGACGCTCTCACTGATTTTAATAACTCTCTTTGCGCCGATGGTGAAGTCTTAAAAAGAGCTGCTGCTGGTTGGGAATGTGGCGCTGATGAGAATCAAACATATGTAGCAGGGGCGGGACTTACTTTAACAGGAACAACTTTTAGTATAGAAAATAATCAAGTCACTTCTGGAATGATTGCTCAAGGGGCGGTCACGACTGATGAAATTCTTGATGGCACAATAACGGCCACTGACTTTAATGCTGGCTTTATCGATCAAACAACTGATCTTGATAATGGACTTTGTTCAAACTATCAAATTCTTATTCACCAGTCTGGAACATGGGGATGTTTAACGGATGCATTCTCTCACACTGGTTCAAATGGAATTGATGTCGCAAATTTTGGGCCAGCAGGTGCTCCAACGAGTGGAGTAGTGGAAGTTAACGTTGCGTGGTGGGATAATCGCTACGTCAATGAATCAGGGGATACGATGACTGGTCCTTTAGAGATTCCTCAACTCTTTAGAACGTCGGATGCGAGAAAAAAGAAAAATATCACTTCTTTTGAAAATTCTTTAGAGACATTAAAGAAACTTAAAGGAGTGCGTTTTGATTGGAAGAACTCTGGGGAGAGTGACATTGGTTTTATTGCTCAAGAAGTCGAGGAAATCGTTCCCGAAGTCGTGAATACAAACGAGAAAGGAATGAAGTCTGTGGCCTATACAAATCTTTTGGCCATTACCGTTAATGCACTTCAAGAATTATCAAAAAAAGTTGTCTCTTTATTTGAAATGAAGAAAGAAAGTGAAGTGAGTGAGCAAGAGATTATCTTTTTAAAAAGAAAAAATGAACTTTTAAGAAAAAAAATAAAACTAGCACGTATGAGAGTTGAGAGATTGGAAGCTCTGAACTCAAGACAACAAAGAGAATCGTTATGAGAACATTAGGCTTATTACTACTGCTCATTATTCCTCTGGCCCATGCTCAGGTTGAATTGATTAACGTCAACTCAACTATGACTGATGGAAAATGGTGTCGTTACAACTCGGATAGAATCGAGTGTGATGTCGATGCCTTTGGTCCTCCAGGAGCAGCTGGGGCCTTAACAGCAACAACAGTACCTAAATGGGATGGAACAAGTCTGGTTGATAGTATCATTTGGCAAACGGCCACTGGAGTTGGGATTAATGATGCCACTCCAATAAGTGAGCTTCAGGTAACTGGTTCGAGCCAAATTATTACCAGTGATACAACCAGTACGACAGGGGATAACTATCTTCAGTTTACGCGTGCAGACGGTGTGACTAATATGGGCCAAGTTGGCTTTGGTGTTAGTGCAACTGATGATATGTTTTTAAGAAACTTTCTTAACGCTCATCTGAGGTTTTATACCAATAATACTGAGAGAATGAGAATTGAAGATGGTGGAGATGTGGGTATAAACGAGACAAACCCCGTAAGGAATCTTCATATATCTGATACTGGAACAAGTACAACTTTAGGTCAGTTAGATACGGGGATTAGGTTACAGACGAATTCTGTGACAAGTAATGCTGGAAGTGAGATTTCATTTAGTGGTTATGGTGGAAGTGATGCCCAGAATACCTATGCTGCTATTTCTGCTCTTACAACTGGAAACTCCACTGGGGCACAGGGAGATCTTGCATTTTCAACTAAGGCCACACAAGCTGCAACTACACTAACAAAACAAATGGTAATTAAGAATAATGGAAATGTAGGAATTGGTGTTTTTCCTCCTACGCAAAGACTCGATGTCAACGGGATTGTCAAAGGAAATAATCAGGCGTGGTTTACTGAGTACTGTGATGAAACAGGAAATGAGTGTTTCGATTCATCTACGAATTTTACTGATACTTTCGTGAATGTTGCTGGAGATACAATGACTGGGACTTTGAATCTTCCTGCCAATGGTCTTGTGGCCGGGACGAATCAACTTGTTCTTAATGGTGGAAATGTAGGGATAGGGACAGCAACTCCTTCTTCAAAGCTAACAGTTGAGAATGGAGGAGCCGTTGATGTTCGTATTGATAATACGGGAACAGGAAACTCAACTCTTACCATTGATAGACAAACAACAGCAGGTGAGTCTCTACTTGTTTTTCAAGATTCAGGGACAACTGTTTGGGAAATGGGAGCAACAAGTAACAATGATTTCGTTCTTCAAAAAGATGGAACGGGCCCATCAATGTTTATGGAATATGCTACAGGTGACACTGGTTTTGGAACCGCTACTCCAGCAGCAAGAGTCCATGCTTTTGAAGCAACTGCAGGGGATTTTCAAGCTTTAAGAGCGGAAAATAATAACGGATCACTTGTCATTGGAATGGATGCGAGTTCTGGTTATCTAGTTCAAAACGATAATCTTCCTTTTCGTATATATACTGGTGGGACAGAAAGAGTTCGAGTTCAACCTTCTGGTTTCGTAGGGATCAACCAGACTGCACCGTCTGTCAGATTTCAAGTTGATGAAACAACGGCCAGTACTTCTGTTGCGCAAATTAGAAATACTAATGCTGCGATGGCATCAGGAACAGTTCTAGAAGTCTCTAACAGTTCAGGAAACTCAGCTGGCTACTATTTATTAGATGTTTTTAACGCCACTTCAAAAAAGTTTGTGGTTCGAGGTGATGGGAACGTAGGTATCGGAAATAGTGCTCCTGCTGCTCAATTAGATTCAGGTTTACAAGGAACAACAAGAGGTACTCATTGGCTTAGAGCTGATGCCGCTGCTGGTGGTTATACTGCTTGGTTTTCACCTGATGGTGGTTATTATGATGCTGAAGCTCATGACACTTATTTACAACTAAGACGTCAGGGAACAACTGGAATGGCCATAGGTTCCACTGGAAACATAGGAATTGGCTACACTGATCCTGCAGAGAAATTAGAAGTTAATGGAAACATTGAAATTGGTGGGACTGAGGCAGCGGATGATACTAGACTTATTTTTTCTGCCAGTGATCGCTCAAATAGATTTTTAATTGAGTCTGATTTTGATGCATCAACTACTAACGATCTCTTAGGATTTAGATCGTCCAATACAGACAATATTTTTGTGATGCAAGGAAACGGAAATATCGGTATAGGAATGCTGCCTAATGCTCAAAAAGTAACTGTCAATGGAGTCGTTCAATCAAACAACCAAGCTTGGTTCACTGAGTACTGTGATGAAACAGGAAATGAGTGTTTTGATTCTTCAGCAAACTTTACTGATACTTTTGTGAACGTAGCAGGTGATACGATGACAGGACAATTAGTTCTTCCTGCCGATGGATTAGTTGCGGGGACTAATGAACTTGTCATTGCTAGTGGAAATATTGGTGTTATCAATGCCGCTCCGACTTATGATTTTGAGGTCGGTGCTAATGTTCTGAGTGTTGATACGACAAATGGGAGCGTTGGAATAGGTGGGATTGCTCCATCGGCTTCTGGTTATGATCTAAGTGTTCAAGGTCCAACTAATATGAAGGGCTATCTCTATGTCGAAGATACGACATGGGGTATTGCTGCTGCAGATAATGTTCCTTTTACGATGGGAGCGGGACAAGATTTCTCAATGGGATCTGATGGAACTAGTGCCTATTGGAGCGTTGGTTCCGCTCTAGGTTCTGCAACAGGAATGACAATGACTGGTTCTGGTTTCGTAGGGATTGGAACGACGACTCCGCAAAATACTCTCCATGTAAATGGATCGATGAGATGGGGTGGTGGAAATACGGCTCCTTTCGCGCTCTCTAGTATTGATGGGAACGGGCTTTATATTGAAAATATTGGAACTGGTGCGGCCAATGAAGATATTCGTATCCAAGCTTCGGTCAATGGAGATACGACTAACTATTCCGCTTTTTATGTCGATCCGACTGATGGATTTTCTTTCATGCAAAATGGAACTGGTAATGGAAATGTGGGGATTGGAACATTAACTCCTTCTGTTCATTTTGAAATTAATAAAGCAAACGCAAGGCTTAAACTTACTGATGGAACAGACAACATTAATTTTGGTCTTTGGGATGGAACGAACGCCAGAATTGAATCAGATAATAGAGATATTCTGATTACTGCCTATAATAATAATGACATCATATTGGGACATGCTGGCACAAATCAAATGATTGTTCAAAATGACGGAGATGTTGGTATTGGTATCGCGAACCCCACCCAAAAGCTTCATGTCAACGGAAATGTGCGCGCCACTGGTGAAGCTCACTTCACTCAATTTTGTGATGAAAATGGACTTAATTGTTTTGATGCATCTACAAACCTCACAAATACTTTTGTGAATGTTTCTGGGGATACGATGACAGGAACTCTCAATCTTCCTGCCAACGGTCTTGTGGTAGGAACTACTCAACTTGTTGTTTCAGGTTCTGATGTTGGTATAGGGACTGCTTCTCCTACTCATGCTCTTGAAGTTATCTCTAAAGCTACCGGAGGAATTGATGTTGTGGCTTCAGATTCAGAAGAGATTTTAACTTCAAGAAATGCTTCTGCTTCAAATGCGGACCAGTTTTATTTGAGACATAATAACGGCGGCGTTGAAATGGGGAACTTAAGAGGAAATATTAGTGTATTAAACGGCCGTTTTGGTATTGGCCAAGCTCCTTCTGATAAACTCCATGTCTATGATGCCTCAGACAGCGCGATTGCTTTAGGAAGAGCGGGTGTTCCTGCTTCACTTGCAACTTGGGATTATAATACAGGAACTTCAACAATAGGGACTGTTAATGCTGATAACTTTGCTATTAAAACAACAAATACGAATAGATTAACAGTAGCAGCAGGAGGAAATGTGGGGATTGGAACTGCTTCTCCGGCCTCTTATGCAAGACTAGATGTTAATGGAGGAGATATTGTGGTTAAGGATTCAGGTAATCCTGGGATGGTAACTCTTCAACCTTCTTCAACAGGTTCTTGGTGGAATATGGCCAATACTAACGATGGGGGCAAATTTAAAATTCAGCATGGAAATAAATCTGCTGATAATGATACCACAGACTGGGCAAATGCTCAGTTCACCATAACCTCTGGTGGAAATATTGGAGTTGGAGCTGATACACCAAGTACCAAACTTCATGTTTCAGCAAACATGAACGCTTCAACAGCTGTTCTCGTTGAGAATACGAATGCTGGAGCTAGTGCTGTAGCAGCATTACGTTTTGATACTGATGGTGGAACGACTGTCTTAGGGAGAGTGAGTAACGCCTATACAGGGTTAGCTGGAGCTCAAGATGATTTTGTCATCAATGAAGCTGGTGGCGGGGATACTGTCTTTTTTCATAACGGTGTTGAAAGAATGAGAATTGAAAATGGAGGAGACGTTGGTATTGGTGTTACGAACCCTAGTCAAAAACTTCATGTTGCTGGGAACGCGAGAGTCACTGCTCAAGTTTGGGCGCAGGAGCTTTGTGATGAGAATGGAGCCAACTGCCAGGATATTAGTGCCAATAACGGGGATATTACAAATATCACGGCTGGAGATGGTCTAAGTGGTGGTGGAGCTGCGGGAGCTGTGACTTTAACAGTGAATGTTGATAACTCAACGATTGAGACAAACACTGATACTTTAAGAGTAAAAGCAAGTGGAATTACAGCTAACGAAATTGCGACAGGAGCGGTAGCAACAGCTGAAATTCTTAACAATACAATTACTGATGATGATGTCGCGGATAATTCTTTAACTGCTCTATCTCTAGCTGCTGACTCTGTTGGTTCAAGTGAAATAGCTGCTGGTGCTGTTGATACAAGTGAGTTGGCAACAGATGCTGTAACAGCGGCAAAGATTGCAGCTGGAGCAGTGGGAACAAGTGAAGTTGCAGATAACTCTTTAACGGCCAACGATTTGGCCGCGGACTCTGTTACTGCTAGTGAGCTTGCTAATAACGCTGTTGATAATGGAGCGATTGCCAACCAAGCTATTACTGATGTGAAGCTTTCTGGGATTGCGTCAAACTGCGGGGCCAACCAAGTCGTGAAAACAAATGGTTCAGGATCATTTTCTTGTGCTGCTGATAATAATACAACTTATACTGGTGGAACTGGATTAACTCTTTCTGGGACTACTTTCAACGTGGATGATATCTATTTACGAAACAACGCGAACGATACAACCACAGGCTCTTTAACGGCGACTGCTTTTTATTATTCTTCAGATGAGCGATTAAAGCATAATATTCATACTATTAACAGCGCAAGCGATTTAATTGAGAGTCTAAGAGGGGTGTTTTTTAACTGGAATAAAGATGGCAGTGCTGACGCTGGATTTATTGCTCAGGAAGTTGAAGTTGTGGCCCCTTACCTTGTGCATGAATATAAAAATAAAGAAGATGGCGAGACTTACAAAGCTGTTAAATACGGAAACGTTTCGGCCATTTTAGTAGAGGCCTTCAAAGAGCAAAAACGTGAGATTGCTTTTCAAAAAGAAGAAATCGATTCACTTAAAAGAATGAACGAGATGCTCATAAAAAGGTTAGAGAGACTAGAGAAGCTTGAGCAAAATCGTTAGTTACTTTCCCTTTTAATTAAGGGTGATTAAAATAAAGTTTGGAATGAAGTTAGTACGTTTGTTGGTTATATTTAGTATCTTATTGGTGAGAGCTTCTTTTGCTGAGCTCTGTGAAAATGCTGCGCCAGTTGCTCTAACTTATAACAATACTTGTGTGAAGATTTCAGGAACTGGGGCTGTCACGAATACTCAGGCAGGACAAGGTTGTAAGCTTGATGATGATGTTGTGGCCCAGGTTTATAAATCCACCAACTCCCGTTACTGCGCTAGAGTTTCTGTTGGAAGTGTGACAGGAACGGGAATTTTAGCTCCCTATAATACAAACGGAGAAATTGACTCTCTCTTTAATAATCCTCCTACTAACGTGACAACGAGTAATTGTTATTGCCACTCACCTTACTTGGCCCATGGTGCAGTAGGGTTTACTTCGACAACTTATACAACAAATGCTCCCGTTGGGGCCACTTGTGCAAGTGTTGATTGTTATTCTCAAAGAACTTGTAATAATGGCTGCTATGGAGCATGGACTCCAGCTCAATGTGCTTTTTCTTCTTGTAATGATGGGTGTGCAGCCGGTTGTTGTGGAATTTCTGATTCGCCAAATGCGGCCCATGGGGGAACCAGTTCAGTGACAAGATACTCAACAAACCTACCCAATGGAGTTCCTTGTAGTAGTGTCGATCAGTCACGAACCATTTCCTGTTCAGCTGGAACTTGGAGTTTTAGTTCAGGAAGTTATACTTTTCAAACTTGTAATGATGGTTGTCCAACAAACCAAGCTTCTGTTAACAGTCAGTCTCCCTCAGGAAGGCATGGCGATACGAGTTCAGTCACTCGTTACTCATCGGCCACGCCAAGTGGAGTTCCTTGTACGAGTGTTGATCAAAGTAGAGGAATTTCTTGTTCTAACGGAACCTGGTCATACACGAGTGGCTCTTATACTAATACAACTTGTACTGATGGGTGTGCTTCTGGGTCTGGTGGGATAGCTGGTTCTCCAGCAGGAAGTCACGGCGGGACAAGTTCAGTGACAAGATACGCTTCTTCAGCTCCTGTGGGAACAAGTTGTTCGTCGCAATCAAGAAGTATTTTATGCTCTAGTGGTTCTTGGGGATACACCAGTGGTTCTTATACGGCAACAAGTTGTAATAATGGGTGTCCTTCGGGTGGGGCCAACGTCGGTTCAGGTGCACCTGCGGCTGCTCACGGTGGAACAAGTTCAGTCACTCGATACTCTTCTTCAACCCCTAACGGAGTGCCTTGCACCAGTGTCGATGAGACAAGAAATATTTCTTGCTCTAATGGAACTTGGTCATACACGAGTGGCTCTTATACCAATGCAACTTGTACTGACGGTTGTGCGGCTGGTTCAGGTGGGATAGCCGGATCTCCTACAGGAAGTCACGGCGGGACAAGCTCAGTCACAAGATATGCTTCCTCGGCTCCAGTGGGAACAAGCTGTTCGTCCCAATCAAGAAGTATTCAATGCTCAAGTGGTTCTTGGGGGTACACCAGTGGTTCCTATACTGCCACAAGTTGTAATAATGGGTGTGCCGCTGGGGCTGGTGTTGCTGGGACTCCTAGTGGTTCTCATGGTCAAACAAGTTCAGTCACAAGATATGCTTCATCTGCACCTGTGGGTTCAAGCTGTGTGTCTCAGTCAAGAGGCGTTCAGTGTAGTAACGGAACTTGGGTTTATACTAGTGGTTCTTATACAGCGACTTCTTGTAGCAGTGGTTGTACTTCACCAAGTGTGGCCCATGGAGGGACAGACTCAAGAACGCGTTACCTCTCTTCAGCTCCAGTGGGAACAGGCTGTACATCTGAATCACAAAGTAGAACTTGTAGTAACGGAACTTGGGGAAGTTGGTCAGGATCCTATACAGCAACAAGTTGTAATGCAGGATGTACTTCACCAAGTGTGGCCCATGGAGGAACAGATTCAAGAACCCGCTACCTCGCTTCAGCTCCTGTGGGAACAAGCTGTACGTCTGAAGGTCAGTCTCGAACTTGTAGTAATGGTTCTTGGGGAGGATGGTCAGGATCTTATACGGCCACAAGTTGTAATAATGGTTGTCCAGCCGGTAGTGGGATTTCTGATGCTCCAGCAGGTAGCCATGGACAAACATCAAGTGTGACAAGATATCTAGATGACGACCCTCCAACTTCATGTACTTCCCAGTCAAGAAGTATTCAATGTTCGAGTGGAACTTGGGGATATACTAGTGGAAGCTATACTTATACTTCTTGTACGGTGACTCCAACATGTAGTGGGGAAGGACAGATTGCAAGTAGTTCTGGAGATTGTTGTGCAGGAACTCCGAATTATTGCTCTTTTGACTCAGGTGGAGATAAAATAACATGCCCTGGAGGAGAAGTTTGTTATTGTACAGCTATGGCATGTCCAGGTGGTTTTGCTACTGACGGGGAAATCTGTGAAGTAGGTAAAATAAATGCGACAACGACAACAAGTGTGACCTCTTATGGTTGTAATGAATGCGACGTCGATGCTGGAGCAGGACAATTTGGTTGTGATGGAGGAACTTTCTCAGTATGTGGACTTGGATATACAGCTTCTTGTTCTCAGCAGGGTAATGCTGCATGTTCAGGAAGTTGTTCTGATTACTAAGATCTGACGGGAAAATATGTTAATACTTTTTATAGTTTTGCTTGCTCATCAAGTAGCTTTTGCAGATGAGGATTTCTTTCTTCAAATTTTAAATGAAATGAACAACAATGGAGGTCTACAAAGTCCCTATCGTTGTCATGAACAAAAATCAATCGACTCTAAGATAAATGAGAAAGATTTGCTTCAGCAGTGTGCACGGGATCTTTGTGGCAGTCCAAAAGAGGGAGCGAGTGCTCATATCGTTGAATACAATTTTCAGCAGTATGCTCAAGTAAGTTCTTTAAAAAAATTTAAAGAAAAATATGAACAGAGAATAAAAGAGAAAGTCAGAGAACGCTTTTTATTGAATCAAGAGAGAATTAAGCGCTACCAAAAGCTCAAAGAACAGGGGAAGGGCAGCATCAATTTTTCTCATTGGGATGATAAAGAATATTCAACCATGGCCGGAATTATTTTTCTTAATTATCAAGTTTTATCGGAAAGAGAGAAGCTATTAAAAGAGAAGACAGAAAAATTTAAACAAGGACTTAAAAGTTATTTAAAGAGAAAAGAAGACTATACTCAAAAACAGCTTAACCCTCGCTCTATTCTTAAAGAAGAGGATGCATATTTTTGTACTGAAAAAGAGTGCCAGGAAGTGGTGAAAGAATACTACCAGGCCTTTAATTTTGATAAGTATTTTGAAAAATTCTCTGCTGCTAATAATTTAGAGCTCATGACGGAAGAAATTCTCTCTAATTGTCACTCCCAACTTGCGATGACTTCTTTAAAAAGTGCTGACTTTAAAAAAATAAAAGAAAGAATCCCTCTGACCCTAAAAAAAGTAGAGACTTTTTTAAAAACTTTTTCACCTGAGTCAAAAAGTTCAGAGTCTTTTATGAAGTTTATGAAAAACATTGAAATTCTTTATGACTTTGATCGTGCTCGTTCTCATTTTCCCACTGAAGATAGCTTTTATCAAAAGATTGATCAAGAGTTAGCTTTTAAAACCACCACAACAAAGAGCCTTGAAAATATTGGAGTATGGGACTTAACAAAAAACTTTCTTTATATGTGGATGGGGGAGGAGTTAGCGCTTAACCCTTTAGAGAATTTCTCCTTATGTAGTGTTCATCCTCTTTTATCTAATGATGGTAGAGGAGAAATAAATGGGAAATCTATTTTGAATGTTTCACTTTTCTCTGCTCTCAACCCTGAGTATGGAGAAAAGATTTTTGCCCATGAAGTTTTTCATTACCTATCTGAACAATCTCTTAAGGGAGAGTTGAGTCTAGAGACATCAGAGAAAATAAAAAAGAAGAAGGAGTGTTTAAAAAAAATATATAGAAAAGGGAACTCTTCCCTTGATAGCTATCAAAAAGGTAGCACTCTTACTCTTGAAGAGGAGTTTGCTGATCTCATGAGTACGAAAGCACTGAAAGAGAACAAAAAACTAGTGATATGTACTCAACTCAGACCAACAAGTGATGGACTCTCTTATACAGATCTTACTCCTAAAAGCTACCGTGGAGGCCATACTCCTGTTATTGTGAGATTACTCCTAGAAGCAATCTATCAATCTCGCACTCTTCCTCCCTCATGCCTTGAGGCCCAAAAGTATTTAGAGAATGAATTTGATTTTAAAGCCAATTGTCATATATAAATTCAAATAGTTAAGCTGATTTTTTTGTAAAAACTACCCGTTATCTTTTAGACATAACGATCTGTTAAGCGAGTTGTTGCGCATGGTGTTTTGTTAGGCCATACTCTCGCCCATGCAATACGCTAGCTATCATGATTTATTAAGTGAAGAATTTGAAAAAAGACGTCAGATGAATGAGTCTTATTCTTTGAGAGCGTATGCTAGAGACCTTGGTCTTGCTGCCCCGAGGCTCTCTCAAATTCTTAACAAGAAGCAAGGGCTTTCTGTGACTTCAGCGGAAGCAGTGGCCAAAAAACTTCGCCTTAATCATGAAAAAACTCAGTGGTTTTGTTCTAACGTTGGTTCGCTCCACTCTAGAAGTAGCAAGCAGCGTTTAAGATTTCAAAAGAAGGCCTTGGAGTATAAGTCGGCTTCAAGAGTTCTCTCTGAAATTCAACTTGAGTATTTTAAAGTCATTTCTGATTGGTATCATTTTGCGATTTTAGAATTAACCTACCTTGATGACTTTCAAAACGATAACAAGTGGATGGCCGAAATTCTTGGCATTGAAGAAAAAGAAGTTGAGTCAGCGATTAAGCGTTTGAAAAACTTGGAACTTTTAGAAGAGAGTGAAGGGAAACTCGTTGATAAGTTTAAGTTTTTAGAAACACCCAATGACATTCCTTCCTTATCTCTTAAGAAGTTTCATACACAACTTCTTAAAAAGGCCAATATCGCTCTTTATGAACAAAATGTAGAAGAAAGAGAAATCTCGAGCAATATTTTTGCTGTTGATAAAAAGAGACTTCCAGAACTTAAAGAGAGATTACGTGATTTTAGAAGAGAGTTTGATATGGATGTTTCAAAACACGAAAATAAAAATGCTGTTTATTGTTTAGGAATACAATTTTTTGATATAACGAGGAGAAATCAATGAAATTTTTAACTTTAATACTAGCTTTAGTAAGCCTTAATTCTTTCGCGGGTAAAGGGGGAGGAAATGGAGCAGACGCTATTGTTTGTTATGACAAGCCTTTATATAAAGAGGTCGTCATTGGAGAGAGCTATTTTAATGAAAAGCTCTCAGATGATGAACTCATTAATCGAGTGAAAATTTTTCTTCAAGAAAGTGAGGATTACAAACAAGGAAGACTTGTGACTGTCGATGTTCAGTTTCTCTCAAGCCCTTCCCCTCAAAAGAGAGAAGTCAAAGTAAAACAGAAAATTATTTACTCGGAAGGAGAAGAACCTAAACTTACTTCGGCCGAGCTTCTAGACCTATGGGTTCCCCGTAATAAAGGTAATAAATATAAACTTGATATTTATGAATCAGAGGAGCAGAAACAAAAAATTGAGCAAGAACTCTCTCAAATCGAACAAATGGTTGATGGAAGCGAGAAGCAAAATAAACTCAATGCCCTTGTTGAAGAGAGAGCAGTCTATGTTCTCCAAAGACTTGCTGATAAAGGAAAAGATTTAACAAGAAGTCAGAGACTTATTAAAAGGCTAACTGATAAGAGTGTTGCTAATCCTCTTTACTATGTGAAAAAAGGAAGTGTTCCAAACGCAAAAGACTCTTCTTATAACCTGCGAGATCATCTTGGAGAGAAGTGTTATGAAGCTCCTTTGGCCTATCAGCAGCCAGCGGAGGAGATTAGCCACGGAGATGCGAAGGTTTTAATTGTCGGTGAAATTTATAACAATCCTATCTTTAGCTTTGAAGATAAGGTCGGAACTCTCTTGCATGAGTTATATCTTGAGGATGATATTAGTTTTAATGGTTTGAGAATGGCCCATACGAGAAATTCAGATAGGATAAGACCTTTTACCTATCTCTCCATGTCTAACTTTGTTAGTGAGAGTAAAGGAAATGAATACTTTCAAGTTTTAAAACCAATGGAGCTTGTTTATTACAATGATATCTATGAAATCAATGGGGTTGAGCTTATTGTTGCAAACTTCCAGGTGAGTTCTTTCTATTTAAATGAGGATGCGGAGATTGAATCGGAAGCTTACGGAAAAGTTATTAAGGCGAGTAAAGGAAGTAAGGTCGCACTTGTTAATAATGAACTTGAAGTTGTAACTCTTTCTTCTCCAACTCTTTCTTATTCTTCTGATTTTCATGGTTTAGAGTATGAAGTCAAAAACGCAATATCTTCTAAAGGAGTCAAAGAACCTGAATACGAGATGAGTTTTCATACAAATAAAGATAAAAGACTTGAAGTTAAAGTGATGACTGACCAAGGAGAAATGATACTAAAAACCAAGGCGGTTGAGTTTTTTAACGAGAAGAATTATATAACCTTGAGGGCCTATTGTACGAGAAAAAATCCGACTTCTATTAGTTTTGAGAAAGAGGGAATTGAATACTCATTTAAAACAGAGAGAAAATATCATTTAATAACAGATCTAGAAGTTGGTGGTTCTAGTTATATTTCTTTTTCTTTTGATAAAGAAACTTTGAAATTAAAAGAAGTTTTCACCAGAGATAATAATTTTTTTTGGAGTTTAAATGGAGTTGAATATGAAGTCCTTTATTTAACAAATTTAGATTTTAAAAACTCAAAGCTTGATACAATAACTAATACTGGAAAATCGTCTTTAGAATTTAGTATTAAGGATGGAAATAGGAAAGTTAATCACAAAATCCTTGAGGGAAGCTCTCTATCAATAAAGCTTCAAGATAGTTTAATAAAAAAAATAACTTCATCAATGGCTGGTTTTAGAGTGTCATCATGGGAAGAGAGTATTGATAGTGAGGGAAATGAGCAGACGCTTACTTATAATACTTATACTTATTATTACCCATCTTTTAACTGTGATGATCTGATACTTGCTGAATGCAAAGCTACAGAAGAAAGTGTGTCGCCTGCGCCGGCACCTATTGTCGTCATCAACCAATATATTTATATCCAAGGACAAAATCTCTTCGCCAGAGAAATTGAGTATTATGAAGATGGAGAGACTCTCAAAAGTGCTATTCTTGATTATAGCGATATTGGAGAAAGTAAGCTCTCTTTTCTCGATAGCAAAGAAAAGAGTGTGAAAATTAAACTAAAAAAACAAGGCCGTGTTTATATGACATTCAATAAAAACGGCCAATTAGTTTCATTTGCTCCCAAGTCCTAAATACTTTTCATAACCAAATGGAAAGTTGGAAGGCATAAAATTTTTCACCCAAGGATGGGTGAGGTAGAAGTCAGTACGGTGAAAACCTATTATCCATGGACAATCTTCGCTAATAATTTGCGCTAGTCTTGCGTAGAGTTTTGTTCTCTCAGGAGAGTCTTGCATTAGACGAGCTTTTTCAAAAAGATCGTTAAACTCAGGATTATTATAGTTAGAGTTATTAGGACCTGGAGAAGCATTAGGCCCATAGAAGAGTTGAAGAAAGTTCTCTGCATCAGGATAGTCCGCGTACCATGACATATCAAAAAGCTGGGCCGACTTAGTCGATGTCTTTCTGACTAACTCTGGCCATGTGTTGGTTGAGAGCTTCAGTTTAACTCCAGCTTCAGAGAGTAGTTTTTGAAGAAACTCTCCTCTTTGGCGTGACTGAGTGTCTGAGAGGATTTCAAAGGTGAGCTCTGGTATTTGGTCAACATCTGTATAACCAGCTTTTTTTAGTTCCTCTTTGGCCATCTCTAAATTGTAAGTTGCGTAAGGGCTTTTATAAGAACTACTTCCTCCAGCTATCTGAGGAGGGATGACAGTTTCGGCCTTAACGCCTTTACCTTTATAAAAAAGCTTATTCATTCTTTCCCTATCGTAGAGAAGTGAAAGGGCCCTTCGTAGATGAACGCTCTTAAGTACCGAGTCTTGTGTGTTCATTCCTACATAAGTGATATCAATTCCTTGTGAAGGCCAGAGAGTGATTTTTTCTTTCTTAAAATCATCTTTCAGCTCTCCTTGCTCATTTGTGGCCGCTTGGTAGTGAGTGTTCTTTAATTGAAGATAATCAAGTTCACCTTTTTTAAATTTTAACCATGCTGGTTGATCTTCAACAATAACATGACTTGTAATCGATTCAACTTGGATTTCAGAACGGCCATGTCTGTTAGTATACTCTGAATATTTTTTGTAACTAATTTTATGAGTAGGGTTATATTCACTCACAAGAAAAGGCCCTGTTCCAATAGGGTGATTGAGGAGATCCTCACCATAACATTGAGAAATTTTCTTACTCACAATAAAAGTAATAGGCATTGCAAAAGCATAGAGAAATTGAGGGAAAGGTTTTGAAAGCGTAAAAATGACTTTATCTCCTTGGGCTTTGAGACCTTCTATTTCTTGAGAATAATCAGCTCCCTGCTCTCGCCACTCATTAAGTCCTTTAATTCTTCCATCAATCATCCACCATCCTTTGGCCTTAAGTTTAGGATCGGCCAAACGTTTAAAAGAGTGAATAACATCTTCAGAAGTGAGAAGCCTCTCATTCTCATTTTGAAAACACTTGTCTGGATGAAACTTAATATTAGGTAGAAGGGTAAAAGTGTAGGTAAGGCCATCATTTGAAACCTCTGGCATAGCTTGGGCCAAATTAGGTATTAAAGAATAGGGACGTTTTTTATAATCAAATTCAAGAAGACCTTCAAAAGTTTTGGCCACTTCGATGGAGCGGTAGAGTTCATTTGCATCTATGGGGTCCATTCCTTGAACCTGAACCTCTACTCTTAAATTAAGGTGGTTATTTAGCTCTTTTTTCTCACTTTGGCAGGAAAGAATAAGCATTAAGACGAGTCCATTGAGAAGTAGTTTCATTATCAGCTTCCTTAATTAATTGACCACTTTTTGTGGCATAGCTCTTTTAAAATTGCTTTTATTTTAGCGTACTTAGAGTCAGATAAGTAGTTAAAACTGCAGGTTTTTCTTTCTTCTTTTTAAGTTTGTGAGCGCTAGCGCCGATAATACTAGAGTAAAGGAGTCTGGCTTTGAGTGACGGAAATTCGCCTATTAATATGAAAAGAGCAGCGGCCACGATCGGGGTGGTGGTTGCTTTGAAATTCTTATCTTTTGAGACCTTTTTAGAAGAAGTGGCCCAAAAAGATCCCGTCAAGGCGATAGAGAAAAACTTTCGAAAACTGGCTTCAGATTCCCCAATTGAAAAACCTCAGAAGAAAGAGAATCTCAAACCTTCTGAAGAAAAGAAGATAGAGAAGGCGTTGCCAGAATTTGCTGGATTTGCTGACGAAAAAATAGCAGAGCAACTCGTTGTTGATTCAGGAAAAATTGCGGCTAAAACAAATAGCACCCTGGCCGAAACAATTAAAAAGACTGATACCACAGAAGAGGATACAACTGAAGAAGCAACGAGCACAGATGAAGAAGAAGTGACGACACAAAATGAAGTTAGTAGTAGTCAAAGTTCAAATGTGAATATCTCTTCAAGTTCAAGCTCTGGGGCCATTTTTGATTCTATTGGAGCCCAAAGTTTGCTCGTTAATGCTGATAACCTTTCAGGAATTTATTTTGAGAACCCCTTTGTTACTCTTACTGGAGTTAACGTAAGTGAAATACGTTATTGTTTAAGTTTTACTAAAGAGTGCTGTGCTCCTGACATAGTTTATGATGGGGCCATTGAAGTCAGTCGAACTCCAGGGTTTTATGCCGGTGGAAATTATTGTCTTTCTTATCAGGGATATTATTCAGATTCACTAAAAACCAAAATTTATGAAAACGCTTACTTAGTTGATAATACTCTTCCAGCGATGACTTCAAGTTTTTATCCTAATGCTCAATTAGAGAGAATCCAAACAAATGAGCGTCATCATTTATTAAGAACGACATCTCCAGATTTTGGAATGCCAGATTTTTATCACTTCACTCTTGCTCTTGGTGGACTTAACCCATCTGTGACTTATGCTGATTGCGCGGAAACTATTGCTAATCATAAGCCTATTGATTTTGCCATGCGATCTCCTGCTGGTGTCACTGTTTTTGATGGAGTTAACTTGAAGGCCCCTGGCCCAGTGGATGTTATCGTTTCTAATCTTAATGAAGTGGCCAATTATGGAGAGAATTACTTGGTTTCTGTAATGGAGAAAGTTGATACGTCTGGCTCAAGTATTTTTAGTTGCATTACCAATAAAGTCGTCTTGAGAGATTTCTATGTGAGTTTTCCTTCTCACACTGGATCTTATCAAAGTCCAGAGAACGCACAGAAAGTAAATCAGTTTCAAGGAATGATACTTGACTATGGTCCTTTTAATGCTGGCGGGGATGCGCCAGGGGTCGCACCTGGACCACAATTTAATTTAGAGTCTCAATTTGTAAATATTATTAATTAACATGCCGATAAATGGGGCAAATGACATTGGGAGAGAAGTTTGAAGAAATTGCTTTTTGTTTTTCTCATAAGCATTAATGCCTTTGCTATGCCCTTTTATTATGGAGGACGTTTGGTCGATCCCAACGGAGTCCCTCTAACTGGAACAGCGAATTTGCGTTTTCGCTTGTATGTTAATGGAGCAGATGCTGACTGCGTGGATGATTTAACAGTCACTCTTTCAAGTAGTGGTGTTTTTAGTGCTCCCATTGATTTTGATACACCGTCTTTGACTTGTAATGGGGGAGCGAATCCTCTTCCTTTAACTTTAAAAAACGCAGTTGATAATTCTCACTCTATTGAAATTGAAGTGACTCATCTAGATTCTCCTTCAGGTTCTGTTACATATCCCCGTCAACCTATTGGTTCAACTCCTATTGCAATTTATGCTGAAGGAGGGAACGCCATTATTGCTGATGACTCCATCACCGGAGCAAAGTTAAATGGAGTTGATACATGTCCTGGTGGACAAGTTTTAACTTTAGATGCCTCTGGTATTTTTCAATGTGTAACGAATGGATCTTTATCAGGAGTGACGGCCGGAGATGGAATTAGTATCACTGGCCCAGCGGCTTCACCAACAATAGCTGTTGATGCTGACTTAGTCACTTTAGGTTTTGATGCGGCCAATTCTGATAAACTCTATATATTACCAGGCGGAGTCGGCTCCACTCAAATAGCTAATGGAGCAGTGGACGCCAATCACTTAACGAGTGATGCGGTTACGACTATTAAAATTTTAGACAGTAATGTGACAACAGCAAAACTCGCAAACTCAGCAG
>JAUIIL010000002.1 GCA_030431635.1 Bacteriovoracia bacterium
TCGTTTGCAGCGTGGGTTTAGATGAGCAAACTATAAAACGGTACGTTGAATACCAGGGGCGCCAGGATGAAGGGGAGCTCATCGAGCTCTAACGGTAAGGGCCCCGGGCATGCCCGGGGGAATCTATGATGTTGTTTAAACTTTTTTATTTATTAAAAGCACCTAAAGAATTTGATAAGCTGTTACTCGCTTCTGTGAACTCTTCTTGTTATAAAGAGTTTTGTTTAAAAGTCTATGGCGAGGATTTTTCGCAGTTTAATATTGTTGATGAAGAGTCTTTTTCTTTTTTCTTGAAAACGTTAGAAAAAATAAAGGTAAGGTCTGCTCTCGATCTTGGTTGTGGTAATGGAGTATTAACAACCTATCTGGCCCAAAAACTAGACTGTCATATAACAGGAGTTGATTTCTCTCCCCAAATAACAGTTTTTAATCAAAATAAATCAAATAAGAAGAACTCTTTTCAAAGAGGAGTACTTGAATTTTACTCCTCCAAAGAGATATTTGATCTTATCTATTCACTTGATGGTCTTTATTCGATTAAAAAAAAGAAGAGCTTTTTTACAAAAATAAAAAAAATGCTCTCGCCTAATGGAATGTTCCTTTTTTTTCAAACAGAAGTTTCAGGAGCCAGAGGCCAGATAATAGATGCTTTAAAGGAAACAGGGTTCAAAGTTGAGCAAAAAGATTTTTCTTTCAATGAGCAAAGGCTATGGGAGAGGGTTCTTAAAATTGGTAAAGAAATGGAAGGGGATTTTAAAAAAGAAGGAAATCTCTCTCTCCTTCACACACGGATGGCGGAGGCGAAAAGAAGTCTTTATTTTTACCAGCAAAACCTTGCTTCAAGACACTTATTTATCGCTCGATAGTTTTACTTAAGTAAAAGTTTCTTAACTCTCTTTTTATTAAGATGAAAAGACGAATTAATCGATAAGGCTTTTATGCTTTATAAGAAAGATTTTTTCATAAAAGTGTTGTTCAGTGTTTGGTTTTTTGGAATTGGAGTTGGATTATATCAATTATGGTCTTATATGAATACACCTGGAGAATTAGGAGAAATTCCTTATTTCTGGCCAGAGAGTTCTCAAATTGAATTTCAGGACAAAGCTAAACTAGTGATATTTGTTCATCCTCACTGTCCATGCAGTAGGGCAAGCTTAAACGAACTTTCAAGAATTCTTCCCCATAATCAAGAAAAAATAGACGTACATATTATTTTTTATCATCCTTCGAAATTTGATTTGAATTGGGTACATTCTGACTTATGGGAGATCGCTAAAACTTTTCCTAAAACAACATTGCATATAGATTCTAAATCTCATGAAATAAAAACCTTTTCACCAAAAACATCAGGACAAGTGTACCTCTTTAGCAGAGATAAAGAGTTACTTTATGTTGGAGGAATTACTAATTCGAGAGGGCATGAGGGAACAAGTATAGGCAAAGACGCAATTATTAATTGGTTAAAAGAGGGAAAAAAACCACCTCAGAAATCTTTTGTATTTGGATGCAGTTTATTTCATTCAGGAGAAAAAGAGATACTGGAAAAAAGTTAACGAGATGGGACAATTGGAGAAAGAAAAACAGATTCAAGACTTTATAGAAAGAGAACAAAAAATTGTTTCTCAAAATGCTGATCGTTCTTTTCGATATCTGTTGATGATAGAATGGGTATTTGGAATTGTTACGGCTCTTTTTATTTCTCCAAAAACTTGGTCTGGACAGATGAGTGAAGTTCATCTTCACTTATGGTCCTCTATTCTTCTTGGAGGAATCATTGTTTCATTTCCTATTATCCTGACCTATATAAGACCAGGAAGTAAAGCTTCCATGTATGCCATATCATCAGGACAAATGCTCTTTGGAGCTCTTCTTATTCATTTAATGGGAGGGCGTATTGAAGCCCATTTTTATATTTTTGGAACCCTTGCTTTTCTTGCAACCTATAGGAGATGGGATGTTCTTATTCCCGCAACTGTTATTATTGCGATTGATCATATCATTAGAGGCATCTATTGGCCTCAATCAGTTTATGGAGTCTTGACTGGCCAAGAGTGGAGATTTTTAGAGCATGCTGCTTGGGTTTTATTTGAAGATGCTTTTCTTGTTGTTTCAATCATTCAGGGCCAGAAAGACATGAGAAGAATTGCAACAACATCAATTGAATTGAAAGATTTACAGCAAGGACTTCAAAGAAAAGTAGAAGAGAGAACTTCAGAATATCTTAAAGCAAAAGAAGTTGCAGAAGAAGCTCTTGAAGTGAAAGCAAAATTTTTGGCCAATATGAGTC
Organism: Bacteriovoracia bacterium; assembly: GCA_030431635.1. Taxonomy (GTDB): domain Bacteria; phylum Bdellovibrionota; class Bacteriovoracia; order Bacteriovoracales; family Bacteriovoracaceae; genus CALFYV01. The sequence goes on from JAUIIL010000002.1 coordinate 2,288, forward strand.
ACGAGATAAGAACTCCGATGAACGCAGTTCTTTCATGTACAAGTCTTTTGCAAGATAATTTAAAAAACTCAGAGAATATTGAACTAGTTTCTATTCTTAAAAAATCAGGTGATAATCTTTTAAACATCATTGATGATATCCTTGATTTTTCTAAAATGGAGGCTGGTGTATTAAAGTTAGAATTTAAAAGAATAGATATAGAAGAAATTGTAAAAGATGTCTTTCATCTCATGTCTGGGAAAGCTTCTCTTTTAGGAATTAATATCAATTACAAAAATACTTCATCCTCTATTCCGCTTTTAATGGGAGATGAATATCGCTTAAAGCAAGTCCTTATAAATTTAGTTAATAATGCCTTAAAGTTTTCTTCTAAAAAGGTAGATATTCTTTATGAAAGTAAAAAAATCAATGGCTTTTTTGAAGTAAGTATTTCTGTTATTGATGATGGAATTGGAATATCAAATAAAAATCAAGAGGTTTTATTTAAAGAATTTAGTCAGGTTGATGCTTCTACGACAAGGAAATTTGGAGGAACAGGGCTAGGGCTTTCCATTTGTAAAGGAATTGTTGATACGATGGGTGGAGAAATAGGTCTACAGAGTGAAGAAGGAAAAGGGGCTTGTTTTTATTTCAAAGTTAAATTGAAACCAGCTCCAATAAATGAAAGTTTAAAAGAACCAGAGACAAGTTTAATCGATGAAAATTTTGCTCAAAAACACCCTCTAAAAATCTTATTGGCCGAAGATAATCAAGTGAATCAAGTAGTTGCAAAAAAACTACTATCCAAACTTGGCTACCAAATTGATATAGTCAATAATGGAAAAGAAGCCATCGAGAAAATAGAAGAACTTCATTACGATGTCATTTTAATGGATCAGCACATGCCAGAAATGGACGGAGTTGAAGCTACTATTGCAATTAGAAAGAAAAAAATTAAACAACCTTATATTATAGCTGTTACAGCGAGTGTTCTTGAAGAAGATAAACAAAAATGTTTTCAAGCAGGTATGGATCATTTTATTGAAAAACCAATTAAACTAAACTATTTAGCAAAAATATTAAACTCCTTGAACTCTTAGCCAAAAAAATGAATAATTAAAGAAGAAGACTTTGACTCTGGAGTACTCGATGAAATTAATTATTGCTTCTGATCACGCAGCCTTTCAAGAAAAAGAATCTCTTAAAAAATACTTAGAAGATAAAGCTTATGAAGTGAAAGACTTAGGCACAAACTCTGAACAGAGTACACACTATCCACTTTATGCTCACAAGCTTTCGCAAGAAGTTTTAAACGAGAAAAACTCTATGGGAATCCTTTTATGTGGTTCAGGGATTGGTGTTTCAATGGTGGCCAATAGAACAAAAGGGATTAGAGCGGCGTTATGTCGGAGTGAATGGGACGCGAGGATGTCTAGACTCCATAACGATGCAAATGTCATCTGTTTAGGAGGAAGAGTTTCTAGTCTTGAAGAAATGAAGAAAATGATAGATGTTTTTCTCTCTACAGAGTTTGAGGGAGGAAGACACCAGATGAGAATTGATTTATTTTAATTTTTTAGAACCACTTACTTTATAGCGTCTTGAAATAGTCTCAAACAAAGACGCTTCATTGTCTTTATTTATCTCAGCTTCTTCTTGGGCCATTTGTGAAAACTCAACCACATCAATGTTACCAGTCTTTTCTTCTTTTTTCTTTTGTAAACCAAAGTTAGCAAAAGGATTTGAAGCTCCACTTCCAGATGGTGAGTTCTGTTTTCTTTGAGCAGTTCCAGGAGCAAATGTTAATGTTGTTATATTTGAGGCTTCATTTGTCTTCTTCTTTATATCCCCTGAACTTAATTGAGGAGCTCCTCCACCAGAAGAGAGTTTCGCGATGGCCGAAGCCGAGTGAGGAAGAGAGGCTCCAAAAGCTGAGAGCTTAGGAGGAAGACCCATTTTACTGAGAGTCAGAGCATCTTCTTTTTGTTCAGGAGATAAATCAACAGTGGGAATATCCTCAGGATCTTTTAAACCTTTTTGAGCAATGGCGCTCCAAGATTTTGCCTGGTTATCAATTGCTCCTCCATTGTAGACGCCATCAAAAAGAGTTGAAGTATTTCCAAGGTTGTTAACAATATTAGGATCAAGACCTAGCGTTCTGGTTTGAATAGCAATTTGCTCATCAAGGCAAGAGTTATTTGTTTTACAGGTACAGTTTGGATCGGCCTTAAGATTTGAATCAACACATATCATTGCTGTTTGTGGATTTGTTCTAGTCTTCATTTCTTCTGTTATACAATACTTAAGATAGTTGCTGGCATCATAGCTATAAGAGGTTTCTTCAGAGCAAAAACAATGGGTTTGTGTATGAGGATTACAATCTCCCTTGCCTGGCATTTTATCAATAACTCCTTGAACATATTTGGCATAGCTTTGATGTCTAACAACTTTTTCACGATAAAAAGCAGCCAGAACTGTTGAAGCCGCGAGTTTGGCGTAAAGACCAAACGTTGGTCTAAAATTGGCCATATTAAGAAGAATATATCCAGTGTAACAAGCTGATGAAGCTGCAAAGCCAGCGGTTTGAACTTTAGCAGCTTTAGAGCGCTGTTTATGAATACTTTTTAACTGGTAAAGAGACTCTGTTTGAGCGTAAGCCCCTTCAAGACTAGGGGAGTTCAAATTGACTGATGATTGCATCATTGCGTTTCCAACAAGCTCTGTCCCAATAGGAATCACTGAACACCAGTCTTCTAAATCTTTACCCGGTTTTGAGTCTTTACCAACTTTAATATCTTTTACTCCTTCAGCACTTTTACCCTCTTTAAGGACAAATTTACTTGTAGGGAGTTTGCCTCCAGCAAGAGATTTGGCACCAAAGAAGCTGGTATAAAGACCAGAAATTGCCCGTGCTACATTTTCATCAATTCCCCAAACAGTTGAGACTTCGGCACTAGAGAGAGCTTCGTCACAGTTGTGAGCTCCTTTTTTACTGCATTCTGTATAAAGGGTATCTTGGGCCTTGCCTTGATGGACATAGTTTTGGGCTTCATAGGCTTCTTTATCAGAGAGTTTATTATTAATAGTTTCAAAGGCTTCTTCTTGGCAGAAGAGCATTGTTGAAGCAAGAAGAATAAATAATTGTACTTTCATAGCTAAACCCTTTAAAAGACTACTTTTTGTATTTTAGCATAAACATAGACACTCTGAGTTGAGGTAAAAATGAATTCATTTGAAATAGAGTAAAATCAACAACTTAGGTAGGTTATAGATAAAATTGATAGTAAAAAAGGCGTCAAGGAAAAATGGCGATTTGACCAAAAGCTTCAATAATACTACTTATAATAATTATGCCAGATGGAAAAAAATCAATTCAACACACTCATGACCATGATTTAACTCACTCAATGGTTCATTACTTGTTAACAATCCATAAACTTAAAGAGAGTAATGGTTATGCTCGTGTGACTGATATTGCGAAAGAGATGAGTTTAACCAAGGGAAGCGTCTCAACAGCAGTAAATAACTTGAAAAAAAGAGACTTGGTTGTTGAAGATGAAAGTAAGTTTCTCTCTCTGTCTTCTTCAGGCCATGAAGAAGTTCATAATATTCTCTCATCTCGCACTCTTCTTTATTATTTTCTAAAAGATTTTCTAGGAGTTAGTGAAGAAGCTGCTCATAAAGACTCTTGTTTAATGGAGCATTTGTTAAGTGAGGAGACTAGAGATCGTTTTTTCTCTTTTATGAAAGTTATGTCTAAAGATCCGAGTAAAGTTGAAATTGAAACAACCCTAGATCTGACTCAATATTCTAATCCTGAAGAGTTTCTTCATGATCAAAAAGGTGATTCTTACTTAAAACCTGATCATGAATGAACTAATATCTTATTTTAAATCGCAAGATAGAAATAAGAGAAAAGCAATTATCAACATTTTCATTAGTTATTGCCTTATTCTCTTTACCTATCCTTTTTTTAGAGTGGCTTCAACAACACTCTTTTTTGATACATATGGAGCAAAATTCTCTCCACATGCATGGGTTAGTTCCATTTTACTTATTTCAGGTACGATTTTTATTTTTAATAGAACTCTTAAAAAATATGGAGTGCATAAACTCTTTCAATTTTTTTCTTTAATTGTTATGGCTTTATTTCTTTTGGCTTCATTTTCATATCAATTGTTTCATTTTAAACAGCTTGGTTTTTTTCTTTTTGTTCTTAAAGAAGCCTATATTGTTATTGTTGTTCATCTCATCATTGGTTATTGCAATAATTTTTTCTCTGAAAAAGAGGTAAAACTTCTCTATGGTCCATTGGGGGGATTTTCCTCACTGGCAGCTTCTGTGGGAGGGTTTGTGACAGCGAATCTTTCTCGCTTGATTGGAGTTGAAAATATTTTCTATCCTGGCATTTTCTTTTTTCTTATCAGTATTTATTTTTTTAAACAAACGCCTATTATGGGACAAAAAAAATCTGAAGAAAGTGAAAAAAGAAATCCTCTTGCGGCCATCTCGGACATAAAAGAATATGCTCTACTTATTGCACTTATTATCGCTATTTCACAATTCATTATTACCATCGTAGAAATGAAGTTTAATTTAAGCTTTGAGACCCTTGTTCCAAATTCTGAACAGAGATCTGAAAAACTGGGGTATATTTACTCGATTATTAATATTGTTTCTGTCGTTGTTCAGTTTGTTGTGATCCCTTTTGTTGCTACTAGATTTAGCAATAAAGCGATATGTTACTTTATTCCACTTTTTTATCTTCTCTCTTATGTTACCGGGATTGGAATGGGAGTAGGAATGGTTTATGCAGTAGCAGGAACCTTCATTCTTTTTAAAGGAATTGATTACTCTCTCTTTGCTATTGCTAAAGAAGTTTTGTACCAAAAACTCAATTCAATGCAGAAGTATGGAGCTAAATATATAGCGGATATGTTTTCCTATAGAACATCAAAAGCAGTTATCTCGATTTTTCTAATCGGGTTTCAGTCACCAGATTTGCTCAACGTGTTAGTCTACAGCTTTTTAATAGCTTGGATGATTTGTCTTTATCTTATTTTTTACTTTCAGCGTAAGTACTTTCAATAAATACTATCAGTGTTATAATGATCTCTTAAAGTGAGAGGTAGAAATGAAACACTTGTTAGAACTTTCAAATAATCCCTACAATGCGGTTGATTTCGATAAAATTCGAGCAGAAAACTTTATCCCTGCTTTGAAGGAAGCCATCCAACTCGCAGATGAAGAAATTTTAAAATATAAAAAAATAACAGAAATTGATTTTGATAGCTGTATTTTGAAATTAGAAGAAGTGAGTGAGAAGGTTGATTACATTGCTACCATTTTTTATGCTTTATACGCAGCAAATGCGACTAAAGAAATCCAAGAAATTTCAGAAGAAGTCTCTTCACTTCTAACTAAGTTTTCAAATAATATAACACTCGATTCTGAGGTCTTTGAAAAAGTGAAAAAATGTTATGAAGTGAAAGGGGAATTAAGCCTAACGTCAGAGCAAGAAAAGGTTTTAGAATCGTATTATTTAGACTTCACGCGTAATGGAGCCTTATTAAATGAAGAAGATAAGACAATTTTGAGAGATATCGATGAGAAACTTTCAACCTTGAATCTTAAGTTTTCTAAAAATGTTCTCGATGCCACCAATGCATTCGAGCTTCATATTCAAGATGAAAAGCAATTGCAAGGTTTACCAGAAAGTTCAGTAGAAGCAGCGAAAGAACTGGCCAATTCAAAAAACAAAGAAGGATGGATTTTTACTCTTCAATACCCAAGCTATATTCCATTCATTACGTATTGTGATGATCCCGAACTAAGAGAAAAGATGGCCAGAGCAGCTGGAGAGAAAGCTTTTGGAGGAGAGTTTGATAATCAAAAAAATATTATTGAAATAGTTTCATTGAAAGAAAAACGAGCTCATTTGCTAGGTTTTGAAAATCATGCCGATTTTGTCTTACAAAAAAGAATGGCCCAATCTCCTCATAAAGTTTTTTCATTTTTAGACGATCTTTTAGAAAAGGCCCTTCCTGCCGCTCAAAAAGAGAAGAAACGTATTGAGGATATGGCCGGAAAGCCACTCGATAGATGGGATGTGACTTACTATAGTGAAAAACTTAAAAAGAAAGAACTCGATCTTGATGAAGAAATGCTTCGTCCTTATTTTAAATTAGAAAATGTTGTTAAAGGTGTTTTTGATGTTGCTCATAAACTATACGGAATTAAGTTTCAACAAATAGATGTTCCAGTTTATCATCCAGAAGTTAAAGCCTACAAAGTTTTAGATGAAAAGGATGAGTATGTAGGACTTTTTTATACTGATTTTTTTCCAAGAGAAACGAAAAGAGGTGGGGCTTGGATGACGGAGCTTTTTGGCCAAGGGCATTTTCAAGGAGAGGTGAGAAGACCGCATATTTCAATTGTTTGCAATTTTACTAAACCAACCGCTTCAAAGCCATCTTTACTTACCTTTAATGAGGTCACCACACTTTTCCATGAATTTGGCCACGCGTTACATGGTCTACTTACTCAATGCCAATATAGAAAGCTCTCTGGAACTTCTGTTTTTTGGGATTTTGTTGAACTGCCATCGCAAATAATGGAGAACTGGGTACAGGAAAAAGATTGTTTAGATTTATTTGCTGTTCATTATGAAACAGGTGAGAAAATGCCTGTTGAATTAATTGAAAAGATAAAAAAGAGTGGAAAGTTTCTTCAAGGTTTAGCAACAATAAGACAGCTTAGTTTTGGTTTAGTTGATATGGCTTGGCATACATCAAAAGCAAATGAAATTAATGATGTTGTAAAATTTGAACGCGAACACATGTCAAAGGCCGATGTTTTTTCACCTATTGAAGGATCATGTTTTAGTACCGCTTTTTCTCATATTTTTGCAGGAGGGTATTCGGCGGGATACTACTCCTACAAATGGGCCGAGGTTTTGGATGCCGATGCTTTTGATTTTTTTAAACAAAAAGGAATTTTCAATAAAGAGGTTGCGAATAAATTTAAAACATTTATTCTCGAAAAAGGTGGAACTGAGCATCCGATGGAGCTTTATAAAAAATTCAGAGGAAGCGAGCCTAAAGTTGAAGCCTTGTTAAAGCGAGCAGGTCTAAGTTAAAGTTAGTCATTACTCTTTTGCCATGGGTAAGGTTAGTTTAGTAATGGCGCCTTGCCCTCTTCCTCCGCTTAATATCTCAATTTTACCACCGTTGTTTTTCATGTAATTGGCACAGTTATGTAAGCCAAAACCAGAACCTCTCTCTTTGGTTGAGTAGCCGTACTTAAATAAATTATTTAAAACTTCTTCCTCGATACCAATTCCATTATCTTCAATAAATAATTCTACTGAATCTTCATTTCTCTTCGTATAAATAACAATATAGTAATAATCCTTTTGAAATAGAGCATAATCTTCATCCATGGCCTCAACAGCATTAACAATAGCATTTGAAATAGTTTGAGAAAGTCCTATCTTTTCAACAAAAACCTCAGCGTCATTGATGTCAAAAATAAGGTTTATGTTTCTTTTTTGTATTCGATGCTCATGCATAACAACACAATCTTGTATGATACCCTCAAGAGAGAACTTTGATTTGATCTGAGTTTTAAGATTCGCGTATTGTTGCTGGGTCGTGATGATATCACCTATATGCTTACATTCTTTAGCAATATAATTATTGGCCTCAAAAAAAATAGATTGGTGACTTTGAAAATAGGAGCTAAGCTCTTTCATTAATGCTCCTAGTTGTTTTAGTTTGTTCTCATCCATTTCTTGCCGAAACTCAGGACTTTCAAGTTTGCTGGCCATTTGACTAAGAAGTTGTGTGTTTCTATTTAATATTTCACTTTCATTCTTTGTCGTAATTTTACCCATAATAGAAGTTAAAACATTTCCAATATTGTGCAAAACTTGAATGGCGTTTTCGGCAACACCTTGAGAATAAGCTTGTTTAACCAGTTCATCTTGTAGTTCTTGTTTTTCAGTTTCAGACTTTATCCTTTGTGTAATGTTAAATCCGTAAACATGTATATAGTTTAATTCTGGAATGCCTTTAAAACTCATAACATAGTATTCATTTCCTAATAGAATTGTCTCCGAAAGTGAACCTCCATTCTTTGAAAGGTTTAATATTTCTTGAGAGTCTGTTTTTTTGAAAAGATCTAAAAAACTTTTCTCAGGATGGGATTCTGAGAGTTTTTTCTCTGCGGAAGGATTCATTTGTATAATTTTGCCTTGATGATTTAGTCTTAAAATTGGAGCAGGGTTAAAGCGAGCGAATGAAGCAAAATCATTTTCTATTTTTTTGATCTCGCTAAGATCTTTAAATGAAAGAATATAGTTTTCATTTTTATTGTTAGTAATCGTAGATTGACTGAGATAAACAGGGATAAATTGCCCATCGATGTTTTTAAGATAAAGTTCATAATCAACACCATTTTCGAGTTCATGCTCAGGTTTAGATTCGCAATCTTCCCAAATGAAGGATTCAACAGGTGGAAGGTCGTCACCATATTCAATATTCATCATTTGATAGAATGTTTTATTAGCTTTAACAAGCTCCCGATTACTATTAAGAATAAGAATTCCATTTTGGAGAGAATCGATAATATTTTCTAAAAACTCGTTACTTTGAAAAAGCTCTCTTGTCGTTTTTTCAATCTCTCCTTCAAGGAGTAGACGAGCTTCTTTTTCTCTATCAAGTTTCTTTTTTAGAATTTCTTCGTTAAGCATATAAATCCTTATTTAAAGGTTATGTGAAATTTGTAATTTTCTAGATCTTGTTCCCATTTAAGAGATACATCTTTACCAAAATAATCCGCTAATCCATAAATAAGACCTTCCACTAAGTAGGGAAGATTTCTTTTAGAAATATAGGTGAGTTCTAAATTTTCATCATCAATTCTTTTGGCAATAAACTTAGGAGTTTCGGCTCCTTTAAATATTTTCCTTACTTCAACATGGATAATTCCATCTAATTCCTCAAGAAGTGAAATAGGATTATCATATTTTTCAACCAAGTGATGAGAGTGTTTGGCCAGTTTTGAAAAGGCAAATCGTCCAAAAGAAACAAGAGTTTTCTCGATAGGTAATTGCTTTAATTGAAGAGCTGTGTTTAGTAGAGTCGCAAAAATATTATCATCATAACTTCTGGGTGAAATAAAAACTGTTTCATCAACACAGCTATCTTCTAATATTTCTTCCCATGCTTCATCATTAAAGTTTTTAATTATAAAACTTTCAAAAATATTAAACATGATCCCTTTCATATTCCCCTCCATTGTATAATGGGAAAATAAGATTAAATAAACTTCCTTCTCCTGGTGTTGACTCCACTTCAATTCGTCCATTTTGTAGTGTTGTAAGTTCTTTTGTGATGGCAAGCCCAAGACCTAAGCCTGGTTTTGTATGCGATAGATTTTCAACACGATGAAATTTATCAAATATAAACTCTAACTGTTCTTGAGGAATTCCAATTCCTGTATCTTGAACTGAGAAATAAACTTCATCTTCCTTTTGTGTACATGAAACCTGGACAAAACCAGAGTCCGTGAATTTAATAGCATTATTGGTTAAATTGATAAGACATTGAAGAACTCTGTTGTAATCAAGCTCTGTATAGATTTCTTCTTCACAGGGAATAAAGTTTATCTCAATATTATTATCATTAATTATTTTACTAGAAATAATTTTGTATAAATCCTCCAGGATATCTTTTGTTCGTATAGGAGCAAGATTTAGTTTTACTTTTTTCTTTGAAATAGAAGAAATATCAAAGAGATCATCAATGAGAACCTTCATTAGGTGAGCATTTTTTTTCATAATTGTAATGAACTCTTTCGCCTCATCTTGAACTTCCTCTTCTTCCAGTAAATCAGTAAAGCCAATAATTGATGAAAGAGGTGTTTTTAATTCGTGAGAAAGACTAGATAGAAAATCGTCTTTTATTTGGTTGTTGCGATACTTGACACAGAGATTAAGAGCGACTTGCTCGATCTCCTCAGAAGCAAAAGGTTTTTTTAAATAAAGAAGTTTATCGGGCTGTCCAATTTTTTTTACAATATCATTGAGATTTGTATCTGAATATGCAGTGACTATGACTATTTCAACTTTAGGATCAAGCTCTCTAATCCTCTTTGCCGTTTCCGCTCCATCTATTCCTGGGGGCATCCTCATGTCTACAAAAACAACTTGAATGGGGTTGTTATTTAAATTCTCTTCAACAATTTTAACTCCATCAATTCCTTGGTTAGCAGTAAAAATATCAAAAACAATATCATCAAAAGAGCTTTCTTGATTTTCAACAGCAATATCTTTTTCCTCAAAAAAGCTAGCAGCTAGATTATCAATTTCTGAATTGTTAGTTTTTTCAAAGATTTTTTTGTAAGCATTAATAACCTCATTTTCATCATCGATAAAAAGAATTTTATTGTTCATATATTTCCTCACAGGTTGTTGCTACTGATCTTAGTTTTTGAGAGAGGTTTTCTGTTAAACCGATAAAGCTGGCCTTTGTCTTAAATTCTCTTCCTTCTCGCTCACAAGAGTATGTTCTTATGAGAACATTATCATCGAGTTTTAAAACTTGTTTCATAATCTTGGAAGAGAGCATAATTTTGGCATTTAAGGGAAGCTCAATTGGAGATAAGAACTGAATATCAAATTCAGAAAAAGAAGTTATGCTAACTTTAATATTTCCGCTTGGCTTTAATAAAAACCCATCGGATAAAGTTTGAACAGATGAAAAATTTCCATTGCTGGTACCTGTTAATAGTTGATGAATTTTTTCTTGCAATAATTGTTTATCAATCGGTTTTATGAGGTAATCGTCGGCTCCATTTTTTAGACATTCTTTAATATCATCTTTAAGATTCTTTGCTGTTAACATGCAAATTTTAAATGAACGACAAGGGATTTTTTTGATGTAGAGGAGAAAACTCTTTCCATCCATAATAGGCATCATAATATCAAGTAAAACAACATCGATGTCACTATTAAGGACAAGGGCTTGAATAGCTTGCTCTCCATTACAGGACTCAAGGACAATATGCTTATCTCTTATAAGCATTGTCTTAAGCATTAGTCTTATGTTGTCGTTATCTTCAACGATAAGAATCTTGCCCATATTCCCCTCCTGAGAGTATTAAAGCATTTTCTTGTTAAGAGAATATGGATAAGAGTGGAGATCTCTCCATAATGTAGGAGTAAGTTATTGAAAGTTAAGGGGTTTTTACTAAATACCCCTCTCCGTAAACAGTGAGAATTTCGACTTTGCTAGGCTTGAGTTTACTTCGTAAATGGCTAATATGACTATCGATGGTTCTATCTGTCATTTCTGAATCGTGATAAGCAATGTGAAAAATAATGGCTTCACGTGAAAAAATACGATCGGGATTTTGAAGAAAAAGCTCTAGCATTCTAAATTCTGTTGGAGTTAAAGTTATTAAGTTGTTCTTCAATTTTAATGAATGATTTTTTAAGTTTAACTCTAGATCTTGAAACTGTATTTTCTCACTAACTTGTTCATTCACAAATTGTTTGAGAATACTTTTCACAATAACTTTTATTTCACTCAAAGAAGTTGGTTTGGAAATGTAGTTAATGGCACCAAGACTATAGCCTGTAAGTTTTGAAGAATTATCTTGTTTAGCAGAATGAAAAATAATAGGAGTTTGCTCACTTATTTTTTCATTTTTGGCCCTGGTGCAAACTTCATATCCGCTCATATCAGGCATCATGATGTCCAGAATAACGAGAGAGGGTTTTTCTTTATGCCAAACTTTCAAGGCTTCTTCGCCATTAGAGGCCAGTAAAATATGATATTCTTCCTTGAGTCCTTCTCCAAGAAACTTTCTTATATCTTCATTATCATCAACAATTAAAATCTTATGCTTGGTCATTCTTCAACACATCAAAAGCAGTTTGATACTCACTTATAAGTCTATCGACGACTTCTTTGATAGTCTCTTCTTTGTGACTGAATTCAATAGAGGAGCCCGCGCACCAAACTGATTTATAGGTGGCGCCGAACGCTGCTTTTTCAAGCAGTTTCATTCCTTTGTAAAAAGTCAGCATCTTGGCATATTTTTTAATTTTTTTATTCTTATTTAAAAAAGACTCAATCGGGTTTTGTTCAACACCAATATTTTGAACATAAGGTGTGTTAATGACAGTACAGGGTGTGCCAGAGAGCTTTGTCGTAACGACAATATCTTGAGCCCCATATTGAATACAGGCTTCTTTATATTCTGGAGTAACGCCACATTCTTTTGTTGGGATAAATGGAGATCCGATAGAAAAACCATCTGCTCCTAAAGCCAGCATAGAAAGGAGTCCACTGCCAGTATTGACTCCTCCAGCAGAAATGACTGGAACAGAAAATTCTCTCTTTAACATAGGAACGAGGAGAGACGCTGGAATTTTACCGAGGTGGCCACCTGCTCCACTATTAACAGCAACTAGCGCATCAGCACCAAAATCAACAACTTTTTGAGCGTATTTTTTATCAGTCACATCACAGAAGACTTTGATATTTTTTTGATGAGAGCGTTCAATGACTTCAAGAGGATTTCCGAGTGAAGTGATAAAGTAATCAACCTGATAATCAAGGCAAGCTTCTAACTGTTGTTTATAAAGAGGATTTGACTGGTTAACAATAAGGTTAATGCCAATAGGGCCAGAAGAGTTCTTCTTTAAAAAATCTAGAGCTTCTTTAAGTTCATCAATCGTTCTAAAGTTGTGGGCAGGAATACAGCCGGTTATCCCTGCTTGAGAAGCAGCAATAAGCATCTCTTTGTTCGTGACCAAGAACATTGGGGCCATAATAATAGGAAATTCTATTCCTAGAAGTTTTTGTAGTTTTGTTTTCATAGGCTTCAAGTATAGCTCTGGCACCTAATGTAAGGCAACGAAAGACTTATTTACTATTCTTTTAGATTGCATAGAGATAGCTTAAAGATTCAAACAAGGAGAGTTTATGAAAATAATAGGGATGTTAATCAGTTTATCATTCTTTTGCTTTGCGCAAGAACCTGAATACCAATGGATCAGCATTGGAACTGATGCAGTAGAGAGTCTTAATCAGAAAAGTTTTCCTGAGGCAAAATTATTTGCTGGAAATCAAATGGCATCAGTTATGAGGGTGAAGAAAAACCAAATTAAAGCTATCTCGCATTTGATGCATGAGAAGTATGAGCGTTGTGCTGGCTTTATGGCCCATAAGACAGAAGAGGAAGCTCTGGAAGCAGCCTCTTTTAACTCGGAAAAAAATAGAGCTGGTAGTGCTATTTTTGCTAATTATTCTATCGATATGGCTTCAACAGTTGAGCCAATGATTCAAGAGGTGAAAGAAACCAATATTAGAAACACGATTATTAAACTCTCTAATTTTGAAAATAGGTATTATCTCAATCAAACCGGAGTTGAGTCTCAAAATTGGGTAAAAGATCTTTGGAGTAAATACCTAGCAGCAAGAAGTGATGCAAAAGTTGAGTTTTTTCAACATAAAAATTGGCCACAGCCTTCTGTTGTCGCAACTATTCAAGGGGAGCAAATTCCTAATGAAGTAATTGTTATTGGAGGACATGCCGATTCTATTAATAGAAGAAGTTCAAGAGCTCCAGGAGCAGATGATAATGCTTCTGGAATTGCTACCATTTCAGAAGTCATAAGAGTATTGGCCGAAACTGGCTATCGACCATCACGAACTATTAAGTTTATAGGGTATGCAGCAGAAGAAGTGGGCCTTCTTGGTTCGCAAGAAATAGCTAAAGACTTTAAATTAAATAATAAAGAAGTCATTGGAGTTATGCAGCTTGATATGACAAACCATAAAGGGACCCATGATAAAGACATTGTCATGATGACAGACTTTACTAATAAGCCTCAAAATCAATTTTTAGGACAAGTTATTGATACATACCTAAAAATACCATGGGGATATTCTCAATGTGGCTATGGGTGTTCAGATCATGCTTCTTGGTACAGACAAGGGTATCCAGCCTCTATGCCTTTTGAATCAAAAATGGAAGATATTAACCATAAAATTCACACGAATCAAGATACAATCGATGCTTCAGGTGGGACTGCTGAGCATGCAACGAAATTCGCGAAAATGGCAACGGCTTACATGGTTGAGCTTGCTAAGTAACTTTTAAAAAGATAATATGGAGCAAAACAAAAAAGGTTTTGCTCCTTGTCTGAACTCTCATTCGAAGAAATTAACAACTCACTTGAACTCTCTTCCAAAGGATTTGAAGCCTCTGGTTATGATGAAGACTCTGGACTTAGAAGTTTAAATAACGCCTTTGTCGTTCTTAAAACATTAGAATTTTTTTATCATCGCTCGAAAGAGCTTTTTCAAAAACAAGAGAGTTTAGTCAGTCTTTTTAATAAGGAAATCGCATCTTTTGAAGAAACATTCATAAGAGAGCAAATTATTCAAATTTGTTTTTTGGAAGATTATCTTTTCCCTGAAACACAAAGTTATCCTATTGAAATAGATGGTGTCTTTTCAAGTGAAACTCTTGAGGCCCACCAAAGAGCTTTTTCTGATTGGTGTGAACTTAAGTATGAGCTTCATGAGAAAACACAAAAAAAATTAAGAGAAGAGTTTCGTTTAGAAATAACTCAAGGGAGTCTCGAATGCTCGTGTCATTTATGTATTGGTGACTATAGAGCAAAAGTTCGAGACGGTATTTTTTATGAACAACGCAATCAACTTGAAAAACTTGAAAGTTTTTTGCATGAACAAATTTTAACGAAAAATATTAATCAAATAAGTGAAGTTATAGCTCAATATAGAAAGAAATTTGAAAAAACGTTAAATTCTCTAAGGTATAAACTTAAAAGAGGTTCATTAAAAAAACTCGACTTTGAATTAAAAGAGCTTTTCAAACAAAAATTTCATCCTAACAGTGAGCTGGGAAGAACTTATAGAGAAAAACTAAAATCACACTTTAACTCAATTTTAACCGAACAAGGCCATCATGTTGATATCATCAACGAAGATGAATACGAGAGGTTTTTTGAACAATTAGGAGTTTCGCTTTGGAGAAACCAGCAATATTTAGATAGAGAATTCCTAAAACTCTTGCGAAGTATAACAGCCCTAAAAAGAAAAGATATATCAGCTTCTATTTTACAAGAATATCTTGGCCAGTTCTGGATGCATTCAGAAGCAAGAACTCTGAATCGTAAAATTATTTATCACATGGGACCTACTAACTCTGGGAAAACCTATCATGCTATTGAGGCCCTTTGTCAGGCAAAAACGGGATGCTATCTGGCTCCTCTGCGTTTGTTGGCCAGTGAGCTCTTCGATACCATGAATAATAAAAATGTTAAAACAACATTACTTACTGGTGAAGAAGTTGTTGAAATTGAAGGAGCGACACATTTTTCTTCCACAATTGAAATGGCCAAATTGAATGAGAAGTTTGAGTGTTGTGTTATTGATGAAATTCAAATGATATCTGATCCTCAAAGAGGTTGGGCTTGGACGAGAGCTCTTGTAAATTTAAATTCTCCAGAAGTCCATCTTTGCGGAGATCCTTCTGTTCTCAAAAAAGTTGAAGAAATTTTAAAATTAACAGGTGATACACTTGAAGTTAAACATTATGAAAGAATGACAGAGTTGGAAGTGATGGATAAAACAATCACTCTTTCATCATTGCAAAAATCAGACGCTCTAATCTGTTTTTCAAGAAGAAATGCTCTTAAATACAAGTCTGACCTTGAACAGCTAGGGTTTAAAGTCTCTATTGTCTATGGAAGACTTTCTCCAGAAGTTAGAAGGGAGCAGGCCAGAAAATTTGATGAAGGTGAAACTGATATAATGGTAAGTACAGATGC
This sequence comes from Bacteriovoracia bacterium, assembly GCA_030431635.1. Classification (GTDB taxonomy): domain Bacteria; phylum Bdellovibrionota; class Bacteriovoracia; order Bacteriovoracales; family Bacteriovoracaceae; genus CALFYV01. The sequence continues at coordinate 18,138 of JAUIIL010000002.1, forward strand.
TATTGCCATGGGAATGAACTTGCCTGTGAGAAGAATTGTTTTCTCAACTCTTTCAAAATTTATTAACTCAAAAGAGTTTGTCATAACCCCAAGTGAAATAAAACAAATCGCTGGAAGAGCCGGACGTTTTAAGCGATTTCCAGTTGGGTATGTCACTTGTTTATCACGAGTAGAGAATGGGATAAGCCAAGTAAGACAAGCTTTAGAGATGCAATTAGGCCAACAAAGCAGAGTAATGGTTGGACCTGACCTGGAAATTTATTCCAAAGTAAATAGTGCTCTTGAAGAAAACAATCTTAACAAATTGAAACTTTCAGAGTTTCTATTGTTGTTTAATGCAATGACTTTTCAAAAACCTTTTTACTGTGTCGAGCTTAAAGAAATGATCGAGTTAGCTGAGATGGTAGAAGAAGCTGATGAGAATGAAATCCTTAGCTCTGCTGAAATTTTTGGTTTTGCTTGTGCTCCAGTTAACTTAGGCCTAATCGATCACGTTCAATATTATATCTGGATTCTTAATCATTACGTTCACTCTCATCCTATTCAATGTGAAGAAGTTGATTCTCAATCAGATAATATTGACTATCTTGAGACAGCGATTAAATGTGTTGAGCTCTACCAGTGGCTTGCTCGTCACTTTTCTGGAAAAAACTTTAGTTTTGATGAGAAAGATCTTCTTTCCAATAAAAGTTTGGCCATAGAAAGGCTTAATCAATTGTTAAGCGAAAAAACTCAACGCCACTGCTCGAGTTGTGGTAAAAATCTCCCTGATAAACATGAGTTTAATATTTGCGAAGAATGTTTTCAGGAAAGACGTAAAAGTTTTAAAAGACATAAAAGAAACGATTTTTCCCCTAAAAATAAGAATAAATCAAAACGCTCTCCTGGGCCATCAGGTTTACCCAAGAGAAAAAACAAAAGAGCTAAGTCAAAAGCATCAGCTTTTAAAAAATTCAGGTAATAATTTTAAAGAGTAATTTGATGACTTTTAATACCTTGGAAGAAAGGAGATTTATTTGTTGCATCTTCTTTTGCTAGGTAATTTAAATTGTAGCAATCCTCAATATTTTTTGAAGAGTCTTTGGCACTAGTGCAAAGTTGATGCTTTTTGATTGTGAGATTCACACAACTATTCATGAAATTAGGAATAAGCTTTTTATATTCCAGTGCTAGATTTGATAGGGCCATAGATTTAATAATGACCTTTTTTTGCATTTCATTTTCTTCACTAATTAACTTCATGACTTTACTCATATAATTAACAGTCATGATATCTGTTTTATGGTTAAAAACAGGAGGAATATTAATGAAATCAAATTTCTTTCTTTCTACAGGTGCTTTTTGGGAGAGTTCAGAAAGAGAACGATCAAGTCTATTCAAGTTCTTAATTCGGTAGTTACTCTCTTGGACTAAGTGAAGTTTCTCAGAGATAAGCTCATAGGCCAATTCTGTACATGAAATTTCGTAATCCTTAACATCTGCTCGAGATAAGCTAATAGTAAGAGCAATAAAAGCAATAAGAACAAGGATTCTCATTTTTCTCCTTCAACAACTTTGGTTCACGTTCCTACTTGTATACTTCAAGTAAGACCTACCCATCATATTGCAAATGAGCATCCAAAAATAGAGCTTTGGGCAAAGATACATAGCTGTGTCTAAGATCTAGACAACAGGGGAGAGTTAGACAGTTTTTAATATTGTAAGTTATTGTTTTTACATGAAAAAAACAGTTGTGAAAGAAATTTATTGAGAAGAAAAGATAAGGATAACCGGTTTCAAAACGCTCCAGAGTAGCCTTTACAAAGGGCATTTTGATTCATTATGCTGGCAAAATGAACCTAACAGACTGGGCAAATGAACTTGTAAAAGGTGAGTGTTTGAAATCAAAACTACTCTGTGTAAGTGAATGTTCAGAGTCCAGGTTCAGTAAGAAGCAAACTCGTTTGCAAATAGATTTACCAGGAAGAGAGAGACGTCTAAAGTTTTCTGAAAAAAAGCTTAAATTTCCTAAAAAAAACAGTTTTCATCTTAATGAAAAAAAAGCCTTGGCCCTTCATAGCTTTGCTAATCATGAACTTCTTGCTATCGAAATGATGGCCTTGGCCCTGATTAAATTTCCCCACCAAACAACTGAAGAAAAAGAGTTGAAAATGGCCATTGTTTCAACAATTGAAGACGAACAAAAGCATTTAAAGCTCTATATTCATAGATTAAATGAACTAGGCTTTGAGTTGGGAGACTTTCCACTAAATGATTATTTCTGGCGTCGAATGAATGGGCTTGAAACAATTCAAGAATTCTTGGCTTCAATGTCTTTAACCTTTGAATCGGCAAACCTTGATTTTTCTCTTTATTATTCAAAAATATTTTTAGAGCATGGGGATAATAAAACGGCCAATATTATGGATGTGGTTTTTCGTGATGAAATCAAACATGTTGCTTTAGGGGCCCATTATTTGAATCTATGGAAGAGAGAGAGAAGTTTATGGGATTATTATCAAGAAATATTGCCTTTTCCATTAACGCCAGCTCGAGCTAAAGGGACTTTTTTTGATAGAGGCTCAAGAGAGAAAGCTGGTTTGCCACAAGATTTTGTGAATAAGCTTGAAAATTATATTGGTGATTTTCAAATAACAAATAGAAGACAATGGTGAGTTCTCTAAGTTATCAAGTAAATTTTGATTTTGAGTATCAACTCTTTGACAAAAATTACTCTAGAGAAAGATACTCAAAGTTTAATAGAGAGTGGGAGTTTCTCTATTGGTTTTCAGGCGAGAAATCCCCTCTGCTATCTCAAAGAAGCTATGACGCTGATTATCTCAAGAAAGTTGAAAAAATAACTAGGAACAAACCTTCTTTCTCTCAAGACAAAGAGAGCCTTTATTGGAATGGAGAGGTAACTTCACTTGCAAAAATCTTAAACTCTCGAAGAACTTCAGCAGAATTTGCTATCAAAAACAAATTTGCTCACGAAACAACTCAAATAAATAAAATGGGAGAAACTAATCAAGATTATCTTATTAAATATGAGGGTGGCTTATCTGGTCGAAATATAAAAAAAAACCATCATCCCAATCAAGACTTTTTTATCTTTGAAAAACATCTTGAACGTGTATTTGATTTTTCTATCTTGTTTGTAGGAGAGAGAAAATATTGCTACCAAAACATTGTGAATGATAAGTTTCAATATAAAGGCAGTCGTATTTTAAGCGCAAATAAATTTCAATCTCAAATGCTTAATTTTTTAAGTGGATACGATTTGTTTGATAAATATTTTGATAATTCAGTAGAGAAAATATTTAACTTCTATGAAGAACTCGCTTCAGGTAATGGAGTCTGGAATATAGATGGTTTTATTTTTTTAGAAAAAGATGTGCCCAAACTTTATTTAATGAGCGAAGTGAATTATAGAAAAACAATGGGGTATTGTTTTATTATGTTTCTTGAAAACATTTGGAAAGAAAGTTTTCAAAAGGCAGAGTTTTTAATAAATCCTTTAAAAGAAGATTTAACAAAAAATTATATAAAACTCTCTCCTGAAGGAAATTTATTCAATCTCTATTTCCACTGGCAATAAAGTTTCGATACTGCTCTAAAAGCAAGTTTCCAACAATATTTTCATCATCTCCATAGGCCATTATCCCATCTTGATGACCTTTCATGACAAAGAAGCCACAGTTCTTATTATTAACACATCTCTTAGCTTCCTCGGCCATTTCAATTGTTCCATAGCTTACGCTCTCAGAAGTGCTCTCAACTTTATTTTCAATGAACATATTCCATAAACCTTCATGATGAATATGAAAAACAAATTTAATCTTAGGGTTTGCTAAATAAAGAGCGTAGTGAGTAAGAGACTCGCTAGAAGGAGGACAAATACCTTTGGCCATAACTCTCATTTTTTCTAAATCACACTTGGTAACAGTTGTATATTGAGAAGGATTAAGATGGGGATATTTTCCTGTTTGTGTACCAGTTATAACAAAGTGATTTTCAGAATTAATTTTCATCGAAAGATTTCCATAACCAACATTATCAGTTTCATATTCTCCTATGAAGCCAATTTTATAAAAGATGGCCCTCCATTTTTCGAGCGTATGGACAGTTTTTTTTTCAGGAGGAGAGCTTTTTTTCAATTCATAGCGGAATTTATGTACACCCTCAAGTTCTTTCATTTAATCTCCTAATAAAAATCCGAAAAAATAGACACAGACATATTATACTATACCTGAAGGTTAAGTTAATGGATATTGAACAGTTTAAAGAGAAATTGCTCGAAAAAATTCCCTCTCTCGCACGCTTTATTTCTAAGAAAGAAGTTGATGATACAGAGACTGAACAAACGCAGGAAGAGGCTGGGAAAGAGAATGATGACAAAACAGGTGTCGTTGAAGTTGATGATTTAAAACTAGAAAGAGAGAAACCATCGAGCATTCTAGAGCAGATAAAGTCTGATCCAGAGAAAAGAAGAAAAGCGATTATGATAGCTGCTGTTATTGCAACTGGTTGGCTCTTACTTGATGAAGAGCCTGAAGTTGCCGTTCAGGAGCCAACTCGACAAGTTAAAGTCGCTAGAAAAAAGAAAAGAGAGACAAAGAAGGCTCAACTAGATCAGCCAAAAGAAAAAAATGAAGAGGTGAAAGAAGATGCTGCAGAAAGGCTCTCAATTCCAAAAGAAGAGATTGATTTAGGTCTAGATACAGATTCGACTCAACAAATTGCTATTGAAGAACCTGAAATTGAAGACAAGCAAGAAGAAAATGTTGCAGAGTCAGTTGGTGAAGATAGTCTTGAAAAAGATGAACTGGGTTTAGATGTTCAAGAAAATATAGGAGAGGATAAAACAAATGAAGTACTCTCTATTCTTGAAAATAAACTCTCTCAAAATATGGAAGAAAAAAAGACTCTTATTTATACAACTCCTCGGTATGATATCTCTGGAAGAGGTCTTGTTTATAGCTGTAAGGGAGGGCATTGGGCCTGTATTGATGGCGAAAATTATGGGAAATGTGAAAAAAACTATGATTTTACCTCAAAACTAGAAAAGACAACGGAGTGTGTTCCAAAAGAAGTTTATGTTTCAAATAAGGATTGTTCTTTAGCTCAACAGGAAAAAATTGATAAAAATAATCCTGTAGATTTTTGTAAAAAAATTTAATTAAGCAGCTTTCTTTGTGAATTCTTCATCCATAACGTCAATGTAGAAAGTTTCAGTTCCTCTTTCATTTTCTTTCTGCATACCTTGAATAAATAGAGGAACTAGTTTTGGATCAAATTGAGTTCCGGCACAATCTCGTAGTTCTTGAAAGGCAACGTCGTGTGGTAAGCCTTCTCTATAAGGTCTTGTTGATGTCATAGCATCAAATGTATCTGCAATAAGAATAATTCTTGAAAATAGAGGAATGTCTTCGCCTTGAAGAGCATCAGGATAACCCCTACCATCAAATCTCTCATGATGGTGTCTTGCATTTCGAGCAATTCTTTCAAACCCTTTGAAGCCATCAAGAATTTCAGCTGACTTAACAGGATGTTGTTTCATTATCTGAAATTCTTCTTCTGTAAGTCTTTCATCTTTAAGTAAAATCCTGTCTGGAGTTCCAATTTTTCCAATATCATGAAATAAAGTTGAGAGTTGAAGTTCGTACATTTGCTCGTCATCAAGGCCTAATTCTCGACCAAGGACCATTGCATAAAAAGTAACTCTCATACTATGTCCGAAGGTATAATGATCTTTACAGTCAAGAGCATGTAAAATGGCCCTGGCTGCCATTTCACTAACTTGTTTTTGTTGCTCTTTTAACTCTTCGATCTTTTTTGAAAGTTCATACAGCGCCACAGTTGTGATTGGCGATGGTAGAGCAATAACATTATTTTTCTTTTCAGCACTCATGTAAAACACCTCATGACCTCTTCACTCATCGGTTGTTTTAAAAAAAAATCAAATGTAGAATGAAAGTAATTTTAGTAGTTTATTACGATATGAGTTAATAATGAGTTCTAATATTTTAATGATTGAAGCAGAAAAAAAACTGATTGATTTTGTCAGAGACCTATCTATAGGTAGTGAGACTGAGATAAAATTTCTTCAAATAAGTGACTTCTACATGGAATCTAAAAGATATGAAGTCGCTTTTGCTTTCCTTGAGCCCAAATGGTTAGAAAAAGAAGATCTTGATAAGCTGTTTTCTCATATTAAAAATTTAAAAAACTGTGTTTTATTTTATTCAAAAGAAAAATCTAATAATATGCTCGAAAAAATTATTATGAGTATGATTAAAAATTGTCCCAACATAACAGGATGTTTTAATATTGATAATTCGTTTAAAAATCCTTTTTTATTAAGAAATTTTATAAGTAATTTAATATCTCAGATGGATGAAAGTATAAAATTAAAATCTCAAGTTATCAGACTTAATAATGAAGTTAATGAGATAACAACCTTTTTAAATAAAGAGTTATTAAAAATCAAAAAAGTTCATGAACAAGTTTTTCCTCAATCTTCGTCAGGTTTTAAAGGGTTGAATGTTTTAAGTAAGTTTGAAGCTGGTATTTCTTCTGGTGGAGAATTTTTTGATATCATTAAAAATGGTAGTAAAGTTTTGATAATGATGAGCTCCTGCGATTCATATTTAAAATCAACTTCAATACTCTCTCTCTTTTCTGCACTTAAAGATAAAAAAGTTTTCGATGATAATATTTTAATAAATTTTATAAAAGAGATTGAATCGCAGTTTATTCAGCTTTCTGATGTCAAAAGCTCTCTATTAAATAATTCATTATTGCTTCTTGTTCTCGATACAAAAAGATTAGAAGCGGCTGGGTATTGTTTTGGTCCATTTCAATTAATTAGAAGTCATCCAGAAATGTCAATAAAAGGAAATAAGGTAAATATTAGCTATTCATCTCTTAAAAAAGCATCATTTTACACTAAGCTCATACGTGGAGAGAAAATTTTTGTTATCTCCCCGGGGTTAATAAACAATTGGAGAAAACTTAAGAAAGAAGTTTCGTTGGATCTTTTTATTAGTGATCATCTTTTTATTCCCGGCCAAGAAATAATAAATGAAGTTTTTTATCAAGTGAAAAAAGATACACAGGACGATTTTTTAGATTATGATTCATCTGCTTTATTACTGGAGGTAAGTAAAAATGCAATTTCTCAAGTATAGCTTTCTTCTTTTTTTTATTTACTTTAACTCCAACCACAGCTGGGGATGGACTATTAAAGAATGTGCTTTATCAAATTTTGAAAGTGATATTGTTCATAAAGCTGAAGTTTTTGGCTTGATAAAGCATGAATTTAAAATAAAAAAAGAGCGTTGTATTCTTCATGTTTCAAGAAAAAGGGTTCTTGAAAAGAAATGGATAATTGATGTTTGTCGTGAGCCCATTCATATCAAAAAAAGCTCCAATGGAGGAATTGATGTCTTAAAAAGAAACCAAGATTGCTCTTTAGAAAAAGAGAGCAGTAGTTTTTGTGAAGAGCTGGATGATATTCTTGAAATTATACAAGATGATGGTTTGATTTTTGCAAAAGGGGAGAGGCAATCCTTATCATCTGAGCATGGACAGGTGTACTGCAGTTTTCTATTGATTAAGAATTATTTAGAAAAAGGGAAAGTACTTGACCCTAATAATCCGAGTCTAGAGTTATTTGAAGATAAAAAAGACTCGTGTGTAACCGAAGCCGTAAGAGAGAAGGAAACGTTTTCATCTGAAACTAAAGTAATTGAGTCAGACAAAAATAAAGAAATGGAAAAAACAGGAAGTTTTTAGCCTTCCTTGCCGATAGAGTGAGTGAAGATTTTACTTCACTTGCTCAGAGTTCAATCAACGATAGAATAAGTGTATCAACAGTTCACAGGAGGGGAAATGAAATTATTATTGGGAACTTTAATCAGTCTATTTATAGTGTCTTGTTCGACAACTAGTGAAATGCATCAGCACCAGTTTGCTAGTCATAAAAACCATGTGCATGGGAAAAGTTGTAGGCATACAAAAATAGAGCATGATGATCATGTTGATTATGTTCATGGGAACGAATTTCATAAAGAAATGAATAATGGTGAATACGCAATTCATGGAATGAGTCAAGATCTTGGAAGAAAGTTTGCTTCAACTGAGCATACTCATAAACACCATAAAAATTGTGGACATGAGAGAGTTAAGCATGGCATGCACTGGGATTATATCCATGATGGTAATTACCACTGGCCACATAAAAACCATGTTGATCAGCACGGAGATACAAGAGATTTATAAAAAAAAGCCCTCAGTTGAGGGCTTTTTTTTTATACTGCTTTGAATCCTTTTTTTAAGTCACTAATAAGATCATCTACATCTTCGATACCAACAGAGAGACGAATCAGGTTGTCTGTAATACCAAGTTGTTGTCTTATTTTAGGAGGAATCGAAGCGTGAGTCATAATAGCAGGATGTTCAATGAGGCTTTCTACTCCACCTAAACTTTCCGCCAAAGAAAAATATTCAACATTTTCTAAGAATTTTTTTGCAGCACGAATACCACCTTTAATGAAGAAAGTGATCATTCCTCCAAACCCATTCATTTGTGTGCTTGCAAGCTTAAACTGAGGGTGGGATTTTAATCCAGGGTAAATAACTCGTTCAACTTGTGGATGTTGTTCGAGAAAATGGGCTATCTTCACCGCATTTTCTTGATGTGTTCTCATCCTCACTGCAAGGGTTTTTAATCCTCTTAGCACAAGCCAGCTATCAAAAGGAGACTGACTTGGACCAATTGAGTTTTGCAAGGTGAATAGTTTTTCGTAGTTTTTCTTATTATTTAAAATGATAGCACCACCTACAACATCACTATGCCCATTAATATATTTTGTAAGAGAGTGAACAACAATATCAATCCCAAGAGAAAGAGGGTTTTGAAAAAAGGGACTCATAAAAGTATTATCAACTACTGTAACGGCACCCTCTTTTTTGGCCGCTTCGGCAAGGGCCTTAAGGTCAGTAATTTTTAATAGAGGATTAGTTGGTGTTTCAAGCCAAATAAGTTGTGGCTTTTCTTTTTTTATAACTTTTTTTACATTTTTAGTGTCAGTTGTATCAAGGAAAATAAATTGATGTCTTTCGTGAAAGACAGTTGTAAATAATCGATAAGTCCCACCATAAACATCATCCCCACAGATAATTTTTGAATTTGCTGGGAGCATATGCATGATAAGCATGATGGCAGACATTCCACTTGCGGTGGCTAATGCGAATTTTCCATTTTCAATCGCAGCTAAGTTTTCTTCGAGTCTTGTACGAGTCGGGTTATGAGAGCGAGTGTATTCATATCCGTTATGTTTTCCTGGTGATTTTTGAATATAAGTAGATGTTTGATAAATAGGAGGAGTTATAGCTCCGCTTCCTTCTTCAGGATGGTTTCCGGCATGAAGAACTTTTGTGGCGATATTTTTTTTATGATATTTTTTCATAGTTTAACTCCGCTATCATTTAACACTTGAAGAACCGTATCCTTCAGTTGATTGTTTTCTAGAACATTGTAATTGTTTTTCTTCATCCAATCGTCATTGAAAATTTTGGATGAATACCGGTTTCCTGAATCTGGTAGTATCACGAGAATTCTCTCTTTTTTCTTCGAGCGTTCAGCATATCTAATGGCCCCAAGTAGTGCCGAACCACAACTCCCTCCACTATAGATAGCTTCTTCTGTAAGCATTTTTCTTGTCATTTGAAATGACTCTTCATCTTCAACAACAACAAAGTCATCAATGACATCAAACTTAACATTGTCTGGTAAAAAATCTTCACCGATACCTTCAAGCACGTATGAATGAGCTTGAGTCATCTCTCCTGTTTTATGGTAGTGAGCGAGAATTGAACCTTTGCAGTCGACTCCAACAACTTTTAGGTGCGGCATTTTTTCCTTAAGAAACTTTCCTGCTCCTGTTAAAGTTCCTCCAGTTCCCACACTGGCCATATAAACGTCAAAATCGCCCTCTGTTTGATCGAAAATTTCAGGTCCTGTCCAGGTGTAATGGGTTTCGAAGTTATCAGGGTTAGCATATTGATTCAGATGAATACAGTTAGGTAATTTTTCTCCTAACAAAGCAGCAACACTATAGTAAGAACGAGGATCTTCTGGTTCGACATTTGTTGGGCAAGTAATAACTTCAGCTCCGTAAGCTCTAAGAGCATCTTGTTTTTCCTTTGATTGCTTATCGGCCATGACGAAAACGGCTTTATAGCCATGAATGGCACAAAACATTGCAATGCCCACTCCTGTATTTCCACTTGTTCCTTCAAGAAAAATTCCCCCAGGCTTGATATCGCCTCTTTCTACTGCCTTTTTACACATGTAATAACCAAGCCTATCTTTGACAGAGCCACCAGGGTTCATAAATTCAAGTTTGACATAAATGTCGGACTCAACATGATTGGCCAATTTATTAATTTTGATAATAGGAGTGTTGCCTATAATGTCTAAAATATTTTTATCAAATTTCTTCATAAAACTTCCTTTATTTCATAAGCTGAGGCGAGCGCTGATAATCTTGCTATCGTTGAATAGATGGCTTCCTTGGCCTTATGATCACAATTTTCTCTTATTTCACTAATACAGTATTTTTGATAAACCATTCCTTTGGAATTTAAATTACTTTGAGAATCTTTAAGGGGATTTGCTCTCATAAATCCTCCAACGCTCTCGCCGTTAATAAGATAAATAGTTACTTCCGCTGGCACATCATTATATTTGATAACCGTCTCAACACCTTCTTGAATGAGAATCGAAGTAAATTTTAATTTATTTTTTCCAATATCCATTTTATTTCTTTTTTTTCTATTCATACTTAAAACTTCATCACCGGAATAGACAACTGAAATTCCCATCCCGTAAGTTCCTTGACTAGCTTTAATAAAAATAGGAGTGCCTTGCGGAAGGTCTTTTAAGAGTGAATCTGTTTCAGTTGCGAGCTTTTCTAGGCCATCTTTTGTCACGAAATCGATTCCATCTACTTTGGTGAATTTGGCTTGAAGTAAATTAGGGTTAACTCCAAATTCTTTGCAGAACTCATTAACGACGGTTTCGTAAAAGCTAAAGTGGGCTACCTTTTGTCTTCTAAACCAACCGATCTCTGGAGTTGGAACAACTGGAGTTTTGAGTTGTTTCCAATCAATTGGTAAAGGATTGGATTGATCATTGTTAAGAATGGCCAGATCTATCTTTTTTCCTTGGATAAAGAATTCTTTTTCTTTTAATTCAATTCGCTCGATTTTAATTGGCCATTGTGATTGAGAAGTAAGTTCTAATGTTGTTTGTTCTGAAAATAATTCTTCATCAACACTTCCAATAAAAACATTAAAGCCTGCTCTTAAGAGTGTTTGCTGTAGAGTATAGAGATGATCTAGATAAAATAAATTTTTAGTATGAGATTCTGGAATGATAACAATATCTTTAGTCTCGGGGTATTTATGAGAGATAAGAGATTTAAATTTTTCGCTACATATGAGTAAATCAAGAGAACAGACGTTATTAAAGCCTGCTGGGTAAATATTATTATCAACTGGAGCAAATTTGTTAATACTTTCCCTGATATCAACACTAGAGTAGAGAGGCAGAGGTAGATTCTGTCCTTTTGCATCTAAGTACTTATTAATTTGTTTCCATTTTTTAGTAATAAAACTCTCTAGTTCTAATTTTGTATTTACTTGATAGGACATATTCACCAGCTTTTTGCTAAAACAATCACATGCTCCATAGGCGACTTTTCAAAAACTTCGTTAAAATAAAGGAGTTTATCAAAAAATTTCTTTACTAGAGCGGTAATATTTTTTTCTTTTTCTATTGAGACATTTCTCAGTTTTTCTATATTAGAATTTTTACCTGATGGACCAAGAGCAGTCCATAATTTTAAGCCGCTTTTATTTAAACAAACATAGCAATCTTCGTGTAAGAAATCTTTTACATGGGCCTTAAAATCTAAAATTTCGGTATATTTTGAATGTTCAACTGAAGTGACTAAAAACCAATTTGAAAGCGAAGAATCTTTAAACTTATTTTGCAGGCTTATTGCGTCAAGAAAACCTTCTTTTGCACTGTAAATGCTATCCAATGAATCGATAAAATCCTCTATAAACTCAGCTCCCGTGACCTGTTTAAGATAATTAAGTAACTTTTTTACACCAGATGAAACAATATTCTTTAAGAGTTTAAAGCTTCCGTTCTGTCCCTTGTTAGCAAAATAGTGAAAGATTTCAACAAAGCTTTTATCAAAAAAACTCTGAATTTTATTACAACTGTGAAGAAAATCAACAAAATGGTTCCCTGGAGGGGTATCCAGGACAATACAATCATAAGAACCTGACTGGTAATGAAAATTGAGTTCTATGAGAGAGAGTATTTCGTTCATCCCTCCATAAGGTTTAGAAAGGATATCAAGAATTCTATTACTCGCTAGTTTTGGTTTTTCTAGTCTTTGAGACATCTTGGTCAAAGTTTTCCTTGGAGACATTAAAAGAGCATCAAAATGAGCATCGTTGAGTTCTATCTTTGTCACATTACCAGCTTCTTTATCATCCATTTGTAGAACTTCTTTGAGTCGTTTCGACGGATCGATGGTAATGAGAAGAACTTTGTGGTTGTTCTGTGCTAAATAGAGCGCTCTCGATGTGGCGAGGGTCGTCTTGCCAACACCGCCGGTGCCACAAAAAATCTCAAACTGTTTGGCTTTGACCATAGCTATTTATACAAGATTTTCCATGTAGGGTAAAAGGTCTTCAACGATTTCTTCGTTGCCCTCTTTCAAAATAAATGGAACTTGAAAGATACTTGTTTGATCGCTTGTTATTTCTCTCTCAATGGCCATTTTTTTCTTTAAAAAACTAGGTAGTTCTTCTTTTTCGGAATTAAATAAATGACCCATAGTGTTGTTGAAGTAAATTTCCGAAGAAATATTGCTTACTTTTTCAAGATCTAATTTAAGCTCTTTGGCTTCACTAAAAGAGAGTTGAGTTGGGATAGATAGTATATTAATTTTAGCAAAATTGTTTTGATTAAGAAGTTCTAACATTTTTTGAGTATCATCAAAAATAGCTCCTGAGCCAAAAATATTTTGAAAGTTTTTCACCGATTCAAGCATCGTTAGAACATGTCCTGACGAAGGAGAATCAAGTACGATAGTCAGTCCATCGTTTGAATCTTGGATACTTTGTAAAACTTGGCCTAAATAAATGAGGTAGCCAAAACCTGGTAGCATATTAATAAGTGAGCGAAAAAAAGGAGTTTTAATAATTGCTTTGGAAATGAGTGAGGAGCGAAGCTTTTTCGTCATGTAGTTATGAGCACAATTTTCAAGAGAAAGGCCTAGGCTGGGAATATTAAGATCTTGAGCAATACTTTCTCCCATAGAGACGGGCTTGTCTTCTTTGAGAAGAGAATTTTTTTGAAAATAAGTATAACAAGCATTAATATTTTTTTGGCAAAGGTATTTGGTCAAAGACAAAGAGATAATGCTTTTACCAACGCCCCCTTTGCCTGTGACGATATAGAGACGAGATGGTTTTTTCATTATTAAAAAGCGCGCATTAAAGTAACAAGTAATTTAGAATAGGAACCTCTCACTGACCCCATCCTGTCTTGTTTAACTTTGAAGGGGTTGTGATAAGAGGCCATTAATCCAATAGTGTAGGAATCATTAAGTTCTAGGTCCACTCCGGCTCCAAAATTAAAGCCAAAAGTGTACTTTCCCTCTGATTCTTGAAAGTTATTAACTCCAACCTGCCTTGTAACCTTGGGTCTGTAAAACCCCAATCCTCCTAAAACGTAAGGAGAAAAAGAGTCAAAATTAAAAACTCTTGATTTTATCGAAGAGGAAAATCCCAGGAGTTGTGTTTGTTTTCCTCTTAATTCATGTTGAGTATAGTGACCAGTTAGTAGGAGATCAAAAGTTCGGCTTGCATTGTAGCTGTAGAGAAGATCAAATGTAATAGAATCATCTCCCGTTTCTCTAAAGTCTCCAAAAAGAAACGTTTGCCCCATTCCAACCCCAATTGAGCTTTTCCCACTCGACGAAGATGAAGAGCTTGAGCTTGCGACAGAAGCAGTACTTGTGCTTGTTTCAGCTGCATGGAGGTTGATAAAAAAAGCCCCCACCATAAAAAGAGTGAGGGCATATTTAAAACGATTTTTCAATTTCATCAAAAAAATCCTGTTTACATTGAACTTACTTCTAAGTTTAGTTCAAAGTACTAGGAGTTTCAATGCTTGAGCTGTTGCTGAAGGATGAATTGTTAACAAAAGAAGACGTAAAATCAGCTGATTCTGTTTTTTCTTCTTTAGCAGGAGCTGAAGAAGCGAAATCAAGGTTTAATTGAGCTTCAAGTCCTTTAATGTAACCAGTTAGTGTCCCTTCTTCAGAACGAATAACTCTCTTAAGAAGTTCTGTGTCGCCTGGTTTTAGTGATTTTCTTTCTTGATCAAAAAGAAGTTGAATTTGAGTCATGTAAGTAATGTCATTCTTGGTTTTGTTGTCAATAACTTGAATCTCATTACCTTCCCTTACGATCTGAGCAATCTCTTCAAGCGTTACATAACAGCTTTGGAATGTGTCATAAAGCTTGCGGTTTTGATACCTTTTAATGATTCTTACGTCTTTCATGTTCGTCTTCCCCTATAAAATTTGCCAATGGCATTATTCAATTTAGTTTTTCAAAACTAAATAAAAATTATATTACAAAAACCAGCTGTCGGTGCGAATTAATGCCTCGCTAGCAGGTGAATGACTCTATAAACCAAAGTTGATAAACCCTGTCAACCCAGCCCGTCAAAAAAAAAAGTTTTTTAAAGGACTGTAAAAAAGCACCTTAAATTTTTACTCATGAGATGAAAAAAAAGAAAAAAATGTAGTTTAAATAATTGATTTTACTGATTATTTTTTGCGTGAAGCCATTACTCACTCAAAGTGGAAAAAACTGCAGTAGGAGGTTAATTCAGTCATTTTTTTCATGAATCCACCGAGATGTTTATCGAGAACGAGCATGGAGCTCGACCAGGAAACAAGTTTGATGCTTAAAGTTTTATTGATAAATAGTTTGTTTTTGCTTCTTTTGTCATGTTCGACAACAAAAATAGAGCAACAACAAAACAAAAAAACAGCAGATATTGAAAAAAACGAAAGTAAGAGTTCATTAAAGGAAGCTTCTGCAAAGCTTAAAGAGCTTGTTAAATCGGCGAAAAAAGCAGGAGATGGCTCAGTTCGCTTTTTGGCAAGCGATATGTTCTTGAAGGCCAACTCCGCTCAGCTCAGAGGAGATTATGTCACCGCCAATTTTATTTATTCCCATCTTTTAGAATTAAATCCTCATGATAGATTCCTAAGAAAGAAATATGCTGTCTCTCTGATAAAAGCTGGAGATTTGCCAACTTCTGAGCAGATTATGAGCGGGCTTTACGAAGAAAAAAAAGAAGATGAAAAAATAGCTCTCATCTTGGCCGGTATCAAAAGCGGTTTAGGTAAGGTTGAGCAAGCCAAACAAATTTACCAGAGTATTTTGAAGTTAAATCCAAAAAGTGAAGATGGTTGCCTCTTTTTAGGAAAAATCTATTCAATAGAGGGAAAAACACAGGAAGCGATGAAAACCTTCAAAAGATGTGAGAAGAAAGCATCTGCTGAGAGTCGCTCTTTATTTACTTATCAAAGAGGAAGAATTTATTTAGAGAAAGGAGAGCTCGATGAGGCTCAGGTTCTGTTTAAAAAAGCTTACCAACTTGATAATGAAAATTCAGAAGCAGCACTTGCCATAGGTCTCATTTACGAAGAAAGCAATCAGTTAAAGAAAGCTCTCTCTCACTATAAGAAACATATAAAGAAGTTTCCAGGAGATGTGATTGTACTTACTAGGACTGTGACACTACTTTTTGCAGAAGAAAAATTTGATGATGTTCTTGAGTACGCAGAGAAACTTGTTGATTTAGAACCAGATAATCTTAACTTGAAAGTAAAGATGGGGGTTATTTATTCTGATCAGAAAAATTATCCTAAGGCCATTAGTCTTTTTAAAGATGTTCTCCAATACGCACCAAAATCAGATAGAATTCTCTACTACTTGGCAGCGATTTATCAAGAAATGCGTGACTATGAAAACGCAATAGAGTTTTTCAATCAAGTTGATTCTCAAAGCCCATTATTCTCAGACAGTATTTTGCAAATTGCTAATATTATGAGTACTTTTGCTCTAGGCACTCAAGGAGAAGATTCTCAAAAGGCCAAAGAGCAGTTTTTTAGCTTTATTGAAAAAAATAGGAGCAAAAACGAAACACTTAATGTTGAGCTTGCAATGGCAAAAGCTAATTTTCTTGAAAAAGAAGGAAATTTTGAGTTTGCCATATCAACTCTTTTGCCTTTGAAGCAAAATGAGGATTTTGTTTCTAATCATAAATATTATTTAGCTTCTCTTTATGAGAAAATTGGAAACTATCAAGAGTCAGAAAGTCTTATACTTGATGTTATTGAAGAGGACCCTGATAATGCTCATGCTTGGAATTTTCTAGGATACTCATATCTAGAAAGAGGGGTTCAACTCGAGAAAGCTTATCAATATATCTCTAAAGCAGTCTCTCTTAATCCAGATGATGGCTACATAAGAGATTCCTTGGGATGGTATCATTTCAAACAAGGTGAAATGGAAAAAGCTTTAAAAGAACTTAAGATGGCCAATAAAAGCAATCCTGGTGACTCAATTATAACAAAGCATTTGGCCCAGGTTTATCATGCGATGAAAAGGTTTAAAGAAGCCAAGCTTTATTACCTTCAAGCTCTCAAGGTAAGCAAGGAAGAAGTGGAAAAAAAAGAAATTCAATCACTGATCCAGCATGTTGAGAAGAAAAGAATGCCTGCCAACCTCAATCATTAAGCACGTATTGCATTCGTTAGATTCTAGTCATAGGATAAACCTATGAGATTAATTTTTTTCATCATGCCATTTTTAATAGGTTGCTCTCTCTTTAGAGTACCGAAGAGTCATCATGTTACAGTTGGAAAAACCCCAAAAGAAGATATAAAAAAATATGTGGATAAAAATTGCTTAAGTTCAGAAGGGATTGGCAAACTTGAGTACGGGGACAAGAGCTATCAGTTTGACTACGAATCAGTTCATAATAAAAAAGAAAATAATTGGTCGATTGGATTTTATTTTCCTATGCTTGGAGAAGAAATTCTCAGAGTTAAGTACGACCATCAGAAAATATCAGGTAGCTTATATAGGAGAATTGAGTCTCTATTAGTAAAAAATGAAAAACCTGAGAAAGTAGGAGCTTTAGTCGATCATATTAAGGCTTCTTTATCTATAGGTCTTAGGCTTATAAGTGATATAGCCAAATCTGAATATGCTTCAAGATGTGTTATTGACAAATTTAATCAAAAACGAGGTTACTTAAAATTTACTTGCTATGACAGGTTTACTGGTTTTGAAAAAAAAGTAATTGGGGAATTTAGACAAGATGTCGTTTCGCTTGTGATTCCTTTTGAAAACTCTTACGAGATGGTTATTGAATTTAGTGATTGGCATGAAGGGAAATTAAGAAGAAGTGATATTTTGCTGCGCAAAAATACATGGTGGTCGAAATTTGAGCTGATGAACATTGTGATGCGCTCAAAAGTCTGTTCTTAAATGTTTAGTGTAAGAGTTTATTAGGTCTGTTGACTGGAGTTGGTAATACAATTCTAGTATGTATAGTCTTAGGATATGTTTAGGATGCTCGCCAATGGGGAGATTGGGAGAGTGTCAATGAAAGCTTCATTTCTTTTTGTTCAGGTATTTTTTTGCCTGTGCGTTCTTTTTTCGTGTTCAAAAAAATTAGATTTATCTCAAAAAGTTCTTTATCAAAGAGTTAAAGCTGAGATTAAAGGCTTCGATCCTATTCACGCGAGTGACTCATACTCTGCTAGAGAAGTTTCAAAAGTCTATGAAGGTTTATTCGAGTATCACTATTTGAAAAGACCCTACACATTAGCGCCTAACCTCGCCGATGGTATGCCTCATATTGCCGATGATGGTCTTACTTATACTTTTAAAATAAGGAGAGGCGTTTATTTTCACGATAATCCGTGTTTTGAAAACGGACAGGGAAGAGAGCTTACGGCAGAGGACTTTGTTTATTCGATAATGAGGCTTGCTGATCCTAAAAATTCTTCCCCAGGTTGGTGGGTTTTAGATGAAAAAATTAAAGGACTTAATGAATGGAGAGATTTACAAAAAACGGCTGAAATGAGTGACTATAATCTTTCTATTGAAGGTTTGAAAGCTCTGGATAAATATACATTACAATTTATTCTGAAGCGTCCTTTTCCTCAATTTCTTTACTCATTGGCCATGCAGTTTACTTCAGTTGTTCCAAAAGAAGCTGTTAAGAAATACAAGAGCGAGTTTATTAATAATCCGGTTGGTACTGGAGCTTATATGACAGAAACATTTAATGCTCTATCTAATAAGATTGTTTATGTTGCCAACCCTAAATTTCGAGAAAAATTTTACCCAACAGAAGGTAGTGAAGGAGATGAAGAGAGAGGACTGCTAAAAGCAGCAGGGAAGAGAGTTCCTTTTATTAAAAAAATTGTTACTTATATAATGCCTGAGCATTCACCTGCTTGGTTGTCTTTTTTAAAGGGGGAAGTTGATGAACTTGAAATACCAAAAGATAACTTTGATCAAGCGATTGCACCTGATAAAAGCGTAACAAATAATCTTTCACAAAAAGG
Organism: Bacteriovoracia bacterium; assembly: GCA_030431635.1. Taxonomy (GTDB): domain Bacteria; phylum Bdellovibrionota; class Bacteriovoracia; order Bacteriovoracales; family Bacteriovoracaceae; genus CALFYV01. The sequence goes on from JAUIIL010000002.1 coordinate 36,872, forward strand.
AGTTGAGGTTGAAGTTGAAAATGCACTCGATGTAACATACTTCGCTTTTAATCATACCAATCCACTTCTTCAAAATCTTAATTTAAGAAGAGCGATGTCATTGGCAATTAATAGGGATAAGTTAAACGAACTTTTTTATCATGGACTTGGAATTAAGGCCCAGACACCGATTCCTCCAGGGATTAAAGGATATGATGAAAGTTATAAAAACAAATACACCGCCTATAATATTCAAGAAGCAAAATCTTTATTAGAGCAAGCGGGGTATAAAGATGGGAAAGGATTGCCTGAGATCGCTTACGATACAATTTCAACTACTGTTTATAGACAAATAGCGGAGTTTTTTGTCAAAGAGATGGCCCAAATTGGAGTAAAGGTAAAACCTAATTTTAATACTTGGCCTCAATTACTAAAAAAAATAAAAACAAGACAAACCCAAATTCATGCTATCTCTTGGGTAGCTGATTATCCTGATGCTGAAAACTTTTTACAATTGCTCTATGGGCCTAATAGTGCACCGGGAGCAAATGGTTCGAACTTTAACGATTCTATTTTTAACCAAAAGTTCTCACATGTTTCTCTCATGCAAGATTCATCAGAGAGAACAAAGCTTTATGTGCAATTGGCCCAAGAAGTAGCTGAAAAAGTTCCTTGGATTCTGGGAGTTCATAGAACTAATTTTCGATTAAAACATGGTTGGATAAAGAACTATAAAGGGACAGAGTTTAAACATGGAATTGAGCAATATTGGGATATCGATCTGGATAAGAAAAAAGAACTTATTGCAAAATTTTAAGGTGAAAATATGAATAATCTTATTTATTTTATCAGAAGATTTCTTTATTTAATCCCGGTTTTACTAGGGGTTTGTCTGATTATCTTTTTTCTTTTTAATATTGTCGTTGGAGACCCAACACCATTATTACTAGGAAAAAATGCAACAATTGAACAAATGGAAACATTAAGAGAGGAACTTGGACTTAATAGAGCTCTTTATCTTCAATACTTTGATATTGTGAAGTCAGCTTTCACTCTAGATTTTGGGCGCTCTTGGGCAACCAAGCAGCAAATATCTCAAATGATTATAAATGGTGTTGTTCCAACTCTATCTATGACGTTGCCTGCTTTTTTTCTTTCGACTTTTATATCGCTAATTGTTGCTATTGTGGTTGCTTTTTATAGAGGAGGAAAAGTGGATTTTGTTGTAAGAGCAGCTTGCATTGCTGGTATGAGTATTCCTTCTCTTTCTTATATTTTATTTTTTCAATACTACCTTGCTTATCAAGAAGGTTTATTTCCTATTCAAGGATATGATTATGGCTTTCCCCACTTTATTCCTTTTATTATACTTCCTGCTCTCATTTGGATTATTCTTAGCATTGGGCCAGATGTAAGGTTTTTTAGAACTGTAATTCTGGATGAACTTTATCAGGATTATGTAAGAACGGCTAAGGCCAAGGGGCTATCTCAAGTAAATATTTTATTTAAGCATGTCCTGAGAAACTCACTTATCCCTGTTATTACATATGTCGTTATACAGCTCCCATACCTGATTTTAGGGGCCATTTTACTTGAGAATTTCTTTAGTATACCAGGAATTGGGAGCATGATTCTAAGTGCACTTAATTCAAATGATTTTCCAGTACTTAAATCGTTGGCTGTTATTACATCTTTGGCCCTCATTATTTTTTCCCTTTTAACAGATTTTCTCTACACCTTGGTCGATCCAAGAGTGAAATTAAGCTAAGGATAAGTTATGATAGAAGCTATAATGAAAAAAGAATCAGCCCTAAATAAAATGAATGAAAAAACCTATTTAATAGAGAGAAGTAAGTCTCTTTACCAAGATGCATTTGAAAGACTATTAAAGGATAAAGCCGCCGTTGCAGCTGCCGTAGTTGTTTTTTTCTATTCCGTTATTGCTATCTTAAGTTCAATGGGAATTATTGCTGCTGATTGGAATACTGAAGTTGGTCCTTCATATTCACCTCCAAGCGCAAGTTTTTGGCTTGGAACAGATATTTTTGGAAGAGATGTTTTCACTAAAATTATTCATGGAACTCAAGTGGCAATGTCAGTTGGGCTTTTTACTTCCCTCATTGCTATTCCTGTCGGGGTTATCCTGGGAGCTATTTCTGGTTATTATGGTGGGTTAGTGGATGAATTGATCGTTTGGTTTTATACAACAATTAGTTCAATCCCTTCAATTATGCTCATTATATCAATCTCATTAATTATGGGAAAAGGGCTTGTTGCCGTTTATGTGGCCTTGGGAACAACAAGTTGGGTAAGTCTATGCCGGCTTATTCGAGGTGAAGTCATGAAACATAAAAATAGAGATTATGTTCAAGCAGCTCAAGCTCTTGGTGGAAGTAAACTACGACAGCTTTTTAAGCACATTCTTCCTAATGTCACTCATATTGTTATTATTAACGCCTCTTTACAATTTCAAATTGCGATTAAATCGGAAGTAATTCTTTCTTTTTTGGGTATCGGAGTTCAATCACAACCTAGTTGGGGAACAATGATTGATGATGCAAAATTGGAATTAGTCGGAAGAGGTGTTTGGTGGCAACTTGTTGGTGCTACGATTGCTATGTTTATTATTGTCCTGGCTTTTAATATACTGGGAGATGCGCTTAGAGATGCACTTGATCCAAAACTAAAAGGAAAAAATTAATGAGCTTGTTGTTAGATGTAAAAAATTTAAATATTGAATTTCATACTCAGGAAAATATCGTAAAAGCTGTTAATAATGTTTCTTTCTCTATTAAAGAAGGGCAAACGATTGGACTTGTGGGAGAGTCAGGCTCTGGTAAAAGTGTCACTTCTCTGGCTTGTATGCGTCTTATCCCAACCCCTCCTGGAAAAATTACTTCTGGAGAAATTCTTTTTCAGGGAGAGGATTTACTTAAAAAATCTCAAGAAGAAATGAGAAAAATTAGAGGTAATGATATCTCAATGATTTTTCAGGAACCAATGACTTCTCTTAATCCTGTCTTTAAGGTTGGGGAACAAATTTCAGAAGCTTTAATGCTTCATAAAGCGATGACCAAAAAACAAGCATGGGCCCGAACCATTGAGCTTTTAGATCAAGTGGGAATTCCTAATCCCTCACAAAAAGCACATGCTTATCCTCATGAAATGTCAGGAGGACAAAAGCAAAGAGTCATGATTGCCATGGCCATCTCTTGTGAACCTAAATTATTAATTGCAGATGAACCAACGACTGCACTAGATGTAACGATTCAAAAACAAGTTTTGGAACTTATGTTCAAGCTTCAAGAAGAATACAAAATGGGAATGCTCTTTATTACTCACGACCTAGGAGTTATTGCTGATATCGCTGATGAAGTAGTTGTTATGTATAGAAGTGAGATAATGGAGAGAAATTTAACTCAAGAAATTTTTAAAAAACCAACTCATCCTTATACTAAAGGGCTATTGGCCTGTAGACCTTCACTTGATAAAAACCCCAAGAGGCTCCTAACTGTTAGTGATTTTATGACAGAGCAAGGAGCAGAAAAAGAAATTAACAAAGAGTTATTGCATCCTTATGAGAAATCTTTTTCTTTTGATGAAGAAAAGAACCCCGTTTTATTAGAGGTGAAAGATTTGAAAACATATTTTCCAATTAAGGGAGGATTATTTGGTCAAACAATAGCCGACGTTAAAGCGGTAGATGGAGTGAGTTTTCAATTAAGAAAAGGGAAAACTCTTGGACTAGTAGGCGAATCAGGATGTGGAAAAACAACTTTAGGTAGATCAATTTTGCGATTAGTGGAGCCAACTCAAGGAAGTGTTATTTATGATGGAATTGATATTACTTCTCTTGATGCTCCGGCAATGAGAGAAATGAGATCGAGAATGCAAATTATTTTTCAAGATCCTTACTCTTCTTTAAACCCAAGGATGACAATTGCGGAAACTCTACTAGAACCAATGGATATCCATGGAATTGGTGAAAATAAAAAACAAAAACTAGATAAGGCCAAGTGGTTGATGAACAAAGTGGGGTTAAACGCGAATCAACTTAATCGATATCCTCATGAATTTTCTGGTGGGCAAAGACAAAGAATTAGTATCGCGAGAGCACTTACTTTAAACCCAGAGTTTATTATTTGTGATGAATCTGTTTCTGCCTTAGATGTTTCTGTTCAGGCACAGGTTCTAAACTTACTTCTTGATTTACAAGAAGAATTTGGATTGACTTATATTTTTATTTCACATGATTTGAGTGTAGTGAATTTCATTTCTGATGAAGTGGGAGTAATGAATGCTGGAAAAATTGTTGAGATGAACAATGCCGATGAAGTCTATCATCGCCCACAACAAGAGTATACTCGTTCGTTATTAGAAGCCATTCCAAAAGGAATTCCTAACGAGATTCTTTTTTAGAAAAAAGGGTGATTAAAAAAATGGCCAATAACGAAGAGGATGTTCCGTAGTAAACATTCCAAGACCAGTTGCTTTCAAGAACGACATAATTGATATAAACCCCTAGAATGCCCATAAAAAGAACAAAAAGAGTTGTAAAAAGATTAAGAGAAAAGTCGAGCGTTGATTGAAAAACCATTTTAGCAAGAAAAATAGCAAAAATCGTTCCTCCAGTCCAAGAGGCAACTTTTAAACCTAAAAGTAAAAGTCCATCGCTATGAGAAGAAGCGTAAGCAACGATAAGCATTAAGAACGTAATAAGTAGAGTGTCTTGTTGGTAATAACGCTTGAGTTTCTCTAGTGAACGATTAAGAAAAATATCATTCTGGAGACAACTGCAAAGAGCATTAATTGAAGAATCAAGAGTACTCATCGTTGCAGCAAGTGCTCCCGCGACCATGAGTCCTTTAAGCCCTACAGGAAAATAATGAGTAATGAAATAAGCAAAAAGAAAATCAGGCTTTACTGGTGGCTCAACTGGCGTCGATTGGTAATAAGACCAAAGAAGTGCCCCCACTCCAAGAAAAAGGGCGCCGACAGCAATTGAAGCAAAGGATGAGAGAAAAATGGCCCTTTGAGCACTCTTTAGACTTCTATTGGCAATCAATCTTTGAATATAGTCTTGATCTGTTCCGTGGGTGCAGATATCGAATAAAAAACCACCCGCAATTCCAACAAAGAAGCTGTAAGGGGAACTTAGGTCAAATAAAGAGAGTTTTCCAGCTTCAAAAGCTTGGGTCATCATATCTGACCAGGCTGAGTTCGCTACATCCGGAATAATGGAGTGAGCAACAATTCCTCCTGTAATAAAAAGACCCATTTGAATGATATCAGTTCTAACAACTGCTTTTAGTCCTCCTATTAAGGTATAGAAGAATGTCACAACACAAATTACGATCAATGCGATATTAATATTAATAGAAAAAAACTCAGCAACAAGAATAGAGCCTGAATATAGTCTAACTCCTACGGATAAGATTTTAACGACAATATAAATAGAACTAAGTGCTTTATGTCCATTAGGAGTGGAGCGAGACTGAGAGATAATCCCATACAAAGTAAGGCCTTTATCATAAATACGAGGAAGAATAAGCTTTGCAATAATGAATCTTCCCCAAATGGCCCCGATATAAACCTGGAGGAAAGAGAAGTCTTTTGTAAAAGCGTAAGAAGGGATACCAACAAAAGTCAAAGCAGAAACCTCTGTGGCAATAATCGAGCAAATTGATTCAGTAAAAGTAAGGCTTTTATTGGCCAGATATTGTTTTGATAAAATATCTTCAGATTGAGGGTCTGCTGTCTTTTTACTTGAGGAAAAAGCTAGGGCGAAAACACCGATAAGATAGATAAGAATGACACTATAATCCCATAATTGCGCAGTAAATTCCATTTGAATCCTGAGTATAATTATTTATTTTATTGCATTCTACTCAATTTAGTCCACTTCTTAAAAAGATGTCAAAACAAGAGGTCAAATTACCGATAAAAAGGTGAGGAGAAGTCATTTATGACTGACAAAAATTACAGATTAAAAAATCTTTCTTTTTCGAAGGAAGATTTAGATATTATTACTCTAGATGATCTAGAGAGAGAACAGGTTTGTCCAGGGCATATAATCTTTCTTTCTTCAAAATTCAATAAACCTGTACTTTTAATGAGAGCAGGGGATTTTGTTGATCCTGATTTTATTCAAAGATATAAGAAGAAAGGGCAAAAATCTTTTTATATTTATAAAGTTTCAAATGATGAAAATATCCAAACATTCAATCAACTTTGGATTACTTTAAAAACAGCAAAACTAGAAACAGAAAGGCTAATAGCGAGAAAAAAACTTCTAACTCATTTTTGTGAGCTGTTTTGGTTTGAGCAAAACAAAGCAAGAGTTTTAGATTTTTATCTTTCCACTTTTAATACTTTTAATCGTTTTGATGATGAGATAATTGTTCAATTAAGAGAAACAGACACTCTTTTATGTGAAAGAGGTATTCAAGCAGCATCCTTCTCCTCAATCGTTGCTTTGATTCTTGGATACACAGACTTTCAATTATTGAGCGATATTTTTCATGTAACATTTCTTCTTGATCTAGGACTTGTTGAAAAAAATTACAGCTATTTTATTGCACAAGCTTGTGAGCAAGAAAGACAAAAACCTGGAGAAGGTTTGCATTTTTTAAAAAAAATGAACGTCTCTAAGTCTGAGTACTCTTTGTTTTACTATCATCCTGTGGAAAGTATGAAGATAGCTAAAAAACGATGTATAGGTGTTTTTTACCACCCAGATGTCATTAAAATTATTAGTTATCAGCACGAGCTTTTTAATGGAAAAGGATTCCCAAGTAAAATTAATTACTGGGGGCTTTCTGAATACGAAACAATCCCAATCCTCGTGGATGCTTTTGTTCCTTTCGAAGAAACATTTTATACCGAATCCTCAGAGGCTGGAATTTTTAAAAAATATGTAGAGAGTTTAAACGAAAACACTAAAGCGGAACTCCTCCCACTTAGAAAAAGCTTAAATCGATTAACTCTCGAGTTAAATAAGATTCTAATTGAAGAGAATGAAAATGAAAGTGATGATTCGCAAGTGAAGCTTGGAGCATGATGAAGAAGAAGTTATTAAACCTATCAGGGGATTTGTCGGCGAGACTAAATTCCTTTTTCGAATCGGAGCAAATTGAGGTCGTTGCTCCAGAGATTCTTAGTGATGTGAAAGAAGTTTCTTTCATTCTCACTAAAGATGTTGATGATTTTAATGAAATTAATTTGCGTTATGAAACTATAAAAAATAATATACTCATTTTTTCACTCTCTCCAGTTAAAGATACAAGAGAGTTTCTTTTGATGGGTGGGAGAGCCGTTCTAGATGAAAGTTTTATGGACGAAAGAGTTGGGAATATTCTCCTAAGGAAATCATTTCAAGAGAGAGGGAGTATTCATTTAGACGAAATTTTTGGAAGTGAGTTTTCTCAATACGAAACATGTAAACTCTCAGATCATTTAAGAATAGGACATTACAGTGATGAAATTAGTATAAGTGCTTTTGAAAATGATTTTAACATAGTTTCAGTCAGAGGGTTTATTTATAATATTATTTATTATTACACCTATCTTCAGCAAGCAGGAATTGGCTCTGCTCCATTTGAAATAGAGTATGCCTCAAACGAAAATATTTTTGCTGTTAATTTACATTTGGCTGTGAAAAACTTTGTGGCCGAATATCTCTATGATTGTTTTGGGGAGTTAAATAGTAATGACCCCGTCAAATATCTATTGAAGTCGGCGTCTCTATTAGCTGATAACACAGATATTACTTATATAGAGAATCCATCAAAAATTGTCATAACAGGTTTTTGGTCAAAACAAGATGGAGAGAAGTCAGGGCATTCAGGGCAATTTCTTCTTAATAATATAAAAAGCAGTAAGCATATTCTAGATGATATCAGCAACGAGATAGAAGATATTTATCTTATTGATCAAAGTTCAGCTGAGAAAAGAATAGAAGAACAAAATTTAAGAAGTAAACCTTTACCAGGTAATATAGTTGAAATGATGCTCAATAAAGGGGATCCTAATAGTGTTTTAAATAAAGAGCCACAAAAAGCAGTTTCTTTAATGTCTCATATTCATCACTCATTAGAGAAAGAGGGGATTAATCCTGCCTTAGCTACAATGGGACAAATTGAGCAAAGTATAAAAAGTTTCGCTGACGATGATTTTATTAATCAAATATCAGATTCAGATAAAAAGAATATTTTAGAGAAAACTCAAAAGAAAAACTTAGCAGATGTTTTTGAAAAAGAAATTCAAAGAGCTAGAGGAGAGCTAGATAAAGACACTGAACATCTAAATAAAGTGAAAGATAGCGTTGCAGAAAATATCGCTGAAAAAATAAGCTCTGGTCTAGATGCTAGCTTCTTGAACTCAATAGTTTCAGGGTTTGAAGAAGAAGATAAAAACATAGCAATAGTTAAAGGGAAATTTGACCTTGATTTGGATGAGACTCAAATAATATCAGGAAAAGATGAAGATGATAAAACTTCGGTTCGAGTCAGTGGTAATAAAGACGAAGACAAAGGATTTAATACACTTGTGTCTGGAAACTTTGATATTGAAGAAGAGAGTACTTTAGTCAACGGAGTAAAGGAAGAAGAAGATAAAAGTCAGGTGAGAATTTCTAGTGGAAATGAGATTAAACCTGAAGATTTAAAAACAATCGTCTCAGGTCAGGAAATTGAAAAAGAAAAAACGACACTCGTGTTAGGAGGAAAAGAGAGCAATGAACAAAACTCTTTAGTTAAGGGCAGTTTTGAAAATGAGAACCATTTATCAGCTTTTTCTGTCCATTCAATACCAAAAGAAGATGAAGCCAGTTTTAAAAAAGAGAGTTATCAGCAGAGAGATTTAAACTCAATATCATTAGATAATCCAAGTCTTATAAATGGGGAATTACCTCCTCGGAATTTAGAACCACTGTCTTTTGAACAAAGCAAACAGGCGTCAGTAGTGATTGAAAATGCTTTTAATATGGCGATGTCTAAAATTGATCCTGGGGAACAAACCATTGATTTTAACTCTTTCGCTAAAGAAATGAAAAACTTTATCGTAGGAAGTGATTTGGACTCAGAACTGGCAAATATTGTTGCGAAAAGCAGTGAGCATTTTATCCAAAAAGAGATGCTTAAAAATGAGGGGTTTTCGCTTAATGAAATACCTATGGATTACCTGAGTGACTTTAAACAAAACACCCTCCTTCCAACGATTGATACAGCGGTAAGTAAAATTAAAATAGAACCAGAAGAGCCTGCTGTTCAAAACTTCCAAGAAAAACTTCAAACAACTTTGGCCAAAAACCTACATCCATTTTCCTTAGATGAAAATGGTCAAAGAAGAGAGTTAACAGAGGAAGATATTCAATCAAATGATTTTCAAAAAGCCTTGCAATCTTCAGTGAAAGAAGTCTTTCAAGAGCAACTTAAAGTAGGTGGCTCTGGAGAAGAAAAATTTGATTATTTAAAAAAACAACTAAAAGAAGCAATGTCTGAAAACTTTTCTTTTGATGAAGACTTTGTTAATGAAGTTGTTAATCAGAGTATTTTAGACTCTCAGGGCCAGGAAGCTTTCTTCATTCAAGAGAATCTTTTTGATAATATTGATTTTAGTGCACCAATGATCATCTCTGATGAAGGCTATGAAAATGAATCCCATGATAGAGAAGAGCAGACAATTAAAAAAGCGGAGCCACTTGAAAATAATTTGATAAAGCAAAAAATGAAAGAAGCTATTGCTAATAATAAAAAACTGGAAAGCCAGCTTCAGGTTTTGAAAAATGATCTCAGCGCAAAAGAAAAAACTATACAGAAGCTAAAAGAAATTGAAGACAAGGTAGGGCGAGATATTTCTCAAGTCCAGGTTAAAGGAATTGATGAGAAACAACTAGAGAAGAGAACTGAAAAGCTTAAAAACGATATAGAGGGAAATACAAATTTATCAAATGAAGATAAGAAACAAATTAAAGATTTATTAGAAAGAGAAAAGAAATTACTAAGCTTTACCAAAAAAGCAGAAATTGAGTTAAAAAAACTTCAAACAGAAAACTCTTCTCAAAAAAATAAGTTTACAGATGAAATTGCAACTCTAACAAAAACTCTTTCAAGTAAAGATGGGGCTTTGAATAAAGCCAAAGAGCACATTAAGGAAATTTCTAAAAAGAAAGAAAAGGAAGTGAAGGACTTAGAGCAAAGGATAGAGGCATTAAATAAAACAGCAGCGCAAAAAGTGGAAGGTGATGAATCCCAGGCAAAATTGAAGAAGCTAGAAAGAGAAAAACAAAATTTAGAAAAAATGCTTGAGCTCTATAAAAATAAATCAGTTTCTCATGATGAAAAGCAGCAAGTTGTAAGTAATGTAGGTGATTCTCCTGAGAGTAAAAACCGAGATTATGAATTGCAACTTAAGAGCCTCAATGGTGTTAAGAGTAAACTTGAATCAGAGTTAACAAAAGAGCAATCTCTTGGTGTTAAATTAAAAGAAAAAGTGAAAGAGCAGAGTCTTGAAAATAACAAGCTCAAGAAAGAGAAAGACGAGCTTGGTAAGCAACTTAAAAACTTAGGTCTCAAGTTAGACGAAAAAGGCAGTATTACTCCAGAAAATCTTGTTAAAGAAGAAAGTTCATCAAATAACAATAGCGAAACACTAACTTTAAAAGCACAGCTTAACAAAGTTTCTCAAGATAAGAAAGAACTGGAAGGACATTTAAAGTCCCTGGAGTTGAAATCTCAAGAGGGTGAGTTAAGCAATAAAAAGCTAAAAGAGTTAATGGTAGAGAGCGACAAGCTTAAGAAAGAATTAAGAAGTGCACACAATAAAATGGAATTAAGCTCTAAACCAAACAGCACAACAAAGAATAATGCAGTTAATTCTGGAGAACTTTTGCAAACTCGCTCAGAACTTAAACATTTAAAAGAGCTTGAAAAGAAAAAAGATAAACAAATAGACCATCTTGAAAACGAGTTAAAAAAGGTTTTGAATAAACAAGTTGAGGATTCTCAGACTCAAAGTCCAGAAATCCAAAAACCTCTCGCTAATACTGAAGCAGCAAAGTTAAAATTGTCTCTTCTTGATTCAGAAAAAAAAGCAAGGAAATATGAAGAAAAAACGAAAGAGCTTGAAAGAAGGGTTGATGAGTTAAACAAAAAACTTTCTGAATCCACTATTGATAAAAACTTGGAGCAATCGAACTCTATTGGTGCTCAAAGACATGAGAGCCAAATTCAAAAAGAATTAGATCAAGCTCGAAAAACGAATAAATTTAATGAAGAAAGAATAAAAAAGCTTGAGACTGACTTAAGAAATATTTCACAAGAAACAGGCGATGCGAAAGAGGATAAGGTAAAGAAAGTTCTTCAAGATCAACTTGATGCAAGTAATAGTAAGGCTAAGAAATTTGAGCTTCAAGTTAAGGATTTGATGGCCAAAGTAGGTAGGCTAGAAGCTGATTTGAGAAAAGAAAAAGCAAGTGAAAATAAAACTCAACTACTTAATGAAGGAAAATATAAGACCGAATTATTAGCAGAGCAAAGAAAAGTAGCAGAACTGGATGTAAAATTAAAAGATGCTCAAAAGAAGTTAGAGCAAGCTGAAGCCGCGAAAAAGAAGGCCTTCGATGATGTCAAAAGGCTTGGAGAGCAAAATCAAAAAGATAAATTAGAGCAGTCCTCAAAAGAAGCTCAAGTTATATCTAAACAAGATGATTCTGCAAACGAGAGAAAAGTTACAAACCTTGAGACACAAGTAAAAAATTATGAAAAACAAGTAGCAGACCTTAATGGAAAAGTAAGTAATATCAACCAACAGCTCTTGGCTGAACAAAAGAAGAGTGAGGCAACAGAAAACCGCTTTAAGCAAGAGAGCTTATCTAGTAAGAGACAGATTCAAGAATATGAAAATAAAATGAAAGAAATGGAAAAGACACTCCAAGAAATGGGGGCAACGGCAAAAGGCGGTCAAGAGCAAGTTAATATGACTAAGTATAAACAACTAGAAACAAGTAATAAAACACTCATGAAAGAACTCTCTCTTGCTAAGCAAAGTATGAACACAGGAAAATCAGAGGCCACAAAACTTAAGGCCGAAAACAATGCTCTTACTAATAAAATAAAACAACTGGAGAAAGAGGTTCAGAGAGCAAAAATAATGGTCCAGAACCTTAATAAAACAAAAAAACGCAAAGCGTCGTAAGATAAATTCTTGTCAGTTTAGTTATAAGCCAGTAAAAATACAGTCTAACTTAGAAAGCCGCAGTGGTGGAATTGGTAGACACGCTAGACTTAGGATCTAGTGCGCAAGCGTGGGGGTTCAAGTCCCTCCTGCGGCACCATCAATATTAGGTCCATTCTGGACACATAGGTTACAGTTTATTCGACTCTACACACTTAATGGTGGAACACACCGCACTCAGACCCTAAGAACAGGCATATAGAACTTTCAACCGATAGTTTACAAAGCCCCAATGGCCGTTAATTCTCAAGTATAAAAAAGTTATCCTTCACAGATGACTTGTTAATAAGGATCGACAATGTATAGCTTATCACTGACTGAGTAAAGAATGTTGTCACGTTTTATAAATAGATTAATCGGCTTAGGGCCAAAGTCTTTGTCCAAAACTCTTACCTGAATCCCTGCCTCTCCACTCAGTCCAATCTTTAAGTCATCTCTGTATTTTAATTTAAGGTTTGTATTTATTAAATGATTAAAACTTTTTAAAAATTTATTAAACTTTTGAGAAGCTTTACTTTTTACTGATTGATTAACGTGAGTGTTAGTATCTAATGAAGTTAAAGGACTTCCTTGTAAATCTTCCATATGGAGATTATTTTCAAAATCAGTTCTTCTTACCTTTGCTATTTCTATACCTTGCATTTCTTGTGGGTAATTAGCCTTAATTGATTCTAAAAATTTAAAGGCAGTATAATCTCTTTCTAGTACCTCCGAACTTTCATAATGTTTAAGAATATAAGGAGGATTATTGTGTGGAATTATCCTATACACTTTACCATTAGAGCCGCCACCAAGAAAGTATACAGTAGCGTCATCGAAGTTTAAAAGCCTGAGTCCTGATAAAACAGGAATGTTTAATTCCAATTTTTCTGTATCTCTATTAAAAGATGGAGGCAATTTCAAAGATTCGAAAAGGAATGAGTTGCAATTATTCTGATAGTTTACTGAATAAGCCCCAGCAAGATTAATGAAAAGAAATAGCAAAATAAAATACTTCATAAAATTTACAGTTTTTTTAGATATTCAAGAAGATCGATTTTTTCCTTTTCTGTTAACTTATCTCCAACGTTATGGCCCTGGTTTGAGCGACCATATTCCTGAGTGTTATAAATCCTTCTAAAGGAGAGGTGTTTTCTCTTGAGAGAATTTTGTTTATGTTTCTTCTTTAACTTTAAATAATTTTTAGAAGATATTTCTTTATAGATAAGACCGACATCATTTTGATTGTAAGAGAACGGATCGATTTCAATTTGCCAGATAAGGGGTCTTTTAGCTGCGTCTAAAACTCCCGCGAGAGTTGGGACTGAACCATTATGAAAGTAAGGAGCAGAGGCCCAAATACCTTTTAAAGGAGGAGGTGAATAACCAGGGGCTTCAGGGATTCTTGCAATAAAATTTTCTCCACTAGCGTAATATCCTTTGTTTTTATAAGAGCTGAACACCAAGTCCGCTTGCTGATAGAGAGGACGCAAGGATTGTAGGACATTTGAATATTCTGGGTCTGTTCCCATATCAACTTGTTCTTTATTAGGAAAATCTTCTTCTTTTAATTCACCATCTTCACTATAGATACCGTGGCATTTAAAGCAGCGTCCATTGGAATGAAAAACTTGATATCCTCTTTGGGCCCTTTCTTCATTAATAGGAAAAGGGTAAGTAGGGCTTTTTATGGAACGTGCGTAATCGAGGTGTGTTTTTGTTCTATCCATCCTTTGTTGAGCCTGGTTCTTATTTTCTTCATGATGATCAAGCAAATTTAGTGAAAAAGTAGTCGGGGATAAGTGAGTTACATCACTTAACCAAAAAGATCTTTTTTTATACTTTAGGTTCCACCAAGGTGAAGGTGTAATTTGAGGAAAAATAGTGTTACTCAAAAGCTTCTTCTCAAGTTCTGTCTTCTTCGTTACATCAGAAATCTCAAGACCATTCGGAGGGTCAGAGAGCTTGGCTATTGTATGCCACACAACCCATGGGCCAGAATTATCACCCCGAAGAATCGTGTTTTTTGAAGCGGGTTTGATTATGTGTTCAAAATAATCCATAAAGCCAGAAAGATGTTCGTCTTGTTGTTTGTTGAGAAGGATTTTTCTAAGTGTGTTATGAAAAAACTTTTTAAGATTTTTAGAATCTTTCTGGTACATGGGTAATAACTTGTCTGTTTGTATAATTTGGTTATGTGGATCAAAGTTTGTAGAGGGGAGTCCTGCAATCACTTTTCCAGCAACGACTCCCGCATGACATGAAAAACAGTTCGTGTTAACAATCCTCTCGCCATTTCTTTCAAACGAGCTAAGACCTAAGGGTAGCTTTTTAAACTTTCCGACGTCTCGTCTAAAGTCAGATAAATAAAGTTTTTCATTTTTTGATGAAGGAGAAGGAATATTCCCTAGTTCCCATAATTTTTTTTGTGAAAAACGGGAAAAATTAATTTTGAAAATTTTCTCAGGAATACCATAAAAGTATTCATCTCCTCTTAAAATCGACTCAAGGCCTCTTCTCTCTTCTTTTCCCTCGGCATTAAAACCAATGAATTCAAGCTTGTTGAGATCATACTTATCTTCCTTTTCTTTGGAGAAAAGACCAGGAGAAGCCCATGATAAAAAAATCCAAAAGTAGAGACTGCGCATAATACGGTGATTATATCTTTGGATAAGGAGTAATTAGAGGGCAATTGTATCTTTTTCAGTTCTGTTTAAAAAATAGGCACTCCTGGAGAGGACGAGGTGAGATTTTTATTCAACACTTCGCTTCATAGCTCTTGCCTATATACAACATAGTTTCTTGCAACTTATTGAATTCACGCATAATATAAAGATAAATAGGGGAAGTTCATGTCTGAATATGAAAACGGTCATTCTTTAATTGATGGTCTTGACGAGATCCACTACAACGATCTGCTTAATGAGCAACATCCCTCTTGTTACATTGTAAATGATGAACTTGAAGTTCTTATCTCAAGAACTCTTACCCTGAATGAGAATTCTCTTGGTACCATTTCTAACGGTTATATTATTAAGAATAACACGATATACAAATTTGATAGAGAGAAAGAGTTTTTAGAAGAATTTAATAATGGTTTTAAATCTCTTTATAAAGAACTTGATAGAGACCACACTAAGAATAAGCATATTATTGAAAGTTATAAAGAAGAAGTGGATAAACTTGAAGACTTTTTATTTGAAAGAGACGTACCTCGCTTCTTCATGGATATGTGGTTTGATATGAGAAAATCTTTTTCAAGAATTGATAGATACTATGAAAGAACTCTCTCCGTATTAAGAGAATTTGTTAAAAAAAATGAAGGCAATAAAAAATTTTCTTTAATGCATTTTAATGATTTGATACAGGAAATTCAGTTTAATGTCTCAAACGTGAAATCTCAATTAAATCGTTTAGATGGTCTTCATAACTACTATAGTTCTATTAAGTCAGATAAACTCAACGAAAACATCTTCTTACTGACAATCTTATCAGCTGTTTTTCTTCCGTTAAATTTAATTGTTGGTTTTTTTGGAATGAATACAGAAGGACTTTTCTTTAAAGAGCAACCAGATGCCACATTAAGAGTTGTTTATATACTATTAGGGATAACAGTTGTTTTGTTGTTGGGAATAAGATTAGTTAAACTCATTGATAAATATTTCCTTCAGTTTATTTTTAGGAAATATAGCTTTTATAAAAATTTTAAAAACAAAGTAGAGTCTTTTGATAAAAGATTTAAAATAAACGAGTAAGCAAGTGGTTTCAAAAAATAAAGGTATTCAAAAATTTGAGTTTGGCGAGAACGATATTATATCTGATAAATATCGTATAATTGAAAAACTAGGAGAAGGGTGGGAAGGAGCAGTCTATAAAACCTATGAATTAACTACTGGAATAGAAAGAGCTTTAAAGTTTTTCCTTCCTCATCGAAATGTAAATAACCGTTCGGCAAGGTTTTATGCCAAAAAACTCCATAAATTGAGAGGGTGTCCGATTCTTATTAAGTATATCTCTCAAGATGTTATTTATATTAACGATGTTAAAGTAACTTATCTTGTTTCAGATTATGTTGAAGGAGAAACGCTTACTAATTTTTTGAAAAAACAAAAAGGCAAAAAACTTCCCCCTTTTCAAGCTGTTCATCTGCTTCATACCCTTGTTAAGGGGCTGGAAGATATTCATGGTATGAGAGAGTATCATGGAGATTTGCACTCCGATAATATATTAGTTCAGCGTTATGGTTTAGGTTTTGAATTAAAATTATTAGACATGTTTTATTGGGGAAGTGCAAAATCTCAAGACTTAAAAGATGATCTCTGTGATGCAATTCGAATTTTTTATGATGTCCTTGGAGGTGGGAAAAACTATAAAAACCAACCCAAGGAAGTGAAGGAAATTTGCTGTGGTCTTAAGAAACAGCTTATTCTTAAAAAGTTTAAAAATTTATCTCAGTTGAGAATTTATCTTGAAAACCTAACTTGGGAGTTAAATTGAAAGTAGAATCTTTTTTCTTTCAGGAAGAAAATTGTAAAAAAGAACATTCTTTCTCAAATGGACACGCTTTTTTTTATAGTATTAAATCTGTTTTTCAAAAACCAAATCAAGATTGCTTAGGTTTTTTTCAAATAGATGAAAAATGCCAAATAGCACTTGTTTCTGATGGAATGGGAGGGCATTCCTCTGGAGAAAAAGCTTCTAAATTAACATATGAGTGTTTTGAGAAAGCATTAAAAAAAGCGTCTTCGAAGACAAATTTTAGAGAGCTTATTCTTGACTCAATTGAAGAAGCTGATCAGAGAATTAAAGAAATGAAAATTGGTGCGGGAGCAACAATTGTGGCCTTCCTCATAGAGCAGGATAAAGTTCAATTTTTCAACTGTGGTGACTCCACTGGAGCTCTTTATGGAAGTCGTGGAAAACTTAAATATAAAACAATTGAACATTCACCTATAGGTTTTGGCATTGAATCGGGTCTTATAACTGAAGACCAGTCACTATTAGAGGATAACATCGTTTCAAATGGACTTGGATTCCAGCCAATGCATACGGAAGTTAGTCAGAAAATAGAACTAAGTGACGGAGATATTGTTCTCATCACTTCAGATGGATTTTCTAAGTTTATGTCTTTTGAGTCTTTGTCTGAAGTTGTCTCAACAGGGCTATTTGAATCTAGGGTGGAGAGCCTTTATCAAAAACTGATGGAACAAAAAGAAGAAAAGCTTATAGATGATAATACTCTTTTTCTTTTTAAATATAAGCTTAATAAGTAGTTAAATTAACTAATTTAAATAAGTTCATAGATAAAAACAATTATTACAAATTATAATATTTGCTTATTATTTCTTATAAAGGGGTTTTATGAAACTAACTATTTTTTTCTTTGTTTTAAGTTTTTCGTTATTATCTCAAGAATTGGATATGGCCGAAGTCAAAGAGCTTTTTAAGCCTCTTCCAGACTCTCTTATTGATACAAAAAAGAATGCAGATATGATTTCCCTTGGTAAGAAACTCTATTTTGAAAAGAAACTATCAGTTAATAATAAAATTTCGTGTAATAGTTGTCATCAGATAGATAATTTTGGAGTTGATAATGAGGCAACTTCTCCGGGACATGATGGAAAGCGTGGAGAGAGAAACTCACCGACAAGTTTTAATGCAGCTCTTCACATTGCTCAGTTCTGGGACGGAAGGGCCAAAGATCTTAAAGAGCAAGCACTAGGTCCGATTCTTAATCCTGTGGAAATGGGGATGCCAAGTGAGAAGAGTGTTATTGAAAAGTTATCAAAGGAAGCAGAGTATGTTTCTCTTTTTAAGAAAGCTTTTCCTAAAGATAAAGAAAGTCTAACTTACAATAACGTTGGCCTTGCAATTGAAGCCTTTGAAAAAACTCTTTTAACTCCAAGTCGTTTTGATGATTTTTTAAAGGGTAATAAAAATGCCCTGACTGCAATTGAAAAAAGAGGCTTATCAAAGTTTATGGAAGTTGGCTGTACAACTTGTCATAATGGAGTTGCCATTGGAGGAAATAGTTATCAAATGATTGGGGCTGCTAATGAATATAAAACTCATGATTTAGGTCGCTATAGTGTTACTAAAAAAGAAGAAGACAAAAAAGTTTTTAAAGTTCCTTCGCTGAGAAATGTAGAAAAGACTTTTCCGTATTTTCATGATGGTTCAATAAAAACTCTAGATGAAGCAATTTCATTGATGGGTTATCACCAACTTGATGAAAAACTCGATAAGAAATCTATCTCTGAAATCAAAGCTTTTCTTAGCTCTCTCACGTCTAATAAAAAGTTTAACTAGAACTAAATAATAAGTACCTGAATGTTTTTTCAAGTACTTACACTCTCTTTTTGATAAAACCAGTCAAGAAATTTAATAATTTAGAGGATTTATCCGATAAAGTATTGGGAAAATAATTTATGGGTTTAAGAGTTAACACCAACATTTCCTCTATGGCTTCCCAAAGAACACTTGGGCAAACCAATAGAGAGCTAGAAAAAGACATGAGAAGTCTCTCTTCTGGCTCAAGAATCATCCAAGCTTCAGACGATGCGGCTGGTTTGGCCATCAGTGAAAAAATGAAATCTGTTATTCGTAGTGCGAGACAGGCCAAGAGAAACGCAACTGACAGTGTTTCGATGATGCAAGTTGCTGAAGGGGGGATGAACGAAATTCAAAATATCATGTCTAGACTCAGAGAGCTTTCCGTTCAAAACGCTTCAGATACGATGGGTGATACTGAAAGAAGAATGAGTGATATGGAATATCAGCAATTAAAAAATGAAGTAGAAAGGATTGCTCGTTCAACAAAATACAATGGAAGAAGTCTTTTAGATGGAAATGCAGGAAGCTATCAGTTTCAAGTAGACATTAATAATGGCAATGCAAGTAAAATCAACTTCGATGCTTCCCAAGCAGATATGACTTTGAGTTCATTAAATATAGATTCTTTAGATGTCACTAATAAATCTGGAGCACAATCATCTCTCGCTAAAATTGATAATGCGATGGGTGTTATTTCTAGACAACGTTCAACACTAGGCTCTATTCAATCAAGATTATCTTCAAGTTCAAACAACCTTTATGTCTTTGAACAAAGCCAATCTGAAGCGAACTCAAGAATCCGTGATGTTGATTATGCTCAAGCTTCTGCTAGTAAAGTAAAGAATACTCTTTTGAAAACTGCAGGAACAGAAGTTTTATCTCAAGCCAATAACTTAGGTGGAAATGTTGAGAAATTATTATTTTAATAAAAACCATCTGAGTTAAAGTTAAACTTTTCCTTACAAATGCCGATAGTGGGATGATGGAAAGCAAGCTTAATCCCTCTGAATTGAAAAAAGTTTCAAGCTATTTAAAAAATAGAACAGCTCTTATTGCTTCGACAACACAAAATGCAAGAGTTGTTATTAGAAAACTTCTAACTGATTATGGTGTGCTCAACGAAAATATTTCAATGGCCAATAACTATGCTGAAGCAGTTGAAATGCTTCAAAGCACTAGAGCTGATATTTTTTTTAGTGAAAAAAATATTCATGGCAAAAACATTACAGATCCAGAACTTCTTAAAAAAGATGGATTTGATTTAATCGAACTTCATTCTAAGGTATCTCCCAATAAGCTCACATCTATAAACTGTCTTATTTATGAGGAAGAATCAACAGAGCTTTTAAGTAAATGTTTTGAAAGTGATATTGATTTGAAAATTCAAAAACCGATTTCCTATCAAATTATAGAGTCTGACTTTGTTCCGTTGGTAATGAGCAAAACGAAAACGAATCTGGAAAGTAAGTTGGTTGAAAAGCTTCGAGAAGCGGTAATCAAAAAAGATGACAAGATTGTCTTACAATTAATTGAAAAGCTTGTAGCGTCTGGTACAAAATCATTAGATGCTGCATATCTGATGGGTAAGTATTATTATGAGAAAGGTGAAAACGATTTAGCGGAAGAAGCTCTTTTACAGATAGATGTGAAAGGACAAAAACATTACAAGTATACATGTTTGTTAAACGAAGTTTTGTTTCAAGTTGGAAACTTTGAAGAAGCCTTTGAGGCCGTTGTAACCTTAACAGAGTCCTTTCCTTTAAGTATTCAAAGAATTCCTTTGATGCTTAAGACAACTATTGCTTCCAGGAATTTTTCTTACATCAGAGAAATAAGTGAAGCTTTTAGGAGAAGTGGAATTGAATGTTCAGACAGTAATAAGCAAATTGCAGCGGGTCTAATTGTAAGTTCTAAAAGTTTAATTGAAGAGCGAAGGCAAAGAGATGCTCTTTCAAATTTAAAAGAAGCGATCGAGTTGAGTAAATACGATGGACTTATTACAAAAAAAGCAATTGAAAATATGCTCTCGATTGATGCTTTAAATGATGTCAAAGATATTATTGATAAAGTTGAATATGATAATGATGGTGATCTTGATAAAGACTACCAATTACTTCGATTAAAACTATACATGAAAGAAGAAAACTTCTCTCTTGCATTAACAACAGGGCAATCACTTATTGATAATGGTATAAAAGAGAAAGAGTTTTTTTATATTTGTTTAGAATCTTCTGTTCAAATGGGAAGGAAAAAAACTTTAGTGGAAGACATCGTTCATAAAGCTATTCAAGTCTTTCCTGAATCTAAAAATGATTTTGAAAAATACCTCTCAAAACTTTAATGTTCAATAATGTATGAGCTTATTTTTAAGATTAAACCTTTTGCTTGTAAAAATTTAAAGCAAAGAGGTTCAGAACTGGAAGAAAAAGAATGACCTTTAAAAACAGCAACATGGTTTTTTTCTAATATATAGGATTCTTTTTTCTCAAAAACAACCCATTCAAAACAAGGTTGAAGATAGGAGCAAACTAAGTTGAGTTCATCATTTGATGAGTGGATAGATGTTTCTTCAATATGACTTAAAAGTTCGATTTTTAAACTTTTCCTTGGGTTCAATGGGGTAAGCATCTTTAAAAAAGAAATGACTTCTTCTTTAAGTAATTCATGTCCTTTTCTCATGTCATCATAGTCCCTAGGAAGCTCTTTAAAAAAATCATCAAGTAACGTATCTTCAAGTGCATTGCTAATAATGAGTGTTTGTTTAAATTGATAATGACTTATGTCTTTAAGATACTCAGATAGGTTTGCATTTTTCTCTCTAAGCAAAATAAAAGCATTTACCTCTGGTACTTCCAAATCGTAAATACTCCTAGGGCGAGAAGACAGGGACTGTTTAGTGATATTTTTGTTTCTTTTATAAAATTCCATCATATGCCTATACGGCAGTTTTCAAGTTTTTATAATAATTAGATTTAGAAAGGAAAATTTGGCCCATTAATAGATTATTTCTATCAGATTTAAAGCCTAATTGCCCTGTTCATATTGACCTCTTTTTCATCAACAAGTATGCTGCCTTTAGATAGAAACCAACTTTATATAAGGAGAATATAATGAGTTTTACATTTCCTGAATTGCCTTATTCTTATGATGCCCTTGAACCTCATATTGATGCTCAAACAATGGAGCTGCACTATAGTAAGCACCACAATGGATACTTCACAAAATTTATGGCCGCTATCGAAGGAACGAATTTAGCTTCTCAATCTCTTGAAGATATTTTTGCTAAAATTGATACCCATTCAGCTGGTGTTAGAAATAATGGCGGCGGTTATTATAACCACATTGTTTTTTGGAATAGTCTTTCACCTAATGGAGGAGGAGCGCCTACTGGAGAGCTAGGAGATGCAATTCTGGCAAAATGGGGAAGCCTTGATAAGTTTAAGGAAGAGTTTTCGAATGCTGCAGCAACTCAATTTGGCTCTGGATTCGCATGGTTGATTGTGAATGATAAGGGAGAGCTTGAAATTACTTCAACTTCAAACCAAGACAATCCACTTATGAACACTGAAAAGAAAAGAGGAACTCCAGTACTTGGATTAGATGTATGGGAGCATGCCTACTACTTGAAGTATCAAAATAAGAGACCTGACTATATTCAGGCTTTTTGGAGTGTTGTTAATTGGGATTACGCAGCAGCAGAGTATCAAAAAGCAAAAAAATAGTTTAAAACGATCATTTTGAGTAAAAAGGGCCCTTTCATGAGGGCCTTTTTTTTACTTAAATTGACAAAGGGCCGACATTCTCAATAGTTTATTTTGATATATGAAAGATATGAGAATTACCATTGTTCTAGTTCTTATTGCAATATCGATGGCCTTTGCAACAGGATACTATGCCCTCTTTATACAAGGCAATTATAGCGTAAGTAGTGATGATATTTTCCGTATTAAAAATTTAAAAAAAGAATTTAGAAAAAAGCATGAACCAGTTCTAATTATAAATTTTAATTCTCTTTATTCTAGCAGGGCCCACCTTGAACTGTTGAAACCGCTTTCTCAAATAGGAAGTGCCGGTCTAAGAGATAAAGGAATTCTGTATAGCTCAAGTAAAGACTGTTTTAAAGATATATATAATATCGCTAATTCTGTTAATTTTGAAAAAGTTGTTCTATGGGAAGAGTTTCGTTGCAATAGAAGAAAAAAACTACCTTCCCAGTTTTTCTCTATGCCTCCTTATTTACATCCTTCTGGAAAAAGCTACGCCTATCTTGCCTACGAAACTAAAAAGAATCCTTTTATCTCTCAGCGTTGGATTGAAGAACATTATCAATATTTTCATCTATCAGAGTTAAAAAAAATATCTCAACTTAAACATATGCCATCTTACTTTAATGTCCTTAGCCAACTGGAAGGAGATGTTTTAAATGGACTTGTTAAAGGGGATGATAGTCTGATTACAAATGAGTTTTACCTCGAAAAAAACAGGGATATATTTGTCTTTTTTGACCTCGAATACAAAGTTTATCCAGTGAGTCTCCTGAAAGACTTTATAGAGAATTCTCCCTATCGCATTAAGAAATACGACAAGAATCTAAGATGTCTCTATAAAGATGGAAACATTTGCTGGCGTTTTGATGTTGTTCACATTTTAAGCGCAACAAATAAGAGAAACGTTTTCATTATTGTTATCTCGATTATTCTAATCCTGATTTTGGTCTATTTCCTTTATGTAAAACTTAAGGCCCAAAGGCTAGAGGATAATAAAAGACGTCTTGCCTTGCAGGTTTTAACTCATGAGTTTAGGACTCCCGTGACAAGCTTACTGCTATCGGCTGAGGAAGCACAAAAAAAGTTTGAAGAGTTTGATGAAGAATCGCAAGAAATTTTATTAAGGCTCTCGTCAGATATTCACAGGCTATATCGCTTAGTGGAAGCGAGTCGAAATTATCTAAAGCTAGATCAAGGAAAAAAACTCATTACATTCCAAAATAGGGAAATCTCATCCGTGAATCATTTTTTTGAGTATATTCTTTCTCCGTATTTGGATGATATTACTTTTTCTCCTCTTGGTAATGATAAAGCCTTTTATTTAGATGAGTATTGGGTTTCAATTTGTGTGAAAAATCTTGTTGAAAATGCTCTTAAGCATGGCTCTCATCCTGTGGAACTAAAACTTTCTGCGGCAAACGCGGCTGAGCTTCGAATTGATGTCATCGACTCTGGTGAAGCCGCATTTGAGAAGTTATCAGAAGTAACAGGAGAATTTGTAAAAGGAAATAAAAGTGAAGGTTCTGGACTTGGATTGAATATTGTTAAAAAGGTCCTTCAGGATATGAAGGCACAGTTTTTATTTAAAAAGAATCCAACAACATTTAGTATAATTTTAAAGGAAGCAAAATGAATAAATTACTACTAGTTGAAGATGATGAAAACTTAGGCACTAGCTTAAAAAAATTTTTAGAAAGGGAAGGGTTTGTTGTTTCTCATGCTCAAAACCTTAGTGATGCAAGAAAAATACTCAGTGAAAATGTGAATCTTATTATTCTTGATTGGATGCTTCCTGATGGGCAGGGTATAGATTTTCTTCGAGAAATAAGAAATGATGATATCGAAGTTCCCATTATCATGCTAACAGCAAGGAATGAGTTAATTGATAAAGTACTTGGGCTTGAAACAGGTGCTAATGATTATGTCACCAAACCTTTTGAACCCAGAGAGCTTGTGGCGAGATTACGTGTCCAGTTACGTGAGAAAAAAACCTCATCAAAAATTCAAAAGATTAACGCGAAAGATTTACTTATCGATCTTGAAACGAGAGAAGTCACTTATCAAGATGAAAAAATTGTTCTAACAAAGATGGAATTCGATTTACTCGCTCTCCTTGCGAGTAGCCCTGGTCGGGCCTATTCTCGTGATGAACTTCTAAATAAAGTTTGGGGATTTGAGAACTACCCATCAACTCGGACTGTTGATACTCACATTTTGCAATTAAGACAAAAGTTTACTGATGATATGTTTGAAACAGTTAGAAGCGTTGGATACCGCTTTAATAAACAATACTCTTAAGCAGCAGCTGAAGAAGGCGTGTAATCATATATCTCAATGATTTCATCTTTCTTCTCAGGGAATAGTTCAACCATTCTTTGAGCTATATCTTTAGCCTTGCCCTCATATTCGCATTGAACAAGGCTCTCAAGCAAGACTTTAAAACACGAGTAATTTTCAATCTTTTGTTCAATAAGTTCATACCCCAATTGTATAATTTTTTCATCACTTTCATGGGTTGCCTGAAGGAGGAATTCTGAAATTAGATAGTCATGAGAAAGTTTTTCATCACTGTCAAATCGATTGATTATTTTCTCTGCTTCTTCTTCCATTTCATATTCGATTAGTGTTTCAATCATCGCTCTATAAAACTTAGTTTCTCCAGCAGAAGAAACAGCAATCTTACCAAATACTAGAAGTGCTTCATCTGGTTTACCTTGTATCAAATAATACTTTCCGGTTACGTATAAACCTGCACAAATATACTGAATTGTTTCTTTTTCTCTCATTTCAAGGGATTTAAAAATCTCGTAATAGTAGTTCATATCTTGAAAGTTTTCTGTAATAACGGCTAAGCGTACGATACTATTTAATCTATCTGGATTGGCCGGAAAGTATTTTGCGATATTTTTAACAATAGAATAGGCTTGGTCATACATTTTATCTTTATAATACAACTCATAAAGCCCTATTTGGCATTTATAATGAATTTTATTGAAAGAAATTCCTTCTTCATAATTATCAATGGCTTCCTCTTTAATTTTCTGAATATAATGGCATTGACCAATATAAAAACAAGCTAAACTGGGTTTTTTACTGAGTTTTTTTGCTTCTTCAAACTTAGCGAGTGCTTCTTCATTTTTTGAATTAAAGAGTAACTCTTTTCCTTCATCAATTTTTTTTATGTAATCAGAGGGATGAATTTTTGTAATATAAGCACTAATGAGTCCCTCTGATAATGTCTCAATCGTATAAGGTTTAATAATGAAAGAATCAACGTCTTCCTCTGCGGCTTTTGCAACCGCTGACTGAGAAACGTTAGAGGTAATAAGGACAAGAACAGCACTTTTACTCTCTTCTGTTGCCATTTCTCTATATTTTCTAAAAAGATCAAAACCGGAACCATCACCTAAATGATAATCACTTAGAATAAGAGCTGGCTGTACAGTTTCTAGTGCTTTTGCTGCCTCATCATAACGAGAAAACATATGAACGTTTACCATTTTTGCGTCCAGTTCGCTTAAAGTTTTGGCCAAACGTCTTCTAGAAGCAGAGCTTTTATCTACAATCATAATTTTATTTTTAAATAAAAACTCTTTAAATAGTTTTTCTTTCTGTTTCTTATTCATTTGCTGCTTTTATAAACTCGTTAGCTCTCATTTGTTTTTGAGATAAGTGTTCTATAATTTTTTTCCACTTAGCTTGAGATGATTTTTTAATTTCTAAATAAAGAATGAAAAGCTTGTCATCATCTTCATCAACTGAACATTCTGTTATTTTGGCTTCAAGAGAAATATCTTGTTCTATATCAAGAAAATTAGAGACAATGAACTGACAGTTACTGTTAACAGCTACTTCAAAAGGTAGAGCACAAACGATACCGTCATCAAAGATTTCAAGAAAGTCTGAGTGATGAGTATTATCCTGCCCTAAATTAAGCTCTAAGGACATAGGTTTTTCATAAAGCTCACTAACATTTTCTGAAATATTAAATTGTTCACTAATTTCTTTTATATAAACTTCGCGTTCTTTTATTTTTCTTTTTGTTGTAAATACTTGCTTTTCTTCTTCTTCGATTTTGCGATTTTTTGCGATTAATATTCTGGTATTAATAACAAGATAGTAAGGAAGTTCTTTTTGAAATTTTTTACAAAAGCGATTGATTTTATACTTGAAGTTCTTGGGCATTGTGAACTCCATAAGTATAATTTCAATTTTGTTATCCTTAATAGCGAGTAGGGCTGATTTTAAATCTTCTGCGATATAAACGGTTGCATTTTTTTCGTGCACCAAAAAGTTTTTCAGATCTCTTGTCTGTATTGGACTATCATTAATGACCAAAATATTCTTATTTTCAAAGCGTCTCATTTTCTTCTACCTTTTAAACACACCCATACAGTCTTGTCGGTTTTCGTGGGAAAAATCTTAGGTTAGATTAATGAGAATATTCAATAGGTTAGGTAAAGAAAGTAAGTTTAATTTAACTGAGCTGCTTTGTAGGTTTTTCTTTGAATGCGAACGTTATTAAGGCGCTTAAGAAGATATACTGGATAAGAAAGTAAGTTCACGCTGGCCACTTGTAAAACCTCATCTCCTTCTTCAAAGTTCATCAAACTTCGATAAAAATCAGTCAGAGACGCGTTTCTATGATGATATCTTTTGTCTTCCGCTTTTTTTTGGAAAACAGTATCTTTTACACTCGCTTTAAAAACAAAATTGTCTCGGTCAAATAAAGAATCTTCGTTAATGGCTATGGGCTCTCTGTAATGCAAGTCTATCTTTTCAGCTATTCGAAGGTGTTCTTTCGTTGGTGTTTTATGGCCAAAAGGTGATGGGAAAACATTTTCAAAGTTCAGAGCAATATTTCCAAGGCTTGAAATAACGCAAGCGCAATTGGTTATCCATAATCGGCTAAAAAGGCTATGTCTAAGAATGTAGTTCATAACAAGCTTGCTCATTAACTGATGAGTCATTCCACTCCCTCTAGCTTCAGGAATAACACAGGTTAACCCAAGGTGAAGGATATTTTTTTCTATAGCAAGAGAAGAAGAAAAACCAACTGCCTTTCCATTCATATCTCTTGCTATAATAAGAATGACATCTTTGAGCTCTTCTCTTTTACCCGTTAGAATCTGATAAAGTGGAATTTCGTCGAAACATCTTGAGGCAACTTCTCTAAGTTCATTAACATAGCGGACAATCTTCTCATCTGTCCAATGATGACCAGGTCTTTCAAAAAACTCGAAGTCATATTTTTTCTTCTTAAACATAGAATGTCCTAGTAAGTACCCGTTAATAGTATTTTAATTCGATGAAAGTGTTATTGTCATTGATAAAGCAAAAAATCATGTTCGGATTAGGTTAAGATTTGGCCACTCGGTTTTTTACGAGTGACCAAATCCTCTGGGATTTTAGGCAGTTAGCTTGTTAAAGCAAAAAAGTAGTAAAAGAATAATAAGAAAACTTAAGTTCATAACACCCTAGAGAGTTAAATAAGATTTAACTTCGTTCAGATCACAATTTGTAAGACTCAAAGCAGCAGCAAGATCAATGGCCATATCGCTGGCCACTGACAGGTCAATGTTATAGCGAACAGAAAATTCATCTTTCAAAGCTCGAATGAATTCGAATTCACTCGACTCGTTTAGATAAGCTTGTTGAATACAATGGGCATGTGTTTTGTTCATTTGTGTGTCCTCCTTGACTCAAAACTTTTTAATAATGTCTTATCAGACCAACGAGTATTCCTTTAATTTCAAAAGATTCCTCTCGAACTATAAAAGGGCTCATCGTAGGGTTTGCAGGATGTAATTCGATGTAGTTTTTCTTGTTATAATACTTTTTAACTGTTGCTTCATTATCAATAGAAGCAACAATTGTTTCTCCATTTGTTGCGTGATTTTGCTTTTTGACAATAATGACATCTCCATCAAGAATGCCATCATCGATCATAGACTGTCCTTGGACGTTTAGAGCAAAATATTGTCCTCGTCGGATAAGTGATTTGGGAACACTAATATATTCATGTTCTTCTATGGCTTCAATGGGACAGCCTGCAGCAACACTTCCTAAAAGCGGAATTTCAATAGTGGGTTCTTGTTCTCGAGTTAGTTGAAGACCCCTTACCGCATTTGTATCATTTTTAATGTAACCGGCATTTGTCAGGTATTTAATATAATCTTGTACAGAACCAAGGGACTTAAATCCGAAGTGTTCTTTGATTTCCATTTGAGTGGGAGCAAAGTTGTTTTCATCCATGTAATCAACGATAAAATCGTAAACCTGTTTTTGTTTTTTTGTAAGTGACATAGTTTTTATCCGTATATTTTCCGTATTTAAAGAATAACCGTATCTTATCCGTAAATCAAGAAAAAAATGAAGGCTACTTATTTTTTTGTGAATGTTTGCCATAATAAAGAAATGCAGTATTTAAAACCTTGTATTTTATATGATGCGCAATGTCTTTTTTGCAAAAGGTTTAAACAAGCTTTAGAAAAAATCGATACAAAACCACATTTTTACTATTACGATGTCAATGAAGAAGAGGTGTTTCAGCATTTTACTTTTTTAGATAGAGAAGAGTGCCTTGAAAAAGTTCACCTCATAAAAGAGGACGATATAGTTTTGGTTGGTGGAGATGTCGTTGCGGAGATTGGAAAATCACTACCGGGAATTTCAAAGCTTTCATGGCTGCTGGAGACCGATATTTCCAAAAAAACTTTGAATGTTTTTTATGAAACTGTTAACAAGATGAGAACGAATAGCTCAATATGCAGCAAGTGCAAAAGGTAAAAAAATGAAAGTAACAGGTTTTGACTTAAAAAAGTCGGCTCATGAAAGTTCTATCGCCTTTGGTAAGATCGTGATTGAAAATGCAATCCAAATCGAGATCTCGATTAAAGAAGGAAAGAACGGTTTGTTTGTGGCTTTTCCAAGTAAAAAAGGAAAAGATAACAAGTGGTATAATCAGGTGAGAATCATTGATAGAGAAGTTAGTGATTTAATTCAAGAACAGGTCATTTATTTTTACGAGAAAAATATAAAAGATCTTTAAAACAGTCTTTCTTGATAAAAATGCAATAAATCGTTTAACTCACCTGATTGTTTATCCTGTAGGGATTTTTTGATTGCCTCTTGATAAATCTCTCTTGATAGCTCAAGGTTTTTATCTAAGCATTCTTCCATGTGAAGTTGAAATTCTTTGTAGTTTGAGTTTTGAATGTTGTTATTAAGAAAATGTATAATATCACGAATGGCATTTTCTTTCTCTTTCTTGAGATAGTTTGTTATTCTTTTCTTTTGAAAGTAGTAATAAAGAGCAAAGAGGAAAAGTAAAAAACCTAATTCGATAGCGATGTTAAAGATTGTTTTGTTCATAAAATTAAAATGAAAATAGTTAAAATATTAAGTATTCTATTATTAATCCTCTATATATTAAATCCCACAATGGGTGTTTTTGAAATAATTCCAGACAATTTGCCCTGGGTTGGGAATTTAGATGAAGCTTTAGCCGTAACTCTGCTTATTAAGCTCATCAACTCTTTGAAAACAAATGATAAGGCTGATAAACGTGATTAAGAAACTTATCGTTGCGATAATTACTCTTGGTTTAGGAAATATCTTTATGGCCCAGATGACATTAAAAGGCGTTAGTGTTTTCTCTTCAATCTCAATAAGAACTTTTATCGCTTTGCTAATATCATTTATTTTTTCATCACGGAAGTCATTTCTTGAAGGGATTCATCTTGGAATTATTTTCTGCTTATCTTTGTTTTTACTCTACCATCCTTTTTTAAAAAACAGTGCTCAAGCCATGAGTCTTTTTTTTACTTTTCCTTTGTTTTTGTTACTTTTCAACAAAAAGGTTCCGTGGACACTACTTTCAATTTTATTACAAACTTTTTTAGGTTTTTTGCTTTTAAATAAAAAGAGTTTCACTTTTATTGTTTTTGAAGATGTGGTTCGTTGTTTGCTGGCAAGTTTTCTCTTTTCTTATTTTTTACACTTAGCAAGTAGAGTGAACAATATAAATAGAGTTTTAAGAAATTTCTTTTTGTTGCTTTTTTGTTTTTCAACAACAATCTCAATTTTTTATAATGAATCTTTAAGTAATATTCTTTCTATTGGGTGGAAAAATTCAGGATTCTACCTATTTTTTGGAATAAGTCTTTATTGGTGTTTTTTAACAGTTTTTCAAGCAACAAAGATTGTTGGTAAAACTCAAGTAGGTCTTTTCTGTTTCTATATGCCTCTTGTTCATTCTATTTATTCCATGACAATGGTTGAACATTTGGGATTGTCAAAAATGGCCTTAATTGGAATGCTTGCTCTTTTTTTTGGCCCTATTCTCTACCTGGTTAGTGATTTAAGTTGGAAAAAGAGAGATAATGCATCAAGTAATGCTTGATTAAAGAGAGATTATCATTTAAAAATTAGGTATATATGGCAAAAGAAGATTTAATTGAAGCTGAAGGTATTGTTACAGAGGTAGCATCCCATGGTAATTTTAAAGTTAAGCTTGATCATGGCCCAGAAATAACGGCAAAGCTATCTGGTAAAATGAGAAAGTTTTTCATTAAGGTCGTTCAAGGCGACAGAGTTACTATTGGAATTTCTCCCTACGATAAAACCCACGGTCTCATCATGTTTAGGCATAAAGTTAATAAAAAACCTACTGATTCTTAGTAAGCAGTAGACTTTAACTTTTTGTAGAGGGGGGCTTTATTTCAATTTTTAGGCCAGTCGTCTTTATTTGTATCTTGTCCATTTCAGGCTTTTTTTTATACAAAAACTTCATCGGACAGCATCGCGACGGGAGTGATACCCTCAATGTTGTTTTAGAAAATAATGTCGAGTCAATGGACCCTGCTAGAGCTTTTAATGATGAGTCCTTAAAGCTTATAGGTCAGTCTTACGAAACTCTCTACCAATACCATTATCTTAAGAGGCCTTATGAAATAGTTCCTTTGCTCGCTGATAGTATGCCCGAGTTAAGCAAAAATGGAAAAATCTACAGGATTCATATCAGGAAAGGAGTTAAATATCACCCACACCCTGCATTCGAAGGGAAAGATCGGTTTGTGACTTCTCAAGATTTTGTTAACCAAATTAAAAGACTTGCTTTCAAGCCAGTGAAGAGTTTAGGGACATGGTTATTTGAAGGAAGGCTTCTTGACTTTGATGATTACACTAATCGTGTAGGTGAGAGTTTTGAAAAAATGCTGAGTGATAATATTAAAGGAGTAAGGGCCATTAATGAACACACTCTGGAGTTAGAGTTTTTAAAAAAAGAGCCAATTATTCTTAATTTTTTAACAATGAACTTTGTGACTCCATTACCTCAAGAGGTTATTGTTTATGAGAAGAATAATTTTGATAATGTTATGGTAGGAACGGGACCTTTTTTACTAACAGAAAGGACAGATAGCTCTTTTGTTTTAACTGCATTCAAAGACTATAGAAAAGATTTTTATCCTTCAGTTGGGGATAGATATGCGAATAGAGAAAACCTGATTAGTTCTTCTAATCAGCAAATACCTTTTGTTAATAAAATTAATTTCACTGTTATTAAAGACGAAGAAGATAGAATGCAAGCTTTCATTGAGCATAAAATTGACTTTATTAACCTTCCCAAAAAATACGTTTCAAGCTTTGTTGTTTTACATGGAGATCTTACGCAAAAACTAAAAAAACAAAAAATTGTTCTTAAGCATTTTGCAAGTATTTCAAGTGATTGGATAAGTTTTAATATGAAAGATCCAATTCTTGGAAAAAACAAAGAGCTAAGAGAAGCGATTGCTTATGCAATTAACTATGATGACTATACAAGTGTCGTAACAAAAGGAGCGAATAGGAGGGCAAACTCTATTTATAACCCAGGCATTCCTGGTTACAATCCAAGAAAAAGTCTTCCATTTAAGTTTGATTTGAAGAAAGCAAGGGAGTTAATGAAGAAAGCGGGGTATCCAGAAGGTAGAGGACTTCCTCCAATTACCTATTCAACAAGAAGTGATACAGGGATTCATCTCGAAGTTGGTGACTTTATCAAAAAAAACCTAGCTGAAATCGGTATCAAAGTTAATGTAGAAATTCTAAAGTTTTCTGAGTTTCTTAAAAAAGGAAGAGCTGGAGAGCTTCAACTTTTTTTAGACCGATGGATTTATGATTACCCCGATGCTGAAAACTTAATACAACTATTGATAACTAAAAATCATCCAGGAATAAATAAAAGTGGTTTCTCTAATTCAGATTTAGATAAACTGTACTACCAGTATGTTCAAGAAGCTGATGAAGAACGTAAGGTGAGATTAATGGGGGAAATTGAAAAAATTGTTTTTCAAGAAGTTCCTTGGATTATGCTAACTTACTATAGCTCTTATATTCTTCACTACAAAAATATTAAAAATTATAGAAAATCAAGTTTTATTAGAAATCACTTAAAGTATATCAAAAAGGAATAGTTACAAGAAAGGAAGGTTTATTTTTTCTTTGGAAAAATACATGTCTGAGTCAACACCAATAAAATCGCCGGGGGCCATTTTCATCCACACATTTTCTCCATGCAAAGGCTCGCTTGAGAAAATCATATGGTTTACTTGTCCTTGAGACACTGGTTGTTCGCATGATGCTGAAAAGCTAGGGCATGCTTCTCTTTCTGAACATTTCACTTTGTGAGAACTATAATGTAAAGGTTGACCTCCCTGCAGAGCATACATGAGTTCACCGTTTGTCAGAAGGAAAGTGAGAAAGTTTTCAGAAGGAAGTGCTTTTTCATGAGTATTCAAAGGACCAATAGTTTGAACAATTGCTTGAATTGCGTCTTTGACTGCATTTTTAATAACAAAGTTGAAACAAGATTCAAGCTGGTTTTTTTGAATGTGTTTTTCTATAAAAGTTAAAATAATAAGAAAGATAATTTCACTATCTGTTTCCCCTAAAAAGAAGCGCTTGAGTTTAGGCTCGATAAGATCTTCAAGCTTGTTTTTTATATGTTCAAAGTTTTTTATATTTCCATTGTGAGCAAAAACCCATCTTCCATATTGAAAAGGGTGAGAATTCAAAATAGAGAGTTCCCCTTGAGTTGCCTTTCTAATGTGAGCAATAACAGTTTGTGAGCTTACAATACCTGATATTTTTTTAAAAAGCTGATCTTTAATGGCCGATTGAGTTGATTTGATTACGTGAGGTGTTTTATCGATATAATAAGCAACTCCCCAACCATCAGGATGGTTTGAACTTTGAGACATAAGAGCATTATCGGCGCTAATAAGACTTTTATGGACTTGGCTTAAAATAACGGAGCGAAAACCAAAAATTCGGCACATTAAAACCTCATTCTTTGATCAATTATAGTAAAGAAGACCAGATTAGTCTTAGATAGGCATTTTATTCGTATTTAAAGTGGTTAAACAACTATTTTATGAAATCAATATAATAAGATATATGAGAAAAAAACAGCAGTTTAATGGCGCTTCTATTTTACTCTTCATCGTATTCTTTAGTAGCTGTCACCTAAGAATTAAAGATAAAGATGTAGAAAAGAGCCAAACTTTTCAAAAAGTGACTGATGCCATTAAAAAATTAAAGGCTCAGAAGT
This sequence comes from Bacteriovoracia bacterium, assembly GCA_030431635.1. Classification (GTDB taxonomy): domain Bacteria; phylum Bdellovibrionota; class Bacteriovoracia; order Bacteriovoracales; family Bacteriovoracaceae; genus CALFYV01. The sequence goes on from JAUIIL010000002.1 coordinate 70,757, forward strand.
TAAGGAAAAACGATCTTGCTAAGGGAGTCATTAGCAAGCAAATGGATGTTCTTGAGTATGATAATCTTAAGTTTCCCTTTAAATTATATGAAATAACGAATGAATCAGGTTCTATCCTTGTCAAAGTAAATACAATTATTGAGAAAGAAAAACTCATGATTCCAACTATCATTGTGACAAATATGACCGGTGAAAAACTTCCTGTTAAAAGTGATGATTTTTATCTAAATAAAGAACATCAACTTGAAGCAAAATGGTCTGTTGAGTTGACGGCTAAAGGACAGTATTTTTTGTTTCTCTTAAGTGATGTAGCAGAAAAAGAGTCAACAATGCACTCAGGAGTTATCAGCTATTTTTCCCCTGCTTACTACAACTTTTCTAAAGAAATCAAAAATAAGACAATAGGAACCTATGAGGTTTCTTTTTCTCCAAAGTAGGTAAAAATGAAAAAAGTAGGAATTATTGGTGGGGCCAGAATCCCTTTTTGTCGTTCTATGACAAATTACACATCCCTTACAAATAGAGAGTTACTTACAGCAAGCCTGAAGGCTTTGGTTAGTAAATATAATTTAAAAGAGAATCAAGTTTCAGAACTTATAGCTGGAGCTGTTTTAAAAAGAAGCCGTGATTTTTCCCTTGCCAGAGAAAGCGGTATAGATGCTGGATTGGGATTTGAAATCAGTGCGGTTGATGTTCAGCAGGCTTGTGGTACAAGTTTGCAAGCGGCCATGATTCTTGCCAGTAAAATTCAAACTGGTATTATTGAAAGTGGAATAGCCGCTGGTGTTGATACGAGTAGTGATATACCGATTGAATTTTCAAAGAACTTCTCTGATAAGCTTTTGAAGTTTGCAAAAGCAAAAAAGATTTCTCAAAAGCTAGGTTACTTATTTTCAATTAGACCTGGAGAGTTTCTTCCTAAAATCCCAGCTGTGGCCGAGCCAAGAACAGGACTCTCTATGGGAGAGCATTGTGAGTTGATGGTTAAAGAGTGGAATATAGGAAGACAAGAACAAGATGAATTAGCTTTCTTGAGTCATCAAAAGGCTTCGAAAGCTCAAGGAGAAGGATTTTTTGATAAACTTGTTTTTCCTTTTAATTCTATTTCAAAAGATAATAACGTACGGGCAAAATCGAGTTTAGACTCATTATCAAAACTCTCTCCAGTATTTGATAAAAGTTCAACTGGTACATTGACAGCTGGAAATAGTTCTCCTCTAACAGATGGGGCTGCATCTGTTCTTATTGGCACAGATGAATTCGCTCGAAAAAATGGTTTCGAAATAGAGAGCTATATCTCCCATTACCAAAGTGCAGGTATTGATTATGTTGAAAAAGAAGGGTTGTTAATGGCCCCTGTTTATGCCGTTTCTCAAATGCTTGAGCGTGCAGGGCTTGAGCTTCAAGATTTTGACTACTATGAAATTCATGAAGCTTTTGCTGGTCAAGTTCTTTGTACACTTAAAGCTTGGGAGAGTGATGATTTTTGTAGAGATAGGCTCGGAAGAAAAAAAGCTTTAGGAAAAATTGATAGAAGTAAACTGAACGTTTCGGGTAGTAGCATTGCTTTGGGACATCCTTTCGCTGCCACTGGAGCGAGAATTTTAGCAACGGCTTCACAATTATTAAAACTCAAAGGAAGCGGTAGGGCCCTTATTTCTATTTGTACTGCTGGAGGCATGGGGGTTTGTGCTATTTTAGAGCGTTAAATCCTGTTATTTTAGAGACTTAACTTCAGGACTAAACTTATCAGGCTTTTGTCCGACAAGTTTAGTATGGCTATGGTTAAGTTTGAAAATGTTTTCAAAAGTTTTGGTAAAAAGTGTGTTCTAGAAGATGTTTCTTTTGAAATTAAAAAAGGTGATTTTTGTATTCTAGTTGGACACAATGGGGTTGGTAAATCAACTATTTTAAACTTGATGGTTCAAAATCAATTTCAAGATGAAGGCAATATAACCTTTCTTTCTAAAGAATTAAATCAAGTGAGCGTTTTTCATGAAGGGCGCTTTGCTTTTGTTCATGAAAAGCTAGAGTTTAAACTTCCATACAAGACCGAGACTTTTATTGACATGATTAAAACTCAATTCCCCAATTGGAACCAAAAGCTTTTTGAACAAATGGTTTTTGAAAGAGGGGTTGATTTAAAACAAAATTTTTCACAATACTCTCGTGGCCAAAAAATGCAACTTGCTTTAATCATATCCATAGCTAGAAACCCTGATGTTTTTCTTTTGGATGAAATAACGTCGGTATTAGATATCTCCGCTCAAAAATACTTTCTTTCTCTTCTAAGGGAACTTACAGAGAATGGAGCTACGGTTATATTAACAACCAACATTATCAGCGAAGTACAAAATTTTTGTAATCAAATAGTTTATCTCGACCATGGAAAAGTTGTTTTCTCTGGAAAAAGAGAAGTCCTGCTCGAGCGTTATGTTAAAATGGAAATACCAAACTACTTTTTAGAAAAAGAAGTAATACCTGAAGATGTAACTCTCTTAGAAAAGAAGAAGAACTCCAGTGTCTTTATCTTTGCAAAAGATAGAATCAAAAACACTGATTTTAATTTATGCAAAATAGAAGTTCCTACTTTAGAAGAACTTTTGCTACATTTTCACGGATACAAAAAAAATGAAAACGCTGCTTAAATTATTTTTTCTTCCACGTTTGAAAAATATAGGGATACTTTTAAGTATAAGCCTTTCTCTTATTGGACTAGCTTTGTGGACTCATCAAATAGGTCTTATTTTGATTTCACTTTTCTTATTAGTTGTTTTTACTAGTTATATAACGTTTAATTCTAATATTACGTCAAATATAGAATGGTTAAGAAACTCGGCCTATGAGAAGAATGAGTTATTTTTGTATTATCTATTCGAGCAAACACTAAGTGTGTTTGTTATGGGGATAAGTATCTTGTTGGGAATATTTGTGGTTTTTATGAGTATTCAGTATGTGAATCAAAACGAGACATTTATTCAACTGTTAGATATGGCAAGCTTATCAAAAAATAATGGTCTTTTTAACATAATTCATCCTTACCAGTCATCAACAGAGAAAGCTCTAGATGTGGTTTTTGCAATATTTTTCTTTATTTCAATGGTCTACGGGGCTGAGTTAGTAAAAACATATTTTGCTCGTCTACATTTTGAGAAAAAGTTTACGAAAGAAGCATATTATTTCAACCTTTTAATTATCCTTATGATTTTTTTTGTTTTTGTTAAAGATACGAACTTATTCGAACAGGTTATAAATATGAAGATTCTTATTACTCCACTTTTTATGCTTGTTGTGTTTTATGCGCAGTTGATAGCTGCTAATGATACTTTTAAGTTTTTTAGAATAAATTGGAAGGAAAAGCATATTTTGGTTCCAGCCGTAATACCAGTTGTTTTGTTTTTTTCATCACTATCTTTTTCTCTTGTAAATTTTAACATCAATAGTGATGTAGATGAAGCTATCGCTGAACATCGATTTTTATGGTTTTTTTCCCCTGAAATTGACAATGAAAAATTAAAGGTTTTTTACTCCCATGTAAAAAATGAAAACAACTTTAAATACTTAGTCGACTACAATCCACATGTCCCATATTCTTTATTCCACCAAGTATTAAAAAATCGCAAGACACTGGATTCACTTACAAGTATGACTAGTGTTTGGCCCCTAGAAAGAATGCATGAAAAAGAACTTAATAACTACTTTGAAAAATATGATAAACTTTTAGGACAAGAAAGTAATAAAAGGACTCAAAAAGTCCACTTGAATAATCTGCATAAGAAGAACAAAAACTTTTGGAAACTAAAGTCAATTAGTTTGAAATCAAGTTCTTTTGAAACTATTATGAATGATGTTCAGAAAAACCGTAAAATAAGAGAAATATCATCTGAAAGAAAAAAAGAGGAACCCTCAATTTAGAGGAGTTCCTTCTTTCTTTATAAGGTTTGAAGTTACCCAATTAACCTTAGTGCATTTTGACCATTTGTATTTGCTTGGGCCAACACTGATGTTCCAGCTTGATTAAGAATTGAATTTCTTGTGTTGGTTGCAGTTTCAAGAGCATAGTCAACATCTCTGATCCTAGAGTTCGCTGATTGAATATTTTCATCAGCAACTTGTAAGTTGTTTGATGTTGATGTCAATCTGTTTTGTAGAGCACCTAAGTTTGAGCGGTACCTTGAAACAGTTTCTATTGCACTATCAACTGAAGCCAAAGATTCTTGAGCACTCTCTTTACTATCAACTCCTAGTCCGTCTATTTCCAACGCATCAAGAGAAGCATTCGTATAAGTTGCGTCGTAAGAAATTCTATCTTGAAAATCGTTGTTGTTAACACCAATTTGGAAGTCATAGATATCCCCACTTCCATCAAGAAGTTTTGTTCCATTAAACTCAGTGACTTCAGCAATACGTTGAAGTTCACTCTTTAATTGTTGGTATTCCATATTAGTAAAACTTCTCTCAGTATCTCCAACAGTATCAGAAGCAGCTTGGATTCCAAGTTCTCTTAATCTTGTTAGAATGTTTTGAGTTTCGTTTAACCCACCTTCAGCAACTTGAATCATAGAAATACCATCATTCGCGTTTCTGTTGGCTTGTTGTAGCGAGCGAGACTGGGCCTTTAATTTTTCTGAAATGGCCAAACCTGCAGCATCATCAGCAGCTTTAGTAATTCTAGAGCCTGATGAGAGCTTCGCCAATGAGGCTTCTGATTCTTTGTTGTTTACAGATAGCGCTCTTTGGGCAGAGATCGAAGCAGTGTTAGTATTAATCCGAAAACCCATTGATACCTCCCATGGTACAATACTCACTTCCCTGTTTCGACTCCATCCAATTTAAGAATCGTCAAGCTTCCTTACCTGATGTTATTTAATAATTGATACACTTACTAATTTCATTGATAAGTGATTCAGGGAATTTTTCGGTATGATTTTTAGGCTCTTGAGGAAAAAAATACCTGTTTAAAAAATATTTTTGCTTGTCAAAAATTCTAGCAAATAAAGTAATAGATTCTATCGAGTTTTGTCTAATAACTAGTCATTTGAAGAGAAAAATGGTGAAAAAAAGCTCTCAAAGTGTCAAAAGTGTATTATTAGTTGAGCATTTTTATTACAAGTTTAACATAAATTCGTTTAGGTTTGAACTCCTTAAAAGAAGCCCTCTTTTCTTTAAATCACTTTCGTCTTGCCCAAACATATAGCGGGCAAAGCCTTTAAAACGTCTTAATATGAGTGACTCATTTTGATTGTAATGCTTGAGAAGCTTTTTATAGCTTTGAAAGAAATATTCTCTTTCTTGTTGAATTTCTTCTTTTTGCAAGTCTTTTTTTTCTCGAATATTTTTTGCGAGCCAAGGACTACCAAGAGCTCCTCTTCCTATCATAATCGAATGGCAGTTGGTATAATCAAATATTCTCTGTGCATCCTCATAGCTATTAATATCACCATTACCAATAACAGGAACTTTGACAAGATTAACTGCCTTTTTAATATAATCCCAATTGGCCTTACCTTTATAGAGTTGTTCTCTGGTTCTTCCATGAATGGTAATAGCTTCAATTCCATTATCTTCAAAAATTTTTAAGCATCTTTCAAAATTCTTATCGTCTTGGAAGCCAACTCTCATTTTTACTGTTAAAAATTTAGTAAACGAACTGCGCATGGTTTTTATCATTCTTTCAAGTTGAACTAGGTTGGATAAGAGATAAGAGCCTCCTTGCCTTTTACAAACAGTTTTTGAAGGACATCCTAGATTAAGATCCACCCAAGAGAAATTCATCTCTTCAAGCTCTTCGAGAGTTTCTTGTATATAGCTTTGTGGAGAAGCGAGCAGTTGGTAAATAGTTTTTTTTCTGATAATTGGGTTTTGGTAATGACTATCCCCAAAATGTTTAAGAATATGTTTTCTGGGGTAAATGCCGGTGCTTGGGATTCTTAAAAAGTCACATGAGAGGACATCCCAGTCTGGATAGTTTTTAAGGATAAGCTCTCTGTAAAAACAGTCGGTTACGCTCTCCATGGGGGCGAGAAAAAGTGAATTTTTTTCAAACATCAAGTTTACTCACTGCGGCCTAATTTCCTATACTTCCCCCCATATCTATTGTATAAGTGGCGTGCTTGCAAGTGGAATGTTTAGAGGTTGATTGAATGATGTTGAGATTATTCCTGTTTTTTATTGCTTCTGTCATGTTTTTGTCGTGTGGGAAGGTTGATCGAACTAACGAAAATGTCGAAAAAACAAATGAAAACATTGTTGTTACGAATTCTTTACTTGAAGATATTGTTTATCAAGTACTTAACAGTGAAAAGGTTCTTGTTTTTGACCCTGAATTTATTTCTCCTGAAATAAAAGATAAAAAATCTCCTGTGTTAAAGATATCTTTAAAAAGCTTTCCAAATGTCCCTCCTGTTCAAATTGTTGTTGATGATTTACAGGAATATTATGACGAGATTAGTGGGAAGTGGCATTATCTTGTACCGGGTGAATTCATTCCCTATGTTGTAGAGAACAACCTTGGAAAAAAGCTTAACCGACCTGAGACAGTATGGGGCCAAATTGATAAAGTTAAAAATGATGCAATCGAAGATGTTCAAAAAGTATTCTTAACAACATTTCTTGAAAACGATAGTTATATTGTTTCATTAATGAACAGAAGTTATTCGGAAAGAAAGCTTCTTGATTGTCCTGAGTTAATGCGTCTTTGGGCAACTCTTCAAGGAGACATAGAGAAAACAAAATTTTATCATTTATTTAAACTTGGTTTTAAGAAAAGAGCCAAAAGAGAGCTTGAAAAATTAGAGAGAACTCCTAACTTTGCTTTTTGTAAAGAACGCAGGCTTAGTGACAAATATGAAAGTGAAGCACTCGCACAAGAGCAAGAGGATAAACTTAATTCAGATTGGGAGAAATTTACTACATCTTGGAGAAATTATTACTCCAGGTGGCAAGATAACAAAACACTTCCTTTTAAAGGGCAGTGGGAAGAGAGTATTTTTCTTCCGGCAATATCTGACCCTAAGGTTCTAGGATTTAAAGAGTCGTTAAGGGATAGTTACGCAAGACAGATGAGTTACCTGTGGGTGGTTAAAAATAAACTTCTTAACAGAGAATTTGATGAATTTAAAAACTTTATCATTGAATCTGCTCAGTCTGGTCTTGAAATAGATCCGGTGAATCCTTTTTCATTTGAAGCATTAACTGTTGAAGAATTTCAATTTATAAGAGAGTTTTTTGAGCGTGCCCTTTTCCCTGGGAATTCAACAGAACAAGCTCAAAGAGTCAGGCTCTTTATCGCTGATGCAGTCTTTGTGATGTATGAAAGGCAGTTAATTAAACAGAAAATCGATAGAACGAGAGATTATTTCTAGGAATACAGAGTTAAAATCAGAGTCCTAGCTGAAGGGCTGTTTCTGTATTCACATAAATAGATTCCCTGCCATCGACCAAGTGCAAGTTTCCCATCTTGAATGGGGATGGTTAGTTCATGTCCCACCAAGCTGGACTTGATATGAGCAGGCATATCATCAGCTCCCTCTACTGTATGGGTATAAAAAGGCTCATTTTCTTTAACTAACTCATCCAAAGAAGCATTAAAGTCATGCCTCACAGAAGGGTCAGCGTTCTCATTTATAGTGAGTCCCGCAGAAGTGTGCTGAATAAAAATATGAAGTAGCCCTATAGAGGGTAATGGCCCCAACTGCCCAGAAATCATGTCAGTAATAAGATGATGCCCTCTTTTATGGGCCGGTAGAGTGAATTTTCGCTGCTTGATCATAAGTCTTTAATATTAAAGCAAAAAAAATATTTTTTTGATTGGGAATTAATTACCTTAGTGCGGAATTTGGATAATCTTCTAGAATAAAATCTTCAAGGGTAAATTTAGGAGTGAATATGAAACTAATTATGTTTTTAACTTTATGTGTTCAATTAAGTTTGTATGCTCAAGGTGATAATCCACCTCCAAGAAGAGAAGATGGACCACCAAGAGATGATAGAAGGGCTGCCCCAGGGGAAGATGCTCCACCACCACCACCACCACCAAGAAGAGGTGAAGAGGGAAGAGGAGGAGAGCGCGGAAGAGGCGAAGAGCGTAGAGATGGCCAAAGAGGTGAAGAGAGAAGAGAAGGTCGTCAAGAAAGGCGTGAAGAGAGAAGAGAAAGTCGTCAAGAAGGACGTGAAGAAAGAAGAGAAGGTCGTCAAGAAAGACGTGAAGAAAGAAGAGAAGGTCGTCAGGAAAGACGTCAAGAAAGAAGAGAAGGTCGTCAAGAAGCAAGAGGTGGTCAACAAAAAAGAGGTGGTGGTTCTCAAAGAAGAAATACTGGACCTCAAAGAGGTGGCGGTGGTCCACAAAAAAGCAACAGCGGACCTCAGAAAAGAAGATAATAACGAAAGGCCTGGTTTTCCCAGGCCTTTTTTATTTTAAGCTCAAAAGATATTTTTCAACGATTTTATAAGTCTGGTCACTGTAATAGGAAGTAGGTTTTTCTGATTCAGTCATTGCAATAATCAAATTTCCAGTCATAAGTCCAAGAATAAGATCTGTTGATTCTTCAAGTAACTCTGGTGAAAGGGAAGGAATGAGTTTTTTTTCACTTAGAGAAAGTAAAATAGATCGTATCCTCTCTTTTCCTTGATGGCGCACTTTTTGGTTCAAGTCCTGATATTCTTGATTGTGAGATGCTTTATAATAAAAATGAAGCCATATTGTAAATTTATTCTTATTTTTTTTTACAAGAAGAAATGTTGAATCAATATAGGATTTAAGTAGTGCTTTCGAATTTTGTTCACTTTTTTCTAGGGCCTTAATTGTAGATTGATTTAACTCATCAATCAGAGACTCTATAACAGCTTTTCCAAGATCTTTGATGTTAGGGAAATAATACAAAACAAGAGAGTGGTTTACCTCTGCGTACTTTGCAATATCGACTATCTTAGTTTGTTCAATTCCTGTCTCATTGAAACACTTAATAGCACTTTTAATGATTTTTTCTTTTTTACTTAAATTTTTGACCATTTGGTTTATTTTATTTAACTTGAGTGGTTTAGGCAAAGTGAATCTTTAGACAGAATAATGTTTTGTTTTAAAGCAAATTCGATCTCTTTACTCAGTTTTTCTTTACTAGTAGAAGAATGACTAAGCATTAATTCCTTGAGTTCATTTTTTTCTATAAAACGATTTTGCTCTAAGAAAACATTGATTATTTCGAGAAGAATTTGAGAAGCTTTCGTGAAAAGACAATTTTTCAAATGAAAGTCTCTTGTCACTAAAAGGATATGGTGAAGTTCAAGTGGTGTTTGAAATAAATCTTTATTAATCCAGTCTGTAATATCGTAGGTAAATTGCTGGCCAATTAAAAGAGGATTCAGACATAACTCTTCTTGAGCGATGTCTGAGATAACTTCTTCCTCATTTTCACAGCTCAGACAAATGTCAAACTTGAGCCACTCGTAGAGAGAAAGCTCTTGAATATAGAGAGGGTAATTCTTATTTGTTAAAAATTGAGGAAATTGTTTGCCCATTGAATTGAGTTCCCAATCATAAGCCTGATATTCTTGATAGTAGAGAGGGGATATTTCTTGCAATTTTAATTTTGCAGCTTTGATTGTAAGAGGGAAATTTTTGGCGAGAGCGAACTCAAAATGATGATTGATAAACTCTTTATAAAGCTCTAAATGTGGATTTTTAATCTTCAAACTACTCTGAGCTTCTTGAAGATTTATTTTTCCTAATAAAAACTGACTCCATATTTTGTTATAATCTTTAAGTTTCATCGAAACACTCTTTTAAAATTTCTTTTGCTTTTCGAGCTTCTTTTTTTAACTCTTCAAAACTAGGTATTTCATTATCCCATTCAATTAAAGTTGAAACAGGTCTCTCTAAGTACTCAAGGGTTTTTCTGTAAAGTACCCAAACATCTGGGCATATATAATCACCATGTGTATCAATTAAAAGATCCCCTCTGTTCCAATGACCAGCAAGATGAATTTGAATAATACTTTCAACAGGAAGAGATTTTATATAATCGATTGCATTAAAGTTAAAGTTAACTGAATTAACATAAACATTGTTAACATCTAGTAGTAGTTTACAGTTTGTTCGCTTAACTATTTCTGTGATGAATTCCTCTTCAGTCATTTCATCTAAATGGCTTTTTAGGTAGTAGCTAATATTTTCAAGAGCAAAAGGGATTTTTAGTTTCTCCTGAAGGGTATTTATTTTATGGGAAATAATTTCTAATGATTCTGATGTTTTTAAAACTGGAAGGAGATCATGGAAATGAACTTTTTCATGGCTTGAAAAACAAAGATGATCAGAAAACCACGGAGGGTTTAATAAATGAATGAGTTGTTGCAGTTTTTTAAAGTAACTTTGATCAATATCGTCAGAACTTCCGAGAGAAAGACTTACTCCATGAGGAATAATAGGAATTTTTTTTGAGATAAGGCTTTTTAAAACATCAAGAGGTCTTCCTCCGAACTTCATGTAGTTTTCAGAAAGTATTTCATACCAGTCAACATCTTGGTTGTTTTCTAGTACTTTCTTGAAATGTTTTTTTCTAAGCCCAAGGCCAACGCCTAGATAAGAATTTTTTTGCATAATTAAAATAAAAGAGGTCCTTATGGACCTCTTCGTTAACGATTATTTAATGTAACAGATATTATTCATCGCTTCCAGAATCATCGGCAGGGGCTTCACTTTCTTCACTTGGTTTTGAATTTCCACATCCATTAGCTCCGCAACCACTGGCCCCACATCCATCACCTTCATGATCGACAATACCTGCTTCATGAGATCCTTTCCAGTTATTTGGAGTTGCATCAGTAGATGCACTGACGCTATTAACTGTAAGTGCTCCAGAAACAAGCGAAGTGGCAATAAGTAGTTTTAAGTTTTTACCTTTCATTTTTCCTCCGATTTTAAAAGGTCATCCATTTTTATTTTATCTTCATTTCAAATGAATAGGGAATAATTAGAAGGGAAAAAAATAATAAACCATTTTTATAAATATTTATTATTTACTTGCTTTTGGTAGTACTGAGCTCGGAACAAAAAGATCTCTGGCCCCGTAATAGATAGGTTTGGTGAGTAGGTTATCTAGGATAACAACAGCACCGGCTTTAACATAGGAGAGAGTCGGATTTAAAGAGTTTTTACAAAGCATATTAAACATATAGAGGCCTACAAGGACTGATTTCATGTTCGAAATGGAGCCAAACTTTCTGTTAAATGTTAAAAGGTCTGTATAAGCAAAACCTGTGTTCTGAGTTCCTAGTTTTTTAACAAATTCAGGAGAATCTTTTGAGTTCTCAATTCTTAGGTTCTGATAATATTCTTGTCCTAATAATCTTGAGACAGCTTCTTCGATTTCAGGTTTTTCTAGATCTTCTTCTGTTTTAACGGCTTCTAGTAACGTTTCTCCAGTCGGAATCTTTTGAGACTTTAGAAGATCAATTACGTGATAATAAATTTTTCGCGCAACTTCTTGTTCTTTATAAGTCTTAACGAGTTGTTCTAATTTTTCTTTATAGTAGGGGCTCTCTTTGAGTTTTTGATACTCTCTGTTTATTTCTTCATCGTTTCCTGTAAACCGGTAAGCGATTTCTCCACTGTATAAAAAATCTTTCATGGCTTCAATCATGAAGAAAGTAAAGTATTTGGGAAGTAAGGGCATTCCTTTTTGAGAAATAACATGAGTATTGAGAAGCTCGTAAACAGCAAGCCATCTCAACTCAAGTTCAAGTCTGAGGTGTGCTTCATTAGGAAATTCTTCAAGCCATGGTGCATCTGGATTAAGGTAGTAGTAAGAGCCTGCAAGAAAAGAAGAACTCATAAAAAGTTTAAATTTTCTAAAGCGAGAAAGATTAGTTTTATCATTTGTTGTTAGTTTTTTCTTCTTAGACAAACCTTGAGAATTTCTTTGACAGGTGTTTCTTATTTCTCTTAGTTGATAACGATATTCATAAGCTTCTTCTAAAATCTTTTGCCTTTCAAATGAAGTCAGTGCAACAGTTTGAGATTTATTTTTTTTGACGAGTTCTTGATAGACGAGTCGAGCTTTTGTTTTTATCGATACTTCTTGCTCACCAGAAATTTGCTTTAATTTTTTCTCACGGATTTTCTTTTTGGTAAGTTTTCTTCTGTGCTCATCAAAAGCGTTGTTAAGTATATGCTGTTCTTTAAAGAAATTGTATCCCCTTTCTCCAATTCCAAGAATAAGTCTCGTTTTTTGACTTAATATTTCATTTAACCAGTTGGTAGAGAATTCTTTTTCGTTTGAAAGAATGGGAATAATATCTTTGGCCACTTTTTGACGGTAAATAGGCTTTAGCGCTTGTAAATATTCGAAAAGTTCATCAGCTACGGACAAAAATTCTTCTTCTTCAGGTAGTACACCTCTCAATTGCTCTTCGATAATTTGAAAGCTCTTGTCTCCAGGGTAACGAGAACGAAAAAGAAATTCCCATTTCTTTTTCATTTCCGCAGAAAGCTCACTTCTCTCAAGCATTTGAATGAGCTTCCTTTCAAGATGGGGCTCCATCTTATGGTTGAGAAAGACTTCTTGGTGCTCATCAGAAAATAGAAAAGAGGGTCTTTCATCAAATAGATGAATTTTTTTAACTTCATTTTTTAAGCTAAAATAATTAATGGCCTTGGCTTCGATAAGCTCATTAACTGTATCAGTAAACTCTTCAGTAAATTTATTTTTGGAGGAATTAAATAAAATGATTTCAGCCACAAATTGCTCTCTGTAAGAAAAAGGAACTGCTTTAATAAGATCTTTCCAGGCTTTCTCATTTAAATTTTTAACATCACTAATAGAAATATCAGTTGAGATTTTCTTTCGGCGGTATTTATTGGCTTCTTTTACCGTTTGTGGAAGAACTCCTTTCTTGGTAAAGCGTAAATTACAATAAACTTCTTTGTTTGTTGAAGATTGGGATTGCACCGAAAAAAACATAAGTGCCAGCAACAACTTGAAATAAACAAAATTCACTTCTTCTCTCACCACTCGCTTTGGTAACTATTGGTTTTTATCAATATGACTCTTAGGTTGAGCTTGCAAGGTTGAAGGCATGTAAATCATGAAAAATTTACACTCTTTATTGTTAGACTTGTGTTAGGTTTTTTATTTCTTTTATTTCAAGTAGTTAAGGAAATGCTTAACAAGGTGTGTTGGACAATTTTTTTCTTTTTTACAGGAGCCACTTTACAAAAAGTATAACTACATTGAGGCTCGTAACTCTTCAGAAATATTCCCATTGGCCCTTTTAAACGCTATCATTAACGCTACATATGAAAATACTAGAGTATCGCGAAAACTCTACTGAGTGCCTTCGTCTTTTTCAAAAGCTATTAGACTTCAAAACAGAGGTTTGTTTATGGCAGCCTATGCAAGAGAAAAAAGTCCAAGATTTCTTTGAGTTGACGACCATCAGTAAAGAACCACTAGCATTAAATTTCATTATCACTAGAGATAAAAAAATTCAGTTCAATGAGTCTCGTATATTTTGCTATTGTGAGTCAGAGGCTTTTATTTACTCTAGTAATGTTATTGCAATAGGAAAAAGCCGAATCAGCATAGAAATGCCTTTTTTTCTAATGATGTTAGATGAATATGAGCAAAAGCTAATGAGTAATAATAATTGGGATGCTCTCATCACAATTGTAAAAGGCATCAAGTTACCTGAGGCCAAAGACTATATGAAAACAAAAACATTTCTGAGCGAAGAAGAAAAATTTCAATTAATACGAGAAGCTCCAAGAGGAATGGCCAAGGAGCAAAAACCTGTATGGGTTTCTTTAGATAGCAGTGAAAATTTCATTGAGATGAAGCTATATGACCTTTCTAAAGGGGGAATGGCTTTAGTCACTGAAGATGATACGAGGAAGTTTGACAAGGATACTCAGATACTAATCCATCAAATTGGCGAGGATAAATTTAGCGAGCCGATGGTTGGTATTATTCGCTCAGTTGGACATCCTCCAGGAGCGGCAGATAAGTTCAAGCTAGGAATACAATTTCTTGATAAATAAGGTTTTTCATTTTTTTGAACGATATGTGAATGTACCAAGGAGAGGTCGCACATGCTTCAATTATTTAGAAAAACAAAAAGCGAAAGCCATGAAGAAGTTTTACATCGCTTCTTTCAAAAATTTTATCAAGAAGAAACTCATTTTTGGATAATCGAAAATAAATATATCAAGGCCAACTTTGATGAGTTCTTTGAAAGACTTTCAGTTGAAGATTTGAAGCTTTTCTTAGGAAAACAAAGACTTCTTTTTCTGCCATCTAGCGGTCGCTTTAGTTGCACATTTCAGTCAATGAATGACTACATTATTATTGTCTTTCCAGAGCTTATGTCTCTTCTTAAGTCCTCAGCAACAAACCACGCTTTGGCCATTCTGGCTCATGAGATGGGGCATATCATTCATAATCATAGTAAAAGAGAAATAGATCCAGTTAAGGCGCAAGTTGAAGCAGATTTGTATGCTTGTAAGCTAGGGTTCTCAGATGAGCTAGAAACATTTTTACTTGACCAAGCTGATACAATGGAGAAAAGAATAAGGCTTACCTATGTAACTGCTTATATCATGAACCCTGCAAAATAGATCTTTTGCTTTTATCTGAGAAGAAATTCATTTAAAATACTTCCATGGCATTAGTTGATTTGTTTAAATTTAGAAGCACTGAGCAAAAAATTCAGTTCAGCTCACTTCATCACAAGGTAGAAAAATATTTTCCCAGCTCTAATGAGAGAGAGGTTATTATAGCCACTTGTATTGCTGGGCTCTGTGCTCGAGTGGCTTATGTTGACTTGGATATATCAAGAGAAGAGATAGAAACTCTGAAAGACATTTTATCAAAGTGGACTCGCTTATCAGAAGAATCTATCGAGTGTATTGGAAATATGGCCGTTGAAGAAATGAAAGAGCTCTCAGGGTTAGAAAATCATCTATACGCCACTCCTTTAAACGATGTTTTAGATAAAAGAGAAAAATTAGAAGTTCTTGTTGCTTTATTTGCTTTGTCCGCTGCTGATGGAGTTGTTTCAAATCTTGAGTCTGAAGAAATAAGACTTATCGCAAAGTCTTTATGTATTAGCGATCAACATTTCATTGCTGCAAGGGCAACCGTGGCCAAATCTTTAGGTGCATTGAAGTAACTTTCTATTCAATTGTCAGAAATGTTTTTTGTGAAATAGCATAATCAATTTTTTCTTGAGAAAGATGTGAGGGAATATCAAGAGAATTATCTGATTCATTTTTATCTCTGTTAATACTTGATATTTCTATTCTTTGCCCCTTATTTAGTTGAAGCGATGTTGTGAGATGCTCCTTTGTTTCAGTTAATTGCTTCCAAAATGGGATACCATTGATGAGGTAATTAATATTTTTTACTTCAGTAACTTTTCTGGAAAACTCGATAGAGTAAAGGTCTTTGTTTTTATAAGTACAAATAAAATTAAGCTCTTCTCCATCAAATAAGAGTTGACCTTGCTTTCCAGAGAGTATTCGTAAAAAACTTTCCTCTTTCATTTCACTTTGATTTTTATTCTTTAAAAATTGAGGGCGCTTAGAAAGGTTAAGTTTATTTTTAAGCTCTGTTGTATATCTAGTTGTTTCTAGTTTGAGACGACATTCTTCAGGTTTAAACTGAGATGCTGTTTGGTTAATTCCACCATGTCTTTTGTGTAAAAAAGAATCCCAAAATTCAATTCTCTTTTTTGATTGCACAACGAGATCAAAGCATAATGCAGAAACATTTAAAAGACTTTCTTCTGAAAGTTTAAATTGCCTATACTCTTGTGTTGCCATTTTTTTTTGCCCTGGACTTTTAAAGCAATATCTCTCCAGTTCTTGGGCATTAAGCTTAAAGGAGAATATAATAAGAAGGAGAGATAAGTTCATAAGTAATGACTCCTAATTTTAACTTCAGATTGTAATGTTCTATTAACAGGACATTTTTCAGCTATTTCTAATATTCTCTTTTTTTGTTCTTCTGAAAAATCTCCTGAAATTTCTATTGTTTTAGTGATTTCGTCGACCAGACCTTCTTCTGTTTGGCAATCATGACAATCAGAAGCTTTTATTTTTTGATGAGAGAGAGTAACTTGAACGTTTTGCAACGATATATTTTTTCTAGTGGCATACATTTTCATTGTCATAGCAGTGCAAGTTCCTAAAGCGCTAAGTAAAAACTCATAAGGACTAGGTCCCATATCATTTCCTCCAACATCAATAGGTTCATCGGCGAGAACATGATAATTAGATGTCCATACATCATGAAGGTATGGATAGTTTTTCTTGTTTTTTACTATAACTTGTTTTTTTTCAACTTGTGGAAAAGAAGATATAGGTTCATTTTTATTTAAATACCTAGAAACCCAACTCTGGATGATACTGGCAATGTATGTAGAGTCTTGTTTGTTAGAGATAAGGTGATCAGCACCATCTAGACTAATAAAGCTTTTGGGATGATTCGCAGCTAGATAAATTTTCTTAGCATTTTCAATTGAAACAATATTGTCTTGAGGTGAGTGAAAGATAAGTAAAGGACTTTTCAGATGAGATATTTTCTCTTCTAATGATGACTGTTTTAAGTCATCAATAAATTGTTTTGTGATAAAAAAATCTTTTCCTCCCAGGCGGAGTTTAATTTTTCCTTTTTCATTAACTTCATCAATCTTTTCGTGAAAAAGATGGGTAACTTGGTGCGCTTCAGAGGGAGCCGCTATTGTCACCACGACCTTAGCAGATTTAATTTCATTAGCAATATTAAGAACAGCACTTCCACCTAAACTATGTCCAATAAGAATCTTTGGAGCTTGAAATTTTTTTTCCAATGCCCTGGCAGCAAACAGTAGATCCGCGCTATTTGAACTGAAGTTAGTGTTGGCAAAATCTCCTTCGCTGTTTCCAATTCCTGTGAAATCAAAACGAAGAACTGCGATACCACAATTTCTTAGTTCTCTCGATATTCTTGATGCTGCCAGTATGTCTTTCGAACAGGTAAAACAATGTGCAAACAACGCATATGCCTGAGGCTCAGAGTCAGGCATCTCTATTTTTCCGGCCAGGGTTTCATTATTTTCATTTTGAAATTCAAATTTTAAACTTTTCATATTATTTTCGTCCTAGTTTTATACTTTTAAGTTAACTTCTTTTTCTCTCAACGCAAACAAAAGTTCCACCATTAACTAATAAATATTTTTTTAGGATATAATTTTAAATAACGATAAGTAATTATGCGAAGAAATAAAATAGAAATGACAAAAGTTAAGAAAAATAACAGTTATGATAAGTTTGAACAACTTGATGGAACGCATTCATTAAAAGATGCTGTTTTTGGGGCTTATGTTGAATACAAAGCAAGAAAGCGCAAAGGAGGAAAACTCAGTTATTTCAACTTTGGACTTGCTAAAGAGATGGGTCTAGTTCCTCAAAATCATGATATTCGAGTAACCAAAGAACTTGAAAATAAAATACTCGATACTTTTTCTATTATTATTATAAATGAATATGATGTTATTAATAAAATTAAATATCCTGAAAAAGAAATAAAACCCAATATGTACATGGCCACACGTTATCTACAGTTGCAACACCCTGGTAGTGTTGGGATGACTTCTGGAGATGGAAGAAGTATTTGGAACGGTGAAGTTAAACATAACGGTGTGGTATGGGATGTTTCGAGTGTCGGTACTGGTGCAACTTGTTTAAGTCCAGCAACTCATAAATATAATAAATTTTTTGAGAACGGAGATCCTTCAATTTCTTATGGTTGTGGCTATAGTGAAATTGATGAAGGTATTTCAACCGCTTTTTTTAGTGAGGTTCTACATAGAAACTCCATTCCTTCAGAGAGAGTTCTTGCTGTTATTGAATTTGAAAAAGGATTTTCAATAACAGTTAGAGCTTATCCTAATCTTCTTAGACCTTCTCATTTCTTTAATCACCTAAAACAATCACAGTGGGAACGTCTACGAGATATCACTCATTATTATATGAATAAACAAGTATCTAACGGTGCATGGAAAGACTTTCCAAATAACTTCTCTGAGCAACTTGATTACTTTATGGACAAGATGATCGAGAAGTTTGCTTTTATAACTGCCAAGTTTGAAGACGAGTATATATTTTGTTGGATGGATTGGGATGGAGATAATATTCTAATGGACGGAGGGATTATTGATTATGGTTCTATACGTCAGTTTGGCCTTTTTCATCATGAATATAGGTATGATGATGTTGAGAGGTATTCAACAACAATCAAAGAACAAAAAACAAAATGCCGACATATTATTCAAACATTTGCTCAGATGATTGACTATTTAAAAACTCGTAAAAAGAAACCTCTTAATCATTTCAAAAATAATAAAGCGTTAAAAAAATTTGATCAAAAATATGAATATAACAAAGACTTTAATTTGTTATATAAAATGGGGTTTGAAGAGAAGAATATTAAGAAAGTTATCGACAACAAAAAGATAAGAAAGCATACTCAAGATTTTCGTAATGTTTTTTCCTACTTCGAGAGAATGAAGTCAAAACGTGGTCAATATGAAACAGCAGATGGAATTAATTGGGACGCAGTTTTTTGTATGAGGGATATTTTAAGAGAATTGCCACAAATGATTCTTATTAGAGGCGATAAGATCGAAGCAGATGAGTTTATTGAAATTATTAAATCCAACTATGCAAGCGATGAGGACATTAGGTTAACGTCATCCAAAAAAAGTCAAATCAATAAATATCAAGACCTCTATTTAAGTCTTGTGAATGAAATTTCAAAATTGATTAATGTAAAAAAAGAATCTCTTCTTCTGAATATGACAATGAGGTCTTCTGTTATTAATAAGTACGATCGAGTAACAGGTGATTCAATTTCTTATATAACAGATAAGGTTTTGAAAGCTAAACCTAAATTAACACCAGAGCAAATTTATGAGATTTTAGAAGAGTTCACTCATTATCAAAACCTTGACCCAACAAAACAAAAATCAAAAACAAACTTAACGACCAGAGAAAAAACAATTTTAAAAAGTTTTTTTAGGATTGTGAAAGAATGTAGAGAAGGGATATGAGACTTGTCTTTTATGGGGGAGGAGATGATTTAGATAATAAAACACTCGATAGCGCCCTAATAAAACTTGCCAAGAACAAAAAGCCACAAATAACTTACATACCCTCGTGTTCATATGATCATGATGTGGATTTCATAGACTTTATTGAACAGTATAAATACTTCGGTGTAAGTAAATTTATCTATTTCCCTATTGATATACCCTATGACAAGGTTTTATTTAAAGAAGCTTTTAAAAGCGATATTATTCATTTATCTGGTGGGAATACTTACTATTTTTTAAAATATTTGAGACAAAACTCTTTAATGGTCAGATTGAGGGAATTTGTTAGAAAAGGTGGAATACTAACAGGACTAAGCGCAGGAGCTATTATTATGACTCCTAATATTGCTACAGCAGGTTTTCCCTCTTTTGATAAAGATGAAAATGAAGAAAATCTTAAAAATTTAGCTTCTCTTGGTCTCGTTTCTTTTGAATTTTTTCCGCATTACAGAAATTCACATCGTTATGATAAAGAAATCATTGGCCATTCTAAAAAAACATCAAACCCCATTTATGCTTGTCCCGACGGGAGTGGAATTATTGTAACAGAGAGTACTTTAAGCTTTATAGGGAAAGCATTTTGTTTTTATAAAGGGAAAAAAATTGCAATCAAAGGAAATAAATAATGTCTCAGTTTAAACTTTTTGTTTGGTTTTCTTTATTCTCTTCTCTATTCATTTTGTTGGGAGGGTTGTTTATTCACTCTAACATCTTTTGGGGTTATGCGGTACTAGGTCCTTATTACTTAATTGGATTGCATGATATTTTTCAAAGAAAAAAGAGTTTATTAAGAAATTATCCTGTTTGGGGACATGGTCGATATATATTAGAAATATTGCGTCCCAAATTCTATCAATATTTTGTAGAGTCAGATATCAATGGGCGTCCCTTCAGTAGGACAATTCGCTCTATCGTTTACCAGAGAGCAAAAGGTGAGTTAGATACCTCACCTTTTGGCACTCAAGAAGAAGTTTATGAGATTGGACATGAGTGGCTTAATCATTCAATGTATCCTATAGATAAACACGTTTATAAGTATGATTCTACAGTTGTTATTGGTGGTCCTTATTGCAAAAAACCTTATAAGAGTTCAATTCTCAATATATCAGCAATGAGCTTCGGTTCACTTAGTTCAAACGCTATAATGGCCTTGAACAAAGGAGCAAAAATGGGGGGCTTCGCTCATAATACAGGTGAAGGAGGACTTTCTCCTTATCATTCTAAGTATGAAGGAGATCTTATTTGGCAAATTGGAACGGGTTATTTTGGTTGTAGAACAAAAGAAGGGTATTTTTGTGAAAAAACTTTTCAAGAAAAGAGTCAAAGGGACTACGTCAAAATGATCGAGTTAAAACTTTCTCAAGGTGCTAAACCAGGGAAAGGAGGAATACTACCAGCAGCTAAAAACACAGGGGAAATTGCTCATATTAGAGGTGTTCAAGAAGGAACAGATGTAATTTCTCCAGCTAGCCATAATGCTTTTCATTCTCCGGAAGAGCTCATTCATTTTATCCAAAAACTAAGAGATTTATCAGGCGGGAAACCAATTGGAATTAAGTTATGTTTGGGCTCACACCATGAGTTTAAGCAGTTATGTGCGGAAATGGTTCGACTTCAAAATTATCCTGATTATATCGCTGTTGATGGAAGTGAAGGTGGAACTGGTGCAGCTCCGCTGGAGTTTGCCAATTCAGTCGGAACTCCTATGAAAGATGGTGTTGCTTTTGTTTATAACACATTACTAGGCTTTGGTATTAAGGATAAAATAAAAATTATGTCCAGTGGTAAAATTGTAACCTCTTTTCATATCGCTAGAGCGCTTGCTGTTGGGGCCGATCTTTGTTATTCGGCCAGAGGGATGATGATGGCACTTGGTTGTATACAGGCCCTTGAGTGTAATACAAATCATTGTCCTGTTGGTATTGCAACTCAGAACAAGGACTTGTCCAGAGGATTAGATGTTGAAAACAAATCAAAAAGAGTTTATCAATTTCACCGAGAGACGGTGAAAAATTTTGAAGAACTTATTGCTGCAGCTGGACTGAAGTCTCATACAGAGTTGCGTCGTCACCATATATTAAGAAGAGTTTCGATGCTTCAATGTAAAAGTTTTGAAGAAATCTATCCTTATACAACTGAAGGGGAGCATTTAAAAAAAGCTTCTTAGTTTCTTATTCTTTTATGATAGTATGAAAATGAGAGTAATCAATAACTCGAACATCGTTAGGGGCTTTTGAAAGAATATCAGCAAAACGTCCACCAAAAACAATATTATCTTTCTTGTAAGAAAATTGAGAGTGGATTGTTTGACCAAAAGTTCCATCTAGTCCACTAAGATTAACAATGAGTTCTAGGTCTTGCTTTTCCATCATATCTAAGGATATCCCGTATAAAGGACTTGTTTCATCTATAACATGCATAACGGTCATACTTAAATAAAAGACAGGAGTATGCTCTTTTACCAGTTTTAAAACGGTAAATTCTCTAAATTCTTGCCCCTCTTGAGTCTTAATATCACGCAGAAGAGTTAGATGAACCTGTGCGTTCACGATTTGATTTGTTCTCGCATTGGCCACTCGGAACATCAAAGTTGGTTTACCTTGAAATGTAGAAACAAGTATATCATTACTAAAAAGAACTTTTGCTTTTGCTTGAGCAAATTTAGAGAAAACAATTCCAGTCATAAGGGCCACACAAATAAGTCCAAGCATTGCCTCTATCGTAACTAAAATATTGGCATAGAGAGAGTGAGGAGAAAGTGAACCAAAACCTATCGTTGAGAATGTTTGAACACTAAAAAAGAAAGAATCTAAAAATGAGTTTGAGTGATTAGAAATACCATCAGGTGCGAGATGGTAGAGAAGAGCAAAAATAAAATTTACTATAAGAAAAAAAACAAAGAAATAAAGAAGAAGATAACGCCACTTCATATGGAGTACTTGGTGATAAATATCCACCAAGTACTCTCGTGGGAGATTTTTTCTAACGACAATTTTTTGTCCAATTCTATTGCGCTTCATCTAACTCAAATAATAAAAATTCACTATTTTCTAAGGCCTTTATTTTAACCTCACTTACATTTAATCCGATTCCATCTTGTTTTTCAATCAGGTTTCCATTCACTTCAACGGCCCCAGAGATCATTTGTATCCATATCTTATGAAAATCAACAGATTGGTGATTAAGCTCCTTGCCAGAGCTTAACCGGGCTGAAAAAAGGTTCGCGTTAGAGTTCATTTTCATGATACCACTATATTCTTTATGGGTTGCAATCAAGTTGAGTTCATCAGTCTTAAAGTTCTTCAAAATATTTTTTTGGTCATAACTAGGTCTGATCCCTGTTTTATTAGGTAACAACCAGATTTGAAACAGGTGGGCTTCATTTTCTTTAGAACCATTATATTCAGAATGGGTAATGCCAGTACCAGCACTCATTCTTTGGATTTCTCCTGGTTTTATTTCGTACTCATTTCCCATGCTGTCTTTATGCTTGAGAACACCATCAACCATATAAGTGATAATTTCCATGTCTTTGTGAGGATGAGTTCCAAAACCTTTGTCAGCCTCTACAAAATCTTCGTTAATAACCCTCAAATTTCCGAAATGAATATGCTCAGGGTCATAATACTGTCCGAAAGAAAAGGAGTGGCTGGTTTTTAACCAGCCAAAATCAAACTTTCCTCTTTCATTTGCTCTTCTTAAATATGTTGTCATATGAAACTCCTTATTTAGGCCTTCAAAAGTGGGGCATAAGCTTTTCTCTCACTCCACGCAAGAAATAGATTTAGTGCCATAAGTAAAATGGCCATGAAAGCACCACTAGGATCTAGAATTGTATGATAGAGAAAAATATTAACAGTAATAGGAAATACAATAACTAATGCCAGTGGCTTAAACTTATTAGCCAGTAAAGCAATACCAGTGAAAAACTCAATGGCCTTTATAATTGGAAATACATATCCCGTTTTAAATAGGGCACCCAAAAAAGCTGCTCCTTCAGGAGGTGCTTCTGGAACGGGAAGGAAGTGAAGAAATCCATTTAATCCAAAAACGGCGTAGATGAGACCAAGTAAAAGTGTTGAGAGAAAAGTAATTTTTTTCATTTAATAACTCCAGTTGTTAATTTGTTAATTGAGTTTAAGTCATAGGACAATCTAAAAAAAGCATAATATTGTTATCAAAATGATATAAATAGTTTATCGTTAAGGCATGTCTGTTGAGCATTTACAAGTACTTAGAAGCATCGTTGAAGAAGGAAGTTTTAGGGCCGCGTCTCAAAAGTTGCACAAGGCCCAATCGGCCGTGAGCTATAGTATTAAGACTCTAGAACAACTTCACGGGTTTCAAATTTTTTCTAGGGAAAAATATAGGCCAGAGCTAACAGCTCATGGAAAAGTCTTTTACAAAAAAGCTCTCAAGGTATTGCGTTCTCATGAGGAGCTTGAGCAATTCTCGCAAACCTTGGCCTTGAATCATGAAGCGAAGGTGAGTTTAAGTTTTTCACTATTAGCAGAATTAGGTCCAATCCTTCAAGCTTCTAAAACATTTATGCAAAATTTTAAACAAACAGAGCTTGAGTTAAAAATGGAAGTTCTCTCTGGTGAGAAAATGGTTTTAAATGATATCGTTGATATGGCCATTGTTGAAGAATTAGAACAGATGGATGAATTTGATAGTATTAGGTTATCAAGTGTTCAAATGCCTATTGTAATCAGTTCAGATTGCTCTCTTATTCAGGATATGAATGAAGAGAGTTTGTTTCAAATTCCTCAAATTATTATAAGAAGCACAATAGAAAAAAGCCAAGACAAAGGAGTTATTAAAGATGCTTCGTTTTGGTATGTGAATGATATGAGAACAAAGAAAAAAATGATCCTAGAAGGAGTTGGTTGGGGAAGTCTCCCATTACATTATGTCGAGAGCGAATTAAACAAAGGAACTCTCACTGAAATACATTTTTTAAAATCAGAGCGAACAAATGTAAATCTCTATCTGATTCGTAAAAGAAAAAAGATAAAGGGAAGAGGGCAAGAGTTCTTATGGGAAAATTTAATAAAAGCTTGTGCCGAACTTAATGAGAAGAGAGAAGCTCAAAACCAAATTCTTCAAGAAGAAGAGAAAGCTTAATAAGAGGTAAACCAGTCACTGCGCTTTGATCGTTACATTCGACTTTTTCAAATAAAGAAATTCCATGCTCTTCAAACTTGTAAGAACCAGCACAGTCAAAAGGCTTATCTTTATTGATATAGTTAGCGATTTGCTGGGGGGTTAAGGCCTTCATATGTAAAACGGTATGATGAGTATGCATTTGTTTTCTTAATTTATTCACGATGCAAAAGGAAGTATAGAGGTTGTGCTTTTTAGATTGAAGACTTTCTAGTTGGCGTTGAGCTTTTTCAATCGTTCCGGGTTTACTGAGGATTTCACCTTCAAGACTCACAACCTGATCCGAGCCAATAACTGTTGCTTCTGGATATTTTTTTAAGACTGCTAGAGCTTTCTCTTCAGCCAGAGTTGTTGATAGTAATTCTGGTTCGTGGATATGAGATTTGAAATCACTTTCATCTATTTCTGGAGGTACAATTTCAAAATTGTTGATGATTCTCTCAAGAAGTTTTTTTCTATAGATAGAGGAACTAGCAAGAATGAGAGTGGACATTTAATAGCTCTCTGTTGAACTTTGGTTTTGCATAATGGCTACCCCTGAGCTCATCCCGAGCCGGCTTGCTCCGGCTTCTATCATGGCGATAGCTGTTGCTTGATCTCTAATGCCTCCACTGGCCTTAACTTTAACTCTGGCAGAAGTCTTCTCGTTTAATAACTTCACATCCTCTATGGAGGCACCAGCAGAAGAGAAACCAGTTGAGGTTTTGATAAAATCAGCTCCTGCATTACTAACGGCTTTACATGCCATAACTTTTTCATCTTTATCAAGGAGTGATGTTTCGATAATGACTTTCAGAATGGCATCTTTTGAATGGCAAATTTCACATATTGATTTAATTTCATTGGTAATAAAAGTCAGGTTTTTATTTTTTAGTTCTCCAATATTTAAAACCATATCAATTTCTTGGGCTCCATCTAACAGAGCTTGTTTTGTTTCTGCAATTTTGATTTCAGTGGTATTTGCACCAAGAGGAAATCCAATAACAGTACAAACCTTCACTTGTGAGTCTCTTAATATTTTCTTAACTTCACGAACATAATAAGGATTAATGCAGACACTAAAAAAATTATATTCCATTGCTTCATGGCAAATCTTTTTTATCTCATCTTCTGTTGACTCTGGTTTTAATAAAGTATGATCGATATATTGGTTAAGTTTCATGAGAACTAGATTATCATCTAAAAGAAAGAAAGAAAAGGGAAGCCAACCGATAGTCCCCACATTGAAGCTTCCTGCTCATCGTTATCTTTATTTTCCCAGGAAATATAGTTAATTTCGTAAAAGATTTTTTTCCCAAATCTTAACCATACGTTCTTATAAAAATTGGCATTACCAGGATCAATAAACCCTCCAATGGCCATACTATAATTCTTAAGACCAAAAGGATGCTTGTATACCATTTCTAATCCTTGGGGAAGCATTAACTCACTAATTGTCGGTGTGCCTGGGTCAAAGCGATAAGAAACATGCTGAACTCCAATGAGTGCAGTAAAAAGAAGTCTTCTGTCTAAAATTAAGGCCAAATCATAAGCATAATAAAGACCAAAATTATTAAAATAAGATTTTTGCCAGACAAGAGCATCAAAAAAACGCAAGGAGTTTGATTGGTCAAAATCAAGCTTGCCATAAAACATAAATGAAGGAGCAACTTTATCGGAGGATTTTTCGGATTCAGAGTTTGAAGAAGTAAATTCGTAAGGCCCTAGACCTAATGCTGTTTTTAATCGATGGTAGCGAGAAGGGATTTTCGCAGAGATTTCAACATATTTAATTTGTCCAGTATGGGGATTAATAACTTTAGTCTTAATAGGGTGGCTTTCAAAAAATACACTAATGTAGGGACCTGTGGAGTTATCAAGAAGCTGATGATTGGCCGACATCCAAATAATCTCCACCATCTTTTTTTGTTTTCCAAATTCTCCAATGTTTGAACTTCGGCAGCCAAGGGAGAGAAAATCATTTTCTAATCCTTTGATTTCAACAAAGTATTGGGCACAAGAATAGTCAATCAAATGTGCTTCTCTATCTGAAGCTACTCTTTTCGCTTTAACTTTAATTTCTCCTAGCTTCTTGTTGCCATCAAAAACTTCTATAGGTTTAGACTGATAAAGTGATACGTAAAACTCAATATGAGCTTTTTGACTAATAGATTGCATAATCAGAGATTTCTTTTCATAACGAATATGAAGATCTTTAGCTCCATCTTCAATGCGAATAGCGATTCTTCCTCTTGGGATGAGAAGAACGTCTTCATCACGAACCCATTCGATAGTGTTCTTAATTAGTTTTGCTGTTACTTTTACTCCTGGAACGTTAACAACTGTTTCAAAGTCAGATGTAAAAAGATCGATTCTCTCCTCTGCTATTTGAACATTTCCAAATGAAATGGAAGCTCTACTTTGTTGGATAGATAATATTGATAAGATGAGGGAAATGAGCAATTTAAGCATTATTGACTCCAAAAAGAAGTTTCAAGTTGTCTTAAAAAAGCTTCTTGGAAATCACTACGTTTAAGAGAAGAATTTGATTTGATAAGAGATTGTAGATCAATATATTGCAAAGGAGATATCCCACAAGGACTAAGATTAACTAAAGCATCAAGCATTTTTTTATCAAACTGAAGGTTAAGGGCCATTCCATGGTATGTAATGTAGCGCTCAGTTGCCATTCCAATAGAGGCCAATTTTTTTTCTCCAGACCATAGGCCTAACAGATCTCGATGATAATCGAGGTTATTAATTTGATACAACTCGCTACAAACGTTTTTCACTAAATCCATCATTCCATAAATAACTTTTTTCATCGTAAAATTTTGAGAATCAAGTTTTAAAATAGGATAAACAATAAATTGACCAGGGTAGTGAAAAGTAAGCCCACCACCTCTTGCTATTTGATGAAGCTTGAAAGGAAGGTTTTGGGAATCATCAAAATCTTTAAGAGAGAGTTCTTGTCCTTTTTTGGCCTTTTGCAGACCACGTCCATGGGTAAAAAGATGAGGATGAGAACAAATAACCATGAATCGTTGTTGAGGGTTTTTTTGAACTTCAGAAATAAGGTCTTTTTGAAACTCTAAGCACTCAAGATAATCCCAGTTCTCTTTAACGTATAATGTAAGTCGATTGATTTGAATTTTTTCGATATTAAAGTTCATGTCCTTGGGCCTTAAGGTAGTTTAGATAGTCACCTGCTTTATATGAGCTTCTGACCAAAGGGCCTGAAGCCACAAATTTAAACCCTAGTTTATAGGCCATTCTTTTTAATTCGCTAAATTCATCTGGAGTATAAAACCTTTCAACACTTAAGTGTCTTCTTGTAGGCTGTTGGTATTGTCCTATCGTTACGATATCACAATCTACCTTACGCAAATCCTCTAAGGTTTCTTGAATCTCTTGCCAAGTTTCTCCAAGTCCCACCATTAATGATGTTTTTGTTGCTATCTGGGGATAGTGTTTTTTATAAAAGCTCAAACAATTAAGAGTTGTTTCATAACTGGCCCGTCGATCACGAACAGGATGGGTAAGTCTTTTCACTGTTTCCATATTCTGAGCAATGACAAAAGGATTACTCTTGGCCAGCGTGTGCATATGTTCTTCAATACCATTAAAATCAGGAATGAGAACTTCAACTTTTACTTTGGGATGATCTTGATGAATTTTTTCTACAACTGAAGCAAAGTGACTTGAACCGAAATCTGAGAGATCATCCCTATCAACACTTGTGACGACCAAGTAGTTAAGATTCATTGTCCCAACCATCTCTGAGGTATTTTGAATTTCGTCTGGATTAATAAACCCTTTAGGGTTGCCCGTTTTGACATGGCAGAACTTGCACGCTCTTGTACAAGTATCACCAAGAATCATAACAGTCGCTGTTCTTGAGGCCCAGCATTCAGAAAGGTTAGGGCAACGGGCTTCTTCACAAACAGTAAAAAGTCCCTTTTGCCTTAGTTTGCTTTTTATGTCGTTGTAATCTCCACCTTTAGGGAGTTTTACTTTAAGCCAACTTGGTTTTTGAGTACTTATCGAATTTTCAACGGCCATTTAAATAAACTATTTCTTGGTTTTTTTATCCAGCCACATTAATAGAACAAAAATAAGCATAAAGCTAACTAAACTTATTGGGATTAGGTATGCGGCCCAAGAGTTGGCCAAGTTTGATGCGTCCATAAAATCTCCTTTCAAAGCATTATACATTGCTTGGGTCCAAAAAATAAGCAGGTTTTAAGAATAATAAAAAGAGTGATTTGTGCGCCGCCTCCCTTGCTGTTGCTCAAAAAAGCTATAGAGCAGGGAGAAAATGAATCTTGTCTCTCTCAAGTGTGATAAAGACTACTTCTTCAACGTTCTTAGTTGTTCTCATCAAAATTTCCTGTTCCCCAACTTCAAGTAGATGCAAGTAGCTCTGTCCTTCAAAAAAAGTTTTAATCTTTTTCGCTCTAATTCCATTTCCCTCATCAGTTTCAAGTATATTTTCAGGTCTCACGAGAAAGTTTAAAAAATTCTCTTTAGAATTACTGACTTCAATTTCACCAAAAAGTGTTTTGATTTTTTGTTGATTAATTTTTTCTCCAACAATAACGTTGGTTCTTCCAGTGAATTGGGCCACAAAAAGATTCGCTGGATGAAAGTAAATCTCTTCAGGAGAAGCGACCTGTTGAACCTCTCCATAATTCATAATGACCATCCGGTCGCTAAAGCTAAAAGCGTTTTTAAAATCATGACTAACCCAAATGACACCAATGTTTTTTGACTTTAACTCAGGAAAGAGTAATTGGGATATCTCGTAACGAAGAGTTTCATCCAGATGTCCAAAGGGTTCGTCTAGTAAAAGAAAATCAGGTCCTTGTATGAGAGCACTGATTAAATGCACTCTCTGCTTTTGGCCGGCCGAGAGGCTTGCTAAAGGGTTTTCTATTTCATTCGTGAGATCAAAAAAATCAAGCCAATATCGAATTCCTTCAAGGGATAAATGATGAGGTTGAATTGAATAAGCTAGGAGGGTATCCAGTACATTTTTACTGGGCTCAAACTGAAAAATTTGTCCAAGTTTAATAATCTTATTTTCTCTGATTAGAATTTGACCTGAATCAATTTTGAGATCATTACTCAGAGCATTGAGAAGAGTAGTCTTTCCAGCTCCACTAGGGCCCACAAGGGCAGTAACATGAGACCTGTTAAACTCTAAGTTAACGTTTCTGAGGCCATGAATTCCTCTCTTATCATAAAGTAATTTGAGGTTAATAAGTTCAATTTTCTTCATAAGCTGGCATAAAAATCCAAAATAGACGATAAGTAAAGGGCCATGATAGGGTGGGCTAAAGTAATTATAATAGGGGAGAATTTCATGACCTTAACTCAGCTCAAATATATCATTGCTGTGTCTGAAACATTGCACTTTGCTGAAGCTGCTAAAAAATGCTTTGTGACTCAGCCAACTTTGAGCATGCAGATACAAAAATTAGAAGACTGGTTACAGGTTAAAATTTTCGATAGAAGTAAATCTCCTGTTCAAATGACAGAGGTGGGGAAAAAGGTTGTCTCTCAAGCGAAAGAGATTCTTAAAGAGTCTGAAAGGCTTGAGGAGCTAGTGAAGGAAGAGCGTGGTGACATCAGTGGAAACTTTAGGCTTGGTATCATCCCTACCATTGCACCCTATCTTGTTCCTTTATTTCTAAAAGAATTCTCAGAAGCTTTTCCTAAAGTTAAGCTAAAGATAGAAGAGATGAAAACCCGCGATATATTGGAACTTTTGCAAAAAGAGCATATTGATGCAGGAATTTTAGCAACTCCTGTTTCCAATAAAGAGATAAAAAAAGATGTTCTATACTATGAACCATTCCATGCTTTTATTTCACCCACTCATCAGCTTGCTGAAAAGACAAGAATTACAGAAGATGACTTAGACGTTAAGGATGCGTGGTTACTAGAAGAAGGACATTGCTTTAGGGACCAGATGCTTAAAATTTGTCATAATACAGATAGGAGTGAATACCGAAATGTTACTTTCTCCAGTGGTTCACTTGAAACAGTAAAAAATATGGTAAAAACAACTCCTAGTTTTACTCTACTTCCACATTTGGCCACTCAGAACTTAAGTGACTACGATAAATCACTGGTAAAAAGATTCTCAGGAGAGATTCCAACAAGAGAGATTAGTATTGTTTCTTCTCCGAACTTGGCAAGACAGACAATTTTAAAATCACTGAAGGATGTCATTATTCACAATATGCCAGAGAACTTAGTTCACGAAAAAGGGATTGTTATTCCAGTTGAGTAGGTTTTTTTATTAAAGAGAGTCCAATTAAAACACCAATAAGACTAGCTCCGATTGCAATATAGCCGAGCTCATTATAATTGAGAATTTTCCCTTCTGTGTTCTCTCTAAGAATTTCACCACCTAAAAAAGAAGAAAGTCCAACAGCAAGTTGCTGAGAAGATGAAGAGAGGGCCATGAAGCTTCCGCGTGTTTTAGATAGAACTCTGGATAACATCAAAGTCATTGATGGAACATTTCTTCCAGAGACCATGCTCATAAAAAAACAAGTAACGAGAATCACCTGCCAAAAAGGACGAGGAGATAAATGAGTGATAAGTAGAATAGGAGCAAAAGATAGACAAGAGATAATAATAAAGAGTTTTTCTGCTCCAAAGCGATCTGTTAATTTTCCAATAAACTGGGAGGTGGCAAAAGTCAGTAATCCTCCGAAAAAATAAATATAAGGTAGTTCATCTTCCTGAATCCCTATATTTTTAACCATAAAGGGAGCAATGTAGGGAATAACAAAAAAGATAGCAAACATATAAGTTTGAAGAAGAAAAAATGCATTTAAGTGATTTTTATTCAAAAGGATCTCTTTTAATGTATCGAGGGGACGAAAATCAAAACTTCTTTTATTTTGAGCAGGAGGAAGAGAAACAAAAGCAAAAACAGCAAACATTAAACTTAAAGCAACAATGAAAATAAAAGGAGATTGCCAACCAAATTGATTAGCGATCATAAGCCCAAGAGGAACTCCAGCAACGGAAGCAATCGGAAAAGATGTCATCACAATACCTAGTGCGCTCCCTCTTCTTTGAGGTGGAACATAATCAGCAACCATTGCAAAAACAGTTGCTCCAAAAAGTCCCCCAAAGCCCCCTGCGATAATCCGAGCTCCCATAAGAGTTTCATAGCTATTAGCGAGAGCGCAGAAAACAGTTCCTAGAATGAAGCCTAAGAAAAGAAGAAGCATAAAGTTTTTACGTTCATAGCGCTCAGTCACAAAGGTTCCCAAAAGGCTAAAAAAACCAGCGCTCACAGTATAAGCCGATACAAGTCTTGCAAACTCACTAGAAGAAATATGAAGAGAGCGAATAAGCATAGGTCCTAACGGCATCATGATAACAAAATCTAAAACATGACAAACCTGAACGAGAGTTAAAAGAATGACAATGAGTCTTTCTTTTTTTTGAAAATCAGGATTATTCACCTACTTGATTCCTTGTAAATTTGTGGTTGAACTCCCCACATCTTGAGTTTCAAGAGATGAGATAAGATGAACGGTAGAGTCTATCATAGAAACAGCAGCTGGATGTCCGTTACCTGAAGACTTAACTCCTCCAAAAGGAAGTCTTGCACTGGCCCCAACTGTAGAGCGGTTTAAATTAATAAGACCAGCATCGATATCTCTTAAACAAAGATCATAGATTGATTTATCGTGGGTAAAAATAGAGGCTGCAAGACCATACTCTGTCGAGTTTGCTATTTTAATAGCTTCTTCGATGTTTTCATAAGAGATAAAAGTACAATTAGGTCCAAAAATCTCAGTTTGGATATACTCACCTGTTAAATTACAGTTATCGAATCGGTAAATACTTGGAGAAACATAATTTCCTTCGTAATCTAATTCAATTTTTTTATTTCCATAAATAAGTTGCGCTCCCTCTTTTTCTCCAACTTGGCAGATCTCAAGATACTTTTTAACGGCTGCTTCATCAATGAGTGGGCCCATAAAAGGATCGACTTTATATTTTGTCGCATGATCGATAATGATTCTCTCTGTTAATGATTTGAATTTTTCAATAAAAGAGTCCGCGACACTTTGATGAATAGCAATAAGAGAAGTACTCGTACATCTTTGGCCAGAAGTGAGAAAACAGGAACGGATAAGCTCCGATAGGCAATGATCCTCAGTCGCATCTTGATGAATAATCGTTGTATTTTTTCCACCAAGTTCAAGGGCCACTGTTTTATCAATCTGTTCATAAGTATTTTTTAAAATATGAAGTCCAACGGCTTTGGAACCTGTGAAGAAGATTCCTTTTACTTGAGGTGAACGGCAAAGTTTGGTTGAAATCTCTGCTCCTCCGTTAATAAAATTAATAACACCTTTAGGAAAACCAGCTTGAACTAAGCAATCAAACATGAGAGATGCGCTATAAATAGTCTTCTCCGATGGTTTAAAAATAATACTATTCCCGGTCAAAAGAGCACTTAAAATTTGAGTGTTGGCCAAATGGCAGGGAAAATTAAAAGGTCCAATAATAAGGGAAGGGCCAAGAGGTTTATAAGCAATATGGCCATCAATTTGAGGCATTACTTGAGGAATCGTTTTATTCTTAACTCTTTCTAAGGACTCCGAGATAGTCACATCAACTTTACCAGCGAGGGCCGCAGCTTCTGTTTTCGCTTCCCATAAAGGTTTCCCTGTTTCTTGAGCAATAGCAAAAGCAATTTCATTTGCTTTTTTTATGACCTCTTGTTTGTAATTGAGAAGACATTTTATTCTTGCTTCAAGAGAGGTTTTTCTCCAGGTTTCAAATCCCATAACAGCTGAGTCAATAACACCGTCAACATGGTTAATTTCAAAGCTTGTTTCCCAGAGAGTTTCGCTCTTATCAGAAGGGGAGGTTTTAACAAGTACCTCACCGGATAAGTCTGGTTTATGGTATTGCCCTTCAAAATAATTACCTTTTAGATTAAACATAGAAATCCTTTGTCATTATATTAGAAGAAATGCTTCAATCTTGCTACACTTTATCTGAACGAGGAGGACCTATGTCAGTGAACCTACTTTTAGAGAAAATGTGGCAAGAGTATATAGCGATGAACCCTCAAGCCCAAAAAATTTATGACTGTTTAGTCTCTGAGGGAGAAAACGTTGTTAACGATCATATTGCTTTAAGAACTTTTAACGATAAGAGGGTTAATATTGATGTTCTTTCAAAACCTTTTCTTCTATTTGGTTATGAAGAAAAAGGAGAGTATCAATTTGAAGAAAAAAAACTCTTCGCTAAACACTACGAGCATAAAGATAAAACATTACCTAAGATTTTTATCAGCGAACTCAAGCTGGAAGAATTCAGCGAGGGATTAAGAGAAAAGGTGAATGGTTTTATTTCTCAATTAAAAAAAGAGGATATTTCTTCAGATAATTTCTGTGCAAGTGGAAGAGGCTGGGAAGTTAGTTTTAGCGATTATGAAACACTTCAAAAAGAAAGTGAGTACGCAGCTTGGTTAAGTGCTTGGGGGTATCGACCAAATCATTTTACAGTTTTTATTAATCACTTATCCCAATTTAATGATATTAGAAAACTCAACACTTTTATTAAATCCAATGGTTTCAAGCTCAATGATAGTGGAGGAGAAATCAAGGGAAGTGCTGATGTCTTTTTGGAGCAATCTTCAACCCTTGCTAATAATATAGACGTTGAATTTTCTGATGGAATTTACACAATCCCTGGGTGTTATTATGAATTTGCCCAGCGCTACCCTTTAGAGAATGGTGAGCTCTATCAAGGGTTTGTGGCAAAATCAGCAGACAAGATATTTGAATCAACAGATAAAGGTCAATAAATACTTGAATTCTGTAGACTTTACAAGGGGTGTATAGAAGTTAGACATGACCTGGAAAGAAGTTCAAAGGCCAGTGATATTCATTTTGTTCTGAGCTATAATACCCTTCATGAAACTCTACCTAGCTCTTTTTTTACTCTCTCTTTCTTTGTTTTCCCAAGTTCAAATGATTGGGAAAAACTACTCATTATCAATTGCAAAGAGTTCACCTTATGATGAGTCTCAAAAGGAATTAAGAAGGGCCCTTGGTAAAGTATATATGAACCTTAAGTTAAACATAAGATGGATTAATACGAGACTTCAAACTCTTCAAAAACAGCCTCGATCCAGACTGGATACTCGCTGTTTAACGCAAGAGAATTTTCTTTGGACTTGTGATGATTATATAAGAAGGATGAGAAATCTTGCGGAAAACCTTTACTTGAATATGAGTAATATTTTACGCTTTGATTACGAAGTATTTGCCGATGATGTTTATTCCCAAACGAGAATAAATAGTCAGACTATTAACGCTATCATTTCTTCACCTCGTTTTTCTAACACATACTTTTATAATGATAACGCAATAGTAAGAGAAACCTTCGAGGTTCTTTCGATAGAAAATAAGCAAGCTCTTTTTTTTCAAGATGCAGGAAACTCCGACTTAGCTGAATTTACGACTCTTGGAGGTGTTTTTAAGTATAGTCATAGACTCATTAGTAAAAAAATAAGAACACTTCTTAAAAAGCAAATTGAACCTTTTTTATTTGGGGATGAAGAGCTTGGAGTAGAGGGGCTTGTTCAGTGTGAAGAAAATAGAAAAGCTCTTTCTGAAGGGTATTACAAAGAAGCCCTCTGTGCTAAAAGAGCTTGGGAGAGTGTTTTTGAAGATACTGATGGCGCCAGAAGAGAGTTAAGAATTATGGAAAGTCAGCTAGAAGCAGAATTAAACTTAATCGAGAAAGTAACAGAATCTTTGGATGAATCAGTTGTTTTAGAGAAAAGAGATTCTTTTCAAAAATTTGAATTTAAAACTTACTTAAGAGAAACAGAAAGAGATACTAAGAACTTTTTTTCTTACTAGTCATTTTTCTTGATGAAGAAGTTTCGACTTTTTTAAGCCCAACAAAGCGAATTGTGTCTGAAATTCTTACCTTTAAAGCGCTGGCCGCAACATCACTAATAATGATGCCTTTGTTCGTAAGTTCTATAGGTGAGAGGCATGAGCGGAAACTCTCGTTTGTTCTTGCAATGATATAAGGTGTTTCACTAAGTTCTTTTGAATTTTTGATTCCAATAATGGTTGCTTGTTTTGACTCTTTTATTGTCCTAATGTCATCAATTTGTGCTTTAAGTACAGGGCCAGGGTCGAAAACACAAACCCAACCTGAAAAATCAAATCCCTCTTGTTCAAGAATCCTTTTTGCTGGTTTCGTATGAGAGTGGACTTCCCCAATAATTCTTTGGGCTTCTTGAGGGAGGAGGTTTGCAACAATAGGGTACTTAGGTAAAAGCTCTTCAATAAATTTTTTACTTTTCATTGTAAGATAATCAGCGGTTGGAAAATCAATTTGAAAAAAATGTTTTCCAACGGCTTCCCAAAATGGGGAATGGCCATTATCGTCCACGCAACCTCTTAATTCAGCGATAACTTCATTTTCAAAAGAATCTCTATTTTCGGCCATGAAGAGAAAGCGTGAAAGAGAGAGAAAACGACCATTTTGAGAATTTCTAAATTGAGGTTCAAGAAATAAGGAGCAAATTTCTGCTGGCCCAGAGT
Source organism: Bacteriovoracia bacterium (assembly GCA_030431635.1). GTDB lineage: Bacteria > Bdellovibrionota > Bacteriovoracia > Bacteriovoracales > Bacteriovoracaceae > CALFYV01. The sequence continues at coordinate 106,642 of JAUIIL010000002.1, forward strand.
GAACAGACTCAAGATGAAGACTCTTTATGTGATTATTCACTTTGAGCATTTTTGATTTATGAGTATTCACTTCAACTCGGTAAAAGTAATAAGGCTCAAAGCCTCCAATTTTAGCGATAATTCCGCTGACACCAACTAAGCGCCCGGTGAAGATTTCTTCCATCACAAACAAATAGGATTGCCCAGAGGGGCCAGATGTCCAGGAATCTTTATCAAAGCTTTGGACTGAGTGCTTTATTCTTCTTTCTAATATTTCTGGATCACGTGGAAGCGAAGTCAGTCCATGTCCAGAATCTTTAAGAAGTTCTAAAAGTCCTTCAAGATCGTTAAGTTCAATGGGACGAATAACAAACATTAAACTTCCTTAAGAGTTTTCTCTATAATTTGAACAACATCATCAATATGATGATGTTCTATAACTCCCATTGGAAGAAGAAAACGAACTCTGGTAGGGCTTTTCCCTGCAATAAAGCTTGTCACTCCATTTTGAAAAAGTTTAAAAGTAAATTGTTTTGATTTTTCCATGTCACCTTTAAATAGTGTCATCCCTATCATGGCCCCAATACCATAAGGTCCCTCAACCAGATTCGGGTATTTGTTATTAAGCTCAACTAGTTTTTGCTTAAAATAATCGTGGGTCATCATGATTTTGCCTTTTTCACCAAGGTAATTATCATTGACTACGGTATGGATAATTTTATAACCAGCAGCAATAGCAGAAGTTGAAGAAGTAAATGTTTGGCTGATAAGCCCTGCGCGTGGTTTGTGCTCTTCTGTAAAAATCGTTGCACATACTTGAGAGTTTTTACCAATAGTCACTACATCAACCAGTTGATCTAGTTTGAAGTATTGAAAAGCAAACAGTTCACTAGTTCTCATAAAAGTTTGAACCTCATCAACAAGGATGCTGATATTATGTTTTTTACAAACATCAATAATGGCCTTAAAAAACTCTTCGTGACCTGGCCATGCTCCAGCCTCACCTTGAATGAGCTCCATACAAAAAACAGCATATTGACATGGATGCCTAGATAAATGTTCTTCTAGCTTCTTTACAGATTTTTTTATACTCCCTTCATGATCTTTATGATCATAGAAAGGAATATAATCTACTTGTAAAGTGTCAGGCATTCCTTCTCGGTAAGCGGCTTTATCAGTAATTTGACATGCGGCCAAAGTTCTTCCCATAAAACATTTTTCAAAAGCAAGAACTCGGTTAGCAGGAAATTTTTTTTGAAAACACATTTTAAGAGCATTTTCACAGGCCATAACACCACTTGAGGTGAGTAAACAGTGTCTTAAAAAAGAGCCATATTTTTTAGCTTGAGAAACTATAAGTTCAACTAGTTTTGCACTATCAGTATTTTGTTGTAAGTGTCCATGCATTGTTGTGTTTGCAATAGCCGCATCGATTAGAGCATCAACTAACTCTGGATTGGAGTGCCCAAAATAGTGAACACCAATTCCTGTAATAAAATCGTACTTAACGCTTCCATCAGCAAGTTCAACTAAAGGGCCATTACCAATTCCACTTCCAAGATAGTCATAAAAAAGATTTCCACCTCTATTACTCCCAAATTGAGAAAGAAGTTCTTCATAAGGTTTTTTGAGGTCATTATCACTGTCTTTGGGTCCCTTGATTTTTTGCGAATGTTCGCTCAAAGCTTCTTTGATTAGTTTTTTTGCTTCTGAAATACGTTTATCTTCATATAGAGCGCTTGCTTTTGTGGGCATAACTCCTCCCTTTTTTTCTTCTTATTATAGTGGAGATGAAAGCTTCTCGCATCATAGAATTAAGAAGTTTTTTATGCTAAAATCTGGAGAAAATTTCTTTTTTAAAAGGCAGTCCCAGATGAAGGTAAATAAGAAGTATGACATTAAAAAAACGGATAAAAAGACACTTAAAAAGTGGTTTGAAATACTCACCCTTGGTCGATTAATTGATGAAAGGGCCCCGAATTACCTTAAACAGGCTTTAGGTTGGTCATACCACGCTCCTTGCGCTGGGCATGATGCGATTCAGCTTGCGATCGGTCAGGTATTCCAAGCTGGTCACGACCATCTATTTCCCTACTATAGAGATATGATAACTTGTCTGTCTGCTGGAATGAGTGCTGAAGAACTTATATTGAATGGACTCTCTAAGGCCAATGACCCCTCGAGTGGTGGTCGTCATATGTCAAATCACTTTGCAAAACCAGAAATTCATATCCATAACGTCTCCTCTTGTACTGGAAACCATACTCAGCACGCAGCAGGTCTAGCAAGAGCTGTTAAATATTACAAAAAAGAAGCTGTTGTCATTAGTTCTCAAGGAGAGTCTTCGGTTTCAGAAGGCTATTGTTACGAATCTATTAACGGGGCCAGTAAAGAAAAGCTTCCCGTTATTTTTGTTTTTCAAGATAACGGTTATGGGATTTCTGTTCCCAAGAGAGATCAAACGGCGAACGAGAAAATATCAGATAATTTTAGAGGGTTTGCGAATTTAAGAATTATTCAATGCGATGGTAAAGATGTTTTTGATTCTATGAATGCCATGGCCGAGGCCAAAAAACATGCCTTAGAGAAATCAGAGCCTGTTATTGTTGATGCTGATTGTGTCCGTATTGGGAGTCACTCGAATTCAGATAAACATGAGCTTTATAGAGATGAAAAAGAAATAGCTGAAGCCAAAGCTCAAGACCCTTTGCCAAGATTTAGAAAACAGCTTTTAGAATCTGAAAAATTTACGGAGAAAGAACTAAAAGATATTGAAGAGAGTGCTAAGAAAATTCTTATGGAGGCCCACAAGTCAGCGGTTGCTTCACCAAACCCTGATCCAGCTTCAATTTATGATTTTGTTTTACCTGAAGCTTACGCAGCCATTGAGGAAGTTCAAACTGAGGGAGAAGAAATTAAGTTTATCGATGCTCTTAATTCAACACTTAAAGAAGAGTTTCGTTATAACCCAGATACTTTTATTTGGGGACAGGATATGGCCAATAAAGATAAAGGTGGGATTTTTAATGTTTCTAAAGGAATGCAACAAGAATTTGGGATTGAGAGGGTTTTTAATGGTCCTATTGCAGAAGATTATATTTTAGGAACGGCCAATGGTTTTAGTCGACTTGATAAAAAAATTCGTGTTGTCGTAGAAGGAGCTGAGTTTGCAGATTATTTCTGGCCAGCAATGGAGCAACTCATTGAGTGTTCTCATGATTACTGGAGGAGCAATGGAAAATTTGCTCCTAACGTTGTCATTCGAATTGCTTCCGGCGGATATATTGGAGGAGGACTTTATCACTCTCAAAATATAGAAGGCTCTCTTTCTCCTATTCCTGGAATTAGAATTGTTGTTCCAGCTTTTGCTGATGATGCTGCAGGTTTATTAAGAACGGCCATGAGAAGTGAAGGTCCAACTGTCTATCTTGAGCCTAAAGCTTTGTATAACGCCAAGCAGGCCATGAGTTTTGTACCAGAGGGATACGAGGTTCCTTTTGGTAAAGCAAGGGTACGACGAGAAGGAAATGATCTCTCTATTATTACTTATGGAAATACTGTTCACCATTCATTAGCAGCAGCCGAAAGACTTGAAAAAGAAGGTTACAGTGTTGAGGTTTTAGATTTAAGATCGATAAGCCCTTTAGATGAAGAAGCTATTTTACAAACAGTGGCCAAGACAAATAGAGCGCTTGTGGTGCATGAAGATAAAGTGTTTGCAGGTTTTGGAGGTGAGATAGTCTCTCTTATTAATGAAAAAGGATTTGAGCTTCTTGATGCACCTGTTTTAAGAATCGGCTCTACCTTTACCCCTGTCGGTTTCAACAGAATTCTTGAAAAAGAAATTTTACCAAATGAGGATAAGGTTTATGAAGGCTGTAAGAAAGTATTAAGCTATTAGTTGAGTGGTTTAAACTCAAAATTTTTTACGTTCTTTTTAAGACCTGTTATTAAATCAGCTGAATTTTTCTCTCCAGAAACAACAAGGACATCTTTCTTTGTTTTTAAAAACCCCTCAGCAAGAGAAAAGGACTGTTTGAGTTCAGAGAATTGGCAATCAGGTGTTTTCATATAAATAATAAAGAAAGGATTTCCAAAATGCTCTGATAGAAAAAACAATTGTTTTTTCTTCTTTTGCTCAGTCTTAAGTTCTTTAACGAGTAGACCATTAAGGAAGTAATTTATCTCCGAAAAAAAAGAAGGTTTTTCTTCCAAAAACTTATCGCTGGCCCAAAAAACCCCAGATATTTCAGGCCCTATTTTCTGGCAAAAATGAGAAAGTTGTAACATGGATTTATTCTAGTTCATTTTTTGAGTAATTATCAAGTATGGCATTAATGAGAGAAGCCGTTTCAGGATTACCGTATTTTCGAGTAAAATCTAGAGCTTGAGTAATAACTACTTTTTTAGGACTTTTTTTGTACCAACCAAGTTCATAAATAGAGAGGAGTAATATCGAATAGTCTGTTTTGTTAATCCGATTAAAATTTTGTTTTTTGACATACTCTTTTAATTTCTCTTCCACCTTGTCATAATTCTCAATAACTCCATAAACAATATCAGTCACAAATAAAGATTCATTTTTATCGAGCTTGAGCTCAATTGTGTCTTTAAAATCTTCAATTTTTTCTTGGATTTTACCGATATTTTTTTCTTCATTCAAACGAGGAAGTTGATAATGATAGAAAAATTGGAGAGTGAATTCTCGAGCATTTTTTGTCATGAAGGTTTATTTAAGTCTTCATGCGGACTAAGTAAAGTATTTTGATAAAGAGATTTATCTTTAATTAGACCTGTTACAAATTCATCAACATTATGAAAGTTAAAATAGACAGAAGCAAATCTCACATAAGCGACTGGATCAAGATTTTTGAGATACTCCATAATGATGCTTCCTATATGTCTTGAGTTGATCTCTTTTTTCCCGAGTTCCATAATAGCTCTCTCAACATTGGATATAATGTGTTCAATTTGAGATGTTGATACGGGTCTTTTTTGACAAGCTTTCTCAAGGCCTGACTTGAGTTTGTCCTGTGAATAATTTTCACGTCTACCGTCATTTTTAACGACCATAGGCATATCAATTTCAACAGACTCAAAGGTTGTAAACCTTTTTTCACAAGCTTCACACTTGCGTCGACGACGCACCACAAACCCATCTTGTTGGTTTCTTGAATCAAGGACTTTTGTTTCATTCGCTTGGCAGAATGGACATTTCATAGGGTTTAATGTACCTATTCGCGTAACATTTGGCAAACGAGCTTTATTGAGTAAAAACAGTCATTGACCGTTGGTGAGTGCTATAGATAAAATGAAATTACACACAAACAAGAGACAATTATGCTAGTTCTAACAAAAATTGCAGTTTTTATATTTGCAGTTATATCCTACCAATTTTTATTTAATTAACGGTTTATTAACAGGTTCAATTTTGCAAGGACCGACGGTGAAGTTGACTATCTTGGAGCATTTGGCTTCGCATGCGTTGCTGTAGGTAATACCGTTAACTCCGCAAACCGGTTTGTATTCTTTGGTGCAAACACAGTAATCATTTTCTCGAGAACATTTTCCTGAGTGAGAAATTTTTACAGATTGGCACTGAGCTTGGCATGAGTTCGAGTAAGTTTTACCGTCTTCTCCGCAAACAGGTTTATATTCTTCAGTACAAATACAGGCAAATGAGGAAAAAGAAAGGCATAAGAGCAAAAATAAGAATTTCATTTTTTCATCATGAAGGAGAACGGTTGTTTTTACAACTTTTATCTTGGTAAATTATTCAAAACAACTTTTCATTCCTATTTCTTGGCAGTACAAGACTCCACTCGCGAATGTTTAGCTTTGAAAACACTCAAGTGGGGGATAAACTTGTCTTCCGGCCACGAGTCACCTTGCATTTTGTTCAATTAGAGGTGTCAAAAAAAACGGAATCGTTTTTTTTAGTTTGGCCGAATCAAAGGCTTTGTTTCAGAGAGAATTTTCCTGCTAAGCGTTCGTTGAGTATCCCTACTCCCTACTTATAAACAGGAAAATGTTCGCAAAGACTTAACACTTCTTTTTTCACGTTTTCCAAAAGTGAAGCGTTCTGCGAATTTTTAAGAGTTTTAGCAATAAGAGTTGCTACTTGTTGTGCTTGTTCTTCTTGAAAACCTCTTGTTGTCATTGCAGGAGTTCCTACCCTAATCCCTGATGTCACAAATGGAGAGCGCTTATCTCCTGGGATCATATTTTTGTTTGTTGTAATGCCTACTTCTTCGAGAATTCTTTCGGCGTCCTTACCTGACATATTAACTGAATCCGTTTTAAAAAGAATAAGGTGGTTATCTGTTCCACCACTAACCACATCAATTCCTTCATTAATAAGGGTTTCAGCTAAAGTTTGTGCATTTTTTATGACTTGTTTTTGATATGTTTTAAACTCTGGTTCAAGGGCTTCTTTGAAGGCGACAGCTTTCGCTGCAATAACATGCTCTAGTGGTCCCCCTTGGGCCCCTGGAAAAATAGAAGAGTTAAATTTCTTTTCCCATTCTTCTGAGTTTTTAGCAAGAATGATTCCTCCCCTTGGTCCTCTAAGAGTTTTATGAGTTGTTGAAGTCACAACGTCCGCATGTTCGATAGGTGAAGGATGAAGTCCCGCTGCAACTAAGCCAGCAATATGGGCCATATCTACCATGAGGTATGCTCCCACTTCTTTGGCAATATCAGCAAAAGCTTTAAAGTCAATAATTCTAGGATAGGCCGAGGCACCTGCAATAATCATTTTAGGTCTCTCTTTCTTGGCCAAGTCTCTCACTTGATCGTAATCAATGAGTTCTGTTTCAGTATTAAGTCCATAATGAATGGGAGTGAAAAGTTTTCCAGAAAAGTTCACTGGAGATCCGTGGGTTAAATGACCTCCTTGACTTAAGTCCATGCCGAGGAATTTATCTCCTGGTTGTAACAGCGTGAGAAAGACAGCGATATTGGCACTTGAACCTGAGTGAGGCTGAACGTTAGTGTATGAGCAGTTAAAAAGTTTTTTAAGTCTTTCAATGGCCAAAGTTTCAACTTCATCAACATGAAGACACCCTCCATAATATCGTTTACCAGGGTATCCTTCGGCATATTTATTAGTCAGGCATGAACCTTGAGCTTGCATAACTGCTTGAGAGCAATAATTCTCAGAGGCAATCATTTCAATTCCGAACTCCTGTCTTTGTTCTTCCTTTTGAATAAGGTCAAATATTTCTTTATCCATTAGTTCAATAGATTTTGAGTTGGGGTGTAGCATGGTTTCTCCTGAAATTATATTTTTTTAAGTAGTGTACAACTATTTGTTCCACCAAAACCGAAAGAGTTATTAAGAGCAAATTGAATATTTTTTTCTGTTTTCTGGTTGGCGCTATAATTTAGATCACACTCTTCGCTTGGGTTGTGTAAATTAATAGTAGGGGGAATCATTCCTGTTTCAATGGCCTTGGCACAAAAAATAGTTTCAATTCCTCCGGCAGCTCCAAGTAAATGACCTGTCATTGATTTAGTAGAACTGACGACCAGATCGTAAGCATGCTTTCCAAAGACCTCTTTTATAGCTTTAGTCTCAATCACATCACCGATAGGAGTAGAAGTTCCATGAGCATTAATATAATCAATTTGATCAGGTGAAACTTGGGCCAGTTGAAGACATTGAGTCATTGCATCTATAGCTCCCTGGCCTTCAGGATGAGGAGCAGTTATATGGTTAGCATCAGAGCTTGCTCCACAACTGATAATCTCTGCAATAATAGGAGCTCCTCTTTTTTTAGCTTTTTCATAATCCTCAAGAATGAGAATTCCGGCTCCTTCACCCATAACAAAGCCGTCTCTATCTTTATCAAATGGTCTTGAAGCTTCAGTAGGAGAGTCATTTCTTTTGGATAAAGCCTTCATATTGGAGAAGCCTGCAATTGTCAGATTAGAGATAACACTCTCTGTACCACCAGTAATCATTGCTTCCTGACGGCCAAGAATAATTTCTTGATAGGCTGCTTGTATGGCATGAGCACTTGAAGCACAGGCACTAGATAATGTGTAGTTAATTCCTCTAATTCCTAATTGAATACTTAAAAGTCCAGTTGCCATATTAGGAATAACAGAGGGGATAAAAAAAGGAGAAACCCTTCGAGGTCCTTTTTCTAAAAAAGTTTTATGAGTATCTTCAATTCGTGGAAATCCACCCATGCCTGTCCCTAGAATAAGTCCCACATTTTTTGGGTCATAGTACTCTAAGCTGATACCAGAACTTTTCCAGGCTTCGTTGGCCGCATGTAGGGCCAAGTGAATAAAGCGATCGTAGCGATCATGCTCTTTCAGCGGAAGAATATCTTCGGAGAGTTTAAAGTTTTTAATCTCTCCTGCGATTGAAACAGCGAGGTCGGAAGTCTCTATTTGTTCAATCGTTGAAATAGCACTTTTTCCTACCGTGAGGTTTTTCCATATTTCATCAAGGGTATAACCATTTCCACAAATAGCACCCATACCTGTAATGACGACTCGTTTAGAAGTCACATTATCTCCTCAAGTAAAAAGAGCGATTTCAAATAATTTATTGTTTTGTTTCAAGATAACTAATGACGTCTTGAATGCTTTTTAAGTTTTCAGTTTCATCCTCAGGAATTTCAACTCCAAACTCATCTTCCATTTTCATCATCAGCTCTACCATATCAAGTGAGTCGAGATTAAGATCATCAACAAAGGTTGTATTGGCTTTAATGTTTGCCGTATCAATTTTTGTCGCTTCACTTACAAGTTTAATCACTTTGTCTTGCAATTCCATTATTCCTCCATATGGTATTAAATATACATTCCACCATCTATTTTAAATGTTTCACCCGTTATATAAGATGAACTATTACTCAATAAAAAAGAAACCAAGTCAGAAACTTCTTCGACTGAGCCAAATCTTTTCATTGGTATATGAGCAAGATACTCCTGTTGGGTTTTTTCTGGCAAGTTTTCAGTCATTTCAGTTGAGATAAAACCTGGGCACACCGCGTTGCAGCGAATGTTTCGAGAAGCCAGCTCTTTTGCTACTGATTTCGTATAACCGATTAATCCAGCTTTTGAGGCGCTGTAAGCTCCCTGAGCAATATTTCCCATCATACCTACGATAGAACTCATATTTACAATAGAGACGTTCTGGGCCTTAAGAAAATATCTCGCGAGGACAGTTGTTATCATGATGGCACTTGTTAAATTGGTTTCAAGTATTTGATCTAAATCTTCTTTTTTTTGTCTCAGGATAAGAGTGTCTTTGGAAATCCCAGCGTTATTAACAAGTCCTTCGATCGGTCCATTTTCTTTAACAAATTCAGTTAGGGCTTCAGTCATTTTTTCTGTATCGTTAACATCAAAAAACAAAGCACTGGCTTGAGCGCCATGGGACTTAATCGTTTCAATCAGTTCTTGAACAAGGGGTCCCTCTTTACGATAATTAAAAATGATATGAGCTTTTTGTCTGGCCAGACTTATGGCCAGAGCTTTTCCAATTCCCCTTGTTGCTCCTGTCACAAGAATTTTTTTATTTTCTAAATCAGGATATATAGCACTCATTATTTATTCCTTTAAAAAATCTGTAACCAGAGCTCTCGAGTTTTCCTGATCCATATGGAAAACTTTGAAATTTTTATTAATTTTTTTTACGAGTCCACTTAAAATTTTTCCTGGACCAACTTCGATAAATTTAGTCTCTTCTGGAAGAGAGGCTATAGATTGACTCCATAGAACGCTACCACAAACTTGATTAATAAGATTGTTTTTAATTGTTTCTGGAGTTGATTCAATCCCATATTCAGTAGCATCAATGTTGGCGATATAGGGAATAGTTAAATGAGCAAACTCAATAGTATTTAGGTGGATTGAGAGTTTTTCTTCGGCCCTTTTCATTAATGTACTGTGAAAAGGAGCTGAAACATTAAGTTCAATAGCTCTAACTCTTCCATCGAAATGATCTTCTAACCAGGCAAGTGCTTTTTCGCAAGCTTTTGCATGTCCAGAAATAACAGTTTGTTCAGGTTCGTTAAAGTTAGCAGGCATCACTATATATTCATCATCAGAAGCTTTTTCACAGGCTTGCTTAATGAGGTCTTGGGGAACCTTGAGAAGAGCATACATTTTACCTAAGCCCTTAGGTACTGCTTCTTGCATGTATTTTCCCCTGAGGTGGACAGCTCTAATAGCATCTTCGAATTTAAGAGAACCAGCTGCAACTAGTGCGCTATATTCTCCAACTGAGTGTCCAAGAACTCTTTGGATAGAAATGTTTTCACTATCAAGTATAGGCTTTAGTTTTCTAAAAAGGGCCACAGAATGAGTGACAATAGCTGGTTGCGCATTTTTTGTTAGAGTTAATTCTTCATTAGGACCGCTAACACATATTTCTTTGAGATTATAACCCAAGACTTTATTAGCTATTTCATACTCATCTCTTGAACTCTCTCCCATTCCTACATATTGAGAGCCTTGTCCTGGAAAAAGAAGAGTCACATGATTTTTCATTATTACTAATCCTTAATAGCGAATGAGAATTCCTGCAGAGGTTAATCCAGCTCCGAAAGCTGTCATGAGTATAGTATCGCCTCTTTTGATTTTTCCTTCGGCAATTCCTTCATTAAGAGTCACTGGAATTGAAGCTGAAGAAGTGTTGGCGTATTTTTGAACGTTAACAATAACTTTTTCTTGAGGGCACTTAACCATTTGCCCTACGGCTTCAATAATTCTCAAGTTAGCTTGATGAGGGATAAACCAGCTAAGTTCATCCATACTAATACCTGCATTGTCTAAAAGCTCGAGAGAGTGCTTGGCCATTGTTTTGACTGCATTCTTAAAAACAACCTGGCCATTCATGACAACTTTTTTATCCTCAAAATTCTCAAGCATTTCATGAGTGACTTCATTGGCCCCAGCACTGTTGGGCATGGCCAGTGAATCTAGCTTAGATGAGTCTGAGCCTAGTACACTTCCAAGAACAGCACTGCTCTCACCTTCAGATGAACGGCTTAAAACAGTGGCCCCTGCTGCATCTCCAAAAAGAACAGAAGTACTTCTATCTTTAAAAGCATTAAAATTAGAAGTTTTTTCAGCACCTATAAGAAGAATATTTTTATATAGGCCTGATTTAATCAATGAGTCAGCTAAGACAAATCCGTATAGGTAGCCAGAACAAGCAGCGTTGATATCAAGTGCTGGACACTTATTTGTTATTCCTAGTTTCTCTTGTAAGTTAGAAGCACTGTTGGGAAAGTAGTAATCAGGGAGAGTGACTTGATAAAGAATGAAGTCAATATCATCAGGTTGAAGATTGGCTTCTTTTAAGGCCATTTTGGCAGCATGGGTTGCCATATCAACGTTTAACTCATCTTTTTCTGCAAATCTTCTCTCTTTTATTCCTGTTCTCTCAGTTATCCACTGATCGTTTGTATCCATAATTTTAGCGAAGTCATCATTAGTCATCACTTTTGAAGGGTGGTACTTTCCTGTTCCTAATATCTTGGTTTGATATTTAGACATAGTATGCTTCCTTTTGTTGCTTAAAAAAAAAGCTCCCCAGTAGGAGAGCTTTATCAGTTAATTTTGAACTATTTTATTAATTAAAATCGAAAAAGAAAACCTTAAGATTTATGATTCAGATTCTTCAGTTTCTTCAACTTCTTTAATCTCAATAACTTCTCTTCCTTTATACGTTCCACAGCTTGGACACGCTTTGTGCGGAAGCGTCATATCACCACAATTAGGACAATTCATAGGGTGTTTTCTGTAAAGTTTATGATGTTGTCCAGCTCTTCTTAGCCCTTTACGAGATACTGAAGTCTTTTTCTTAGGTACTGCCATAATTTGCTCCAAATAGAATACGGAGCGATATAGATAACTCACTAAAAATGCTTTGCCAACATGTTTTTTACCAAACTAATGAAGTGAGTTATAAGGGGGGGAACGTAAGGTTTTTCTTACAATGTAGTTTCAGTAGGTTATCTTTTCCTATAGTTAGCTTTTTTAAACCTCTTTTGAGTATTTCCGATAAGTTAGTTGGCATTAAGGATAATGGCATCATTCGAATGAATGGAGAGAACATTGAGGTTGATACTCACTTTTTTTATTCTTATTTTTCTCAACAGCTGTGGGGTTAAGGAATCTGTAGAAGAGGGCAAAAAAAGAAGTTCTCAGGCTTCAACTCCACAAGTTTTTTCTGTCACTGGATTAAGTAACAGCTCTATACCAGTACAAACTAAAATCTGGAGTTGGGGGTGCTATAACCCCAAGGGAAATCCTTGTGAGTATCGTTACGCAATCAATACAAACCCAAGTTTTGTTTTTTTAAGCGAATCTTTTAGTCCTGCTCCAACAACTGATGCTCTTTCTGCTATTGATGGAACTTATTATTTACATATACAAGCCAGAGATAGTGTGACTCTTGAGGAAACTGAAAATCCATTAACAGTGCAGGCGATTTTAGATAACACTGCTCCTACTATACCAGCTGGAGGAAGTGTTTTATCAAATTATACATCTAACCCAGCTTTCTCTTCTCTTTTTTCATGGAGTGCATCGAGTGACACTAATGGAGTGGATCATTATGAGGTTTCATTAGGAACAACAGTTGGAGCAACTGATATTGTATCGTGGACAAATATTAGCTCGGTAACGACATACCGATTTTCAGGGCTCTCTCTTTCTGATGGAGTTCAATACTACCCTTCGGTGAGAGCTCATGATCAGGCCGGCAATATTTCAAATGTCCACTCAAATTTTGGAAGTTTTTGCTCTGATACAACAGCTCCAACTGCTCCAAGTGGTTTAAATTTAGCGGGAACGGCCTATTTGGTAAATTCTCCAACTCTTTCTTGGTCTGCGGTTATTGATAGTTGTTCGGGAGTCGCTTTTTATGAGGTGGCCCTAGGGACAACTTCTGGAGGAAGTGATGTTGTTAATTGGACAAATGTGGGAACAAATCTTAACTACCAATTTACAACTCTCTCACCAGAGCTTGAAATTGGACAGAATTATTATATGAGCGTTAGAGCAACGGATGCTGCCGGACTTGTTGGACCTGCGGCTTCTAGTTCTGTTTTTCAAATTCCTAGCACTCTTAATGTGACAGGCATCGCGACAGATTTAACTCCAACGAAGTCTAAAATTTGGGTTTGGGGCTGTGATAGTGCTCCTTGTAATTATCGTTATGTTGTTAATCAAAACACAACTCATGATTTTAATGGTGAGTCTTTTGGTTTAGTAGCAACGGACTCTATTTTATCAGGAAATGGAAATTATTATTTACACGTTCAAGCAAAGACTTTAACAAACTCAGCTGTCTCTCCTGTTTTAAGTGTTTCTGTCATTATAGATAATACTGCTCCAACAACACCTTCATCTCTTTCTTTATCTCAAGCTTTTACTACGAGTGCTTCTCAAGCCCCAACAATAACTTGGGGGGCATCAAATGATTTAAACGGGGTTGTTGATTACGAGGTAGGACTAGGAACTTTGGTGGGAGGAGTTAATATCCTCCCTTTCACAAGTGATGGTAACGATTTGTCATCAACGATAAGTGGGTTAAGTTTAGTTGAAGGATTAAGTTATTACGCAACAGTTAGGGCCTTAGATGAAGCAGGAAATATTTCAGCCACGGCCAGTACGACTTCTTTTTGTTATGACAATACAGCTCCTTCGTCTGTGACAAGTATCAGTAATGGTAGTGATAGCTTATTAAGTAGAACTCCGACTCATACTTGGGTAGCGGCGACAGATTCATGCTCAGGGATTAACTTTTATGAACTTGCAGTAGGAAGTAGCGCAGGTGCCACTGATATTGCTTCTTGGACAAACATTGGAAACGTTACTTCCTACCAATTAACTGGTTTAAGTTTATCCCCCAACACAAATTATTATACTTCCATTAGGGCCACAGACTTAGCTGGTTTTGTTTCAACAGTTGCTACTTCAGCAGCATGGCAAGTCGATAATCCTTATATCACAAATATAAGTCCACCCAGCGATGGAACGTATTCCCAAAATGGAAATCTTGATTTTGTTGTGACTTTTTCAAAAAATGTTGTGGTTACAAATAGTCCGAGAATTGCCATCACTCTAGATTCAGGACTAGTATACGCTGATTATCTATCTGGTAGTGGAACCAATAGTATTACTTTTCGCTATACTGTTTCAAGTGGGCATTCAGATAGCAATGGGATTGTCCTGTCTTCATCTATTGATTTAAATTCAACTGGTAGTATTGTTGATTCTCTAAGTTCTAGCGAAGCTATTTTATCCTTTACTCCTCCAAGTACTACCGGCATTTTAGTTGATGGAGTAGGGCCAACAATCACTGGTATATCTCCTCCATCAAATAGTACTTATGGAGCTTCTGAAAACCTTGATTTTACAGTGAACTTCACTGAAGCAGTAACTGTTGTCAATAATCCTAGAGTTATCATTTCTCTTAATTCTGGAACCGTTTATGCTGATTACCTTTCTGGTTCTGGTAGTAGCTCTCTTATTTTCCGCTACACTGTCAATACTAATGATGAAGATAACGACGGACTTACTTTAACCTCTCCTCTTGATCTTAATAGCTCTGGGACAATTAAAGATTCTTCAGGCAACAATGCTGACTTAACCTTTACTCCACCAACGACATCTGGGGTCCTCGTCGATGCCCTGGCCCCGACTATCCTTAGTATAACAGCGCCATCTGATGGAACATATACCTCAGGTCAAAATCTCGATTTTGTTGTCAATTTCTCAGAAAGTATAACTGTTACTAATACTCCAAGACTGCAAGTTGAACTTGATAGTGGAACGGTTTATGCCAATTATTTATCTGGTAACGGAACTAGTTCGCTCACTTTTCGTTACACTATTCAATTAGGAGATAGTGATGTGAATGGAATTTCCCTTGCTTCTCCTATTGACTTAAATACAACCGGTGTTCTTGCCGACTCAGCTACTAATAGTGCGGATTTAACTTTTTCTCCCCCTTCAATGAGTAGTGTTTTAGTCGGAGGGGTTGGTCCCAATATAACAAGTATAACAATTCCAACGAATGGAACATACACTGAGAATGAAAATTTAGACTTTATTATCAACTGGAACAAAGTCGTTACCATAACGGGAACTCCTCGAATAGCAATAACACTTGACAGTGGTACAGTGTATGCCGATTACTTTTCAGGTAGTGGGAGTGCTACCACTGTTTTTCGCTATAGTGTTGCTGCTAATGATGAAGATAGTAGTGGAATAGCTCTAACTTCACCTCTTGATCTAAATGCTACTGGAACTATTAAAGATAGTTCTAATAATAATGCTTCACTAAGTTTTTCTCCTCCATCAACAAACGCCATTTTAGTTGATGCCGTTATCCCCACAATCAGCAGCGTGAGTGCTCCCTCAAATAATACTTATACAAGTGGGCAAAATTTAGATTTCACAGTTACCTTCAGTGAAAATGTCACTGTTTCGAATACTCCAAGAATGACCATAACTCTTAGCTCTGGTACCGTTTATGCAAACTATCTCTCAGGGGCGGGTTCCAGTTCTCTTATTTTTCGTTATACAGTCGGTGCCAGTGACGAAGATAGTAACGGGATTGTTTTAGTTTCACCTATAGATCTTAACACTATCGGAGTGATTTCTGATAGTGCAGGTAATAACTCCGTATTAAGCTTTTCTCCTCCTTCAACGAGCTCTATTTTAATAGGAAATCCAAACCCCATAATTACGTCAATTTCACTACCACCAGATGGGGATTACGCGACATCTGATAATCTTGATATTGTGGTTCATTTTAGCGAGGTTGTGAATGTAACTGGAACACCAAAACTCACTCTTACCTTTGGTTCGGGAAGTGTTAGTGCAAATTATTTTGCAGGTACTGGAACAAGTAGTCTAACTTTTCGCTATACAGTGCAATCTTCAGATGCTGATAGTGATGGAATTGTTTTGGTTTCTCCTCTTAATACACCAGGATCAATTCGAATTCGGGATATTGACTCCAATGATGCCCAAGAAACATTTACCCCGCCAGATAGCTCAGGAATAACAATTAACTCTGCTGGCGGAGGTGCAAGTCTACAGTGGGATGTCTCTTCTCATGATTATGGTCAAAGTAATGTTAATATTTCTCAAACCTTTACTGTAACTAATAACGGAACGGCCACCAGTAACACTCTTAGTGTTTCTATAGGAGGGGCTGATACCTCTAAGTTTGAAATCGATGTTATTAATGATAATTGCTCAGGTCTGACTCTAGCCGTTTCTGCAAGTTGTAGTGTTGATGTTATTTTTAAAGGTGGAGCAGGAGGAGCGAAGAGAGTTTACAATGCTACTGTTGATATCTCTGATGGAGCTTCAAGTAGTACAATTACGATTCAAGGTGAAAAAATATGATGAAAGTATTAATGCTCATTTTATTTATGAGAAGTGTCTCTTTTGCAGATGTTGAAGAATGCATTTATCAAGGAAAGATTTATGGAGATGGCCGTCCTTCATCTGGAATAGGTGACGAGTGTGAAAGAGATTTGAAACCAATGGCGCCTTCTCATGCCTTTGATACGAATGAAGAGCTAGAAGTTTTTGGGTATCAAAATATTATTTTTATTAAAAATAATATTAATGGGAAGAAAAGTTACTTGGCCGGAAATCAGACAAAAGTCTCTTCTATTTGGGCCGTAGATATAGATTCAATCAATAATACTGTCGCTGTAGTAGTTAATAAACCAAAAGAAATATTTACTTTTCCACTTAAATACGGTGGAAATATCAACGCTTATTACCGTCTAGGAGGAGAAGAGGTGGAGTGTGCAACGAATGTTGTTGTTCATCCTTACTTAGAAGAACTTGTTGTTTTGTGTAGAGAGGAGTCTTTAATAAAATTTTTTAGACGAGAGGCTAAAAAGGGAGGAAGGGAACCAGAAGGCAAAAATAATACTGAAGTTGTTCGTGTTTTAAACACAAGTCAATTCCCTGATGATGTTACTTTTTCTGAAAAAAGAAGAGAAATGTATGTATTGGACTCAAAAAAGAAAAAAGTCTATGTCTACAATTGGAGTGCTACTGATAACGAAGATCCTAAAGAAGAGATAGATTTTGTTGGAGAAGGTTTTATTAGAATTGAATCTATTCATAATAAACTCTTTTTGTATAAAAAGTTTGGACAAAAGAGGAAAGCCATTTACGAATTCAGGTAAGAAATTATTGTTTTACCTCTTCACTAAAATCCTCTTTAGTAGGGTAAGGATCTACATTGAGATAAATTTGTTCATGAAGAGTTTCTTTTAAGTCTGCTTGGCCACGGTTTAGAAAATAGAGCTCGAAGACATCATTTTCAATAAAAAGCTCTGTAAGCTCTTCATACTCAGAGCTTTTTTCAAAACTCTCATTGAGAAAACAAGCTTGAAATTTGACGAAAAGGATTTGCTCGATGGGTGTTAGAGTTTTTACACACTCTGTAGTAAATGTCCCATCAACTTGAACTTTAACAAGAGCAAATTCTCCGAACTGCCCTTTATGCCTTTTACCGATTTCCATTTTAATGTTGAGGTTTGTATGTGAGAGTTTTTCATCATCACTTTCCTCTGAATTTTTCTCATTAAGCTCAATAAGGAGCTCTTTGACCCAATCATTATTTTTCTCGCTAAGCTCAAAACGATCAAACCCACTAGCAGGCAGAAAAGAGAGTTTTACTTGAGCTGGGATAAGGTTTTCTAACTGGTTATAAATACGTTTAGTCATGATGAAAGAACATTATAAGATGAGTACTTTTTTGGCAATAAAAGAGTTTGGAGCAATGAAAAAATAAAGATAATATAAGCTATCATGGATAGTATCTTCATTGCAGGCTTACCGGGCTCTGGAAAATCTACTTTTCTAAAGAAGCTTTTTAAGTTGAAAAGTTTCTCGAGGTTTACTCTTGTAGATCTTGATTTATATCTTCAGGAAAATGTTCTAGGACACGATATTGCTTCTTACATAGAGAAAGAGGGATGGGAGAGTTTCAGAGGACATGAACAAAAAGTTATCCAAGAGCTAAGTGAGAATTCAGATATCATTATCTCTTTAGGAGGCGGAAGCTTAACACAGGAAATGCTTCAGCAAGATTTCAATATTTTTTGGATCAGTAGCTCTGTAAACGAATGTTGGGAAAGAATCAAAAACGATAAAAAAAGACCTTTGGTTTCTCTTGGAGAGAAAAAGGTGAAAGAGATTCTCGAAGAAAGGATTCAGTTGTCTCGTGGTCTTAAAACATTAAATTTTCCATTAAAACTGCAAGAGCTTTGTTCGATGATGGAAATTCAACTAGTTAAAGATGACCCTGAACAAATAATAAAGCTTAATTAAGGATGTTTCTTCACTTTTCTTGTCAAAATTGCTGTGGCAGGCAATAATGAGTAGATGGGCGTAGGGGCAGGTAACTGACTATTTTGCTAGGCGCGTTTTCATAGGATGAAACCATGGACTCAAGAAAAGAAAAGAAAAAAGAACTGACAGTGGCCATTGTCCTTAAGGACATTAAGAAAGCTCAAGAAATTTCAATTATTCTTAGAGAGTATTCTATCTTTGGACATTTTTATCAAAGCTTGGATCAGTTTTGGGTTGATATAAAAAGTGAAGTCCCAGATCTTGCGATTGTCGATCTTCAAATGATGAGTCATGGTGAAGTCAGACTTAAAAACCATCCCCTTGTTATTGAGGAAAAAGTACCACTTGCTTTTTATTATAATGAAAGCTCTGCTGTTTTACTTAATTCAACTTACGGTTTATTTAATTTTGGGCATATCAAAGAAGAGTTTAATTTAAGAGGGCAGATTGAACAAATTTTAAAACGTAGAGAGGAGTTTGTTCGTCTTAGAGAAGATAAGGAAATCTTAGAAGAAAGAGTGTCCCGTCTGAGAAGAAGAAACGCTAAAGTTATTTCTGAAATTTTTGACATTAAAAATGTAACATCTCAGCAACAACTTGCTTTAAAAATAGGACAGGAAGTTGATAAAAACCTTCAAAAATTTAATTTTCTTGAAAGCTTAGGGATTGTTTTTCAAGCTTGGCAGGATGTAAATAAGTTCTCAATTTATGAACTTAATATTCGTAAAGAAAGACTCATTTCTCAACCACTACTTAAATCTAAATATATAACTCTACCATCTCTTTACCTAGGAAAGAAAATCGAGCAAGGCATTGAAGGTTTTGTCTCAGATATGGCCACTCAGGTCAGTCGGGATATTATGGGTAAGGGAATTAAAACGATTAAAATTAAAGGAGAAGGGCAAAAAGTAAAAATGCTTTTAATGCTTGAAGTGAACGAAGATAGATTTGAGGGATTTTCTTGGTCGCTATTTGAAATGATTTTAAGTGGTATATATTCTCGAACGATGATTGGAGTGCAAGAAAATATCGAGTTAAAAGATGAAATTAATTCATGGGATTTTTTCTCAACACTAGATCAAATGTCAAAAGATGGCTCTCAAGAACAATTTCGCTTGGCCCATATCTCTTTTGATTCTCTTAACAACATTGTTAAGACAAGACCTAAAAATAGATTTTTTTGGAGAGCCTTTTATAAAGAATTTACTTTTGAATTAAATAAGATTGTCGCAGGCAATGGCTTTTTCTCTTTCTTTGGAACGAGATCTTTGATGCTCGCGATACCACAAGAAAATGCTCAAGAAAGTTACGGTGAGATTAGAAGAATGATAGCAGCTTTTCCTTTCTATCGTTTTTTTGAAGATGGAGCTTTAGTCGTTTCAAAAGAAGTGGCGCCATCAATTCGAACAGTTACAGCAAGTTCAGCTAATATGCTTCGACATATTGATAAAGAATATGATGAACTTGAGTCAGCTATTGAGGTTTCAAGTCAAAGAGCTGCAAGAATTATGTCTCAAACTGAAGTGTAGAAAATATGAGGCGTGAAAGCTCTCTAGAAATTCACCTACCCAAATTAAAAAAAAACTTTGAGCTTATTAAGCAAAGAACAAATGCTGAGATCATTTTTATGGTTAAGGCCAATGCTTACGGGCATGGTTTAAAAGAAATCGTAGAATATACACTTAATCAAAATCTTTGCTCAGACTTTGGTTGTGCAACAATAGATGAGGCTTTGTTTTTAAAGAAAAATATTAAAATCCCTTTTAAAGCTTGGGTTTTTTCAGATTCTCAATTGCATAATTCTGAGTTAGCTCAAAAATACTCGGAGAGTATCTTACCTGTTATTCACAATATCCAGGATTTAAAGTATTGGTTGAATCTTAGTGATGTTCCTCTTGTTCTTAAATTAAATACCGGAATGAATAGATTGGGTTTTAGAGAAGATGAGATAGATGAAGTCATTCAAATGTTAAAGCAAAAGAAGATAGAGAAGATCTACCACTTGATGTCTCATTTTAGTACCTCTTACTTACCGCTTAAAAAAGGAAATAGAGCCTATCAGCAGAAGGAATCATTTGATAGAAGCTTAAAAAAAATAAAAGACAATGGTTTTGAAATTCAAGGAACATCATTTGCTAATTCAGGAGCAATTGAGCAAGATTTCGCTCTTGAATACTCTCATATTAGGCCTGGCCTCATGCTGTATGGGCCAACTAGTCTTCCTATCGAACAAAGTACTTGGAAAGGGGAGATTATTTCACATCTAAAAACAAAGATCATTGAACTTTTCGAAGTCAAAAAAGGAACACCAATTGGATATGGAGGCCATGTCTGTCATCAGGATGGTGTCGTTGCGATTATTCCTTTGGGTTATGGTGATGGTCTTCTTACAAGTTACAGTGGGGTCAAGTTTAAAAGCCACAACTTTGAAGCCTTGTTTTTGGGAAGAATCAATATGGATCTGGCTCAAATTTATTTTCCTATCCAAAGTAAAGGGAGAATAAATTTGGGGAGCGAAGTCATAGTATGGTCAAGTAAGCAAGAAGAGATGGCCAGTCTTTGCTCTCAAATGAAAACGATTCCCTATCAACTCTTTTGCGCCCTTACTCAAAGGTTACCAAGAAAATATCTCTCATAGCAGAAGAGGTTTTTTAAACTTTCAAAAGGCCTGTAATTGAATTAAGATAATGACAATGAGTGACAAAACAAGAACGCTTAAGAGCGTTACTGAAAAAAACTTGGGTATCCTAGGACACAACGTTCTCAACACAATTAATGGGCTTGGTAAGTTCACTAATTATTTAACGAGCGTTTGTTATTGGGCCTTCAAGCCTCCTTACAGGTGGCACTTGTTTACTCAGCAGATGTATTTCATTGCAAATAAAAGTCTTTTTATTATTTGTTTGGTTTCTGTTTTTTCCGGAGCTGTTTTTGCTTACCAAACTTATTTGGGTTTTCAAGGTTTGGGTTTTGACTCCTTCATTGGCCCAGTTGTTGCGATTTCTTTAGCTAAGGAACTAGCTCCCGTTCTTTCAGGCCTTGTTATTGCTGGTAGGTGTGGAGCTGCCATGGCCGCTAATATTGGAACAATGAAAGTCACTGAGCAAGTTGATGCTCTTGAAGTCATGGGGATTAATTCTCATCAGTATTTGGCAGTACCTCGAATTGCAGCGGCCATTATCAGTATGCCAATTCTTTCAAGTATATTTCTTTTAGTTGGAAATGTGGGCTCTTGGTTAATTGGAGTTAAAGTTTTGAGAATTGATGAAATGACTTATCTTCAAAAAATTCCTGAATTTATGGGAATGGATGATATTTTTGAAGGACTTATTAAGGCCACTGTTTTTGGTTTCTTGATTGCTGTTATTGGAACTTTCCACGGTTTTGAAGTGAAGGGGGGAGCCGAAGGAGTTGGTCGAGGAACAAACTTGGCCGTTGTATGGGGAATGGTTATCGTTTTAATTGTTGATTTCTTTTTAACCAGCTTCTTGGCGGTGATTTTATGAGTCATGATGAATTTGCGATGGAGTTCATTGATATGACAAAAACCTTTGGGGAGCATACTGTTCTTAATCACCTTAATTTTAAAATTCATCGAGGGAAAATTACGACAATCTTAGGCTTCTCTGGAGCCGGAAAATCAACTCTTCTTAAGCATATTTTGGGTCTGCTTTTCCCAACTCATGGTAAAGCCATAGTTTTAGGAGAAGATCTTTCTCATTTGAGAGAGTTAGAATTAAGGGAATTTAGGAAAAAATTTGGAATGCTTTTTCAGTATGCAGCTCTTTTTGATTCCATGACGACTTTTGAAAATATTGCTTTTCCCTTACGAGAGTTCACAAAAATGAGTGAAGCAGAAATCAAACAAAAAGTAGAAGACCTCATGGAGTCTGTTGGTTTAGCTGAACATGCTACTTACAGATTGCCATCAGAATTATCTGGCGGTATGCGCAAAAGAGTTGGTCTTGCAAGGGCCCTTGCTCTAGAGCCAGAAATTATGCTCTACGATGAACCAACAACGGGCCTCGATCCCATTACAACAAAAATGGTTAACGACCTTATTAAATCGACTTCAGAGAGAAATAAGGCAAAAAAAATGACATCAGTTATCATTTCTCATGATATTGACGCAACGCTTAAGATCTCAGATTACGTTGCCTTTCTTGAAAAAGGTCAGGTTGTTGAGCACTTGCCTACAGAAGAGTTTAGAAAATCTCAAAACCCTATTATTCGGAGATTTCTTGAGTTATAAGCTTAAATAGGATTTAATAATCAGATAAATTGGTGAATTTTAAAGGGACGTTTTTACTTGAATGAAATAAAGGTCGGATTAATTACATTAGCGGCCATCGCCAGTACCATTTTTATTTCTTTGAAAGTGACTTCCAATCAGTCAGGATTCGGGAATTATTATAAGTATAAAACAGTCGTCAACGATGCTTCTGGAATTTTTAGTAAAACTCCTATTAAAGTAGCAGGGATTAACGCGGGTTCAATTGTTTCAATAGAACTTACTGGAACACAGGCCCTCATTACTTTTGAAGTAATTGAGGATGTCATTATTACTGACCAGTCAATTCTTAGAATAAAAACAGTTGGATTTTTAGGGGATAAGTACCTTGATATTTACGTAGGTAAAGATGGAGGGGAGAGACTTCCTGAACTCTCAATGATTCCTTCTACGGCCGGTGGGGGAATTGAGGATGTGGCCAAAGATTTTAGTGAAGTCTTGGTTGATGTAAAAGCCGTGGTTAAAAATATTAAAGAGAGTCTTATAGATGATGACAAAAAAAGTGTCGTTAAAAAAATCATGCAAAATATCAAGCAGATAACTGAAGATATTAAAGCTGTTTCAGGAACCTTAAAGTCCAATAATGATAATATTGATAGAATCATAAAAAATATTAATAGAGTTTCTGAGCAATTGGCCTACGAAACAGATCGTATGGAAGAAGATTCTTCAATGAGCCATCTTGCTCCAATGATGAAGGATGCGAGAAAAACAGTTGCTGATTTAAAAGAAATTGTAGCTGATGTTAAAGCTGGAAAAGGAACTGTCGGAAAGCTCCTGAGAGATGATGAGGTTGTTGATCAGGTATCTGAGACTCTGTCTGGTGTTAATAGGCTTGTAAATAGAATTAATAATGTCGAAGCTGAGTTGGCCCTCTATTCAGGAGTTAACTCTGATGATGGCTCTCATACTCAATTTGATGTCGATATTTACCCTGGACCTGAGAGATTTTTTAGGCTTGGTGTTGTTATTAATAGTTTTGGGCCTCAGGTTGAAGAGGATAAAACTTCAACCGTGACAACCGATGGGGTTACAACTGTTACAGAATCAGAAGAAGTTGATAACAACGCTATTAAATTTAACTTACAAATTGCTCGTAAAATTCAAAGATGGGGATTTCGTGCCGGTTTATTTGAGACAACTGGTGGGATTGGTGTCGATTATGAAATACCACATTTAGGCATGAAGTACTCCTCTGAGGTTTTTGATTTTAGAGATGAAGGAAATCCAAGAGTTAGACTTATTTCTGAGTTTAGGTTATGGGGGGTCTTTTACACCCAAATTAGAGGGGAAGACCTTATTTCTGAGACTGATGATCAAAGTGTGACAGTGACGGCAGGGTTGAAGTTTACTGATCAAGATCTTGCGGCACTTATTGGGTTAATTTCTAATTAAGTAGGGGCTTTTCTTGCTCTTCAAAGTAAAATTGAATATTGTTAAGTATGGAAAAAAATTGGTTAATTAGAACCAAAAACAATCATATACTAGGACCAGTTTCAAAAAAGAAAGTTTTAGAACTTTATCATAACGGTTCTTTAAAACCTGAGGATGAAATATCTTCTGGAAATGGGTATTGGTTTTTTATTAAAGAGCAAGAACTTATTGATAAGTATTTGATAGGGGAAACAGTTCAGGGATTTAATCCAGTTTCTGAAGCTCATAACACCTTAGGTGAAATGATTGAGGAAGCTGAACTTCCTCCTGAAAATGAGATTGAAAATACTCAAGTCATAGACTTAAATCAAATGAGCGAATTAAGTGCTGAGAATTCAGAAGAAAAAAAAAACTTAGAAAGTGAAGTTGCTGAAACACCTGAGCTTCCTGAAGAGGTCTATAAACTTCAAGAAGAATCTGAAGAGAGAAGTGAAGAGCTTCTTGTTAATGAAATAGAAGAGAATGAAGAAGAATTTTTTATCGATCAAAGTGACTTAGAAATCATAGAGCTAGAAAAAAAACGAGACTTAAGCGATTATTTTCTTTTTTTTCTTTCATTTATTTTTTTAGCAGCAGCTATATATGCTTTTTATCATAGGCAAAATATTTTAAAACTTTTTATAGGCTCTATGGCCCATGCTCAAACAAATATATCGACAAACTCCTTAGTAAAAAAAAAAGAATTTTTTCCTTTGAAGAAATAAAAAAAGAAAACACTAGTATTAAACTCGAATTTTCCTTTGATGGTCTTTTCCTTAAAGGTACAATCAACGAGTTCCCTGAGACTTGCAGAGGAGCTAATCAGTTTTTTTTCCGTATTGCCTTATTTTTTTCAACATTTGAACTTAATGAAAAACAAATGAAGTTTTTAGAAAATTGCTACCGAGTGCTTGATAGCAAAATACTAGTCCCTAGACCTCTTGATAAATTTAAGGTCCCTATTCTCTTTAAAGGAAAAGCAGCGATTGATTCTAAGAAGCAAAAAACAAAACTCTCTGATCACTTTCTGAACGAAGCTCTCTTTCATCTTGAGGATAAAAATGATATTGAAAAATTAGATCTTATTTATCCTGTCGTTTCTCAATTAGAAAATGATCATGGCCTGCTCTCTTTGCTTCTTCGTTCTTTTTTATTTCAACAGTTAGGTAATCAAGGAAAAGTCACAGAGTTAATGGATAAAATTTATCAAATTTCTCCATTGCTTTCTTTTAAAAACTCAACTTTTAAACAAGAAAACTATAAAAATGTTTTATCTAAGATTGAATTGATGACTCAGTATTTGGAAAGGCTTTCTCTTGGAGAGAGGCGTTCACAAATGTTAAAAGTTATTCTAAAAAGAGAGTTAAGAACTGAAGCTTTTGAAGTGGATTTTTCTCTCCAAGAATTAAGAGAGGTTGTAAAATCTCCCATCTTAGGATTGAGATACCCTACAGTTTGGTTTCCTTATTTGTATAAGAGAGATAGTTTTAATCAAGCGATTGATTATTTTGAAAAAACATTAGAGTTAAATGAAGTTCAAAAAAAGATAGATAGTATTACTTGGTTAACACAAATCCATCTTCCAAGAGAGAGTTCTATTCGAGAAAAGTTCTTAAACAAAATTATTCAAATGCAAAGCAGTGTGGAGTCTGAAGATAAAATACTTTTTTTTCTTTTAGCAGAAAATGAAACAATTAAAAATAACTTATCGACTCAAAATAAATTTAAACCTCTTTTTAACGAAAAGAGAGAGTTTTTTAGAGAACTTTTAAAAAATGGCGACTATCTTTACTACAGCTTTTATCAATTATTAAAGTTGGGAGACGAGCAAGAAGAATATTTTTTTCAAGTGGCTCAATAAATGAAAGACTACGTCCAGCCTGAGTTTTATCATTTTAATGAAGATTCTTTGAATTTAGTATCTATTGTAAATCATTTTATTGGGAATAAAAAAATTTCAACTTGCCTCGACCTAGGAGCTGGATGTGGAGTCATTGGTTGTGAATTATCAAAATGTTTATCGATAGAAGAGTTAACATTTCTTGAAATTCAAGACGAATTTCTTTCTTCTTTGAAAATAAATATTAAACAACAGCTAAGTTCGAAGGGACATATAATTCAATGTTCATTCAAAGAGTTTAAAAATAAAACGTTTGATCTGATTGTTTCTAACCCTCCTTTTTATCAAAAGAACAAATCAAGAATCTCTCCAGATAAAAGAAGGGCCATTTGTCGTAGTTTTATTGTTGATTCATTTGATGATTGGTTCGCGACAGTGGTTGGGTGCATGACAAAAAATTCTGAAGCTTTTTTTGTCGTAGATGTAGGACTTGAGAAAGAACTCTCTTTACTTGTAGGAAAACAATATAATTTAGAGCTTATACAAAAGAAAAAAAATAGTTTATTTTTTCATCTATTTTTTTGAATAAACAAAGAAATCATCAATTCTTTTATTTCGGGATCTTCAATATGACTAAATTCTTGAGAGGCCCTTTGATGAAGTTCTCTAAATTTAGGATTGAATTTGTGCTCTTCAGTCTTTCTTTGTTCTTTGTGTTCTTTTAAATTATGTTCGACTAAGTCAATATTTTCAAAAAAATGGGAAGAGTGCTTAAAGTTTAATCTCTCAATATGTTTCTTTAAGTTTGGGTAAATAGAGAATATTTTCTTCTTTATGTCTTCACTAAGAAAACTAAGTTCTTGAGAATAAGTAGGATGTTTAGTCATTATAGTGAGAGATCCGTTTTGAATTTTCAAAGGATAGGTGTGTTTGCTTAGGCCAGGGCCTATAATGTCTTCCCAGGATTGAATAAGCATAAGAAAGTCAAAAGAGTCCTGATATTTGAAGCTCTTAAACGAATAAGACTTAGAACTTTGTGACTTTTTATGACTTAGTATGTCAGCAAGGGTTTTAAACATGGAGGAAGTATACTCGCACTAAGGCCAATGAGAAGTATTTAATGCAATAACTATTGAGAGATAGGTAAAATCGAGCTAGTAATAAGGAATGAAGCGGATTTATTTGGTGTCGTTGTTATTTATTTTTAATTGCGCGGGGTATAAACTTAAAGAAAAGCGCAATCCCTTTGCTCAATATGGGATTAGAAAAATCGTCATTCCATCTTTTTATAACTATAGCCCAATTGGGCATGCCTCAACTGCTTTTACCAGAGAAATCATTATTTTTTTACGCAGTTTTGACGGCTTAGAAATAGTGGATAGTGTTTCAGACAGTGATGGAGTTCTTATTGGCATTGTTAGTTCGCAAGATAAATACAAGGCCACCATTACCAATGGAGACCAAAGGGTTGCCACTGATGTTGCGCCAGCTGCAGTAAGTGAAAAACGAAGAGGTGAGTTCTATATTCCGGCCAGTACGAATGTTGAATTGAAGGTACGCTTTATCCTGCTTAAGAATCCTTCTGATGAGTTAATCAATCTGATGCAAAAAGATATTTCTAAAAATATTGTTTATTCAGACAACGTTATTTTTAATGAAGAAATGACTGTTTCAAAATCTTTTAATAGAGAGATTTTTGATGGAGAAAGTAAAAGCGTAAACGCAAGCCAAAACCGCAAAGCTTTGCAAAGAACTGTTGAGGAATTGGCCTTAATGGCAAAAAATAACTTTAGTGAATTAATTCTTTATGTATTCTAAGTGGAAAATTTGGGATTTTTTTAGTGCAAAAAAATTTAGCCTCTCTCTAGAGAATAAAGGGGTTCATGTTTTTAAAATTTTTGAACCGGTCGTCACTAAATATATTCGAGAGGGAGTCTCTCCTGAAATAAAGAATGAACAGTTTAGAGTTCAAGTTGCTCAAGAACTAACCAGGGGAGAGCTTGAAAATCTATTTTGTGGATTAAGTCTTTTTGGCAATAGCGAATCTTTGATTGTTCTTGGAAGTGAAAAACTATCCAGTGATGTTCAAGATTTTATTTTAGAGAACCCAAGTGTTTTTCAAGACGGTTTTCTTGTTCTCATTTTTGAAGAAACAAGTTCTTTCTTTAAAAAACTTTCTCAAATGGATGAATTTTTTGTCAATGAGATGGAAGCCCCATTTTTTTGGGAATACAATAAACTGCTTGATTATCTAAGTGAGAGAAAAAAAATAACTCTATCTTATGATGCAAAAAACTATTTAACAGAGACAATTATCCCGAGTGCTCTTGAGTATGAACTTGCATTGGATAGTTTAATCATTAATTTTAGTCGAATTCAAAACTTTGAACTTCAGCATGTTCAAGCGGTGTTGAAAAAAACAAGAGTTGACCAATTTCAACTGGCAACACTTTTGGGTGAAAAGAAAAAGAAAGAGCTCTATCATGAGCTTTTATCAAACGAACAAAGCTTTGACGAATTTAGACAACTTTTCTCTTTTTTTCAAGGCCATCTCGTAAAATTAAGAGATCCCTCATACACTCAAAAAAAGAAAAGAATTTCAAAGTATGATAAAGAAATCCTAAGTTTATCTTCAAAGTGGTCTCCAGAACAAATAAAAGAAATGATAATTCTCTTTGGCAACTGGGAAATTCTCTCTAAGAAAAAGGACGAACATCTCACTCAATTAATCAGACAGGAGTATTATAAGGAGTGTTTTCCTTTATCGGTTTAATTATTTTTCGTTCTTGTTGCTGATACTTTTTTCTTAAAATTCTTATTTTTACTTTCAAACGAAAAACAATCAACTTTTTCAATACTGTGATAATAATCTGCTTCATCAAGCAAAATAGCAGCAGTGGTTTCTTTTACCGAGCAAATTTCAACACGAACTCCCTCTGATTTTAAATGAATAACAAGCTCTACATAATCAGAGTCTCCAGAAAGAATGATAATCGTATCTATTTTGCTGGCCAGTTGAGTTGCTTTAATTGAAAGAGGAATATCTGCGGATTTATGGCAAGGTCTGACTGAGCCATGATAGTCTTTATGAAGTCTTTCTGCGAGTTTACTTGAAATATTTTTCCCTTCTCTAAAATAAATGAGACGGTTAAGAGAACGGTTGCCTAAAATCTTAGGAATAAGATTATCAAAATTAAGCATAAGTTGTTTGTCACCATGAACTTGATGCAAACTTTTTTCGATATTGTTTCCATCAATAAGTATAGCAACTGATTGATTAATATTAACCATAATAGATCCTTTTAGTTATTTGGGATTTGCCATTCTACAGGAGGCAAACCCAATGATTTGAGATAGTGATTTGTTTTTGAAAAAGGTTTTGAGCCAAAAAAACGGTGAGCCGAAAAGGGAGAGGGGTGAGCACTCTCTATCACACAATGTTTTTTTCTATCTACGATTGTCGCTTTTTTTTGAGCATCACGACCCCATAAAATAAAAACTAAGTTTTTTTTATCGTTATTGAGTTTTTCAATGACTTTATCAGTAAATTGCTCCCATCCTTTTCCTCTATGAGAGCCTGCTTTAGAGTGCTCAACCGTTAAAACGTTATTGAGCATTAATACACCCTGTTCGGCCCAAGACTGGAGAAAACCATGGGGAGCTGGATGAATTCCTAGGTCAGATTGAAGTTCCTTATAAATATTTTGAAGAGAAGGAGGAACTCTGACGCCCTTTTTTACAGAGAAAGATAGACCATGAGCTTGACCGGCCCCATGGTAAGGATCTTGCCCAATGATGATGGCCTTGACTTTCTCAAAAGGAGTGGAGTTAAAAGCATTAAAAATTTCATTCCCATGGGGGTAAATTTTTTTTCCTTTCTCTAGCTCCGCTTTAAGAAAAAGTTTCAATTCCTTCATATAGGTTTTTTCAAATTCATCTGCTAAAACTTTTTTCCAGCTTTTTTCAATTTTTATATCGCTCATAAGAGACTAAATAACATTTTTGCAGCACTTTCTCCAATTAAGAGCAATATTCTCTTATCAATCTTATTGGAAAGATTAAAAAAAGGTTAAACTGATGCAATGCAGTTTTACCTGAGCTTGTCGCTCAGATACTGTTGGGCAAGGGAGTCATTATGAAGTTTTTATTGGTCTTTTTTCTTTCTTTATCCGTTTACTCTTCTTGCCATCAACTAGGTTATTTCCTTAATCCAGCGTTGGGGTTCGGACAAGGAGCTGTTTATAGCTTGGACACTTATTCAAAGCAAAAAAGCTTGAAAGAAAGTGAGGATAATGAAGAATATTTTGATTATCACCAAATTCAACGAGTACCTGGTCTTCCTGGGATGTATATTGTGAGCAAAATCTTTGAAAACCATAGTCCTTTTACCTACAAAGGAAGTGACTATGTCTACTTGAAAGTAAAGATGAGAGAATCAGGTAAGATTATTGAGAAAGAGTTCGTCAAAGCAAAACGTTATTTTCATTTGTACCTCGCTTTTCATGATTATGGAAACGATGAGTGTGGGATTTCTCTTCAGCCAATTAATTCATTTGGACTCAGAAAGCCATACCCTTTTCTAAGCTCTGAATCTCTTATTAATAAAAATAATTCTTTTATTGGAAGCATTTATACTTTTGAAAAAGATGAGTATCACTATTTTAGCCTAGAATCAGTTGGTATTGTTTCTGAATCCAAAGAGTGGGAAGAAGAAGCTAAATAGAACTTGCGCTTAATATAATCTCGCGCAAACTTAGAGAACCTGTATAGTTACTAAAAAGAGCAACTCTCGCGGGCAATTGTCTCTGAATTTCCTCTATTAATTGAATCCTCTTTTGGTTGTAGATAGGAATCGCCCTTTCCCAACAAGTCGTGATGGAGTTTTCTATTTTTAGATTAGGGTATATCTTTCTTAACTCTTCTTTAAAACTTTCATTTTTAGCAATAACAGTATAACTAAAATAAGGCTTTTCGTTTTTTCGTTTGAAAATTTCCTTATTGTTAACAAGTCCTAAAATATTCAGTCGATTGGAAGGAGAAAAAAGAACTCCAAAAGCGTTTTCAAGTGGTTCTAGTTTTTCAGTAGTAAACAAAGTTGTAGAAAATACTTTTTTATACTCAATTTTTTTTAAATCAGAGATTTGAGTTAGTTCTGAAGCATGAAAAGCGTCGGTACAAATAATGCTATTATCAACGAGGCTTTCATTACAGTTGAGCTTTATGTCTTGAGAGAGCTCTTGAAAAAGAGCGTCGACAAAATCTTGCATTCCTCCTTTAAAACTAATAGAGGTAGCTTTTCCTAGTTTTTTGACAGATTTTTTTTTCTCTTTTAGCCAGGATTTGAAATAAGAGAGATAATTTTTGTTCATATCTCCTTTGAAAAAGACACTGGGGTGTATTTCTTTAGAGTCACTTGCATAAATCCCATAAAGGCCTGTGCTGACAAGTTCATAAGCAATAGTCTCTCCTGTCAAAGGTAGAAGAAACTCGTAAAGGCTAGAAGCTTGAGAGGGAACTCTTCGCCAGGAATTTAAAAAGATTCTTAAAAGTTGAGATTTAGAAATAGGCTGCTCTTTTGTTTGTCCCTGATGATAAATAAGTCGCTTGAGCTTTTTCGTGGCCATTATGGGAGACAAACCAAGTTCGTGGCAGAGATCTAAAATAGGGGTATTGGCATAAATGGCATTGGCTGCTTTTTCAACTAATCCGTAGGGAGTTGTTAGGGTTTCAATTTTTCCTCCAACTCTTTCTGATTTTTCTAAAATTTGAATTTGATGGCCTTTCTTTTTAAGGTAATAGGCAATAATAAGGCCGGAAATACCGGCCCCATAAATTGTAATTTTTTTGTTTAAGTCGATACTACCAATGAGACTCATGCGAGTAGTTCTTTGAGCTCTCCAGACTCATACATTTCTGTGATAATATCATTTCCACCGACTAATTTACCTTGAAAATAAAGTTGAGGGTAAGTTGGCCAATTGGAATACTCCTTGAGTGCTTGTCTTAATTCCATATCTTGAAGAATATCATAAGTTTTAAATTGAGCTTCAAGTTGTCCTAAGATCCCAACCGCGTTCGCTGAGAACCCACATTGAGGAAAATCAGGATTTCCTTTCATAAAAAGTACTAAACGACTACTTTGAAGAATTTCTTCGATTCTTTTAACAACGTCAGAGTTAAGTCCTTCATTTTTAAGTTCTTGCCCACCATTTTGACCAAGGATTTGAAAAGGGTTATTCATTTGAAACTCCTCTAGATTGATTATATTTTTCTAAGGTCATTGTTTTTATTTTTACAGCATGAATTTTTTCTCGAAGAGATTCTTTTAAAATATCCATTATCAACTGGTGTTGTTCTATGAGCATTTTTCCTTTAAAAACATCACTGGCCACTAAAATTCCGAGATGGTCTTGAGTTCCGGTCATATCAAAAACTTCAACAATCGCGTCGTTAATTTGTGTTCCAATGAGATCTTTTACTTCTTCCAGATTATTCATGGCAGTTAACTTACAGCAAAAAAGCTTGTTATGAAAGTCAGTGTTCTAAAAATGAGAGTCGTTATTCCTATTTTTTTATGAAAAGAGCGTTTGGAGTTATCGTTTTTTGACAACTTGCGTCCGGTTGACATTTGAATAAAATAAAAAATAACTGTGAGGACAGCAATAGAAACATGGACGTTAAGCATCATAGCATTCTGCATCGCTCTACTGGCTTTAACAATAGCACTTCTATTGAGTTCTATTTGCAAAATAAGAAGTATGTCCCAGCCAATAACTGCCCACATAATTTTCATATGCTTTTGTTTGTCACGACGCAAATAAACACCAAGACACATGAGGGCAAGAATAATTCCCGATTGAATTTGAAAAATAACAGCAGAAGACATACATTCCTTTTGGTGGATTATGTCTGGATTCTACACAATCTTTTTAGTTTTCACCACTAAAGCTTTATAAAATGAGGGGAAATTGGCGTTAGGAAAATGGGCCTTAATTGATATTGAAACAACTGGAATTGATGAAGGATACGATGAAATCATCGATGTGGGTTTCTTAAGTTTTAATGGGACGAAGCTAGAAAAAAAATTCTCAAGTCTGGTGCGCACTGATATTCCCCTAAGCCAGTTTATTCAAAAATTAACAGGTATTTCCCAATCACAAGTAAGACAAGCTCCTCTCTGGGACAATGTGAAAGTCGATGTATTAGAGCTTGATGAGTATAGACTACTGGCCCATAATGCTGCTTTTGAGCAGAAGTTTTTAAATCCATCGTTCGAAGAGCACTTAGGAAAAACTCCTCAATATGATGATTCTCTATTTTATCTGGCTTTGCTCAATCCTGGAAGAAGTCAGTTAAATTTAGACTCTTTCATTAGAGAGTGGGGACTAAGGGAAGCCGAGGTTCACAGAGGATACGAAGACTCATTAGATCTATTGAAAGTATTAATTTTAGAAACATATAAAGCGCATCAAAATTCACGTTTTAAAGAAAAATTTCTCAATGAACTTTCAAGGTTTGATGGAGAAGGTTTTTGGTTTAAAGATTTTTTTCAACTGACTTCTAGTGAGTTATATGAAATTGCAGAACAAGTCGATCTTGCTCTAGATGAAGTTTTTGAATCGATTCAAATTAAACAAGAAGATATTGAAGAAGAGAGTATTGAACTTGAAATAAGCTTCAACGGAGCATCCATTGAAAACTTTTTTAAGAACGAAGCTATTATTCAAAAAGTTCTTCCTTATTATAAATATAGAGATTCTCAGGTAGCACTTGCCAAAAGAGTAGGTCAGTCATTTGGAAATAAAGTTCACTCTCTTATTCAAGCCCCGACAGGAACGGGAAAAACCCTCGGCTATTTGCTTCCTGTATCAGTATTCTCCTTAGAGACACAAGAGAAGGTTCTTATTTCAACAGGAACGAAAACGCTACAAAACCAAGCAGAAACAAAAGATGTTCCACTGTTGAAAAAACTTTTAGGAAAGAAAGCTCAAGAGCTAAGAATTACGAAGCTTATTGGTTCTCAAAATCATTTTTGTGAACTTCTGTTTAGGCAAAAAAATGAAAATGGAGAGCTTTTATCTTATGGTAGATTTGAAGAGATTTTTACACAGTCTTACTTTGAAATGCTTTTTTTCAAAAACCAAGAAGCTCTTATCAATAGTGAGCGTTTAACTCGTGAGCAGATACCTTTTTCAATGAAAAAAATGAATCAATCCTTTAAAGAACTTGAAGAAGATATTGCGGTTGATTTTCGTTCTTGCTCTGGACATAAGTGTCCTTTCAATAAAACATGTTCTTATATACAAGGTTTAAGAGAGGCCAAAGATTCAAATATCATTCTAGGGAATCATTCACTCCTGCTCAATTGGCCGAATTCTTTTGAACGTCCTCAATACATTATTATTGATGAAGCCCACAAATTAGAAAATGAGGCCACAAATTCTTTTACAAAAGAAGCAAGCTCGCTCTCTTTAGAGAATTTAGCGAAATCATTAGCTCAATCAAATTCTATAGGTTCTCTTTTTTATCTTCTTGCCAAAGAAATGGACGAGAAAGCAACTCCTATTATTGAATCTCTTAGAAATCAGTTTAGTGATAGTTCAAAACTTCTGCTTGACCACTTAAAACCACTAGAGACTCTTATTGAAAGTTATTTCAAGAAATCTCCTCGCTATACATCTCTTTATTGGAATGAGCTTCCCATGATTAATAAAGAAGAAGCTCGTGATAACTCAACTGTCTCTATTATCAACCATCTTGAGAGTCTCCTTTTTATCATAGAAGGAGTTTATAAAGAATTAACACCTCATGCAGTTAGGTTAGATTTGAATAGTTTTAAAGAAGAAATGGATGTATCAGCTTGGTCTAAGTTTGAATCTTTCTATGCTTCTTTAGAAGATATTCTTGTTGCAATAAAATCGTGCTTAAATTTTGAAGATGGATTTTGTCAAAGCTTGAGTTTTCATGAAACAGAAGGATATCTTCTTAAGTCATCACCAATTGACGTAGGAAAAGAAATTTTCACTCATGTTATCAATGAATCTACAAGCGTTGTTATGACTTCAGCAACTCTCGCTGATGAAAAAGGATTATCTGGAACACTTGGAGCAGAGTGGATGACGGGGCATTTGTATATTGATAAAGAAAAGCGTTTTCAAACAGGACTTTATCTACCTCCTGTTTATGATTACAAAAATAACGCGAAAGTCTTTCTCGTAAGTGATACTGTTCCAATGCATAAACCTGAATTTGTTCCTAGTGTTTTAGATAAAGTTATCCCTTTTATCAAAAGTTTAGGAGGAAGAACCCTTGCTCTTTTTTCTTCTAAGGTTCGTTTTGAAATGGCCCGTGAAATTCTTTTGAAAGAGTTTGAAGGAAAGATTCCCTTGTTTATTCAAGGGATGGGGAAAAACTTAGTAGAGGAATTTAAGGAATCTGAAAATGGAATTTTACTTGGTATGGAATCTTTTGGAGAAGGAATAGATGTTCAAGGTCATAAGCTTCAATTTATTTTAATTGATAAAATTCCTGATTTGAGAATGGACTATGTGATTCAAAAAAGAAGAGAGTTTTTTGAAAAGTCTTTTGGTGATGAATTTAACCAGTACTTCCTTGCTTACAGAGGAAGACTATTACAACAGAAATTAGGGCGCCTACTAAGGACTGAGAGCGATAAAGGTGTAGCGATCATTGTTGACTCTAGAACAAACAAATGGAAAGCGAGAACAAAGCAGACCTTTAAAAATTTATTAAGTCCCTATGAACTTCAAGATACTAGCTTTGAACAAGCAATTGAAGCTTCTGAGAAGTTTCTAGGCCGTTCCTAAAAAGTCGTAACTGCGATCATCAAAAAGAATAATCGCAGTTATATTGGTTAATTATTTTTTCAAACTACAAACAAACGACACTCTATTATGAGAGCTTTTGACAAAACTAAATGAATTCTCTGTGATAGTTGCCATTGCTTCTACAAGTAGCTTTTTAGAATCATAAGAACTTGCATCAAAAGAGAAAATAAGAACATTATAAATTTTGTCTAAATCAGTCACAGGGTTACCATTTTCATCCAAGATAGGAGGTGCTTCAAGAAAATAGAGCGTCTTTCCTGAAAAATCAGTCTTGGCTTTAAACTCTTTATTTTCTTCACTGTCTCTTTCAAATGTATAGGACTCAAAACTTTG
Organism: Bacteriovoracia bacterium; assembly: GCA_030431635.1. GTDB lineage: Bacteria > Bdellovibrionota > Bacteriovoracia > Bacteriovoracales > Bacteriovoracaceae > CALFYV01. Next base: position 142,712 of record JAUIIL010000002.1, read on the forward strand.
ACCATCTGTAAGAAAGTAAGAGACTGACTCAGTTGTTAAATCAACTTCTTCTTCTCCTAAAATAATAGACATAGGTGAATCGTCTTGCCATGTCTGAAGACTGCATCTAATGATCTCATTAAAAGCTGCAAAAGATTTTGTGTTAAAATTAAAAATGATTAAAAAAGCAAAAATGTATCTCATACATACCTCCCGATACCAGTGTTTTGAGAAACTAGCACTTTTAAAACAGAAAAGTATAGAGTCCAGGCAATAAAGTGTGGACACATTTCTTTTTAAAATAAACCTTTTGTGTTCTCGCTAGGGTCAGTGATTTTTTTGAGATAATTTACTTGAATAGTAACTCCATCGGGAGAGATGAGTTTGTAAGGGATAGAATAATGATCACTCAGGTAACAAATAGTGGGTTGTTCTTGAGACTTCGCCGTGCTGTCATTTTGAAAAAGATGAATCATTGTGCAGGAGAGTTTTTGATCGTTTAATAGCAAACTATTACCTTCCATGGATTTATATTCAAGATAAACAAACTCATCAATTGGTTCGCTTTCAAACTCCCAGTAGTTATTCGATGCTATCATCTGGTATTGGTTGCGGCTTAAAGTGTTTCCTTTCTTTTGAATCGTGTAGAGTGCTGAGGTGCAAAAAGCAGGTGTTGCTATATGATATTTTCCTGCAGCTGTGCGTTGGGTCGTTTGAATTTTTCCTTCGCTTTCAAAGCTATAGGTAAGAACTTGATCTTTATGGTTAGCTTCGTATAATTCTTTTACGTGGTTTTCACCTAAGAACTTCTCAACCTTGGCCCGTACTGGAAAGAAGTTGTGAGTCAGCTCATAAAGGCATTTAATTTTGAGAAATTCACCCGTAGAAACACTTGTGAGAATCTCTGAATCGAAAATATAAGTTTTATTCATCAAATCAGATCTGAGGCTAAAAATCTCTTGAGAATACTCTTGCTCGTTTTGTAGGTAGGAGTAGCTCCCCTCAAAGAGTACCTTATTTTTTTTCTCAACGGCTGGCATAATTTTGAACTTCCCTTTTTTAACACTTCTTCTTCATTGTCATTATAACCTGTGATATGGTATTTTCACACATAAGAAAATTCAGAATTACTCGTTTTTTTTAGACTCTTAAAATGAAAGGATGTAAAGGCCATGATTCGGATTTGTAAAGGTTTAGACTTGCCCATGACAGGTGTTCCCAAGCAAGAAATAGGAACAGTTGTGAAGTCCAAGAGTGTTGCAGTTATTGGAGAAGATTTTGTTGGAATGAAACCTTCTATGAAAGTTCAAGTTGGTGATAAAGTTAAAATTGGCCAGCCTCTTTTTTATGACAAAAAAAATGAACAAGTTATTCATACCTCTCCTGCCTGTGGAACTGTTAAGGAAATCAATAGAGGAGACAGAAGGGCTTTCCAGTCTGTTGTTATCGAAATTGAAGGTAATGATAAAGTCAACTTTTCTCATTTCAAACAAAAAAAAGTTTCAGAGTTATCGAGGCAAGAAGTTATTGACCTTCTTATTGAGTCAGGAGAATGGACAGCTTTAAGAACAAGACCTTATAGTAAAACTCCAGCCCCAACTGAGAAGCCCCATTCCTTGTTTATTAATGCAATGGATACAAACCCTTTGTGTGCAAGTGCTTCTCTTATTTGCAAAGAGTATGAAAGTGCTTTTCTTGATGGTGTCGCAGTACTTGCAAAGTTAACAGAAGGTAAAACTTTTGTTTGTTCTGATAAAAGTTTTGGACTTAAGGTTTCTGGACAAAACATTGTTCATGAAGTTTTCTCAGGGCCACATCCAGCTGGGAATAGTGGAACTCATATTCATTTTCTCGATCCTGTAAGTGATAAAAAAACGGTATGGACAATAGGTTATCAAGACGTAATTGCTATTGGTTCTTTGTTCCAGACAGGAACTCTCTTTACAGAGAGAGTTGTCTCTTTAGCAGGACCAGTTGTGAAGAACCCTAGACTTTTAAAGGTTCATAGAGGAGCTTGTCTTTGTGAATTAACTGAAGGTGAACTTGAAGAAGGAGAGAATAGAGTTATTTCTGGTTCTGTTTTATCTGGTCGAAAATCAAGCGGAGCTTTCTGTTACTTAGGGCGTTTTCATAACCAGGTAACAGCATTAAAAGAAGGACGTGAAAGAGAATTTTTTGGTTGGCAAAAACCAGGTCTCGATAAATTCTCAGTAAAAAGTGTTTTTCTCTCCAAACTTATTCCTTCAAAAAAGTTTGCTTTCACGACAAATAAAAATGGTAGTCTCCGCTCAATTGTTCCTATTGGTGCTTTTGAAAAAGTGATGCCACTTGATATACAACCAACATTTTTATTACGTTCGCTCATGTCTGGTAACACTGAAAAAGCAAAAGCTCTGGGGTGTTTAGAGCTAGATGAAGAAGATTTATCTTTATGTACGTTTGTTGACCCTTGTAAAAACAACTATGCTCCAGTTTTAAGAGAAAACTTAATAAAAATAGAGAAGGAAGGATAATGAAATTTCTAGAGAAATTTTTAGACTCACAGAAGTCTTTGTTTGAAAAAGGAGGGAAGCTTGAAAAGTTTTATCCTCTTTACGAAGCAGCTGATACTTTCATCTTTACTCCTGCTGATGTAACGGAAAAAGATGCCCACGTAAGAGATGCTAATGATCTAAAACGAACAATGATAATTGTTGCAGTTGCTCTTTTTCCAGCCGTTTTTATGGCTTGTTATAATACTGGATACCAAGCCAACCTTATTTTAGGTGGACAGGTTCCAGAAGGTTGGAGAGCAAGCGTGATGACAATACTTGGGCTTGGTTTTGATGCTCAGAGTTTTTTCTCCAACTTTATCTACGGTCTTCTTTTCTTTTTACCTGTCTATATTGTTACTATGACTGTAGGAGGTTTGTGGGAAGCTCTTTTTGCTTCTGTGAGAGGACATGAAATCAATGAAGGTTTTGTTGTTTCTGGACTACTTTTTCCTTTAACACTGCCTCCAACGATCCCGCTTTGGCAGGTTGCTGTTGGGATAACTTTTGGAGTTGTCATTGGAAAAGAGATCTTTGGTGGAACAGGGAAGAACGTTTTTAACCCAGCTCTTATGAGTAGGGCTTTTCTCTTTTTTGCTTATCCTGGACAAATCTCTGGAAACGCTGTTTGGACTGCCGTTGATGGACATACAGGGGCAACGGCTCTAGGAAGTGCCGCAGTTGGTGGTCTTTCTGCATTTGATTTTTCTTGGATGGATGCTTTTCTTGGATTTATTCCTGGTTCTATGGGAGAAACATCAACTCTCGCTTGTCTCATAGGTGCTTTCATTTTGATTTTAACTGGAATTGGCTCTTGGAGAATTATGTTGGCCATGCTGCTTGGGATGGTTGGAACAGCTCTATTATTTAATTCCATCGGTAGTACTACGAATCCAATGTTTGCAGTTACTCCAGCTTGGCATTTAGTTATTGGAAGCTTTGCCTTTGCTTGCGTTTTTATGGCAACAGATCCAGTGAGTGCCGCAATGACAAACACAGGAAGATTTCTTTATGGATTTTTTATTGGGGTTATTGGGGTTCTCATTAGAGTTGTAAACCCTGCTTATCCAGAAGGGTGGATGCTAGCGATTCTTTTTATGAATGCATTTGCTCCGTTAATCGATTATTTTGTTATTAAAGCAAATATAAAAAGAAGAGAGGCCCGTAATGTCATCTGAAACGCCTACTAAAACAGTAACAGTTGCCTTAATCCTTTGTGTTGTATTCTCTTTTCTTGTGTCGACGACTGCTGTTGTTCTGAAAGATAAGATTTCCTATAACCAAGAAATTGATTTGAAAAAAAATATTCTCCTAGCTGCTGGGCTTATCGAAAAGGGCAGCGTTTCTGCTAAGCAGGTAGAGGAAGCTTTCAAAAAAGTTGAGCCTATCGTTGTTGACCTTGAAAGTGGAGAGAAAACTTCTTTATCACCTGAAGACGTGAATATTAAAACTGATGTTAAGTTTTCAGATAAGAGTACAGCAATAGAACCAAGTAATGACGTTGCTGGACTTGGAAGAAGACCTAAGAATGCGACTGTTTACCTTGTTAAAGAAGAAGGGGCACTTCAAGGTGTTATTCTTCCTATTGTTTCCAAAGGTCTCTGGTCGACAATGTACGGCTTTTTGGCCCTTGCTCCTGATACGAAAACGGTTAAAGGATTTGGTTATTATGAGCAAGGTGAAACTCCTGGTCTTGGAGGAGAAGTTGATAATCCTTCTTGGAAAAATCAGTGGGTTGGTAAAGAGATTTTTAATACTGAGTGGGAGCCAGTCTTTAAATTAAAAAAAGGCTCAGTGAGTAGTTCTGATGAAGGAAAGGAACATATGGTAGATGGCCTTTCAGGAGCGACCATTACAAGTGAAGGAGTTACAACTTCTATTCAGTATTGGTTGAGTCAAAATGGCTTTGGTCCCTTCTTAACTAAGATAAGAAATGGAGAATATTAATGAAAGTGAAAGAATTACTTTTTAATCCCATTATTAAGAATAACCCGATTGCGCTTCAGATTTTAGGAATTTGTTCGGCTCTTGCTGTTACTGTTCAATTAAAAAATGTTTTTATTATGTGTGGAGCCGTAACTCTTGTTACAGCGTTTTCTTCTTTTTCAGTCAGTTTGATTCGTAACTATATTCCAAACAGCATCCGTATTATTGTTCAAATGACTGTTATTGCTTCCATGGTTATTATCGCTGACCAATTTATGAAGGCCTATCTTTTTGAATCTGAAAAAGCGATGGCCGTTTACGTTGGGCTTATTATTACAAACTGTATCGTTATGGGGAGAACAGAAGGTTTTGCGATGAAAAACGGTCCTATTGCAAGTTTTCTTGATGGGATTGGAAATGGTCTTGGTTACTCTTTTGTTTTGCTGATTGTTGGATTCTTTAGAGAGCTTCTTGGTTCAGGAACAATTCTTGGAATAGAAGTTTTTACTCTAACTAAAAATGGTGGTTGGTACCCAGCAAACGGACTCATGCTTCTGCCTCCAAGTGCTTTTTTTATTATTGGTTTTATTATTTGGGTGATTAGAACTTACGATAAGTCCCAGCTCGAAGAGCATTAAGAGAAGGAAGTAAGAATGGAACATTATTTAAGTATTATTGTTAAAGCGGTTTTTATTGAAAACTTGGCCCTTTCTTTTTTTCTAGGGATGTGTACTTTTTTAGCTGTTTCTAAAAAAGTGGATACAGCTTTAGGATTAGGAATTGCTGTGGTCATTGTTCAGGTTATTACCATTCCAGCTAATAACCTTATTTATACTTACCTATTGAAACCAGGTGCTTTAACTTGGGCAGGTTATCCAACTGCAGACCTCTCATTCTTAGGTCTTATCTCTTATATTGGAGTTATCGCAGCGATGGTGCAGATTTTAGAAATGATTTTAGATAAATTCTTTCCAAGTTTATACAATGCTCTCGGAATTTTTCTTCCGCTGATCACTGTAAACTGTGCCATTCTTGGTGGTTCTCTTTTTATGATTGAAAAGGACTATAACTTTGGAGAGTCAGTCGCTTATGGCGTTGGCTCTGGTTTAGGCTGGGCACTGGCCATTGCGGCTCTCGCGGGAATTAGGGAAAAGCTTGATTACTCAGATGTCCCTGAAGGACTAAGAGGTCTTGGAATGACATTTATGACTGTCGGATTAATGGCCATTGTTTTTATGGCTTTTGCCGGTATTAAACTATAAGGACGAGTAAATTATGGGTGAAATTGTTCTTGGTATTGTGATGTTTACAGGGGTCATTATTTTTTTAGTGGCCCTTATTCTGGTAGCACGTTCTAGGTTAGTGGCCACTGGTCCTATAAAGCTTAATATTAATGATGAAAAAGATGTTGAAATTTCAGCTGGGGGTAAGCTTTTAACTGCACTTGCTGCTGAAAAACTTTTTGTTTCTTCTGCCTGTGGTGGTGGGGGGACTTGTGGACAATGCAAGGTCAAAGTTTTCGAAGGTGGTGGAGAAATTCTTGCCACTGAAAAATCTCATATTACTAATAGAGAAGCAAAAGAAGGTGTTAGGCTTTCATGTCAGGTCACATGTAAAAGTGATATGAAAATTGAAGTTCCTGAAGAAGTTTTTGGAGTAAAAAAGTGGAAGTGTACTGTCCGTTCTAATGATTCAGTCGCAACTTTTATTAAAGAACTTGTTCTTGAACTTCCTCCAGGTGAAGAAGTTCCTTTTAGAGCAGGTGGGTTTATTCAAATAGAGAGACCACCTGGACTTACGATTCATTATAAAGATTTTGATATTGAAGAACAGTACAGAGGTGACTGGGATACTTTTAATCTTTGGCAATATGTTTCCAAGGTAGATGATTTAACTGTAAGAGCTTACTCAATGGCAAACTATCCAGAGGAGAAAGGCATTATTATGCTTAACGTGCGTATTGCTTCTCCTCCTCCAAGAGGACCTGCTGGAATTCCTCCAGGTAAAATGTCATCGTATATTTATAGTCTCCAGCCAGGTGATGAAGTCACTATCTCTGGCCCTTACGGGGAGTTCTTTGCGCGAGATACAAAAAAAGAGATGATCTTTGTTGGTGGGGGAGCAGGTATGGCCCCAATGAGATCTCATATTTTTGATCAGTTTAGAAGGATTAAAACTGATAGAAAAGTTACTTTTTGGTATGGAGCTCGCTCAAAAAGAGAAATGTTTTATGTCGAAGATTTCGATATGATTCAAAGAGAGAACGAGAATTTTACTTGGTATTGTGCTTTATCTGATGCTCTCCCTGAAGATAATTGGGATGGGTATAAAGGCTTTATTCACCAAGTTCTTTACGATGAATATCTCAAAAACCATCCAAATCCAGAAGATTGTGAATATTACCTTTGTGGTCCACCTATCATGAACAAGTGTGTAATTGATATGCTTCTCTCTCTTGGTGTTGAAAGAGAAGACATTATGCTTGATGATTTCGGTGGTTAATCAAAAGCTCTATTTATTTCTTTTTATTCTTAGCGGCCTGATTTTTTCAGGCTGCACTTTTAATAAAGAGTCTTCTGTCGAGCAAATTAATGGAAGAACAATGGGAACAACCTATTCGGTTAAGTTGGCCCATAATCTTTCTCAAGAACAAAAAGAACAGCTTAAAATTCAAATAGATTCCCTCTTAGAAGAAATTAATCAAAAAATGTCGACCTATATCAAAGACTCAGAACTAAGTTTACTTAATGAAGCTAAGGAGGGATGGCATTCAGTCTCTCCTGAAACGTTTTCAGTCATAAAAGAAGCTTTCGAAATTTCTCAAAAAACCTCCGGTGCTTACGATATTACAGTTGGGCCATTGGTTAATCTTTGGGGGTTTGGGCCGAAGGGAGAAAAAAAAATTCCTGGTCTAGAAGAGATTAATAGGACTAAACAATATATTGGTATTGAAAACATTGAACTTGATAGTCAGAACTCTCAGATTTTGAAAAAAAAATCTCAGGTTTTTATCGATCTCTCCTCTATTGCCAAAGGTTATGGAGTAGATAGAGTTTCAAAATTTTTACTTGATATAGGCTTGATAAATCATTTGGTTGAAATTGGGGGAGAAATTGTTGTTCATGGAAAAAAGTATGATAACTATTGGAGAGTTGGAATAGAAAAACCAACTTCGGGGGCAGCGCAAACTCTCAAGTCCCTGAGTTTAGTCGGAAAAAAAGCGATGGCCACCTCAGGTAGTTATCGTAATTTTTTCGAGTCCAAGGGGCAAAAATACTCTCACACGATTGATCCAAGGACTTTCAAACCTGTCTCTCACCGTCTAATTTCTGTCTCTGTTATTGCTGAAAGTTGTCAAACAGCTGATGCTTGGGCCACTGCTTTGATGGTTTTAGGGCCCGAAGAAGGAACCCAAATTGCACAGAAGGAGAAATTAGCAGCACACTTTATTTTTAGTACGGATAAGGGTATACAAACAAGTGAAACGGAAGAATTTAGGAAGCTGTTGAAATAATGAACTTAGAACTTTTTCTTATGACTTTAATTATTGTACTTGTTCTTATTGCTGGAATGGCCATTGGGGTTATTTTTAGTAATAAAAGTCTTAAAGGATCTTGTGGGGGAATTGGAGCTCTTTTTGGAGACCCTGAAAAACCTTGTATGTTTTGCGGTAAGAAAGATGAGTGCCCGAATGAAAAGAAAGAAAAATGTAATGGTGAAAACTTTGTTCCTGTAGATGAAGAAAGAGCATAACCTTCTTCCTTGTGATGGGGAAGTTTTTTACTACCCTTCGTTTTTTTCCCCTTTGAATATCGATTCCTTTGCTCAAAAAATAAAATGGGAAAGACCTCCCATTAAACTTTTTGGAAAAGAGCACCTCACTCCTCGATTAGTTTGTTGGATGGCTGAACAAAAAATTTCATATAAATACTCAGGGATTGAACTTCCCATTCATCAATGGAATGAAGATGTTCTTGTACTAAAGGAAAAGATAGAAACAAATTTTTTAGCTTCTTTTAATGGAGTTCTTCTTAATTATTATCAGCACGGAAAACACTATATGGGAATGCACTCAGATAATGAAAAGAGTTTGGGAGATAGACCTCTCATTGCCTCAGTGAGTTTTGGAGAGAGTCGAGTCTTTGTGTTTAAACACAAAAAACTAGACTTAAAATACGAAATAACTTTGGAGGATTCTTCTTTACTGATAATGAGAGGAGAGACGCAAAACTTTTGGAATCATGGCCTAAAAAAAGAAAAGAAAAAAACTTTACCAAGGCTTAACATGACTTTCAGGAAGGTTTTATGAACACACCCGAAAAACGGGTGTGCTTTTTTATCTCTGTCAATAAATATAAAATTAGACTAACATCTTCTTGCATTCATATTGTAAACGTTGCCTTTTTTTATACGAACCTTTTAAAATTTTAATACTTAAAATGAATTTGGGGGAGAGGTTACTATGGCGCGTTTGAACGCACACCTCGGCAAGAGGCAACTTAAAGCTCTACAGGAAAAATTAGAAGAAGATTCTTCAAGAATTAAAGAGAACTTTCTCTTGAAAAAAAGAGAGTATTCTGAATCACGGGTCGAACATAAAGATGATGTTGATGCGGCCAATGACACAATTCTTATTACAACAAATATGAGATTTACTAATAGAGAAGCAAACTATCTCAAAAAAATTATTAAGGCCTTGGCCAAATTTGAAACAGATGAGTATGGTGTTTGTGAAGACTGTGGCGATCAGATCTCTTTTGAGAGATTAATGGCCAGACCAACAAGTGAGATGTGTATTGTCTGTAAAGAAGAAGCAGAAATGGAAGAAAAGCATAGTATTCACCATAAGCAATCTTCTTCAATGGGAAGGACGCTTAGTTTACGCTAGTAGACTTTTATTCTTTTTCATTTTTCTTTTCTCTTGCTCCAGTGATCCTTTTTCGCGCAGAAAGCAATTGAAACTTATTCCTGAGAGTACATTAAGAGCGGAAGCAGAAGTCTCTTATCAAGAAACCCTTAAAAAAAGCCAAGTAGATAGGTTCTCCTCGGATGCTCAGGCCGTTAAAAGAGTAGGAAAGAGGATCCAGACAGCTGTTGAAAGTTACTTTGGGCAATCTCGAGCAGGAAAAGAATTCTTAAAAGATTACAAATGGGAATTTAATCTTATTAAAGATGCTCAAGTTAATGCTTGGGCCATGCCCGGTGGAAAAGTCGCTTTCTATACGGGGATTATGAAAATATGCCAAGATGATGAGGGGATAGCTGTCGTTATGGGCCATGAAATAGCTCATGCTCTTATGGGGCATGGTAATGAAAGGGCCACCTCACTTCTCATTCAAAATTTTGGATTGATGGCCTTGGATGAGCTGTATCTCAAACAAAAAGTAGAAGGTCGAAAAAGAAATCTTATTATCGCAGGACTTATGGGGGGAACGACATTGGGAATTCAGCTTCCCTTCAGTCGGTTTCAAGAAACCGAAGCCGATGAAATAGGATTAATACTTATGGCCTATGCTGGCTATAATCCCGAAGCAGCTCCCAAGTTTTGGGAGAGGATGAAAAAAGCATCGGGAAGCTCTACTCCTGAGTTTCTTTCAACCCATCCTTCAAGTGAAAAAAGAATTCAAAACCTCACAAGTAAACTTCCTGAAGCTCTTAGAGTTTATAAAAAAAATCTTTGAGTTTGAGTCTATTTTTCTTTATTAGTGGGTATTAGAGCTGAGAAAAAATCCATAATAAAATTTATATCCCATCCTATAATGAAATTGGGATCAGATGAGCTTAAATAAATAAACAAAGCTTGAGTTGCAACTAAAGAAATAACCAAAGATTTATCTTTTAAGACTTGTTTTGGGTTATAGTGATTCTTTAGCAACGTTTTCAAATCATAGCCATGGATAGACTGCATTTCACTAATAAACTCTTCTTTACTTAAATGGGCCTTTTCTAGAGAGGCAATTGCTATTTCAAACAAATCGTCAGACATTTTCTGAGGGCTTACTTTCATCACTGCATTAATCATCTCATCGTTAATGAGCCCTTTTCTTTGCTCTTCTGATATTTGTTTCATTTGTGATAGCTGAAGTAATTTTTCTCTATACTTCTCTCTGTGGGCTTCTTTTAGTTTTTGAATAAGCTTTTCTCTCGTGTCTTTTGGAATTCTTTGTGCTAATTCCCATTGTGCTCCTATCGAAGGTTTTTCTCTTAAATACTTCAAATAGGGTTTCAAAGGAGTTGGGATTATTATTGTAGAATCAATTTTTGAAAGTAATCCTAGTAGAATGGCTGAGAGTTTTCTGCGTTGATAGTCGTCTGCATGTCCGGCTTCATGGATTAGTCCTGAAAAAATTTTTTCAACAGTTAGTTCTTCTTCACTAAAAGGGTGTCGAATTTGATTTTTTATGGGGTCGTAAGAAACAGTTTCTAGGACTTCATTTTTTGATTTTTGAAGAAGAGAACGAGAAATATTATTACTGTACTCACTTTTTGAAAGCTTTTCCTGTGATTTGATGAGTTTTTGAACTTCTGAATTTTCTTTGAAAAAGTTATTGAGAATTTTCTGAAGCGATTTTTGAGAGTTTAAAGAAGCAGATTGAAGTCTTCCTTCTAGCAATAACTTGGTAAATAATTTTATCTTATCTTCGTTTTGGTAAAAATCTTCAGAAGAGGAGATTTCTTGTAGTGCTCTTTCATAATCCTCTCCCAGTCTCCACTCTCTCCCGTCATCAATAAATGAGTGATGAATACTTCTTCTGATCTTTAAACATGCTAAGGGAGAAGATTCCACAACTTGGACGAATAAGTAAACAAACAATAAAATTCTCACAATGAGTAATCGGAATTTTTAATCAAGAATATGAGGTATTGTAAATAAATTACGTTGATTAAGCCGCTGAAATTACTCAGGTTCTTTAAACGTCTATATCTTATCCAACGGTAGCAAATAGCACCGCTCAACTAGTTAATTTCAGAATAGTAAACGCGAGAAATTTTGGCATTTAACCTGCTTCATTATCATTTTGAGAGGGGAGATTATCAGGAGGATAATGAGTGAAGCAATTAAGTAATAAAATTGATTTTAGAAAAATCTATCAGCCCTTGGAGGTTTTGAATCTCCTCCATGGAATAAGAGGAGTAAATCGAAAGATAAGTCTTTGGCAAAATCTAGATAAAAAAAAGATTTGGGGGGAGGTCAGTCTAGTTAAAATAAACAAATATCAAAACGAAATTGATTTTATTAGTAAAAAAGGTCATCTTAACTTTAACTCGACAAAAGAAATTTATTTTTACCATCCCAATAAATTTCTTATTTTTAAAAGTCAGATTGTTCTTAATTCAAACTTTAAACTCACAATCAGATTTCCAGAGATGGCCATCTCCTCAGAAGAGCGCCAAGAAGAAAGGGTAAAGCTTAAGTATTATAAAAAAATGGGACTTTCTTTTTCACAAGTGATGTCTCATAAAAAAAGAGAGCTTCAGTTTAGAAAACCACTTATTGATATTTCTTCACTAGGTCTCTCTTTTCAAACGAGTGTACGAGAAAGAGAATTTTTCAAAAAAGGAGATCGTATTTCGATGCGTTTTTATAAAGAGGGTGCTGTTGGAGGTCACATTCATTATATCAATGAGAGAATAGATAATTATATGGGTAACAAGAGCTTTAAAATTGGAGTTCTTTTTGAAAGGCCTCAAAAGATAGAGGATTTAGTGGATTTTGTTTAACTTAGATTGAACTTAAGTAGCTAATATCGCATCTATTATCTGACAATCAGATAGAATTCCTAACGAAAATCTAACAAACATTAGTGCTTGGATATGATACATAGAGTCTAGAATAGATAAGCTATTTTTTGAGGAGACTCTCATGAATACACAAGTAAAGACTGAAACCAAAAGCGAAACAACCGACCTATTAATAAGAATTACTAGCGTTATAGCACTTCTTTTTATTTTTCTAGTTGGAGTGAATACACTTTCTTCGAGTTTTAAACTTTTAGGAGGAGGTTTTGCCAAAGGCCTTCTGAATATATCAGCTAACCCTTTTGTCTCTCTTATGACTGGAATGTTTGCAACTGTTTTGTTTCAAAGCTCTTCAGTCACAACTTCTATTATAGTTGGACTTGTTTCTTCAAGTGCTTTAAGTTTTGAAGGGGCCATTCCTATGATCATGGGAGCAAACCTCGGAACTTCAGTCACCAATACTTTTGTTTCTCTTGGCTATATTAGAAGCCATTCAAATTTTAAAAGAGCTTTTGCGGCAGCCACTATTCATGATTTTTTTAATATTTTATCTGTCTTTATTCTTTTACCTTTAGAACTTACAACAGGAGTACTATCAAAATCAGCTCTTTATTTGGCCAATACTTTTTATGGTGCTTCAGCGAGTATGAAATATTCAAGTCCTCTAAAAAGTGCGATAAAACCTCTTACTAATGCTATTAAGCATTTCTCTACTAAGTTTCTTGGGTTTGAAGATACTTGGGCCGGAATTGTGATGGTTGTTATTTCCGCTGTGATTATAATGAGTGCCTTAAGTTTTATCGTAAAAATAATGAACGTCATTGTTGAAAATCATAAAGGGGAGATTATTGAAAAGCTTTTAGCAAAGAACGCCTACCTTACAATTCTTTTTGGAACACTTCTGACTATTGCTGTTCAATCAAGCTCGATAACAACGTCACTATTAGTACCAATGGCCGGTTCTGGAGTTCTTACCCTTGAAACAATTTTTCCAATAACTGTTGGAGCGAACATAGGAACAACAACAACAGCTCTATTAGCTTCTCTTACAGGTAATGTAATGGGGCTTGCGATTGCTCTTGTGCATTTTCTTTTCAACGTAGGTGGAACTCTTATTTGGTTTGTTCCAGAGAAATTAAGAGTAATTCCTCTATGGTGCGCTCGAAAATTGGGAGAAGCAGTTGAGAGAAACCGCCTGGTAGGGCCTGGGTATATTGCTGCTGTCTTTTTTATATTTCCAATACTTATGATCTATTTCATCTAAAATTAAATAGCTTTAAGCAAAAAAGTGAATTGGTTTATCGCTTTTTTTTGTGGTAGCTAAGCCTAAAAGGGGTTTTAGATATGTTAAAGTTTTTTCTTATTTTTCTCTCTATCAAGACATTCGCATTTGATAGATGTTCATCTGAATTAAAGAGCAATTATAAAGCTATAATTTCTTTCTTAGGAAAAAAGGATGCTATCAAATTAAGCTCAAAAGAATTACTTGAAAAAGAGAAAGAAGAAAAAATAGAAGAGCTACTAAAGGTGAGAAAAGTTTCTAGAGAGTCTTTGGAAGAAGCTTTGGAATATGCTGTTGATTTTCTCAGTCTAGGAAATATTGCGACTATTTATAATATAGATGCTCTTGTTATGGCCTATGAAAGTTCTCCAGAAGTATTTGAGTTCATTAAAAAGAATAAAAAAAATGAACAAAGATATGTTTATTTACAACTCTTCACTGCTCTTAACATTATTGAAGTCCTCCAAGTTTTAGAAAGAGAAGAGGAAGTCGATATTTTAAAAAATTACCTAGAATCCTTAATGAAAGAAGTTCAAAAGAAGAACTCGAAAGCTCATGAGATGGCCCGTCAGATTCAAGCTCTTAGAGAATATATTAGCCTGACAGGGAAGTTTTCATCTAAGAAAAGTTCTGTAGAGTTTTGTGAAGCAGTTTTTCGTCTGTAGCTAAGTTTAGTCTTTTTCAATCTCAATACTAGTGAGTACATCAATAATTTGATGAAATTGTTTTGATTTATACTTTTTCTTAAGAATCTCAAAAATAATATTATATTTAAAAAGTGGTTTTGTTTTGTTGTGTAAGAGAAACTGTTCAACAAAAGCTTCAGAAATAATAAAAACTCTCGCCAGTGGAATAATATTGGTATCAGGTTGAGCAGGGAAGCCTCGACCAAACTTGGCCCCATGGTGCTGCATAAGAATTGAGTCGAGATCAACTGGCATTTGATTCCACTGCTTAATCTTTGTCGCAACCATATAAGCGTGGCTTTCAACAACCTCTCTATCTTTATCATTAAAAACAGCGGTTTCTAAAAATTGTGTTTCTGATATAAATTCAGGGTGCTTAATATAAAGAGGTGTTAGGTAAATATCATGCAGAATGTTTGCGATCCCCATTTTATGAATCTGTTCATCGTTTCCCCAACTCATATTTTCTAAAATATGTTTCGTCGTATATTGCAAAAGAACACTATGTACATAAAGGTAATTTGTTTGGTTTTTAATAAGCAGCTTAAAGAGTTTCAGGAAGGGTTTTTCTTTTCTTATAATACTGTTAATAACTTTGATAGCTTTTGAAGCAACATCTAACACTTCTTGAGCTTGAGCTTCATCTTTAGTGAGTTGATGGGCCAAATTCTCAACAACATTTTCACTAATTTTTAAAGCTTCTTTTGAACTCATAAGTTCAATATACTTTTCCATGTAATTAATTGTTAAATAGTTTATTAACTTGAGTCTTTCTTTTGACTCGATAAAAAAGTGTTTATCTTTTATTTGTTCTTTGCTTACAGAAATATACTCATCCCCTTTTTTCGAATAAATTTCACAAGGAGGATTATCTAATAAGGGAAGTAATCGATTGGGTAGTTGATAGTGAGAGTTAAGTGGTTTGTTTGCCATCATTTGGGCCGTGATCCCAAAGGTCTTTGCACCTATTCTAAGAATAGATTTTAAATCAAAAATATTTTGAATAATATGAGCATCTGCAATATGAAGCTCTTCAGAGTCGTTTTCACGATTGTCGACAACTACGATGGACGTATTAGGGGCCTTGGAGGCTTCTATCAGTTTACTGGTTGATTTTTCCCCTAGCTTATAAAAAAAGATGATGAAGTCGAAGAGACCCTTGGATATCTTGAGTTCTTTTTCTGCATTATCAAACGAATTGATAATTTTCGCACCAGAGTCTATATAAACTTGTAAATTGACTTGGTATAGAAGAGCAATATCTAAGTTGTCACAAATGATAAGTGTCTTATTCATTAGAGACTATTTTAGCGTGTTGGGGCGGTAAGCTCAAAACTAAATAACGCGTATTAAAAAATATTTTATGACGCATTGGGGGAAAATACAGTAATTCAGTTAGACAATCTTGGAATAAAAAATAATAATTTTAATAGGTTGAGTGTTTTGTGGTGCCCAGGACGAGACTTGAACTCGTACAGCTTTAAAGGCCGCAGGATTTTAAATCCTGTGTGTCTACCAATTCCACCACCCGGGCACTAAAATGAAATTACTCACGATAATGAACTAAGAGGCAAGGAACTGTCAATTAAAACGATTTTATGTAAAAGAGTACTCCAAGTGATTTTGCTAAGCAGTATAGTTTCCTGCTCTTGGTTGTCATTTGTTTCTGATGAAAATTACAACGATGTTGTTGCGGGAAAAGAGAAAAGTAATATTGAGAGTGAATGGTACAATAGTTTTCCTGAAGCTTTTAAGGCCTATGGCGTTTCTGGGGGAATTGAAACTCATCTCTTCTTTGATCCCGATCCTGAGATTAATTTAAGTGATTCTAGTGTTAATTTTATTGCAACTACTCATGCTGGTAGTGATGTAGATACACAATTAGATACACTATCAGGAAAGCTTTATGGAAGGAGACGCTATTGTTCTCATCCTGATATTTATAAGAATTATCTTGGAAGTTTGGTTCGCCCTAATTATACCGCAGGGGTTGTTCCTAGGCTCCTCGATCAAATTGGCATGCCTCAGCAGATTATTGTTTTTGGAAACCAAGAATATTACAAAGAAAGAGAGTTTATCGCGCAAGATAAGGTGAGGGTTGTTGGTGGTCTCATTGAGAAAGTTTGTGAGAGAGGAATTTGTGAAAAACCTACAGAATGGCTAAGTCATCTAATTTTAGTTGCAGTTGATTCAAGAGATGGTCGTTATAAAAAGGTTTTTACTTTGGAAGAGCTGAAGAAAAAAGTAGATTGGAAATACACATCAGCTTTCTTAGTTAACAGTAAAGGAATGAATAGTCTTTCAGATAAGTTATCTCCTGCTTATCAATTAAATGGAGAAGTCCGAGCAGACCAGTCTCTTCTTTTCGTTCGTTCTCATGGGCATTTTTTTAACGAGCAAGAGCTTGTAAAAATAAAACACAGTTGTCATAAGCTCTATGATTTTGTTTGGGAAAATTTAGGCAAAGTAGGAATGTCTAAAAAATTTAGAGAAAACCTAAGGCTCTTCGGTCAAAAATTTCTCAATCGCTATCATACTTGTGTTGATTTTGTTCGGTATTCAAATATTAATGATGATCTCGAACGTCACTGGTTTATGGTTTATTTTACAGCTTTTACTAAAATATATAAGCTTGGATACTATTATAACTGTAGTTCAAAAAGTTGGTCTATTAACCCTGTCGACTCTCGAAATAAAAGAATTTATGATATGAGTAAAGAATTTAAAAACTGTAGTATTAGAAAATTAGATGACGGGTTTGGACGTATTAATCAAGTGATTTCTGAGATGCAAAAATTTGGTAAAGAATTTGTTCGATATGTTTCCTATGATGATTTGGCTTTTGGGTCTCATGAAAAACTCCACTCTTTTGTTAGTGTTGATGGAAAAGATATTAATTGTGCAGAACACGAAAGAGACAAATACAATATTAATTTCAAAATTTTCCCTAACGATATTAGATGGAGAGACCTTGCACAGTCTTTAGATTCAAAGTTAAAGAACAAAAAGAATGCAAAAAAATAGATCCGAGACAAAATCCACTCTTTTTTGGCATGAAGAAATAACACCTTTTATTTTTGGGTCAAGTTTTTCAGTCGAAGAGGTTAAAAGCGTATTTGGCCATCGTTTCGATTTTTCAATAAGAGGAATTGAAATATTACAGAGTCCTTGCGAGGTCTGTAACGTACTTGTAATCTGTGGCCAAATAACACACAAACTTCTTCCTTATTTACTTGATATAGAAAAAAGAATGCATCAAAAGAAATGGGTTATGTGGATAGAATGTCAAAAAGACGAAAAGAAGAAGAAAAGTTATTACTCAGGAATACCTAATCTTGAAAAATATATATCTATTGATGTTTTTGTTCCAGGTAATACACCATCATCAGAAGAAATAATGGATGGTTTTTTACAAGTTCAGGATATTATAAAAAATGGAAAATAGACTTCGGAATTTTTTAAAAGATCATTTTTCTTTTTTTAGTTTTTCAGTAAATCCAGAATCCTTTGTTATTGATATTGAAAAAGCAGAGTTTTATTCTTTATGTAAATCTCTTTTCGACGAATTAGGGTTTATTCTATTACTTGATATTTGTGGTGTTGATAATTTGAATAAAAAGAATAGAAATAATAATAAAAGATTTGAAATTATTTATCACTTTCTTAACCTTGAAGAGTATCAAAGACTTCGCGTTCGAATACATATAGATGAAGAGGATTGGATTCCTTCTCTTTTCAAGATCTGGCCGAATTCAAATTGGCATGAAAGAGAAATCGTCGATCTCTTAGGTTTAAAATTTACAAACTCAAGTTATAAAAATTTAATGCAAGCTCCTAGTGACTCAAGAAATCCATTACGAAAAGACTTTAATCCGAAAGAAAAAAAGCAACAAGATCTTATTGAAATCTACGATCAATACGGTAAAAGAAAGCTCGATCGCTCTTATGATACTGTATTATGGATTGAAAATAATCCTATGATTTCAGGTAATGCAAGATTGAGCTTCTCGCTTCACAAAGGAAGGATCAAAAACAGTGATATTGAAATTGGATATTATCACAGGGGAATAGAAAAAGAGTTTGAGAATTACTCTTTTGAGCAAGGAATAATTTTAACAGACGAATTGAATCCTTTCTCTAGTTTGATTAGTAACTTTGTTTGGACTAGAACTCTTGAGGAGTATTTAAAAATAGAAATTACTAATAGAGCTAAATGTATTCGAATGATTTTAATCGAACTCTCAAGGGTGAGCGAACATTTAAATAATTTAGGGCAAATGACCTCAGCAATGGACGCTGTTGGTTTTCATAAAATATGTATTGAAAATAATGAGAAAATTTTAGAGTTACTCGAAATGGTGACAGGAAGTCGATACAAACACTCATTTTCAAGAATTGGGGGACTTGCTGATGACATTCCCCACGGATGGATTTCAAAATGTATGGAAACCGTTCAACTCATTAAATCTAACATGACAAAATATAGTAAAGTTCTGATTCAATCTCCTTCTTGGTTGAAAAAAACAAGAGTAGGGGAGTTGAGTGCTTACAAGGCCCTTCTATTTGGTTTTACAGGTCCCAACTTAAGAGCTTCAGGAGTTAACTATGATATAAGAAAATCATCTCCTTATTATTTTTATGACAAGGTGGACTTCAACGTTGTTGTTGGAACAACGGGAGATTGTTATGATCGTTTTCTTGTTCGATTAGAAGAAATTCAACAATCAATCAAAATTATTTCTCAAGTCCTTGATAATATACCTCCTGGAGAAGTACGTGTTTTCTCGACTCAGGCCAAAAGCCGAAATCTTTTTGATGTCCAAGATTTTTGTAAAGCTCTAGAAAATCCAAGGCTATTTCCTTTGGGAGAATACTATTGTGCCACAGAGGCTCCGGGGGGGGAGTTAGGCTTTTATTTTATCGCTGATGATTCAGAAAATCCTTATAGAGTAAAAATTAGACCTCCTGGTTTTAGTTTTTTGCAAAGTTATTCAGAGCTAGTGAATGGAAGAACATTAGAAGAAGCTAAAATTATTCTTGCTTCTTTAAATATTGTGATAAGTGAAATCGATAGGTGAAAAATGATATTAGATAGGCGTCTTTATAGAGGAATTAATTTTATAAAAGAAACGAAGAGAAAGACAGCTTATTTGTTTTCTCTAATAACACGGAAATACCTCTCTAAAGAACTTCCTATTGCGATTAATTATCCGGTAGAGAAACTAAGCTATTCTTCTAGAAATAAACATTCTAAAAACGCTCTTAAGTGTCCTCGTTGTGAAAAAGTTGCGACAAAAGTTGAACTTGTTATTGAAGGAGATACTTTAGATAAAGTTTTTTTAGGAGAGTGTCTAGAATGTTATCATTACTGGCCATTAGATTCAGAAAAATAATAGTGCCTAGATTTGTTTAAATGAGCTTTTTTTATTTCTTTGACAAAAACATTTCTTGGTATTTCAACCCCTCCTAAAGACTGGATAACAGGTGTTACCATTTGAGTATCAAGTAGCTTTATTCCTTTCGGTTTTATTTTTTCAATGAGATTTAGTAAACATACTTTTGAAGCGTTTGTTTCTTTGTGAAACATAGATTCTCCTGAAAAAATTTCTCCGATGCAAACTCCATAAACTCCTCCCACGAGTTTGTTATTTGAATAGGCCTCAACACTATATGCGAGTTTATGATGAAATAAATTAATATACGCTTGCTTGAGCTCGCTTGTTATCCAGGTTGACTCTTGATTTTTTCGAGGAACTTTTGAACATTCGTTAATGACTTCTTCAAAACGGGTATTATACCTTATTTCATAGGGACATTTGCTCATGAATTTTTTAAGTGAGCGTGGAATATGAAGATTATCTAATGGAATAACTCCTCTTGGATCAGGGCTAAACCATGTAAGAGGAAATTCTTCCTTAATGGGCCATGGAAAGATCCCTTCACTGTAAGCAAGGACAAGTGATTCTATTTCTAAGTCCCCACCTATGGCCAACAATCCTGACTCATCAGCTTGAGAGAGTGGTGGAAATTCAATAATTGCCATGAAAAGTTTCCGTAAAAAAATGAACAAAACTAGTTGCTATTTGCAGCGTTGATTCTGGTTCAATTGTGTAAGGATTTTCTTGAGTTTTAAGAAACGGGGCCACTTCGACAATATCAGCTCCTGTTATCAAAAAATCGTTTCTAAGTTCATTTAAAATGGACGAGACCATATGAGGTTGTAGCCCATTTGGTTCAGGTGTACCTGTACAGCTTACATACTCACTATCAATACAGTCTATGTCTAAACTAACGTATAATTCTTGAACTTTCTTTTTCTTTAAATCGCTTCTAATATGATGAAGTGTACTCTCAATTCCTTCTTGAATAATTTCTTGGGCCCAAAATTGTTTAACTCCTAAATGGTTCTCCCAATATTTTTTATCTTTTCCGCTTGAGCGAATTCCTATTTGATAAACATCTGAAGGGTGGGCCAGGTTTTTTAAAATATGATAAGTCCAAGAGCCAAAACAAAGGTCGATTCCTAAACGCTGACTTAACAAGTCAGTATGAGCATCAAAGTGAATAACTGCAGTTCTTACTTTTTCTCTTTTTTTTCTTTTTATCCATTCATTACAAAGAGGATAGCTTATAGAGTGATCTCCTCCCAAGGTTAAAAGAGGTGTCTGAGGAAATGACTGGTAAAATTGTCTGCAAAAAACCTCTGCAATACTCAGAGGTGAGACTGGCAGTGAGCAAACTTTTTGATATAAAGCTTTTTGACAACTAGAAATTGTTTGCGTGTTAAGATACTTATCATGGAGTAAGTGAGGAATAACTCTCACATCTCCTAAATCAAAGAGATGGTCAACGCTGTATTGATACATTTCTTGTCTTAAAAAGAGTGGTCCCCAATTGCTTCCTCTTAAGATTCCTGCACCACAATCAGAAGGGATGGCAATAAGAGCTGGAACAGGGTTTTGAAAATAATGTTCAATACTTTGCTGCCATACTTCTGATACGATTTCAGGAACGCTACTTCCATAAAGTTTGGAGAAGATAGCATTCTTTCTTTCAGCAGCAGTATTGACAGTGTAAACACCACTTCCAGCTGGACACAAATAATTTAACATTTGTTCTTTAAAATTCATTTACACTAGTACGTCATTTTCTAGACGATTTTGTAAGAGGCTATCTTGGTATATTTTAGCGAAATTATGATGACTTAAAAAGTCTTTGAGTATTTGTTTCTCAAAATCAAGAATTTTTTTTTCAAGTGTTTGAGAGCATCCCGCAATATGAGATGTTTTGCATATGTTTTTTAATGAAACAATTTTATCGTTCAGACTAAAAGGTTCTTTTTCAAAAACATCAAGGTAAGCATAAGCATGAGGGTTATTTTTCAGGAAGTGAATAAGATCTTCTTCATGGATAAGTTTTCCTCGAGCTCCATTAATGATGAGAGCATCTGAATTTAATTTTTTCAAAAAAGTAGAGTCTACCATATGAAGATTCTCTTTATTAAGACCGCAGCAAAGAATAAGCACATCAATATGATTAGATAATGAACTTTCCTTAAGAGTTTTAGAAAAAGGATCGTAAACACTAACCTGACACCCTAGAGCCGTTAAAGTTTTAAAAACTGTTTGTCCAATGTGTCCAAAACCTACGAGCTGGATATTAAGTTCATTAAGAAGTTTTCTGTTCCAAGTTCTCGATTGTTGCCATTGAGCTTGATCTTGGATCAGGCAGTAATGTTGAAAAAGGCATGCAAGAGAGTACTCGCTAACTGCTTGGGCCCTAATTAAATTTCCATTAATAATTGGCATCGGAGCATTTTTTACAAATTCAAAACTAAAGTTATCATACCCAGAGTTGGAGTGGATAATGAGTTTGCAATCTTTCAAGGTTTTCTGTGGTATATTTTGAATCTGTGTATTTGAATTTGTAATGAGAATATTATTTGTTTCTGGCCAATCTGAACTCCATTGAAGTTCTTCAAACTCACTGATCATTGCCTTCTCTTCTGCTTTGAACTCTTCAGACATATAAGCAGAATACATTGTTCTATAGATCTTTAATTTCATCTGTTAACACTAGCATATCCCGGCAAGTTAATCATTGACATGGCGCCCTGTTTAATGTAGTTTCAGCTCTTTAATATCAAAAGGTTTTATGATCTCAATTAAGTCAAAACGTGAAATAGAATTAATGAAAGAGTCCTGCCGTTTAGCAGCAAATACTCTCAAGCATATTGAAGATAAACTTGAAATTGGCATGAGCACTGAAGATGTCAATAAACTGTGCCATGACTATATCATTGATCATAAAGCGATTCCTTCTTGTTTAAATTATCATGGATTTCCAAAATCTGTTTGTACTTCGCTTAATGAAGTTATTTGTCATGGAATTCCTTCTGAAAAGGATAAATTAAAAGACGGGGACATCTTAAATGTCGATGTAACAACTTATTTTAATGGGTTTCATGGAGACACCAATAGAACTTTTCTCATTGGAAACGTTTCTCCCGAAATAAAAAAATTAGTCGATGTTACCTACGAGTGTTTATTAGCAGGAATTTCAGTGGTTAAACCGGGTGCTCGTTTGGGAGATATTGGTGCTATTATCCAAGAAATGGCCGAGGGACATGGTTATAGCGTTGTTCGAGAGTATTGTGGCCATGGAATTGGACGTGAGTTTCATGAAGATCCTCAGGTTCTTCATTATGGTAAAAAAGGAACGGGGATTGAGCTTAAAAAAGGAATGACTTTTACAATTGAACCTATGATCAATTTGGGAAGCCGTCATTGTTTATTGCTAGAAGATGACTGGACGGTTGTGACGAATGATGGGAAAGTTTCCGCTCAATTTGAACATACCATTTTGGTTACAGACGATGGCGCAGAGATTATGACCGTTGCTGATTAAGAGTTACTACTTTTTTCTTTTTTTAGATTTTCTTTTTTGTCTTTCTTTTTTTGGTTAATCATTTCTTGGGTACAATCGGAAACAAGTCTATCTATATCTTTGATAGCTCCCATTATTTTGACCGCCATATTATCTTGAGTCAGAATTTGCTTAGGGGGAATATCCATCTGAAGGTATTTGAGCTGTTCATAATACTTGGTTAGTCCTACTACTCTTTTTTCTAAGCAATCAACAGTTGGACAACTTTCTTGAACATGGGAAATAAAATCATGCAAAAGATTTGGGATCTGTTTCATGAACTCGTTAACAAGTCCTTTTTGAGTATACACAACCCTTGGATCCTCTGATTCTGGAATAATAAAGGCTTTCTCTTGATAATTAATAATATGCTCTAGAAGGACAATTGAGGGATAAATTGTATTCCTTGAGCAAACTGCATTTTGAGTCGTTTTTTGAAATTTAACATTTCCTAGGTTTAAAAGCTTACTCATTAAGGTTTTATTGAGCTTATAAGTAGCAGCGTATTTGTAACCACTTTTATGATAGCGACTCTCTTCTTCAGCAAGGCAATGCAAGACTGGTTTTGCTAACGCAATCGTTTGGAGCAAGAGAAGCATAAAAGCAAAATAAATCTTCATGTATTCTCTATCGGTATATTGTATTTAATGGCCTTAAAGAGAATTCACAGGAGGAAAAACTGGCCAATTTTACTAAATTTTGAGAGAAAAACTCAGCTATGAAAGAAATGTCCCTAATTGAACATTTAGAAGAGTTGCGCACTCGCATGATTGCTATTTTTGCTATTTTAGCTGTTGGTTTTGCTATTTGCTATGGATTAGGTGAGTCCATTGCTTTGTTTCTTATGGCCCCCTTAAAAGAGGCCCTAGGAGATCAGGGAAAGATTGTTTATTTGGGTTTATTAGATAAGGTCCTGGCCCAGTTTCAAATTGCTTTTTGGTGCTCGATACTTCTCACATCCCCATTATGGTTTAGACAAGTATGGTTATTTGTTAAACCAGCTCTTCACGACAAGGAGAGAAAAGTTATCCTTCCCTTTATTCTCGCCGGATTTATTTTGTTTTGGCTTGGAGTGAGTTTTGGCTACTTTATTGTCTTTCCTTATACCTTTGAAACAATAATGAACTTTGGAGTTCAAGATATTCAAGCGACTTTAAGTTATAGGGATTATCTTATTCTTTCGAGTAAAGTTCTTGTTTTTTTGGGAATCATCTTTCAGTTACCAAACATTATGATCATTTTAGGGTTTATGAATTTGGTGACAAAATACTCTCTTAAAAGCATACGGCGCTATATTTATGTGATTTTTGCTATTGTTTCCGCACTTCTGACTCCACCTGATGTTGTTACGATGATGGCCTTGTGGGTTCCTCTCGTACTTCTCTATGAAATAGGTATTGTCGCCGTTGCTTTAATTGTTCATCCTTATTTATATCGAAAATACAAAGGCAGCGAAGAGGTTATTGCTGAATAGATTGGGCGTCATCTTCAAGAATAGAAGTTCTACTCACTTTTACCTCAGTTTCAAGTTCCGAGATAAGTTCATCAGGAATTGAAATGGCCCTATACTTTTTCCCATTAGTTGTTCTGATCCAGAAACCATCTATGACCGTTGTTCGTGTCATAATTTTAATAGGCTTTACACTGACAATGTGATTCAAATTCATAAGAATTGGAGTCTCATCATTCATGAGTGGTTCGTTTTGCTTAGGATCGATAATGACAAATTTTTTAAAAACCATGGAAGCACTATAACTCAAGTAAGGATCGGATTATAGTGCTTTAGTAATATTTACACAGAGCGGCGTTTCTGTGATTTCAAGAGGTTAAGTTGTCAGTTGGTTCTAATTGATAGGGGCAATGTTTACAGCCACTATGGCAGCACTTTCCTTGTTGCAAGAGATAGGTTTCCGTAAAGACCATAAACCCTTCTTCGTTGATATAAAAATCCTCAGGGCCTAGTTCTTCATGCATAAGAGAATCTCTCTTACAACCTTTGCTGCAAAGACGTTAGAGTTTCCGCTCACATCTAACATAGGAGAAAGTTCAACCACGTCTGCACCTACCAGGTTCTTTTGAGCAAGAAGTTTTAATAAAGAAATGAAGTTATGAAAATTCTCTCCTCCTGCTTCAGGGGTTCCTGTTCCAGGAAGGAAAGAAGGATCGAAAAAATCTAAATCTAAAGTGAGATAGATGGGGCCAGTTACTTTATTTATTTTCTCCTTTAGTTCCTCAAAAGAAGTAGCCAGAGTATTGTTCTCTTTCATCCAGTTAAACTCTGCTTTCAGACCAGAGCGAATACCGTATTGGATGAGAGTCTGCTCTTCTCTCATTTCTTCAACAATTCTTCTAATGACACAAGCATGAGAGTAAGGTTCATCAAGGTACTGTTCTCTTAAGTCCGTGTGAGCATCAAGATGAAGGATTGTTAAATTTTTATAGTGATCTAGATAGAGCTTGGCCGGACAATAACTAATAGAGTGCTCTCCTCCTAGAGTAAGAATTTTTTGCTTATTTAAATCGAGGTTTTTTGTGAGAGAGAAGAAACTCTCTCGCAAAAGATCATGTCTTGAAGCTTGGAAAGGAATATTTCCTAAGTCAAAAAAAGGACTTTCTTCCAAATCTTTATCAAGGTAAGGGGAGTAGGATTCTAGTCCATAAGAAGCTTCTCTTAAAGCATCTGGTCCAAAGCGAGCGCCGGGGCGAAATGAGGTTGTTCCATCAAAAGGAATGCCTAATAAATAGATTCCTTTTTCTTGAAATTCCTCTGCTTCATTAAGGGCAAAAAAAGGTTTCACTGGTTCAAACATTAAAGTTCTCCTATTCTTCTTTTATGAAGGTTAGAAAGAGCAAAAGCCCCTTTGTGCCAATCCATATTATACCATTTTAAACTTTTTTGAAGCTCTGTCATTTGAGATATTTTTTCAGAGACAAATGAAGTTGGAGAGTATTTTTTAGAACTAAATCCAAAACTCCAATAAACACCCGGGTAAATAAGCATAGGGGCGCTGTAGGAGCGAACAAATGGGAAAGCTTTTCTTAGATTTTGATAAATAGCACCCATATCGTACTCATCAAAAAAAGGAGTTTCTGTTTGATTGATCATTATTCCATCTTCTTTAAGGGCATTATTGACTTGAGCATAAAAGGACTCAGTAAAAAGTCCTGCCGCAAAATCTTCAGGATCAGTTGAGTCAACAACAATAATGTCATATTTATTCTTGCATTTTTTAATAAACTCAATTCCATCTTCAGCAAAAACATTCACTCTCGGATCATCAAGACCTGATGTGCATTCAGGGAAATATTTTTTAGAGACCTCTATGACTCTTTTGTCTATTTCAACAAGGTCAATTTTCTTAATATCAGAATGTCTGGTGTATTCTCTTACAACCCCTCCGTCTCCTCCGCCAATAATGAGAACGTTTTCAACTTTTGGATGAACCATATAAGGAACATGGGCCGTTACTTCGTGATAGATAAATTCATCGATATTAGAGACCATTGTTTTTCCATCAAGAGTGAGAAGTTTTCCATATGAATAAGTGTCAAAGACTTCTATTTTTTGGTACTGGCTTTGTTCTTCATGAAGCTTGGATTTTATTTCTGAACCTTGAACATGTCGTTTGTGAAAACTTTTTTCTTGAAACCAAGTTTGCATATTCTTTTTCTCCCTTTAATGCTGCCTCGCAAGTCTAGCGGATTATGCTCTTTTTTTAAAGAATTCTATGCTATAAATAGGGGGATATGTATGCAAAGATTCTTCTCTTTTCACTTTCAGGCTGGCTGATTTCAACTATTCTGGTTGATTTTGTTGTTGTTCCGACTTTGTTCTCCCAAATTGATGATATAATGCATGCTGGCACAATAGGAGTCATCCTCTTTACGAAGATGAATGTTCTTGAAATGGTTTTTAGTGCTCTTATTCTTTTTAGTACAATTCAAATGAGAAGAGAAAAACAGGCAAAGATTCTCTTGTTTGGGGCATCGTGCCTGGCTTTTATCGCCCTACTTTACTACTTTCATTTAACACCAAGAATAACAGGTTTAACGAACCTTTTATTGGTTTCGCCAAGTGAGGAAGTCGCAAGAGAGCATCAGTTTTATCATGATTTATATGTAAAACTTGATTCTTTAAAACTTATTATTCTTGGAATTTTAGGAACAATGTTCTTTATCAAAAAGGAAAAAATATGATTGTTGTAACCGGTGGAGCGGGATTTATTGGGAGCGCTATTGTAAAGAAACTCAATGATCAGGGAATCGATAATATTATTATAGTCGATAGGTTCCGTAGTGGTGATAAATGGAAAAATATACGCTCGCTTAAATTTGAATCTTTCATTCATGCTGATGAGTTATTTGAAACAAGTATTTTGAAACATGCGAGTGCTATTTACCATATGGGAGCTTGTTCAAGTACATTAGAGACGAATATGGATTATTTATTTAAAAATAATTTTGAGTACTCTCAAACAATATTTGAACATTCTGCTATTTATAATATTCCTCTGGTTTACGCTTCTTCCGCTGCTACTTATGGAGATGGGGAGTTAGGGTATAATGATGATGAGTCCCTTATTTCTCAATTGAAACCCCTTAACCCTTATGGTTATTCTAAACAACTTTTTGATGAGTGGGCTTTAGCTAAAGAAAGAAAACCCAGTAAGTGGTTTGGTGTTAAGTTTTTTAATGTCTATGGGCCTAATGAGTACCATAAAGGAACCATGAGTTCAGTTATTTACCACACTTATAATCAAATCCAAGAAACAGGTAAGATGAAGCTTTTTAAATCTTATAAACCAGAGTTTAAAGACGGAGAGCAAAAGCGTGACTTTGTTTATGTCAAAGATGTTGTTGATGTTATGATTAATTTAATTGAAAACGCTGATGAAGAAAAAAGTGGAATCTATAATTTAGGAACTGGTCAAGCTAGGACGTTTTATGATTTGGCAGCTGGAACTTTTAGAGCTCTTGACTTAGAGCCTAATATTGAATTTATTGAAATGCCAGATCACCTAAAGAAGCAATATCAGTATTATACTCAAGCCGAAATGGGAAAGCTTGCAGAAGTTTTACCTGAGTTTAAGTTTCGCTCTCTAGAAGAGGGGATAAAAGATTACGTTCAAAATCATTTACATACATCAGATCCTTATCTAAGTGTGGGGAGATAATGCCAAAAATTAATGGTTTTGATGAGGCCCTTAAACTTCTTCAACTCCTTGGCCCCTCAGAGCAAGAAAAACTTCTCTCTCAAATGGCCTTAAAGGAACCAAAGCTTGTTGAAAAGCTAAAAAAATCGATTGTGAGTTTTGAGGACTTGCAATATTTAACACCTGAGATGATGAGAGTTCTCTTGCAAGGGGTGACAACAGATGAGCTTGGTCTTGCTTTAAAAGTTGCAAGTTCTGAACTGGTCACTCATATTTGCTCTTTTGTTTCAAAAAACAATGAAAGAGATATTCGAAGTGTTTTAGAAGGCTCCCCCCAGGCAGTATCAAAAGTCAGAGAAGCTCAAGAAAAAATAATGACTTTTGTAAGAGAGAAAATAAATACCGGTGAAATCGTCATTGATAAATCTGGAAGTGAAACTCTTGTTTAAGGGCTTTAGTGTCCACCAAAATATTCAATAATTTTGAGCTCTCCATTTTTCTCTCTTTTAAGTTGATAAGTGTGAGAGCTTTTTTTCCCTGCTTTAACTGGATTAATATAATAGATATCAGGTTGATTAAGTGATGGCGTTACTTCTATATCCTGCTTGAAGTCAGACACTATTTTTTCTTTGACCAGAGAATTAGATGTAGCTTCTTCTATATTAGTTTGAGAGAGTTTTGACCAAAACAGTTGGATCTGCTTTTTCTCTTCTTCTACTCGACCAGCATAGCTATTTAATATAATAAGACAGAAAATAAGTATTTTCATTCACTCCCTCCATTTGCTAAACAATTGGGGTAAATCCATTTTTCATTAACGCTAAAGTCGCATCCATAGAGCTTTGCTTGAGACGCAATTTCCCTGAGTGGATCCATCATGAGGTTGCCGGGACAACTTGTTCCACCGACTTCATTAAATTTTGCAACTTCTTTATTATACTTTTCAAAACACTGTTTTGTTTTATTAAAGATGTGTCCAGCTTTATATTTCCATTTATATTGCCGGTGTCCGCCAATGGTTTTTATATTAGGGTAGAGTTTTTGAAGGTTACAAGCGAGCTTGGCCGCTTGAAGGATAACGTTATTATTAGGTTTTTTCCTTCCAGAATAATCACCAACAAGAGCAACTCCAATTGATGTTGCATTAGCTGAGATGCCCTCTTCTTCATAAAGTTCATCTTTTTTTATAACAGTTCTTCTACTTTTAAAAGCTTGATAATTTCCACATTCAAGGCCTTCAGTGGGTAGACTATCTTTCACATGTTTATACTCATCTTCATTTTTAAGACTTGATTCAGCTCCCGCATGGGCCCCTTTCATCCAGTCTGGGCGTCCTTGGTAGATGCTGGCTTCAGAGGTTCCAGCAATAAGGTAATGATAGCCAATCATATAATACTTATCTTTTGTAACATGTTTATCATTTATGGATTCTATTGTTGCTTTTGAGTCTGTGAAAGTGTGGTGAAAAATGAGAGTCGTAAGTATATTTGTATCTCTCTTACAATAATAGGAACTAGAATCTTTTAATTCTCGAGTCATGAGATTTCTTTTATTTTTTTGTGAATCAATTTGAGGCCAGAGGGATGTTTCAATTTTAATAGGTGGAACAATTTTTTTCTGTTGAATGAGATTTTTGAATTCTTCACTATTGAGAAGAATAGAAAGATCTCCTGTATCAAAACTCATTAAGTCCTTTTGAGTATAGTTCTCACTACATTTTAATTGGTATTTATTGACAAGAAAGGATTGAGAGTTTTCAGGACAGCGATCGTGATAATAAGAAATGTTTTGAGCAAGAATATCATTTACATCACTTTCTAATTTTTTTGATAAAAACTGGAAATTTGATGACAAATCCTTCTTAGGAAGAGAGTAGTCTCTTTTCATTCTTTGTACATGTTCTTCATTTTGGAGAAGAAAAAGATCCCATTGGTTTAGCTTGAGTGAACGCTCTATTTTTTTTCCTAATTCAGGCACAGAAGAGGTTATAGTCATTACATTTTGGTAGAGTTCATGCATTGAAACCATTGGTCTTGAAAGATGAACTTTCTGTTCGAGGTAAGATTCCTCCACTGGCCCAGTTGCTTGAAAATAATTTGTTTGCTCTCCCAAAAAGGAATATTGAGAATAAAGCTTCTGCTCTAATAAATTTAATGATTGTTTCTCAGAGATAGAAAATAAATGTTGAAACTTTTTTATCTCTTCAAGATAAAGAGCAAGTTTGACAATAGAATATTGCTTAAATTCATCTTGATTCACTTTTAAGGATTGTAAGTGAATCCAGGCAACATAGTTGGAGCAATACTCATCGTGAGTTTCATAAACATCAGCAAAGCTGAGATTAAATAATAAAAAAAAGACAAACCAAAACTTACACATAATCAAACACTTGTCGGTAAATATGAATCAAAGTTTTAAAACTAGGGCCTTTTGGTCGGGGTCATTTTTGTCCTTGGGTCAAAGTGATACTTTTCTCCAAACCGAGTAGTTGAGTGTAACTGTTTAAAATCATAGGTTTTTTATTTTGGCACGGATCCTGCTTATGGAAAGAACAACTGGCAAGAATCATCAAGGACTGATGAGGATTGTGACAAGGATGTTGCTAGCTTGCCGGAGGTGACCAAGGATAAGGTCAAAGAAAAAAGAATGACTCGTCTGAATTAAGGAAGACAAGGAGGGCATCATGCAAGGAGTAGATGTGGAAAAGATTAAAAATTATTTTAATGGTGTTCTGGAGGATTTTGAAAAAATTAAATCTTTAGAAGAAAAATCATCCATTGAATTTAAGGGAGATGATGTAGACATTTATAATGAAGAGAAACAAAGAGATTTATCTATAAAACTCAAAAAGAGAAATCTTTTTTTCATCAAAAAAGTTAAGGAGGCCCTAGGAAGGATTGAAGAAGGAACTTTCGGTGAATGCTTAGATTGCGGAGACGAGATTGGCTCCCAAAGATTATTAGCAAGACCGACAGCTTCTTTATGTATTAGTTGTAAAGAAGAACAAGAAAGTATAGAAGGGCAGACAGTAAAAAGAGTCACACACCCTTCTCTACGAAAAGAGAGATCAGTTATTAACGTCAAGCAATTAAAATATAAAACACAAAACTATCAAAAAGTGGCCAACGGATAAAATGAGAGAGGATTTATATATAGAAAAAAGCCCCTTATCTAGGGGCTTTTTTATTTCACAAAGCAAATTGACTTAGTTCCTGAATAAGCTCTTGGCTTCTTAAAACAAAGTCTGCTTTTTGCTTTTCATCAAGTCCTTCAGAGGAAATGGTGGCCAAATCCAGAGTATGGTGACAAATTTTTTCAACTAAGGGTTTCTTTTCTTCACTTCCCCATAATTTAAGAGCATTTTGAATAAGAGGACTTTCAGGGTTAACCACCAATGTTCTTTTTAGTGGCATTGAAAAAGCACTTTGCCCCATTTGTTGAGTCATTTGTTGAAAACGCTTCATTTGATGGTCTTGTTTCACATAGGCCGCAGTATTTGAATTTTTCATCCCTTTCACTTCGACTTGTAAAAGCCCATCATCGCCTTGGTTTTCATCGTCTTTCTTTTCTTTAATGCCAAAGACACTATTGAAAATGGCCTTAATTTCATCAGCTTTTTCATTAGTTTCAGAACTGAGTAGATTTTCAAACTCAGCATCAATAGGAGTGAATTTAATATTATCCTCTCCTAATTTTTTGAACTCCACATGTTGCATAAAGTGAGGATCAATATGGTTTTCTGTTTCTAAGACTTGGATTCCTTCTTTCTTTAGTTGCTCTCTTAATGAGCTATCAGAATTATCTTTTTCAAAATAAATATATTTATCTTTGAGTTTTTCTTTAAAGTTAGCAGGGATCTGTTCTTGGTATTCAGAGAAGGTGACATATTTTTTGTCTGAATTTTTAAAGAGAACCTTATCTCTCATAAGTTCATCAAACTTATTATCTGATAAACAGCCATATTTCACAAAAAGAGCGATGTCTTCCCAAACTTCTTCATATTTTTTTCGATCACTTTTAAAAAGTTTCTTCAGACTCTCAGCAACTTTCTTAATAATATAATTAGAAATTTTTTGAATATTTGGATCTCCCTGAAGAGCTGAACGAGAAACGTTTAGAGGAATGTCGCTTGAATCGATAGCTCCTTTCAGTAGTCCTAAAAATTCTGGAATAATATTTTTCACATTATCACTTACAAAGACTTGTTTAGAATATAAGCGAATGGAGTTTTCATTCACGGGCTTCATAGGGTTGAGCTTAGGAAAGTAGAGAATCCCTTGAAGAGTAAAAGGGTGATCAACATTTAAGTGAAGCCAAAATAATGGTTCTTGATCCATAGGAAAAAGTTTACGATAGAAGTTTTTATACTTCTCATCAGAAATAGAAGAAGGGTCTTGTTTCCAAAGAGGGTTAGTGTCATTAATAATGTCATGAGGAAGAGGTTTTTTATCCTCTTCTTTTTGCGCTTTCGCGTTTTCTTCTTCGATTCTTTGGATTTCTTTTTCGTCAATAAGCTCTATTGGATAGGGCATGAAATCACAATACTGTGCTATCACTTGACGAGTTTTATAAGATTGCAGGAAGTCTTTATTTTCTTCGTTGATAAAAAGTCTGATTGTTGTACCAACTTCTGATTTATTTGAGGAGGAAAACTCATAATCAGTATCTCCATGACAAATCCATTTAGCAGCTTTGGCCCCAGCTTGATGAGAGAGAGACTCCACTTCAACTTTATCGGCCACCATAAAAGAAGAGTAAAAGCCAAGACCAAATTTTCCAATAATATCATCTCTTTTGGCCTCTTCACCGGCTTCTTTCATTTTTTCAACAAACTCTTCAGCTCCAGAGAATGCGAGATTGGCGATATACTTTTCAATCTCTTCCTCACTCATTCCAATCCCATTGTCTCTAATTTCGATTGTCTTATTATCAGCATCTAAGAAAACTTTGATTTCACCTGATGGTGCATCAAGGTTTTGAGTTCGAGCAAGTGTGGCCCTTTTTGTAATGGCATCAGAGGCGTTAGAAATGAGCTCTCTTAAAAAAATGTCATGCTCGGAGTAGAGCCATTTTTTTATAATAGGGAAGATGTCAGTTGTTTGGACTTTAATTGTACCTTTCTTGCTCATTTGCTTTTCTCCTTAACTAAAAAATAAACTCATGATTTAATATGGGGATAAATATATGAGAGTCAAGGGTTGCACTCCTTAATTAAATGCTTTTTACTATTGATATGGAAAAGACAAGAATAACCGTTTTGACTACGGGCGGCACGATAGAAAAGACTTATGATGAAGTGGAAGGCTCAATTGGTAATAAAGAGAGCGTTATCAAAGAATCTATCCTTTCTAAAATAAGGCTTCCCCACACAAACGTAGATGTGAAATACATCATGAATAAAGATTCGCTTGAAATGGATGATCAAGACAGAGAAATAATTCTGCAGGCAATTCGTCGTTTTGCTTCTTATGGAAATCCTCTCATTATTATCCACGGCACTGATACCATGTCTCTAAGTGCTAAGTATTGCTTTGAGAAAAATCCAAAGATAGAGGTTCCGGTTATTTTTACTGGGGCCATGAAACCTTTGGGTTTTAGTGATTCAGATGCTTTTCAAAATACAATCGAAGCTCTTGCTGTCGCTAAAGTTTTACCCGCGGGATATTACATCAGTTTTCATAATCAAGTTTTTGAAGTTCCCAACGTTGAAAAAGATAAACAGTTGAGAACTTTTGTCAAAACCTAGTTATTTCAAAACTTTATCTTTAAATATTTCCAAACTTCCTTCTTTAAGGTTCTGTAAGTTTATGACGATAAGTCATTGATAGACCAAATGGAGGGTCTTAATTCATGTTTTCACGGATGTTGATAAATATTCTCTTTTTCTCCCTTTTAGGATGTATTGCGCCTTCAACGACGACCCGTGAACTCAACTCAAGTTCTAATAGCTCCCAAAAAAAGTGTAATGATGGCATTGTAGAATGTTCTATTCCCGGAGGCGGTGGAATAGGAAGTGATGGCGGAGAACCTGTTGCTAAAATCGAGTTAAGACATCTAATCGATCCCTTTACAGGAACATATCAAAGAAAACTCACCATTCCCAAGAACTATAGGGGGGAGTTTTATCTCTCAGGACTTAATTTTCAAAGTTTAAGAGAGAAGCATATCTATGTTCGCTTTAAGTTCGGAATGGCCAGAGAGCAAATTACTTTTGAGGCCACGTTAGGTAGAGGCCAAGGGATTACCCCAGCGACAAATATAGATGTCCTTATTCTTGACTTAAGTAGACCAAGTGTTGAAGGAAAGCGTTTTGATGATCTAAGACTTCTCTACGATCTTTATGACTACAATGAGTATGGCTCAACTGATTCTCCAACAAATAACAATCTTGATATTAATCTTTTTTGTCGAGGTCTTTATTTAGAAGATGATCCTACCTTTCAAAATGGAAGCGGAAGCTGCTCAGCGAGTACCAGTGAGTGCCGTTATGCTTATGCAAAAGTTCTTGATAAGGGGCTTATGAAAGATGATGGTTCAGGTGACTATTATCCAATTGTAAATCTTCTCCAAAATATTGACTTTAGTGGACGCGGATATGTCGCTGATAGCTCTGATAAATCTTTAAGAAAGTGTCTCCCCGATCGTTATCCAGATAATCTTGGTATAGCAAGTTCAACATGTGGAGGAGGGAGTACCAATCTTTGTCTTCCTATTTATGATGGTGCTGGAAGCACGACCTATTATAACTTCACAACAACTGGTATTGCAGGTGTTCAAAGTATTAATGGGGTTAATTATTATTTTGATGGAGCCTTCCGTTCTCTTAATAAAGGGTTATGGCAAATTAGTGGTGACGCTATTTTTGGTGAGTATGGCATTTTTGATGGGCCAGTCGGAAGCGTTGATCTTGGGTATGGGAGCAAATTATTTCCAATAGCAACCAAACTAGATTTAAACGCAAACGTTGAACATCTTTCTTCATCTACTCACTCAACAGGTTCTCGCTCAATAGCTTCTTCCCCAACGAGTGGAGAAACTGATTGGATGGATGGTTGTAATGCAAGAGTATCAACACTTAATAAAGATACAAATGAGCATATTGGTTCTTGTAACGTCTCTGCTGAAATTCAAATTCTTGAAAAAGATTTATCAACTGGTGAGTATAAAATTATTGCAGGTCAATTAGAAGGTGGTAAAGACGTCAAGCTTCAAATTACAAGAGATAGTGAAACTAATACTGAAGGTAATGAGGTACTTTACTCAGCGTTAAATAGTTGTGAAAACTCAAACGCTTGTGGCTCGAATGAGTGCTGTTTTAATAACAGATGTTGGTCAGATGAACTTGTCTCTATTTGTCCTGAGACCGCACCTTCAACAGGAAACCTTGCGATTGGAGCAACATGCGCGACTGACTTTGAGTGCTCATCACTTTGTTGTGGTTCTGGTTCAGGACGTTGTGAAGTTCACAATAACTCTTTAGAGCCAGCTGTTTTATGTTCTAAACCTCCTGGGCAATCTTGTATTGCTAAAGAGTGGTGCATGAAACAAACAGTGAGAGAGTGCTATATTGTGAAAACTGGTACAACGACCTGTGAAGTACGTTGCTACAACGTCGAGAAGTTTGGAGATTGTGTAAATGGAGTTTGTGCTCCTCCTAGTACTCCTTCTATGCCAATTTTTAATCCAGCAGATCCAAATGCATGTGATGTGGCCATCGATCCTCCCTATTAAGAGTTTTCTTTGTTAGCCTCTACGTGTCATCGATCTATTTAAGGCATAATGCCAGAATGAAAGATTTTCCACACCTTGATCACATTGCCATTGCAGTGAATTCATTAGAAGAAAAGAAGCAAATTTATGAAGATTTGGGCTTTAATGTTTCTGAGCACATTGAAGAAGTCCCTTCGCAAATGGTGAAGACTTGTTTTGCTAATATTGAGGGAAGAGCAAGGATAGAACTTCTTGAGCCCACTAGCGATGAAAGTTCAATCGCCAAATTTATAAAGTCCAAGGGAGAGGGAATACATCACTTGTGTTTTAGAGTTGATGATATTGAGGCCAAGCAAAAAGAATTAGCTGAAAAAGGTTATAAATTTATTTATCCAGGGCCAACTCAAGGGGCAGATAACTGCTTAGTTAATTTTATTCACCCTAAAAGTGCAGGGGGAGTTCTTATTGAAATTTCCCAAAAAGTGAAAAAATGAATTCAGGAATGTATACGCCTCCTTTAACATCAATTAATAAGAAAATTTTGATTCTCTTGGGAAGTTTTTTTCTTGTTGATTCTATTTTAAAGCTCTCTTTTCAATTCTCTCTTGCCACTTATCTATCTTTAAGCGCTGAGAGTTTTTTCTCTGGTCATATCTACACTCTCATAACTTACCCTCTTATTCAGAAGAGTTTTCTTAATGCTTTATTTAATGGACTTGTTTTTTGGTTCATTGGAGGAGATCTCGAACTAAGATGGGGGAAGAAAATTTACTCCCAGTTTCTTCTTTTCTCACTTATTGGCCCAGGTCTTTTTTATGTCCTCGTCAGTTTTCTCTTTTTCCAGAACTCAATCATGTACTCTTTTCCCTTAATTGGAGTCAGTGGTTTAACTTACTCTCTTTTAATGGCCTATGGATTAATTTTTAGCGAAAGGCTACTCACTTTTATGTTTCTCTTTCCGATGAAGGCCAAGTATTTTTGCATGCTTTTGGGAGGAATTGAGCTTTATATGGCCATTTTCTCTCCCTATTCAAAATCCTCCTGGGCCCATCTAGCGGCGATGCTTTGTGGTTTTTTCTATCTGAAATTTTTATCCTATCGTTCAGGATTGAAGGATAAACCCGCCCAGAAGAGAAAGAAAAAACAAAAATTTACCCTTATTAAGGGAGATAAGGCCTCAAAAGATGATCCTAGATACTGGCAGTAATCTTTATAATATTGAAATCTTAAAATAAACCTGCTATTAATTGAGCTCTTAAGGAGAATATCAATGAGATTAAATCAAGCACTTGAAGAAAAGAAACTAGATGTACGTTTAAGAGATAGGCTTGTCGCTGATGGTAAGGTATCTCATGGTGATGTTCAAAACTATCTTCAGAATTTACCTGATGATGGTGAAAATGTGGCCAACGAAGACAGAGCAAGAGAATCTAACTAACTCTTTTATTTACTGAATCACAAATCTTGAAAAGAAGATCTTCTTAATAAGAGGGTCTTTAGTTGTTGAATTAATATAGGTTTTAATTCTATTTTCAAGAATAATTTTCCCTGAAACAGAGTTGATTTCATCAGGATCCATATCCCCAGCGATATTAATCACAGCATCAGCAATGATAGGCTCTTTCTGTGTGACAAGGCTTGCTTGTGAAGCGTGAAAAGGCAGAATGTTAAGTTGGATATCAAGGTATCTAAGTCTTGATGAGCGTGAATGCAGATTAATCGTGATCTTTTTTAAGGTAACGGACTCTATTTGTGATTTTTGCTTACTCTCATCAAGCATTGATTCTAGTTCAGCTTGTTCATCTATTTGAGGTCTTTTGATTAATTTAAATGAATAATAACTTAATCCGGTTGTTAGGAGTGTAAAAACAAGACAAACAAGTATTAAAATTTTGTCTAAAGCTGCATTTCCAGTCAAAAGAGATTCCTCTTGGTTTGTGGGTTCAAGAGTATTTTATCATGAAAGTTAGGAAATCTTCAAAGGTGTTAGTTTAGTATATTCTAGGTCATGATCCTTAGCAATTTGCTCATATACTAACTTTCCTTGGTAAGTATTAACCCCTTTAAGTAAACGAGAATCGTGAGTGATGGCCTCTTCAAGTCCAAGATTCGCAATTTTTCTGGCATATACAATGGTATTACTGGTCAGGGCGTAAGTGGAAGTTCTGGCAACGGCCCCTGGCATATTAGCGACACAATAGTGAATAACACCATCAACGTCAAAAGTTGGGTTTTCATGCGTTGTAGGACGACATGTTTCTATACAACCGCCTTGATCAACAGCTATATCAACAACAACCGAACCTTTTTCCATTCTTGATATCATTTGACGAGTAACTAGTTTTGGTGCTTTGGCCCCGGCAACGAGTACAGCCCCAATAACGAGATCGGAATTGATCACTGATTCTTCGATATTAACTGGATTAGAATAAAGAGTTGTGATGCGGTTTTCAAAAAGATCATCGAGTTCTGCTAGTCTTTTATGAGAAAGATCGATGGCCCGAACATCGGCGCCAAGTCCCATTGCCATTTTGATAGCATTCGTTCCGGCCACTCCGCAACCAATAACTGTTACTTTTGCCCTATGAACACCTGGTACTCCCCCAAGAAGAATTCCTTTCCCTCCTTTATCGAGTTGAAGGTAACTCGCTCCAACTTGAGTGGCCATTCTTCCAGCTACTTCAGACATAGGAGTGAGAAGAGGAAGCGAACCATCCTCATTTTGAATTGTTTCATAGGCCACAGACGTACACCCTGATTTCATTAACCCCATAGTAAGTTCTTTGTCGGCAGCGAGGTGAAGATAAGTGTAGAGAATATGATTTTTGTTAAGAAGCTTTATCTCAAGAGGCTGAGGCTCTTTCACCTTTATAATCATTTGTCCTTTTGCGTAGGCTTCTTCAATATCCTTCACTATGGTTGCACCAGCTTGGATATATTCTTCATCTGCAATACCTATTCCCATTCCAGCATTTTTTTCTATGAAAACTTCATGTCCATCTCTGGTTAGTTGTGTAACCCCTGCAGGTACAAGGCCCACTCTATTTTCATTGTTTTTAATCTCTTTAGGTACGGCAATTTTCATAACAACTCACTTGTAGATATCTGACTGTAAACTAACACTTGAGATTTTATTTGTCCGTGAAAAAAAGTACAGGGCGCTATGCGTAAAAAAGATGTTCGCCATCAAAGAGAGGCCTAACCTTAAAGTTTTCTGAAGCGAGTTTGCTTTCAAGCTCTTCATGAAAAAAATCATGAGAAAAGTGAATA
Source organism: Bacteriovoracia bacterium (assembly GCA_030431635.1). Classification (GTDB taxonomy): domain Bacteria; phylum Bdellovibrionota; class Bacteriovoracia; order Bacteriovoracales; family Bacteriovoracaceae; genus CALFYV01. The sequence continues at coordinate 181,914 of JAUIIL010000002.1, forward strand.
AGACCGGTTAGCTTCGCATTTACATACTTAGCGTATTCAAGGCTTTTTTCTAGGTGAAGGTGTGTTTGATGAGGAGAAACTCTTAGGCAATCAATAATAAAAAGATCGAGTTGCTTTTTTCTTAGGTGATCGAGTGTCTCGGAAGGAACACTCGCGACATCTGTAAAATAGGTCATTTTGCTATGAGTTATACCCATCGTTTTAAAATACCCATGAGGAAGTAGGGTAAACTCGAAGTCATCACCAACAAGGGGGTGTTCACCAGGTATTTCGAACAAATCTAATAAAGGAATTCCTCCTCCTAAAACAGGTCTTTCAGAAGAAAAAAGTTTTTCTCTCATAAAAATATAAGGAAATTTCTCTCTTAGCTCTTGTGCTGCAATATGATGAGTAAAGACAGGGATATTTTTTTTATTTTTAAAGCATAGGGCCCTGAGATCATCTATTCCATGGACATGATCGGCATGAGTGTGAGTGATAAAGACAGCATCAAGCTCATGGAGTTTTTCTCTTAGAAACTGAGCTCTCAAATCCGGTCCAGCATCAATGAGAAACTTATGACCTTTTGATGTTGTTAAATAAGCGCTTGTTCTTAACCTCTTGTCTTTTGGGTCACTTGAGTGACATACGGGGCAGTCGCATCCAATGATAGGTATTCCTGTACTTGTTCCTGAACCCAAAATTTGAATTTGATTACGGGTGTTTGACGACATAAAATGAGAATACTTTTATTGAAAGGTTATGAAAATGAAAATAGCTGTAAATGTTGGAATTCTTCTTTTTTTTCTCTCATGTAGTCAAATAGGATCTGATTCAAAAGATCCTGAAAGCGGTTTAAATTATATTTATCAAAACAAAGCTGGGTTTGAAAAAATTCATCTTAATATTCAAGAAAAGGAACTCGATAACGGATTAAAGATAGTTGTTGTTCCTAAAAAAGATCTCCCTATTTTAAGTTTTTATACATTGGTCAAGGTTGGTTCTAAAGATGAACCTGAAAAGAAAACGGGAATGGCCCATTTTCTTGAGCATTTAATGTTTAAGGGAACAAAAAATAATCCCGACGGAATGTTTGATCAAAAAGTGGAGTCTTTTGGAGGAAGTTCAAATGCTTTCACATCACAAGACTCTACTGTTTATTATATTTGGGGACCATCTGATAAGTTAGAGGAAATAATGTCTCTTGAGTCAGATAGGATCAACGGTCTTTCTTTTACAAAAGAAGCTTTTGAGAATGAGAAAAATGTTGTTATTGAAGAGCATAAGATGCGATTAGAAAATTCTCCTTATGGAAAACTCTACTATCATCTTTTTTCTGAAATTTTTAAAAAGACTAGTTATCAACATAGTGTTTTAGGAAAAAAAGAAGATATTATCTCTTTAAAGCATCAAGATGTTTTAGAATTTTATCACTCTTTTTATCAATCAGATAATATTCGGCTTTTTATTGTTGGAGATGTTGAGCCTGAGAGAGTTTTTAAGTTGGCCCAACGTTACTATTCTCACTTACCCTCAACAAAAGACAAAGAGAAAGAAAAAGAACAAAAAGAGAAGTTGGTCAAGGTCCCTAATAGAAGTATTGATCTTTATGGCAACTCCAGGACCCCTCTGTTTGCTTTGGGTTTTTCTGGAGTGCCTAGGGGAGATAATGACTCCTATCTTCTTGAGTTAATGGCCATTATGTTAACAGAGGGAAAAAGCTCATACTTACAAAGTGAGTTTGTAGAAAATGAAAGGCCTCTTTTCTCTCAACTATTTGCCCAAAACGTTTCTTTAGAAAAAAGTGGAGCCTTTTTTTTAATGGGGAAACTTTACACAAAAGTAGGGATAAAGTGGAGTGAAAAAAGGTTAAGGCGAAAATTAAAAAATTCTTGTAAAGAAATGATTAATGAAAGATCTCTACAAAAGGCCAAAAATCATTATCTTATTAATCTGATGAAACAACTTTCTCAAAATTCAGAACTCACTGAATATGTTATTGATAATTATTTAATTAATGAAAATCCAGGAATATATAAAAATGAAATTCAAACAATTGTGAACGCGGATAAAAATCAAGTCATTCAAGTTTGTCAAAAATATCTAAATTCAAGAGAGGGGTTGTATTTATCTTTATGGAACAAAAACCCGAAATGGAGAGTTAGGTGATTAAGTTATTCTTACCTTTATTTTTTCTTTTTAGTGTGAAGGCCCAAGTTTTAAATAATTATCAAGTACTAGATTGGAACGGTATCGAAGTCCATTGGCTTGAAGATGACAAGTTTCCTTTATACCAAGTTGTTATCTATTTTTCGAAGGGCTCTTCTTCAGACAATCCACAAACATATGGTGAAACAAAAGCTTCTTTAGAATTAATGAATACGGGAACAAATAGCTATACGAAAGGACAGATTTTAAGCTCATTAGAATTTTACGGTACACAAACGCAATCTTTTGTCACTCATGAGTATTCAACATATAGCTATAGTGGTCTTGTTAAAGATATCGTTCCAACAACCAAAATGATTTGCCATCTTTTCAATAATGCTGCTTACCCTAAAGAACAGGTTGTTTTTTATCGGAAAAAACAAAAAGAGTACCTTTCTAACCTAGTGAATAATCATGCTGAATTGGCCGATCTTGCTTTAAGAAAAATCAGCCTACAAAAGACCCCCTTTGCAGCGAGTTCCGAAGGAGAGATCAAAACAATAGGGAGGATAAATTCAGAAAATTTAAAAAATAAACTAGATGAATTATCTCAAAGAACAAAAAAAATAATCTACATTCGTGGACCTGGAGAAAGCTTGAATATTAAGAAAGCATTCGCCAATGATTGTGAATGGAGTGGAACTGAAAATAATACAGAGAAAAAAGTAAAAAAAGGTGAGAATAACCCCGGACTCTTTTTTGTTGTGATACCTAAGTCAACTCAAACACAAATAAGAGTTGGCTCATACCTTGAACCTATTTTTAAAGAGAGAGATGAGCTCTCATTACTTGTTGCAAGTTATTATTTGGGAGGTGGTTTTACCTCTCGTCTTATTGATGAGCTAAGAACTAAACAAGGATACATTTATTCACTTGATGCAATGAGTGTTATGCAAAGAGATTATGGAAGATCTTTCATAAGAACCTCGACGTCTCATCAGAATGTTCAAAATGTAATTGATTCTATGAAAAAAACGATAAAAGAAGCAACAGATCCTTCCACGGTATTAAAGAAACTGGAGCAAACCAAGAAATTTATGAACGGGCATTATTACTTAGCTTTAGATGATAAAGATGAGTTATTGCAAAAAATTATTTTACTGGAGCACAAAGGTCACTCGATAGAAAATTTTAAAAAACTCCCAGCGCAGTTGAGACTAATAGAGGCAAAAGCTGTGGCCCAAGGAGTTCAAAAAAGTTTTAACTGGGAAGAGCAAACAGTAGTGATATTGGGACCAATTGATCAGTATCAAAAGTTAAAAAAAGTTTTTAAGAAACTAGAAAAGATTGATTATAAAGAATTACTTTAATCTTGAGTGTGAGCTTCCATTTCAAGATGAGCACCAGGATAAATACATAAGTCTTGTGCTTTTATTTGCCCGCTTACTTCTGCTGATGAACGTATGGTGAGTTTTCCTTGGGCTTCCAGTTTTCCATTGAATTTACCGAAAATTTCGACATCGAAAGCTTTAAGTTCTCCATTGATTGATCCGCTTCTCTCAATTGTTGTCTTGCCTTCTTCGAGAACACAGACATCACCTTCTATTGATGAAGCAATTGTCACATCTCCCTTTAGAACGAGGCTTCCTTTGATAAAAGAACTATCTCCTAAAACGTTAAACTTTAAATTTCTAAACTCGCTAAAATCCATATTAAATCAATTTGCTGAAAAAGGTCCGTGATACTCTTCAATGAGGAGATCACCTTCTCTTGTAAAAACAATTATTTTATAAAAAATTTGTCTGTCTTGTTCTGGTAAGTCAAAAATAGCTTCAGTTGGTCTAAAACGAGAGACTGTAAAACTCTCTCCAAGGTGGTAATCAATAGTAAAGTTATTTTCTGTAAGCTCTATGTGAGGATAAAATTTAACAGAATTTGATGAAAATTGAGTGACGAAAATATATCCACGAAGTTTGGCCATTGTATCTCCATTGGCCAAGTTAAACTTAAGAACTGCTTTATCTGATTCAACTTTAAAATGAACTCTTTGAATTTGAGCGATATTTTGAGAAATAAGACTCTTGGCCAGTTGAGGTCTCTTGAAATAATCAAGTAGATCCTCAGGTTTTGGAAGAGTTGATGTTTGTGCTTTTTGGCCATTTAACTCTTGCTCATTTTTAACAGAGGTTACGACTTCAGGGGCTTTAGGGGGTTGATTTTCAACCTGGACTACTTTTAAAGCTGCATTTTTTTCAATCAGCGCCATCTTTTCTTTCTTAAGGTAAATAACTTCGTTTTCAAGCTCTTTAAGTTGTTGTTGTATTTGCTTGGACACACCTTGCTTGGATTGCAACTTTTTAATATAAGGAGCAACTAGAATAGCTCCTGTAATAGATAAAATAACAAAGATCCCTAGGATAAAAAGAATAAATTTTAATATTTTTTTATTAACCCTAAAATAACGAGGTGGGGTTGGTGAATCGTAAACAATTAATGTCAGTTCATTTCTAGAATCTTGAATCATTCCAGAATTATAGCTTTTTTTTTTTAATTCTTAAAGAATCTCATTGAAGGAACAAAGGCAATATTTCTTTTTTCTTTATCTAGTTTTGACCACTGTTCTGCTACAATTTTCCATTCGTAATCGCTATTTTTTTGGAGATAAAGCGTTTTCTTACCCAAATCGTCTATCGTCTCAGATTTATAGTCTTGCTGCATTTGAACGACTGCGTAATTTTGATGGACGAGTATTGATAGGTGTTGAAACTTAATAGAGGGGGTTCCTGGTAATGAAAAGATGGCTTTCTTATAACGTTTATACTCTTCATACTTCCCTTTTCTAGGGTTATAAAAACGTGAGGAGTCATAAAAAGAGATATATTTCTCAAAATTTTTCTCTTCCCAAGCTTTTTGCCACTCTTTAACGAGCCCAACTAAATCAGTTCTTAGTTCATTCCAAGAATCGTTGTTAAGATAGTTTAAATTTTCGACAATTACCATGGACGTATTTTTAAGATCGATATACTGAGAAATATCTTTGAGATCCTCATCAACAACCACAACACATCCTTTTGAATCAAGGCCTTTGTTTATTCTAGAGTTGTCATTTGTTGAGTGAAGCCAAATCCCGCCACCAGTTTTGCCAAGACTACGATCGATAAAATTAGGATAATTACTAGTAAAAGCACCAGCTCCGTAAATCTCTCCCTGTTTTTGTCCATACTTTTTGATAAGTTCAGTGTCGGGTATAAAATCAGTAAGGTTATAAATACCTTCAGGTGTTTTTTTATCCCCTTCAACATACTTATTTCCTGAAAATTTTCCTGTGGCTATTTTGTATTTTTTTAAAAGTTTTGGAGTTGAATTACTATTTTCGTAAAGATAGAGGGTATGAGTGGATTTCTCAGCGATAACAACATGGTGAGAGAATTTGTTATCTAAAAGAACGATATTAGAAGGAAGAAAGTCTTGGGCCACGGCCCCTAAACTAATAATAGTTGACAAGAATAGTAGTTTGTACGCATTCATAGTGACTCCAAGCCTTAACAATTCTTAATAAAGTTTAATACTAACTGCATAGCAAAACAAGATACTGGAACTTTTTAAATGGGCAATAAAAGGCTTTCATTGCAGTAGGTTATCTATCTGATATCATATAAGACATATGGGAGAGGGAAAATGAGAGTCCTGATACTTGATTCGGATTCAGAAAGAACAAAACACCTAAGTTCGAGAATGCCTGTTGGGGTGGATGTTATTGTTTATGCTGAGCAAGAGGCTTTCTTTAAAGATCTTGAAGAAAATGAAAGTGAGAGTGTCGTTATTCTTGATATGGACGCCCTAGGGAATAATTTATCAAAAGTTAATGAAAGACTTCTTATAAACTTTGCCGAGGCCAAAAGATTTTTTGTCACAGAAAAGTTAGGGCCAAATGATTTAAGGGAGCATCAGCAATCACCAGATGGAGCTGATGGGTACCTAAAGCTTCCATTAACAAGTCATGTCTTATTCAATATTTTTTCCGCATACGGCATAGAAGGTATTGAAATATCAGAAGAACCAGATAAAGACGAAGAAGAAGAAAAAACATTGTTTGAAAACGAAGGGATTAACCCTGATGAACCAATAGGTGATGAACTTATCAATCAAAAAGTTCAAAATATCTTCGATGCAGCTTTTTCTCAAAGTCCTATGTTTGACTTAAGTAATGCAGAGGTGGGAGAAATTGATTTAGGGCAAGTTGGTGGAGTCGATGATACTCTCATTTTGAGTGATAAAGAAGAGACTGAAAGTAATGAACTAGATCTTTCAGGGATGGATGATGAAGGACTTTCGCTCTCTGATAAACTACCAGGAGAGGAAATTGATCTCTCAGGTTCAGATGATGAGCTTATTTTATCAGAAGAGACTCAAAGTGATGAATTAGATCTCTCTGGGATGGATATGGATGATGAGGGACTTTCGCTCTCTGATGAACTACCAGGAGAAGAAATCGATCTCTCAGGTTCAGATGATGAGCTTACTTTATCAGAAGAGACTGAAAGTAATGAACTAGATCTTTCAGGGATGGATGATGAGGGACTTTCGTTATCTGATGAACTACCAGAGGGTGAGATCGATCTCTCTGGTCCAGATGACGAGCTTATTTTATCAGAAGAGACTGAAAGTAATGAACTAGATCTCTCTGGGATGGATATGGATGATGAGGGACTTTCGCTCTCTGATGAACAGCCAGAGGGTGAGATCGATCTCTCTGGTCCAGATGACGAGCTTATTTTATCAGAAGAGACTCAAAGTGATGAATTAGATCTCTCAGGGATGGAAGATGAGGGACTTTCGCTCTCTGATGAACTACCAGGAGACGATATTTCTTTTGATTCTCAAAGTGATGAGTCTATAGAAGAAAACGCTCTTGAGGCCCTCGTTGCAGATGAAACTCAGGGTGAAGATTTCAGTGCTGATTTAAATGGAGAAAATGAGACAAGTGCTTACCTTCAAGAAGAAAATCTAGAAGATGATTTACCAAGAAACTATCCATCGGCTGAAGATCTTGAGGAGCCTTTACTACCTGAGAGAAAAGCTACAGAAAATTTAATTACTGAAGAAGAAGTCCATTCTCAAGAGCCAGAACGTGAAGAAGAGATTTCTTTTGATTTAAAAGAAAAAGAAGCTCTGAAGGAAATTGATGAATTTCATACTCAAAAACTCTCAAGTTTAGCACAAACCATCAGAGAATTAAGAGAAGATAGAGATGCACTGGCCAAACGTCTCTCCTCAGCAGAGAGTGAAAGTGATTTAACAAGACAAGAAGAGCTTGGTCTTAAGGCCCAATTAGATGAAAAGAAAATTGAACTTAAGCTTTTAAAACGTAAATATGAAGATCAAATCGATGAGTTTCAATACCGTTTAAAATTAAGTGAAGAGCGCAGAGATATTGCCACTGAAAAGCAAAAACTTTTAATGGAAGAGGTTGGAAAACTAAACCAAAAAGTCCGTTTGGATTTAAAGAAAATCCAATCAAGAGAAAGAGAGTTAGAAAGTCAACTAGAGCTCATTAAAGCAGATGCTGACATTCAAATCAAAAATAGAGACAGGGCCATACTTGAACTTAAGAGAAAAATTGATTCTTTAGAGTTTGATATGGAAACAATGAGCCAACAAGAAGAAAAACACCTAAATACTAGAGTGGATCTTGAAACCAAACTATCAAGAGTCATGAAAACATTGCGTTCTGCTTTAACTTTACTAGATGAAGTTGATATAAAAGAAATAGAAGCTCTTAAGAAAGATCTCAATTTATAGGGACTTTATGAAGTTAAAGTACCACATTCTACTGAATTTAAAAGATTCAAAAACTGAAGAAAAACTCCTTCAGGCCTATGATGTCACAAAATATCCAGTGGAATGTACTCGAGACCACGCAAACTTAATAGAAATGTCGGATAATTTTCTGCACAGTTTTGATGTTATCTACACAGACTTAACAAAAAAAAATCTAAGCTTCTTAAATGTTTTGCAAAAAAAAAGACCTGAGCTCTTAATTGTTGTTTCTTGTGACGACCAAAACCACTTAGAGTTAGATAGAAAAATTATTCATTTTACTTCAAAAGTTTCTCAAAAAAGAATCGAAACGATTGTTGCAGAAATAAATCGTCGGATGAGAGAACTTGGAGAGCATAACGAGTTACTAGGAACTTCTGAGCTTATTAAAATGCTCTCAAGTGATCTCAATGATTTGGATGAGCTTTTTGAAAAAATTCAAACATATATAGATACGCGTATTCCTGCAAGCTTCTTCCAAGTATGTAGCTTTTTAAAAAGAAATGGAGAGAAAAGAAAAATCTTTTATCAGTCTCATTCAAAAAAAAGTTTTGAGACTAAAGAGATTCTAAATGAAGTTCAAGACCATCTTGATAGCGATATAGATCATAAAAGTTCTTTCCTTAGTTTTTATGAAAAAAAATCTAAGCTTGTGGTGACTTTCAACTTAGGTCTCTACAACGAACAACCCTTACTGGGGCAAGTTATAACAGATAGAAGAGAGGTTGATAATTGTTTTCAAGTCTTTAACGAATTGTTTTATAAAGTTGTGAGTAGAGCATTAGGCTATCTTGATATGACTGAGTTTCAAATTCATTATAAGCAGTTGGCCCATCAAGACGATGTAACAGGACTTTATAACCAACGAAAATTATTTTTAGACATCGATAACTTAATTGCGCAGAAGAAAATTTTTAGCGTTTTATTTGTCGATGTCGATGACTTTAAAATTGTCAACGACAGATACGGACACTTAGTAGGCTCTGATATATTAATTAAGCTTGCAAGTTTGTTTAAAGACTCAATCCGACAGACAGATTATTTTTATAGATATGGTGGTGATGAGTTTATTATTATTTTATCTGAAACAAATGCTCAGCATGCAAAGTCTGTGGCAGAAAGATTACTAAAAAAAATCAAAGATTACTCTTTTGCTGTTCCTAGTCCTGAAGCTTTCTATCAATTAAGCGCCTCCATTGGAATATCAGAGTATCCTAAAGATGCAAAAAGTGCTCAAGAGATCATTTCTATTGCAGATGAGATGATGTATAATTCGAAAAAGGCTGGCAAAGGGCGAGTCATACACACAAAGTAAGAGAAAATAATGCTTCTATTAGTTGTAAGCGATCTTCATATTGGAAAGGGCCGCTTTCTTGAAAATGGTCAGCTAAATATCTTAGAGGATTTTGAAGAAGACGAAAAATTCATTGAGTTCTTAGAATACTATAGTACTGGGAAGAAGTACTTCAAAGATGTCCATCTCGTACTTAATGGAGACATTCTTAATCTCATTCAAATTGATGTTGATGGAGTCTTCACACATCACTGGACGGAAGAACACACCGTGAAAGCTGTAGAGAGCATTATTGAAGGTCATCAACCTCTATTTCAGGCCTTGAGAACCTTTTTATCAAAACCCAATAAAAAAATGACATATGTGATAGGTAATCATGACTTTGCAATGATTTGGCCTAAAGCCCAAGAGGTGTTAATCAGAGAGATTGGAGATGGTTTAAACTTTACAGAAGTTTTTCAAACAAATGGTGTTCATATTGAGCATGGACATCGGTTTGAAAAAATTAATTCTGTTCCTAAGAATAAGTATTTTCTTGAAGGAGTGAATAAAGAAAAAATTCTCAATCTTCCTTGGGGAAGTTTATTTTGTCTCTATCTAATGCCTCACCTTAAAAAAGAGAGACCTTATATAGATAAAATCAGACCTCTCTCTGTTTATGTGAAATGGTGTTTTTTCCATGATTTTCGATTTTTTCTCTACCTTGTCTGGACTGTTGTTAAGTATCTAGTGAGAACGCGTTTCAAAAAAGAATTTATTGGAACAAATAAAAATTTCAAGACGAGCTTAAGGGTTATTAAAAATTTCACCGTGCACCCCAAGTACGATAAGTACGCGCGCAGAATGTTTGCAAGAAATAAGAATATAAACATCATCATTATGGGACACACTCATATTGCAGAATGGAGAAGATTTAAGGGGGGAAAAATTTATTTTAATACTGGGACCTGGAACCCTGTTCCTTCAATGGATATAGGACTTCATAAAAATATTACAAAGCTCTCTTATGCGTGTGTTGAAATTGATTCGAAAAAACAAAGGGTATTCAACGCTTATTTAAACACTTGGAGGGGGAAGTGGCGTCCTTATCAGTCTGAAGTGTCCACATCGACTATCTAGAGTCACAAAGGATAAAAAAAATTCATAGTTTTTCAATGAAGTGTTTATTGCTTTGAGTTAAGAGAGTAGGGTGTCCTCTACAGTAAATTCTTGATTAAAGGTTTATAAATTGAAGTTTATCTTGTTGGTTCTTTTAACATCTATTTTGGGAAGAGCGAACGTTCTCTGTTTATCAAGTTTTAATGCAGATTCGAAGGTTTTAACCCAAAAGTTTATTGCCTTGATAGAAGAGTCGCATAAAGAGAATTTGCTCGATCTTGAGGATTTGAAAGATATTTTAGTTCACCTTGAAAAAAAAACTCCTTTTAATCCTTTTGAATTAAAAGAAATCAATAATGAAACACGTCTTTATGGTGAGGTTTATCAAGAGTATCTGGATGAGGCGCAGCTGATAGAAGAGGAAATAGGCCACTATCTTAAGAAAAAAATTTCAGCGAGCGAAGAGCTAAAAAGAACTCAAAAAAAGATTTCCCAAGAAGTGAAGCAAAAAGCACTAAAGATAGAGTTTGCAGCAGTCAAAAGAGGATGGAAGGTAAGAAGTAAAATAGCTAAAGTTCCACTATTCACCTCTGTTCCTTATTCTTTTGAAGTTATGGCGGCTCCCGTAACAAACTCCCAGTTTGAAGAGATTTTTGGGATTAGTTCAGGATCTTCAGAAAGTATTTCAAATGGGCTTATCGAGCACGCAGATCTTCCTTTTGTTGGTGGAAATCTAATTTCTGCGATGCTTTTTGCTAATAAATTATCAGAAAAGCATAACCTTCCACCGACCTATGTGTTCATCAATATGAAATGGAAGGTATCACCTCAAGAGAATATCTATCATCCCATTCCAGAGAGTGGAGAAATAAGAATAAATACAACGGGAAAGTATACCAAGACACTGGGGTATCGTTTACCAACGGCATTTGAGATGAGGTTTTTGCAAGATAAAACAAAACTTCAGATGAAGCAAAGTGGAGCTTCCGTTACCGACTTCGGTTGGTTTGCTCCTAACTCACAACTCCAGCTTAATCCTGTAGGGTTAAAAGCTGGAGTCAAACTTGATGATGGAGAGGTTTTTGATATCTGGGGTAATAGTAGAGAGATATTATGGGGGTTTCCTGAAAATGGAGAAGCTCAGTTTTGGGGACCTGAAACTAGATATAGATGGTTTTTTAAAGCAAAACAAAGAACACAGCTCATCTTTCCTTTTGATGAAGAGAGAGGCTTTATCTATACGAGTAGTAACAATAGTAGTTCTCCAGTTTTTAAGAGTGAAATATCTGCTGAATATTTAACCTGGTCTCTGGCCAGATATAATAAGCATTCTTTTAGGCTTGTAAGAACTCTCAAGTAATTATAACTACTTAAAATTAAATGATTTTTATAAAAATTACAAAAAGAGAAAGAAAAAGTATTCAACTTGCTTGCAATGCGTTAAAAAGTGGCAACCAAGGATTTTTATGCGCTTTATTGCTTTGTTTTTCATACTCACTCTTCCTCACCTTGTTCATGCACTAGGAAGAGGGGTGAAATGCGATACTAACTTTGATGAACCACATATTAAGGTTGACCTTGAGAACGACGGGGCCTATCAGGGGCTGACCCAAAAAGGGATTGAGTTAATTCAAGAAAGTCGTGAAGCTCTTGATTCAAGATTAAAAATATTCGCTCAAAGAGTTCTTGGAATGCCTACAATTCATCATGCTGCCATGGTTGCACGTCTAACTAATTTCCATATGTTTTTATATGGCCCAAAGGGTGGGGCCAAAACGATGTTTGTAGAGGAGATGTTTAAAGCAGATCACGCAATAGATAAAGATGCCTTTAGACTACAACTTCATCAGATGATGAATGAGCAGCCTTTGGTTGGAGGGCAAACACTTGAGAGTGCTAAAAATGTCGATTATGAAATTAAAACTGAAGGGACAATGGTTGAGAGTAAACTTGCTTCACTTGATGAGTTAGATAAAGGAAACCCGATTCTTTATGGCCCTCTTCTTTCTATCCTCAATGAGGGTAAAGTTCTCGCTGGTCAGAAAGAAATAGAAGCTCTTGTTCAAACTGTTTTTGCCACAAGTAATGCAAACCTTCCCGAGTTTTTAGAAATTCTTGAAAATAGCGATTTAAAATCAACTGCTCAAGCTTTTTTAAATCGTTTTCAATTTAAAGTAATGGTTTATAACTGGTTACCTAAGGAGCAGCAAAAGATCTTAGATGAAGCGAAAAGACAGAAAAGCTATGTTGAGTCAGTTGCTAAATCATATCCTGAGTTAAAAAAGAAGAGTAAGTATTTTGTTGAATACGATAAAGTGGAGTGGAGAAAGCTCTCAGAACTAGCGGAGCAAGTTTTTGAAATAACTCCAGATCTTCAAGCTGTTTATTTAGATTTTATTGAAAAATACAAAATCAGTGTAAGCGAACGAGTGAAAGAATCACAAAAAGATTTTATGAGTAATAAATTAGAGAGAGGATACCCTTACTTTCCAGCGGCGGATTTATCTGAAAGATTAAGAGGGCAATTTTATGATATCATTAAAGCTTCAGCGATGATCGATTTTTTAAAATCAGATCTCTCTTCTGCTGAAAACTTGGCCAAGATAACTCAAGAGAGAATTAAGCTAGGTCCAAGTTCTTTATGGAGAGCTTACTTAGGAGCAACTACACTAACTCAGGGAGATGTAAAGCTTGCCTTAAGAATTGAGGGAGAAAAACCTGTCATCTCTATTGATTTTGATTTTGATTTAGTGGCCCAGAAAAAACTAGCAAGAGACTTACGAGAAGAAGGAATGTTTGAAGATATCGCTTTCGAACAAACAACATTCAAAAGACTACTTGAAAACGAACTGGCCTCAGCACAAGATTTATATAGTAACGTCGCTAAATTTGCTTTAAAACCAGATAAACTTAAAGAATCAGATGACTTTGAACTTAGGCTTTTTCTCGCAAGTGGTGGAGAAATAGAACATATAGATGCTAAATAATGAAAAAAATAATTTTAATTATTTTTCTTTTTCATTTGGAAATCGTTTATGGTTGTGGAGAGCATTTTACCTCTAGCTCAGATGAGCTCATCAATAACTATGATAGGACGGTCCAAGAATTAAGACAAAAGTATTCTTATCGGTTAGGAATGGCAAGCGATCCTTTTGCACTCTCCTTTAGTTCAGCCAAGTCTGTTATTATTTACAATGACCTCCTAAAAATTAAAAAAAATGGGAAACTAACTGAGACATCTCTTTATTTTATTCATCATGAACTCATGAAAATAAATAAAGATTTTAATAATGAGTTAATCGAAAATCTCATTAGAGAAACTTCTCAAGCCTTAGAGAGCAAGTTTATTTCTCAAAAGGAACTGCAGGCCAATATCCTTGCACTCGATTATATGCAAGAGTACATAAGCCCTTATAAAAAACCTGAAAAAATTGTTGATAAAAATGGAAATGAAGTAGAAGAAGCAAAATCTAACGAGGAAGAAAAAAAAGAAGAATCTCAAAAAGAAAAAAAGAAAACTGAGGAAGAAGAAGGACCAGAATCTTATCCCAAGTTACCAGAAGAGTATAAACCTCAAACATCTGACATTAATAATGGAGAAGATGGTAAGAGTCAAAAAAAGTTCAGAATAGCTGAAGTGAATACCAAGGTTAAGTATTTTGCCCAACGATATTTTACTAATATTAACCTTAATTCAACACATCCATTTAAGCAGAGTGAACTTCTTCAAGCTCCTCAGGTTGGAAAGTATAGAAAAGAAGAAATATCAATGAAAGTTTATCCTAAAGGGGAGAGAGAAATAGAGCTCTATATTCCATCCGGAATGAAACCTTTAGAGTCTTCTGATCCAAGAGTAAAAATTAAGCCGAATAAATTTGGAGGATATAAAGCTCAGATGAAAAAAGAAGTAGAGAGCTTTGATGTCCCCTTAGTAGAGTTGAATAATGTTAAACTCAATCCTGTTCATCGAAATATTCTGACCCGCCCTATTGGTATCCCTAGAGAGCAATGGCCAGATGAAATCCATGCAAATATATTTAATAAATTTGATCCGAGTAAAAAACATGATCCTTTAGAAGTTGCTAAGAGTATAGAATCTTTTATTCAAGAGCATTATCTTTATGCAACCAAAGAGAAGCCTGAAACTCATCCAACTGATGCACTGAAAGCTGGTAGCTTTCAGTGTGATATGGCCGCATTTGCAATGGTGGCCCTATTAAGAGATCAGTACCAAATTCCTTCAAGAGTAATAGGAGGTTTTACTGGAAGTGTGTATAAAGGTGGTTCAGATAGAATGACTTACCTCGTTTATCCCACTGATGGACATGCTTGGATAGAAGTTTATCATGATGGAAAGTGGCATACCTATGATCCAACTCCCAAAACAAAAGAGTCAAAAGAAGAGCAGCCTAAAACAGAGAGTGATTACTCACCTGTTGTTGATGAAGAGAATGACCAAGCCAGAGAGAGTCAAGAGCAGAGCGAGTCAGAAAAGAAAGAAGGAGTCAGTGAGCAAGAGGAAAAAACAGATTCTGAGAATCAAGAAGAGAGTGCTAGCAGTAAAGAGAAAAGTGAAGGGAAAAAAACTGAAGGAGAGGATGCTAAGGAAGAAGGCGAGGAGTCTAGAGATAAAAGTGGTTCTAAAGAGGAGGAAGGAGAGGAGAGCGCAAAAGTTAGAGAAATGTCTCAAGATGAACTTATCAAGCAGCTTGAAGTTGGTTCTGTAGATTTGCGGCCAAAAAATGAAAATCGCTATCTTGTAAAAAGGGCCCTTAGAGTAATGTTTAGAGAGTTACTGGACCCTAGAAAATCAAGTTTTGATATTATTCAAAAAATAAATTTAGTCGAAAAATTGATGAAAGAAAGTGTTAATAGCAATTTCTTTGAAATTTTTCAAAAAGCTAAAATAATTCATCAAAAAAAACATCCACGCTTATCTGATTGGATAACGGAGGTTGGGTATGACAGTAAAAAACAAGATGTCAACGAAACCTATAGAGAACTTAATCGTATCATTCAATCTATTGAGCTTTACTCAAAGCTTCTTGATCAAGGAGGAAACGTTGATGTTCCTTATGAGCTTTTGGGTAATTTACGAAGAGCATTAGGTAATCTTGAAGAGTTAGCTCATCCCAATGCGAAAGAAATGGCCATTGTTTCTGATTTTACAAAAAACTTTCAACAAGTCCCTCTGAAACTTCTTGAGCAAAAATTCAACTTCAAAAAAGTAGGGGATAATCAAGCTACATATGATATTGCAAACAAACTTGTAGAGGGTAAACTCAACGATTTAAGATTGTTGTCAATACTAACACCCTTGACTGACTTTATTCTTGATTCCTCTCCAAAACCGGAGGGGAAAATCATTAAAACTTGGCAACGAAATTTTTCTCGTCCTATGGGAAAAGACTTCTTACCTCTAAGTCGTCCAAGTGATATTTATAAGGCCTTCAAAACTCAACCTCAAAAATCAATTGAAGAAAATATTAGAGAGGGTACTGCTTTTGTCAGAACAAGAAGAAGGCAACAAAAAATCTTAAATGGTTATTCAGAAGAAGATTCAGAGAAAATTTCAATAGTTCTTTATGATACTTCTGGGAGTATGAGTGGAGATCCTGCGGCATTTCAAGCGGGTCTTATTGGTGCTTTTACAGGTAGGGCACTAAGCGATACTTCTCCAAATGGAAGAATTAGGCACAAAGTTGTTATTCTTCCTTTTGACAGTGTTCCTCAAACTCCGGTTGTTGTTGATTCGCAAGCAAAGGCACTTGAAATTATAGAAAACTACAAAAAGGAGTTATCAAATACAATGGGGGGCACTAATATCACTGCTGCTTTAAACCAGGCTTTTGCTTTGATCGCAGATGCACAAAATCGAAATGGAGATCCTCTAGCAAGTGCAAACATTATTCTCATGACTGATGGAGATGATTCTGTTGATATAGAGGCTTTAGAAGCTGCTAGAGGGGCAATCGACCGAGCAACTCCCCTTCAGATGATGTTTATTGCTATTAACAAAACCAACCCAAGCTTAAGAAATTTTGCGATTGAGTCAGATAAAATCAATGTAAAGAGAGGGTTTTATGAAGAGTTTGATAGTCAAAAGATTAGAGAGATTTTAAAAGAGTCAGAAAAAGTTAATGTGGATAAGGACTTTTATTATACCAATAAAGAAGCAGCATCAATACCATCTTCTTTTAGTACCTCTATCAAAAATGCTCAAAAAAGAGCATCAGATTTCCAAGCAGAATTATCAAAACTAGATTACCCCAGAACACCAGATGAGCACTATGAAGATGTTAAGAAAGTGAAATGGCCGAATCAGGAAATGATTGAAAGAGATCTGGAAAATAATTTTATTCGACTAAGGCAACTTATTATGCATCCAGTTTTTAAAGACAAGGACCTTCTTGCAAAAATTAATGACGATATTATTAAAAACTTTGAAACAATTACAGGGATAAAGTTTTCAGAACTCTCAAAAAGAGAGCTTGAGTTATTAAGACATTTTATTAGAGAGTCAGGTGCCTCTCATGAAAAATAACGTTTTCCTCAAAATTGTTTTGTTGTTTATCTCTTTTAATGCGTTTTCCTCCACCGTCTGTATACAGCATTTTCAGTCTCCACAAGAAACAAATGATGTTGTCCAAGTCTTTTTTTCTTTTCTTGACAAGCTTATTGACGAAAATATTATTGAAAAAGATGATCTGGCAGAGCTTTTAAATTCCATTGAGAATAATGAGGTTTCAAATATTTTCTTGCAAAAAAATATAAATTTAAAAAACGAAGTTTATGAAAAAATTTATTTAGATTATAGGGATTTTTTCAACGATGAACTTAAAAATAATAACGGAATAAAAAAGAAGTTATTAGATGAATTAAAAGTTAGGTATCAAGGGGAAATAAAAACAGCTCAGGAAATGAAAGAAGTCTCTCAAGATGTTAAAGTGTTAGTCTCTCCACCTGAATTTATGACGGTTCGTCCAGGAGGTTATGAGGTTAGACGAGGCACTTGGCGTAGTAGAAAAGCTGAGTTAACTTTTTCTTTTGATGTAACTCAAACGCTTATCACAGAAGGGCAATGGGCCCAAGGTTTCGATGTAAATCTATCTTACTCCCATGAAAATGGTAATGTTTATTTGATGAGAAACAATGAAAAGATCCCCCTCGAAAATCCTGTAAGAGGTGTTACTTTGTATTCTGTTCTTGTCTATTTAAATAATCTTTCTGAAAAGCGTGGGTATCAAAAAGTATATGACTTAAGTGAAGTCAAGTGGGTACAGGGGACGAGTGCTTACGAGGGTAATTTACAAAAAGAGAGTGGTGAAATTCGTATCAATGCTCCTAAGGAGTATTATTATAAAACAGAAGGATTCAGACTGCCGACATTGGCTGAGCAAGAGTTTATGCTAAAAAAAGCTGTTGATGAAAATGGGCGCTTACTGTTTGAAGGGCCAAAGACAGATTCTTTTTTGAAAAAATTTGAAGACTACATAGTGAGTGGTAAGGTAGCTGTACAAAAAGTTGCAAGTAAACGACCTTTAATTGTAGATGGAAACGAAATTTATGATCTACTTGGAAATATTTACCAAATGGTGTGGTGGGGGCGTGAAAGTGAACTTAATGATTCTAAAGATTCAGGTTATTGGAGCCTTGATAGAAATAACTATCCTCAAGGAGTGAACCCTCTTAAGGAACATCACAACTGGCTCCATGTTAGCTTTGTTGGTGGGAGTGCAGAAGTTTTTGCAAGACATGATGACTTTCTTCATTTAAGGCATATTGAATTGAATAGGCCATTTCGCTTACTTGGTTTTCGAGCGGTAAGGACTGTTCGATGAAATTGCTCTTATTCGTTTTTTTTTGCTCATTAATGGCCATATCAACGGAGCTTTGTGACCTCTCTTTTAATGCCACTTCTGAACAAATAACAACCAAGTTTATGGCCTTTCTTCAGGACAGAGTAGAGGCTGGGGCATTAAATGAGGACGATATTAATGATATGCTTATTGAACTAGAAAGAGGTGTTCTTATTAATCCTTTTGCCTCAAAAAGTATTAGCAAGGAGAACGAACTTTATGGCAAAATTTTTCAAGAATACTTAGAGGAAGCTAATTTAAGAAAAAAAGATGTCTTAAAATGGTTAGTTAAAATCATCAACAAAGAAAAAAATAGAACTTCACAAAAAAATGCTGTGAGTATGGAAGTGAAAGGAGCTTTTTTACAAATTCAGTTCGCTCCCATTTCCCCTGGAAGCGTAACAAGGAGAGTGGGACCAAATAGAGGTACAGCAAGGGTAACAAGACCAATTGAAGTAATGACCACTCCAGTAACGAATGCTCAATGGAGTGAAATTTTCAATTATGGCGAGAAAAGTGATTTGCCTCATACTGGTAGTACTCTTTATTCTAAACTTGTTTTTGCCAATAAGCTTTCTGAAAAAAAAGGTTTTAGACCTGTTTACAATCTTTCTCAGATGCAGCAAGAACCCTTAACATCAGCAGAAGAAGGAACTCTTAAGTTTAAACTTGAAAATGGGATGTTAGGATTTTCTCATCAAAATTATTATGAGTCTGAAGGTTACCGACTTCCCACTCATGATGAACAACTTTTACTCATGAAGCTTGCTAACTTAGAACTTGGTCCTCATGAATCTATTTTTGAGTACGCCTTTGTTGATCAAAACTCAGAAAAGAAAATGAGGGAGGTTGGAGAGAAAAAACCTATTTATATTGGAGATTTTGCTTTCTATGATGTTTTTGGAAACGTCTCAGAGCAATCAATGACAAGCGATTCAGAGCTTTTGACCGATTACCCCGCTTTAATGATAAAGACTCCAAAGTTTTTATCGGACTATCAGTACTATAGTGATTCTTCTCCTGCTATTTATTCCACAGGAAGCTATAAAAATGGTGTTTATAATTTTTTTTCAATGCCCTCTCAAAGTCCCATTGCCAAAAATAAAGATATTGGATTTCGTTTGGTGAGAACTCTAAAAAAATAGATATAGATCCACACTATTGAAAAACAATAGTGTGGATTTGAAGACTATGCCACTTCTTTCTTTAAGGGTTCGTGTTTTTGACTCCATTTGGTTTTTAAACGATGAATTTGACGAATGATCGCTTGGTGGGCCTTTTGAAGACTTTTCTCTTTACTCTCTTCTTTTTTTATGGCCAGCAGGCTTTTACAATGGGGGATTTTAATTGAAATTTTTGTTTTGTAGAGCCCTTTTTTTAATCTCTTTAAATCAACATCAATTTTTTCGGATTGCGGAAAAACCTTTTCGATGTGATTTTTAACATCAAGAATAGAAATGCTTCTGTCATTTTTCATTAGACCTCCTTTAGATTAGTTGGTTGATGATGAAACCTGACTTTTTTCCAAGAGTTAACTTGCTTTAAAATATCCTTTTCAAGTTGATTATATGCTTCCTCTAAATTGGTAGATTTATTTTTGCTTGAAAAGCGATTAAAAAGAGAAAAAATTGATAATTTTCCTAAGTATTTTCCATTTCGATAAGCAAGACGAAGTGCTATGTTTGAATGAATAGGGACGATATCAAGCAGCTTTTCAATTCTTAGGTTTAGAAACGATTCTACTTCTTTTGTGGGAGCAAAACCTGAGTACGAAATAGTGAAATTTTTATTATTTTCTTGCATAGGATAAATAATTTTCATATTTCCTCCTTGTTTTTTCTCTAAGCAAAAAAATGCTCTATCACTCTTAAATTAATATGGTTTTGATTTAAGTGATGTCAAGGTTTGCTCAAAAATTTTTTTCAAGCCCTTGACACTCAAAAAATCCTACTCATTTTTCTCATAGGTAAAGAATAATTGCTTTTTAAAGGAGGATGTTATGAGAAGCGTATTATTTCCTTATTTTACATCAACCTCTCCATTCTCTATCTGGAGAGATTTAGATGATGAGTTCTCTGAACTTCAAAAGAAGAACTCATTGAAAACAGTACTGAGTTCTCATGAAAATGATGAAGCTTACCTTGTAAGTGTTGATCTACCCGGTGTTAATCAAGAAGACATATCAATTGATGTGGCTTCAGATTCTTTGCAGGTTAAGGCCGTGAGAAAACATCATTTTGGCAAAAAAGATGATGCTGTTTTTGAATATAGTAAATCTTTTATTATTCCAAACGATGTGGAAAAAAGTAAAATCCAAGCACATTATGAAAATGGAGTTTTAATGCTTGCCCTTCCTAAAAAGGAAGAAGAAAAACCTCAGAAAATTGAAATTTCAAGTGACGGGCAATCAAATAGCTGGAAAAGCTTGCTAGGTTTTCAAAAAAATACAGAAAAAGCTTCTTAAAAACAGTATGAAGGAGCGTCTAAAAAATAGACGCTCCTTAGTAAAAAATTCAAAATCACTTTAAAGAAACCCATGTTTAAAGCTAGAATTGGGAATGCCTAAAGTTATCTTCTTCTTTTTTTTAACACTTCTCTCTTCCTATTCGCAGGATTTTTCTGATTCTGAGAAAGTAGCGAAACATTTAAGTTCTGTGAATGTATTTAATCAAGAGGCCAAAAAGCTATATGAAAGCTTTCAATCACTTTTAATAAAGAAGAAGAGCCTTGAGAAAGAAATGTTGAAATATGAAGGCAAGGTAGCCGATTTTCTCAATAAGGTAGAGGAGTCTTCTTTAGATGAGAAGCGAAAGAATAGAGAAGAGTTAATGAAGCTCTACAATAACTACTATGATCAGAAAACACGATTTCATTATCTTTACTATGAGTCAAAAATTCTTGTTCAAACGAGAATGGAGTCAATGTCATCACTGGTTAAGGCTGAAGTGATAAGTGACAAATATTATTTAGAAAAATTTAACTCAGAACTTAAATCTCAGAAAAACTATGAAGACTATTTAAAGAGAAAAAAGGAAAGAGAGAAAAAATATGGAGCAATAGATAAAGTGAAACTGTTCTTCAATGTGAAAGTTGAAGAGGATTCGGTGCCTGAACAATTTAGAGAGCAGTTTGAACTAAGAGATATACCTGTTATTAAATACACAAACGATTATTTTCAAGAGGGAGATGAGTGGGTAAAGAAAACGGGCCCCATTTATCATGAACTCAAAGATTTCTATTTAATTAACCTTGAAGAAGCTGTTGGTGATTTTTATGAACTTTTCTCTTTTGATAATTAAAACAAATCCTCTTTTGTAAAAAGATTAATGGCCTGAATGCAATCATGTCCCCAAGGAGCAATCCATTTATCAGAAGGTTGAGTTGATCCAATATACCTAAACCTTGAACTCCAAACCCAGCTCGCTCCAATTTGAGTTTGGGTAGGAGTGTGAATTTGTCCATATAAAGGGTAATCTGCCGGGCAAAACTCAAGTATTTTCTGTGCCGCATACTCTGTTGCTCCATAAGCAAGATAAGAGATAATAGGATGTCTAAAACGAACTCTTTTATTAAGTATTCTTGCTGCTCTTCTCACCAAACCAAGAGTAGCTCCAATTTTTGCTCTTATCAGTAAGCTTTCTGTTAAGAGTAAAGCGTTATAAAAACGTCCTTCACGTGAAGGAATTAACTTTGCCTGGAGGATAATATTTTTTGAATCAAGCCAAAGAGCTTGTCTCATTTTCTTTAAAGCTTTTCGAGGTGTTTCTTTTTTATTAAATAGGCCGAGATATTTCCAAACATAAGCACTTAGGGCCCACATTCCTTGAGAAAAATGGCAAGTCTCTGAGTGCTCTCTTCCTCCAGGAGGACATACATTATACCCTTTTATTTTTCTTAACAAGGGAACATCGAGTGTTCTTACTTTTTCATTTCTTAGAATAAAGTTCATCCATCTTTTGGCAAACGCTTTATCCTTTGTCCGAACGAGATAGCCGAAAACTCCTAAGGCCATATCTCTACTGAAACTAAGTCCTTTAATAAATTGAGGGTTTCTCATCATATAAGGGTTTCTATAAACAGCTCCATACAAAGGGGATTGAGGGTCAGTATTTTGAGATAGAGCAACATCAAGACACCTCTCCTCGTCACCTAGTAAACAAGAAATACCGGAGTGCTCTGTATTATCACCTAAACTTGCTGAACCAGCGGCCATAAATTTAGGACCATCGATTTCACGACAAGCCTTAATATCTCCCTCCTTTGGAGGTGTCTCAAGGTTTGATGAACATTGTACCCATTTTTCAATATTCTTTTTAAGGGAGAGGAGCTTTATTTTTGTGTCTGATGTAAGTTCTTTTTTAAAGTTTTTCTTGCTTGTATCTAAAAGAGAATCAACTTGGCATCCACATTGGTTCTCGACCTCAGAGATTGTAATAGATTTTTGACAACTACGCTTCATACTACAGCTATTGCAACCATGGGCCCTATAATATAAACGGTAAACTTTAAGATTTTCTTTCTTTTGCTTAGTATAGAAGACACCGTCGCAATCATTATTGGTTTTTTTATTGCAAAAAGCGTAGCAGTCAATTTGGTGCCCAGACCAAGCGCTATTTTGACTAAATAAAAGCAGAGCGAAAAAAACGATTCGAGTGGTGAGTTGCATGAGCAAATCCTTTGCTAATGGAATTGATACTCATTTTATCATTTTCCCTTCTGCCTATTCTGGGTGGGAAAAAACTCCTGAAGGGAGATGATTTTTATCAATAATTACCTTCTCTCAGGTCAATGTTTTTAAGGCTAAAACAAGGCATAATAAGCACATGAGGGGGATTATATGAGGTTAACCCAGATAACAGTTGAAGAATATACGAGTCCATGTCCTATTACAGTAGGACCTTATACTACTATTAAAGACCTCATATCGCTCTTCGAAGAAAAAGGAATAAGACACATCCCTGTTCTTGATAAGGGTGAAATTGTTGGTATTGTAAGTCAGCGAAATGTAACTCAAGTTTACAAACACTTAGATGAGGGAGAGGAGATTTTTGCTAAAGACGTCATGATAAAAGAGCCTCTTACTGTTTATGAGCAAACTCCTCTTGAGGAAGTCGCCTTTTTGATGTCGGAAAATAAAATAGGTTCAGTTCTTGTCCTTGATCAAGAAGGAAAACTATCTGGTATTTTTACTTCAACAGATGCTCTTAATTCGCTATTTGAGATTATAAGAGGAGATTTTGAGCTATCTTCCTAAAAACAACGAGTTAAGAAGTAAAGAATACTAAATTCTCTTGTTTCTCTGATATTTATCATTAAAAAATGCATTTTCTCTGCTAAGTTAGAAAGAAGCTTAGTTCTGGAGAAAACAATGTCAGAAAAATTAAAGAAATATGAGCAGTGTGAAGACTGTCCCTCTAAAGGTAAGGGGGTTTTTTGCGATCTTGAAGCCAAGGCCTTAAACGATCTAAGTCATAAAAAAGTCACGAATATTTTTAAGAAAGGGCAAACTCTTTTTGTCCAAGGAAGTCCACCATACGGGCTTTATTGTGTTAGTAAAGGAAATATTAAAATCTCTAAAACGTCCTCTGATGGAAAAGAGTCTATTGTTAGGATTGCGACAGATGGAGACATCCTAGGGCATAGGAGTTTATTTACGGAGCAAAATTTTACGGCCACGGCCACTGCTGTAGAGGATACTTCAGTTTGCTTTATCGACAAAAAGTATATTATGAAGCTAGTTGAGCAAGAGCCTTCCATGGCCTATCAACTTATTTCAAAACTAGGCAGAGAGCTTGGAGCTGCTGAGAATAAGGTAGCTTCATTCATTCAAAAGAATGTTTTCGAAAGAACCTGTGAAGTTCTATTGTTACTTAAGGAATCTCATGGTGAAAAGGTCGAGGGGAAAACAAAGATTGTTTTAAAAATTACGAGAGAGGAACTCGCTTCCATCGTTGGGACAGCAACAGAGAGTCTTATTCGTATATTAACAGAGCTTAAAAACGAGAAAGCTATTTCTCAAGAGGGAAAAACCCTCGTTATTGAAGATGAGGAAAAGTTACTCTCGTTTGCCAATTTGAATGGATAGCTTATCCCTTAATTTCCTGATAGTTATCATTTTTATTTATTTGTTTTAAGTTTAATCTAGAGGACATGAAGGCTAAAACCTATAAACTCAGTAGCGAGTCAGTCAGTCGATTGCTTAAAAAACTTCAAACGTGCAGCTATGGTGAAGATTGTGTTGTGGCCTATAAAGGTCATGTTCCGTTTCTCTCCTTTGTGATTGTGAAGGGTGAAGCCTATATTGAAAATAGGAAAAAGCTTTCAAAACTGGATGAAGGCCATCTCGTGGCCTTTGATGAATTTTGCCAAAATCTGCCTCTCAAATACAGTATCGTCATTTCTAAAGGAGCGGTTATTCTTGCTATTGATAAGACTTCTTTAGGAGATGTTCTTGAAATTGAAGATTTGGTAAGCACAAGATAAAGATTTTTTTACTGATAAATATCAGTAAAGTGTAGGCCATTATTCACAGTATTTCATTCATTTCTTATTATTATATGAAAATAAACCGGAGGTTAAGAATGAAGAAGGTTTTATGTCTATTATTTTTGTTGTCAGTTGCTGGTTTTGCTAAAACTCATGAAATTAAAATGCTCAATAAAGGTAGTGATGGTGAAAAAATGGTATTTGAACCAGCTTTCTTAAAAGTGGAAGTTGGCGATACTGTTAAGTTTATTCCTACTGATAAAGGACACAGTGTTCAAGGAATAGCAAAGAAAGGGGCCATGCCAGATGGGTTTAAACCTTGGAAAGGAAAACTCAATAAAGAAGAAGTTGTTCAAATTACAAAGGAAGGAGTTTATCTCTATAAATGCCAACCTCATGTTGGAATGGGAATGGTTGGTATAATTCAAGCTGGTAAAGCGGTGAACTTAGAGAAAGCGAAAAAAGTTAAGCTTACGGGTAAAGCAAAAAAACGCATGGAGAAGTTACTTACTCAGGTTAAATAATGGCAACACCACAACCAGTTCAAGCGAAATGTTATCATTGTGGCCTTCCTATCTTTTCTGAACAAAAATATGATGGGAAGGTCTTTTGTTGTTCTGGTTGTGTAAGTGTTTTTCAAATTCTCTCATACAACGGTCTTGAAAATTATTATCAAATAAAACAAAGTTCTAAAAATATAAAGACACCCTCACCTGCATTTGAAAAACAAGAAAACGACTATAGTTATATTGAACAGGAGAGCTTTCTTGAAAAATTCTTTATCCTAGAAGATGGTATTTATAAGGGGATGTTTTTTTCTAAGGATATTCACTGTAGTGCCTGCGCATGGTTATTAAACCAATTGCCTCAAACTGTTTCAGGGGTGGAGTTTTTAAGAGTGAGTATTGAAAATTCAATATTGGAAGTTCATCTAAAAAGAGACAAGGGCAGTTTTAGAGCTCTTTTATCTCAAGCAGCTAAATGGGGTTATCATCTTGAGCCCATTTTAACTAACGAAGAGGCCAATAAAAGAAAAAAAGAACAGAAGAAGCTAAAGCTTAAAAAGATAGCAGTCGCAGCTGTTTGTACTGGGAATATTATGATGTTTTCTGTTGCGAGTTATGCTGGAGTGTCAGGTGATTTTCAACAACTTTTTCTAAAACTAAGTGCACTTTTTTTTATCCCTGTTTTATTTTATTCATCTCGTGATTTTTTCTTAAATACTTTCAATAGTTTTAAATCAAAACAATTCTCCATTGATATCCCAATTGCAATTGCTCTAATAATGGGTGGCTTTTATGGTTATAAAAATGTTATCTCAGGTCAGGATTTACATTATTTTGATACTCTCAGTGTTTTGGTCTTTTTTATTCTCTCTTCACGGTATATTTTAGATTGGGCCAGAGATAAAGGACAGTCCCAGCAAGAGCTCTTATCGCTTTTAAATTCTTCGATTGTTCAAAAAAAGACAGAGACTTCTTGGCAACCAGTTCACAGTTCTACATTAAATCCAGGTGATATTATCTTATTAAAATCAAATGAAATACTCTGTTGTGATGCTACCCTTCAAAAAGGGGAAGGGTATATTGATAAATCTATTTTAACAGGTGAGAGTTTGCCTATAAAAGTTAAAGTGGGGGAAGCCTTATTATCTGGGATGAAAAGTTATAGCAGTGAGTTTGAAGTTCAAGTTCAAAAGACACCAGCGGACTCTTATTTTGCTCAAATGACAAAATCTGTGATTGATCAACATTCCCCTTTTCAAGGTCTACTGGAACGTTACTCCAAGTTTTTGATTTTCTTTAGCCTTATTTCAGCCCTTGCTATATTGTTTTTTTCTTATCCTCAAGACTTACAAGAAGGTCAGTTTAGGGCCCTTGCTGTTTTAATTATTACCTGTCCGTGTGCTCTTGGATTAATTTCACCTTTAATTATTTATAATGCTATCAAAACATTGGCCCAAAAAGGAATCATCCTTTTTCAAACAGATGCCTTGGAGAGAATTCCTCATGTGAAAAAAATTTACTTTGATAAGACGGGGACTCTTACCTATGGGAAGTTAAGTGTTGGATCTTGGTCAGGTGTTAAAAACCAAGAAGTTTTTAATGCTGTTTACTCTCTTGAAAAGTTTTCGATTCATCCTGTAGCAACAGCTCTCTCTCAATATTGCCTTGAAAATGATGCAGTAGAAATTGAAGTGGGAAGTTTTCAAGAAAATTTAGGGCAAGGAGTTCAAGGCTGGGTAGATGAAAAGTTTTGGGAAATCAAAGCTTCTAACCTACAATTGGCCAAAGAGAAAGAAGAGATTTCTTTAACAGTAAGTATTTATAAAAATAGAGAGAGAATCTCCACAATAGAGCTTAATGATAAATTAAGAGAAGAGAGCTACTCAATTGTTTCTAAGTTAAAAAAACGATTCCAAATCAAAATTTTATCAGGAGATAAAAAGCAAAATGTTTATAAGGTTGGGAGTCAAATAGGGATTACTGAAAGTGATTGCTATGGCGAAGTAAGTCCTGAATCGAAAGCCGTTATTGTCAGTGAAAATTATCATGCTCTGATGATTGGAGATGGAATTAATGACTTACCGGCCATTTCAAAATCTTTTGTAGGTATTGCAACGAAAGGGCAAATGAAAAACGCTATCAAACACTGTGATATTTATTTTTTGAACGAAGGGATAGGATCTCTTGATGTTCTTATTAATGTCGCTGATGATGTGAATAAGCAAATTAAGGTGAACATCGGATTTGCTCTAGTTTATAATTTACTAGGAATAACTCTCGCAACCATGGGGCATATTACTCCTTTATTCGCGGCCATTTTTATGCCGGTAACGAGCCTTGTTCTTCTGACTCATTATATTTATCGAAATAATCTTTTAGAAAAAAAGATAAGGGTCTTGACATGAATATTCTTATCTTTTTAATCCCTATTTCAATATTGCTTGGTCTAACTTTTGTGGCCCTTTGCTTTTGGAGTATTAACAACGAACAATACGAAGACTTAGATTTAAATGCGGAGAAAATTATATTTGATGATGAATCTTTAAGGAGATTAAATGACGACAAGTAAATTAGAAAGTTTTAGGTACGATGATAAAATTGTGAAATTTTTTATCATTGCTACGATGGTTTGGGGAGCAGTTGCTATGCTTCTTGGAGTCACAATTGCTTTTCAGCTAGCTGATTGGAGGTTGAACCTTGGGCTTGAGTGGATGACTTTTGGTCGAATGAGACCGCTGCACACGAATGCTGCTATCTTTGCCTTTGCTGGAAATGGGATTTTTGCTGGAGTTTACTACTCAATGCAAAGATTGTGTAAGGCTAGGCTTTTCAGCGATAAGCTCAGCCGAGTGCACTTCTGGGGTTGGCAGCTTATCATTGTAAGTGCTGCAATCTCTCTCCTTTCTGGAGCAACAACTGGAAAAGAATATGCTGAGTTAGAGTGGCCAATAGATATAGCAATTACAGTTATTTGGGTTGTTTTTGCTGTTAACTTTTTTGGGACGCTATTTAATAGAAGAGAGAAGCATATCTATGTTGCAATTTGGTTTTATATTGCCACTATTATAACGGTTGCGGTTTTGCATATTGTAAACTCTCTTGAATTTCCTGTAAGTTTCATGAAGAGTTACTCTATCTACGCCGGAGTCCAGGATGCCCTTGTTCAATGGTGGTATGGACACAATGCTGTCGCGTTTTTTCTCACAACTCCTTTTCTTGGTCTCATGTATTATTTTATTCCTAAGGCCGCTAAAAGACCTGTTTATAGCTACAGACTTTCTATTATTCATTTTTGGTCTTTAGTTTTTATTTATATCTGGGCAGGACCCCATCATCTTCTTTATTCTTCTCTACCCAATTGGGTACAAACCTTAGGGATGGTTTTTTCTGTGGCCTTATGGGCTCCAAGTTGGGGAGGAATGATCAATGGACTTCTAACTTTAAGAGGGGCATGGGATCAAGTCAGAAGAGAACCGATGCTTAAATTCATGGCCGCAGCGGTTACTTTTTATGGGATGGCGACTTTTGAAGGTCCACTTCTGTCCATTAAATCATTTAATTCTCTCGCTCACTATACAGACTGGATTGTTGGCCATGTTCACTCTGGAACTATTGGATGGAACTACTTTTTAATAGCCGGTATTTTGTATTATCTTGTTCCTCAACTATGGAGAACTAAAATCTACAGCAAAGAACTTGGTCAAATGCAATTTTGGACCGCGACGATTGGGCTTGCTTTATACATTGTTTCGATGTGGATAGCTGGGGTAACTCAAGGTTTAATGTGGAGAGCTGTTGAACCAGATACCGGAAATCTTGTTTATCCTCACTTTATTGAAACAGTAGTAAGAATTGTTCCTATGTACTGGGTCAGGGCCATAGGTGGAACGCTTGTTCTGATTAGTTTTATCATGATGATTTATAACCTCTATAAAACAATTAAGAACGCAGGAGAGCATGAAGAAGAAGTTTTTCAAGCTCCTGCGATTGAAAAATCAAAAGGCTTTCTCTTTTTTAAGAAACACAGAGAATTGGAAGGACTCCCTTTAATTTTTACGATACTCGTTGTTATTGCAATCGGTGTTGGGAGTGCCATTGAAATTATCCCATCACTTGTTTCAACGAAGTTTATTCAAAAAAATGAAGCGATCACTCCCTATACTCCTTTAGAGCTTGCTGGACGTGATATTTATATCCGTGAAGGTTGTTATACTTGTCACTCTCAAATGATCCGTCCTATGGCCGCTGAAACAATGAGATATGGAAAGTATTCAAAGGCCGCCGAATTTGTTTATGACAGACCTTTTCAATGGGGTTCAAGAAGGATTGGACCTGATATAGCAAGAGTTGGTGGTAAATATCCACATATGTGGCACTACAGACATATGTGGGATCCTAGAGAAGTGACCCTTGATTCAATTATGCCAAAATACCCGTGGCTTTTTTCTAAAAAGACAGACTATCAAGTCCTTCCTAAAAAGCTAAAGGTCATGGCAGCTCTTGGAGTTCCTTATGGAAGCGAACAGATAGAAAATGCTGTGGCCAATGCCAAAGAGCAAGCTGAAGAGATTATTGCTGCCTTGGAAGAAGGTGGTGTTGAAAATAAAATGAAAGACAAACAAATTGTTGCTCTCATTGCCTATCTTCAACGCTTAGGTGTTGAAGGAAGAGATATAGAAGATGAAAGTACTCAAGAGGAGGAAGAATAATGAAGTCACTAGTTCTTTCTCAATGGGACTTACCTCTGTTACCAACAATTGCACTTCTCATCTTTATAAGTCTTTTTGTTGGAGTTTTATGGTGGGTAACACGTGAAAAAAATAAATCAACTTATGAAGAAATAAAGTTTCTTCCTTTAAAAGAAGGAAATAACCATGAATGAAATGAATGAAGAAGATAAAGCAGTTTTATTAGATCATGATTATGATGGGATTCAAGAACTCGATCATCCCTTACCTAGATGGTGGGTGATGAGTTTTTGGGGTGGAATAATTTTTGCGATTATCTATTTTAGTTACTATGTCGTAGGTAGTGGTCCTTCACTTCAGTACGAATATGGTCTCGACCTAAAACACTTAAAAGAAGTGAAAAAAGAGTACCTAAAAAACTTATCTCAGTTTAACTCTGATACTTATCATAGTTATAGTCAGTCTCCAGAAATGCTCAAGGTTGGTGAATCAAACTTTAATAAACACTGTGTTGCCTGTCATAGAGACAAAGCCGCCGGAGACATTGGTCCTAATTTAACAGACGAGTATTGGCTTTATGCAGAGGGAACTCCAGAGACTATTTTTCCATTCATTTTAACAGGGAACCCGTCAGGAGGAATGCCTGCTTGGGCCGAGATGCTTAAAGAAGATGAGTTATACGCGATTACTGCTTATTTGATGAGTATTCAAGGAATTGAACAAGAAAACCCCAAGGCACCACAAGGTGAGAGGTTTGAAAGGATAAAATGAATCCATACGACCTACATCCAGAAAGACTGGCCACAACTGATGAGCATGGCAAAAGAGTTTATCTCTATCCAGAAGATGTACAAGGAAAGTGGAGGAGTCGCAGAAAAGCTGTTTTTGTTTTTCTTATTCTCATTTATATCATAACTCCTTGGCTCTACATTGATGGAAAACAGTTGATGTTGTTTGATATTCCTAATAGGTATTTTATTATCATGGGACAAGAATTTTGGGCCCATGATACGCCTTACCTCTTTTTCATTCTTGCCTTCTTTTTGTTCTTTATTGCTGCCGTAACTTCTGTCCTGGGACGTGTTTGGTGTGGATGGACATGTCCACAAACTGTTTTTACTGAACTTTTATATAGGCCAATTGAAAAACTCGTTGAAGGAAAGGCAGTTCAAAGAAGAAAGCTTGATGAATCTCCTTGGGGATGGGGAAAATTCAGTAAGCGTTCACTAAAGTGGCTACTTTTTCTTTTTGTTTCTCTCGTTATCTCCCACTCTTTTTTAGGATATTTTTTAGGAACTCATTATTTGGTTAAGGTTGTGGCGAGATCTCCCTTCGAGCATTGGGAGAGCTTTATTTTTATGCTTGTTGTGACAGGGATTACTTTGTTTGATTTTGGTTGGTTCAGAGAGCAATTTTGCATCATAATGTGTCCTTATGGACGTTTTCAAAGTGTCATTATGGACTCAAATTCTTTAGTAGTTGCTTACGATTACAACAGAGGAGAGCCTCGGAGACAAAAGAGCATTGATAAAGAATCCCAAGGAGATTGTATTGATTGTTTTCATTGTGTACGGGCTTGTCCGACTGGGATTGATATACGTAGAGGAACGCAACTGGAGTGTATTGCTTGTACAATGTGCATTGATGCTTGTGATAATATGATGGATAAACTCAAAAAACCATTTGGTTTAATTCGATATACAACTGAAAATAGTTTAATCAATAAAAAGAGTATCGCAAGAACATTTAAGAGACCTCTTGTTTATTTTTTTATTATGGGACTTATTGTCTCAATTGGTATTTATTCTTTGTCAGGAAGGCAAAAACTAAAAGCTCAATTTTTAAGAGGAGGAAACCAGGCTTATCAAGAAATTGTGTTGCAAACTGGAACAAAAGAAATCACAAACCATTTTAGGATCGAATTAACCTATCAAGGAAAAAAAGAGTTAAACCTTGTTTTTGATTTAGATGGAGAGTTAAAGGATAGAATAAAAATTGTGACTCCTATCAAGCCTTTTTTCATGAAAAAAGGGAGAAAGAAAGTTGCGAATGTCTTTCTCAAGTTTAATCCTAAAATTCTACGAAATGGAGTCGTTAAAATTCCTTTTTTGATTAAACATGAAAACGAAATTATTTTTAATAAGGAGATTATTCTTGTTGGACCACTTAAATAATTATCATTATTCTCTATGGCCTCTTTTGAGTTTTGCTGTGGCCTTCATGGGAAGTTTTCACTGTACAGTAATGTGTGGTGGGATATCTGTTTGTTGCTCACAAAACTTAAAGCGAAATATTTTGTATCAAACGGGCAGATTACTAGGATATTTGATAATGGCATCAATAATGTATTTTATTGGAAGAGATATTTTAGCTAACTATATCGACCGGTTTGCGAACTTCTCTTTTACTTTCTTTGCTTTGACCATCTTTTTATTGGGAATAAAAATGTTGGCTTCTCACTATAAATTAAGATTTAACTCATTCCTAACTCCTTTTTTTGCAAAGTTAGTAAATAAAAAAGGAGGAAGCTCTTCTTTTTTTATTGGTCTTTTTACTTTTCTCCTTCCTTGTGGATTTCTTTATGCTTTTTTAGTGTCAGTATTATTTGCCCCGTCTTTTGGGCTCTCTCTTTTATGTGTTGTTTTTTTCTGGGGAGGGACTCTTCCCTCTCTTGTTTTCACCTCAGAGATTACTCATCGTTTTATGAAACCTTTAAAAGTAAAGTATCCTATTATACTACCTGTTTTTATGATTC
Source organism: Bacteriovoracia bacterium (assembly GCA_030431635.1). Classification (GTDB taxonomy): domain Bacteria; phylum Bdellovibrionota; class Bacteriovoracia; order Bacteriovoracales; family Bacteriovoracaceae; genus CALFYV01. The sequence goes on from JAUIIL010000002.1 coordinate 214,547, forward strand.
TTTTTGGACTTTATTCATTAATGCAAAGAGGGCACATACACCTAAGTGACCCTCATAAAAGTTGCCATAAAGTGAAAAACTAATGCTTAAGAAGAAGTTTTAATCTTTTGATTTCGTCTTTAATATCCTGAGGAATATGAGTTCCAGAAGAACCAGTAAAACCACTTTCAATTCTTTCTTGATATTCCTTTAGGCAAATTGGTGCTGCTTGAGATTTTGGATAGTTTACTACGCAGCTTTTTAAATAAAGATCTGCAAGACCACTAAAGAGAGAAAAGTTGAGACGATCATCAAGTTGAGCAAGCCATAAGAGAAGGAAAGGAATCTCTTCTTTGCTATTTGCTTGGTTTAGCCATTTATAGATTGCTTGACGAGTATTCATGAGTTCTAAACTTAATATTTTGTTAGAAAACGAAAGTTTTTTAATACTATTAAGAGTTATACTTGCTTCAATGAATTTTTTAAGCTCTTCAAATGTCTTAAATTCGAAGGGTTTTTGAAAAGACTGTGCACTCGTAATAAAATCGTTGAGATCACTTTTCATAAGCGAGTTAAAACTTTTCTTCTCTTTTATAAGTTTTAATTTTTTTGTAAAACTATCTTTTTGACCAAAAATCATAAGCTCAATATAAGTAAGATTCATGATAGCATTTTGAAAATCTTCATACTCAATATTTTGAGAGTTTTCTAGATACTGATAATAGTACTTTTTTGAAATGGGATAATTTCTAACCATAAAAAGATAGTGAGCATATCCCAAATCATTATCAAATTTGTCTCTTGCTAAAAAAGGAAAAACAACGGCCTTCTTTTGATCTTGGTTGTGGCAAGAAATACAAAAGAAAGGAAGGGCCTTCAATGAGTTTTGGGCAAAAGACATATGTCCTTGTTCGAAAACATTAATTGAGAAATCAAGATGTTGTTGAAGAATGTCATATTTAATTTTTTTCACAGGATCGTTAAAATGCGTCTTAACTTTATGAAAAAGATCTTTTGTCTTGTGGAGCTCCTGTCCTAAAAATTTTTTATGATAAGCTTTAGAAAATTCAGTATCACTATAGATAATAGGGATGATATTGTTGATAGATTTACCCAAGTTTTTCATTTTTGTATTAATACTTTGGGAAAAGCTTTGATGGCACAATAAAATAAAAATAAAATACTTCATAAGAACAAGACTATAAGAAAGTAACGACTTTTGAAAACGAAAAGAGCTTTTTTCTTCTCTATCCCACTGGAAAAACGAAATATACTCAACCGGAATGCTCTGGATTAATCGGCTAGGCATTCCTTTCGTAGCTTGAGACCTAAATCATTGAAATTTATAATTGAATAAGAAGACCTATGGTCTTTTTTTAAAGATGAGGAAAACAAATTGAAAAAGATACTTCTTTTTCTTCTATTTATCTTTTGTTGTGTGGAGATCTCTTGGGCAGATCTTGAGTTTGAAGATTGGGCTCAACCTGAATTTGTCACTTCTGCCAGAGCTCTTTCTATGGGAAACTCATTTTTATCTAAGGTGAATGATGAGTACTCTGCTTTTTATAACCCAGCGGGATTAGGTAGTGTTAGACAACCTAGTTTAAGATTGTTCAATATCCATCTAGAAACAAACAAGAACATGACAGATCTTTCTTTTCAAGGAAACGTCGTTGATAACTCAAGTGATCTTTTTAATTACTTTAAAGAAGATGGGATGAGAGAGTTACTAGAGAGCAACAGAGGAAACCTACTTCATAATCGAATTAACTTTTTTCCCAATCTTACTATGCGCTATTTAACGATCGGCTATTTCATGTCAAAGCAACTAAGGGCCTTTGCTGATGATGATGCTTCATCAAGTCTTGAAGTGGGTGATAGACTAGATTATGGGCCAATCGTTTCAACGAACCTCTCTATATGGGGGGGGGTATTTAAAGTTGGAGCGAGTGCTGCTTATTTAACTAGGAATGAATATCTAGAACATGACTTAGATATAACTCAAGAACTTGAAATTCAAGATAGTGATTATAAAAAGGGTTCAGCTGTTATCATTACAACAGGTGCAAAGTTAACACTTCCTGTCTTTATGCTTCCAACTTTTTCTTGGGTTTTGAGAAATAGTTCCCAGCAAAGATTTTCAAATATTAGAGGAGCAGGAGAGCCTGAGCCCGTGAAACAAACAACAGATCTGGGTTTTTCAATCACGCCTATACTTGGAAAAACATTCAAGTTTCACATTGAAGCAAACGTAAAAGATGTTGCTAACAAGCATGATAAGATATTAGAGCGCCGCTCGATGGTAGGAACGGAAATGTCTATAGCTAATAAGTTTTTTGTCCGTTTTGGTTATGGAGATGGTTTTGGTTCCGCAGGAATTGGTTTTAGAACGAGACGTTTTTCTTTTGACTTTATTACTTACGCGACTGAAGCAACGCCCAACGGATTCAGAACATTAGAGGATAGACGGTTTGCTTTCTCTGTTTCTTCAGGAATTTAGAAGAGTACGAACGTTCTCTTAGTAACTTAGTTTAACCTACATCTATAAAAAATACAGACCTTCTACATCATAATCAATAGCAATGGTAGCCTCGTGAGATCAATTTCAAAGAGGATTTTTATGATGAAGTTTTTGTTTCTAGCACTTTTACCACTTGTTTCTTGTAAGATGATGGATAACGCTGAAAAAGCGGCCAATAACTCAGAAAAAGCAGCATTTACGACAGAAGCACTCTCTTACATGAGTCAGTCAGGAGGTTCAGAAGACCAAGTGAAAAAGGCGATGGTTGAAGTTAATGAATGGGAAAAGTTTGATATGAAGGCCAGAACAATGGCCGCTTTTTTAAAGTCACTTCATAACCAAGTAAGTACAGAGGTTTATAAAACACGCTTTATTAACTACAAAGATTTTTATTACGCAAAGCTTGTCGATGATATCAAAACGGTACGAAGACTTGCCACTGAGTTCATGCCAGAAGATGGGAAATTTCATGTCACTAATACGAAAGGAAACCACGGAAATATTAAGGCGCTAGCAGCAGCTTTACATGAAAAGAACCCGTGGTGTGAACACGTTTCGGACTCGATTAAGCCAATTGCTTGTAAGAGTATGCTGGATCATATCCATGATGCTTTTGAAGCCCACTATATCCAAGGAATACCTCAAGAAGATCTTCCTGTTCATCAAAAGGTTGTTTTTAGATACGAAGGTCAAAAGGTTTTTCTTTATATGCTTGAGCTTAGAGTTAAATTTTTACCTTTAATCGGAATTGCTCATGTTTCACGAGTGAAAGAAGGTTTGGTCAATAAAATAAAAACTCTTCTCACCGATTGGGTTCCTGATTTTTTTGGAGCTGATTTAATAACCAAAGAAGCAAGGGAATCTCAGCTTTTATTAGATGGACTATTTAAGGAGCAAAATACAATTAAGCAAGAACTTGCTGAAGTGAATAGTGAGCTCATTAGAATAGGAGAGCAGGGATACGAGCCAAATATTAGAAGAAAACTCAGAAGACTTGAAAGTATTGATTATCAAATAGATGAAGCGAATGTTTATTTAGGAATTTATCAGAATGAAAGTGCAAAAATTAACGATGAAATTTCCCTTCTAAATGAAAAGAAAATGAATGCAACTTTTAAAAAAGAGAGTTTTGAAAACCAAAGAGATAAATATTTGGCAAAATTAGAATCTTTAGAAGATAACTTAGAGAGATTTGGAGACAAGATGTCTCAAGATTTGCTTGCAATGGATAATGGTGAAGAAGTTAGCTTTAAGAAAAAAATGAAGAACTCTCAAAAAATTCTTAGACTGAATTTGAAAAAGAGGGATTTAGAAGAAGATATTAAAGAGTATCAAGACTATGTGGAACAAACGGAAGAAGTTTATGTTCCAGAATCTTCTTATCTAAAGCTTGCAAACGTTGAAAGAGGGTTAAGAGAACAGGAAAGCTTACTAACTCGCTTGGAAGATCAACGAAAAACTCTACTTGAGGGAAGTATTTTAAATATGCCTGATAGAAAAAAGCTTACAGAGAAGCTGGATAAATTAAGGGTGAAGGTAAATAAAGCTCATATTCATAATCAAGAAATGGTAAAAAAGACAGTTGCAAAAGTTGAAGATAACGAGTCTAAAGAGCTTGGCAAGCTTGCTCATTCAGCTGCCGATATCGATTACTTCGGAATTGTGACAGGCTATGTAGTTCAAGAAAGAGAGTTCTTAAGAGGGATAAAGGTTAATAGAGGTTATGGGATTTACAATGTTGAAGTTCCGCTTAGAAACGCAAACCTATCCCCAATTGTTCTTAAAATTTTGAAAAACTTAGATTTTCAAAAATTAAGACAAGCTAAAGACTTCGAACTAGAGTCCGCCCATATTGAGAGAAAGAATTTGGATTTATTCGAAGAGACGGTTAAAGACCTAATTGAAAATGCTCGCTATTCAGAAATGAAAAAGAGTTTATAACTTCTTTACAGGGGGAGCTAGTACTCTCCCTTCATAATTTCAAGTAATGTTTTTGTTTTATGTTGAGCTTGCATGAGATCTTTTTCAATCTCATCTAAAGTACTCTTATATTGTCCAGGTACAGAGAGTTCAAGTTCTTGAATTCCATCTACTCTTTGTTCTATAACTTTTAAATCCCCAATAATAGTGTGATTCTTCATCTCTCCATTAATATAAGATTCAAATTTAACTTGCCTGGCAAAATTCTCTGTATCTTCTAAGTTATTAATAAATAAAGTGACACTGAGATTTTCAATATCAATATTTAAAATCGTGCATTCGATATTCTCATTTGTGACTTTATGAAGAATAAAGCTTCGAACAAAACTATAAACTTCATAAACTTTTTCAGGTGAGTGTTTGAAGTTTCCCTCTATAGCATCATTGAGGTTGATGTTTTTATCCTTACCTTTGACTTGTTTATGAGCACGAGCATTGATGAACTCTTGAAGCTCCTCATAAAAATCACCTGCCATGATAAGCTGATTGTCATTTAATAATCTTTTTTCTTTTCTTAAGATTTTAATGAAGTTTTGAGCGTCAGTATTAAATATTTTATAGTCGCATATACAATAATCAAAAATTTCATCTCGGATAAGTTCATAGGCATCTTGAAAGTCATCGGCTTCAATGATAACAGCCGCTCCATTGACATGAAGAAAGTTTTTGACTTTACTTCGAAGTGATTGATTGTCTTCTACAATCAAAATAACCTTATCTCTAAATTTTGTATCTAAACTCATTTAAAAACCCACTCCTGTTGTGAAGATGAACCCGAGAGCATTAATAGAGGTCGTTGTTGACTGGGGAAGAGTTTCATCAAAACTATAATTTAAATCTTGCAATTCATATTTTACTTTAAAACCAAACCACGTTCGATTTTTTGTATATCGAATCTCAATCCAAGGTCTTACATAGTAAGAAGAGTTTGCTGACACTCCTGATTGAACTCCGAAGGAGTGATAAATGTTCTCTCTCTTTTGCCAGCGAAGCATAAAAGCAAACTCAGAGAAATTCTCTTCGGCCCAAGGGGATTGAAACACTCCTGAGTTTAAATAGGGATATGTTTTTTTCCATCTAGCGGCCCCAATATTAAATTCAAAACGTGTTTTTCTTCCCCAAGTCGTTCGATAGGAAAGAAAGGCCCTTGTTGCTTGTTGGCGATAGGCAAATTCAGATACTGAATTGTTAGTTGTATCATCAAATTGTAACCTTGTTGATGCTCTTTCTAGGCCTAATCCAAAACCCCACTTCCCACCCATTTTTCTTGGGTACCATTTTTGAGTGAAGTTAAAATCTAGTCCAAGATTTTTTCCACTTCCTTCAACGATATGAGAAGTGGTTGTTGATGCCTTATTTTCTATCCCAAAGCTCGTTGTTCCAAGCTCTATTTCACTTTCATATCGATAACCTTTGTTAAGAACAAATTTGCGCAGTTTAGTAGGCTCTCCAATTCCTTTAGTGGGAACTCCACTAATCTCAGAAACATTTTCGTTATGAGGGATAATAAAGGAAGAGCGAACTCTATAGTAATAGGTAGCTTTTGTTTTTAATTTGATAAGTGCGTTTTCATTTGATGCAAGATAGATTTTTTTTCCAAATTTAAATTTAGGGTCGAGTCCTATTTCAATAATGTAACTGAGGGCTTCCTCTACTTCATCCCATTCAAAATAAACTTCTGCAATTTCATTGTTACCCTTAAAAACACTATTTGAGGGGTAATTGATATCAGGAATATCTAAGTTTTCATTAGAAATAATGTTAAAGCTTCGAATCTCTGACCACGGTCCTTTTGAATAAGGATTTGTGGCCCTTACCCTCCAGAAAAATGTGTCTCTTAAAGGAGCTTTAGCGACAAACTTAACTTTGTTCTTTTCAATTTTTTGATTTAAGACAATAGATTCAAATGTAGGATCCTGTGATACTTCAAATTCATAATGATAGGTATAGGGGGCTTTACTCCAGTTAAATTCAATAGGAGGGTGGGCATCTTCAGTATATCTAAAACGAGAAATTTCTTCTGGTTTTTTAAGGTATATAGGGAAATTGTTAATTGTTGGATTCATGCGAATGACTTTTGTGTCAGAGTAATTACTCGCAATTCGTCCTCTTTTATCAATAGAGCGAACTCTCCAGTAATAGGCTTTATCTAATTTTAAATCAACTTCAGCAAAGTTTTTAGGTGTAAAAAAACGTTTGGAATTATTAAAGTCTTTATTGTCCGCAATTTGAACTTGGTATTTTGCTGCAAACTTTCCAGTTGTCCATTCAATTTTTCCTTTATGAAATTCTTGAATAAGCTGTTTTTCTTCTATCGGATACTGGTAAATAGCTTCTCCTATTGGGGCAGGCTTATCAAAACGCAATTTTATTGTCCCAGGTGAGCTTGGAAGACTCACAATTCCTTTTTTATCAATAGCACTTACTCTCCAATAATAAGTTCCTACTTGGTTATGTTTCCAAGTGAATTTAATTTTATCAACTTCGGTTTTAAAAATTGTTCGAGAAAAACTCTTCGTTGTTGAAATCTCTAGTCTATATTTGACGGCTCTTTTTACTTCCTGCCATTCAAGATCAACCGCCGTTACGATATCTTCTGCTGCATTTGCTGAGGAAATAAGAAAAGAAAGAAAATCCCAACTACGTTGAGAAGGAATGAGAGAGAATTCTTTTTCTAGCGTTTTATCCTTAATTTCAGGTGCTTTAGGTGGAGGAGGATCTTTAACCTTAAACTGCCTAATAGGAGAATATGGAGTAACAACACCGTTAATATCAACAGCTTTAATACGCCAATAAAAGTTTGTTTTATCGACAGTTTCCCACGTGAAAATATTATCTTCTGTGATTTCTTTTAGAATAATATCTTTCTCTTTAAATTCTGGAGAGGAGGAGATCTCAAGGTGATACTCTTTAAGCGAGGGATTATCTTCCCAAGCAAAGTCCATAACTAAAGAGAAGTCAAACATATCAAAAACTTTTTTATTCTCGGGGCTTAAAAGTTTTGGCTTAAACTTTGATCTATTGAGATTAATTTGAAATTGAGAAACAGGGGACCAAGTTCTCTTAAGTGAATCACTATCATTAAGTCTGACTTTCCAAAAGTATTTACCAGGCTTGAAATCTTTTTTCAAAAATGTTTCATCCATGGCGGAATCAAAGATAGATTTTTTAAAGTTCTTATCTTTAGAAATAACGATTTGTGTTTTATTAATATCATGAAATGTAAGCCATTTGAAATTAACTTCAAAAATGGCCTTAGAATAGTCATTTAAGTATTCAGCTAAATAAGGAAAAGTTAAAACCTCCGCTTTATTAGGGAGAATGAGCTGAGGGGGTTTTTCATGAATAATAATGACTTTTCGAGGCAAGCTTTCAGAAATTAAAGTTCCTTGTTTGTAGAGTTTAACTCTCCAGAAATATTCACCCTGCTTTTTTGGTCTCGGAGTTTGGAACGTATTTTTTCGTGTTTTCTTTTTAAAGTATTTGCCATTAAATTTTCTTGATTGCGAAAGTTCAAATTGATATTCATCAGCTGAAGCTAGAGCTTTCCATTCATAAGATAGGCGTTGCTTGGGAGACATAATAACTTCTTGATTAACACCTGGAGCTTCAAGCTTAATAAGATGTTTTTTTACTTTTGCAATTTCGCCTTTACCGAATTCAACAGTTTGGTTCTGAGCAATTTTCTTTTTTCCTTTAGCTGTATTAAAGTCAGCGTCCCCTGATAAAACATCTACTTTAGGACCTTTTCCTCCCGCTAAGTTTAGGTTAATCTCAGCTCCACTTTCTGAAGAGAGTTCAAAGTCTTTATTTCCTTGTGCTTTTAATCTAACCGTTTTTCCAAGTTTTCCACTAACACCACCTCGTGCAATTTCAACGTTAGCGCTATTGGCCTTTTTCTCAATAATGACCATACTTTCAGGCTCAAGAGTAAACTCTGTTCCATCGTCAAACTTTACGATTGCAGTAGAGTTTGCTCCGGTGAATATCGTATCTTTTTCAATAACCCGAGTATTATTTGTGACAGGAATCCAAACGAGATCACTGGGAGATTTTTTTCTCACATCATTTACAGGAGAAGCAAGTGTTGCAATCGGATTTTGTTGGCTGAGTTGTTTGGCCACCATCATATTTTGAAATAAAAAAGTATCATCTAGAATAAGAAAACCAGAGCACGCAAGAAATAAACCTGCTACCGATATCAGAATCGTATCAACCCGTTTGTCTTTGTCAGCAAAACTCAACATGCTCATAATAGAAAAATCTTCTTTTAAATCAAATATCTATGCTAATTATGCCTAGTGTTTATTTAAAACCTAATTACTTATAATTATATTATGAAAACCATTGAGAAAAAATGAGGTGGATATATATTCATCCTAGGATTAAGTAAGAATGTTTAAAAGAGTTTCACTAAAGTATAAACTCCTCTTGCTGCTGGTGTTAGCCCCGGTGCTGACTCTTATTTCCTATTTATTAATGGCAAAAAGTATTTTTGAAGAAGATAAGGTTGCTTATATCTATAATACCAACCTGACTAATACTCAAACTATTTCAAAGCAATTAGTAAGTGAATTAGAGATCATTGAAAAGACAAGAGATGTTATTTTAACAGGTTATAAGAGTGAAAAAGAAGTATTTGACGATATTGCTATGGATACTTTTTATAGTGATAAGAAACTTCTTTTGATTCAAGTCCTTGCTAATACTGGAGTCTCTAACTTTAATTTAGTAGGAGACCTAAAAAAGGATAAGCTACCAGCTGAAATTACAGATTTTGTTGAAAGCAATGTAACCAGCGCTTTTTCTGAGGTTTTAACTCAGAATCAAATCGTTAAGGTTGTGAATGCTGAACAGGGGATGTTTGCTCTATTTAATATTCATAAAACAAGAGAAAATAAAGGCTTTCTCATCGCAACAGTCTTTAAATCGGACTTAATTTTAAACTCTTTTTATGGGGATGGTCTTTTCCAAAACTACCTTATCAATAATGAAGGAAAAGTTATTATGGGTAAAGGAAGTGTCTGGGATAACAAAACCAATAATTTTAATGCGCTTGATTTTTATCAAAGGATTTTATCAAATAAATTTGATACCGGAACACTTGAAGCAATGAAAGAGAAAAAGGCAACGTTGTTAGTTGCTTACTCTCGTCTTCCTCTCCTGGGGTATACGATTGTATCTATTATTGAAAAAGAGTTTGCTCTTAGGGCGGTCTATACATTAATTGTTAAATCTTTAATTTTCCTTATTTTTGTTGTTTCTCTTTCTATTATTCTAAGTGTTATTGCTTCTAATAAATTAACTATTACCCTTAGAAAGCTGGTTAAGGGAGCTGATGAAATTGGACAAGGAAAATTCAATATTAAAGTTGAAACCAACTCTAAAGATGAAATTGGAAGGTTGGGGGACTCGTTTAATATTATGGCCCTCAAAGTTTCTTCTCTTCTTAAAGAGTTGCAAGCTTACAATGAGCAGTTAGAGCAAAAAGTAGAGGAGAGAACAGCTGAACTTAATAAAGCCCTCAAACTTCAGGAAGCAATGGTTGATAGTTTAGGACAAGGATTCTTTATTTTTAACGAAAATGGAGAAGTCCTTCCAGTTTATTCGAAGGCCAGTGAAGAGATCTTCGAAACAAATCCTTCTGGTAAGTTTATTGGAGAGTTACTTAAGCTACCAGATGAAGAGCAAGACTCTTTTAAGGATTTTTGTCGAAGTATGATCGCCGAAGATTTACCTTTTCAGGATATGGTTATTATGGCCCCAGAAAAAGTTAAGCGTGAAGATAAATCTATTTTCCTAGAATACAATCCTATTCGAGATGAAGAAGAAAAGGTTAGTGGAGTGGTTGTTGTCGCAACAGATAAAACGGAAGAGGTTAAGGCCCTTCAAGAAGCAGAAAAAGAGAGAAAATTTGTGGAAATGATTGTTAAGATGATGAGTAACAAAGGTCAATTTATTAAGTTTCTTCAAGAAACGAAAAAGTATATTACAAATACAAGAGAGTTCATTAAAAGTGGCAAGCATCCAGAAAATGGTGAACTTAAAGAAGATGTTCTCTTTCGTGGGATGCACACCTTGAAAGGAAACTCTGGGCTTTTCTCGATGGCCGAAGCTCAAAAATATGCTCATGAAGTTGAAGGATTTATTACTCAAATTAAAAATACTCCAGAGCCTCAAAAACCTCCTCTATACGAGCAATTACTAGAGATGTTTGATAAAATGGAAAAGATTTTCATCGATTTTGTGGAAGGAAATAAAAAACTCATTGGTGTTAAGTCTTGGAACGATTTTTCAACAGGACTTGAAGTTCCGGTAGAAAATCTCCAGCATTTCTTTAATAAAATGAAAAAACACAACATTCATGATGAGCTATTAGATGATTTTATTGATTCTATTTATTCAGAGCCAGTGACTCGTTTTCTCTCCCAATATATCGATTTAGCAGAAGAAGTGGCACTAAAACTAGGGAAAAAAATCAATCCTCTTACAATTGAAGGAGGAGAAGTAAGGCTTAATGGAAAAATTTATGATGAATTGTTTTCAAGCTTAGTTCATGCAGTCAGAAATGCTATTGATCACGGAATTGAATTCCCTCATATCAGGAAAGAAAGAGGAAAGCCAGAGTTTGGAACAATTGGCTTTTTTGTTGAAAAAATCCAGTCAGACAAAGGAACTTTACTCCAGGTTAGAATGAAAGATGATGGAGGGGGAGTTAATCCTGAAATTATTAGAAAGAAAATGACTGAAAATGGTCATGAAGAAAAAATTAAAAATATGAATGATCAAGAAGTCATTCAAATGATTTTTTCAGCAGGTTTTTCAACCAATACAGCTGTCACTGATATCTCAGGTAGAGGAGTTGGAATGGATGCTATTATGAATGTCTGTAAACAACTTGGGGGAACTATTTGGGTTGAATCTAAAGTTGGAGTGGGGAGTGAATTTATTATTCAAGTCCCCTTCAAAAGACAATAAAGAGTTATTTATTATGCTTATCCCAACAAAAAACGATTTTTTCGGCCAAGCTTTGTTTCGTCCATGGTTTTAAAAGATAATTCGAAGCCCCTAGCTGAACACTCTGGATAACTGTATTTCTGTCATTTTCTGAAGTTAGTAGTAAAAAAGGGACAGACTTTGTTTCAGCTCTAAGCATTTTAAGAAATTCCATACCATTTGTACCAGGCATCATCAGGTCACTAATAATGAACTTAATATTAGCAGCATCGGCTTTGAATTTTTCAAAAGCTTCAGCTCCGTTCTCTGCTTCATGAATTGTTCCAGAAAAACCAAGTCCACGTAGATCCTTAATGAGGTTCGCTCTCATTGTCGCATCATCTTCAGCACATAAAAAAGTAGAATCTTCGGGCATTTTTGACATTTTTTCACCTCTTATTTCGTTATATCCATTCTAATAACCTTGGCGATTGCATGCAATACTTGTCTCAGCATTTTTACTTAAAATAGGGATATTTTAACACTTATAGCAAAATTCAAAAAATAGACTAAAATAATGTTATGGATAACTTTTGGGACTAAAAAAATAATGGCACTGTCTTATGCATTAAATATTCCTTCTCAAGAAGAGCAGCCGGTTTATAAGCTTTCGGAAAGATTAACTATTGGGAGTGAGCAAGGAGAGTTAATACTTGATGACCCTAGTATAGATTCAAAGCATTGTACTTTTTTAGTAAACGATGATGTTGTCTCTGTCATCGATCACAATAGCGCTATGGGTACATTTGTTGGAGATGAAAGAATCCCTTCGGATAAAATGGTTATTCTTGTCAAGGGAGATAGATTAAAGATCGGAGATGTCGATGTTGAATTGACAGCTCAAGACTTAGGAGGAGACAAAGATGCCAACGTACTACTTTATACGTTAGGGAGTGCAAATTCAGAAGCTAAGTCTGTAGAGCAGCTTATTATCGATCAAATTATTGGAGACGCACAATCTTCGACAGGGAATATGGATGAGTTATTTTCTAAGGCCGATGAACCAACTCGTGTTGTGAATATGAATCAAACTCAAGAGTTTGAAATGAACGAGCCTAGTCAGACACAGAGTATTCCTAAAGAGATAAGCCGAGAAGATCAAATAGAAGAAACAAGTGATGAAGAAGATGAAGAGTTAGACAAAGAAGAAATTAAAGAACAAGAGCATCAAATAAGAGAGCAGGTTTTTTACCGTATTTCTGCTTTTTTTATCGAAATATTTATCGCTTACTCCCTCAACTCTCTTTATTTGAGGGATATCATCAATCCAATAACGATAGAATTAGTTGAGTTAGGAAATAGTATCCCTGGGTTAGGGCTTTTTATTGGAGAGATGCAAACATACTTTAATCTTTTTATTACTTATTCGATTCTTCGTATTTTATCCTCTTCTCTTTTAGGAGTTTCTTATATTCAATTACTTCTTGGTTTCTATAGTGTTGAAGAAAGTAAAAGTGCACGGTTTTTGAGAGAATTAATGGGATTTTTCATCGGACCATTTCTTTTTGGGGATATTTTTCTTATTCAAGGTAAGTATTCACTCAAAGAAAGAGTGAGTAAAAGTTATGTTCTTTTAAGAGATAAGAAAAAAGCAGTTGTTTATTCAATTATTCTTTTTCCTCTTTTACTAATGGTTGCTCTTGTTTCTCCTCTTTTTTATGGGTTTGAAATTCCTCAGGGGTATAGTGTTAATAAGGTTATTGCAAAAAAAACGACAACAGCTGAAAGTTATGTTAGTTCTCACGTTTTGGGTTTAAGAATTAATCATAAATTTGATGAACAAAATCTCCTTGTTCCTATTTATTCTTTATCTGGTTCAATGGAGGATTATTATCTCAAAGGTGTTCATCAAAAAGGTGTAAAAACATTTTCTTTAAAACTTAAAAAAATGAAGTTTTTATTTCAAGTCATTAAAGATGTTTCAATCCACGATCCTTTATTTAGACTGCAGTATCCGACCTTAAATAGAGTTATTAATCAAGGGTATAAAAATAGAATGGCTGCTGAGCAAGAGGTGGTTGATTTTCTTGTCTCCTCCTTTGAACTAGGCCTCTATTCATCTATTGATCATATAACAACTTTAGGCCCTTTCTTAACTTCTTACTTAGAGCTAAGGAAAAAGGTTCTAGATGAACTATCAATTAAAGAGCTTACTTCTTTAGACTTAGTTAATATTCAGGGGAAAAAGTTTTTATCCTTTGTCAGTCAAGTCGGGGAAAAAGGGAGTCAACAAATTTTACTCCCATTAAGTTTAACTAACTCTGATGGGTATCAACTCTCATCACGAGAAATGCTTCCCTCTGAGTTAAGTCGTATTGGCGTTGTTCTATGGAGTAAATCTAAGGTGATTCCCAAAGTAGACTTTACCCAATTACAGATACAGTTTGATGGAGCGTTTGCTATTTTGGATTACTTAAAACAAGCAAAAAGTAAAAAAGGTGAGCTTTCAACTAATCTGATTGATTATTATACTGTTTTAAAGAGAAAAATTTTAGATGGTAATAACCAAGAGTCAAAGAGAGTTTTTAATCAATCTTTGAATTCTATGTTAACTTTTCTTGAAAATTATAAGAAAAAAAATCCTTCACTACTTCAAACAGATGTCATTATTAATCAAATAAAAGAGTTAAAAATTAATGAATAAGTTAATTTTGATTTTTTTTGTCATATCGGCTTTTGGAAGTGATCAAGATAAATTGTTTCCAACGGTAGACTTTAGTAGACCACATCCGAGCAATTCACTGCATAGACTTAATTTTATGCCAAGAGAAGGAAGTTTTAGTCTGCTATTCAAAGCTTTTGGACATACGGAGACCGTTGATTGGAAAGAGGACTCAGATTTAAATCGAAGTACTGAGGGTTCAGGAGGGCTTGTTAATTTTACTTATGGATACTCTTCTCGTTTTTCTCTATTTTTTGAAACAGATTATCTTTCAGTTGATAAAGCAACTTATCGTGAAAGTTCATCAAAATATCAAAATAAATCTAGAGGTGTGAGCGATCCCATATTAGGGTTTAAGTGGCGCTTGCTCTATCAAAAAAGATCTCCATTCTCTTTAGATTTAGAATACTTTTATTCCCCTAACTCTGGAAAAGCCAAGGCCGCTGGTGATGGAGGAAATGGAAATCGCTTAAGAGGGGGCAAGAAAACAGGAGCAGCTTTATACTTAACAAGACAGTTTGATTTCTTTGAATATCAGTTTTTTGCAAAGCTAGCTCAACAAGGTGAATATAATCAAACTTATAGCCATGGAACCGAAGTTAGCTTTAATAGTTTTACTCAAAGAGAAGTTGGATTTAGTACAATGTATATGACTTCCAATAATGCTTTTGGTGTTATCGGAGTTTCTCGTTGTGAGTTCGGAAATGACGCTTATCGAATGAATGGGAATTATTTATTGGCCATTAGCTCGTACTCTCGTGCTTGGGTAAAGTTAGGCTCTATTGTTGATAAAGGCAAAATCGTTTTAAGTTTGAATGCTGATTATAGGAAAGGGGATGCTTTCATCTACAATAGCTCTTTATTTAATGCGACTTACAGAGATCTTATTATTAGTTTTGATGTTCTTTTAGGAAACTTTTAGCTTTCATGTTGCATTTCGTATTCATCTTTTTGAACTAAACTGGCACACTAAATACTTCAATAATTAAGCGAGGTATAAAATGGATTATAAGCAGCGCTTTGATATTCCTCAAAGGTTAAAAAAAAATTCACATATTGATAAAGAACAATATGAAGAATTATATAAACAATCTATTCAAGAGAATTCTTCTTTTTGGCTAGAGCAATCCAAGCGAATCAACTGGATAAAAGAACCTCAGGTTGCTCAGACTGGAGATTATCATAATGTTGATTTTAAATGGTTTGAAGATGGTCAATTAAATGCAAGTTATAACTGTATTGATAGACATCTAGAAGAGCGAGCAAAAGAGACAGCTCTTATCTGGGCAAAAGATGAGGCAGGAGAATATGAGTATATTTCCTACCAACAACTACATGATAATGTTTGTCAGGTGGCCAATGCTCTAAAAAGCTTAGGTGTTAAAAAAGGAGAACGTGTTTGTCTGTATCTTCCCATGATTCCTGAACTCGTCTATACCATGCTTGCTTGTTCTCGCATTGGCGCTATTCATTCAATTGTATTCGCTGGCTTCAGCGCTGAAGCCTTAAGAGAGAGAATTATTGATGCTAAGGCCAAGGTTGTCGTGACGGCCAATGAGGGATTAAGAGGAGGAAAGACAATTGCTTTAAAGGAGATAACAGACAAGGCGATAGAAGGTGCTGATTGTGTCGATAAGATCTTAGTCGTCGAGAGAACGAGCCGTTCGTTTCAATTAAACTCAAGAGACATCCTCTTTAAAGAGTTAGTTTCCTCTCAAGAAACAACATGTGAACCCGTTTTGATGAATTCTGAAGACCCGCTTTTTATTCTCTACACTTCAGGTTCAACGGGGCGGCCCAAGGGGCTTTTGCATACAACTGGAGGATATTTAACATACGCTTCATATACTCATGAATGTGTTTTTGATTATAATCCTGGTGAAGTTTATTTTTGTGCTGCTGATATTGGTTGGATAACAGGACACAGTTATATTGTGTATGGGCCATTGGCCAATGGTGCAACAAGTGTTCTGTTTGAATCCACACCTCTTTATCCAGATGCTGGAAGGTATTGGCAAATGATTGAAGATTTAAAAGTAAATATTTTCTACACGGCCCCAACGGCCTTGAGAGCTTTGGCTTCGCATGGGGATAACTGGCCTGATAAATACGATCTCAGTTCGCTAAAAATATTAGGAACTGTAGGAGAGCCAATTAACCCAGAAATTTGGATGTGGTATTTTCAAGTTGTTGGAAAACAACAGTGCGCTGTCGTTGATACGTGGTGGCAAACAGAAACGGGAGGTATTCTTATTTCTCCTCTACCTGGAGCAACTGAAACAAAACCTGGGTCTGCGACAAAACCTTTATTTGGCGTAAGTCCTATTCTTTTGGAACCTGAAAAAGGAACTTTTTTAGAAGGTAATGAACAAAAAGGGGCCCTTTGTTTAGAGCACTCATGGCCGGGGCAAGCTCGAACAATTTATGGAGATCATAAAAGGTTTGTTGAAACCTATTTCTCTCAGTATCCAGGATACTACTTTACTGGAGATGGTTGCTATAGAGATCAAGATGGCTATTATTGGATAACAGGAAGAATTGATGATGTTATTAATGTTTCTGGTCATAGACTAGGGACGGCTGAAATTGAAGGTGCCATTATGGAAGGGGAGATGATCGCAGAGGTTGCTGTTGTTGGTTATCCTCACGAAATTAAAGGTCAAGGAATTTACGCTTACGTCATTATTCATGATAAGGAACAAAAAAATATTGAAGAAGAAGTCAGAAATTTAGTGAGAAATTCAATAGGTCGTTTCGCTGCTCCTGATATTGTTCATATCACTCAAGGTCTTCCTAAAACAAGAAGTGGTAAGGTGATGAGAAGAATATTGAGAAAAATCGCTTGTCTTGAGTTTGATACTTTAGGTGACATCTCAACCCTGGCCGATCCGGGTGTTGTTGAACAATTAATAAAACAAAGAAAAGAACTTAAGAATTGATAAAAGTATCAAAAAAAGAAAGATAGCTGAGGATAGATAAATATGTAAGATAAATGAGTTCTTTCATAAAAGACTCCTCCTATTCAAAAATCTAACATCAGTGGCTTGTGGGTTCAATTAGGGATGTAAAAAAGATAGGCTTTTTAGCCAAAATGAACCCATCTAATTTGGTTAGATATATCTTCTTGAGAGTTTTGAAGAACTTTTTCTGGGAAGTATTCAATAAGCTCTTTCTCCCAAATTTCAATAGCATTAAGAATGCCTTCATAAAATTTTTTTTCTTTAAAAGAATTTCTCATACTAGCGATGAGTTCATTAAGCTCTGTTTGTGATATTTTCTCACTTAGTTTAGGGCCAATGAGAAGCTCAATTTTTCTTTCGTATAAAGAGAGATAGATCATGGCCGATGCTTGGTGAGAAGTTTGAGAGTTCCCAAAAGTAAAAAACATTTCAACTGCTTTTTCATGTGTTTCTCTGTTCACTTCGCTTTTAGTTAAAGCTACTTTTTTGAAAAAAGGGATTTGACATAAATAAAGCAAAGGAAAGAGCAGAACAAACTGGGAAATGACAAGATAGTAAGAATGTTCAAATTCTAAATAGATACTTGCCAAAAAACTCAGAGCTAGAACAATAAAAATGGCCAAGCGTAAAACAGCTCCAGGGTATGGGTCACTCGCTTTAGCAATACATAAAATAAGCTCACTGTGTGTGTTTTTTTCAAAAGTAGCTATCTTGGCTTCAATTTTTTGTTCTTCATCATGTGACAAAATTTTTCTCTTCCAACTCATATTACCACCCTCCAGAGGCCCCTCCACCTCCAAAACCGCCGCCTGAGCCTCCCCAGCCTCCGCCTCCTCCGAAACTACCGAAATGACTTCCAGAGCCTCGAGAATAGTGTCCTCCACTACTAAAGCCCACGACATTAAAAAGTCCTATCAAGCTAAAGAACGAGCTAATAAGAGCAAATACAATAAGAAGGATATAGTTGAGCCCCACAAAGAAAAATCCTAAAAGAAGTCCGGCCAAAAAACCAGAAATAGCTTTTCCTATAAGACCTCGACCTAGGGCCCTCGAAACAATAGGCATAATAAAAAAGAAGACAATAACTAAAAGAGGAATGATATTTTTAAAAGATTTTTTATTTTTCTTTAATCTTACGTAAGAAGAAGATTGATGAGTTTCTTTTGTTTGTATTTGAATAGAGAATTTTTGAGCGATTGCAATGATAGTATCTAAGACTCCTTGAAAATAAAGTCCTTGTTTAAAAGAAGGGATCATAAAGTTTTGCATGAGATCATGGGTTTCTAAATCTGTTAAGTCTCCCTCAATTCCTTCACCGACTTCAATGCGTATTTTTCTCTCTTGTTTAGAGATTGTGATAATAATTCCATTATCTTTTACCTCATCTCCTATTTTCCATTTCTCTGCTACTCGAATGGAGAGGCTTTCAATGTCTTCTCCTTCAAGAGAATCTATCGTGTAAACCTGAAGATGAGGTCCATTGTTTTCTTTAATTTGCTTTATGGTTTCATCTAAAATTTGAGACTGCTCTGATGTAAAGATGCCCGCGGTATCCATCGTTGGTCTTGCTAAAGAGGGAATTTCAACTTCAGCGGAACTAAGAAAAGCGAAAAAGAAAAGCAGCCACCAACGCATTAAAACTTAACTTCGGGATTCTGAGTTTGTGCTTCTTCTACCGTAAATTGTGGTTTCTTTTCATGATGAAAAAACAAACTGTTTGTTAAACTTGTAGGAAAGACTGTGACTAAGTCATTAAACTGTTTCACACTTTCGATATATCTTTTTCTTGCAATAGAAATTCTATTCTCAGTTCCTTCAAGTTGAACTTGAAGACCTTTAAAGTTTTCACTCGCCTTAAGGTCTGGATACTTTTCAACAACAACCATCAGCTTCCCGAGGGCACTAGTTAAACCAGCTTGTGCTTGAGAGAAATTTTTCATTGACTCAGGGGAAAGAGAATTAGGATCAATTTTTACTTGAGTGGCCTTGGCCCTAGCTTCGACGACAGCTTGGAGAGTCTCTTTTTCGTGAGCAGCATATCCTTTAACTGTTGAAACAAGATTTGGGATCAAATCGCTTCTTCTTTTATACTGATTAAGAACCTCTGCCCACTTGGCTTCAACTTCATTGTTGGCCCTTGGAATTGACTGAACTCCACATGATAAAAGTATAAATGACATGAAAATGATTGAGAGTTTCAAAGCATCCTCCTAAAAAACAAAAAGCCCGAAGATAAATAGAACTTCAGGCTTTTAAATGTATCTGTCAATAGAAGTCTGGACTAAAGAGCGTTAACTTGTTTAGCAAGACGAGATGTTTTTCTAGCAGCTGTCTGCTTTTTCATTGCACTAGTCTTTGAAAGTTTCCCAAGTAGTTTTTGAACAATGGGTAAAAGTTTTTGAGCTTCGTCTTTGTTGCTTTGCTCGATAGCACTTCTAAGTCTTTTAATAAAAGTACGTGATTTCGACTTCTTAGAGCGGTTAGTGTTTCTAATTACCTTATTTTGTTTCGCTCTTTTTTCAGCTGATTTGTGATTTGCCACAATTAATCTCCTTAAAACTTTCTAGAAAAGAACTTATAAAACAGAACTTTGTTAATGGCAAGCGTAAAGTAGGAAGGGTTTTTTGTTGAATAAGTTCTTTTTCTATAAGGATAACACCTTGTTTTCTTTGCGTTACTTGTCTTGACCAATAGTTGTGAGAAAAGCATTATTGGTCGTATTTTCATCTTCAGGAGGCTTAAGTGGGTCAGATAAAACATATTGGTATTGTAGGGGCAGGACAAATGGGTCGTGGGATTGCTCAGGTTGGAATTCAGTCAGGGTTTACGGTCACATTGTTTGATATTGGAGAATCTCCATTGACTAAGGGAGTTGATTTTATAAAAGCCCAATTAAATAAGGGGGTTGAAAAATCAAAATGGTCTCAGTCTGAAGCTGATTCAGCCTTTGCTAGATTAAAGCCATCGACCGAGCTGAAGGCCCTCGCTGATTGTCATCTTGTCATAGAAGCGGCTACAGAAAATAAGCAAATAAAATTCAATCTTTTTAAACAACTAGATGAAATTGTTCAAAAAGAGGCCATCCTTGCTTCAAATACCTCATCTATCTCAATTACTGAGATTGCGGCAGTGACGAATAGGGCCTCAAAAGTAGCTGGAATGCATTTTATGAATCCTGTTCCAGTGATGAAGCTTGTTGAGGGGATTAGAGGTCTTGAAACTTCAGAAGAAACTTTTAAACAAGTTGAAGAAGTGGCCACTCAAATGGGAAAAACTTTTGTCAAGGCCAAAGACATGCCTGGTTTTGCAGTAAATAGAATTTTAATGCCCATGATTAATGAAGCTGTTTATGCTTTATATGAAGGGCTTGCTACGGTCGAGGATATTGATGCCGCGATGAAACTAGGAACTAATCAACCAATGGGTCCTCTTACTCTAGCTGATTTCATAGGGCTAGATACCTGCTTGGCCATTATGGAAGTTCTCTTTGAAGGATTTAGCGATACAAAATACCGTCCATGTCCTCTGTTAAAGCAATATGTCGCTGCCGGAAGGCTTGGGAGAAAAAATGGAAAAGGATTTTATGACTACTAATTTTAAAAACCTCAATTACATAGAACAAGAGAATCTAGGGATATTAACGATAGATAGAGAGAAAAAACTTAATGCTCTTGATGTTGAAGTCCTAATGGAGCTTCGAGATTTTTTGGAAGAATTAATGACGAAGAAGCTCTCAATTAAAGGACTTATTTTCACGGGAGCTGGTTCAAAAGCTTTTATTGCTGGAGCCGATATTGCTTCAATGAGCAATATGGAGGAAAAAGATGGGGAGCAATTTGCTTCTTTAGGGCAACAGGTAACTTTGTTATTTGAAGCTCTTCCCATTCCAGTTATTGCCTGTGTTAATGGTTATGCTCTAGGGGGTGGGTGTGAAATGGCCCTGGCTTGTGACTTTATTTATGCAAGCGAAAATGCTCTTTTTGGGCTGCCTGAAGTGGGTCTTGGTCTTATTCCTGGTTTTGGTGGGACCCAAAGATTGGAAAACGTTGTTGGACGTAATTTTGCAAGAGAGATGATCTATACCGGCCGTAGCATAAACGCCCATGAAGCGAGAGAGCGTGGACTTGTCAATCAGGTTTTCTCTGATAAAGAAGCTTTAATAGAAGCAGGAAAAAAATGTTTGAAAGAGATCATGCAAAAGTCCCCTCATGCTATTAAAGTTGCCAAAAAAGTAATGAACAGAGGAAATGATTTAACTGTTGAAGAAGGCCTTTCAATTGAAAGACAAAAATTTGGCTCTATATTTTCTTCTTATGATATGAAAGAAGGAACTAAAGCTTTCGTTGAAAAAAGAAAACCAGAGTTTAAAGGGAATTAAAAAATGTTATTAGATGAAAATTATCAAGAGTTGCGCGATCTTATTTCAAAATTCTCAGATACAGAGGTTGCTCCTCTGGCTGCTGAAATTGATTCCCAAGGAGAAATTCCTAAAGAGCTTATTTCCAAATTGGCCGAGAATGGTTTTTTGGGTAGTTTTGTTCCTGAGGAGTACGGTGGAGCTGGAATGGACTATATGTCTTATTCTATACTCGTAGAAGAGCTCTCTAGAAATTGTGCTTCAACTGGAGTTTTTGTCTCAGCTCACTCTTCACTATGTGTTTGGCCTATCTTAGCTTTTGGGACAGAAATGCAGAAAAAGAAATATCTTCCTCTCTTAGCAAGCGGACAAGCCATTGGTTGTTTTTGTCTAAGTGAGCCTGGAGCTGGTTCTGATGCAGGTTCCTTAACAACTACAGCTGTTGATAAAGGGGATCACTGGGAAATTAATGGTGTTAAAAATTGGATCACTAATGGGAAAGAAGCTGATATCGCCATTGTTTTTGCAAAAACAAAAAAAACAGATGACTACAAAGGCATTTCAGCTTTTATCGTAGAAACCAATTCTCCTGGGTTTAGTATCATTAAAATAGAGGATAAGCTTGGGATTAAGGGGTCATCAACAGCACAACTGGCTTTTGATAACGTAAAAATCCCAAAAGAAAATCTTTTAGGACCTCTCGAAAAAGGCTTTCGTGTGGCAATGGCAACGCTTGATGGGGGAAGAATTGGAATTGCTTCTCAGGCCCTAGGGATTTCACAAGGAGCTTTTAATTACGCGATCCGTTATGTGAATGAGAGAGTTCAATTTGGAGCTCCTCTCTCTCGACTTCAAGGAATACAGTTTATTTTGGCTGATATGAGTACTAAAATCTCTGCTTCTAGACTCCTTATCTATGACGCGAGTACAAGAAAAGATCTCAATCGTCCATATAGTAAAGAAGGAGCTCAGGCTAAATTATTTGCAGCTGAAGCTGCGATGTGGATAACAACCAAGGCCATTCAATTATGTGGAGGGAACGGCTATACCAAGGAATATCCTGTTGAGCGCTTTTTTAGGGATGCGAAAATTACTGAAATTTATGAAGGAACATCTGAGATTCAGCGTATTGTCATTGCTTCAAATGAGCTAAAACAGCTCTAAAGGTGATTGGCAAACATTAAACCAAGTGATAATTTGACACTTCATGAAAATATTAAAACGTTTATTGGGGAAAAAAGAAATGGCCAAGAAAAAGACTGCCAAAAAGAAGACGGCAAAAAAAGTGGCGAAAAAGAATACTGCCAAGAAAAAGACTGCTAAAAAAGTGGCCAAGAAAAAGACTGCTAAAAAAGTGGCCAAGAAAAAGACTGCTAAAAAAGTGGCCAAGAAAAAGACTGCCAAAAAAGTGGCCAAGAAAAAGACTGCCAAAAAAGTGGCCAAGAAAAAGACTGCCAAAAAAGTGGCCAAGAAAAAGACTGCCAAAAAAGTGGCCAAGAAAAAGACTGCCAAAAAAGTGGCCAAGAAAAAGACTGCTAAAAAAGTGGCCAAGAAAAAGACTGACCAAAAAATAGAGAATAAAACTTCTGAGAAAAAAGAAGTTAAAAAGGCTGTTGAGAGTGTTGAAACTAAGGTAACGCAAGAAACAGCACCTAAGACAAAATCAAAACAATCTCAAGAAATGAAAGAAGTAGAAAAGAAGGTCCAAAAAGAAATTGGGAACCTTCAAAAAGAGTTTTCTTGGGATGAAATTCAAGAAGCGATTATTTCGATGGACTTCTTCATCGATGAAAAGTCTGACGAGTGTTTAGATGGTGAATGTGATAACTTAAGAACGACTGGCCTCTACTGTAGACTTCACTATATAGCGAATTGGAATAGAATTAAGAGGACTCAAGAAATTTTGGCCAAAGGTAAACTGCAAGATTTTATTTTAGAACTTTTAGAAAAGTACCCGGCCAATCAAATTGAGAGCATTATTAGTGACCTCTCAGATGATAAACAATTCTACAAAGTTCTTAATGAGCTTAATATTGCAACAGATGTGGACTTTGAAGAAGATGTGGACTTCGATACAGATGGTGATGACGATGATGATATCGCTCTAGAGACTGGAAAATTTTCTACTGGAGTCACAACTGTTTCATTTGATGAAGAGAGTTAATTGTTCTTATTATCTTTTGAGAGAAGCTTGTCGGCTTCAACGGTAAGAGCAATATTTTCTCTTGTTATTTTATAGTAGTAATCGTTTTTCTTGTGTAATGTTTCTTTCCAGTTTGGTTCAAAGTCGTTCCAATTCTCGTCTGAAAAATACTCATCAAAAAAGAGTCCCGCGATATCAACTAAATGATCAAGGGCTTCTTGTGTATTTTTTTGATTAAAAATATCTGCCGAAAGAAAAATAGTAATAGGGTAGTTATTGAAGTTTTCGTTTTCAAGCCAGGAAATGATAATGAGTAGTTCGTCTTGATAGATCTTACCAAAAACATCAAAGCTTTTTTTCTGCTCTAAGCAATGTTCTGAAAAATTCTGATTAAAAAGTGTTGCGACTTTTTCACTCCATTCAACCGGAAGATCTTTTCCATCATCAAGTTCGTAATTTTTTCTTGAAAACATATATTTCTCCAATAGATGCCGCACTGTTTTAATATTCCATCAATAGCCAAAAAGCTCAATAAAGTCTATAAGATTGTCAGAAGAATATATGAGAAAGGAGATTTTATGAGTGTTTATATTTTAGCTGGAACAAGAACGCCAATTGGCAGTTTTATGGGTTCGCTATCAACAATCTCAGCACCATCTCTTGGTGCGAAAGCGATAGAAGGAGCAATTTCTTTATCTGGTCTTGATAAAAATCTTGTTGAAGAAGTTTATATGGGTAATGTTATTCAAGCTGGTGTTGGCCAAGCTCCCACAAGACAAGCAGCTCTTTTCTCTGGATTAGATAAAAACGTAAAGGCCACAACAATTAATAAGGTTTGTGGCTCAGGATTAGAATCTGTTTTAATTGGTGGTCGAAGCATTTTATGTGGAGACGCGGAAGTTGTTATTGCTGGTGGAATGGAGAATATGTCTATGGCCCCAGGACTTCTTCCTCATTACCGAAGTGGTTTTAAATTTGGTTCTTCAGAAATAAAAGATTCAATGCAGTGGGATGGGCTATGGGATGTTTATTCAAATAGACCAATGGGTAATTGCGCTGAAGAGTGTGCAAAAGAATTTAAAATATCAAGAGAGTCTCAAGATGAATTTTCGATTGAATCTTTTAAAAGAGCTCAAAAAGCTCAAGCAGAAGGGTTTTTTCAGAAAGAAATAACTCCAGTTATTCTCAAGTCTAGAAAAGGCGACGTCCTTGTGGAAGAAGATGAAGGACCACAAAAAGTAAAATTTGACAAAATTCCTCATCTTAAACCAGCTTTTGATAAATCAGGAACAATTACTGCCGCAAACGCATCAACTATTAATGATGGGGCAGCTGCTATTATTCTTGCGTCAGAAAAATATAAAGAGAAAGCAAAATTTAAAATACATAGTTGGGCTTCTCATGCTCAAGATCCTACTTGGTTCACAACAGCGCCCATCGAAGCGATGAAAAAAAATCTTCAAAAAGCAAACCTCTCTGTTAATGATATCGATTTGTTTGAAATAAACGAGGCATTTGCTTTAGTAACAATGGCTGCGATGAAAAGCCTGGGTCTATCAGAGAGTAAGGTTAATATTTTTGGAGGAGCTGTTTCTCTCGGGCATCCTATCGGATGTTCTGGTGCAAGAATTTTAGTCACTCTCATGAATGCTATGGAAATTAAGGCGGCAAAAATGGGTATGGCCAGTATATGTATTGGCGGTGGAGAGGCATTAAGTGTTATAATAGAGCGAGTTTAGTTTTGTTCTATTAAGCAGGTAATATGGCCCAAGTAAAAGCAAAAGCGGCTGCTGGAAAATCAGGGATGAGAATCTTGGCACCTTCCGAGGTGCTATTTAATGATGGAGACCCCGCAGATTCTTTGTATATCATTCAAAAAGGTCAACTTCGTCTTTATAAACCTAAAGGAAGAGGATTTGTAGAAATTGCTGTTCTTAGGGCCGGAGAAGTTATTGGTGAAATGGCTTTTTTTGATGATGATGGTGGTGGAAGAAGGAGTTGTTCTGCTGCAGCGATGGTAACATCTGAAATCATTGAAATTTCTTTTGCTGCTTTTGCCAAGACAATGTCTAGTCTGAATCCTTGGTTTAAAATGATTATTAACACTCTTGCCAATAGATTAAGAAAAACGAATGCGAGAGTGAAAGAACTAGAATCAAACAGCGTGGCCATTAGTTATAATGGGAAGCAAGCAGAGTACGAATTTTTAAAACCTCTTGATATCGTTAAGATGCTTGGAACAATGTATCTTGTCTTTAAGGCCCATGCCAAAAAACATCCAATGGGAGCCTTCTTAGAGAAAAAAACACTGAGTTTTTATTCATCAGATATCTATGGTTTGCTGGATGTTAAAATGGATACTCTTTTACTTGTTATGCAAGAACTCAGCTATATTCATCCAGAAAAGGACGAGAAAACGGGTGATGAGAATATTATTGTTAAAAACCTAGAAATGATTAGGGAAGTCTTTGTTCAGCTTAATGCAGAAAGATTTGTTGAAGAAAATAAAAAAGTTAAAGTTTCAGCTAAGTGTGAAATGTTTCTTGTTAAGATTCTTGAACATATAAAAGAGGTCAATCCTAATGTTGATGCGATTGAAATTGTAGCCAATAAAATTTTAGCTGATTTCAAAGAAAAGAATATTATTATTGGTGTCCAAGATTTAGCAGATGCTGAACACCATGGTTTATGTGGGGAGCCTTTAGTGGATGAAGTCGGGACGATTAGGCTTCAAGTTGATGTGGCCAAACTCAAAAAACTTCTCCCATTAATTAGATTCAAAGTCGCTCTGAATAAGAGCAATGCCGAAAAAAATAGTTAATTTTTAAAGAGGAGGAACACTCCAAGTCACCTCGTCTTGCTTACTTGGTGTGGAACTTCCTCTAAAGCGAATGAAGTGAGGACCATTATCAAGAGAAACTTCCGCCGGAGCTGAAACAAAGTCATCTGGAGCAGCAATATAAATATTTCCTGCAAAACTTCCTACATATTCCCATCCATTACTTGGATTACTACTTGAAATTCGAGGAATCACTTGTCCATTTACTTTGATGACTGCTTGGCTTATGTCTGGCGTATAGGCAACTTCTAAGTCTAAATATCCTCTATAAACAGGTGGGTTTTGAAGAGTAACGTGTAAACACTCTGGCCAAACAACTTTACAGTTACCAAATAGTTCAATCAGATATCCGGTATAGGGTTCTGCTAGCTCTCCTGAGGGAGGCGCTGGAGACTCTCTTGTTTCGCGGTTGATGCGGTATTGATTATCGTATCTAAAACCATTTGAGAGATCATCTCTATTACAGACAACACCATTACTCTTTCTAACCGTAATATGATTTTGATCAAAAGAGTTAATAGGAGCGAGTGGCCACCAGTTATAAACATGTGGAACAGTTATTGAACTAATATTATTACTAATTTGGGAAAGTAAATTATTGTAATCTCCTGAACATATATCGACAGAATCAACAATACTACCACTTGGTAGAGATGAGTTTGTGACATAATTATAAATTTGCCTTGATACATCTCTATATCTTCTTGCATCGATAAAGCCTGATTTACACGAAGAATGAGGAACAAGGGTTAGAAAACGAAACTCCTCACTTCTTAAAGCATTATTTTTTTCTGTACCAGCAGGGAGAGTATCGTAATACTTTCTGGTAAATTTCTTTAAGTCGTTAATACGTTGTTGAAGCTTGTTGTTAGTTGCGGCAACATCTAAATATCCATTAACGTAAACAGCTTCGTTATCGTCACCATTAGAAATAAGAACGACTTGTGTATAGGCCCCTTTTCTAAAGAAACCAATATTGGCATTGATAATGTCATATGTTCTTTTAAGTCCCAATTCACTAGCTCCACCAACAAGTTGAGTAAAAGGTTGGTAAACACTTGCTAGTTGATAAGCGGTATAGACATCATCATTTTGATCTGCATAAACACCGTCACTGGCAAACTTGAGAAAGCTGGTTAGATTTTGCTCGTTAGACTCTGGTATAAGAGGAGCAACGATGGCCCTATAGTCAAAATCTTGTGAAAGGTTGGCCATTGAACTAGCTATTGAATTTCTAAGAGTTTCGTTAAGAAAATTAACACTAGAAGAGTTATCAACAAGATATAGTAGATCGACAGGTGGTTTATTAACTGTTCTTGAAGCACAAGAGGAGACTTCATACGTCTCAACTGGGCTCGCAGCAATTGAGCCGTTTTTCTCTGAAGCAGAGAACTGCTCTCCCGAACAACCAACGAGAAGTAGAATAAGGTTTATAGCTAACAAAATATAATTCATGTACTACCTCATAAGTTTTATCGGCAAATCTATGAATTTATTAAAGATAAAATAAATATTGTCCAACAAAAGCACTCGGGAAAAGATTTCCGTCAGCTATTATTCAATATAACTATCTATTATTATTTAATTATTACATTAAAAAAGGAAAAGGCCATGCAGTGGTATTATGTTGAAAATAATGAACGACGTGGACCGGTTGAGCAAAAAGAAATTGAAAGTTTTATCTCAACGGGGAAATTGGGTAAAGAAGATTATGTATGGACGAAAGGGTTTGAGAACTGGGTTAAGCTTGGCGATGTGGAAGAATTTCAAACAGAACCTTCATCAAGCTCGTCCGATATTCCTGCTCCAATAGAGGACGAGTCACCTTTTTATTTTAGTTCACTAGATTCTAAACAGAAGAAAATTTATGTGAGAACAGGAACGGACAGAGGAGGGATTTCAACTGATTATGGCCCTTTTAGTTTAGAAATGATGAAAAAGCTTTATGAAGAAAATAGAATCAATAGTAAGACTCTTATTTACGTGAACGGAATGGCACAGTGGACTTATTTAGGAGAAGTGAACGACTTTAGCGAACACTTCGAAGGAGTACCTCCTCAAATTGATCAAGAAGAAAGAAGAGCGGCCAGGAGAAAACCTTTTGTTGCAAGGCTGCTTTTAAGTGATAACTCATCTGTCTATGAAGGAATCTGTCGAGATATATCTATAGGTGGAATGCAGATATTAATGGCCGACTTCCCTGGAAATGTAGGGGATGTTATTTCACTTAATGTTCACCCTCAAAATACACAACATCATTTTGTTGCTTCAGGAAAAATAGTTAGAATCTTAGAGGGGAAACAGGGCTTTTCATTTCGATTTATTGATCTAAGTAAGGAAGCTAAGAAGGCCATTGAAAGCTATCTCAATGAAGAAAATGGATGACTAAATTTGAAGTACTTGATGGAAGCTTTGTAAGCCGTTCCCACGGTGAAAATATTTTCTATAAGACAATAAGTCCGAAGGCACCTGCTCATCAAAAAAAAATAAATATTTATTTTTGTCATGGTGCTGGTGAATATCATGACAGGCATCTTCCTTTTTTTCAAAAATTACTTGAAGCAGACATTGAATGTGATATCACACTCTACTTTTTTGATCTCGTTGGACATGGCCATAGCTCTGGGAGCCGTGCCTATGTGAAAAACTTCACATATTACTGCGAAGATTATCTTCAATATCTCGAATTTATAAAGCAGGAGCATTCTTTAGAGCAAAATCAGAATGTTTTAAATATAATGGGAAGTCATAGTATGGGAGGGCTTGTTAGTTTAAAACTTTTAATGGAATTTAAAGAGAGAATTCCTTTTAAGTTTAATGGGCTTTTTTTTTCAAATCCTTGTATTTCCCCAAAACTAAAGTTGCCAAATACTATTAGGCAGTTAATTTTTTCAGTTAAAAATGAATTAGGAAAAATAAGAGTTCCAAGTTTTTATTCGCCTTCAGATATATCAACTGATGAAGAGAAGGCGAAGAGCTTTGTGGCCGATCCTTTGATTTCAAAGTTTATGACTCTAGCAATGGCCAGAGAGATCATAAAACAATCAAGAAAAGTACGAGGATATTCTTATTATATAGACACGCCGTGTCTGTTTCTTATAAGTGAAAATGATGCTATTGTAGATTCCAAGACGACTAAACTCTTTGCAAAGAGCGTAGATAAGTCTTTAATAAGTATTAAGAATTATCAATCAAGTGCTCATGATTTATTGAATGATAAAGAGAGCGAAGATGTGCAAAGTGAGATTATTAAATGGCTAAATTCACTCTAATACTATTTTTTCTTATATCCTGTGCAACATCAAATATGCACCATAATAGAATTGAGAAAGATAAGGTTATTTTTAAAAATGGAGTTTCCCAATCAAACACTTGGGAGGGGAGTTTAGTTTTTAAAAGAGTCTCTTGGTATAGTGGTCTAAGACTTAAAAATGATGTTATTTATTGGAAAGTTGATCAGTTCTCTGAGTTTGCTCAATGGTTTTCGGCCGATGAGAAAGAGTTTTTTTCTAGTTGTTTTCCTATGATGGTTGTTTTGTTTTATGCTGGGGATCATAAAGGTTTCTCCAACGCGATGATGGGTGCAGAAATAGAAAAAGCTGGATTTAAGGAAATTACTTTGAATGATTTTAGTCGAAATATAAGTCAACACCCTGATTTTAATGTTTGGAAGCTCAATAGACATAAAATAAAGGGCTACTGCCGCTCTTCTGATAAGTCGCTACGTGGTCGATACGTTTATGTCGATGTTCCTGGTTTTAAGCAGACATTTTTAGATTTATAGTTATATAAATCATTGATTATTCATTATTTAGCTTTTTTTTCTACTCAAGTTTTTTCTTAAAAAGCCGTTAAGCTCTTGAGGAAGATAAAATATGTCAGATAACCAATTTGAAAGATTTGGGCGTTACTTAATTTTGGATCATCTTGTTGATGGAGGGATGGCCAAAATCTGTCGTGCAAGGTTTTTAGGTGAACAAGCAGCAAAAATTGTGGCCATTAAAATGGTTCAAGAACAGTTCTCTAAAGACGAAAACTTTAAACAGATGTTTATGGATGAACTAAAGGTTGGTTTTAGTCTTCTTCATCCTAATATTGCTCAAACGTATGATTATGGAATGGTAAATGGTCAGCTTTATACCGCCATGGAGTATGTAGATGGAGCAAACCTTAAACAGTTTCTAGATAGATTAAAGTCTCACAACTATGTTTTTCCAGTAGAGATTTCGGTTTATATCATTTCTCAAGTATGTCAGGGACTTCACTACGCTCATACATTTACAGATAAACTCTCTGGAGAAAAATATAATATTATTCACCGAGATATATCTCCTCATAATATTATGCTTACCTACGATGGAGCTGTGAAGGTCATTGATTTTGGTATCGCTAAAGCAGATACCAATAGCGAAGCAACTCAAGCAGGAACAATAAAAGGTAAGCTCTCTTATCTTGCACCTGAGTATCTTGATGGAGAGGTTCTTGATCACCGTTATGACCAGTTTGCTGTTGGGATTACTTTGTGGGAACTACTTTGTAGCCGTAAACTTTTTACAGCTGCAAATGATCTTGCTGTTTTAAAGCTCATCCAGGCTTGCAAGATTCCAGCACCTTCATCAATTAATCCAAACGTGCCAAAAGAGTTAGATGAAATAGTTTTGAAAGCTTTGAGTAAAGATAGAAATAATCGTTATGAGAATATGGATAAATTTAACAGAGCATTAGTCAAATTCCTCTATGCTCAATATCCTGATTTTAATGCAACCGATTTAAAGTATTTTGCGGAGCAACTCTTTAAAAGTGAAATTAAAAAAGATAGAGAAAAGCTAGCGGAGTATGGAAAAGTTGATATTTTACCTTTTTTAGACCAATTAAAAAAAGAAAGCACAGGAAAGCCAGCTGCCTCAGCAGAGCAAGCACAAGACGGAAACTTCTCCGCAAAAGCTTCTGAGCTAGAACTTGATATGGTTGAAGAAGGAAATGAAGGAATTTCTCTTGAAAACAATGCTGGCATTCCAGGTTTACCAAATACCCCAGAAGGAAAAACATCTACTTCTGTTAATAAAAATAGAACAGCAAGAAGAACAAATCCTAATAAAACATCAACGGGTTCACATAAAACGAAAGTTATAAAATTAAATCAAAAGAAGAAAGTTGTTCAATCTCAAAGCTCTTCTGGTGGAGGATTTAAAAAGGTTGTTGGACTTTTTGTTTTAACTTTAGGATTTGCTTATCTCAAACCAGATATGTTTTATGATTTAACTGGAGTTGATATTAATCCTTATCTAAACCCTGGTACAGCTCGTTCCGTTTCTTCTGTTGAAGATAAGAAAAATTCAATGGAAGAGAATTTAGGTGGAAAAATTCTTTTATCTGGCCTTGACCCTCTTGCGGAAGTTTTTGTTAATGGAAAGCTTGTGTCAAACAGTGTCTCTGGAATTGATGTTGCTTTAAACAAAGAGATTAATTTAAAAGTGACACTTGATGGGGCAACTCCTTTTGTCACTCACTTTACCCTTACTGAACAAGATGGAGGCATTAAAAAAATTAGAGTGCCAAAACTTCAATCACAAAAAGTGGGGCTTTTAACAACGTCTCTTAATTATCGAGATGGTTCTGTTTTAAAGCTGGTAATCGGCGGACAAGAAATTGAGAAAAAACTTCCAGTAAAAAATATGAGAATCCCTGCAGGGACTTACAACGCTTCCATTCTCGATCCGACTCTTGGAACTGAAAAAAGAGTTCAGTTCACTATTGAAGAGAGTAAAAGACTTTTTCTTGATTAAGAGTCGTTTTTAATAAAGCGGTTCACTTTTCTTTGATTAATAAGTTTTATAATCTCTGATGCGGTCTCTTCAAGAGCTTTGTTTGTCACATTGAAAACAGGCCATCTTTTGTTTTCTTTAAATAAAGAGTTGGCCCACTCTATTTCTTCGACAACTAAGTTCATGTTAGCATATTGGTCACTATCACTAGAAACACCTAAGCGACTTAATCGGTTCGTTCTAATTTGGTGAAGGGCTTCTGGATCAATTGTGAGAGCAAAGATTTTTCTCTGATCGACCTGGTGTAAAAGTTCCGGAAGTTTCATTCCTTTAATCAAGGGTATGTTAATGACCTTAAGCCCCTCAAGGGATAAATAAAGAGAAAGTGGTGTTTTAGAAGTTCTGGAAACACCAACCAAGATAACATCTGCTTCATGAAGATTTTGGTAGTTTTGTCCATCATCATGATTAACTGTGAATTCAACTGCTGAAACCCGTTTAAAATATTCGGCATTAACTTCATGTAGTTTACCTGGTTTATTATCAGGCTCAATCTTAAAGGCCGTGGAGAGTGAAGAGAGCATAGGCCCAATTAAATCAACGCATTTAACCTTATATTTTCTTGAGAGCTCGAGAATATAACCTCGAAGCTCAGAAGAAACGATGGTATGGGCCACAAGATGGTGGTGGAGAGAATTCTCTTCAAAAATAGCGAGAATTTGCTCTTTTTCTCGAATATTTTTGTAGCGCGTAAAATAAATATCTTTATCAGCAAATTGGGCCATCGCTGCTCTTACGAGGGAGGTGGCAGTCTCACCTGTTCCATCTGAGAGAATAATAATCTTTACTCGTTGTTGTGTGCTCACCTTTATGAATATAAACTTAAAAGAAAGGAATTGTCACTATGAGTAACTCTCTCATTGTTTTAGACGACCCAGAAATTGCTAATCTTTATAGTTTGAATCTCAATATTTTTTTGGGGCTCGATGTTCTTATTAAAAAAAACGTCTATGAAGCAATTGCACTACTTAATCTGATAAAAAGTGCAGACGTTATTATCACGAGAGAGAAGTTAGGAAATGAGAATGCTTATGAGCAAATTAAAGAGTGGTTGCAACAAAATGATATAGAAATTCCTATCATTCTTTTAGACCGAGAAAATAAGGAAGGGGAAGAGACTCACTCTTTAAATTCAAAAAATGATATAAAAAAGAATATCCAAGAAATAGCGAATATTTTAGGAATAAATCTCAGAGATTCTTCTCGTAAGATATTTTCAGAATTTTACCCAGTTCCCTTACATTATTTTGATTTAATAAAAAAAAGTTTTTGTCAAACATTTCGCAGAAGTTCTAAGGCCGCTATTGAAGATGACGCCGTTTATGTAAAACTTTTTGATGCGAATGAATTAGTTGTGAGAGAGAAAATTAGAGAGTTTAAAAAAATAGGAATTAAAAATCTCTACATTCTCTCTTCAGCTCGTTCTAAATTTGCTCATCAATTTACGATGATGATTTTAGAGCAAATTGAAAAAGAAAAAAATAAAGATAAACGTTTCCGTATATTTGAAGGTATCTCTCGAGTCATGACGCATGAACTTTTAAAATATGGCATGAACGTAAAAGTAATAAAACTGACTAAAGCCATGGTTGAGAGAATTTATGATGAGTTAAATAAAGAAAGATCAATTATGAAGTTTCTTCATTTCTTAAATGCCGAAACTGATTACTATTTATTTCAAAAATCAATTCTAACACTTATGATTTGCTATAAAATCATTGATAACATGGATTGGGGGACAGAAGAGCAGAAGAAAAAAATAACTTACGTTGGACTTTATAATGATATTGTTTTTGATGATGAAAAACTTGCTCGAATTACAGATGATGAAGAGCTAAATAACGCTATACTTACTGATGATGAAAAAGATTTAGTCCTTAACCATGCCCAAATAGCTTCAGGTTTTTTAACCAAGCTTCCAGAAACTCCAATGGGGGTTGAGATTATTATTAAACAACATCATGGGACCCACAATGGAGTTGGATTCAAGCATCCTCCTCATCATGATATTTCTCCTTTAGCTGCTGTCTTTATGGTAGCTGAAGAAATAGCAATTCCCTTATTAGAGAAAAACGTTGCTATTGATACTGAAGAGATTCTCTATAATATCGAAGAGAAATACCCAAACCATAATAAGTTTTTACAAGCAATAGAAGCTGCCAAGCTTATGACCCGTTAGGTTGAGTAATAAAACGTTTAACCAGGGAGTAAATTTGCTCTTTTTCATCAATCGGATGGTAGCTTTTTTTCTCTTTCGTTTTAAACCAAGTTCTTTGAGATTTTGCGAGCCTTCTTGTTGCAATATTGATCCTTTCCTCTAATTCATCTTCTGCTGAGTATTGGCCATTTAAAAAACTAAGAACTTGCTTGTATCCAATTGAGGCAAGAGGTTTTTCTTCTCCAGTGAATCCATCTGTTAAAAGTTGTTTAACTTCATCAATTAAACCGTTTTTGAGCATTTGCTTAGTCCTTTGATAAATAAAGCCCAAGTGCTCTTCTTTAGGAATATCAAGGTAAATATGTAAAAGATCCCATTTTTTTTTCTTATATAGAGGTAGGTTTTCTTCTTCTAGTTGTTTCTTAGCAGAAGAGAATTTTTCTTCCGTTGTCCAAAAATGTTCAACGGCCCTTCTGATTCGATAGTGATCGTTTTCGTGCAAACGTTGAAAAGATTCAAGGTCTTTTTCCTTCAACTCTTTCCAGAATGGAGCGATTCCTTCCTTGAAATATAAATCATTAGATTTTTGTATAATTTCAGCTGGAGTAGTGACAGAAGGAAACATTCCATTAATAAGTGCTTGTAAATAAAACCCACTTCCTCCAACGAGCAAGGGAATTTTTTTTTGTTGATGGAGAGATTCAATCAGAGGAAGGGCATTGTTAACAAATCCTGAGGCATCAATAGGAGTTGAAATAGAACAAATATCAATACAGTGATGAATAATGTCTTGCCTTTCTTCTATTGTTGGCTTTGCAGTACCAATATTAAGTTCTTGGTAGAACAAAAGAGAGTCAAAATTAATGATTTCAAGGTTATTTTTCTGGGCAAGTTCAATCGATAAACTTGTTTTTCCTGAAGCAGTTGGACCTGAAAGAATAATAATTTTGTTCATTAGTTTTTAAATAATTGAGAAAGGTTATTTGTATTTAACTCAACCGCAAGGTTTTCTTTAATTAGGTTATTGATTGTATAAGATTGAAAAAGAACTTCGATGTCAGTGATAAGAAATGATGGGGTTAATAGTGAGTAGTTCTCTAAGTGATTAAAAAATTGTGTCAATTGAACTTTTCTTGAGAATAAATGTTCCAAAAACGTTGATATTCTTAATTTATCAAAGCAACGAGGGATTTCTCTTAAAAGATAATTTTTCTCGTTAATAGGGTCTAGTACAAAACCAAAGGCAGCAAGTTCTTTTAAGTAAGATGGTTCGATCTTCCAGTTTGTTTTAATAGGAATACTAATAAGAAGAGGAGTCGTTCTTTCTTCACTTTCTTCTTTTAAATTTTGTTCAAAAAGTGAACGTAAAATTTTAGGAAGAGAGATGAGGGTATAGGTGCTATTTGTTTGAACAAGGGCGTAGTCTTGATTGATTTTTTTGATCGTACTCTCTTTATCACTTGCGTAAGATTCACTTAGTTCAAGAGAGTAATTAATAGAAGGCTTGAGATCTTTTGCTTGTTCGAGGGGGGGGAGAAAATTTTCTTGATTATAAGAGTGGGGTTGTGTGCTTAGTGGTAAATTATTTTTCTCATTTTGCTTTGAAGGAATGAGCTCTTTAACGACGGAGCGAAGAAGCGCTAATATTTCAGAGGTTTGATTGAATTTCACCTGAGTTTTGTGAGGATGGATATTGACATCAATCGCTGAAGGGTGTGCTGTAATAAAAATCAGAGAGTGCCCACTGAGACCTGGCCCCCAAATATCGTTAGATAAGTTTTGAAGAATGGCCTGAATCTGTTTGTCATAAATAGGTCTATTATTCACGAATACATACTGAAGTTTACTTTTTCCTTTTAAAGCTTTTGAGCTAATATAAGCCGTTACTGAGTAGTTATCGTAATTTTGAGTTTTAGAGAGCCATTGAAAGTGTTGGCCTTGATTAATTATATCAGAAGCTCTTTGTTCTCTTTTTTCTCTTTTAGGAAATAAGAGTTTATCGTTTTCATCCCACTTAATATGAAATTCAATTTGTGGATTTGCGACTAAGTAAGAATGAATCACTTTTGTGAGATAGTTTTTCTCACTTCTTTGAGAGTTCATGAATTTAAGTCTGGCGGGGGTGTTGAAAAAAAGCTCTTTAATATATATTTCTGTGCCTGAAGGAGCAGTGTCGGTTAATTCGACATGGGATATAATTAATGGTCCTTCAGATTGAATACGGCTCCCTTTGCCTGACTTCACATAACTTTGGCATGTCATTTTAGAAACACTGGCCAAAGAAGCCAGAGCTTCTCCTCTAAAACCGAATGTTGATAAAGAGTAGATATCATCAAATTGATTGAGTTTTGAGGTTGCATGCCTACAAAAGGCAAGAGGGAGCTCGTTATGTTCGATTCCATGCCCGTTATCTTTAACAACGATAAGATCAAGTCCATTGTTAAGGAGAGTTATTTCAATTTTAGTACTACCGGCATCAATAGAGTTCTCTATGAGTTCTTTAATAATGTGTGCAGGTCTTTCTACAACTTCCCCAGCTTTTATCTGATCGATAACATGTTCAGGCAAAAGCTGAATTTTTTGATAAGATTGAATTTGCATTTTTCCTAGCTAGCTTTGTAAAAATTAACTTGGTTCCTTCCGCCTTCTTTAGATTTATAGACTGCTTCGTCGGCTCTTTTGAAAAGATCGACTCCAGTATTAACCCCTTGGCGGTAATCAGCAACTCCAATGGAAGCACTGACAGGAAGCCGTTTCCCATCGTAGATGAATTGATGAGATTCGACAAGTTTTCTAAGACGCTCTGCAATTTCAAAGCCTTGCTTGAGATTAGTTTCTGGTAAAAGGACAACAAATTCTTCCCCACCATAGCGAGCAAAAATATCATTCTCTCTAATACCATTATCTCTTAGAAGAGAGGCCATTTCTTTGAGAACATAGTCTCCAGCATCATGGCCATAATTATCATTAAGTTTTTTAAAATGATCGAGATCAAAAATAATAAGAGTCAGTGGTTTTCCGGTAATTCGAGATCTTTTTACTTGAAGATCAAGGGCCCTGTTAAAATACATTTTATTAAAACAACTAGTCAGACCATCTGTATTAGCATCTAAGTGAAGTTTATCGAAGGTTAATCTGTCAGGATCTCCCATCGGAAAAAATTTAAGAGTAATCGCACCTAATTTAACAACGTCTCCTTTGATTAAGCTCTGAGGAACAGTGATTTTATTATCGTTAACAAAAGTTCCATTGCTAGAACCAAGATCGGTGATTGTCACTTCACCTTCAGAAGAGTCGATTTGAAAATGTCTTCTTGAGATTCCTTCAAACTCAAGAGGGATTTCATTATCAGGACTTCTTCCAACATTATGAACACCCTGAGGGAGATCAAAAACGCTCCCATTAAGTCTTCCCCCAACAACAACAAAGCAAGCAGGCTTACCGGCCACTTCATCATTTGCAGCTTTAAGGGCCGATTGAATATCTGTTATGACAACGGTTGCATTATCATCACTCATTGAAGACTCCCATAACTTATGACATTTAATGATCTAATCGGTCTATGCTCGTTGAGAGTTTAACCAATCCCAGGCAAATTTCTTACTTGATTCAACCCCTGGTTGATTGAAGGGGTCAATTTGAAAAAGCTCACCAGTTAAGACTGTAAGTGACTCAAAATAAAGGATAAGGTAGCCCAAATGAAAAGCTGTTAACTGCTCGAGTGAGATTTCAATAATATTTCTTTTGGCTTCAAGGAGCGCTTTTACTGTACCTAGATACTCAGCTTTAAAAAGCTGGTTAAGTCCAAAATCAGATAGTTTTTGAAAACTTTCTCCTTCTTCTTTTGTCGCGAGAGGCAGGTCAAAATCCTTATTTTTTATATTGATAGTGATAAACGCTTTATCATTTGGTCCTTGAGTGAAGAGTTGTAAGGCAGAATGCTGATCTGTTGCACCAAGAGCGCACAGTGGAGTTAGTCCCTTACCTTCCTTGCCTAGACTTTCGGCCCATAGCTGAACAAACCAATCTCCAAGTAGCTTGAGTTTATCACTGTAGGGCATAAGAACTGTTTGATTCACTCCTTCTTTTGAAAGCTCAAAAAGAGTCTGAGCTTGTTCAAGAAAAAGAATCTTCTTTTGAGGAGATGTGACTTCTTCACTTGCCTTAAGCGCTCCATTCATGAGCTTTTCACAATCAATACCAGCAAATGCAGCAGGGAATAGACCAACAGAAGTTAAAGCGCTAAATCTTCCTCCAACATTTAACGGAATATCTAGGAAAGGAAGTTCATATTTCTCAGCAAAGTTTGCCAAAGACGATTTCTTTCTCTCAGTCGCTACAACAATGGATTCTTTCCACTTAGATGGGGTAATTTCTAAATTATTGAGTTTCGAGATAAGAATATTTAAAAGGGCCAGTGTTTCTGCTGTTGAACCTGATTTAGAAACGAAATAAAAAACAGAATTTTCAAAATCTATTTTTTCTAAAAGAGGATAAATAGTATCTGAATCAATATTTTCTATAAAATGGAAATTTTTTTCATTTTTTTGAAGGGCATGGACAAGCATCTTTGGTCCTAGAGCACTCCCTCCAATCCCAAAGTGATAGAAGTTCTTTTTCTGTTGAAATTGTTCAGCAAGTTTAAGGGAGCTCTGAAGAGCTTGAGTTTCTTTTGCAAGCCTAAAAAAGCCAATATCTTCTTTTTCGATAGTCTTTTGAAAGTTAGAGTAAAGATCACTCGAGACTTTTGGTGTCAGCTGAAAATGGTGAGTAAAGTCTATAAACATGAACAATTTCCCCTCAAAGCAAATTTATTTCCCATCTTTAAAGAGAAGGACAAAAAAGTAAAGGAGTTATTGGAGTATAAATTTGAGGATATCGTAATTGGCAAACTGCCCTGCATTACGTGTCGGAGGTGACGTATTTAAAACGTTATGCTCAGCCCCTCTGATCTCGAGGTAATTAATTCCCTCG
Organism: Bacteriovoracia bacterium; assembly: GCA_030431635.1. GTDB lineage: Bacteria > Bdellovibrionota > Bacteriovoracia > Bacteriovoracales > Bacteriovoracaceae > CALFYV01. The sequence continues at coordinate 253,941 of JAUIIL010000002.1, forward strand.
ATTTCATCGGAGAGTTTTTGATAAAAACCTCTTTCATAATCAGTCATTTCAAGATCAGCACTTCCTGTTCTAATGGCAGCCTTAACATCTCTCATATATTCAGGAGTCCACTGAACTTGCTTGACCATACTATGAAACCAGTTGATAGCTTCCCAATTAAAAATTCCGTTAAGTCCTTTTTCTCTTTGAACATCGACAGCATGTTTAAAAGCAACCATTTGCATTTCTAAGAGTTCATCGTTGCCTGGTAAGGCTGGGCTCATTAGGTAGAGCTTATCAATTAAACCTGGGTATTTTTTAAAAACTTCAACAGCAAATAAAGGAGATGCACTTCGGGTGACAACAACAAAAGGGACATCCGGTTGTTCTGATTTAGCGTACTTTAAGAATTCTCCGAGCCAGTAAGTGAAGTGGTGTATTGTCTCAAATTGAGAGGCATTTGGGCCTGCTGGAGCATAGGGAAGATCGATGGCCCTTAATGAAAAAGTAGGATTTTCCTCAAGAAGGCCTTCTTTTATAAGCATACGCCTGGTACTTTTCTTTTTCCCTTGTCCTGGTGTTCCCCATAAATGCAAAATAGAGCCCCAAGAGTCGGAGTTACTCATCATCCCGCCAAGACCATGGAGAAGAACAACATTGGCTTTGGCATTTTCAATGATTTTTCCACTTCTTGGGAAAAGCTCAAGAGTCCCAAATTTTTCGTTAAAAGTTGCAGAAAGTTTATGAGGGAGATCAGAGTTTAGGCCCTCATTAAAATAAGAAGCCCTCTCATGTCCTTTAGAAATATCTTCTCCTGAGACATGCCATTTCCAATTAGATGTTTTTAATTGCTCGAAGCTATTATCAAATTGGTGGCAAGAATCCGCTGCTAAAGTTTGTAAGCAAAAAAGAAAAGAAATAAAAAAAAGAACTTTAATCATTAAACAACTCAACCTTAGATGAAAGACCCTTACTGGGTTTTGGCGCTACTGCAATACCAAATAGCTTAACCGTGACGCGTCGCAAAGTGAAGCATTAGACACAAAACCATGTAATATTTACAAAAATTACTTTTAACGTGACTTTACTCAGCATTCTTGATGAAAAGTAAAATTTTGTATGGCATGATGTTATAATGTTAATTTCGCTTCGCGTAGTAAAATTATTGAAGTTTCAAACCCTCTTTATTGCACTATTTGTCGCAAACATTGTTTCAGCTGTTGAGACTCCACAAGAGGAAACCCTTCACAAAATAGTAAAGTTTTTGGCATCAAATGAAATGGGCCAAACTTTGTTTGATCTCCCACGCCAAGGGGTGCGTTTCAAAAATAAATATAATGAAAAAGTTGATATTGCTCTTGAATCAAGTGTGATTCAAGTTAGTGGTAGAGAAGAGCAAAAAAAGTTTGCACAGTTTTTGGCCCAAGATATTGCACAAAAAAGAAGTGAATATCCTGAGATGAAAACCTATCATCACATATTGGAATCTGAGGAAGAGGATTACTCCCAAACTTTAACACCAAATGAGTTTCTTCAAGAAATAAAGCCAAACGCAAAGTTTACTCTCAAAGGAGCCCAAGTCCTATTCAAAAATCAAGGACGAATGTTTGCAAATCAAGAACAGGATTTTTTTAAATATAGCAAAATACCTTCAGTAAGTTTGCCTTTAAACTGGATTAAAGAAGTAAAACAGGCTTGGAAAGATCCTTACACAAGAACGTATGTTATTGTTAGGGCCATTGTTAATTCTGGAATCAAGGTCTACCTTGTTTTCCAAGCATCAAAACTTATCATGCCTTCAGTGAGCCATGCTGTATTGGCTTCTTCTGCCGTTGGATTAAGCGTTTTAATGGGGACTGCTGGCTATATGATTTTTAATCCTCAGGTTCAAAGCTTTTTAAATAAAAGAGGTCTGTTGGAAAAAGCCAATGAAAAAATCGTTAGTATTTATCAAAAATTCTACCCTCCTAAGAAAGCAACATTTCTTGATATTGAATACAAACCTTTAACTTTTAAATCAGCTTGGAAAAAGGTTGTTGAAAAGTCCAGAGGTGTTAGAAGAAGTGGAATTGTTTTAACTGATGATATTTTGAAGTTCTCAAGTCTTGAGTATCTCTTCCTTGGGATTGTTTATTCCACCATGGCCGCGGTAGGAGCGCCGTCTGAATTTTTTGGCCAAGGAGAGATCTACTTCATAGGGCAGTTCCTCTTCACGGGTTTTTTAACGGCCACTGGACAGGGGGCTCTTGAAACGTTGATTGCGAAAGTCACAAAGTTTTTAAATGATAAATATCCTTACTTAAAGCAAAGCATTAGGAGAGTAAGTGATGGCTTAGTTGCAGCGGCTTCTATTGTATTTGTTTCTTTAGCTCTGGCTGCTGATAGTGAGTCTGTAGAAACGATCGCAAAACCGTTGCTTAGAGGAGCATCAATTACTTCGGCAGTTCTCTACGTATCAGGCCTATTCACCTTAAGGCCTTATACGGCTCTTGCGGAGAAAATTATTGTAGGAAATCCTAAAAAACTATTTAAAAAATTTAAAGACAGTTTTATTGCGAAATGTAGTGATTTATTGAAGTAAGTGTTATTGATGTTCTTTTTTAAGAGCTCTTGCAATAACAACTCGCTGAATCTGATTTGTTCCTTCAAAAATTTGCATCACTTTAGCATCTCTCATATAGCGCTCAACAGGGTATTCAGACGTATAACCAGCCCCTCCAAAAATCTGAACCGCATCTGTTGTGACTTTCATTGCAACATCAGTTGATTTGAGCTTGGCCATAGAAGCCAGCTTAGAATCACTATTTTTGGCATCAAAGAGTCTTGCTGCTTCTAATACCATGAGCCAGCTTGCTGAAACTTCTGTTGCCATATCAGCCATCATAAACTGTAGGCCTTGAAAGTTAAAAATTTCTTGTTGGAATTGTTTTCTTTCAAGTGAGTATTTAACTGATTCATCCAAGGACCTTTGAGCAAGGCCACAAGCAATGGCCCCAATTGAAATTCTTCCTCTATCAAGTCCACTCATGGCGTATTTAAAACCTTCGCCTTCTTGGCCTAAAAGATTTTCTTCAGGAATAAAACAATTTTCAAAAAGAATTTCACATGTTGGAGACGTTCTAAACCCCATTTTTTTCTCTTTTTTTCCAATAGAGAAACCTTTTGTTCCTGCTTGAACGATAAAAGCAGAAATCCCCTTAGCTCCTTCTCCTCCTGTTCGGGCTGTAACGAAATAGGTACTTGCCACACCGGCCGAAGTTATCCACATCTTAGAGCCATTGAGAATATAGCCCCCTTGAGTTTTTTTCGCTGTCATTTTCAAAGAGGCAGCATCTGAACCAGCGTGAGATTCAGATAAACAGAAAGCGCCAATTTCTTGGCCAGAAGTGAGAGGAGGGAGATACTTTTCTTTTTGGTCCTGATTTCCAAATTCATTAATAATATTTTGAACCATGGTAGAAACAGAAAGAGTCACAGCATAAGGAGCTGAGTATTTCGCAATCTCTCTTAAGACGTAAGCGAAGTCAGTATAGCTTAAATTGGCCCCACCAAACTCCTCAGGGAGTGGAACTCCTGTTACCCCATATTCACCAAGGCCTTTAAAAATTTCTGGACGAAACTTTCCCGAGGCGTCGTCCTCCTCCATGAAAGGTTCAATTTTGTCCTGGCAATACTTTCGTAGAGAGTTTGTGAGTTCTAATTGCAATTCGTTCATTTTAACTTCTCAATGCCTCATTTAATAAATTTTTTGCAATAATCATTATCATGACTTCATTTGTTCCAGCACCAATTTCATTGAGTTTGTTATCTCTCATGAGCCTTTCAACAGGAAACTCTCTGGAATAGCCATAACCGCCATGAAGTTGGATAGCATCAAGAGCGATTTTCGTGGCCCTTTTGGGAACTTCGAGTTTGACCATACTTGCAAGAACATTATCCCTATTTCCGTGATCATACTCATAGCAAACAGTATAGAGAAAGCGCTTAAGCATTTCAGTCTCACTCGCCATTTCAGCGATCATTTTTTGGATCATTTGAAAGTTGGCCAAGTTTTTACCAAACTGCTTTCTTTCTCCAGCATATTTAATACATTGCTCAGTACAGGCCTGTGCAACTCCAAGAGAAATCCCTGCTATTGTGATTCTTTCAATTTCAAGATTTTTCATCATATGAATAACTGAATCACCTTCGGAGCCAACTCGCGCGCTTTCTGGAACTTGGCAGTTTTCGAAAGAAAGCTCACCGGTAGGAGAACCTCTCATTCCCATTTTGTGAATTTCTTTTGAGACACTAAAACCTGGAGTTCCTTTTTCGACAAGAAAAGTTGTTAAGTCTTTTTTTCCTGGTCCTGTTCTTGTGTAGAGGTAAACAAGGTCAGCGTACTGAGCGTTGGTTATCCACATCTTGTTACCAGTGATGGAATAACCACTGGCATTTTTTGTGGCCTTAGTTTGCATTCCAACAGCATCAGAACCATATTCTGGTTCGCTCATTCCCATGCATCCAATCATTTCTCCTGAAATAAGTTTGGGTAAGTATTTTTCTTTTTGCTCTTTAGAGCCATTTGAATTGAGGTTATTTACGCACAAAATAGTATGAGCAAGATAGCTTAGAGTTAATCCAGGACAAGCCCTTCCAAATTCTTCCATGACAATTGTGGCAGCTGTGGCCCCAAGTCCAGCTCCACCGTATTCAGGATCGGAGGTGATACCAAGAAGACCAAGTTCGGCCATTTTTTTAAAAGCGTCTAAGTTAAAAGTTTCATCAGTGTCGTGCTTTTCAGCGTAAGGAGCAATTTCATTTTTCGCAAATTCGCGACATGTTCTTTGAATTTCTTTTTCTTCGTCGGTAAAAAACCACATAAGGCTCTCCAAGTATTAGACATTATGTCAAATTTATACTTTGAAAGCTCTTTTTTGACATTACGCGCCTAGGCGGGAGATGATAGACAGAGCTGATAGAGCGGAACATAATAATAGAGTAAAAAAAGAGGGAAATAATTTTGGATCTAACTTATCCAGGGACAAAGTCTTTTGATGTCTCTAAACCAGAGAGTTATTGGTTTTTCTACTGGAAGACCTCTCCTAGTTTGTGGGAAGCCAAACTGCAAGATTTCGCTAGAGGAGAGCCAGTTTTTATTCCTGTTTATTGGGGACTACATGCAAATTCTGAACAAGAATTTGATTTTGGTCGATGGAAGCCAGAGACAGATTTAAAAAGGCTGGTTGAGCTTTGTCACAAGTATCAATTAAGAGCAGTCTTTCTTATACCCATTGGAGCCTTTGCTTTTCTGGCCAATGGAGGAGTTCCCGCTCATATTTTATATAAGACAGCACTTAATAAAGATCAAACTCTCATGTGCTTTATTAATGAAAGTGGAGAGATTCATAAGTTTCCTTCCTTTTTCCATATGGGGATACTTCAAGAGTTTCAAAAGTTCGTGAGCTCTTTAGGTAATTTTTTGACTTCTCTTCCTCTTGGTTGTGAAATTTTGGCCGCTGAATGTGGTTCCATTTCTGAGGATGGTTATTTTCGCTCTTTTTTTCAAGACTACTCCAGTGTTTTCTCTCAAAGTTTTTCTCAGTTTTTAAGAAAAAATGGAATGGACCCTTTTACAATGAATGATAAAAACCTCTTGAAAAAGAGGGAAATTGAATTTAGAAATTTAATGTTTGATCTTTACTTTGAAGTGATTAAAGAGAATGCGAGAAAACTTTGGGGTGGGAAAATAAAACTTTCTTTCTTAGGAACTCATTCAGAGCAATTTCTCTCAAGGCTATTTGGTAATAATGATATTCTTCCTTCTTATATTCAGCAGTTTTTTAATTCTTTAAATTACGAAGTTCTTCCATCGTCGCTTTTAATACCAAGTGAATATAAAGAAGGAATCTTAGATAATCTTTTTCAAAAGTATGTAAACCGTTCTTACTTATCAACAGTTATGCAAGAAGGTTACTTTGAAGAGGATACCAATGGTTTAGTTCCTCTTCATTTTATCGAGTTTTTAGGAGTAAAAAGCGAACACGAAGCGAGGTCTAATATTTTTGAAAGCTGGTCTTTGAAAGCTTTCTTTGAGCAGACGACGGGGCGTTGCTATCAATTGAGAGAGAATATTGAATTCAGCCCTGATGATGAAGGAGAAGATAAGTTTATCATTTTGGAGCCATCTGCTCTTACTGAGAATAATTTTAATGTCATCTATAAATATCTTTTTCAAGGAATGAGTGTTGTTATCTCTGATGAGTTTTCAACTGACTCCTTAAAGAAAAAATTAGATATTTTTCTAGTTGAAAATAATATATCTACCGAAGAGTTAAATATTCTTGGTGTGAATATCTTATTTTGTGAGTTAGGAACGGGGTCACTTTTTGTTGTCAATTCGCAGAGTCTAGAGAGTTTACCAGAACAGCAGAGAAGTGATTTTTGGAGTAGGGTTTTTTCTACCGGCAAAATTCAATTTCTTGAGATCTCAACGAAAGAAGAAATAGAGGTTTTTTGGTTTAAGCGAACTCCTTTTGATAATGAATTAAGTTATGAGCACATTCGTCGAGTCAGCCTTGTGAATCCCTTTTCTCATAAAGTAAAGGCCAGTATAAAAATGAAAGAGAACTTTGCTTTTATTAAAATGATAGATCAAGAAGGGGTTCAGTTTTCCCATGACCCTAAAATCATCAAGATGGAATTTCAGCCTAAGAGTAAAATTTCATTAGAGTTTGGATATTATGAGTAAATTTATTATTTTATATCAATACTATGTTAAAGATACTTCTCAGGGGCAAGTTCCTCAGTTTGATGTAAAACGCATCATTGATACCAACGGAGAAATTTATATTGAACCTCAGCTTCTAAAAATCTTTGAAAGTGAAGAAGAAATGCAGGAATTATTCATTGAATGGGCAAAAGAAAATAAAGTTGTAGAACTCAATTTCATTGCCTTAAATGAGTTCAATCATCTTTTGCATAACTGCCATTCTGTTCAAGACTTCTCAAAAAACTATTCTCAGTATTGTCAGATTTGGAAAACTCAAGAAAAAACAAAAGATTCTTTATTTAAAGGACTTTTTAAACAGTAATTGCTTCAAGAGCTTGTTTCATAGCCATAAAAATCGGCATTTTCTTCTTTGAAGTTTAATATCTTTTCTTTGATTTAAAATTGTTTTATCAATTCGGGAAATAAATTTTTCTAGTTTTTTATTACTTATTTTATAATCAATAGCTCCAAAAAGGTTCAAAATAGAGGAGCTAATAAGATTCTGATCGCTTAAGAAAACAGCTCTTTGAGTTGCAGAACCAAAGTCTAAAACTAACCACCCCCTGTCTTCTGTATATACAATATTTTCTGCATGAAGATCTGTCGCAAATTTCAGAGGAGCAGTTTTTTTACAGAAGTTAAAAAATTCTTTTTCAACTGTTTGAAAGTTTATATCAGCACTACTTTTAAAATCTGGTTGATGAGTCCTGAGAAATTTGATTTTTTCATTTAAAATAGAATTAATCTGCCCGGGATTATCTAAATGTTGGATGTACTCAACTAAACTAAATATAACATTTAGTTTTTCTTGAACAATATATTCTGGTAGATAGCTTTTTGCACTATTTAAATTTACGGTAGGAATCCCCCAAGATTGAAAGTTCTCCCATCCTCTTTCATATGCAAAAAGCCTATATCTAGGATCTTTGTAGTTTGTTGAGAACTCTTCTACATCATACCGATATGTTCCACCTGGTGCATCATAGGCCACATAGACATTTTGGTTGGAAGTTTCGGGAGTAATTCTTGGAATTCTTAATACTCTATTTTCTCCGATATCAATAACGAAGCTTTGATTCCCATCATTCGGATTTAAAAGACCAAAATAGTGAAAAGTGACTCCATTACTGAAGCTTATCAGATCTCCGAATTTAAGATTCATAATTTTTTGGTAATAATCTTTAACAGGCTCGCGATTTGAATCGAATAACTGCACCTCAGCTGAAAAGGCGGTAATAATACTAAGATATACCAACATAAAAACAAAGCTCATAAAAGGTTTTTAACACATTGCGTTGTTCTCGTAAAGCCTTTTGCTACAACGTGTAAAAAGAACAAATTTATTCATAGCTTTAAATGAACGTGGCCTTATCGAAAGGCACAACTTCGATTATTTTTTTCAGTCGAGCAAACACAAACTCTATAAGCGTAGTCTTCAGAAGAAAGGAAAGAAGTTCTTTTTTTATGATTGGTATAGAGGAAAGATTTTTTGTTAATGCTATAGGTGAGAAACTCTTGTTCACCACTCTCTGTTGTTCTTGAATCTGATAACCAAATATTTTTTCCTTCAAGAAATCTAAAAAGCTTTGTTTGCGACAATTCTTTAAACTCTTCTTTTATTGTGTGGAAACTAGGAACCCTCCAATCAGGTCCAAAAACAACTTCGCAGGTAAGATAATCAAACCCTGGTCCCCCAACTTGGTAATCAGGATTTGCTTTGTAAGAATTGAGGGTAATTAAGGCCCATTGACTAAGGTGTTTTTTAGACTCAGAAAGTAGAGTCGGTGCTCGACTCGTGTTTTCATCTCTTATTTTTCTAATAATTCCAGTTGGAGCGAAATCTCCAGTTCTCTCAAGAGAAAAACTCCAGGAAAGATCAACTAAGAAGTTAAAGAGTTCTGGTTCATCACTAGAGAAGCGATCGACAAGTTGGCTTTTTTCATACTCTTCTTTATGGTGCTTTTGGGTTAGAAAATTCCAAAACTCCTTTACATGCCCAAGGCTTTGTCGGGAGAGCGTCTCTATATTTTCTTTATTCTTCTCCGGAGTAAATTCTGTTTTAAGGTGAGAGACAAACTCTTTATGTTTGCTGCGAGAGAGAATCGATAAAAAACTATTTACAGGGAGAGTTGTTTTGATGTCACATTTATTCTCTAACTCTTGCTGATTAAGTTTGTAGAGAGAGTCTATCTCTTCAAGCTGAGGGCATATACGGTGAATAAGTTCAGTTTTATCCTCACTTACTGAAAAAATATGGAGAGGGAGAGGAGTTAAAAAGTTACTTGTTCTTTGTACCTTAATGGGAAGTCCTCTCACTAACTCTTGAGAAAAACTTTGGTTGAGAAAGAGTCCCATAAACATGAACAGAGAAAAACAAACTTTCATAGGACTCTTTTAGACCTGGATGCCATTTTTTTCAAGTGGTTAGGTGGAAAAAGGTGAATAATGACACAGTGTATAAAAAATACAACTTATTTCTAACTATATGAGAGCCGGAATTGATTCAAATGAACCACTATGCTAGAAAAGCCCATGTTGAATTTTCTTGATTTTACCTATGCTGAAGCACTTCAGAAACTCTCAGAACTTGGGATGGCCAAGTTTAGTGCCAAGCAGATTTTTGATTGGGTTTACAGAAAAGGCAATTACTCCCCAGGTGAGTGGAGTAATCTTTCTTCTAAAAACCGAGAGCTTTTTCAAAAAAATTTCACCCTTTCTCTACCTCAGGTTCTCTGGCATGGTTTGAGTAAAGATGGAACGAGGAAGTTTTTATTAAAACTTGATGACACTCAAACAATCGAGTCTGTTGTGATTGCAGCAAAAAACAGACTTACTCTTTGTATTTCATCTCAAGTTGGCTGCGCGATTGGTTGTACTTTTTGCCATACAGGAACTCAGGGACTTAAAAGACATCTCAATACTTCTGAGGTGACGGGGCAATATCTAACTGTTTCCAAGTGGCTCAGAGAGAATGTTGGTGAAGACTGTAGGCTGACAAACATAGTATATATGGGACAAGGAGAGCCACTTCATAATTATGAAAATGTGAGGAAGGCCACAGAGATTTTTTTAGAGCCTCAAGGTTTAGGACTTGGACAAAGAAGAATAACTCTTTCGACATCAGGCCTAGTTCCTCAGATAAAAAAGCTAACGGATTTTCCACCTGTCAATATCGCTATCTCTCTTCATTCGGCCAAGAATGATGTGAGAAGTGAATTGATGCCCATTAATAAAACTTATGATCTTGAAAGATTATTTGAGGCCATTAAGACGATTCCTCTTAAGGCCCATCGTAGAATTACTTATGAGTATCTTTTAATTAAAGATCTCAATGATACTCCTGAGGATGTGGAAGCGTTAAGTGAGTTGTTAACTCAGAAAGAGTCTAAAATAAATCTGATTCCCTTTAACGAATACCCAGGCTCTGAGTACAAAAGACCTACCGATGAGAAAATTTACTGGTTCATGGAGCAAATGTCAGACAAAGGATTTACCTGTACAGTAAGGCATTCGAAAGGTGATGATATCCTTGCTGCTTGTGGTCAGTTGAAAACTCAATACGAAAAACTCAACCTGTGGAACTCTAGTACTTCCAGTATTTAACACCCTCGCTCTTTTTTTGGAGCGCGTCATCACTCACTTCACCATCTGAAGCGAGATCTCTGTCTGGGTCTTCAATAACTTCCACTTTTTTGTTTGAAGGTTTAACTTTTTCGTTGGCAATGCCTCGACGAGATTCTCCTGTCTCTTCCTCAAAACGATAAGAAAAAGCATCGTCTAAGTCCTGAGAAACTGGACCAGCAAAACTAGTAGTTATAAATAAAAGTAAAATAATTATATATTTCACTGCCTACCTCCAGATAACGCATCGGAGTATTGTACGCAGAGCTTGAATATTTTATAGGAAATCTGGGTGACAATGAGAGTTTATTAAACGACAATAATACTCAGTATTAGCTGTGCTAATAATAAAGAAGAGAGAGAGGGGGGAGAAGAAATGAAGGTTGTTACTTTTGGCCTACTGGTTTGTTTTTTAGGAACTTCCTTTGCTCAGTCAATTTCAGCTCATTTCAACCAAAACGAGCGTTTCTCTTACACAGATCCCTATAGAAAAATAAGAAGATATGGTGAAAATTTAGAGCAAATTTTGATTAACGTGATCCGTTCTGCCAAGAGAGAGATTCAAGTTGCTGTCCAAGAGATTTCACTTCCTCTGCTAGCAAGAGAGTTAATCCAAGCAAAAAATAGAGGTGTAGATGTTAAAATTGTCATGGAAAATATTTACAACAAACCCTTTATTAAACTGAGTGAAAGTCAGAAAAACGAACTAGATCCACAGCAAAGACAGAGGTATGAGGAAAAGTTCTCCTTTATAGATGTCGATGGAAACAACATTTTAACAAAGCATGAACTTCAAACTCGAGATGCAATGACGATGCTCAAAGAGTCCTCTATTCCTATTGTCGATGATACTTTTGATGGATCCATGGGGTCGGGGTTAATGCATCATAAATTTGTTGTTGTGGATAAAATGCGCCTTGTTGTCTCTTCTGCTAATTTTACTTTAAGTGGAGTTCACGGAGATTTCAGAAATATTTATAGCAGGGGAAATGCCAATGCACTTGTTGTTATGTTTGCTCCAAGTTTTGCCCTTCAATTTAGCAAGGAATTTGATGTCATGTTTGGCAATGGAGTGAAAGGGAGCGGACAAAGTCGTTTTGGAATTAATAAAAGATTGTTTCCTGAAGAGTTTGAGTTTAGAACTCAATCCTGGAGAGTTAGAGGGATGTTTTCAGCGACTTCAGAGTCTGCTGATTGGAGAAGATCGACCAATGCTTTTATTGGTAGGCAATTAAGCTATGCTCAAAAGTCAGTTAAGATGGCGTTGTTTGTTTTCTCTGAACAAAAACTGGTTAATATTCTTGAACGTCGTCATGAAAAAGGATTGGATATTGGCTTGTTAATGCATCCATCTTTTATTTCTCAGTACTATAGTGAATCTCTGGATATGTGGGGATTAGAAATGAAGAAAGATAGCTGCCTCTATGAGTATGGCAATAGACCCTGGAGAGCTCCTTCTCAAAAAGTAGGAATTCCAAGGCTTGCAATGGGAGATAAATTACATCATAAGTTTGCCGTTATCGATGGGAAAAAAGTTATTTTTGGTTCTCAAAACTGGTCTCCAGCTGGAGCTCATAAGAACGATGAAAGTGTTCTTGTTATTGAGGAGAAAAAAGTTGCTGAAGCCTTCACAAGAGAATATGAGAGACTTGAGAGAACAGCTACATGGGGACCATCTAAAAAACTTTTGAGTGATATCAAAGAACGCGAGAGGTTATGCTCATTAAGAGGATTTTAAAATAATCTACATTGATTTTTCGTGTCATTTCACTCAATATGAATAAGTAAGATTAGTAGTGGAGACTATATGACCAGCAATAAATCCAAAAGTATTGTAGGACTTTTTATTTTAATTTTTGTTTTATTCATTATCTTTATGATTTTTGCTTTTTATACAGTTGCAAGTCTTAAATCATCAAATATTAGTTCTAGGACTTCTCTTTTTAAAAAAGCTTCAAACGCTCCTATCGCCGTCATTCCTATAGAGGGGGTGATTATGGATTCACGCAAAACGGTAGAGAGGCTTCTTGAAGTTGAAAAAGATGAATCTATTAAGGCCATTATTTTAAGAATTGACTCACCAGGAGGAGCTGTTGCTCCCACTCAAGAAATTTACGAAGAAGTCATTCGAATCGACAAAGAGAAACCTATATACGCAAGTTTTGGTTCTGTTGCAGCTAGCGGTGGGTATTATGTTGGGGCAGCGACAAGAAAAATATTCTCTAATGGAGGAACCCTTACTGGTTCTATTGGAGTTATTATGCAATTTGTTGATATGTCTAAACTTTATGAATTCGCTAAACTTAAACCTGAAACTATCAAGGCCGGAAAGTACAAAGATATAGGAAGTCCAAGTCGAAGCATGTCGCCACAAGAAAAAGAACTGATGGACAATGTTGTTGCAGGGGTTCATGTTCAGTTTATTGATGATATTCTTAAAAGAAGAAAGTCCAAAATAAAAGGTGAGATGATTGAGCATGCCCAAGGTCAAATTTTCTCAGGGAAGAAGGCCAAAGATATAGGATTGGTGGATGAAATCGCGGGGCTTTGGGAAGCAGGACGTGCTATTCATGATGAATTAAAACTAGAAGGTGAATTTGGTTTAAGATTCATCGAGAAAAATAAACGCGTGAACTTGATGGATTTATTAGAAAACGTTGATGAATCAATTTCTCAGGTAAAGAAAAGTCTTAAAAGTCATTTTGCGCCAACCTTTATGTATCAGTAATTTAGGAACTTAATGACAATTGCAACAGTTCTCCCTTGGATTGAAGATAATTTATTAGCAGTTATAGTTATTATTATTACTGTTATTCTTATCTATCATTACCTTATAGAAAAAGAGCAAGGAGTTAAGCTTTCCAAAAGGTTTAGGGACTCTATTTTTGAAGTTCAATCAAAGATTTTTTTAAATGCTTCTCAGTATTTAATTTCAGGAAATAAAGATCTTGCGATTAAAGAATTTCTTAATGCCGTTGATCTTAATAGAGAAACGATTGATACTTACTTCGCCCTTGGGAAGCTCTTTAGAAGTAATGGTCAAATTGATAAGGCCATTAGTATTCATCGCTCCTTAATCGCTAGAGAAAATATTTCTGAGTCAACGAGACTTCAGGCCCTAAAAGAGTTGGCCGTTGATTTTGATAAGGGAGGCTTTATTGATAAGGCCATTGAAACCTATAAAGATGTTCTTAAGATTAATAGAGACCAGCATGAGGTGGTTCAGGCCCTATGCCGTATTTTTGAAGATATTGAAGATTGGGAACAAGCCTATAATTATAGGATAATGCTCTCAAAAGTCGGACATGAGAATCAATCGGAGACGATTTCTCATATTTTAGTTCAGAAAGCAAAACTTCATTTTAATAGCGGTAACTATAAAGATTGCTCGGAGGATTTGGAAGATGCTTTTCGCTTTGCTCCTTCTGTCTCTGCTTCGATTTTAAAGTTGAAGTTAGAGATTGTTTTTGGAAATTTAGAGCAAGCCAAAATACTACTGATAGAACTTCTTAAAGAACATCCTATGTACGCTGCGTTTGTTTTTGTTTCTCTTGAGGAATTTAATCCAAAGAGCAAAGACTATGCTGATTATCAAAAAAGACTTGAACTGATAAAAAATTACTACTTAGAAATTGAAGATGAAGATCTCAAGTCATCTCCTTCTGTTATTTTATCGCAAATTAGACTCTTAAAAGATATTAATAAATCACAAAACGCTTATGAACTTCTTTCTAGCTGGTTAACGAAAAACCCTAATCAGAGTGATGTTATTAAAATGGAGTTTATTAAGTTATTAATTGAAACAGATAAAAAAGATGAAGCCCTTAAACAAACAAAAGACTTATTAGGGAGTATTAATAGCTCTTTAACAAGACACTATTGTTCTCATTGTGGTTTTAATTCAGATGATATCTTTTGGCGTTGCCCTCAATGTCATAATTGGGAAACGATTCAGTTTCGTTGGAAAGTATAAGACTAATATGATTGAATTTTTTGCATAAAGTCTTTAATCTATAGATAATGAAAAGTGTATTTATAATTCTGTCTTTTTTAGTAGGGTATTGCCCTTGTGAAGTTCAATCTAAAGAATTAGGGGTACTTTATTTCAATAGGACGTTTGGGCATGTCCACGTGAAGCCCGAGAACTTTTCTTCAAGTCTTACTACCTTGGCCTGTGCTCATCCGATCACAGTTCTAGAAGCCCCAAAAGAGCATATTCAAAATGACTGGTTCTTTGTTAAAGTTGGTGATGTGAAAGGATATATTCATCATGAGTTTTTATCTGAAAGAAGAGTTGATTGTTTACAAGATAGATTTCCTAAATTTTTTAACGCTCTTAACTTAGATCTTGGTGAACTTTATTATTGGGGAAGGCTTTTTGATCATTTTGCTGAAGGGGAGTCTAAGGCAAAATGAAAAAAATGATATTAGGACTCTTTATTTTATCTCTATCTTTTTTAAATGCTCAAGAGTCAGAAGAAAAAGCAATTGATGGAATTAATTTTTCTGAGTTAAAAGACGTTATTAAGTCAGATTTTTTGGCCCCTACTGTAGAAAAAAAGGTGGAAAGAGTTCAGGCCATAAAAATCCAAAAGAAAAAAATAGATAAGAAAAAATATAACTACCCAACGAAAGATTATTTTTGGACTTTTTTATCAGAATATTGGTTAGTCAAAAATGCAGCTATTTTAAAATGGGATTTTCAAAAACCAGATTATGGACTTAAAAATGCTATAGAGGAGTTATTTGAAAAGTTAGGACTATACCAAGTAAAATTTAGAGTTCTACCTATCAACTCTCCTGTTATTTCTCATTTTTCTCTACCTGGGGATAATGAAGAGAATATTTATCTCTTGTCGGTTCCATTTATGAGAGCTCTTGACCTATCAAAAACAGAAATAGCATTACTGGTGCTTGAAGATTACTTTCGTTTAAAACTTAACTTTTTTGAAAAAAATATTAATGCGAAACAAGCAGATAGTATTATAGGTAAAAACTTTTATCAGAAAAAAGTAGACTTAAAATCGATTGAAGGTCTTTTAAAAAATATTTCAAATCTTGCTTTTGAAAAGGGATTTAATTTTCAACAACAGTTTGAAGTAACTAAGAAAATGGATATTATGTTAAAGTCTCACCCCGTAGTTTGGAATAAGTATTTTAACCTTTTAGAGAAGATAGATAAACTTGTTAAGACAAATGCCTTGTTCTCTAATTATAACAAAATATACCCATCTCCTGAAATGCAAAAGAATTGGTTATCTCCCAAAAAGAATGTTCTTTAAAAAATGAGTAAAAAAAACAATTTTATAGACAAATTTTTTCACTCCCATCTGAAAAACATTTTTTTTTATTATTTGTTTTTTAGTTTTCTTTTTGTTGTTCTAAGTGTTGTCATAATATCAGTAGTTGCCTTTTTTCATTTCCAATTAGAGCACGATATGAGTGTTATTGAGAATTGGGTTTATTTAAATAATTGGGAAATCATATCTTTGTGTAAAGTGCTCTCTCTCTTTATCGTCTTAAAAACAATTCGACTGCGTTTTTACGATACTCAATTTATCAAAAATTTTCTTTTTAAGGTGATTAACTTTCCCAGACACTATGTATTTGTCATCGTTATTTTTCTCATAAGTTTTATTCTTTCGATTGGGAAAGTAGGGAGAGTTAATGATGATATTTCTTTATCTACTCACCAGTTTGTCTCTTTTATGGGAAATTTTGTTTTTTATTTTGTTGATTATGTTCTTCTTATTTATCTCAGATCTCTTTTTTCAATATCTCAAAAGTGGGAAAACTATACTTTCTTACTTTTGTCAGGCTTTCTTTTTTCAGTAACTTCAACTCTGGCAATTCCTTCCATTCAACCTGTCATTATTTATCTCTTTCTTCATATGCTTACACTTCTCACAGTAACTCTGCCGTTTAGGAATAATATTTTAATGGGGGGATTCTATCTTGTATTATTCGTCTCTCCTCTAGCAAGTTTTGTTGGACTAGATCCTATTTGGGGGACTGAATTCAGTCCATTTGAGCTTAAAAATCCCTTACCTTTTTTCTATATTGTTATTTTATGGGGATTGTCATTTGTCTATTTCTATCGAGTAAGAGGAAAACGTCTGGTTGACTAAAATGTCGAGTGCTTTGATAATGAAATATAACTAAGTTTCAAAGGATTGAGATGGAATCTGGTGATATGAATCTGCTTTTAATCATTTGGGAATCAGGCTTTGTTGTTAAAGTTGTTCTTTTACTACTTATTGCAATGTCAGTGGTTTCTTGGACCATTATTTTTCAGAAAAATAAATTTTTAAAATCAGTAGAGTTTGATGATAATAAATTTCAAGAAGCTTTTGAAAGCCAAATGGGATTAGCGGAAATTTATCAAGTCTCTAAAGATTTTCCCAATTCAACAACAAGTCTCATGTATAAGTATGGCTTTGAAGAATTAAAGAAAATATCGCAAAAAATTGGAAAAAAAGGTTCTGGATTAACGTTAGCAGATTACTTTAGTCGGTATGGTCTAGAACCTCTTGAAAGGGCCTTAAAAAAAGGTTCTGTGCAATCCAATGAAAAATTGGGACATATGCTCTCATTTTTGGCCAGTATTGGCTCGATTGCTCCTTTCGTAGGACTTTTTGGAACGGTATGGGGAATTATTAACTCTTTCACTGGCCTATCTAGTGGAGGTGGAACAATAGAAGCAGTTGCACCGGGGATTGCGGAAGCTCTTGTTGCAACAGCAGTTGGTTTAGCTGCAGCTATACCAGCTGTTTGGTTTTATAATATTTTTTCAAATCGTATTCAAAAGCTAAATTCTCAAATGGAAGCCTTTGGGGAGGATTATATTAATATGATTTCAAGGGCCATTTTAATATCAAAGGATGAGATTTAATGGGATTTAACCCGTCAAATAAAAACTCAGGTCCTATTTCTGAGATAAATGTGACACCTCTCGTGGATGTCATGCTAGTTTTATTGGTTATTTTTATGATTAGCGCTCCATTAATGTTTAATGGAATTAAATTGGATTTACCTAAAACGGAAAAAGTGAATAGTTTAAGACTAACGGCAGATCAAGTGATCTTATCCTTTACTCCAAGTCTGGAGTATTATATTGGTGAAAATAAAATTCTAAAGAATGAACTTCTCAATGAGATAAAAAGTCTTTTTCAAAAAAATAAAACATCAACACTCTATCTAAGGGCCGATTACGAAATTCAATATGGCCAAGTGGCCAAATTAATGTCTTTTCTTAAAAAAGGGGGCATTTCTAATATTGCGCTCGTAACTGATATTGAGAAATGAATATTTTATTAAATAAATTCAGTACTGAAAGTTTAGTATCTCATCAATTTAAGAATGCATTCATTTTATCGATTGGTGCCCATCTTCTTTGCTTCATTATTGTTTTTACTATTGGAAAACTAAGTTTTAGTTTTTTACAGAGTTCACATTTAAGCCAAGAAAAAATTAAACAAATAAACTCAGCGGTAAAAGTTGATGTTGTAGGAATGCCTAAGTATACCCTACAAGAACTACAAAAGATGAAGTTACCAGCAATTTCAACTGAAATAAAAGAGCCATCAAAAAGTACACCGAAAGAGCAAGCCCAAGAAGTAATTGATAAGAATAGTTTTAAAACTAAGGGAAAGAACTTAGATGCGATTTTAAAAAAGTTTAGTTCTCGTAACGTAGAGTCGAAGCAAAAAAAAGGTAAAGTCGAAGAGAATCCTCAAATAAAAAAACTTATTATTGAAGGAAACAAAATTAGTAGCGGAAGCGCTTTGGTAGGAGACCTATCTCAAGAGGTTTTAACTGATTTTGAAAATTATATTGGGAAGATACCAGATCTTGTTAGAGAGTATTGGGAACTTCCTACATTTCTAAGAACACAAAAAGATTTAAAGTGTAGAGTCCGGATTTTTATTTCAAGCAAGGGCAAACTCATCAATAGTGCTATTTATGAAAGCAGTGGCAATGAGGAATATGATGCAGAGGCCTTGAGAGCAATTCAAAAAGTAAAGTCCTTTCCAGTTCCTCCTCAGTCTATTGTTCACAAAGTGAGTTCTGGTGAAATTGTCCTAGGGTTCCCTCTATAAGGATTTTTATGAAAAAATTAATAGTTGTTTTTTTTATCTTATTATTAGCTCCAGTTCGTTCACAAGATGAGATGACGATTGTAGCTATTGGTGAAGCTAAGCTTAAGAAAGTCAAAATAGCTATTGCTCCACCTTTATTTATTTCAAACCTCAACAAACAAAAATCAAAAGTAATGGCCGAGCTCTACGAACTTTTAAAGAATGATTTTTCATTTTATCGTCATAAACTCCAGCTTTTTGAATATGATAAAAAGGAAGGAGGCGAACCTTTTAATACGGCCAAATATGATTATTGGAAATTGAAGGATTATAGTTATGTCATTTCTTTTAGAGTAACAGACTCGAAAAGCGATAAGTTTAATATTTCAACGAAAATGTATAATGTAGGCTCTAATGAAATTGAATCGGAAAGAGAGTTTACGATTTCAACAAAGGAAGTCAGGGAAATCGGACACCAGGTTTCAGATTTTCTCTACCAAGGAGTATTTGGCAAAGAATCGATTTTTAAAACTCAAATTGTGTTTGTCTCTGATGAAGCAACAAAGAATAGGAAAATCAATCAAATAAAAGAGCTCTATATAATGGACTTTGATGGATATAACGTGAAGAGGCTTACCTATCATAAAGGAAATGTTATCTCTCCGGCGATCTCTCCTGATAAGAGTAAGATTGTTTATAGTCTTGTTCAAAATTTCAAAGTGAAAAAGAAAAGAAATGTGGATTTAAGAATTCTAGATCTTAAAACACTTAACTCACAAGTTCTCTCCGATAAATCAGGTTTAAATACTGGTGCTTCTTTTACAGCTGATGGAGGAAGTATTCTTCTTACTCTAAGTTTAGGTGGGAATGCTGATATTTATAAAATGAATTTGTCTTCAAAAAAGTTATCTAGATTAACATCTCACTACTCTGATGATGTTGATCCTTCATTGAGTTCTGATGGAAAACTGATGAGCTTCCTCTCAGGTCGCTCTGGAAGGGCCCATATATATACAGCAGATGCCAGTGGTCTTGAAAAAAATGTTCAACGAATAAGTTACGTTGGACGTTTCAATGCGACCCCAAGGTTTTCCCCTGACAGTAAAGAAATTGTATTTAGTTCATGGGTAGATAATCGCTTCGATCTTTATCGGATCGGTAGTAATGGCAGGGGTTTAGTGAGGTTGACCAAGAATTTTGGGTCAAATGAAGAGCCTATGTTTTCCAAAGACAACGAGTTTATCATATTCACTTCTCAACGTGTTTTATCGGCCCAAAAAGCCATTCAAGACGTTTATATCATGAATCGCGAAGGGGAGATCCTTGGACAAATTACAAAGGACTTTGGAAATTGTTCAGCCCCAAGATGGTCTAACTAGTTAAAATTTCATAGGGTGTGTATTTTTTTCAACACCTGAGCACTTTAGTCTTGTAAATTTTCCAGACAATGCTATACTGAACAGGATTATGCATCGCGTAATAAATTTACAATATTGAACATTTGTCTGTAAAGGAGTTTGACATGACTACAGCTGCTAAGGTTAACGAACTTAACGAGCTCTCTAATCTTCTCGTTTCAACATTAGATGAAGGTGTCTTTTTTGGAAGCCTTTCCTCGTTCATTCACTCACATTTTAATGAACATAAGGTGCTTATCTATAAAAGTTACGACGATGGCTCGACTCAATTAGTGGCCGAAAATAACCGTTCAGTCATTGACTCTGAAATCTCAACAAGGGCCCATGGTTTATCTAGCTATGTAACGCGTACTAGAAGAGCTTATTATAGCAATGCAGTGAAAAGAGACCCCCTACTTGTTAATGTTGAGTATGATAACGATGTAAGAGCGGAGCTTTGTGTTCCTATTAATTCAAAAGGAACAGTTATTGGAACAATTCATATCCGTTCAAAGAAAGAGTCAGGTGCCTTTTCAGAACTTGATATTCAAGAAGTTCAAAATATTCTGAGCGCATTAGAAGCTCCACTTAATAATATGAGAATTTATCTACTTGCTAAGAACTTAAATAGAGAGCTTATCAAGAGAATTGAAGCAAGAGAAAAGGAAACTAACAAAGGTGGATTTGTTAGAACCGGAACAACAGAACAATTAAAAGATCTAAAGGTAATAGGGCATTCAAAGGTTTTCACCGATACTATGAATCTCGTAAAGAAAATTGCTCCAGAAGATTTTCCTGTACTTATTGAAGGAGAGAATGGAGTAGGGAAAAAGCTTATTTCTAAAAAGATACATGATTTAAGTGAAAGAAGAGACTCTGCTTGTATTGTGGTTCACTGTAGTTCATTAAATGACGATGTTCTTGAAACAGAATTATTTGGAAAAGATGAAAATAAGGGACTAATAGAGCTTTCAAATGGTGGGACTATCATTCTTAATGAGGTTTCTGAGCTTTCTTTAAACCTTCAAGGTAAACTTCTACGCTTCCTTTTAAGTGGAGAAATATACAGAGTTGGTGGAGAAAGAGGAATTCCTGTTAATGTAAGAATTCTCTCTACTTCTAAGAAGCAACTTCAAAAAGAAGTTGATGAAGGAAAATTTAGAGAAGATCTTCTCTATAGGCTCAATACTGTCTCTTTGTTCATCCCAGCTCTTAAAGAAAGAACTGATGATATTAAAGTGTTGGCGGAACATTTTTTAAACCTAAATAGAGATAAAGAACAATTTAAAGTTTTAACTAACAAAGCAGTAGATGTTCTTGTTAACTATAATTGGCCAGGAAATGCTCAAGAGCTAAGAAATATTATGGAAAGAACGTATGTTCTTGCCGATGGAAAGTATATCGATGAAAACCATCTTCCACACTTAGTTGTTGAGGATAAGAAAACTGAAGTAAACTCTGTAGAAGAGTTTGCAGAGATAACTTTAGCTGAGCTTGAGAAAAGACATATCATCAGAACTCTTGACCATCTCAATGGAAATAAGACAAAGGCAGCAAGAGCTCTAGGTATTACAGTTAAGACTCTTTATAACAAGCTTCACAGTTATGGACTTGTTGCCGCAAAAAATTAGGATAAACAAATAAAAACGACTAGCTGCGCAAAGTGGCTAGTCGTCTGTTGAAATTCAGTTATTTAAAAAGTAGAATGAAGGAGCCTATAGAGTATGGGAGACAATATGACAGACACCACACAAGAGAAAAAAAGTACTGTAGTTGAATTTAAATCATTCAAAAGCAACCCAGATGTAGAGAATTTTTATCGTTTTGTTTATGAAAATTCTTTGCGTTTTGAAGCAAGAAAACTTCTAGAGCATGTTCTTCATAAAACAAAGAAGAAAAGATCTAGAAGAAGCAAAACGCTTCAATAGAAATAAGGAATTTTCAATTCCATGGATGGAAACTCGAAGCAAAAAATCATTTACGATGTTCTTTATGGTTTTATCGATATAACTCCCGTTGAATGGGAGCTCATTCATAGTCCCTTTTACCAAAGATTACGTTGGATTAAACAATTAGGTTTTTCTTTTTATACTTTCCCTGGTGCTGAACACTCGCGTTTTGGGCATTCGATTGGGGTTATGTTTAATTCCCATAAAATTTTGGAATCTATTGGTAAGGCAGTTCCGATTTCAGAGCTGATTAAGAGTGGAAACCTCTCAACTCAGGCCCATTATAACCAAACAATCAGAATTGCAGCTCTTTTACATGACATTGGAACATTTCCATTTTCCCATACCACTGAAGCTGCTTACATTGATTTTGGTGAAACGAAGAAAAAGAAAGGGCATCAAGATGATCATGAACATCTTGGATCTTTTATCATAAAAAATACTGATTATGAGGGAGGAATTACTTATATCCTTAAAAAGTATCACATAGACCCTCAGCAGATATCTAATCTTGTCAAAGGTGTCGATGATTCCTATCTGGCCAATCAAATTTTACATTCAGAAATAGATTGCGATCGTATGGACTATTTACTAAGAGATGCTCACTATACAGGGCTTCAATATGGAACTTATGATAGAGATTATTTACTCCATCATTTTGTCGCTAAAGACATTGGTGGGCATAATGTCTTGGCCATTAAAAAAAATGCTCTTCATTGTGTGGAAGATTTTTTAATGTCAAGGTTTGCCTGGTACTCACAAGTTGTTCGTTCTGCAAGAGGAGCGAAGTTCGATGCTATGGCCCAAGAGATTACCTATTTCTTATTAGAAAAAAAGATGATTCACAGATACTCAGAACTACTAGATATGGTTAGCAAGAAACCAGTTGATTTTTATCACTTTAACGATAATTACTTCATGAGTCTTTTGCATGAGCATTTTGTTAAAGAGAATTTTAAATCTAATGAGAGAATTGAATCTCTGGTAGAAGGTGTATTATTTGAAAAAAGTCCTAAAACGGTTAAATGTGAAGAACTTGCTCAAAGGCTTCTTAATCAGGATGAAGAACAAAAAAATCAAAAAATAGTTAAGAAGGCAATGGAGAAAATTGAAGAAATAGAAAAAGTTTTAGAGAAATATGGAACAGAGAAAGATTGGATTTTAATTGATCTGCCAGAAAAAGATATAAGTTTTGTTCGTTCAAAAAAGAGAATTGTTAAAAATAAGGTTTTTGATAATGTTTTACATGAGAGGGATCCTGTTAAAATCTCTCTTGGTGGAGATGAAGTTTGTCTACTTGTTGATGTTGAAGAGTCTGTTATTTCTCAATTACAAAAAACAATTAATTTTATTCCAAATGTTTTTTGTTCAGAATCGGCCTATAAAATTTTGCAAGAGCAGGGTGTAATAGAAGAGTAAAAAAGTCAGAAAGTGAAAGAGTTACCTTCTAAGTTCTTTAAATTTATATGATTACTTTACTTTACTTTAAAAAGAAAAAGCGAGAGAATTAAAGAAGGATTTATGCCAAGAAGGCATGCCTAGGGAAAGTCATATGGAAATGACGCGAAATAGTAATCAACATCAGTCTTTTTCTCAAAAAACAATTCATTTTCAGCTTGAAAATGTTGATGTTTGCTATTCAAAAACAGTGGCTTTAAGTCAAATTAGCTTAGTTATCAACAAATCAGAGATCTTGTTTGTAACTGGTCCAAGTGGAGCAGGTAAGTCAACACTTCTTAAAATTTTGGCCGGACGATTGAAACAAACGAGAGGAAAAGTAAAAGAGAACATGAGTCTTTCTGGTCAATTTAGTGCAGAGGTTTTTCAAGATCTTAAATTAGTTGAGAATATGAGTGTTAAGGATAATCTTTTTTTTACCTATAATAAGTCACTCTACAAAACCAAGAAGAATTATGAGAGCTACCGGGACGATCTTTTATCGGTTTTAGGTATCCAAGATAAGTTAGAACAAAAAATATCACAACTAAATAGAGGGGCCAAACAAAAGGTAGCTATTGTGAGAGCACTTTTAACTAAGCCTGATGTTTTTATTGCTGATGAACCAACAAGTGCACTGGATAAAGAAAATTCTTTGAAAGTTTTTGAGCTTTTAAACTATATGAATACAAAGCAGGGAATGACGATTATTTGGGCGACTCATGATAAGGAGCTTGTTAGGCAATTTCCTGGTAAGATTATTCACTTAGATAAAGGTAAACTTATCCATTCAGGAAATACATGTTTTATTTAAAAATTTTTGTAACAATTTTTAAAAATGATTTTCTTAAAAGTTCTTTACTTTTTTTTAGTTTTTTCCTTTCTTTGAATGTGGCTCTATTTAATAATAAAATTGCGGATAGGGTTCTCTCAAGTGTGAGTGAAGAAAAATCAAAAGATTATTTTAACCTTTTAATTGAAGCTGATATTGATAAAAATAAACTTGCTCATAAAATTTATAAACTTCCAGGGATTGAGAAAGTTTATTTTAAGTCTCAAAAAAAATTAGAGAACAAAGTAAGGAATGTATTAGAGAATTTAAGCATTGAGGTTCCTAGTGCGATTAAGAATTCTCAGTTTCATGCCTTAGAGGTTGCAGTTCATCAAAATTTTGATGAAAATAAATTACCATTAGTAAAAGAATATCTTGATAGGGTCTTTGGGACCGAAAAAGTGACAATTGGAGAACTGAAAAAAAATACCAATTCACTTAAGCAAAATAATGTTTTTTATCAAAATATACCTATATTGTTAATTGCTTTAAGCCTTACGTTTCTTATTTTAATTTTTATGGGTCAAAGTTCGAGTCTATTTAAGCAAGCTTATTTAATCGAGCATTTCCAAAGAAGAAAGAAGAGTTTTGAAATTTCTTTTGCTTTAGGTTTTTTCTTACTTTCTTTTTTGAATATTGCAGTAGGATATTTTTATTTCAAGGCATCAACGATTTCAGCAGTAACTTCTTTAGGGATATCTTTTTTCTTCATTCTGGTGAGTCTTTTAAGTTATCAAATTAAGAGAAGTAGAATATGAAATTTTTTTTTTATATAATTGTCCTTTCTTTCTCTTCATATTCTTTTGCTAGCATAAAGAATGTGAGCCCTCAAAAAGAAGAAATTAAAAAAATTTCAGATTTGATTATTGAAAAAAGAAATAAAATTTTAAAGTTAGATGCATCAATAAGTTCTCTTGAAAAAGATTTAGGTAGAAAAAACAATAATTACCTACTAAATGTTTCAAAAATAAAAGAGTTAGAAAATGAAATTTGGACAACTCAAAAAAATCTTCAAAATGCCAAAAAAGAATCAAAGTCACTACTATTAAAAGTGAAAGAGGTTTTTAACAAATTTGTTCTCAATCAAATAGAGGGCCCTGAAGAAGAATTACTTGAAAGAAGAGTTTTACAAAGTGTTTTAGAAGAAAAGATAGAAAACTTAAAATATACGATAAAGAACTATCATGAAATTAGTAAAAAACTAAGTTTTATTCAAAATAGATTAAACTCTTATAAAAAGAATGAAAAAGAGCTCTACGAAATCATTTTAAGCTTGGAGCAAAGAAAAAAAGAGATGGCTTCAGAGTATATCGAAAGTACTTATGACAAAGAGACAATGGAGAACCAATTATTGGGGTTGAAAAGCCGCGTGCGCAAAAAAGAGCAACTAGTTGAAAAAGCTAGTGAGAAAACAGTTGGTATAAAACTAAAACTTCCACTGGCCGAGTTTAAAAAAGTGAAAAAAAACAAAAAAGGGATTTCTTTCATCCCTGCTGATAAAAACATCGAAGCTCCTCAAGATGGTAAAGTTGTTTATTCTGGTCAACTTTCAACCTACGGAAACCTTATCATCATAGAGCATAAGGACCAGATACGCTCTGTTGTACTAGGAGAATTTCTTCCTTCTAAGAAAAAAGGTGATATTGTCAAAAAGTCAGAATCCATAGGAACGATTTTAGATCTTACTAAAGAAGTTTACTTTGAAATTCGTCAAAAAAATAAAACTCAGAAAATAAGTCAATGGCTTGAAAGTAGTAGTTTAAACAGAGTATTATAGATAAATCAAAGGTGTAATATGCTAAAGCTGACTATAATTATCTGTTTGCTCTCATCCATTTCTTTTTCTACTTTTTCCAAAGAAAAGAAAAGTCGCTTTGAACAGCTGGAACTTTTTAATAAAATTCTTTATCTAATTGAAACACAATATTATAGAGAAGTTGATTCTGAAAAATTAATTGAAGGGGCCATCAAAGGGATGATGGATACTCTAGATCCTCATTCAGCTTTTCTAAATAAGGAACTCTTTCAAAAAGTTCAAGAAGATACTTCAGGTGAATTTGGTGGTTTAGGTATAGAGGTCACTCAGAAAGATGGAGTTATTTATATTATCACTCCCATTGATGATACTCCCGCCTACAAAGCAGGGATTCAACCTAAAGATAAAATTGTTGAGATCAATGGAGAGTCTGTATTAGGAGCAACTCTAGGAGAAACAATTAAAAAAATGCAAGGTCCTCCAGGTTCAAGTATTCAACTGGGAATTAGCCGAGAAGGACATGAAGGGATCAAAATATTTAATATCAAAAGAGCTAAAATAAAAATTAAACCTATTAAATTTGAAATCGTTAAAAATAATTATGCTTACGTTCGATTAACTCAATTTCAAAAAAGGTCAGGCTCCTCTATTGTC
This sequence comes from Bacteriovoracia bacterium, assembly GCA_030431635.1. Lineage (GTDB taxonomy): Bacteria > Bdellovibrionota > Bacteriovoracia > Bacteriovoracales > Bacteriovoracaceae > CALFYV01. Next base: position 280,395 of record JAUIIL010000002.1, read on the forward strand.
TCTGCTTTAAAAGAAATGAAAGAAAAACTGAAAAAGAAAGGTGGAGTAAAGGGTATTATATTGGATTTGAGGGCCAATCCAGGAGGACTTTTAGATCAAGCAGTCGAGGTTTCTTCTATTTTCTTGAGTGATGGCGTTGTTGTTTCAACAGAAGCAAGAGATCCTAATAATAAGGATATTCGCTATGTTAAAAAAACAGGTTATAAAGATTTAGAAACTCCAATGGTAACACTTATTAATGGAGCGTCCGCTTCGGCTTCTGAAATTGTTGCAGGAGCTCTACAAGACCACAAAAGATCTATTATTATGGGGTCACAATCTTTTGGTAAGGGATCGGTTCAAACAGTTGCTCAAGTTGACGAAGAAAATGGAGTCAAACTCACAATTGCTCAGTATATGACCCCTAAAGGGAGAAAAATTCAGGCGATTGGAATAAAACCAGATGTAGAGGTGGCTGATATTGATTATGACATCATTCTCAAAAATCAGAAAACAGGTAGTTTTATAAGAGAAAAAGATTTAAAAAATCATTTAACTGCAACGGTTGAAACTGCTGAAGAAAAAGCAAGAAGACTTGAAAGAGAAAAGGTTGAGAGAAAAGAGCGCATTGCAGAACTCAAAAGACAGAAAACGTTAAATGATAAGAGCGATATTTTTAAAAAATATGATCCACAAAATGACTACCAGGTTTTACAGGCCATAAACTATCTTAACTCTTATAAGGTGTTTAAAGGCTTTATTTCAAACCAAACAAAGTAGTTTCGTTCACATAATGTAGATAAAAGAATACAATACTGTCATGGAACCAATTAGTGTCAGTGACTTTATTTTTGATTTAAAAAAATCCATCGAATCTGAATATAAGAATTGTTTTATTGTAGGAGAAATTTCAAACCTCAGTCACTCCAGTGCAGGTCACTATTACTTTACGCTTTCAGATGAAGAAGCCTCAATTCAATGTGCTTTTTTTAGAGCTGATGCTATGAGAAATCATCTTTCAAGACAACTAAAAGATGGAGATAAAGTCATTGTAGGAGGCCCCGTTAGTCTTTATGCTAAAAGAGGAGGACTACAGCTCATTGTTAAATCAATTAGAAAGTATGGGATTGGAGATCTCAAAGAAAAGTTTGAACAACTTAAGAGAAAATTAGCTGCAGAGGGACTATTTGATATTGATAGAAAAAAAACAATCCCTTTATTACCTCAAAAAATAGCTGTTGTGACGTCTTTGCAAGCAGCGGCTTTAGAAGATTTTTTAAATGTCATGAAAAGAAGAAGTCTATGGACAGATATTCTTATTATCCCTGCAGTTGTACAAGGAGAGAGTTCTGCAGGCTCTCTTATTAAGGCCTTAGAACACGTTGAGAAAATCAAAGATATCGATGTATGTGTTCTCACACGTGGAGGAGGCTCTTTAGAGGATCTTTGGTCGTTTAATGACGAAAAATTAGCAAGAAAAATAGCGTCATTATCGGTTCCTGTTATTTCTGCTGTTGGGCACCAAGTTGATTATAGTATTTGTGATTTTGTCGCTGATTTGAGATGTGAAACTCCAACAGCTGCCGCTGAAATACTCACTCAAGAACAAACAAAAATTCTAGATAAACTTTTTTTCTTACGTAAGTCTCTCTACTCAAAAATGAAAGAAGAACTCTCAACTTTATCTTCAATCACTCATCAATTTCACCCTAAAATGCTTATTGATAAACTTTGGGAACTTCTCTCAATGGAGAGAAGGAAATTAGAGAAATTAAGCCTTATGAACCGTTTTAACGATCTTTCTAGGTTCTATGAGTATCAACAAATAACAGACTCTCTTCACTCTCGTTTGCGTGAAGCAGCGTCTAAGGTGGTGAGGAATTCATATGAGAAGAATGAACAACTTTATTCTGTTCTCAAGGCCACTAATCCTAAAAAAGTTCTCACAAGAGGGTATTGTTACATTGAAGATGAAAACAAGAATGTGTTAGGATCTAAACGAGAATTTGATGAAGTGAAGCCAAAAGAAAAGGTTTTTATTAATTTTTATGATGGAAAAAGCTATGTACTTAAATAAAATGATTCTTCTTACTTTTTTTCTATTTCTTTCATGTTCAAGTATTAAACCCAAAGTAACGAAGCCTGTAGAACTCAAGCCTGCCGATATAAAACTCCAGCCAGGAAGAGTAGCTTTTTCTCGTTTTTCTATCCCTGATGGATGGGAGGAAGCAAAGCTTATGTGTAAAGATAAAGTACTACCTTATACTGTTGAAGGGCAAAAGGGAGATGTCTATTTAAGTGAGTCTTATTTTTCTAATAAACAACCATATAAGTGTTATTTGAAAATGGGGAAAAAGCAGAAGCTTGTTTTTAAAGTTCGTATTGCAAACTATTCTTACAAAGAAGAGAAACTACGGGTTAATCGCAAAAAAGTTGTTCTATCAAAAAAAGATTTGGCCAGAGTTATTAAAGAAAAAGAGGCATTAAAAAAAGTTTACGCTAAATCATCTCCAACACCCTATTTCACAAAGCCTTTCATTGCCCCTTTGAACTCATATGTCACAAGCGACTTTGGAACAAGAAGAGTGTTCAATGGGATAAAAAAGGGCCAACATTTAGGAATTGATTTTCGTGCTGCAGTGGGAGTTCCGTTGCCAAGTTCTAATAGGGGAAAGGTTGTCTTTGTTGGAGATCTTTTTTATACAGGAAACACAGTCATTATCGATCACGGTCTTGATATTTTCATGGTTTATGCTCACATGTCTGAGACTCTAGTTAGCCAAGGAGATATCGTTGAGCAAGGTGATATTTTGGGTAAAGCTGGAATGACAGGAAGAGTTAGTGGACCACATCTTCACTGGGGTGTTAAAGTTCATGGGAATAGAGTTTCTGGTTTTTCACTAATGGATGCCAGTAAAAAACACCTTTAGGGTATGAGCACACACACAAATCAAATCATTTCAGATAAAAGCCAAATACAGGTTTTTATCGACATTAATCTCAAAGAGAGAAACGAAATTATTTATCAAAATCTTGTTGATGAGACGAAAGTTTTTTCGCAAAAATTTATTCTTGGGGCCGAAGACTTAAAAACAAATCTTGAAAAGCAACCACTCGTTAACGAGCCTTTTGTTATTGTTTCAGAAAATGATTTAAAATCTTTCTTGCGTTTTTCAAATGAAACAAAAATTTTTTATCTCGAAGAGCAAGAACTCTCATTCTTATCTGAGCCAGAAAACGAAAGAATAACAGAACATTTTGAAAAAATTGATATCCATGAAATTAAGCTTCTTCCTTTTAGACTAGAGAAGAAGTTTTTTGATTATTTTCACAAGGAAATCACTGAAATAAAAGAAAGAGCATTTAAAAGTTTAAAAAAAATAAAAAAACTTGAATCTCACCATCATAAGTATCTTCTTGATAAACTCTCTGTATTGAAAAACAAGACAATTGAAGTTCAGATAATAGAAGAGTTAAATCGATTTGAGGAGTTTAGTTTTCAGATTAAATCAAAAGACGAACTCAAGGTCGCCATTATCAATTTTTGGTTTGAATATTTTGGCGAGGAATTAAGTTTTATTCCAGTTGCTAATATTGAAGATCTTAAAAAAGCTAATTTTCTTTTACCCATTGTCATTAATGAAGAAGTGGAAGAATTTATAAGTATTTCTAAATTTAACTTCTCCCTAGATAGCTCTTTTATTCTGGCCCATCTTTTTAGGGTTTATGCTAATTTCTTTCTACGTCATAATCTTCTTAACCGTTTTGAAGATGAACATAAAATTTGGGAAGATGCTTTTTTCAAAATTAAAACTCCAATGGCTTTATTCGATGAGCAAGGAGAGCTGATTCGACATAATAACAAGTTTATTAATTTGAGACTTATGGGAAAAGAATGTCTACAGTTGGAGAATAATCAAACGATAAACATTTCGTCTGGTACATATAAGGTATTAAGAAAGAAAATTTTACTTAATGAATCAACAAATAATTTTTTTGTGTTTTTAACTGACTCTCGTTCAAGTGAGAAAAGAACATCAATGTCTTCTAATGAAGAACTTGGGATTGTGAGTTCATCGATTGCTCATGAATTAAACAACCCTCTAGCGGGTATTTTAGCAGCACTAAATGTATTTGAGCTTGAAGATGAACTTTCTGATGAAATCAAATTTCATCTTAATGAAATGAAGAAGGGGGCGCAGAGATGTCGAGACCTCATTCAAACCTTCCTTGGCTTTTCAAAAATTAAACCTGTTTCAAATTTAGATGAGAACCAAGATTTTCCTAAAAACTCTGTCATAAAATCTTTTGAACAAGCTTTTCATTTAATAAGATTCCGCTTGATTGAAAATAATTTAAAGTTAAACTTCAAGCAAAAAATGATCAAAAGATTTAACTATTCTTTTAATAGCTCAGTTCTTGCCATGGTTTTTTATCTTATCTTAGGAGAAATTATTACTTCTTTCTCCCACTTTCTTCTTGTTTCAGGAGAAGGGAGTAAAACCCTTAATGCAGAGTTTATAGAATCACAAAACTATATTGAAATTAAGCTTTATAGTGAATTTGAATATAAAAATAAAATTTTGGAATCTAAATTAATTATGCATTTAATTCAATATTTAAACTTAGAAATTTCACTAGAAGAAACGATTAAAATATTTCCTTCTGCTTCTCGTATTTTAGTTAAAGATGTGATGTAGGAAATTGAAACAAATTAGATTTTTTTAAAACAAATTCTTCTATTTTGGTTGTCTCCTCTTGGAGAGAGCTTTTAAAAGAAGACCTTTCAATAAATAAGTAATTATCGCTTGAGCTAATTCGAGACACATATGTTGAAAAAAATGGGATCAGAGGTTTAAGGATTTGATTTCTTTTTTTCCCTTTTGCGTTTTTTTCAAACCTCGTGATTTGGTTTTTGATATATTGTTGAAATTTTTTCTTATGACCAGGGAACTTAAAAATGAGCTGGTTTTTAGAACTGAGGTTTAAAAAAGAGTAGACTGTGAGTTGGTTTGCAATAAGATGAGGAGCTACAAGAAAATCTACTTTATTCAGAATATTCTTATCATAGTTGATGGAGTCTACTTCAAATTTTTTATGCAGATAATCTAAAACCTTCTCTCTATTTTCTTCAGGGAATTTATTAAAATGAGTATTTAGTTGAAGAAGAGCTTCAAAATAAGGGCCAACGAGTTTGATAGTAATGATTTTCCAATCAACAAAATTAAGCATTTCTTTTACATATTCGAGATCTTCGCTGACTTCCTCTAGAGGGAGTGTGCACAAAAGAGTTCCTTGTTCACCTTTAAAAGTCATCACAATAGGTGCTTTTGTTTTCTTCAGTAAATCAAGGATAAATTGATTCGAGTGAGTTCTATCAATGTGAATGCGGTCGAGTTCAAATTTATTGCGTGGATAATAAAGCTGGTTTATTTTTCTAATTTTTTTTTCAATAAAAATATCAAGGTATTTTAATAGCAGAATGGCCGTAGCTTTTGCATCCTCTATGGCCCTATGAGCTTTAACATGTTCAATATTAAAGAGCTGGCTCATATAATTTAAGTTTGAATTCATAATTTCAGGAATGAGATACTTCGTCATAACGTTTGTACATAAAACTTTATTCTGAAGTTCTTTTTTTCCCAGTTTTTTTAAAATACCATTTAAAAAAGGAATATCAAACGAAGTGTTATGGGCCACTAGAATTCGATCACCAATGAAAGATAAAACCTCGTCAATGATTTCCTGAATAGTAGGACAATCCTTGATATCGTCCTGCTTAATTGAAGTTAGTTTTTGAATAAAATCAGGAATAGTCATCTCAGGGTTGATAAGAAAGTTTTTACTCTTAGTAATTTCTTTATTTTTAATTTGAACAAGACCAATTTCAATAATTTGATCAGACTTAGGGTTACCACCTGTCGTTTCTAAGTCGATAACACAAAATTCGAGGCTTTTAACTAGTTCTTCTGAATTAACTTCATCCATTCGTAACCTTTTAGGAACATTCGCTCCAGATTTTATCTAACTTTGCAAAAGTGAAATTGTCTCAAGAAGTAGGTTTGAGAACTTATCTTTCACCTTGTTTGCTTCATCTTTAACATCTTCGTGCTTCAGCACTTCTAATGATATACCAGAAGCGAGGTTGGTAATACAGGCAATTCCTGCAACTCTTAAACCGCAATGGTGTGCTGCTATCGCTTCAGGAACAGTACTCATTCCAACCATGTCTGCTCCAAGAGTTTTAAACATTCGAACCTCTGCTGGAGTTTCATAACTAGGTCCTAAAACTGAGCAGTATATTCCAGTTTGAAAATTCAATCCAATCTTTTTAAAAGCTGTTTCGAGTTGGTGAAGAAGCTCTTTGTTATAAACTTCACTCATATCTGGAAATCTTGGCCCGATTTCATCAATGTTTTTTCCAATAAGAGGATTTTTTCCTGTCATGTTAATATGATCTTTAATACAGATAAGATCACCAGGTTTATATTGTGAGTTAATCCCGCCCGAAGCGTTTGTTAAAATTAAGTTTTCAACACCTAGAAGTTTAAATGTTCTAACAGGCAAGACAACATCAGTAATATCATGCCCTTCGTACATGTGAAGACGCCCTTGTTGAACAATGACAGAATGCCCATTAATTTTGCCCAAAATTATTTTTCCAGCGTGTCCGGTTACACTGGTTTGTTTAAAATGAGGGATATCTTCGTAACGAATTTCAATAGGCCCTTGGATATTTTGGGCAAAGTCACCTAGTCCTGAGCCAAGAACGATGGCCGTTTGAGGAGCATGGTTCATTTTTTTTCTTATATAATCTGCAGCTTCTTGAATTTGATTTAGCATAAATGGCCTTAAGTTAAAATTTCATAAATAAGATCTGGAGCATCTGTTTTTGTTTTACTTATCTTAATAATATCGTTTATGAATTGATTTTTTATAGATTCAACAATGGATTCTTGTCCTTTATTAAAATAGACAGTCAGTAATGCTTCATCTTTTTTAACTTTATCTCCAATTTTTTTGTGAAAGTAGAACCCAACTCCATGATCAATTTCATTCTTCTTCATTTTTCTTCCACCACCTAAATCGTTTAAGAGATGACCGACATGTTCATTTTTAAATGACTTAACATAGCCAGCTTCTTTAGAAAGAATATCTATTTTTTGAGAAGCTAACTTCATTAAAGAATAATCTCCAATAACTTTTTCATTTCCGTCTTGATTGATAATTAGTTTTCTAAAAACCTCTAGCGCTTTTCCGTTTTTAAGAACTTCTTTTGCTTTCGTGATTCCTTTAGCTGGAGTTGATGCTTTTCCTGCAAGGTGAATCATGTGACCAGCAAGCTCAACAGAGAGTTTTTGAAGATCCTTTGGGCCTCTTCCTTTAAGAGTTTCAATTGACTCGATAATCTCTAAAGTATTTCCAACTGCGAACCCAAGAGGTTGGTTCATATCAGTAATAAGCGCAGTCATCTTTCTATTAAATCTTTTTGCTGTTTGAAGAAGAGACTTGGCGACTAGTCTTGCTTCTTTTTTTGTCTTCATAAAAGCTCCGCTTCCAACTTTAACATCCATGACGATACCTGCGGCACCTTCTGCGAGTTTCTTACTCATAATTGAAGCTGTAATAAGTGGGATTGAATCAATCGTTGCTGTAACATCTCTTAAAGCGTAGAGCTGTTTATCTGCCGGAGCTATTTGTTCAGTTTGGCCAATCAAAGCAAGTCCAAATTGTTTAACATGGTTTTGAAATTTCTCTAATGAAATATCTGTTCTAAAACCTGGGATTGATTCAATTTTATCTACGGTTCCACCAGTGAACCCGAGACTTCTTCCTGCCATCATAGGCACTTTAACTCCAGCAGCAGTTGCGATTGGAGCAAGAATAAAAGAAGCTTTATCTCCAATTCCTCCTAAAGAATGTTTATCGATAACGCTTTCATCGTTGAAATCAAGAACATGGCCAGAAAAAGTCATGAGGTCCGTCAATGCAGCTGTTTCTGATTGACTCATTCCTCGTATAAAGCAGCACATGAGTAAAGCTGACATTTGATAGTCAGGTATTTCCTTAGTCAAAAAACCGTTTAAAAAATACTTAATTTCTTCAGGCGAGAGCTCGATGCCTCTCTTTTTTTTGTCAATAATTTCATAAGGAAAAAAACGATCGCCCATAATGCCTAAATACGTTGTCTTATTTGTCTGTTAAAATTAAACTAATAATATAGGTGAAAGCATTCTGTTTATAAACTGAATAATTAGGACGCGCAATGTTAAGAAATTTAATGTGTTTATTAATGACCATAATTTTCATTTCCTACTCTAGTGCACAGGCCCAAGAGCAGGAAAAGGGGGGCATTGTTGATGACACAAAGAAAGATCTGATTGTCATTACTGGATGTGGGCTTGGAGGAGCGATTTTAGGGTTATCAACGTTATCATTTGTTGATGAACCAGAAGATCATTATAAGAACATTATCGTTGGTGGTGCGATTGGAGTCATCGCTGGAGTTATTGTTGTTGCTTCACTTCAGGCCAACAGAACTGGAAACTATATTGAACAAGATGTGACTTCAATAAGAAGTCTATCTCCTCAATTTGACACAACGGGGCGAAAAATTTGGCATCAATCAAGCGTGGCAGAAAACTCAGTCTCTCATAAAAATCAATTCTTTTCGATGAACTATTCATTTTAACCGAATCTATCGATCTTGCTTGCCTTTAGGTTAAGAAAAAGTTAATCCAATCTCATTGGTTGTTTCATCTCGTTGGAATTTAAGGGGAAATAATGGAAAGGCTCGTTTCTGCTTTTGGATTACTTTGTATGATCTTTATCGCTTATTTATTAAGCGACAAGAAAAAAGAAGTTCAATGGAAGATGGTTCTAATGGGAGTTGGGCTTCAAATTATTTTTGCTCTTCTTATTCTCAAAACTCAAACAGGAAAAGAAGTTTTTGTTTTGGCCAAAATTGCCTTTGAAAAAGTTTTAGGATTCTCTGCTGAGGGTGGGGCTTTTATTTTTGGACAAATGGCCGATATTACGAAAATGGGATTTGTTTTTGCAACAATGGTCTTACCTACAATTATCTTTACGAGTTCTTTGATGAGTGTTCTTTATCACGTAGGAGTGATGCAAAAATTAGTTAAATATACAGCTGTTGTTATGCAAAAAACTCTTGGAACTTCAGGATCTGAATCACTGGCTTCAGCTGCTAATATATTCGCTGGGCAAACAGAAGCTCCACTTGTTGTTGGCCCCTATGTAAAAACAATGACAAGATCAGAAATTATGTCTCTTATGACTGGGGGAATGGCCACTGTCGCTGGTGGGGTTTTGGCCGCTTATGTTGGAATGGGAATTGATGCTGGTCACTTGTTAGCAGCATCTGTTATGTCAGCTCCAGCAGCTCTTGTTTGTGCAAAAATTATGGTTCCTGAAACCCAAAAGTCTGAGACCGCTGGTTCAGTGAACGTGAGTTTTGAGAAGACCACTTATAATCTTGTCGATGCTGCTGCTCATGGGGCGGGGGAAGGACTCAAGCTTGCTTTGAACGTGGCGGGAATGCTTTTGGCCTTCATTGCCTTAATTGCTTTATTAAATGGTCTTCTCTCTTGGGTAGGAGGCTGGTTTGGTTTTCCTCAGCTAAGCTTTGAAATGATCACAGGCTATTTATTTGCTCCTTTCTCTTTTCTTATGGGAGTTCCTTGGGAGGACTGTGTTCAAGTAGGTTCTCTATTGGGAAAAAAAATGGTCATCAACGAGTTCGTTGCCTATCTTGATCTAAAAACTATGACAACGGAGATATCTGCTCGCTCAAAAGTTATTGCGACTTATGCTCTTTGTGGCTTTGCTAATTTTAGTTCCATAGCAATTCAGTTAGGTGGAATAGGGACCCTCGCTCCAACGAGGCGACAGGATTTAGCGAGTTTAGGGATAAAGTCGATGGTAGCGGGGACACTTGCTTGTTTTATGACTGCATGTATTGCAGGGCTTCTGATCTAGGTCGATTAAGGCTATACTAGAGTTAAGTTAAAAATTTATAGAATTTAAATATATTATATTTCAAGGATTAACATTCAATGGCCAAAGAGCTCATCATCAACCGGACTCATAATGAGAGTCGGGTGGCACTCGTTGAAAACGGGGAAGTTCTAGATTTCCTCGTTGATAGAGGAAGTCTCACTGACGAAACCAAACCTAGCGTGGGAAACATTTACTTAGGCAAAGTTCTAAGAGTCTTACCCGGAATGCAGTCAGCTTTTGTTGATATTGGATATCAGAAAGCGGCTTTTCTCTATGTTCATGATGCCTACATTCCTACCCTTGAAGAACAAAGGGAATTAGCGGCCAGGGCCCAAGAAAAAAGAGAGCAAGAAGAGAAGTTTGGAGAAATGATTCCAGATGAAATGAGTACATTGGCAGAAGCTGTTGATATGCGTTTTAGACCTGATGTTAAAATAGAAGAGGTTGTAAAAGAGGGCGATGTTATTGTTGTTCAAGTTGCAAAAGAGCCTATTTCAACCAAAGGTCCCCGTGTAACAACTCATATTACTTTGGCCGGTCGGTATGTTGTTTATATGCCAGTGATTGAGCATACAGGTGTTTCAAGAAGAATTGAAAACGAAGAGGAAAGAGAGAGATTAAGAGAGGTACTTGACTCTATTAGACCAGAGGGAGTTGGAATTATTGCCAGGACTGTTGCTGAGGGGCAGTCTTACAAAGTTCTTAAATCTGACTACAACATGCTGGTCAAGATATGGAAAGATGTTCAAAAAGCTCAGCAAAATAAAATGCAACCCCCTGTTCTTTTGCATAAAGATCTCTCTTTTATCCAAAAATCACTTCGAGATATTACAGATGAAGATGTGGACGCTATTATTGTTGATGATAAAAGTTCATTAAAACAAGTCGAGAAGTTTGTTTCGAAATTTATTCCAAGTTTTAAAGGGAAAGTTAAACTGTGGGAAGATGATACCCCTGTTTTTGAAAAGATGGGAATTGATATTGAGATGGAGCGTGCTCTTAGTAATCAAGTTTATCTCAAGTCCGGAGGACATCTTACAATTGATCAAACAGAGGCTTTGGTTTCGATTGATGTTAACACAGGTAAATTTGTAGGAAAGAAAACTCTTGAAGATACGATTCTTAAAACAAACCTGGAAGCAGTAAAAGAAATTACTTATCAGTTAAGAATTAGAAACTGTGGTGGAATTATTATTATTGATTTCATTGATATGGAAAAATTAGAAAACAGGGAAATGGTTTTTGAAGCCTTACTTGAGGCGCTTAAAAAAGATCGGGCCAAAACCAACGTTCTTCCCATATCAGGTCTAGGTCTTGTTGAGATGACTCGTAAAAGGACGAGAGATACTTTAACTCGGATTATGTGTGAGCCTTGTCCTTATTGTGAAGGAATTGGTCGAGTAAAGTCCGTGACCTCTGTTTGCTATGAATTACTAAGAGAGCTGTATAAAGTTTTAAAAAAATCTAGCGCTAATAAAATCTCTGTTTTTGCTCATCCAGAGGTGAGTGCGAGATTGACTGCAGATTTGGGGATCATAGAAACGATTGAAGAAGTATATGATAAAGATGTCACTATTCGAGCTGATAATAACTATCATATAGAGCAATACGAAATTTACTCACACGATTTATAAAAATTTAACTTCTGATAAATTTTTAATTTGATAGGGGATTTTCTTGACCATACACAAATGGCCACAAATCCCATCAGGTAAAGGAATTTCACTAAAAAAATAATCACGACTTCTGTATTTGATGACTTCTTGATCAACTCTGAAGCTATCTAGGTTTTGCGTAAGTCCTATTCCTACACACTTTAGAAGAGCTTCTTTTTTGGTCCATAAATGGTAAAAATCTTTTTGGTTTTGAACACATTTTTTTTCTTCTTCATGAAAAAAGCGCTCAAGAAGTTTTTTCCAATCTTTTTTACGAGCAGTGTCTTCTATATCGACACCTACTTTAACGGTTGAAATAGCAATAACAACATAATCTCCTGAGTGAGAAAGATTAAAAAAGATGTCTCCATCAACAATAGGTTTACCAAATTCATTAGTTCTAATAGGAACGTCTACTCCTTCTCTATTCATACTTTGCCCCAGAAGCATTCTTAAAAATCCTCGTCCCGCGATATATTCTAGACGTCTTTGCTCATGCCAAGGTTTAATAAGGGATTGCTCTTGGTTGTTAAGTTGGTGGTAGAGAGTTCTATAGTGTTGCTCAATCAGTTTTTTTCTATCAATGAGGTAGAGGTTTAAAGAATCCATTTTTTAATTATAGTAATTTTTAAGAATAAAAAAAGGGCCGCTACTTACGACCCTTTCTTATTTTCAGTATGAGATATAATGAGTTAACAACCAGCAATAAAAAGAACACCACTAATGACAGCGGCAGCTCCAGCTCCCCATCCAAGACGAGTGGCCCACTCATTTTTTGTTGGAATGTTTTCAATTTTATTTCTTTCCTGTGTATCGTAATAAGCGATATCAATCTCGTATTGAGCTTCTAACTGAGCAATTTCAAAAGCTCTGTTTTCTTCACTACTATAGTAAGCCCTATCGTTTTGAAGATTCTCGATCTCTCCTTCAATTCTTGTAATATCGTTTGAAAGTTGTTCATACTCAGCTCTTAACTCTTCTTTTTCTTGAGGAGTCAAACTCTCGTCAAAGGCTAGTTGGTTCACAATTGTTTCTTGTCTGTCTCTTTTGATTTCAACTTCAGAGTTAAGGTTGTTAATTTCATTTGTTAAAACCCTCACTCTATCTTCAACATATTGAATGTCATTTTCAAAAGTTCTTAAACGAGAAGCTCTCTTTCTATCATATCTTCTTTTTATCCCAGCTTCTGTCACACTTAAAGCGAGAGCAAGAGCACCCGAAACAATAGCAACTCCAAGCATAACTTTGGCAACAGTCGTTGTTTTTTTACAGGCCTTGTAACTAAGGCCTGTTTGCTTAAAAGAGGCAGCAGAGTAACCAATAAGCATCCCAACTTCTCTTGGGTCTAGTTGAGAGTTCTCTGACTCTTTTGCTAACTCATACATTTGTTCTTTGTGCTCATTAAAAGCAATATAGTTATCAACAGGAATTTCTCCTGAATTAACTCTAATTTGAAGGGCCTGATCAATTTCAGATATCGTCGCATTCATTTCAAAAATGTTATTGGCGAGTCCTTGTGCAGCTTCATCAGATGAGATGAAACCGGAGTCCCCTAGGTCTTCGAACTCTCTCATTAGGTTTGCAAGTGCTAAAGATTTCTCATAGTTAGGTTTAAGAAGCTCTTCTGTTTCTTGAGTTGTTTTTGCCCAAAGAGCTGAGCTTTGAAAAACAAAACAAATGATAAGCATGAAACTAATTTTTCTTGATAATAATGTCATGTAATGACTCCCCTGAAATGTTGTGTGGTCCCCTTAGGTCGACAAACCTGTGTCCTAGCTAGCATAAAAGCAGCGAAAAAAACATAAGATTTGAGAATTATTTACATTTGGAATTTTCCTCCAAAGTAGACTGTGCTATGTGTTATTGCTTCGATGAGGAATAAATATTGAATAAGTACTTAATTTTGTTATTTTTGCTTATCCTTCCTATTTATGGGCAGGTGAGGAGCTCAGCTGAGAAGGTAATTGCTTTTCATTTATCTCAAGTGAGGCGTTCAAACTCTAACTCACACCGAAATCAATATGAAATTCTTAACGAAATAACCAGTGAGCTTTTTGAACGTGGTTTTCTTTGTCCAAAGAGAACAATGGTTTCTACTGATTGTTTCAGAGAAGATTTTCTTCGAAGTATGAGAAAAGCTCGTCGCAAAAAAATGATTGATAAGGTAACGTTTCTCTCCTTGAAACAACTTGTGTTGAGGGCCACATTTGAAGGTATTCTTGTTATTCCTGAGATATCAAGAGTAAACGCTCTTCAAGATACTCTGGGGCCATTAAGTACATACTTAAAAAACAAAAATGAATTTGATAGCAAAAAAATAGATGCACAAAAACACGAAGAGATATTAAAGAGATTAAACAAACTTTACAAAAGAAAAAAAGCTCTTCTTGGAAAACTTTCTGTCAGAGAATATATCTTATTAAGTTTTAATAGAGCTCAGATGAGCGAGCTTTTTTCGATAGTCAATAAAGCAATCAACGGATACCAAATAGGGTTATCAAATGCCTGTACTTTTTTTACTCAGGATTTTGATAGAAAAGCATTAAACTTAAAACTCAAAGAAAAAGAAAAACTTCTTGATATCAAGCTGAATCTCTTTGAACTTGACCCAGCTCTAAGGGAAAAACTCAAAGAGGAGATTTATCAACTCAGAGATGAAATTAAAGCAATTAGAGAAGACATTCAAAATTCGGACTTAATAGGACAACTTGAATCACTGAAAGCTGAAAAGATGAAACTGAAGTTTGATTATATAGAAACGAGACTGCCAAAATATCAAAAAGAAATTGAACTTTTGAGTCTAGAGCAAAAAGTTTTAGAAGAGAGGATTGAAAGTGAAACATACTCCTTTGAAATGGATCCTGTGTCTTGTTACAGATTGATTGTCAATAAACTGGAGCAGGATCTCTCTTTGTTGCCAGTTAATAAACCCGAGACTTTTTTCAATAAACAAGTCAGTTTGGGAGATGCTGTGCTCGCTTTTTATCTCTATGGAAGCATTGACCCAGAAGGAATTGAGGGTATTATCAACCTTGAAGAGTTTCAAGAAAACCACCAAGGTTTTCTCAAAAATGCTCAAGGAATCGTCTTAAGCTTATCTCGTATTTTCTTAGTAAGTAACCCGGCAACATCACCTTACGCCATTTTAGGGTTTATTCTTTATGACTCTTTAAAACAGAAAAGGAGGTATGAAAATGAAGAAAGTCGTCGTTCTCATTTGGTTCATTAGCTCCTTTTCAACTTCGCTCGTCGCTCAGACGTTTTTTACAAAGGAATTTGATGTTAACTTTAGAGAGACAAAAAATTATAGTGAAAAAGGGCAGGTTGTTTATAAGAAGCCTAAAGCTTTGGTGAAGAGAAAAGTCATTCTTGAAAACTTGATTTCGGAAAATAGTTTTGATGGAGAGTATTTTAAAATAGTAGAGAGTGACTCAAATGATGCTATCTCATTTAATCATTCAGATAAGAAACTACTCTTTAAAGCAGCAACGACTTATTATTATTTGAGTAAAACAAGAGAGAGGTTTTTGGAAATTTTCCCTCATTTCGCTGGTGGAAAACAAAAAACAGTGGTGAGAATAGAAATGAGTAAAAGGTTTTCACCAAGAACTCATTTCGACGAGAGAACTCATATTTTTAATGACGCCAGAACAGTTCCTGCTAGTTTATTTCAACAACAAAAAGAAATAGATCCTTGTCGTCTCTTCAAGCAAGAGGATTGCTCTATTCAAACTATTTTACCTTGGAATGAAGAGATTTGGTTTTATCGTCCCCGACTGGAAAAGGATGAATCAACATACGAACAAGTGGCCACTCAAATTAACTCAAGAGAAATGAAAAATATCCTTCTAGGGAATTTTATTTATGCAGATCTCTCACAAGCTTTGTATGAAATTTCTAATGGAGGAGTTGTTGATGATTTATTTTTTGAGTATCACTTAGTTTCTTTGGGTCTCTCTCTTGGAGTTTCTGAAATTATTCCTCAAATACTGGAACTTTCTTCAAAAATATTTAAAAATCGAACCTATTTAGACACCGCCCTAATCCCCGAAGTGATTTCCCATGAGTATATGCATATTTTACTTAAGAATTTTCTTCCTTTAGATAACTCCAATCACATTAATGAAGGGTTCGCGAACTTTTTCACTTATAGGGTGAATCTTATTCCTTCCATTGGAAAAAAATCACGAAAATACCACAAAGGTCTTTTGTCCAAACAGCTTCACTCTAAAGAAAAGTATAGACTCTCTCTTGAAACCGTTCCCGATCTTGCTCATGGCAGTTTTGTTTTTTCCTTATTAGGGGATCTGCAAGAAGCTTTAGGAGAATATGCTGACGCTGTCTTTTTGAGCTCTTTGCGCTATTTAGATGGCGCCAGTTTCCTTAATAAAGGACTGGTCATGGCCATCAATAAAGGAATTGATGATGTATCCAAAGGAAGACCTGAGCTCAACTTTTCACTAAAAAACAAATGTTTAGCTGTTTTCTTGAAGAGAGGTCTTTAGTTTTCCTCTTCTTGCGTTATTTCTTTGAACTTCTCTGACCTCTATGCTACATTCTGCGGACATTTAGATTATCGAAATCACGTTAAACTCGCTCCTAGCGAAAGAGACTAGGGGCTTAATATAACCCAGGAGGTAATATGATTTACGAGACAGCAGTCGTCGTGCGTGCTGAGGCGGGAGAGGAAGAACTCGCCAAAATCAAAGCAAGTGTTAAAGATGTCATTTCATCATCAAAAGCCGAGGTCATTATTGAAGATGACTGGGGTGTAAAGTCTTTTGCTCAACCAACAGAGAAAGGCGTTCAAAAAGGTCGCTATGTATACTTTATGTATAAAGCGGAAACTGGAGAACTAAACTCAGAGTTAGAGCGAAGATACAGAATCTCTGAAGACGTCATTAAGTTTATTGTTCTTAAGCTTGGAAGAGATGAAGAGCTTAAAAAAATCCAAGAAAACTACAGAAATCCAAACAGCAAATCTGCTGATGAAGGAAAAAGTCGTTTGGATTTAGAGAAAGAGAAAAAACTTTTTGCTAAAAGAAAGTCTTGTTGGTTTTCGGCCAAAAAAGTTGAACCTGATTGGAAAGATCCAAGCACATACAGCTGGCTTGTAAACGAGTTTGGAAAAATTTCTCCAGCAAGAATTACTGGATTAAGGCCTAAGTATCAACGTTCTGCTACAACTGCTGTAAAGAGAGCGAGAGCGATGGGGCTTATCAGTTATATGTCGGGCAGAACAATAAGATAGGTTTGGAGTAATGGATAAAAAAGAGAACTCTAAACAATTTCAAGCCCCTTCTGGAAGACTTGTTCTTCTTGGTCTTTCTTCTTTGATTTTAAGTATGAGCTTTATTATGGCAGTCTTTGCTCCATTTCCATTGTCTCTTGCTTCAGTCATCTATGGAAGATTTGTTGGTTATTTACTTGGAGTTGCTTGTTTAGGAGTTATTCTCTTTATTTCCTTAACTATTTTTAAACAGACAACAATGTTTTTTTTCTACGGAGTAGCTTTTCTTCTTTCAATTTTTATTACAGAAATTGTTTTAAGAGGAATGACTCCAATGAAAGGGATTGTTCGCTTTGGGGTTGGTTTTTTCGTTTTTCTTATTTTAGGTGGAGGGATTATTGTTCAATCTTCTAATTTAAGTTTGAAAGAAATGGTGATTGCTGAAGTGAAAAAAAGCACTACAGAGCTGAATAAGCAGAAAGAGGAAATTTTAAACCAAAACGATAGTGATGAAGCTGTCAGGATTTTGAATCTTTTGTCTCAACCAGAAGAGTTAGCGCAAGAGATCATTAAAACACTTCCAAGCTACTTCTTTATCAGCATCTTTTTTGTTTTGTGGGCAAATTTATACCTTGTCCTAAAATCAAGGAGAATGCTTTTTATTACTCGTCGTTATAAGTTTAATGAAGAAAACCTTTTGCGTTTTAAGATGCCTGAACAGGCCATTTGGTTTTTGGTTTTAGGTCTTTTCCTCTCAATGTGGGGAAGTGAGCTATTTCAAACTGAGTGGGCCAGTGACATTGGTCTAACCGTTGTAAAGTGTTTAGGGCTTTTTTATTTTTTTCAAGGGTTTGGAATCTATATCCAGTTTTTGGATCATATTAGATTAACAGGACTCTTAAGAACATTTCTTGTTATGTTTACTGTTCTTATTGCACCTTGGCTATTGGCCCTAGGTGGTGTTTTTGATATGTGGATTGATTTTAAAAAGTTTTTTTCGAAAAATAAAAATGATTAAAGGAGTTTGATATGAAAGTCATATTGACTGAATCTGTAAAATCTTTAGGAAGTGTTGGCGAAGTTGTTAACGTTTCTGAAGGCTATGCAAGGAATTTTTTGATTCCTAGAAATTATGCGATACTAGCTGATGCTGGTAACAAAAAAATCTTAGAAAACCATGAAAAGAAACTGGCAAAGAAAGTCCTGGCTGCCAAAGATGAAGCCAAAGCTATCAAAGCCAAAATAGATGGTTTAACTTTAGAATTCTCTAAAAGAGTTGCTGGAACGGGGAAAATTTTTGGAACTGTTTCTCCAAGTGACTTGGCCAAAGAATTGGAGAAAAGAGAAGTCTCTGTTGAAAGAAGAATGATCGTTATTCCGACGCCTATTAAAACATTAGGAACTTTTAATGTTTCAGTGAAATTGTTTGAAGGAATTGAGTCTAGTTTCAAAGTAAAAGTTGAACTTGATCAAGACCAAGCTGAAGAGATGAAAAAAGCTCAGGCGAAAGCTGAAGCTAGAAAAAAAGCCGCTCCTAAAGAGGAAGAGGCAGCTCAAGAGAGCGTTGAAGAAAGTGTAGAAGAGACAGAAGCTTAATTTAAATTTTAAGAGGACAGTGTTTTTTATAATGCTGTCCTCTTAAATTATTAGGGAGTCTATGAATAACGAATTACCTCATGATTTATTGGCCGAAAAATCTCTTTTAGGATGTCTTCTCATTGATAGCGGCTCTTATGATGAAATTAATGATCTTAATTTAATAAAAGATGATTTTTACCATCCTCAATATGGGGTTATTTTTGATACGGTAAGAAGTTTACACATTAATAACGAACCAATCGATATGGTTACAGTTTGCTCTAAACTCAATGATATGGGCAAACTAGATATGATTGGAGGACAGTCTGCTATCCTTAATATGATAGAGGATCAAGCTTCTTCAGCCAACGTTTATCATTACGCTAAGAATATTAAAGATAAATCCCTACTTAGAGAAATTGTTAGAACGGCTACTAGAGTTATTGAAAGTGGAACAAATTTCAAAGGGAATCTAGATGACTTCATTAATGAAGTTGAGTCAGGTTTTTTTAAGCTAACCAGTCAAACAAAAAACGAAGGTCTTAAAGATCTAAAAAATATTTTAAAATTAAATTTAAAAGAACTAGAAAATACACAACGTAATAAAGGTGAGATATCTGGTCTACCGACGGGCTTTAAAGAGATTGATAAAAGGCTTTTAGGACTTCAACCTGGTCAGCTTATTGTCCTTGCAGCTAGACCAGCAATGGGGAAGACTGCCTTGGCCTTAAACTTGGCCATCAATTCAGCGAAGCACTCAGGCTTACCGGTTGCTATATTTTCTCTGGAGATGTTGGCCCCAGAACTGAGTATGAGAATTCTTGCCAGTGAAGCAGCTGTAGATTCGATGAGACTTAGAACTAAAAATTATCTTGATAGTGATCTAAGAAATATTGCCACAGCTGTGCAGTCATTATCCAATTTACCTCTTTTTATTAACGATGCAGCAGATATAACTCTTATTGATATTAGAAGCCAATGCCGAAAAATCAAAATAGAACAAGGTCTAGGGTTAGTTGTTATCGATTACCTTCAATTAATGCAATCTCACTCAAAAAATCCGTCAAGAGAGCAGCAAATTTCTGAAATTTCTAGAGGGCTCAAGAATTTGGCCAAAGAATTAGAGTGTCCAGTAATTGCTCTTTCTCAGCTTAACCGTGCCGTTGAAGCGAGAACAGAAAAAAGACCTATGGTTTCAGATTTAAGAGAATCTGGTTCAATTGAGCAAGATGCGGATATCGTTATGCTTCTTTATAGAGATGAAGTTTATAATAAAGAAACCAAAGATAAGGGTATTGCTGAAGTTATTGTCGGAAAAAATAGGGCAGGGGAAACAGGAACGGCCAAGCTTGCTTGGATTGGTTCTCAAACAAAATTCGCTAATTTGGCTTTTGAGGCCCATCCTGAAAATTAAATGAGCCTATTCTCGGATAAGATGAGGACTTTTTTCTTCCTCAAAGAGAAAAATGAATACATAAAATTATCTGAAGCCCAAAAGGCTTTTCTGTATTTCAAAAAGAAAAAACTCAATCTTTTAACAGGTCAGTATTCTCACTCTTCTCAAAATGAACTTCAAAAAAAATTGACCGGAGTAGACTTTAAAACAAACCAACAAA
This sequence comes from Bacteriovoracia bacterium, assembly GCA_030431635.1. Lineage (GTDB taxonomy): Bacteria > Bdellovibrionota > Bacteriovoracia > Bacteriovoracales > Bacteriovoracaceae > CALFYV01. Next base: position 300,473 of record JAUIIL010000002.1, read on the forward strand.
GACCACTCGTGATTCACTTATTTTATGAATATGGAAAACTCCTCCAGGAAATAGATGTTTCTGAAGATGATGAACTTGCTATTATCATTGAATATAAAAAAGTCCAGAGAGCTGAAGCTTTTCATAAGAAGAAAGAGAAGGGCTTGCCGAATAATTTGAAAATTTCACTGGATTTCTACAAAGAGCAATTTCGACTTGTTCAAGAAAATCTTTATAAGGGCAACTGCTATCAACTCAATCTTACTCATAGGTTTTCTTTTGAACTTCTAGAAAATAAAACACTAGAAGATTGGGAGAAAAGCTTTCTAGGTAACAGTGAGTATTTATCAGCTTACGCTCATGCGAGTTTTATTCCTTTGTTGAAAAGAGCATTGGTTAGTAATTCTCCTGAATGTTTATTTAATTACGATAGAGAGAAGAGGGAAGTTTATTCAATGCCAATTAAAGGAAGTTATAAAATTGAAAACTCCCGGATGAAAAAATCGTTAAAAAGAAAAATGAAAAAAGATAAAAAAGAGCAGGCAGAGCTATTTATGATCGCTGATATGGTTAGAAACGATTTAGCGAGAGTAACAAATTATAGTTCTTTTTTTGTTTCTTCAAAAAAATTTTTAGAAGTAACAGGAATCCTTCATCAGTATTCCCTAATCTCTGGAAAGATAGAAGAATCACTCAGTCTTTTTGATGTCTTGTGTTCATTGTTTCCAGGAGCAAGTGTCACAGGAGCTCCTAAAAAAAGAGTCATGCAACTCATTGATCAAATTGAAACCTCACCGAGGGGGATTTATTGTGGAAGTACGATTCTTTGCATGGGAAAAAATAAGAGTGCCTCAATTAATATAAGGACTGCTGATATTAATTTTAAAACAGGAGAGCTTCTGTATGGCTCAGGAGGTGGAATTACCTTAGAATCAGATTCTGAGAGAGAATTGAGTGAACTCAAAACTAAAATCCAAAGTTTTTTCACAAGCCTGCCCCTATAGATTTTTCTTCACCTAAGCTTAATTTGATTTTCAGATAAAATTGCTAGAGTACTAATAAAAGCTTACATCTCAATATTTGTGAATTGACATGTAAAAGAGTGTATTTATATGCTTTTATGCAAGGTGCTATGTAAAGCACATTTTGGGGGAGATATGACATTGACCGTTGAGGGGACATCAAGGATGAGTGAAGATACAGAAAAAATTAGTTTAGAAACATTATCTCAACTAACAGGTTTCTCAAGTGAATTGATAAAAAGAGAACTGCTTCTTGATGAAGCGGAAAGTAATCAAGACATTTCTTTGGAGAAATTAAGAGAGGTAATTCTTAAGTTTATTAATCAGGAAATGGGGGCCTAGTATTTGTTGCTCTAGGTAATATTGTCTCAGTTATTTTTCTTTCTAAATAAGTCTTATAATAGTAGTGAACCAAAAACTTTAAGAAGGTTAGAAAAATGGATATCGCTACTGTTATTGGAATGGTTACTGCCACTGTTGCTATTATCGGTTCAATTCTCGCTGGTGGTTCTCTTTTAATTTTTGTCGATGTACCCTCTGTACTAGTTGTCGGTTTAGGAGTTATCGGGGCCACCTTTATCAAATGGCCTATGGAGAAGGTGACTAGTCTCGTAACAGTTTTCATGAAAAGTTTGTTTTTTACTCCAGCTGATCCAAAAGTCATGATTGAAGAAATTCAAAAACTTGCAGAAACAGCTAGGAGAGAATCAGTTTTTGCTCTCGAGAAAGTGCCTATAGAGGATGCTTTTCTAAAAAAAGCAGTAACTCTCGCAGCTGATAACAGACCTCCTGAAGTCATTCAAGCGATTTTGCAATTAGAAATAGATGCTATGGAAGATAGGCATAAATCTGGGGTTGCTATTATGTCTGGGATAGGAGCCGATGGGCCAGCTTTTGGTATGATTGGGACGTTAATTGGTCTTGTTCAGATGCTTCAAAACTTATCTGATCCTTCTGCAATTGGTCCTGCGATGGCGGTCGCTCTTCTTACCACATTTTATGGAGCGGTATTAGCAAACGCAATAGCATTACCTATTTCTTCAAAGTTAGGTTTTCGTTCAAAAATGGAATCGACAAAAATGAATATTATAGTTGCTGGAGTTCTTGGGATCGTTGCAGGTGAGAACCCGAGAGTAATTAGAGAAAAATTAGACTCTTTTCTCGCTCCTGGAGATAGATTAGTAGAGGATAAAGAAGGATAAATATGGCCGATGAAGACGGTGGTGGCTCAGGAGCCGCTGAAGCAGTAAAGTGTCCAGAATGTCCGCCTGAAGGATTGCCCTTATGGATGGGAACTTTCTCTGATCTAGTTACACTTCTTCTCACTTTTTTTGTTCTTCTCTTATCTTTTGCCAAAACAGAGACTGATAAATACAAGGCTGCTGTCGGTTCTTTAAGAAAAGCTTTTGGTGGAAACACTCAAGTTATGGGAGATGTGCCTAGACCTGGAAAATCACCAGAAAATTCTCCTGAGATAATGGATAGTCAGGAGCCAGTGAAACCTTTTCCCATCGATTTTCTTACAACAGAGGGTTTTTTAGATAAACATGAAATTAATAGAGCTGGGGATGAAGATCTCAAGTCAATGCGAAGTTTATTAAAGAAGTATTACCTGTCCGATAATGTTGAAATATATGAAATGAGCGAAGGAATCAAAGTAAGAGTTAAAGATAAGGTATTCTTTGATAAAGGTTCTGTTCAAATTAAAAAAGTTAATATTAAAGTTTTTGAAAGGATGACGAATCTAGTGCGTGAGAATGATTGGACTGTTTTTGTTGAAGGGCACTCCTATTTAGGTGAGAGAAGCTTAGACGGAAAAGATGATTCAATTATGTTATCAAGCAAAAGGGCCATTGTTGTTTCAAGATTTTTAATGAAGAAAGGTGTGAAGGCCGATAAGATTTCGACTGTCATTTACGGTGATTCTCGTCCGGCCAAAAGCTTTAATGGAGATATACTCCCCAATGAAAGTCGAAGAGTAGAGTTTTTGATAAGAAAAACAGACTTAAGAACAAAGGGTCATAGAGTTGAGCCAAGATAACTCACTTGATGTTTGTTTTCTTGAAAATAATATCTGTATAAATGAATTTCTCAATGGACTTGGTGTTCCCAAAGCTCAACAGAAGAAGTATCTCACTAAAAAACAACTCAGTTTTGTTCCTCGTCATAAACAAAGTGTAAAGCTGCCTATTGAACTTATTAACTATCTGAAGATAAATCCATGCTACTCAGGACCAGAAATTAAAGTTTTATATGAAGACGATATCTTCTTGGCCTTTCATAAACCTCAAGGAGTTCACTCGCATCCATTATCTTATATTGATACTTTGAATTGTCTTAGTTTTTTTGAGAGTAAAAAAAGTCTTCAAAATACCAGTTCTTATGATCGAACACTTCTCTATCGTTTAGACTTTGTAACATCTGGAGTACTTGTTCTATGCAAAAATGAGAGAGACTATTTTTCCATGAGAGAGAATTTTCATGAAGTAGCAAAAGAGAAAGTTTACTTCGCCATTGTTGAAGGAGTAGGGATTAAAGAAGGTTATTATCAACATTTAATTTCTTCAATGGGGGCAAAAAAAGCGAAAATGAAAGAAGATCCTCAAGGCAAGAAAGCTCAGTTAGAAATTGTGGAGGTTCATTCGCTTGAGAAGTCAAAGCTAAGTCTGGTGAAAATAAAACTCAAAACAGGACTTCGGCATCAAATTAGACTTCAACTCTCTTTATTGGGTTATCCTATATTAGGTGATACTCTTTACGGAGGAAGCGAGCATCAAAGAGTTTTTCTGCATGCTTATCAATACAGCTTTATCTTTAATGGAAAAGAACATTCTTTTTGCTCACAAGAAGCAACTTTATTCGATACTTTCTTTAACTTGAACAGTTTTCTTTAAGTGCTCACTAATATAATCAGGATCTCTCATTGTCGCGAGTTTTGAGAGGTATTGTCCTTCACTAACAGCATTAATGATAAGACCAGGTTGTTGGGAGCGGACTCTGACAATAAAAACATTCATTAATGTTTCTTCTGGGGAATTTTGTGCAATAAAAGAGAGATCGTTGGCAAGCCTTCTATAACTGATGGCCTTAGCATTTTTGCTCCCTAGTTCAGGCGTTTGGTACTTGATTTCAACGGAGAGGTTATTGTGTTCACAATAGACTTTCCAATTATCAGGGACACGTCTTTCGAGTTTAACGATAACTGCTTTACAGGAATGGGCGATAAAATCCTCTCGGTAAAACAAGGACTTACCATCTCTCATACGGTACAAATCAAGCAAAAAAGCCAGCATCATGAGTAAGCCCATTGTAAGTACTGGTTTTTTCATAAGTAATTTCCATAACATGTTGTAATTATCTCATTATTTTAGAAATGGTTAAAGAAAAGAAAATAATACCCGATTAGTCTAGTCAGGGAAATGGAGTGGTATATGAGTAAGAAATTAGAGTTAAAAGACCAAGAGTTCTGGAAAGCCGTCAAGTACTTACTAGAGCTAGACCAAGAGACCCCAAAGCAGAAGATATTAGATGAACTAGAGCTCTCAGATGACGAGTTCTCCTCTCTTCTCTCTTTCTTTGATTCTATTCATTACTCTTTTAAGCAAAAGAATGGATTTTTGATGCCATCAGAAGACAGGCCTCTGATTAATGTTGAATTCTCCTTATTGGAGTGGTTACAGTTTCAGGCCAACTTTCCAGCCATTTCAGAAAATATGGCCCGGCTCAACCTTTTTGATGATTTAAAAAATAAGCTCACTTCTTTAGAGGTTCAATATTCAAAGTATGATCTTTTTGCGCCCATTGAAGTGATGAATAAGGTCACGTGTTTAGAAAGTAGTATGTCAAACATTATACAAGAGTGTGTGAATAGTGAACTTCCACATGAAGAACTACTACACTATCATTTGGATGAAAAAATGCTGGCCCAAATCGAGAGCTGTATCGAAGGGAATCACTCTCTTAGCTTATTTCTTTTAAATGGGAAAAAAATAGATGTTTATCCACACCGACTTGTTCACTTTGATGGAAGAATGTCTCTTGTTTGTGAAGATAAAGTCGATAAATCTATTGTTCATCTTTATTTAAATGATGTTGAGAAAATTGAAATTTTTGAAACGAATCATCCTCCTGCCTTCACAAAAATTGAGATTGATGATTTTATAAATTCTTTAAGGGCAATCAGTGAAACGGAAATTAGATTGATTCTTAAATTTAATCCTAATAAAGCCCCAAAAGAAAAACCATCCTTTCAACATTTAGGAAATCCATGTTTAATAACAAATACTAAAGGTGAGCATATTTGGGCCGCATCAGTTGAGCCATGTGAAGCACTCATGGAGTGGTTATATGAGATAGGACCTGATATTGAGATATTGGACCCAGCAAATTTTCGAGAGGATTTTCTCTCTTACTGTGAAGACAAACTAAAGAAAATTGCCTAATCTTTAGGAAATGGAAAGCTCACACTCAAATAAATTTTTTCTGATTTCTTTTCTTCCTGCTCTGGCATACTGGTACTTAGAAAGCCATTATTCTTTAAAAGTAGCTCTTTTTGGTGGATTGGTTTTGGCCATCTTGGAAATTGGTCTAGAGAAAGTTTTTACGAAGCATGTTCATTCGATATCAAAACTCAATTTTTTTCTGATTGTGTTTTTAGCAATGATTTCTTTTATTGGAGATGAAGGGATTTGGTTCAAGCTCCAACCTTTTTTTACGGGATTATTTATGGGGGGATTACTTATTTATAAAACTTATAAGAATGACAGTTATTTTTTAGAAATGATGGAAGCGATGAATCGCCCTATACCCTCAGCTGAAATAATCAAATATCTTGAAAAACACACTGGTTTTTTCATGCTTGGATACGGCTTATTCATGGCCTATGTTGCTTTTGAATTCTCTACTGAAAAATGGCTTTTTTTTAAAACGATTGGCTTTTATATCTGTTTCATTCTTTTTTTTATCGGTGAGATGTTTCTTCTGCGTAAAAAAGCTATGAGTCAAAGTAAAATCATAAAAAATCAATAGGTTAGATAAAAAAATATCCCCTCATCGCGTTTACAAATTTCATGGATTTTACTACTATGCGTCGATACGAATACCTTCAACATAGGTCAGAAAATGATTAAAGTAGGGGACATAGAGTTTCCAAAAAGAAAAGTTTGGATGAAAACTTACGGGTGTCAGATGAATTATCATGACACTGAGAGGATCCTCTCCCATCTCAAAGAACTAAACTTTGAACACACAGAAGATCAAGAAGATGCCGATCTCTTGTTATTTAATACTTGTGCCATAAGAGACTTAGCAAACCAAAAATTTTATTCTCATCTTGGAAATACAAAGAAATATAAAGAAGTGAAAATCGGAGTTGGAGGCTGTATTGCCCAAACTGATAGTAAGGATCTTTTAAAAAAATACCAACATCTTAATTTTGCTTTTGGGACTGATGCTATTGATAATATCAAAGAAATGGTTTTTAGGGCCTATTCTGGTGATAATAAGTTTGCTGTGACTTCTTGGGATAGAAGTGAGAACTATTCTATTGAAACCAAAATAACTCATGGTTCTCCTCAAGCTTTTGTTAATATCATCAAAGGCTGTGATAAATTTTGCTCCTACTGTATTGTTCCTTTCACAAGAGGAAGAGAGAAATCAAGAAAGTTACAAGAGATTGTCGATGATACGAAAAAGCTTGTTGAGTATTCAGGGATTCAAGAAGTGACTCTATTAGGGCAAAATGTAAACTCATTTGGAAAAGATAACGGTGAGTCTCTTGCTCAGTTAATACAAGAATTAGAGAAGATTAATGGTCTTGAGTTAATTAGGTATACAACCTCTCACCCTTATGATGTCTCTGATGAGCTGATTGAAGTACATGGCAGTTCTAAAAAATTGGCCAATCATCTTCATCTTCCCATTCAATCAGGTTCCAATACAGTTTTACAGAGAATGCTTAGGCAATACACAGTTGAGCATTACTTAGAATTAGTAGAGAAACTTCGAAAGGCCAATCCTGAAATCGTTCTCTCTACTGATATTATTGCGGGCTTCCCTAATGAAACGAGACAAGAGCATGAGGCCACTTTAGAACTTTTAAATAAAGCACAATACGACTTTATTTATTCATATAATTTCTCTGCTAGACCGGGAACGAAAGCTTCCCGAATGAAAGATATTTTAACTGCTGATATTCGAGGGGAGCGTTTGAGGGAAATCCAGGCCCATCAACTCGAGATTCAAGAAAAAATACGCTCTCAAATGGTAGGGAAAACTTATAGGGTTCTTGTGGAAGGAAAAAGTAGTTTTAAAGGTGAAACAAAGTGGAGAGGGAGAACTAATTGTTACCGGATTGTGCATTTTCTGCCTAAGGAGTTAGAGCAAAACTATCAGTGGCATTGGGTTGATGTCAAAATAACTTCGGCAACGGCCCTAAGCTGCCAAGGTGAAGTCGTTCAAGATTTTGGCCGACGCCTTCCTATCTTTAGTTAGAATGAATTTTTTAAGGAAAAATATTTTTATTTTCCTCGGATTTATCAGTTTACTCTTAGGAATTATTGGTATTTTTTTGCCGGTATTACCAACAACTCCATTTGCTATTCTTGCGGCTTTTCTTTTTTCAAAAAGCTCTCCTAAGCTTCATCGTTGGTTGTTAGATCTTAAATACATAGGCCCATTAGTGAGGGATTGGGAAGAGAACAAAGTCATACGACCAAGGGCCAAAGTTTTTTGCACGATTCTTATCGTTGCTGTCATTGGTAGTAGTCTCTTTTGGGGGAAAATGCATTCACTTTTAAAACTAATGTTGTTTATAATAGGAGTAAGCGTTTTAGGTTTCGTTTTAACCAGAAAATCTTATCCAGGAAATTCGCTTTGAAGTTTGTCTTTTTATTTCTTCTGTTTTCATGTTCAAAAACAAGCTATCTGTTTGAGCAAGGATGGAATCATTTAGATATTTTCTATTTTCGGCCTATCGATAATCAAAAAGTTTTAGAAGATAATAAAATAAGTGAAGAAGTAAAAAACAAAATAAAACTAATAGAGGAGTATAAAAAGTTTTTTTATCAATATTTTAGTAAAGAAGAGACAGGAATTTATACTCAAACAGTCTTTTTAGAATCTGATGTTTTAACTTATCTCGTAATTGCTTCAAACTATAATGAAATAAAGGCCAGAAAGTTCTCTTTCCCTTTTGTGGGAGAATTTCCTTATATTGGATTTTATCATTTAAGTTCTGCTCAAAAATTTCAAAAAAAATTAGAAAACGAAGGAATGGTAACATATATTAGAAAGGTAGATGCTTATTCGAGTTTAGGATATTTTGATGATCCCATTTTATCTACTTTTTTTTCCTATGATAAAATAGAGCTTGCACGACTTATTTTCCATGAGCTTTTTCATACTATTTTTTTTATTGAGAATAATGTTGAACTGAATGAAAATATGGCCAACTTCTTCTCTGATAAATTAACCCAGAAATACTTTGCCATTAAAGAAAGTGAGATCAGTGACAGAAAAAAACAGCATCAAAACTATTTAGAGATTAAAAAGCTGATTGTTCAAAAGGCCCAAGAATTGCAAACCATTTATCAAAGTCATCCTAACTTAACTAAAGAAGAGGCCCAAAAGTATCTGAAGGATTTTTTAGAAAAAAACTATCTTCCTAACGTTCGCCTTGCGTGTCAAAAACTAAAGATAAAAATAAAGCATTGCTTTCCACTAAAGTATGAGTGGAATAATGCTGTTTTTGCAGCGTTTATGACTTATGAAAAAAATAGGCTTCAAATTGAAGATCTTTTTAAAAAAATGAATATGTCTTTACTTGATTTTTACCACTTTCTTCACAACAATTATGAAATCTATCAAAAGAATGATTTTGATGAAATAATGAGCTTTAGACGCTTTCTTGAACAAAAGGTGAATTAGCATTGAGACACTTAATCTTTATCGACCCTCTTGAAAAATTAAATATCAAAAAAGATTCTTCTCTACTTTTGGCCCATACCTTTAAGGAGCTCGGTAAAGAAGTTTATATTGTTTTTGAAAAAGATTTTTATCTACTTGATTCCGAGTTACCGGCGCTAGAGGTCTATCCTTTCGCTTCTGAACTAAAAAAGAACTCTTTTTATTTAAGTGATTTTAAGCTTAAACCAAAATCTCTACTCAAACTGAAAAAGGGAGATGTTATTCATATGCGAATCGACCCTCCTTATGATGGTCGTTATCAGCGTTATTTATGGATGCTGGAGTATTTAGAGAGCTTTGGAATCAGGATTATTAATAATCCTAAAGGGATAATGCTTCATAATGAAAAACTTCATGCTTTTAAACAAAAGCAATCTCAAATTGGCTCCTTTGTAGGGCTTTCCTTAAAAGGATTTGAATCTTACCTTCTCACCGTTAAAGATAGGCTTTATAAGGAAATCATAATGAAGCCTTTGGATGGATTTAGCGGCATTGGGGTTGAAAAATTTGATGTCTCTCATAAGGATCTGAAAGAAATATTCAAGCGCAAGATTAAAGAGTCAGATGGTCCTATTATTGTTCAGCCCTTTATAGATAAGGTTTATCAAGGGGAGCAAAGGGCGTTGTATTACGCAGGTAGAGAGCTGGGGACGATTCTTAAAAAGCCTTTAGAAGGGGAGTTTTTAAGTAATATTGCTCAAGGAGCTGCCTTTGAGCGCTCGAAGCTTGATTCTCATACAAAGAACCTCTGTGATGAAATAGCATGGGATTTAAAAGCGTATGATGTGCCTCTTGTGGCCTATGATATTCTAGATGGAAAAATTACTGAAGTTAATATCACTTGTCCTGGTCTTATCGTAGAAGTTTCACATGCGATGGGGGTGAATTTGGCTGAAGAGATAGCTAATTCTTTCTAGTTAAAGTCATCAGTTGTATCTGTGACCCATTGTAATTTGATTCTCCAGCATGAACGGCTAGTAACATCTTTTTCCGCTGGACAACGAGGAGTCGTTCCACCTTCTCCGTGAAACACACATTCAAAGTCTGAGCGGACATCTTCAACACCCATCACAACTGGAGTTGCGTAAGCTGCTGCCACTTGGTTTTTGAAAGGAATGTCAAAAATTTCAGAGCAACTATTCACATTAACAGGGTTTGTCGGTTCATACACAAAAGGAGTAGGCTCGATTTGGTTTGTCGATTGATTAAGAGTATAGAAGCGAATCTTAAATCTTAATTTGGTATAAAGAGGATAAGTTGGAGAACCAGTTGTTCTTCCTGGACAGTCACTTGGCTGAGAGAGGACTTGTGCTCTAACTCTTAAACGGCTATCAACGCTGTTAAGAAGAATTTGGGCCGTCGAATAATCAATCTGACCAGAAGGAGCAGAGCCATTAACTGGTACCCAATCTGTTTTTCCAGGAAGTTGTATATCAGAAGTAAAAACAGGAGAGCTTCCAGAGCCATCTCCATCTTGTGAATTTCCGTAGCAAGTTCCGCCGGTGCTACCACCAGAACTAGAACCAGTTGTTGTTCCTCCACTCGTTGAACCTGTTGAAATAGGGTTAGACCCTCCAGTTTGGTTCTGAGAGTTTGATGAACCATCACTACTGCCATTTAGACAGGATTGTAGTAATATAAAACTGAGTAAAATAGTGAGTTTCTTCATTAAAATAATTCCCCATTCAGAATCTCTATAAATATTATCGGTAGCTTGTTAGGAATATTTAAGAAATAAATCATCAGTAAATGTCTGAAAATACTTCAAAATCAGGAAAATGATTGATTTGCCCTATTATTAAAGGGTAGAATAAATGGCATATGAATGATGAATATCCAAAGTGGATAGAAAACACATCTCGAAAACTTTACTCCTTTGTCTTTTGCCTGATTCCCGATGAGCTTCAAAGCAGGCAACTCGTTATTGATAGCATCTCTAAAGTTTTTATTGAACACAGAGGCACCGTTAAAGACAAAAGTCGAATTAAGTTATTGATTTATAAAACAGCTTTTCTTTTGGCCAAGAAAAGGGCTTATCAACTTGACGGTCTTCTTATTGATAATGAAGAGATTGAGGTGAGTTGGAAGCGCTTTTATGAGAGATTACCTATAGAGAGAAGGGCCGTTATGTATTTAGATATGAAACTTAGAATGTCTGTTGAAGAAATAATGGAAGTGACTGAACTTCCACGATTTGAAGTGATTGAAAAAATTTATGGCTCAAGAGATTTATTAATTCAACAAGAGTTATAAAGGAGAATATGCAAAGCATTTTTGAAAAACCAAACTTTGGAACAGATTTTATCGCCCAAGCAAGAATGGAAGAGGCCTTAAGATTTGTAAGAGAGAACGTGAGTTTTTATTTAGATGGTAAGTTAAATCATTTTGAAAAAAAGAAATTTGATTCCTACTTAAAAGACTATCCTGCTTGTGTAAAACTTTATCAAAAAAATAAAACGAAAAGAGACCTATTAGAAAATCTCATTCCATCAAAGGACTTATCTCTCACTGACGCTCAAGCCCTATCTTTTGAATTAAAAGAGCTCTTTGAGAACTTCAGACAAAAAGAGAAAAACTCTTACCAAGATAATTTTTGGAAAAAAGTAACATCACTTTTTAATTCACTTCAAGAGTAATGCTGATATTCATTTGCTCGTTTTCGTTTAAAACTATTTCTGGAATATTAGGAATGATAGAAACATCATTAAGAGAGTTTAAAAAAGCTTCCTGTAATTTATCGTAGTAGGATCCCTTTAAAGTTCTGACTCTGACTAAATTTCCATTTTTATCATATGTTAATCTACCGGAGAGAATTTCTTTTCTGTTCATCAATAGCTGAGGGAAATGGGGATTGGTTTGAATAAACATTGCAAATTGCCTGAATAAAGAAGAAGAAAAAGTTCTCTGAAGCCTAGAGTTAAAACCATAAACAATTTTTTCAAACTGGTTCAACTTTTCTAAAGCAACCCCTTTAGGAACTTCGAGGTTAAAATTAACCTGGCTATTTGAAAGAATGGGGTTAGAGTTTTGGCTTTGAAATTGCCCCATGGAATGAAGCTTATACCCTTCATCGGATTCAATTAAGGTATAGGTTGTATTTTCTTGTGAGCTAATAGAGAAAATAGTTTTTTTCTTTTTTTGAGACTCAATAGGGGTAATCTGAATTTCTTTTTTAGAAGTTAAATTAGGGGCATTCAATTTGGTTTTGACGACTTCTTTTGTGAAAGATTTGAGGTTCTTGACCTGGTTTGAGTTAATTTCAGAATATTTAAAGTAGTTATCGCTCTTACTTAGTGCTTTCTCATCTCCAAGCTTTCTTAATGTAATAGTGAGAGTCTTTTGAGGAGTTTCGTTTTCCAGAGTAAAAAAATCAAGTTTTTCTGGCAGGCCTAGCTTCAAACACATAAAAAGCGAGTGAAGTATGAAACACAAAATAATAAAATGACGGTAACCTAGAGTCTTCATCCAATCTCATTTTAGGGGAGATGGAAGGAAATGGCACTCTTTGTTATTTTGCAGTGTGTAAAAAGTTTATGGAATGCTTTTCCTATTTCCTGCTACTTGACTCAGAGGCACTATAGGAGGGAGAATAGTATTGAGAGCTGTTGGGCTCTAAATAATTTTCATAGAATCACGGATGGTTCGAAATGTTTCAAAACTTAATCAGGAAGATCTCAAGGAAAAAAAATCTCTCAATATTAACAGGGGTTTTAGTTGTAGGAGTTCTTGGCTCTGGTGTTACTTACTTTAGAACACTTGAATCCATTAAAACTTCTAGTTTATTAACAACTGGTATTAATACTTGTTTTCAAAGAGTCTCTCAAACATTTACTTCTTTAATGACAGCAGATAAAAGCTCTGCCTATTTAGATGATAGTTTTACTTCTTTAACTGGTGATTGTTTTGCAGAAGTGAGTTCTATTTTTCAACGCTCACATCTCTCTGCTGATAGCGGTTTGAAAAGAAAAATCAATGATTTGAGCTCTGACGTTCACTGGTTTCAAAAAAGGGCCAAAAATTTAAGAAGGCTTAACAATCCAAACGAGTACTCAGAAGAGGATTCGTGGTTTTCTGGAGAAAAATCTCTAGGAAACGCAGACGAACTTGCTGTTAAAAAATTTGAAGACCTTGAAATTCTTAAAGACAAGGTACTAGATACGGTTGAGTATAATCAATCTCAATTAGAAAGCTATAGTGAGTTTCTCCTTAACTTTCTTATAGGCTTCAGTGCTTTATTAATCTTAGTTGGAATCTATGCGTACGGAAGGTTTCAAGAGAGTTTTAGCTTCATTGGGAAGTTTGAAGCTTGGTCTGCTCAAATTTTACAAACAGGAGCTTATCAAGACAGTTATAAAATTGAGCAGTTATTGGGGGCTATTTTTGAACGGCTACAAATGACCAAAACGAAAGAATTATTCTTTCTTTACCACGAAATTATCTTAGAGCGTTTATCTTCAAAGTCTTATGTTGAGGGTAAAGCAATTGTTGAAAGTCCAATTTCAAATAGTGTAGAAGAAGTTATTGAGCTTTATGAACAAAGAGAGAGTGAAGAAGTTCTTAATGCAAATCTTTTGTTTAGTAATGTCGTTGATCTCATCTCTGAAAAAGTTTTTACCCATGGAATTGTCCTTGATATGGACATAGATGATGACCTTAACATTTGGGGGAAGGAAGAGCTTCTTCAGCAAGTTTTTTATAATACATTGGCCACAGCAATTGATCACTCAGTTAAACACAATAAAGGAAGAAAGGTTATTATAAGAAGTAAACCACTTGGTGATACGGCCTATATAAAAGTTATCGTTAATGGCCATAAATATGAATCGAGTGAAATAGGTTATGTGAATTCTTCTAAGGGCTCAATAAAGGATATAAACCTTCAGCTCACTTCAGAACTTCTTAACGATATCGATGGTAAGGTTGTATTGAGAAACCTCTTCAATGTTGAGGGTGAGCTTTCTGGTTCTTGTACTGAAATTCTCTTAAGACGTGCGACACCGACTAGGGCCACAATTATTAGAGAAAAAGAAGATAGAGTGAAAGAGAGTTCAGAGTTACAAGAGAGCAAGCCTCGTCTTGTTTCTGTCAAAAAAGGAACTAAAAAAGAGATTCTCCAAGAGTTTAGGGCCAATCAATAATTAAAGCTAAAAGTCACCGGCCCATCATTAAGAAGTGAAATTTTCATATCAGCAGCAAATTCCCCCGTTTCTACCCGGAAACCGAGTTCTTTGAGTTTTTTATTGAAAAGTGCATAGTGAATTTTGGCTTGAGTTGGAGGCATTGATTTATCAAAACTAGGGCGATGACCTTTTCTACCATCCCAGCTTAAAGTGAACTGGCTAATAGAAAGAATAGCTCCATCTGCTTGTTTGAGATTGAGATTCATCTTTCCATTTTGATCTTCAAAAATTCTTAAATTAGCAACTTTTTGAACGGCTTGCTCGATTTGAACTTCTCCATCTCCAACTTCAAAACAGACAAAAAGAAGGAAGCCCTTACCAATTTCGCCAACAATTTGTTCGTTGATTGTACATGAAGCGTGAGAAACTCGTTGGATAATTATCTTCATCTAAAAAAACCTTTTCTTTATTTTTTTATAATCAATTTGAGAAAAAATAAGGCTTTTAAAAGAAAGGAAGTTTTTAAATGAGAGTTCTTCATTATAAAAATGATTGAAAATAAACTCTCTTAATTCTTGATGTGATTGATTCCTCATAACCTCATATACCAGTTCTCCTATAAAACTACCAAGGATTTTTGCCACTCGATAAAGGGAGAGAAAGTTCAAACGACTTAGAGAGGGAGATTCTTCTGCTTCAATAAAAACAAGAACCTTTTTATAGAGTGGCTGTTGTTCAGACATATCTCTAAACTCTGCGAAGAGATCACATTTTCGATAAGGATTAATAAATTTCGATAAGAGGTAGCTATGACAATACACAAAGAAGTAATAGGCAAAAAAGCGTTTTTTATTAGAATAGACCTTTTTAAACTCAAATTTTTTCTTCTTAAGCATTAAGAGATGCAGATGAATTCCTGATAAGTAAATGAGTCTGTTGGCCGAGTAATTTGAGATAAAGTAGCGAGCTTGATTAAGAAAAGAAAATGACTCTTGGTTAACTAACAAGTCATTGTAGAAGTTTTTTATCTTTTTATCTTTTTGGAGTTTAATTTTTTTTGCAAAAAATTGAATATCCTTATGGTCATAAAGATTGAAATCTGAAATTTCGCTTTCTTCAAGATCAAGTTGAAGAGCTTGAACTAATTGTTTATTAAGAAAAAGAAAGTTATCATCTATATCTGAACTAAAAACTTTTATTCCCGTATCCAAAATATATTCATGAATATCAAAGTCCGGATCATCGACTAAATTTTCATACCAGTAGATCATACTCTCGTACTTAAGCCATGGGGGAGAATTAATAAGACAGAACTCATCTCTACTAAATTTATAAAAAACTTGGGAGGATTGAATGTTTTCAAAATAAATATGATCAATATTTTGATGGATAATAGTCGTTCGATATTTTTTAGGAGAAAGCAACGTGAGTTGTTTAGGGATTTTATTAGGGATGATATGTAATTCTCCAAAAAGAAGAAGGATAGGTTTTTGAGGAGATTGTTTTTTTATTTCTAGAAGTTTTTGAGAACAAAAATGATCCCGTTCCTCTATATTTCCATCACTATTCAATGCAACAACTTCAATATTATGTTTTTTGATAAATTCGAAAAGTATCTTGTAATGATTCCAAGGAAACCTCCAAGAGTCATGATAATTAATACCTTCAAGAAATTCGAGGTCCGTCATTTGATTTTTTAAAAAGCTATCGAGTTGAACTTGATTTTTATAATGAACAAACTCAATTCCAAGGATAAAACCAGAACGATTTTGATTTAAATACCTCATGACTCTTAATACATTTCTTATGTTTTGATCAAAGGTATGAATGTCTCCAATCATAATAAAATCAGAGTTAATGATAGAGCTAATAAACTCTCTTTCATGGCTTAATTCGTAGTTTCTTTGATAATAGTATTGTTGTTCTTTTCGATAATCAGAGATCTGGGGAGAGAAATGCTCAAAACCTAATGCTTTTTCTTTGAGATTTTCAGTTAACTGCCAATGAAGTTTTTTTAGGTGAGAATTGAGCATTTTTTCCTCTTATCTATTAATGATAGAGGAAAATTAAGAGTTTTGGTTAAGAGAAATAATAAAAAACGAAGAAATTAGCTTATTAATTTTCTTGGCCATTTCAACATAAGTGGAATTTTTTAAATAGAAGTTTTCGATCACCTGTTTGAGTTGATTGATTTGAGGTATTTGAAGCGTTTGTAAAATATATGGGAGAGGTTCTTGAGCAAGGTGGTCAAGAAGAATAGATATGAAAACTAACAAACTTTTGTCTGAGTATAAGCTCATGATTTTACTGTCGTTGTGATAGAGTTCTAAACAATGAATAACTTCAGAATTAACTAATTTTTTATGTAACTGGTAGCTTGTTACATTTATTTTTTCCATATCTTGAGAAGTTTGATGAAATTCAGTGTAGATATCATCGTGGCTAGGGAAAAGTGGTTTCAAGCTTAGTTTTGTAAGTTCCTTGTTAAATCTTTGATTAAAAAAGAGTTCTTTATTGATGTGTTCAGGTCCTAAGTTAAAATTAACAAGTTTATCCAAAGTAATCTTAAACTGAGTTAACAAGGATAAAATTTCTTTAGGGTATTGTCTAAAAGAGTTTTTAAGCAGCTGCTCAATGACTTGAAACTTGCTTTCAAAAACCTTTAAATCGATTTGTTCGATTTCAGATGAGCTTAAGGTCAGTAGCTCGAATCCTTTGGCAATAAAATCAGGTAGTCCCTTATTATTGATAAGAAGCTTAGGAAATAAGAGCGCACTGAGCTTTGATTTGAATTTGGTATAGTTTCCAGTAAAAGTGAAATCAATAATTTGTTGGCCAAGCTCGCTATCAAAGTATTCTCTAAAAATGTTTAAGTTAAGTCCTGAAATTTTAGGGTTGAGTCCAAAATACTGACATCTACTTAGACCATACTCATTTGTTTTTGCTTTAAAGGAAGTGAAAGGGATGACTTCAACTCTTGTTTGATTGGCCAGTCGGTAGTCAACTATCGCCACAAGAGCAAATTGATAGTGAGGGATGGAGTGAAAAAGTTCTCCACTTTGATCAAACTCGTTTTTGTCATTTTTAATAGGAAAAATATCAAAAAGCTCATCAAACCTTAAACAAGATTTAATAAGGTTTGAAAAAAAATGAGGATGATTAATATGTTTTGTTGTTTTACTAGGGGAATTAACGAATCTTCCATCTAGCAAGGCATCACTAAAAAACTTGATATTTAGCTTTTGATTGAGTTCTTTGAAAAAATAAGGAGGTAAATCATAAAGGTTATCTCTGAAAAAACTCTGAAGTCCAGTTGTGAGGTGAGAAAATTCATAAAAAGAATCAAGTTCACCAGAGAACTGAAAAGAAGGGAAAGAGTATTTTTGATTAGAATCAAAAGAAGTAGAATCTTGTTTTTTATTAAAAACAAAGATGTAACTCGGCATTTCACCTTTGCCCTTCACATCTTCAAGAGAAAAATAAGATTCAAAATTAACCTTATTTAATAGAGATTTAATTTTTTCTTTTTGTGAGCTAATAAAAATGTTTTTATTACAGAGTAAAAATATTTTTCCGTCATCTTTAAGATATTTTAATTGAGTTTGAATTTCGTTAATCAGGAAAAAATAAGGATTATTTTTAGGAGTATCAACCAAATTGAGAACAATACGATCGTATTTAGAAGCACTTTGAGAAATATCTTCATCAAAAAGACTTCTTTGTCCCAAAATTTCCATTTTCTTATTCTCTTGATATTTCTTCATTGTTTGGCAAAGAAATGGAACGATTTTATAATTTTGTTTTGAGGCAATTTCGATAGCAAAAGTGAGAAACTGTAGTTCGTTAAACAGCTTCATATAAGAGCCAGACTCAAACTTGTCCCCTTTAAAGTCAGGGCATAGAAGTTGTCTCCATTTTATATAAAGATTGTTTTGCTGTGCGAGCCAGTGGGATAAAGACATCGATTCTAAATACTGGCCATGAAACTTACAGCTAATAATCTCTGCTTCTGAGTTATTTTTTATTGATTTTGGAAGTTGTCCATTTTGGGCCGAGTAAAACCAGTTTGAGTAATTAATAAGAAGTGAGTTAATAAAAAGACCGAAGTTTTTGTGAGAAAAAACATGGGAGTATTGCTTCTTATTTAGGTATTCTTGGGTCTTAATAGAAATATTTTTAATAATTTCACTGATACTTAGAGACAAGCTGATTTCGCTTAGATGAGTTACTTCTTCCAGGAGAGTTGCACTAGGCCTAAACCAGTTATATTGGTTACTTTGAAAAGCTTTTGTAATGAGCTCGTTCGAACTTGCTTTTCTAAAAGTTTGAATAATGAATGAGTTTGGGTTGAGTAAATGATAGGACGTTCTTTTTATTCCTGATTGCTCAGAAAACTTGCTGATAAAACGAATCTTCAAGAAATAGATTACAGAAACTCTGAAAGAGTAGATTTTTACAAACTCATCAAGTACTTCTCTTTGAGTTGAGTCTTGCTCAAAAAGTTCATCCCAAAAGTCGACGTAGTTTTCTATATCGGATGTACAATAAGACTTAAATTCACAAAAGGAGAGAAATTCATTAAAAATTTCCTCTTTAATGCTTTTACTAAAGACATGATTTTTGAGCCCATAGCAGACGTTTTCAGTCAGGCTATTGAAGAGAAGCGCTAGTTTTTGGGTTTGTTTCGTTGCCAGGGATTCGCCGTCCCAACCTTCAACAAAGTGCTTGTTTAAAGTCGTGTTTGATTTAGGGATAAAGCTAGGAAAGATCTCTTCATCAAGCAAAAACGCAGATGTTGGAATAGGAGGTATTTCGTCATGATGAGAAAGAGGTTTGAGCTGACCATTGGTCATCTCTGTACTTCCTTTGAGCCAATTCTTGGCCAAAAAGATCTTTTCACTCAACTCTTTCTCTCCAGTTTTAAACAAGATTTATTTTTCGGTTTCCCAAATAAGTAATAGAAACAATTAACTAAAGTAGACGGGTTTGTCATGGAAAAACTTTCCTTTCTTATAAGATTACAAAATGAATTTTCAAGTTTTAAAACTGAATGACGATACGCTTTAAAGAAAGGTTATTTAACTGCACTTTGTTAATGGAGTGAGGGAATTATGGCAAACGAAAAAAACGATGAGACAGGATTCAACGACGACGAATTAAAGGATATTATGGATGAAATTGAAAGTCTTGAAAAAGAATTTTCAGATGATGAAGTAGTTTCTCCTAGTGAGACTCCTGTTGAGTCGCCAGAACCCCAAATGACTCAAAGCGAAGTTAAAACGCCTAGTGTTAATAAAGTTGAAAGCATTACAAAAAATTCTCCTAAGGCAACACCATCTTTTTCCGGTGGAGCAAAGAGTAAAATGTCTTTTAAAGTTGAAGGGCAAATTGCAATGGAGTTAGATTTTGAAGTCTCAGGTAAGAGAGTGAGCCTTTTCGTTGATGAACAAGAGGGAATCACAATTGAACTTGAAGATGGAGCTAAGTTCTGTTTGCCAGTCTCAGCTAAAGCAGCTTAAAAACAGATCATGAGTATTAGAATCCTAGGAGGCCAAGCCAAAGGCTTCCTTGTCGATGTTCCAAAATCTCACGATGTGAGACCCACTTCAGTGATGTTACGAAGAAAAATTTTTGACTCTTTTCAAAATCTAGAAGGATGGAATTTTGTTGATATTTGTTGTGGAAGTGGAGCCGTGGGTTTTGAAGCTCTCTCCAGAGGAGCAGATTCTGTTGTTTTCTTTGAGCAAGGCCCAAAAACCTTAATCGTTCTTGAAAAAAATATTGAGAGATTTAAAGAAAGAATAAAAACGGCCCATATAAGCTTATTCAAAGGTGATTTTCAAAAAAGTTGGATTAAATGGGCCCAAACCAAGAGTATTCTTTTTTTTGATCCCCCTTATGAGCAAACACATCTTTATGAGAGCTTTTTTTCTTTCATTAAGACTTCTTCGGTTGAACATAGCCTATGGATTGAAAGTGATTCACAAAAAGGATTGAATCTAGAGGTCATAGAAGAGCTTTATGGTCACAAAGCGTCTAAAGTATTTAAGCATGGTAGTAGTTTTATCTCTATCTTTTCTTAAGGGCCAATTTACAGATTTAAGCAAGAAAACTAAAGTAGAGAAAAAGGATGAAGTGTGAATCGAAAAGCTTTGTATGCCGGTACTTTTGACCCCTTTACTCTTGGTCATTTGGATATTGTGAAAAGATCTGAGTCATTGTTTGATGAAATTCATCTTGTTATTGCGGCGCCCCCTAAAAAAACACCATTCCTCGCAGTGGAAGAAAGGCGAAAACTTTTAACTGAATTATTTGCTGGTAGTAAAAAAATAAAAATATCGGTTTGCTCAGGCCTCATTTCTGATTATGCAAAAGAAAATCAAATTAAATTCTTAATAAGAGGTCTAAGACCAACAGGGGATTTTCCTGGAGAATTCCAAATGGCAACAATGAATAAAAAAATAGGTAATGGGCTTGAAACAGTTTTTTTAATCGCTGGATCTGAGAACTATTACGTTTCTTCTTCTTTAATAAAAGAGATTTACCAACATGGTGGAGATATTAGTCAGTTTGTTCCAGAAAACATTCACAAGGCCTTATTGGCCAAAAAGGATTCATAGTGTTTTTAAGTAGTAGAGTTAAGCTTGCTAATGAAAGTGTTACCCTCAAAACAAATCAACAAGTGATAAAGTTAGCGGATGAAGGGATGCATGTGTATAACATGACTGCTGGTCAACTTCCCTTTAAACCAATTAAAGAATTTATTGAGTGTGTTTCAAAACAAACAAACTTTTTAAAAAGCTATCAATACGCTCCAGTTGCTGGGTTTCCGGAACTAAGAGAAAAAGTAATAAGTTACACAGAAAAAACAAGAGGGATTGATTTTAGTTATTCTGAAGAAGAGTTTGATGCTGTTATTAGTAATGGTGCGAAACATACTGTTTATAATGTTCTTGGGACATTAATTGATCCAGGTGACGAGGTTATTCTTATTGCTCCTTATTGGGTCTCTTATCCAGAGATGGTTCAATTTTGGGGAGGGACCACTCAGGTTGTAAAAAGTCATTCATTTGATGGTTTTATTCCTGATATTGAAGATATTAAAAAAAGTATTTCTTCAAAAACTAAAGCTATTATTATCAATTCTCCTAACAATCCAACAGGGGTTAATTACTCGCAAGCTTGGATGAAACAGTTTGGAGAATTTCTTCTTGAGCATCCAGATATTGTTGTTATTAGTGATGAGATTTATCATGAAATTTGTTACTACGACCCTAAGCCTGAATTTTTTTACAAATTCTATCCAGAGCTTTTGGCCAGAACGATTATTGTTGATGGAATTTCAAAGTCATTATCTTGTACCGGACTTAGAATAGGGTGGTGTGTAGCTCCTAAAAAACTAACCAATGCTTTGACTAAAATCCAAGGCCAAACAACTTCAGGGGCCAATAGTTTAATTCAAAGAGCCCTTATTGATTTTGATTTTTCTTCTTTTAAGCATTTTCTTTCTCCAGTTAAAGAACATTTAAGAAGAAATGCAGATTATTTAAGAGAGAAGTTTTCGGCTCATGGACTTTCAAAATGTTGGTACCAATCCACTTCAGCTTTCTATTTTGTGGTTGATTTTAAAAGAACTCCTTATTTTGAAAAAAACTATGCAGACACAGAGGAAGATAAGTCTGAAGAAATCTCATCTAAACTACTCAATCAACATGGAGTTGCACTTGTTCCTGGCTCAGACTTTGGCGCTCCAAACACAGCTAGAATGAGTATCGTTCTTGAAGAAGCCCCTTTTAACGAGGCCATTGAGAGATTGAGTCTTTTCCTAGGTAACTAAACAGTTAATCTTTGCTCTATATCTTAGAAAAGCCTTCATCAGTTAGAATGGAAGAGGGTTGAATGCTTTACTAGGAAGGTGAGCAAAGTGCTCAAGAATCAGTTTTTATTTATTCTAGCAATAGTCTGTTTGCTATCTTGCAATCCTGATGACAGCGAACAAAGAGGGTATGATGTTGATACTGCTCGCTATTACTTAACGCAAGGAAACTGTGATGCGGCCATTAACCTTCTGCTATCAACTAAAATTGATACGAGTGATTATGACTATGTTAGAACTCTTTCTTCCGCTTACGCGTGTAGAGCAGGTTTTTCTGAGTTAACTCTTTTAGAGTCTGACGTGGCCAATTTGGATGCGACAGATGAAACAACGATTATCGGTTCATTTGTTAAATTTTCTACTTCACCAGAAACAACAGTGGATAGTTCAAACTACAGTGATCTTTTGGAAGCGATAAATACAATTCTTTATGCTGGTAGTGTATCCAATCCAAGTGTTGCCAATCGAGTTTCTGTTTTTGGATCATCTCATGCTAATAATCTTAATCTTCAACTCATTTATATGTATTTGGCCCTATTTGGAAAATATTTTTATTACTATGGCGATTCTGATTCTAATGGAGTGAAAGCAGCTGGCTCAAATTCTAATAATACTTGTTTGTTTAGCTATACTGACGCAGCGTCGGTTGCTTTCGTAACAACTCAGGCAACGGGTTCATGTGTGTCAGGAGGAGATGGGCATCCTGAAATGGCAAACGCAGATCCTGCTCTTGGGGGTTATGAGCCAGAAGATCTTCGAAGGATGTGTGAGGGGTATATTATGTTAACAAACCTCTTAGATCTTATCGCCAATACGACTTTTCCAAGTTCTGACGAACTTGGGGATATGAATAGTATTAAAACAAACGTCGTTGATAATATCTACGGTGCTGGAGGGTATTGTGATGACCCCTCTCTTCCTGCTGGAATTTGTGACGAAAGAAGACAATCTGAATGTGAATCCACTTATTCAAATGCTGCAAACTTTCCGGATTTAGAGCGCTTTTATGCAGTTATTTTTGAGCAAATGTTTATATGAAATTTTCCTTATATATCTTATTTGTCTTTTGTATTACTTGGAGTTTCTCAAGTGAAATAAGATATCCTCTACGCTCACCTCGTGGTCTTCTTATGGGAGATGCTTTTACAGGTGTGGCCAATGATGAGTATGCCATTTTTTATAACCCTGCGGCCCTCGGTCGTCATCATGGGTTTAATATGACAACAATTAATCCCACTCTTCAGTTTCCGGATATTTTAGATGATACAGATAGGTTTGATGATATTCCAGACACGGCCACAGGTGTTTCTGGGGTACTAATGGATTATCCCTTACATTTTGGAGCGGGAATTGCTGCTGGGTTTAGAGTTGAATCTTTTAGTATGGTTGGCTATTCAACATCACAAAGTAATGTTCTTCTTCTTAATCAAACCTCACCTGAAATTGATGTCGATTATAGGTTGGATAATGGTTTTGTCATGAGTTATGCCTGGGCGGTAGGTCCTCATCGGTTAAACAAAAAAGGACAAGGCCAGCAATACTCCCTTGGGCTCTCTCTTCGCTACTTAAAAAGAAAAGTCTTAAAAGACACTTTTCCTCTACTTGGAACAGAGTTAATGAATATCATTAGTTCTGATCCAGAAGATGTTGGTGATATCATAAATGGCTTAGGCCCTCAGGTGGGTAAAGCTTGGGCCTATGATTTAGGGCTAGAGTATTTTATGAATTCAGGCATCAATCAACTCGTCATAGGGGTTTCATTTTTAGATGCAATGGGAACAAGCTTTGATTCAACAGACGCGAGTAACCCTGTTGAAGATCAGGAGATGAGAGTCAGTACAGGAATGGCCTTTAGCCAAAATTTGGGACTTATGAAGTACACGTTTTCAGCTGATTACCATCCGGTTTTAAGTCCCATCGATGAAGGAAGAAAAATTCACTTAGGGGCTTCAGTTCAACTTGGTAACTTAGAGTTATTAACAGGCTATAATGCTGGCTATTATAGCTATGGAGTTGGAATTGATTTTTGGCTTTTTGAAATTTACGCAGGTTTCTATGATATTGAGGTCGGAAACAATTTTCAGGAGAAAAAGAGCAAAAGAGGGTTGATTTACTTTAATTTGGCCGAACTTGAGTTTGATTTCTAAGAGATTTCTTGCCTGCCAGTCTTCCAAAATCTAAAATATCAATAATATCCTAATGGGAGGGAGCCTTTTGTCTAAAACTTTTGTACTTGATACTAACGTCGTTCTTTTTGATCCACATTCTATTTTTAAATTTGGTAAGAATAAGGTTTTTATTCCTATTATAGTTGTTGAAGAACTTGATAAGTTTAAAAAAGACCAAAGTGAAAATGGGAGAAATGCCAGAGAGTTTGCACGCTCCATTGATAAATTAAGAAAAAAAGGCTCTTTAACAGAGGGGATAAAGCTTGATAATGGCGGAGTTCTTCAGATTAGTGTCGTTGCTGACCCAAATCTCTCTAAAGTAACGGGAATCAATCTGGCCATTAATGACAATTTAATTCTCGCTAATGCTCTGACTTTAAAGCAAGCTGGCGAGAATGTGATTCTTATCAGCAAGGACATAAACCTTCGTATTAAGTCAGACGCTCTTGATCTTGAGTCACAAGACTATGAAACAACAGATTTAACACCTGATGAACTTTACAGGGGTCATAGACAAGTTGAAATTACTCCTGAGCAACTTCAAGTTTTTGAAAAAGAGAGATTCCTCTCTTGTGATGATAAAATGATTCAAGGGCTTTATTCTAATGAATATCTTATTATCGCTGAAAAAAATAACCCTCAAAAAAGAGCTCTTGCGAGGTTTCATCAAAAAAAAGGAGGACTCGTCCCCCTTATTAAACCAAGAGACGGTGTTTGGGGGATTTATCCTAAAAACCTTGAGCAGCAATTTGCGATGGATGCTCTTCTGAATCAGGAAGTGAATCTTGTCAGTCTGATTGGAAAAGCTGGAACAGGGAAAACATTACTTGCCATAGCAGCCGGTTTAGAAGCAGCAATTGGTAAGCAACAATATTCAAGAGTTCTTGTTTCACGACCTATTATTCCAATGGGAAGAGATTTAGGTTTTCTTCCAGGGGATGTAAATGAAAAACTTGGGCCATGGATGCAACCCATTTTTGATAATATTGATTTTCTTTTTGGTAACCAAAGAGCAAGAAATGAAATGACCACTTGGGATGAGCTGATTAATCAAGGTTTACTTCATGTCGAACCTTTAACTTATATTCGGGGAAGATCTCTTCCGGCTCAATACATGATTGTTGATGAAGCCCAAAACCTCTCTCCGCATGAAATAAAAACGATTATCACTAGAGCTGGGGAAGGAACAAAGATTGTCTTAACTGGGGATTGTGAACAAATTGATAATCCTTACCTTGATTCAGTCAATAACGGTCTTTCGTATTGTATCGAGAGATTAAAAGAGCAGGATATCGTGGCCCATACTATGCTTAAAGTAGGAGAGCGTTCTGCACTTTCTGAAATTGCTAGCCAGCTTTTATAATGAGAGAGAAGAGTTACAATAGGGCCCATCTAAGGGCTCCTTTTCGTTACAGTGCTTTATTTGAAGATGAAGACTTTGTTTTTAAAGCTGATGTTTTAAATCTTTCTGAAGGGGGAATGCTCTTTGATATGCTCCCTCACTTCCCTGACAAAGAAGAAGTTTCTATTATGCTTGCAATTCCTTCGTTCCCTCATTTCAAAAATTTTACAGTGGGACGTTTAAAGGATTATTCACAGGAAATTTATTCTAAAAAAGTGATTAGATTAAAAGGGAAAATGGTTAGAAGAGAAAAGTCTCAAACTAGTATTGATGAAATTTTCTCAACTCGTATAGGGGTTCAGTTTTCTCAAGTTGATAATAAGGCCAAAAGAGTTATCTCTGAGTATGTGAGTACATTTATAAGTAATGTTGTCCACCTTCAAGCTCTATTAGATAACGTGAATTCAGACGCGATAGCTTTGGAGAAGGTGAAAGCACTTTCTTCAATACTGTCTTATCCAAACGACTTGAAAATTTCTTTGTTAAGGAAAAAAGTCACTGAAGACTACATGAGTCTTCAGTGGCTTTAGGTTAAGATTCTTTTTAGCTAAGACCTAAGTCAAACCCTTTGATTTTTTTTGTGATAGCATTTTTCATTCCATTAATAGAATTCATCTTTAATGGAGAGTCAGAAATTCTACCAGCTAACTCTTCAAGTAAAACTTGTCCCATTTGGGCTTTGTTTTTTGAAAAAGGGTGAGATTCAAGAGAAAGAAAGAAACTTTTAATTTCGATTTCTAATTCCTCTTGGCTAAGAACTTGAAGGTAGTTTTTAAATCTCTCTCTTGATTTTTTTTCTTCCCTTCTTTCCCTAGCTTCACTTAGATCAAAAACATTGTTTGAATTCAAACCTCTCATCTCATTGCTCATTTCAACATCCTCTGTAGTAACGTCCATATAAAACTCTCTCGTTTGCTAATTTGTCTCCCGAACATATTAGCTAACATTTAAATTATAAAGAGAGATTTTGATGACAGGAAAGAATGAAAGAGTCGATTGTAAAATTTACCATTGGAGCAACGTAGCAATCCTGTCAGGTTATGAAAGATTTATTCGCGCAAGACACAAAAAAAGCCCTCACGAGGAGGGCCCTTTTAAAAAAGAAAATAACTTTTTCTTACTTGTGTTTTTTAAACCATTCTTTTGAACCAGTTGGATCTGGCTTCATAGAATCATCACCTTCAGTCCAACCAGCAGGACAAACTTCACCGTGCTTAGCTGTATATTGATAAGCTTTAACAAGTCTTAAAGTTTCTTCTGGGTTTCTTCCAACTGAAAGATTGTTAATTGTCGCATGTTGAATAACATCTTGGTCATCAATAATAAATAAACCTCTTAAGGCAACACCAGCGTCCTCTACAAGAACTTCATAATCTCTGGCCACTTGCTTATTTAAATCAGCAAGAATGGGAAAGTTTACTTCTCCAAGACCACCCTCATCTCTTGATTGCTCAGTCCAAGCAAGGTGAGAGAAGAAAGAATCAACAGAACAAGCAATGAGTTCACAACCGATATTACTAAATTGCTTAGCAGCGTCAGAGTAAGCTACGATTTCTGTTGGACACACAAAAGTAAAGTCTAATGGATAGAAGAATAAAACTTTCCATTTTCCTTTGTAATCATCTAAGCTGACCTCTTTCTGTCCACCGTTAACAAGGGCAGCCGTTTTAAAATAAGGGGCTTTGTTTCCGACTAAACGACTCATACGTAATCTCCTTAAAAATTTATGGCAAAAGCTAAAGTGAGATAACAATAAGGCTGAATGATTGAAAAAACAAGCCTAGCTGACCTTGACCTTTGCTAATTTATGAACAGTATAAGAACGAGCATAAACTTCTGCGTTTCTTTCATAAAAAATAAGACTAAAATAGAGGAAAAAGTTGTTTAAGCACTTAATATCTCGAATAAAATAAAGTTGAAGAAATTAACTCAAGTACTTGATTGAAATTACCGATAAAGACAGCAGAAACATAAGGATTATCTATGACAAACCCAAAAGCTTACATTCCCAACCCAATTGTTATTGAGCAAACCGCTAGAGGTGAGAGGCAGTACGATATTTACTCGCGACTACTCCTCGATAGAATTATTTTTCTTGGGACAGAAGTTAACGATACGGTCGCCAACCTTTTAGTTGCTCAAATGCTCTTTCTAGAACAGTCTGATCCTGAAGCTCCTATTCATTTTTATATCAACAGCCCAGGTGGTGGGGTTTATGCAGGACTCGGTATTTATGATACTATGCAGCATGTGAGTTGCCCTGTTCATACTTATTGTGTTGGTTTAGCTGCTTCTATGGGGTCTTTACTACTTCAAGCAGGAGAAAAAGGATTCAGACATTCAATGCCTCATAGTCGTATTATGATTCATCAACCTTTAGGTGGGGCCAGAGGTCAAGCAACTGATATTGAAATTCAAGCAAAAGAGATACTCGACTTAAAAAGACAGCTTAACAATATATATGTCAAGCATACAAGCAAACCGTACGAAGAGGTTGAAAAGGCTTGCGATAGAGACAACTACTTAAACCCTGAAAGGGCGAAAGAGTTTGGTCTTATTGATGTAATTATTGAGCCAAAAGGAAAAGCAAAGTAGATAAATTGGAGTTGATTCTATGGCCAAAAAAGAAAATTTCGGTTCTCTCAATTGTAGTTTTTGTGGAAAGTCGCAAAAGGAAGTAAAAAAACTTATCGCGGGCCCTGGTGTTTATATCTGTGATGAGTGTATTGAGCTTTGTAATGATATTATTTATGAAGATTCAGTTAAAACAACTTCTCAGGCCTCGCTTGATAATGTTCCTAAACCTCATGAGATAAAAGCTCATCTTGATCAGTATGTTATTGGCCAAGAAAGAGCGAAGAAGATTATCTCTGTTGCCGTACATAACCATTATAAGAGAATTTCTCATAAGCCTGTTCGTAATGATGCTGAAGTGGAGCTTGCTAAATCCAATATTCTTTTAGCAGGTCCAACTGGTTCTGGGAAAACTCTTATCGCTCAGTCTTTGGCCAAGTATCTTAACGTTCCTTTTGCTATAGCTGATGCAACGTCTTTAACTGAAGCAGGTTATGTTGGAGAGGACGTTGAAAATATTATTTTAAATCTTCTTCAAAATTGTGACTATGATATTGAAAGAGCACAAAGAGGAATTGTCTACATAGATGAGATTGATAAGATTGCAAGAAAATCAGAAAATCCTTCAATCACTAGGGATGTTTCAGGAGAAGGAGTTCAGCAAGCTCTCTTAAAACTTATCGAAGGGACGGTTGCAGCAGTTCCTCCTAAAGGTGGACGTAAACACCCACAACAAGAATTTTTACAAGTTGATACTACAAATATTCTTTTTATTGTAGCCGGGGCTTTCGTTGGACTTGAGAAAATCATTGAGAAAAGAATGACTAAAAGACCAATGGGATTAGGTAGTCATAGTAATAAAGAGAAAAGATCCGTTATCGAAGAGCTCGGAGGAATAGAGCCAGAAGACTTAACAAAATTTGGTCTTATTCCTGAGTTTATTGGGCGACTTCCTGTTAACGCACTTTTAAAAGAGTTAGATGAAGAAGCTTTGATTCGAATTTTAAAAGAACCAAAAAACGCGATTACTAAGCAATATGCTAAGCTATTTGAGATAGATGGAATTGAACTAGAGTTTGAAGAAGATGCTCTAAAAGAGGTCGCGGCCATTGCCATTAAGAAAAAGACAGGGGCCAGAGGACTTAGAGCTATCCTAGAGCAGACCATGCTTGATGTGATGTATGAGATTCCAGGAAATGACAAGATAATGAAATGTATCATTACTCAAGATTCAATTTTAGGGAAAGAGCATCCTAAACTCATTGAAGGTGAAAAGAAGATAAAAAATAAAAAGGAGCAGTCACTTAAGTCTCAAAAAGGTGATATTGAAAATGCTTCATAGCTCGAGAGCTAGTGTAAGAAAAGATTAGAATCAGAAAATTTAAGAAATCCATACTTGAAAAGTCTCCTTTAAGGAGACTTTTCTTTTCCAACTACCCAAAATAACTTGCTAGAGCGGGGTTGAAAAATTTACAAGACTCCTAACTCTGTGTTTCAAGAGGGAGAAAAATACTAAACAAAAAAATACTTGGGTAAAAATGGCCCCAGATTTTTTTTTGAAAATTATATGAATCTGGGTGACAATTGTATTAAGAGCTTCTAATGACAGAAGCGAAAATTGAACTCGTTGAAACGACTTCATCGAAAACTTTGCGCAGGAGGTGCTATGTCCGAGAAGAAGTCACAAAGTAAATCATTCCCTTTGTTGCCTTTAAGAGATGTTATTATTTTTCCTCACATGGTTGTTCCGTTATTTGTTGGCAGAGAGAAATCAATCTCAGCTCTTGAGCAAGCTGCTAAAAATGGGAATGAACTTTTTCTGGTTACCCAAAAGGATGCTAGCATTCTCAATCCAGAAAGAGGTGATGTGTATGATATTGGAACTGTTGTTTCAATCATACAAATGCTCAGACTTCCTGATAACACCGTCAAAGTTTTAATTGAAGGCAAGTATAGAGCTACGGTTGATGAGTTCGATTGTTCCGACAGTGGTTATTTTGCAACTGTAAAAAAATGTCAGGAAGAGCTTGGAGATCAAGTTGGTCTTGAAGCTTCGATGAGAAGTATTAAAAATGTTTTTGAAAATTATGTGAAACTTAATAAGAGGATTCCTCCTGAATTATTAATGAGCATTAACTCTATTAACGACCCATCAAGACTTGCTGATATTATTGTGGCCCATCTGACAATGAAGATCCCACAAAAGCAAGAAATCCTTGATGCGACAAACGTTGAAAAAAGACTCGAGCTTTTACTTGAAAAAATGCAAGGAGAAATCGAGATCATTAACGTTGAGAAAAGAATTCGCTCTAGAGTAAAAAACCAAATGGAAAAATCTCAGAAAGAATACTATCTCAATGAGCAGATGAATGCGATTCAAAAAGAGCTTGGAAATAGAGATGATGGAAAGTCTGAGCTTGTTGAATTTGAAGAAAGATTAAAAGAAAAAGATATGCCAGAAGAGGCCGTTCAGAAAGTTGAGAAGGAGATTAGAAAACTGAAATCAATGTCTCCAATGTCAGCTGAGTCTGCTGTTGTGAGAAACTATATTGATTGGATGTTAAACCTTCCTTGGAATGAAATGTCAGTTGATGATAATAGCGTAAACAAGGCCAAAGAAATTCTTGATAGCGATCACTACGGTCTTGAAGACGTTAAAGAAAGAATCATTGAATATCTTGCCGTAAGAAGTTTAGTAGAGGAAGGTGAAGGTAAGGGAACCATCCTTTGTCTCGCAGGTCCTCCAGGTGTAGGAAAGACTTCAATTGCTCGCTCTCTTGCCGAGTCCTTAAATAGAAAATTCGTAAGAATTTCTCTTGGGGGAGTAAGAGATGAAGCTGAAATTCGAGGCCATAGAAGAACTTACGTTGGAGCAATGCCTGGAAAAGTTATTCAAGCTGTTAAGAAAGCGGGAACTTCTAATCCTGTAATTCTTCTAGATGAAATAGATAAAATGAGTAGTGATTTTAGAGGAGACCCTTCTTCAGCGATGTTAGAAGTGTTGGATCCAGAGCAAAATAAAAACTTTGGGGATCACTATATTGAAGTTGAGTACAATCTTTCTCAAGTCATGTTTATTATGACGGCCAATGATATTGGACGTATTCCAGGTCCTTTAAGAGATAGAATGGAAATCATTAATATCGCTGGTTATACTCCATTTGAAAAACTTCAAATTGCTAAGAGATACCTTCTTGGTAGGGCCATGAAGCAAAACGGTCTGAGAGATGATTACACTGTCACTATTAGTGACAAGCTTTTTAATAGAGTGATTACAGGTTATACCAAAGAAGCTGGCGTAAGAAACCTTGAAAGACAAGTGAGCACAATCGCTAGAAAATTGGCCACTGAAGTTGTGACTAGCAATATTGAGAAAGGTCGAGAGTTTAAGCTAACAGAAAAACAAATTGAGAAATTTCTTGGACCGGCCAGATTTGATAGAAGTGAAGTTGAAAATGAATCTGAAGTTGGATTAGTTAATGGACTTGCTTGGACATCAGTTGGTGGTGAAATACTCAATATTGAAGTTGTTACAGTTCCAGGAAATGGAAAATTAGAAATTACTGGGAAGCTTGGTGAAGTCATGCAAGAGTCTGCTAAAACAGCTCTTAGTTATGTCAGATCTATTGCTGGTCGAGTAGGAATTGGCCATGAGTGGTTTAGTAAAAATGATATTCATATTCACGTACCTGAAGGAGCGACTCCAAAAGATGGGCCATCTGCTGGTATAACTCTTGCGACAGCTCTTACTTCGGCCATAACTGGAATTCCTGTAAAGCAATCTGTTGCTATGACTGGTGAGATTACACTAAGAGGAAGAGTTCTTCCTATTGGTGGACTTAAAGAGAAAATGCTTGCAGCGAAACAGGCTGGTGTGAAGACTGTTATTTTTCCATGGAAGAATAAAAAAGATCTTTTAAAAATTCCAACTGAAATTAAAGGTGGACTAGATCTGTACCCAGTCAAAGAAGCAGAAGAGGTTATTAAGCTTGCTTTGGAGCTGACAAACCCTGAAGAGTTCTTTAAGGTTGTTGCCGCAGCGTCACTTAAAGTCGTTGAGGCCGATGAATCTCAAGTCGCAAATTAGAAAAACCTTTCAAAGATAGTTAAAAGGGCCTTATTTAGGCCCTTTTTTTGTTTTATCTCAGCTACTTAGTGTTGACAGCTTTAAAGCATAGGCCTATTTTAGACCTCTACTAAAAAGTGGTCGGTTAGCTCAGTTGGGAGAGCACCTGCCTTACAAGCAGGGGGTCACAAGTTCAAGCCTTGTACCGACCACCAAATCTATAAAAAATTTAAATTTTCAAAAATATCTCGTTTAGTTTGATTAGTTTTGCAGATCGTCATGCCCTAAATGAATTCAAGAAAATTCGACCTTACACTAGTGATTACCATTTTATGGTAAAATGATAGGATGCTAAAAGTTGCTGTGATAACCCTCGTTCTTATTGATACTGTTTTTGCACAAATAGCGAGTTCTTCCTTTTTTCCAAATATGAAATCTCTTAATCCTGGAGTTAGTCATCTGAGAGAGCAGGGTTTCTTATCTGCTAACTATGCGGTCACAAATGTTGAGAAAACCCATGATGTAACTTTGAGTTCACTTGATAGTCCTATAAAAACAGAACTCAGCTTGAATAAGACAACTTTCTTTAGAGCTGGTAAAGGACGTGGCCCAACAATAGAACTTCTTTTTGACAAAGAAAGTGCGGAAAAAAAAGAAGATATTAAATCAAGCTCTCTTGGAGATAGAACAGTTGAAACAGAGGCGGAGTCAAGTTATTACGGTGGAATTTTAGATTTGGGATTTATTGGCGTTCAAGTGGCCCAAGCTGATTATAGTTATGATTATA
Source organism: Bacteriovoracia bacterium (assembly GCA_030431635.1). GTDB lineage: Bacteria > Bdellovibrionota > Bacteriovoracia > Bacteriovoracales > Bacteriovoracaceae > CALFYV01. The sequence goes on from JAUIIL010000002.1 coordinate 333,432, forward strand.
TCTTTAGAGTCGGTTCAATTCCAAACTTAACGGCCAGGGACCTTATTTGGGCCAGGGATTATTCTTTACTTAAAATAGGGACTGCTTTTAAGTTTAAAGGGATAACATTAGGGGCATTTAGTTTTGTTCAAAAATCAGATGGTTCTCTGGATTATACTTTTTATGACCCAACAACAGGAAATAAAGGTTCAACTGAAAACTATCTTTTTAACACTGAAACAAAAGGATATGGTTTTGGGATTGGATACTCTAACCCAGCGCTCCACCTTGAATTAAGTTTAGAAAAAACGAACTCCCAATCCTTAAGTAAGCCAAGCGACTTTCCTGTTGATTTAAGCCAAGACCCTCAAGCAAGCAGAATAAGTACGGTAGCAGAGGTAAAACTCAAGTGGTTTACTATTGGCATGAGAGTTCGCAAAATTGAGGGTAACTTTTATGATTTAGAGGATATTATTACGGCCAACTTACTTTATAACGAGATGAGTGCAAGTGATTCTAGAACAGATACTACTTTTAATTTCAGTTTTGGAAGCCAAAAAGGTCTTTCCTTCTCAGCTTTTTATTCTTCATCAGAAGTTAATACAAATGAAGAAAGTGATATTTTTGCTAACGACGAACTTTATGCTGCTTCAACAAAAACAACAGCTTATGGCTTAAGTATGAGCTATGTTTACTGAAGCTTTCTTTTGGGTTTGACAAGAACTCAGAGTTTTCCTATTCCATTTTTATGAAATCATTCATTATGCTATTTCTTCTTGTTGTTCATGCCTATTCTTCGATAGAGAGCGAATTATTTGAGAAAAACTGGGAGAACCCTCTTATCGAATCAAGGTATTGCGGAAGAAACTCAATGAATTTTATTAAATGGCTTCATGAGGCAGGTGTTGAGTTAGAGAAAACGCAAATTTGGCAAGTTACAAATCAAGGTTTTAGTTACTTCGGATTGGTTAAATATTATCAAAATCGCTGGTCAGGCTTTATCCCTTCAAATATTGACCCCAATTATTTAACGAATACTTCTGGAGGGTGGCATTATCATGCTTTTGTTGTTCATCAAGGAAATGTTTACGATTTTAGCTATAAAGAAAAACCAACAATTATTCCTTTAAAAGAATACCTTCATGATATGTTTACTGTTCGTTATGATCTGGGGAAAGAGAATTGGTTAAAAAGAAAGTATTCGCTTGAACTTGTGAAGAAATATCAAATTATAGCGGTAAATGGTCTGGATGTGATTAAAGCGATAAAGAGTGACCAAAAGCTATCTCCCTATGAGATGAAGCTAGGGGTTGTCGCTGATTATATGGGGTTAGAAAATAGGCAGTTAAATTTCAATATGAGCACTTCAATAAGACCAACCTGGGGAACTCAGCTTAATAAGCTTGTTAAAAAAATTCCGATGGGGAAGTTGAAGTTTTCTAGGCTCAACAGTTGCGATTCCCTTTTTGATAAACCAAATGAAATGATTATTCCCGAATAACTTCAAGAGGCTCTCTTTGATTTACCGTAGACATCTTAGGAATATGGCCGGTAGATTTAGTAAAGAGAAAAAAAAGAGGGTAGTATTAAAAGATTGTTATCTTGCATTATTTTTATCTTCAGTCTGGCATATGCTGATACTGATTGCGATAAGAGTAAAACTTTAGAATCATTTAAAAGCAGTAAGCAAATTATTTTAAATCAGGTAAAACAGCTTAGCTTAGTTTCAAGTGGTGTTGTTAACAGAGGAGTGAGTCTTAACAATATCTTTGGTCACAATTTTAAGCTTGAAGAAAGTGACTCTTACATTCAAAAGCTTCAAAAGCTTAATGAAAGAGAAGATGGAATCGCACCTGAAAATAGAACTTTGTCTTATTGTTTAAAAAAATTAAAATTAAAGTCTTATCAGAATGAATTAATCAAGATTTCAAAAGAATTTAATAATTTAAAAATCCAACTTTTTAATAAAAATAAGAATTTGAACGATTTGTTCAAAAAAAGCCTAGAAGTTCAAGCTGACCTTCCTGAGTTTCAAAAAGAGTTACAAAAAGAAAGCATAGAGTCTCAAAAAATTAAAAAAGAGCTAGAGCAAGACTTACTTAAGTCTGAAGGGCAAAGTTTAAAAGAGAAAGACTTTGTTAAAAAAGAAATTATTGCGTACAAAAATGCGCTGATTAGATATAATATTGAGCTGATAGAAAAAAAGCTAGATAATATTAAAGCACTTGAAGAGAAAATTAATTACCTTTCTTTAAAGTCTCAAAACCTTTCACTGCTCTCTAAAGAGCCTTCAGAACAAAAACAACTAGAGGAAAGTTTTAGAAAAATAGACAATATATGGCTAGAAGTAACTCAAGAGGATTTATATAAAATTTTCAATAAAAAATTCAGCTTCTCTCTTCCCGTAGTACCAGAACTTCCCCGCTTAAAAGAAAGCTCTCGTGAGCTAGAAAGTGAACTTTTAGAACTAGCAAAGAAAAGAGAGGAAGCTATTTTTCAAAGGCAACAAGCTTTAAAGGAACTTACTAACAAGGAAAAGCAAGAACTCAAGTTTCTTAATGAACTTATTCTTAATATTAACTCTTTAAGAAGTGAGTATTTCAGTAAGCTAGAAACGCACTATATAATTAGGAAAATTCTCGCCTCTGAGTATTTAAAACTTTTAAAAAATGAGATTGTATCATCTCCTTATCGGGTTATTAGTTTCTTCTATTCTAAGTTTTTATATGTCAATGAGAAAATATCAAGAGGTCGAGAAGGTATCTCTGAACTAGTTTTTGATTTTTTTAAATTGCTTTTTATTATTTTTCTTTTCTTCTCTTTGAAGTTAAGTTTAGACAAAATCTATACTTATCTTGATGATAAGCAAAATAAAGCAATTAATTACTATCGAAATGTTAAATCACTTAAAGTTTTTTCTTCTTTTTGGGTAAGAATAAAACCTAACTTCACTGATATTATCTGGATTTTACTTATTCAGTTCTTAATAAGTAATTCTTACTTTCGTGACATCACTATTTTATTAAAAGTTGCTAATGTCATTTTTATCTCCAGGGTTATCAAACATTTAGTTATTTTGTTTTTAGGTTCTGTTTCTAAAATAGATATAAAAAGTTTTGCTAGTTTTAAGAAAAAGGCAAAACTAACTTCAGAGCATTTTTCAAATATATACCTTGCTTACTTTTTAACGATGATTTTCATTGAAGCTACAGTCGGTAAAGTTTATATCTACTCTATATTTAATATTATTGTTGTTCTTTTTTCAATTTATCGTCTAATGAATGCAGCTTCAGAGTGGGAGGACGAATTTAAGACATATCTTGAAAGAAAATTCTCCGGAGTTATTACAGAAAAGATTGATTTTTTACTTAAGTATATGCCTGTCAAAGTAAGGGCCATACTGATATTTGTGTCAATTGTTTTACTTTCCGCCTTGGATATTTTTATTAAAGCGACAGAGAATTTTGAAATTTCAAAAAAGATTTCTGCAAACTTGTTTAAAAAACAAATTGAGAATATTGAAGCTGAGGATGGAGCTGATAAGAAAATCCCTCAAGAATATAAAAATGAATTTAAGTATAACTCTATTACAAACTTTAATGAATACGTCGTTTCAGACAAAAAGCTTGAGGCAAGTATCTTACTTGAAATTCATGAGTGGTTTGAAGAAAAGTCAGATGAGCACTCAGTTGTTATCTATGGAGACAAAGGTATTGGAAAAACAACTCTTCTAAAGCATATTATTTCTAACCTTGAAATAGAAGAGACATCAAAAGTTCAGTGTATTTACTCTAAAATGCCATCTAAAACGACAAATAAAGAGAGTTTAGAAGCTTATCTCCTGTCACTTTTTGGCCAAGTATGCCAGAGAGATAAATTTGATATTTATGAAATAGATTCAAAGTTAGATAAAAAAACAGTTGTCGTTATTGACGAAGCCCAAAATATGTTTCTTTCTCAGACAGGAGGATTTGAAGCCTATTATAGTTTGATTAATTTAATAAACTTAAATACTGAAAAAATATTTTGGGCCATGTCTTTTAATAAATATAGTTGGCTGTATTTGGACAGGGCTTTCGGAAGAAATCAATTCTTCAGAAATGTGTATGAACTAAGTGGATGGAGTGATACTAAAATTAAAGAGCTCATTCTCAAAAGGCATCAAAAATCTCCCTATAAACTGTCTTATGATTTACTTATAAATGCGACTCGTTCACAAGATGAGATGGATCGGTACGCATCGATTGAGTCAAAGTTTTTTAAACTACTTTGGGAGTTATCAAGAGGTAACCCTCGGGCTGCACTTTCTCTGTGGGTTTCTGCTCTTTCTCGTAAAAATCGAGGAAGTTTTAATGTTAATATTCCTAAAGAGTTAGAATTAAGTGGAATTGAAAAACTACCCGATGACTTAATGTTTGTGATCGCTCACGTTTTGAAGCATGAAAATTTACTTTCAGTAGAAATCGAGAGTACTACAAACCTTCCAAAGGGAATCGTCAGGAATGCAATTAAAGTTTGTCTAGAAAGAAAGTTTCTCTATCGAGATGAAAGAGGACGCTATATGATAGATATATCGTCTCAGTATGGCCTCATAAGATATCTAAGGTTAAAGAATTTTATTTATGGAAGTTAATAAAGATTTATCACTCTTAATTTTTGATTTTTTTAAGATAGATAAAATTTTTCTTTTTATCGTTTTAGTAGCAGTTATTATTTTAATTGTTAAAATTGTAAATATTTGGTCTGAAAAAGTTCAGAGTAGATTTTCAGGAAAAAGGTTAATTGTTCTTCAACTAACAACAATATTCTCTTTTACTGCTTATCTTTTTGGAATTTTAGGTATTTTTTATTTTGTTTTTAGACCTTCGAGAGAATTACTTGTTGCTTTTGGAGGCTCAGCTGCTGTTGCTTTTGGTTTCGCATTAAAAGATCTAGTAGGTTCAGTAATTGCAGGTTTTATTTTATTATTTGATAGACCTTTTCAAGTAGGAGATCGAGTTACTTTTGGAGATTCTTACGGAGAGATAAAGAGCATCGGTTTAAGATCTGTTCGCTTAAATACGTTAGATGATAACTTAGTAACGATTCCCAACTCTAAATTTTTAACAGATGTTGTTGCGAGCGGAAACAGCGGAGCCTTGGATATGATGGTTGTGACGACCTTTTATGTTTCTCTGTTTGAAAACTTAGAGAAGATTAAAAAGATTCTTCTTGAAATTGTCATTACAAGCCGGTTTGTTTTTTTAGAAAAACCAGTTTCCATTACTTTTGAAGAAGTTGCGGTTTCAAACAATTTTGTGATTAAGGTCAATGTTAAGGCCTACGTTCTTGATGTTAAGTACGAAAAAGCCTTTATGAGTGATATTATTATGCGAGGGGAAAAAATTCTTCTCGAGCAAAATATTAAGCGCCCAATTCTATAAAATATGTTTTTTATAGGCATCGTGTAAAGAAACAAATACTCTCAACTATAGTTAAAATTTATTTGGTGTGCATTTTTTTTTGTAAAGATTAATATACACTAATGTTCTCGATAGAAGACTTCATGCCACATGGACACTGCTACTTATGGAATAAGTGGATACTACTTGCCCAAGTAGGAGGAGACTCTCTTATTGCTCTTAGCTATTTTTCGATTCCTGTTGCTTTAGGATATTACGTGATTAAGAGAGAGGTAATGACTCATAGTAAACTTGTTTGGATGTTTATTTCTTTCATCCTCCTCTGTGGAATGACACATGCTGTTTCAATCGTGACTGTTTGGTATCCTTTGTATCAATTAGAGAGTTTATTCAAGATACTAACAGCATTAGTTTCTGTATTTGTTGCTGTTTCTCTTTGGCCTTTAATTCCAAGAGCACTGAGACTCCCAACCCAAAAAGAAATGAGAGAAAAAAACCGAGAGCTTCAGAAAGAAAAAGAACAACTTAGAGAAGCTAATATTCAGCTTAGAAGATACCAAGAAAAAGTCATAGAATCATCTAAGCTAGCTTCTTTAGGAGAGATGGCCGGAGGTATTGCTCATGAAATTAATAACCCTTTAAGTATTATTAATTCTTCAACAAAAGTTTTAGAAGAGCTTCTTAAAACAGAAGGAATTGAAAAACAGGAAATACTCGATCGAATCAATAATATTAATGTTATCGTCAGGAGAATTTCTAAAATTATTAATGGGATGAAAAAAGTCTCTCGTACAGGAAAAAATGAACGAATGAAAAAATATTCGTGTTTAAAAGTGCTAGAAGATGCGATTAGTTTATCTCAAGAAAAATTTAAATGTGATGGTATTGATCTTATTGTTGATTCAAGTGCCATTAGTGATGAGACTCTCGTTGAATGTCGTCCAGTTCAACTATCTCAAGTTTTTATTAACCTTCTGAATAATGCTTTTGATGTTATAAAATCTCAGACAAAAGATAAGTGGATAAAAATCATTCTTTCAGAAATACCTGATAGGAAAATTCAATTTGATTTTGTTGATAGTGGAGAAGGGATTAATCCCTATCTTGCGAAGAAAATATTTGAGCCTTTTTTTACAACGAAAGAAGTAGGAGAGGGAACTGGCCTTGGGCTTAGTATTTCATATTCTATAGTTGAACAAATGAAAGGAGAGCTTTTTTACAATGAGAGCTATAAGAATACGTGCTTTTCTCTTATTCTAAATAAGGCCAAAGGGACATAAATTTGAGTCAAGATAGTAAGGTTCTCGTTTACCACCCAAATGTTTCCTCCGCCAAAGAGTTAAGAATTCAAATATCACAAGAAATTAATTGTAAAGTAGATATTTGTGTAAACAAACTAGAAGCCTATAAGCTTTTATCCCAACATAATTATGAGAATGTTGTTTTAAACTTTGAAACTCCTAATGAAAACTCTCTTGAATTACTGAAATTTATACGCCTTAACTCTAACGACAGAAAAGTTATTTTTCTATGTAAAAGTAGTCGAGATTTAAGTGAAAGTTTTTCAGAAGATAAACTTGCTGAATTAGGTGTAAGCAGTGTTTTTTATAAAACGGAAGGTTTTAATCGTTTGCTTGATATTATTAAAGCACAAAAAAATAAATTTAGTATTGAAGAACCTATTTTAAAAAATGAAAAGAGAGAACCGAGTTTTACGAGAGTTAGTCGGAAGTTTTTATCAAGAAAAAACCCTTCTTTTTTTGACTTGTATGTGAAAATTAATAATCATTACATCAAAATATTAAAGAGGGGAGATATTTTTGAAGATGAACAATTTGAAAAATATAGTGAAATTGAAGATTTTTTTATTTCAAGAGATGATGAAATAAACTACGTAAAACATTTAAATAATGTTATTGAAAAACTAAACCAAGAAAAAAAGATGTCTCCTAAATTAAGAAAAAGTGCAACTTGTTTGATAAGGGAGGCCGCTGAATCTCTTTTTAACTCTGCATTTTGCTCAAGATTAGAGCCGAGACTTTTAGATGAGTGTAGAACATTATGTTATAATGTTAAAAACTATATTGAAGAATCAAGTTCATTAAAAAATTTGTTTAATACGCATTATAGTGCTGAAAACACAGTAAAAGAGCATAGCTTTTTAACAATGATATACTCCATTGCAATATCTATTAAAACTCCTTGGATTAATGAGAGAGTTTTAAGAAATATATCCTTAGCTTCCTTATTTCATGATTTAGGTTTAAAAAGGCTTGATTTTGAGGTTAATCAGTACAACTTTAATAAGCTTTCAATGGAGCAGCTGATTGAATATAAAAAACATCCAGAATACTCAGTAGAGATGTTAAATGAAGCTGAAGATCAACCAGAAGCTTTGAAGCAAATTATTTTCCAGCATCATGAGTATATGAATGGAGAAGGATTTCCGTTAGGACTTTATGAAAGTCAAATTTATCCGCCTGCCAGAGTTTTATCTATGGCCAATTTTTTTGCTGATAAAATCATTTTAAATCAAGAGTCTCCAGAAGTTGTTTTAAGAGGTCTAATCAAGAATAGAATTAACCTCGAAAAGTTTGATATCAACGTTGTGAAAGCTTTGGTTGATTGCTTTAAAGCAAGGTGAATGAAATGGAAAAGAAAAATATTCTTCTAATTGATGACGAAGAGTTAATTTTAAAAGATATTGCTTTTTTGATTAAGAAGCATGTTAAGGAAGTCCATACTGCCAATAATGGGTTTGAGGCACTTGAGGTTTTAAAGAAAAAGGATATTGATATTATAGTCACTGATATAAAAATGCCTAAGCTTGATGGCATTGAAATGATGAAGAGCATTCGAGAGAGTGGTTATGAAACACCTGTCATTGTTTATACTTCCTTTGGTAACGATCAAATAATAAACTCAATATTAAAATATTCTATTAATGACTTTATTAATAAGCCTGATATCGACTCCCTGGTCGAAGCAATACTCTTAATACAAGAAACTGAAAATGCAGAGGTTATTAGGAAAGAAAAGTATGAGCAATTGTTGAAATCTTTAATGGAAAGTATTGATAAGAGTCATTCGAAAAAATAAAAAAGGGTCGGAAATCCGACCCTTTTCTCTACTCATCTCCTGACGAGTCAATAGTTATTTCATCATCAGAAATAGGTGTTGGTGCTTCGTCTATAACGACTTCATCATCGGACTGAGCAACAACTTGCTGAATCTCTTCGCCATTTTCAGTAAATAGCTCAGTTGCATTAGCAGTAGTGTTACTTAAGGCCAATGTGATAAAAAATAAGCTCATTAAAGTTTTCATTTTAATCTCCATTTTTTATTAAACCTAAGAAACCTTTTTCTTGGATTTTAATTTTTTTGAAACTTTTTTCTTTGTTTTACAAATTTTTTCTGTTTTTTTAGCTGTTATATTACTTTTGCTCCAGCAAAAATAATCTCTCACAGCTCCTTTTACGCTTGAACACGAAATCTCTACTAAATTTTTATTCTTAGACTCACATTTGTTTTTTTCTTCAGCAAATGAAGAACTAAGTGTCATCATAAGAACAAGACAAATTGCCTTTTTCACTCTTAACTCCTTGGTGAGAGTGTTGTTTTCTAGAGTATTATCGTTTATATTCAAATTTAGAAATAATCGTTTTATTTCTAAATTAGTTAGTTTAAATCTAATTGTTTCGATGTAAGGTGTTGAAATTGCTAGATCGGTTGAATTATAGCCACTTCTATTACTTCTATACTGTGGCCAAAGTAGGATCAATAAAATTAGCTTCAGAGAAGCTTAACGTGACACAACCCACAATAAGTGACCAAATTAAACTTATCGAAGAATACTTCAATTGCTCGCTCTTTGAAAGGAAGAATAGAGGACTTGTTTTAACTAGAGAAGGTAGGCTTGCACTGGAATATGCCGAGAAAATCTTTGATTTAGGCAGCGAGCTGACGAGTCGCTTAAGAAATAAGGTTATTTTGCCAAAGAGAAGTATTGATATAGGCATTAGTTCTATGATGTCTCATTATTTTTTGTACGACATGATTTTGCCTCTTTTTAAACAAACAGAAATAACAGTTAATATAAAGGAAGAGCAAAGACATTTACTTTTAGCAGAGTTAGAAGAGGGACATATAGATATGGTTTTTACTGATAATAAGGATTCAATATCAAGTACTATGGATTCTTATAGAGTGGGAGTTAATAAAACTTTTGCTGTTGCTCACAAAAAGTTTCGAAAATTTAAAAAAAATTTCCCTCAGGGATTAAATGAAATCCCATTTTTTAGTTATACAGTGGATTCATTTCTTCGCTATGAGCTAGAGCTATACTTTTCAAAAAACTCTATTACTCCTAAGGTGATAGGAGAAGGGGATGATATTGAACTCTTGCAAATGGTAGCTCAAGAAGGGTTAGGATTTGTTGTGGTCCCTGAAGTTGCGCAAAAGAGACTGTGTCAGAATAAAGACTTAGTTATTTTAGGTGAATTAAAAGAGCTTCAGACATATGTTTGGGCCGTTGTTAAAAAGAGTTACAAAGGGATAGGATACCATTTATTGAAAAGTGAGTTAGAGATATGAAAAGAAAAATAGAGATAATAAAGCCTGAAAACTTTGAACAAGAGAATCATTTTTATCCAAAGGCCCTCAATTCTCAACTACATGCAATGGTAAGTCATTTCTTTAATCTTGATCACTCTCGAGTTATTAAGAGATATACTCACTTGAATCCTCAGGTAAACGCGAAAATGCTTGAATCGATTTTAAAATATCAAAACAAACATTTCTATTGGGGAGGCTCTGATCTTTTTTATGTCACTACTGAAAAGGGACAACGCTCGATGGTTGTTTTGGAAACAAACTCTTGTCCTTCAGGTCAAAAATCCATGCCTCCAAGAACAGATGCTGACGAGCATAGAGGGTACCGATATCTAATTGAAAACTCATTTCTACCTGCAATAAGAAAGCGAAGATTACCCCAGGGGAGTTTGGCCGTTATTTACGATAAAAACTATATGGAGTCCTCTGGGTATGCTCAAACCATAGCAGACCTTACTGGGGAAGTTGTTTATCTTATTCCGCATTTTAATAATGAAGAAAGCTTTTTAGGATTTGATGATGGAGTTATGTTTTTTGAAAATGAAGGAAAAAAGAACTTTATTAGGGCAGCTTTTCGATATGTGACACAAAAGCCTTGGAATAGAATCCCTGTTCAGACAAAAACCTTTATTTATAACTCCGTTCTTGTTTGTCTTTCAGGTGGAAGAAATAAATTAGTCGCAAACAAAGCTTATGAACTTTATAACTCAGAGATTTTTGATTCAGGCTTAAGAATCAATACTCCTGAAACAATAAAGGATGTGAGTAAACTTGAGATACCTCTTTGGGTACAGAGGTTTGGTGGTAAGGCCGTCATTAAAAACCCTTATTCAAACGCGGGCCAAGGTGTTTATACAATAACAACAGAGAAAGAGCTCTCTGACTTTATGAAAAATGATTATCCTTATGACCAGTTTATTGTTCAAAGTCTTATTGGACATTATGAATGGAGCTCTCATAGTGAGCATGGGAGATATTTTCATGTAGGAACTATTCCTAATAAAAAAGGAAATATCTATATAGCTGATCTTAGAGTGATGGTGTATTCATCTCCCAAAGGTTTTTTCCCGTGTGCAATCTATGCAAGAAGGGCCAGAAAACCTCTGGCATCGACAATCGAGGATTCAAGTTGGGAAGTACTAGGAACTAACCTTTCTGTTAAAGTAGGGGAAAATGATTGGGATTCTGAAACATCCAGGCTTATGTTAATGGATAGAAAGGATTTCAATACATTGGGCATTGGAATTGACGATTTGATTGAAGCTTATATTCAATCAGTTTTAAGTCTTGTTGCTATTGATAAGATGGCCCAGAACCTTCTTAATAAAAAAGGGCAATTTAAAATAAAGCTTTTTAAGTCTCTGGATAACGATGAGTCTCTAATGAAAGAAATCATGATTTGAGGAATGAAACATGAGCAATGTTTTAGTTATAAAAACAAAAGAAAAACTTAATCTTTCTTCTTTAAAAAAGGGGAGTATTCACAGACTCCATATTCAGCTTTCGGATAATTCACTTGGAGTTCCATGGAGGGTTCCAGTTATTGTTGTTAAGGGAGTGGGAAAAGGACCAGTGATAGGAATAACAGCGGCAGTACATGGAGATGAGTTAAATGGTGTTTCTACTATTTTTAAACTTCTTGATGCTGTTGATCCCAAAACGATGAAAGGAACATTAGTTTTAGTACCAATCTCAAATACACCTGGATATTTGATGAATCAAAGATTTTTCCTTGATGATGTCGATTTAAATCGAATTATGCCTGGTAAAGAGTTTGGAAGCTCTAGTGATATTTATGCACATTTTTTTATTACCAAAATAGTCAAAAGTTTTGATTATCTTCTCGATCTTCATACCGCTAGTCATGGACGTGTAAATAGTCTTTACCTAAGAGCTGATTTAGAAGTTAAGGAGTCGAGGACTTTGGCCTATCTTCAGCATCCTCAAATAATTGTTCAAAAAGATGATGATGAAAAAACATTAAGAGGATGGGCGAACAGGCATGGAATTCCTGCCATAACAATTGAGATTGGAAATCCCAATACATTTCAAGCGACACTCATAGATGAAACATTAGACGGAATATTTAATACATTAAGATACTTTAAAATGATTCCAGGAGAAGTGCAGGATTTTGTTTCACACGCAGCAACCGTCTGTGATCATTCCTATTGGATTAGAAGTCAGAAAGGAGGAATTATAGAAGTTTTTCCAGAGCTGGCCGAAGTTGTTAAGAATGGACAGTTAATCGCAAAGGTGTACGATGTTTTTGGACAAGTACGTGAAAAAATATATTCAAATAGAGAGGGGATTGTTATAGGGAAAAATATTAGACCAATCTGTGACTCTGGAACGAGAGTACTGCACCTAGGCGTAAATATCCAAGAACCTCTGCCAGAGATGATTCCAGGACATCATTAAGAAAATAATACAACTAATAGAAACAATTGTTTAAAGTTTATTTTTTGTTTGATATACCAAACAAAATGAAAGGTATAATTCTAATTTTTGCTGTTTTATTGACGCAAGGACATGCTCATGATGATCATGGTGCTGATGAAGTGAGAGATGTTTATGCTCTCGTTCACAATATTAGTGTTGAAGAATTCTTAAAAAACAAAAGGTACTACTCTGATGAGATTTTAAAAAGCTCTCATGAAGCAGTTGAAACGACACTTCCACCGCTAAAAGGGACTGATTGGAGCAAAGTTACCTTAACTTTAAAAAAACTTGAAGAGAGCTTAAGTATTAATAGAGAGAACATGTCTAATTGGTACAAATGGCTACCATGGATTTGGAATACAGGAGTAAAAATTCCTTATGCCATAGCTCGATATGCTCATCCAAGTAACTTTAGAGAGATTAGTTATAATGTTCAAAGATGGTTTAATATGTTTCAACCTCATGCACCTCAAGAGCTTGAGAAGCATATGATGAACCTTGCTCTTCTATATGTTGCCTCTCATACAACAGAGTCCGTTTTTGGTCCTTTGTTTGGAACTTTAGGCCCGGAAACGTTTTTACAATCTTTAAACATAGAGTTTATTACTACAATGCTAGAGTCTCCTGTTGCGATAGGTGCCCTGCGCTTCGGAGGGACTTTGGCTGGTTTTATGATTGCGGTACCAGGACTTGATCCATTGTGCATTATAATGGGGGCTTCGTATGTGAGATACCCCCAGTTAAGAAGAGTGACTTGGGAACCGATCTTTTCTGTTCCAAGAATTGTTTTATTTAAAGGAGGAAAATTTCTTTATAAGGCAGTCGGGGCAAAAGCATTAATGGCAATGCTCTTAGAAACTCAAGATTTTAAAGACTATTTAATAGGAAAAATTGGAGAGAATCCCAGGATTCTAGTTAAGACGAAAAAAGAGCAATTAGAACTTAATTTTAATATTGAAGGAGAAAAACCTATCATTGATATAAAGCTTAAAATGGGTCATAAAGGACAGTATTATTTATCAGAACTTATCTTTTATGAAGATGCTAAAAAACTCTCTAGAGCAGAAATAAGAAAACGAGTTGCTCTATTTGGGGTAACGAGCTCTCCTTTTAATACTCCTATTACAGAAGCCATTCTTCAGGCCCATAAAAGATTTCGAGCGAATGACTTAGAAAGTTTTTATGAAAATGCTTTTTATGTAAAAAAAACGAGTATTCATCAAGGTAGCTTTCAAATTGAATATTTTCCGAACTCTATTCGTTTAAAAAGATTTCATCATTGCTTGAGACATTTTCAATGAAATGTTGTTATTCGATCCAAACTTTGTAACTTTTAATTTCTTCAGAGATTTCAAATACGGTTTGTGGCCTATAATTGGATTCTTTTATTTCCTTTATCATTGTTTCCAAATGAATATTTCTTTTTTGTAACTTGCTTAAAACAAATTCAGGCATAATCGATTCAATAATATTCAAAGTGTGGATAGGGAAGGATAAGTCTACTTTTTCCTTCCCCTTTTCCATAACTAACACTCTGAGATTTCTTGCTTGCATTAAATGATTTTATTGAGATCAAGGAGAATCAGCAGTTTGTCCTTGAGAACAAAGACTCCTTTTATATATTTTTGGAGATTTTTATCAATGATGTCTTGAGATTGTTCAAATTTTTCATTCTCAACAGAAATGACATCAAGAATTTCATCAACAACGAGTGAAAAGAGAGAGTCATCTTTTTTTATAATGACATTCATATGGTTATCCCCATAATCTTCTTCGATTTGAAAAAGCTTCCTTAAGCTAAGAGAGGTGACAATTTGCCCTCTTAGGTTAATAAGACCTCTAATATACTCCTCAACAAGAGGAATCGGAGTAATGGAATGAGGTTTAACTACTTCTTGAACATCTAGCACAGAAATTCCATAATAATTTTCTCCAACTCTAAAACCTGTCACTTGAGTTGGAATGTCTTTCTTTTTTAGATTTCTTGTTTCGATTTCACTCATAACGAACCTTCTTTTGCAATAATATCAATTTTCTCAATAATAATATCTTTTTTAAATTTCTCGAGATGATAATCAAAACCAATCTCTTTTGTCTTTTGTAAATCGGATTCTTTAACTTTAGAAGTAAGTGCGATAAGTTTAACATTTTTTAAACTCTCATTTTCTCTAATGGCTTCACCAAGTTCAAACCCATCCATAACAGGCATTTCAATATCACTGATAACTAATTTAATATCCTTATTTTCCTTAAGGATATCTAAGGCTTCTTTCCCATTGTGAGCAATAACTGGAGTTAGGTTAATTTCAAGTAGTAAATCTGTAATGAGCTTTCTGAAAATAGCAGAGTCTTCAGCTAGTAAAACTTTTTGCCTGGAATAGCGTGAGTGTTCAAAAGGTTTTATTCCTGTTTTTAATTCTACAACACGATAGAAATCAAGAACAGTAACGGCCCTGTCATCAATAAATATTGTTCCTAAAACGCCGTCAATTTTAGAAGCATCCGAGTTAATTTCATCTTGGTTTTTAGAAATATCGAAAATTTCATCAACTATAATCCCATAACTGAGTTTATTTATCGTAACAACAATACATTTTAATTTATTGTCATTTTGACTAAGACTGATAGGCTTTGCGTCAGTTGCAATAAAGTCCTCCAGCAGAATGAGTGGCATAGGTTTATTTCTATAATGATAAATTGGTTGTTTACCGGTAAATTCAACTTTTCTAGAGTCTATTTCTTCTAAACGGTCAACGAGAACAAGTGGAAGAGCATACTTTCTTTTATCTTGTAGTGTGAAAATAAGATACTCTTGTTGAAGGTTTCCTGAAATTTGTAGACCTTGCTTTAAAGTAAAAGTTTTTGTCTCAGATTTTTCGTCATGATAATGACCAAAAGTATTAAGAAAACCTACAACGTCTATAATCAAAGTTACTTTTCCATTTCCAAGAATGGCCGCTCCGGCAAATGCTGAAATTTCTTTAACCTTTGAACTTAATGGTTTAACAACAATTTCCTCAGTATCTAGAATTTCGTCAACAATGAGACCATAAATTTGTCCATCAGCGTTTAAAACAACAATGTTGGTAACAGTGTTTTTATGAGCGGATATTTTTTCTATTCCTTCTTCAAATTGAGCATTAATTCTTAAGGAACTCTCATGAAGAACCTCGAGATTAAGAGATTTTTTTAGGTTTAATAAAGGAATAATTTCACCTCTTAATCTTAAAAGTTGAGTGCCCTTTATTGTTTCAATTGATTGATGTAGGTTTTCTTCTTCAATTCGAACCAATTCAATGAGGTTACTTTGAGCAATCGCAAAGTTCTCACCCTCTGCACAAACATGAAGGGCTGGAATAATAGCTAAAGTTAAAGGAATTTTAAGCTTAAAGGAGGAACCTTCTCCTAAATGAGAGTTAATATGAACAGAACCTCCAATTTTTTCAATATTACTTTTAACAACATCCATCCCAACACCACGGCCAGAAATGTTGGTCACTTTCTCAGCTGTAGAGAATCCTGGTGTAAAGATCAGATTTAAAATCTTCTGTTCTGAAAATTGAGCAGCTTGCTCCTGTGTGATGATAGATTTTTCGATCGCTTTATTAAGTATTTTTTGAGGGTCAATTCCAGCACCATCATCAGAGATCTCAATAGCAACTTGTCCACCTTCATGATAAGCTCTTATGTTAATTGATGCCATCTCTGGCTTGCCTCGAGCTTCCCTTACACTTGGAGCTTCAATTCCGTGATCGACACAATTTCTTACTAAGTGAGTAAGAGGATCTTTGACGGACTCAAGAAGGGTTTTATCAAGTTCTGTATCCTGTCCAGAGATATGGAGTGTGATTTTTTTTCCTTGAGTTTTAGCAAGGTCTCTAATAACTCTTTCAAATTTATTGATAACATTCCCGACGGGTTGCATTCTTGTATTCATTATTTGGTTTTGTAGCTCACTCGTAATAATATTAAGTTTGTGAGAGAGCTTTTGAAGCTCATACTCTTGGCAATCGTTCATATATTGCATAATTTGGTTTCGATTAAGAACAAGTTCTCCAACAATATTCATAATTTTATCAAGAAGACTAACATGAACCCTAACGTATGAGTCTGCTGATTTGTTAGAAACGTTCTTGTTTGCTGCATCTTCAGTTAATTCTTTCTCTAGTTCCATTTTGATCTCACTATCTTTTTTTTGTTTTGGTGTGGATTGAGTACTTAAATTTATATTCTCAACAGTTTCTTTCACAATGTTAAGGGAAGCCTTCTCTTTTTGTTTATTATCAACTTCTTCGGATTTTTTCTCTAACTGAGAAATATCAGGTTTTTTTAGTTGTATTGAAGAGGTTAAATTTAATTGAGTATCATCTAGGCTAAAGTTTTTTTCTTGTAAAATACTTTCAAGGAAGGAGAGAAGTTGTAGTCTTAAGGTGTCAAAGTTGCCTTCACCTTCAGTTTCATTCTCTTCTATATTCTTAACGATTACCTGACAAGAATCAAACCCTTTTAAAAGAAGATCTGTAAGGTTTGAATTAACTTCAATTTTATGTTCTCGGACTAGATCGAGTATATTTTCAAGGATATGAGTGATTTTTTGAAGTTTCTTAAACCCTAAAAAGTTCGCGCTTCCCTTCATTGTGTGAACTTTCCGATAAACTTCGTTAAGTATTTCAACATTAGTCGTATCCGATTCAAACTGAGTCAGTTCTTGACCAATACTTGATAAACTTTCATTAGTTTCAAAGATAAACTCCTCAATGATTGCCTTGTTCTGACTCATTTTTCCCCTTAAATATTTTTATATATAGAACACTCATAATTATACCGATTCCCTTAAAGCAAATAAAGTGGGGAAAGTATAGATGTTTAAAATTCTCATTACAGATGATTCAATTGTTTACCGCTCGGCCATCACACAGGCTTTATCAACTTCTAAATTAGAGTTAGAAATAACGACGGCCAGTAATGGTAAAATTTGCTTAACAAAATTTCAAAATTCTAAATTTGATCTCGTTATTACCGATCTTGAAATGCCTGAAATGAATGGGATTGAAGTGATTAAATCTATAAGAGAAACGAATAAAAGTGTGCCTATTATTGTTTATTCATCTTTGACACTTAAAGGTGCTGAAAAGACGTTTGAGGCCTTAGCAGCCGGTGCAACTGATTTTTCTACCAAAGTTGAAAATGTTGGCGATATTGATGAGGGAATCAAAAAAATACAAATGGAGCTTTTGCCTAAAGTTGAAGGGATTTTAAGAGGATTTCAAGCTAAGCAAAAAAAGGAATTTTCACCTTCAAAATTAAACGATTTGATTTTAACAACTTTTAGACCATCTCTTATTGCCATTGGTTCTTCAACGGGTGGTCCTGAAGCTTTGAAAAACATTTTTCGAAATATTAATTGTGAAATAAAAGTACCTCTTGTTATTGTTCAGCATATGCCTAAACTTTTCACAAAAAAACTAGCTGAAGATTTAGATAAGCTAACTCCAATTAAATTTAAAGAAGCTGAGGAGAATGAAATCCTCGTCCCCAATACAGCCTATATTGCTCCCGGTGATTTTCATATGACAATAAAAGATGTTGCAGGAAAAAAGGTTGTGAAGCTTAATCAAGAGGAAAAAGTTTGCTTTGTAAGACCCTCAGTGGATGTTCTCTATGATTCAATAGCTCCACTTTACCCAGGAAAAATTCTCTCTTTTATTTTAACAGGTATGGGGAGTGATGGAATGAATGGTTCTCAAACATTAAGACAGAAAGATTGTCCTGTTATTATTCAAGATCGTGAAAGTTCTGTAGTTTGGGGAATGCCTGGAGCCATTGCAGAAAAAAATATACAAACAAATATTATGAGTTTGAAAGATATAGCACAAACAATTAAAGATTTGGCAGGTATAAGATGAGTTTTGCAGTTTATTTATTGAGCGAAAAAGTAATTGATTTAAAGGCATTATCCAAAGTCATGGGTAAACAGATGAGAACACAAAAAAGTTTACTCGAAGTTTTTATTGACGAACTTGAGATAAGTCACCAAATAATATGCCAACTCATAAGTAGTTATGAAGATCAAAAAGGAAAAAGTTTTCATGATTTTCTTTGCTCCTCAAACCTCATTAATGCCGAAATTATTCAAAAAGGTTTTGATATTCAGAGAGAATCACAAAAAAGTATTAGTGAAATTTTAGTGGAAGAAAATATATTAAGTCTTGATGAGGTAGAGAAGTTTCTTTATGACTACGTTTCATTGAAACCTAGTCTTAAAAAAGAACAAATACCTTCTGATAATTCAAGTCTTAATGAGGATGAGGCACAAGTATCCTCAGCGGCTCTGGACTCTATAAGAGAACAAGTTGAAGCGGGAGTCCTTGATCAAGGCGTGTTAGATGAATTAGAGAATTCAGCTAACGAAAAATCAGAAAAAGTTGAAGAACAAGAAAATGACACCGAATCACAAATCTCTTTAGCGGCTCTTGACTCTATAAGGGAGCAAGTTGGAGCCGGTGTTCTTGATGCAAGTGTTTTAGACGAGTTAGAGAGTTCCGCTAATGAAGAACCAGAAAAGATTGAGAAGCAAGAGAACGATAACGAACCTCTAGTCTCTTTAGCGGCCCTTGACTCTATAAGGGAGCAGGTAGAGGCAGGAGTTCTTGACCCAAGTGTCTTAGAGCAACTCACTCAAGACTTAAAACAAGAAGAAAAAGTTGAAGATAATACCGAACATAGTCCTGAGTTTGATATTCAAGAAGAAGAGTATTTTATTTCTAAAATTTTTTTAGAAAAAGTAAGGGGAACAGAAATTGATTCTTCTTCGATGGACTTTATTTCTCAAACCCTTAATGAGGGAGAAATAAAGAAATATTTAGGAATGATCCAACAGTTGATGAACGTAAAGGATATTGTAGAAGCAAAAACAATCTCTAAGGATTTAGCAGAGTGTTTTCACCTTCAAAGAGGGGGAGCTAAAATTATGAATGCCCTTTTACTTGAAAAATGCTTGGCTTTTTTAGAGAAAGTTTTTGATGGTTATTCAGAATTTTCTGAATTAAGTGAGAACAAGAAAGAAGCTCTTGAAAACATTTTAAGGTTTTTGAAAAAATCTCTCGAATTAAAATTAAGTATTGAGAAAAATAAATCTGAAGTTCATTTTTTAGATGAGAATGAATCAGAATTACTAACTCTTCAAGATTCCATCGTTTCGATGTTAAAGGTAGGATAATAAAATGGATAAGACGCTGATTTACAAGTTTTTCGCAGACTTTATTTATGAAAAAACAGGAATTGTATATCTTGAAAAAGATTACTATCGTCTGGATTCTCGACTGAAAGCTTTATGTAATTTTTGTAAAGTATCAACCCCTGAAGATGCTATGAAACTTTTCAAAAATGGGGTGTCTCGTTCTGTTCAAAGTTTCTTCCTCGATTTAGCAACAAATAATGAGACATATTTTTTCAGAGATAATAGGCCTTTTGATGCCTTTTCAAAGTTACTCGAGCGTGTTTTGGCTGACAATCCATCAAGGAAAATTAATGTATGGTCTTGCGCTTGCAGCACAGGGCAAGAACCTTACAGTTTGGTGATAAAGGCTTTAGAGGTTTCTTCAGTTTTACTTCCTTCAAGATTTCAGATTTTTGCAAGTGATATTTCTCTTGAGGCACTAGAAAAAGCCAAAAACGGTATTTATCAAAAACTAGAAGTAAGTAGAGGGATGCCAGAAGAGATGTTGAAAAAATATTTTCAACAAAAAAATGAAACTCAATGGCAAGTTAAAGATAAGTTAAAGCAATACATTCAATTCGGAGAGTTTAATTTATTTAAAGATGCATTCATAAGCGATTCATATGATATCATTTTTTGTCGTAATGTTTTGATTTATCAAAATAGTGAAAACAAAAGTGAGATTCTGAGTAATATTTTTCGTTCTCTTAAAAAAGGAGGAATCCTTTTCCTTGGGAATGGAGAGAGTTTAATTGGTACCGGCCATCAAATGAGGAAAGAGTGCATTGATGGAGCATTTTATTATTTAAATGAAAGAGATGAAAAGGCTGCCTAATGGTTTATAAAATCGTTTGTGTTGATGATGAGAACGGAATCCTTGATTTATATAAGGATATCTTATCTGACTTCTCATATGATGTTCATACTTTCTCCAATCCAGTAGAGGCCTTTACTTTTATTGAAAAAAATAATGAGGAAATTGTTTTAGTCATTTCAGATTATAAAATGCCTGAAATGTCAGGTTTTGAGTTAAGACAAAAAACACTTGATATTGGAATGAAAGCTCCTTTTTGTGTTATTACTGCTTTTTACGAACAAGACCTCGTTAACGAAGCGATTTCCTTATCGGTTTGTAAGCTTTTATCAAAGCCTTTTAGCTTTGAAGATGTTGAAGGAATTGTTCGGGATTTCATCGAAGATAGGGAAAAAAGTTTAGATGAAGACAGAGAGTTAGTAGAAGGATTTCTTGAGGAAACTCTTCCAATGGTGGAAGAAATTGAAGATCTTATTCTCGAACTTGAAACTGATCCTAAGAATCTTGATATCACAAATACGTACTTTAGAATTCTTCATACAATAAAAGGAACAGCAGCTTGTGTTGGACTAAGTAATCTCTCTCATTACGCTCATGAATACGAAAACTTTATTTCTCTACTAAAAAAGAAAGAATTAGAAGTTAATAAAAATGTTATTGATGTGCTCTTGAAAGGATTGGATGGTCTAAAACAGTATGTCCAGTATATTGTCTCTCACTACGAGGATGAGAAGATTGATAAGGAGTCTTTGGCCCATTACCTAGAATATTCCTTAGCGAATTTAAGAGAAGACAATAAAGAAGATAGTGAGAAAAAAGATACTGCTGCTTCAAAAAAGGCAGGAAGCTCGCCCAGTCGTGAAGGTGGAGAGAAAACAAGTATTTCTATTAGTCTTCTTGATAGTTTTATGGAACTAAGTGGAGAAGTTACAGTTATTAGAAACTCTATGATGAAAAAATTTAAAGATATAGAGTCTCTTTTACCTGGTCACCCTGTTGTTGATCAGATGAGTGATTTTTTATACAGCTTTCATAAAGTAACAAGTCAAATGCAGGCGCAAATTAACTTTATGAGAAAGGTTACCCTGGGTTCTGTGACGAAACCCTATAAGAGAATTATTCGGGATATTGCAAAATCAAATTCAAAAGAAGTTGATTTCAATGTTGTTGGTGAAGACATTCTCATTGATACCCAGATGGCAAAAACATTATCAAATTGTTTGATCCATCTTGTTCGAAATAGTATTGACCATGGTATCGAACCTGTAAGTGAGAGATTGGAAAAAGGAAAAGAAAGAGAAGGGAAAGTTAGTCTTGAGGCCTATGATAGAGGGGAGTTTATAGAGGTAAAGATAACTGATAATGGTCGAGGACTAAATTCACAAATATTAAAAGATAAGGCTCTTGAAAAAGGAATGTATTCGCAATCAGACCTTGAAAATATGAGTGAAAAAAGAATCTTTGATATGATTTTTGAATCAGGGTTTAGCACAGCGAAAGAAATAACAGACATATCTGGTCGTGGGGTAGGGATGGATATGGTTAAAAGTAGCATTACTCAAAAGGGTGGTAAAATCCTTATTGATTCGAAAGTTAATGAGGGGAGTAGTTTTACGCTCCAACTCCCATATCCTAAATCAGTTTTGATTGTAAATAGCTTGTTAGTCGCAATTAGAGATTATAAGTTTGTGATTCCAACAGAAGAAATTTCTGATGTGAACAAAATTAATCTTAACTCTTCATTATTAAAAAAAATGGGTGATGATTATTATTTTCAAAGAGAGTCAGGTTTATGTCGCCTTATTCAACTGGAAGAAATTTTAGGGTTAAAAGAAGTAAAACAATTTAAAGAAAATTTAAACGTTGTTTTTCTTAATAATGGTAATAAAGAATATGGTTTAATTGTTGATGAAATCATTGACCTCGAAGAAGTTGTGAAAAGAAAGTTATGGTCTTCAATTAATCAGAATATTTCTTATTTCTGTGGAGCTTGTGTTTTGGGCTCAGGTGAAGTTGTTTTGATGCTAGATAACGAAGGAATCGCTCAGAATAGAGGTCTTAAAATTGAAGAAACGATGGAAGAAAATCAAGAGTTTAAAAAAGAAGACCAGAAAGAAATCTTTGAGTACCTCCTTTTCTCTCTTGATTCAAACGAGCACTTCGCAGTTGAACTAAAGTATGTTGACCGAATGGAAATGATTTCTTCTAAGTTAATAGAATATAGCACTGGTAATTATCTTGTTAAATATAGAGGACGTCCAATGCCTTTGATCTTACCTGATACACTGTTACATCTTAGTGAAGATTCTTTTAACCCTGATAAAATTGATAAAATTAATCTGGTTGTTGTTAGTTGTGAGCAACGATTATATGGCTTTGTGGTTAAAGAAGTCTTTGAGATTTGTCAGGTAGAAAATAATTTAAACTCTGATAACATTGACAGAAAAGGGATTAAAGGAACTTTTTACTATAAGGAAAAAACTAAAACAGCAATTAATGTCGAAGAAATTTTAGCCGAATATAGTTTTACAAATAAAAGAGTAGATAAATCAGCGGCATAAAATAGTTTTAATAAAATATTTAACCAGAAATTTTAGGAGATGGAGTCAAAGATGCAAGAAGCCAAAAAAACAGAAACCTTTAACGAGTTTGAAGCAATGATTAACGGAATTAAGCAATGTTATGCTTATATCGAGTTTAAACCAACTGGAGAAATTCTTGATGCTAATGATGCTTTTTTAGGAGCTCTTGGTTATCAACTTTCTGAAGTGAAGGGAAAGCATCACCGTCTTTTTGTTGATGAAGAGTACGCTAATTCTATTGCTTATAAAAGGTTTTGGGATGAGTTAAAAGATGGTCTTCCTCAAACAAGAGATTTTGCAAGGGTGACAAAAAAGGGAGATGTTATTTGGATTAATGCTTCCTATATCCCAGTTAAGGATAAAACTGGTAATGTTTATAAAGTTTTTAAACTTGCTCAAGACATTACGGCAATGAAATTTAATGCTCTTTTAAAGCAGTGTGTAGATTTGGTTCCAGTTAATACAATGTATGCTGATAAAGATGGAACTCTTAGATATATGAATCAAAACTCAATTAAAACTCTAAAATCTCTTGAGCATCTTCTACCTGATAAAGTAGATAACTTAGTGGGGCAAAGCATCGATATTTTTCACAAGGTCCCTTCCCATCAGAGAAAAATTATCTCCGACCCAAGAAATCTTCCGCATCAAGCAGTCATTCAACTTGGCGATGATAAATTAGATCTTCTTGTTTCTCCTGTTTATGATGAAAATGGAGACTACATCGGACCAGTTGTTACTTGGGAAGTTGTAACAACAAAATTGCAGCTTATTGATTCATTAACTCAAACAGCACAAGAATTAGGAGCTTCTGCGGAAGAGCTTATTCAAGTTTCTTCGACAATGTCAGCAAACGCGGAAGAAACATCTGCGCAGGCAAACACGGCGAGCACTGCTTCAGAAGAAATTACAGCAGGTATTTCAACTGTGGCCTCAAGTATGGAAGAGATGACAGCTTCTATTAAAGAGATCACAAAGCAAACGAATGATTCTTCGGATAAGAGTAATCATGCGAAGTCTTTAGCTGAAGAAGCAGATAGAATTATTTCTGCATTAGGTGAGAGCTCTCAAGATATTGGAAACGTTATTAAGGTTATTACTTCTATTGCTCAACAGACAAACCTTCTTGCTCTTAACGCAACAATTGAGGCAGCCAGAGCTGGAGAAGCAGGGAAAGGGTTCGCTGTTGTTGCGAATGAAGTTAAAGAGCTTGCTAAGCAAACAGCGTCAGCGACTGAAGATATCTCGAGAAAAATCGAGGCCATTCAGGAAGATTCTAAGTCTGCTGTTAACTCCATTGGAACTATCACAACGTCAATTGGAGAGCTTAATACAATCGCAAATAACATTGCCGCTTCAGTTGAAGAGCAGGCAGCTACAACGACAGAAGTTTCTAGAATTACACAAGAGTCTTCTGAGGGAGTGAAGCAAATCTCTGAAAATATTTCTCAGGTTTCTGAGGCTTCGGTTGAGACTGGTAAAGGAGCCATTCATACCCAAGAAGCGGCTCAAGCTTTAAATGGTATTGCGAAAAAGTTAAGTGAACTTGTAGAGAGCGTAAGAAAGTCCTAATAAAGAAATAAAAATTTTACTAAAAAGGAAAAGGAGGGAAATTTCCCTCCTTTTTTTTACAGACCTAGATTCTTTAGAAGAGCTTCAATTGATTTTTGATCGTGTTCACTTACTTCTTCTGTTGCCACTGATGTTCTTGTAATATCATTAAATTTTTCACTGACAACTACTGCTCTTTTTGTAATTCTCTCAAGACCGAGTGACTTTAAAGCAATGAGTTCTCTTTTTTCTATTTTATGAATATATTTTTTAGAGACCTCGACGAGATCAAAGAGAATTGCTGTAATAACCTCTCCTGCTTCAGGATTACTTACCTGGCTTGCCTTGTAGCCTAAAGTTTTACCAAGCTCAGTCAGAGCACCAAATTCATCAAGTTGTAAGGTTCTAGCTGCTCCCATAATTCTATCTATTTTTTGGCCAAAAGATTCAAATAGTTTTGAAGAAGGAGCATCTTCAAGTTCGTCGAGAATCGTCTCTAACTCATCAATGATATCGAGGGATTCCTCACAAAAACCATCAATTACTTCCTGCATATCTGGATCTTCAAGCATTTAATACTCCTTTTTCTTGATAGAAATATTATAATAGAATGACTAAAGAGAATACTATGGAGAATTTTGTTACTATCAGAACAAAGACACTAAAGCCTGAAATTCGGTTGGGCTTTAACGTCTATATTAAAGTTGGAAAGAGAAATCTCCTCTATACAAGAGCTGAGGATGACTTTGATGAGGAGAGGTTAAAAAGTCTAAACGAAAAGAAAGTAAAAAAACTTTATATACCTTCAAATGATGAAGAGAATTATCAAGACTATCTACAACGGTGTCTTGACTGGGCCCTATCTCGAACTGATGATTCGGGAGCTGAAGTTATTACTGGTGCTTGCGCATCAAGTATAGAAAACTTTTATGATGATCCAACGAGTCAAGCTTCTTATAAAGCCGCAGAGGGGGCAGCGAAAGGAATTATTAAAGCTTTATCAAAAAAAGAGGGGATTCTTAAAGAAATCTTTGATGGAGGTGGAGAGGAAGAAGTTCATATCAAGTATGCTATAAATGTATCGACTCTTTGTGTGAAACTGGGAGAGACGATTTCGCTTTCCCAATCAGAGATTGAAGTTTTAAGCTTAGCAGGTCTTCTTCATGATATAGGGAGAATTAAAATGCCTATAGAAACGCACCATTTATTTGAAACTGATTATGAGAAATTTACTAATGAAGATTGGAAATCTTATAAGGATCATCCTCGTTTAGGAGCTGAAATGATGCAGGATAAAGAGTATGCCTCTAGAGATCTTATTCAACTCATTTTACTTCATGAAGAAAAACTCTCAGGAGAAGGGTTTCCAAACAAAACACGAGATCTTGACAGTAAAGCACAGGTTCTTTCCCTAGTATGTGCTTTTTACCGAGAGGTTTTTTTTCTCAAAAAAGAGCCAGGTGAAGTTATCAAAGATTTCATGATGAACCAGATTGGTAATTACGAACTAGAGTTAATGAAAACGTTTAAAAAAGTTTTAAAACAAGTTCAGTTAACTTAAAATTTAATTAACCATCCTGATAGCAAAGCTCAATAAAAAATTCTCCATGACTACTATTCATTGGAATCATGATGACAATGGTATTAGAAGGGTAATTCACCTTGTGATCTTTCCCACTTACAGTTGAGGGAGTAGACATATCCAGGAAATAGCCATCAGGGTTAAGATTCTTTTTGGCATTCCCTGTTATAATATTGGTTAATTCAGCACCCACATCAATAATATCATCAGTTATTTCTGAATGCTCTTCCATCAACATAGCACTTGCTACTTTACAATACGTTGACTCAGGAAAAGACATGACAAACATTCCTTTAAAAGTCGTTTCTTGTCCATCTTTTATAAGCTTCCCTGACAATCCCATGATGGCCGATATATCACCTTTAGCGATAGGGTTTGACTTTAATTGTGGCTTACCATGCTCAAGCTCAGAAAAAACCATCGTTTTAAAGACGTTCTTGGCTCCATCAATAAAAGGTTTAGAGAAATTAATAAATTTTTCATGTGTTGACATCTTGGCCTACTTAAAAATCTTATCGATTTTATCTTGCAGTTGAACTGCAGAGAAAGGTTTAACAATGAAGTTACTGACTCCAGCCTTAACAGCAATGATAACATTTTGTTGTTCTGCTTCAGCTGTTACCATCAAAAAAGGCATTTTTTTATATGCATCAGTTGAGCGGATTTTTTTCAAAAGGTCGATACCTGTCATACCAGGCATATTCCAATCAGATATAATGAGATCATAGGGTTTTCCAGACTCATGAGCGTTTTGTATCATCTCCCAACCAGGAATACCGTCATCAGCTTCTTCTAGATTTTTGTGTCCCATTTTTAAAAGCATATTCTTGATTATTTTTCTCATAGTTTGCATATCATCTATGATAATAATCTTGGCGTCTTGTTTTAGAGGCATATTTGTTCCTTTTAAGTTTTACTTCTGATAGTTTATTATAATTAGAGGAATCAGAGCAAGTTGAAATTATTTCTTACTCAAAAACGAGGAAAATAAGTTTTTATGAATGATTTTGAGGACGATTTTTTTATTGAAGCAACTGAACTTCTGGCCGAGACAGAAGATGCTTTAATGGATATAGAAAGTGGTAAAGAGGTAGACGAGAACTTTAATCGAGCTTACCGTAATTTTCATAGCTTGAAAGGGACTTCCGGGATGCTTGGGTATACTAAATTACAAGAATATACCCATATTCTAGAATCCTCCTTTGAGGATTATAGAGAAAGAAAAAAAGCTCTAGCAATGAACATTGATTTTTTTCTTAAAGGCGTGGACGTTGCTCGCTCTATTCTCAATGGAGAAGATGTTGATGTATCAGGTGATTTCGTTAGTGGATTGGTTAAGGAATCTTCAATGGTACCTTTGTTTTATGTGTCAACTTCTTCAGAAAAATTTAAAGGCCTTGTTGATAATTATGACGTAACGCTACTCTCAGGACTTGAAGAATATAAAACTAACCTAAAGAATGAAATACTCATTATTGATGAAGAGCTCATAAATGAAAAAACGCAATCAGATTTAAAAAGCCTTCAATGCAAAGTTGTTGTATGCATTAATGATTTTTCTGATGAAATGAATTCTACAAACTATTCAAAAATTCATAAAACGGACTGTCTTGCAAGCGTAAAAAACACACTGCAAATTCTTGAAAAACAGTTAATACTTGAAGTTTTATTTGATAAAACATTTACGCTTTTTATGTACCAATATGTCGATCTTGAAGAATTCTTAATAAAAAAAGGTAAGTCAGAGATTGTAAAAAATATAAAGTCCCAGCTCTCTCAAATAATGGTCGAAAAAAAGAAAATATCTGGAGATAAACTATGAGTCATTTCTTAGTTTTATCTAGCAATAGTGATATGTCCTTAAAAATTAAGCGTCTTATCAAGGGGTTCACCTTTATGGAGAAAGTATCAATTTTTGAATCAGCAGATGAGATACCTGAATTGTTAGGAGATGAGTTATTGATTTTTGATGGAGATGAGAAGAGTTTTCTTTATTATGCTGAGAAGTTTGCAAAGACAAGCTCTTCTTTAATAGGGTTTTCCGAAAAGGGAGGTATTTCTTTAGGAAGTTATGAAATATACTCTAAAAAAAAGTTAGGAATATCTCTTCTTAATTTTATCAAAAAAGAGAAATACGACAAAGAAAACTTAGATTATATTGCGTTTGACATCAGTTTTTTAGCTTTAGGACTTGCTCATGTTAATTTTTATTTAAAAAAAACAGAAAAAAAATTTGAACTTATTCTAAAGAAAGGAACTCAAATTTCTAAAGAAAAACTGGATTCTTTAAAAACAAGCAAAACCACCTTATATATTAAGACAAATGATTTTTATAATGAATCAAATGAGCTTTTTTTAACACAAATCGTTGAACGTGTGGGTTCAATTGAGAAGAAAAGCTTTGACTTAAAAGTAGTGGCAAATCTCTGCCATTCGTTGAACATTCCTGAGGGTGAAATTAATGAAGCGAATAGATATTGTAAAAACTTTATCGAAAAACTAAAGGAAGGTGGGTCTCCCTTATACAGAAAAGTGGAAGAACTTTTTCATCGAACAATCTTAAATCATAGTTACCTCATAGCTGTTTTTTCACTTTATACTTCGAAAAAATATGATTGGATGACTACAGACATGAGAGAGAATCTCTTCATTGCAGGATTATTACATGATATAGGGATAGAAGCCAATAATAAATGTGAAAGTTTAGAATTCATTGATAATGACAATTGTACGGAGAATAAAGAGCACATTGTTAAGGCTATAAACATATTAAAAAAAGAACATCTTATTGATGAAGAAGTCATTAAAATAATCAACTTTCATCATCACTTAAATTCATTTCCTTATCAACGTTCAAGTGAGTATTTTCAAATAGACAGACTTTCTGCTCACTTTTCTTTGGTGCATTATTTTTTAATGAAGGCCAAGTCCTCTTTATTTAAAAAAGAAAAAATAAAAAAAATATTAGAGGAAATGAAAATTCAACTAAGCTCTCCTATCTATAAAAATATAGTGACAGTCTTTTGTGATGAGTGCTTTTTATTATTTGAACATAATAAGTGATGTAAATGGACAAAAACATTATTTTTCTTTACCCCTTAATCGAGGGAATAAATAATTTTAAAAGTTCACTTAGTTCTGATGAATACGAAATATATGAAATTGATAATTTGAATGAGTATTCTCAAATTATTGGAATTCTTGATAAATCAATAACCATTTCTTCAGATTATGAAAAAACAAAAAGACTTGTTAATGAAAATGAACAGTTTATAAAAAAGAAAACAAGTAAAAATATTCTTATTACTTCCAAAGAAATCCCGCCCCATATTCAACTTTCGCTTAAAAATAAAGGACTGGATGAAATCCTTCCAGAAAAAAACATTGAAAAAACTCTAAGTCTTAAAATTAAAATTTTTTTTGATTCTAACCAAAATCAAAAATCAAGTGCTAGTAACGATTCCTTATTTTCTTTGAACTATCAATCAAAATCTAAGGGAGAAAAAATAGATACTATGCAAGCTCAGAGAGTTGAGAGAATGCTTAGTAGTGAGGATGAAGGTGAACTGAAAGAAAATAAGTCCACTCAGAATAAGCTACGCTCTTTTGAACAAAACAACAAGGGGCAGCAAGGAAAACTAAGAGAGGTTGAAAGGGATTTTTCTCGTAAAAACCTCCATAAGTTGCGTGATTATGATAATGAGAATAAAGATAAGGCCAATCAAAAATTGAGAGAATTAGAAAGAAAAGATAAGCCCGGTCAAAAATTGAGAGAGGTTGATAAAGAGCTAAGTCAAAAAGAGCTTCCTTCTTTAAGAGGAGGACAGGCCTCTGAAGAAGAGCTTAAAAGTTTAAGACTGTTTGACGAACTTGATAATAAAGAAGATTTAGGCAAACTCCGTGAAAATAAGTCTCTCGATGAGTCTAAGTTAGGGAAGTTGCGCTCTTTTGAACCAGAAAATAATAGAAAAGACACAAAATTGAACGAAAGAGACATATTGAATAAAAAAGAAGGGAAATTAAGAGAAGGTCAATTACCAACAATAAATAGAGAAGGTATTGAAAGAGAGCAAATTCAAGCAAAAAAAGAGGATAAACAAGATGTTTTAGATGAAGAATATTCAGACTTAGAAGAAGACTTTGAACTCGAAAAAGAAGTTTTTGAAAATAGCGATGGTGGCTTTATAGGTGCAGATAAAGAACTAAATCAGGATGGAATATTTAGCTTTTCAGAGAAAGAGCACGATCTCTTCAAAGAAATTAAACATTTTGAAGAGACCGCTGATGATAATCTGACAATAGAGAAATTATTAGAAGAAAAAGAGTATTTTTATTATCCACCTATAACAAATGCTGCATTATACTCTGTTTTTGTAGAAGAAATTCTCTACTCTGAACTATTTCAGCCTATTTACATTTATAAATATATTGATTTGATTCTTTTTAACAAATTCAAGGGATGTTTTTTATTCGCTCATTTAGATGGTTCATCTTTTTACCTTGATTTTGAAAGCTATTCACTAAGAGGTAAGTTTATTGAAAACGTGGCAAGTTTTGTTGAACATAAGAGCTCTGATTTTAAAGAGACGCGAGTACCTACTTGGAATGATGAAACTTTTCAGAGTAAGGTTATCACTTTTACCTATCCTTTAGTTGAGAATGATCTTTTAAAAGGAACTTTTTACGGACATTTTGAAGGTGGTGTCCATTGTTATGAAGATGCGAGTGCTATTGAAGCGATTGTTATGTTAGCCAGATGTTTATACTTAAGAGGTGAGAGTTGATTTTCTACTATATTAATTCTGAAATTCTTCAAGAGATTAAAAATGTAGATATTTTCACCTTCGATCCTAGAACAAAGAGGAGAGATCTTTTTTTAAGTAAAGATGAATCATTAACAGATGATTTAATTGCTAGGGCCACTCATTTATTTGAAAAAGAAGTTCGTTTTCAGTTATATAATAAGAGTTTAAATTCTCTGGAAGAAAAAACTCAAGCAAAGATTAAAGCTTTAAATAGCGAACAGTTAGAATTGGAATCTATCCAGAGACAGAGAAATGAATTAGCTATTGAAAATCTTGACGAATCTTTTAATATTATGCGAGAGCTTAGAAATGTTGTTAGGACGGATGATTTTTCAACTCTCAGAGGAAGGGCCCAAAATGAATTCTTACTAATCCCTTTGTTTCAATCGGAATATATCTCTTCGGCTTCTAACTTTCTTTTGAAACTTTTTGAAAGAGACACTCAAACTTTAAAAGAAGTAGGTTTCTGCTATTTTTTTGCTAAGATGCTCAAGGTACATAACTGGGAAGAACTGATTGACATTATGATGGCTTGTATTTTTAAAGATATTGGTTTAACTCAAATTCCTTATGGTAAGATCAGAAGTTTTGAAGATGAGTCATATCAAAAACATACGATGTATACTATTTATGTTCTTAAAAAAGCTGGATTAAATTTATCCGACAGCGCCAAACGTTACATATTAGAACATCATGAACAAATCAATGGGCAGGGATTCCCTAGAGGTAAGACTGAGGCACATATAGCTCCTTATTCACAATTGATTTCACTAGTCGATCAGGTTTTTTCTTTAAAGTTTGGAAGGCTAGACAAAAAACAAAGAAATTTAAAGCAATCAATTGAAATGCTTAAACATCGCTCGGAAGTCCCTGGTCTAGTCTATGATTTTAATATAAATTTTCTGTCTAGTTTATTTGCTCTTCTTGACTAAATCTTCTTTTAAATAAAAAAGAAAGCTTGCTATATCTTGGGCCATTTCTTTTCTATCCTTTGCATCCAAGGGAAGCATTGGCATTTCAGATTCAGGCTTTGAAAGTCTTGGGTTTAAAATGTAACTAATAAGTTTATTTTGGTTTTCTTTTACTAACAGTTTTGAATTCAATATTTCTAGAGAGTTCTTTTTTAGTTGATGACAACTTAAACAGTATTTTTGATAAAGCTCATGACCCTTGGTAAAGTTTTGATTTTGCGGTTTTAATTGAAGGAAAGGGTCTTTAAAACTAATAAGATCGAACGCTACGATTTGATATGGCCAATAACTTGGGGGAATCAATTGGGATAGATTCTTTTTGGGTGATGCCCAAATAAGATAGAGTGGAGCGAGTGATGCTGACTTATTTTCACTACGATTAAAAATGCGAAAAGGTTTTTTCGTTGTAGAATAAGAGTAGGCTAGAAATGAATCATATTTAAGAAAAAAAGAGATAGGAACTTCGGGTTGGAAACCATCTGCGCATGTAAACCTAATACGATTGAAATTTTTCCATTCTCTCCCATAGATGGCGTGAAAGAGTTGTTTAACTTTTATCACTTTAAAAGTTAATCTGGTTGATTGAAAAGGGTCATTAATGGAAAGATCTCTAGTTTCAAATTTTTGAATAAGACTTTCTAAATCATTTTTCTTAAAGAGAACACTTTCTTTATAAAAAGAAATCTCCCCTGCAAAGGTTGAAGAGAGAAGAAAAAAGACAAGAGCGATTTTCATATTAAACTATTTTAACATAATACTATGTTTTATTAATTTATTATTAACCTCAAATAGGGTTTCTTCAAAGGCTGGAGGACCGAGGAGTCCTCTTTTATTATTTGAAAAACCATATCTTTCAGTTGGCCATCCCAATAAACTATAAGTCATATCATTACTTTCATCTGTATCTTGAACCACTGAAAGAGAGTATTTCCCATAAGGTATATTTTTAATGAAAACACTCATCGTTTGAGCCCTAACCTCAAGGTTCGTTTTAATTAAATTAGTGATACTATTAGGTTTATCCGGGTAAGTTTCTTTGCTCTTATGAATAAGAACGAGAACTTTTCCATTTTCCTTGCTTTCACTTTTATAATCTAAGTTATTTAAAGTCAGTTCAATTGAGCCTGTTTGGCCGAAACAAATAAGTGGAAAGCAAAAAAGAAGGGGTATTTTTTTTATGATAAGATTTCCTTTTGTTTTGCATTGCGTTCAATGATTCGCTTATTATTTACAGTACGTATCTTTTTTTTTACTTCCAAGCAACTGTATTTAACGCATTGCTCTCTTGTAAGAACGCGCGGTCGCTTTATAGGATAGTACCTTATAAAAACACTACATTAATTGAATGCGACCGTAGAGAAGGAATTTGTATGAAAAAATGGATATTGCTAGTTTTGAGCTTGGCCCTTTTTAGTACTTTGAATTCGTATTCAGGCACGATGTCTGATGAACTAGAAAAAGAAATAGAGCTTAAAGATATAGGATATGATGCTAATAGTTTTTTGTTAAAAACCGCAGATAGTTTGAGATCAACTTTTGTTATTAATGATAGCGACATTACCTTTAAGGTTTATGAAACTTTTTTTCGAAGGTTTATTGATGGTTATCAACCTTGTATTTTAGAGCCAAAAGGAGAGGATTTTACTCTTATAAGAAGTGCTGAAATTGATGATGAGAACCAGTTTCAAGTTAGTCTTCTTTATCCTTTTCTTACAGATAAAGGTTGTGATTATAAGCCAGTGAATCTTAAGTATGAGTTAACTAAACTCTTAGACCAAAACAAGATTACTTTTTCTTTTGAGAATGATTATGGTTATAACAGGCTTGCGATTAACTTGTGGATTTTCTCTGAAGGATATAAGTCTATTGTTCCATTAAAAACAACTGTCTCAATTGAAGTTTCAGAAGAAAAATCAAAAGCTTTTGTAAGAGTTAAAACAGAATCAATGTCAAATATTCCTAAGAAGAAAAAGGATGAAAAAGCTAAAACAATAGGTTTAAGCCTAGAATCTCATAATGAAGAATTGTTAGATGTTTTAGAGGACATTATCTATAGTATCATTTTAAATTAAGAGCCTTTTGATATTGATTTAATATCAATGGGAACAGAATATTTAGAGGCTTCTTCTTCTAAAATTTCGTATACTTTTTGAGCATTAAATAAAATATTTAAAAGAGTAAACTTTGTTCCAATATCAAGTTTGCAGTTGTTTTTGCAAACAAAGTCTTGAGAGAAAACTTCAAACTTTTTAATAGGGCTTTTATTTTGAAATCCTGAGTACCATTGAAAAAATTCTGCAATTTTCTCTCGTAACTTTTCATAAATTTGCTCTGGGGATTCTTGTTTAATATTATAGAGAAATTGACTTGTATCCATCTGCTTTCCATTAAACAGAAGTTTGGCCACTCCTCTGGAGTGAACACTTAAGGTATCGTTAAAGCATTTAGGACAGTACATGAACTGATTATATCAAAACTTTTAAATTATTGTTAAAATAGATAAAAATTGGCAAGAAGGTATCAAAAATGACGGAAGAAGTTCGAAAAATTAAGACGATAGATAACTTAGAAATTAACTGCCATATCAGAGAAACTGGTTCAAAAACCTGGATAATTCTCACTCATGGGGTTGGTGAATATGCTCAGAGGCATAATTATTTGTTTAAACTTCTTTCTCAGTATTTCAATATCTGTCTTTATGATTTAAGAGGGCATGGACAGAGCGAAGGAAAAAGAGGCCATGTCAATGATTTTGGAGATTATTGTCTTGATTTAGATAGTGTCATTTCTTACCTTAGGGCCAAGTACTCTATGCAAGAATACTGTTTAATGGGGCACTCAATGGGAGCATTAATAACTGCTAGTTTCATTCAAAATCACCTTGCCAATAAGCAATGGCCCAAGAAAGTTTTTTTAAGTGCTCCTCCAGTTAGTGCTTCAGGCTTTCTTGGTTCAATGTTGCATTATGCTCCAGTTGGGTTGAGTAAGTCTCTTGCTGAACTCAATTTGTCTGTACCCATAAAAGGGCTCATTCCAATGAAGTACTTATCTCACGATAAAAGAGTCATTCAAGATTATATGAGTGATCCACAAGTTCAGCTAAGTTTGCATTCAAGGCTTTTGCTACAACTTGTGGCCCATGCAAGAAATGTTTTTTCAAGACCTCTGAGATGCGAAGGAGAGCTTTTTGTGGCTTTCGGTAGTGATGATAAAGTGATTAATACTCAGACACTCAAACGCTATTTTGGAGAGATTGAAAAAAAAGCAAATGTGTTAGAAGTTGATGGTGGTTATCACGAACTTCATAATGAAATAGATAAATATAGAAAACCCTATTTTCAATTTCTTCAAGAAAGTTTTTTAAGTCGAGACCAGGTTCTTTAAATTTTTGATTCTCTCTAAAGCAGGGGGATGAGAATGATAGAATTTTGAATAAACAGGGTCTGGTGTTAGTGTGCTCGCATTTTCTTTATAAAGTTTAACAAGAGAAGAGATAAGATCGTATGCATCTGAATTTTCAGCAGCAAATTGATCGGCTTCGTATTCATTTTTTCGAGATAAAGCAGAAGATATAGGAGTAAATAAATAACTATAAATAGGTAAAACGATACTAAAAAGTAGTAGTGCCATGTAAGAGGATTGATTTTTTATAAAATGAATATCAAAAAACAACGGGCTTTTTAGGCATTGCCCCAATAAGAAAAAAAGAATTAAAGACAAAAGAAGAGAGCGCAGAAGTGACTTCTGAATATGTTTTTTCTTAAAATGGCCTAACTCATGGGCCAAAACGGCTTGAACCTCATTAGGAGTGAGGTTTTTTAAAAGAGTATCAAAGAAAACAATTCTTTTTTTGTTTCCTAGCCCTGTGAAGTAGGCGTTTCCGTGTGAGCTTCTTGATGAAGCATCCATAATGAAAAGACCATTTGAATGAAAACCTGTTCTTTCAAGTAAATCATTGATTTTATCAAAAAGTTCTCCCTCTTGAATGGGAGTAAACTTATTAAAAAGTGGAGCAATAAAAACAGGGTAGGCCCAAAGAATAATAAATTGAAAGGTAGTGACGACGATCCAGGCAAGAATCCACCAATTATCACTATACTTATGAACGAGGTACAAAATAAGAAAACTCAGAGGAAGCAAAAAAAGACCACCTAAAAGAATGGATTTTATTTGATCGAGACAAAAAAGTTTTAAAGTCATTTTATTAAAACCAAACTTTTCTTCAATAACAAAGGTTGAGTATAAATTTTCTGGTAGGCCAAGAAGATAAGAGATAGTGCTAAAAATGACAAAAAGCGCCATGCCCTTTGAGATCTCAGTCATGAAATAGTCTCTGAGAAAGAGGTCAAGAGAGTTTAATAGGCCTGTAGGTAACCACAAAAGAAGAATCACAGCATGAAAAACAATAAGAAGCTGAGAAAAACAAGTTCTCTCTATAGTGTAAGATGCTGCCTTTTGGTGTTCTTGTAATGTTATTTTTTCTTTAAATTCAATAGGAACTTCTTGGGAGTGTTGTCTTACATAAGCTTTATTTCTTTGTAGTAAATAAAGCTGTACAATAGTTTTGACGGCAAGAAATATAACGAAAAGAGAAGAAATAAACATAAGATCTTTATAATGAAAAGGTTGTCTCAATGCAAGTAAAACGCATCTTTGCTCATAATAGTCTTAGGAATTTTATCTATTTCTTGGTTGATGAAGGGAAAAAGACAGCCATCTGCATTGATCCTTATGATTCAAAAATTGTTCTTGATTTTTTAAAAGAGAATCAATTGAGCCTGACAGAAATATGGAATACCCATCAGCATCCCGATCACATAAGGGGGAACAATGAACTTATACAAAAAACGGATGCTGAGATAAGAACTCCACAAGCAGCAGAGGTGAGAACTTTTGAAAATGGAAAAAGTAAAGTTTTATCTTATCTGACGCCTGGACATACGATGGATCATCTTTGTTTCCATCTCTATGAGAATGAGCAATCAAAGGCGCTCTTTTGTGGTGATACTCTTTTTCACGCAGGAGTAGGACATTGTAAGTTAGGAGGAGAACCCCAAATTTTATATCAAACTATCTGTGAATTAAAGAAAATGATTCCTAAAGAAACTAATCTGTATGTTGGCCATGACTATTTCGAAACAAACCTTCTATTTGCTCAGGATATTAACCCTTCTAACTCAGAGATTGATTCCTGGCTTCTAAGGCTCAAGAGTCATCAATCGTTTGTATTGCTTAACTTTGAAGAAGAAAGTAAGATTAACCCGTTTTTGAGATTAGATTGTGAAGAGATTCGTAAAAATCTTCACTTAGATAAAAATGCCTCTGATTGTGAGGTTTTCTGTTCTCTGAGAACAAAAAGAGACAGTTGGTAGAAGGAGAAATAAAATGAGTTCGTTACCTAAAGTGGGCAATCTCGCTCCAACATTTGCGCTACTAGATCAGGACGGAAATAAAGTGAGTTTAAAAGATTTCAAAGGGAAATCTAATGTTGTTTTATACTTTTATCCCAAGGCCATGACCCCTGGTTGTACAGTTCAGGCTTGTGGGATAAGAGATTCAAAAAGTGATTTTAGTAAAGTCAAAACAGTCGTACTTGGCGTGAGCCCTGACAAACCAGAGAAACTTAAGAAGTTTATTGAGAAAGATAAACTTAATTTTACATTGCTTTCTGATGAAGATCATAAAGTTTGTGAAAAGTATGGTTGCTGGGGATTAAAAAAATTCATGGGAAAAGAGTATATGGGAGTACTTAGAATTACTTTCATTATTGGTAAAGATGGTCGAATTAAACATGTTATGGATAAAGTGAAAACGAAGAGCCACCATGATGATGTTTTGAGTTTTATTAAAGAGAATCTCTAACAATATCTTTATGATAGGAAAGAAAAGGATTTCTTTGATTAAGTTGCTCAAGAATTCGACTGACCTCAGTTTCCCATTCAATTGGTCCCCAAATATGAATCTCCCGAAAACTTTGTCCTTTTTCAAAATTGGCCGTTGAATAAAAGCAAAGGCCTTCATTTGATTCTAAAATAAAGTAAATGAAATAGCTCTCGTCCTTATTGACTTCGATTCGATGGTGAAAAAGTTCTTTGCTCAGGTAATAAGTATTCATATTCGCTATCCATTAAGTTCTTAATTTCATTGACTTGAATTTACCATGGATTAAAATAAAGTATAGGGAAAGTCAAAACCTGATTTGTCATGGAGGACAAAAAGTCATGAATCGTTTTTTACCTCTTCTTTTTGTAGCTCTTTTTTCTTCGAGTTGCTCTTATCTTAAGAGCGCGAGGAGAATGATATTCAATGAAGAAGAGCCTCCTAAGCAAAAAGTCGTTCCTAAGGCCCAATATGATGAGTTGATGAGAAAATATGAACAGGCAACAAAGGATTCCAAGGCCACTGGAACAACAATAGAGAATCCAGATGCTTATTCAAATATTAAGGATGAAAACCCTCCGTTAGAAAAAATTCAAATGAATAACTCTGGAGAGAATTCAGATTTAGTGGAAACTGTTGATGTTTTTAAAGAATCTAAGTCACCTGAGGAGGACTCTAATATGAATTCTCCATCAGGTAAGGTTGTTTATAAAGCGGCTCCTAATGTTATTGCACTGTCTGATAAAGCAGTTAGTTCTGAGCAAGTAAAGAACGAAATTATCCTTTTTAGAAAAGGACTTTCATACATGAATCAAAATAATCTTGATGGGGCCATGAGAATTTTTCAAACGCTTGAAAATTCTTCTATCGCTCAAGTACGAGTACGGGCCAAGTACAAGATAGGAGAAATTCTTCAGCAGCAAAAAGAATATGACTTGGCATTACAGGTTTATGAAGAGTTGATTAATCATTATGCGTTTTCAGGAATGGTTATCCCGACACTCAAGAACTTAATTCTGTGTTCTGAAAAATTAAATTTGAAAGATAAGAAAGCAAAATATCAATCCATTTTAGTGGATATTTTTGAACAAGGTTAATGAGAACTTGAAATTCATTATTTTTTTTACTATTTACTCTTTCTTTTTGTATGCACAGACAGACAAAGAGAGTGCATTTCTAGAATCAAGCGAGATAGATGCTCTTTTAAATGAAGTTCCTTCAGAGAATGATCTATCAAATTCTGAAGTGAAAGATTTAAATAGTCTGCAGGAAGATAAAAAACTACTCAACAAACTAGATTCGTTGGAGTCTGAAACTTCTATTATTCAAGAAGAAGAAGTAGCTGATAAAGATGATCTTGATTTACTCAAAGAGGATTTAGGAGATCTTAGTTTTGAAGGACCTAAAGATGACGATTTATTAATTGAAGCCTTTGAAGAACAAAAAGAAAATAAAGAGACGCCTGTTATTTTTTCTGAAGAGAAAAAAGAGAAGCAGGAAGAGAAAATTAAAATTGTTAATGAAGGAACACCTGAAACAAATACAGCTCTTATTTTTGATGTTGGCCAAGAAGAGAAAAAACTACTAGAAATGGCCAAGCTAATTTCAGGGAAAACTTCTGATAATGAGTGGAATGAAATTGCAAGTGCTTCGAACACGTCAAGTTATACTGTCGTAGAAGGCGATTGGTTATGGAAGATTTCTGAAAGACTTTTTGGCTCTGGGTTTTATTATTCAAAAATATGGTCACTCAACCCTTATATTACGAATCCCCATTTGATAGAACCAGGAATGACTCTTGTTTTTACGACAGGGAATTCAGAGAATATGCCAGATGTTCAATTGGGTTCTTTTAGTAACAGAGATAAAAATCAGTTTGATAATGGTCTTCTCTCTGGAGGCGGGGCACTTAACTACTCGGAGTGGGGTGATGGGAAAGCTCCTGACTGGTTTAAACAAAAAAATGAACTTGTCGATCAAGGTGTTTATGTTCAGTATTCGACTTCTAATACAATTGATGATGTTGAAGACATTAGTAAAAAAAGTCTGAACCAAGAGTATCGAAAGTATTCACCACCAGATGAGAATATCGAAATTAAAATCCCAGAGGAAGAGTATGATTCTTCAGGTTTTGATAGAAACGCCAAGATAGATTTTCCTTTTAAAGAAGGTTTTTACCTTAATACCTTTGTCAGTTCTAATATCGTTCAAGATTTTGGTAAAATTGATTCATCTCCTAAGGAAGGTGTCCTTTTAACAGCTGGTGATAGCATCTATTTAAAGTTTGATTCTTCAATTAATGTTCTTCCAGGAGACAAGTTCTCTATCTATCATGCGGGAGGAAAAGTTTCTCATCGAAACTCTGAAAGAGTTGGTTATAAGTATACGATTGTTGCCAATGTCCAAATTGTTGCAGAGAAAGGAAGTAAGTGGTTAGCTGAAATCATTGAATCCACAGGAGTTGCCACTAGAGGAGATAGAGTTACGGTCTATACTCCAAAAATCGAGAGGATTTCAAAGACATTTAATGACCAAATCATTGAAGGGGCCATCATCGGTGGATACTCTGATGTTCAAACAACATTCTCTTTTGGAGATGTCCTTTATTTAGATAGAGGGAGAGCTGATGGTGTTGAGATTGGAAATATTTTTGAAGTTTATGATTTTAAAGATCGACTCACTGATAAAAATATCACTGAAAACCCAACTTATAAAACAGGGGAAGTAACAGTTATCAATGTAACAGATAATTTTGCAACAGTTCTTGTGACTCAAAGTAAAATGGATTTTTATATGGGTGATATTGCGGTTACAAAAACAAAAGAAGCTGCTCTTAGAGCTGCGAAATTGAAAAGGATGTTAAAAGATAAGAAAGAAAATAAGATTGAAATGAGTGACTTAGAAGAACTTGATATTGAACTTAATGTTGATGAGATGACAGATGAACTTCTCAAACAAGCTGACCAAATAAAGTTCACTCAAGA
Organism: Bacteriovoracia bacterium; assembly: GCA_030431635.1. Classification (GTDB taxonomy): domain Bacteria; phylum Bdellovibrionota; class Bacteriovoracia; order Bacteriovoracales; family Bacteriovoracaceae; genus CALFYV01. The sequence continues at coordinate 374,254 of JAUIIL010000002.1, forward strand.
TGAGCTTGCAGAACTAGAGAGACAAGAAAGAGAGAAATCTATTCTTAAAGAGAGTGAGAAAGATCTGAGGGATTTAGAGCGTCTAGAAAGCGAAATTGAAGAAGCAGAATCTCTTCTTAATGAAGCAAAAGCAGATGAAGACAAGAAACTAGAAAACCTCAACCTTGAGGGAGTAGAGCAAGAAACGAAGGCCAAAAGCGAAGAATCTCTTGAAGATATTGAAGAGAATATGGGAAGAAAATATATGGATGATAACTTAATTGAAAAAGAAAATCCTTACGGTTTAACAGAGTTTGATATCGAAGAAATTGATGAACTGATGAACGCGGAGAAGAAATATTCTCCTCAACAGGCCAATCCACAGAAACAATAAGTGAGAAATTCAAAAGCCATTCTTTTTTTTAAAGGTTTCCTCATGGGAGTTTGTGACATTATCCCAGGTGTCTCAGGAGGAACCATTGCTTTTATTACAGGAATTTATTTTGATCTAATTGAAAATTTAAATCAGTTTGATAAGAATTTTTTTAAGAAGTTATTTAAACTCCGTTTTCGTGAGGCTTTTGCCCCCCTCTCTTTTTCTTTTCTTCTCTTTCTTGGCCTTGGAATAGCAACCGCTATTGTTTCGACATCACATTTTGTTCACTACTTACTTGAAAATTACTCTCTCTATACTTGGTCTCTTTTTTTCGGACTTATTCTGGCTTCTTTTTTTGAGCTGATGAAGGAAGTTGAACTAAAACAAAATAAAAATCTCTTCTTTCTTGTTGTAGGTATTTTTTTAGGCTATCTCATTGTAGGACTTGTCCCTATTAAAACTCCGGATAACTTCGTTTTTATTTTCTTTAGTGGAGCTGTGGCCATCTCTGCCATGATTTTACCCGGAATAAGCGGGAGCTTTCTTTTGCTTATTTTAGGCAAGTACAAGTTCATTATAACGGCCATTAAAAATCCCTTTGTCATTGAACATATTTTGGTTTTGCTAAGCTTTGGCCTTGGTTGCACGCTAGGATTGCTTAGTTTTGTTAAACTTTTAAAACTTCTGATTGATAAATACGAAAAAAGAATGTTCTGTATCTTATCTGGTTTTATATTGGGTGCGCAAAGAAAAATATGGCCATGGAAGAGAACTCTTGAGACTCAAATAATAAAAGGAAAAAGCTATATTCTTTCTCAAGAAAATATTCTTCCTTCTTTTACTGAAGAGACAGTCATTTGTCTGGGGATTATGCTCTTTTCATTTCTAGGAATTCTTCTTCTTTTAGGCCAAAGAAGAAGAAAAGCAGATGCCATTTGATAAGAAAATTGTTATATTATTTGCACGCGGCGTTAGCTCAGCTGGATAGAGTAGTTGGCTTCGAACCAATTGGTCGGGAGTTCGAATCTCTCACGCCGCGCCACTTATTAATATTAATGAGGACAATTTATAGACAAGTTTAGATTTTTTTTAATGTAGTAAACATTCTTCAATTAGTGGCTACTTTTTGTTCTCCATTTGTTCTAAAAGCTTTTGGTAATCACTTACGTAGGCATCACTAGGAACCTCAATACCTGATTCCCTGTTAAATCCCTCTTTAAGTCCTCTTGATACAACATCTTCAAGTCCATCTAAGTTTGGCTTATTAAGAAAATCAAAGGCACCATATTTAACTACTTCCATCATTAAGTCTTGGTTCCCGTGAGCTGTATAAAATATAAAAGGGACTTCATTACCTCCTGCTCTAATGTTTTTGATAACTTCGACACCATTCATTTTAGGCATATTAATATCACAAATTACACAATGGATTTGATGCTCACTAATCTTTTTGAGAGCTTCAATTCCATTGGAAGCAGTGATAACTTCATCTGCGTACTCTTCAAGGTTAAATTTAAGTCTTTTAAGGATGAGAGGTTCATCATCAACAATTAATAAATTTCCTTTTTTCATAGTAGTTCCTTATAGTTTTGATTTACCTTTTATTGCAGTTCTTTTAAAAGTATCAGTTTTCACTTCTGTTTCATGGACATTATCTTTATCTTCTTCATTAAGCATACTTTCTTTCTTTATAATTTTTTGTGCCAATATGTTCTCCACTTCTTCTTTTGAAAACTCATTTATTGGTTTATAAATAACTTGGTTGACGAACTTTCTTAGTCTCTGTTTTTCATCTTCAGAGAGCCCATGTATAAGGCCCATATAGTGGCTACCGATAATACTGTTTTCTAGTTCATGGTATGGTGGAACTAGCGTCACAAAGCATTCAACAGGCAGAGTTAAATGCAAAACGGAAAATATAGGAAGATCAGTTTTGCTAATAAAGGTGATTTCATGTTCACTTAAGCTTGTCACAATAATGTCATGTGATACATCTATCGCTCTGATAGGGTTAGAAAATTTAAAAAAAAGAGTATCTAGCTTATCTGAAGATTTTCCTTTCTCTAAAAAACTTTGGGTCAGTAGCCTGAATATGTCAATTGTAAGTGGAGTCGGAACACATACAATATTCTCATAGCCATATACTTTTTTTAGTGCATCAGCTTTAGATGGACAGTTTAAAAGTACTAGGATGGGTTTATATTGTTCTATTTGCTTCAATTCGTTTATTAATTCAGCAACAGAATCCATACCATTGGCTCCTTCTTCTTCTAAGTCTAAAAAGATGATTGGAGGTTTTTTTAAGGTTAGATCATGTTTCAAACTTCCAAATTGAATTTTGTCTGTTACTTCTACAAAGAGAGGCATGCTTGAAGTAGAATCGTATAAAGATTTATAGATAGCGGAGTTATTGCTTATAATTTTTAAGAAATTATCTTTCCTAAGCAAAGCTTCATCATTCAAGTCGATCCAAGTTTCAACAGTTTCTTTTTGAATGGTTTCATCTGTAATATCATCCCAAGGGCCGACAAATGGATACTCTAAAGTATATGTATCAGTCATAGGGTATACATAAGGAGCAATTTTATGAGTTTTTACTTTAAATGAACTAGCCTGAAGTTCTTTGAAAAGATGAAGCTCAAGGTTTATCCTTTCTGTTTTAGTTTCGAGATCTGTTTCTACAACGAAGTTTTCTAAAGAAATGCTTGAAAGAGTTGAGCAGACTCCTACTTCTAGGTTTATATCCATCTTTCTTGCTTTTGCATAAGTTGGCATAGGTACTTTTTCTTCAAGACCAATGTAAAAGCTATCGGCTAAAAAACTTTCTACTTCAGTTCCCTTTACATATCCAAGTTGAAAGCCAGAAGAAAATAAGAGTTGTTGTTCTCTTTTATTTGAAGCATCGCTAATTAGAGCTACAAATAATATCGATTTTAACTTATCAATTTTTTTTATATAAAGAACTTCATCAATTATATTATGCTTAGATTCAATTGATGTGAAATCAAAATAAACAATGTTTGCTCTGGAGGTAATAATTGAGTCTATCAAAGAGCCGGGAGTATATTTCTTAGAGGAAATTTCATATTGAGTTCTAATATTTATGGATGCGAATAAACGAAGTTTTTCAAAAAAATCTTTATCATTTCCTAAGTAGAGCAGTTGTTTTATAGAACTCACCTTTTATCCTTAATAAAACCTTTAACCAAGGCTTTTACAACTAATGGATCAAATTTTGCTATTCTATTTTTATCAGGTATTAGCTCTCTAAGACCGTCTAGCGGATTAATTTTTTTCTTACTTATTAAACTCGCAAACTCATCACAAAGAGCAACAACTTTGGCCAGAGGATAAATTTTAATCCCTGTTAATCCATTAGGAAACCCTTCACCATTAACATATTCATGATGCTGGTAAACGATTTGTCTTATTGGTTCTGTAATTATCGGATATTTTTGGAGCATTTCAGCACCAATCGCAGGATGCTCTTTAAACTTTTCAAATTGAGAAGTATTTAACTCATCAACATCCATTTCTCTAATCTCTTGTGGAAGTTTTAGCATTCCAATGTCATGAAGAAGGGCTCCGAAACTAATTATTTCAACTGTTCTTTGTGTTGCCCATTCTAGGTTTTGGCAAGTAATTGCAGATAAAAAAGAGACAAGAAAGAGATGAGCATAGGCCGGAGGATCATAGTCTTCATACATGGCCATTAGACTAGCAAGTTCGGGATCTTTTTGAACTAAATTGTATATGTTCTGACATATCTTTTTACCTTCTTCGATAAGTTGAGGTTTAAGGCCAACCATATAAATTTCTTCAATATATTTTTCAGTTAGGTTTTTTGTGGTTCTAACCTTCTTCCCAGTTTCTTCAGTTGGAGTCGAAATCATTTTCTCTAGCATTTCGTTAATGAAGTTAATATAAGTTGATCTCTCTTTGGTTTTAAAGTAGAGATGTGTTACTTCTTTCTCTGTAGCGTATTTTTTTATTCTAGACTCTTCGAAGAAATCTCCCTTATGAAGAATTTTTATATATCTATTTTGGGAGAGTCTAATATAACAGTCAAAGATTGTCGTATTGCCGCTATAAAAATCTTGGATCTTAATTCTTGTGAAATCAGCATCATCGGCTTCTACAGTTTCTTCATCCCTTTGAACTCCTGAACTTTTGATTTCTTTCCAAGCTTCAAATTGATTTGCACCTTCGATACTTTCAAGAAGCATTTCTAAAGAATACGGTTTTATCAAGATATCACTGGCCCCTAGTTTTCTTAAGTCCTCCTTACTTAGTTCGAGACCTTCAAGTCTTTTTTTATCATGAATAGTTAAAATAACTTTAACTGATGGGGCATTGAGACGGAGGTATTTGAGAACTTCAAAGCCTGAGTGATTTTTAGTATCGATATCTAAAACAATTGCTAAGTATTTTTTTTTGTAAATTTTAAGCTGACAGTCTTTCCCATTCATTGACTTATCGGCTTCATAAGATTTCTCTTCTAGGAAACTCTTAATTTCATTAGCCCAGCGCTCTTCAGGCTCAGATATAAGTACTGATAATGCCATCTAAAATCCTGAATAAAGTTTATTCTCAGTGAGGTTATCGGTGATCTAAGATGAAAATCTAAAGTTAAAAAAATTTATATCTCTTTGTTTGAATATTTTTCTCCTTCTATCGAGCTAGCGATAATTTCGATATAATAAATAGATGTTTTAAGGAAAGAATTTATGCTTATTAAACATATATTATTAGCAGGGATGGTTTCTTTGATAATTTCTTGTAATAAAGATGGTCCAAAAAGAATATCTCCCATGGCTGTAGATAGTCTGGTTAACCACAACTATGTTTACTTTCTTGATTTGAAAACAAGAAGAGATCTGGATACAAAGTCTCCTTTAAAAGCAACCACCATTTTAATTGAAAATGAGAATGATTTTTTAAATAATAGTGAAATTAAAGATTTTATACAGCTTGCTTTAGCCAACAAGAAAAAGATAATTATCTGTTGTTCAGGGAAAAAAACTCTTAGTTTTTCAAAAGCTATTTCAAACAAAGGTATTAAGACTATGTATTTTGAAACAGCAGGAGAATGGGAAAAAGCAGGTCTCCCTTTAAAGGTAACAAGTGAGAGAGGAAAGTAGAAAAAAAATGAGTATAACGAGTATAACGGGTGCTTTGTTAATACTCTTTTTAGTTCATCATGCATTGGGGGCAATGTTGATTTGGTTGGGTAAAAATACATTTAACGATTTTTCGATAGTATTATTAGGCCATCCAGCGATCTATGTAGCTAGAATTATTTTAACGGTCATTTTTATTGTTCATATTTATTTTTCTTTTACCGCTTCTAATAGAAAAAGTTTTTACTTTAAGGAGAAAGCTTACACTGGCTTGATTATTTTTTTCTTCGTTTTTTATCATGTTTTTTCAATAAACAATACTCAAGGGATGAGTTTAGATGTTAATGGAAATGCTATTAGAGATTTAGCTTCTGTTATGGAGCACCATTTTAGCAGTTTATTGACAGTATTTTTAACAGTGATTGGTACTTCAGCTTCAATTTATCATATTTCAGGGCAGATAAAACTGAATAGAGTTTTTTTTCAAGACAAATCATCTGATAGATATATTGACAACTTGAGATATATTTCAGTTTGGGTAATAGCTTTCGGTTTAGGTCTTTCGCTTTATAAATTTTCGTTGGGAGGGCTAAGGTGAATTCTGCTAAGGATATTTTTAGACGTTTTTTCCCGTATTTGCTCATCTTCATGTTATGTATTTTTACCTATAATTATTCAAAAATCTTTATTGATTTTGATTTGGATGGCTATTATGGGAAACGCATAGAGCAGAAGGCTTATGCTTTTAAATTAAAAGATGCCAATGGAAAAAGGGTTGAGTTAAGTGATTTTGAAGGAAGATTTGTTCTCTTGACGTTCGGATTTACAAAATGCAATGGAGTTTGTCCTTTAAATCTTCATCGTTTTAAAAAATTGTCAAAGATACTTACTAAATCGCCTTCTATTGATTTGAGTTTTGTCTTTATAAGTTTTGATGAAATAAGAGATACGTCAGAGGAAATGCAGTTATTTCTTGAAAACTTCCAGCTTCCAAATGTATATGGGCTTCTCTCTGATAAGGAAGCAGGCCTTGATGTAGCAAGAGAATACAAAAATCACATTAATTTTGAAAAGGAAGAAATTAGAAAAGATCCTTCTTACCAAGTTAATCATAATGGATTCCTTTATTTGATAGACCCTTTTGGCAATTTGGCGCTTATTTATATGCAACAAGAAATAGATGAAAAATTAATAATTGATGATATTAAAAAGCTTAATAACAAGTTTCAAGGTAGAGTTTAATTTATGGTTTTGGATATATTGAAAACAGATATGTTTATGGCCAAAGATGGTCTAGATAGCCTCATTAATAAAGCCGATAAGTTTATGCTTTATATACTGTGGGCACATATTCCTTTCGCGGGAATTTTAGCGCCATACACATATGGGACTTGGAAAGAAGGGCTTATTGCTAGTCTTTTTTTAAGCTTGGTAGGCACCATTTCATATTTAACATCAAGGGGGACCTTTGCCCATAGGCTTCTAAATGGACTTTTACTTCTTTCGTATTCTGTAATTCTTATCTCTGTTCAGTATGGAAGAATTGAAATGCATTTTCACGTTTTTGCATCTCTTCCCTTTTTAATACTTTATCGTGATTGGCGAATTATTCCTCCAGCGGCATTGTTGATAGCCATTCATCACGCTACTTTTAACTACTGTCAAACGAACAGCATCGAATTTATGGGTTTTCCTCTTATTGCTTTTAACTATGGAAATGGATGGGACATCGTAATTCTTCATGCCTTATTTGTTGTGTTCCAATCAAGTGTACTTATTTACTACTCAGAACTTTTGAGAAAGCAATACATAGAAGTTAATGACGTTAATAAAAACTTAGAGGCCATAGTTGATGATAGAACACAAAATTTAAAGAAAGAGAAAGAAAAAATTGAAGCTTACAAGAAAACTCTAGACCAAGTTGCAATAACAGCTTTAACTGACGAGAAAGGAAGAATTATTGAAATCAACAAAAATTTTGAAAAAATATCTAGTTTTAGTAAAGAAGAATTAATAGGACAAGATCATCGAATTATTAATTCTTCATATCACCCTAGAGAGTTTTTTTCAGAAATGTGGAGTAAAATTAAATCAGGAGGTGTTTGGAGAGGAGAGGTCAGAAATAAAACGAAGTCAGGAGATTTTTATTGGGTCGAAACGGCAATAGCTCCACTTAAGGATTCAAACGGGGAAATCAATAACTTTATGGCAATCCAGTTTGATATTACTAACAAAAAAGAAAACGAAGAAACAATTTTGAAGCAGCAGGAACAGATTGTTTCTCAAGCAAAGCTTTCTTCATTAGGAGAAATGGCAGGAGGAATTGCTCATGAAATTAACAATCCACTTGCAGTTATATCAGCTACAATGACGACGATTCGGAAGATGATTGCCAAAAACATGGAAAAAACAGAGCTTTTTAGCGAAGCACTTCGCGATATTGATGAAACAGTTGTTAGAATAACTAAAATTGTTTCTGGACTAAGAAATGTTTCTCGAGATGATGCATCAAATGACAATTTTGATAACTGCAGTGTTGAAGAGGTCATTAATGATGTTCTTCCGCTCTGTTCAGAGAAACTTAAAAATCATGAAATTGATTTAGAAGTAGCCGTTGAAGAGTCTCTTACTGATTTAAAGGTAGATATGATGAGGGTGCAATTGTCTCAAGTTTTGTTGAATTTAATCACAAACGCTTATGATGAAATCACTGTGAAAGATCTCGAAGACAAATGGATCAAAATTGAAGCGACTCTGTCTAATAAAAACTACATTATTAAAGTATCAGATAGTGGGAATGGGATACCTGATGATATACAAGAGAAAATGTTTCAGCCTTTTTTTACAACAAAAGATATTGGAAAAGGGACAGGACTTGGACTAAGTTTATCTTATTCAATTATTAAGAAGCATAAAGGGAGATTTTACGTTGATAATAGTGTTTCTAATACTTGCTTTGTGATAGAGCTTCCTGTTGAGCAAGATAAAACTTTCAAGGAGGCCATATAATGGAAAATAGTAGTATTAATGTTCTTGTTGTTGATGATGAGGGAACATTAAGAAAATCTATAGTGAGAAACCTTGTTTTAGAGGATTTCAATGTATTATCTGCTTCAGGAGCAAAGGAAGCCTTAGAGATATTAAAAGTTCAAAAAGTTCATTTTATCTTGAGTGATATCCGAATGCCTGAAATGGATGGGGTTAAACTTCTAGAAAAAATCCGAGAGTTAGATCCTACAATACCTGTTGTTGTTCTTATGACAGGGTTTTCTGAGCACACTAAAGAAGAAGTTTTGGCCAAAGGAGCGCAGGATATGATCTCAAAGCCTTTTGATATTGATAGAATTTCTCAACTAATAAGAGATTCAGTTACCTAAACTAAGAGAAATTAATTCTGGCTATTAATTGATTCTGTAGTCTCTCCGATAAGTGACTGAATTAACTTGTTTTAGGACCCAAAATGAAGAATAGAAGTATTGTCATATTAATTTTCGGACTTGTAAGTTCACTTTCACTTGCGTTCTACCTCAACAAAAGTGAAAGTGAAAAAATAAATTCTCTCTCATCTAAAAGAGCTGAGAGTTTTAAGCAAGCCATTCAGAATAAAATGGAGTTTCATTTATCGGCGATAAGAAGAATGGCACAAAGATGGAACAACAGCAAAAATCCATCTTTAGATGAGTGGAAAGAGGATGCAAAGAATTATCACAAGGATCTCAAAGGCATGGCCGGAATTGGTTTTATTAACCACAACTTCAAAATAGTCCATACCTATCCTAATAAGAGTTACAATGGTACGAATCTAAGCCTAGTAGATAAGAGAAAAGAAATCTTTTTTTTAGCAAGAGATTCTCAAAAAATGATCTTGTCGGAGCCGATAACACTTCTTAGTGGTAAACAAGGTTTTCTCATAGTTCATTCAATCAAGAGAAGAAAAGCAATTCATAATTCTTATATTGTATCAGCTTATTCATATAAAGACTTCATTGCAGAGGCAGATCCTTCTCTCGCAAAATATTTCAAACTAGTTTTTAAAATAAATGGACAGAATATTTATGCAACAGATGGCGATCGTAATTTAAATGGGGTCTCTATTTTGAGTGATTATAGGAAGCAAAAATGGGAGATAGATATATTTCCCAAGGAAGATTACTTAAGAGAACTTGAATCTTTCTCTACTTATCTTAGCCCCCTAGCTTTGTTCTTACTTTTTGTTCTTATCTTCGCTTTTGATAAAATAAATAAGCAAAGAAAAAAAATCAGTAAAACAGTCGAAAAATTATCGCATGAAGTCGAATTTAGAAAAAGTTTTTTATCTAATATGAGCCATGAAATTAGAACTCCTTTGAATGGAGTTGTTGGAATGGTAGATCTTTTACATGATACAACGCCCACACCTATTCAAAAAGACTACTTGGAAACACTAAAACTATCTGGAAAACACTTATTAGAAATTGTTAATGATATTTTAGATCTATCTAAAATTGAATCTGGAAATTTTGAGCTAAACAAAGAGAGTAGTAATATAAAGGAAGTTATTAAGATATCTTTGTCTCCCTTTACGAATATAATTTCCCAAAAAATGATTACACTTGATATTAACTTTGACGAATCAGTTCCCAAATATATAGAACTAGATATACTAAGATTTAGACAAATTATATCGAACCTAGTGTCTAATGCTATTAAATTTACTCATGAAGGTGGAGTTACTATTGATGTTAAGTTCTCTGAGCAAAGATTATATGTAGATATTTATGATACAGGAATAGGTATTCCTAAAGATAAAATTGAACGATTATTTTCACGCTATTCTCAAGCAGAAATCGATACGAGCAAAAGATATGGAGGGAGTGGACTTGGACTAAGTATATCAAGAAAGTTGGTTTCCTTAATGAAAGGTGAACTCAAGGTAGAAAGTGAGTTTGGAAAAGGTTCTAAATTCTTTTTCTCGATAGAGACTAACGTATCAGAACCTCCAAAAGATTTAAATACTAAAAAAATTTTTATTGATTCCAGTTTTTCAGTGAATAATCCTTATACTATCTTAGTTGCAGATGATAATGCAATTAATAGGAAGATAGCTAAAGCGCTATTTAAAAAGTTAGGGTATGAAATTGATCTTGCTGAAAATGGTAGAGAAGTTCTCGAAGCAGTAAAATACAAAAAATACTCTCTTATTTTCATGGATATGCAGATGCCAATAATGGATGGAATTGAAGCAACGTTAAGGCTAAAAAAAATGTATTCATTTGATAAATCGCCTATTGTAATTGCGTTGACGGCAAATGTTTTGAAGGAACACAAAGAAAAGTGTTTAGAAGCGGGTATGGAAGGGTTTATAACTAAACCTTTTAATATCCAGGAAGTGGCCCAGCTCATTTCGGGTCTTAAAAAGACCAATAACTTACTTCCGAGTGAAGCTACCGTGGAGGCTGATGCCACTAACATTTGTGATATTGAAAGACTGAAGTCTCTTTTTGTGGGAGATGAAGACCTTATTTACGATGTTCTTGAAACACTAGAGACACAATCTTTAAAGTATGTATCAAATATAAAAAAATCACTAGAGGATAATGACTTTGAAAATGTAAGCTCAATTTGTCATTCTTTAAGAGCTTCAATCTCCAATTTCTACGCGACAAAAATTGAATCAAATATTGATAATATTGAAGAGCAAACAAGTGACGCAGATAAAGTTAACCTTAAGAACCTCTTTCTTTTAGTGGATAAACTTGAAAATGACTTAAATGCACTAAGAGAAGAAATTCGAAATGAGTTTATCAAAAGAGCTGCTTAAAAAGAACGGTGGAGAAAAATGTACTATTTAGGAAAGGTTAAATGAAAGCACTTTTCTTGGGAGAAAGAGAGAAGAGCCATGAAGATGTAGAGCTGATTCTTGAAGGTGTTTTTGGTTTAAGCTTTGATTGGGCCACTAATTTAAGTGAGTTTTTAGATAAAACAGTAAATGACTCTTTCATTCTCCCAATTATTGTGGAATCAGAGTTTTCAAATATATCAAAAATAATAGACAGGTTGCTAAAATTAGACTTAAAAGCGACACCCATTCTCATAACAAATAATCCTAAATACTCTGGCTTATCCGGAAATACGGATTTAAGATTTGTGATGTTAAAGACTAACTCAGATGTAGACTTAATTGAAGAGTCTATTGAGAAGGCTACTGGACTTCTAAGACAAAACGTAAATAAGCAATATCATCCCGTCCATATCTATCGTTTTTTAAAATTTAATAATGTTGGCGCAGATGTATATATAAAATTAAGTGATGAAAAATTTGTTAAAGTTATTAACAAAGATGAAATGTATGACTCAGGACTTATTGAAAAATATACTCAAAGAGGAGTTGAGAAATTTTACATAAGAGAAGATGACTTTAAACTATTTTTCAATCATTTTCAAACTCTTTTAAGAAATGAACTTTATAAAGAAGAGATCTCTGAGGAAAAGCTGATTGAAACTCAACTTTCATCTGTAAGCTTTGTCCATGAAGCACTCTCTTCCTTCAATTTTTCGCCAGATATAGTTGAATTAGTAGAAAATATTACTCATTCCAATATTAGGCTGGTAAAAAAAAGTAATACAAAATTATTTGATATGCTTAAACATATTGTTCGAAGTAAAAGTTATTTGTATGAGCATTCTTTAATGACTTCTTATATTTCGATTGAGATTGCAAAGAAAATGAATTGGTCAAATACTAATACACTTGAAAAGCTTTCTTTGGCATCTTTACTACATGATATTTACCTTGATGATAAATTAGCGAAAGTTCATGATATAGAAAAAGAAAAGCTAAAAGAATTAGACTGGAAAGAAACAAAGAGGGTTCAAGATCATTCGTTTCAAATTGCTCAACAAATTAGAAGCAGTGAGGGTTTTCCACCAGATTTAGATAATATTCTTCTTAATCATCATGAATTGCCAGACAGTTCGGGCTATCCAAGAGGACTATCTGCTTTAAAAATCTCTCCTATTTCTTGTATATTTATTCTTTCTGAAAAGATTGCTCATACACTATTTTTTGAAGGGGATTCTGGAGATACTGTCAATAAACTAAATCTTGAGCTAGAAAAATATAATTTCGGAAACTTCAAAAAAGCTTTTCAGGGAGCCAGGTTGATTTGGGGCAAGAATTAGGTTGTAAGCACCCAAGAGGGCAAACCCAAGATATAAATAACTGCTCAATCCAGAAATATAACAAAATTTAAAAGTTCATAAATTATCGTAGGACATATATAAGACCTTAGCAACCAGGTGGTGGCAGTCATGTTCTCTATGACCCAAAAGTAAAAAAACTAAAAACGACTGGAGAAAAGAGAACTTATTACAACTATCATTGTTTTAAATGCTTGATTGCTTAATTAATAATAACTAGGCTGACTTTAACTTAGAAACAATATACTTATTCAAAGAGAGTCCTTCTTTTGAAGCTTCAAGCGTAATCTGCTTATGAAGCTCGGCTCCTAAGCGAACTCTTAGCTCTCCAGAAAACTACTGAGAGCATAGAGGTTGAGGAAAGTCTAATTTTTGCTCATCATAATGTTCTTTAAAGATGAGAATCTCTTCTATGGCCTGATCCTTAGGATGACGAGCGGGATGCAAGTCACTAAATCTCTCACGCCGCGTACTTATTGAGAATATATCTCTAAGCATTTTAGAGTATTTTGAATCAGCTCCTAATTTAAAAACTTTCGAAATTGCCTCTTTTAACTCTAAGTTTGTAGAATTTTGGTATGTAAAATTAAGCTCTGATAGTTTTAAGAACTTTTTACTCCTTTCTAAGTTTACAAGCTGATTTTTTGCCAAAATTTTTACATCTTCTACTTTAATCTCTGACATTAAATCTTTACTGTATAACTGAATGTTAGCTCCAGAGTAATCCTCAGTTTCTAAGAGAAGTTCAAAAAATTCTTTTATTGGAATGATGTCCTATTTCTTGTAAATATCTTTGTTGTCAAAAAAGGTACACTTTTGTTGTCAAGAATTTGCTTTAGTTTGTAAACTCTGCAATTGTCTCCTGAGAAAGAAGGAGAAATACAGCATGTTATCAATTTTTCATTATGAAAGTGCCTCACAATTTTTAAGAGAGAGTTGGGAGCAAAAAAAAGAGACGAATCCCTCTTTCTCTATACGAGCTTGGGCCAAAAGTCTTGAGATGTCTTCTCATAGCGCTTTGCATAAAATCTTAAATGGAAAAAGAAGTGTTCCAAGAAAATATATTCGTTCATTTTCTAAAAGCCTCTCTCTTTCTACGAGAGAAGTTATTTATTTTGAAACTTTAGTTAACTTAGAAAAGGCCAAGACCTTAGAAGAAAAAGAATCTTGTCATGAAAGATTAAAGGTTCTTTACCCTAAGACCCCTTTAAAGGCAGTTGAGATTGAAGCGTATAAATGTCTTAAAGATCCTCTGCATTTTATTATTTTAGAAATGACTGAAATAAAAAATTTTGAACTCAATTCTAGATGGATAAAAAAACACCTAAGGTTTAAAGCGACAATAAAGCAAATTGAAAAAGCAATCGAGCGTTTACTTCAACTTGAACTTTTAAAGGAAGAGAATGGTGTTTATAGAAAGGTTTACTCAAACTTAACGAGCACTCACGATATTGATGATCAGAGTGCTAAATACTACCACAAGCAGATTTCAGAATTGGCCGCTGAGCAAGTGTTTATACAGGCTCCTTTAGAGCGAGAATTTAATGCCTTCTGTATGAATATGAGAAAAGAGGATTTGAAGAAGGCCAAGCAGCTGATACGAGAATTTGCTGATAATTTTATTCAAGAAATAGAAGCTCCTTATCAAGAAGGGGATGATACTTACCAACTTAATTTACAATTTTTTAATTTAACAAAAATCTCTAAGGAGGAGAAATGAGAATGATAATTTGGGGAATTTTTATGTTGAGTTTAAATCTTTACGCTTCAGGTGGAAAAGGTAACGGAGGAGACGTTGTTGTCTGTAAGAAGGGTGGAAAAACCACTTATGAGACCCTTGATATCTACGAAGAGAGGCAGTTAACGGGCAAAGAAGTTGAACTAACAGTGAATAAAGAATTCACGAGAAGAAACTCTGCTTACTGGAAAAGGTATACAATGAACGGTTTTAAAACAAGCTATATAGATTATGCCTTAGCAATGATTGAATCATTAAAGTCTTTGAAAGATTGGAGATACGAGACATATAAAAGTCGGATTTATAATTTTCTTAAAAACTCTCAAGTCGAACATGGAACAGATCTACCTGATATAAATGATTCTGAGCACCTTTATTTTCCAAAGGATTGCAGGATCAAACAAATAGCCATTCAATGGAAAACTCCTCAAAACGGAAAGCGCTATCGTTTGGATGGAGATTTATGGGATAAGCTTGATGATAAGAACAAGGCAGCTCTAGTTATTCACGAAATAGTTTTTGAAGAAGCGATTAATATTGGTCATCGAAACGCAATTGTGACAAGAAAAATAACGAGAGACTGGTTAACAGGTAAGCTTCAAAAAGTTTATTCAAGACTTAGTTATGAAGGTATGCTTTTTAGTCAAATTGATTTGAATTCAAAACCATCATTCGACGAATTGGAAGATGAATTGAAGAACACTAAATATATTTATAGAGCTCATGAATACTCAATCCATTTATACTACAAATATAAATGGATTGGGTTTGTTAAAGAACTTGTCAAAAGAGAAATCAGAACCCTACCTTATGTAATTTTGGATGTCATTTTTGAGAATTTAAACTTTGCTGCTATCGATGATGCGAAAAATGAGCTCCACTCTTTATTTCAGGGGTTTGATACCGATGGTAAAATAGTATTTATTAAAAATATTACCAAGAGAGCAGTCTCTGGAGCCTGGTATGAACCACAAGATCTTTATAAAAGAATTCCTTTTATAAATGACTACCAGTCATTCATATTTAAAATGGTTTTACAGAATAAATTGCCATATTCTTCTTTTGCTTTAATTAATAATTTGTCAGATGAATCAAAAAGGTTAGTAGAGGAAAAAGCTTTATCTTATGAGGAGTCGATGAACTTTGTTGAAGCATTATCAATGACAGGAAAAATTTTTAATAAAGTTAGGTTTTCTCAAAAGCTGACAAGTAAAGTACAAAAAATAGCAATGAAGAGAACTTTAGCGAAATCTAATATCAATATTAGTTATGATAGACTTGATACAATAAACCTTCTAAAGCTTCTTTTCTCTGGTGAAAATTTTTCTCATGAAAGCCTTGTTTTCACGAAGAAATTTTATTCCTATTTTATAAAAAAACAAGATTGGTTTTATATGTCTCTTATGACTGATGCTATAATGGAGTCAAAGAGTAGAAATGAAATGGATTTTGTTCATTTTATAAATTCAATATCAGGTTTATTAGTACGATCTTTGGAATTAACTCCGAAGAGACCAGCAAACCCATTTTATGATCTTAAAACAAACCTTTTGTCAAAAATAGCAAAGACTTTGAAAGGTGTAGATGAGGTGAGCGAAGAGTTAGATGACTTTCTCATTTACCATATAGATAATGCAAGTGTGATTGGTTTCTTTTCTCAAAAAAGAACTATTAATAATGAAATTCAAAACTTAGTTTCTAAATATATAAGAAATTTATTTGATGGAAGACTTTATGAAATTGAGAACAGCTATTATAAAGTTTTAACTAAATCAGTTTATCTGACTGATTTTACACAAAGTGTAGGAGCTTTTTATTTGAGAAACTCACGTATCGACTTAGATTTAATTGGTTGGTTAAAAGTATTTATAGACAGAGAGCTTAATGACGAAGCAATCCATGCTGTAAAATACATATACCAAACGACAAATAATAAGAAAATAAAAGAACTTGCTGAAAGAGTTTTAAATCAATAACTTGAATGATCGTGGATACCTTTCTAAAAAAGAAAGGTATCCATTAATGTTGCTTTCAATATCTAAAATCTTTTTTCCTAATTTTTTGGTATGAGAATACCGTTATCATCATCAAGGAAAGAGTAAATAAAGAAGGGGGTATTTTTAATTCGTTTTAGTTTAACGTCATAATAACGACCCCATTTAATAAAAATATCGCCTTTTATAATCTTTACTTTTCGAATGAAGTTATTATTAGGCTCTCCCCAGTCTTTAAGACTTGCCATAATTCTCCCACCTTTCTTAAAAAAAGTAATATGACAACTAGAGCAACTTGATTTTTTTAAATCATAGACAGTGTCTAACTTAGCGGGAAAAGACTCAGGGTTAGAAACCTTTGAAATAAAAACTCCTCGGTATTGATACCCCTCGTATTCATCTTTAAAAAAATAAATGAGTCCAGCAATGTCACTGACAGCTTTTAGCTTGATAGAAAATTGATTTTTCCATTTGATGAAAACATAGTTTCCTTCAATTCCTACTTCTTTGATATAATCTACTCCGACGTCTCCCCAGTCCATTAGTTTTGCTTTAATAGAGCCTGAGTCAGTTTGGAAAAACTCAACCGAGCAGGTTTCGCAAGAAGAATCAACTAATTTATAGTTATAATTAAGCTTGATTGGAAAATTGGCCATTGTGGCATTAGAAAATAAAAAACAGAAAATAAGATAGAATTTCTTCATAACGACCTCCCATGTTGTGTAAGAAGAATACTATGTTTATCAATGAGCACTGAAATATTGTCAACGAAAGCAAAGTTAAACTGGGGGCAGGAATAAGACATAAAAAAATAACGCAAAGTGTGTGTCTCGTTCATGGCCTCACCAATAAGAGGACCTAAGCAGAGAAAGGAGGAAATCAGGTTGATAAATAACGAATGATTATGCTAGGTTCGGTGGACAAAAATACGAGAGGAAATGATGAGGCCCAACAATTTTCAACAAATTGTTTTACAACAAGAATTATGTTCGAAAAAAACGCGTAACAACAGTTTCTCCTTAAGAGCTTTTGCTTCGTTTCTTGATGTTGATTCTTCAAGTCTATCTAAAGTATTAAGAGGTGAGAGAGTTTTTAACATGAAGAATACTAGTTCAGTAGCGAAAAAGTTAAAGCTCAAAGGTCTTAGACTTGAGAATTTTATCAGGGCCAAAATAAATGATTTAAAAATTGAAAAAATAGGCTTTGAGAATAAACTTGTTCTTGATTGTAAAACATATAAAAAAATAATAGAGGATTGGGAATATTACGCGTTACTTGACTTAGTTAACACGAAAAATTTTGTGATGAACTTTATTTGGATTGGCGCGCGTTTAGGAATAAGTGAAAAAAGAGCTGAGGACGTTTTTTATAGTCTTCATCAATATGGGTTTATTGAAATCTCTGAGGACGGGAGTATTTCAACGAATAATATTCATTTTTGTACCTCTGAAGATATTAACTCATCCGTTTTACAAAAAGCCCATATAAAGGCTTCTGAGCTCGCTATCAGTAAAATAGAGTCAATCGATGTGAATCTTAGAGACTATTCTGTTATTACAATGCCAGTTTCTAAAGATTTACTTCCTGTTGCAAAAGACCTTATTAGAGATTTTAGAGTTAGACTTTCAGAGTTATTACAAAGTGGTGATAGTGATGAAGTGTATCAAATGAATATTCAACTTTTTCCTTTAAGCAAAGAAGTTTGTCATGAAATGTAGTTTAGTCGTATTTTTAATTTTGTTCTGTATCCTAAATAGTTTCGCTGGAGAGAAAGGAAACGGTGGCCCAGGGGTATTATGCTATGACTCTTTGTACACTCTTGATTTTTATGAATATTACGGTCAGCAAAAAGCGGAAGACAAGGTTATTCACTCATCCCACTTTAATAAAGAGTTGGAGAAAAGGTTCGAGCTTCTAGATAAGAAATTAAGACAAAACATAAAAAAGGCGATGTTAGTAGTAGGTGATGAGAAAAGTTGGTCAAGAGGGCCTATGAATAGAACTTTTGATTCTCATTATCTTGCTTACGAGCTTGAAGAGGGGTGTGAGCTTATTCAGCTTGTTCAAATGAAGGATGATAAAGTAAGTTGGAATATTCAATATTACGATGAACTCAGGGCCATTCAAAAAAAGATCATGTGGTTACATGAAGTTATTTATTACACTGGACGAACCTATTACGGGCATCAGCATTCATTCTTGGCCAGGGCACTGACCATAGAATTAATCAAGAAGATCATTTCTTCAGATGACTTAGGCCAAGTCCTTAAAATTTTTGTGAATCAAAGGAATTTCTTAAATCGTTTAAATAAAGCAACGATTGATGGGACTATATTTAAACTTCAAAACTCTAATTATGCCCATGTGAGTTGTCCTGAGAGGATAGGAATGGATCGTTTGTCCTTCTATCATTACATTTTTTATTTCCAAGGACACAGCTCTCTTGATTGGAAAGAATTTTTAAATGGAAGTAACAACGGTTATTATGTTTTTCATTCTGCATCTTTGGATGGTTACAACAATATTAATGCGAGACAAAGGCAGTACTTTCAAGAAAAGTATATTCACAAGCTTTTAGCAAAGAGTGAGAACAAAGGAGAGATTCTTTATTTTAATGGTTATAATAACTATATTTTTCTCTCTTCCTTTGTTGAAAAAAATCCATTAGCTCTTTACCTCAAAGAATTAGAAAAGCCTTTTCCCTATTGGGGAAAAGCGGGAGAGTACAGTCTTTATATAGAAAGAATTAGTGAGGAGCTCAAAAATAAACTTATTGAGAATAAATATGAAACTATCACGACTTATCATTTTGACTCTTCAGGTTCTTTGAGAGCTTCTAAGTTAGAAGAAGAATTAACGGACAGCATTGTAAAAAATGGAACTAAGTGTAGTTATAAAAAAGAAGAAAACATCGCTATTCGCGATTTGGTAGAGAAAATAGAGCTTTCAAACTAAGATGCGCGTTGTGTTGTTTATGAATAATTTACAAACTTGAAAAGGCCTATTATCTAATTCTTTTAGTGACGTTATAAAGAAAAAAACACATTAAAGGATAGCTTGATGAAACTTCTCACATTATTAGTCTTATTTTCTTCTTTTGTTTTCTCACAAACTTCATCTATTGAATCATTAGAAAAAGTTCTTTTTGAAAAAGACAATGATGATGTTCGTACTGATGTTGTTATCGTTCAAAAAGAAGGACAAGTTATTTATGAGAGGTACGCAAGAGGATATAACGCTGATACCAAGCACCTTTCTTGGTCTATGGCCAAAACATTTGCTGGTATTTTAATTGGCCAGGCCCAAAAAGATGGTTATTTAAACCTTCAAGACAAGGTAAGCAATTACTACAAAGAATTTCAAGGTGAAGCTACAATTCTTGATCTTCTGCAAATGTCATCTGGTATTGATTTTATTGAAGAGTATTCTGGAGTTCCAGTTCATGTTGATGTTACCAAAATGCTCTACCTTAATGGGCCAAAAGCCGGATTTGATAATTTTACTGTCACGAGAGAACTTAGAGAAGATTTAAAACCTGGGGAATACTTTTTTTACTCAAGTGGCGATAGCAATGTATTAATGGGAATTTTAAAGAAAGCGATTAATCAAAAGTCGGTTTATGATAATTATCCTTGGAAGTCATTATTTTCACCGTTAGGAGTTACGGCCACTTTTGAACAAGATAGTCATGGAACATTTGTTGGTTCTTCTTATATTTACATGTCTGGAAAAGATTATTTAAAAGTTGGAGAGCTTCTGGTAAATAAGGGGGAATTAAATGGCGAGCAAGTGATTCCTCAAGAATACTTCTCTCTTATGACCCAAGTTTCTCTTGGAGTTAATCAGTACGCAGATGCTCTGACATCTCAAACGAGAGCTTACTCAGTTCAGGTTACAACAAATCAACCAATTGAAGGAAGAAACTTACCTCCTGAATATGAGGATCTTCCTAGTGACTCACTCATTCTTATTGGACACCAAGGACAATTATTAATAGCAAGTCCCTCTCAGAAACTTGTTATTGTTAGACTTGCAACAGACAGTGGTTCAAGCTTTAAGAGAAGAGAATTTTTAAAGCACATCAAATCTCTTGCTGACGAAAAAGGTGTTCCTTATGAAAGTGCAAAAGAAGAGAATTCTTTATGGTACTCTCAAGAAGCACCTGCTCCTATACTTGCTAAAGAGGAGGCTGCTCCAACTGCCGGGTTTTGGGATTATTTCAAGGTTCCAAGACTTATTGAGAGTTTGACCGCGAAAGAGATGTGCTCGTGTGTTTTTGTCGTGGGTAGAAGCAAAAAAACATGTAAAAAGGATCTGCAAACATCGGTTCCATTAAAATTCTTTGTTGATATTAATAGAGAGAAAAAAACAGTAAGCTCTTTTATTATCCCAGGTGTTGTTGAAAAAGCTCAATACAGAGGGGAAAAGCTTGGTTGTGCTTTAGTTTTTTAATTCCTTGAGTAAAGTTTCTGCGGCCCTTTGACCAGAATACATAGCTCCTTCAATGGAGGGAGTTTGAGTATAGTCACCAGCCAGGATAACATTCTTTTTTACTATTGAAGATTTGCCCTGGTCGAAAGATACCGGGAGGGCCTTTTCAATGTGGAAGGTTTTCAAATGATTCCAGTTCATATGTGTAAAAAGATTCCAAGAGTTAAGTTCATTTAAGACTTCTTCTGGAGATGGAGATTGCTTTTTAAGGATGTTAACACTCATCAAGGCCTTTCTTGTTTGAGAATATTGAGGGTTTACTTGAGTCAAGAATGCAATGTGATTCACATATCCTTTACCACTAGCATTTAATAGTAAATAAGAACTTTTTAAAGGCTCCTCTTCGGCCCAAAAGTACTGGGTCGTTACAGAGCGAGACTTCGAAGATATATCCTCTTCAGGCATCAATTTCGCTAACTGATGTGAGGGTAAGCAAAGAATAACTTTACTAAAGGTTTTCTCTTCTCCATTTTCAAAAGTTAAAAGAACATTGTTTGAGTTTTGAACTATTTTTTTTAATGAAGATTTAAAATGAATTCGAGAGGAAGGTATTGATTGAGATAAGACTTGAGGAAGCTGCTGAATACCTTGAGAAGGTAGACAAGCAAGTCCTTTAGAAAAAAGTTGGTAAAGAGTGAGAAAATAATTGGCCGGAGTTTCTAAGTTTTCTTCCAAAAATACTCCAGAGAAAAAAGGCTTAAAAAACTGCTTGATGATTTGTTCAGAAAAACCTTCGTGATTTAAAAAATTAAAGGTGCTGATTTTTTTATCACTTGATTGCCCCTTGAGTTTTAAAATTTTTAGTTTATCTTCAAAAGAGCCTATAGGACTTGTTAAGGTCGAAAGAAGAGTTGATGGCCTTCTTATGGGGTCCCCAATAAGAGAGGTTTTACCAGGTTTTTGGTAAATAAGGCAGCCGGGTTCAAAAGGTTTTAATTCAAGTTCTTGAATATTCAGATGCTTTTGAAGCTGAGGATAAGAATTAAGAATAATTTGAAATCCATGATCGAGTAGAAACCCTCGATAAGTCTCGGTTTTTAGTCTTCCTCCAACACAGTTAGAACTCTCGAACAATTGATAATCAATCCCATTTTCTTGCAAAATTTTTGCACAAACAAGCCCACTCAGTCCTGCTCCGATAACTGCTATCATACTAACCTCAAATTTTGCTTCCGTAGAAATAGTATAGTTACCTGATTTGAATTTGGCGAGGTTTTCCTTCACATAAAGAGTGATTATGAATACATTATGTTTATGAAAATCTTTGTTAACACAGTAGTCAATAATCATTATCTTAAGGTTGCCGAAGGTTTCAATTTGGAACTATTCAAGGCCTTAAAACCTTCTTTTGTGGATTTGGAAGTGAAGCGTTTTGATGGATGTAAAAAGTCTGATAGGTTTCACCTGGTTATTGGTTTGTTTAAACTATTTCGTCAGGATTGGATAGGTGTTATAACTGAGGATGGGCAAAATGAAGAAGAGGCTTATTTTATTGATGAGGGAGTTAAGCTTCCTAAACCACTAATCAAGTGGAAGCATAAACATAGAATCATCAAGCAATCAGAGTTTAACTCACTCATAAGAGATGAAATTGAGTATTTTACAAATAACTCTTTACTTGATTGGCTCATATGGCCTGTGATGAAAATACAGTTTTCTTTAAGAA
Source organism: Bacteriovoracia bacterium (assembly GCA_030431635.1). Classification (GTDB taxonomy): domain Bacteria; phylum Bdellovibrionota; class Bacteriovoracia; order Bacteriovoracales; family Bacteriovoracaceae; genus CALFYV01. Next base: position 396,797 of record JAUIIL010000002.1, read on the forward strand.
GCCCTATTTATAAAAAAATATTTAATGCAAAAGGAGAGAAATGAATCTTTCTTTATTTAATCTAACACTAGAGCCCTTTGACAACTTTCAATCCTGGTATTTAGAAGCAAAAAACAAGGAAGAAAATGCAGACGCGTTTGTTTTATCTACCGCAAATCTTGAAGGGGAGCCATCAGCCAGATACCTTCTTCACAAAGGAATTCACGATAAAAAATTTTGTTTTTATTCAAACTACAATTCAAGAAAAGCTAAAGATATTTTTGAAAATCCCAGAGCTTGTATGAGCTTCTTTTGGCATAGGAGTGGTCGTCAAGTTCGAGTTTCAGGAAATGTTGAAAAAATGGAAGAAAAACTCTCTCGTGAATATTTTTATTCTCGTAGTTTTGAGAGCCAGTTAGCATCAGCTTTATCAAATCAATCAGCTCCGATGAGTTCAAAAGAGGAGTTTATGAAAGATTTTAACCATAAGAAAGAGCTTTTTAAAAATAAGGGAAAAATTGAATACCCTAAAAACTGGGGTGGGTTCTATCTCGTTCCCAATAAGTTTGAGTTTTTTATTTATGGAGAGCATCGAATTAATGATAGAATTGAGTTTTTGCGAGCTGAAAATGAAAGCTGGAGAGTTCAACTTCTCTATCCTTAAAAAGTAGCAATTTTTGTTGCCACTTTCCCAATCTCATAGACATATCCCTTATTGTCATTTTAATGACTTAGGTCAAAGACAGTGTTTGCCCTCATAATAGGTTTAGGCTTTCTAAAGTTTTAAGAGGGAATAAGAGAGTATGAAGAATTTAGCTTGGAGATACCTATTAACTTTGTGTTTTTACTCACTTTTTTCTTGTGGTGAGAATGCTGATTTGGGAAGTACTTCGATCAATCTAAGTGGAGCTCAGTATATCGCCCAAACTCAATTTTCCAAAGGTCTTATGCTCTATGTGAAGAGTGTCGATCAAGATTGGATGAGGGTGGCCATTAATCTTTCAAATTCTTCTGGTGAAATCAATTTTCCGAATGGGAAATATAATATGGCGCTAGTAGGGATAAAAGAGAATAGTGGAAATTTTGAATCTTACTGTGGGCTAGTAAGAATTAATGGAAATGATGTCGTTGAATTGGCTGGTGGGGAAGTTGTTCTAAGTGCAACTATGTCCAAAGGACAATGTGTAACTGATAATCTTTTTGCTCATGATTCGTTTATAGACAAGGTCAATAATAAGTTAAGACCTCTAAGGTTAGAGGGTTGTCTAAACAATGCAACAACATGCTCAGACCCAGGTACTAGCAATCGAGTTTTATCGGCAAAAGTTCAACTTAATTCTTTCAAATCTGCTCCACTATTTAATACAATCGATGAAGGTCTTCCTATTGAAATGTGTATTAATTTATTGGACTCATTTCCTAACAAATCAACTTCATATTTAGAGTTACCTGTAGGAAATTTAGAAAAAAATATTTTTAATACTACTGTAAAACTTTATTCAGCAGCAAACTGCAATGATTCGTCATTAAAAAGAATTTATGAATATCCGAGTGGATTTTTCGATTCTTGGAAGAGTAAGTCTGCTGATATGTCTTACTTATCTCAACCTTTTGGTAGTAGTGAAGTCGTTTTGAAACTAAATACAGACATATCTATCCCGGAACCTTTTTCAAAATTCTCAGAAGGTTTTTTGTGGGAAATCGGTGAATTTATAGCAGGTTCTCCAATTCTTACTAAAAAAATAACAATTGAAAATAATTATGCTCATACGATGAGTTTTAATACTGCTGGGACAAGCTTTATCACTTTGGCATCGGGTGCGACGGGAAGTTTTGGATTAAGTGGAGGGGCATGGCCAGGAACAAACGGAGATTGTGGCACTTCTCTCTTAAGTGGCCAAAGATGCCAAATAGAAATTTTTTATTCTAGTAGTTCAAGTGCAGGTATTGCTGCTGAAGATTCTTTTGCTTTTGGAGTTCACTACACAGTAAATTCTCAACCAGAGCTTTTAACCGGTGTTGTTAAAGTAAGACCTTTAAACATCGGCGTTTTAAGTTTTAAAGATTTTTCAGGAATAACAACTATTTCTTCCATTTGGGATTTAGGAACGATGAGTTCTCCAACCAAACTGAGATTTGAAAATACTGGTGAAGCAACAATATATCTTAATTCATCAAACTTCTTTTTTGATAACCAAAATATGGCATTAACTGATAGTGGACATGATATTTCTTTTTCTGGTGGGATAACAAATCCATGGCCAGGGGCCTTGAGTGGTCAGGAGTGCCCGGATGGAAATTTCCCACTCAAAGCTGGAGAGTATTGCTTGGTTGAAGTCGATAACTATGGAAATTTAGGTACCTCAACCTATCACGATGTCATGCTACTAGGAAATTATGACGACAGCTTAAATATTCAAAACGTTAACTTAAGAATTAGAGGCCAAGAGCCGTAAAGTAAAAGAGATGAGATTATGAAAACTTTATTCTTTTTGACAATTATTTCTTTTTCCCTTTATGCATCTAAAATGGTGGCGACTGTTAAGATGTATCGTGGTTCTGTCTTTAAGCAGTTACCTGATGGAAAAAAAGTTCAAGTGAAGGACAAGGGTGAAAAGATAACAGAAGGAACAGTCATTATTACAGAACAGGGTAGTTTTGCCCAGCTTCGTTTTATAGATAACTCTGTTGTTAACGTTGGCCCAAAATCAGAAATGAAGATAGAGCAATTCTCTCGAAATAAACCGGGTCTTTTATCTGTTGTGAAAGGTGAAATACGCTCACAAGTTACGAAGGATTATTTGGAAATTGGAAAAGATGAAAGAGATAAACTTTATGTTAAGTCTAAATCTGCGGCCATGGGTATTAGGGGAACGGATTTTATTTATTCCTTCAATCCTGGAAACAACACAACAACAGCAGTTCTCCTAGAAGGAGAGGTGGCTTTTGCAAAAGTTGCTCCAGGCGCTTCTTATGAAGATGTTAAAAATAATGTCATTAATAACTCAGTGACGCTTTATCCTGGGGAATTTTCTGTTTCAAAGCCTGAGCTAAAAGCACCATCTGTTCCTGCAGTATTAAACGTTAAACAAAAAGAGCTCTTGGTTAAAAACCACAACAACGGTAATGAAAAGAAAAAAGCGAAAACGGAAGAGGTGGCCAAAAGAGCTCCTGCAAGTGTTGTTAAAAAATCAATAGTTCCTCCAGGGCTTACTGGAAACGTTGTTGCTAACGAGGCCAAAGGCGTGGATGAAGGTGTAAAACAAGTTGCGAAGACAGAAGTGACCAAAGCTGTTCAAAAAAGAGTTGAAGCTGGGGATGCGAAAGGTTTCGTTAAAAGTGGAGCTTTTAAGCCTGCAAACGGCTCAATTGTTCATATTGGGACAGGTATTGTTATTCCTCCAAGTGAAAATAGTGTTTTTGATAAAAACACAAATTCCTATATATCAACGGGAGATGATGTTGTACTAGATGATAGTGGGAATTATCATCCTCCTCAAGAAGATGTTGTCATCACTGAAGACGGAAAAATTGCAACAGTATCGACTGATGGAAATCAAGTTATTCACGAACCACCTCCACCAGTTTTGGGAGGAGCAGATAATATGACATTCTTATCTGAAGCTCCGCCTCCACCTGATCAAGTTATGGATGGCAGAGAGCCGGCCAGTATTGATGGAGATGGAAAGGTTGTTGCAGCAGATGATCCAAATACAAACCAATTGCCTTCAAATGATGTTCTAGATGGTGGGTTTGTTCAAAACGGACTAAATGATATCAGTATTCAAGATAACAATACTGGTTTCGATCCGGCGGCAGCTGACCAAAATAGTACGGTGATCCGATTTAATATTCAAGTTAACTAGAGAACTTCTTAGATTTACTGCTATAATATAAGGGAAGTAAACCTTCCCTTATATTATATGTAGTTGAAATGGTAAAATTTAAGATTGTTTTCTTTTGGGTCTTTTTCTTTGTTTCTTTGCTTTCTCACTCTATAGCAGTAGAGCCTGAAAAAGTTGAACTAAGCGAAAGTGGTCAGAAGTCTTTGGCCGAAATTTATACTCGTTATAAATCTGGTAGTTATGATGGGGCCCTTAATCTTATTAAAAAATTAGAAAAAGAGTATAAAGGCAAAAATAAAGAGAAGCTTGAAGGTCTTTTGAATTATTGGAAAGGGATTATTTATAATAGACTCCAGTATTTTGAGGAATCAAAAACTTCTTTTAAAAAAGCTCTTTCTCTAGGTCATAAACCTAACGATATTTATTATGAGTTTGCTCAAAGTTTATATGCTTTGGACGAATTAAAAAAATCTCGCCATTTATTTATGAAGTCTGCCTTGAATGGTTACCGACCTGCTATTTCTCTTTATTATGTGGCTTTTATTTCCCAAACAATAGGAGACTACAGACTCGCTGTTAAGGCCTATAGAAGAATTGAAAAACTAAAAGATGAAGAAAAAGCTTCTGTTTTACAAGCTTCAAGAATGCAAGTTGCTGATATTTACTTAACAGCTGTTGATAAACAAAAAAATCAAGTTGAATTTCTTCAAGAAAGGGTTTTATCAGAGTTTGAAAATGCTCTTTTATTTGATCCCGATTCTATTCTTGCCAAAGATATTAGAAGAAAAGTTCTTAAACTTAAAGATAAGTATGGCCTCATTTTACTCAAATTGAGAAACGGCCGTCCGACCGTGTTCCCAAGACGTTTTATTAAATTAACTCAAGAATTTGGCCAAGATACAAATGCAATATCCACAGGAGATCCTACTTCAACAGCTTTAGGGTCTACCATGTATTCTTATACAGACTTTTATGTAAGAAGAGCTTACTATTCAGGAAATTCTGTGAGTCTTTCACCTGAATTAAAAGCTAACTTTACCTACTATACCAATAGTGCAACAGATATTAGAGAGCTTAACAACTATACGTACACACCTGCTTTAAGAACAACACAGGAACATACATTATTTGGAAAACCAGCTTCCTTTCTTATTGATTATGAGTTTAATAGAACGGAAACAAATATCGATAATAATGGTTATACTTTTAATAGTGATTCAAGTACTTATATGTTTGGTCATCGCTCCAACTTTATGAAGTATGGAGAAAGTATTTTTCGTTATAAGTTCAAAGATCTCACTAGTTATTTAAATAGTAGTACTAATTCAACCAGGACTTACTCCTACGAACAAGTTTGGAATTTAGGAGATGGTTATATTCTTTTAAGCTTTTTAACCTACGCAAAAACAAGATATACGACGGAAGGGAATGCTTCAGATGTTAATACTTTAACGAGTCGAATGGATTTTATTTTACCTCGAGTTTTTAATTACGCGACACCAACACTCTCATACACTTATACTTCTGCTGATTATTTTAATAATACGGATAGAGGAAATGAAACAACACACGGATTGGGACTCAAGTTCACTAGAGTGATTAGTAAAAAAAGACGTGCTAATTTGGCCCTTGATTATTCTTCGGTTGACTCTGCAACTGCAACTTACACTTATGATAAAACAAAGCTTAGCTTTAATATGGAGTTTTTGTTTTAATTTGAAAGGTCGGTAGGAATTTTAATAAAAAAGATAGTTCCTTCTCCAGACTCACTAGTGGCCCACACACTTCCTTTATGCTTATTGATAATGTGTTTTACGATAGAGAGCCCAAGCCCTGTCCCTCCGGTTTCTCTATCTCTAGAGTTTTCTACACGATAAAAGCGCTCAAAAATACGTTGTAAGTGTTCTTTAGAGATTCCAGGCCCTTCATCAGAAACACTGATGATAATGTGATCGTTTTCTACAAAACTTGTTATTTTAATCTGTGTTTTTTCGTAAGTGTACTTACAAGCATTATCAATAAGGTTAATAAGGGCCTGTTCTATGAGTTTTTTATCAGCCGTAATTGTTGATACTTGGAGATCTGAGGTAATTTCAATATTTTTTCCTAAATAAATAGTTGATAGACTATCCTTAATGGCTGATACCAATTTCCCTAAATCAACTTCTCTAAACTCTAGCTTATTTTGAGATTCAATAACGGAAAGACTTAAAAGGTCGTTAAATAAGCTTGTTAATCTTTCTGAATTAAAAATAATTCGTGTTATGGCCTGGTGAAGGCTTTCATCGATTTTATCTTTTTGAGCTTCAAGAATCTGAGCAAACCCTTTGATTGAAGTGAGAGGAGTTCTTATTTCATGTGAAACATTGGCCACAAAATCAACTCTCATCTGTTCAGTTAGTTTTGTATCGGTGACGTCTCTAAAGACACCGACAGCTCCGATAATATTTTTTTCACGGTCTCTCAAGGGGGTTATAGAAATATCAAAGAAAGCATCAATATTTTCAAAACGATGTCCTTTTATCGTGGTTGTTAATCCTTCCTTTAAAGACTTATGGTAACTTTGAATGATTTGTTCGTTATCAAAGAGTCTCCAAAGCTTAATACTCTCTGTCACAATAATATTTTTTTTAAAAAATATTTTTTCAAATCTATTATTATAAAAAAGTGAGTTTTGATGAATATCTACAGCGAAGATAGCGTCGGTAATAGACTCCAAAAGTGTTGAAGTTTTCTCATTTTCATCGTTGATTTGATTCAACTGACCTTGAATATTTTTCTCAGCTTGCTTGAGTGCTTCATAAATATGAGACCATTCATCTCTTTTGTATAAAAGCTTAAGTTTAACATTAAAAGGAAGATTTCTCTCCATTTCTGATATCTGGTTAAGAAGTCTATTAATTGGTTTAGAAATATTTATCATCGACCACAAAAGAATAAGGTAAATAACAATAAAGAGAATAGGCACAACTAAGAGGATTGATTTATCAATAACAGAAATACTATTTTGTAGCTTCTCAACACTAACAGCTTTTCTTAGAAAGCCATTATAGGTTTTTCCCTTATTTTCCCACTGAACTCTAACCGCTCCATAAATCATTTCTTTGCGCAGAGTTTTGCTGAAGCGGTGACTAAAGCCAACTTTATCAGTGAGTGCCATTTTAACTTCAGCTCTATTAAGATGGTTATCGGAGTTTTCTTGTTCTAGAGAAGAATCGCAAATGACATAGCCTTGTTCGTTAATCAGAGTATAGCGAATACTTTTATTTGGGGGTACGTTCTTACACCAATCATGAATATTAAGTTGGGCATTCTTAAAAGACTCTTTAATAGTAACCAGAGAAGTTCCAACTTCGTCGCGTATTTGGTTAAGAAATCCTTTTTTTAGATAATAGCGATAAACAATGACAGTGGAGATAATAGAAATAGCGAGAATAAGCCCATGAAACTTGGCTGAACTATAAAAAAAATGCCATGGAAAGTTTCCTGTTTTATTCGTAGTCTTTGAAGCGATAACCAATTCCTCGTATTGTTTCAATGAGATCAGAAGCACTCTTGATCTTCTTTCTTAAACCGGCAACGTGGGTATCAACAGTTCTATTTGTCACAAACACATCTTGTCCTTGTATTTGAGAAATGAGCTGTTCCCTTGTAAACACATGGCCAGGCTTAGAAGCTAGAATACTTAAAATTTTGAACTCAGTCGAGGTTAAATGGATATTTTCATCTTCAACTTTAACAACACACTTATTGATATCAATAGAAAGTTCTCTATAACGGATAGTGTTCTTTGTCTCTTCTAGTAATTTTTTTCTTCTTAAACCAGCCCTAACCCTAGCTTGAAGAACGTTAATGTCAAAAGGTTTTGTTATATAGTCATCGGCCCCAGCATCAAGACCGGCGACAATGTTCTCTGATTGGGTAAGAGCTGTCACAATGAGAATCGCTGGTTCCTGTTCTTCGTATTTTCTTCTAATGGCCTTACATAATTCAATGCCACTTATTCCAGGAAGCATCCAATCTATCATATAAAGGTCATACATAGGGGCGCTATTAATTTCTTCTAGGGCAGCAGTACCATCACTAAAAGCATTGACCTTGATTCCTTGAGACTGAAGCTGGATACTAATAAGCTCTCTAATATCCCTGTCGTCCTCGATGACCATTATTTTATAATCTGATTGCTCTGGTGCAGCATCTTTCATACAAATCCCCTCAGTTACTCTTTCATATACTAAATATGTCACTAAATATCTATTAAGATTGAGTTAAAGTTAAATGAAGCATTGTGTAGAGAAAGTTTTTCGATTTGCAGCTTGGCCAAATTTTCTTAGAATGAATAACTGGCTCAAGGACTAATTTGATGAATATAAAACAGCAATGGCTTCCATTCCTACTTATGCTGAACTTTTTCAGTTGCTCTCAACTAAGAGGTCAAAAAGTCTCTCAGGGGGAAGGTGTTCCTGAATGGATTTATTCACCGGGCGATGCTTGTCAGGAGCAGGTGGAGTTATGTGCCTCGGGTGAAGGTGAGAGTGTTTATCTGGCAGATTTAAACGCCAGAAAGGCTTTGGCCTCCATATTTGAAACTCATATTGATTCTGAGGTGACCTCTTCTTCCCAAAGTGAAGGAACCCTAGGGATGAGTGATGTTAAATTGCAAGAAGAAATGAATATTGAGCTAAGTGAAAAAGTAGATGTCGTACTTGAAGGTGTCGAAATCAAACAAAGGCATCAAGCAGAAGAGATTTTTTTCTCACTTGCAGTGTTAGATAAAGCCACTGCTTGGAATAAGCTCAAAAAACAAATTGAAGAAACGGATGAGAAGTTAGTTGAGCTCGCTAAAAGAAGAAAACGTAGTACCTTAAAAAAAATGTATGCTCTTTATGAATTGAGATCTCAGCTTAATGAGCGGTTTATTTTCTTGAGGGGAAAGCCTCTTAAAGATAAGGTGAGTCTGAGTGATATTAAAGAGATTCAGTATGGGCAAAGCTCAACTATTAGAAAAATTGCTTTTGAGATAGAATCTGATTTTTCTCAAAACGTAGTTGAAAGCTTAGAGACAATTTTAACAGGCTTTGGACATCAAGTTGTTAAAGAAAATGATCTATATGAAATAAAAATCGAGGGAAAGTTAACTCCTAAAAAAGAATATTTGAATGTAGAAGGGTTTCAGAAATTTTCTTTCTCCCTCTATCTTGCAACTAAGAACCGACAGGGGACTAAAATTGGAGGACTTTCTTTTAAAGACTTTTCAGTAGGGCGTTCAGAAAAAGATGCTTATTTAAAAATTGAATCGAAAATGAAAGAGTATCTAGAAGAACATATTGATGAATTAAATATTGATTAATTATTGGAGGCAAATGATGAAACATTTAGTGATAACAAGTTTGTGTATTCTCTTAATTCAGGCTTGTTCTAGTAGTAAAAAAATTAAGGATGTTGATAATTCTGAAACAATTAAAAAAGATTATGAGGTAAGAGATGCTTCATCTACCATTAGACCTGGTTGGATTGAAGATGCCACAGTATGGGCTGAAGAGAATAAAAAAAATACGGATAAGTTTCGCTATTTTTCTTATGAAACTGAGCCTAAGGTAAGCCGCAGATTTGCTTGTGATGCATCGAAAGCAAATATCAAGTCAGATATTGCAGGTGAAATCACAACTTATATTGAAAAAAGTTTAGGCTCCTCTCAAGAAGGAGATGCCAGTATTGATGAAAATAATCCAGAAGTTGTTGCTTTGAGAGAGTTTGTTGAAAATACTTTGGCCGAAAAAGTTCAAGGTCTTATTATTGGAGCTCAAATAAGAAAAAGTTATTGGGAGAAAAGAAAATATTTAAAAAGACTAGGAGCTGCTAAAGACTTTACTGGCTATACTTGTGCAACTCTCATTAGAATGCCCAAGTCAAGAATTCAAGATGCCATGGATAGAGCTTCAAAAATTGTAGAGGACAAAGTGGATGATCCAGCAACGAAAGAGAACGTAAAAAATGCCTTAAAAAAGGCAGAAGAGAATATGTTAAAAGCGAAGAAAGGACTTCTTTAAAAAGGAATAAATAATGAAAAAATTAATGTATGTAATCCCTGTTGTTTTCCTTCTAAATGCCTGTGGTAGTTTCAAGGCCAAGAGAGTTGATGCAACTGAGTCTGACGAGAAAGCCATGGATATAACAGATAACTGGGTTTCCAAAGACACAGAAATAGCGATTCAAAAAGTATTGAAGAGAATTTCTTCCCACCGAGGATTTAAAAATTGGCTCAAAAGACATAGAGGTACACCTTCTCTGTTTGTTGCAGAAGTTCAAAACTTAACATCAGAAGCCTATTTTCCTATTAACGACTTAAACGACGAGTTTCTTAATGAACTTTCAGGCACGGGAGATTTTGTTCTTGTTGATGCTGATGCCAGAGAGAATTTGTTAAAAGAAATTACTTATCAAAATGATGGGATGGTTGATCCTAAAACGGCCAAGACTGTTGGGAAACAAGTTGGAGCTGATCTGATGATTTTTGGAAATGTTTATATGAAGCCAGAAACGAGAGATGGAAAAACAATTAAGGAATACAGAGTCAATATTAGAATGACTGATGTTGAAAAAGGTGTTGAGGTTTTCCGCTCAAGAGCTAAAGTCTATAAATACTCAGACCAAAAAGCATGGTCGCTCTGATAATTAATAGAAGAGTTTTACTTTATCTAAGCTTCCTTCTTCTCCTACTTGGATGTGCTTCAGGTAACAGAAAAGAAAGAGGGGAGCTTGGTAATTTATATGCGCAAGGAAAATATCAGGATGCTCTGAATTTTCTTGAACAGGGTGATATTAAAAAAAATAAATATTCCCAATTACTCTACCTTTGGGAATCGGCCAAGCTTCATCATAACCTCGGGCACTGGGAAGTTTCGGCTAACCTTTTTGAAAAAGCTTTCGATCTCTCTCAAAAATACTACACAAAAAGCCTGACTCAAGCCTCTCAAACCTATCTGACAAACGATAATTATAGAAATTATGAAGGAGAGTTATTTGAAAGGTCGATAAGCTACTTTTATCAAGCTCTTAATTTCTACATGATGTACAAGACAGGAAATGGAAGTCGGTTAGTTGAAAAAGAAAAAAAAGTAGAGTTGGAGAGCTATGAACTTCCGGCTTTGAGAAAAAAACAAGCTCTTTATCAAGCCCGGGCCCAAGTATTGGCCTGGGATAGTTTTTTTAAGTCAGTCCAGCGTTCAACGAGATATGATACTATTTATAAAAATGACTTACTGGTAAAAGTTTGTGGTGCGAGCATACATGAAGCGATAGGGACCAGAAACGATGCTCAGATAGCCCTCCAGCTTTATAAGGACGCTCTTAAAATTTTAAAATATTTAGGTTCAACCTATCCGAGTTTTAATTCAAAAAACAGGGATTTTACGAAAGAGTTATTATCTCAAAAACAAAAGTTTAATTGGAATATTAAGCCTGAATTCACAAACCTTACGGATCAAAATAAAGATTTGGAAAGTTTTCTTCAATACAAGGTTCTTAGTCTTACCCAAAAATATCAATCTAATAATTTCAGAGAAGAATTAAAAAGAATAGGAGCCGACAGCAAGCTCCAAAAGAGAGTTAAGCAAGAGAATCCTCCTAATACGACTTTGTTTTTTCATGAAAAAGTTATATCGGGAAAATCTGTCTCTCAGATTAATTTTGGACTTCATGGTGCACTAGAGAATATTAAAGATCCTAAAACCAGAGCAGTCGTTCATCAAATAGGATCAGACGTATTAACTTATTTTATGATTCATGTTTTAGGACTCATCCCAAAAGATCGTTTTAGTCCTGGTGAATTTGTCTTTGGTCATGCAGTAGGGAGACTAACGGCTGAGTTCGCCTCAATTGATTTTGAAATTCCAGTTGTTCAAAACAAACCAGTCGCTACTAAAGCTTGGGTTACTTTGTTTAAAAATGGGAAACAGGTTGTCGAATTGATCGCACCTCTTCTTGCTCCTTTAGACGATATGGCCGCTCAATCAGTTGAAGAGAGAGTTTTTGGTACTTATACCAAAACTGGCATGCGTGTTGCTCTAAAACACTTAAGTGCTATTCTGGCGGCCTATGCGCTCTATAAAAAAATGGGAGAGAGTATTGCGGCCAAGTGGGCAGCTGTTGGAAGTTACCTTGCCGCTCAAAGAGCGATTGCTGCGACAGAAAAAGCAGACACTCGTTTTTGGTCAACCCTTCCAAAGAATATTAGGGTAGTGGATCTCTACCTTCCACCCGGCAAATACCAACTGAAAGTCCGAGTCGAAGGCACGGATAAATCAAGCTACGATTTGGGAGAAGTAGAGGTTGCAAATAAAGGGAAGAACATTTTTTCCTATTCATTACTTTAAAGCCCTTTTTTTATAGCAAAAGCCTCATAAGTCGATATAGGACTTATGAAGAGCTTCTTTCTTTTATTCATTTGCCTTCAAAGTGTTCACGCTATTTCAAATCAAGTGTGGACTCATGTTCATGGTGAAAATTCTCATGACACGAAAAGACTGATTGATATACTATCTCGTTCAAAAACAGGAAAAAAACTAATCCAACAGGCCAAAGAAAAAGCGGCCCAAACTGGTCGGACTCTTCTCGATGTCATTAAACCTGGTCAGGGTTCATTAACAGATACAACCTTATTAAGAAGATTCTCTTCAAGAAGTCCTAGCTCTGTTGTTTACGAGCAAAAATCGACTGTTTTTATTGATAAAGAGTCTCGTACTTACGACGCTATTTTAGACTTGGCCCATGAATTAACTCATTTTGCTTTCAGGGAAAACTTCAATCCATACCGCAAAAATTTTTCTATTCAAGAGTTCATTAGCTCTACGATTGAAGGGAAAGGCGGTGAGGTAGATGCGTATATAATGGAGTGCCAGGTTCTTCTTGAGCTTTTTTCAGCCAAAGTTGCAAAGCGTTACCAATGTAACGAAATTATTGATAAAGCCACTCATTCTATTTCAAGAAAGCTAACTATTCAGAAATTTTATCAAGTAGGTGAGCTCTACACTAAGTTTTCTGATCTTTTAGAAAAACAGTCTCTTAGAGAAAGCTTTCCACTCTTAGGTAAAGCTGGAGCTGTTTTTATTTCCTCTGCTTATGGTCTCCCATATCCTGTCGCGGCCTATTATGAATATAGAAGTGTTTTAGAAAAAGCTTGTGATAACGATAAAAGAAGAATGGTTTATTTTGAAAAAAACAAGCGCTCTCCGGCCAGTCTTGCAGGCTCTTATCAGACTCTTCAAGTAGATTACAATAAGCGTTGTAAAGAACTTCCCCTCTCTCTTAACTTATTCTAAAGTAGCATTGAAAACTTGTTTCCAGACGCTCTGAAGTATTCTAAAATATCCCTTATAAACTCATGAGATTACGAGGCTTTTATTGACGTTATCCAGGGTGATGGGTAAGTTAATAAAGAAAAATAACGACTAAAATAAAGAGGTAGCTATGCAAGATGGTGTGGTCCTTGCAAAACTGGATGATTTCTTCAATTGGGGAAGGAAAAACTCGCTATGGCCAATGACATTTGGTCTTGCTTGCTGTGCGATTGAAATGATGGCCACTGGTGCTTCTAAATACGATCTAGAACGTTTTGGTTGTGGAGCTTTTATGGCAACTCCCAGAAGAGCCGATCTAATGATTGTTGCAGGAACTGTGACACTTAAAATGGCAACAAGAGTGAAAATGCTATACGAACAAATGGCTGAACCTAAATATGTTATTTCGATGGGGTCATGCTCAAATAAAGGTGGGCCTTACTGGCAACATGGTTATCATGTTCTTAAAGGTGTTGATGAAGTTGTTCCTGTTGATGTTTACGTTCCGGGGTGTCCTCCAAGACCTGAAGCTCTGATTGAAGGAATTATGACTCTTCAAAAGAAAATCGCTAATGAAAGAATTCTAAGAGATAAGTGGGTTAAACATGCTTAGTATGGATTTAGAAAAGCTTAGCTCTGATATTAATGCAAAGGTTTCAAGTGCAAACGCGAAAGTTGTGAAACCAGAAGAAGACGGAGCAGGCGATAGTTCTATTCTTATTGAAGCTTCAAGTATTAAAGAAGTAGCTCAAGCACTTCTTGATAGTGGGGTTAATGTTTTACAAGTCATTAGTGGTGTTGATTACCCTGACTACCTTGAAGTTAATTACATGTTTGCTAAGTTTGATCTTGCTAACCCTGGACAGTTCACTCTCAAATTAAGAGTCCCAGATAAAGCAAACCCTTCGGTTGAAAGTATTACTTCTTTATATCCAGCAGCTAATTGGCAGGAAAGAGAGTGTTACGACATGATTGGGGTCACATTTAATAATCACCCTGATCATCGTAGAATTCTATGTCCTGATGATTGGGAAGGATTTCCTCTTCGCAAAGACTATAAAGTTCAGGATTACTACAGAGGAATGGTTGTCAATCCTGATGAGAAAATGAACTGGGCCGATAGAGAATTTGCCAAGAGACAAGAAGAAATATCAAAAGCTCAACAAGAAAAAAGCCAAGACTAAGGAAGAAGTATGCAGACTTGGGAAAATAGCGGAGAAAAATTTAATCCAACACAAACTGCTGAGACTGAGAAGTTAAAATCAGAGCTCTTGACCCTCAATATGGGACCTCAGCATCCGGCTACCCACGGAGTTTTAAGGGTTGAAATAAAAACAGACTCTGAAGTTGTTGCTCATGCAATTCCTCATATTGGCTATCTTCATAGATGTATGGAGAAGCATTCAGAAAACCTTGATTATAGAGGAATTATCCCTTTCGTCGACAGAATGGATTACCTCGCGGCCATGAACCAAGAACATACATATGTCATGGCAGTCGAGTCAATGCTAGGAACTGAGGTTCCTAGAAGAGCTGAGTATATAAGAGTTCTTATCCTTGAACTTCAAAGAATAGCTTCTCACTTAATGGCTTTTGGTACTTACGCTCTAGATTTGGGAGCTTTCTCTCCCTTTCTTTATGCTTTTGATGAAAGAGAAAAAATATTAAGACTTTTTGAAGAGCTATCTGGGGCAAGACTTCTTTATAATTATATTTGGATTGGTGGAGTGTGGAATGATATTACTTCTGCTCAACTCTACAGAGTGAAAGAGTTTTGTGATCATTTTGAAGAAGAATTAAAAAAATATGACACTCTTGTCTCTCAGAATAAAATTTTTAGAGAAAGAACTCGTCACGTAGGAATTATGGATGAGCAGATGTGCTACGCTTATGGAGCAACTGGCCCAGTTCTTCGTGGTGCAGGGGTGAAGTGGGACCTAAGAAAAGTTGCTCCTTATAGTCTTTATGGTGAGCTTGATTTTGATGTTCCTGTAGGTGATGGGGACAGGGATGCTATGATTGGTGACTGTTATAGTCGATATATTGTGAGAATGAAGGAAATGACAGAATCTGTTAAAATTATTAGACAGATTCTTGATGGGATAGAAAGTGGGCCAGTTATTGGAAAAGTTCCTAAGGTTATAAAACTTCCCAAAGGGGAAGTTTATATGAGAACAGAGTGTCCGAGAGGTGAGCTTGGAATTCATTTAGTCTCAGATGGTGGAAAAACTCCTTATCGCTTAAAAGTGAAATCCCCTTGTTTTACTCATACTTCTATGCTTCCAGAAATTGCACCAGGACAGCTTATTGCTGATTTTGTTGCTTCGATTGGGAGTATTGATATTGTTCTTGGTGAGGTCGATCGATGAGCACAAATGTTGAAACAGTTTCAGTAAAAGAATACTTTCGCTCAATTTGGCAAGGGGTCTCCTCTACGGCCAAGGGAATGTGGATTACATTTCGTTATGTATGGGGAAATAAGCCCGTTACCATAGAGTATCCAGAAGTAAGAGAAGTCCTTCCAGAAAGAGCTCGTATGAGACTCTTTAATGACGTAGATAATTGTATTTCTTGTAATATGTGTGCCATTACATGTCCTGTTGACTGTATCTATATTTCTTCAGAGAAAAGAGCTGCCGATCAAGAGGTTCCAAAGACTGATGATGGTACTCCAATGAGACAAGTGCTTACTCAATACACAATCGATACAGCTCTTTGTTGTTACTGTGGTCTTTGTACAACAGTTTGTCCTACTGAATGCTTAACTCATTCTAACGATTATGAGTTTGCTCAATATACGCTAGGAGATATGAAGTATGACTATCTCTCTGATGATGTAAGGGCATGGAAGCAAAGAATTGTGGGAAAAGAGCCAGTATATAGAAGATAGACTTCTATTTTGAAGGTATGAAATTTTCTTCTCTATTATATTTCTTATTCTTTTTAAGCATCACCTATGCACAGAATCAGCATTTTAGAGTGATTCCGAGTGAAGGGATGGCACCAACAATCAATGCGGGTGATTACGTCTGGGCCGAGCCAGATCTTGATTATGCTGTTGGTGACGTTGTTCTTTTTAAGTATCCCCTTAATCCCAATATTATCTACGTCAAACGAATTGTCGCTAAAGGAATAGGGCAATTTATTGAAGGAAAGAACTTTAAAATAGTGGTTAATGGAAAAACGATTGAGGAAGAGGAGAGACAAGACTTTGATCCTAAAAGGCTTATTTCTCAAAAACTCAGAAGAAGTGATATTAAGTTATTAAAAACAAAGACGGGTGAGAAAGAGCACTATATCCTTCATGACTTTTCAATAAATACGAATAAAAATTTTAAAAAAACAGTTCTACCTTCAGGGACATACTTTTTAATTGGAGATAATCGAGATTTTTCTATCGATTCTAGAGTTTGGGGAGGGGTTCATCAAAAAGATATTTTGAGCAAGGTTAAGTACGTTTATTATAAAAATAGAGATAATTCAAAACTCGTCTCCTCTTGTATGGTAGATAGTGACTCTTCTGCTTGTAACTTTCTTGCTCTTATCTTGATTAAGAAAAAGCAATATGTTGATGCTCATGCTTATGCTCGTAAGTCATGTGAACTAGAAGACAACAATGGATGTCTCTCTTATGCGGCAACGCTCAGAATTCTAGGTAAGCGTTGGGAAGCTATCAATACTTTAAATATTCTTTGTCAGAGAAAAGTCATTTATGCTTGTAAAACAGCTGTAAAATTGGGCTCTTATCTTGAAGTCCATGAAATGCCTAAAGAGGCTTTTGAAGACATTATAGATAAAGAGTTTGACACTCTTTTTGAGGAAGATTAAAACTAAAAAATCAGGCACGGGGTGCTTTTAAAAGCTGAGAATATACCCGAGAACTTGCTCTAGTTAATACTAGCGAAAGGATTGTCATGGAACTAAACACATTTGATCTTAGCGTTTTTATTTTCTTAACATTTTTAACTATCGCCGCTGTTTTTTATGGAAATAAAAAAACGACACCAGATGGGCCTGAAACCTTAATTGACTATCTACTTATGGGGAGACAACTAACTCTTCCTCTTTTTTTAATGACATTAGTTGCTACATGGTATGGGGGAATTTTAGGGGTTACTCAAATAGCCTATGAAAAAGGAATATATAATTTTATCACTCAAGGTTTTTTTTGGTACGTCACTTATATTATCTTTGCTTTCTTCTTAGTAAATAGGATTAGGAGATATGAAGCTTTAACATTACCAGATTTAGTGGGGAAAATGTTTGGCAAAAAAGCTAGAATCTTGGCGGCCATTTTTAATTTATTTAATGTTATTCCTATTGCTTATACGATTAGCCTTGGTATTTTGATTCAAAGTTTTTTTTCCATTTCATTTTTTTACTCAATGTTGATTGGTTTAGGAGTTGTAAGCACCTATTGTATGCTTGGTGGTTTTAGGGCCGTTGTGTTTTCTGATGTTGTTCAATTTTTTATCATGTGCCTGAGTGTCTTACTTGTTTTGATTTTTTCCTACACCCAGTATGGAGGTTTGGATTTTTTAAAAGGAGCTCTTCCTTCAACTCATTTTGAGTTAACAGGAGGAAATTCTTTAGGACAAACATTTGTTTGGGGATTTATTGCTCTTTCAACACTAGTTGATCCAAACTTTTATCAGCGCTGTTTTGCTGCTAAAAACTCTCAAGTCGCAAAAAAAGGAATTCTTCTTGCAACATTTGTGTGGTTTCTCTTTGATATTTGTACCACTCTAGGAGGGATGTATGCTAGAGCGGTCATGCCTGAAGTCAATTCAAATCAAGCGTATATTCATTACTCATTTTCAGTATTACCAAACGGATTAAAAGGTTTTTTTCTAGCAGGTCTTGTGGCCACGATTGTTTCTACTATCGACTCTTATATTTTTGTGGCCAGTAATACGCTTAGTTTTGATTTTTTTCCTCGTAAGAGATTTTCTAAAAAATTTCATCATATTGGAGTTTTGTTTGTTGGCATCATAACACTTCTCATGGGCACTATTTTTGATGGAAATATTAAAAATGTTTGGAAAACAATAGGAAGCTATAGTGCTTCTTGTTTGCTTTTCCCTGTTATCTTAGGACATATTATTCCTGGAAAAATCTCAGACAATGAGTTTAGCCTGATGGTGCTAATTGGAGTTATAACAACGACCTGCTGGAAGTTAACTACTCCTCTACCTCTGGATGAACTTTATGTCGGAGTTTTATCAACAATGCTTTCATTAATATTCATTAAGGCTTACAAAAGAATATTTGGTCCAAGAGATTGTTTAAAGACAGTCAGTTAAATCTGAATCCAATTTATGAAGTTCTTTACAGGCATTTTCTTCAGAGACAGATTTTAAAAACTTCTCTCTCAATTGAGTGTCATCAGGGTTTAATTTTAATATCATCTTGTTTGCCATTTTTAATGAAGGGATGTTTTGACGAGAGAGTATTTTAGAAAATAAACTCGGATCGACTTCTAGCCACTGAGAAAAAGCTCTCAAAGAGAAGCGTGGGTTTTTTGCTTTCTTCTTTTCAAACTCAGTTGATAAATATGTAATATAAAAAGGTATTTTTTTTCCCATGATTTTTTATAACCTAAGCTTTCAAAAAATGAAATGACTCATTGAGCAGTTGCTAAATATTTCTTTTTTTGAAGCGTTGAGCTATAAAGAATGGGTTTCTTTTTCCTGTACCTTTTGTTTCCATAATTTTAGAGATATTCTTCAGTATATTTATTTAGGACTAGGGGGATTTTAATGGAAAGACCATGGGTAAAGAATTACGAGAAAGGAATTAGACCTGAAATCGATATGAGTGAATTTAAAAGTATTGCTCATATTCTTGAAATGACTTTTGAGAAATTCACAGAAAAGCCTGCTTTCCATAATATGGGGACAACTCTCAGTTACAAAGAGCTCGATCGTCTTAGTCGCAAATTTGCTAGTTTTCTTCAAAACAATTTAGGTCTCTCTAAAGGTTCTCGTGTGGCCTTGATGATGCCAAACGTTCTTCAGTATCCCATTGCTCTTTTTGGTATTCAAAGAGCAGGGATGGTCGCTGTTAACGTAAACCCTTTATATACTGCAAGAGAGTTAGAGCATCAGTTAAATGACTCTGGAGCTGAAACGATTGTTATTTTTGCAAACTCGGCCAACTGCTTACAGTCTGTTATTAAGAAAACTTCTGTTAAAAACGTTATCGTAACTGAAGTGGGAGACATGCTAAAGTTTCCAAAAAACTTAATAGTGAATTTTGTTTTAAAATATGTCAAAAAAATGGTTCCCGCTTACTCCTTTGATAGATTCTATTTTTTTAGAGAAACCTTAAATAGTGCTGATGAAGATAAGTTCTCTCCAGTTGAACTAAGTCATGATGATACGGCTTTTCTTCAATATACAGGTGGAACAACTGGTGTTTCAAAAGGTGCAGTTTTAACTCATGGAAATATTGTGGCCAATGTTCTTCAGGCCAGAGAGTGGATTAAGAATTTATTAAAAGAGGGAGAAGAAGTCATTATTACACCTCTTCCGATGTATCATATTTTCTCTTTAACCGCTAACTGTCTTATCTTTAGTTCTGTTGGAGGGCTTAATATTCTTATTACCAATCCAAGAGACATACCTGGATTTATCAAAGAACTTTCCAAGTGGAAGTTTACTGCTTTCACTGGAGTTAATACTTTGTTTAACGTTCTTGCTAATAGTGAAGACTTTAAAAAATTAGATTTTTCTTCATTGAAGTTAACTCTTGGTGGAGGAATGGCCGTTCAAAGAGCTGTTGCTGAAAAGTGGAAAGAAATAACAGGTGTTCCTCTGATTGAAGCCTATGGTCTGACAGAAACTTCTCCAGCGGCATCTATTAATCCAATGAACCTTAAGGAATATAATGGCAAAATAGGACTTCCAATTTCTTCAACAGATATGGTTGTGAGAGATGATGATGGTAATGATGTTCCTCTTGGTGAACCAGGCGAAATTTGTATTAAAGGTCCTCAAGTAATGCAAGGTTATTACAATAAACCTGAAGAAACAGCTAAAGTTATGACTGAAGATGGTTATTTTAGAACCGGAGACATTGCAGTTATGGATGGTGATGGATTCTTTAAAATTGTTGATAGAAAGAAAGATATGATCTTAGTTTCTGGTTTTAACGTTTATCCTAACGAAGTAGAAGATGTTATTGCATCGAACCCTAAAGTTCTTGAAGTAGCAGCAGTGGGTGCTCCTGATGAAAAATCGGGAGAGGTTGTTAAAGTATTTGTTGTGAAGAAAGATAATTCTCTAACGGTTGATGAGCTTAAGAGTTTCTGCAAAGAGAACTTAACAGGATACAAAATTCCTAAGCTTTATGAATTTAGAGAAGACCTACCTAAGTCAAACGTAGGAAAGATTCTTAGAAAAGAACTTAGAGGACAATAAAACTCTAAGAAGAAGCTGATGAATAGGCCCTCAGCCCTCGAGACCAGACAAAAAGATAAACTGGCCAAGAGATGAGGGTTACTAACAAAATATGCATTAAGACTTCAAAAGAGAACTCTTCAAGAATAAGTCTCGCAGGAAAAGAAACCATAATTGAAAAGGGAAGAAGAGTTGTAAAAAGCTTTCTTACCCACCCCCTATAAATTCTGTCAGGTCTTTCGATAGAGTGAATTAAAATCCAATAGAGATTTCCAAACCCTCTAGGGGAACCGGTCCAAAAGACTGGAAAGTAAAAGATCATATTAAAAATATAATAAAGAATCGCACCATTAATAATGAGAAGAAAGTAAACCAAAATTTGCCACCACGTAAGAGGAATGGAGTAATTGGCGATGGCCCAAATAAATACACTTAAGGCCATGATAAAATTCACAAAACTATTGGCTGAAAAATCACGTAGTGAAATAAAAAAGAGTGTTGAGACAGGTTTGGTTAAATAATGATCGAGATCCCCCTTATTCACAAAAAGAGGAAACCACCACATATTATTAGCAAAAACACTCATCACAATAGAATCCATAAGAAGATTTCCTGCAATAAAAATGATTGCTTGTTCATGACTCCAACCACCGAGCATGTTGGTATGAAGATAGATAATTTCGAAAAATGCAAAACTGATGAAATAATAGTTGAGATCCATAATAATTCGAAAATAAAAATCAATTCTAAACTCCATTGCCTTAGAAAAAGAAAAACGCAAGAAATACAGATAGAGCCTAAGATATCTCAAATTCCGACTCCCGTATATTTGAGCTGTCCTTTACGCCAAACTAGTCGGAAAATTAAATAAAAAATAAAATACCAAACACAAATAATGGCGCAGTTTTTTAAGTAATAAATAGAATCAAAGTCATTCATGAAGACTTTAATAGGAAAAGTGACAATATACGGAAAAGGTGTGAACTTTAAAACTTCTTGGGCCCACTCTGGGTAGAAAGTAAGTGGGATAAGAGTTCCTCCTAAGAAATTAGTGGTCATTCTTAATAAAACCATAAGAGACCAAATATAATCGGCCCAAAAGGCTATGCTCTCAAGTATACACCCCATCATAAAAAAAAGGGAGGAAGACAAAAGAGAAGCGAATACCCCCAGCAAGTAAGAGCTCCATGGAATTTCAGAAAGAGGAGTTGGATGTAGATAAAAATAATTAAAAAGAAAAATCGCAAAGAGCTGGCAATTATTAAATAAGCTATAGACCAGATAAGTAATGTGTTTATATTGAAAAATACTAACGGGGTAGACGATAAACCTATTTAAGGTTCCATCATAGATTTCTCTTGAGAGAAATCCAATATCTTCACCAAGCATGGCCTTGGCCACAAGGACAGCTGTTAGATAGTAGTGAATAAAGTTAGTAAGATCATACCCTCCCATTTTTTCAACACCGTTGAACTCAAAAATAGCAAACCACAAAGAGTAAGAGAGGATCACTTGGAAAATAATGAGACCAACTTGGTTAACCCAAAAATCTGAACGGTAGGCGAGGATTTTTCTCACTTCCATTGAGATAACAGTCATTGGCCAGCGAAGACTTTTCATTGCTTACCTTTAAGCATGATTTTCTCCACCAGATCTCCAATATCAGCACTTTCAATATTGAGGTCTTGAACTGGTAAGTTTTCTAAGGCCAATTGGCAGCTTTTGGCCACTTCATCTCGGTTAACTTTTATTCTTAAAACTCCTTCTTCAAAGCTTGTGATCGTTCCTAATTTTTTGGCAAAAGTCGAGACATCCTCAAAACTCCACTCATCTTGTTTCAAATTCACATTAATAATTTTTTCAGGAGCATATTGAGAGCGAACCTCAGAAAGAGATCCATTATAAACAACACTTCCTTCTCTCATGATAACGATTCGCTTACACAGCTTTTCAATATCATCCATATAGTGAGAGGTGAGTATCATGGCTGGCTTAAACTCTTTTTGATAGGCCAAGAGAAAATGACGGATGGCCTTTTGAGCAGTGAGGTCCAAACCAATTGTGGGCTCATCTAAATAAACCACTTTAGGGTTGTGCAGAAGTGCGGCCATGAGCTCTACCTTCATTCTTTCTCCAAGGGAGAGTTTTCGGACTTGAGTCTTTAGCTGATCTTTAACTCCGAGAGAGTCGGCCAGGAAAGCAATATTCTTTTTATAAACGGATTGTGGGATTTGATAAATCTCTTGTAACAGTAAAAAACTATCTAAAGCAGGTAAGTCCCACCATACCTGGGCTTTTTGTCCCATAATAAGGGCCATTTGCGAGCGCAGATTATTATCTCTACTCCATGGATCGATTCCTAATACTTTGGCAGAACCTGAAGAAGCATGAATAATTCCAGAGAGAATTTTAACCAAAGTTGTTTTTCCTGCTCCGTTAGAACCAATAAGACCTAAAATCTCTCCTTCTTTTACATGGAGATTTACTTTTTTCAGGGCATGCTTAATGATATATTCTCTTTTAAAAAGAGATTTAATTGAACCTTTAAGTCCTGGCTCTTTGACTGATACTTTAAACTCTTTGGATATTTCTTTTACTTCTATCATAGCTTATTTCTTTCTTAGTAAGAGTCCCTTCAGATAATTTCCCTCAATAAATGATGAAGAAGAGGGGCAATCCTCATTTAAAAAATACTTTTTCTCAATATGATAATTCTTTAAATGAACAGAGACAATTTCCTCAAACTTCTTCATTTTTATACTGTGAGTGTTTAAAAAAAGCAGAAGATAACCATTTTTATTTAAAGCTCTGTCCATCTTCCCTAGGTACTTTTTATAAAAATCGATGCTTTTTTTTCTCTTTCCTTTTAGAGAATAAGAGCTTGGAGGATCACAAATAATAAGATCAAATTTCTCTTTTGCCTGTTCTAAATAATCCTCAGCAGTCTTTTTGATGATTTGGTGCTTTTTCATATCAAATTGATTAAGCTCAAGATTTTCTTTCAACGTATTTAGAACTTTTTGAAAGGAATCAATACTTACAATATGACTTGCTTTTTTTTGATAAGCAAAAAGAGTGAATGCTCCGGTGTAGCAAAAGAGGTTGAGTATCTTTTTATTTTCAAAAAGATTTTGATTTAGCAAACTTCTAATTGAAGCCATATCGGTATAAACACCATAGTCATACTGTTGACCAATATGAGTTTTTATTTGGTAACCAAATTCTTCAACATTTGGACTATTTGTGGGATCTCCCCATATGAGCTCTGGTGGTTGTTGATGTGAGTAATTAATACTTCTTTCATGAAAGAAAAGGCTTTTGACCCAGTCAAAACGTTGCAGGATAATTTCTTTGAGACTATCTAGTTTATTTTTCCAAAAATAGGCACTTGTTTGAATGATAACAGCACTGGAGAGTTTTATAATATGAAGACCTGGTAGAGAATCAAGTTCCCCAAAACATAAATAGTAATGGTTTCTTGATTGAAGACTTGGCATTTGTTCTCTTTTTTGAAAACTCTGGATAAGTCTGTATTTTAGTTCTTTATCAAAATCACTTGGGGTTGTCGTTTGGGACCAAAGACGGGCCTTTACTTTTTTATGAGTGGGGTCGTTAATAAAAAGACCTATTTCTTTTTCATCTCTATCTTTTCCAATAAAGAAAAAATCTTCTTGAGAAATTTTTTCACTGAACTCATCTGGTGTAACCCAGA
Source organism: Bacteriovoracia bacterium (assembly GCA_030431635.1). GTDB lineage: Bacteria > Bdellovibrionota > Bacteriovoracia > Bacteriovoracales > Bacteriovoracaceae > CALFYV01. The sequence continues at coordinate 421,071 of JAUIIL010000002.1, forward strand.
AATGCCCATTTTTAATCTCTCTAATAGTGGAGGGATGAAGAAGATATCGGTTCACTTTCATAAATGAAAAACTACTGCAAACGTCTTTTGATTTGGCTTTGCGTTTTATCTAACAATTGCAATAAATGGTTAGTGAACTCAAAGGGATCATTTAAGAAGTCTTGTAATTGAAGCTCTTGAATAAGTTTTTCTACTTCCAGATCTTCTTTTTGGTTAAAAGGGTCATAGTTTTGGCAAATGAAGTCTAGCTTCGCTTTGTATTCTTGAAGTTTTTCTACGCTTTGTGCCATAAAAGATTCTCTTTGTTCTCTTTTTGTGGCCACTGTCACTTAAATAAGAGTTAAAGTCAATGGGGACTATAGTGAAATTAATAACTTACATATTTCTTTTACTTATTTTTTTGCTTTTTTTTCAACACTATTTTTCATTCCCTGAATCAAAGAAAAAAAGCCCCACTAAAACTGTGAAAAACGATTTTTCAACCTTTCTGGGACATCTTCTTTTATCTGGGACTCAACATATGCGGTTTGAGAAAATCCCTTTTTATCCTTTCTTTAGTGATCTCACAGCAAATATTTTAGAAAGGGGAAGGAAATCTGGCACAAGACCTCAAGCCGCCCTAAAAAAAATTAAAACTATTTTAATTAAAGATAAACTTTTTCAAAAAAGACTAAAAACAATAGTCATGGAGGGATATATTCAGTTTTCTCTGATCAGCGCTCTCACTTGGTCTCTGGTTGGATTTACTGCTTTTATGGGAATTACTGAAATATCCATACGTTTTAAGTTTTTTATCTTTCTCCTTCAACTTCTTGCTTTTTTGATTTACCTGCCAAGTTATTATTATTTAAAGAAGAAAAAAACTGATTTTATTCAACTTTTTCTCAAAAAACTCTACTTACTCCAAATTAATCTTGAGGCTTCTCTTTCTATCAAAAGAGCTTTTGAAGAGTCTCAGCTCAATGAAGTTTTTAAAATAAGACCAAAAAGGTTTGAAATTTTTCTTAATCGACTAGAGTTTTTATTAAAAGAATTTCAAAAATCCGGAGGCCATATCATTGAAGAGTTAGAAAATCTAAAAGAAGAACTTTGGAACGAGTATCAACTTCTCTTAGAAGAGCTTGAAAAAGAGTGTAAAGTCTTAAGGCTCGGGCTTATTTTTCTTTTCTTTATTCCCTCTTATTTTCTCTACATTTTCGCCATGTTACCCAGTCTAAATTGACGGTGCGTAAAGCTTTACACAGTCGCTTCCTTTCTGATTTAATAGGGCAAATTTGTGATAAGGATAAAGTATGAATGATAAGCAAATCATTTTCTCTCTTTCTGGTTGTGGAAAAGTTTACCCTGGAAAAAAACAAACCCTAAAAGATATTTCTCTTTCTTTTTTTTACGGGGCTAAAATTGGAATCTTAGGGCTTAACGGATCAGGGAAAAGTACTTTATTAAGAATTATTGCTGGAGTTGATAAAGACTTCTTAGGAGAACTGCATATTTCAAAGGGCTACCGTGTTGGTTACCTTGAGCAAGAACCGCAACTTGATCCAGATAAAACCGTGCTTGATATTGTTAAAGAGGGAGCACAGGAAACAGTTGATCTTTTAAAAGAGTTTGATGATTTAAATGCAAAGTTTGCTGAACCTATGAGTGATGATGAAATGAACGCTCTACTGGATAAACAAGGTAAGCTTCAAGACAAGTTGGATGCGGCTAATGCGTGGGATCTTGATAGCCGTTTAGAGTTAGCGATGGATTCATTGAGATGTCCTCCTTCTGAGCAAAAAATTGGAGTTCTCTCAGGTGGGGAGAAAAGAAGAGTTGCTCTTTGTCGTCTTCTACTGCAAGAACCAGAAATTCTTTTATTAGATGAACCAACGAACCACTTAGATGCTGAAACTGTTTTTTGGTTAGAAAGACATCTTCAAAATTATAAAGGAACAGTTATTGCGATTACTCACGATAGGTATTTTCTCGATAATGTCGCTGGTTGGATACTTGAATTAGACCGAGGGAAAGGTATTCCGTGGGAAGGAAACTATTCATCGTGGTTAGAGCAAAAACAAAAAAGACTTTCTCAAGAGAAGAAAGAACAAGGAAAACTTGAGAAGGCCATGGCCCGAGAACTTGAGTTTATTAAGAGTTCTCAAAAAGCTCGCCAATCAAAAGGGAAAGCTAGGATTGCTAATTATGAGAAAATGTTAGAGCAATCAAAAACTGAAAAAAGAAATGAAACAAATCAGTTGTGGATTCCACCAGGGCCTAGGTTAGGTAATAATGTTATCAATGTTGAGAATATCACCAAGGCATTTGGCGATAAGGTGCTTTACGAGAACCTTACTTTCAAACTTCCTCCTGGAGGGATTGTGGGTGTTATTGGAGCCAACGGAGCCGGTAAGACAACTCTCTTTAGAATGATGGCCGGAAATGAAAAACCTGATAGTGGAAATATCACTTTTGGAGAAACTGTTAAGATGGCCTATGTTGATCAGGGGCGTCTAATGGATTCAGATAAAACGATTCTTGAGGAGATTGCTGCTGATAGAGATCTTATTAATGTAGGTGGGCGAGAGATAAATGCGAGGGCCTATGTTTCAAAATTTAATTTCACGGGCGATGATCATCACAAAAAAGTAGGGGAACTCTCAGGTGGAGAACGCAATCGAGTTCACTTGGCCAAAATGCTCACTCAAGAGTTTAATGTTTTAATGCTGGATGAGCCAACAAACGATCTTGATGTTAATACTCTAAGAGCTCTAGAAGAAGCTCTAGAGGACTATGCTGGTTGTGCAGTTATTATCTCCCACGATAGGTATTTCTTAGATAGATTAGCAACTCATATCCTTGCTTTTGAAGGAAATGGAGAGGTTGTCTGGTTTGAAGGAAACTTTGATGATTATCTAGAAGATAAGAAAAGGCGTTTAGGTGAGGATGCTCTTACGCCAAAAAGACTGAGTTACAAAAAGTTGACTCGGGCTTAAAGAGTTCTATTTCATCAAAATAAATGTGAGAGTCTTCAGAGTTATGAACCTTAATAACTTGTTCAATTTTCTTGTCTTTCAAATAGACAACATAATCAACATTTCGACAAATAAGTTTTAGGGTCAATTCGTAAGAGAGGGCCTTACTTTCTGAAAAAAGGTTAAAAAGAAGAGTAAGTCTATGGAGAGTGTCTTCACAACTGTTGGCATGAATTGTTGAAAGTAGGCCTTGGTGTCCACTATTCATAGCAAGGATGAAAGGAGTGATTTCACTAGAGCGGATTTCTCCAAGGATAAGCCTTTGGGGGCTCATTCTTAAAACATAAGCGCAATAGTCTTTTAGTGATTGTTCATCGTTTTGTAATAAGTGTGAAAAATAAGGACTATCACAGTATATCTCATGTGAATCTTCAAGAATACAGACGTGTTCCATTGGGTCGATGTGTGAAATAAGTGACCTTAAAAATGATGTTTTCCCTGAACCCGTTGAACCAGCGAAAATAATATTGCTTTTCTTTTTTAAAAGTTGAAGGAAGAAGTTTTGTTGTTCAAAGTTCAATTGAAAATCTTCAAGTTGAAAATGATTATCTCTTAAAATACGAATAAAAAGCTTAGACTTTGCTTGAGAGTTAATACTCTGATGCACTAACGTATTCCTTAAAATAAGGTTGTTCATTTTATGAGTAAAACTAATAAAAGGATTTAGTGTGTTCCATTTTTGCTCGTATTTAAGTGACATGATTTCAAGTGCAAGTTGAAAATCATCTTGGTTAAGATTATCTATGAATACTTCTTTTATTTCTTGAAAGGTATAAATAATGACTTTTTGATGTGAGTGGAAGTGAACTTCATTAATATCTTCTTTGATAAAACTTTTTATACAGTTAATCTCAATAATATTTTGATACCAGTTATTGATGATTTCTCGATGCTCGACACTTAAGTCTTCGAACTCTTCATATAAGTCTGCAAGAGAAAGAAGATGTCCGTGGCCAAGACTTCTCGTGATGAACTGATGGCATTGCTCTTCAACTCTATTCATGGTTTTCAACTTTTAAGTAGCCGTAGATATGTTTATAGTTTCTTTGGTGGTTAGATGATTGGAATATTCTTCCAAGGAGAGGGATATCTCCTAAGAGTGGGATTGATTTTTTAGTTCGAGCACTACTTCTAAATGCAATTTTAAAAAGAGTTATAGGTTTATTTATTTTCACAAATAAGCTAGAGGATTCTTTACTTCCTTTTATATTTTGAGCATCAGGTGATGTGAGAGAAGTTTGATATTCCATTTCATGCCCTGACTTGTTTTTTTTGAGTGCGAGTTTTACTTGTAACCCAGAGAATTTCCACTGAGTTTGGGAAATAATGTTACTGCTACTCACCAGGCTTGAAAAAGGTATTTCAGCACCCACTTTAATAAGAGCTTTTTTATTCACTTGCATAAGGACTTCAGGCTCGGCCAATGTTGACACAGAGATATTTTGTTTGGCCAACTGAATAAGATTATTCTCAACAAGAGCTCTTGTTCCTTTTTCAAATAAACTTTGCATAGTAGTTTGAACTTGATCGAGACCTAGGGAGAACTCTTGTCCATCTAGTCGTTCAAATTGGATGAATTTTAATTTAATTTTATAGTTATGATATTCTTTTGAAATATTTGTTTGCACGAATTCAATGGAGTAATTGTTTTTTAAGTAATTTATTTTAGGAGTCAAAGACTTATCCTGAGAATTTAGTAAGCATTTAATTGTAAGAAGTTCTTCATTGCAGGAAATTTCATAAAAACCTTCTCCCATAATTTCTTCATAAACTTTTGAAATAAGCTCATTTCTCAATTCTTGCCCTAGGTAGGATTGCAGAAAAAGTGTTTTTTTATTATTTTGTTCTAATTTTTTTAGCATGAGGTACTGCTCTAGCCTTTGTATTTTTCCATGAGTAATAACAAGGTCTCCTTTGATGGAATGAGGAATCCTTTGAAAATTAAGAAGCTCTTTTATTTGTTGGTTTCTCAGGTGGGTTCTCTTATCAGTCACATAAATATGGTAGGTTTTCTTCTGTTTATCGGACCAAATAATGAGATCGCTAAAGCCAATTCCCTTTCCTTTAATAAGGAATTTCTCTTTATCTTTCAGGTATTTATGAGAAATAACGTCTTTATTTCCTATTGAAAACTCACCTAATTTCAACACTTTGAGTGATTTTTGTTCACCTTTGCTGAGGAAGATTGTTTCAGTGGCCTGTGTGGTTTCTGCATAGCACAAAAATGGAAATACCAGCAAGAAGACTTTGACATACGACTCCATGAAAGTTACATATAATGGTCTATTTCTACTTAAAGAGGTTGTCATGGGTTCAAGAACGAAAAAAACACGTATTATTCGTAAGAATAAAGTAAAAAGTGCCGGTAAGAAAAGAAAGGCCGAAAATAAAAACAAGGGAACAACTCCTAAGTTTGCTATCCACGAAGATAAATAATTCATCTTTCTCCTCTTGTTTTTTGCGAGAAGATCATAAATGATCTTCTCATTATTTTTTCTGCCGCTTTCATTATCCTAAGTTCTCCTTTTCCATTAAGGCAAAGGTGAAGAACTTGTTGCTGAGCTCTCGCAACACATTTTTCCACATGATGGTAACTGATAAGCTTTGGGGATATTTTATACTTCTCTAGTAGGACAATATTAAGCTCTTTCAAGTTCTCGGCATTGGTATAATCAACTGTGATGATGCCGGCTTCTAGTCTAGGCAAAAAGAAAAATAAAAACAAAATACTTTTAATCAAAAGAGACATCTTTTGCTCCTTGTTGGTGTAGATAATCTTTTGGAAGAACTTCAAAAAAGTTTTCCTTATTGATGAAAAACTTAATACTTTCATTAGGGACATCTAAAGTTACGTTTTGGTTTTTATCCTCTTCGCTCAGAAACCCTTCTTCCGTTTCTTGTTTTTCAAGGAGAAAGACTTCTGCTATATAAACGCCTTCACTTTTATTTCTAATAATCACTTCTTTTTGCTCTATAAAAGGTGTTAAAAGAGTTGCAGGGATCACTACTTGAGAGTAGTTGATTCTTTGAACTTTTCCTTGAGATTCGTTTGATGGGAAAAAGAAAAAATAAAAAACTAAGTTTGATGAAAGAATTAAACATAGAAGTCTTACTATTTGTTTGAAGTTAATTGATTTCATTCCAACTCCTTTGAAATTTCCTTGAGTTTGTTTTAAATTCATTTTGGAAATGTTTTTGAGCGAATAAGAGAATATTAAATATGAGAGAGAAAATAAAAAGCCATAAAAAAGTTTCTAAAATAAAAAACCCTTTTCTTGATAAAAACTTCTGACCTTGTCTTCTTCTAAAGAATATCTTGCTTGGTATCTTTTTTTTTGTTTTGAGAGCTTTGAATACTTGTAGTACTTGCATTGCCATGTATCTCTTTTCCTTATGACTGTTTTATCTTTATTCCTTCTTAAGGTGAGAAGGTTATACTCGTAAGGTATTGGTAGTAATTTCCCATCACAATAAGGAATAGGACATTTCTTTGTTTTAAGTTGATGAATGTTTTTCTGATATGAAATAAAAAGCTCTGTTTGTTTGAGGATAAGAGCTCTTTTAGCAAGAGTTAAGGCTGCTTTTGCTGTTTTAGCTTGAGGAAGAGGAATCCAGGTAACGTACTCTAAAAAAGAACCATATTTCAGGATTTGATTGGTCTTTTCAATTTTCTCGACAAAGCTTTTAGTTTTTCTATCAATATACTTTAAGCAAAGGTACTCATGATAATTAGTACTAATTTCAACGAGAGCATTTTTTTGATTATAGATATAGATTAAGATTGAGAAACTAATAAGCATAGTCAATAAAATAGCAGGAAAAAAAAGAGAGCCTTGTTCATTTAGTCTCATCGATACGATCTCTTAACTTTAAGAAAACTTTCTGAGAAAAATTATTTTTTGCTTGAATCCTGTGGAAATTTCTTGAATATGATTTTATTTTTGAACAATGAAGTTTTGTTTGAAAACTCTTTTGTCTAACGATTAATTTCTCTTTTAAGTTGTGAGAGATCTGAAGATAAGATTGAGTGAGGCAATCTGAGGACTTAAACTCTTTAATGAAAGTGATGGCTGTAGAGAGTAATAGAGATAGGCCTAGAAAAAAAGATAGGATTTGCATTAATTATCAATTTTGATGTGTTTAACGATACTTTTTTTCATAAATTCGACTCTATTTTTAAGCGTTTTTCCAAACTCACCAACTGTGGCCAGGCAGAAAATTCCAACCAGGGTTCCTAGAATGATATACTCCATAATTCCTTGACCTTTTTGATTTTTTAATAATTTTTTTTCCATATAAATCTCCTATAAAGCGGCTAGTAAAGCTTTTCTTCTTTATAGACTATCCCGAGTAAAAAAGAACAGAATTGAGGGGAGCAGAGGAGACGACTTTTTCATTTGTGAAATGAGTTTTTTTTGAGCATATAAAAATCAAACGCTTGCAGCAAACTCAGCTCCGGAATACAATGAATTATATGGAAGAAAAAAGTAAGTTGTTTGTTTTTGACAGAATCGAAGTTATTATCATCTTTCTTTTTATGATAGTTTTGGCAGTGACTTGTTTTACCCTAGGGGTGAGTGTTGGAAAGCGTTATGCCATTAGAGCGGCAGGAATTACTGAAGTTGATGAGCAGAACGTTGTTCTAAAATCAAAACAAGAAGAATATGTTGATCAAGTCATTGAACAAAATAAAAATGAAGTGATTGAAGAAACTGTTAAAGATTCAACTTTAACAAAAGATACAATCGATAGGCTAAGTGAAGAATTTGAATCTTTAGAAAATCCAGAGAAAGCTCCTCAAGAAAACTCAGCGAAAAACGAAGTCCAAGAACAAGTCCCTTCTTCGGCTTCAGCTCAAGAAGAAGTAAAAGAGAACGATTCATCTCTCGTTGGTAAATACACCATTCAGCTGGGCTCTTATCAAACAATAGAAGATGCGAAGGCCTTCGCTGATGGCTTTACTATTAGAGGGTATAACCCCATCATTAATGAAGTTGAAATTCCTGGTAAGGGAATTTGGTACAGGGTAAGTCTTGGTATTTTTGAAACGGTTGCCGCTGCGAAGGAATACATCACAAAAGAGAGTTCTCTCTTTCAAGGGCAAAACTACATAATTGCTGAAATTAAGTAGTTATTATTTTTTTATCAACGAAACACCGCTGACTCTTTCGATTTTAATGTAGTAGGCCATATATGTATCAACACTGACTTTCTCTGTATACTCTTTGTATTCTTTTTGGGTAACAATTTTCTTTTTACTATTTACGAGAGAGTTAGTTTTAGGATCGAACTCTTTTTCAATAATAGTTCCTTCGTTAAACTCCTTGTTATAATCTGTGAGAACATTAATTCTATGAACGTCATTCATCACAAGCATATCTGAAACAACACTTTGGTTGGGTTCAATGGCAATCGTTGCAATTTCAGATGTGTCATTATCCCATTTTCCCCATGTCCAAGGGAGAAGCCAAAAGTAATCATTATCAACGACTTTTATAGTTAGGTTGAGATAATTGTCTCTATCTCGACAAAAAATTTCAGAAACATTGAAGGGAGGGTTTAATTTATCGGAACTTCTTTTTACAACTCTTTGGTCATCTTGATCAAAAACTTGAAGACTCCATTCTTCTCCATCATTGGCACTACTATCTGCTGCTCCATCAACATCAGCGCTTTGAGCAATACCAGCCTTTATGAGATCTGATACTTTTGTTCTAACTGTTACTTTATAACAAAATTGTTCAGCATGGACCAAAAAAGAAGAAAGGGCTGCGATAAGGAAAACAAATGATTTTAACATAACAAAGTACTCCTGTTAGGCACTTTCGTAGCAAAATTTCCCTTGAACGCATATCTCAAGCCAAAAATCAGTGTAATTATTACAGTTTAAAACGTCTTTAGTTATTCGTATTGTCGATAAGTTCTTTGAAAAACTCCCTCAATTTGTTTGAGATAAATTCTTTTAATCTCTTCAAAATCAAGAGTTGGTAGAGTTGTGACTTTGATTCCTTTTTCTTGAGAGAACTTAATAACATTCTGACCAAATTCGTTTGAATTGGTGGAGTTGAAGGCAGCACTTTGAACGATTTCGTAAAAAAGCTCACGTGTTCCCTTATAGTTTTGAATTAAGTGATGAAGGAAGTAACTAGAAAGATAGGTGAAGTTTTCTCTCACTTTATTTTCAATAACTTCTTCATGAACAACGAGATCGTCAATGGTTTTTGAAAGTCTTTTTAAAGTGTAAAAGAAAAGTCCTAGATGATCTGGTAAATACATTCTCTCAGTTGATGAATGAGAAATGTCTCTTTCATGCCAGAGAGGAATATTTTCATGGGCAACGATTAAGTGAGAGCGAAGTATTCGGGCCATACCTGTTAGGTTTTCACCAGAAATGGGATTCTTTTTATGAGGCATGGTGGAAGAGCCTTTTTGCCCTTTAGAAAAGCCTTCATGAACCTCTTGCAAGTCAGAGTGATGAAGATGTCTGATTTCAGTGCAGAGTCTTTCTATCGCACTGGCCGCTAAAGAAATAATAGAGACCATTTTTGCGATATAGTCTCTCGAAATAACTTGTGTACTCACGGCTTCTACTTTTAGATCTAACTTTTTTAATGCTTGCTCTTCAATTTCAGTTGTTAAGATGCAGTAGTTACCAACGGCCCCTGAGAGTTGCCCCGTGATATCGTGTTGATAAAAATTTTGAAGTTCTTGGTAGCGTCTTGAGAGTTCAGCGTAAGAGCCTAAGAATTTTTGTCCAAAACTCATGGGTTCAGCAAACATCCCATGGCTTCTCCCCATGCAAATAAGGTTTTTATACTGGTTTGCTTTCTTTTTTAAACTCATTAAAAGAGTTTTAAATTCAGGAAGTATGAGAGAGAGAGAATCTTTAATTTGTAGATTGACGGCCGTATCAATGATATCTGAAGAAGTGACTCCAAAATGAAAGTATTTACCAATATCTTCTGAGACGTTTTCTGTTATGGAAGTACAAAAAGCGATAATATCGTGATGGGTGGTTTTTTCGATTTCATTGGCCCGTTCGACGTTAACTTGCGCCTTATCTTTTATTGTTTGATAGACCCCTTTAGGGATGAGCTGGTTTTCTTCAAGAGTTTCCAAGAGAGCAAGCTCGACTTTTAAAAAATTCTCGAGTCTACTTTCCTGAGTCCATATTGATGAGATTTCTTTGCACTCGTAACGAGGGATCATAGCGAAGCTCCTTATTTTGAGAGCATGCTAGCACTATTTAGAGCTTTATACCAGGACATCCACTTCTCACGATATGCTCTTCCATTTGTGCAATCCTCTTCACTGCCTCTTTATGATTGGCCTTGAGTTTTGATTGAGTCGAAGCGAGTTTTCCGATGGCCGTTGGTCTTTCATCTTGGCTTTTTTTCAGGAGAATGGTTGTTTTTTCAATGAGCGATTTGAGTTTTTGTTTAACTTCAACCTTCTTCTCTCTTTCTCTAATCAGTTCTTTGCATCTAAGACTAACCATAGGATCTTCAAGTATGACCTGATTGGCCAGGGTAAGGGAAGTGCAAAAAAGAGAGAATAAAATAGCCTTCATGGTAATAGTTTAACATATTTTTTTGACTGTTTCGCTGCGTTAAGTAGTGACAATATCATTTGATAAGGAAAAGATTGGCCATGAAAAAAATTATTCTTATTCCCGCCCGTTATCAATCGACTCGTTACCCAGGAAAGCCTCTGGCCTTAATCGCTGGGAAAACAATGATTCAAAGAGTTTATGAGAACTCTCAACAAACTGGTTTTGAATGTGCGGTAGTGACTGATGACGATCGGATTGAAAACCATCTTAAGCAAATAGGGGCCAATGTTATCCGAGTGGATGATGATGTACCAACGGGAACGCAGCGAATTGCGCTGGCCTATCAAAGAGGATTTGAGGGGTTTGATTTTATTATTAACGTGCAAGGAGATGAGCCTTTATTACCAGCGAAAGATATTGTGAATCTTGCTCATTTTCATGAGAACTCTCATTTTGATGTCGCGACACTTGTGAGAGAGAGAGAAGACAGTGAAAAAGAAAACCCTAACGTTGTGAAGGTTGACTTTGAGCAACAAAAAAAACAATGTTTAAATTTTTCCAGACAAGCATTTTCAAAAGAGCAAAAGTGGTACCAACATATTGGAATTTATTGTTACCGGTCTGAAGTGCTCAACTTTTATCTTACAGCTCCTCAATCGCAGAGAGAAACAAAGGAGCGTTTGGAGCAACTAAGAGCACTTGATAGTGGTTACACTTATGGAGCAATAAGCTCTGAGTACCAATCAATCGGAGTTGATACTCCAGAGGATTTGGAAAAAATTCAGAAACTATTTACTTAATTTGGGCCCTTCTATTCTTCTCTTTCAGAGGGTATAGTCAGAGAAAACACACATTTTTTTTGAAGTAGAGGTAAGGATGAATCGTTCTAAAGGAACTAAGAAGTACATTTTTATTACCGGTGGTGTGGCAAGTTCTCTTGGCAAGGGACTCGCTGCTGCTTCATTGGCAGCTTTACTTGAGCGTCGTGGAATTAAAATTAATATGCTCAAAATGGATCCTTATATTAATGTTGATCCAGGCACAATGAGCCCGACTCAACATGGAGAAGTTTTTGTTACTGATGATGGAGCTGAGACCGATCTTGATCTTGGCCATTACGAGAGATTTACTTCTCTCACTCTTTCAAAGAAAAACAATTTCACAACCGGGCAGGTTTACCAACAAGTTATTGATAATGAAAGAGAAGGAAAATATTTAGGTAAAACGGTTCAGGTTGTTCCACATATTACTAATGAAATTAAAAGAAGAATTCATTTGGCCGCAGAGGATAGTGACCTTCTTATTGCTGAGATTGGTGGAACTGTAGGGGATATTGAATCTTTACCTTTCATGGAATCAATCAGGCAATTCGCTCATGATGTAGGAAGTGAAAACGTTTGTTTTATTCATCTTGTTTTAATTCCTTATCTTCAAGCTGCGGGAGAACTTAAAACTAAACCAGCACAACATTCAGTGAAAGATCTCACTTCTCTTGGTCTTTTTCCTCAAGTGATTCTTTGCCGGGCCGATAGAGAAATTGAGCCTAGTGCCATTGAGAAAATTTCTCTTTTTTGTAACGTCCCTAAAGCTAACGTTTTTCAATCTATTGATTTAGATTCCATTTATAAAGTTCCACTTGAGTTTCACAAGCAAGGGCTAGATGAAAAGGTCACAGAAATTCTAGGAATTTGGTGCGCGAGACCTGATATTAAAGCACTCGAGAAAGTTGTCTACAATCAAGAAAATCCATTAAAGACTGTTAATATTGGAGTTGTTGGTAAGTATACTGAATTGATAGAGTCCTATAAGTCTCTTGATGAAGCTCTAAGACATGGAGCTATCGCGAATCAAGTCCAGTTAAAATTAACCTATATCGATTCAGAAGAAATAGAAAAAGGTAACACTAAAGATTTAGACAAGGTAAACGGCATTCTTATTCCGGGTGGATTTGGGCAAAGAGGAACGGAAGGAAAAATTAATGCCATTAAATATGCCAGAGAAAATAAAGTTCCTTTTTTCGGAATATGCCTTGGACTTCAAATGGCCGTTGTTGAATACGCTCGAAACGTTGCGGGAATTAAAACTGCAACTTCTCAAGAGTTTTCTGATTCAGGAGAGATGATTATTCACTACATGCAAGGCCAATCAAAAGAGGGGGCGAAGGGAGGAAGTATGAGACTTGGTGCTTATGATTGCTCTTTAGAGAAAAACTCTCTTGCTCACCGAATTTATGGAGATTTAGAAATATCAGAAAGACATAGACACCGTCTGGAAGTTAATAATGATTATATAAGTGCTCTGGAAGCAAAAGGGTTGAAGTTTCCAGGGATTAACAAAAAACTGAACTTAGTGGAAGTGATTGAGCTTGAAAACCATCCATATTTTATTGCTTGCCAATACCACCCAGAGTTTAAATCGAGACCATTTAACCCTCATCCTCTGTTTAAGTCTTTCGTAGAGGCCTCGTCTGAACTAGTAAAGGAAGCGTAATGATGGATTTTTTTATTGGCCCGTGTGTTTTAGAAAGTGAAGAGCTTGCGATGAGAGTCGCGGAAACAATCAAAGAGGACTTGAAAGAGTTTGAAAAAGAAATCACTCTCTCTTTTAAAGGAAGTTTTGATAAGGCCAATAGAAGTTCTATTGATTCTTATAGGGGACCAGGTTTAGAGGAGGGGTTACGTATTCTAGAGAAAGTGAATAAAGAGTTTTCCTTACCAACGATTACAGATTTTCACCATCCTGAGCAAGCTGAAAGTGTGGCCCAGGTTGTTCATACCCTTCAGGTCCCAGCTTTTCTTTGCCGTCAAACAGATATGATTCTTGATGGAGCCATGGCCTGTAAAAAATATGGAAGGCAACTAAAAGTAAAGAAAGGGCAATTCCTCTCTCCTGAAGAGACAAAAAACATTGTTGATAAAGCCAGAAATTATCTTCCTCTTGATAAGATTCTTTTAACAGAAAGAGGAACAAGTTTTGGGTATAATAATTTGGTTGTAGATATGGCCAGCTTTGAAATTATGAAGAGCTTTGGAGTGAGAACAATTCACGATGCGACTCACTGTACTCAGCGTCCTGGTGGTTTAGGAAAGGCCACGGGAGGAAAAAGAGAGCAGATTTTTACATTGGCCAAAGCAGCAGTTGCTGCTGGTGCAGATGGTATTTTTATGGAAGCCCACCCCAATCCAGAGAAGGCTCTCTCGGATGCATCGACTCAAATACCCTTAACCGAAGTAAAAAAAATAGTGTCTAAACTGGTAGAAATTAAGAGGATTGTAAGTGAGAAATAGTGAAATGGATTTAAGACAAATTGCCCCTCAATTTAAAGAGAAACTTTCTCAAATTAAGGTGGCCCTCTTTGATGTTGATGGAGTACTTACTAATGGTCAAATTTTTTATGCCGGAAAAGAGGTTGGGTTTAATCGTTCTTTTCATGCTTCTGATGGTTTTGGATTAAAACTTCTTAAGAGCGCTGGACTGACAGTTGGTATCATTACTGGAGGTAATAGTTTAGGAGTTTTGGAGCGCTTTTCTTTACTTGGACTCGACTACATGGAGATGGGTAATGAGGATAAGAGAGAGTCTTATCTAAAAGTTAGAGAAGAGACAGGGGTGAGTGACCAAGAAATTCTTTATATGGGAGACGAGCTCTTTGATTTGCCTTTATTAAAAAAAGCTGGCTTTAGTGCGACTGTGCCCCACGCTCCGATTGAAGTGAGAGAAGCTGTTCATTATGTCACAAACCGAGAGGGAGGAATGGCTGCTGCCAGAGAAGTGATTGATCTTCTTCTTTACGCAAGAGACTTTACTGCTCAGATTGCTGATTTTTAATTTTCTTCACGGACAACGAAAAAATACTGAATAACGGTGTTTTTTTCAGTGAGCTTTCTATCTCTTTTATAATTTCCTGTCTTAGTAAAGTTCTTGATAATAACTTTTTTCTCAAAAAAACAATGATTCTCTTCAAGTGTAATCTTAGAAAAAAGAAGGGCCGTTCTCTCTTTTTTACCACAAATTACTTTTTTAGATTCTTTTTGAAAGTAAACTTCTTTGCTTTTCTTATTATAACTTAAAAATGGGATTGTATTTCTGCAGGCCTCAGGGATTGTTCTAACCCCCATATCTTTTTCTAGCCCAACTCCTCCTGCAGCAACAGGGACATCTCTATCAAGAATAAGACATGTTCTTAATTTTTTTCCAAACTTTCTTATTTTAGGCTGAATACTCTCGTAGAGTCTATATTGACTAAGGCCAATTTCAGCAACGGGATGTCTAAGAAGCTCCTCTGACCAAGAGGTTTTAATTGTAAGTATGGCCAATAAAGAGAATAAAAACTTCATATCTTGTAGTTATACTCTTATTTAGTGATTTAATCTCGTATTTTAACGAAATTACAGTAGTGTCAAAAAAGTAGTCACACTAAGAAGAGATTTCAAGCCCCCCCTCGTTTGGACTATTTCTATGCTAAATTAGGGAACAGACTTATTTATTAAGAAAGGATGAAATGAAATTTTTAATATTAGTAACATTTGCTTTAAATCTCTTTGCAACTGATCTTCCTTTTAACAAAGATGACTTTAAAATATTCACTATTTCAGTCGGACAGAACATAGCTGGTGGGATTGATAAAAAAGGTGTTTTTCAAGTATGGAGTCTTAAAGAAAAACGCCCTATCTTTGCTCTTGATAATGAAGTGGTTAACCCATCTATCATTAGTATTGATAATACAGAAACTATTGTTGCGTTTGGGACAAAGGAAGGGCATTTAGGGGTCTTAAATATTGAAAAAAATAAGTTTCTTTTTGTGCATAAAACTCTTGACTATAATGTAGAAGATTACACCTTCCTTTATATTTCCTATGAACCTTTAGGAAATGGAGAGCACACTCTTGGAATAATTGCTGGTGGAAAAAATGGAGAGAGTGCTCTTTTGATGAATCATCCTCTAGTAAATCCAGATGGGTTTTCTATTCTTAAATTTGAACACTCCAGTGACTTCTCAGATATGTTTGCTTCTTCTTTAGAATTTTCTGCAAAAAACAATAGGGTTGCAGTGACTTATCAGTATCCTTTGAAACAAATTGGCTTCCAAAAAAGTTCAGGACAATTAGGGGTGCTTCCTTCTCAGTTTTATCAAGGACCCTCTTATCAAATTGGTTTTGGAGAAAAAAAGTTAAGAGAAAAACCTCTTATTGAAGCGGCAACAGAGATACCATCTCAACAAGGAAGTAGCGAAGCCTCCTCTCAAAAAATTATTGGAGTTAAACCAAAAGATATGGGGTTTCAATTAGAGAGCTCTGTTCAAAATATTTTTTTCTCAAGACAAAGAGTTAGTCAAACAAGTGGGATAAGAACTTTTGAAAATTTAGATGACAATTTCAAGCAAAGGGCCATTATTTGGCAAGCAAATTTAGAGAAGAAAATATATGAACCACTCATCGATACTAATAAGGGAGAAAGTGTACTAGAGCAAAGCTTACAAGGATTCTCTTCATTTGCTCATGATGAGAATTCAGAGAACTTGGCCTTTAGTTTTGATAAAGGAATATCAAGAGAAAATGAAACTCATATTTTCAATATTGAAAATGGTAAAAGTACTACTTTAAAAGGAGTGAGAGGGGATTTTATAGCTCTTTCTCATGAAGCAGAACTTCTAGCAGTGACAGATTTGAAAACAGAGGGAAATATTGTAAAAGTTTATTCTAGCTCTTACTATAAAACAAAAAAAGAAAAAATCCTGCAAGCACCTAAAGCTCTTCAAACAATTAAGCTTGATTCAGAGGTAAGGAGTTTACATTTTGCTTTATTTGATAATGATGAGGTTAATACTTTATTTGTGACGACTGAAGAGGGAACATTTTATTTATATGAAAAGAAAGGAACTAAATTAGAGCTTAAGGTTAAAAAACAAGTTGGACACAAGCTTCCTCTTAATATTCGGCCATCACTTAATGGAGACGATTTTTTCTACCATATCAGTGATAACGGTAGAGAAGAAAAGGTTCATTTCTCTCTTGAGAGTTTAAGAAACTGCAACTTAAAAATTTAATAGTTACTGCTTGCTTTTTTCAGCCTATCGATAATGGCATTCCAATCTTTATTTTGATGATAATCTTTTAAATAGAAGTGAATTAAAGAGGCTTTCTTTGCTAGCTCTCTTAATTCATGATAAAGAGCTCTCGCAGCGAGAGAAGCTTCAGAGGGAAGAATAAGTTCTTGAGAAGAGGGTTGTGGAGATTCATCTTTTTGCAAAAGTAGTAGGGGAGATGATGGTTGATAATGATCGCTCATCTGCCCGGGAGCAACAGGTGAAGTTGTTTCTCTAACCTCAATATGAGAAAGTTTGGGACTAAGGGCTTCTTTGAGTTGTTTCAGAGAAATCATTCCAGGTCGATAAATTTCGATACAATTCTCTTTTATACCCACAACGGTTGATTCAATACCTACAGAACAGTTCCCTCCATCCAACACAAAGACATCATCTTGAAACTCTGCTATGACATGTGCTTTTGAAGTAGGGGAGGTTTTTTTGAATTTATTTGCACTTGGTGCCGCGAAAGGAATCTTGACTCTTTTGAGAATTTCTTGGGCCAAGGGATGGGCCGGACATCTTAGCCCAACACTATCAAGTTCTGCTGTAATGAGAGAATTCACTTTTTCATTCTTAGGTAAAACTATTGTAAGAGGTCCTGGCCAGAAAGTATCAGCTAAAATATCAGCGGTTTCATTCCAATCACTCGTTAAAGATTTGGCTTGTTTTTTATCTAGAACATGAACAATTAGTGGATCAAAAAAGGGCCTTTCTTTGGTCGTGAAAATTTTTTTCAGAGCTTTTTCAGAAGTAATAAGTGCCGCAAGACCATAGACCGTTTCAGTGGGGATGGCCACCACTTCTTCGTTTCGTAGCAGTTCAATGGCTTTTTCTAATTCTTTATTCATGACTAGTTTATCTGAGATTCTCTTCTATAGTTATCAACAAGCCCAAAGCCTTGAAAGTCTCCTGTTTGAAAAAAGCTTTGAAAAGGGAGACCTTCTGCTGTTAGTCCTTCTAAATTTCCATGAATAAATACCTTATCTTTGCCAAAAAGGCCCAGAAAATAGCGAATATCTTGGTTTTTCTTATAAAATTTCATAAGGAATTTTTTAAGCTTATGTAAGTTCATTTGTTTCTTTTCAGTGAGTTCTTCCCGGTAAGACAGAAGAAGATTACCCACATTTTTCACACAACCTTTTTTTCCAAGCCTCCATCGGCGTAGTTTTCTGCTCCTGTAGGACTCTGTTTTGTATTTAAGTGCGATTTCTTTTTTTAATCCACAATTCCTAGCAATAGTATAGAAGGCTTCATCTAAAGGGATTGAATTAAAATAATTGATAGAATCTTCTCCAATTCGCACAAAGCTATTTACTTCTATGGGCCCTTGAAGCTTTTTGTCTTTGATTAAATTTTTATACTCAGATCCTAAGGGGGTATAATGCTCAATAAAGCTTTGTGTTTTTTTATTATGAAAACGTCTATCTTGTGGTGTTCCTGCTCGAAACTTTGCTGATAATGTGATTGAGAATTTTTTAGAACTCTCGACAACCATTGTATCTTCTTCTGTTTCAGATTCGTATTCGATGTCAAGAATTTTGGACATAAGAGATTTATTCCTTACAGCGAGTTCCATTTCTAGTTTTTGATTAAGAAAAATATTAAGAAGCTTACTGAAAAAGCCTTGGGTTATTTGGGTACTTTCACTATGGTGAGTAAAAAATGTTTTTGTTTTCCCTTCTTTAATAATTCGGACAAGTTCAGTACTTGATTTTTTCATTTTACTCATCACAAGAATTCCATAACGAGAAGAGAGGTTTTCTTGGAGTCTTTCTTCTGAACTCACAATTTTATCGAGATAAAAAGGAGAGTTAATAAACTTACCATTAAGGATTTTTTTGAAATCTTTTTTATAATCAGGATGGCCTAGGATTTCTTCAAAATCATCCCAGTAAAAGCGTAAATGATTTTTAGCACTTCGTTCAAATTCATATTCAAGATCTGCACTAAGAAGTGTCAATTTTAAAAGGTTAAAAAAATCTAATTGCAGAGCAAGTGTTGCTCCAACTGATTGTCCTTGAGAGGTTTCTACTGAAATACGTAAGAATTCATCATTATCCCTTTCATCGTCAATTCCCAGGGATTGAATAGAAACTTTATTGGCCTTGGTGTATTTTGCATAAGCTCCAGCCGTAAAAGAAAATCCTTGAACAGGAGGAGGAGAGAAGACAGCTCCAGCACTAGCAGAGAAGTAATCTTCCATCATTAGAATTTCATCTTGAGGGAGTTCTCTCATTTTTTCTGGATTAAAATAAATAAATGGCATAAAAAGCTTAGAGAAATCGGCCATAACCCCTGCGGCAAAAGAAGAAGAAAAGTGATAGGTGCTATACACTCTCTGCCAAGTAACTCCAGTGAATGCTTTAATACTTTCGTTTTCAATATCAACTAAATTTGATTCTTTAAGCTGAGATAAAAAGCTCGTTGCATTAACAGAAACGACAAAAGTATCATGAACAATCCATCTCTCACTATTAAAGAGATCGGGGGAGAGTTGTCTATTCACTCCAATAGAGAAAGTCCCTGCAGGCTTTTCCCAATGAAAGCCTGAAAAGTTTTTAACATCTCCACCAAAGTCTTGTTGGTGTTTGAGAAGAGTCTGAGCTTGTTGAGTTCCAATTTGTTGGTAATTATTTTTGATGAGCTCATTTATACGTTTAAAGAGGAGAGAACCAAATGGAGAGTTCGCTCCTGTTGAATTCTCTTGTCCAAAAATTTTTCGGTAAAGAGAGTTTGACGTTTGGGCCGACGATTCACTTTTAACTTGGAGACCTTTTTGAGATATTTGCTGCGTTCTCCACTGCTTTTGAAGTTCTCCTTTGAGCTTGAAATTTTTAAAAGATGAATGCTGAGAAAAAGCATTGAAAGAGAGAATCAGTAAAAAAAATGAAAAATATTGCATATCATCCTTGGCAAAGTGGTCATCTTCCCGATAGAACCTAAGGAACTTATCGGAAAATTTTGCCCAAAGTTGATTAAAGTTGGCGGTCTTAAGCTTCTGATATTATTGAGTTTTTTTAATGTCAAAAATGAGTATTTATGGCCTATAAAACATCTGAGCAAAAAGATAAGTTTAAGATCTTGTTAGACGAAAGCTATTCCTGGCCTGACTATTATAAGTTTAAGTTTATTGTTCCAGCTGTTAAGAAGGACGAGCTTTTACGTCTTTTGCCAAAAGGTAAGCCTTTGGAGAAAGATTCGAAGAAGGGGAATTATGTGAGTATAACACTCAGAGTTCTCGTGAATTCTTCTGATGAGGTATTATCTGTCTACGAGTCAGTTTCTCAAATTAAAGGTATAATCAGTCTATGAGTTTTGAGAATGCCATTGTCATTGGAGCAGGAGCTTTTGGGACTTCAATCGCTTCAGTTCTAAGTAAAAACTTTAAAAATGTTTATTTGAAAGTTAGATCTAGTGATGTTTATGAAAGTATTAAAAATCATAAAGAGAATACAGTTTACCTTAAAGGACAGAAGCTTCCTGATAACTTAGTGCCTGCTCTAGATTGGGATGAACTTAAAAGTTTTATTGAGGGGAAAAAAGTAGAGGTCATTATATCAGGCCTTCCTACACCAGCAATTCGTCATTATTTTCAAGACAATAGAGATTTTTTTATTCCTTTTCTTGAACAAGAAATTCCTTTTGTTTCTTTGGCCAAGGGGATTGATACAGAAACGCTAGAGCTTCCTGATGATCTTTTCTATGATATTTTTCCTCAAAGGTTTAAAGATAATTTTTTATTTCTTTCAGGTCCATCGTTTGCTCAAGAAATTATTGATGAACAAGTCACATTGGTATCAGTGGCAGGTAGAACCCCTAAGTTTCTTAATAAGTTCATGAGTATGATGCACACTGATTATTTCAAGGTTCTGGCCACTTATGATATTAAAGGTCTTCTTTTAGGTGGTGCCTTAAAAAACCCTCTGGCCATTGCTGCTGGAATTATCGAAGGGTTAGGTTATAACCATAATACAAGAGCGGCTCTTATTACTAGAGGTATCGTTGAAATGCTTCGTTTTGGTAAAGTCTTTAACGCTAGACCAGAAACTTTTTATGGATTGAGTGGAATGGGGGATTTGATTCTCACAACCACAGGTGGACTATCAAGAAATAAGCAATTTGGTCTTGAGTTGGCCAATGGAAGAGAGCCTCTTGAGATTATTCAATCCCAAAGAAAAACAGTAGAAGGTTATAAAACAACGAAAGCCGCTTATGAATTGGCCAAGCGCTATGATATCAATACAAGGATTATTCACGGACTTTATGAAGTTCTTTATAATGGCCATAGCCCTAAAGAAGTCATTACTGGCTTAATGAAACTTCCTAGTACCTTTGAAGACTAGAGTGCTTCTTCTATCTTACTCAGAGAAATAGTTTCCCCAAGATACTTCACTTCACCTGATTTTGTTTGAATAAAATAAGCAGGAACTCCTACGGCCCCGTAGCTTTTTAAGAATTTAGTTATCTTATCATCTCTTTTTGTCCAATCAGCTTTCATTAGAGTAATATCGTTCTCCTTTGCAAATTGATAAAAAGATGAAGTATCAAGAACTAGTTTCTTATTCACTTTGCAGGTTAAGCACCATGAAGCAGTAAAATCAATAAAAACAGGTCTGTCTTTCACAGCGTTCATTTTCTCTTGACTCCATGCTTGCCATTGAGAGTTCTGAGAGCTGGTGACGTTTGATTCATTAGAAGGTCGTAATAAGATATTGTGGTTGGCCACAACATAACTAAAACTCAATAGAGGTAGGGCAATAAAAAAGAGTTTTGCTATCTTTGTTTTCCCCATTTTTTGATAAAAGAAAAAAGCAAAGAAAGTAAGAATCAGAAGAACATTCATAGGCATATTAAAAACTTGCCCATGAGAAAGATTCATTAAAACATCATAAAGCCAGGCGCAGGTAATAAGCAAAGTGAGGCCTAGGAAATTTTTCATTTTCTCCATCCAAGCTCCTGGTTTGGGGAGAAAAGAAATCAACTGAGGAAAGAAAGCAGTCAGAATGAAAGGGAAACTTAACCCTAAACCAATCATCGTGAAAACAAGAAAAATATTGAAGGAAGTCGTTGTAAAAGCAAAAGTGAGGGCCGTTCCAAGAAATGGGGCACTACAGGGAGTTGATAAAACTGTAGCGAGAACTCCAGAGAAAAAATCTCCCACAAGCCCTTTTTTCATCTGAGCGTTTCCAAGAGTTCTTCCTCCTGGAGTGACAAATTCAAAAAGCCCAAAAAGGTTAAGAGAGAGAATGAAAAGAAACAGAAGCATACACATGACAAAAAGAGGTGATTGAAGTTGAAACCCCCAACCAATTTCTTGTCCTGTTGCTTTAATCGCTAAGATAACACAAGCAAAGGCCCACAGGGTTGATACCACTCCAAGAGTGAAAACAAGATTGTGTTTAATTAAGTCTTTTTTCTTTAAATCACTATGAACAATAAGCCCAAAAAGCTTAAGGGAGATGACTGGCAGAACACAAGGCATAAGATTAAGAATAAGACCACCTAGAAAAGCAAAAAATAAGAAACTCCATATTGTTTGATCAGATGGGTGCTCTTCTTTTGAATGAGCAGAATTGTGTTTAATCTCTTTCAAAGACGAGGCTTCAGGTAGAAATGAGTGCAGTTGTTTTTCTTCAAATGAGTTAAAAGTAACATCAAAATAGTTAATATTCTCTTGTTCTGGAAAATTCAGTAAAAATTTGACTTTAATTGGAGTCGTGAACTTCCCGTTTGCTGGCAGTGCAATGGCAGGTTCTTGAAAATCTCCATCCCAATCAACAGTATGATAACCAATAAGAGAACCTGAGTGGTGTTGAAAGAGCTTCTCTCTTTTAAACCCCAAAGGAGTAACAGGGTAGGGGGTCAAAAAATTCATTGATGAGTTTATATTCTTATAATCCCCTTTAAGTTCATACAGAAGAATAAAACTGTCTTGCCCAGGTTCTTTTAAGAGTCTAAAGCTTAAATTAATTGGAGCAGATACTCTTTGAGGCAGAGATTCAAAATTTTGAGTGAGCTCTTTTTGAGAAAGCTCAATTTCGTTTCCTAATAGGTTTTTATACTCACCAGAAGAGAGCTCTCCCTTAAGCGTTCGTCCACCAGGGATACAGACTTCCTTACAGATAAGCCAATTTCCCTTGATTTCAAGTAGGCCTTTTTTGAGAGGAGGGAGTTTATAAAAAAAAGTATGAACCCCTTCATAACCGTAGGAGAGAACATCACCTTCGGCCATATACTTATGAGGAACAGGCCATTCTAATTCTTCCAGCTCAAGAGCTTGGCCATCGAGAAGAAATTCAGCTTGAAAAGGCAAACCTGCATCCCCAGGGTTTTTCCAATAGGTATGCCAGCCTTCATGGTTTTTTAAAGTTAAGGCCAGATAGTGTTTGTCTTGGTATTTAAAGCTCTGAGCTCCAAAATCAGCTAAATCATCACCTTTATTTGATGGAAAAGCACTCAGGCAGTAGGATAAAAGAAAAAAGAAAAATACAGCTCTCATATAAGGTACCAATTGATGAATATTAACTATGAACTTCCTCGGAATATTATATGTCTTACTGAAGAGTCGGTCGAGACCCTCTATGCAATAGGTTTGCAAGATTATGTCAAGGGTGTGTCAATTTTTGTGAAAAGACCAGAAGAAGCCCTCGTAAAACCTAAAGTTTCAGCTTTCACTCACTCTAATATCAAGAAAATCTTAGAGTTAAAACCAGACTTGGTTCTGGGGTTCTCAGATATCCAAAAGGATATTGCGAGAGATTTGATAGAGGCGGGACTCAATGTTTTTATCAGTAATCAAAGAAGTACTCAGGAGATTTTTTCTTATATTCAAACTCTTTGCTCAATGCTTGGAGCAGGTGATCGAGCAACGCCTTTGATTGAGAGGATGCAGCATCAAATTAGCGTTGCTATTTCAAATGGGGCAGGATTAAGGCGAAGACCTCGAGTTTATTTTGAAGAGTGGGATGAACCGATGATAAGTGCGATAAGGTGGGTAAGTGAGTGCATTGAGTTTTGTGGAGGAGACGAAATTTTTCAAGAAAAATCAACAGGACTTCTTGCAAAGGAGAGGTTTGTCACCTCATTAGAGGTCATTGATGAAAATCCTGATATTATCTTGGCCTGTCATTGTGGAAAAAAAGTTTCTCTAGAGAGCTTCTATGAACGAGAAGATTGGAGTGGTATTAATGCTATTAAAAACAGACAAGTTTTTGAGCTTATGCCAGAGGTTTTTCTTCAGCCAGGCCCAGCTCCTTATCTTGATGGGTTAGAGATCTTGACTCATATTTTCAAAAATTGGAACGAAACAACACAAGATTGACACAAATCCGTTGGAGCATTATTTTATAGGTATGAAGTTTTTTGTTTTATTATTTATTTGTCTTTCTTTCTCCTCTTTTTCTAGAACCTGGGAAGAGGCGATGGATGATTTTTTTAATAATGCGGAAAAAATATTTGAGAACCGGGGCTTTATTAAAGATGATTCCAATTTTATTGATACGAAAAAATCAATACTAGGTGGGGAATCACTCATTCAATACCGTATTCAAGAAGCGGGAAATAAAATTCTCGTTATTATTACTCATTCAAAGAAAAACGAATTTCCTGAAGTAAAAGTAGGGCCTGAATCAATGATAATAAAAAGTAAGGTTATTGATAAAAAAGAAACGAAAACGCAGTACGGAGTTAGTACTGAAATGTTTGAAAGCGTGCAACAAATCACAATCCCAATACCTGAGTATGCCGATTGGAAAAAGTTTCAAAGATCTTCTACTGAAATAGAGACAACAATTTCTTTTGATAGACTTAAACCTACATATAAACCTGAAGAGGAGCAAGAAAAGCCTATTAAGCTTGAAGGGAAAAAAATCTAATTTCGTGTTATAATAACCTCGTGAGGAGGCTTATGAAAAACTTATTAGCTTTATTAACTCTTTTCTTTCTTTTTTCTTGTGCTCAGACTCCATCTCGGAAAACGGCCAGCACGGATTGCTCTAAAGCTGTTAATAAAAAACTTAAAGAGTGTACTGGTAGATGGAATGATGGCTACCACAGAGGTGGGGGAAGAATTTAGTAATTTTTCTCCCAAGATTCTCTTTGTCCAATTTCCTCAGTAAATCTAATGAGTGACTCCAGTCTACTTAAAACCAGTTGTGTTTCTTCTTGAGAATTATCTAGTGTCTGAAAAAAACAACCTGTTGATTCTGGTAGGTGTCTGCAGTTGTTAAACTTACATTTTTGAATATAAGAAAGCAGGTCTGGGAATAGAGAAAGTAAATCTTCTGTATCAAGATCATCCAGCGAAAAAGAGCGCACTCCCGGTGAGTCTATGAGGGAGAAATCCCCACAGTCAATGAGCTCGGCCCAGGTGGTTGTATGGGCCCCTTTTCCAACCTTAGCTAGTTCTCTACTTTCTAAATTCACGAGACCATTACTAAGCTTAGTGATGAGCTTACTTTTACCGACACCAGACTGACCTAATAAAAGTGCTGTTTGATGAAGCATTCTTTCTCTAAGTTCTTGAAATCCCAATGTCAAAACACTATTTTTGTGTTCAGTAGTTGCACTTACTTCAAAACAATCGATATTGAGATTTTTGATTCTCTGGGCCTCAAAAGACAAATCGACTTGGTGTTGAAACTCATCCATTTTATTAAAAATAACAACGGCCGGGATATCCCATTGCTGGGCCCGTAGTAAGTATCTATCGATAATTCCTTGTTTATACTCAGGCTTAGAGACGGAAGTCACAATGAGGAGGAGATCGACGTTACTGGCCGTGACCTTTTTCTTTCTTTCTCTAGGGATAATACGGTAAACTTCGCTTTTTCTCTCATAAACACTTTCAATAATAAAATGATCTTGTTTGGTACTGATTTCAACGAAGTCCCCAACAACAATTTGACCTTTCTTAAGAAGATTTCCCAGGGCCTGGGCGATGATAGTCTCTCCCTCTTGGTTAAGACAAGTAAACTCTCTTTTTGATGATCTAATAATGCGTGCTTTCAAGCTATGGATATCCTTAGGGTTATTAAGTTATAATGCGAGATCTTTACATTGACAAGGCTGCTCTAAGGCAGTAATTTTTAAAGCCTGATTTCATGAATGCGCAGCCGTAGCTCAGCTGGATAGAGCATCCGCCTTCTAAGCGGACGGTCAGGAGTTCGAATCTCTTCGGCTGCGCCATTTAAATTTTCCCTTCATTTTCCGAAAAGCCCTTATCATGATTCAATTTGATATTTTAAGCTATAAAAGACTCCTTTTAAATAAGATCTTTGTATCCCTAGGTCTTATCATCTTGATCTGTCTCGCTTCTTTTTTCATGAAAAGAAATTATCTCTCTGAAAATGATATGTACTCTGAAATCATTAATATCAGTGGTCGTCAGAGGATGCTCTCACAAAGAATTAATTATTTTCTTGTAAAGTATTTTGATAATACTAGTGATGAAACTCTAGCAAAACTTGAAAGAGAAGTAGAGCTTATGAGTGAATCTCATAGAAAACTGACTTCTTCCTATTTTAAAGAAATGAGCTTATCTCGAGCGGCCCAAAAAATTTACTTTAATGGTGAGAGGCCACTTAATGAGTTGATTTTAGGTTATTTAGAAAAAGTCATGGAGCTTGCTCAAGCGAGGAAAACAGGCAAAGAGTACTCCCGTGAAGAATTTCAGAAAATTTTAACTCTAAGTGAAGACGAGCTACTTGTAAGGCTAAATAAGGTAGTGGAAGTTTATGAAGAGGAAGCGCAACAAGTTTTAGAAACAATTAAAGTGGCCGATTTAATATCAACGGTTTCTCTTATCTTAATTGTTCTTCTTGCTTTCTTTTTTGTTTTAGAGCCCATTGTGAAGAAAACAATTTTAACTATGCACGAACTCGATGAAGAAAAAGAGAAGGCTTTCTCAGCAATGAATGCCCGGACACTTTTTTTGGCCAATATGAGCCACGAGATTAGGACTCCACTCAACGGCATCATGGGAATGATGCAGCTTCTGGAACAAACACAATTAAATAAAGAACAGAAACGATACATCGATTTAACTTTTCAGTCTGTGGGTCATTTATCTCTTATTATTAATGATATTCTTGATATCTCTAAGATTGAATCGGGGCAGTTTAAGATTAATAAGAACACTTTCTCTCTTAGAGAGTTCTGTCAAAATCTTGATTCTATCTTTCAAACTTTGGCCAAGCAAAAAGAGATTACTTTTACTTTTGACTATAATACTGATTGCGATGAGTTCATCATTTCTGATGAATTGAGATTAAGGCAAGTGATTAATAATCTTGTCAGTAACTCTTTGAAATTCACAGATGAAAAAGGAGTGATTTCACTTACCCTGTTTTATGACTCAAAGAAAAGAGTTTTGAATTTTTCTATTCAAGACTCAGGAATTGGAATGGATGAGGATGCTCAAGAAAACGTCTTTAAGCAGTTTTATCAAGCTGATCAGAGCAATAGAAAAAGATATGAAGGAACAGGTTTAGGACTGGCCATTTGCAAGAATTTTGTTGAAGCCCTTGATGGAGAGATTGGAGTTGAGTCTGAATTAGGAGTTGGAACGAAGTTCTTTTTTTATGTTCAGGCTGAACTGGGAGAAGCGAATTTAAAGACAGTTCAAGGAGAGTCTGATCTTCTCAAAAAATTAAAAATCTTGGTCGCAGAAGACAATAAAGTAAACCAAATTGTTATTAGTAAGCTTCTTGAAAAAATGAGGATTGATTATCAACTTGTTGAAAATGGCCAAGACGTTATTGGGCTTTATGAAAATGGTGCTTTTGATGCTATTTTGATGGATGTCAGAATGCCAGTCATGGATGGTCTTGAAGCTACAAAAGAAATTATCTCTCATCACCCTGAAGCAGTTGTTATAGGGCTATCTGCCAACGCTTATCCGGAAGATAAACAAGAGGCCTATGATTCAGGGATGAGTTTTTATTTAAGTAAACCAGTTAAAATAGAAGAATTAGTGAGTGTTCTTAATCAAGTCAAAAAAAAGGGAGCTTAATGATGCTCCCTTTTCTTATTAAAATAAATAATATCTTTTAGTTTCCGTTAACAAGTGTGCAAGAGTTACTAATAACAAGGTAGTTAGTGTAAGAGAAATCAACAGAGTTAACTTTACTGATTCCACCATTTTTAGCAGCTTTAGCAACAGTAATATCTTTATCTCCTAGTGGGAACAGGCCAAAAAGATGGCTCACACAAGCTTTTCCTGATTTTCTTCCAACAGAATTTGCAGAGACTGAAACAGGTTTAGTCACAGAACAAGAGGCAAGTAGCATAACAAAAAGTAGTGATGAGATTAATTTCATGTCTAGACTCCAATTATATAAATTTCTAATGTATTGAAATTATAAAATGAATATATAGGTACGCAAGTTTTTTTTTGATTAATTGTTTAGTGAGTTTTAATCAGGTATTATAATAAAATTTTGAGGTTCAGAATGAGCAAGATCGAAAATAAAGGAGAGAAGTTTCGTTTAGAGACTTTTTTTCAAGCAAGAAAATTGGCCATTGAAATTTTAGAGGATTGTATCAGAAAATTTGTTACAGGAATGAGTGAGGAGGAGGCCCTTGAACTTATTCATTCTTCAATGAACTCTTACGGGATGAAAAAAAAATGGCATCCCACAAAAGTTCGTTTCGGAAAAAATACGTTAAAAAGTTTTAAAGAAGTTTCTGACAGAGGAATATTTTTAAGAGAAGAGGATATTTTTTTTATTGATATAGGCCCCATCTATGAGGAACACGAAGCTGATATTGGTAGAACGTTTGTTCGAGGAAATAATCAAGATTATTTAAAAATTCAACAGGCTTGTATTGAAGTTTTTGAAGAAACTTTGAAGAAATATCGGGAAACTTCCATGAGTGGTAAGAAGTTGTATGATTTTGCTCAAGAGCAAGCACTCAAAAAAGGTTATGAATTAAACCAAGCAATGAAAGGTCACCGTTTAGGTGATTTTCCCCATCATTTGTTTTACAAAGGTGGATTAAGTGAAATAGACTTTCGTCCTATAGAAAATATTTGGGTTCTTGAAATTCATCTTAGAGACCCTCAACATGAAATAGGAGCATTTCATGAAGATATTATTACTATGTAGTCTTTACTTCATTTCTCTTTATGCGGAAGTCACTCCTCTCATCTTTGTTGGAAATGCTCAAAACTCAAACAAAATAAACTGGAAAACAATTGAGAGCGAAAGTTTCCAGATCATTTATCCAGATAATCTTCAAGAAAGTGCCCAAAGGGCCATGAATGCTTTAGAGCTAACGCATAAATATAGCGATAATGACCTGATGGTCACTAATGAAAAAATTTCCATTATTTTAAGACCAGGTCAAACGCAGTCAAACGGCTACGTCACCCTTGCTCCAAGAAGAAGTGAATGGTTTATTACTCCCTATTTTGATACTGACTTAGGAAGTGGAAACTGGATTGATTTACTGGCCATTCATGAATACCGACATGTTACTCAAATGGAAGCTATTTTCGAAGGATTTTCCAAGGCCCTTTATTATTTGTTAGGGGAAAGTGGAAGAGGGCTTGGTGGAGTTTGGAATACTCCTAATTGGTTTATGGAAGGTGATGCTGTTTTTATGGAAACTTATCTGACCCGTTATGGGAGAGGGCGACTTCCTGAATTTGAAATGCAAATGAAAGCCTTGTTTTTAGAATACGAAGAGTTTCCTGTCCAAAAGATGCTGTTAAGATCTTATAATGAGTTTATTCCTAATCACTACGCATTTGGTTTTTATCTAGTCTCTTACTTGAGAGAGCATTATTCAAATAGAGTCATGAGAGAAATTGTGAATAAAATGACGAGTAGTGGGTATAATCCTTTCTCTTTTTATAACGCAATTGAAGAGGTCACAAGGGCCAGCTTTCAGGAAATTTATGGGAAAATGAGAAACTACTTCCTCCAACAGTGGAGAGAGAGAGCGAAGTCTATTCCTACTTCAAACCGAGAAGAATTATTAGCTTCCCAAGAAGGTTTTGAAAATTATCGTTTTCTCTGGCCTTATAAAAACAAACTTGTTGCTTATAAAGAGGGATTTTCTTCCCCCGGTGAAATTGTTTTTATTCAGGATAGGAAAGAGGAGCCTCTTAAAACCATTGGAATGATCTCTTCATCAGGTCCCAAATTGTGTTCAAATTATCTACTTTGGAGTGAATATACTCCTCATCACAGATGGGGGCTTAAGTCTTTTTCTGAAATAGTTCTCTACAATCTAAAGAGCAAAGAGCGTAAAAAAATAACCTCTCGAACACGCTATTTCTCAGCTAATTTTTCAAGTGATTGTGAAAAAATTGTTGCTATTGAGAACACTGAAAAGCTTCAGAATTTCGTCGTCATTCTAAACAGGGAAGGAAAAATTCTCCAAAGGGAAGAAATCCCCAATCAAGCTCTTTACTATCATGTTGACTTTGGTTTAGATGCAAAATCAATTATTGCAGCAAAAAAAGAAAATAAAAAAGGAAAGGTAAGTCTTGTTCAGTTTTCTCTTGAGTCAAAAAAAGAAAATGAACTTATCAAGCCTGATTTTTATGTCATTGGAAACCCTGAAGTGGATGGCAATGATATTTACTTTCGTTGGTCAATGAGTGGGGTTGATAGTATTTATCGCTTCAATCTTAAAACAAAAAACTACCAACAAGTCATCTCCTCGACTTTTGGGGCTTTTAACCCCACAGTTGATGAAAACTATATTTATTATAGCGAGTATACTGCACGAGGATACCGTCCTGTGAAAAGCTCTAAAAGAGCTTTTTCAAGAACAGCGAAAAGAAATGAAGCCAGTATTGGTTGGGATGAAAAAATGGCCAAGCGCTCATCTCAGATTTCAGTCAAAGATGTTTCTTTTGAGCAAAAAACAAAAAAGTATAAAGAGAAAGATTACAGTTTTTGGTCAGGAGCTTTCAATCCTCATTCTTGGCTTGTTATTCCCACACCAGCTTCAGTTGATTTGGCCTTAGTTTCTTCCAATATTATGCAAGACCTCTATTTAACAGCTGGTTACTCCTACAGCAATGTTGAAGGTACTGGAGGTGCTTTTGCGGGGGCCAGTTTTGCAAAGTATTACCCAATTTTTGATTTTTCTATTAGTGAAAAGAGAAGGGCAAGTCAAACTCCAGGGACTGTCGCGGATGAGGAGATCTATCAACACTGGTATGAGTTGGAGTTAGAAACGGGAGTGAGTTTTCCTATTAATTTCTCTTCAGGTGGTTATGAAAGGAATATTTTCTTGCGTCCTTTTTATGGTGTAACAAGAGTTGAGGACCGCCCATATAATACAAGTAATCAGCTGGATGATGAAACACTTCAATACTTTGGCTCTTCATTTGCTGTGAGTGTTGGAAGACGGATGTCGTTCTTAGACTATTACCCTCGATGGGGATTTAGCTCAGAACTTACACTTAAGAAAGGAAGAGTCGCTTCAGACAACTCAATCGGTTCTAATTTTTTCTCTTCTGAGAACTATTTTTATTTTCCTGGTTTTTTTAATCATCATAGTTTTTATACCAACGCTT
The DNA here is from genome assembly GCA_030431635.1 of Bacteriovoracia bacterium. Taxonomy (GTDB): domain Bacteria; phylum Bdellovibrionota; class Bacteriovoracia; order Bacteriovoracales; family Bacteriovoracaceae; genus CALFYV01. The sequence goes on from JAUIIL010000002.1 coordinate 452,261, forward strand.
CTTTTTCATATCAGAGAGATTTAAGTTATCAATTTTCTTCCGAATTTATTTTTGGAAGGGGTTATAATAACTACTATTTTGATCATATTAATAAATATAGCGTTAACTACACACTCCCTTTATTGACTCCAGATTGGATTTTAGGTGATTATTTTTATTTGAGAAGACTTGGGATTAATCTTTTTTATGATTATACCAATGGAGAGCTTGATACTGGGTTTAGTCAAAATTTTCGCTCCTTTGGTAGTGAGCTACTTATTAATAGTTCCTTTTTTATGAATGCTCTTCTCACCATCGATTGGGGAGTTCGTTATTCCCATGCTCAGGATGATCATTCTGATAAATGGGAGTTATTTCTTATGACGAGCTTTTAGCCTTAAAGAAATTAACAAAAATAGCACCTGTTATGACCATGAAAGCACCAATATAACCTTTCAGACCTATTGGTTCTGGATCTATCCAAGTCACTTGAATTTTGGAGAGAAACTGCATGAGAAAAAGTGTGATAAGAGGATTGAGAGTAATAATAAGGCTAATTTGATTGGCCGGTGCTCTTTGAAGAGCTGCGGCTAAACAACCGTAAGCAATCAGGGTATTTGCTCCCAAAAAAATCATGAGAGACCACTCTTGTGAGTTAAGCTGAGGTAAGTTTTGGTACTTGGCCATAGGGGTAAAGAGAAGAGCAGCTGTAAAATAGATAATAAAATTTGATTGAACAGAGCTGATTTTATGAGAAATTGATTTTTGTAAAATAGCATAAATAGTCCAGCTAAATGCTCCCGTGATAATCCACCAAAAACCTTCATTAAAATGAGAAAAATATAAAGAGTCTAATTGCTCCGAATAAAAAAGAATGAAACCAATTAAGGCCAAGAGAAATCCTAACACTTGTTTTGAAACAATACTTTCTTTAAAATAAAAAAAGCCTGCAAGAGCGAGAGAAATAGGCCCAACTTGAATAATAATTTGAGTAATACTGGGAGAGGTCAGCTCAACTCCTTTTAAGAAACAGAAATAATTACAACCCAGAAGTAGTCCGCAAAAAAAAGACTCTTTAGGTGGTTTTTTGAGAAAGGCAAAACTCTCTTTCGGGTTTAATAAGATGTAGGCGAGTAAAATAAGAAAAGCAAAACTAAAGCGAAACCAAACTATTGAAGCACTATCTAAAGAACTTAGTCCTACTTTTAAAGCAATCGCTAAAATTCCCCAGAACAAAGCGGTTATACTAACAAAAAGAAGGCCCTTATTATGTTCGCTCAAGATACTTTCCTTGAAGATTTGCTAGATTAGGACTTAACAACTCTATTTCTAAAAAGAAGATCTTGTCCATTACCAAAAGTGATGAGGCTCATTCCAGCTCTTAAAAGACTCTGAGAGTGAGACAGAGAAGCTCCGAACTCGTCAATGACTTTGATATTCATGAGGTGTTTGCCAATGGTGGAATATCTGCGTCCTTCAAAAAGAGTAAAATAGCAAAAATAATTAAACAAGAAAGTCATGATTCCTAATTCAATAAGCCGACCAGAGAAAAAAGCACTATCAAGTTGGGGCAGTGATGTTTTCATACTGAGTAAGAGAGCGCTTAGGACAAAAAAACTAAAAACACCGATGGTTGCAATATCAATTGCAAAAGCCATTATTCTTTCAATTTTAAGAGCGTCTTGTTTAAGATAATCAGTGTAATCTTGCTGAGCAACCATCTCTTTGGCCTGGGCAAAATTAAGTTGCTCTTCAAGCATGTTTTGCCTTTCCTGAAGAGAGAAACCCTTCTCATTTTGCTCTTGATTGATCTTTCTTAAAACTTCCTCAACTTGGGTGGGGATGAGGGGAGAGTTTTTTGTCTTTTCTGTTTGGTTTTCCATCATATGACTCCTATTATACTTTTTTGCAATTATCTGGCCATAAATCATATGTGATTTTAGATAGTTATGAGCTATTTTTGTTATTAACCTTTGCTAATGACAAAACTCTGAGCAAAACATAGGATAAAGTTATGTTGTTTGTGATTAAGAAAGTGCTGAGGTTGCTCTACTGGTGCAGCGGTTGGAAATACGTTGAAGAAATCCCTAAGGATATTGATAAAGCAGTCATGATCATGATTGGTCACACATCAAACTGGGATTTTCTTTATGGAATAGGATGTCTCGACTACTTCAATAGACATGCAAGATTTACCATTAAGAAAGAATGGATAGAAGTTCCTTTAGTGGGACGTTTTTTTAAGCTCCTTGGAGCTTTTGCGGTGGATAGATCTAAAAAAAATAGTGCTGTAGAGCAAATGATTGAAGAAATAAAATCCTGGGATAAAGGTTATATGATAGTCACTCCAGAGGGAACCAGAAGAAGAGTCACAAAGCTTAGAACTGGATTTTATCACGTGGCCTTAGGAGCAGGAATTCCAATTATTCTCTCTTACATTGATTACAAGAGAAAGCAATCAGGTTTAGGACAAGTTCTTTATCCAAGTGGAAATTATGAAAAAGATATGAAAGTCATTTATGATTTTTATTCAAATATTACTCCTAAAAAGCCAGAAAACTTTGCTTTGAGTGAGTTTTCCAACTGAAAATAATCTTACTTTTCTTGTTTTTCTCTTTGTCCTTAAGTGATAATTTGTTATGTTTTTGGTTGTAACGCTTTAATTTCAAAAGGATTCAACATGGAGCAAAAGCAGCCCTCTCTTGGGATTTCCCTTGTACCAGTTATTACTCTTATGATTTTGCTCGTGATTAATATTTTAGTGTATAAAGACGATGCAACTGGAGGGGCCAATCAGATCGCCTTACTTATAAGTGCGGCCCTATCAATAACGATTGGAATTTTTAAACTTAAAATAGATTATAAAGAACTTGAAGAAAAAGTATTAGACTCTATTCAGACGGCCATGCAGGCGAACGCAATCTTATTGTTAGTTGGTTCCTTAATTGGTTTGTGGATTTTATCTGGGATTGTTCCAGCGATGATCTATTATGGGCTCAAGCTCATTAACCCAAGTATTTTTCTTCCTGTGGCCTGTATTGTTTGCTCCATCGTGGCCCTTTCAACTGGAAGCAGTTGGTCAACAACTGGAACTGTTGGGATTGCTTTGATTGCGATTGGTAAGACTTTAGGGATACCTGAAGGGATGGTTGCTGGGGCGATTATTTCAGGAGCTTATTTTGGAGATAAGATGTCACCTTTATCTGATACAACAAACTTGGCCCCTGCCATGGCAGGAACAGATCTGTTCACTCATATAAAGCACATGATGTACACAAGTATCCCTGCCATCGTTCTTGCGATTGTTGGTTTTTCTATTCTTGGTCTCTTTTATGGTCAGGGTGATATTGCTTCAAATAATATCGATCAAGTTCTTGATGTAATTGATTCCAGCTTCTCTATAGGGGTTCACCTCTTTATCGCTCCAGCGTTGGTTATCTTCATGGTTTATAAAAAAGTTCCAGCTCTTCCTGCTATTGCAGTTGGTTGTTTGATAGGAGCAGTGTTTGCTCTTGTTTTTCAATCCTCTCTCCTAGTTAAAATGGCAGGAGGTTCTTTTGATGGACTTAAAACATATAAAATACTTATCTCTACTGCTTTTGGTGGCTTTTCCATTGATACAGGAAATAAGCTTATTGATTCTCTTCTTAACAGAGGGGGAATGAGTGGAATGCTAAATACAGTTTGGCTTATTATTTGTGCCATGATTTTTGGAGGGGCCCTTGAAGGGACAGGGATGCTCCAAAAAATAGCGAATTCAATTCTTGGCCTTGTTAAAGGTGCAGGCTCTTTAATTGGAGCAACACTAGGAAGTTGTTTATTTTTTAATATGACAGCTTGTGATCAGTATCTCGCTATTGTTGTACCTGGAAGAATGTTTAAAAAGGCCTATGATGATTTTGGTTTGAAGCCAAAGAACTTATCCAGGGCCCTAGAAGATTCAGGGACAGTGACTTCTGTTCTTATTCCATGGAATTCGGGAGGAGCTTATAACTCAGGAGTTCTGGGAGTTGCGACTCTTACTTACCTTCCTTTTTGCTTCTTTAATATTTTGAGCCCTCTTGTTTCAGCTTTTTTAGCTGGTTTTAATTTAACGATTGAGCGCAAAGACTCTTAAGTAAAAGTTTTAATTAAATTTCACGTACCCATCATGAGCAAATATCTTAATTTGATGGGCTTGGGGTGAGCGAGATGAAACGAAAGAGTCGACCTGCCCGTATTCAATGAGTGTATCAAAGAAATAATCACTGTCTTGATGAAGAGATAGGCTTGCTTCTATAGAGCTAAATTGAAACTCTAAGGAGTACTGAGGTCTCAAGATACTCACAATCCCCTTTACTCCCTTGACTGAGAGTTGAGTATTTCGGGGAATGAAGAACTGGCAATCAGAAAGAGGGCTTTTTCCAAGGTCAATTTCAAGCTCATCATTTTTTATTTGAACTAAGGAGTTCGAAGACTCTAAGGACATCTTGCACTTCCATGAAAAAACCTCATTACTTGATGTTTGGAAGCTGGCCTTAATAGAGGAGAATTGAAGGGAGATTTTTTTTATTCCCTTTCTTGAAAGATCTTCTTCTCCATTAAATTCATGGGGCATTCTTCCGCTTAAATCAATAGTTTCCCCTTGAATTGTTAAGAGGCCTTGCTGGCCATCAATAATAATATTTTTATTGAAAAAGGAGATTCTCTGACCTGATTGCTCAATTTCAATCACTGGAGTGAAAAGAAAGTAACCTATCCCGAGCATTAAAATCAGGATAAGGGGAGGAGCTAGGCATCCCCATAAAAGAAATTTTTTCAAAGCTTTCACTCTCAGGCCTCTAGGAAAAAATGATCATTTTCTTTGATAACATGTGTCTGACGTAAAGTCTGGATATTTTATGACCGATCCTCTGATTGGGAGATAAAATATGTCGAAAGTGATCAGCTTCAAGGATAAGAAAAAAGAAAATATTGAGAAAAAGAAAAGGAGTTTCGAGCGCCTTGTTCTTAACGATATGACTCGCTGTGGGGCTGTTATTGATGATGCAGGAACTCATTACTCTGTGAAGCTTATTGATATTTCCTATGATGGTTGCTTGATTCAAATACCTTATAAAGATGCAAAGCATAAGCTTTTTCAAATAGATAACGAAATAGATCTCAGGTTTTATTTTACCGAATCTTCTTATATTCCTGCCCGAGTTAGAGTTAAACATAGTCATTCACACCAAGAAGTAGGGCGTGATTACGAAAGAGTTGGATGTGAATTTGATAAAACAGCAACTTCTTTTGTAGCACTAGAGAAGTTTATCGAATTTCTCTATAAGTATGCCGAGTTCTCCATTATTGATAAAGGTGATGAGCAGATTTACTTTCTGTAGTGCGTCGTTGCCTTCGAGTCTCTAGTGCAATAAAAACAGAGAATGAAAATAGCTATTATCGGTGATTCACCCAAGGCCATAGCAGCCGTCAAACATTTTTATGACATTCAAGCCGATGTGACATGGTTTTGTGAAAAAGAACCTAACTGGTCTCATTCAAATTTTAAGTTCAGTGATGAAAAGACTTTTAAACAATATTACGAAGAAGAGTATAAAGAGGAAAAAGAAAAAATAGCGTCCAAGGTTAAGATTAATGACAACAATGTCTTAAGAGTCATGAAGAGATTTCTTCTTAAAAATGAAGAAATTAGTGGGCGAAGTCGCTTGGCCGATTTGTTTCGAGTTGTTTTTGAAATTGAGCCCCAAGTTTTTATAGAAGAGCACCAGGAGAAGAATCCTCAATTTTTTCAGAACTTAAAATTTGATATGAAGGAATTACTCGAAGAAAAAATTGAACACTTTAGTGACTTTGATTTGGTTGTTGATGCTCAATTTAAAAGAGCTTTAGATATGGGAACAAGTGCACCTTGCGTGAGAGAGCTCTCCCTCCGAAATCGACTTGACCTTTATTACGGAGTTGAATGTTTTTCGCAAAAGACTAACGACTATCAAGAAATAGCTCTCATTGGTTCTGGAGAAATGGCAGCTCAGTTTCTTTTGTCTTTGAGGACGTGGTTAAAAAATAAAGAGAACAGAATTTTTATAGTTACAACGGAAGAGTCTCCATTTGCCTCTGTTTCAAATATTCCATTAAAAAAAGAATTGGATGAACTTATTGATGAGCAGAATCGGTTGCAGGAAGAAGAGGTTGAAGCGTTTCTTAAAAAGCGAGAAGAATGGAATCAACTAGAGAGTTATATGCAGGCCAAGATAAAGCGTCCGGAAGAGCCAATTCCTCAAGTAGTGTATTTTGCTGGCCACAATGTCACTTCAGTAGACGCCCTGGTTGATCAGAGAAAATTTTATCTAACGTGCGAGATCCCTCCTTTTAGAAGAGCACAAGTGCAAAAAGAAAATGCTCATCTAGATTTAAAGACAATAGGGGTTCAAGCTGCTTTTGTTCTTACTGGAAATGAAGTAAACTTAGAGCTCTATGAATCATTGAAAATAAAAGAATGCCAGGACGTTATTTCTGAAGAACCTGGTGTTTATTTCTTAGGTTATGAAAAAAATGAATCAAACGAAGAAACAAAGAAACTTCTTAATAGAGTACAAAGAGATGTTGAAGTATATTTTAGCCGCCACTAGTTTTATCTTATTATCTTGTAGTTCTCCTGTAGAAAAAAGAAATATTAATAATATTTTTATAGGCTCTGGGGTTGAGAAGTTTTTCTTGGCCGATCCTCCTGACTGGACACAGTTTTCTGAAATAGCTGGGTGTCAATTTAAAGAAAGAATTCGTTATTTAAACTTTGAGAACTTAAATGCCTCATACTTTCTTAAGTATGAAGAGCTTGTTCAGCTTCAATATCTTGTAAACCAAGAGTTTAGAATCTCTGGCTATTATCAGACAAAAGAAGAGGAGAAGGTTTTTTATTCTTCCTATGAAAAAGTGAAAGGAGGAACAAAAGCTTTTATTCCTCCTAGTTTTTCAAGAATACACTTAATATGGATAGATGATTTTATTAACTCTAACCGTTCAGTGGAAGAGTTGAAGAGTTTTTTACGCCGGGATGAGGTCGGAATGGGGTTTCCTGTTTTTGTTTCTCTTTGTTTATCAGAAAAAGAACTTGAAGGTTACGTTTCTGATAATGAGTTAGGCTTTGTTCAAGGAAAGACAATCCCTAGAGATATGTTCACTCTCTATAGTGGTAACTATAAAAGAGAGTCTGCTTTTTCTCTTGATTTTAAAAAAATCTTTAAATCAAATTCTCAAATATATTTTTATTCACCCAGAAAATATAAAACAAATAACTTTTTGAACTACGATTATTTTAAAACATTTTAAAGGAGAAAAATCATGTTTGGTTTAGGAAATAAAAAAAGTGATTATAAAGAAGATTTAGATAGAGTTAAAGTTACTTTTAAAACAAATAAAGGTGACTTTACAGCTGAGCTATACGCCAAAGAGTGTCCAGAAACAGTTTGGAATTTTGTGAACCTTGCTGAAGGTAGACAAAAAACTCAAAAAGAAGGGCCATATTATAATGGTCTTATTTTTCACCGGGTTATTTCTGGGTTTGTGATTCAAGGTGGTTGCCCACAAGGTTCTGGTATGGGAGGTCCTGGCTATAAGTTTAAAGATGAGTTTCATCCTGAATTAAGACACAATAGTGCAGGTATTCTTTCGATGGCCAATGCTGGGCCTGGAACAAATGGATCTCAGTTCTTTGTTACCTTAGGGCCAACCCCTCACTTAGATGGAAGACATAGTGTGTTTGGGAAAGTGATTGAAGGGATGGATGTTGTCAATTCAATCGGTCAGACTCAAACTGGGGCGATGGATAGACCTAATCATGATATTGTCATGGAAGAAGTGATTATCACTCGAGACTAAATGGGCCCAAGATAGAGTTTATCGACTAAAAGCTGAATATATTCATTTCCGTTGAAACGATTGATACCTAATTGAAATTCAATTGTGAGGCCTTCATTTTGACGGTTAAATATCTCTTCTGGCGAGAGCTGATTCCATTTTCCGATATGAAAAAAACTAATTCCTTGTAATTTTCGGCCAGGGTTATGCTCATCAATAAAATCCCATCTTACATGAAGGTCTTTTAAGACTCTGTAGGAGTCAATTCTAATATTCTTCATTCTAAACACTGGTCTTTGATTTCCCATACCAAAAGGCTCTAGGGCATCGAGTTCTTTTAAAAGATGAGTGTTGATTTCTGAAAAACTAATTTCAAGATCGTAGTGAGATTGTTTAGTACGAGTAATAAGGGGTATCTTCTTTAAGTATTGATTCATTCTCTCAATAAAAACGGGTAGGTTTTCTTTAGGCATCGAGAGACCCGCAGCAGATTTGTGTCCTCCAAATTTAGCAAAGAGATCCTCGCAAGATTTAAGGGCATCAAAAATATTAAGCTCTCCCGCTGAGCGAGCAGAAGCTTTGATAAGGTTTGGTTGCTCACTATCAGTAAAAACAATAGCTGGAACTTCAAATGTCTCAACTAATTTAGAGGCGACAATTCCAATAACTCCTTCATGCCATTGTTCTGAATAAACAATATTAATGAGCATATCATCACTTTCTAGAGAACGAATAACTTCTCTTTTGGCCTGAGAAAAAACTTCATTTTGAATAAATTTTCTTTCTCGGTTAGAAATTTCTAAATGAGAGAAACATTCAAAGCAAACAGCATCGTCATCACTTATTAAAAGAGTTAAGGCCTTTTCTGGGTGCTCGAGTCTTCCCTTTGAGTTGATATGAGGTCCAATATGAAAAGAGATTTTATCACTAGGAATAGAATGACCAACTCTCTCTTCAGGTGGAATAAAATGCAATAGTCCTTTGTAGGTTGGATTCACAAGTTGTTTGAGCCCATGCCTTGTTAGCTTTAAATTCATGGGACATAAATTGGCCATATCAGAAATTGTACCAATGGCCACAAACTGAAGAAGGGGATATAGAGAAGGAAGAGGAGGGTTTTCTTTTTCCCAAGTGTTCTTAATTTGTAGAGCAAGGGCAAAGGCCACTCCAACACCAGCGAGATAACTTCTCTCACTATGTTCTTCATCTCTTCTATTTGGGTTAACGATAGCAAAAGCTTTAGGCATCTCTTCGGCCGCATCTTTATGATGGTCGGTAATAATGAGATCGATCCCTTTTTGAAGGGCATAATCAGCAGCATCGTTATTGGTAATTCCGCAATCGACAGTAATAATCAAAGAAATATTTTTATCGGCCGCATTTTCAATTGAGCTTGGGTGAATTCCATAACCCTCAACAAAGCGGCTTGGTTGAAAGAGCTCAACTTCTTTATCAAAGTATTTAAAAAAATGATAAAGTAGAGCACAAGACGTCGTTCCATCAACATCATAATCCCCATAAACACCAATTTTTTCATTTGTTTTAATGGCCTTAATAATTCTCTCAGAGGCCTTTTCAAGATCGTGCATTTGGGTTAGAACAGGTAAGGCCCTGAGATCCCATGAGAAAAATTCTTCGAAGTTCTCTTCTCTCCATCCTCTCTTGAGAAGTAGTTCCCTCACTACAGGATGAAGTGTTCTTTGAGTTTGTTCTTGTATCTGTGCCATAGTGCTCGAAGAGTATCCTTTCTACTCTTCACAGGCAAGGCACGGCTTTTACCAAATGACGTAAAGCCCTAAAACAAGGTCTTCTTCGTCGATTTCGCTGCAATGAGAAAAAAGCTCTTCATACTTCTCTGAACTACTTTCATGTATTTTTGAAAAATAGTTTAAGGGCAGGAAAGCTTTTTTACATTTCAAGCACCTTTCAAGCTCGACAGATGATTCACTCAGCTGTCCGCATACATGACATTTTTTAATAATGACCTTGTCACAAACTTTCTTTTTGTTCTGAATTTCTTTATTTGACATGACACATAACCCTTTGCTTATGTGCTCTATCGATATATCAGTAAAAAAAGATGAGGAAAATTTTGCCTAACTAAGAGAGTGCCCGAGCTCTCGCATCGGACACTTAAGTTTTATTAACGAGTTAGATTGCTAAAGTTGACAGGACTACCCTGGAATTGTCTTTGATAAACAGGGGCCCCTGAAACTCTCATAGGATCAATTTGTCCATTAGGGCCAAGGCCTCCATCGATGGAAATCCTTCTGAAGTTATATCCACTTGCTCCATTATAGTAAGGGAAGTTCATTGAGTTTGGGTTATAAAGCCTTTCTGAATAAAAAGAATTATTCATCATGAAAGGGGAGTGATAAAGTGCTGCCTGGTCATCAAGCATTGGTCTTTGAAAATTGCTGTAGTCCCCATTAAAAGTGTAGTTATAAACGGGAGCAGGTTGTGCTCCTACATTAGTTTTTATTGAATTATCATAGGTCATACCCGAGATAAGATTTTGAATTCTGAGATTGTTTATTTCATTCATATAATAAAGATTTTTCATCTCGATACCGTCAGCTGTCATAGTACTTGGCTTTGTTGACTGTGCTGATAATGCTTGAAGGTATTGATTAAATTGCTCCCACTGAGCGTTCATCATCTGTTGTTGAACATTCAAAGCTTGGTTATTCATGAGAGGGTTAAGAGCTGGGTATTGCTTAACGAGCTCTTTTGCTAGTTTTTCAAAATCAACATCGCTTTTGTCGACCTTCTCAGCAGGAGAGTCTTCTAAAGTCTTTAAACTTTTATTTAATGTACAAGCTTGAAGGACTTCAACCTGCTCCTTAAGAGCATCGATTTGTTCTTGGTATGTTTTATGCTCAGCTGCAGCTGCTAAACTCACTTCTAGTTCTTTCTTGGATTTTTCTTCAACCATCTCGTTAATTTTTTTATCAAGTTCTTTGGAAACGTCTTCGATTGAGTGGCTTGAGAACTTTATTTTAAGTTCTTCTTCGAGCTTTGAAATGATTTCATCTGACTCATCAATTGAGAGTTCTGACAATATTTTCTCTTTCAGCTCTTGAGCTTTTTCTTTGGTTTTTGCAAGTACATCTACTTCTTCAGTTACATCAACTAGAGTCTCTGGTTGTTCTTCAACCTTCTCAAGAGAGAGTTCTTGTAATTGTGTAATCGCAAAACTTTCTAAGCTCTCTTCTTGAGCGTAGGATAAGTTAGTACTAGCGGCCAATAATAGTGACAAGGCCCAAACTGTTTTTCTCGTTTTCATACATAAACTCTCTAGTTAAAAATTAAAAACACATTATTTAACTTCCAAGAAAGGTGCCAAAGAATAAAAGCTTTTAAGAACCCAAATTTAATGAGTTAAAGAGAGTTATGATAAAAACAATTGAACAAATGTGAAAAAGTTAAACAGTTTTTAGTTTGTTGAAGAATTGTTGGTTTGGACCGGCTTTCCTTCTGCAATAATTTTAATAATCTGAAGCTGTTTGATAACTAGTGACTTTTTCTTCTCTTTTTTCTTAAGCGTAGTACTTGAAACGGGCAATGATTCCTGGGGTGAAGAATAAACGACAAAAGAAAAAAACAATAAAGCACTTAGTATTAACGGCTTGATCACTGGAAAATCCCTTCAATATACTGATTTTATGTGTCCATACTAGTGTGATTTTAATGATTTGGCAACTTTTGATAAGGGAAAATGAAGCTGTAAGTCATTGAAATCTAATTTCCTTAAAAAAAGGGGTTTTTTCTTTTTTTAAAATTAGGTTAAGACAAAAGAAAAGTCTTTTTGATCTTAGAGAGAAACGTATATGATGCGAATAGACAAAAAGAGATTTTTATGGCCGGACCTAAAGTAAAAAAGAAAAGAGTAAAGAAGACTAAAAAAGCTTATGGATATAGTGGTCTTAAGCACGAGAATTATCTTAATAGAGAATTTTCGTGGCTTGAGTTTAATGACAGAGTTTTATTTGAAGCAGGAGACAAGCAAAATCCTCTTTTAGAAAGAATCAGGTTCTTGAGTATCTTCACTTCTAACCAAGATGAGTTTGTTATGAAAAGAGTGGGAGGGCTGCGCGAGCAGATCTCTGCTGGCTACTCTTCTCTTAGTATTGATGGTCTAACTCCTCAGAAACAGCTTGATAGTATTAGAGAAAAACTAAAGAGTAATACCAAGAAGCAGAACGAAATTTTTAACTCACTTATTCCAGAGTTAAGCGAGCAGGGAATTGAAATTCTTAGTTGGGCAAAGTTAAGTGCTGAAGAAAAAAGAATTGCCAATAATTACTTTAAGTCTGATGTTTTTCCTGTGCTTACTCCTTTATCTGTTGATCCGGGGCATCCTTTCCCTTTTATTTCAAATCTCTCTCTCTCCCTTGGTGTAAAATTAAAAAATCCAAACAAAGAGGACAGTATCTCTTTTTCAAGAGTTAAAATACCAGATGTTCTATCTCCTTTGATGAAATTGCCGGCGAAAGGAAAAATTACCGATCGCTTTGTGATGTTGGGAGAAATTATTGAAAATAATCTTTCACTTCTTTTTCCAGGAATGGAAATTCTGAACGTAATGATTTTCAGAGTAACAAGGAATGCTGACCTGGCCCATGACGACGAGGATGCTGAGGATTTGCTTGAAGTTGTCGAAGAGAGTTTAAGAGAAAGACGATTTGCTGATTGTATACGGCTTGAGTACAAGAAAATTGATAAATGGATGGTTAAGTTTCTCAAACGAGAGCTTGATTTAAATGATGATGATATTTATGAAGTCGATAATTTAATTGATTTTACAAGGCTTAAACCTCTACTTGAACTTGATAGACCTGAATTGAAATATAAGACATGGGTTTCAGTGACTCCTGAACCTCTGTTGAACGAACCCGACTATCAAATTTTTAATAAAATAAAAGAAAATGATATTCTTGTTCATCATCCCTATGAGAGCTTTGCTTTAAGTGTGGAGAAATTTATCACGAGTGCTGCGGTTGATCCTAATGTCCTTGCAATTAAAATGACTTTATATAGAACGGAAGCAAGATCTCCTATCGTGAGGGCCCTTATGAGGGCCGCCAATAATGGGAAACAAGTTGTTTGTCTCATTGAACTCAAAGCAAGGTTTGACGAGCAAAGAAATATCTATTGGGCCCAAAAATTAGAAGAAGCTGGAGTTCACGTTGTTTATGGAATTTTAGGATTAAAAACTCATACTAAAATTTCTATGGTTGTCAGAAAAGAGAAAAAAAATCAAATTTCAACATATGCTCATATTGGAACCGGAAACTATAACTCTCAAACAGCAAATATATATACCGATTTAAGTTTACTTACATCTAATAAAGAAATTTGTTCTGAAATTATTGAAGTATTTAATTATATAACTGGTAAATCTCTTAAGACTGATTATAAGAAACTACTAGTTGCTCCTTTGAATATGAAATCAACATTCTTAACAATGATTAAAAAAGAGATTAAAAATAAAAAAGAAGGCAAGCCTGCTTATATTTACGCTAAAATGAACCAACTTGAAGACCTCACTATTATTGATGCTTTATATGAAGCCTCTCAAGCGGGTGTTAAGGTGGATTTAGTCGTGAGAGGCTTTTGCTGTCTCAAGCCTGGCATTAAAGGCTTGAGTGATAATATTAGTGTTAAATCGATTGTGGGGAGATTTCTAGAGCACTCCCGAACTTATTTTTTCGCCTCAGGCTTTGAAAATAAAGAACAAGGGAGTCTTTATATTGGCTCTGCTGATTGGATGCATAGAAATCTTCATAATAGAGTTGAGGTCATAGTGCCGATACTCAATGAAGTGGCAAAAAAGAAATGCCTCCATTTTATAGAGCTCACCCTTGCCGATAAAAGTTTGAGTTGGGAACTAAAGAATGATGGGAGATACGAAAAAAGTTCTCCTACCAAGAGTGGATTAAATCTCCACCTTGAAATGATGCGCGCAGTTTCTCAACCTAACAACTAATCTACCATTGATAAAAGAATTCCTTCTTTCAGTCCAACATCGGGGAGGAGGATTTTAGGTGTATGCAAACGGGCCAGAATAGATTTAATGATATAAGTAGCAGGGATAATAACATCAGCTCTGTCTCTTCTCATTTGATATAGGCGAATTCTTTCTTCAAAAGTATGTTTGGCAAGGACGTTATAAATTTTTTCGATATCTTTATAAGAAGCAAACTTGTCTGAATCTTTGCGAAGAATTTTCTTTCTCAACTTTCCCATTCTTCGAAGGTTTCCTCCCGTTCCAATGGCAAATTCTATTTCATGGATATTAATTTTCTTCCTTAAGTAGTTCTCGATTTGAAATGTTTCATCTTCAATTAAAGATTCCATTTTTCTCATATTCTTCTCTTGCAGAAGTCTCAGCGTTCCAATATTAAAACTGCGAGTGGCCATAACAAGATTATTTTTGACTATTGTTATTTCAGTGCTCCCTCCACCGATATCAATAAGAAGAGCTTCTCGGTGGCTTAGAGCAATAGCTGAAGAAACAGCTTGTTGGATAAGTTTGGCCTCTTGAAGTCCACTAATAATTTGGACGTTGAGACCTGATATATTTTTAATTCTTTGAACAAGACTACTTGAGTTTTTAGCATCTCTTAGAGCACTCGTTGCACAAATCTTAACTTCTTCGACACCAAAGCGATCAAAAAGACGCAGAAGCTTAACAAAAGTTATTTCAGCATATTTGAGCTTATCTTCAGATATTTTTCCGACTCTAAAAACCTCTTCTCCTATTCGAAGTGGCTCACGAAGTTGGTGAACAATATGCAATTTCTGTCTTTTGACGACTGCAATACTTGAACGTAAGGCATTAGAGCCTATATCTATGGCCGCGATAGTTGTCATGAGTTGAGTTTATAGAAGAACTTAGGAAAATAAAAGTTCTTCGTAATAAATATCGCTATTTTCTGAAGATTAGATATGATAAAAAGATGAGTGATATCGTTAAATCTTATCTTTTAGAGCTTGGTTCTGATAAATTTGGGCTTTTTACTCAAAGCTTAATTATTATTATTTGCACATTTATCCTTGAAGATCCCACAACTCTTTACGTTGGACATTTAATTGAAAAAGGGCAACTTCATTATTATCACGGCTTTTTCTCTCTTATGTTAGGGATAAGTTTAGGTGATTTTTATCTCTATTTAATTGGGCGCTTCTTTGGTAGTAAAAAATTCAAATGGTTGGATAAAATTCAGAACGTTAAAACTCATCCCTATTTTCTTTTATTCATAGCAAGATTTGTTCCAGGGATGAGAATTACCTTTTACCCTTATATGGGATTAATTAAAGTACCTTTTACTATTTTTATTATCATTAATGTTCTCTCATCGATTATTTGGAGTGCTCTTCTTATTGAAGGAGCCGGTCTCATTTCAGAAAAACTTAGAAATTATCCTTACTATTATTATATTTTTTTTATTATTTTATTTTTCATATTGGAATATTTCTTAAAAAAACTAGTGAAGGGAAAAATACTCGCGAAACATTCTGAAAATATCAATGAGTGAGGACGGAGAGTGTCCTTTTTTTTTATTCTCCAGAGCAATTTCATAGGCCCAACTCCAATGCTTAAGAAGATCTCTCCAGGCTTCAAAAAGAGAATAGGAAGGATCGTAAATATGCCCAGGCTCTCCGAAAAGACCGTTAAGTTCAAGGATTTTAATAGTCTTGCCTTTTTGAAAAGTTTCGAGATCAGAAGCCTTAATATCAAAGCGACCATAATAAAATTCTGGGAGTTCGTTCACTAACTGAGAAAAAAACTGAGTTAACTCAGGAGTTAAAAGATGATTACTATTAAGAAAAGCCGTTCCTCTTGAATGGTTGGCAATAGGTTCAATAATAAAAATTTCTTGAAATGCTAATATTTCATTCCAAGGATGTTTTGGATAAATTTTTTGAATTTTTTCACTTAAAAAATAGTAGCGAGGATTATCTTTCACAAGTTCTAAAAGTGTTTTTTGACCATCTCCGTAAACTTGAAAAAGTCCTTTTGTCGTAATGGAAGTAATCTGGAGAGATTTCCCTGGTCTTTTCACAACAAAGACTCCTGCTTCAAAACCATCCTTCAAATATTCTTGTAAATGAAAGTCAGAGTTTGCGTTATGAGTAAGATAATATTTAAGGTCAGGTTCACTTTGAATAATACGGATGTTATCTCCACGCTCTCCGATATCAGGTTTGGCAATGATAGGGTAATTCATGGAATAAGACTTCAACTTTTCAATGATAACTTCTAGAGAATCAGATTTTGAGAAATAAATAGTTTTAGGAAAGTGAAGTGAAGGAATAAAACTGTTAATTTCTTTTTTTGATTCAAGCAGGGCCCCACTATGTTTAATCATAGGGTTCGTCGCTGTAAGAAGTAAGAAGTTTCTGTGCTTTAGGGATTTAAAAAAAACATAAATAATGACAGGAGAATAAAAAAACCAATAGGACCAATATTCATAATGGGTAAACCTATGAAGGTAATGCGCAACAGCTCTTTTGATTTCGTAAAACCGAGAGAGGAGTGAACATGTCCTATCAGTTGCAGTAAATTGGCCCAAAAAGAACTCCGATTTGTCTTGAGATAAGTGAGCAATGACACTGGAGTATGGCATAAAATCCTTATTTTGACTTGTAAGAGAGAGAAAATATTTTCATAATGTTGTGAGCATTAGGATAATACATCGAGTAAAAAAAGGAGAAACAATGAGTAAAGAACTTGGATTTATAGGTGGCTCTGGAGTCTATCAAGTTGAAGGTATGAAAATTGTTGAAGAAAGAGAGATTAAAACTCCTTTTGGAACTCCCAGTGCACCTTTGACAAAACTTGATTATGAAGGACATCAATTCTGGTTTCTGGCCAGACACGGACGCGGTCATACTTTTACCCCAAGTGAAGTTAATTACAGGGCCAATATTTTTGCACTCAAAAGTGTAGGGGTTGAATATCTTGTTTCTATATCAGCAGTTGGCTCCTTAAGAGAAGATTTACCCCCAACCACTTTCTTTCTCCCTGATCAATTTATTGACTGGACCAAAGGGATAAGAAAGAGAAGCTTTTTTGGAGAGGGAGCAGTTGGGCATGTATCAGCGGCTTACCCCATAGAAAAACAACTTCAGGATAAAATTTATCAGGCATGTTTGAGCGCAAATGTTTCGGCCAAAAAAGATGGTTCATATATTTGTATTGAGGGCCCACAGTTTTCCTCCAGGGCAGAGTCAGAGCTTTACCGTTCATTTGGTGCAAGTGTTATTGGAATGACAAATGTTCCTGAAGCTTACCTTGCTAAAGAAGCGGGAATGGCCTATGCCACTATGGCCATGGTGACAGATTATGATTGCTGGAAAGAAGAGCACTGTACTGTCGAAGAAATTATGAAAGTCGTCAAAACAAATACCACAATGGCCCAAGAGGTAATTAAAAACTTAGTTCCTCTTATCTGTGAAGACTTATTCAGTTTTGAAAAAGAAAATGCTCATGCTGTAATGACTAACCCAGATAAAATCCCTAACTCTCGCCAAGAGATCTTGGATGTTTTACTTCGCTAGCCATTTTTCAGATTGATTTCTACTCGTTTCAAACGCCCATCACCAAGCGAAGTGGTTGTTACACTTTGATCAGAGTCAAGATATTGGTGAATAATTCTTCTTTGAGCAGGAGTTAACTCCTCACTTTGAGCAGGGGAGCCGGTATTGATAACTTGTTGTTTAAGTTCTTTCGCTAATTCTTCCATGGCTTTTTCTTCTTCAGCAGACATTGGAGCTCTCTTTTGGAAAGTACTGTTTTCACCATGACGTGGTTTTCTACTTCTCTCACTATTTCTTTCATTATTTCTTTCATTATTTCTTGAAGAGTTTTTAGAACCAGCTAGCTCTACATGAATTTTAGTACCTGGCTTTAAAGTCACTTTTCTCATAACATAAAGTTTAATAATAGATTCAAACGCTCTTAAAAGTTCATTTCCGTTCTTTCTTAAAAGTCCTTCATCTTTTCCTGAAAAAATAACTTTGACATTAGGTTCTTTATAAAAAACTTTAACATAAATTTCGAGATGAGCTTTCTTCATCAACTCAATGAGATAAGGGAGTAAGATTTTTTTGAAAATAGGTTTGATGAAAAACTTATATTTGATTGTTCTAGGTCCTACGATCAAAAATTTTCTTCTTCCTTTCTCTAAAATATCGTGACCAAGTAAAGCATTGTCTTTTAAGTTAAAATAATGAATAGCTTCTTGTTGAGCAGTCATAAGCGAAGAGTTTGTTGTGATGAAAGTTCTAGTGTCTGTTTTCATGGTGAGATCCTTTTTTTCAACCGGCGGGTTTTGAGTTTTGGGCCTTGAAGCCTCTTTGTTGGTTATTGTTTTTTCTGAATCAGTAGTCTTTGACGTTTGTTTTTTTCTTGGACTCTTTTCTCGCAGCTGTTTTTCAGCTCTTGGTCTAAGTGTCTTTGAATCAATATAAGGTTTTTTAGGAACATCAGTAGCAAAGTCGTCGTCTTTAATATCAAGTTTAGGGATTTTACTTTCAATAACTTTGTAAATTCCTTCAAGATGATCACAATCTTCATAAGCACATAAACTAATAGCTATTCCCTTTTGACCTGCTCGACCTGTTCTTCCGATACGGTGGACATAGTTAGCAGATTCAGAAGGGAGATCGTAGTTAACAACAAGGTTAACATCTTTAATATCTAGACCTCTTGCGGCCACGTCAGTGCAGACAAGAGTCGTGATTTCTTTTGCTCTGAAATCAGCAAGAAGCTTCGTTCTTTTATTTTGCGAAAGGCTCCCAGATATGGGCATGGCCTTAAAGCCAGCTAGTCTTAACCACTCAGCAACGAGGTGAGTTTGAAACTGAGTATTGCAAAAAACGATAGTGTAAGCATCCTCTTTATCTCTGAGTAGTTTAACTAGATAAGGGAATTTTTCAGCTTGCTCCATCATTGCAAGGTGATGATCAAGGTGCTCAACCAGTAGACTATCTTCATTGAGCTTTATTTCTTCAGGTTCTGAATGAAATTTATAAGCAACTCTTAAAACATCTTGGTTACTTGTAGCAGAGACCATAATGAGCTGCCTGCTTTGAGGAATCAATCTCAAAACAAACTCGATATCCTTTTGAAAGCCCATATCAAACAATCGATCGGCTTCGTCAAAAACAATCCCTTTGCATTTTGAGAAATTTATATCTCTTCTTTTGGCCAAGTCTACAAGTCTGCCAGGGGTTGCAACCAAAACATGAGCTCCTTCAAGAATAAGCTCTTTTTGCTTCTCTATATTCTCCCCGCCAATAATACTAATTGATTTAAGGCCAAGGTCCTGAGCAAGAATATTAAAAACTTTGTGAGTTTGCTGAGCGAGCTCTCTAGTTGGACTTAAAACAATGTAGAGTGGGAAAGAAGGCTCCACATTCTCCATTTCTTGGGAGTCCAAAAGCTGTTGGATAATAGGGATGGCAAAAGCTCCGGTTTTCCCGCTTCCAGTCTCAGCTTGAGCGAAAATATCTTTACCTGCTAAAATTGCTGGAATAGTTGCTTCTTGAACAGGTGAAGCTTTTTCGAAACCATTTTTACTTAAAGCATTAAGTAAATCAGGGTGAAGGCCAATTTCATTAAAATGTACTGTCGTCTCTATTTTTGTGTCCGTAGCTTAATTTTTTTTATAGAACTCTTTCTAATATAAAATCAAATGATCGTATAGCTTTAAGTCATCAATTTACTTATTTTTACTCGCCGCTTCCTTGCTAAAAGGTGAGCTTCTACCATGTATTGAAGGTTTTTCATTAAAGCTTGCTCAAAAATGGTCCCTTCAATGATTCCAAGCGCATAGGCAATTGCCTCATGGGTACATAACCCATAATCATATTTTTGTTTTCTTAAAAAATAATGACTTACTTGTTTAGAGGGAAGCTTAACCATGATGCATTCTCTTAATTTACTCTCTCTTCTTTGCAGGTTTTTTGTTTGCCTCCAGGTACCATCAGGAACGATGAGTTGGACTGGTTTTTTTAGAGCTTGAATAAACTCTCTCGTAAGTTCATGGGCATCCTCTCCTGGATAGAGGTAAAGGGGAGTGTATTTTTCCTCATTAATGAAAGAAGGGGAGAAAGAAATCTCTTTGTCTCCACGGATGTGAATATTGAGTTTTTTTAAACTTAATTTTGCCAGTGTCGCGCTTGAGCTTGTGAGTGCAACTTCAGATTTATGCATAATAATATCAATAGGAGTTTGATTAGAGAGAAAATGAATTTTAGAACAGTAGCAGTGTTCACTGTTAACTCGGCAGGACGGGCATCTTTTAAAATAACTCGAGCGGCGTTTCATTCTCTATTGGCGAGTAAGTTCATGAATAATTTGTGTATGTTGCGGATACTGCTCACTCAGAACCTTTCTTTGTCCTAGTTCAAAGTCTTGAAAATCAAATCCAGGGGCCACCGTGCAACCTACAAAACAGTAGCGAGAACCTTCTAATGGATAAGAAGCAAACCAATGGCCAGCTTTGACGACATATTGAATTTTTTGACCTTCTAGAAACTGATTCCCTAAAATCGTTTCAATGAGTTCTCCTTGAGGAGATATCTCAACAATTTTCAACGGGCCACCTTGATAAAAGTGCCACATTTCATCTGAACGTATTCGGTGAAAGCTTGAGAAGTCCTTTTCTTCTAAAAGATAAAAAATAGCGGTGCTCGTATTTCTATCTCCAGAGAAGTCTTCAAAATAGCTTTTTTGTGGACACCGGTAGGTCTCAACAAAAAAACCACCCTCTGGGTGTTTTTCCATATGAAAGTGCTCGAGCAGCTTATTCATGAGTTCTTACTAAAGAGAGTTGATGATTGCATTTAGAATCATACTCGGTCTCATGACTTGAGAAAGTTTAGCTTCATCAGGAGCATAATAGCCTCCAATATCAACTGGCTTTCCTTGAACAGCATTAAGTTCATTTAAGATTTTTGCTTCACTGGCGGTGAGTTTCTCCGCAACTGGAGAAAATAAGCTCTGTAACTCTCTATCATCAGTCTGTGTCCCTAATGCTTGGGCCCAGTATAAGGATAAATAAAAATGGCTTCCTCTGTTATCAATCTCACCAGCTTTTCTTGAAGGTGATTTATTTTCTGAAAGGTATTTATTATTTGCTTGATCTAGTGTTTGGGCAAGTACAGCTGCTTTTTTATTCCCTGTTTTTTGAGCAATATCTTCAAGAGAAACTCCAAGAGCAAGAAATTCTCCTAGGGAATCCCAACGAAGATGGTTCTCCTCCACGAGTTGCTCAACATGCTTAGGTGCTGAACCACCTGCTCCTGTTTCAAATAATCCACCACCAGCAAGCAGTGGAACAATAGAGAGCATTTTAGCAGATGTTCCAAGTTCTAAAATAGGAAAAAGATCGGTGAGGTAATCTCTTAAAACGTTTCCTGTTACTGAAATCGTATCTTTCCCTTCTTTAACTCTTTGACAGGTATAGCGAGTGGCCTCAATAGGGGAGAGAATTTTGATTTCAACTCCATTAAGATCATACTCTCTTAAATAATTATCCACTTTTTTAATAAGGTTAGAGTCGTGGGCCCTTTGTTTATCGAGCCAAAAAATCGCAGGGTTCCCAGTAAGCTTGGCCCTTGTGACTCCTAATTTCACCCAGTCTTTAATGGCCACATCTTTTGTCTGGCACATTCTCCAAATATCACCTTCTTCAACATTATGCTCAAAGCAAAGCTCTCCAGACTCGGTCGTTACTTTAACCACTCCAGCTTCTTTCATTATAAAAGTTTTATCGTGGGAACCGTACTCCTGCGCTTTCTTGGCCATGAGACCAACGTTAGACACATTTCCCATTGTTCTAGGGTCAAACGCACCATTTTCCTTACAAAACTCAATCGTTTCTTGATAAACACCAGCATAGCATCTATCAGGAATGACAGCTTTAGTATCATAACTTTTGCCATCACTACCCCACATCTGCCCTGATGTTCTAATCATTGCAGGCATAGAAGCATCGATAATCACATCACTAGGAACATGTAAATTTGTAATTCCTTTATCTGAACTGACCATCGCAAGCTTTGGTTGTTTTTTATAAAGCTCATTAATGTCGTTGATAATTTCTTCTTTTTTAGCAGCGGGTAGGGATTCAATCTTGTTATAGAGATCTCCAATACCGTTATTCACATTAACTCCAAGGCTTTGAAGAGTGTCACTGTGTTTATTGAAAACTTCAGCATAAAACACACTTACACAATGACCAAAAATAACAGGGTCAGAGACCTTCATCATTGTGGCCTTCATATGAAGAGAAAAGAGGACATCTTCTTTTTTAGCGGAGTCAATTTGCTCTTGAAAAAAAGCTCTAAGATTTTTAGCACTCATTTTTGACCCATCAATCACCTCGTCCTTTAGTAAAGAAAGCTCTTTAAGAAGTTGAGCTCCTTGTGAAGTGTGTAATTCAATTTTAACTTTTTGCTCAACTGGACTTACCCATGATTTCTCACTCCCATAAAAGTCATCACTACTCATATGAGCAACATGAGAACGAGAGTCTTTTCTCCAAGCTCCCATAGAGTGAGGGTTATTTTTTGCATAGTTTTTAACTGCGGCGGCCACTCTTCTATCAGAGTTTCCTTCTCGCAGAACAGGGTTAACAGCAGAACCCAGTACTTTGGCATATTTATTTTTAATTTCTTTCTCTTCTTCAGTTTGTGGAGTTTCTGGATAATTAGGAACTTTATGTCCTTGTTTCTGAAGTTCAGCGATTGCAGCTTTTAGCTGAGGTATTGAAGCTGAAATATTAGGCAGCTTAATAATATTGGCTTCAGCTTTTTTGGCCAGTTCTCCAAGTTGAGTCAAAGCATCAGGGTAATCCGTGAAAGTAGAGAGAATTCTTCCAGCGAGAGAGATATCTTTTGTTTCAATTTCAATACCAGCATGTTTAGTGAACGATTTTACAATTGGGAGAAATGAATGAGTGGCCAACATTGGGGCTTCATCAGTTATAGTCCATCTGATCTTTGAGCTCATGATTATTCCTTTTTTAGTTTGAAAAGCCTGCAGATGATACACTAAGAGAGCTCTTCAAGAAAGTCTTGGTTAAAAAAAATCAATAGCTTAGAAAAAATCTTGTGGAGTGCAATAAATTGCAAAAGCTTTAACGCCTTAAAATTATTGGTTTTTGTTTAAAGATTTTTTTTCTTGGTGGCGATGATTGCAACGTAGTAGAGAGCTTCTCCATGAACATTAAATCGGTGTTGATAACGACGATAAAGCTCGAGTTCAATGACTTCATTTTTAATCATTTCTTGAATGAGTTTTGAAAATGGACTTTGGTAAGAGTCTTTAAGAAATTGGTCTCGTATGTTAAAAACAATAAATCCATCTTGAGCGATAAGATTATAGGCCACCTTAAAAGCATCAACAGGAATATCTCCAAAGCCCAAGGCCGCAACAGTGAAGAGAGTGTTAAACTGGTATTTTTTTAGAGTATCATAGTCTTTAGTTTTAAGTTTTGTAATATCTCCACAAATGTAGTCGGTGTAAACCCACGGCCTATCTCTCCAGTTCGCCTTTTTAGCTTCTTCAAGTAGATCACACCCAACAATGGCCCTAACTCCAATATCTTGTAGGGCCAGTCCACTCATTCCGTTACCGGCTCCAAAATCTAAAACTTTCAGCTCAGAGGGGTTCATTTTTTTTTCAATAAGAATTTCGCTTAAAAATTTTCCCATCCGGTAAGGAGAGTTGGTGCCAAGTGTTCTATAGAAGAGAGTTTCATAAAGACCAGGAATTTCATAAATTTCATGATAATCATGAAACCTTATTTTTTTCCATTGTCCATTTATTTGAACTTCACACCATTCTTGATCTTGCTCTAATTCACCAGCTTGAGGGAAACGAATAGGGAAAGGGCCATTTTTGATAATATCATCGAAACTCTTTTTCACGGTAATAACAATAACACAGAGGAGATGCGAATGAAACCATTCCAATTATTAGGTAGTTATAAAGAAATAATTTTTTTTGTCTAAACTTTATACACCATAATGTATTTTACATTTTGATTAAGGTCCGAAATGTTTTTTTGCTGTATGGTGGATAGTATGAAGTTCGTTTCGCTGGTAATGCTTTTTTCTTTTTCCATAGTCTCTCACAGTAAAGAGATGAACTGCAACTTGCGTTTAAGAGAGTCTCTTTCCGTTCAAGAATATTTAAAAAAATCACCCAGGGAATTGCAGCAACAAGTGAATGAAATTCACTCTGTCTTGTTTGATAATATAAAACAAACTCAAGGAAGCAGAATTTCTGGTTTAAGAATTGTGCCAACTTCAAGTAATCTTTATCCTTATGGTTGGGGATGGGACACTGCTCTTGCTGCAATGGGGATTGCGAAAAAAAATGTCGAACTTGCAGTTAAAACGATGAACTATTATATCAAAGGTTCTCAGTGGATAGGAGTAGAAAACTATCATGAGGGAATGATCCCTCATATTTTTTTTAACGGAGGATGGAGAAAAAAAGATTATTTCCCAGGGCCAGAGACCTATGGAACTTTAAATAACAAACTCGAATCTTCGACAATGGATCAACCTGCGGTCTGGGGATTGGCTCTAGAGGATATTTACCGTAAAGCTGTCAAAGAAAATAAACTTGGAATAGTAAAAAAGGATTTAGAAGAACTGATTACGAGAGTTGATAATTATCATCAATATATTTTAGATAAGCTAGATCCTCTGGGGATTTCTCTCCCTGTTATTCATCATCCTTGGCAAAGTGGTCGTGACAATGCCAAGGCATGGATAGGGCCTCTCTCAAGATTAAAAATTGAATCACCAAGTATTGAAGAGATTAAAAAATTAAGAAGAGACATTAAAGCACCTGAAGATATTCATCATAGGCCTTCAAATGAGTTCTACCAACAAGTCATTTATCTCATTCAAAGAGCAAAAGAGAATAATTTTCGTCCTGCTTTTGAAGAGTTCTCCGTCGTTGATCCTTTGTACACATCTATTCTTGTCTGGGCAGAGGAGAGCATGGCCTTTGTCGCTCAAAAAATTGGAAAAAACCAAACGGCCATGAGAGCAAGGAAAAGGGCCCAGAGAATAAGACAGGCCATGAAAGATATCCTATGGAGTGAAGAGCTTGGTCGCTTTCAATATTTGGATGTAGCGAAAGTTCTTCAAGAAAAAGAGTTAATAGAGAAAATAGTTGTAAAAAAAGGTCTTTATGATCCAAATGATATAGGCTCTTATGCACCTATAATGTTGAAGGATGTTCCAGGAAATGAGGAAAAGCTTTTTAAAGAACTAAAGAAAAACTATATCGATCCTTTTGAAGAAGAGTTTATTGGATTAACTTCTCTTTCTCCTCTGGATAAACTCTACGAGCCTCAACGTTACTGGATGGGGCCAATATGGAGTAATGTGAATTATTTTATGCTAGTGGGACAAGGACGTTATGAGAGGGGAGTAAAAGAGTATCTTAAACCCTATTTGAAAAAAGCTTTTTATCCTCTTTATAATAACGGTCCAGCGGAGCACTACAATGCCTCTTTGTCAGGGAAAGCAGAAGGAGCTGTGAATTTTAGTTGGGATGCAGCCCTTGCTCCTTATTTTTTGGAAGCGCTAAAAAAATAAGGAGAGTTGAGCTATTCTTGCTAGCTTACCTTTAGCAACATAAAAGGAGAGCATTCTAGAGCTAATGCCGAAGCTATGAGCATCTTTTGTAGAGAAGCTCTTATTGTTATAAGCATCCCTAAGTGATTGAATTTTTGTCCTCATAATGTAACTTTCTCATGTCTTTAAGTATTGTTGACATATATATATTACATCATTTTGAATATTGTTGTAATAATTTTATGTCAAAAAAAATATATAACATAATAAAACTACATATAGTTTGTGTAACATTCTGAAATTAATCAAGGTATTGTGAAATTTGAAAGTTTTCGGATAATTCGGAACTATTAAATGGAGCGGGTAATAGTACCCGCTCAACTAACTGTTTTTACAAGTAATTTTTTTTAACTGGTAAGCATTGGTAAGCAGCAGATTATTTTGTCCAAACATAGGGATGACATTCTCAAAATCCTCAGGCTTTGGAATAGAAAGCTCTAGAGCGTCCGCGGCCCCATTCACATCCTGCGCAACTGGCCTGAGATAACGCATCGTTGTTTTGCTAGTTGCATGTCCCGCGATTTTCATAACTTTGGCCAAAGGGACTCCTTTTATCAGAAGTTGAGTGATGAAAGTTGCTCTGAGATCATGAAACTTAACAGGTGTAATATCAATACTAGTGCAAAACTTTTTTAGTATTCTAGATTGATCTCCCCAATTCCACTCAGTAATCCTATTCAAGACATAGCCGCTTTGAGTCTCTGATTTTGCTCTTAGCCTTCTAAGAAATATCATCAACTCGTCGGAAATAGGAATAAAGCGATTTTTACAGTTCTTGGTAGAGCCAAGGCCATTTTTAACGGACCATGATTTACTAACTGTAATGACTCTATTTTCAAAATCAATGTCAGTCCAAGTAAGGGCATAAAGTTCACCGTTTCTCATTCCAGTCATAAGAGCAAGTGACCAATGATTGGCCCAAGGGCTTTTTTGTTTAAAGGCCTCAGTTAAAAGCAAGTTTATCTCAGTTCTGTTTAAAACTAATTGCTTTGCTTCTGGAACTTTGACTTTTATTCCTTTTGCTGGATTTCTGGGAATGACATTATCTTCAACTGCCATTTCAAACACTCGTTTTATATGTTTTAAAACATCTCTACGAGTACATAGACTTAATGGTCCTAGCTTTGTGTAAATAAGATCATCTCTATACCCTCACAAGAAATACAGTTTCAAGAGATTTGAAAAAAGCTAGTGAATCTGGACAGATTAATTCAAAAGGTGAAAAAAATCAGAAAAGATACTGGCTTTAAGTATAAAAAGGCAGGAGTTAATGCAACGAAACTATTTGATGAAAACGAATATCAGCTAGATATGTTTGAAATACTTAAAAGTGCCTCATGTTTAATATCTCATCAAGACGGGTTGTGAAATTACCCTTCTTGATGAGATATTAAAAATTGCGATCTAGTTTGAAGAAAATTAATGCATAACATAGAAATTATCATTGCAAACAATTGTAATAACAGAGTTTAAAATTCCTTTAACTTTGAATTGCAAGTTAATATAAGAGATTACGTCTTGGACATCCTTGAAAGTAATAATGACATCGCTTATGATTTTTTCATACACGAGAAAAGGAATTTAAATGTTATCTCAATTAGCTAGATGTGGTTATCTTTTAATTACCGTTTTAATTTTGCAAGGCTGCTTCCCCAAAAAAGATGTTTGGAACTTTGCCATAAATAGTCCACAAAACAATACTCAAATAAAACAAAATAGCAGTAACTCTATTATAGTTTTTGGCCGTTTTTATCTAGAAAAAGCAAGCCTTACAGATAAAGAAAAAGAAAAATTATTAAGTAAAGCAAAAAGTCTTTCTGAGGAAGATAAGGAAGAACTTAGGTCAAAACTTAGTACAATTTCAGATAAAGAACTTAAGTCTTTCTTAAGTAAAGAATTTAAATCTGAAACTAAGGACAAAAAGATACCAAGACTAAAGGGAACTCTTATATGCAACAAAGTTAAAGGAACTATAACACAAATCGGCTCCTATGGTTCCTGGGTTGTTAGAGGTGTGAAGTTGAAAGAAGGCTTAAATACAATTACATGTTCTTTCTATGATAAAAAAAGAACTATAAAAAGAAGAGTTTCTGTAACTTACAATGAAGTTGATGAGAGCTTACCTGTTGCTGTTTTAAATGTAACTAAAAGCAGTTGTGATAGTCCTTGCACTGTTACTTTAAATGCTAGTGCATCAAAGCCAGGAGTTGGAGGGGCTATTTCGGAGTATATTTTTGAAACAGGAGATGGGAAAAAGGTGATCTCTCAATCTCCATCAATAGAGCATACTTATTATAACTATCTACCTGAATCTACAAATAATAGCACTGTGAGCTTCAAAGCTAAATTAAAGGTTGTTCAGGCCGACATGAAAGAAAGCTCAGTTGTTGAGAAGCTTATTACTGTTAACGCAACTAATACTCTACCGACAATTGACGGAGGTGACCTAATCCCCCCTCCACCAAATGAAGAACTTAATGACTCAACTCTCAAGGGCATTGACATAGACAACGATGGGGTTAGAGATGACGTAGAGTTGTGGATTAATCGAACCTATTCAGATAGTGCCGATATTAGGAGGGCGCTAAAGCAAAATGCAAAGAATCTTCAAAGAAAGCTTGATTTTATAGATGATAAAGAAGCTTCAATAGAATCAACTAAAAACGCGTTACGTGAAGCTGAATGCCTATATCATGTTCTAAATTACGAGATGTTAAGAGCTTCTAAAGTTAGTAAGTCTTTACGCGTGATTTTTTTCAATACAAGGGCAAGGCTAATAGCAGAGGATAAGATTTCCACAGACTTTAATGGCCAAAGCTTGCCTGAAAGACCAGGAAAAGATGAGAACTATGGTTGTAGTTTTAACTTAACCAAAAAAGGTGCTAAATAATGAAGACGGTTTTTATTACCTATTTAATTAGTTTAGTTGCACTTTCTCAAGAAACCGGCACAACTATGACTTTCGTTAATGGTGTTCAAACTAGCGAGGACTCATATCAGATAAACTCAATACAATTAGAGTCAATCGCCAAAAAAGCTAAGGATTCTCTCGATCCTAAAGGAATTCTTTATTTTGATTCTTTGTATAATCGAACCGAAGGTGTTTCTGATCTGATGGAAGTTGCTATACAAAGAGCAATCGAGCTATACCCGGGAATATTACAAAAAATCTTGTATAAAATGTGGAGTTCATATCTACGCTTTGGAGATATATCAGATGATCTTAGCGAGGGAAGAGATCTGAGCTTACTGAGGGCAAGCTGGAATCAAGTTGCTTCTGAAATCAGCTCATTATCACCCTTATCTCAAGATACTATATTACTTGCTCAGAAAATTGGTGGACACTTAAAATCTGGTAACCGCTCAATTGTCATTTCACATTCTCAAGGTAATCTATTTGCAAATTCTGCTTATGCGGTATTAAAAGAGAGCGAAGTAAATGATAAGCTTGGGTTTTATGGAAATTTAATGGTTGCCTCACCAACTTCTATTTCAAATGCTCCAAATAATGATTACATCACAATGACATCAGATTTAATTATTAACGCACTCCCTGATACCTTTACCGCAAACTACTCACACGACAACTCTGATTATGCTCTCATTGATCCAACCGGGCACGGTTTTATTGAGATCTACTCTAACCCATCAATAAATGGGGCCTCGGTTACTAACCCAACGGCCTTTAAAAGTATGGACCAAGTCTTATCTGAACTCTTAATTAATGTCGCCGAACAACTAGAGGTTCCTTCTCGTTGTGAAGGCGAGGCTACCCTAGCTCATCCCAATGGCGGAGGCCTTGTTTCTGTTAATTCGATAGTTGATGATAGAGTTTTTGTAGGACCTAACGCAACGATATGTGGTAACTCCAAAATTGGTCATTTAACAAAAGAGCCAAAAGCTAGAATAGCTATCAGTGGGAACGCTTTTATTAAAGATTCTCGAGTTGAGTATAATCTTCAAGATTTTGAAATTACTCATGATAATACTGATTTTGAAATAAATATATCTGGTGATGCACAAGTTATTCAATCTGCAATCATTATCAGACATAGAGAAAAATATAAAGATTTCATAAATTATATAAGTAAAATTAATGTAACAGATAGAGCTATATTAAATGGATTTAATACTCAAGGTAAAACATTTCCGGGAATTATTCTGTCATGTGATTCTTTTGTAAGAAGAAACACTCAAAATACTCCAGGAACTTTCGATTGTAGGATCGACATTAATGAAAATGCAGAATTGATTTCAAACCTAGGGGGAGCCAGCCAAATTAGAGTTTTTGCAGGAAACGGCTTACAATCTTTTTACCGCCCCGAAAGAGTTTTGGCACAAAGCAAGATTCTTATAACAGACAATGCTTTGGTTGAGGGCAGAGTCAATATTTCAAGCTATTCTTCCTTAAGTGAACCAATGTATTTTTCAAGTGTTGATATTTCGGGTAATTCTCATATTTTTGGACTAACAAATTTAACAACGGGTAATTATTTTGGAAGATTTGGTACCTCTGAGTTAATTATTACTGATGATGCAAGAGTTTGTGACATAAGTTTGCAGCCCTCTGGAGTTGGAAATGGGGGGGCAACTGATACACTTGGAATTTTAACAATTACTGATGGTACATATTGTAACTAAGCTTTTAATTTTTGGTAATAGAGTTTAAATATAACTTATGATGAAATATTTAGCATTATTAATCTGAACTGAGCCCCGTTGACTAGACAGTTCGCCCCCATATTTTCTGAATAGGACGATTAGCCGGGTTTATCTTTAAGACTTCTGATTCAAACTCTTCAGGGCTTTTATAGCCTAAAGATGAATGAAGT
>JAUIIL010000003.1 GCA_030431635.1 Bacteriovoracia bacterium
GAGGGTAGCAGCGACAGAAAAAGGTGAAGCAGAAAGAATCATAAAAGTAAAATCTGCTGAAGGTGATGCCCAAAGCAAGGCACTTCAAGGAAAAGGTATCGCAGATCAAAGACAAGCAATTGTTGCAGGATTGCGTGACTCAGTTGATGAATTCCGGAAATCAGTCCCTGGAACAACTGCGAAAGATGTCATGAATCTAGTTTTAATGACTCAGTACTTTGATATGCTCAAAGAAATTGGAGCGTCGTCACATACTAACGCAATTATGATTCCACATTCCCCTGGTAATCTTGCAACTCTAACCGAACAAATGAGGAATGCTATGATGGAATCAGAGATGACGACCAATGGTTTAAATTCAACAAGATCAGAGACCAGAGTATGAGTGAGAAATCTATCAATGAGTGGGAAAATGAAGGTGGCAGTATCCAATTAACACCAAAGCATGTTGTTAATTGCACTGTATTCTCTCACCTCGGTAGTGAGCAAATAAAAAGCTCTAAAGAGCTTTTTAACTTTGGAGCCTACTATTTTAGTTACAATTCTTCAGCTTGCCATTTGAATCGAAGTCTCGATGCCGATGGGTTGAATCGTAAAAGATTGTCGAGAATGGTACAAATGAGATTCAAGCTAAGGCACTAGGGATTTTTATAGAGGGCTTTGATGAATTTGGTCGTTTAACTACTACTGCAGCATAAACGAAAAACTTAGTTATCACTCTTACTAAATTTTTAACAAGGACATAAAATGGAATTCGTAAATAAGATATTGATTTATTTAAGACTAAAAAATAAAGCGGATTTTTATTTTTTTAAAAAGCCGCTACTCTGTGTCTTACCTGTTAAGAAATTTAATTCCTCATATTATGGAGACCCTTATTCCTATGATTGGTATTCTGTTCACACTTAATTGAGGATATCTCTGACGATGGTTCGTGCAAAGGTATGATTGGTGGGACATGCTGGACTCGAACCAGCGACCACCCGGTTATGAGCCGGGGGCTCTAACCAACTGAGCTAATGTCCCACTGGTCAGATTAGAATAACTAAATTACAAAAAAACTTCTCCTTTTTCCAGCTCTAAAGTATGCTAGGGCCATGAAATTTTGGAAATATAGCTCAACGGGTAATGATTTTATCCTCATCGATAACCGCCTTCCGAAAAATTTGAATTGGCCAGAAATGGCCCGAAGCTGTTGTCACAGACGCTTTGGCATTGGAGCTGATGGGCTTATCTTGCTAGAAAGCTCGCAAAAGGCTGACTTTCGGATGGTTATTTATAACGCAGATGGCTCTGAAGCTGAGATGTGCGGAAATGGAACAAGGGCCATTGCTCATTTTGCACGCTTTGTCTTAAAAATCCCTTATACCCAAAAGTACCAATTTCAGACACAAAACTCTGTTTATCAAGCTTGGATTGAAGACAACTTAGTGACTGTTCAGATGAGTGAGGTGGGAGAGCTCTCAAGATTAACTCATTCTGATTTTCATCACTACCCCGTTGCTGGGTTTGTTGACACTGGAGTTCCTCATTG
Source organism: Bacteriovoracia bacterium (assembly GCA_030431635.1). Lineage (GTDB taxonomy): Bacteria > Bdellovibrionota > Bacteriovoracia > Bacteriovoracales > Bacteriovoracaceae > CALFYV01. The sequence continues at coordinate 1,535 of JAUIIL010000003.1, forward strand.
TGTTCTTGAAGTGAGTGAGATTGAAGAACTTGATGTACAAAAGTGGGGAAATTATTTTCGTTATCACGAGATATTTTCAAGTGGCGCAAATGTGAACTTTATTAAACCTCTTAAAGAGGGAGTTCTTGAAGTGAGAACTTATGAGAGGGGAGTTGAGGCCGAAACTTATTCATGTGGAACAGGTGTTTTGGCCTGTGCTCTGGTTGCTCATCAATCTTATCAATGGAAGTACCCTATTAGTTTAGAAACAAGAGGGGGAGAGCTTCAAATTGAGTATAGAGAAGAAGATTATTTTCTTAAAGGACCAACTCATCTTATTTTTTCTGGAGAGCTAAAAGTTGAAACAGAGAATTGATAAGGCCTTAGTTGAACATAAGATTTGTTCTTCAAGATCTCAAGCCCAAGTCTTGATTGAGAAGAGAGTTGTTTACTGCAACGGAGAGTTGGTCGGTAAATCAAACTATCAGGTTCAGCCAAACGACAAGTTAGAAGTGAAAGAGCAAATTTTTGTTTCTCGTGGGGCCTATAAATTAGCGCAGGCAATAGATGAGTTTCAAATTTCTATCCAAGGAAAAATTATCGCTGATGTTGGTGCAAGTACAGGTGGGTTTACTCAAATTCTTTTACACAAAGGGGCCGAGAGAGTTTTTTGTATTGATGTTGGAAGAGACCAATTGCACGAATCCTTAAGAAAAGATGAGCGAGTCATTAATCTAGAAGGTCATAATATCAAAGATGTAGAGCTTAAAGAGAGAGTCGATTTATGTGTTGTGGATCTCTCTTTTATTTCAATTTTAAAAGTGATCGATAAGATTATGTCTCTTTTAAAACCAGAGGGCACAGCGGTGATTCTTGTTAAACCTCAATTTGAAGCTGGAAGAGAGAACTTAGGGAAAAAAGCCGTTTTAAAATTTGAGCAGTCTGAAAAAATTTTTCATCAAACATGTCTAGAATTAGAAAAACTTGGTTATGTGATTAAGAAAGAAATAGAATCACCGATTAAGGGCAAAGAAGGAAACACCGAGTTTCTTATTGAATTAGGTAGCGCAAATTAAATTGATGAATCATGTTAATAGGCTCTAAGTTATTTTCTCTTTTTAACCTGATATCGTTGGTGTAAGTGTTTTGGTATTCGAAATAAATACTTTTACTTATTTGTTGAGAAAGAATAAAAGTATTTCTAATATCGACATCATCAAAATCCAGTTCATAAGTATCAGAATCCATTTTAGGTCGATAGAAAAGAGTATTGGCAAACGATGTGCTTTCGCTAATAACTCCATTAATTCTAAGCCTGAGAGAATGTCTAAGGCCACTGTTGGACGTTGAGTTTTTTTCAATTTCAAAAATGGTTTCATCATAGCCAATAGTTTCAAAAACACGTCTTTCCCAAATCGGAATATAGGAGATATCAAGGCGTTTAACTGTTTCTCCATTTTCATATAAGTAGTACTTAAGCCCAGTGAGTCCAATTCTTGTTTGGTTTTTAACTGGATAGATACTTCCAATCAGAGAGCTACTTTGTCTTTCTCGGTAAAATTCACCCAACATAAAATAAGTTAGTTTTGGAGTGATTCTATTGATATCAAAAATAAGATTTGCTGAAGTTGCGAATGTTTCAGATTTGTTCTCATCAAATTGAGATTTTTGAGAAGTGATATTTTGAGAGAAATTAAAAGTTAACTCATACTTTTCATTTCTTTGAGTGCCCAGGGCAATCCCATAATTAATACTTTTGTTATCATTAACTCTTTGAATTGAATAAGGAGACGCAAAAGCTGCAAAGTAGAGGTTATCACTTGAAAGAGCATCAGAAACTTTTCTTTTAGTGTACTCTGGAGTTTCAACGGTTTTTAATTCACGGTTAATGTAGCGGTACCACTTCTCTGGCGGAGTTGCATCCATCTCAGGCGGGAGATCTGTAGTGAGCTTGTCATTGTTTTCTTTAATTTGAGTTAAAAGTTTTTGCTCTTCTTGGGCCAGTTTTTCATAATAGGTGGTATTTTCAACTCTCTCTTGAGCATAAATAGGTATTTCTGAAGCAAGTAGAGAGTGCATTGTGTACTGTGTATCAATTGTGACAAGCTCTGGATTGGCCACACGATAAAGTTTCCAGTACGAGACTTGTAGATTAACCTGGATAGCAATGGCCCGTGTGATAAATTTAGGGCCAATTTTAATCTTAATATGCTCACCAGTATTAATATAATCCTCAGCACCACGGTTGATAATAATAGTGTTAGTATCAGGAAATATTTTTAAGATCTTAAAACTTATCTTTTCAGATAAATCTAAGGCATAGGCAGTGGTTAGTGCCCAGAGAAAAAAAGAAAGACCAAACTTCATATATTTAATTTTATGAAGAAAAGGAAAGATATATCAGAGAGAAAAAGATTCCTAAGAAAAAGGCCCTGGTTTTCAGGGCCTTACACTCTACTATCTATGATTCATGAGCTGTCTTAGCTGTATGTTTTTTTGAAAGCGATTATTCTCTACCTCTGGTTCATCAAAAACATTCACAGGTCCTCTATTAGGCCCTTCACTTGAAATATCTCTGACAGGTTTAATAGGTTTTTTAATTGGGTAAACACATTTATAGGTTTGAAAATCCCAATTACCACCATTTTTTTGGCAATTTGCTTGTGGAAGAGAATTTCCTAATTCAATTTTTGGTTTTGTAAAAGAGTAAAAACATTTTTGAACTGCTGAATTCCAAGTCCCTTTACTCTCTTTACATTTTTTTTCCTCAAGCCCCATTGGATTGACATTAGTTAGGGCAGGGTTTTTAAGTTCTTGTAAACCACCAACACATTGTCCATTACTCCATCTTCCACCACGTCTTGAGCAATCCATTTGTTGAACATTAGAGACACTGGTGTCATTAATGACTGGAGGATTATTAATTTTTAAAATAGGTTTATTAGGTAATTGAGTGTGGTGAATACTGTCTAATTTATCTGGTTTATCACATTTATTTGTTCTTACATTCCATAAACCATTTTGCATCTCACAGTCTCTCTTTTGAACATTAGAGCTATGGATAGGATTCTCTTTTGGTAAACATTTTTTTTCAACCTTAGAGAAAACTTCATTCATAGAACATTTAACACCGAGGTCGATAACTTTAGGTCTATCTATTGTTAAAATTTTTCTATTATTATAATTTTCAATTTTTTGTTGTGTCTTTTGGGTCCTTTTTTCAGTTAAATCTGGTGTTGCTAGATAAGGGTTAGGATTACCAACGGCCCTGGTCTCCATCGCGCGCCCGGCCCTCTCTTGAGCTGCCTTTAATCTTGGGTTTAGCGAGTAGGCCTCATGTAAACTAAAGCTTATAAGTAAGAGTAGAGTTAATTTCATGGGTTCCCCCCTTGGTTCTGAATTTTAAGTTATCTCTATTATAGTTTCGGACAAATGGGGTTTTTACTTGAGCAAAAAACTTTACCTTTTAAAGCGAGTAAAAACGAGAGGTTATATGAGTGAAAGGGCTTTGTTGTCCATTTTTCTATAGCCTAAAAAATGAGGCACACTCTCTGAGCTCCTTCGCTATTTTGATAAGTTAGGAGCACACTGAAAGAATTTTTTCTTGGCCTCTTTTAAGAGAGTATTTTGAGGACAATAAAATGAATTCCTATCTTGTAAGGGATAAAGGCGATTCATTTGGGCTAGTTCTTTACAGATAAAAGTAGATTCATTTTCTTCAAGTGCAAACGCTTTCGAAGGATCTAGGCATTGACATTCATTTTCTTGATAGATTTGCCCATGGAGGCACTGTTTAAGGCGGCATTGGCCAGTCTTATCAATGAATTCATTTGAATCATGACAAACACATTTTTGTGATTCTTTATTATAAGAAGCTTTTGAGGGACAGGCGCAAGCTATCGAGTGACCACCATCTGGGAATTCAAAACCAAAGGGGCAAGAGATTTTTTTTAAACATACGACTCCAGAAAAAACTTCATCATCATGACAAGATGTTTTATGTTCTTCTCTATTCTTGTTCATAAGTTCTCTTTCTTGGACAACTTCAGAGCGCTTTAAAGCTCTTTTCATAGGCTGAGCAAAACTGATTGAAAAAAAAGAAATAATTAAAATAAAAACTTTCATAAGAAACTAGGCCACCTTTTTTAAATGAGCGCCACGTTTTTGTCCAAATATATTGGTGTCAGTATTAATGACGATATTAAAACGAGCAGCTTCTTTCTTAATCATTTGTCTATCTTTATCAAAATCCCTTTGACTCATTCTCAAAAGATCAAGTAAGTGATTGGTTTTTTCAGGATAGTTTTTTAGAACAAAATAGTAAAATTGATATCTAATTTTTTTATCTTCAATAGCACTTAATTGATTAAGGGCCATAAATAAGTCTTCTCCTTTACTTTCAAAAAGAAATTGAGAGAAAAGTGAAAAAGACTCATGATGCTTTTGTTTTAATAAAGAAATAATTAAAGTTGAGTTAGAGTGATTAAGACTTTCACTCATTTCATAAACAAAAGGCATGACACTTTTTATTCTTAGCTCTCCCGCTAAGTAGGCCATAGCACTTTTATCTCGTTCATCTTCTGAAGTAAGAAAAGTTTCAAAAACAGCGATAGCTTGTTGTTGATATTGAGGAGTATGGTACAAAAACATCAAAGCATTACTTCTAACCCTTCTTGGGTAGTCGGAGGATAGAAAATGAGAGAGCATCAGTAGAAGCTCTTGGTCTTTATTTTTAAGAGCAATCTCCCCTAATACAATAATAGCATTTGCAGTAACTCGGTAATCTGTTTTATTCTCGTTTATTATTCTCAGTAAATAGGGAACTGCTAAGTGATTAACCCTTTTTGTGATGGCCTTAAAGATATTTCGTCTAATTTGACCAAGGGAAATCTGCTCAATAACAATAGATTCTAAAGTTGTGACAAGGAAAAGATCAACTTCATGAGATCTAAACTGTAGTAATGCCTCAACAATAGAGAGTTGAATGTCTTCTCTTTTCTGGTTTTCATAATAGACCATGAGAGGTTTAATGGCCCTTTTATCCTGTATTCTCCCCAGAGATCGAATGATGGCCTTCGCTATAAAAGGGCGAGGATTACTGTGTAGGAGGGCCAAAAGAGCTGGAACATGAAATTTTGATTCTTTTTCTCCTAGACCATAACAAGATTGAGCAGCCTCATAAATATCAGTTCTTACAATACTCGCGACTTGATACTCTGTCAGAGAGGTATGAAGTTTTTTTCTAAAATAAAGGCCAAGAAAGCAACAAGCTAAAGAGATAAACCAAAGAGAAGTTAAAGGGATTAAATGAAAAACAATAGGAGCTGTGATAATGGCCATAACTACATGAAAAATAAAACTCACGTTTTTATGAACGAGATTTCTTACATATAAATTAGCTCGAGATGGAATGGCCGACATTAAAATTCTTTTAGATGAATCAACATAAGTATGTTGAATAACTTTTCTTAAAATGCCGGAAGCAATAATAGAAGTAGGAGTTGTTAAAAGAATCAATACTAATGAGGAGAACGTTTGAGTTGAAAAAAATGTTTTAAAGCCTTGACTCCATGTTGAGTTTTTAGACTTATTAATAATTTGAAACCCTATGACTAAAAGAGTGAGGGCCACTTCAATAAAAGTAATTTGAGAAACTAAAACAGCTGAGCTTTTATCTGAGATACTTCTTAATTCGTTAATTCCCACAAGAACAGCAAAGGATTGGATGTTTTTCACAATAAGCATAAGGGCCATCATAACAACCATCAGATGAATAAAAGGAAATTCTTCTTTATCAACTTTTACTTCTTTTTTACTTTCTTGAAGAGGTATTTTGTTCAAAGTGGTAGTATTAGATAAAACAAATCCCATGAAAAAAGGAAATAAAAGAAAAAAAGAAGAATAGTAAGATTGTTCAAAAAAAGAGTGGAAGAAATAGATCATTACTGCAGAAGAAAGGATTCCTACTTCTTTGGTAAGGGTGAGATAAGTTGAAATATTGGGGCTTTTTAAAAGAGAGATGCGAGAAGAAATAGTGTTATTAACAGAGATATCAATTAAGTTTGTTAAGTTGGAAGAAGCAAAAAAAATGAAACAAGAAAGCATAAAATTAAAATTGGGAGCCACTTGTTCTTTGACTAAAGGATGATAGGCCAGGAGAACAACCGAACCGGCCATACAAAAACTTAATATGTGAAATAGTCTAGGTGAGTTAAGGCTTATCTTTTCACAAAATTTTAAAAAAGAAAAAGCAATAACTCCTTGAACAAGCATTAAGAGAGGATAGCTTGATAAGGAAAGTGATTCGATTATCTTCGTAATGGAGACGAGTTTCAAATAATAACTCATTTGTCCCAAAAAAAAGGATAGAAAAAATGAGCTTGTTTGTGAGTTTTGAATTTCTCTTGAGAGAGTTCTTCTATTCATAGCTTACCTATCGGTAAGCTATGAAAATGATTAAAGTTTACTTGTTATTTGAAAGTTGGAAACTGGTTCTTAACTTCTTGAAAGTTGGTTGTAGTTTTAAGGTTATTCCCGACTGAAATACTCACTTCGGTAGGAGTTTGAATGATTTTTTCAATTACAGTTTTTTTGAAGTCCTCTTTTTTAACTTTGAGAACTTGTGCAGCAAATTTTTCTTTATAATCAAAGTCTCCATTTAAAATAAAAGCTTGGGTTTGAAGCCAAATCATCCTCTCTTTCATACTCCTAACGGGTTGAGAAATTTGAGAGTGAATCACTTTTTTAATATGTTCAAATTTTTCTTCGTTTGTATTATCAATAAGCTTAGGAACTTCTGTTTGGATCCATGCCAGAGCTCTTTTTCTTAACTCTTTTGAAGGGTATTTTGATGACTGTATTAAAAAGTCATACCCATAGGATTTAGAAAGATAGTTATAACCACTGTGAACAATATATCCGAGTTGCTGGTTTGTTCTCATCTGAGAGTAAAACTCACTGTCAATTATGGCCGAGAGAACTCTTAAGTAACTATTAAGCACAATTTCTCTTTCCCCTAATTGAAAATGTCCATACCATGCGTTGTTATTTCCCTTGCTAAAAAAGTTAAATTCATGCAGACCAGGTGAAAAATTAACATCTTCATCATTGATAAAATTCTCTTTCGCAAGAACCTTGGCCCCGAGAGTTTGATGTATATTTTTTATGATAGGTTTAATTTCTTTAGAGTTCAAATTTCCATAAGTTAAACCCTCTATTGAAATCTCTTGGAAAACATCATTAGCGAACTGAAAAACATCTTCTTTTTTAACTTTTGAAAGAGAGCTCTTTAACTCTGAGTTTGTAAAAGAATGTTTATTAATAAGATATTTTAGCCAGTAGCCAGCTTGATGATAGGCAGGAGCTAACTCAAAATTATCAAACTCTTTTTTCATTTCAGCCAGATAAGTTTCAAATCTTTCTTGTGAAAGCTCTATCGTTTTTAGTTTTTTAATGAGATCTTCTAATAAGAGAGGTGATTTATCCGAGAATCCACTAATTTGAATTTCAATCCCTCTTGAAAAAGAAGAAACTTGAAACTTCAGTCCAGCTATATCGGCCATGTATTTCCATTCATTAAGTGTATCCGCAAGAGCTGAGAGATAAAGAGACATGATGATTTGATAATTAGGTGTTAAGTATTTTTTATGAATTAAAAAACGCAAATTCGTAATAGCGTTAGGATAGAGGAGTTGGTCATTTTGTTGGAAATAAAAAAGTCCTAACTCGTTATCTAAAATTTTCTTTGGGTATTTAGACTCTTCATCTTGTTTTAGTGAGAGATCTTCAGGAATGTAACTATTAGGCTTGGGAAGAGCAAGTGCCAATTTTTTAACTTCTAACCATTTTTCTTCTATTTCTTTTTTTACTTCTTCAACAGAGTAGTTAATTTGGTAATACTGTTCTTTTTGGTCCGTTTGAGCATGAGGGTGTTGAAGGTAAACAGTAAGGTTTTCAGGTTTAAGAGAGTTTAAAAATTCTAAGTATTCTTTTTGTGGTTTTTGATACAGAAGTGATGCTCTTTTTTCTATATCAACATAAGGATATTCAAATAAATAATCTGCTGTTCCTGATACATCAGATAAGCTAACCTCTTTACTTCCATAAACATATTCAAGTCTTTGCGTAATATCGAGTTCATTGTAGATATAGTCCTTAAGTGAGCTTTCTTTTAATAAATGAATGTAATTGAAAGTCATATTGATAACTTTATCGATATTTTTAAGACCCTTGTCAGTGAGAGCAATATTAATTCCAAAAGTATTTTGAAATGAAGATTCATGGGCACCGGCTGAAAGAGAGAAGGCCAAGTTTTCTTCTTTTAATAAAGATAAAAGAGAGCCTTCTGCTTCATGTCCAATAAGGTGTCCGATGATAAAAAGAGGTTTAGATTTCCAATATTTCTCGTTTTGGGCAGGTACAGAGAAATCCAAGGCCAATCTTTGCATTTGAGTTTGAGATTGGATTTGAACGACTCTGGCTTTTTCATAAGGTTTAACCATCTCAAATTGAGGCTCTTTTAACTTTCTATTTTCAATGGGCAAAAAATATTCTTTCGCTATTTTTTCGAGTTCGGCCAATGGTAGAGGGCTGTAGATAACAAGATTCATAAGATTGGAAGAGTAATGCCCTTGATAAAACTTAATAACATCTTCTTGTGTAATCTCTTTAAGAGTTTCGTTGTTACCAGTTGAAAACTTTCTAACTAAATGATCTTTAGGAAGCATGAGTTTTTTTATTCGATAATACCTTCTACCATCATCAAGTAAATTTTTTTGATGTTCAGAATTAACCGCATTCTTCTCTCTTTTTAAATACTCTTTATCAAAATTTGGAGAAATAAAAAACTGAGAGAAGCGATCAATCGCGGCAACTAAATGCTCGTGAGGAATTTCAAAGTGATAGTTGGTATTCTCTGTCGCTGTGTAAGCATTAAAACTACCTTGATGAGAAGTAAAAAACTCTTGATAATCTCCTACTTGAGGGTATTTTTTTGTTCCTAAAAAGAGCATGTGTTCAAGAAAGTGGGCCATTCCTTCCTGACCGACGGGGTCAGAGGCACTTCCCACCTTTACACTTAAAGAGACCATAGATTTTTTAATATTAGAAGTTGATACTAAAAGAACTTTGAGTCCATTTTCTAACTCATAAAACTTCTTTTTTTCAGTTTCATTAAACTTTTTTAAATTCTCTACTTTTTGAGTTAGAACATCTTGATGATTATTTTTGTTACATGAAATAAATAAAAAGCAGCACAAAATTAAGGCCTTCATAGTTTTCCTAAGATTAAAAAAGTTTATATTGATGAGAATTATTCGGCTTTTGAACCAGCTCTAAGTTCGGTAATATAAGCCGCAAGGTCTTTAAAATCATTTTCAGTAAGGCCTTTTAGATATGGGTTCATTTTTTCATTTACCCTTTCACCTTTTTTCATTTTATTAAGCTGATCAACAATATACCAATCGTGTTGACCGGCAATAACAGGAGCTTCTTCTTTTGGGTTTCCTTGTCCGAATTCTCCATGACAGCGGATACACTCACCTTTACCTGTATAGATAGCATGAGCTCTTTTCAGTTGTTCTGAGCTAAGAACAACAGCCTTGGGTTGAGAAACTTCGACTTCAACTTCTTCTGTCTCTGCTTCATTTCTAGGCTTTGCTTCTTTTTTGGCCACGAGGTTTTTTTGAGAAAGATCCCTTGAGTTATTAAAAAACTTTTTATAACCAGATAGCGAAACAGCTCCAATGGTAAGAGCGATAAAAAAAAGAAACAAAACTAACCGTGATTCCATAGCAACCTTAATATTATCAAAGAGTTATCTTATGAAGTATAATTGATCCCTATTTATTTTACAATAGAAGTTAGTAAGTTAGGAGAGATTTAACTTTGATTCCTTCCTCGTCTAATCTGTTTAAAAACTTCAAATTGATTAAAACAGCAATATCTTGAACATCATAGCCTGCTTTTTTGCAAAGCGAAAGAGACGCTTTGAGAGTTCCCCCTGTGGCCAGTACATCATCAAGAATGACGAGGGGCCCTTTTTCTTTCGAAGGATGAATTTCTAGTGTATCGCTACCATACTCTAGGCCATAGCTTTCGCTAATAGTTGGAGGAGGGAGTTTCCCTTTTTTTCTAATGGGAACAAATCCAAGACTCTTTTTTGCTGCCAACGCGGATGCGAGAATGAAACCCCTTGATTCAATACCGGCAACGTATTGAACTCCTGTCCAATCAATTTGTTTTTCAAGTTCACTGATGACTTCAGAAAATTTGAATTTAAGTAGAGGTGATACATCCTTAAAGGTAACACCTTTTTGGGGAAAATCAGGAATATTTGTAATGAAATCTTCGAATTGATTCATAGGTTTGCCTTTTTTAAAGGCATTTTATGTTTTTTTATCTAAAAGTCCAAGTGTAAGTACTCAAAACCAATAAAAACTCCCGTTTCACTAAGCTGAGAATCACCGCCAGGATAGTTAATAATACCCTGTCTAAAATTGGCCCCAAGACTAAAGAAGATATTTTTAAAAAGAGGATAGGAAGCCTTTGTTTTGAATTCATACCAAAATCCGTCTCCATCACCTCCTGTTGAACCTAGGTCGAAACGAGCTTGTGCATTGTAAATCCTGGCCAGGGCAACGTCATAGTTTAAAATCACTTTTTTATATTTCTTCATAGCGGATAATTCTAAGGGAATGGATATTAGATAAATATCACCGATTGATTTATTGGAAGGAACTTTAAAGTTTTTCCGTGTATAGCCAGCAGAGAGCTCAATTCTATCAGCAAAAGAAAAATTTTTTTGATAGTGACGTGAATACATTAAAGACCATTCGCTCATTTGTCCTGTTGTTATAGTGGAAGAGTTAGTGGAGAGTGAAGTGACAGAGTATCTGTAATCATAAGTATAAAAGTATCCCTTAAGTCCCCATTTTCTTTTTTCAGACCACCATTTAGCGTGAACGTTTTGAAAACTAAAAGCTTCAGAATCACTTCTTCCTGCAGAAGAAATACTTGTATCTGAATCTAGTTCCATTCTTTTGCTTTCAAAATGCAGGGCCACTTCAAGATTGTTTTGTTTTTTAATTTTTCTCTCTAAACTCTGTTGGAAAGCTTCGTTAAAGTCTGGTTGGTATCGTCCTATATATAAAATTTGATTGTCTGGTTTCCATTCAAAAACTTTGAAGTAATCAGGGCGTATGCTTTCAACTATTAATTCATGGAGTTTGTCTTGGTTGTTTTTTTCAAGGTTATTATACTTGGTCTTTGCAATCTCTATATCATCTTTAAAATAAGTAATGATAATACTAGGATGATAGTTTCCCCATTCATACTTTGAGTATTGTTTTTGTAGAAAATTAACATAAGCTTGACCAGGATCTTTGTACTGCATTTTAGTATAGACGGAATCATGGATAACAAAACTATTTGAATCTCGTACGATAGAGGTGAGTAGTTCTTTTCTAAAAATGGAGTCTTGTAATTGAAGATTAGCTTCCCCTGATGAATAGATAAGTTTAGTTTGAAGAGGTAAAGCAAGATCGTTGCTAAGGGTAATATCCTTGTTATCTTGGCAAATAGTGAGGGTATTTTTTAATGAGCTATAGACACAATAGGCCGATGAATACTTTTGAAGGAATTGTAGTTTTTTTTCTTCAAGGAGTTCGTTGCTGAATTTAAAGCTGACACCATTAACTTGAAAAAAACTTCCAATCCTAGATTTTTCTTGCAGTTGAATTTCTTTTGAGAAGACGACCTCTTTGATATGGCCCCAATAAAGAATTTCATGTTCAATGTTTTTTATAATTGAAATTTTTGTTTCTTTAGGCGTATCTTTTTTTAATTCAAAAAACTGTCCGTTTTTAATAAAGCCAACTGTTGTATGAGATATAAAATCTCTTGTGATATTACCTTCGCCCTTGTATGAATAATGGGAAAGAAATCCACCTTCTACGGCAAAATCACAATCAAGTTTTTGGCAAAGCTTTTGTGTGAACTCTTTATTTTGAAGTGGAGTGAGTTCTGGAAAATCAAGGATAAGTTTTACTCTTCCTTTGAAGCCAATGAAGAAACGCTGCTTAAGAGGTTTATCTACAACGTCTTTAATAATAATGAGTTTTTTGTCATCAAAAAGTTTTTTGATCCAAAAAGAAACAATCTTTTTATCTTCAGGATGCATTTTCTTAGATAGGGTAATACCAAGTAAATACTGTGAGTTCTTAAATACAGAGAAACGAATAGGGGTAAGTTCTTTTGGTAATTGTGAATATGCGCCAAAAGCAAACAGAAGCAAAAATAATATATGCTTGATTAAACTCATCCTAAGTCTTCCTTTCCCTGAACAGTTCGTCTTAAAGGGATCGAATAATTAAGTTGAGGTGAGCTTGAGGAATTTTTTTCTTTTATGTTAAAAAACTAAACTAAAAAGATCGGAATTGATTGTTAAGAATAAATTAAAAAAGATAATTTAACCTCCAACATGTTGATTAATGATTAAATAAAACCGTAATGAGTGTACGGAAATTATTATGAAAGTTCTTATTGTTGAAGATGAAAAAGAAATTTTAGATTTATTGAAATTTAGTATTGATTTCAACCTCAAAGGTGCACAAATTCACTCTGTTTCCAATCATGAAGAGGGAGTTAAGTTCTTTGAAGAAGCGTCAAACCTAGATTTAGTCATGTGTGATCATGATATATCAGGAAGTTGTCGTGATTTTATTCACAAAATTAGGATCGTTAGTAAAGAGGCCAAAATAGCCATCGTGAGTTCAGTTGAAAAAGTTTTTATTAAAGATATAGATCACAAAGATATTTATCACTTTATTGATAAATCAAGTATTACTTCTGATGTCGAAGATCTCATTCAAAAGTTTGGAACAACGGATGATTTTCAACGAAATAATAGAAGTTATGTACCGATCGGAATTAACCTTTTAAAAGCTATTGGAATTTGCCCTTCTGATATTTTCATAAAAATTAGTAGCGAAAAATATATTAAAATCCACAGAGAAAAAGACGTTTTTACGGATGAAGAGGTGAGAAGCTATCAAAGAAAGGAAATTGATTTTCTTTATATTTTAAAAACAGAACAAAATAAATCACTTGATATTATTCAGGATCATATTAACTTTCTTCTTTCTCATAAAAAAGGACCTGTTAATCTCGAGGATACCCTAGTGGTGAACAAACTTATTTTTAATGCAGGAAGAGAATTTGGCATTAACGAACAGTTAATGGAAATGACGGCCGGAAATACTAAAATGGCAATGAGTATTATTAACTCAAATGATGAATTAAAAAATAAGCTGGCTTTTCTTTTTGAAAACTCACACAATTACATTCCTAGTCACAGTCTTGGACTTTCTATTTTGACTTGCTGTTTGGCCAAAGAGTTAGGCTGGGGATCGGATGCGACTTTTTGCAAACTCACTTTTGCTAGCCTCGTTCACGATCTAACATTAAGCGATACAGAAGCAACAGAGTATGAAATTTTAAAAACAAATGATGAAGTCTTTCAAGAGCATCCCTCTGAGCTTGCTTCACTTGTGAGCAAAATTAATAATGTTCCTCCAGACGTTGATAGAATCATTTTAGAACATCATGAGTTACCTGACGGTTCTGGTTTTCCTTTGGGAAAACCATATTCACTGCTTTATCCTCTATCTTGTTTATTTATAACCTCTCATAGAATAATTGACTTGATTATTGAATCCAAACGCAAAGGCATTAACCTTACACAGCAGTCAGTTATTGAAGTCCTTGAAAATGAAGGGTTTAACAAAGGTACATTTAAAAAAATCTTGAAGGCCCTTGAGAGAATTACTTTGTTTTGAAAACCAACTGAAAAATTTTTCTCTAGAAACAGCACGGAGTGATCCGATCGCCGAAATGACTTATAATAGGGCTTAGAGAGGATCGAAACATGGAAACACACGCCAAGGTTTTAAAACTTTTTAAGAGTACGGTAGATCAGGATATCATTCTATCACGTCTTAGTTCAGTTAACGAGATACTTAATCAATGTGACAATGATGAAATTTTAGATATTGTCCAAAATAAAGTTCTCGAAGCAATTGATTGGTACAGTCGGTATTGTGATATGAATGGATACGAGGTCTTAAAAAGCCACAATGATTAATCTTTTTATTAGATTGTGGGTATTTTTTTAATCTATTTTTTTTAACTCTAAAGAAAGAGTAGTATCCCTTTATTCCAAGATTAAGTTGAATAACTTAACAAGGATGTCTTTGGATTGAAGAGAGGGTGAAATTTTTCACTATCCCCGAAGAGGAATTTCACGAGTTTTTGTGAGGGCCATCAAGGCCCTCTTTTATTTTTGAAGAAAACGGTAATCAGTTCCTTTTAAAGAATCATCTAACTCGCAAATAACAGGAGTTGCAGTAGGAATCTCAAGTTGAATGATATCATCATTTGAAATTTCGAAAATATACTTCATAAGGGCCCTGAGACTGTTCCCATGGGCAACAATAAGAACTTTCTGATCTTGCCTCACTAGAGGGGCGATCTCTTCTTTCCAATAGGGAATGACACGTTCAACAGTTGTTTTTAAACTTTCACCGTAGCAAAGTGGAACATCAAGTTCTCGGCTTAAATTTTGGGCCTGAGTTTCATCCATCTTAGGTGGAAGAGTATCATAGGATCTTCTCCAAGTTTTAACTTGTTCTGCTCCATGCTTTTGAGTTGTTTCTTCTTTGTTAAGTCCGGTTAAGCCACCGTAGTGTCTTTCATTAAGTTTCCAACTGGAGATAGGAGTTAGGCTTGTTCCCATCTGTTCTTGAATAATTCGTGCTGTATTTTGTGCTCTGATGAGTTCAGAGGTAAATAATGTATCAAAGTGAAAGTGCCCATCGAGCAAAAGTTGAGCTGCTTCTTTGGCCTCTTGTTTTCCTTTCTCAGACAAATCGATATTCATCCAACCTGTAAAGCGGTTTTCTTTATTCCAAATACTTTGCCCATGTCTAATAAGAATAAGTTGATGCACCTTAAGCTCCTTTTTGAGGTGATTATGTACCATTTAAAGGAGTTATGTAAAATACTTAAGTATTTTACTCAAATTCCGATAAGGGGGAAGGAGGTTAAATGATTGTAATTAGGCTTCTTTTTTTAGTCACTCTTCTTTCTTGTCAACAACCTTCCAAAGGTAGGCTTCCAGCTTCCATCGATAAAAAAGAGAAATTCCAGTTTCCAGAAGAAAAAAATAAAAATCCTTATAAGAAAAGAAGTAAACTTGTCGTTTAATTTAAGTCTTTAAGAGTATTTGATTAATAGCTGCTTCTAACTTTTGAGGTTCAACGGGTTTTGTGAAAGCGTACTTTAAACCACAAGACTTTGCCTCTTTTATCGTTTCTTCTGATAGATACCCAGAAACAAGAATGAAAGGTACGTTTCGAGCTTCTTGCTTTGACTGAATTTTTTTAAAAAGCTCCACGCCATTATAATCAGGAAGACTATAATCAGAGATAATCAAATGGAGTTTTTTTTGACTAATTTTCTCTAGAGCATCTTCAGACGAATTACAAAGAATAATATCTCCAATATTAGGGATATCTTCTAGAAAATCTTTGTAAATGTCTCTAAGTTCATCTTCATCTTCAACAACTAAAACTGTAAACGATTCACTCATAGAATTATTCTACAGAAATTGATTTTTTTTGAAATATAAGAATTTATAACTTTTAACTCGGCACACAGAAACGTGTCAATTAAGTTTATTGTCTTTGAACTGTTTAAGAAGGCATGAGTTCGTAAACAGCTATTGCGTAGATAAAAATGAGACTCATGAGAAGAAATTCGATAGCAAAACTTCGTCCTTTTTGTTTTTCGCTCCAAAGACAAATCGTTTCATTTTTTTTTATGAAGATTGAAATAAAAATAACGGCAAGAAAACCCAAAAACGAAAGAAAAAGAAAAGGAGGCCATTTTGTTTTCTCTTTTTCTACAATTTGATTTTCAGTAGTAACATTCTCAGGAATGCTTTCTTTCAAAAGAGAAAGTGAAGGGCGTTTTTGAGTCTGGGAAGAAGGTTCTGTTTGGGGGAGCTTTGTTATCTCCCCTCTGAAGTAGCGCTCTCTTAGTCGTAATTCTTTGTTATCAGAAATCTTATGCTTTGAACCAACTGTCATTTCATTTTCTTTTTGAAGCTGGATTTGGACATTGATATGAATGATGTCATCTAAAATAAATTCATTATTATCAAGTGTTTTATTCCAGTTAATATCCAGGACTGAACGTGAAATTTGATGCTCAAGAGAGAGAAACCAGCTTTCTTTTTTCCAGGTATCAATGACTGGTCCCTTCAATTCAAACGATATTTTTTGTTTTATTTTTTTATTTTGGAAAGATAAAACTCCCTCAGAAGTAAAGAAGTTTTTTTCTTTATAAATATGAGAAGATTCATAAGTTATATAAGGGAATTTTTTAGAATCTAAAAAAGATGAACTCTTAAGGTGTCCATCCCTAACCCCATTGCCTGTATCAATTGAGTCAGATTGAATAACCAATTTTATTTTATGTGGGAGATTGTTCTCAAGCCATAAATGGCCACTAAAATGTTCGAAACGACCAGTGACCTTTCCTAGTTTAAGATATTTCACATTGAAGAAAAATTCGGAGTGATCACGGTTGATTTTTAATTTTTCAGCGAAAAGATTAAAACAAATAAAAAAGAGTATTGTTAAAATCTTCATTATTACCTCAAGTGATTAGGCAGCTTTTTTGTGGGTATCAGGATTTTCGAAGATAAGAAGTTCATCTGTGGTGAATCTCTTTTCACATTCAGAGAGAGAGTTTTTTACGATTTTATTTTTAAAGGATTCATCTAATTTTAACCAAAAATCTTGAAGTTCTATAGGAGCATTGACTTCTTGCATGGCCTCTTTAAGTAATTGAGTTCTAAGATCATAAAGTTCTTCAGTGATAAACATATGTGGATGGGCATTTGAAGGCATTCTGCCGCTAAACTTACTTGGTCCTCCAGCAGCTCCTGTTATGAAATCTGTTTGTTGAGAAGTAATAAATTCCTGAGTCACGTCTTTAAAATATAAAGAAAGCCACGGATGTTCGTAAACTTTTTCATAAAAAACTTCGTTTACTTTTCGAATAATTTCTTTGTCTCGTAGATTTTCATAGACTTTCATGTAAAAACTATCGGTTATAGACCGATTTCTTCTGAGAAAATTTTCTCAGTTATTTTCCAAAACTTACCCTGCTTTCTTGCAATAATATAAGAAGGAGTTCTTAAAAGTTTCTGATACTGAACAACTTCACTTGGGTTTGACATCTCAAGTCCCAGCTCTGGTCTTTTAATATGTGAGCGCAGAAAGTTGATATTAAATTTTTTTAAACTTGTTTGATTATTTAAATAGTGAATTTCAGAAAGAGATTGAGCATCAAAATCATAATATCGAACTTCTAGAAACTCATTACCATTTTTATCAAATTTCTGGTTAAATTCCACTGAATCAGGTTTTAGAACGTATGCATTTTTTGAAAGTCTGGCTTGCTTTAATTTTGAATCAGCATCAACAAGGATGGCTTTGCAATGAGTACACTCTCTGGCCGTCAGATCATTTTCTTCATGACATTGATGACAAATTTTATAACGAAAACGAAAACCACAGGGAATAACTTCATCTGTACGAGGATCGAGATGAGCTCCTTTGCATTTTCTTCCATAATGTTCGATGACTTCACCATCGATATTAGTAATACCCCAAAAGTTATTTTCAAAATGACATTTGGGACAAGTGACAATGACTGGAGTGGACTCTTTTGTTGGCTTTCTATCACTAATTTCTGGAGAGTAAATATCATGGCCCATACCAGTGTAGTCGAGAATAAAACAATCTTTTTTCCCGGGATATAAACGCAGACCTCGTCCTACAATTTGCTGATAAAGACTAACAGACTCTGTTGGTCTTAAGAGAGCGATCACATCAACATGAGGGGCATCAAAACCTGTAGTAAGAACTGAAACGTTAACAAGATATTTGAATTTTTCTTCTTTAAAATCGTTAACTATTCTCTCTCGTTCATTATTTTCAGTATCTCCTAAAATAATTTGGGCGTCACCTTCTGGTAAGTATTCTAAAATTTCTTCAGCATGCTTAACGGTGCTACTAAAGATCATGACTCCTCGTCTATGATAAAGCTCTGTAATATCAATGATATTTTTAATAATAAGAGGAGTGAGTCTTTTTTGTTTATTAATAATTTCTTGAACTTCTTTAGTTGAATAAAGTTTTCCCGTCTGGGTGAGCTCTGAAAAATCATAGCTTGTGACAGGAATATCAACCTTTATGGGTTGAGTGAGAAAATGATGACGAATCATGTAGCTTAGAGGAAGTTCATAAATACAGTCTTTAAAAAATTTTTCTTTTTGTGTCTTGAGTTCACCTTGGTGATTAAATTCATAAATCCAACCCTGACCCAAACGGTAGGGAGTTGCAGTCAGTCCTAAGATACAAAGATTTTCATTCTTTTTCTTGAGTTTATTAATGACTTGCGAGTATTGAGTGTCGTCTTCATCGCTAACCCTATGGCATTCATCAATAATAAGAAGGCTAAAATTATCAAAAAAAGAAAGAGAGGCTCCGGCAACAGATTGAATACTTCCAAAAATCACTTTTTGATGGATTTGCTTTTTCCCAAGCCCTGCTGAAAAAACACCGGCCTCTAGATCATAACTTTCGTATTTTGTATGGTTTTGCTCCACTAATTCCTTCACGTGGGCCAAAACAAGAACTCGACCTTTAGCCAGGCGAGCAAGTTCAGCAATAACAAGACTCTTGCCTGCTCCCGTGGGAAGGACAATGACGGCTGGTTGTCGTCTTTTTCGAAAATATTGAAGGGTCTTATCAACAGCTTCTTGTTGATAATTTCTTAATTGATACATCTCAGAGGATATTACTCATGTTTTTTTTTCTTGTCACTGGGGTTTTGAAAAGAGTCCTCTACAATAAAACAACTACGAAAGGCTTCTTAAAGAACTTCTTTAAAGCGATTCAGCAACTCGAGATCACTTAATTTATTGAGGGCAATGAGATCTTCATAGGGTTTAGAGAGTTTAAGGAGTTTTCCAAAAGCTGGTTCAGTCTTTATTCCTCTTGTTTTTAACTCAATAACTTTTTGTTTGAAATCATTACCTAAAAGTTTAAGTAAGCGTCCTTCAATTAAAAAGTGTTGGTTTGCTTCTTGTTGGAAAACAGGTGTGCTTTGGCAAAATAATTCAACTTGAAGGTGGTTAAAACAAAAGTGAACAACAGCGTGGGATTCATCGATTTTATATGAAAATTGCTCCATTTCTTGAAAATGCTCCTGGGCCTTGGTCAAAAAAGCATAAAGATCTTGAGCATAAAAAAGGATATCAAGGTCTGATTGAGGGTTTTCTATTCCAAGGGGGATTGTTCCAGAAAGACAAGGTGTGAATTCTTTAAGTAGAGAGAGAATATCGCTTTCTTTTAAAAAATTGGTCACAAGTTTATGGTTTTCAATATTAATGATATGCTCTAGGGATTTATGATGAAATTTTATGGCACAATTTCTTAGCTCAACCTCTAGTTCAGGGTTAAGTTCTTTTTCTAGCCCTTGTTGCTCAAAAGAAAGATGTGGGTATTGACTCATAAGAGTATTGAAATCTTTATCAACAACCACTTCAATATGTTCAAAACCCTCTGGTGTTATCTTTTGAGGTTTGGGAGCTGGGACTTCAATAAGATCGATAATCCAATTTTGATAAACAATTGGTTTAAAAAGTTTAAAAGTCGCAATATTTCTTCCATTAACTTCACTTTCAATGAGACATTTACCAACCTCTTCAAAAACGTCTTTTGTTTTTAGATAATTCTCTTCAGATGAAGTCCGGTAGCAAAGATGGTCGATTTCCCAGTTACCAATTTGGATGTTGCTCTTTTCTAGTTGAGAAAACAGCTCATCGAGGAACTTTGTGGCCTTATTATGTATGGTTATCAATCTTGGTTTCCTTTTAGGTGTCTCAAGCTTACTGAAAAGAAGAGCTTATGAAAACAGGTTAAGTGTTTGTTTTTATGTAAAAAAAAGAGGTGATAAGAATAAAAACCGAGTCAAATTTACAATTTAGATTTGGGTTTGCGCATGGCGGCTTAAAACTATGATAAAAAGTATTCTTATGAAATTCATTTTTTTACTCCTTTGCTCCTTTTGTCTATGGGCCGATCCTGTTTCGCAGTCTTTGGAAAAAATTAGAGAGCATATCAAAAAGTTTAAACCTATAGCTCGAGTTCATCTTGAGGTAGGGGATGCTAATACTCAAGTGAATGACTTAGGTCCAATTGTTGAATACGCAGAAAAAGTTTTAGAGTCTAAAGAAGTACAAGAGTTGGTAAAAAACTCAAATGCTTTACAAGAATATTTAACTCTCATGAAAAATCATCTCCTTCATGTAAGTCTCAGGCATAAAATCGTGGATGCTCCAAGTATAGAGTATATGTATCCTCATGAACTTCCTTTTGAACATTCAGGAGAATACCCCGCTGTTCCAACGGTTGAGGCCCTTGAAAAGGTTGAGGAGTTTTTAAACGTTATAGCGACAGGGACAATGATAGGAGTGGATTTTGATGTAAGAAAAGAAAAACTTTTGGAAGAGGGGTTTCGTTCATTAGAAGAGAGATCAGAGTTTTTAATGGAGCAGGATAGAAAGTTTGTTGATGGTATTGGTTCAGACCCAATTTCTTATTACAACAAAATGGTAGAGAGAATTGAAAAAGATGGACTTAAAGCATCTTTTAAAGAATTTAGTTATACGTTGAAACTTCTTCATCAGGCTATTTCAATTTCCAATGATACAAAACAAGCAATTTTGATAGAACCAAAACTTGCTACTTATAGAGAGAGCGTACTAAGAAAATTAGATAACCTTATTGCGAAGGGGGAATATCCTTATAGAGAGACACTTTCTCTTATTATGTGGGGGACAGAGTTTCTAGATATTATTCAAAGAACTGTAAGACCTAAAGAAGCGAACCCTCTTCATTACGCGAAGAGATATGAATATTACATGCACTACATGTTTAATTTAGCGCCAAAACATTTTAGTATTCCAACATCTGTTGCATTAAGTACTTATGATCTCATTAGTATTAGTTCTGTCCCTATTGGATATATGGGAATAACAACAGAAAATTTATGGGTTGATAGTTACAATCAGACACCTAATGAGTTTACTATTCATGATGGCGGAAACCATGAGAGAAGAAGGTTTCAATTTACTAGAAACTATGCTCAAGTTCTTGGTGTTAAAGAAGAGAGCTATTATAATTATTTAAACCTTCTAGATAGTTATAACAAAAATTACATTCTTCCGATGATAAAAAGAATAGATGAATCAGAGGCTTATAAAGCTAAAAACATTGAAGAGTTTAAATCTATTGTTCCTGGTGCAAATTTTTACATAGAAGAAATAAATCAAGCAAAGAACTTTAAACAAGCTGCTCGAAAAATAAACGAAATGAAAGAGCTTATTGATCTGATCATTTTTGAAGTAGTGCATGAAGATGCCCTTCCACCTTCTCCAAATCTCATTATAGAAAGTCTCTTGCGACCAGCAAATCTTCCGATGCCTAGAGATTTTATAGATTCAAATGCAAAGACAGCTTATCACTCG
The DNA here is from genome assembly GCA_030431635.1 of Bacteriovoracia bacterium. Lineage (GTDB taxonomy): Bacteria > Bdellovibrionota > Bacteriovoracia > Bacteriovoracales > Bacteriovoracaceae > CALFYV01. The sequence goes on from JAUIIL010000003.1 coordinate 23,175, forward strand.
ATGGAGAGTGCGGGAACGACAATCTCTTATGTTATTCACAAACTCAATGGATCTTTTTATGACACCCCAGAAAAAAGAATGGACTCTCTTGTCTCATCAGAGTATCGCTCTCCTAAAAAAATAATTCAAATGAGTGCTAGAATTATTGAAAATCTTGGAGGGCATGAGTCTCTTAGCTATGAACAAATTTTAAAACAACTTGTGTATCTTACAATAACAGATGAAGGGTTTTTATCTTATTTAGTAGAAGAATTTCAACGAGATTTGCATCCTATACAACGCTCTCTACATATGGCCTTAAAGTACGCTGAAGCGCTAGAGATTTTATCGCTAACAGATTCTTTTACTATTACAGATGAATTCAATTACTACTTAGATAGTTTGAAAAAGAGGATTCAAATATCAGCCCCTTTAAGTTTAGAAAATAAATCTATTCAGGAAAAAGATGTTCTAAGTGCTTTTAAGGAGATGGAGAATAATAGTTTTGATAGTTTTGAAGCTCTGAAGAATAAGTATTTTAAATTATCAAAAGAAATAAATGAAAGAATATTTGAAGAAGTTAATATTTTAGAAAAAAACAATCTTAATTTGAATTTGTCAGAGGAAGATCTAAGGGAAAAAGCAAAGCGGTTAGATGAGAAAAGGGAGCGTATTCTTTCTGATGATGCCCTTAGAGCAGGTGATATAAGTGATATTGAGAAGATGACTTATGAGTCAAGACGATTAAAAGAAGCATTTCTCAACTTACAAAAAAAGAAATTAGAAAAATTTGATCTGAGACAATATGCTAAGAGCTGGGAAAAAATTAATGAAAGTAATTTAAATATAAAACGACTTGCTGAATTGGTAAGTTACAATATTCATGACTTTGGTTGGAGAAGCGCTTATGTTGCTCAGTTTGATGTTAAGGAACATTATAGAAAAGTCCCTGATAGTATAAAAATAAAAAATGAAAGCATTGAAGAAACACTTAAAAAATTAGAGGCTCAAGGGTTTTTGGGGTTAAAGATCGAAGATGGTCACTTGTATCAAAATATCAATACAGAAGCCCAAAAAATCGTTTCGGAGCTTCATCAAGAGATATCTTATAAAGCAGCGATGGAGTATATCGCTATGATTCTGAAAGCTTCCAAGGAAAACAAGGAATTAGACTTTGACTTGTATCTAAAACTGGATGAACTCTTTCATCATAAATGGATGGAGCTTAACAAAGAAAAACTAAGCAGTGCTTTTAAAAAACTTGGGTTAGATATCATGGAGCTTCAAGTAGATGAGATAATGGAAATGGTTGCTAATTTGTCTTTGTCCGATTGGCAAAAAATGAATTATATAGAAACAAAAAATCTTCGTCAGTTCCGCCCTTTAGAAGAACTTTCACAAGTAGAAAAAAAACAAAACCGTTTTGTTCTGAACTCTTTTTTAGATGGAATAAGTAAAGAGGTAAAGATTAATGATTTTTTAAACAAAAATTCTCAACATTGGTTAGAGTTTGGAGAATTAAAAATAAAAACAATTGTAAAGTATCTTATCCCTAAAATGCATGATGAAGTTTGGCTCCCTAATAACCAATACCCAGATAGACCTAATTATAAAGAAGTACCAATTAAAAAGAAAAATCTTAAAAAGTTAAAACTGGACTTAGAAGGCAAAGGTTTTTCTGGATTGATGATAAAAGATGGTACTCTTTACCAAGATATTAATCGTCCTTCATCACAAATATTACCTGAGCTTTTAGATGTATTGACTAGAGAAACAGCTACAGAATATGTAAGTGTTGTTAATACGTTTTTAGCAGAAGGAAAACCTCTCTCTTATGAAGAAGTACTTAATATGGCAGAAAAAGTTCATATGGGATTTATGAAAAAGAATAAATGGCAGTTAAAAAGTATCTTTAATAAACTCTCTTTAGGAGATCCAATCCAAATGAATGTAATGGATATTACAAATACCATCGAAAATTTAGAAAAGAAAAAATGGCTTAAACTTAATGATTTAGAGATAAGAAAGTTAAAGCAGTTTAGACATAAAGATAAGCTAAATCCAAGAGATTTTGGAAAAGATTTGGAAATGGTTTTTAAGGTAATAGAGTCGGCTCTGGAAGCAAAATGTAACTCAAGATTTTCTTAGTCTAGAGCTGCAAAAATATCAATTTGATTTCCGTCAGGATCTAAAACCGAAGCATATCTCTGTCCCCAAAAAGCGTCCCAAGGCGTTTTTATTTCTTGAAATCCTGCTTTTGATATTTGAGAAAAGAGTTCATCTACCGCTTCTGGATTATCTTGCCCAAAACAAAGCGTGATGCCAGGATGAACAGGAACTTCCCACAAAGGATTGATTTTTCTTAAAAGATCGTGAGAATCAAGCATAATTCTTAGTCCCTGTGGGGTAGTCGCCTCATAATGATCTTCACCAAGCTTTTTGAAAGCCAGATGAAATAATGCATAGAACTCAAGAGATTTTTGAATATCTTTGCATGCAATTCCAATAGCATCTAGGCCCATAGGAGATCTCCATCTAAAAAGTCATTGTGTTATAACTCAATCTTGGCCATTATCATGGAAAATATCAAGGTTTTAAAATGAATAAATATCAAAGAGTTTGGAAAATTGCATGGCCACTTATTGTGGCCAATAGTTTTTGGAATATCCAATTAACAGTAGATAGGATTTTTCTTGGGTCTTACTCAACTGAATCCCTTGGAGCTGCGATGGCCGTGATGGGTGTTTTTTGGGTTCCCATGGCCTTGTTACAGCAAACAGCAAGTTACGTCACAACTTTTGTTGCTCAGTATTTTGGGGCCAATGAAAAAGAGAAGATAGGAGCTATTTTTTGGCAGTCAATCTACATTAGTTTGATTGGAGGATGCGCTTTTTTGATTCTTAACTATTTTACAACTCCTTTTTTTGAGCTTGTTGGCCATTCTCAAAATATTCAACCTTTAGAAGTAATGTACTTTAACTCCCTCTCCTTCTCAGCTCTACCTACGGCCATCATTGCGGCCATTAGCAGTTTTTTCACTGGAATTGGAGAAAGTAGAAAGGTTATTGGAATCAATCTTGTGGGGTTAGTGTCAAATGCGATTTTAGATTACATATTGATAAACGGAAACTTTGGCTTTCAAAGTTATGGTATTGAGGGAGCTGGTTATGCGACAGCTTTGGCCGGATTTATAGCAAGTTTGTACGGATTTATCTTGCTTTATAAAAGTCGTTATTGGAGAGAATATTCTCTTCAAACGTCTTATAAAAGAGATAACAAGCTCTTAATCAATTTTCTTAAATATGGTTTTCCAAGCGGAATTCAGTGGGCGTTAGAAGGATTAGCTTTTACTGTTTTTCTCATTATTATTGGTAGACTTTCAAATGGTGAAGTTGCTCTTGCAAGCTCAAGTATTGCCGTAACTCTTATGATGCTCTCTGTTCTTCCTTCGTTAGGAGTTGCTCAAGCTGTTTTAACTTTAGTGGGACAAAAAATAGGTGAGAAAAAAGCCGCTGATGCTGTTGAGTACACCTGGGTAGGGGTTAAGATATCATTTATTTATATTTTCTTGATTGCGGTCACTTTTTGGCTTATTCCTGAATTTTATATTTCTTGGTTTAAAAATAATTCAAATGAGGTGTTATGGATTGAAGTAAACCAATTAAGTATTAAACTGCTGGCCATTGTTGGTTTTTTTACCATCTTTGATAGCATTTACCTCAACCTCTCCTTTGCACTTAAGGGAGCTGGTGATACGAGATTTGTTTCAGCGGTGGCCTTAATTATTCCTTGGCCAATTATGGTCTTGCCTGCTTATCTCATGATGAATCAAGAGAATGCGGTTGTTCACTCATGGATGTTTGTTATTTTGTATTCCTTTCTTATTACTTTGGTTTTGTGGTTTCGATTTAAACAAGGAAAGTGGCAACATATGAGTGTGACTCAAGGCTAGGTTGTGAAAATAGATCTTAGGGAAATAACCGCTATTGATAATAGAGAAATCAAAAAAGCTCTTGAGCTAATGAATAGAACGCAGGGTGAAGGGTTATTTAAAAACAGTTATCTTGAGAGTAAGATTGAAGATTCAAATAGTCTCGTCTTAATGGTTTTTATTCAAGATGAATTAGTGAGCGTTGGTTGTGCTGAAATTATAGAAACCCTTGATTATTATACTCCTTTTGATGAATCAATTAAAAAAAGATTAAAAGGGAAAAAAATAGGATCTTTGTGTACTCTATGTGTGAAAGAAGAGTTTCAAGGAAGAGGAATTGGCCAAAAAGTTACGAAAGAAAGAATGAAGTGGTTACATGAGAAAAAATGTGATTTTGTTTTAGGGATATCTTGGCAGAGTGGAAATCCAATAACATCTGATAAGCTATTTCAAAAAAATGGTTTTCAACAAATTAAAGAAATTAAAGACTTTTTTGTAACGTCTTCAATAAAATACTGCCCAGGGTGTAAAGAACTACCCTGTCGCTGTAGTGCTATTTTGTTTGAATATACTTTTTAATCAATAACTTCATCCCAAGAGTAGGGAAGTTTTTTTTGATAAGTCTCATCAATACGAATGTCATATTTGATATAACTAAAATCAACTCCAAGTGTAGAGAGTTTTATCGAAGAATCAAAAAGAGAGATCTTCTCTTTATTTCTGGCCATGGCCCCTTTGAATCCGGCCATGAGTGAGAGCCCTATTTTTCCACCATGGTAAGTGCCTAAAAAGTCTCTCGGTGTTTTCTTTTTAAAATTCTCAAAACGAATAGAGCTATCATGTTCAATGAGTGTGAAGAGGGCCGTGATGCCTAAGGAGGAGAAGTCGACCACCACAGGGTAAGCAGCATGGGCACTCCCATCTTCATTAAAAAAAACAAGAAATCCTTGGATATTTTTTCTTTTTTGAGCAATGAACCCACCTTGGAGTGTAAAAAAACCTTGTTCTCTTTTGCCGAGATTTCTGAAAAGTATTTTAGCTTTTGAGGCTTCAAAGGAATAAGTAGAATTAATAAATAGCAAGCTTGCGATGAGAAAAATCTTTTTCATAAAATCCTTTTTATTTTTAGAATTATCCCGAAGTTGTTTAATAGATTAAGTGTTCCGAAACAAGAATGGAAGTCTCTTGTTCAATTAAAATAAGATTAACTTTTGTCGTTTAGCTATTTTTACTTTGCCACTGAAGAATTTCGCTCTCTAGATCATCCCAGCCTGAGCTTCATCTTTAAATGAATTATTTTCTCCAAGCACTGATGGGGCAATTAAAAACTACCTTTGATATGTTGAAATGATATTGAATATGAAAAATGATTGCTAGCTAGGAAGACTATCAAGCTTTGGCAGGTCGTTTAATCCTCTGGCCCAAGTTGCTTTGCTTGAGCAGAAAATATGAGAATTAGGTTTGATTGAAATATTTGTATCAAGTGAGCCCGCTGGGACTACAAGTAGTTTTCCTTGCATTTGTTGACTTGGTAGAGCTGAACCACATTCAGAGCAAAAGCTTTTTATATGCCTTGTTGAAGGAAGATTAAAAGTCTTAACTTTTTCTTTCCCAGTTATCCAATTAATTTTGGCCTTTGTTGAAAATAAATTTGCAGCATGAGCCGAACCTGTATCTTTTTGACAAAACTTACAGTGGCAGAGAAAAAACTGTTCAAATTCACCTCTAATTTCAAAAGATACTTTTTCACATAGACACGAACCTTTAGCTATTTCACTCACGTTTGCCTCCTTGTCTTTTTATTAAAACATCAATTTAAGTTAGATTGATACCATATAATTATAGAAAATAATGGGATGGCTGACGGGTAGATCTTAAGTTCTTGTTTTTCTTAACATCTGGATTTGGAACTAGAGGCCTTGCTAACTTATTGAATTTACCAAGTCCTTATTTAGTATCAATACTTTATGAGAGCTCTAATATGATATTCTCTAATGGTAATCTTTATTTTATACGATAAAGGTAGTGTATATACAATACTTGTGATAATATAAAGAAATGAAAGAGATACTAGAAAAAATCTTCAAACAGCTAGATAAGGAGATAATCAAACGAGAAAGTGAAGCTCGAGAACAAGGTTTTAACTTTAGGGCAGAAACTCAGATAAAACTTTTGGGGCAAATGAGCCTGCTTGTTAATGAAAGTATTACAACATTAATCGAGCTGAATGCCACTAGAGATGTTGATAGTTACATTCAATCTGAGTATTGGGTCGAAAAGAAGTTTGAGAGCTTGCTTAAAAAAGAAGGACTACTTTTAGACAAAGATAGGAACTTAATTTGGATGCCAGAAGAAACAATCTTTAAAACTTTTTTTACAGGTAAATACTTAACTGTACTTATCCCTGAACCTATTTACTGTTTAGCAAGCAAGGCAATTAAAGCAAAAGAAAAAAATAAACAACTGATCATTTTTGCATTACTTGAATATGGGGATAAACTGGAAAATCTTATCAAAAAGTACAATGGGGAACTTGAGTTTTTTTATGAATAAAGAAAGACTTAGAAAAAAGATTGAAGCGTTGGAGAAATTCAAACAAGACCCTCGTTATCAACAAGTGATGGGATTTTTAATCCATAAGGGGCTCCTTGTCGCTAATAGAGAATATGGTTTTGAGAACTACTTAAATATCAAAGATGCTTTATGGGCAGCTAAGATAGAAGCAAGAATTATTGAAGTTCTCCCTGCTGCTATATTGCATTTCCCAAAAAGTATTGTAGACCCAGAGAGTATTCCAAAGAAACTCCAAGTGGTCTTAGAGAATATTAAGGATGGAAGTAAAGAGGGAGAAGACTATAAAGGGCTTAAGTACGCAGATATGAGAAAGTGGGCTGACATTCCTTTAAAAGATAAAAGAACAAAACCAATTAGTAGAAAGAAGAGACAAAATAATTTCCGATTTAGACCAGAAGTTTTAGCGAAACTAGAAGAGTATTCGAAGAATAGAGGATTAACAAAGACAGAAGCCTTAGAAGATCTTGTTATGAAATGGGGTGGCTGACGGGGCTCGAACCCGCGACAACTTGAACCACAATCAAGTGCTCTACCAACTGAACTACAGCCACCACATAAGCATTGAAGCTCGAGCCGTAGTTATAAATCTTGCTAAAAGTTAAGTCAATCATTATAAGTGCTTATGAGTATACACACAGCGTTGTTTGGAAAACTGGACAGATAATGACGATTTGCGTTTTAATAATAGGATACGGTTTATTTATCACCATAGGGGGATATGAGAATGAGAAAAATTAAGTACTTAATACTGACTACGGCCATTATTGGGCAAGCCTTTGCAAATGATATTGGTTTATCAACTCATCCATTTACTTTGAAAAACAAGGTTTTGAGTACTGAGCTTGATTATATTGGTTCAAACGGATCTGGAACTGGAGTAAGCGCTAGATATTTTCAGCGTTTTAGCTCCAAGATGAATTTTGATGCTGGTTTTGGTGTCAATAGTGGTGATAGAGAGAATCGTTTCTTCACTGGTCTAGATTATGTTCTTTATCCAGATTATGGAAGACAGCCTCGTGTTTCTATTAAGGGACTTTATTCTTACTCAACTGAGTTTGATGACAAAGTTCATAGAATTGGTTTTGCTCCAACACTTTCTAAAGGATTTAATATTTCTGGAAGAGAAGTTTTTCCTTTTGTCTCTCTTCCACTTCAACTTGCTCTTAATTCAAATGAGAGTAGTTTTGAAACAGTTAACAAGCTTAACGTTGGGGCTACTTCAAGAATGCCTTTTGATGGTTATGAAAATCTAACTGTGAATTTGGAAGCACAGTTTGATTTAAGAAATAGTTATAATGCTATAGCTTTTGGTATCGCTCTTCCAATCAACTAAGATGAAAATAGTTTTTTCTGATTTCGATGGGACCTTGACTCAAAAAGGGAAAATAGGTCCTCTCTTTTTTAATATTCTTGATCTTGTTCATTCAAATGGAGCCGAGTTTGTTGTTGTTTCTGGGCGCTCCATCTCTTGGGGACATTTTTTACTGACACATTTCCCTCTTGAGGCAGCTTTGATGGAAGGAGGAGGGGTCATTCTTCTTAAAGATCAGAGGGGAAATATCATTGAGGATACTCTTATCAATGAAGACGATCTCTTTACTCTTGATGAAGTGACCATAAAGCTCATGACTCAATTTCCGGACTGTCCACTTTCAGCAGATACACTGGGAAGAAAAACAGACAGGGCCATAGAGTGGATAGGGCAAGATGAAACTCAGATAAATGAAATAAAAAAATTTTTAAAAGAAGAGGGTATGAGTTTCACTCAGTCAGATGTTCATATTAACTTTTGGGTTGGGGAACAGACAAAATATAATGCGATTGAAAAATATATGGCCAGATACAAAACAGGAATTTCTTACGATGAGGTTCTCTATTTTGGTGATTCGATGAATGATGAGTCCGTTTTTGAAAGGCTTCCTCATACAGTCGGTGTTTCAAATATTTCTAAAGTTTTAAATGAATTAAAATTTAAACCAAGAGTTGTTTTAAATGGAGAAGAGAATCTAGAGTGCTCTGGGGTTTATTCTTATCTGAAAGACAGCGCTTTTAATTTTTAAAAAATACTCCTAACTTCTCTTTTATTTTTTCTTCTAAATCAGCAATTTCAAGATAGAGGTTTTGTTCTATCCAGTCACAAAGATCTTGCGGAAGAGGGGCTTGAAAAAAACGATTATACTTAGGATGATTTCTAAATTTTAGGGCAATGGCATGGAGAGCGTGTCTTGGAATCTGCATCTTATCATGATCCGCGGTTGTGGCTATTTCATCTTTAAAACGCATAAAAATACGAGGGTCTCCGTTATACATCTTATCGCCTAAAAGCGGATAACCATGAAAGGCAGCGTGAGTTCTAATTTGATGTTGTCTGCCTGTTTTAGGGAAAGCGAGTCCCAAAACATAATTATCGTATTGCTCTATTAACTCAAAATGAGTGGAAGCCGTTTTTCCTCTTTCATCTTCAAAGCAGTGGACGTAGTTTCGTGGAAGAAAGTCATCTCGAGGTCCCATGTTTTCATTGGCCGTAAAGGGGAGAGTTGTGGCCATTTGATTTTTATGAGCAATAAAAAAATAGCACTTATTCACCAGAGAGTTCTCAAATAAAGTTGTTATTTTTTGAGTGGCCTTAGGGTTTTTGCCCATCACGAGGACGCCTGAGGTTTCTCTATCTAGTCGGTGGATAGAGTGAATTGTGTGAGAGTAAATAGACTCATAGTAAACAGTTGCGCAGTTAAAAAGATGTTTTCCTGTTGGATGAGTGGCCATAAAAGGAGGTTTGTTAATAACGAGAAGGTCATTATCTTCAAAAATAACCTGAGGGTTTTGAAAGTGAATTTTTACTCCTCTCCAAAACTCATCTTCTATTCCATCATTGTAGGTTACAATTTCAATATCCTCGCCTTGATAAACTTTAACAGAAGGTTTGTGAGGAAATGGTCTTCCCTTAATTTTCACTTCTCCTCGATCAATTTTTTTCTTGATGGCCTGCCTTGAGAAATTCTCAAAATAGCTCATCAAAAACTGATCGAGTCTTTGCCCATCATACTCTGGGGTGACGGGATAAATAATTTGGTATTTATCTTTTGAAAAGTTCTTATAAATTTGAGACATACTCTTAATAGCGCTTATCAATTAAATATTTAATTGAACTAATAGCACCTTTTTCAGAGTAATGAAATTTATTTACTAAAGTTGAAATAATTCCACGTATTTGGGTCCTTGTTTCACGGTTGAGATTGGCCGAAGAGGACTTTTTCCCTTCTTTTTCTTCTTCCATCTCACGTAAATAAATAACTAGGTTTTGAGCAACTCTGGAAATGATTTTCTTCTGTTCGTTCCTAAAAGACTCCTGAAGGAGTTTTACAATATCATCAAAAACATCAGAATAAATAATACTTTTGTTAGGATTATCTAAATAGTAAGCTCCAAGACGTGAAATCAGATGGGAGCGATATTTTTCTGGTGACTCTTTAAGCCCTATATTAGTTTCAAATTCTTTAATGAAATACATATCGCTTGGTTCAAATTTTCCAGTGACTTTATTCTTAATTTTCTCACCCTTAATAAGAGCATTGATGTTGACGACATACTTTGAAATATAATCTTCATAGGATCTCTCATCAACGAGACCAAGAGAGTCTCTTACCTGTGAATCAAATAAGTCCAGATTGTATTCTTCAAGGTAATCAAGAAATTTTTTAGGGTTATGATAATCTCCCTGAGGAGCAATATTAAGAAAATCATAATCCATTTTCTTATCACTTATTTCTTTGAGATAATCTTGAACTTCCATAAATGTAACATGTTGGTGGCGAGAAGAGATTTCGTAAATGATTTGTTTCATTTCTCGTGGAGAAATACCAAACTTGCCTTCGTAAAGACCGTCATTGGTATATTCCATCAGGATTTCTTTGACTCCTTTTTTAAGAATCTGTTTTTCCTCAGAATCTAAGTGCTCAGGAGTGATATTTTCAGCAATAAGAACAGCTTTCTGCAGAGGATTGAGTGCAGACGCAATTTTACCGAGTTTTGTTTTTTGATAATTTTTATTTAAGGGAGAGCGATATCTTGTCATGACGGCCCATAAGCAAAGAGAGCGAAGAGCTCCTGGTTCAAATGTGGTTTTCTCTTTTACATTATCAAGCTGCTCTTCATAAATTTTTTGTTCGTTAACATAATCAAGGAGATAGGGAACTCGAATAAAATTAAATCTCCCTTTAAAAGAGTTAAAATCAGGGTGTTGTTTAAAAGCCGAAAAATGAATTTCATTAGAGCTTCCAATAAAAAAGATATCAAGCTCAGTCAGTATTCCTTGAAGATTGATTGTTTTAGATTCCATTGTCATTAGTAAGTATTTGAAAGCATCAAGAGGTCTTTTAAGAAGATCGGAGAACTCTAAGATTCCACGGTTTGCCAAAACCACTTCTCCATTAAGATTAAAAAGGTTTAATGATTGGAGGCTAGGTGGAAGGTTGGCGAGTCTCTTATCCATTGTAATTTGCTGTAGCCTAGCATCGACATGAACTTGAGGTTCAATGGTGGCCGTTCCGATTGAGTAGCGTTTATCGATATAAAATCTCTCAACTCGAATATGTTTTAAAACCTCAGAGAATTCGCCTTTATAGTTTTTCAAAAGAGCGTCAAAAATCATTTTGTTTCTTTTAGAAAGATCTCCTGTGTAGAGGTATGATTTCATCACAGATTCAAGACGTTCCGGGTTGTCTTTTAAGTATTCTTTGATCATTTTTTGTCTTGTTTTCAAGGGAATAAGAAGAAGAGGGTGGTCTTTGAGTTCAGAAGTTAAAATAGCACTTATTTCTTTATCTTCTAGATGAGCATAACTTTGAATACTGCGACTGATACCCTGATTTCCAAGACCAACAGAGCCCTTAACATAATTTTCAATCGGAAAAATCCAGTTAAAGCTATAAAGAGCACCTTCATCAAGACGAGAGTAGTCTTCAGCACTTTTCATTAGTTTTTTAACAAGAGAAGATTTTGAAGAACCATTGGGTCCAACGAGAAGAATAAACTTGTTGTTATACCCTTCTTCTCCAAAGTTTTCTAAGTTTCTATAAATGAGTTTTTGTGTTTGATACTGACCGTAAACAGGAGGAGCGTCATGATGCTTCTTTTTAAATAGCTCAAAACCACCTCTTTCGTTGCGACCAAAATGATCGAACATATCCTTGAGATAGAGGCTTGAAGTTCGCAATTCTCTCCACGGATTATGCTCAAATGTTTCCATATATTCTTCAAAGGATAGGTTTTGTTTAAAGTCTTCTTTCTCGTTATTAATCTCTTCAAGCCATTTCATTGAATTCTCTCTGTTAAGGTCGTCTCTTATATTCTATAATTGTTTGATATTTAAGTCATCTAAGGGCAATAATTTTGAAGATTTTTGTCATTCTTATTTTTCTCTCTCTAGGATCGATTGCTTTCTTTCTAATCGATGATGAGGCCATTGAAAAAGAAACTTTTCAAGTACATACAGGCGTAGTTGAGTTATTAGATAAACTACTCACTCGATGGAAACAAGGCGATATAGAGGGCAACTACGCTAAAGATCTTTTTAATTGTCCGCAAATTCCCAATAAACTTTCTCTAGATAGTAAATACTTTGAATGCAATTCGTTATACTACGAGTGTTATCTTAAGAAAAAAATTAAAAACTCAAAACCGTTTTTGGTGAAGTTAGAAAATAAAGAGGTTCCTGTTGAATTTCTCCCTCTCTTTACTGATGAACAGTTAGGTAGAGATTATTTAAAACCTGTACCAGAAGGATATGAGCTTAAGTTTAAAATAAAAAAAAATGTTTACACTATCCAGTTAAAAAACACATGCCACGATACCTATCTTCCTCAAAGAAAATATAGCTCAGGCCCCATTATTTATTCAGACAAAAATAAATTTTACTGGGATAACTTTTATCGCAATTTCTATCTAGATAAATACATTGTACCCCATTATAAGGTTTTAGAATGGGCCAAGTTAGAAAAAAAAGAAATTCCTACAGTTGATAAGTCTAAGTGGCACTTACCTTCAACTGTTTTAACAATGAATCAAATAGATCAGTTTTGCAATTTTCATCGCTCAAGGCCCATGCTGGCCAAATTACTTGATGCTGGAAGTTTTCTTCCTGTAAATGAAAAAATAACTAATCCATCTATCATTAACAAGGCACCATATCCTTGGAGTCGGAAGAGAAGTTTTTTTCAAGAAGAAGAGGGGCTTTATGATGAAACAAAAGATAATAAAAAACACTGTCTTTATCTTTATGATAAAAAATGCAGAGACTCCGGAGTCTCTTACAATCCTTATGAAGATAGCACTGTGACTTGGATTGGATTATTTAATCCCCTGGGAGGGCCAATGGAATTTGTGAGAAACGATTTCGAGCCTTCTAAGAATTTAGTTTTAAGTAGTTATTATTTTGATGTGAACGACAAAAATAATCAAATTGGTTATAGAGGAATTTGGACGGGGGCAAAGCAAGATATCATGTCAATAGAGTTTGCTAATAGCTTGATTCCCAATATGGATATTTTTTCAGATGTTAAAATAGGTTTTAGATGTTACAAACAAAGACCCTAGCTCTTTTTTTATTATTTTTCATTTCTTGTCAGAAAGAAAGAAGTTTTTACTCATTTTTTAATGAGTTGTTTCCACTAGCATTTCATTCTACCCATATTGAAATTTACTCTGAAAATCTTTTTAGTGCAGAAGTTATCAGTTTACCTAAAAACACCTGGGTAGATTTGGTTATGTTTGAAAAGAGAAATGAAAGATTTTGTTTACTTTACAAAACTCCATATAAAAATAAAGAGCAAGAGTTAGATGGAGTTTTAAGATTAATCAAAATTCAAAACAAGGAAGACTGTAATGAGCTAAATCAAAAGAACTTACAAGCTCAGGTTTCTTTGAAATATTTAAGTGTAGAGTTTATGACAAAGAATGAGGATGGAAGTTTCAGACCCCAAATGATTTTCATGGGAGAGTATAAGGAAAACAAGAAATTAAAAAACTTTAAATTAACTCTTCCTCTTTTGTCCTTGAAGTATGGGGCCAACACTTTCTCTCAAGGGAAAAAATTAGATGGTCCTTCTCTTTATCAAAAATTTTCTTCTTCCGTTGATTTAACCTATCTTCATGGATTAAGTTTTAATCGATTTGATAATAATAACCCTGTTGCTAAAAACTTTAAGTTTGTTGAAGCCAACTTTTGTCACAAGTTAGACGAATCATGCTTGAACAGAGAGGACTATAAGTGTTCGCTTTGTCCTCATGGTCTATGGACAGAAATTGCGGGAGGGAAATGCTCAACTCGCCTTGATAAAGTGTGTGGTGACTATCAATGTAATCAAGCTGGAAATCCAGCTTGCTTCAGAGGGTTTTCTTTTACTAACGAAAAACTGGTTGGATGTGAGCGTTTTCAAAATGCAGTTTATTGTCTGGAAGGATTAAAGCCCATTTGTGTTGATGGATACTTTATCTGTCAGTAGAACTCTCTTCAACAGTTATTCTCTTTGTTAAATTATACTTTTTAATTGTACTATCAATTTCAGTTGCTTTACTGAGACTTTCTAAAACGATGTCTCTGTAGTTCATTTTTAGAGATTTTCTTTTATTAGAATGGATTTTATTAATAACTTGGTTTAATTCAGGTTCGATATAGGAGTCGATGAAATCTACAGTGGCCAATATATACTCTTTATTATCTTGTAGAATAGAGCCATCATCTAAAAAAATTGAAATTTTATCATCTTTAATAAAAATATTAATTCCAGAGACATAGATAGTTTTTTGAGATGAATCCTTAAGGCTTTTAGTAATAATATCCCTTATCTTTTTTCCTTTCATTTTGATACTTAAAAGAGAGCTATTGAAAGGAAGGGCCTTAAATAATTCACTGTAAGTGAGGCTACCTTGCTTTAAACCCTCCCTGACGGAGTTTTCATAAATAAGGCCTATATCTGCATTGAGTTTTTTTGTAATATTATCAATAACAAATGTCGCAAATGGAGAGTTATACTCATTTTTGTGCTCGAAGCTCTCTTTTAAATTAATAATCTTTTTTTGTGCCAGTTTTTTTACTTTAAGATCATAAGGTTCTAGCATTTTGTTAACAATACTATCTTCTTCAATAGGAACTCCCAGAAATTGAGCTGCTGTCAATTGGTCATGATTAATACTTTTATCTTTCCAATAGCAGTCTTGTGAGGATTCAAAAAAACTATGACAAATCATTGTTGGTTGATGAATAAGTGTTTTTTCTGAAATGATCTTCTCTTCAACTGTATCATAGTACAACTCTAAGCGCGAAAAAGATTCGCCCCCTCCAAAACTTTGGATAACCGGAACTTTGTTTATAAAGTTGGCCACTTTACTTTCTTGCCCACCAGTGATTATCGCGTGAATATAGTTCTTAGGAATATCTCCAAAGATCTCTTTAAACTCTTCACTAAACTGACAAGACTCAGCAATTTGAGGATTGAAATTAACTTTTTCTAAGGGAAGTTTTTTCTCGAGAGCAGCTTTGTCTCCACAACGAATATCTGTCGACATAAGGAGCAAATTGATTTGGGCCCCTTTGTTTTTTAAAAGAGCAGCTGTCTCAAAGATAGATTTTTTGGCTGACTCTACATAAACACCAGTGAAAAGCTCTTTCTTGTGTTTACTTATAACGGATTGAGATGTGATTCCAATGATTCCAACTTTAATACCATTAACTTCTTTAAGAAGATAAGGGAGCATATTTTTAGATGAAACAGGTTGTCCTTTTGCAATATCATAGAAATTACTAGCAATAACGGGGAAGCTGACTTCGTTCATTTTATTTTGGATATTGTTTTGAAATGAATCTTCAAGTTGATCAGCAAAAATCAAGTCATTTGGACCTAATACAATGGCATCGTAATCAAGATAATCAAAAATCTTAAGAGTCGGTGAGCCGTGAAAGAGATTGGTGAGTAGAGTTCCTTGCAAAGAGTTTCCTGCATCTAGTAACATCACTTCACCGGAGTATTTACTTCTAAGAATTTTAAGATAGGAAGAAAAGTAAGCAAGTCCACCCAATTGATAGGGAGTGTTTCCACCAAAGTTTTGAGAGT
Source organism: Bacteriovoracia bacterium (assembly GCA_030431635.1). Classification (GTDB taxonomy): domain Bacteria; phylum Bdellovibrionota; class Bacteriovoracia; order Bacteriovoracales; family Bacteriovoracaceae; genus CALFYV01. The sequence goes on from JAUIIL010000003.1 coordinate 38,769, forward strand.
AGTGTAAATGAGTTGTGGGAGTAATATTACCGTTAAAATCATTTGTGCTAACGATAATAATTCTTTTTACTTCTTCCGGGAGACTTTCTTCAATAGCATAGGGCTGAGTATAAAGACGGTAGTGGCCACTAGGCTTTTCATTTTCTTCTCCACCTTGTTTGAAAGTACAAGAAAGACAAAGAGAGAAAGCGAGAACTTGGTAAATTATTTTCATTTTAAAAATTTTCAATTTTTCCAAGTTTTTGATAGGCATGAGAAAGAGCATTGAAAATTTCTTGATAAGATTTTTCATCATTACCTAAGCAAAGAGAGATTCTGACAACTCCTCTTCCAATATCATCTTGAACCCCCATTGCTTTAAGAACTTTTGAAGTGGTAGGCTCGTTATCCGAGCAAGCAGAAGAAGTCGTGACGAAAATATCTTCAGATTCAAGTTCTATTTGAACTCCCTGGCCATGAATTCCTGGAAAAGAAATAAGACTTGTTGAAGCAAGGCGGTTAGCTTTCTCTCCTAAAATAATGACATTAGGAAAAGACTCTTTAACTTTCTTTTCAAAAGCTTCTCTATTTTTTTTGCAATTAACGAGCTTGCTTTTATTTTCATCAAAAGATTTAAGAGCGATGGCCAGTGTTTCAATACCAATATAATTTTGGGTCCCACCTCTAAAGCCTTTTTCTTGGCCGCCTCCAAAAATGAAGGGTCTTAATTGAGTTGGTTTTTTGACAAGAAGAATACCGCTGCCGATAAGAGCTCCTACTTTATGACCAGAAAGAACAGCATAATCAATCCCAGATTCTTCAAAGTTAAACTCTTCTTTTCCTATAAATTGCGTTGTATCACTAAAATAGGGAATTTTTTCTGCACTACAGATAGCCGCAACATCTTTGTAGGGTTGAATAACTCCTGTTTCATTATTGGCCGCCATGATACTAACCAAAGCGATATTATCTTGATGTTTTTGGATCGTTTGTTTGAAAACATCAAGTTGAAGCACTCCATTTTTATCAACTGGAATGGTTTCTAGTTGATATCCTTGTTCAGCATAGTAGTTAACGGCATTAACAACAGCGGAGTGCTCTATACTTGAAGTAATAATGACTTTTTTCTTTTGAGATTTACAGTTAAGAATCGAGAAGAAGACGTGTGAAATACCTTCAGAGGAACCAGAATTAAAAATAATTTGAGCTGGTTGGGCCCCTAGAGACTTAGCGCATGTTCTGCGACATTTTTCTATCGCGGCATTAATTTGTTGTCCAAGGCAATGGATAGCATTTGGATTAGCAAAAGGTCCATCCACAAGTCTTGTTCGAAGATAGTCTCTTACTTCAGGATTAAGAAGAGAGCTTCCATTAAAATCAGCATAAATCATATTTCATATTAATAGCACAAAAGAGAGATTTAGGAAATTTCAAGCATACGCTGCAAAGCAAGAAGAGAGAGTTTTTTTGTTTCTTCGTTAACTTTAATAACGTTGATAGGCTCTCCTCTTTCAATTGAGCGAAAACTCTCAAGAAGCCATCTTGGTCTAACTCGATACATTGTCGTGCAAAGGCACTGGTAAGGAGAAAGAGAGCGAATTTCTAGATGAGGGTATTCATGGGCCAGGCGATTCACAAGATTAATTTCAGTACCAATAGCAAACTTATCCCCTGCTTTGGCCTTCTTGACTTGTTCAATGATAAAGGAAGTTGAACCATTGAGATCACTAGCTTGAACTACATCAAAATTACACTCTGGGTGCACCAAAACGATTGTATCAGGAGATTCTTGTTTTATTTTTTTTACCTGATCGACCTGAAAACCTTGGTGGACAGAGCAATACCCATACCAAAGAATTACTTTGGCCTTATCTATTTGTTCAGAGGTTAAGCCTCCGTTAAGGTGGTTGGGATTATAAACGACCATTTCTTCAAGTTTTATTCCCATTTCAAAACAAGTATTTCTGCCAAGGTGTTGGTCAGGAAAAAATAAGAGTTTTTCCCCTTTTTCTAAGGCCCACTTGATTACCTTTTCAGCATTACTAGAAGTGCAAATGGCCCCTTCGTTTTCGCCGACAAAAGCTTTAAGTTGCGCATCACAATTAATATAAGTTATGGGGATAATACTTTGTTTCGTGGAGTTTCTAATATAACTCCAAGCCCTGTCTATTTCAGTTCGATTTGCCATATCGGCCATTGAGCAACCGGCCTTAAGATCGGGTAAGATTACTTTTTGCTCTAATGATGTGAGCATGTCAGCCGTTTCGGCCATAAAATGAACACCACAAAAAATAATGAACTCTTTATCAAGTTTAGCTGCTTCTTGGGCGAGCTTGAGTGAGTCTCCTTTAATATCAGCAAGAGAAATAACATCATCTTGTTGATAATGGTGTCCAAGAACAATAACTCTATCTTTAAGTCTTTCTTTTATAGAGAACATCTCCTCCATTACCTCGGCATCAGAGAGTTCACTTTCACTAATTTGGGGGAGGTGTTCTTCTTTTTTTGAATAGAGTTCTAACATGTGCTGCACTCTAGGCCAGTTGCATTAAGTTGGCAAGCACGCCCGTTAGAGGGGAGAAATTAATCTTGAGTGAGCGGCTTGGTTATTTTCTTTTTTTTGACGGATTGTTTCGTTTTTACCTAAACTATTATAAATAGGACGTTTGACCTAGTGCCATGGAGGACATCAATTATGAAAGTAATCACAGTCGCAAATAATAAAGGTGGAGTTGGAAAAACCATGCAGTGTTACCAACTGGCCAGTTTTCTCGCTAGTAAGGGACACAAGGTACTTACAATTGATTTCGACTCACAGGCAAACTTAAGCTCCACCCTTGGAGTAAATGTTGCTAGAACGCTCATTCCTGAATGGCTTATTGGTGATATTGAATCAAAAGATGTGATTGTTCCAACAGAAGGGAAATACGATTTTCATGAAAATCTTTTCATTATTCCTTCTTCAAGACATTTAGCGAGTCTTTCGAAACTGCTTATACTAAGTGAAAGTGAAGTGAGAAAACACGCTGGTAGAAAAGAAAGACTTTTAAGACTTAGATTAAGCCAGCTGCATGAAGAGTTTGATTATGTTGTCATCGACACACCTCCAATGCTAGGAGATGAACTCATTATGTCTTTGGTTGCTTCTGATAAAATACTTATTCCAACTCAAGCTCAAGATTACTCGATCGATGGTCTGGAAGAGTTGATGGATACTTTTGAAATTATTAAAGATACTGAAAATCCAGGTCTTTCTTTTGCCATTATTCCATCAATGGTTAATATGAGAAGAAAAATTGAAAGAGCAAGGATGGAAGAGCTCTCTCAGATGTTTGATATAACACCAGCGATTAGAAACCTTGTTGAAATGCAAGAGTCTATTTCTTTAAAGAAGCCTGTTTTTATGATGGGAAAACGCTCAAAAAGCAAAGAAGATTATGAAAAACTGTGGGAATCAATAGGAATTGAATAAAACTTAAACCTTTTTCTGGAGTCACGGATGGCAAAAGAATTTGCACCAAGAGTATCAAAGCGTAAAAGAAAAAAAATAGATCTAACTGAGAATCTTATTGATAAGAAACATGTCATTAGAGCTAATGATGATAGGCTTCTTGAAGGAGCAAGGCTTCAAACAGTTAAACTTAAAGACATTGAAGTTCGCAAACAAGTTAGAACAAAATTTAATGATTCATCCATAAAAGAATTAGCAACAAATATAAAAGAAAATGGTCTTATTCAGCCTCTTGTTATTCATAGAGAAGGCTCAAAGTACGTTCTTATTTGTGGTGAAAGACGTTTTCGCGCAATGGGGACAATTAAGGAGATGATAGAAGCTCCTTGTTTTGTTTTAGAGAACAAAACGAAGCAAGAATTAATGGCCATTCAGTTTTCAGAGAACTCCGCTAGAGAAGATCTGCATTATATCGATCAAGCCGATAGTATAATGGGGTACCAACAATTGACTGGAGCAAGTGAAAGAAAAATTCAATCCGCTTTAGGGATATCAAAATCAGAAGTTCACCGTTGTTTGTTGATTGCTAAATTACCAGCAAATGTTAAAGAGGCCGCTAAAGTTCATAATACAGAAAAGTATGTCCTTTTAGAGTGGGATGCTCTCGAAGATAATCCTGCAAAAAAAATAATTAGAGATGGAATCATTTCTGGAAAAATCACCAAAAGGTTGCAATTAAAACGAGCCATTACTGCGAATAAAGCAACTGTTAAAAGTGGAAAAACATCTCGAACAAAAAGAAAACCTACGGCCAGTGCAAATCTTTTAATGAAAGCGTTGAAAGCGAAATCTCAAGACATGCAACTTGATGCTCAAACGAAAAAGCTTTTAAATGAGCTCATGAAAGATGCGAAGGAAATGGTAGAGCTATAACCACCTTTTTTGATTTGTATCAAAAGTGTTAATGATTTCTTCAAAAAATTTCCCTCTGAAATTAATTTCAGGGGTTAGTCCGTACAATCCTGAAGCTTCTTCGTCTGTCGTCCATCTGAAAAAAAGATTAGGCATAAAAACACCTACTTGTGGAAGGTTAATGGCCTCATTTTTAAGATCAATGTCTTTGTTTTCTTGAGCTGCTTTCTTAAGAATTGATTTCAATTGGGTGTGTGGACTGTAGACTCCACCTTTAAGAAGAACAAGTTCATTCTTATTATTCATAACATTTTTAAGAGCAAGAAAAGAAGAGTTTCCTTTTGTTTTGATATAACCCAAAGTCTCTTTGCCGTATTTAAGTCGAATAAGCTTTTCAGGTTTTTCTTCATTTTTAAAAAGAGTGAGAAAGTATTTGGGTAAATCATTACAGGCCCCACAATGGCTAATTCCTGCATAAAAACTATGAGTTATTTTAATTTCTCCTTCTGTTTCAATAGGTTTTTCGCTAACAGTTGGCCAAATTTCAGCGAATTCACGCTTCATTTTTTTAGATAAAAAAGGAAGTGTTCTGGATAAAGAAAGAGCTTTTCTATTATTATTAATAATTTTCCATAGTTTTTTTATAGATGGACTCTTTGGGCCCAGTTTTCGGTAAAGTTTGCCAAAGCTTAAAATGAGGTATTCTTGTTCTTGTTTAGCTGAGCTAAGTTCAAAGCGTAGTGCACTTGCTAAAAATTTTTCAAAAATATTATTGCTTACTTTTGAGTGGAGCTCTTTGTTTGAAAGAACTGGGAACATGTCAAAAAAAGAGGCACCATAAGTCCAGCTTTCATGAGTTGGTCTTTCTGGAGTGGCGCGCATATGGTGAATATTCTCGGCGCTAAAAGATAAGAAAGCTTCAATTTGCTCTTTATTGTTTTGAAAAACTTGCTCTGTTATGTTGCGGTCAGAACTTCTTAAAAGACGATAAAGAGCGCTTGGATTTTCTTTATATCTGGTTAAGTCTTGACGCAGTTGTTGAACTTTATTTGCAGAAATTTGATAGTTACTGAGAAGTTGGGAGCATTCCCTGGCAAGGCAAATAGATGTAAAAACTAAATAAAAAACAATTAGTTTTAAAGACGGCAAAACTTTAAACAGCATAATTGCCGCAAGGTATCATGAAAAAGACCTTTAAAGGACAAATAGGAGAAAAGTCTGAATTTTTTTCATACCTGGCACATACTTTGCTCTCTAGTATAATGAAATAAGAGAGGAATAAGGTTGAAGTCAAGTAATTTTAGGTATTTAGGGGACAAAAGAGGTGGTTATTAAGAATCTAAATTGTCTAATATTTGGACACTTAACAAAGTTTAGATGCCTTTTGGGTCTTCTTGTTTTTTGCTCTTCTCTGAAGGCCGAAGTGGGGAGAAGTCCAGCAAGTTTTAGTCCTGACGACGATGTCATTGTTGTCCCTGTTGTTGTTGAACAAGGCTATATCGATTCCTTGGTAAAGGACGAGCATGGTAATCTTAAGCCTCGTGTTTATGATATGAAATATACAATGGACTTGTGGCAGGAGCAAAACGAGTTTATTACAAACTGGTCTTTGCAAAATACTGGTTACACTCTTCCGGATGAGGCCCAAAAAGAGTCTTTTTTTAGAAGAAGATTTTTTCGTTATCTTACTAAAAAAGGTGGAGAGCCCTTAAAGCACGATCTTAAAGAGTGGTGGGAGAGAAGCGGGGAAACTCAAACAGAAGTTGATGCGGTTGCCAACGAAGATATTGTTGAATCAATTACTGATAAAAAAGTCGAAAGCAAAGAAGTGGTTAAGGTTTCTTCAAGAGTTAAGCTTAAGTTTAAGCCTTATCTGAACAAGAGTCGGTTTATTCTCCAAAATCCTTATTTAGATGCTGAGTATAATATAGGTTACAACGGAAGATCGGATATCAATATCTCCAAAGGCTACTCAACAGGGACTCAGTTTGGGGTCAATTATCAGTTCCGGTCGAAATTTATGGTAGCTTTTGTCCAGCAACAGCTTGTAGAAAACATTAGCCTGCGTATTTCCTCTATTGATAACGCGAATGCAGAAAATCCCGCTGAAAGAAAAAACAATACGACCATGCTTATCTATTCTAAAGGTTTCTAGTTTCATTTCATTGCTCTTCGAGCTTTGGATTATTATAATGCTTGAAACTGGAGAAATTTTTATGAAAAGCACAGGTAGTCCGTTATTTGAAAGTCCACTTTATCAAGATGCTTTATCGCAGCTCGAACAAGCTGCTTCGACAATGTCTCTTGATCCAAATATTTTAGAAAGACTAAGGTATCCTAAAAGAGCCATTCAAGTTTCTGTTCCTATTCGTCTTGATGATGGAACAGTAAAAACGTTTGAAGCTTATAGAGTTCAACACAACATGACCCTTGGGCCAGGAAAGGGAGGAATTCGTTTTCATCCTGAGGTTTCCTTGTCTCAAACTGGAGCTCTTGCCATGCTTATGACTTTTAAGTGTGCTCTTGTTGGTCTTCCCCTCGGGGGTGCTAAGGGAGGAGTTCGAGTTGATCCTCTTCAGCTTTCAAGGCAAGAACTGCAAGCTTTAACAAGAAGATACGCGACTGAAATAGGTCCATTTATTGGACCAGATAAAGATATTCCAGCTCCAGATATTGGAACCGATGGGCAAACAATGGCGTGGTTTATGGATACTTACTCTCAAGAGTTGGGTTACGCGACTCATGGGGTTGTTACAGGAAAACCGATTGTTGTAGGAGGTTCTTTAGGAAGAGCAGAGTCTACAGGTAAAGGAGTCGCTTTTTGTATAAACTTTGCTTATCAGACAATGAATAAAACAATTAATGAATCAACAACTGTGGCCGTTCATGGTTTTGGTAAAGTTGCTATTCCCGCAGCACAAGATCTTGCTTCTCAAGGGGCCAAAATTGTGGCCGTCAGTGATGTTTCTGGAGGAGTTTATAACTCTAATGGAATTAATTTAAAGAAAGCGATTGAGTGGGTTAAAAGAGGAAGAGTTTTAGCCGATCTTGAAGGAGTTGAAAAAATATCGAACGAAGAACTTCTCTCTTTGGATGTTGATATTCTCATTCCTGCAGCTGTTTCTGGTGTTATCACAAAAGATAATGCAAATAGAGTTAAAGCAAAAGTTGTTGCAGAAGGGGCCAACGGTCCTTGTACAAAAGAGGCGATAGAGATTCTTGCATCAAAAGGTGTTTTTATTATTCCTGATATTTTGTGTAACGCTGGAGGGGTCACTGTTTCCTACTTTGAATGGATTCAGGGACTACAGCACTTCTTTTGGGATCTTGATCAGATTAACAGCAAACTTCATGATATTCTTCATCATGCTTTTAAATATGTTTATTCATGTTCAGAGAAATATAATGTAGATATGAAAAGTGCTGCTTTGATTGCAGCTCTCTCTCGACTTGAAGGTGCTATGAAATTAAGAGGTATGTGGCCAGGATAAAAGAGAAAGGGGGAGCTTAAAGCTCCCCTTTTTTTACTGAGCGACACAATATCCTTCAAGGATAGCAAGATTGAGTAAACAACTTGCATTGCTCATCTGAGATTGTGAATCACATCCGTACATTTGGCTGGTCTCTTTATTAGAGCAAACACTTCCATCAGCTTCAGGATAAAATTTATCACCCACCTTAACTTTATAATTACAACGAAGAGGATTTTTTTTCATTTTAACAATCTGGCACTGTTCAATTCCTTTTCTTTTGGCCTTAGAGAAAAGTTCTTTTGACGAATAAGTTTGCAATAAGTTTTGAACTTCTAGCTTTTGCTCTTCAGTTAGATTAGAAGTATTGGTTGGCAAATACTGAGCTTCTTTATTTTTAAACTGCTCATCAACTCTCTCTGCACAACTATAGCGTTGCTCTTGTAGGCCTGCTTCTTTCGAATCTCTATACTCAGCACAAAGATCATAGGCTTCTTTACAAGTCATTTCATCAAAGGTCTTAATGACTTTTTTTGTGAGAAGGTCAATAACTTCGTAAACACAAGAATCAACATCACTATAGCGGTGTTTATAACCGTTATAAACGTAGTAGTGATATCCATTGTCATAATAGTAACCGTCGTTGTAGTAGTAAGGAGCTGGATAAAAAACCCATGAATCATAAACGTAACGATTGTTTAAATCATTATAATAATAAACTCTATCAACATAGCGAACTGTTTGTACTTTTCTCAAGCTCTGTCTTTGGTGAGTTTGTGGTCGATACTTTCTTCCAGAGTAATACTTTACATTTCTCACTTGTCCTCTGATAGGTTCTCTTCTTACAGTAGAGCTTCCTCTTTTTGAGTAACTACTTGAAGTTAGAACAGGAGCTGTTGTTCGACTAGTTGTCCTTACATTATAAGTGACTGATGAAGATGAGCTTGATGAGCGCCTAGAGCTTCTACTGCGGCTTCCACTGCCACTACTTGACCAAGAACCGCCTCCACTTGACCAGGAACCTCCGCTTGATGAAGAGGAACTACTTGAAGAAGAACTACTTGATCGAGAAGAGGAGCTGCTTGAACTCGAAGAACTTCGAGAGCTAGAAGAAGAACTACTTGATGAACCTGTTCGAGCACTTGTTCTTCCTGCGCTTGAGCGCTCTCTTTGAGCATAAACTTCTGTGAAACAAAAGAGAGAGAGAACTGATAAAATTAATAGTTTTTTCATTCTGTCCTCCTTTTAATTACAGTCGTATGAACCAGCAAAAACAAACAAGCTACCAAGTCCAGCAGAAACACCTGAAGCAATTGCAAGTTTTCCTGCATTTTGTTTTCGTTTATCAACGAGAGCTTTTTTGTTCTCTTCTGAAGAGTTGAGAATATCAAGATCAGCATCAAACTTAGAGTTAAAAAAGTCTAAATCAACGTTAACTTCACCAATAAGAGCTCTTGCATCTGAGATAAGAAATTCATATTCTCTAATTTCTTGGTAAAAAAACTCAACATCAGCAGGATGGTATTGACCTGTTCTAATCATTCTTTGGAGTTCTGCGATTTCATCCTGATAATAAACAATGTCACTTTCATAAACACTTATTTCATACTCAAGGTCAGCTTTTACGTTGAGATAGTCTTCATTCATTTTTTTTCTATCATTAAGAAACTTTTGAGCAACAACTTCTTTATTGGCAGTTGCATGAATTAAAGCAATAGTACCGACAACAAGTCCTGCTGCAATAAGTGGGATTCCGATACCAAGTCCAGTAGAGCAACTCATAAAATTTGACCCTGTCTCTGTTCCTGCTGAAACGGCTTCAGAAACAATTGAAGAGAGTTCTTTTGGATGAAGCTCTGAAAGAGAATCAACATCATCTAATGTTAAGGAAACAACTTCATCAAATTTTCTTTTTTCTTGTTCAGTTGCGTTTTCATAAACATAAAGCTGAAGGTCCGCGACAGAGACTTCGGACTCAAGAAGTTCTTGAGAGAGTTTTTGTAGAGACACTTGAAAATCAGCGCCTTTAGCAAAGACGTCGCTTTTAAATTTGTTGATTTTTTGATGAATAAAATCAATCCTTGCTTGAAATTGTGGTTGCTGAACAGCTGAAGATGCAGCCGAAGCAGAACCCATCATAGAAACATTGAGAAGTAGGCACGACAAAGTGCAAGTTGCGATTAGTTTTTTCATTTTCTCCCCTTGAAAAACATTGTGTTGCAGCCCTTAGAAGCAATGACCGTGCCAACTGATCAGTTACTTAAATGTTTCTCAAAGGTGCATGACTAACTGCGTGGGGCAAAAAGAGTCTAGAAGTAGAGTCAAAAGGAAGCTAAAAACCAAGTTCTTGGTAGATAAGGCGTAGTTCTAATATAAGCTTTTGCATAAGTCCTGGATTGTTTTGATAAATTTCTTTAACAGTTAAAACGAGTTCATAAAGAAGATCTTTTTGTAAAGTAGAAGAGAAGCTTAACTTTTTATAAGTTTGAAAAATAATTTCTCGTGCTTCTTCTTCACCTATTATTTTCCCTAATCCTTTTTTTATTTCATAAAGAAGCTTAAACCCAATATGAAATTGAGCTGCGCTCGGATCGTCCATCCAATAATCAAATTTAGCAGGATCTTTTGCACTAATCTTAATAAGTCCTTTGGAGTATTTGTGGGCCTTATGTAAAATAGCATGAGAGCCAGATATGTCTGAAGCAAAAAAATTAGCATAAGCTTCTGTGACGGGAGTTTTCTTTCCTACGTCTAGAAAATCAGAAAGCACGATATGAGTATATTCGTGATAAATCACTTCAGGAATCATTGCTGTATCAAGGTAAACAGTTTTATTAAAAAGTTTGCTTACTGTTTTTGCTAGTTCAGGGATAAAAACAATCGAGCCAATTGAAACCAAAAAAGAAGCAAGGTAAACTTCACTCTCTAAAGCTGTGAGCTCTTCTCCTCCAACCCTTTGACGAAGGAAATTTTGAACGTTTCCTTCAAAAACACCTGTAAGAAGAGCAGTTCTCATCTCTTTGGTCGTTACATAATCAAGAGTTTTAGATAATGTTGATTTTTTCTTAATGGCCTTGGCTGGAGAAAACCAAAGCTCTGGTCCCCAAGGTTGTACTCCTTCTGTAATTCTTCTTTTACTCGCAGGAATTGCATAGACATTATTATAAGAAGTAACTAGATCCTTATGCATATAATAGTCAGTATCACTCCAACCTCTTGTCATGTTAATTCGGACTCTAATTCGCCTGGACCTTTTTAAAACAGCAATATCATAGCGACTTGAAAAATAGTCACGAGCTTTTGAGAGATGGTAATAAACAGTACAAGCTCGGTGGGATAGTTTTTTATTTGAAAACTTGATAGCTTCTTCACTTTCTCCCTCTAAGATTTCAAAAAAGCGTCCTTTAAAGGAATCGATAGAGCGCAGTTCTTGCAGAGAAACTTCTTTTTTTACAATACGTTGTTTTTCATCACGAACATTCGCAATACAGTGATGCTCAATGGCCCAACTCCAAGAAGAGTTAATGGCAATTAATAGGAAGACGATCTTTGTCACGTTGTTTGATTCCTTCTGAGTATGATTCAATTAAAACAATAGGTAATATTGCGTAGAGACCAATAGTTGAAGAAGAGAGTAAGAGAAATTTCCCGATTCTAAGAGAAGAGTCTTTCCAAGCTTTCAGTTTATCTATTTTAGGAACTTTGAAAGTTTCGCTTTTCATGAGGCTTATTAAAAGATCTTCATTAATCATTCCTGACTCTAGAGCTGCTGTTAACATATCTAAGTTCGTAGGAGATTTTCCTTTTAAAATCTCAGAGGGTTTGGTGTAGTGACCTAATGTTCTTTTATAAACAATACAGGCATCAATATAATTCTCACCCTCTGGCGTGGGATAAACACGCTCCCAAACACCATCACCATCATCATCAAAACCTATCCCTGATTTCATCGCAAGAATATTTTGATTGGCCTCAGTCATAATTTCAGCCATTTTTTTTATTTGAAGATAATCATATCTTAAATAAAGGGCCTGCCTTGGGGAGAGTTTCCCTTTGAAACCATCATAATGACGATAAAAATTTTTTCTTTCTAAGGGGGAGTGAATTTTTACATCTTGGTTTTCAGGACGGTATTTACGAAATCTTCTTTGAAGAGAATTAAGAGAGAGAATATATTGTGAAAAATCACTTTTTCCTTTCTTAAGAAAGTTTTTTAAATGGTAATAAGACATGCTATCAATAACAGAATGAACTCTTAAAAAATCTAAAGATTGAAGAAAGGTTTTTCGTTTGCATGATGGCCAAGTCTCATCACATTTTTTTAATCGAGATTGAATTTCATCCGTTCTTTCGATGAAGGAGAAGAGTTTTCTTTCTGTTAAATCAAAAAAAATATCAGCTGGACTAAGATAGTTTTTAACTTCTTCGAGAAATTGAGTTGAAAAGCGTTTTTTGATTCTTTTTGTTTTGCTTTTAGAGTAGGGGAGTTTTTCCTCAAAAGGGATGTTGAGTAGGTTTTGTGCCTTCAAGTGGGTTAGGCAAAAAAGAAGTAAAATTGCGCTTTTCATGAGTTCTATTTCCTCAAAAAAGTTATAGATGACTCGTTGCCTGATTTAAAGGCATTGAAGGATAAGGATGTAAAAAATCCTCATCAGAAAGACAAAATTTCAATGGATTAGAATAAAGTTTAGTTATTTAAAGTAGATGGGATTGTTGTTTTTCTTTCAAGCTTGCTTATAAGCCCCTCATGGAAACTTCAACGAAAATCCTTATTCCTAATCCCAAAAGCTTTAAAGTTCTTAACCTTTTTGCCTATTCAACTCATGGCGTACCGGGGATCGAAATTATAGGGTTGGGAAAATACTCAAAAATGCTCAAGGAAAAACTCTATTTTATTTGCCGCTCAAGAAGAATTAAACTCCCTCTAAAAAAGTTTGTTTTATGTCTTGAGGCCTGTGATGAGTTAAAAAGACTTAATTGGTCTTATCTTCAATGGAGTGAGCTCTCCTATTTTCTTCTTTTGCTTAATATGGCTGGACAGTTACCTATTTCAAGACTAGAGCATTGTTTATCGTTTGGAAAAATAGAATCAAATGGAGAAATTACCCAATTTTTAATACCAGAAACAATTAATGAGTACTGTCAAAAAAATCATCTCTCACTTATTTATAATCAAACAAATAGGGAAGGGAAGAGTATCTCCCTTACGGAACTCCTAAGTGAAATTCCTTATCTTGATTTTAGATCGCAAGAGTTTTGGCGAGAATAATATTGTCTTCTCTTAACTGATCGGTTTTTGTTAAGCATTTTTCAAGAGGAGATAGTTTCACTTTCCCATCGCGAACAACCGTTACGTGATTGATCTTACCTTTAAGGGCCCCGATGACTGCTTGATGGCCCATAATAGATGAGACATAACGATCAAGAGACATCGGGCTTCCACCTCTTTGAGTGTGTCCTAAAATACAAACTCTAGATTTGATTTTAAATTCATTGAGTTTTTGTTGGATTTCATAAGAGCGCCCTGATGTCTGGCCTTCTGCTACGATAATGATAGAAGAGTTTTTCCCTCTTTTTTGACCTCTTTGAATTGTCTCGACGAGGTCATCATAATCCACATCTTTACCTGCCAGAATCACTGTTTCAGCTCCTGTACAGATGGCGACTTTAATAGCAATTGAAGAGGAATTTCTTCCCATCACTTCAACCAAAAAAGTTCTATCGTGAGAAGCCGCTGTATCTCTAATTTTATCAACAGCATCAATGGCCGTTGAAACAGCAGTATCAAAACCAATCGTATATTCAGTCCCAGAAATGTCATTATCTATCGTTCCTGGAATTCCCATGACGGGGATATTGTTTTCGGTTGATAGTAAGTGAGCTCCGTTAAACGAACCATCTCCTCCAATGACAACAAGACAGTCTATTTTATTTTTTTTGAGAATATCGGCCGCTTTTTTTCTTGTTTCTTTTTGATGAAACTCTTTGCAACGTGAAGATTGTAAAATAGTGCCACCTCTTTGAAGAATATTTCCAACACTAGCGGCATCCATATCGAAAAGTTGTTCAGCCAATAATCCTTTGTAACCTTTTTTTATTCCAACAGCTTCAATGCCTTCTGAAATGCATGTTCTAACGACGGCCCTAATAGCACAATTCATACCAGGACTATCTCCCCCACTTGTGAGCAATGCAATTTTTTTGATTTCACTCATATTAAATCCTTAATTATGATAAGGGTGACCAATATGTATCGTCATGGCCCTATAGAGTTGTTCAACAAAGATAATTCTAGCAAGTTTATGTGGAAACGTAAGTGCTGAAAGACATAGACATGCGTCAGCTTTGTTTTTCAGTTCCTCCGAGTGTCCTTCGGCCCCACCAATCACAAAGAAAATCTCTTTTTGATGTGACTGTTCTTCGAATAACCAACTAGAAAACTTTTTGCTGGTAAATGTCATTCCTTTTTCATCTAAGAGAACAATAAACCTGCTACTTGATTTCTCTAAAATAAAATCAAGAGCTTTTTTTGATTCTTTCTGTTTATCTTCAGCACTCGATTTGAGTTCATGGATTTTAAAATCAATGTTTTTAAGTCTTTTTTTGTATTCTTCTTCAATGGCCAATAGGTGAGAGTCTTTTAATTTTCCTAAAACAATCAGGTGGAATTTTTGAGACATTTAAAAGTAACCGGAGGGGTCATCTCCAGATTTTGAATCCGAATCAGAAGAGCCCATATAGTATTCATTAGGGATTTGAACTTGATCGTACTTTGCCCAAAGTGTATCGAGATCGTAGATGTCTCTAGTGTACTCTAGAAAAATATGAACAATAATATCTCCAAAATCAACGAGGACCCATTCAGAAGTTTCAAGCCCTTCTGTTGATATGACCTGACTCCCATGTCTTTTGATATTTGTCATGAGTTCATCAACAATGGCGTTGGCTTGAGTAGGGTTGGTTGCAGAAGCAAGGATATAGTAGTCAGCTAAAGAGCTTGTATGAGAAACATCATAAACTTTAATATTGATGCCTTTAAAGTTGGCAATTATCCAAGAACTCGCCATGGCCAAATTTAAAGGGTATTGACCCTCAAATTCTTTAACAACTCGATCGACTTCTTTTTGAATAAATTTATTACTACCCATTTTTTTTCTCGCTTTGCAACATTCTTAGCATAAGAGTTTTCAATTGTTCAAGGTTTCTTCTTGATACAGCTGATATTGCGAGCACTTTTTTCTCAATATGCTTTTCGAGAGTGCTCCTAAAGCGCTCAATCTCCTCTTCTGACATTGCATCAATTTTGGTTAAACACACCAGTTCTTTCTTATTATCTAGTATTCCATCATCGTATTTTAAGAGTTCTGCTTTAATAATAGAGTAGGATTCAATCGCTTCAAACTCTTCTAGAAACATTGAGCAGTCAATAAGGTGAACAAGGGCCTTAGTGCGTTCAATATGCTTAAGAAACTTGTGTCCTAGACCTTTACCAAGAGAAGCATCTTCGATGAGTCCTGGAATATCAGCTATGACAAAAGAGGTTTCTTCATCTAATTTAACCACACCAAGATTAGGCTCAAGCGTTGTAAATGGATAATCAGCTACCTTAGGTCTGGCTTCAGAGATAGAGCTAATCAAAGTGGATTTTCCAGCATTTGGTAACCCAATGAGGGCGATATCAGCGATAAGCTTTAACTCAAGTTTAATGGCCAAACTAATAGAGGGCTTTCCATCAGTTGAGTGAGTGGGGGCTTGGTTGATAGAGCTTTTGAAATTAATATTTCCTGCTCCACCTCTTCCTCCCGAGATGGCCTTTACCCTTTGACCATGTTCCGTAATATCAAACAAAAGAAAATTTTCATCTGAGTTAATAACCATCGTTCCAATGGGAACTTTTATAATAAGGTCCTCTCCAGATTTTCCATCTGAGCCATGTCCATGGCCATTTTCTCCGTCTTCAGCCCGGTATGTTTTTTTTCCTCTAAAATTAACGAGGGTATTGATATTCTCGTCACCCTCAAAATAAACATCTCCACCACGGCCACCGTTTCCTCCGTCTGGTCCTCCTCTGGGGACAAACTTCTCTCTTCTAAAACTTGTGCAGCCATCACCACCACGACCAGAGATAATTTCTATTTCTACTTCATCGATAAATTTCATACATAAAAAAAGGGGAACTTCAGTTCCCCCTTATATTCCTCAAAGTTTAAAACTCATTTAAACAGCTTCAATAGAAACCATTTTTTTGGTTTTGGAGAACCAGGAAAACTTCACTTTGCCAGGAACGCTAGCATAAATTGTGAAATCACGTCCCATTCCAACACCTGTTCCAGGGTGAAACTTTGTTCCTTTTTGACGAACAATAATGTCTCCAATTTGAACTAGTTCACCACCAAATCTTTTGACCCCTCTCATTTTTGGATTAGAGTCACGTCCGTTATTTGTACTACCACCAGATTTTTTATGTGCCATTTTTTACTCCTTCAATTTCCCTTAAGCCTTAATCTCTGTAATTTTAAGAGCTGTATAGTTTTGTCTGTGACCGTTTTTCTTCACATACTTCCCAGGCTTTCTTTTTAAAACAATTTTTTTACGTGAACGAGCTTGCCTAACAACTTCAGCAACAACCTTCGCACCTTCTACTTTGGGAGTTCCAACTTTAGGAGCACTACCACCAATAAAAAGAACTGAGTCAAATTCTACTTTTGCTCCAACTTCTTCATCTAGTTTTTGAACATCAATAATAGCGTCTTTTTCTGCTCGGTACTGATGACCTTTAATTTCTACGATTGCGTACATGTTTCCTCCAACCTTGTAAGGTAATGATTTTAAACCTTAGCAAGAGTATCTTGATTGAGTTGAATTTATAGGTCTTTTAAGAGTTTCTGTCAATTGGCGTTAACAAAAAAAGAACGGCTAACCATTTGATTTTACAAGCTCTTTTGTGGTTTTGTATTCTGGGTGTAATCTCAAAGACATTTCTGTAGGGCTTTTCCCCAGATCTTTTGAAAAAAGATGCACTAAGTCTTTGTATTGCTTGAGAGGTATTCCCAGCTTTTCAAATTTAATATTGGCCCCAATTAAAATGGGAAGAATGAAAGAGTCCCTGAGTTGAAGAAGCGTTTTTTTCAGGTTTCCTTTGTTTGAAAGATAGAGCTTATAAAGTGCTTTTTGAAACCACGACTTAGAACCAGGAAACTGATTGAGAAAAAGAATCTCTTTTTTTGTAAAATTTTTTAAATAAAGTTTATCGGATTCAGTTGTTTGTAAATAGGGGAGATCGTTTTTTAATCTTAAATATCTTAAAATTTTAACAGTTGCACTCCACGTGCTGTACTCAATAAAGGGATGTTTGTAAAACTCAGAGTATGTGGGCATCTGCAACTCAAGGCGGTTTTGATAAAACAATAAAAGCCCTTTCGTAGGCTCAATAATTGAATTTGGATTCACCATAACATTTTCAATTGATGATGAGCCTGATTCATGCATTTCTTCAAACCTTTTGTAAGAGAGTAGGTCCCAGCTGATTTGATGACTCGGAAGACTTTTAGTGAATTGAGTTTTATCCGTGTCATTAGGAACAACAAGATCAATATCTGTTTTTTTGACAATAAGAAGATCAAGGAGAGAGGGAACCTTGAGTTTGGTGACCTCATCTTTTGATGAACTTTTAAGCTGAATATTAATCCAATTCAGAACTCCTCGTAAAACTCCCCCACAGATATAGTATTGCTGCTTGCCTTTTTTACTTTTATTTAATTCCCAAACAGGCTGTAGCTCAGGAATCCTGCTGACAATATTTTTCACAATACTTTGGTAGTCTGGATAGTTAAGACTCTCTTTTGAAAAAAGAGAAGAAGAAAAAAAAATAAATAAAAGTAGATATCTTAGCATTTAATTACAAGTGTAGCTGACTTCTAAGAAAACTCCACTTCCTCCTCCACAATCATATCGGTGCGAAGCTGGACATGGATTTGATGGAGAACACTCTACTGTTGTTGGGTATTCAGCTTGGCCTTGACCCGTGTTGCAACCAGCATTGAAGTTTTCAGTCCTATAGCAATAACCTTGAGTTGCTCCACCCCCGGTTGTATTACCAGTCGTCGTTGTACCGCTACCGTCGTTGCATCCTGTATTTCCAGAACCCGATCCTCCGCTGCAATTTTGATTGCCTGAATCAGTTGCTCCGCATGCTCTAGAGCAACTTCCACTTAAAGAGCAATTCTCAGGTGCAGAACCACAACTTCCTCCACACTTAGCATCACAAGAAATTGATGCTGTTTGAGCCTGTCCTGCCGTACAAGAGCTTGGGGTCCAGTTTGGAGTAGACCAACTACCAAGTTGGGCACAGGTTGAGCCTGTTCCATTTCTTAAACAATTATTTTGTGAAGAGCAGCCATTTGGAAGACCAGAGCAATTATCATTAGAACAAACAGCGACACCTGTTTCTTGACATGAGTTATTACATTGACCAGACCAATTAATGCTCCAAGTTCCTTGAGGTGGTGGAGTTGAAGCCCCTGTTGTTGTTCCGGAGCTAGAACCACCAGAGCTAGCTCCACTAGAGTTTCCCGAGCTTGTCCCCCCAGAAGTAGATCCTCCTGAACTTGAGCCAGAAGTCGATGTTGTGGGTGGTGGGCAAGGGTTGCAAGTTGAAGTCGCTGAATCCCAACATTGTCCAAGATCAACACAATAAGCTTCGTCAGCATCACAACCAGTTCCGTTATGTGTTCCTAATTGAGCTCCTTGGGTATTAGAGTAGGCCATAGCATTACAGTTATCAACAGACTCAGTTGTTTCGTTGACATCACAAGCTCTAGTGGCCACGTTCCAAGTTCCTCCTGTTTTTTCACAAGACTCTTGAAGATTTTCGTATTCAAGAAAACCAGTAGAGCAATCAACAACCTGGCTTCCATTTAATCTAACATTAATAACTGAAGTCCGAGTAAGAGTTGAAACTCCTGTAACTTGTTTATTTATGTCACTGGGATTTTTATTATAAACAATTTCTAAAGTTGCTTTTGCAATTGGCGCTCCAACAAGATTTGTAATTCTGGCTGAAGAAATAGCAATTCCAGTGAAGTTTCCACCTAATTGATTATTACTGATGGCAAAACCGGCAACAGCTCCTGTTGCGTTTATACTTCCCCCAGCCAAGGCTCCATTAAAAGAGTTCTGACAAATTGTTGATGATTCTAAAAGAGTGACGATTCTTTTATGAAGCTTATTAATATTGAGGGATTTTTTTTGGTTATGTCCCGAGTCCCCGACAACTTTAAGAGCCTGCATAATTCCAACAGAGACAATTCCAACAACTGCAGCTGAAATTAAAACTTCAGCTAGGGAAAAACCTTTTTGGTTATTTAAAATTTTATTAATCAGCATTGAAATCTCCTCCAGCTGCACCACCAGTACTAGTACTGGAAGACGAAGAGCAAACGGCTACACTATTACAAAAACAATAATTAGTAAGACATTTGTCGATTCCTGTGGGATGTTCATTATCTCTAATATCAGAGGCGTCTAAAAAGCAATATCCATATGCTCCCGCATTAGTACTTGTCATTAAACCCTGCTGAATAAGCTGTGCCGCAGTGTCGTTATTATAAGCAAAGATTTTTTTATTACAGCAGTTATTAGAAGTATAACCTTCTGGAA
This sequence comes from Bacteriovoracia bacterium, assembly GCA_030431635.1. Lineage (GTDB taxonomy): Bacteria > Bdellovibrionota > Bacteriovoracia > Bacteriovoracales > Bacteriovoracaceae > CALFYV01. The sequence goes on from JAUIIL010000003.1 coordinate 58,239, forward strand.
GAGGGTAACCATCTGGAAGGCAATTTGAAGGAGGGCCTGGTGGCTTAGCTGCAACTGGGCAAAATTGAGAAAAAGTTTTTGTTGCTGTTTTATTATCACCACTTACTGCAAAGCCTGTATCAGGGCTCCCGCAGTCTCCGCCACATTTAGCATCACAATAAACTGTTACATTTTTTGTAAGCGTTTGACCTTCTTTACCAGTACAGTCGAAAGTTGGTGTCGAGTACGTCGACCATGAAGCATCAGCAGCGCAAACAGCTGAACCTGTTGATTTGGCTCCATCACGCAAACATGATTGAGCACTTGTACATTCTGTTGGAAGTGGGATGCTTTGATTCATACAATCACTTCCTTTATTACAAGCGGCAGTTCCTGTTTCATTACATTGATCGCAGTTACCAGACCATGTAATTTCCCAAACGGGTTTTTCGAAACAACTCGCTTCACAAATGTTGTTTGCTTGTGTGGCACTTCTTGTACATTTTTTTGTTGTTTTATTACAGCCATTTGGAGCTGTTTTTGAATCACAAACAGATTGTGTTCCTGTACAAGAGAGCGTTCCAACTTCTTCACAACTAGAGTTACAGCTTGCGTTGCTCCAGTCTATATTCCACTCGCCAGTTTCTGTTTCTGTTTCTGTTTCTGTTTCTGTTTCTTCTCCACAACCACAAGCCTCTATTGAATTATCTAAAAGAACATATCCTCCAGTATTAGATAGTCCACCTCGAGAAGAAAGAGCGTTAGAAACATTAATAGGAGAGTTATTGTTATTGCTCGGGTCACAGTTAGCACCGCAAATTTCTCCACTACAGGTGACATCCATTCGGCATTCGTTTCCTGAGCAATAGGCATTACCATTTGATGTATAGCGACCATACATCTTACATGTGCCAGGATTTGGATCCATCGCAGGGATTGAATTGGCCCCAATTGGATTTGTTCCATAAGAGTTAATACTGGAACTCCAATCTCCCGTGATCATGGTCGAGGTCGATTGAGTACTGGTTGGATCTGTACAAGCTGTACTACATTGACCAGGGTTACATATTGTCGTTCTTGTTCTGTGACAAGAGTTACAAGCACTCCAAAACTGTCCTGAATAGGTTTGAACACCTTCAGTTGGAAAATCACAGCGATTATTAGTGGCATCCCAACAGGTTGTTCTTCCTGTTAACCATTGGCATGTTTTCTCACCTTTAATACATGTTGAGGTTGTGGTATCCCAAAGTCCACCCATCATCACACAAGCTTTTTGATTAAATTGGTTATCACAAGCTCCTGTAGGGCCGACCCAGCCACCAAGATTTTCACAGAACCGTCTTGAATAATATTCTTCAGATTCCTCTGGATATCCTCCAGATACAGCCGTACCTCCATCTCCGCGAAAAACTCTGAATCTAATATCTCTATTAACACTTTTGAGAACTCCTCCCTTGTTGGAAGTGTCTCTATCAATCGTGACTCTTAAGACATAAATGGCTTCACCTGGAAAAAGATCTCCACACTTATAAGGAGCAGCAGTCGTTGGCGGGTTTGAATGTGGGCAATAAGCTTCAACACAATAAGAAGTCGCCGTGATGTTCACAAGTGGTGTATTAAAACTGAGAGTTCCACCAACTGAGTTTCTAAGGCCATTTCCTGTTCCAAGCGAAGTGAAAGCGGAGTCAGTGCTACAACCAGAACCTGAAACAGCAGTTGCTTGTGTGCCAGAGAAAGTATTGGCCACAGTTGCCGTGTCTGATAGAAGTTGCCTGAGCTCATTAGTGAGTTGATCCGTTCTATCAGAAACGTTAATAACTCTCGTTTGCTTGTTCATCAATGAGGCTTCTTTCATGAAAACTGTCGTCATCGTTCCCATGACGGCTACTAACACCATTGTTTGAACTAGGGACATACCTTTTTGATTTAAAAACTTCATAATATTCTCTTTTTCCCTACGGGCAATGACATTTATTTTGTTTGTAAGCAACATCACACCCCATAGGTGTCTCTATTCCTACACATGCTGTACTGTTATCATTAGAACATTGCATGATTGCATCATCAAAATTTGATTGTCCGGTTTTACATTCAATTCCATTAAAGGATTGATAAACCGTATAGCCAGGCTCTAGTTGACAAGCACCGCCAGGGCATTGTGAGTCAGTTTGACAAATATTAGTCTCACTACACACTTCTCCAGTCGGATCGTCATTATTACCATTGTTAAGAGAGCAAACAGGAACTTCTCCACAAAAACAATAATCAGAAATACAATTCATTCCAGGAGAGTAGTCTGATGGAGGAGGAAGTGTTCCTGATAAACATTTTGCCCCACCTTGGGCGCCCCAAGTGAAACCATCCCCTTTAGCTTGGTGGTAACCAACTATTTTATAATTATCACAACAAGATTCTTCACTGTATGTCTCGCCTTCTCCTCCTCCAAAAGGAAGTTGCCCACCTTTTGGAATACATTGTTCCGAATCATCAGTTTTTGGACAAGTTTTAGAACACATGGCCTTATCTCCAAACTGTCCTCCTGTATTAATGATATTACATTCTGGTGGAAGAATATCACAACTTCCACCACAACTATTAGAGCAAGAAACTGTTGCAAATAGAGGTATCTCACCTAAAGAGTCAGAAGGGCAGCTTCCATAAGCTGGTGTTTGCCAAGTTCCACTTTTTGCACAAACTCCACCCATTCCACTTCGAGTACATTGTCCGTTGGCATTACATCCAGTGGGAGGAGCACCACAAGTCCCACCACTACAAGTAGTGACACCTGTTTCATTACACCCGCTGCAAGTCCCGCTCCATGAAATAGGTGACCAAGTTCCAGTATTTGATGGATTAGTGTTTGAAGGATTGGTATTTGTCGTTGGAGGTGTACAAACAGTAGTATTCCCAGCTCCACAAACTGCACAAGTACAATCCGCTGGGTTACAATTAGCATCTCCATTACAGCAAGTAGGTTTGTTCTCGCATCTTCCACAACTCTCACCTGTTGAAGAGCTTGGGCCGCACTCTGTTCCATCTGTGAGAGCAAAGTCATAGCAGGCCCCATTAACCCATCTTTTTCCTAGAGTAAGACAGATAACTTCAGGAGCATTTTGACAACGAGTATCCCAGTTAAGAGTTTCATTATTGTTGTATGTAATATGGTTATTTGGGATGGACGAGCCATCATAGGGATTGACTAAGCCAGAGCGATTAAAATCTTCACAAGTTTTTCTAAAAAAATCATGGGCACAACGACCTAGAGGAGAAGTCACATCGATTTCATTAAGTCCGTCTGCAATGTTGTTGTCATAAGGATCGATGAGCTTAAAACTTTGAGAATTAGGAGACCAGTTCGAGCCTCCTGTTAAATTGCTACAAGATTGATCGAGGGAAACAGTTCTTGAGTTTGTATCAGAAACAAGGCCTTGGATTCTTCCATTTGAATCAAGAGAAACGAGAAGTTTTAATTGAACAATTTGAGCTTGTCCTTGTCCACCAATTAAAGTTTGGCCATTTGTATTTTTAGTAAAACTTCCTTGAATCGTCACTAATGCTGGTCTTGAAGCGGCAGCACTTCCTGTGGCCAATGGTGATATTTCTGTGATGGCTATATTTCCAACGGTTACTTTTCCAAAAACAGATCCACTTGCAAGCACCGTTCTTCCACTATATTCAATAGTTCTTCCACCACTGTTAAGAGAAACTGGAGAATTAACTCCAACGATTTCGTTTTGAAAAACATTTTCGTTACTAAAAACATTTTCCATATAATATTTAACAGCGCTAATATCGCTCTCTCTTTGCCTGGTGGCATCTTGGTTCGACTTCATTTTAAAAACACCAACAACTCCCAAGGAGACGATGGAGCCAACACCAAGAGCAATCATAAGTTCGGCCAGTGAAAAACCGTTATTTTTTAAAAAATTCTTCATACATCCTCAAAGATAGATATTTAGATATATTTTATCACAAAACCCCAAACATAATCTGGACTTAGCGAGATTTACCTGTCTAAGTACTTGAAAAGATGGAGAGTTTTTTTATCAACTATCTTTTTAATTTCGATGAGCGGCTTTAAGAGGGCGCCAATAAAAGTTGCTAGGCCTAGGCAAATTTGTCCTTAACCAAAACCTTTATTTGATTATTTACCTTCGTTCTTCGAAAAGCCTTTAGAATGGGAGGATTGCCATGAAAGAAAAAAATCAACAACTGTATTATCAGTATAGAGCAAGTGAAGGCTTTCCCATATTTGTGAAATTAGTTGAACCACAGCTAGAAAGCCAGATGAGTTCTTTTTTAAATGAAATGGGATTTGAAAAGTGTAATGAAGAAGTTCTCACAAAAGAACATGATCGCCCTGAGTACCTTCGTGTACTAAAAATATCAGTAGCTGGTCCTATGGTTTCCAAGCAAATTGGTCAGGTCAGAGAAGAAGATCGTTATGGCCTTGAAAGTATTAGTTCAAGAGGAGATTACAAGGTATACCGTTTTAAAGGTGTTGGAATAATGGTGTTCTCTGAAGGGCGTTTTATTTGGGAAATGGGCTTGATGAACAGGTTCTCCCAAGAAGACTTCCATTATAAACTCAGAATTGTTTTCAATCGATTTTTAGGCTACTGCCTTGCCAGTTATAATATTATTGGGGTTTGGGGAGTTAGCGTTGATGAAGGTGCTGTTGTTATGTCCCAAGCTGAATCAAAAGGTGAAGCTGTATTTATTGACTTAGATAATCAAGTGCTTCATACAATAGAGGGATTAAAGCCTTTAAGTTTTCCACTTCAATTTTTAAAACTTGATGAGAGTATTAAAAACCAGTCAAGAAAGCTTCAAGTTGAAGAATTAGTAAGTTTGCTTACACATTACAATACTTATTTCTCTGATGAAGGTTTTTCATCTTCATTTCAAAAAAGAATTTTTGCTCTAGCCAGAAGTTCAGAAGGGATTTTATATCCTAAAGAGAATTTTAAACCTCGAGAAAAGGAAAAAGCGGCTTAAGGTTTTTTTGTTTTATTTTCGAGTTCAGTATTCAAAACACTGTCTTTCAGCGGAATGAGTGCTTTGGGTCTCTTCTCTTTACTAAAAACACCTGAGAAAAAAATAGGGAAACAGGTTATCGTGCATGCAGCAGAATAAATATAATCAATACCGTCTTTGTTTTCCCAAGAATAAACAGAATGCTCGTTTTGGTTTAAATATTTTTGTTGAGGGCCCAATCGTTTAATAATTCCTTGATGAAAAACGTCATGAAGAAAATAGGTTGGAAGAGTTGCATAAAAATCAACAATAATTCCTTCATTAACTTGAATAAGAACAGGAAACTTATAACGAAGCTGCGACACATAAAATTTGTAAGTAGAAATTTTTCCTTTCTTATTAACTAATTCTTTATTTAATTTAATATCAGAGATTTTTTTACCAGGAAAAAATTTTTCAAGCTCTTTAAAACTGAAATCATAGTTTGGTGGAGTCACTTTCGCGTTAAGAGCAAAAGAAAAAGCTAAAATAATGATGAGTATTTTGGTACAAAAGAAGCTCATACTAAAAGAATAGTAAAAAAAGGACCAATAATCATGGTTAAATCAAAAAAGAAGCATTTTTCCTACTATATAACACTTGCCATTATAGCTGGGTTTATTATTGGTCTTACTCTGAACCTTACTCATTCTCAAGACTTAGCGACTTATATTAAACCTTTTGGAGTTATTTTTTTAAGACTGCTTAAAATGATTATCATTCCGCTTATTTTTTCTTCAGTATATATGTCGGTTATTAATTTAGAGTCTGTGAAAAATTTGGCTTCTTTAGGAAAATATACCTTAGGCTATTATTTTGTCACAACTTCAATGGCCATTCTCAGTGGTATTATCCTTGTTTCTTTTTTGGGCCCAGGGAAAGGAGCCAATTTAGATATTTCTCAAAAACACACCTCCTCAATCTCTGAAAGTAAAGAAAATCAAAAAGAAAAAAAGCCCCAGGAGCTTCTTTCGACTGTTATTCAAGTTTTTGAAACAGCAGTTCCTCAAAACCCAATTAAGGCGATGGTTGATGGAAATATTATTCAAGTCATCGTGTTTTCTCTTTTATTAGCTTTGGTTTCACTCTCTTCTAAAGAGGATGCAGTGGGAATGATTTCCTTTACTCGATCTTTGGAGAAAATTTCTCACCACCTCACTCACGCAATAATGAAGGTGGCCCCAATAGGAGTTTTTGCTCTTATTGTAAATGTTGTATCAAGTACGGGAATGAACTCTCTCATTTACCTGGGAAAATACACTTTAGTGGTGTTACTGGGACTTATTCTTCATGTTACTTTATTGTCCGTTTTTATTTCTCCTAAAATAAAAATGTCACCATTAATGTTTTTTAAAAATATATCGGCAGTTATGCTAACAGCATTTTCAACCTCTTCGAGTTCGGCCACTTTGCCGGTAACGATGAGTACTTTGACTGAGGACTTTGAAGTAAGTGAAAAAACAGCAAACTTTGTTCTTCCACTCGGAGCAACAGTTAATATGGATGGAACTGCTATTTATGTTTCTATTTCAACCATATTTATCGCCCAAGTTTATGGAATAGACCTGTCCATATCACAATTATTTCTCATTTTTGTTACAGGATCTCTCGCTGCGATCGGAACAGCGTCTGTTCCAGGAGCTGGTTTTATTACAATGGGAATTGTTATGGGAGCCGTGGGGGTTCCTTTAGAAGGAATTCAAATTGTTTTAGCGGTTGAGAGAGTACTTGATATGTCTCGTACAGTAGTTAATGTCGTTGGAGATTCTGTTGGTGCTATTTTTGTTGATTCTTTGATGAAAAAACGTTCCTAAGAGAGTAAAATACTTAAGATACAGTATGAAAATGACGTTAAGATTTTAGCATGGATATAGCATAGAGTGGAAAAGGACATTAGGATGAATTTTAGTATAGCGGCTCTACTTCTCTCTCTTACTTTAGTAGCTTGCTCAGGTATATCGACTTCAGAAAAAACACAAGCTCAAAAAGAGCGTTCTCAGATAGCTTACAATGGGAAAGTATTAGCAGAAAAAGCGCACTCTCAAACGTGTGATGGCTGTTTGGTTGGAAGTTCTTCTCATGCGACTTTAAAAGATTCAGACAAAAAAGTTTATTTTCTTTATGGAGCCGAACACCTTAACTTGAAAAACTACTACTTTGATATTCCTGTTGTTTACAATAAGGCTGTTAAGAAATGGATAAATTACTTTACAGGAAGAGGAAGAAAGCACTTTGAAAAGTACTCTGAAAGAGCAGGAAGGTATGCTCCCACTTTAAGTAAGATACTAAAAGATAATAGCATGCCTCAAGATTTAATTTATCTCGCGATGGCAGAAAGTGGCTTCAGAACAAGCGCGAAATCCTGGGCCAAAGCCGTCGGTCCATGGCAGTTTATGCCTTACACTGGTCGAAAGTTTGGATTAAGAGTTGACTGGTATATCGATCAGAGAAGAGATCCTTTTTACGCGACTCAAGCAGCTGCCAATTATCTAAAAACTCTTTATAACATGTTTGGCTCGTGGGAGCTTGCGGCTGCTGGATATAATGCTGGTGAAGGAAAAATTTCAAGGGCCATCAAACGTTACAAAACGAAAAACTTTTGGCAGATAAGAAAAGGGCGCTATTTGAAAGCTGAGACCAAAAACTATGTCCCTAAAATAATGGCGTTAGCAATTATTGGCAAAAACCTTCGCTCTTTTGGCTTTCATGAAATTGATTATCACGAACCACTGCATTTTGATGAAATTGTTGTTGATAAGAAAACAGACCTCTATCGTGTAGCTGAAAATTTGAATATTGATTTTGAAGAGCTGAAGCGTTTAAATCCTGAAATAAGAAGATGGTATATTCCTGATGATGCTGAAACTTATCGCCTTCGAGTTCCAGAAGGAATGAAAGGAAGATGGGCCGAGTGCTGCCAGCAACAAAATCATGAGGCCTCAGATTTTCAAACTTATGTTGTGAAAAGTGGCGCTAGGCTTGAAGATGTTGCAAGAAAATTTAAATTACCTTTGGAAGTTCTTGCTTCTTTAAACCCAGAGTTAAGTACAGGCAAACAACATAAAAGAGGAACCTTTGTAAAACTTCCTTTTCGTATGGGGCAAAGCAAAAGACATGAAATGTACGCTGATCTTTATGAACTTCCTAGAAAAAGGGTGAGAAGAAGAAGGGCCTATAGAAGAAGAATTGCAAGTGCTTTAAGGAGAGGAGATACCATTGACAACCCAAGTGAGTATTATGTCGTCAAAAAAGGCGATTCATTGTGGTCTGTGTCAAGAAAAACGGGAGTATCTCTGGACACACTTATCAAGACTAATCTAAGATTGATCAAACGCAGACAGATTATGCCAGGGGACAAGCTCGCGATAAGATAACCCCTTGGAAGTATAGGGGTTCGTTGTGGGATTTGGGATTACTCATTTCAAAAAAATTAAAGAAGAAGCAAAAAAACAAGTTCAAGAAAAATTTTATAAAGTTATTATTGTTGGCGATGACATAAGCTGCTTTTTGTCCTTTCTTGAACTGAGAAAATCTTATAACGCAGAAGAAATGAAGTTCATTATTTCAAATGAAGTTTCTAGGCAAACACTTCTTGAGCGTTTTCAAACGAGTCTTCATGATATAAGAAACGATGAATCAGCACAGATTCTTAAAAGGTATTTTCCAGAAATCAAACTAGAAAAAAATGAAGGTCAACCTGTCTTTTATAAAGATACAGAGTTTAAGCCTTTTGGCGGAAGAACAAAAAATCCTTCGCCTTTATTAGGAGATGAGGCTTATTTTGTAAGTGACTTTTATCGTTATAATATAGAGCAAGTAATAAACTCAATCGGACTCTCTTTGAATGATTGGGAAAATCTAGATCAACTACTCTCTCCATATAGAGAGGACAAGGAACTACTTACAATTGAAAAAACATCTCCAAGTGACTTGATAGATACTGAGCATTGGATTTTAAAAACAAAAGATGATTTTATCATTAATTGTAAAAATCTTATTTGGGGAAGAGGACCTAAAAGTTTTCTTAAAGTTTTGGCCAGTAAAGACTCTCTTCCTGAATCTTTGGTTCAATCAATTGAAGATATAAAAACAACACCTGGCTACTTAGTTAACTTCGAATTAAATAAAAAAATAATTGAAGAGAATCAAACTTTTTTTCTCCCTCAAAGTTTAACTCATGATTGGGGACATTTTATTGGGGAGTCCTTAGAAAATGAATCAGATAAGCAAAGCCTGAGCTTTGTTGGTCAAGTGCATGAAGAGGAAATTACCTCAGAAGACTTAGCTAAAAAAATAAAGTTACTTAAAAGAACTTTAAAAAGAGTTTTTGAAAATTTTGGTAACGAAGAAGCTAAGCACATTTATTTTTCAGAAGAAATGTTTGTCGGTGAAATTGAAGATAAATCTCTCTGTCAGTATTTGGAAAAAGAGTTTCCTTTCTTAACGTTTGTGGGAAAGAGTGCTCCTTTGAAAATAGAGGAAGTACAATCTTCTCAAACGAGTTCACTAGGCTATATCGCAAGATCTCTTTTAAGTTTTAATGAACTAAGAAAAAATCAAACATTGTTTTAATTTTGATGTCTAAATTATTTAAAACGCTTCTTATTGTCATTATCATTTTGCTGATAATCTTCTTCACATATGTCGGGTCCTATGATTTTACTTGTTTTGAACAGTATCCTGTTGTTCAAAAAAAAGAAGAGGGGAGAATTTATTTTGAATGTCAAAAAAAACGCCCTTCATATTGGGTCAACTTTGGAAAGATTTCACCCATTGCAATAGGGGCTATTGTTGTAAGTGAGGATTGGGCCTTTTATGAACATAAAGGGGTTGATTTTAATCAATTAAAAGTTATTTTAAGGGACTTTCTCAAAACGCATGAGTTTAGTAGAGGGGGAAGTACTATTACACAGCAAGTGATTAAAAATATATTTTTCTCTCATGAGCGAAGTTATTTGAGAAAGCTGTTAGAAATGTACCTGGCCTATAGACTTGAACAAAAATATTCAAAAGAAAAAATTTTAGAATTTTACCTAAATATAATTGAATTTGGAGAAGATCTTTATGGAATAGAGAGCGCAAGTCTCTTTTATTTCAATAAAACAGCGAGCTCTTTGACTTTAAAAGAAGGAGCTTTTCTTGCGATGCTTTTGCCAAATCCAATTCGCTATAGTGAATCCTACCGCGACAGAAAATTAACTGATTTTGCCAAGGACTCAATTCAAGAAATTAGTATCAAACTCAGACAAGCGAGGTTTATAGACGAGGAGGAAAGAATCGAGAGTCTTAAACAAAAATTTAGCTGGGAAGAGGAAGAAGTGAGTGCAAGCGATTTATGGGAGCAGTAAAAACTTTAAAGATTGAGTTGCCTCAGACATTCATAAGCAGCTGTCGTTGCTGTATTGGCCAAATTAAGAGAGCGGATTTGAGAAGAGAACATGGGTAGTTCAACGAAGTTTTCAGGAAACTCCTCTCTTAAAAAACCAGGTAGCCCCTTTGTTTCAGAACCAAAAATAAGATAAGATTTTGGGTGAAACTGAGCTTGAAAAATATGTTTACTGGCTTTTTTTGAAAAAAAGAAAAGACTTTCTCTAGTAGGCTTTTCTGAATCTAGAAAACTTTCCCAATTAGAATATTCTTTCAGATTTAAGTGTTTCCAATAATCAAGTCCAGCTCTTCTGACTGATTTTTCACTGATTTCAAACCCATAAGGTTTTATTAAAATTAATTCAATCCCTAGTGCTACACATGTTCTTCCAATACTCCCTGTGTTACCTGGAATTTCTGGATTATGTAGCACTAGAGAAAAAGGCTTTTTATGCATTATGAATGTATTCAACCATTGTTCTCACCATCAATGCACTAGCTGTACCAGGTGTACAGTAGGGAAGATGATCTTGATTATTAGCAACTCCTGCAATATCAAAATGGGCCCAAGAGATTCCGTTTTTAATAAATTCTTGCAAGAATGCCCCGGCAACAGCTGTTCCGGCCCTCATTGGTTTTCCTATATTTTTAATGTCAGCTACCTTAGATTTGATATGGTCTCTGAACTCAGGAACAATAGGAAGCTCCCAAATATACTCATCTCTTGCTTGAGCCGCTTTTTTTATAGACTTAACCAACGACTCATCATTACTCATTAGTCCACAAACTTCATCTCCAAGGGCGACCAAGCAAGCCCCAGTAAGAGTAGCAGCATCAAAAATAACATCAGGTTTTAAATCGCAGGTATAATCAAGGGCATCAGCTAAAGCAAGACGTCCTTCCGCATCTGTATTGAGAATTTCAACAGTTTTCCCATTTCTAGTCTTAATCACAGAGTCCGGAAATGTTGCCTTAGAACTAACCGCATTATCAGTAATGGCCATAATACAAGTGAGTTTGTGAGGAGCTCCCTGAAGGACAGCAGCTCTAAAAGCTCCATAGACTGTACTGGAACCGGCCATGTCATATTTCATTCCCATAATACTAGCTGAAGGTTTTAGGCTGTAACCACCAGTGTCAAAAGTAATTCCTTTGCCAACAAGAGCGATATGCTTCATTTTTCTGGTTTTCTTTTTAGGAGTGTATGTTAAATGAACGAGACGAGGTTCATAAGCTGAGCCAGCATTAACAGATAAAAAAAGCTCCATTCTCTCTTTTTTAATATCAGCTTTATTAAGAATTTTAACTTTAACACCTTTGAGATTTTTTTTAACGTCTTGCTCAACAAGACTAGCGTATTTAACTGAATTCAAAAAATTGGGAACCTCTGTTGCATAGTCTCTGGCCAATTTCATACTCTCAATCATAGGAAGGGCATTTTTAACTATTTTACTTAATTGAGAAGCATTTTTCTTAGTTGTTTTTAAGCTTACTTCTTTGAGATTTTGTTCTTGTGAGCTTGTTTTATATTTATCGAATTTATAGTCAGAAAGGAGAGCTCCTTCAATGACTGCATTCGCATTTCTTTCAAATTGTGTTGAGAAAAAACTGTCTAAATCAATGGCAAGAGATTTTGCAGAAGCTAGGTGTGATTTGATAAAAGCAGCAACTTGTTTTCTTAAAACTTCAGAAGAGAGAGCTTTCTTATTCCCTAGTCCGATGAGAAGATAGGAATCCCCATTTGTGTTATTGAGAAAAAAACGTTCTCCTAAAGAAGCGCCAAAAGTATGAGAAGATTTGAGAGATTGGAAGAGGGTTTTGAGCTCTTTTTCTTTAATATCAGGAATTTTCTTAGACTTTGCATCGTCCTTTTGAAAAATTCCTACGACTTTTAATTCTGCTTCTTCAAATAATTTACCTGATGAATCAACTCTAATTTCCATACATTAAACTCCTCATTTCTATTTACTCATTTCTATCATATTCATTGCTTTGTTGTCTAAGAAAGAACTCTCAAGTATTCTGGTCTCATAAGGATACTAATGAAAACGATGCTTCAAAGATATATAGCAGCAAGCTTTATTGCTCCGTTTCTTGTGAGTTGTTTATTTTTTGTCTCTTTTCTTCTCTCTTTCAAACTCTTCTCTCTGACTAATTTAGTAGTTAATAAAGGTCTCTCAATAGGTCTAACGGTTGTTCTTTTGGCCCATATCTCTGTGACTTTCCTTCCTATGGCCTTTCCCATTTCATCTCTCTTTGCTTCACTTTTTTGCATGGGAAAATTTAGTAAGGATTCTGAGTATATTGCCATGAGATCATTTGGATTGGGAAAACGCGAAATTATTACTCCTTTTATTCTTGTTTCTTTTTTTATTGCTTTAATGATTCTTGCTTTAAATATTAAAATTATCCCAGCATCCCAAGTTGCTTTTAATAAATCTGTCCGCTCAATAGAATCATCTAAATTCTTAGCAGAAATAAAAAGTGGTCAATTTTTTACAGAAATCCCTGATGTTACTATTTTTTCAGAAAAAGTGATGAATAAAGGCTCACAAATGGAAAATATTTTTATTCATTTAGAATCTGAAAATGAAGATAAGGTTATTTTTTCTCAAATGGGAAATATGATTAAAAAAAGAGATTTCGAAAAATCATCTGAATCACTTAGGCTGATACTTGAAAAAGGAAATATTTCTAAAATTGGAAAAGAGCAGGGTAAACTAGAGAAAATTATTTATAACAAGTATGATTTTCCCGTAACAATGGGAAGTTTTAAGGCTTTATTTCAAACAAAAGCCAGCATGATGTCGAGTCCCGAACTATGGAAGATAATGAATTATAGTAAAGAAGAAAAAAAAGAGAAGGGAATTGATGAAAAGTATTATTATAAAATTTGTTTTGAATTTTGGAATAGGATTAATACTCCTTTAATTTGCATGATATTTGTTTTTATCGGAATTAGTTTTGGTGTTCAAGATAATAGAGGAAAAAGAAAAAACGTAGGAGCACTAAGTTTAGGTTTTCTTGTCGCTTACTATGCTTTCTTTTTTCTTATGGTAACACTCTCTCAAAAAGGAACAGTTCCAACATGGTTTGCTGTTTTTTTCCCAACGTTAGTCATATTTTTTTATTCTTTGAAAAAATTTAAGAAGCTTGATTGGATAAGTAATTAATCCTCGTCATTTTCCTTTTCTTGCATGACAGATTTATAATCACTTGCAGTATAGAGAACTCCTTTTTTATTGGCCACAAACAAAGGAAGCTCGTAGTTAGGTGCTTTTTCTTTTGGGAAAACAAGACTTTTAACACCCGTTTTCGTTTCAAAATCAATTTTTTTATTATTGTAAAAAATTCGTGTGACGTTAGCATTACCCATAAAAAGAAGAATGAGATCTCCTTGTAAGAAAAGTTTTTTACCTTTTCTAAGAACTAAAGATTTAACTTCTTTATTGTCAATTTTAAAAGTTAACCAACTATCTCCATCAAGAGCAATAATGAAGACATTCTGTTTATCAGATTGAAATGCGTTTTTTGCTAACTCAGGATAGAGTTCCTCATTCTCAAGATCACTCTGATCCTTATCAATTGAAAAAACAATTCTTTGTCCCATAGGATAAAATTGAACAAAGGGAAAATCTTCTTTGGAAGGAGAAGAGTTTTCGATACTTCTTGCATCTCTTAAATCATCAGGGGTTTGAACGAGCAAACCAGATTCTCTCATTTGAGAAACCAGAGCATCTTCGTTAGCATTATCAGTATTCTTTTTTTCATTTTCAGCAATTGGCCCTGTAAGTGTTTGCGCTTTTTTCTCTTCTTCTTTTTGGGACTCTTCTGGTTTTAAAGAGTCTTCTTCTTGGGCAATTTTTTCAATAGCCTCCATTTCAAAAAGATTGGCTTCCTGATCCTTTAGTGGTTCTTCTGTCTTATCTTCTTGTTCTTTTTTTTCTATGGTCAAATTTGTTTGTGCAACATCCTGGCTAACTTTTTGGCTCATATAATTATAAATCGAAATAATTAAGCTTACTGTTGTAATGAGAACAATAAGTGGAATATAGACTTTTTTATTTGAAACCACTTTAAGAACTTTTTTCAAATTATCTTCTATAGCAGAGGTTTCAAGTGGGTTAGAGTCATTGGATTCTTCTTGATTATTTTTTTCTTCTTTGATTTTACGGGCTTCATTTTCTATTTTTCTTCGCTCTGATTTAAAAGGATGTCCCAGTTTTACAGAGTAAGAATAATTTAAAACATCAATAGCTTTCTCGATATCTATTTTTAAAACTTTGGCGTAACTTTGAACGAAACCTTTGACATAAGCTTTGTTAGGGAGATTACCAAGATCATTGGCCTCAAGTTTTTTGAGAACATTAACGTTGATTTTTGTGAGATCTGATACCTGGGAAATATTCATTCCCTCTTTTTCACGAAAACCTCTAAGATACTCACCGATGTTTTTTTCAACCATAAAAAAGGTAACTAAAAATTGTTAATAAATATAATTGTATCTAACTGAGTCAAATTTAAAAGTCAGGGGCAAAATGTTGTTTATTTAATTTGGCCTTTTTAGTCTGGATCTTATCTTGCTCAATGATCGAATCAAGCTCGCTCAGTTTTAGTCTGGATTTCGTATCATATTCAGTTGATTTAAACTTTCCCATTATTTGGTTAAGTTTAATTCGTGCGTCGTCATACTTTTTAAGTTTAATTAACGCCATGGCCGAATAGTAATGGGGGGCTGGCTGGTTAAAGCAGGTTCCCTTATAGCTGTTCTGAAAGTTTTCCTGAGCTTTTTTGTACTGATTTTTTTTATAAAGGATCAATCCTAGTTGAAAAAAAGAAGGACAGTAATCATCTTTGATTTTAATAGAGCTTGAGAAATATTCTTGTGCTTGAGCAAGTTTATTTTGTTTAAGAGAAATTATCCCTAAATTATAATAAGTTCTGTAGTGATGTTGATAAATCAAGTCTTTTAAAACTTGTTCATACAACTCTTTGGCCTCATCCAATCTCTCTTCAGTTATATAAATAGAAGCGAGATTCATTTTTGCATCAGTATTTTTAGTATTAAGCTCGATGGCCTTTCTAATATGGGCCATGGCCAGTTTTTTCTCACCTTTAAAGAAATAGGCCATACCTAGGTTGTTATGATACTCAGAGCTTTGCGGGTTGATTCTGACAGCAGCAAGGAGATGTTCAAGAGCAGTCGTGTAATCTTGTCTCATTAGACTCGATGTGCCATGGCCGTAGTGCAACTCAGCCTTCTCCATCAGTCTTTCTTCTTTTGAACTACTACAAGCAAAAAGTAAGGACAAAATAATAACTGAAATGGCCCTCATAAAAACTCCTTTGAGTTATGATAACGCAGTGGCAATCAAAGGGGAAGAGTATTTTACTCTTAGGCTTCTAGCAAAAGAAGAGTTTCATAGTGATGGGTTCCAGGGAACATGTCTAGTAAATGAGCACTTTTAATCTTCATATTTATTGCTTCTATATCTCTGGCCAGAGTTGCTGGGTTACAGCTGATATAGAGAACAAATTGAGGATTAAAGGTTTGAACCCAATCTTTTAAATGAGATAGTCCCGATCTAGGAGGATCGAGAATGAGGAGATCGACACTACCTATTTTTTCTTTCACTCTCTCGATCGCACCTTCTTTGTATAAATCTTGCTGAAGAAAAAATTCAGGAGGATTTTTTGGAGCAAAAGAATCCACGAGGAGTTTATTTTGAAATTTAAGGTTTTTTGTTAAGTTTCCTTCACCTGAAAAGAGCTCTAGAAATGAGAGGTCAGAAATTTGGCATTCTTTAACAATATCAATGAGTTTATCTTTCAGAAGGAGATTAACTTCTTGATTAACTTGTCTAAAACCTTCGGGAGAATAAAAAGAGTTAAGCTCAGTTCTCACTTGGCCAGACTTTTCATAAATAACAAAATATCCTTCTTTCATATTTTTTGAATCATTCTGCCACTTCTGTGTTGAATAAAGGTCTTCGATTTCTTTTTTTATTTTCTCTGAAGGCAGTAAGCAACCAGGAACTTCGATAATCTGAGACTGAGAGTCTTGGTAGCCTATTTTTCTGCCTTTGAAATGTAATTGAACTCTATTTCTATACCCGAGTCTTTGGGGAGAGGGGATAAGTTCAATCTCAAATTGTTCAGGTAGTGATTTTTGCAGGTATTTTTTTAAAGAATTAAGCTTAAAAGAGAGTTCATTTTTATAGTCAGTATGTAGATAAGAGCATCCGTTACAAAACTTAAAATGAGGGCAAGCTGGCTCAATCCTAAGAGCAGAGGGCTCCTGAATTTCTTTTAGGTGAGCAAAATGCACTCCTTTTTTGCTTTTAAAAACTTCTGCGACCCCTTTTTCTTCCGGTAGGGTTTTTTTGATAAAATAGATCTGAGAGTTTTCTTTATGAACACCTTGTCCCATAGGATCAAGATGATTTATATTAAAATTTAAGTAGTTATCTTTTTTTCCCATTATTTATTGTTCACTAAAAAAGAATTAAACTAAAACTATATGAAATCATTTTACAGTAAATTGTCTTTTTTGGTAGAGCTTGTCATTAATGGGTTCTATATCTTTATTTACGCCCTTAACGAAAACAATAAAATTCCAAGTTATATTTCTCTCAAAAATGTTCAGTTTATCTTAGATACTGGTAAGTATATTGTCCCAATCGTCATTTTGGGAGTTATTCTCGATAACTTCCGAAACAGTAAGGGGGTGGATGAGTTTTTTCGAAGGCACGTCTTCTCTCTTATCGTGTTTATCCCCCTTCTTGTGACTTGGGGTGAAGGGGAATTTACCTATTGGCTTGGGACAGTTCATCTTTTTTCTTCTCTGCTTTCTCTCTACGATGTCCAAGATAAAGAAGTAAAGCAAATTGAGAATAACCTGCTTTATAAACTTAAATTAAAGCCAGCTCAGTTTGTGATTATCTCTTTCGGTCTGATTGTATTAACGGGAGCCTTACTTCTTGTACTTCCTGTTTCAGCGGCTCCTGGTAAGTCGATTAATTTCACCGATGCTCTTTTTACAGCAACTTCTGCTGTTTGTGTGACTGGTCTCTCAACCCTCTCCCTTGTGGATAATTTTAGTCTTTTTGGTCAACTTGTCGTTTTGATGCTGATTCAGGTGGGGGGACTTGGGATTATGACTTTGTATTCGTCGATGACAATTCTTCTTGGTCGCTCAATGGGAATGAAGCATCAAGTTGTTATGCAAGATGTTCTTGATGTTTCAAGTATGGAAGATCTCGTAACAATGATTGTTGATATCGTAAAGTACACTCTTATTATTGAACTTTGGGGAGCTGTTGTTTTAACAATTGCTTTCTCTTTTGAAGGACATGAGTTCGGCCAGTCTCTTTACTTTGGTTTTTTTCATAGTATTTCTGCTTTTTGTAACGCTGGTTTTGCTTTGTTTAACAACTCTCTGGAGAGTTTTGCAACAAGCCCTCTCATCTACGGAACTATTTCGACACTGATAATTTTAGGAGGATTAGGTTTTATTGTGCTTAAAGAAGTCAAAAACGCTATTGCCTACAGGAGATCTTTTGTGCTTTTAAGTTCTCACTCTAAGATTGTTTTGATTTCAACTCTTGTTCTAATTAGTCTTGGAACTTTGGTGCTCTTTTTTAGTGAATTCCTTCACGCTTTTCATGATTATTCTCTCTGGGATAAATTTCAAATGGCTTTTTTCCAATCGGTAACAGCTAGAACCGCAGGTTTTAATACAGTAGGCCTTAATAGCTTCCATGCTCATTCTCTTTATTTGATAAGTTTGTTTATGTTTATTGGAGCTTCGCCGGGCTCAACTGGAGGAGGAATAAAAACATCGACTTTTGCTATTTTGGTCCAATCAGTTCGATCGACTCTAAGAGGAAGAAGTAGTGTTGAGTTTTTTGATAGAAAAATTCCAAACTCAATTGTCGTGAGTAGCACGGCCATTATTATTATCTCACTGATGATTGTAAGTTTCTTTCTTCTAATAATGATGAAAGTTGAACCAGAGCACTCTTTTATTACACTTTTTTTTGAAGTCATTAGCGCTTTTGCAACTACCGGACTGAGTTTAGGCGTAACTCCTTATTTGAGTGTAATTGGCAAGTTTGTTATTATTGCTTTAATGTTTATTGGAAGGGTTGGGCCATTAACTTTGGCGCTAGCGATTGGGCAAAAAAGTACCATCGAAGGTTCCCTTGAATACCCAGAATCAAGAGTCATGATAGGATAAGAGTATATGATAGTTGCAGTAATTGGATTAGGAACATTTGGGGCTAAAACAGCTACCCGTCTTTTTGAAAAAGGTGCAGAAGTTGTTGCTATTGATAGTAATAGTGAGTTGGTCGAAAAAATTAAAGATAGGGTAACTCATGCTGTCTGTATTGATATTACTGAAGAAAAAGCAGCTCGTTCTATTAATATTTCTGATTGTGACGTGGCCATTGTTGGGATTGGGGATAATATTGAGATGAGTATTTTAGCGGTCGCGATGCTAAGAAAACTAGGCGTTGGAAGGGTTATTGCCAGGGCCACGGATAAACTTCATGAGCACGTTTTGAAAGAAATTGGAGCGAGTGAAATTATTAAAGTAGAAGAAGAAATGGGGGAAATCACGGCTTCTCGAGTTGTTGCTCCTCATGTTCTTCAACGTTATAACTTTGCAGCTGGTTACTCCATCGTAGAGCTTAAACTTGGAAAAAAATTCGCAGGACGTACTTTGGTTGAAAGCCAAATTCGACAAAATTATTCCCTTAATATTGTTGCTCTTCAAAAAAGAGTGCCTTTTATTACAGAAGAAGGTAGAGCTTCCTATCGAATTGAAATCAACGACAGCCCTCTTCCCATGGATATTATCGAGGAAGATGATATTGTCGTTCTTGTTGGGAGTGAGATAAACTTCAATAAATTATTTACGGATTTAGAAGAGTCATAATATGAATATATCGCTGAAAAGCAGAATTGCAGCTAGTTTTGTTGGTGTTACGGCCATGGTTGTTGCCCTTGGGGTCACCGTTTTTTTCTTTTTACATAAACTTAATAAAGAAATCAAAAAAATCACTAAAGAATCCAACAATGTGAAAGTTTTAACAACAGAAGTTAGGATTTCAGCTGTTTCGATCCTAAAAACTCAACGAAAAATTCTCTCTTACAGTGCTAAGCCAAGTGATGTGGAAGAACTTGTTTCTCTTTGTGAGGATTTCCAAGGACAACTTCAAAGGTTGGATACTTTCTACTCAGAAGTTGAAATCAAAAAGATTATTGCCACGATGAATGGTTATGCTGAAGCTTTGAAAACAGTTGTGAGCAAGGCTTCTGTTTACAATAGAGATAGTGCGGCCCTCTCCTCTATTGAGGAGTTAGCGGATAAAATTTTAGAGGCCTATGATCAGTTTCAAAATATTCAATACATTCAAAGCGAAAAAAGGGATGAGAGGATTAACAACATTATTGAAGAAACAAACAAATATATGTTGATAACTCTTATTATTACTTTCTTCTTTGCTATTTTACTCTCTCTCGTTATTCCTGGAAAAATTGCTCTTCCCTTCAAAAAAATCAATGATGCTATTAGGGAGCTTCAAGACTGTAATTTTGACGTTTCTATTTATTACAATCAAGACGATGAGATAGGAGAGCTAGCTCAAGAGATTAACAAAATGATCCATTCTATGAAAACTTTTGATGAACTTAGGGCCTCAAGAATACAAATGGAGCATAGAAAATTTGATGCTCTCGCCAATATGGTTGATAGGCTTGTCATCATCTCTAATGACAAGGGTGAAATTATTTATATGAATAATAAAATGTATTCACTTATTGATTTACAATCAGATGATATTCTCAATAAAAGTTATACTGATACGCTTATTCCAAGCTGTGTAAAAGAGACTTTTGATATTGCCATTAAAAGACGTTCTAAAATTGAAAACACTCCTGTTGTGATTTATGATAGAACTCCTGAAGAAGAAATTGAAAACGAAGAAGAAAAACAAGTGACTTTTAGTGGTCATTCAACGGTGATTCCTATTAGAGGGAAAGATAGTTCGTCAGATTTCTATCTTATGATCATGACAAAAGAGATAATGACCTAGAGTTGTGCGGCGCGCACGGTTTTAAGACTCCCCAATTTAGAGATTTCAGTATAAAAAGAACAATCCATGAAAATTGAAAATATAAGAAACTTTTCCATTATTGCTCATATCGATCACGGGAAATCGACTCTTGCTGATAGGTTAATCGAGATGACTAAATCTATCACTGATAGAGAAATGAAGGCCCAGTTTCTTGATAATATGGATATTGAAAAGGAAAGAGGGATAACCATTAAGGCCCAGACGGTTAGGCTAAAATATGAAGCCAACAACGGTGAGGTTTATTACTTTAATTTAATTGATACTCCAGGGCATGTTGATTTTACTTATGAAGTTTCAAGATCCTTGGCTTCTTGTGAAGGAGCGTTGTTGGTTGTTGATGCCTCTCAAGGTGTTGAAGCTCAAACTCTGGCCAACGTCTACCTGGCTCTTGATAACGATTTAGAGATCCTTCCCGTATTAAACAAGGCCGACCTCCCCCATGCTGATCCAGAAAAAGTTAGAGCTGAGATCGAAAATATTATTGGACTAGACGCAAGTGAAGCTTTACTTGTTTCGGCCAAATCTGGAATGGGAGTAGAGAACTTACTGGAAGAGCTTGTCAAAAAAATACCTCCTCCTAATGGCAAAAGCGAAAACCCTCTTCAAGCACTTATTTTTGATTCTTGGTTCGATCCTTATCGAGGGGTTGTTGTTCTCGTTCGAGTTTTTGAAGGAAAAATGAAACTCAAAGATAAGATTTATTTCAAGCATTCTGAAGGAGAATATGAGGTTATCAAGCTTGCAGTTCATGAACCCTTTTATTCAGAGGTTAAAGAGCTCGGTGCTGGAGAGGTTGGAATTATTGTTTGTGGGATAAAAACAATTCGGGATGTAAAAATTGGAGATACAATCGTTCATTCAAAGGCCAAGCAAACTCCAATGCTCGCTGGTTACCAAGAGGTTAAGCCCATGGTTTTCTGCGGGATCTTTCCTGTAGAGTCAAATGATTATGAAGAATTAAAAGAAGCCTTAGAAAAGCTGGCCCTCAACGACTCTTCGTTTTCCTATGAACCAGAGACTTCAAATGCGCTCGGTTTTGGCTTTCGATGTGGCTTTCTTGGACTTCTTCACATGAATATTATTCAAGAAAGACTAGAAAGAGAGTTTTTTCTGAACCTTATCTCAACAGCACCTTCAGTGAGTTATGAAGTCAATAAAACTGATGGCGAAAAAATCATGGTCCAAAACCCTTCGGAACTTCCAGAGGTCGGGGTGATAGAGAGCATCAGTGAACCAATTGTTAAAATCTCGATTCACGTTCCCAATGAATATGTTGGAAAAATTATAAAACTTTGTGAAGAGAAGAGAGGAATCCAAAAAGGCATTGATTATATCACTGAAGAGAGAGTTCAAATTACTTATGATCTCCCTTTAAGTGAAATGGTCTTCGATTTTTATGACAGGTTAAAGAGCATGACTAAAGGTTATGCTAGTATGGACTATGATTATCAAGGTTATCAAAAATCAAATCTGGTTAAACTTGATATCTTACTTAATGGCGACAAAGTAGATGCTCTTTCTCTTATTTGTCACAAAGATAATGCTTTCTACAAAGGAAGAGAATTAACTGAGAAATTGAAAAAGATTATTGATAGGCAGCAATTTGATATTGCAATCCAGGCAGCTGTAGGGGCAAAGGTTATTTCAAGGGAAACTGTAAAGGCACTTAGAAAAAATGTTCTTGCTAAGTGTTATGGTGGTGATGTGAGTCGTAAACGTAAGCTCTTGGAAAAACAAAAAGAAGGAAAGAAGAGGATGAAAATGGTCGGAAATGTTGAAGTTCCTCAAGAAGCTTTCTTGGCAGTTCTTAAAGTTGATGAGTAAAATAGAGCCCATGGTTGTAGAAGAAATTGAAAATTCCATAGATAAAATCCTCTCTCAGTTTTCAACGGGAGATTTTTACCAAAGTCTTAGTGAGGCCAAGAAAGAATATTTTAAATTAACAGGCCAAGTGACTGAAGAAGATGATGAGTACGAATCTCGAATGAATTGCTTTAATAACTGGTATCTTTTTCAACGTCATGATGAGGATGGTAGAACAATCATCGATAATTTTGAAAACTTCTTAGGCAGTGAGAAAATAGACGAATTACTTATTGATTCTTTAAAAAATGTTCATCACTCGTTATTTGAGTTTTCTAAGGTTAGTTTTAGAAAAAATATTGTTTTGAAAGATATCCTTCATGATAAAAAAATTATTTTGGCCAAAGAACAGTCTTCAATTGGTTTATTAGAAGGTGATTTATTTACAGGACGCACCATTGAATACAAAGAGCAAACATATTTACTGAGAGGTGTTTGTGACCTTCCCACAAGTGTAAAGTCAGTTTTAAAAAAACAATGTAAAAAAATTAGAAAGTATAATAATGAAAAAGAGGAAATATCTTTTTTGTTAGAACTTGAATCATTAAAAACAAAATATTTGAGATACTCTCATATCGAACCCTCACGAATTTTTACATTTAGTTAAGAAGTTTAACGAGGAAATTATTAATTAGTAAGGAAAAGGGTAGTAAAATTGAAAATTTCAGTAATCGGAACCGGATATGTTGGACTTGTTTCTGGAACTTGTTTTGCGGAATTAGGCCATGATGTTTGTTGCATCGATGTTGATGAAAATAAGATAAAAACTCTTAATGAAGGGAAATGTCCTATTTATGAACCAGGGTTAACTGATCTATTAAAAAGAAATAAAGAGTCTAAAAGGCTCACTTTTGCGACAAACTATAAATCTATCAATGAATCTCAGGTTGTGTTTCTGGCCGTTGGAACTCCTTCAAGTGAGGATGGGCAAGCAAACTTAGACTATCTTTATCAAGCGGCCAAAACAACGGCAGAAAATATTAGTGAAGAAACAATTATTGTTATTAAATCAACCGTTCCTGTAGGAACTGCTCATAAACTTAATAATTTTCTCAAAGAAATAACGTCAAAAACATTTTATATCGTGAATAACCCTGAGTTCTTGAAAGAAGGGGCTGCGATTGATGACTTTATGAAGCCTGATAGAGTTGTTATAGGTTCAAGCTCAGATTTCGCTTTTCAAGTAATGGATGAAGTTTATTCTCCTCTTGTAAGGCAGGGAAATCCTCTGCTTAAAATGTCTAATCTTTCAGCAGAGATGACAAAATACGCAGCCAATTGCTTTCTTGCCACAAAGATTTCTTTCATTAACGAAATAGCTCGTTTGTGTGACAAAACAGGTGCTGACATTGAAGAAGTGAGAGATGGAATTAAGACAGATCCCCGAATTGGAGCTCACTTTCTTTATCCTGGTCCAGGGTACGGAGGAAGTTGTTTTCCCAAGGATGTAAAAGCTCTTATTAAAACGGCTCAAGACTTTGATGTTAATTTAGATATTGTGAAAGCTGCAGAGAAAGTTAATGAATCTCAAAAAGAGTATATGTTTGAAAAAATGAAACATTACTTTCAAGGAAATTTGAAAGGAAAAACATTTGCTTTTTGGGGAGTTGCTTTTAAGGCCAATACCGATGATATTAGAGAGACTGCGGCCATTAAGGTTGCCCATAACCTTGTTGGTGAAGGCGCAAAGGTGAGGTTTTACGATCCCGAAGCTTCCCATAATTATCATCAATATATGTCTTCTCTTGGAATCGAAGTAACTCCTTATCAGGATAAGTATGAATGTCTTGAAAGCTGTGATGCTCTTGTTATTCTCACAGAGTGGCGGGAGTTTAATAACCCTGATTTTAAAAAAATTAAATCTCAGCTTAAAAGTGCCGTTATTTTTGACACGAGAAATCTTTTAAAAACTAAAGTCGTTTTATCAAATGGCATTGATTACGTGGCCGTAGGGAAAAGAATTTAATGAAGATCGGTTTAGTACAAATGACCTCAGTACTGGAGCCGAGTACGAACCTGGAAAAGATTAAACTTTTTTTACAAGAAGCCAAAAAAGAAAAAGCTGAAGCCGTTTTTTTGCCAGAGGTCTTCTACTCTATGTCTAATGCCAAAGAAGCAACACCTTATCTTCTTGATGATGTAGAAGCCACCAAAGAAATAGGAAAAATAGCGAAGGAATTTGGGCTCTATCTTTTAGGTGGAAGTGCAGCAACGAAAAAAGAAAATCAAGTTATCAATAGATCCTATAATTTTGATCCAGCAGGAAATCTTATTGGCACTTACGATAAAAAACATCTATTTGCTGTTAATTTATCAAAAACAGAAAGTAAAACAGTTATTGATGAGTCAGATGTCTATACAGCAGGAAGTGAGACAAAAGTTGTTTGTTGGGATAACTGGACAATGGGGATGTGTATTTGTTTCGATCTTCGCTTTCCCGAAATGTTTCGTCATTACTACTCTCTGGGAGTAAATCTTTTTACTGTTTCTTCAGCTTTTACAGTCCCAACAGGAAAGGCCCATTGGGAAACATTATTAAGGGCCAGGGCCATCGAAAACCAGGCCTATGTTGTTGCCAGTGCCCAGTGGGGTGAACATAACGAAGTCATTAAAACCTATGGTCACTCTATGGTTATCGATCCTTGGGGAAGTGTTATTGCAAATGCCCAAGAAGGAGAGAAGATTATTTTTGCAGATATTGATGTTTCAACGGTTCAAAAGTTCAGGGAAAGAATGAAAGTCCCTGTTGATAATTTTAACTAAAAATGGAACACTCCTTTGTCCAAGGAGGAACACAAACGGCAAGAAAACGAAGAGTATTAACTTCTGTATTAAAGATTTGATGTTTTTGATTTTTCTGAATACAAACACAGTCATGAGGTTTCATAAAGTACTCTTCTTCCTCTATCACAATGCGAGCTTCGCCTTCTAAAATATAATAAGACTCTTCAGCAACAGGATGAAAATGCTCTAAAGAAGATTTGCCTGGCGCAATTTCAATAAAGGCCAGGCTGTGTTGAGCGCTATTTGGGCCAGCTGACTCGCCAATAAGCTCTCTTACACTTTCACCATGAGTAGAGAGAAAGGGAGGAAGTTCAAAAGTATTTTTAATGTGCATAAATTTACATGTATGGGTTTTCGCCCTGGTCATGTTCTGTTAAGTCGATAATCTCTTCAATTTCAGGAAATTTACTTTTAACGAGCTGCTCAATTCCGCCTTTTAAGGTGGCCTTTGAACTCGAGCATCCCTGGCATCCACCATGCAATTTAACAAAGAGTTTGCCGTTATCAACATCAACTATCTCAACATTTCCACCATGAGCAGCAAGAGCAGGTCTAATTTGTTCATCAAAAATTTTTTCTAATTGAAAAATCATAACAGTCTTATAACACGAGAAAAGAGATGGGTAAATCCCTCTTATTTTTGGGCAGTTATATTAAAGCCTTTCTCCTGAGAAAGGATATTTTCAAGCGGATGCATCGGAGTTTGTGCTTCAAAAGGAGCTTGCCAAGAAACGTGTTGTATTAATCCCTGAGGAGTAAGTTCCCAAATAAGTCCAAGTTCAGCCGAAGCGATAATAAAGCTTTTTTCAGTTTTAAACTTTGTACTTGGGTTTAAATGGATAAAATGCTTAGTTGGGAAAAGGTGGTTTTTATAATGAGGCTTTTGAGAAAATGTAAGTGAGGCCTCTGAGAGTTTTTTCTTATCAAAACGAAGACTTAAAACTGCTTCTTTTTTTAAGTAATAAACCCATGTTTTTTCTTTAACTTGTGAAGGAGTCCCAAGTAACTCTTCAATCTCAAGAGTACTTTTTCCTATTTGAATTTTATAAACTTGCTCGTTTAATTGCGCCTGTGACTCTATTCTATTTCCTACAATCCAGAGTGCACACAAAAAAGAGAGCAAACCTGGAATCCATTTTTTAAAATAACTAAAACTCATAATAAGATATCGGCTAGTTATTTAGTATTCTTAAAGTTTTCCTATTTATATTTCTTGCCGTTTATAACGGGAAAAAGGAATCAGGCCGTAAATAAATGAGCGTAATATTAAAGAGTTAATAGATTAAAAGGTGAGGTGAACTTGCATTATATACAGAGTGGACTGTTTTACTCAGATTTTACATATTCCCAATTGCGCCTTTCTCTTTATTGCCCCTCCTGCATGGGGGAAAACTCAAATGATAAAGACTTTGCTTTCAAAGAGTTCAAAAACATTCGTCTATCTGTCTCCTCTAAGGGCGTTGGCCGAAGAATTCACCTTAAGTATTAGTAAAGTTAAAACAACATTAACTTTTAATGAAATTGAAAAAAAACTTTTTCCTAACATTATTTATGTAGGAACAGTTGAAAAATGGCTTTCGCAAAAAAAGAACTACAACCCCCAAGAAACGATTTTTATTTTTGATGAATTTCATTTGTATTACTACTGGGGAGAAGAGTTTCGTCCACTTCTTCAAATGTGTTATGAAGAAGTGGCTTCAAGTGAATCGAGTTGTCTTTATTTAAGTGCGACGATGAATAAAGTTAATTTTCAAAAATGGAGGAATGAATCACTCTTAAACTTTAATGAAGTTCTTTGTTTAAATTTAGGAAATCAAAAATTAAAAAATAGGCCTTATCAAAAATTTTATGTGAATCACTATTTTAAAAAAACTTATGATTTAGTGATAAAAAAACAGATTCATCGTAATCAGAAGGGAGCGATTCTTATTTTTGTTAAAAAAAGAGAAGATGTTGATAAGTGGGGGACATATCTTAAGAAAAACAATGTGAATTTTTTAACCTGTAAAGGAGGGGAAGCGAAAGAGTTTACTCAAAAGTTGATCCTAAACCCAGAAGTTAAAGTTATTGTGGCCACTTCTGTTTTAAGCCATGGGGTTAATCTTCCCGCCGTGTCATCTCTTTTTTTATGCTATAGCCTAGAGAATAGGGATTTCTGGATTCAAAATGTGGGAAGAGGAGGTCGAAGAGGTGAGAGATTCCAGCTCTATTCTATGGATAAGGAGGATTTTTCTTTTAGGGAAATTGCGTATTCTTGTTTCAAACTTCTATTTTTAAGTCTTTGGTATAAAATGGTTGCCTTATATGAATAGTTTAGATTTTAAAACTCAGGCTCTTGTACTGCATAAGACTCCTTTTCGAGATAGAGATTTGGTTGTGAAGCTAATCTCTCAATCCGGAAGCTTGATGAGTGTTCTTTTTTATGGAGGCCGCGGTGGAGGAGTTAAAAAGAAATCATCTTTAGTTGAAGTTGGTCACTGTTTGAACCTTAATTTAAGAAAAAGCTCTAAACTGGAAAATAATCTTTTAACGGCCAAAGAGTGGAGTTTAAAGTGGTCTCCCAATCACATTCGTTTAAATCATACGGCTTTTTATTTAATGAGTTTCTTCTCTGAAATTTTTTTAAAACTAGGTCAAGAGGCCCATGATTATGAAGAGGATGAGCATAAAGAGCTTTATATTATTTTATCAAATGCACTTTTTTACTTAGATGAGAGTGTTCAACAATCAGATTTTAAAATTTATGCCCATTTAAGTACTTTTCTCTCAAAACTCATCTATCAACTTGGAATTTCTCCAGATTATGAAAGTTGTTATAACTGTTCAAAGGAATTAAAAAACGATTTCACATTTAATGTGCAAAATGGAGTTTTTAGTTGTTGTGAAAATGAAGGATTTAATAAGAGTGAATTTGAAAGTGCTTTTAAACTTTATAGAAAACTTAAAAGCTCCTTTAGCCTGAAATACCCTCAATCCCTAGAGGAAGATGATAACGACTATAGCGTATCAAAGAATTTATTTCATTTTTTTTGTTATCAATATCAATTCAATCCAAGTAACTATAAATCATATTCTTTAGTTTTTTAAATAAAGAACAAAATCAGAAAGACTTTGAAAACTTGTTTTCCCTTTTGGATCTATGTTTCTAGTATTAATGAGAATACCTTGAACCTTTGCGTTTTCTGCACACTCTATATCAGAAATCTTATCCCCTAACATAAAACTCTCTTGAAGGTTTATTTCCCATTTTTGCGCAAGTTGAAGAAGCATTTTGGGCCTTGGTTTGCGACAATCACAATTATCCTCAGGAGCATGAGGGCAGTAGGCAAGATCTTTAATTTGAAACCCCATTGGGGCAAAATCTTGCTGCATTCTCTCGTGAATAAGATGAATACACTCTTCTGAGAAAATTCCTCTTCCAACTCCTGACTGGTTAGTGACAATAAAAAGCTCAAAACCCATATGAGAGAGCTCTTTAAGAGAATTTTTCACATCATCAAAATAGTGTATATCCTCATGGTCATGGAAATAACCCGGGTCTTTATTGATAGTTCCGTCTCGGTCAAGAAATATGGCCTTCATATTAATATTTTACAGTAGATGAGCTAAAAAGTATCATCATTTCATGATTGAATTTATTAAAAAGACTTTCCCCTATATTAAGCCTTATTGGGTAAGGGGACTCATCGGGGTTCTTCTTGCTATTCCTATGGCCGGAATCAAAGCCGCTCAGGCTTATTTACTTAAACCTCTTTTTGATAAAGGACTCAGTAGCACATCAACCTTTGATGATGCTCTTTATTACGCAATTATTTTTGTAGGATTTGCTCTACTAAATTACCCGATTCGTTTTTTGCATTACTATTATATTAAAGGTGTGTGTGAAAAAGGAATTTGTTCTCTCAGAGAGAGAATCAATCAGACATTTCAACGTCTTCCCTTGAAGTTTTACTCCACGAGTAAGCAAGGAGAGTTAATGTCAATTGCAATGAATGATACTTTAATCGTATCAAATGGTTTTAAATTCGCCGTTGATCTTATTCGTGAACCTTTAACAGCTTTAGGTCTTTTTGGTGTTCTTCTTTACAATGACTGGCAGTTAACACTTGTCTTTTTTGCTATTGTTCCAGTGATCTTAATGGTGATGAATTTTACAGGGAAATGGGTTAAGCATTATGAATCAGAATTGCGTGAGCAAATGGGGCTTATTAATCATGAAATAGCTGAAACTATTCAAGGACAAAAAATTATTAAGGCCTTCAATCTACAATCTTTTGTAGATGGACGATTTAAAAAGAGCCTTGATAAATACCTTTTCTTTTGGAAGCGTTACGCCCGTGTTGAAGAAAATGCCCATCCTCTAATTGAACTGCTCTCTGCTCTGGGATTTTCAGCTGTCATTCTCTTTGCTCATTCTCGTATCGTTTCAGGTGAGTTAACAAATGGTGGCTTTTTAAGTTTCATTGGCTCTCTGGTTTTTTTAAGTGATCCTATCAGGAGATTATCAGATGCAGTGGTAAGATTAAATCAAGCTAGGGCCTCAGGTGATAGAGTTTATCGTATTATAGATACACCTTTAGAGATTGATGAGGGCAATGAAGAAATACAAGAATTCAAAGAAAGACTGGAATTTAAGAATGTTACTTTTTCTTATGGAGAAGGGGATGTTTTAAAAGATTTTAATCTCAGTGTTGAAAAAGGGCAAAGGGTTGCCCTTGTTGGCTTATCTGGCTCTGGAAAATCGACATTAGTTAATCTTATCTTAAGGCTTTATGATATAGAAAAAGGTGAAATCCTGATTGATTCAAAACCAATTCAAAAAATTAAAATGAGCTCGCTTCGTTCGTTATTTTCTCTTGTGAGCCAAGATGTTTTTCTTTTTAATGACACAGTTAAAGAGAATCTTCTTGTGGGAGACAATCACTCAGAGGGAGAACTTGAACAAGCGCTTGAAGTTTCTTACGCCAAAGAGTTTACCCAAAAACTCCCAGGTCAACTTGAAACTCAAATAGGGGATAGAGGAACAAGGCTCTCTGGTGGCCAGTCCCAACGGATTACGATAGCAAGAGCTTTTTTAAAAGATACTCCGATACTCTTATTTGATGAAGCCACATCTGCTCTTGATAATGAATCAGAAAAAATTGTTCAAAAAGCTCTTGATGAAGTCGCTGGAAATAAAACAGTGATTGCAATTGCCCACAGGCTCTCAACGATTCAAAACTATGACAAAATTGTTGTCATGAACGAAGGTCGAAAAATTGAAGAAGGAACCCACGAAGAACTAATAGCTCTTCGTGGTGAGTATTTTAAACTTTATGAGCTTTCAAAAAGGGATTAATCATTTCTTAGTTTTCTTCTGGCAATATGCCTTTCGATCTTAATATCGCGTTAGGATCTGGCTTCTTCCCTTGCTTAAATTTATCATAATTATCCATTGGGTGATCTAGGCCACCTTTCTCAAGAATATTCTTTCTCCATCTCATCATGACGTCTTTACTAAACCCAGCGTTTTTCATTTCTTGAAAAGCATCAGAAGCCAAAAAATCACTCCAATAGTAGAGGTAGTAGCCTGCGCTATAACCAGCATGAAACCCACCCCAAATATGGTTGAATTGAAAGACACGGTGAAGATTGCTATCAGTTACAGGAAATCCACCTTCTTCAAAAACTTCATCTTCAAATTGAGCAAGGTCTTTAACTCCTTGATACTCTTTTGTATGCAGCTTCATATCCATGAGGGCCCACAGGTATAAACTCAGGTCAGAACGAGCCGTATGAAAGTTTTTATTAGCAATGATTCTCTCAATTAAATCTGAAGGAATAGGTTCATTTGTTTGGTAATGTTTCGCAAATGATTTAAGAAACCACTCTTCATAAAGAAAGCTCTCCATGATAGTTGAAGGAACTTCAACAAAGTCCCAAATAACACTTGTTCCAGAGTAAGTGCTATATTTCACTTGGGAGAGCAGTCCATGAAGACCATGGCCAAGTTCATGCAGAAGAGTTTCAACCTCATAAAGAGTCAAAAGAGTAGGTCTTCCTTTTTTAGGTCTCGAAACATTCAGAACATTAATGATATGAGGTCTTCTTTTTTGACTCTGATCAAGATAGGAACTCATCCAAGCGCCATCTCTTTTATTTTCTCTTTGATAAATATCTAAATAAAACAAACCTTGCTCTTTACCTGTTTTAGAGTCAACAACAATAAATGTTTTCACTCCGTCTTCTAGAGTTGGGATATTAGTGACCTCTCTAAATTCGACATTAAACTTCTCCTTAACCATATTCTGAATTCCCTTCAGCGTCTGTTCAAATTCAAAGTATGGCTTTAACATTTCATCAGAGAGGTTCGCTTTCTCCTCCTTGAAAATTCTGAAGTAGTAAGATCTATTCCAAGGCTTTATCTGGACTTCTCCGTTATACTTAGTTTGAATAAACTCTTTAAATTCCAGCTCATCCTTCTCCATCTTGATTCGAGTTTTTTCAATAAGCTCCCCTAAAAAGTCATAAACAGTCTCTTTATTTCGTACCATCTTCTTAGAAGTAGAGTAACTAGCGTAGTCCTCAAACCCCATGAGTTCAGAAAACTCTTGTCGGTATTCAAGAAGCTTTAACATCTCTTCATGAGTATTGTTTTCTCCCGCTTTGGCGACATTTGTATAAACACGATAGAGTTCTTTTTGTGTCGCTTCATCGCTAATATACTGAAGTGTTTGGCTAGTAAGTCGGCCTTGACCGTCAAAAAGATAGCCTTCTAAGCCTTGTTCTTGAGCATTTTCCTGGGCCATTTCTAACATCTCTTTAGGAACTTCATCTAAGTAAGTATCATCGTGAATAAGAAATTTATTTTCTTGTCTTGATACTTGAAGTTTTTTTGTCCAATCTTGAGAAACTTTAGTGGCTTCAATCTCAATTTCAAGTAATCTTCTCTTCACTTCAGGGTCTTTAATCTGGACACCACTCTCTTCCAGAGTTTCTTTGTATTTAGTTACTAAAAAGCGATCTTCTTTTGAAAGTCTTTTAAAAGAGGGAGCTTCCATTACATCAATAATTTTCTTGTAAATTGTTTCGTTTTTACTAAAAAGATCACCAAAAACAGCGAGCTTCTCACTCATATAGGAATTAAGTTTCTCAATTTCTGGACTTTTACTCATTGAATAACGATTAAAGACGATACCAGATGCCTTTTCAAGCTCTTCATTCATAGATTCAAGCTCAAGAATAAAATTTTTAAATGTCGGTTTTTTTGGAGAATCTATTAACTCTTGAAGCTTAACCATCATTTGATCGTATTCAGAATCAAAATAGCTTTTTAAAATTTTATGATCTATTTGATCAAGTGGAAGAGCATTAAGTGGATTAACGCCAGTTTGTTTAAAAAGCTCTCTGGCCTTATCGGCGACAAGGTCAATTCCTTTGTTTTTTATCAGGGCTTCAACATCAGGTTCGCTTCCAGTGAGTTTAATAAACTCTTCCATTGGAGACATGACTGTCCCCTGACTAAGCATATTCTCTCTAAAGCGCTTAAAAAACTCTCTATCATAGAGAAGACCATTACTCTTGATATGCTCAAAGAGTGCAGCCGAGATGATTTCAGAGTACATATAAACATAGTACCCGGCAGCATACTCAGAAGAAGCAAAGTAATGTCCAATTCTTAGAGAGAGTAGTGGTCTATCAAATTCTCTGGTGTACTCATCTAAATCAAAAATATTATATTCAAAATCTTTAACATCTCCTATTTTGTTTGCGCTCTCTGAATGCCAGGCAAGATCAAGGAGGTTTGTGGCGGCCCAGCGATCAAGAAAAGCGGCACTTCCATAATCTTGAGATTTCTTCATCGCTTGAATGAGTTCAGCTGGGATGCTCTCGCCTGTTTCATAATGCTTGGCCCATTGTGAAAGAAAATCAATTTCAGAGAAGTAGTTTTCCATAAAAGTAGAAGGAGCTTCAGAGAAATCCATCAATTCTGAAGTTTCATGCAAGTCACTTGGTCCAGAGATACTGGCCATTGATTTCATTTCAACATCTGAAAAAATCCCATGAAGGACATGTCCCCACTCATGGGCCAGCGTTTCGACTTCTCCGTGAGTGAGAAGAAGAGGTCCACTATCTGGTTTCACAAAGTTCATGACAGCTGAAGCGAAAGGAACTTTTCTTTTCCCATTCTCCGTCGACTGAAGTCCCATTGTGAGCATCCATGCGCCACCTTTTTTGCCATCTCTAGTTTGATAATCAAGATAGACATAACCCACGACCTCTCCAGTTTCGTTGTTCTCTACTTTGATCACAGGAGAGTCTTTCGTAAAACCAGGAAGGTCTGTGATAGTTGCTTTAACGTTATAGAGTTTTTCCGTCAGATCAAAAACAGCTTGAAGAGTATTGTTAAACTCAAAATAGGGTTTTAATTGGTCCCCATCAAAGCTGTATTTCTCTTTCATGAGAAGTTTACTGTAATAAGACTTATCCCATGGTTTCATCTTTGGAGCATCAGCCCCTTCTAATTGGTGATAATAGTCTTCGAGTATTTTTTCATCTTTCTCTAGGTAAGGTTTTACTTTCTCTCTTACTTGAATTGAGAGCTCATAAGCTTTCTCAGGAGAGCCAACCATTCGATCATCTTCATTAATGATCATATGAGCATAGCTTTTATACCCAAGAAGAGTGGCCCTTTCATGGCGAAGCTTTGCAATTTCCTTAATAACAGGAGCATTCTGATAGTTTTTGTAACGTCCTATGAGAGAGAGAGCATTATAAACTTTTTCTCTGGTTGCTGGGCTCTTCGCATTAGAGAGAATTTGACTAGCGAGAACCTGGCTTTGATAGGTGAGTAAATAACTTCCCTCTGGAAGCTTTTTTTTCTGAGCTAAGTCAGCGAGCGAGTCAAGAACAGACTTAGGCACTCCTTCAAGTTCACTAACTTCAAACTCTGTACTAAGTTCTTTGATTGTTTCTTTGAGATTTTCTGAGAACTTAGAATAATTTTCTTGAAGAGTGGCATCAATCTGAGAAAGTCTTTGACGAGCTTCTTTTTCTAAATAGAACCCTTCTTTTTGAAATCTCTTAAGAATTCTTTGGATATAGACCTGTCTTTCATGACTAAGGTTTTTAAAAGCGGCAGAATTGGCAACTTCATTAAACTTATTAAAAATAGCTTCATTTTGGTAGATTTCTTTTTTAAAACGACCAAATTCAATAAGCATATCTTTATAGAGAGCTTCGTTTTTCTCACCTCCAATAGCTTGGGAAATATTAAGAGGGTGACTAAAAATATAAGAAAGCTCATCATCTAATTTTTCAAATGGTTTTATGAAATTATTAAATGTCGTGTTTTTTGTTTTCTTTTCAGAGAGCTCTTGAATCCCTTTTCTTGCTCTCTCGAAAGCATCAACGGCAAACTTGGCCACATCATCAGTTGTTAACTTGTCAAAGGCCCATGTATTATCAGGATTTTTATTATTTAAAATGAGCTCTCGGATTTCCTCTATAGGTTTTGCTTGATTAGCATCAAACTTAATGGTCATTTTCGAAGCCTCGTCTTCTACAAGTCCATTAAGACGTAAAAGTGCAGCAGGATCTGGTTCTGAGCCAGTAATTTTCTTGAAAGCCTTAAGAGGTTCTATTGTTAAACCTCTTGAGAGCATGTTATCCCTATAGCTTTTAAAAAAGTTTTTATCATAAAGAAGATTATTCTTTTTCACATACTCAAATAAGGCAGCTGATATTCCTTCTGACATTAAATAACTATAGTAACCAGCCGAGTAGGCCATAGGTTCACTAAAAAAATGACTGAACGTTGTAGAGCGAATAAACTCTGGTGTTAACTCTCTATCTTCTTGAGTTCTTTCAAAGATTTTTTGTTCAAATTCATAAATATCATCAACTTTCTCCCCACCAGGAGTGTGCCAAGCGAGATCGAGTAGAGCATAATTGGCTTGAACTACAAAACGATTTCCCTGACCAAAAACAGAAGCTTGCTTGAGTTTTTCCACGAGCTCCATAGGAATAACTTCTCCTGTCTCATAGTGCTTAGCGAATGTTTTTAAAAAACTCTCTTCCATTAGATAGTTTTCCATAAAAGTTGAGGGGACTTCCACAAAGTCAAGAAGCTCAGAGGTACTGTAAAGCTCACTCGCTCCTGCAACACTGGCCATACTTTTAAGTCTCACATCTGAGAGAAGTCCATGCAGACCGTGGCCTAGTTCATGTAAGAGAGTGTTAACTTCATCAAAACTTAATAGAGTTGGGCCTTCAGCGGGTTTGGTAATATTAAGAGCATTAAGAATTAAAGGTTGAATTCTTTTATCTCCTTCAAGAGCTTGAAGTCTAAAACTATACATCCAAGCACCACCCTTCTTTCCTTCTCGGGCAAAAAGGTCATGGTAAAAAAGACCAATGTCTTGTTTTAGTTTTTTGTCATAAACTCTATAGGTAAGAACATCGTCTCTATATTTAGGGAGAGAGACCTTGATGAATTCAATATCATAAAGAGTTGCAGCTAATTGAAAAACTCCCTCTAGGGTTTGCTCCAATTCAAAATAGGGCTTAAGCGCTTCTGAATCAAAACGATAGGTTTCGTTTTGATAAAGCCTACTATAATAAGCACGCTCCCATGGTTTAATGGAACTTCTTCCCGTTTTCTCTTTGAAGAAGGTCATAAGGGCTTCATCGTCTTTTTCTTTAAAATATTTTGCACTCTCTTTGATTCCTTGAATAAACTCAGTGGCCTTCTCTGGAGTTTCTGCCATTCTCTCCATAGAAAGAACATAATGAGCATGGCTTTTGTAACCCAAAAGCTTTGCTTTCTCATCTCTGAGTCTTGCAATTTTTTTTGTGAGCTCTTTGTTATCAAAAGTAGGAGTGTTTCCTAAGAGAAAGGAGGTCTTGTAAATTTTTTCCTGGGTCTTAGGGTTAGAAGCAAATGACATAACCGAGTAGTAATCATTGTTTAGATAATCGATGACGTATTTACCAACGTGTCCTTTCTCTTTTGCCTTGGCGGCCATATTTTTCATATAGCTCTTAGGAACACCTTCAAGTTCATCTGCTGATAGAACGACATAAACAAAATTTTTACTCTCAGAAAGATTCAAAACCCATTTTTCGGTGGCTTCTTGCAGTTCTTTTGTCAGCTTAGCAAAAAGGATTTTATTCTCAGGACTTAAGTTCAGACCTTGGTTTTTAAACCTGTTATAAACTTTTTCAACATACTTATTAATTTCTTCTTGGTAGTTAGATTTTTTCTCATAAAGTTTCTTAACTCTTTTATAAAGTTTTTCATTTTGATAAATTTCTCTAGAGAATTGATCAAATTCAGCTCTAACCTCACTTAATAATTGAGAAAGCCTCTCATTTGATTGATCAAATAATTTCAAATTATCAGCGTAAAGAAAGGTAAAAAGAATATTGTTATCAAGTTTTTCTAGTGGGAGGAGGGTGTTTTCAATCGTCGGTTTTGATTTTGAGTTAATAATTTTTTGAAGCTGCGCTCTGGCTTCATTAAAAGATTCAGACGCAAACTTGGCCATATCTTCAATACTGAGTTCATCAAAAGCAACAGCGTTGTGAAGTTTGCCATTATCAAAAATAAGCTTGGAGATTTTCTCTGAGGATTTAGCGATAGAGCTATCAAAGTGGATGTTACACTCATCTGCGTAACTTGAAAGAGTAAAAAGAAAACACAACAGGGCCCAAAACCTATTCATGATAGAATCCTTTGTCTTTTCCTCTCTCTCAGAAAGTGTGCATGGTATCAAAAAGGAGGAAAGAGTCGATTTTTTATTTTTCTGCAGTCGGTCATTTACATTCAAATTGCTTCTTCTTTTAAATGAGTTATGATAGGTAACTGCTTATAATTCCAAAAGGGGACTCTTTGTGTCAGAACAAAATTTATTGAATATGAGTGATCTCGTTAGTTTATGCAAAAGAAGGGGTTTTATTTTTCAAAGCTCAGAGATCTACGGAGGCCTTGGTTCGTGCTGGGATTATGGCCCACTTGGAATTGAATTAAAGAATAATATCAAAAACAGTTGGTGGCGCTCGATGACTTACAGAGAAGATGTCGAGGGAGTTGATGCTTCTATTTTAATGCATCCAACAACTTGGAAAGCTTCCGGTCATATCGATAATTTTTCTGATCCTTTAGTTGATTGTAAGGCTTGTAAGTCCCGCTTTAGAGCCGATCAGATTGATCTGAAGGCTGCTTGTCCAAATTGTGCAGAAAAAGACTCCTTCACAGAGCCTCGAGAATTTAATCTTATGTTTCAAACTTTTATGGGACCAGTGCAAGACTCAGCTTCTGTTGTTTACTTAAGACCTGAGACAGCCCAGGGGATATTTGTAAACTTTTTAAATGTTCAATCAACAATGAGAAAAAAGCTACCCTTTGGTATTGCTCAGATTGGTAAAGCTTTTAGGAACGAAATTACTCCAGGGAACTTTATTTTTAGAACCAGGGAGTTTGAACAAATGGAAATGCAGTATTTTGTAAAGCCTGGAACTCAAAAAGAATCTATGGAATCATGGAAGGAAATCCGCTACAACTGGCATCTTAATAATGGTCTTCGGGCGGAAAAATTGCGTTTTCATCCCCATGGTGAAGGAGAGCTTGCTCACTATGCTGATGCAGCACTCGATATTGAATACGAATTTCCTATTGGTTGGGGAGAAATGGAAGGAATTCACTCCCGAACAGACTTTGATCTAAAACAACACCAAGAGTTCTCAGGAAAAAATTTACATTATGTTGATCAATTAGATGGAAACAATAAATACCTCCCTTACGTGATAGAGACATCTGTAGGATGTGATAGATCTCTTCTGGCGATACTATGTGATGCTTACCGTTTAGAAAATAAAGGGCAAGAGGATGAGAGGGTTGTGATGAAATTCAAGCCTTCTTTGGCCCCGATAAAAGTCGCTGTTCTTCCACTAGTGAAAAAAGAAAAGCTTGATACTCCTGCTAAAAAGCTACTGGCCGATTTGCAGCAAGATTATAAGTGTGAATATGATGTGGCAGGTTCCATTGGTAAGCGCTACAGAAGACAAGACGAAATCGGAACACCTTTTTGTATCACTTTTGATTTTGATTCACTTGAAGACAATGCCGTGACTATTAGAGATAGAGATTCTATGAAGCAAGAAAGAATTTCTTTAGATAAAGTGAAAGAGTATTTAAAGCAAAAGATTTAAACTCTCTAATTGAGCAGTTCATCAATAGCTTTTTTGTCCTCTTTATTTAAAGGCGTTCTCATTTTGTACTCAATATAATTATAAAGACACATTGGTCCAATCCCTTTGACAAACTTATAAGTAGAGCGAGCGAGTACTAATTCAAAATCCCTACCAACTTCCTTTCTGGTTTTGTTAATGACACTTTGTTTGCAGTGCTCTCGACGAAGTCCTTCGTTCCATGGAACGCTGTTTCTCTCATTTGGTTGAAACTCAAAATCATCTGGACGTTCAATATAAACATCACCTCTTCTTTCAGTGCTACTACAGTTAAATAAAAGAAAAAATATCAATAGACGCATGAATATGATGCTCTCCGAGAATAG
The DNA here is from genome assembly GCA_030431635.1 of Bacteriovoracia bacterium. Taxonomy (GTDB): domain Bacteria; phylum Bdellovibrionota; class Bacteriovoracia; order Bacteriovoracales; family Bacteriovoracaceae; genus CALFYV01. Next base: position 96,946 of record JAUIIL010000003.1, read on the forward strand.
CTTAAGTGTCACAATGCCATGGGTTACTAAAAAATGGAAATGTAAGAAGGAAATACTACCGAAATCAAGTTAGTGAATGATATATTATGTGCGAATCAAAAAAGAGGTTTGTATGAGTCAGAAATGGGTTTATTCTTTTAGTTCTCAGTCAACGCAAGGAAATAGGTCAATGAAAAACCTCTTGGGAGGAAAAGGGGCTAATCTTGCTGAGATGTGTTCTCTTGGTTTGCCTGTTCCTCCAGGATTTACCATTTCAACTGAAGCCTGTCTGCACTTCTATGAAACAAACAAAGAGATAGCTCCAGAGATAAGAGAAGAAGTTCTTCTTGCTTTAAAAGAAGTTGAGAAAATAACGGGAAAAGTTTTTGGCGGTAAAGAAAACCCTCTTCTTTTTTCAGTCCGATCTGGTGCTCGAGTATCAATGCCAGGAATGATGGATACCGTTTTAAACTTAGGACTAAACGATCAGAGTACTTTAGCCTTGGCCAAGAAAACAAATAATGAACGCTTTGCCTGGGATTCGTACCGAAGATTCATTCAAATGTTCGCTAATGTTGTCATGGGAATCAATATCTCTTTACTGGAATCTCAGCTTGAAGACCTCAAAGAAGCCAGAGGAGTTCATGAAGATACAGAACTATCAGCTCAAGATCTTAAAGAGCTTTGTGATGTTTATAAAAGTGTTATTCACGAAGAGCTTGGAAAAAGATTTCCCACAGATCCGATGGAGCAGTTATGGCAAGCCATAGGAGCTGTTTTTGGCTCTTGGAATAATTCACGAGCAATAAAATACAGACAGATGAATGGTTTTGATGATTCCTGGGGAACGGCGGTGAATGTCCAATCAATGGTTTTTGGAAATATGGGTGATAATTGTGCGACGGGAGTTTGCTTTACCAGAGATCCTTCAACTGGAGAGAAGATTTTCTTTGGAGAGTATCTTGTTAATGCTCAAGGAGAAGATGTTGTTGCCGGGATAAGAACTCCGGCTCCAATAAATGAGAAGTCAAAAAATAACTCAAACATGAATTTTAAAACATTAGAAGAAATTATGCCAAAAACTTTTAACGAGCTTGTTCAAATGTATCAAAAACTTGAAGCTCACTATAAAGATATGCAGGATATTGAGTTTACAATTGAAGAAGGAAAACTCTACCTTCTTCAAACGAGAAACGGAAAAAGAACAGTTAACGCCGGATTAAAAATAGCAGTTGATTTAGTTCATGAAGGTGTGTTGAGTAAGGAAGAAGCGCTTTTAAAAATTAATCCAGAAGATTTAAATCAAATGCTTCACCCAAGGCTTGATCCTCAAGCAGAAAAAACACTTTTAGCAACTGGACTACCAGCTTCTCCTGGTGCCGCTTCAGGTGAAATTGTATTTGATTCAGAGACTGCCCAAAACCTACAAAATGAAGGACGTAGAGTCATTTTAGTTAGGCAAGAAACTTCCCCTGAAGATATTGGAGGAATGAGCGCTGCTGTTGGTGTCCTAACTGCGAGAGGTGGAATGACTTCTCATGCAGCAGTAGTGGCCAGAGGAATGGGAAAACCATGTGTCGCTGGTTGCTCGTCTCTGTTAATAGACTATCAAGCCAAAAAGCTAACGATACAAGGTAATGTTTTTCATGAGGGTGATTTTCTCACTTTTGATGGAGCAACTGGAGCTATCTATCAAGGAGTTGTGAATACAATAGAAGCTCAGCTTAGCGATACTTTCGCTGAGTTCATGAGTTGGGCCGATGAAGCTAAAACATTAGGTGTTCGAACAAATGCTGATACACCAGAGGATTCTCTTGTTGCTCGTGAATTTGGAGCAAAGGGAATAGGGCTTTGTCGAACAGAGCATATGTTTTTTGCACCAGAGAGAATTTTAGCAGTAAGACAGATGATTTTTTCTCAAACCTTAGAGGAAAGAAAAAAAGCATTAGATGTTCTCCTACCTTTTCAAAAAGAAGATTTTATTGGCATTTTTAGAGCAATGGATGGTTATCCTGTTAATATAAGACTACTCGATCCTCCTTTGCATGAGTTTTTACCAACAAAAGATGAAGAGATTTCTCAACTAGCATTATCACTTGGAGTTGATAAAAAAGAAATTTTAGAAAGAAAAGAAGCCCTTCATGAGTTTAATCCAATGCTTGGTCATAGAGGATGTCGATTAGGAATTACCTTCAGTGAAATTTATCAAATGCAAGTGAGGGCCATCGTGGAAGCTGCAATGATTGTTGCTCAAGATGGTGTTAAAGTTTTTCCTGAAATTATGATTCCTCTTATAAGTGATAAGAGTGAATTACGAATTTTAAGAGCAGAAGCTTTAGAAGTTATTGAAGAACTCCTTAAAGATTTCAAAGGAGAGGTTCGTTATAAAATTGGTACAATGATTGAGTTACCAAGGGCCGCGATTACTGCCGATGAGATTGCTCCTCATGCCGATTTTTTCTCTTTTGGAACAAACGACTTAACTCAAACAACTTTTGGTCTTTCTCGTGATGATGCTGGAAAGTTTCTTCCTGTTTACACGAGTAAACAGATTTACCACCAAGATCCTTTTGTCACTATTGATAGAGACGGAGTTGGTTTTTTAGTAAAAAGAGCAGTAGAGCTAGGTAAAAAAACAAAGTCAGAGCTTCATTGCGGAATTTGTGGAGAACATGGAGGAGATCCGAGTTCTGTTGAGTTTTGCCATGAGATAGGACTAGATTATGTGAGCTGTTCTCCTTTTCGTGTTCCTATTGCGAGGCTCTCCGCAGCTCAAGCAAGGATTAAAAGTGCAAGAGGCCTTTAAAAAACAAGCTTTCGATCTTTTGATTGAGCAAAATTTTGACTGCTTGGCCGTTGGGGTTGTTGATTTTTCAACTAATAAATATGACTGTCTTGAAATGGTGAAATATCCTCATGTAATAGAGGAGTCTTTAAATCCGATTCTTTATTTTGATCTCGCTAGTGTTACCAAACCCCTGACGATGTCATTAGCTTTTTTTCTTCATGAAGGAGATCTTGATTCAAAACTTAAGCTTTTGTTAAACCACGAAGGCGGATTGCCTGACTGGGGACTTTTGTCGAAAAAATCATGGAGGAATGAAGTTTCATCTTACAAAATAGAAAAATCAGCTCCTGTGTATTCAGATTACTCAGCTTTAAGATTTATGTTGGAGTATGAAAAACAAACACAGAATTCTATTCATGAGATAGGAAAAAAAATCTGGGATAAAGAGCTCGTTTTTTGGAAAAACCTCCCAGAAACAGCCGTATGTCCTCCAACGGGGTTTCGAAAAGGAAGGCCTATTGTTGGAGAAGTTCACGATCCTAATGCCTATACTATTGGAGAGTTTTGTACTCATGCAGGACTTTTTGCAACGATTAATGGGTTATGTAAAACACTTCTCAATTTTAATAATGAATGTAATCTTGTAGAGAAAATGCAAGAAGCGATGAAGAAAAAAAACTCAGGCTCTCTTTTTGTTAACGGATGGGATACAACTCTGCCTCGTGAACATCAGCGCATAAAAAATAGGGATGCTTCGCTAGCAGGAAAAGGTTGTTCTGAGTTTACTTTTGGATTTTTAGGCTTTACTGGCACATCGATATGGATAGATCCTCTTCTTCAAAGAGGCAGTGTCATCCTGACAAATGGAACGAAGAACTATTGGTATAGTCGGTCAGGATTAAATAAATTAAGGAGAGATTTAGGTGAGAGTATTTGGAAAATGGATTTGTAGTTTTTTACTTCTTTATCAATTTAATCTTTATGCAGGGATTTCTGTTATTTCTGATTTAGATGACACTATCAAACTAACAAATGTTCAAAATAAATTTCAAGCAATTAAAAACGCTTTATGGGGCGATAAAATTTTTTCTGGGGCCTTTGAGTTTTACAGCTCTTATGAAAAATCAAATCTTTTTATTCTAACGGCTTCACCCTCAATCTTACGGTTTCAAATAAAGAAAACACTAAAAAAGCGCGAAATCTTTTATGAATCTCTTAAAACAAGAGTTTATCTTTGGCATTGGGATAAATATAAATTTAAGTATAATCAAATAAAGAAAGTTTTTGCTCTCTATCCAAAAGAAAAATTTATTTTAATTGGAGATGATGTTGGTCTTGATCCTGAGGTTTATGATGGGATTTCAAATGATTTTCCAGAAAGAGTTGAGGCCATATATATTAGAAGAGTTAAAAACCGAGTTTTATCCTCTTCAACTATTTTGGGTTTTTCTCATTTTCTCGAAATCGCTGGCCATGAAATTCAAAACGGAAGGATGGAAGAAGAAGTGGCTTCAGCATTACTGAAAATTTATTTGAAAGAGGCCAATGTCGAAAACATTGTCCCCAAGTTTGCTTACTGCCCTGCTTGGAACGAAATGGATCATAAGGCCATCTCTTATGTTGATGACTCTTCTTATTTAAAGTTTGTGTCTAAGATTGGGGATGATTGTCAAAATCGCTAGACTCAAATAAGTCAATGCGTTACTCTAAAGAAAAGCCTCTATAAAAGGATTTGATGTGAATCTTCAAAATATGATTTCTGCTCAAGAGCTTATTGAGCGTAAAAATAGCATAAAAAAAATTTTTTTCTATCGAATTTGCGGGACCGGTATGGGAGCTTGTGCTTGTCTTCTTAAAGAACAAGGATACGAGGTTGAAGGAGCCGATTTAAGTTTTGGCCCCCCCATGGATGCCTATTTAAGAAAATCAGGCATTGCTTTGTACGATTTGAAAGAAGTTGATTCTCAATTCTTGCAAAAATATGATCTTATTGTGGTAGGTAACTCTGTTCCAAGAGTTAGTGAACATGCACAACTCATCGAAGAGTGCTCTGTTGCTTTTACTTCTTTTCCCACAATTCTAGGGAGTTTTGTTTTAAACAAACAAAATGTCATTGGAGTTGCAGGAACCCATGGCAAAACAACCACTACTTATTTTTTAACCCAAATGCTAGAGAAACTTGGAAAAAAGCCAGGCTACCTTATTGGTGGAATTATGGATGGTCGCCCTCCTTCAAGGTTAGGGGATGGGAGTTACTTTGTCATTGAGTCAGATGAATATGACAGTGCTTACTTTCAAAAATATTCCAAGTTTAGACAATATGAAATTGATCACCTGATTTTAACTTCTCTGGAATTTGATCACGCTGATATTTTCAATGATATTAGCGATATTGAGAATGAATTCATTGAGGGGATAAAAACTATTAACTCGACCTTTATTTTCAATAATGACTACCCTTCTTGTTTAAAACTTCACGATCTATTTAAATCAAAAGGGGTTTGGTTTTTATATGGAGAGACTTCTCCTATCGGTCCAGTAGATATGAAGTCAACCAATACAGGAAGTACATTTGGTCTTAATCTCGATGGAAATATAACTATTTTTGAAACAAATATTATAGGCAAGCATAATATTTTAAACCTAACAGCTTGTATTCTTTTTTGTTTAAATGAAGGTTTTTCAGTCGATGAAATCAAAAAATCATTGAAGGAACTCAAGCTTGTTAAAAGAAGACAAGAACTCCGAGGAAAGTATAGAGGTGTTAATGTTATAGATGATTTTGCTCACCATCCCCGTGCTGTCTCTCTTACTATTGAGGCCATAAAGCAAACTTATGAAAATAAAATAGTTGTTGTTTTTGATCCTGTTTCTGCTACAGCAAGGAGTAACCTTTTTCAGAATGAGTTTCTTGAGAGTTTATCTGGAGCGAACAAAGTAATTACCTGTGAGCCTCAAATAAAAACAACGGCTCAAAATAGAGAAAACTTAGATACTCTTTTTATTGTTAATGAACTCAATAAGAAAGGAATAGAATCTGTTAATGTTTCAAGTTTAGAGCAGTTAAGAGAAAAAATAGATAGCTTTATTGACGAAGAGTCGACTTTATTAATCTTGAGTAATCGTAATGCTTTAGGGTTGTGGCAATCAGCTTTCATCGATGAAATACATTAATACGACTTTATTTCTGATTTTTTTCAACGCCTATAGTTCTTTGGGAACTGTATTTAAGCATTTGGATATAAAAAAAACTCAACAAGAGTATCAAAAGCTTCACCACGACTTTTTTAAGAAAGCTTGTCAGAATGGAGCCGATCATCGGTATCAAAAACTGCTTAAAGTCTACCGAGGAAGTGGGTACTACCTTCCATCCAATAACAGTGATATCGATATAAAAGTTATCAAAAAAAACTTACCTCTTATTAAAGAGAAGATGTCGTGGCAAAAAAAACAATTAGAAGGAATACGAAAGAGTAAGTTTCCTAAATTTGAAAAGATTTCTCAAAAATTGAAAAGTAATGTAGATGCTTTACTTGAAATGAAAAAAGAATATCAACTGGCCCTGAGTTCTTCTGAAAGACAAAATTATTTATTAAAATCAAGAACATTGTTGCGAGATCTTAAAACAGAGTTTGATATCTTTTTAAATAAAATTCCTTTTTTACTTAGTTTTGGTTATCCCGTTGATCATTTAGAAAATAGAAAAAGCTTTGATAAGTACAAGTCATTGGGGAAAAAGTATAAACACAAGGCCAATGATATTTTTTTTCAAAGAAAAATTTATGAAGATGGAGCTCAAGATCCAAACCATTCTCGATCGGATGGTTTTTTAAGATCAACGATTGATACAGTTTTTTTAGAAATGAAAACTCAAAAAGATTTTATTTCTGAAAACCTTCGTTACGATCTGGAATATATTTTGAAATCTATTAAATATGTTTTAGGAAGAGGGAGAACCATCCAAATAAAACGACAAAGAGAGTGGTTAGCAAGAACACAAAAAGCTTATCAGTACTATGAAAATTTGATTAAGGACTCGAAGGAAAAATCTGATGAAAGCGCAAAATTAGGCTTAACAAAGACACAATTACTCATGAAGAAAAAAGCAAAATCTACTTATGAATTAAAAGATTTTGTTTTAGAAAAACAAGCCTTCACTTATGATTATTGGAGACAAAAATCGGAGTTAATGAAAGCTATTTTTGTTATTGAAACCATTCTTTTTAATGAAGTGGGTGATGTTGATGGTCCTGAGGCCCTTGAGAGAGATGATGTTGCTCAAGTTGTGATAAACAGAAAAGGAGAAAAGTTTTACCGAACGATTCAAAGAAATGAAGCCCTCTATCATTATTTAAATAAAAAATTATCTGATAAAGAAATTCAACAAGAGCACTGGTTAAATGTTCTTTTTAAAACTGCCGAATTCTCTTTTACTTTTTACTATATCCCTGGAGTTTCTCATATCTTTTGTCCAGATATGTCCAGAAGAGGAAAAAAACTAAGACAGAAGAATATAGAGATAGCTATTAAGCGCCTTATGAAGCCCAGGGAAGAATTTAAGGCCATCCGTTATTTTTCAAGAGCTTCAATGAGAGGCCGAATTGATATGACTGAAATTTGGAGCAAGCATAAGGCAATCCCTGAAAGAGCAGGAAAAAAAATTGGTTACCAGGGTCATTGGATTAAAAAATACCAAAGAAAGAAATATACTTATCTTTACAGCTTTATTGATCCTAAGAATAGGCAGTATGAGGTTTTAAAATTTGATGAAAAATATCTTGTTCTTAGAAAAGAAAAAAAAGGGCCTGTGTTTTATCAATACAGAGATCCTCATCTTTTTACTTATTTTGTTAAAAACTGATACCTAGACTATTATTTATTTATTTTTTATCTGAACTTTCCTTGCTTCATCTTTGTATAAATTGTATAAAACCCTAATATTTTATGACGGAGGCAGCTATGCTTAAAGATTACTTATTTACTTCTGAATCAGTTACTGAGGGTCACCCAGACAAAATGGCCGATCAGATCAGTGACGCTGTGCTTGATGCTTATTTAACTGGAGACCCAAGTTCACGTGTTGCGTGTGAAACTATGATTACGACTGGTCTTGTTGTTTTGGCCGGAGAAGTGACTTCTAAAACAAACGTTGATTTTCAAAATGTTGTAAGAGAAAAGATTAGAGATATTGGTTATGACCACTCAGATAAAGGCTTTGACTGTAATACTTGTTCAGTTATGGTTTCTCTTGATAAGCAATCTCCTGATATATCAATGGGAGTGACGGAAGGACAAGGCTCTTTTACAGAAATGGGAGCTGGTGACCAAGGTCTTATGTTTGGTTACGCTGTCAATGAAACTGATAATCAACTTCCACTGACGACAGAGCTCTCTCACAAGCTTGCTCATAAGTTATCGGAAGTGAGAAAAAATGGTGTTCTTCCTCTTTTAAGAGCTGATGGGAAAACCCAAGTGACTGCCCAATATGAAAACGGAAAGATCAAAAGAATAGATGCTATTGTTGTTTCAAGCCAGCATGCCGAAGAAATGTCTTTAAAAGACGTTCAAGAAGGAATTAGAGAAGAAGTTATTAATAAAATCGTTCCTGCTGAGCTTATTGATAACAAAACAAATATCTATATTAACCCAACTGGTCGTTTTGTTATTGGTGGCCCAATGGGAGACTGTGGGCTAACGGGGAGAAAAATTATTGTTGATACCTACGGTGGACACGGTGCTCATGGTGGAGGAGCTTTTTCAGGAAAAGATCCATCAAAAGTAGATCGTTCTGCTGCTTATGCCGCTAGGCAAATTGCTAAGCATATTGTGGCCGCTGGTCTTGCTGATAAGGCCCTTGTTCAAGTTGCTTATGCTATTGGTGTAGCAAAGCCAATGTCTCTTTTAGTTGAAACATACGGAACAAATAAAGTTGATAGTGATAAATTAAATGCTGCTGTGAATGAAATTTTTGATATGACTCCAAAGGGAATTATTAAAAGGCTTGATTTATTGAGACCTATTTACTCAGAAACAGCTGCCTACGGACACTTTGGAAGAACAAGTGAGTCTGGCTTTACTTGGGAAAACCTTGATTACCTAGAGAAGCTTAAGTCCTTCTTCTAGAGAGCGAAGAGAATTAAAATTAATGCAGATATAGGGAGGTTACGACCTCCCTTTTTTATTGTATTCTTTTATCATGTTAGATATTTCAGGTCTTTATTTGATTGTGCGCTACATTCCTTTTTGGGCCGTTCCTATCTGTATTATTTCTGCTGAATATGCTTATGTTTATTGGCTCAGAGAGAAAAAAAAGACCTATAGAACATTGGTTTGTCTCTCCCTTTGTTGCTTTGCATTCGTTGTTTTTTATTACTGGGTCGGTGGGCCTGAAAGATCGGTTCGCTTTGTGATTGAATTGGTCAAGTATTTAAGTTTTTAAAATTATTCATTTAAGAAACTTTTTCTCTGTGTCTAAAAATTGACACTACCGCCAGCTTTACGATAGCCTTATAGTGGAGTGAGGGAACGTTATGGATGATCTAAAATTCCTGCAAAGTTCATTTAGTGAGACACAATCAGGTTCAAAATCTGAAATTCCTTTTTTAGCGAATTGTCCAAAAGTTATTATTGTTGAAGATGACAGAATCTTGGGTATTTCAATAAAAAAATTTCTTTCTAAAAAGCTTGAATCAGAAGTCTTGTTATTTACAAGGGCTTCTGATTGCTTAGAAGTGCTCTCTTCAAGTGATATTAATGAGCCTTTTTGTCTTGTGACAGATATTTCTCTAGAGCAAGGCTCAGACGGACTCTTATTATTAGATATTTTAAAAGAAAAAAACTATCGATTTGTTTCTATTGCGATGACTGGATTTGCTAGTATTGAAACTGCAATTTCCGCAACCAAAAAAGGTGTTTTTCATTACCTAACCAAACCTTTTGAGTTAGAAGACTTGTATAAGGTTATTATTGATGGTTTAGACAAGAAGCTTGGGTTTAAAAATGAACTGACCCAGGTTCAAATAAAAAACGTCGCCCAAGAAAACATTCAAAACAGTATTGTTGTTGATAAGCTTAAATTAGAGCCTCCCCGAGAAGAGGACATGTTTTGTGGAATGATAGGTCGTTCAAGAATCATGAGAGAAGTTTTTGATAGAATTGAAAAAGTCTCTCAGTCCGATTCAACGATACTTATCTCTGGAGCATCTGGAACAGGGAAAGAACTTGTTGCCAACGCTGTTCATATCCTTTCAACAAGAAATCGCAAAACAAGAGTCTCTGTTAACTGTGGGGCCATCCCTGGAGAGCTATTAGAGAGCGAGTTGTTCGGTCATATGAAAGGCTCTTTTACTGGAGCAATTTCCGATCGAAAGGGAAGATTTGAGCTGGCCAACCATGGGACTATTTTTTTAGATGAAATAGGTGATATGCCTCTTATTTTGCAAGTGAAGCTCCTAAGAGTCATACAAAGCCGTCAAATTGAGCCAGTTGGTGGATCTCTTCCTATTAATGTCAACGTTCGCATTATAGCAGCGACACACAGGGATCTTGAGCAAGCAGTTAATGAAGGAAGATTTAGAGAAGACTTATTTTATAGACTTAATGTTATTCCAATTAAAATACCAGCTCTAAAAGAGAGAAGAGAAGATATCCCGCTTCTTATTTCTTATTTCTTAGAAAAATTTGTCAGTGCCGATAAAAGAAATGAAATAGAGTTGTCTGAAGAAGCCCTTGAGTTACTCTTATCCTATGATTGGCCAGGAAATGTACGAGAGCTTGAAAACGTTATTGAAAGGCTAGTTATCCTAAGAGGGGGAAATAGAATTCTTCCAGAAGATTTGCCTGCTAAAATTTACAGACATAATCCCCTGGCCTCATCACTTTATAAACATATCTTTGAATTACCTGATGAGGGAGTTGATTTGAAAAAAGTCATATCTGATATAGAAGATTCTCTTATTATGCAGGCCCTTGGAAGAACTAAAGGGAATAAAAATCAAGCCTCAAAGCTTCTTCAACTTAATAGAACAACTCTTATCGAGAAAATTAAGAAAAAAGATCTAACTGTTTAAGCGACCCTGCACTATATAGGCAGAAATTAACTGACTAAGTTTGGTTGGATATTCAATAAGTTATTGGAATATAAAAGTGTCAAACAGGTGACTGGAAAAAAAATGCCTACCAGTAAAAAATTCCTTTTTTCTGGCCCAGATATCTGTACAATAGAAAGAGGAGTTGGGTTTATCAGGAAGATGAATCACCCTTTTTATGATTTATTAGAGACAGGAAGTTTCAAAATCATGCAGCATCACTTGTTCAAAATTTTGACGATGATCTTTGTGTTGCTAACACTTTGTTCCTCACGTGTTAGTGCTCAAACGATTTATCAAGAAAGTTTTTCCACTCACCATCGATGGAATATTAAGATCCCAAGAGAACAAGTTCTTGTTAAAAAAGATGATAACGAAATTAAGATTCAAACTTTAAATATTGAGCTATTTAATAAGTTGGCAGATGACTTAAGTAAAGTCAGTTTAGATAAAGGTTATTTCTCTGACCTAAAGTTCAATCGAGAGCAATACCCTCAAGAACCAGCGACGGTCTCCTTTATTCTTAGTAATCCTAACATTGAAATGTTTAGTTTTTATCAAGACAAAGATAAAAAATACATTTTAGATTTCTGGAAGAATGAAGAAGTTTCATTTGATGAACCTATTAAGAAGAAAGAAGTTCAAAAACCTTTGTTGGCCAAGATTACCAAGCCAGTGAAGGCCAATAAAAAAGATTCTAAAAAACAAGAGAAAAAAATTAATTATAATAAGGAGCTTTCTGAAAATAAAAATCCTCTTTCTAGTATTATTGCAACCAAGAAAGTTGAGAGTAAGGGATATCGTGATTTTAGATACGGGGCTTCCTTTATATGGGACTATAGACCTCTTCGACCTACACTAGAGCAAGATGTGAACTTAAAAAGCAAAATTCCGGCTTCTCTTTATAAAATTAAGGATAGAGAATACGATAAAGATGAGAAAGAAGCTCATATGCAGCTAACCATTAATCTTTTCAGAAAAGAGAAGTGGGGACTTCTTGCAAAATCAGTGAAATTATATGAAACAAAGTTCGGCAAAGATAGTAATCATGAGCTTAACGAATTTTTAAAAGCTAACTCTTTATTAAAGAAAAATCTTAAAGAGCAAAATAAAGGTGTTGCTGCTTCTGCCTATAACATTCTAAATAACTTACTCGAAACAAGTACAAATTATGAACTCAAAAAAGCAATCGGTCGATATCTAATTCAGGCTTCTTTAGATAGAGATAATTATATAGAATCTCTATCTTTTGCTAGAAAACTCTTTTTTGAATCAAAAGAAGAGTTTGATAAGGAGATGACTATCTATAGCTCTCGAGTTATTTTGCATTGTTTGGCCAGTCTCAAGCAAAATGATAAAATTAATGAATTTCTTGAGGATAAATATATTAAAAAAATTCTTCCTCAACAAATAGGACATTCTTATAGCTCTTTTGCTTTGTTAGAAGTGGGTGACACCGAAAAGGTCATAGAGCTTTATGAAAGTAGAAAGAAAGGTTTGGTAGGAATTATTGAACCTGCAATTTTGTTTAATACAGCAGAAGCTTATTTTAGAAATTCACAGTATGAAAAATCAATTACTCTTTTTGATAGCTTTGTTAAAGAATATTCTTACCTAAATAAAGCTCCTCATGCAAGATTAAGAATTGCCTTGAGTTATGAGGTTTTAGAAAAACCGATAAAAAAAGTAGTCAAGCTCTATAAAGATGCGTTGGATAGGTCTCCGGACGATCAAATTCGTTATGAAGCAAAATTACGTTATTTAGGAGTAGAGCTTCTTCGAAAACAAGAGCTTGCAAAAACAGATTTAGAAAAAGAAATATTCTTTGAAATGTCTCCGGGTGAAAGAAAGTCTGTATCTAAAGAACTGAAAAAACTACTTTGGCTTGTTAGATTAAGAACTTATATTAACAAAAAACAATACAGTAAGGGGTTAACGTATTTAAGCAGTATACCTCTTAATTCATTGAAGCCTCTTAGACGCCAAGTTTTTCAAGCTGATGGAGCTGAAATCATCTATGGTCTTATTAATGAAGCTCATGCAAAAGAGAATTTTTCAAAGGCAATAAAACTTTGGAAAACTTATCATGATATTTACGACAACAAAGTGGCCATTAATCCTCATATCAATTTCCTTGTGGCCGATTCTTATTTAAAATTGGGACTTGTAAAAAGTTTTGATGAAACACTAGAAAACTTTCAAGGTCTTAAATCTTATGCAACAAGAGTTTTTCCAGCTTGGATTAAAAGAAATAAAGATATCCAAATTACAAATATGCTAAAGGAACTTATTTTAATTAGACACCTAAATAAAAAACAATGGGACTTGGCCAGTACAATGTTAGAGAAGTTAAATAATGAGGATAAAAAAGAAATTAACTATTCTTACTACCGGGGGATTGTTGATTTTGAACAAAATAAGCATAAACAAGCAGCGGACTCATTTGAAAATATGTTAATAGACCCCAATGCTAAAAACCAATTGGATATGGCCCAGTTAGCAAACTTAATAACTAAGTATGTGGAGTCTTTGCATAAAACATCTCAAACAGAAAGATTGGTAAAAACAGTTAAAGCGATCATTAAAGATTTAGATAGAGAAGAAGTGAAATTAGAATCATTAAAGAACGCTAAGAAAAGGATTCACTATCTTCTCATTGAAAATCTTTACGCTTCTAAACAAGAAAATTATCCTCAGTTAGAAGAGAATGCTCAAAGCTTTTTAAATAATTATAAAAAGTCCGAGTATGCAGATAGAGTGAAGTATATTTATGGGCTTGCAATGATAAAGAATTTAAAAGTCGAACAAGGAAGTGAGGTTTTAAATTCAATGATTTCAGATAAGGATGTACCTGGTTATTTAAAAGAAATGGCCAAGACGGAACTATCTGCAATCAAACTTGGAGTTGGAATTTAAATACATAAAAGACAGGAGGTCGAATGTTTGCATCAGAATTAGAGCTAGTAGGGTCTAGTCAAAAGTTTCAGAAATCAGTTGATTTTGCCGAAAATGTAGCCGTTACCAAATCATCAGCCCTTATTGTTGGTGAATCAGGGACAGGAAAGAAAACATTTTGTCGGTATATTCACTCACTATCGGCTAGAAAGAATGGTGAGTTTTATGTGGTTGATTGTTCTCAAGATGCAAAAAGAGTTGAACAAGAGATCCTTGGTTACAGAGATGTTGAAACAGGTCGTTTTAATAAAGGTGTCCTTGAAAAAGCGAATCATGGTACGGTTGTTTTTTCAAATATAGATGGTTTAGATGAGAACTTTCAAAAAAGACTTTTTACAATTATTCAAGAATTAACTGATTATGATATTGATGTAAGAATTTTAGCAACGACTTCAAAAAATCTTTCAAAATATGTTGGTGCGGGACGTTTTTATAGAGCGCTTTATACACACTTCTCTGGAACGCAAATCAATCTTTCTCCTTTGAGAGAGAGACCTGAAGACATTCAAAACCTAGCTCAGTATTTTGTTAATAAATTTTGTAATGAAAGAAATGAAAGTAGTTATCTCATTACAGATGAAGCTAGAGAGAAGATTTCTTCATTTTATTGGACTCACAATATAGCTGAACTGAAATCTGTGATTGAAAGCGCAATTGAGAATGCAGAGAATGGAAAAATTGATTTAAATGCTATTGAACTTGGAGAAAAGAAAGCAGAAAGTTTTATTGTCGATGATGATGATGATGGGATTCGGTTGATGTCTTTAAAAGATGCCGAAAAATTACTTATTAAAAAGGCTCTTATTCATACTTCCGAGAATAGAACTCAAGCAGCAAAAATTCTTGGCGTATCAATCAGAACTTTAAGAAACAAAATAAACGAATATAGACATGATGGACATAGTTACTTTGTTAACTTGAGATAAGTATGGATATTAATAACAAAACATTACAGGCATTGGCACAATCTTTGAACTTCAGACAAATGAAGCAAGAGCTTATATCAAGCAACGTGGCCAATGCACAAACTCCTGGTTATAAGGCTAAACGTCTTGATTTTGAAGAAGCTCTAGCAAGGGCCTTAAATATTGATGGAAAACAAGGAATGAATACGACTCATGAAAAACATTTTAATGTTGGTAATGGGGGATTTTCAAACTTAGAGCCAGAAGTTTATACAGACCCTAATGGAATTGTTAGTGAAAATGGAAATACTGTTGATGTGGAACAAGAGATGGCCAAGTTGGCAGAAAACAAAATTCTCTACGATGCTTTAGTCCAGTTGGTGAATAAGAAGATGGGATTAATGAAATATGCGGTATCAGCAGAGAAATAAGAGGTATTAGATGGATCTATTAACAAGTTTAAGAATTAGCTCTTCAGGTCTTGCTGCCCAGAGGAAGCGAATGGAAACGATATCTTCTAATATTGCGAATGCTCAGACGACAAGAACAGCAGAAGGTGGGCCTTACCGTCCGAAAGAAGTTGTTTTTGGAGCAGAGCCTGCGAGAGAGAGTTTTTCTGAAATTCTTGAGGGAGAGTTAGATGCTAATGGACAAGAAGTTCATGTAACTGAAGTTATTTCAACTAATAAACCTCCTATTTTAAAGTATGAACCCAATCACGCGGATGCAGATGAGAATGGGTATGTGGCCTATCCCAATATTAACGTCATGTCCGAGATGGCCAATATGATGAATGCACAAAGAAGTTATGAAGCTAACGTTTCTGCAATAAATACAGCAAAGAGTATGGCCATTAAAGCTTTAGAGATAGGTAGGTAACCATGATTAAAACAGAAGCAGGCATTAATCAAGTATTGAAAAACTATGATTCGAAGGGATGGAATCGAAAAACAGATTTCAAATTGAATACTGAATTTAATAATTTCCCTTCACCGGCATCTCCTGAGGCGAATCCTGCCAATACAAAATCTTTTGGAGATTT
The DNA here is from genome assembly GCA_030431635.1 of Bacteriovoracia bacterium. GTDB lineage: Bacteria > Bdellovibrionota > Bacteriovoracia > Bacteriovoracales > Bacteriovoracaceae > CALFYV01. The sequence goes on from JAUIIL010000003.1 coordinate 112,702, forward strand.
TCTCTCAGAATCCATCGGGAAAGTGAATGAACTCCAAAAGAACGCAGATGTGGCCATGCAGAAGCTAGCAAGCGGAGAAAGTAAGAACTTACATGAGACAATGATTGCTGTCGAGCAAGCTGATATTGCTTTTAAAGCAATGAACCAGATTCGATTGAAAGTCATTGATGCTTATAAAGAAATAATGAGAATGCAAATATAATTTAGTTGATCAGTAAAGAAAGCTCAGGAGGGCGTTTTGGAAAACTTTTTTAAACAGATCGTAACCAATTTTGGAGAATTCTTCAGTTCTCTTGACGTTGTCAGACGTGTTGGTGTTATTGCCCTTGCCCTTATTACCGTAACAATAATTGTTGCAATCATTACTTGGGCCGCAAAAACTCAATATAAAGTTCTTTATACTGATTTAACGAAAGAAGACTCGGCCCTCATCGCACAAATGCTAGAAGAGGCCAAAATCAGTTATCAAATAGCTGATGAAGGTAAAACTATTAAAGTTCCGGAAGATAAAACAGAAGTTTGGAGATTGGAAATTGCGAAGAAAGGAGTTAATTTTTCTTCAACTGTTGGATATGAAGTTTTTGATAACCAAAGTTTTGGAACAACAAGTTTTGTCCAAAAAATTAACAAACAAAGAGCCCTTGAAGGTGAACTTATTAAAACAATTAAACATATTAGAGGTGTTGAAAGAGCGAGAGTTCACTTGTCTATCCCTGAATCCTCTCCTTTTGTTTCAGAACAAAAACCTCCCGGTGCATCAGTCGTTCTTGAACTCTCACCAGGAGTTGTTCCAACGTCAGGTGAAATAAGAGGGATTCAGCAATTGGTTTCAGCAGCTGTTGAGAGAATGAGAACTGAAGATGTTATTATTATCAATTCGAGAGGAAAGAAGTTATCTGAAAATCTTGGTGATAGCATGACTGCTGAAACGGCCAATCGTATGGCCCTTGAATCAAAACTAAACGCTCAGTATGAAAAACAAGTTGAAGAGATTCTCTCAAGAGTTGTAGGTGAAGGAAAAGTTATCGCTAAAGTTTCTGCTAAACTTGATTTTACGGAGAGAATTGAAACTCAGACAACTTATGATAATGAAAATAAGGCGATTATTTCTGAGGTTGCCAATAAACAAAAACTTCTAGGAACAAGACCTTCTCCTCAAGGAATCCCAGGGGCAAGAAGTAATCTACCAGGAGAGAAACCTCAACCAGGAATTCCTGAAACAAAAAATGATGTTGATAAAAGTTTAACAACTAGAAACTATGGTGTACCTTCAAAAGTAACAAAATCAAAGAAACCAACAGCAGAACTCAAAAATTTAAGTGTTGCTGTTATGCTTGATGGAAAAAGAGCTCCAGTTCTTGATGAAAATGGAGTTCAAAAAGTAAGTGAACAAGGAATTCCTTTAACTAAGTATGAACCTTGGTCAAAAGCAGAGATTGAAAACTTCAGACAAGTGGTGGCTTCTGCTTTAGGAATAAGTTTGACTAGGGGAGATCAATTAACGATTAAGAACATGGAGTTTGCAGAAGAAGATCTTGCTGCTGTTGAAGCAATTCTTGAGAGACGTGAGAATCGTGAAATCATTAAAAACTTAACAAAATACCTCATGATAGGTCTTATCATTTCTTTATTCTTCCTTGTGGTTGTAAGACCATTTATCGCATGGGTAACAGAGAACACTGTTGAGACGATCGATGATTATCTTCCTAAAACAATCGAGGAGTTGGAGAAAATCCAAGCAGGCCAAAAGCTACCAGGACTCGAGGATGCGCTACCTACGATTGAAGAGAAAATCAATCCAGAAAAGATTGAAGGGAATTTACTTAGAGAAAAGATTGTTAACCTTGTGGAGCAAAACCCTGCAAAAGCAGCTCATATTTTGCATGAAATGATTCATTCAGTTGATGAAAATAAACAAATAGCTTAAGGAGAAAAGCGTGGCAGCAGAAGAAACAAACGTCGACCAAGATACAGAGTATGCCCTCCTATCAGGCCAGGATAAAGCCGCTATTCTTTTGAGTTCTCTTGGTTCAAAAACATCAAAGTTAGTTTTTGATCATTTGAAAGATAACGATGTCAAAAGAATGATTAATGCAATGTCGACAGTTTCAAAATCTCCGATTTGGATGGTAAAAAAAGTTCTTGAAGAATTTTATGGTCTTATTAATGAAGAGAACAGTTTACTTTTTTCAGATAACAAAGGAAAAGATTTTATTATTCAAACCTTAGGTGAGGATCGTGCAAAGCAACTATTGGGACAAATCGTTGAAGTTGGTAACGCAAATACTTTAGAGTCTCTTGAGCTAGTTGATACGAGAACATTATCAAACTTTTTAATTAATGAACATCCTCAAACAATTGCTTTGATTGTGGCACATTTAAATGCTGAAAGAAAAGTTGATGTTTTAAGAAAATTACCAGAAGGACTTCAAGCTGAGGTTGTTTTAAGAGTGGCCAACCTTGATTTCGTTTCTCCTGAATTAATTGCACAACTTGATGATGTTCTTAAAACAGAGCTCAGTACGCTTGGCTCTATTGATACTCAACAACTCGGAGGGGTTGAGCCAATTGCTGACATGCTCAACATGATGGATAAAAACTCTGAGAAAAATGTTATGGCCAGAGTTGAGGAAAAAGATCCTGAACTTGCGGAAGAAATCAGAAAACTCATGTTTGTTTTCGAAGACCTTATCTTTGTTGATGATAAGGGGATTCAAGAAATGCTTAAGATTGTGGATAACCAAAAACTGGTTATCGCACTTAAAACAGCCCCAGAGGATATCAAAGCTAAACTATTTAAAAATATGTCTAACAGAGCTGCCGGATTACTTGCTGAAGACTTAGATGCGTTGGGGCCAACAAAACTATCTGATGTAGAGAAAGCACAACAAGAAATCGTTCAAATGGTTAAAGATCTTGAAGCAAAAGGTAAGGCCATTATTGCCAGAGGTGGTGAAGGTGATGCGCTTGTTTAATAAGGAGTTGTTTTGGGTATAAAAAACGAGAGTATTCTCAACCATGAATTTGAATCTTTTGATATAAATTTGTCGAATGAAAAGGTTCGTAAGTTTGAATTAAAAGAGCTTACTGGTTCAGTTGTGAATAACCAGAGGAAACCTTCGCAAGAAATAATAAGAACAGAAAGAAAAAATGCGAGAGCAACTAGTTTTCAAATTGATAATACTGTTTATGAACATAGAGGGCTTCGACAACAAGAATTAGACGATTTTGAGAAAACGGTAGAAGCGGAAGTTCAAAGAAGGTTGAATCAAAAAGTTGATCAAGCGGTTAAGGAAGGGTTTGAAGAGGGAATAAAACTTGGTACAGAAAAATCTTACCAGGAGTCAAAACAGATCCATGAATCACAAATAGAAAGTCTAACTCAAATATTAAATGAGTTAAAAGAGAACCGTAAAAATATATTTCTTCAAAACCAGAATGAGTGTTACGAAATGGTTAGAGCATTAACTAAGTGGATGCTTTTAAAAGAAATTGATGGAGCTGATTACTTAAAAAGATTACTTGAAAAAGTTATTTATGAAATAGGAGAGAAATCTCACCTTTTAGTCAGAGTAAATAAATCTTCCTTTGCACAAATGCCTGAGGTCATTAAAAGTGTTGAAGAAAAGATTGGCCAGCTGCCTAATATTCGCGTTGAAATCGAACATGATATGCATAATCCGGGCCTTATTGTTGAGTCAGGATCGAAGCTCATTAATGCAAGTGTTTCCTCTCAATTTAATGCAATTGATGAAGTCTTTAAATCTGTTGGAATTTTACCTCAAGAAAACTCATTAGATGAAATAAATAAAATAGATCCAAAAGAAGAAAGCAACTCAGGTGATGATGAAGATGAGAACGGAGCTTAATTTAAAACCTTTATATTCTGCCTTTGATAGCGCCTCCCCCTATTTAAAAGTAGGCAAAATAACAGCTAGTCATGGTCTAGTCTATGAAGCTGTTTTGCCTGGAGCTTCAATTGGAAATAACGTAGAGTTTGTCACTGATACAAATCAAACCTACAGAGGTGAAGTGGTTTCAATTAAGCATGATACTTGTTTTGTCATGCCTTATGATGACATCACTGGAATTAATTCAAATACAAAAGTTTACTTAAAAGAGAGTACTCATCGAATTAGAACGGGACATGCTCTTCTTGGAAGAGTCGTCGACTTTCAAGGAAATCCTATCGATGGTAAAGGCCCTATTTACTTTGAAGAGGGAGATGAATATAGAAGTATATATGGACAACCTATAAATCCTCTTAAAAGACCTCCCATCAGACAGCCACTTGATACAGGAGTAAGGTCAATCAATTGCTTTATGACAGCAGGAAGAGGTCAAAGGCTCGCTATTATGGCCGGTTCTGGTGTTGGGAAATCTGTTTTAATGGGAATGATAGCAAAAAATACTGATGCAGATATAAACGTTATCGCACTTATTGGAGAAAGAGGAAGAGAAGTTCTTGAATTTATCGAATCAGAGTTGGGAGAAGAAGGCCTGAAAAGATCAGTTGTTGTTGTTGCAACATCAGATTCTTCTTCTTTAATTAGATCTAAAGCTGCCTATACAGCAACAACAATTGCGGAGTATTTTAGAGATCAAAATCTAGATGTCATGTTTATGATGGACTCAATTACGCGTTTTGCAATGGCCAACAGAGAAATTGGAATGAGCTCAGGTGAGCCTCCTGGACAAAAAGGCTACGGTCCAAGTGTTTTTGCTAAACTCCCAAAGTTAATGGAGAGAGCTGGGACAAAGAAAGGGGCAGGTTCAATAACAGGAATTTATACTGTTCTAGTTGAAGGTGGAGATATGGACGAGCCTATTGCTGATGCAGTAAGGGCCATTGCTGATGGTCACCTTGTCTTAAGCCGTGAGCTTGCTGCTAAAAACCATTATCCTGCAATAGATGTTCTTCAGTCGGTTTCAAGGGTCATGACTAAAGTTCTTCCCAAGGAGCATTTGATTGTCGCTTCCCACTTGAGAGATTTATTGGCGGCCTACAAGGATTCAGAAGATCTGATAAATGTTGGAGCTTATGTTCGAGGCAGTAATCAGAAAGTTGATAAAGCTGTCGCTATTTATGAAGAATTAGAAGCTCTTCTTAAGCAAGATATGGATGAGAAGAATACAATCGATGAGCTCTATGACAGGATGGTTGATATTGCGAGAAAGGCAGAAGCTTCAGTTAATCCTAATTTTCTTAACGAAGTTGAGGATTAAGAATGAAAAATTTCAAATTCAAATTAGAAGGTCTATTAAAAATAAGAAAAGCCAAAGAGCAGATTTGTAAATCAGAGATAGGCCAAGTTCAAAAAAATATTCAAACTTGTAGAAACCAAATAAGTTATGAACGAGAAGGAATTTCAGCTGCTCAAGATGCACATAATAAAATGCTTGAGCACGGAAGTGGTGGACGAGAAATCCAGTTTTTCCCTCGTTTTATTAGAGGAAAAGAAATTAATGTTGAGTTGTTAAAAAAAGAAATTAAAAAAAATGAAGAAATACTTGCCGAAAAACTCAGGGAATTAAGTTCGTTAAGAGCAGATGTGAAAGTGATTGAAAATTTAAAAGAGAAAGCAAAAATAATTTTTAAAAAAGAATTATTTAAAAAAGAAGAGCAGCGCAGAGAAGAGAATTTACTTATTTGGAATAGTTATAAAAAAGAGGTTTAAAAAATGAAAGCAATAATCTTTTTCCTTTTTATTTTTCAGGTTCATGCAGATGAAAAAATTTATAGTGAACTGCAAATGAAAGAAAAAGTGAAAGAAGAAGTCTTAAAAAAAATAGAGGGCATAAAAAAGAAAAGTGTTGCCGATTTAACAAAAGAGTTGTTGGAGAGAGAAAGTGAACTGAATAAAAGAGAGTCAGAGATCAAACAACGTGAAGAATTACTTAAGGCCAGTGTTGATGGCTTTGAAAGAAGAGTCAGTCTTTTTGAACAAGAACAAAATAAGATAATTGGGTGTCTTGATGAAAATAAAGCTAGGAAAGCACAAAGAGTTGCCAAGCTTGTAAAAATGGTTTCAGGAATGAAACCTGATAAGGCCGCTGAGTTATTAAGTGTTCAAGATATTGATATTTCAGTTAGTCTCATTTCTCAACTAGAACCTGACAAAGCCTCTAAGATATTTAATCTTATGAATAAGGAAACATCTGCCCGGCTTCAAAAACAGTACCTAAATATGAAAAGATAGACACTGGACGTTATAAAAAAAGAGATAACTTTTAATGATGAAAAAACCTATTAACCTTGATTCAACTGCAATGCCAAGCTCCTCTAAAGGAGTGAGTCAATCTTCCAATAATGATTTATTGGCGCTGTTACAAGGTGCAGGTAAAGGAAAAGAGAAAGAAGGTCTCTTTGATTTTTCTAGTGAGCTAGATAAGCAGATTGGAGATATTGAAGAGGGAGCTGCTGATTTTCTTAATAAGCTTGTTGAAAAGACACAAAGTAAAGAGGTACAAGCTGAAAACTTTTTTGCTCCTCAAAAGACAAAAGAGAACAAGGTTCTATCAGAGCTTTTAAGTAAAAAATCAAAAGAAATAGATAATGAATTTGTTAAGGCCAAAAGTGCTTTTAATGAATTAGATGTTGTTGGTAAAAATCTAGAAGTATCAGAAAAAGGGTTTAAATCTCCTTATTCTCCTTCGTCTTCAGAAAAAGTTGTTCAAAATTCTATCATCCCTAACAAGCCTCAGAAAGAGTCTGGTGAAACTTTTTATAAGGGAGCTGAGAAGTTAAACTACAAATCTATTTTTAATGTAGAAACTCCTAAAAAAGAAATCGTTAAAGAATCAAAGAACATAAATGATTTTTTCAATCTAGTCGAAAAAGCTCAAACAAATCAAAGACAAATTCCTTTAATTCAGGCACAAAAAGCTTATGGACAAAATACTCTTCCAACACCGTTGTTAAAAAATAAAAATGTTCCCGGTAATGTAGATTTAAAAGATTCTACAGTGAAAGAAATAGAAGATTCTCTCTTTAAATCAGAGTCTCTTCCTTTTAATCAGTTAAGACAGCATTCTGAACTTATTAGTTCTTTAGAGACTAATCCAACTTTTAAGACAAGTGAGCGCGTGAATACTCTTGATATGGGGCAAATAAATTCAGGCCAGACAGAGCAGATAATAGAGAAAATTAGTGATTATATCACTCAAAAAAGATTTGAGGCCAACCCTTACGTTGAGCTCAATGTAAAACATCAAGAGCTGGGCGATATTAATATTGCTGTCGAAAGACTTAGTAATGAAACTTTAAATATAGCAATAAATACTGCTAGTCATGAAGGGCGTAAATTCTTTGCTTCAAATCAAAACGATCTTTTCCAATCATTAACGAAATCAGGGTTAATGGTTAATGATTTAAAGATAGAGTCCTCTTCTTCTTTTGCTCAAACATCAAGAGATGGAAGCTCAAGCGGTTTTGGTGGACAAAGTTTTTCTCAATCTCAAGGACAATTTATGTCTGAAGATGGTCAAAGAAGACATGACTCCCAAAGACGACAAGAAATTTGGTCTTACTACCAACAACATGAGGATGTAGCCTGATATGCCTAAGATGGGAAGGGCCCCTTTGGCCAAAGACAATCGTAATAATGTTGGAATCGGTCTAAGAAGAAATAATAGAAAAAATCCCAAATCACCGACGGCGCAAGTCGATCGGAGTCGTCAATACGATGATGGACTAGTTAATAAATTAACGGGAAGAAAAGCAGAGACCGTTTATAGAAATGGTCCTCATAATGAGATGGGAAAAGATGAGTTTTTAAAACTTCTTTCTCACCAATTGAGAAATCAAGATCCAATGAATCCAATGGATCAAAATAAATTCGCAGCTGACCTTGCTCAATTTGCTCAGCTAGAGCAGCTTTCAAATATGAATACGAAGTTTGATAAACTCAATCCAAATGTTGGAGTCGAAGATAAATTTTATGGTGCCAGCTTTTTAGGGAAAAAGGTAGTGACGAGTGGCAACACCGTTAATTACAAAGGTAATGGGGAAAAAGCTGAAATTTATTTTAATTTAGAAAAGCCAGCAGCTAAGGCCGTTGTAAGAGTTCTTGATAAACAGGGAAATATCATAACGGAGCAATGGAAAGAAAAGCTGTCAGCGGGTGCGCATCAAAGTGTTTGGGATGGAGATGATTTGGCCGGGAATCCGGAAAATGCTGGGGAGTATAGAATTGCCATTCAGGCGTGGGATGAGACCGGGGGGCTCATTCCTGCACAAACAAAAGTTGAAGGAATTGTTGAATCAGTTCTTTTTGAGAATGGTGAAAGCCTATTTATTGTTGATGGTAAAAAAGTTTTCTTAAGAGATATTGAAAGCTTTCACATGCCTAAGTCTCAAGCGAAAAACGAAGTGGCAAAAAAAATGCCGCAACAGGCAATTAATACCTATAAAAATAATGCACCACTAGATCAGGGAGAAAAATCGGTTTACGATAATTAAGAAATGAAAAATAAGATTAACCAGGCCCTTATTCCTCAGATTAATAAGCTTCCTTCGAAGAAGCCAAGCAATCGTTTAGAAAGTTTAAAAAATGGAGCGAAGCCTGAGTTTAAAGAGCTATTTAATAAGCATGTTGATGAAGTTCAAGAAAAAGAAATTACGGTTTCAAAACATGCAGCTAAAAGACTTGAAGAAAGAAATTTAAAAATTGATGGTGATGAATATTTAAAACTCAAACAAGCAATGCAGAAGTTACAGAACAAAGGGGGGAGAGAGTCGCTGGTTGTGACAAACAACGCAGCCTATATAGTGGATGTGAATAATAGTAAAGTTGTGACAGCTATTGATAAAGAGAAAATGAACGAAAACATTTTCACCAATATCGATTCGACTGTTTTTATGATGTAGTTTTAAATAATTTTACTGAGAAGAGACCGGTCCTTACTGGAGGTCTTTAGAGAAAAGTCTGTAGTTACTTTTCTCTCTCAGGATTGATTGTCTAGGAGGGACATAATGGGAATTCTAAGCTCATTTAACATTGGTGTAACTGGTTTACACGCTTCAGGTCAAAGTATGAGTGTTGTGGGTGATAATATCGCCAACGCTAACACTTACGGTTTTAAGGCTTCACGTGCAGAGTTTCAAGATCAGTTAGCTCGTTCGCTAAAAGGTATTGATGGTGGGGACCAGATTGGTACCGGTACAAAACTAGCGCACATTAAACCTAATTTCACTCAAGGTAACGTAATGAGAACTGAAAACATTACAGACATGGCCATGGATGGGAATGGTTTTTTTGCTGCTGAAACTCCTTTTGGTAAAGGGTACACAAGAGATGGGAGTTTTCACTTTGATAAAGAAGGAAATCTTATCACTGGTGATAACTATAAAGTACTTGGTTTTCAAGCTGATGAACAAGGTAAAATGACGAATAAAGTGGGACACATTAAGCTTGGAAACACAACAATTCCGGCAAAAGCTTCTAGTGAAATAAAGATGTCAATGAACTTAGATTCAAGAGCTAAAGTTCAGCAATTTGACCCTAAGAATGCTTCAGAAACATCTAACTACAGCACCAGTGTAACTGCTTATGACAACGTTGGTACTGCTAGAGTTTTAACTGTTTATTTCAATAAGACAGCTCCAAACGTATGGGAATACCATGCGATGGTTGATGGAAAAGATGCTGCTAATGGGAAAGAAGGTGAATTAGTTGAAATGGCAAAAGGGCAATTAAAATTTAACGATAAAGGTCTTCTTGATGAAGAAGTTAAAGTATCAAACTCTTTCAACTTCAACGAAGGAGCTGCTCCTGGACAAGAAATTAAGTTTGATTTTGGACAGACTTTGAAAGAAGGTGGAGATGGAAGTCTTGCTTCAACTCAATATGGTTCAAAATCCTCAGTTGCTCGTCACTCACAAGATGGATTTACAGCTGCTACATTAGCTTCTCTCTCTTTTAGTGATGATGCTGTACTAACAGCCGTCTATAGTAACGGTGTGACTAAAGATGTGGCCCAAGTGGCAGTTGCAAAATTTGATAACTCAGAAGGGTTATTGAAAATGGGAAAAAACCTCTTTAAAGAAACAAGAAAATCTGGTCAAGGTGTCTTAGGACAACCAGGAGTTGATGGAAGAGGAACAATTCTCTCTAAGTCGATTGAGCAATCAAACGTTGATATTGCGACAGAGTTTATCAATTTGATGACTGCTCAAAGAAACTTCCAGGCCAACACAAGAACGATCACAACAAGTGACCAAATGCTGAACGAAGTTTTCAATATTAAGAGATAATTTGAATAACTTTTAAAGTTTTAAGCCCTCACTTTATGTGGGGGCTTTTTTGTTAAAACTGTCTAAAAATTAGACACTAATCTAGAAAATTTCATCAATACAAGGACATGAAGAAGATAATTTAATGGAGACTTGGCATCAATATTGAATACTTTTATGATATGTTTTTATTAAGTTTTTTATTTTATAGTCTTTTTTCTTTTAATGTTCAGGCACAATGGATAGCTGGAGAAGGTTGTAAGGTAGGGGAAGAAAATAGTTTTTTAAAGGAAATTAATGAGCTTGAACAAAGTTTAGAACAACAAGTTAAGCCTGAATTTTTAGTTATGACTCCAACAATAAAAGAAGGAATAATTTTTTTTTATCAATGGGCCAACGAGGAAACAAAAAAAAACGCTTTCCAAAATTCTACGATTAAAAAAAGTATTGAATCCCAAGATATTTTTCTAAATGAAGAGAATTTAAACAAGAAGATTTTGGTTCAGTATAATCAGGGTAATCTTAAATACTTTTTTTTCACAGCTCTCAAGGAAGTGAAAAATAAGGCTTTTGTCATTCAAAGGATTAAGAAAGTTGTAGAAACATTTGAAGAAGGCAACCCAGAGCCGATAAGTACTCGGACAACCTATTTGGTTGAAGTCTTTAAAACGTGGAAAGGCGCCTTTAGCGAAGATTCTGAAATGAATAATCAAATGAAAAAAGCAGATCTTCATTCAGGTGATTTTTATTTAACTCGAGAAGGCTATACCAAGGTCGTAACAAAGTACTTTGAAACAGGATTAGGAACAATAAATGAAATCTTTCCTGATGAAAATAAATGGAGTCATGAATCTTCAAAACTTTATTGGGGAACAGAATATCTTGAAGATAACGATTATTTTAATAAAGTAAATTTCATTGAAAAAAATGACTGGGTTTTAGAAACGAAAATAACCAACAAGGGATTTACGCTCAAAAGCGAAGAACTAGGTTTGGATGAGAAGGGTGGTTCTTTATAGCAGTGTCTAGACTGAAGCCTGTTGTTCATCGTCCCCATCACGGCCAATAGCTTCAACGGGACAGCTTTCTAGTGCGCTTTCACACTCTTGAATTTCAGAAGGTGATTGAGGTTGTTTTTTGACAAAAGCATGGCCGTCATCATCGTTCATTTCAAAAAAACGATCTGCTTCCATGACACAAGCATCGCATGCAATACACTGGTCATCGACATAGTACTTACCAGGAATATTATCTTTAAACTTTGCTGATTTATCAGCCATAACCACTCACCTTTAGATAAGTGGCTATGTACCATAGATTTTTTGTTTTTGGCTAGTTTTTACAAACGTCAACGCTGTTAAAATCGGGAATACAGTCAATATTTGAGTTCTTAGTTAACTTAGAAATAAGGGTGCTTCTGTACTGCCTTGAAATCTTTGAGCTAAGCTGAGACTCTTGATTTTTCGCAAGAGCGTCAAGATCTTTTCTTGTTCCTTTAGAGTTAACTTTAACGAGCCAAATATAACTTGGAGTTTTAAAGCTGATAATATCGCCATCTGTAGCCGAAAATAATTGCTGGGTTTGCTCATTATTAAGTTCATAACGAGAGAGTTTGCTATCAAAAGCATTGACTTCAAATTTTTCTGTCAAATCCAAGTTATACTCAGAAGCTAATTTTTTAGCATTTCCTTGTTTTAAACTTTTTTCAAAATTTTGCGCTACTTGATTCATTAATTCATCAAGTTCTTTAGATTTCTTCTTTCTTATAGACTCTTCGGCCAATTCTTTTTTGGCAGCTTCAAATGGAGTTACTTGTGCTGCTTTTTTATCTTCTACATAAATGATGTGGTAACCAAAATCTGTTTTAACAGGTTGTGATATTTCACCTTTTTTAAGCTCAAAAGCCACTTTTTCAAACTCTGGTACCATCCTTCCTTTAGAGAACCACCCTAAACTTCCTTCCTTTCCTTTTCCTGAAGGATCTTGAGTTTCTTTATTGGCGACGCTCTTAAAGTTCGTTGCTGAAAGAGTTTTCCTTAGTTCTTGTAATTTTTTAAGAGAGGCAGGTGAAGTGTCTCTATAGAGAATGTGGTAAGCTTTCACTTCTTCAGGTTTGTGATAAACATTTTTTTTACCATCATACATAACTTTAAGAACACCAATGTTTTTTTCATCTTTTAAGTAATCTTCAATTTCTTTAGATGAAACTTTAACGAAGTCCTGAAGCTTATTTTTCTCAACTCGAACTGAGTCAACGTTAACAACTTTACTTTTAAATTGAGTAACTTCAGAAGCAAAGCTCTCAGAAACAGGACTCTCAAAGAGAATTTCTTCAATTTTTTTGACTTGAAGATCTTCTTTAACCATATTTTCAAATTTCTGTGGAGTTAGATTATTACTTCTTAAAACAAGTCGGTACTGTTCAACATTAAAGCCGTTAGGGGCATCTTTAAAATAAACATCCTTGATATAATCCCTAATTTCTTGAGAACCAGTGATAACCCCCATGTTTTCGGTAAGGTTAAAAAGCATTTTTTTCTCAATGAGTTGCTTAATAGTTGAGCCATATAGTCCGAATTGCTGTAATTGCTGAGGTGAAAGCTCCTTACCTCCAAAAAGCTGAGAGTATCTTTGGGCCATTTGAGAAAGCATCATTTGGAACTCTCTATAGGTAATCGGGGTTGAATCAACGGTCGCAACGTTTTCATCTGCTTTAAAAAAAGAGCCCCCCTGTCTTGTTGTGAAGACAAAACCAATAATAATGGCGAAAACAAAAATGGAAGCAATAATTCTTGCAGAAGTACTAGTAAATTGAGTTGGCATTGGCATAGTTATAATCCTTTTTCTATCAAGGGATTTTATCTCCCCTCTCAGGAGGCGTCAAAGCGCTTTTTTTAACCTATCATTTATTTGGCAGCTTAGCACTCTTTAGATAATCTATATATCTAGGAAATATCCCATAGTTTAAAGGACTGAAAATTGAAAATAGCTATTTCTGAGAACTCAAAAATAAAACTGATTAATATACTCCTTGTTCTCATTTTCTCTATTTATGGTGTGTCAAAAAAAAGTTTTAAACATGATGAGGTTTCCACTTTTCAATCTGTCATGATGGAAGTTTTTGCGCCTCTGCAGCAGGGCACAATGAGCTTGAAGGAAAGGGTTGATTATGTTTTTACGCATTATTTCTTTCTTATCGAAACAAGTAAGAAAAACCAAATTTTGAAAAAGAAAATCCAAGAACTAGAGAATGCGATTTTTCAATTTGAAGAAGTTCAAAAAGAAAACGAAAGACTCAAAGAGCTTTTAAAATTTGGAGAGGATATACCACGAGAAAAAGTACTGGCCCAGGTCGTTGGATGGGATTCTTCAAATGAGTTTAAAGTATTAAGAATTAATAAAGGAAAAAAAGATGGCATAAAACTTAAATCACCAGTCATCACTATCAATGGTCTCGTCGGTTATGTTTACAGGCTTTCAAATAACTATTCTGACATTCTAACTATTTTAGATCAAAACAACCGAGTTGATTCAATTGTAAGTAGAACTCGCTCTCATGGAATTATTGAAGGTCTTGCTAATTTTAAAGCGAGATTAAAGTATGTGGTCAGAACTGAACCTGTTGAAATTGGAGATATGGTTATTACTGCAGGTCTAGGTAATATTTATCCTAAAGGAATCAAAGTTGGAAAAATAACCAATATAGAAAAAGAAAGTTATGGACTCACTCAATCGATTGAAATCACGCCTACAGTTGACTTTCATCGTTTGGAAGAAGTGGTTGTCCTAATAGCAAGGGAAGAGGAGCAAAAAGAATGAACCAATATAAACTCAAAGAGCTTGTCTTATCCTTTCTCTATACCTGTATTTTGTTAGTTGTTTTAGAAGTTTTCTCAGCAACTTTTCTTCCATCTGTTGGACTAAGTAGTTACATCTTAAGCTTTCATATACTCGTTGTTCTTTTTATTGGATTTCGTGTTCAAACAATTTATCAACCTTATCTTATTCTTATGGTTGAGCTTATTCATTCTGTTTTTACGATCGAGGGATGGGCCATAGGGACTCTTGCTGGAATTATTGTGACAAGTCTTATTAGTTATTTGAAAGATATGATTCAATTAAACTCAAGACTTTCTACAATAATTGTCGTTCAAATTTTCCAGGTGATCTGGTTCGTCCTTGTGAGCTCTCTCATTTCGATAAAACTGGGGGATTTTTCTTATATCTTAACTAGGTTTTGGCGTTTTCTACCTGAAAGTTTTTTATTATCACTTATTTCTCCATTCTTCTTTATTGTCCTGATGAAGTTTTGGGGAACCAAAAAATCGTTAAAAGGTGTTAGAATTTAATGTTTGCTGAAGATGATATCATCAAGTTTCATAGACGTAGGGTAACAATCATTGCCTATATTGTGACAATAAGCTTTTTAGTTTTAGTTCTAAGACTTTGGTTCTTACAGATCTATAAAGGTGAAACGCTCCATGAATATTCCGTTCAAAACCGTTTACGGAAAGAAGTCGTTAGGGCCCCAAGGGGATTGATATACAGTAGAAATGGTCAAATTTTAGTTGATAACTTCCCTCGTTTTGATGCTGTTGTGACAAGACAGTTTTTAAAGAAAAGAAAAAAAACAATTAAAAGACTAAGTCAAATCCTAGATATTTCAGTTAAATCAATTGAGAAAATGATCCGCAAAAATAGTTCACAAGCAAAATATATTCCCATCACAATTAAAAAGAATATTTCTTCTAAGGAAATGGCCCTCATTGAGACAGAGAACTCTGAGTTACCAGGTGTAAGTGTGAATGCTTTTATTTCAAGAGAGTATTTACACAAAGAAATAGGGGCCCATGCTCTTGGGTATATTTCAGAAATCTCTCAAGAGCAACTTCCTAAATTTAGAAAAAGAGATAAGCTCGATTATCGTTTAGGAGACTTTATCGGTCAGTTTGGGATTGAAGAGCAATGGGATAGAACCCTAAGAGGGATCAGTGGACATGAATATGTTGAAGTGGATGCTCTTGGAAGAAAAAATAAATATATCAATACAGATAATCTTTTTAAAGGAATTGAAGATCAAGCTTCAATTCCTGGTCAGAGTCTTAAGCTAACACTTGATTCTGACTTACAACAAGCTGGTTATCACGCTCTAGTAGGTGATGAAAAAAATAGAGCAAAATTTCCTAATAAAGTAGGGAGTGTCGTGGCCTTAGATGTGAAGACTGGAGAAATCCTGGCCATGGTTTCAAACCCCTCGTTCGATCCTTCTCAATTTAGTAGAGGACTAAGTGCTGATTACTGGAGTCAGCTTATTAATGATGATAACAACCCATTAAGGGATAGAAATATTCAAGAACATTATTCTCCGGGTTCAACCTTTAAACCTTTTACGGCAATAGCAGCTCTTGAAGAAGGTGTGATCAATGAAAAAAGTAAGATTCGTTGTCATGGAACCTTTAAACTTGGACGTAAGGTCTATCATAGTTGGAGAAAATTTGGGACTGAAAAAGTAAATATTGTGGATGCTCTTATGCAGTCTTGTAATATCTTTTTTTATAAAGTCGCTACAGAACTAGATATTGATGTCCTTGCAAAATATGCCAAGATGTTTGGACTTGGTAGCCGGTCTGGTATTTCTCTTCCAAGAGAGGTTTCAGGACTGATCCCTACGAGAGAGTGGAAGATGAAAAGAAATGGAGTTGATTGGCAATTGGGTGAGACTCTTTCTTGTTCCATTGGACAATCTTATGTTTTAACTTCAACGCTCCAGCTGGCCATTGCCTATGGAGCTATCGCAAACGAAGGAAAAGTTTTCAAACCAATTATAGTAAAAGAGATTATTGATAGAGATGGTACTGTCATTGAAAAAAGAAAAGCTGAAGTGACAAGAGAAATTAAACTCAAGCAATCAACTTGGGATTTAGTAAAAAAAGGTCTTTATCAGGTTGTGAATTCACCCAATGGTACTGCTTGGTGGAGAAGAGGTTTTGGTTTAGAAATGGCCGGAAAAACGGGAACTGCCCAAGTCGTCAGTTCATCTGCCGATAAAATTTATGATAAATGTGAAAATAAACCTTATGAACAGAGACATCATGGAATCTTTGTTGGTTTTGCTCCATTTGATAATCCAAGGATTGCTGTTGCTTCCATGGTTGAACATGGATGTCATGGAAGTTCTGCTGCTGCTCCTGTAGTAGCCGCGGTTATTAATGAGTATATGGAAAAATATATGCCAAAAGAAAAAAGAGAGAATGAGAAAAAACAAACAGCTCAATACAGAAGGTACTTAGCTAAGAGACAACAAGCTGAAGAAGCGAAGAAAAAAGAAGAGCAGTTAGAGGAAGATGAATAATGTTTGCTGATTCAATTGAGTATTTTAAAAAATATGACTATAGTTTTTTAGGTCTTGCACTCACTATTTTTGTTTTGGGTGTTCTCAATCTCTATTCTGCCACTCACTCTAATCCTTCATTAGAAGGAATTTATAAAACTCAAATTTTCTATTTTTTTATTTCCATGATGATAGGGGTTATTGTTAGTTTTATTAATCCCAAAAATCTTTTTCGTTATTCATACATTATTTATGGTTTTAATATTTTTCTTCTAATTCTGGTTCTTGTGTTGGGAAAAATCGGAATGGGAGCTCAGCGCTGGTTGGTCCTAGGACCTTTTAGATTACAACCTTCTGAGCTTATGAAAATTTCAACAGTCTTGGCCTTGGCAAGATGGTTTTGTAAAGCAAACCCTGAAAGAGGATTGGTTTTAAAAGATTTAATATTCCCTTCTTTTATTGCTTTTATTCCAGCCATTTTAATTATTATTCAACCTGATTTAGGAACAGGACTTCTCATACTTCTTATTTATGCAGTTCTTGTTTATTATAGAAAGCTTCATTGGAAATCAATTACAATACTAGCTTTCATTGGACTTATTTCCGGGGGCGTAATGTATAAGTATGGTCTCAAGGAATATCAAAGAAAAAGAATTCAGACTTTTATTAACCCTTATGCTGACGCGAAGGGATCTGGGTATAATGCGATTCAGTCAGAAATTGCTATTGGTTCAGGTAGGCTTTTTGGAAAGGGATATATGAAGTCCTCCCAGGGAGCACTGGCTTTTTTACCTGAGAATCATACAGATTTTGTCTTTTCAATTTTCAATGAAGAGCATGGTTTTATTGGTGCCCTTTTTCTCATTGTTCTTTATCTGATTTTACTCTTACGCTTCATTTGGCTTTCAACGGCTGTCCTTCACTTTTATGAGTCTATTGTTGTCATTGGTTTGATGTCGATTTTCTTTTGGCATACGTTAGTAAATATGAGTATGGTTATGGGATTAATGCCAGTTGTTGGACTTCCACTGCCATTTATGTCTTATGGGGGATCGTCCTTACTCACCTTTGGTGTCGTTATTGGGCTTGCAACATCCATCAGTAATTCACGAAATTTATTTTAGTTAATATCTTCTTGGAGTTTAAGCTTGTTAAGAAGTTCTCTCGAAGGTTTTAGGTTTTCAAGAATATTTCGATTTTTCAAGACTGATTCAATGAGTTTTTTGTAAGCTTCATCTTTAGCAATGATATATCCTTCTTCTCTAAGGTTATCGATAATATTTTCTCTTTGACTAAGATAACCATGGATTGTATAAAGAAAATCTTCTCCTGCTTTTTGCTTTATCTCCTTGCCCATTTCTGTTCTTAATTCCAAGTCTCCATTACTAAGATAATTATCAATATAATTATGTGACAGTTCTAGTGTTTCAACAAAATCATCTCTATCTTCACCTAGCGCAGTTAGAAAATTATCATCTATAAAGCTCGAATAACCATCTTCAATAAGATATTTTTTGTGTTTAGAGAAAGCTTCAGCGACTTTATTGTAAATTCTTTTAGATAAAAAAAGCTGAGTTAGTTCATTTCTTTTATTGATATATTCAGGCTCTTGGTCCCAATTGGGGTTTTTATCTAAAACTCCTTGATAAACGTAATGAGAGAGAAAACTCATTAGAAATTCATGGTAACAGCTTTCTTCAACAGTGAATTTTCTCGTTGCATTTGCACATTCGGCCAGAGCTGGTGTTGTGTTAAAATACTTTAATAAAATCCAATTTCTTCTGTTGGTAATTGAGGCACGCTTCTCTTTAACCCAGGTATTTTCAGTGAAAAGGCTAACAACATAAGACACGAAAAAACCCGCTCCTACGAGCCAAAAACCAGTTAGGTTTCCAAAAATTTTCCCTTTAAAGTTTTTAAATTCCCCTTGAAGCTCTTCCATAAGAGGAAGATTTTTTGCTTGCCTGAGCCTTTCTTTACCTTTTCCTCTTTTGGGAATAGCTTTAACCTCTTTCCAGAGCTCTCTTCTAAGTGCTCTCGTGAACGCTCCACTTGTGGGATAATAAGAAGGGTTTATCATTGCTATTTCAATGAGAGTAAGTAATTGCTCTTGAAGAAGAGTTCTTTTATCTTGAGGAATACTATTGAGTTTATTTCTCACAAAACCAAGTCGGCGTTTCATATGTGCTTGCTCTACAAGAAGATCGTGAATATCACTATTTTTAAAGACTTCATCAGTAATATTATTTCTTGTGAAGGTATTCTTAGAGATTTGCTTTCTCTCCTTAAGTATCCCTAGAAAATTATTCCATTCACCAATTTTTATTTTCTTCCAGTGAACTTCTTGGTTCTCTACCCATGGCAGAAGAATATTAACACTCAAATCTCCATCAAAGTCTCTTTTTGATAGTTTTTTTCCTTGATAAAGTTTTTTTCCATTTTTATAAAGAAGTAATTCTTGATGTTGAAGAGTGGCCTCGAAACCTTCTTCAATTGTTCGCTCCATTCTTTTTTTGTAAGAGGTATAATAATCAAGCCAATCATAGATAATCTCAGTTATTTTTTTGGAATCATCAGGACTCATTTCTTGGATACGATCAATGTTATTAATCACCCAAACGTTTTGAAATTTATTGTCATAAAACTGATAGTAGCTTGGAAGAAAAGCTGATTTATTGAAACGTCCAATAGATGAGCGTAAGTCATGATAGGCACTAACAAACCCTTTTAAAATAGGTTCACTTGTTCTGTTATCATGCATTTGCCAAATGTTTTTAATAAAACCTTTGATATCATTGTTAAGCCTGGCTTGGTGAAGGAGCTTCTTTCTTTGGGAAAGAGAGAGAGGTGTTCTTTCCTCCCAGTGAGCATTACAAAATTTAGGATCGTCATAAAGGCTTTTAAGAACATAATCCTCTTCTGATGCGTAAGAGGTCATTTTGATGAAAAAAAAGAAAAGGAAAAATATTTTATTCATAGGCCAATAAGCTTAGATTGATGATGCGTTTTGTTATCACAAAGGATGGTAAATTTAAACTCTTTCGATAAATTTTGCCTGAAGTTTTTGTCCATTTAATTTTCATTTGGCGACGAAAAGTCTAGTTAATCTATGTAATTTTAGTTGGTTAGCGTGGTTTTAATTGGCATATTCTTTGCTCTCTAAAAGAGTATGATTAGTTTTACACGCTCAATTCTTCTTTTTTTTATTATTATTGTCAGCGCTTCTGCTATCTCAGGGGAGCGAGAAGCCAAAGCTGTTCCAAAGATTCTAGGTACTTATGCGAAATCTACTGTGCGCAAAAGCCTCTTTGAGCAAGGAGTTTTCTTAGAAGCTCAAGAAAGTGGAGATAAAAAGCCTAATATCAAAAAGCTCATCTATCAAAGCGAGAGATTCAAGCGATTGGTAGAAAGTCTATAATTTGCATTTAGTTTTAAGCTGGGATAAAGTATTACAGTAATACTATTTTGTGCGCAGGATTTAAATGAAAAGAATCTCACACATAGGAAATCTTCTCAAGAAAATTTATAGATCTTATAGTCAAGAGTTGCTTTCCAGTCTTCAAGAAAGAGGTTTTACAGATCTGAGACCAAGCTTCTTAGAGATTTTAATGTTTTTATGCGAGCATGAAGGACCTTCAATTAAAGAAATTGGAAGGGTTTGTGGTCTAAAAAAGCAAACAATGACTAGTCATCTAAATGAGTTAGAAAAAAGAGGCTATATTATACGAAAAGCTTCGTTGGCAGATAAAAGAGAGCAAAATGTCTTTCTTACTGAATATGGAGAAAAATTTAAATTTAACCTCGTTGAAGTCGTTGATAACCTCGAAAACAGATATTCTGGAAGAGTAGGTGAGGTTGAACTTGATCGTGTTCAGCTTATGCTTGAAAATTTACATAAAGAACTGACGTTTAAAGAAGAATTTAATCTTTTTAATCACTAGGCCGTGAGTTTTTTACTATTTTCTAATTTTTTTCCTGGCCAAAATTTATAACCACCAGAAATATTAATCAGATTAAAATAGCCTTTATTAACTAAGAGATTACAGGCCAGTATAGAGCGAACTCCTTCTTCTGAAATGACTAAAATAGGAGTGTGTTTATTAAGAGCTTCAAGTCTTGAATGAGAGAGACTTTCTAAAGGAATCCTAATTGCTTCTGGTAGTAGAAACTCAGCTTCGTAGGATTCACGTGAAACATCAAGCAAAATAAAGTCTCTATTTTTTTGGTTATAGATCATAAAAGCTTTTTCTGGCCCAAGATCATTATAGGGGATAGAGTTGAGAATGACTTCGTCACTAATATCTTCATTATTTTTAATTCGAACAAGATGATTTCTTTCAATATTAAAAAGTCGATCCATTTTTTCATCGATCTCCCATAATCGTTTTTGGACATAAGAGAGTTTTTCTTCTAGCATTTTAATTTCTTGTTTTTCGTTTAGTTTTCCCACCAGATCATTGTACCAGTGTTAATAATTGACTAAAAGAATGGGTAAATAGTTCCAAATTGGATTCTTCCAACGACAATAGAGGTGAGAAGGGCACTTGCGAGGAAGGTTCCCCCTTCATAAACCCCATATCCAATAGGAATTTCAAGCTCTTGAGTATTCTTAGGTTTGTATTCTTGTTCGCTTTGAATTTTGTAGACAAAAATAATAGCTTTTCTAAAAAGAGGGTAAAAAATAATGGAAAGCAGAATTCTTAATACCACCTGAAGTCCATAATTTTTTAAGTCAAAATGCTCTTGATCAAAAGCTGTCACAATAATAATGGTACATCCCATAATGAATCCACTATAAGAGATTGCGAGGGCCATACTTTTTCTAATAAGCATTCTATTAAATGAAAAATTTGAAACATATTTATAAAGCTTAGTAGAGAAACCAAAAAGAACGAGGGCAAAAAGCCAAAGCATGATAAGAATAATAAGAGAGCCTTCAGATTCTTTCACGATGGCCCTAATGACAAAAGAAAGGGAAATTGCTTGAGTAAAACTAATAACCGAGTAGCTTAAGTTTTTTCTTTTTTGGACCTCATCGTAATATTCAAAGTTATAAAGAACGATACTTTCGATAAGATAAATAGAAATGATGTAAATAAAGTAACTAAGAGTACCCCACGTAAAAAAGTGAAAAAAGCTAAGAAAAATACCACTTGATTGATCGAAGCCCAGAGTAGAGAAAATAAAAGCAATCCCAAGGATTCTTGAATAAAAATGCAGAGTATTCGCAGAGTTTTCAGCAGGAAAATGAAGCTTTAAAATATTATTTTTTTCGTTACGGTAAAAAAAAGCATGAATATATTTATAAAGAAGAAAGAGGGCCACAATAAAGCCCATAAATAAAGTCTGAATGATAAGTTTATCAAATATTTCGTTCATAGCTAAAAATTATTTTTTAAGTACTCTAGTATTATATCTTGAAAGCTCTTCTGAGGTCTATTAAGTCTTTCGAAATAATCAGGAAAACTTTTCTGACTTATGTATCCTTTAGAGCCAAATTCGAGATTTTCTCCATAAAAAGCTTTATTTTGTCCTATATGAGATTGAGCAAGTTCTAAAAATTTTTTTGAAGGCTTGAATTCATCCCAACCTAGATCTTTGGGAAGGTTTCGATAGGCCTTAAAAAAATGCCATACTTTTCTCCCTGAAGGAGCATATTTCCATCTCCCAAAAGCAGGATCACCGATAAAGATGACACCAGGAGGCAAAGGCGTTGTATTCTCCAATTCATCTTTGTTATATCTTCTAAAAAGAGAAAGACCTATATTGGTAAGATTTTCTGTCGCAAATTTTCTGGATGTTCTGACAATAATTTCTTTGGGTGTATCTAGCCCATAAACAATTTTGTATTTTTGATAATAGGTTTTAATAAGAAAACCTGTCGAGTGAGTATCGGTTAAAATGGCTGTGAGGTTTGTTCCTTCTACTATTTGAGAAAGAGAATTCACGTTTTTAATATAGGCAAGTCCCAACTCATTAGTTGAAAAACTTTTGGCCAATCCAAGATAAATCAAAAGGATCAGGACATAAATAGCGACTTTGTTCATTAACTTATTCTAACACGAATTGGGATAAGATAATCAATGAGAGTGGATAAGATCACTAATTTTTTGTTGCTGAGAAGAAGGGAGTTCGTTAATTTCGCAATGGAGTCTATTAACCGCGTGTGACTTACTGTAGCGCTCATATAAATCTGTTGCTTCATTGATATGTGGAAAACGATTTAGGGAAGAATTAGGAAAGTTCCTGACTACCCTTATTGGGTACAAGTGACTTTCCTCAACATTTTCCATATCTTCAGAATAATATTTGGAGAGTCGACCAGTGGAAGAGCATTTAATATATTCAATATTATTTTCTTTTAAATAACTTTCCAGCTCTTTAAGTTTGTTAATATTTGTATCTCCGAAAGTTTCAAAAATTTTAGCTGGGATTTTATTTTCTACAATTTTTTTTGCCCATCTATTATTACTGTTTCTTAAAATTTTCATGAGAGAGTAATCATCATGATTTTTGTATTCATCAATATTAGCAGGGATTGCATACTCTTTTGATTCTTCAAAATAGTTATAGAGCATTTTCTCTAGGCAAACAGCTTTGTAATGAAAATAAACCATCATGAACATATGGAAGCGACTGATAAGAAAATCATCAAAAGTTGAAATGGCCCTCTCACTGATTCCAAGAGAAGCTTGGTTATCGATTCGGCAGATTTTAAAGTTATCAATCAGCCAATCAAGATCATAATTCCCATAACTCACTCCACAGAAATAACTATCTCGCAAGAGATAATCCATTCTGTCACAATCAATTTCACTTGAAACCAATTGATGTAGTAGTGGAAAATAGTTAGTTCCTTCTACCGTAAAATATTCGGGGTTTGCAGTTTGTCCAAGAATGAGTTCAGCTACACTGTAACATTCAACTCCAAAATCATTTTTTACTTGAGAAAACATTTCTGTGAGAGAAGAGTCGACAATAGTCTTTAAGGTATAGTGTTCATGGGTTGCTTGCCCTTGCTCAAATTCATACTTAGAAGGAAGCTTGAGGTCCTCAACCATTGGCATGGCCAATTCTGTTGTGTGACTGAGAGGAGCATGACCAACATCATGAAGAAGACAAGCAAGACGTAGGGTCTCTTTGAGTCTTAAAAACTCTTTGTTAAAAAGTTTATCATGAAAAAGTCTGTTAAAAGTTCTGTTGGCGACTTCCATCACTCCAATGGAGTGAAGGTATCTTGTATGAGTTGCCCCAGGGAAAACATATTCAGAAAAACCTAATTGTTTGATACTTCTTAATCTTTGAAAATAAGGGTGTTCAATGATGGGAATTTCACCACTTTCTATATAAATTGAGCCATGTACCGGATCTCTTACTTCCAAGATAATATCCTTTCATTCAGAGGTTTTCTTCAAGCCACTGGTTAATGTCAGCCGATTCAAACATAGGTTGATCGTCTATGTAAAGGCAGGGAACGGTTTTTCGGCCAGTTAAGCGCACATGTTTTTCATAAGCATTTCTATCTTCAAAAATATTGCGAAGAGTTATCTTATCTTGCACTCCTAACTCATCAATTTTATGAAGGACTCTTTGGCAGTATGGACATTCTGGAAAATAGTAAAGTTCTAAGTTCATATTGTTTTCCTCAAACAAAAAAGGTGGCCACAGGCCACCTTATAAAATAATAAAAAGTATTTTGAAAATGATTAATAACTATCTACTCATCATCATAGTTAATTGATGTTCCTTTAGCATACTCTTCATCTTCATCGATATAATCAGATTGATCACCATCATCTTCTTTCTGTGAATCAAATTGATCATCATAACCCCAACCATAACCATATCCATCGCCTTCTTCATCTTGCTCATCATCAGGGTTATATTCATCTGAAAGTTTTCCAGGTGCTTCATCACCTGAATCATTTTCATCAAATTCTTCTGTATCAAACTCATCATCTTGCTCATCAACCGCTGGGCTTTGTTTCGCCTCATAATCATTAACTGCAGCGATGGCCGCTTCTGGAGTGACAACTGGGCTACTGGCTTCTTCTTTTTTCTCAGTAGCTTTTTTCTCTTTTGTTTTTGTTACTTTCTTTGTGGCTTTTTTTGGAATCGCTTTCTTTACTACTTTCTTTTTCGAAGTTTTTTTCTTCGCTGCTTTTTTAGCAGTCGCTTTCTTTACTACTTTCTTTTTCGAAGTTTTTTTCTTCGCTGCTTTTTTGGCAGTCGCTTTCTTTACTACTTTCTTTTTCGACGTTTTTTTCTTCGCTGCTTTTTTAGCAGTTGCTTTCTTTACTACTTTCTTTTTCGACGTTTTTTTCTTCGCTGCTTTTTTAGCAGTTGCTTTTTTTACTATTTTCTTTTTCGACGTTTTTTTCTTCGCTGCCTGTTTTTTAGTGGCTTTCTTTTTTGCCATATTAAAGTCCTTTGTTGAAAAACTGAGTTACACCCATAGTATATTTCTCATTTTTATCATTTCAATATGAAATTTATCAACGATAAATGTTTTCTAAATTGACATCAATCAAAGCATTTTCAAAAACAGCTTGGACGTTTCTGTTTGCTCTCTGACCTTCTGAGTAGTTTTCAGGATTTCCTCCTCCAGCAGGGTTAAAAGTGTTATCATAATTTGACGCAACACTTCTCAAAGTGACAAATTTTGTAGAGTAAAAGTTTCTGCGCATATCTGATGTCGCCCCTAAGATTCTATTTCTTACTTGCCCTTCAGGGCTTCCCCCTTGGTAAGTTCCTGGTCTGTAAGCATTAAGAAGCTCAACAGGGTTTATTCCTTCGTTTTTAAGAACGTAGCGGCCTTGAAAATAATTGAGGCTATTTTGGTTAGATTTTCTCTCAGACCAGTGCTGATAAAGAATTTCTCGAAAAGAAGTTGGGCAACTGGTTTGAGTCACAACAGTTTGAGGGCCTAGTAGGTAAGAAGCCATTCTGGCTGCAATGCTTGAGCAGTCAGGGAAGCCACTTTCCCCCGGAGCAGCTGTAGCATTACTGATTCCTAGTGCTGCTGTTTGGTAGCGTTCAGTGTTAGAAATTGAGATAATTTTTTCTCTCACCTGAAAAAGGGCATTAAGATATTTTTTTACAGAGCCTTCTACTCTTTTTTCTAAGTATTTATTCACCATATCTTCAATATCACCCATCGCATTGAATAAATAAGCTGAATTTCCTTCAAATAGTGGGGCAAAAATTCTGTAGTTATAGATAGTATAGTCGTTCTTCTGTTGTGTTTCAGAAGTAGGGATATATCCGACAGAGTCAAGGGAGAGGCCAGAAGGGCCATGAAGGCTCTGAGGAGTTGGAATAAGATAGTTGAGTTTTTCGTATTCAGTAGGAGCTCTTACTTTGTTAAGGGCATCTGAAATAGCTTGAGCACTTATACTTCCCCCAGATCTCATTTCAGGAAAATTAGAAGAAAAAGACTCAAATTGCTCTTTATTGTAGAGACCCATTTGGGGCTCCGTCCTTCCATCGGGGTTAATAACTTGGATGGCCCCATCTTCGTTTTGATGAATTCCCATCTGCCCCACATAATCATAAATAAGATTGGGGATACCAAAACGCACTTCTGTATCAACCCATCCTCCAAGTTTTTGAGTTGGTTCCTCGACCCAAAAATCATTGGTCAAAGGAATGGGCTCTCCAAAGTTAAAAGCGTTTTGAGCGAAAAAAAGCCCAGAGATATAGGGATTGCTTCTATAAGGCTGCTCATTTCTTCCACGTACTGTGAGATCATCCCCTAAGAATGTTTCAAACAGGTGAGGGCCTATTCTTCCTCCAAAAGGTTTTGCTGCAGCATAAGCTGTTAATTTCACAAATCCCGAATTGCTCGTTTCAAAGGGGTTGAGAAGACCAAAAAAATTAGCTTCGGCCTTCACTGCATAGTAAGTCAAAATAGAAGGGTTTTTAGTAAAGCCAAGTGGGTAACCTGGAACAGGGAGTGCTACTTTTGTGACTGAGCATTCAGCGCTATTTTGAACATTTCCGCTTCTGCCTCCCTTAACAACAAAGGTCGTATAGAAAGTGGCTAAATTTAAAAGCATTGGTCTAAGGTCTACGTAATATTTAGGTTCTCTTTTATCATCAGGATAAAAGGTATAACTTAAAGAGTTCTCAGCTCCAGGAGGGTTATACTCCTTAGGACCTAGTTCAGTAATAACGAGAGAGTTTTTCATTTCTGAATCAAAGTTATTACCAAGATTTCTAAAAGCTGAATAAAAGGCTTTCACGCTTCTTTCATTATGGGGAAGGTTTTCAGCTCCTAAAGAAATAACATCTTGAGCACAACTAGCAGCGGGCTCTCCTCCTGCTTGACAAATACCTTGTATAGGGGCTCTATTCATAATGTGTTCAAGGGTTCTAATTCTAATCGCTGTCTCCAGAGCTTCAGGGAAAGCACCAGTCCTATCCATGGCAACTTGAGGAGCAGATTCACGAATATTATTTGTAGCATCAGACTTCACTCCATAGGCCCAGTTGGTAGCCACGAGAAAGTTTAAGTCCGACCTCTCTGTACAGCTTTCCGCTTTTTTCTGAACGAGTTTATCAATAAAGTTTTGTGTTGTTTCATCAACTCCAACTCCTGTTGAAACTCCTATTTCAGGAAGACCTGGGATTTTATAAAGCTTACATATATCTGGTACATCTTGAGTTGGTAGACCAGCATCCACAATGTGAATGCAAACAGAGGGGAAATTAAATCGATCGGGACAACCCTCTCTTCCTGTGCCATCGGCCCTAGGAGGTTCTAGGCATTTTGCAAGACCATTTTGTCCGTCACCTCCAAGCATATAGAACTGAATATTTCCATCCCCTGGCTTGGCCAAACTAGAAACAGAATTGCCTTGGTCTGGATTTTTCACTTCAGCTATAGAGAGATTTCCAAGAACGTAATACTTAAACATCCACTCTTTGTAAGTGTTGCGCATTTCCCAGTTCAGATAACCAATTTCAGTTAATTGCCTGGCTTGTGTGGCCGCTCCAGACCAAGCCGCTGCATCGGCAGCGTTTTGTAGGTTGATTTTGGCCTTAACGAAAAGTCCTACATTAATAATGAAAGCCAGGAGGCCAAGAATGGCCATCATGGTAACGCCGAAAAATAGAGTAAGTTGACCTTTTTGTCTGTTTTTTTTCATTCTCTTGGTGTCTGAGTGCCCCATCTACAAAGGGTTAAGGCCATTTTGCACGCACCATGACACGATAACCCACTGAAAGTGCATAATACCTTTCTTTACTATTTTGGTATGGGTCTTGAATTAAGTCAAAGGTGAAGGCCAAGGAAGGTCGTGACCTTGGTATCGCTGGACGTATGCTGGAAACGACGGGCCTCTCTTAGCGTAGCTTTTTTCTTTAGCTTTTCTTACAGTCGTAAGTTTCGTCCCTGAGTCCCGAAGGGGGCTCAGAGGCCCTTTTTCTACTGGAAAAGTTTTTCTCCCTTCATTAAAAGCTTTGTTGTGTGTTCTAATAAGAGAGTGGAAGTGAATGATAAAAATCGTTTTTATAAGTTAAAAAATCCAGCATTGAGGTTTTACTGTGCTCTTTGTAGAACTCCAAGAGAGATGATTTATAGAAAAAATCTCTCTAGCAAGAACTACGCTCAGATTTTAGTACTCAGTATCACTTTGATTTGGCTTCTTTTTCCTCTAATGAATTTTAAATCTTTCTTTTTATTTTTTGTGGTTTGGAGTGCTTTTGAATTAGTGAACAAAATGCTCTATCGCCGAGAACTACCTTGCCCACACTGTGCCTTCGATCCAACCTGGTATAAGAAAGATGTAAAATTGGCCAAAAGAAAGGTTCGTGAGTTTTTTGCGCAGCAAGAACAAAGTTTAATCAAAAATGAAGAAGAAGATTTTTCTAAGGAAGCACTGAGTTAGAAAAGAAAAAAGTTTCCACCTTTAAGAAAAATTTTCATCAATAATTCCTTATCATTTATTAAATCTTTTTATTTTTAATACGTTAGAAAAACAAAGAGTGGTAACTCGTTTGAACTTCATGCCCAAAAAGGCGTCAAATGGCGCTTTTCTTGTGAGACATATTAGGTTAAGTATGTCAGACACATATTAAGTTATTCACTAGAAAGGAGAGACAAATATGAGCGTTAACAAAGTCATTATACTTGGTCGTCTAGGACAAGATCCTGAACTTAAATATACACCTTCTGGAGCTGGTGTTTGTAATTTTTCAGTAGCAACTTCTGAAAATTGGACTGATAAGTCAGGCCAAAAACAAGAGAAGACTGAATGGCACAGAGTTGTTGTTTGGGGGAAACTCGCAGAATTATGTAATCAGTACTTAACTAAAGGAAGACAAGTTTTTCTTGAAGGAAAATTACAGACGAGATCTTGGGATGATAAAGATGGTAATAAAAGATACACAACTGAGATAAACGCAACAACGATTCAGTTTATCGGAGGCCAAGCTCAAGCCGGAGCAAACAACTACAACCAAAACTCTTCAATTGAATCATCATCTGCTTCACACATGGCACCTGCAGGGGAGCCTACTTATAGTAATATTGCAACAGATTCAAGCTTTGCTGCTGATGATATTCCTTTTTAGTTTTTAACTTAAAAATAAATTTGAAATAAAGAAAAGCCTGGTTGTTGCCAGGCTTTTTTATTGAGGATCGATAAGAGTCATTTTTCCCCCATCTAAATCAACAAGAACATTTCCTGTATGGGGGATAAGTGTAATATTATCACCCAAAGTCGGATGATTAATTTGCATTCTAAAACTTGGGACAATGACATCTGTTTTTCTATAGCTCTGGTAGTTAACGTTTGAATTATAAAAAAGCTCGACATTTTCTGGACCATATTTTTCTTTAGCTCTTTTATGAATATTAAATAAATATTCGGAGTAAATCTTTTGAAACTTAATGGCCAAATTCTCTGGAAAGACACCGCTTCTAATAACACCATCAAGGGTCAAGCCTTTAAGTGGTTCATAAAAAACAAGGGTCTGGTGAGAAGATTTAATCTCTTTTATGATTTTAACTGGATCATCTTCTTGAGTGAGTTCTGAGAAAACTTGGAGCCCTCTACGATCTCGTCTGAGATCGTTCATATGTGAGTATCGTTTGATGTGAACTTGTTCTTGCGCACTTCTCCAGGAATAAACAGGAGAGGCGATAAGTTTTAGCTCTCCAGATTGATAAGAAAAAAAGTTTTTAATCTCCTGAGGCCAGTTTCCATTTAAAT
Organism: Bacteriovoracia bacterium; assembly: GCA_030431635.1. GTDB lineage: Bacteria > Bdellovibrionota > Bacteriovoracia > Bacteriovoracales > Bacteriovoracaceae > CALFYV01. The sequence goes on from JAUIIL010000003.1 coordinate 142,484, forward strand.
CGATGTGCTGGTTGGGAGTAAGCTTTCTTAAATATGGTAGATACTCATTAAAGTGAGAAACACATTTTTCTGAAGGAAAAAGCGGTAGAGAAAAAAAAACAAAAAGAAAGCAGAGTTTAAAAACTTGCATGCTCTGAGTAACTTGGTCTTCTTTTTCTACGACTAAATTGAGAAGAAGAGTTGCCTCCTCGAGAAGAGCTGGCTCCTCTATGAGAGTTACCTCCTCGAGAACTAGATCTTTCACCATTTCTTCTTGGGCGTGAGCGCTTGCGAGGATCCCTTCTGTAGTCTCTTTCCTCGTTCTCCTCGGGAGCTTCAAGACTTCCTAAATCATCAATTTGTCTTAATGATTTGTTGAATACCCAAGAAAAGAAGAGTTTTAAAACTTCTTCTTGGTCCATATCGGAAAAACTCTCTTTAAAAGAATTAAAACTTTCATCAATTCTAAAACCATCTCCTTTACCTTGAATCGCTTCTTTAAGAGGTAGCATTTTTTCCATCTCATTTTTCACTTTTGTGATCTTTATTTGAGAAGCACTTGGAAGAGCAAGAGGAGTAATTTCAGATTGAGCAGTGTAGGATAATCTTTTAAGAGTTCTTTTTTCAAAAGGAGTGATAAAAGTAATTGCTGTTCCCTTTGAACCTGCTCGCGCAGTTCGGCCAATTCGGTGAACATAGGACTCATGTTGTCTAGGAATTCCAATGTTAATAACATGAGTGATATCATTGATATCGATACCTCTGGCAGCAACATCAGTACAAGTGAGTATTTGCACTTTTCTTTGTTTGAAAGCATTAAGAGCTAAGTCTCTTTGGTATTGGCTTAAGTCTCCGTGTAAAGAGGCGACAGCAATACCATGCTCTCCAAGCTTATCTGCTAACTCTTGTGTTTCTCTTTTTGTTTCGCAGAAAGCAATTCCATAAAAATCAGCTTCACATTGTAGAATCCTGATAAGAGCTTGGTGGAAGTTTTTTCTTTTAACAACACAAAATCTCTGATCTATATTTTCGTTACTGACACTTTTCTTTTTGGTTTTTAAAATCTTGGGAGAATGAAAGTTATTTTCAATCAGTGCCTGGATTGAATCAGGCATGGTCGCAGAAAACATCCACGTCTTTTTTTCTGAATGGAGTGATTTGATAATAGTTTCAACATCCTCTAAAAAGCCCATATTGAGCATTTCATCGGCTTCATCAATAATAAGATATTGAACATGAGAGAGCTTTAAAACACTCTTTTCAATAAGATCAATCGTTCTTCCTGGCGTACCAACAATAATTTGGGGTCTTTTTCTCTTGATTTGAGAAATCTGCTTATCGTATGAAACCCCTCCATAAATAGTTGCAATTTTAAGAGGTAAGTTCTTTCCAAATTTTTCTAGCTCTTGGCTTACTTGAGAAGCCAGTTCTCTTGTTGGAGTTAAGATAAAAGCTTGAACAACTGGAGAGTTAAAATCAATTCTTTGAAGAAGTGGTAAACCAAAAGCAGCTGTTTTTCCTGTTCCTGTTTGGGCCTGGGCCACAAAGTCTTTCTCGTGGTCTATGAGAAAAGGGATAGTCTTTTCTTGTATTTCAGTAGGGTTTCTGTAACCCATCTCGTGTATCGCTTCAATTATCGCAGGATCGATCCCAAGCTCTTCAAATGTCATTTCCGCTCCGTTATTTTGGGAATTTAGTGTACTCTTCTATCAGATAAAATGCTGCATTGCGCTTTTTAAATGGAATATTGTAAGATTTACCTCATAATAAAAAAACCCGGTTTTAAGCCGGGTTTTTTTATGATTTGTTTGTGAAATATTTACTTAACAACGTGCTCTACAGAGAAAACGGCTTTCTCTCCATTTCTTGAAATTGTGAAATTATCCGAAGTCAGTTTAAAACCTTCTGCAGTTTTTTCCCATTGAACATTTCCTTTAATGGTCACGTTTGAGTTTGAACTTGAAACTGTTTCAGGAATAACGACGCTACCTTGGTTAGAGCGAATAGTATCTCTAGCGATTTGGGAAAACTGAGATAGACTTGGCTTAAGATCAAAAGTATAAACTTCCCCAGTATTTAAGTCTTCAGTGTTAAGCTCAATAGTGGCACCGTCAAATTCAATATCAGCGATGTAGTCAATTTTTATTTTACTAGCTTCATCTGCATATCTAGTTGAGCTTGCATCCCCAGTACTGGCTGAAGAAGTAGCAGTCGTTGAGTCAGAAGAAGAACTTCCTCCTCCACAAGAGACAAGTAGAGTTAATGTCAAAAGAGCAGCCAAGTAATTCATATCGTTTCCTCCGGAAAAAGATTAGTGATTTTTTGTTCTATCCATTCGCACGCCGAGAATATATGATGCTAACTTTGCATGGCAATAAATGTTTATTTGAATGAATATTTTACAAATAGACGCTTGATTTTTATTGAATTGCTATAATAAACAGTCTTAGTAAAGGGTATTTATGTTAAATATTTCAAATCTTAAAAAAACTCAGAGTGGGGAAGTTTTATTCTCAGGAGCGACTTTTCAGATTAATCCAGGGGAAAAAGTTGGGTTAGTAGGACCTAATGGAGCTGGGAAATCAACGATATTTAGAATCATTACAGGTGAAATTTCGGCTGACGAAGGGCAGGTAAGTCTTCCTTCAAAAACAAGAATGGCTTATTTTTCACAAAATGTTGGAGAGATGAAAGGCAAGAGCGCCCTGAAAGAAGTCGTTGAAGGGGATGAAAAAATAAAAATCCTTGCTGCTCAACTTAGAGAGTGTGAAGAGAAGTTGGCTGATTATGAAAGTTTATCAGAAGAAGAAATGAATGATGTGATGATGAAGATGGGAGAGTTGCAAAGCGATTTTGAAAGTCGTGGAGGATACGATCTCGATAGTCGTGCAGCAGAAATACTCACTGGTCTTGGTATCATGCCAGAAGATCATGGAAAAGATAGCGGACTTTTTAGTGGTGGATGGAAGATGAGAATCGCACTGGCCAAAGTTCTTGTGATTAAGCCGGATTTAATACTTATGGATGAACCGACCAACTACCTTGATTTAGAAACGATTCTTTGGTTAGAAAAATGGCTGCAAGATTATGAGGGCGCTATCTTTATGACAACTCACGATCGTGATTTTATGAATAATATTTGTAAAAAGACGATAGAGATTTCAAATAGAAAAGTAACCACCTATAGTGGAAATTATGATTTTTATGAAAAAGAAAGAGAGGTAAGACTTCAGCAACTTAAAGCTGAGCATTCAAGGCAACAAGATATGTTGGCAAAAGAAGAAGAGTTCATTGCAAAATTTAAAGCGAGAGCTTCTCATGCTGCTCAAGTTCAATCTCGAGTGAAAAAGTTAGAGAAAATTGATCGCATTGAGCTTCCTCCTGAGGAAGAGAGTATTCAATTTGAGTTCTCTACTCCTGAAAGAGGAGGAGATGATGTGATTTCTCTTAAAGGCTTAACAAAAGCTTGGGGAGAGAACATTGTTTTTGAAAATTTAAGCGCACTTATTAAACGTTTGGATAAAATCGCAGTTGTTGGAGTGAACGGAGCTGGGAAATCAACCCTTCTTAAAGTTATCTGTGAACAAACAGAGCCTACGGCTGGGAGTGTTCACATTGGTCCAAGTATTAAAATGGGATATTTTAGTCAATACTCCTTGGAAGTGCTTGATGGAGAAAAAACTGTTTTTGAAGAAATGAGAAGTCAGTTAAAAGAAGCCAGTGACGGTTATATTAGAAACCTTTTGGCTGCATTTCTCTTCAAGGGAAATGATGTTGATAAAAAAGTTAAATACCTATCAGGTGGAGAGAAAAGCCGGCTTATTTTGGCCAATCTTCTCTCTCAAAAAAATAATCTTCTTATTTTGGATGAACCCACTAACCACTTAGATATCAAATCAAGAGAAGTTCTTTTAGAAGCGTTGAAAAAATTTGAAGGAACATTGTTATTTGTCAGCCACGATAGACATTTTCTTCATAGCTTATCTGAAAAAGTTTACGAAGTTGATAAGGGAAAAATTGAAGTTTATCCAGGAAACTACAAATATTATTTAGAAAAAAAGAATCTAACTGTTTGAAACTTAATGAAAAAATAGACTTATTTGAATGAAGAGGCATACCGATAAGTTTAGTTGGTATGGGAGCTAAGAGAAATCAAATCTATTTTTCAGTAAGTTTTGACCTGTTGTCAGTGAATGAGAAACTGCAGTTCGATCTTTACATAAACTCATCAACAAATAGCACTGCTCATTTTGTTAGAATTCTTCCCAAAGGGGAGTTACTGACTCAAAAAGATCTGAGTTCTTTTAAAAGAAAGTATAATCAACTTTATATTTCAGAATCTCAAAGAAAAAACTATATGGATTCTTTAATGAAAAATCCTCATTTTGATAAGGTTGAAAAAACGGACGTTGTAAAAAAAGCTGCTATTGAGTATTTAGATAAAATTTTTGAGAGTGAACACGAATTCACAACGGAGGTTCTTGTACAAACTGTCGAAGGATGTAGAGACGTTGTTGAGAATATGATTGATGTGGTTGAGGATTATAAACTTGATGGACTCCAAAAATTAATTGGAAGTTTGAGTTTTCATGATTTCTATACTTATGATCATTCAATCAATGTTTCTATGTATTGTATTGCTATATTTAAATTACTCCATCCTCATGCAAGCAAAAAACAAATGATAAGTGCTGGTTTGGGAGGTCTTTTACACGATTTAGGAAAAATAAAAGTTCCAACTGAAATTCTCAATAACCCCGGCAAATTAACTGATGAGCAGTTTTCTATTATTAAACAGCATCCAGATTTTGGCTTGGCCCTAATTAATCAAGGAGAGGTTGAGCTTTCCTCTGAAATAGACTTGGAAAGTATTAAAAGAGTTGTTTATGAGCATCATGAAAATTGGAATGGAACAGGTTATCCAAAAGGTTTGAAAGAAGAAGAAATTAGTGAGCATTCAAGGATTTGTGCCATTGCTGATTTCTTTGATGCCATTACAACGAAGAGATCATACGCTGATGTTCTTGGTATTGATGAAGCGATTAAAGTGATGGAGAAGACAAGAGGAACAAAGCTAGACCCTAAAATGTTTGATATATTTGCGTCTCAGTTTAAAAAACAAATAACGAAAACTCCTTTTCCTTTTCAAATGAAAGAAGACTTCGATTCAGAAAAACCTTATAAAGAATTTCCCCTTGAAGAAATTAAAGATTCAATGGATGTAAGCTTTCGAGATAAAAATAACAAAGAGCGCTCTTCAAAGGTTAATCTTTTTGGTGGAAAGAAAAAAGCAAGCTAGAGATCGAGTGTGTCGATAAGAGTATTAACTTGCTCGATGGTATTAAAGAAGTGAAATGAAAGCCGTATATTTCCCTGTCTCACACTCACATCAATAAGATTGTGCTTTAATTCTCGTTCGAGTTTAACTGAATCAATATTATTACTTTTAATACATATAATATTGCCCATATGTGTTTCAGGAGTTATCAGTTCATATTTTTTTCGAGGGAAGTTCTCTAAAAAATGGTCTCTTAACCCGGCGTTAAATTCTTGGATGGTTTCAAGGCCAATATAGTCAATAAGGTCAAGGCTTGCTTCAAGGCAAGCGTTCACCAGCATATTAGGCGCTTGTCCTCTATCAAATTTCCGGGCTCCAGGAAGAGTCTTTGTGGTGTAATCAAGAAGGTTATAAACGTTCTTAGAATTAATTGATGCAATCCAATTACCCACTCTATGTTTAATCAGTTTTTGCGCTCTGGGGCTAAAATAACCAAAAGCGCTCCCGTAAGGACCTAGTAACCACTTGTAACAAGAGCAGGAAAGCACGTCGATATAAGAGAGTTCTTCTTCACTGATGGCCATTCCACCTAGGGATTGTGTTGCATCGACAACAAATAAAATCCCTCTTTCTTGCATGAGTTTTCCGATCTCTTTGAGATCAATTTTTTTCCCTGTATCAAAAGTCACATGAGAGATATTGAAAACTTTTGTGTTAGAGGGAAGGTTTTTTTCCAGCCACTGGGCAGTTGGAAGAGCATGTTCAAGAGTATGAACTTCAATCCCTCTATTTTCTTTGGCCAACAACCAAGGAAGTGCATCAGAGGGATAGTCTCCTTTCATGAAAGCTGCGGCCCCATTAGAACCAAAGTCAAAACCATTAGCAACGATACTGATAATGTCTGAGCTTGAGCTCTGAAGAGCAATATTATTGGGATTTGTTTTAATAAGTTTGGCCAAGGACTTTCTGATTTTATCAGGGATACCCATCCAGGCATTGTAAGCGTAGAAAGAAGGATCGAGTTCCTTAAACATTGCATTGGCGACTTTTTGTTTGGCAATGTAGGGACTTGGCCCAAAATAAGCAGAGTTAAAATAAAGCGTATCAATATGTGAGAACTCTTTTCGAATCCTTTCTTGAACTTCCCCTGTCATCATAAAGAAACTCGTTTAGTTTTTAGTTGGTTCTTTGTTTTCTGGAGAGGTCTCTTCTTTTTGAGCATTTGCATTTTCTGAAGCTTGCTGAGCTTCTTGGTTTTGAGCATCACTATTTAAAATAGGAGCGGCAGGAGCTTCGTTGTCAAAAAGAGATTCTTGAGATTTATTCGAAGTAATAGTTGTGAGAACAATTGAGTTGGCCATGAAGGCAATAGCTAAAAAAGTCGTTAGTTTGGTAAAAAAGTTTCCTTTTCCTCCTGTTGAGAAAACGGCTTGAGATGCTCCTGAACCTCCCATAACTGCTCCCACTTCTGCTCCTTTTCCAAATTGGATAAGAACAACAACAGTAAGAAGTATACAAATAATAACGTGTAAAATAATAAGTCCGGTTACCATAATTTATTCCTTTCAAACATTTCTATCAAAATATTGACCAGATGCCTAGTGAGTTTTAGACGCAACTTGGCACAATACAATAAAGTCTTGGGCCTTAAGGCTTGCCCCACCAACAAGTGCACCATCGATATCATCTTGTAGAAGTAAGCTTTCAATATTATTGGGCTTTACACTTCCGCCATAAAGAAGGGGAACTTCTTGCGAGAAAATTTCCTTAAGATAATGACGGATTTGTTGATGAACTTCTTGGGCCTGTTCAGGTGTGGCACTTTTTCCTGTTCCTATGGCCCAAACAGGTTCATAAGCAACAATGAGCTGAGCTCCCTCTGGGATAATAATCTCATTTAAGCCTTCAAAGATTTGTTTTTTTATAATACCAAAGGTCTGGTCTTGCTCTCTTTGCTCAAGAGTTTCACCTACACAATAAATAACATCCAATTTGGCTTTAAAAGCGGCCTGAATTTTTTGATTGAGCTCTTTATTATCTTCATTAAAATAAGCTCTTCTTTCAGAGTGCCCTATAATAGTGAATGAAGCTCCAATGTTTTTTATCGCTGCAGGTGAGAGCTCTCCAGTGTAAGCCCCGCTCAAGTAGCGAGACGTATTTTGAGCTCCAATTTTAAGAGATTTTGTTTTGGATACCATGGGAGAAATATGAACAGATTGAGGAGCTATCCAACTTTGGCAATCAAAACCCCCAGCTTCTTCAACGGAGTTGATAAAATCCTCAACTTGAGCGAGGTCTTGATTCATTTTCCAGTTCCCTACAATGTATTTCATAAATCAACTCCAAACTTTAAGGCTTGTACTCCAGGCAATTGGCCTTTTTCTATATATTCTAGAGAAGCCCCGCCTCCTGTGGAAACATGAGAAAACTTTTCTGCCGTACCTGATTTTTTGACAGCGCTAACAGAATCTCCTCCTCCTACGAGTGAAAAAGCAGTTGTGTTCGCAATCACTTGGGCAAGCTTCATTGTACCTTCAGCAAACTGCTCTTTTTCGAATAAACCCATAGGTCCATTCCACAAAATTGTTTTAGAAACTTGAAGTATTTGAGAATATTTCTCAATAGATTTTGGACCAATATCAAGACCCATGAAACCATCGGCTATTTCAATTGATTCGCTTAATTGAGCTTTTCCATCAAGAGACTCTGAAATGACGTGGTCCAAAGGGAGAACTATTTTTTTGCCTTTATCATTTTTAAGCAAGTTCTTTGCAAGCTCAACATCTTCATTACTACAAAGAGACTTTCCAACTTGATGGGATTGAGATTTTAAAAAAGGGTAGGCCATCGCTCCTCCGATGAGAAGATGGTCTACACTTATAAGAAGTTTCTCAATCGTTTTAATCTTATCACTGACTTTTGCTCCCCCAACAATAGCGGCAAAAGGCTTTTGAGGTTTGTTAAGAATTTTATCAAGGGCTTCAATTTCTTTTTTCATGAGAAAGCCAGCGTAGGCTTTTTTAGGGAAAAACTTATGAATAGCATGTACTGATGCGTGTTTTCTGTGAGCTGCTCCGAAGGCATCATTGACATAAATATCTGCGTAGGTCGAGAGCTTTTGGGCAAAAACTAAGTCATTACTCTCTTCACCTTTATGAAAACGTAAATTTTCAAGTAAAACAATCTTTGCTTTCTTTAGTTCAAGGTAAGGCTTAACTCCAGCATCAACGGCTGCTTCAGCCAGAACAACTTCTGTATTTAATTTTTCAGCCAAGTATTGCGCCACAGGTTCAAGGGAGTACTCTTTTTTTACTTCACCTTTTGGGCGTCCTAGATGGCTCATGAGAATGAGTTGTTCACATCCGTTTTCTAAAATATAGCGAATCGTAGGCAGTGCTAAATCAACTCGACTTGAATCTGAAATAGTTCTTGGGTTTTCTTTGGTAAGAGGAGTATTAAAATCAAACCGAGCTAGTACCTTCTTCTTTTCAAAATTCGCATCATTGATGTATTGAATGGCCATTAAAATTTTCCTGCAACAAGATTCACGAGATCAATGATCCTGTTAGAGTAACCGGCTTCGTTATCATACCAAGAAACAACTTTAACAGCATTGCCAATAACATTCGTCATTTCACTATCAAAAATTGAAGATTCTCTTCTTCCCATGAAATCTTGGCTTACGAGTGGAATATCACAATAGGCCAATAATCCCTTCATTGGACCTTCAGCTGCTTTTTTAATAGCTTCGTTTACAGATTCAATTGAAGCCGCTTTTTTTACATTAACTGTTAAATCAACTAAAGAAACATTGGGAGTAGGAACTCTAATAGAAAACCCATCCAACTTTCCTTTAAGATCTGGGAAAATGAGTCCAACAGCTTTGGCCGCTCCTGTGGTTGTCGGAATCATGGAAAGAGCAGCCGCTCTTGCTCTTCTTAAGTCACTGTGTGAGTTATCAAGAATATTCTGATCTGATGTATAAGAGTGTACTGTTGTCATGAAGCCATTTTCAATTTCAAAAGTTTCATGAAGAACTTTAGCAATTGGAGCTAAGCAATTTGTTGTGCAACTTGCGTTGGAAAAAATATGGTGAGACTGAGGGTCGTAAGAGTCATCATTAATTCCAACAACAAATGTTCCATCGAGTTTTTTTCCAGGAGCACACATAATGACTTTTTTTACATTACCTCTCATGTGCTTTCCTAGAGATTCTTTATCTTTAAAAATCCCAGTTGCATCGATAACGATATCAATATCAGCTTCTTCCCAAGGAATAAGGGTTGGGTCTTTTTCCGAATAAAATTTAACTTCCTGATTATTCATGTAAAGGCTATTTCCTTCAAGCTGAATGGGGAATTTAGCTATCCCGTGCACTGAGTCGTACTTAAGTAAATGGACATAAGGATCTGGTTTTCCAGGGTTATTAATGGCCTTAATAGTGAAATTAAAGTCAAAGCCTTCTTGAGAGCGCTGAAAGTACTCACGTAAAATAGTTCTTCCAATTCTTCCTATACCGTTTACAGCGACATTAATTTTTTTCACATCTTCTCCTAAAACTGAGTTTTTACTTAATTTTCGCCCCATAACATGCCATATTGAGGGGAAATTGAATAGGTATTTTACTAGATTTGGAGCAGATATGAATCAAAAGAAGTTTATAACAGATTTTAATGTCAAAGATCAGGTGGAAACGACCTTTTTGGTGAAGTATCTGGCCCTTAATAATGCAAAAGACGGTAAAAAATATATAAATATGATTCTCACTGATAACTCTGGTGATTTAGAGTCTCGTATTTGGAGTGATGCGGAAAGCGTATATGAGAGTATTGATAAAGGGGATTTTGTTGTTGCTAAAGGTAAAATCAACCTTTTTCAAGGGAGAAAACAATTTATTGTCTCTAGTGTTGAAAAAATAGCGGATTCAGATGTTGATATGGAGGACTATTTGAGTAAATCAACTCACGATCCTGAAAAAATGTTTAGAGAACTCATTGATATTGTAAATAGACTAGATGATGTTTACATCAAAGATTTGCTCACTCTCATTCTCTCTGATGCTGAAATAGCAAGGAGACTAAAGTTATGGCAGGCGGGAAAGACGATTCACCATGCGTATCAATCAGGTCTTATCGAGCATATTCTCTCTTGTGCTCGATTAGCAGATTCTCTGTCAGATCATTATCAAGTGAATAAAAACTATGTGGTCGCAGGAGCCGTTCTTCATGATTTGTGTAAGATCTATGAACTCACAGATGGTCTTAACGTTGATTATACTGAAGAAGGAAAGCTTGTTGGTCATTTAGTAAAGGGGTTAGAAATTGTTGACCGTTTTAGCTATAAAATTAAAGGGTTTCCTTACGATCTTAAATTGCATCTGAAGCATATTTTGCTGGCCCATCATGGAGAGTACGAGTACGGATCTCCTAAAATCCCTCAGACATCAGAGGCCTATCTTGTTCATCTTATTGATTTAATGGATTCAAAAATGCACACACTTGAAGCCATCAAAAAAGCAGATTTAGCTCCTGGGCATTGGTCAAACTTTAACAAAAGTTTAGATAGGATTGTTTTTAAAAACGATTTGCCTCATTATCCAGAGTACCGAGAAGATGAGCGAACAGCTTCTAACGCGTCAAGTTTTGAAAAAAAACGTGTAAAAGGGACAAAAGAATTAAAACAAAATTTGGGAAGCCTTTTAGCGGACTTTAAAGTTGATGAAAAATAATATAGTAATGAAACCTAACTAATAGGAGCGTCTATGAAAATCCTTTTTCTTTTTGTCTTTGTTTCAATAAATCTTTTTGCTGCTAAGGTTGATACATTAAAGGTTTACTTAAACCCTGAGCTACTTGGAAGTTTTAGTGGAACTGTGAAGATTAAGGCCAAAGGTTTAAGTATCTCCAAAAAAGAAGTTGTGATTCCTCGAATTGATGCCAAAGCACAGTTTGTTCAAAAATTAGAAAAAGAAATAAACGCAGGAAGTATTCTTGCTGATTTAGTGTTTTACACTCCTTCTGAGTTTGATCGCGTTGAGCTTGATGATGATAGTTTTGTTATTGAGACTGTAAAAATAAAAATTGGAGATGCACAAGGCTCCTATCCTGCAATGTTTAGCTCTATCAAACAAAAAAGACCTAAGCTAAGTAAGAAAGTAAAAGAGATTAATTGTTCAAACCAAATTCAAGCAACAGTGGAATCAAATGTTCTGATTCTTGATCTAAGAGCAGTTAAAACTCTAGCTGGTTGTGCCTCTATGGCGGTTTTTAATCCTGAGAATGTAAAAAATCTGGAGGGCTATCTTAATCCAGCGAGAAACAGAAAAGGAAAAAATCGCAATAAATACTCAATTGAAGATGATATTACTATTGGTGGAGAGTATGCGGCTCAGTTAGACGAAGAATACAAAAAAGAAGGAATTCTCCTGACTCCAGAAAACGATGAAATGGCCGCCTATCTTCAGAAACAAATGGAGAAAATAGCTAGTGTTGCTGGCCCAGTGGAGGGGGTTGTTATTACGCCTAAGGTGAGAGTTATTAATGCAAATATCCTTAATGCTTTTGCTCTCCCAGGGGGACATGTTTTTGTTTATAAAGGTCTTTTAGATTCAGCTGAAAGTGAAGCCGCTATCATGGGTGTCCTTGGACATGAGTGGGCCCATGTCACACACAGGCATGGTACAAAAGGTGTTTCTCGTGCAAACAGAATTATTATTCCTATGTATGCAGGAGCTATTGTTGGGGCCATTATTTCTGAGACTTCTAAGAATTGGAAAGCAAAGCTTGCTGGAAACTTATTGTCTCTTTCATCTATTTTTGTTGGTTATACAACGATTATGGGGCAAGGCCGTGAAGCAGAGAGGGAAGCCGATTTAGCTGGAGCAAAATACGCTTATCATGCAGGCTTTCACCCTACAGGTATCGCTGATATGTTTACAACTTTTTCAAAAAAATCTCCAAAAACACCATCAAAGCTTGAAAAACTTTTTAGCTCACACCCCTCTCACGATGAGAGGATTTCATCGAACAAAAGAAATGTTGGTAGTGTGTTTGAATTAAAAGAAGATTTTATTTTTGAAACAACAAGTGACTTTAGAACAGCATACGCTTCAATGCCTCAAATGCCTGATAGCTCAGATGCAGCGACTGATAAGGTGGCTGAAGCTCTTGTCTCTAAGTTGGAAGAGATGAGTGGGGCATTTCTTATGAAAGACCAGTTTATGAAAGATATATTAGAGAGCAAGAACTAGTCGAAAAAAAGCGTTTGAGAGTTTTTATAAACCTGTTGGACAAGCTCTTGGATTGATACATTTTTAATTTCAGCAATTTTTTCAACGATATGTGGAAGATAGAAAGGGGCATTTTCTTTGCCCCTGTGGGGTACAGGAGTGAGAAAAGGAGAATCCGTTTCAAAAAGAATTCTCTCTATTGGTGTCATTCTTACGATATCTCTTACTTCTTCAGCTTTCTTAAAAGTGATAATACCATTAAAACCGATATAGAATCCCAATTTAAGGGCCTCGTGGGCCAATTGAGGGCCAGAAGTAAAACTATGGAGGACTCCCTTTTTTTTAAGAGAAGGAGCTAGTTCAGATAAAATTTGAATTGTATCCTCATCAGCATCTCTCGTATGAATGACAATAGGTTTATCAATTTCTATAGCCAACTGAAATTGCTCTCGAAAGTACTTTTTTTGTATCTCTCTAGGAGAATTATCATAGTGATAATCAAGACCTATTTCTCCAATGGCCACAACTTTTTTCTCTCTTAAAGCATTGGTCTTAATTGTACTAAGTACTTCTGGTGTGACGAGCCTAGCATCATGAGGATGAACCCCTTGAGTGCAAAAAATCTCTTCATGAGAGTTGGCGAGCTCGATAACTGTTTGAAGATTATCAGGCTCAACAGAGATAGTGATAATTTTTTCTATTTTTTTCTTTCTAGCTTCATCTAAAATACTCTCAAGAGGCATTTGTTTGAGATAATCTAAGTGGCAATGAGTTTCAATAAGACTCAAATTATTTCCCTCTTTTTATGATCTCATCAAACAGGGCCATGTATTGTTTGATTTTTAATGAGCCTTCAATTTTAACTCCGTTAATAATGAGAGTTGGAGTTGAGCGAAGGTTGAATTTTTTTGATTGAGAAATCACTTGTTCAACTTGTTGCTTATTTTCAGTTTTACTTAAGCATCCACTTAAACCATTGGCCTTCTCAATTTGATTGAGCATTTCCATAGAGAGTTTCTCTTGGTTTGAAAAGATATCATCGTGGATAGCTTTGAATTTAGAAGGATCACAGGCAGAGAGGTAAGCTGCTTTACAAGCAAGAGGATGAATTTGTCTTTTGACTTCTTGATTACACTCAGAATCAAGAGGAAAAAAATAATAATTAATATTCATTTTTCCTTCGTAAAGACGCTCTAGTTTATGAAATTGCTCGTTTAAAACTTTACAAAAAGGACATTGGAAATCTGAAAAAATAGAAATCCTAATAGGAGCATCATTAAAATTTTCACTTGCTCTTAGAAGTTTAAATGGAGACTCGATATCTGGATCTCCTAAGTTTGGAAGCTCAAAGAATTGGTTGATAATTTGCTTATTAACAGCAACTTGTTTTTCTTCTTTATTTTGACTGTAGCTATAAACTCCTGCACTTCCCAATAGAAAAAGCCCTCCCCAAATGGCCAAGATTTTAAAGTCTGGAAGCTTAGCTTCAATACCATGAACAAAAAAGAGGTAGAAGGTTATCCCTGAAAGGGTGTAGTAAAGAGTACATAAGGGACATAAAGAACCTAATGCCACAAGAGAGTAAATAAAAAGAACAATACATCCAACAATATTAAATTTAGCGATAAAGCTAGAAGTTTTCTCCATTGATTCTGAAGGAAAAACACTTCCCATAAGATAGATTAGATTTACCACAAGCCCAAAAAAAGCTACGGGAACTCCCATAAAATTTGACATAGGAGAGTAGGTTGCTGCATCACAATTCCAAAAACTTGAAAGGTCACAAAAAGAAGCTCCTCCAACAAGAGATGTTGGGTAATGAGAATCAAAATAGTACTTTGTAAGATAAAGACAAACCCCAGTAGAAATGAGAGTAACGAGTATATGAATACTGTGAGGTAAGGTCATACCATCAAGTGTAAGGTTTTTCTTTTGGCCCATAAATTCACTCCTTAAGAAGACTTTTCCTTATTATAGTCAAAATTATAGGTATCAGGAATAAAAAGGTTCCAATTTCTCTGAGTTGTTTTGTTACGCCGGTAACTATGAAAAAGAGAGGAGCTAAAAGTGCAAATACCAGAGTCTTCGACTGAAATATTTTGATAATATTCAACTAGAGCATCTTGTGCGTATTTAGTGAGATCGAAATAAAGAGCATCATCCAAGAATTTAAAATATTCTTGAGGAAAATAATTTTTAAAATCTTCTCCAACCTGGTAGGAATCAACATGAATATGAGGGCCAATAAAAGCATATATGGGGGCAATTTTTTTTAGTTGAGGATTTTCTAGAATTTTTGAATGCAACCCTCTCCATCCGGCATGAACAAGGGCATTTCCATTTTTTCCTTGAAGAAAAATAGGCAAGCAATCAGCTGTTTTTATCCCCCAAATATGAGAACTTTCTTTTTGAGAGTAAAGACCATCGGCTTTTAGTTTCTTTAGAGAAGCTTCAACAATATCATTTCCATGAACTTGTTCGACTTCGGTAAACGAGAAAGATGGTTTTTCTGAGAAAACAATGAATTTTCCATTGGGAAGTATTTTTTCATATATTCCTTTATTCATTCTTCATTGCTTCTTGGACTTTTTGAAAAATGAGAGGAGGAGGTGTTTCAAACGAGAGTTCTTTTCCAGTCATAGGGTGTTTAAAGCGAAGTATTTTGGCGTGCAAAAAAGGATGTTCATAGGAATCAAATACTTTTTTGATAGCAGGTGAGAGTCTTTGATTTTGTTCATTGATTCGACCGTAGAGCATATCATTAATAATAGGCTTATTAAGAAGCTCGCTGAGGTGAACTCTAATTTGGTGAGTGCGGCCTGTTTCAAGTTTTAGCTCTAGATGAGAGGACTGTTTATACAGATCAAGAACCTTAAAATAAGTGATGGCTTCTTTTCCGTTTTTAACATGGGCCTTCATTTTAAGTCTATTATAAGGGCTTCGACCAATTGTCGATTCTAGTTTACCTTCTTGAGGAATTTTTATTCCAAGAACGAGAGCTTCATAATACCTTTCAATGTCATGTCTTGAAAAAATATCAATAAGTTTTTGATGAGTCTTATCTTCTTTGGCCACAACCATGACACCACTTGTTCCCTTATCAAGCCGATGAACAATTCCAGGCCTTTTAATATTTCCAATCCCTCTCAGATCAGGACAATGATAAAGGATGGCGTTGACAAGTGTACCATCTGGGTTACCTGGAGCAGGGTGGACTACCATGCCAGCTTCTTTATTGATGATAATGAGATGTTCGTCTTCATAAAGTATTTCAAGTGGAATATTTTGAGGTTTCGCATCATCATCTTCAAGAGAGGGAAGGTTGATGGTGATTGTTGTTCCAACGGGTGGCATTTTTTTTAATTCAATTTTATCAGGGCCCTGAATTAGGCCTTGTTCGTAAAATTTTTTAATTAAACTTCTACTGAGTTCTGGGATTTTTTTGGCAATAAGAACATCAAGTCTTTTATGAATCAGATCTTCATCTGCGATGATAATCTGAATGGTTTTATCGATATCATCATCCATTGGAAAAAACTAAGACTCTTGTTGTTTAACGGTCTTGAGATGCTCAAGGTAACTTTTGCAAACAAGATCTGGATTTAGTTTTAAGCATTTAGCATATTGAAAAACAAAACCTCTCACGTAAACAAAGGCAGGGAGTTTACTGTAGTTATCAGATTCAATATTTCTAATATGAGTCTTTGAAACTTTTGTCATTTCGGCCATTCTTTCAACGCTTACTTTTTTGTATTCTCTTATTCTTTGCAAGAAAGATCCTGTAAATTCAGTCGTATTCTCAATTTCTTGTTCCATTTCTTCATTGACAGGGTAATCAAGAGAAAACTTTGAGTAGGCTTCAGCTCTTGAGGCTGTTGATTTATTTTGAATGCTTGAATATTGAAACTCTTGTTTTCTAAATTCTTCTCTTTTCAAATCGTGAGCAGAAACCTGGTCTTTTTGATAGGAATGAGAATTTGTTTCATTTGATTGAGAAATAAGATCAGCAAGACTTGAAGTAGGAGCTGGTCTATGATGAACGTGCTCCCCAAAACCTCTTGCTCTATCGTACTGTGTTCTTTTCTCAGGAGCTCCTAAAACAGAGTAGGCTTCTTCAATAGCGGATAAAATATTAGCGCAATCTTCTTCAGTTAAAAGAGAATATAGAGCAGCACTCTCTCCAGCATAGGCATTTCTGGAGCGAATATAGGCTTGATGAATTTCTTCTTGAGTTGAAGTCGTTGGAATTTCTAAAATCTCGTAATAGTTTTTATCTTCAATATTCATGACTAAGAAAACTCCAGTAATCTGTGAATAATTTTATCAAAATTTCCCACCAGTCTTGAATTAGGAAATTCCATCAGAAGCGGACGCCTTTTCTTTACACTTTGCCAAACACTCGCATCATAATCAAGGTATCCGATATAATCCATATCAATACCAAAATATTTTTTACAAATACTTTTCATTGAAAAACCAATATCAATATCAGACTGGCTTCTGGCTTGGTTGATAATAAGTTTTGGTTGAAATTTAGAGATCTCTGATTGGAGTTTTGCGCCCATATCTGGATTTAGTTCATAAACTTTTTTTACCAAATCAGTTGGAGTTGCTTGTGTATTGGTCATTTTTGCATTCATCGCTTGGTGAAGCAGCGGTTGAATATCGAGAAGATCTTCAATCAGTTTAAGCCTTCTGTAATAAACAGATTTAATAAATCGATATGTATTTTCAATAGAAGTTGGCTCAGGAAGAACAACAAGAACACCCTTGTCTGCTGAAATAAAAAAATCCAGAGTGTTGTAACTTGTTCCAGCACCAAGGTCGATAAGAACATAGTCTGCATTAATTTCTCTCAAGGACGTGAGTATTTTATTTTTATGAGTGTGCTTAAGGTTGGCCATGCCAAGTTCATCTTGAGCAGCACTGATAATTGAGAGGTTTTTAATTTTTGTTGGAATAATAAGTTCTTCAATATTATTAACTTTTTTTGTGACGTAATCAGAGAGTGTTTTATCAGGAATTGGCATTCCAAGTGTTGTGTGAAGGTTTGCTCCACCTAAATCAAGATCGATGGCCACAACTTTATAACCCATAAGGGCAAGACCAATTGAAGTGTTGGCCGTGACAAGAGATTTTCCAACTCCACCTTTACCACCACCTATGGCCCATAATTTAGTGTGAGACATTGGTGCGATTCCAGAACCATGGCCGGTTAAGTTTTCACCGAATTGATCATGTAAGTGTCTGAAATATTTTTCCAAAGATGTATCCTTCGCTCTATCCCATACAATTATAGGCAGCACTTTCAAAATGGTAAAGCGATAAGCTCTTATTTGGCCATGTGCGCAATTGATGTCGTTCCTGAGTAAATTGGACGATAGGAGAAAACTTCATTAAAGTCTTCTCTTAACCGAGAAGTTAGTTATGCTGCAAACAAGTGAATCAACGATAGATAATTCTGGGGCCAAACGCTCTGATTTACATTTACCTCGAAAAATTTGGCACATGGGAATGGGTTCTTTGTGTTTGGTTTTTTACTATAGTTTTGTTGAAAGAGAATCTCTGGCCCTTCTCGCTTTTGTTGTCGCTGTTCTAGGTTTTGTTTGGGATATACTGAGAATTAAAAATAGAAAAGTGAATGAAATAGCTTTCAAGATAGGTGGGCCTCTTTATAGAGATTCAGAGAAAAGTGGAATTAGCGGTCTTCCTTATTATGCTTTAGGTATTTCTCTGTCTTTATTTTTCTACAAAGAGAATATAGCTCTTTTATCTATTTGGTTTTTAGTTTTCTCAGACCCTATCTCATCACTCTTTGGAATTTTGTTTGGCAAAGATAAAGTTCTTCCTAATAAATCAATTCAAGGAAGTGCTGCTGGTTTTTGTACATGTTATCTGATTACTCTTTTCTATTGTCTTAAAATATCAGGGGTGACTGAGAACCTTGTTCTTTTTTCTTTAATAGCTGGATTGATAGGCAGTATTTCAGAGCTACTTTCAGCCTTTAAGGTTGATGATAACCTCACTATTCCTGTTGTCTCTGGATTGGGATTAAGTGTTCTAAATCACTTCTTTCAAGTTCTTTAGGAAAAGCTTGTTTTACGGCGAAAAAATAGACTAAGACAAAAATAATCAATACCTTTGGCACAAACTCCTCCTTTCTATAAGCTTAGTCGGATCTTTGGGAGAAAACTTGAGTCTTTTTATCGGAAATGTAAAGATTTAGTGAAAAATCAAAGGGTTTTAAATATCAGCATTTAGAAAAGATTCTTCACATTCTCTGGAGGTCTTCCAAGAACAGCTTTATTCCCTTTGACAACGATTGGTCGTTCAATGAGTTTAGGGTACTTGGCCATCGCCTTTAAGGCCTTAGAATCTGTAGAAATATCAATATTTTCTTCTTGGATGATTTTTTCTTTTTTACGTAAAAGCTCAGTCGCTGAGAGCCCTAACTTTGAAAGAAGTGATTTAATCTCATTTTCTTTAAGAGGGTTATTGATGTAATCAATAACTTCAACACTTTTACCAGTCTTCTCAATCAACTCAAGTGTCTGTCTGCTCTTTGAACATCTTGGGTTATGATAAATAGTTAAACTCATCGTGACTCCTAATTGGGCTTTACTACAAAATTACAAATTCTTCCTGGAACATAAATTTCTTTGACTAAAGTTGAGTCTACGAGAAACTTTTTGATTCCATCAAGTTCTTTGGCTTGCTCTAGAAAATCCTCTCTTGAAATATCTGCAGAAACTTCAAGTTTTCCTCTTGTCTTTCCATTCACTTGAATTCCCACGGTGATGAGATCGTCTTTAGCGAGCTCTTCATCATAAGTAGGGAAAGCTTCGTAGGCCAAGGATTGAGTTTGTCCAGTTAAGCTCCAAATCTCTTCAGCAGCATGGGGAGCAAAAGGAGCAAGAAGAAGAGCAAAGGTTTGAGCTGTCTTTTTTGTGACTTGTTTTTTCTTAATAGAAGTGTTGGTGATAATCATTAATTGACTAATGGCCGTGTTAAATTTCATCGAATCAATATCACTGTCAACTTTCTTAATTGTTTTATGAAGCTCTTTTGTGACTTCCTCATCCTCAGAATCACTCCAGTTATTTGAGTCAGCAAAAAAACGGTAAGCCTTATTAAGAAAGTTATAAACCCCTTTCACCCCTTGCATTGACCAAGGCTTAACTTTTTCAAGTGGGCCCATAAACATCTCGTAAACTCGAAGCGTGTCAGCTCCAAAGTCATCGACAATTCCATCAGGGTTAATGACGTTACCTCGAGACTTACTCATCTTCTCTCCGTCTTCACCCAAGATCATCCCTTGGTTAACGAGTTTTTTAAAAGGCTCTTTAGTTGAAACTAAACCTAAATCAAATAAGACTTTGTGCCAGAATCTCGCATAAAGAAGATGAAGAACTGCGTGCTCAACTCCTCCAACGTAAAGATCGACTGGCATCCAGTATTTTTCTTTTTCATTATCCCAGGCCTTGTTTGGATTCATGGGATCAAGAAAGCGCAAGTAGTACCAACAGCTACCGGCCCATTGAGGCATGGTATTGGTTTCTCTTTTTGCTTTCTTGCCAGTTTTTGGACAAGTGACATAAAGCCATTCATCAATCGTAGCTAGGGGAGATTCCCCTGTTCCAGAAGGTTCATATTTTTCAACATTAGGTAGAGTCACAGGGAGTTCGTCCTCTTCTAGGCAGCGAATACTTCCATCTTCATATTTTAAAATAGGAAACGGTTCTCCCCAATATCTTTGTCTAGAAAATAACCAATCTCTTAATTTATAATTAACTGTTTTTTTTCCAATACCATCATTTTCTAATTTTTCGATGACTTTTTTAATGGCCTCTTCTTTATTAAGACCATTTAGGTAGTCAGAGTTAATATGCTCGCCATCATTAGTGAAAGCTTCTTTTTCAATATCTCCCCCTTTAAGAACTTCAACAATAGGGAGATCGAACTTCTTGGCAAATTCCCAGTCTCGAGTATCGTGAGCGGGTACGGCCATAATAGCTCCTGTTCCATAGCTAATGAGAACGTAGTCAGCTATCCAAATAGGAATTTTTTCTCCATTCACCGGATTAATTCCGTAAGCCCCAGTAAATACACCAGACTTATCTTTATTAAGATCTGTTCTTTCTAAATCAGACTTGGCCGCAGTTTTTCTGATGTAAGCCTCAACATCTTCTTTTTGCTCTTTGGAAGTGATTTTTTGAACAAGTCTATGCTCAGGGGCCAAAACCATATAAGTTGCCCCAAAAAGGGTATCGGGGCGAGTGGTATAAATATCAAGAGACTCTTCATATCCGTTGATTTTAAAGGTAACAGTGGCCCCTTCACTTTTTCCAATCCACTGTCTTTGCATTTCTTTGAGTGATTCAGACCAATCGAGTTCATCAAGGTCTTGTAAAAGCTTTTCTGCATATTCAGTAATTTTTAAAACCCATTGCTTCATGGGACGTCTTTCTACTGGGTGGCCTCCAATTTCAGATTTTCCGTCAACAACTTCTTCATTGGCCAAGACTGTTTTAAGTGCCGGACACCAGTTAACAGAGATCTCATCTTCATAGGCAAGACCCTTATTGTAGAGCTTTGTGAAGATCCACTGAGTCCATTTATAGTAATCAACATGGGAAGTAGCGACTTCTCTATCCCAATCATAAGAGAAACCCAACATCTTTAACTGTCTTTTAAAAGTTTGGATATTCTTCTCTGTGATGTCATGCGGATGGGTACCAGTTTTAATGGCATAGTTTTCAGCCGGAAGACCAAAGCTATCCCACCCCATAGGGTGAAGGACATTAAAACCCTTCATTCTCTTATAGCGAGAAACGATATCTGTTGCAGTATAACCTTCTGGGTGACCAACGTGGAGTCCAGCTCCAGATGGGTAGGGGAACATATCAAGAACATAATATTTAGGTTTATCGGATTTATCGGGTGTTTTAAAAGTTTTGTTTTGGTCCCAATAAGCTTGCCACTTCTTTTCAATGTCAGAAAAACTGTACTCCATTTAAGCTCCACGAAAAATGCCCTTGTAATAAGGGCACTTTACTGAACTTTATAGAATTCGTCATCTTTAAGACAATTAGATTCTTTGACAGTTAATGGGGTATGTCATCGTATGTCCTTTTGGAGAAACGATTGTCATATAATCATGAACATCATTCATATTTCTCAAGTCTTGGATATGAATTCTGTGTTTATTACCATTCATATATAGGACTTTTGTAAAGCCAATATGGGTATTTTGCGTTCTGGCCGATACTCCAGTTGAAGAAATAGAGCGTCCATTGTGAAAAGCATCTTCATGGTGAAAAGTTACTTTTTCAGGCCCTACAGTGAATATCTTCTCTTCATTAGGTGTATGGCATTTAAGGTTCACTGGTGTTGCACTAATCGCTTCATTCATGAAGCTTACGTAGAGCATGGCAATGGCCCCTAAAAATAAGTAAGATGTCATTTTTAAACCTTCTATATTCATACTAGTCTCCTTGCTGTTCTCATGTGTAATTAATACAAGGCGTATGCCAATTTGAAGGCTCAGAAAAGGCTGTTATTTTAAGTGGTTACGGAGACAAATAAAAGAAGGGTGTCTAAATAAAAAAGACATTGTTTAGTTTTTAGACGGTTTTCTTATTTAGTTTACTGCTTGCTACACTCTTTTTTTGCCTGCTCTTCAGATTCATCAGCCTTTAGTTTAAGAGCTTGTAATCTGGAAGGAGTCATAAAAGAGTCATTTGTATGATGCGATTTATCTCTTTGGTAATCATTAAGTGATACAGCATATGTTTTAGCATCTTGTATAGCAAATTCTATAGCGAAATTGCAGTCGTTAGCAAAGCTTGAAAAGTTTCCTAATACAAATAGTCCAATCAATAGCTTCTTCATTTTATTCTCCGATTTTAATAATGTTTTTTAGCAGTATGCTCATTATCCTAGTTTTTGAAAATCCAAGATAGACTCCTAAATATATTTACATAGGAATGTATAATTTTTTGACAGATTAATAATTTACTCAATTAGGTAGTTCAGTTTGAGTATGTCTTTTTCTGGGTCTGAAAAACTCAATAGGCTCACTCCATTGAGAGCTAATATCGAACTGTAACTTTTGAAAGCCATCTCGATTTACTTCATAATGGTTGATAACTTCAAGCTGCTGTGATTTAAATTGAAAACCGAGTTTTTCTTGCATATTGATTGAACGGTAGTTGTCGTTATAAATGTAAGCTTTAACAGCATATATATTTTTTTCTTCAAAGGCCCATTTCATGAGAGCGTACTTTGCTTCAGTCCCAAAGCCTTTACCTTGATAAAGATGCTTTTTTTCTTTAATTGTATAAATAGGCATATGAGCAATTATTCCTTTCTCAGATTGAGAAAGGGTGAACCCAATAATTCCGATCTCTTCAAATGTCTTCCTGTCTAGATAAACGAACTCAGTTGGTTTTGTTTGGGCCACAATAAGTCTTTCTGTTTGAATAATAGGAGTATACCCATCAGGTAGATTAGGAATGACATTAATCAGCCTTAGTTCATCGTGATGAATACTGAGCAGGCATTCAAAATAAGGTGAAACAGTATAAGCTCCACTTAATGCAAGTCCAAAAAAGAAAATAGGCCCAAAGAGAATGTACTTCATCAGTACCTTATCGGATAATGAGGTTAAAAGGCTTATGAGCTTTTAGAAGCTAAGTATTTGAAATTTTGTTAAGGATCATCAAAGTAGTGATTACTGACAGAAGACCTCTCGGTGAATCAGGCGGTACTGACTATCGATGGCCTTCTTGATTTCTTGAGACACTTCTTCATCTTGAGAATCTAAATGGAAACTTTTAAGAATAAACTGGGCAGTTTGCACTCTCTTTAAAAGTTTTAAAGGTAATGGGATTTCAAGTGCTATCGAAGGGGTCATCTCTTGAAGCTCGAATTCTATCTGAGCGTATTGGTTGAGTGTAAAATTGTATTTGAATATAGGAATATCAATATTGAGGATTTTTTCTTTAGGCAGACCTGTGACTGTTCTTTTAAAATAATCAATCCATCCTTTTAATTTTGTCATACACTGCGGTTGAAAACTAACTAAAAGTTGCGAGTAGTCTCTTGATTCGTTCTCTCCATCAACAAGCATAGGGCGGCTTCTACTCCAGTGATATACTTGAGGATAGATTTTACTAGAGAAGCTCTCAAGTTTTTTTGCAAGCTCAAGGTCATCTTCCAAGGAAGAATCAATGAGAGTGTTAAGCTTTTCAGAGATGGGGTGTTCTCTGATAAGATTGCAATGATAGGGATAATCAATCGTATTGTCTTTGAATTTAAGGCAAGAGAAGTTACTGGCCTTAACCATCTTTTCAGGCAACTTATTCTTTTTAAAAGCGATAAAGTCTTTTTCAAAGTTTTCAAAAAAATCTGTCGAGAATGACTCATCTACTACTGCATGAACTTTATTTTGCTTAATAATGGGAGCTCCAATCGCGTGTGGGCTGATCTGGCAATCAGAGAAAGAAGCAAATGGAGCTTGAGAGTTATTATAGTAAGGAGTTAGAATCGTTTGGAAACGAGAAGTGCATGTTGTTTTTTTGATGACACTCTTATTAGGAGCAACTTCATCTACAAACCAAATATTAAAGCGATTATTATTAGAAATTCCTTCATAGCTTTTATCCAGAAACTCTCTCTGAGTAGAAGCTATTTGAATATAGAGAACTTCATCTTCTCTTGAAATACCAAAAGATTCACTTTGAATATTTTGGCAGTTAAAACTTTGAGCTAATTTTTTCTTTGTCTCTGGAAAAAAAACTTTTATTTTATCATGACAAGAGATTGAGGGGTGGAAGCCATTTTCTTTTAAACATTTTGAAGATGTCATCACAATGTTATCTTCAATAAGAAATCCGGTGCAGTTTTTTATTTGTTTACCGTTATTAATAACTAGTTTCGCAATGGACTCAGGACACTTGGATGGACTTTCGCATTCCACACTTTGGTTTTGAAAAACATGATCGAAGGTATCCTCTAATGAGTACTGTGTTGATGTTTCTTCGCTCTCTTTACTTTCAGGCAAACACGAGCACAGAAGTGTGAAAAGCAAAAGTATAAGATATTTTAAATTCATCTTAAGTTTTTATAGCGACTTTCAAGAGTTATGACAATCAAACTGTCGTTCTTTCAGTTGGTTAGGGGGTTGTAATAGGAGTGTAGATGGATGAAACAATGCGGTGGGTGCGCTCCGCTAGCTCTCCTGCGTCATCTGTAGGGCCTATTTTAAGGGGAGAGGAGACTCTTACTTCAATTTCAAACCCTCTACATTTTAGAAAGTTCCAAAAATGAGGAAGAAACTCCATGTCAGCGTACCAGCAAACAAGATCTCGGTTTTTCGTGGTTACTTTTTGCTGGTTGATTTTTAAATAATTAATAGAAAGAGGAAGAATTTCGCTTTCTGCAAAGATAGCTGCATTGAGAAGAGGTTTTCTAAACCTAAGAACTTGTTCTCCGTTAGTACTAGTGGCCTCTGGGAAAATAACAATATCAAGCCCTCCTTGAAGAGCTTGAGTAATTTCTTGAATCTCATTTTTGATGTTAACTTTATTTCTGCGCTCGACAAAGACACATCCGCCTAGCTTTGCAAGCTGGCCTATGCCGATAGCATTTTTCATTTCAACTGAAGTCACATAGCAAGCAGGCTTAAGACAAGAGAGGATAAGAACATCAAGGTAAGATTGGTGGTTTCCGACAATTAAGCGGTTTTTGTTATCGTTTAAATACTGAGCTTCCCCTGTTACTTTTATCTTGATTCCAAAAATTTTAGAAACTAAAAGAGTTGAGAAACGAATATTTCTGATGAGAAACTTGCGGCACTTGATAGGAAAAAAATCGATGAGAAGAGTACAAGGTAGTCCTACAATCCCATAGAGTAGAGCGCAAATAATAAAATAAATGAACTTAATAGAAGCAGCTAAATTTCTCATGTTATCTAAAAAACCTATTCCAAAAACTTTGATTGAGATTTTTAAAATCCAAAATAGTCATTAAGTCAATGCAAGAGAATTCTTTATCAAGAGCAGGGGGCCCATACACTTTAGCTCCACAAGTAAAGTAAGTTCTTAAAAGAGGTGGAATGATTTTTTTTATTTCTTCGTGTTGATAAGAAACATCTTCTTCGTACTGACATTTAAATTTAGGTAATACTGAAATATTAAACTCATCTGAATACCCTTCATTTTTAATGTATGAAAAAACTCTTGATATATCTTTTGAGTCAGTGACACCAACACTGCTACAACCAAAAAGATAATCAGCGGCTACTTTATTTGTATAGTGAGCGAGACCTCTCCAAAGCATAGCAATAGTTGAGCCTGAGCGAAACTCAGGTGTGACACACGCTCGACCTAACTCCAGTTTTACTCCTGGAGCTTGAAAGAAATCGTTCATTTGGAATTCACTTTGAGAATAAAATGTATCAGTAAACTCTGAACAAAGCATTCGATATGTCCCACAGATAGTATCAGTTTCTTTGTCCGTAATGATAATATGGTCGGCAATTTGATCATATTCATCAAATTCATAAAGAGAGCTCTCCATCCCTTTTTTTTGAGGAGAAAATATGCTTTGTCTCATTTTAAAAACTTCAATGAGCTCTTTCGTTGTTGTTGCTGTTTTTAACTCTAGATTTCCAGATTCAATTTGAAGAATAATTCTTGGATGATAGTTATCAAAAATCTCCTGTAATTTCTCCGGTGTGCTGTTTTCTTGCTTCATAATAACTTGACCTATCATGCGCGGCCTCCTGCGTGTGTGAGTTAATCTTCCTTGTTTCTTCAATGGCCGTAAGTAAAGCATTCATGGCCTGAGCTCTTTTGGCCAGAGAAATTTTCTCTATATATTCATCTTTTCTGTGCAAATTCCCCCCAATCGGACCTAAACCATCTAGGGCCAGGTTTTGTTGGTGAGAAAAATGGCAAACATCAGCAGCTCCTCCTGTTGCTCTGTGCTTAATAGGTTCACTGATAGATTGAAAATATTTTTTGATATAGGGGACGATTTCTTCTTTTTGAGGCATAGGAGGACAATCGTCTTCGATGGAGTAAAAAGTCATGTTTTCTTTATTTGTGAATTGGCAATTATAATGGCTTTGAAAAATAATTTCTTCAATCTGCTGATGCAGTCTATCTCTAGATTGAAAACAAGGAAACCTAGTATCAAGTTTTGCTTCAGCCGTGGCGCAAATAACATTATAGTGATCAGTTCCTGCTTTGAGGCTTCCGATATTGACTTTGACACCACTGAGGAAATCATTAAGTTGATGGAAAGAGCAAATTTTGGCAGAAATTTCATGAGCAGCATTGAGGTGAATATCTTTAAACCTCCCACAGTGATCTTGGTGACCTTGACTCACAATTTTATACCAGCGATTCCCACTTCTTTGAGAAATAATGGAGCCACAGTCAAGTGCTGGCTCAAGTCCTAAGGCAAAGTCTGTATCTTGAGCATACTGGTGAAAGAGATGATGAAAACCTTGGGAGCCGATCTCTTCATTAGAAGAAATAACAAAGCGTAAACTGTGATGGTGGTTTGAAAACTGCTCTAAAAACTGCTCAACAGCATTAAGCCCAAGAACAATTCCTCCCTTGTTATCAGCAACACCTGGCCCTTTAATGAGTTCACCCTCTTCTCTGTAGTAGTGGTTGGAGCTGACTCCAAGGACTGTATCAGCGTGACAGACAAAGGTTATATAGCGAGATGATTGCCCTTTTTTTTCAGCAATCAGAGCTGGTGCGAACTTTTTTATTTGGCAAGGAGTAAAATGTGTTTGAAAACCAAGAAGCTTCAACCAAGACTCTAATACTTTTTGAACTTCTAAAACACCGGGAGCATTTTTGGTAGGGGAGTCTATTGAGACTATTTTTTGTAGTCTAGTAAGATCTCTAGTGAGAAATTTAGGCTGGAAATAATCCATTAAGCAGTCCCTATTTAAGGTTATGCTAACAAGTCTTAACAATCTTTGTACTATTATGTTTGTGTTAAGATTGATATAGGATGGAGGATGAGGAGTCAAAAATGGCCGTTTTAGAATTATGTCGGATGGGAAATCCAATACTTAGAAAGGTTGCGCAGAAAGTCGATGTAGCCGAAATCCAAACCCCTGCTTTTCAAAAGCTCATAGAAGATATGAAAGAATCAATGGAGCATTATGGTGGAGTCGGCATCGCTGCCCCACAAATAGGAATCTCAAAACAACTTTGTCTTATTGAATTTGATGGGGATTCTTCAAGATATGAACTTGAGCAAGAGCAGCCCTTGAGTGTTTTTATTAATCCTGAAATTGAAGTTTTAGATGAATCGACCCAAGGCTTCTGGGAAGGATGCCTTTCTGTTCCTGGTTTACGCGGTTATGTCGAAAGACCTAGTAAGATTAAGGTGAGTTATATCGATGAAAAAGCCCAGCCTCAAACCCTTATAGCCGAAGACTTTATGGCCATCGTTCTTCAACATGAACTGGATCATCTTTTTGGAAAACTCTATATTGATAGAATAAAAGACCCCCAAAAATTAAGTTTCTCAGAGGAGTTTGATGAATTTATCATGCCCACTTTGTCTGAAGAAAACTACTAAAGAGCTTTGCCAAACGCTACACCGATGTGATGAGTGTAAGCTTGTTTTTAAAGCTTCAGAGCAACATCTTGAATCTAGTGAAGAAAAAGCCCGGTATGAAACCCATCAAAACAAAGAAGACGATGGATATATAGGCTTTTTAAACCGCCTCAGAGTTCCTTTATTGGAGCACATTAGAGGTTTCAAAAAAGGTTTAGACTACGGTTGTGGGCCAGGACCTGTTTTGAAAAGGTTGTTAGAAAGAGATGGTTTTTTTATGAGGGCCTACGATCCTTTTTTTGCTCCAGAACTTATTCAAGATAGTTATGATTTCATTACTTGCACCGAGGCCATTGAGCATTTCTTTAATCCTCAAAAAGAGATCGAGCAGATGCTCTCTCTCTTGAAGCAAGGTGGTGTTTTGGCCCTTATGACTCAAACTTACAAAGAAAACGATGATTTATCAGATTGGTGGTACGCTCGGGATCCGACTCATGTTTGCTTCTATCATCAAGAGACTTTTGAGTGGTTAGCGCAGAAATATGAGCTTGATTTGCTTCTAAACAAGCAAAACCTATGTTTTTTAAAAAAAGGCGCTAAAACCCTGAAAATATGACAAAAGCTCTTGCTATATGTTTTGACATTTTGTAAAAATAGACCAAATGAAAAAGCTAATTTATTCTTTTATTTTGCTCTTTTCACATCTAGGCCATTCGACGGTCGATTCTATAACTGTTTCTCAATCTTTTTTTGATTCAAAAAATAAACAGACGAAACTTATCTCTGGAGTAAAACAATTCTCCTTAGTACTTCCGGAGAAGGAATATCAAAAAAATATTAAGAAACAGCTGGAGCAAATTTTTGAAGAAACAGGGGATATCTCAGTAAAGTCCCTCGCTGATAAAGCTGTCATCAATTTTTTTTCAGAGGAAGAGCTTCTTAAGCTTGGGGTAAAAGCAGGGAGTAAAGATGAGGATGATTACTTGTCTCCAGGGAATATGATTCTTAGTTCATACAATGATTTAAAATCAAGTTTTAAGTTAGAATTTAAGTGCTTGGCTTTTGTTATGGTAGATGAGAAACCATTTTATTATTTTAAATTTGATGATGTTATTGCTTTTGAAAGATTCAGAGATGAGGTTATTAGAAATCTAGAAAGTGATATCAATCCCAATAATTTCTTAAAAGGTGTTCCAGTCACTCAAGATCATTTAAGTGCTCAAGAGCTCGCAGTAAAAGGAATTGATTTATCAATCGCTGGAGAGTGTCTGAAGCCGGTAGAGTCGGTTCCGGGAAAGCAAGAAGAAGATAATCTTTAAGAAGAAGTCCATATGAAAAAGAAGCATGTATTATTAAAAATAGGCATCCCTGGTATCAAAAGTCTTTCGAAAGTCATAAGCAAAAACCTTACTTTAAAGTTTGAAAGAAAAAATGGGTCTAAGAACTTCAGTAGTGTCGATCAATACATAGAGTCTAAGAATTATGAGAGCCGCGTAAAATATATCCATAAAACGGGGCGTCTCCTCTAAGTGCTTCACCAGAGTTTTTTCATCAGTTTTATCATTCTTCAATTAAGAGTTTGCTTTCTTTTATCTAAAAATCAATAATAGCTCCTAAGGAGTTTTGAAATGACACTTATTTTAAAGCAATTATTTGCTCTTCTTAAAGTCCTAAATTCAGATACAGGAGAAAATCAAATCGCAGCTGGTGTTGCTTGTGGTCTTGTCCTAGGATTTTCTCCTTTTTTATCTCTTCAAACATTGCTCATTATAGCGGTGCTTTTTTTCTTTAGAGTTCAAATTGGAATGGCCTTGACTTCATCATTTTTTTTCAAAATGGTTGCTTATTTGTTTGATCCTGTTTTTGATAAGATTGGAACTTTAGTTTTAGAGTTAAAGGCTTTAGAAGGGATTTTTACAACTCTTTATAATCTTCCCATTATTCCCTATACAAAATTCTACAACACAATTGTCATGGGAGCAGGAGTGCTTTCTATTTTATTGTTTCCGGTCATTTTTTTAGTCAGCAAAAATATTGTTGTTAAGTATAGAGTCGTGATTGTGGAGCGTTTTAGAGAATCTAAAGTATGGAAAGTTATCAAGGCCACATCTTTATATAAATGGTACGCAAAATATGAGCAATACTATGGATAAAGTCATGGAAAAGAAAAAGAGACAAAAATCGGGAATGATAAGAAAGGGAGCTGTTGTCCCATTTATTGTCTTTGTTACTGTTGTCGTCGTTTTTAATATATTACTGCTTGATGGCCTGTTAAAGAAATCAATGGAATTCTTGGGAAGTAAAATTAATGGAGCAGAAGTTAATGTTGCTAGTGTCGAAACAGATTTCAAAAAACTGTCACTGCAAATTAAAAATATTCAAGTTTCAAACCCTGAAAACCTTGATTTTAATAGACTTTCAATTGATTCTATCAAATTTTCACTCTTATGGGATGGTATTTTAAGAGCAAAATTTATTGTGAATGAGTCACTCATTAGTGGGATAAGGGTTGATCAAAAAAGAAAAAATAAAGCAGTTCTCCTGAAATCTGAAACAGCCGGAGAGGAAGCGACTCAGGCTGCCCAGAAATCTCTGGCCGTTGCTAAGGAAGAATTTCAAGGAAATATCTTTGGGGATTTATCAGCTGTATTATCGGGAGTTGATTCTCAATCTCAACTAAAAGTGATTGAGAGCGATCTCCAAAGCAAAAAGAAATACAATGAAATTAAAAGTGATATTGATAAAAAAGAAGAGGAATGGAAGAGTTTAGAGAAAAGCCTCCCTCAAGATGAAGAAATTGACTCTCTGAAAAAGCGAATAAGCTCTATTAATTTTAAAGATTTAGGGAATATTAAAAAGGCAGGAAAGGTTTTAAAAGAAATCAATGAAGTAAAAAAACAATCGAAGAGCTATATCGATCAGTATAAAAAAGTTTCACAAAAATTTAAAGAAGACTCAGAGTATTTAAATAAATCAATTAAAGAGGTAGATAGCTTAGTAGAAGAAGATGTGAGCTCTTTAGAGAAAAGAATGAATATTCCATCTTTAGATACAAAAAATATCGCTCAAATTTTATTTGGTAAAGAATTTGCTTCTAAAGTTGAAGAAGGATTACGCTATTTCAATATGGCCAAAGAATACCTTCCTCCAAAGAAAGAAAAAACAAAAGAAAACACTGTTATCGTTAAACGCCGTATTGGAAGGAACTATCAATTTGGAAGAGCACAATCCTATCCCGCTTTTTGGATCAAGAAAATGAAAATTGACTCAGAAAACGAGCAAGGAAAAATGCAAGGTGAGATTCTTGATTTAACCTCTGATCAAGCTCGTTTAAACAAGGTAACTCTCATTAAAATTGAAGGGGATTTTCCACAAAAAGGCTTAAAAGATATTAAGATCAATGGTGTTATTGATCATCGAAGCACTATTGAAGATAAATTAAGTGCTTCTTTTAAGTCACCTGTAGAGAACAAAAAATTATCGCAGTCTGATTCAGTTACTTTTAATGTAAGACAAGCATCATCTCAAGTGAATCTAACGGCTCTTATTAAAGAAAATGATATTGAATTTGATATGAAAAACGTTTTTACAGATGTTGATTATGAAATAGAGGCAAAGTCTTCCACAATGAAAGAGGTTTTAACTAGTGTCGCCCAAGAGACACCTCGAATAACGGTCGATGCAACGGCCAAGGGGCCATGGCAGGATTTGAAATGGAAAATCAATACAAATTTGGCCCGCTCAATTAGTGAAGGTCTCAAAAGACATGTTCAAGGAAAAATTAACGGCATGAAGAAAAAACTAAGAGAGAGTATTTATTCTAAAATTGCCGAAGATAAAGAGTCTTTGAAGAAAAGAGTAACTGCTCTATCATCAGAGAATATTGAAAAATTAAAAGGTAAAAGTAGTAAGGTAGATAATTTACTTACTGATATGAGCAAAAAGCAATCTGAAGGTGGAAAACCTAAAGTAGATAAGGTCTTTGATTCTCTGAAGAAAAAATTTAAGTTTTAATAATGATTAAGAAAAAAGTTCTATTTGTTTGTTTAGGCAATATTTGTCGTTCCCCTGCAGCTGATGGTATCTTTCATGAGTTAGTTAAAAAAGAAAACTTACAAGACTCTTTTTTCATTGATTCTGCAGGAACAAGTGCCTTTCATGCTGGAGAGAAAGCGGACCCTAGAATGAGAGAGGCCGCTGCTCAAAGAGGTTACAAACTTGAGAGCATATCAAGGCAGTTTGTTAAGGACGATTTCAAAGAGTTTGATTTTATTATCGCCATGGATGAGTCAAATAAGAGAAATATGCTTAAATTGGCCAGTACTGATGCCGAGAGAAATAAAGTTTCAATGATGAGCGATTATTGCACTACTTATGAAATCAGAGAAGTTCCAGATCCCTATTACGGAAATGGGGATGGATTTAACTACGTAATAGATATCTTGGAAGATGGGTGTAGTGAATTGCTTAAAAAAATAAAAGCTCAACTTGTCCAATCTTGACTCCTTAAGTAGGATCTTAGGGTGTTCTATTTTTTGTTAACGCTTCTTTTTTCTTTCTTCTGTTTGGCCGAGGATGACTCTGCTCTTGACCGGTATCATCGTTTTGCTTCAAAAGGACTAGTTGGTTTAAGCTCTAGTATTGATTATTTTTTTGGACGCTTCACTATTGATGATGAATTAAATGGAACTTATGCAAGGTTGACCTATACTTCTCGCTTTGTAGAAAGTGAGGATGCTGAAAGAAAATTTCGTTTTAGAGTGAGAGTTGACCTTCCTGGAACAAAGAAAAGATTAAAACTTATTATTGATGACAACTCTGAAGAAAATGAGAGCGGAAACAATCAAGCAAGAAGTATTACAGATACGACCGGACAGGAAAATGAAGGGCTTAATGCAGCTTTGAGATTTATTGTTGAACAAAGAAAAAACTGGAATATAAACCTTGATACGGGAATGAAAATCAGGATAGGCAACCCCCTTGATCCTTTCTTAAGGCTAAGGGCCAGACGTTCATTTTTTTTCAATGACTGGGAGTTGCGTGCAGTTCAAGAAATTTATGAATTTGCTCGAAGGAGTACCGTCTCTACCAGTATCCTTGATCTCGATCATCCAATAACAAACAATTTACTTTTTAGATATGGTAATGGAGCAGAGTGGACAAATGAAAATGATTATTTCAACTTCAGTACAGGTCCAACATTATTTCATCAAATGACAGATGAGAAGGCCTTAAGTTATAATATAAAAGCTTCGGGAAATAATCGTTTTCAATCAACTTTCACCAGTTATGATTTCTTTGTGACTTATAGACAGCTTTTATATAAGGACTGGGTTTATCTTCAGTTAACTCCAGGTATTCAATATCCCAAAATAAAGAATTTTGAAAGAACTCCCTTTGTCATTATTCAGTTCCAAGCTTTAGTGGGAAACTTTAAATAATTAGTTCTTTCTTTTCTTTGATTTTTTATTATTAATTTCAAGTTCTTTTAAAGAGTCAATATTAGCAATTTGAGTAATATCGCGCTCTTGTTTAAAAGAGCTTTTGTCTTTTACAGAAGGTTGTACTGAAAAAATAAAGAACTGGTTTCCAGATTTTATTTTATCTTCATTCTTTAATAAAAATTCCTTACCAGCTTCAATAACATTACCATTAATATATGTATGGTTTGTTGAGTGAAGGTCAGTAATAAAGACCTGGTTATTCTTGATAGTGAGTTGAAAGTGTTCTCGACTAAGATCGCTATCAAGTAGAAAGGGTTTTAACTGGCTCTTACGACCAATAATAAGCTTATCTACAATTTTAATCTCAATATCACTATTTATGAGTTTTAATTTCATAACAATCCTATCTTACGGCCTTATTAAACAATTTGCACTATATACTAGTGCGTAGTGTCTTCAAGCTTAAGGTAATTTTTTATAGAATCCCTATTTACTCTTTAAAAAGGAAATATTTTGAAAGTTCAAATACCTGATAGATCAATCGAAGTTTTTAATTTTACAGGAGGAGCCTGGAAAAAGGGTAGTGGTGAGTCTTTTGTTGTTTTAAGTCCCTATACAGGAAAGCAAATTGGTCAGTCTTTCTTTTCAACAAGAGAAAATGTTGATGAGGCCATTAATATGGCCCAATCCGTATTTTCAAAGTGGTCGCAAACTCCTTTAAAGGAGAGGACTCAGATCATGTTCAGATTTAGAGAAATTCTTTTAAGAGATATTGATAAGATTTCTCATATAGTGAGTAGCGAGAACGGTAAAACTTTTTCTGAATCTAAAGCAGGTATTCTTAAAGGCGTTGAGGTTTTAGAATTTGCTCTTTCTCTCCAAAATATGGACTCCGGAGCAAAAATGGAAGTCTCTAGAGGTGTTCACTGTGAGTACAGAAGAGAAGCCATCGGAGTTGTGGCAAGTATCACTCCTTTTAACTTTCCAGCAATGGTGCCAATGTGGACGATTCCTATTGCTCTGACTTTAGGGAATTGCTATGTTTGGAAACCTTCGGAAAAGACACCTTTAACGAGTTTATTTATAGCAGAAGCTTTGAAAGAAGCTGGAATACCAGATGGAGTCTTTACTGTTATTCAAGGAGCACAGGAAGCAGTGGAAGCTATCATTGATCACAAATACACCAGAGCAGTTGCTTTTGTTGGCTCTACTAAAATTGCAAGAATTGTTTACCAAAGAACAAGCCAACTTGGAAAACGTGCTCTTTGTTTAGGGGGAGCTAAAAATCATATCGTACTTCTTCCAGATGCTAACCCTGATATTTGTGGCAGAGGAATTAGTGATTCATTCACGGGGTGCGCTGGACAAAGATGTATGGCCGCAAGCGTTCTCTTAGCTGTTGGAGATGTAGAAGAGCAAATTGAGAAAATTAAACAAAGAGCAGAATCCATGATTCTAGGTGAAGAAATGGGGGCCATTATTACAAAAGAGCAACTTAATTTTCTTAACCAAGCTATTGGGCGTGCTGTTGAAGAAGGAGCTACACTGTTACTTGATGGAAGAGGACAAAAACCAAATCCAGAGTATGAAAATGGTTACTGGCTAGGACCAACTATACTCGACAACGTAAAACCAGGGAGTGAAGCAGCGAGTGTTGAATTATTTGGGCCAGTTTTAAGTGTTGTTAGATGTTCTAGTATTTCTGAGGCCATGGATATTGAGAACTCTGTTGATTATGGAAATGCTTGTAGTGTTTTTACAGCTAATGGGGCTTTAGCAGAGAAAGTCGTTCAGAGGGCCAAGGCTGGAATGGTTGGTATTAATATAGGAGTACCAGTACCTCGAGAACCTTTCTCTTTTGGAGGAATCAATGCCTCTAAATTTGGTTACGGAGATATAACAGGAGAGCACTCATTAGACTTTTGGACAGATATTAAAAAAGTAACAACTAAATGGGAAATGCAAAAAGATCATAATTGGATGTCTTAAGGAATAACTATGAATGAAATAAGAAAATCGTCACATGTGGTTTTAACATCACACTCGAATCAGACCTTTAAAAAATCTCTACCTTTAAAATGGGGGGCACGCAACCCCTTAGAACGAGGGCCAATTATTGCGACTATTTCTGAAAAAGAGAATAGAAACGCTATAGGCTCTCACTCAGGAAGCTATACTGTTTACAGGGCCCTTGCCATCGCTGCTGGGCAATTTCCAAAAGATCACAGACCTGATCTTGAAAACACACAACCAACTGCTGAAGTGAAACCACAGGAATCTTGGTTTGATCCAGAGAAAATTGTGGCCATCGATCCTTGGGGAGGGCATGTTCAAGAAGTTTTTAAAGAGCAAATTAAACAAGGTTATAATATCGCTCCAACAATTGCAGTCACTCAAGCCCACCTCTACATCCCTGAGATTGTAGAGGCCATTGATAAAGGGCGTCTCAAGATTGATGGAAAAGTTGTGACGAAATCTAAAGAAATCAAAATTACTAAAGTTGCCCTAGAGCCAGTATGGTATTTACCAGGACTAGCGAAGCGGATGAATATTGAGGAAGGAGAGTTAAGAAAAATTCTTTTCCAAGAAACAGGAGGAATGTTTCCAGAGTTAGTCACAAGACCAGATTTGAAAGTACTTCTTCCTCCCATTGGTTCAGCAACTGCTTATATTTTTGGAAATATTGATGATCTCTCAAATCCAGATGTAAAACTCTCTTGCCGGGTTCATGATGAATGCAATGGCTCGGATGTTTTTGGGTCTGATATCTGTACTTGTAGACCTTACCTTACTTACGGAATTGAGCATGCGGCAAAAACAGCTCAAGAAGGTGGAGTTGGTCTTGTTGTTTATTATAGAAAAGAAGGAAGAGCACTAGGAGAAGTGACAAAATTTTTAGTTTATAACGCAAGAAAAAGACAAGAAGGTGGGGACTCAGCTAAGACTTATTTTTATAGAACAGAATGCGTTGCTGGTGTTCAAGATGCTCGTTTTCAAGAGTTAATGCCAGATATTCTTCACTATTTTGGAGTGAAAAAAATTCATGACCTACATTCAATGTCTAATATGAAATATGATGCCATTGTAGGAAGTGGAATAGAAGTAGTTAACAGAATTTCAATTCCTCCAGAACTTATTCCTGAAGACGCTCAAGTGGAAATTGAGGCCAAAAAAGCAGCTGGTTACTTCACTGATGGAGAAATTAAGAAAGAAGATGAGCTTGATAGAGTACAAGGAAGAAAATTAGATGAGTGAGCTAAATCTTTCCAATGAGCAAATTCACTACCTCTTATCTCCTGAAGCTATTAGGGAGAGGGCCCAAGCTGTTTATGAGTTAACCAAAAAAGGAGAAGGTTATTTCAAAATAACGGAAGAAAAAATTAACGAATGCGCTGATTTTGTTCTCTCTGTTATTTACCGAAATTACCCTTCTTTAGAGATTCCTTTCCATTCTAGATGGGGGCACTTTAATGTTGGGAAAACTGATAGACTAGGAGAGTTGAATAATCTTCTTGAAAAAATGGATCCACTAGAAAAAGCTCGCACGAAACTTGATCTTGTGATTGTTTCTGTCTTACTCGATGCTGGAGCAGGAATGAAATGGAGCTATCAAACTGATGGAGAAACATTTTCTAAATCAGAAGGGCTCGCAGTTGCTTCTTACGATATGTTTAAAAATGGAGCTTTTTCTCTGTCTCATGGTCTTTGTACTGATGCACTTAAATTACAGCAAATTTCAGAAGCCGATATTGAAAGAGGATTTCAAGTCTCTGGCTCCAATCCTCTCGTCGGAGTGTCTGGGCGAGTTGAACTTCTTAATAATCTAGGCAGGGTTATAGAGAAAAATAAAAAAGTTTTCCCTCATTCAAGACCTGGTAATATCATTGATTACTTAATTGAAAGTAAAGGACGCTCTTTTGAGGTCAAAGACATTTTAAAAGTTGTTCTTGAGAGCTTTGGAGAAATTTGGCCATCTCGTCTTAAGTCTCAGGGAATCTCACTCGGAGATGTCTGGAAATACTCATTAAAGAACTCTGGTGAAGATTTTGATAATTTAGTTTGTTTTCATAAATTATCACAGTGGCTTACCTACTCACTGGTTGATCCCATTAAAGAAGCTGGAGTAGAGGTTACTGGGGCGCAAAAGTTAACTGGATTGGCCGAGTACAGGAACGGAGGGCTTTTTGTTGATAGTGGAGTTCTTACTTTAAAAGATGAGTCTCTAAGAGATAAGAAACACAAACCTGATAGCTCACTTATTTTAGAATGGAGAGCATTAACAATTGTTCTTTTAGATAAAATTGGTGAGATAGTGAGAGAGAAACTTAATAAGACACCAGATGACTTCCCACTGGCCAAGGTTCTTGAGGGAGGAACATGGCACGCTGGTCGAGAAATAGCAAAAAAACTACGTGAAGATGGAGGACCTCCATTGCAATTAGATAGTGATGGAACAGTTTTTTAACAGGAGAAAAAATGAAAGGTAAGTATATTCAAATTAATCATCCCGTTCTTCAGCATAAACTGAGTTTTTTAAGAGAGAAAAAAACAGACTCAAGTCATTTTAGAAACTTAGTTCATGAAATAGGTGGTTTACTCGCCTATGAAGTTACTAAGGAACTTGAACTTGAAACAATTGAGATTCAAACACCGCTAGTTGAATCAGCTCCTAGTAAGAGGATTAAAAATAAGCCAATAGTTGTTTCTATTTTAAGAGCAGGAAATGCGATGATGGAAGGAATTATTCAAATGCTTCCTTTTACTGCCATTGGGCATATTGGAATTTATCGAGATAAGTTTATCAATAACACTGTTGAATACTATTTTAAATTACCTCAAAACCATAAAAACAAAATGGTTCTATTAACGGATCCGATGCTTGCGACAGGAGATACAATGGTTGCGAGTATCGACAGGTTAAAACAATATGGGGTTGGAGACATTAAGGTTATAAGTATCCTTGTTTCAAAAGAAGGGGTTGAAAAAGTTCATCATTTTCATCCAGATGTTGATATCTACGCGCTTGATATGGAGACGGAGTTAAGTCCTGAAGGTTATCTCCTTCCTGGAATGGGGGATGTTGGGGATAGGCTTTTTAGGACAAAGGATTTTGAATGAGCTCTTTTGTTGTCTGCATTGCAGGAGGGAGTGGTTCAGGGAAAACAACTTTTGCTAAAAAGCTTCAACAAAAACTTGGAGAAGAGAACTGTCATATTTTAGGACAAGATAGTTATTATATCGATCAAAGTAGTCGCTTCGACCATGATGGAGGTAGCGTTAATTTTGACCATCCTGATGCTATCGAATTTACTTTAATGGCAAAGCACTTAAGAGATTTAAAAAATAATCAAACTATTCAAGTTCCTATTTATGACTTCGCAACTCATTCAAGGAAAGAGAAAACTCAAGAGATTCAACCCTCAAAGATAGTTTTAGTTGATGGTATTTTGATTCTCTCTCAAGAATGTCTGAGAGATGAATTCGATCTTTCTCTTTTTATTTCCTGTAGTGAAGAGACGAGGTTTGAGAGAAGATTAAAAAGAGACACTGTAGAGAGAGGAAGAACACCTGAAGGTGTGAGAAAGCAGTTTTTTAACCAAGTTAAACCCATGCATGATGAATTTGTCGAACCTTCTATGCAATACGCAGACATTATCGTTGAGCAAAATGAATTTGAACTTATGCTTGAGACGATTTATAACAGACTTGCTAATCAAACTAAGCTTTAATCAATATTATGCTCTATCTTGCTATCTGTTTTATTTTTTTGATTATTCTTACAAATAAAAAAATAGTTAATTTTAGGCCCTGGAGAGCAACGGTAACTCCATTGGCCTCTATTATCGGGAGTGGCTTTCTCATTGCGGCTCCTGTTCTTAACTCACTTGGAGCAGATAAGGCTTATTTAATGATGCTTGCTTTATGTGCTGTTTCTTATGCCATTGGAACAGTTATTCGTTGGAATATTCATAATGTTGAAGAGCAATATGCTCGTTACCGTTCAGAAAAGTTAAGTGATATTTTTTTGGCTTTTGCTTATATTTTCTCTATTACTTATTATCTTTATTTGTTAAGTTCTTTCTTGTTAAAAGTAACTTCTTTACAAAATCTTTTTTTAGAAAAAGGATTATGCTCTCTAATTCTTTGCTCAATAGCCTATTATGGTCATCAACATGGATTTAAGTCATTAGAGAAAATTGAAATTACCTCGGTGAATTTAAAACTTTCAATCATTTTTACTTTTCTTTTGGCCTTAGGGTACTTCAATCTATCTCACGATACTCCTGAACCCTCCAGTGTTGTCATTGATAAAAAAGCCATTCAAATTCTCTTGGGGCTTGTGATTATGGTTCAAGGGTTTGAGACAAGCCGCTATCTTGGAACAACATACAAGAAAGAAACAAGAATCAAGAGTATGAGAACTGCTCAGATCATGAGTAGTGCTATTTACCTCTTATTTATATTACTTTTTAGTGCTGTTTTTGACATGCATCCTTTAAGTGGAGTTGTAAAAGAGACATCAGTGATTGATAGTGCCAAGTACGTATTTTCGACAGCTCCTTTGATGCTTTTACTGGCTGCTCTCGCGAGTCAATTAAGTGCCGCCCTCGCAGATATGAGCGGTTGTGGAGGACTTGTTAGTGAGTTCACTAGAGGGAAAATTTCTGAAAAAAATTCATATCTAGTCATTGCAGCTTTTTCGCTTATTCTCATATGGTCTTTTAATATTTTTGAAGTTATCTCTTTGGCCTCAAAAGGCTTTGCCATCTATTATTTTTTTCAATGCTTAAGCTCCATGAAGTTTTATAAGAAGAGGTCTAAGGTAAGGTTTTTATTCTCTTTTTTAGTCAGCCTTGTTTGCCTTGGAGTGGTCATTTTTGGAATTGCTTTTGAGTAAATTTTTTCTTCTATAAAATTTACCTATTTTTTGTTTAAATGACGCGCTTTGTTTTCAAATTATGTTATTGAGTTTTCATGAGTGACTTAAGATTTGTGGTCGTTGTTTTATTGCTTGCTGTTTCTGTTTTTGCTGGGCCAAAAGAGGCGTTAGAGAGGCTTGAATCTCTTTATCAAAAAGGACTCTATAGCGAGCTTTATAAAGAGACTATTGTAGAATTGGATAAAGCTTCTCAAAACTCTTACTCTATCTTGAAATTTAAAGACATCATAAAAAAAATAGAAGAACCAACTGTTGAAATGTTTGATTTCTTTTTTGTTTTGATGAAGAGAAATGACTTTTACCATTCTACAGGTGCAGATTTAATGACTGAAATGCTTGTAAGATTGGTTCAAAAAGGTGAGATGGACCTTTTTTATGAAACAATTTTTCAAAGCTCTGATTCAGTGGCCCTTAAAGCTTCGCTTGAGAGTATAAAGTATGTTGAGATTACTCAAGAGAGATTTATCGATTTAATTCTTAAAACAAGCCAAATTATTTATAAAGAGGCAAGAGAATATAAGGACGCGATGTTTTTTCTCTCTTTGGCCCTTAATGCTGCAACTAAAAAATATCTCATTGATCTTA
Organism: Bacteriovoracia bacterium; assembly: GCA_030431635.1. Classification (GTDB taxonomy): domain Bacteria; phylum Bdellovibrionota; class Bacteriovoracia; order Bacteriovoracales; family Bacteriovoracaceae; genus CALFYV01. The sequence continues at coordinate 183,529 of JAUIIL010000003.1, forward strand.
GAGCTCTCACGAACAAAGATTTGTTCTACTCTGTATCAAGGAGAATTTTATTTCAAACAAAAGTGAAATTCTTTTATTCTAGCATCCATCGAGAAACAATTTTGAGACTTGAAGAGGAAGGTTCAGAAGAGTCGCTAAGTCTTGTTAATGAATATTATTCTTGGAGAGAAAGAGGAGATAGCGCCTCTTCTTCAAATTCATTTTGCCCTCGTTTCTTCAAATGAAAAGTTAATTAACGATGCTTAAATTTCTTGAATTAAAAATTCCACCTTTAATACAAGTTTCTTTCTTTTCCTTTGCTATTTTTTCAACGTCTAAGTTTTTCCCTATCTATTCAGGCAATAAACTTGAAAGAGTATTCTTTAGTTTTTTTTGTGGTGGTTCGGGAGCAGTTATTGTTCTTTTGGGGGTAATGAAATTTCACAAATCCTCAACAACTATTGACCCTCGCTATCCTGGAAAATCAGCGTCGCTTGTATGTGAAGGAATTTATCGTTATACGAGAAACCCAATGTATTTAGGTATGTTGGTTATACTTATTTCGTTTTGTCTGTATTTAGGAAGTTATTACTCTCTTATCTACTGCTTTTTTTTCTTTTGGTTTATGTCGAGGTTTCAAATAATTCCTGAAGAAAGGAAACTAGAAGATATATTTGGTAGAGAATATATCTCATATAAAGAAAAAGTCAGACGGTGGATATAAAGAATCAATGGAAAACGGATATTATAAAATCCCTAAATTTCTCAATGAATTTCAACTCAAAGAGTTAGAGGAGATTCTTCTTCGTGTTCATAAAAAATGGCTTATTAACAACAATAAGTTGTACGAAAGAGAAGGACTTATCAATAGCGCTTATATCACTCATCCGAAATTTATGAGTTTCAATGATAGAGTTATCTTATTTAACTTGATAGGTTCTTTTCGAATAAAGAATGAACTTAATAAAATTTTTAATGAGAGAAAAAGATTTTTTTTAAATACTCAACTTTTTTTCGATCCTTTTGAAAAATCAAAGAAAAACTATTGGCATAGAGATATTCAATATACAAACCTTTCTCTTTCTGAACAACAAAAAGAAATCGAGAAGCAACAAGTTTCAGTTGTTCACTTTCGTTTTGCTTTAAGAGATGAGAAAGGACTTGAATTAATTCCCGGCTCTCATCAGAGATGGGATACAGAGGACGAATTTAATGTCCGCTACTCTTTAAATGGTCATAATAATTATCAAAATCTCCCAAACAGTCATTGTATTGCTCTTGAAAGGGGTGATTTATTGATTTTTTCGGCCAATATTATTCATCGAGGTTTATATGGTGAGGATCGCTTGTCCTTAGATATTCTTTATTGTGAAGAGAGTGAAGAAATTTTTAAGTACAGCGATAAAGAGTGTCATCCGTCAGCAGAAGAACGTCTTAGTATTCAAGACCCTCGTATTTTCTTTTCATTCTAAAGGCAGAAAAATATCAGTGATAAGCTCCGCTTCTGAAACTTCTGGAAAAAAGTTGTGGTATTGGAGAAACAAAGGAAAATCTCTTGTTTTTTCATTATTTGTTGATAACCACTCTCTATAAAGAAAATAAACTTTATCTTCCATGATATCATGAGGCCCTTTATGTTGTATTTTAGCACATCTCATGGCGGGAATTGTTTTTTGGATAATTCCTTGAGAGTTCTCTTTGATAACTTGTTTGACCTCTCCACAAATATCAAATCGAAACTCTTCAGGCAATAAACAATAGAATAGCTTCATTTAATAACTGAGGAGAACCTTGGTACTCTAAAACAGCAATTAAAGTTTTGGGAAATGTATATTGGGAAGGTGTTAGACCGAAAATTTTTTTAAAAGCCCTTGTGAAAGATTCATGAGTTTCATATTGAGCAGTAAAGACAATATCTGTTATTTTGAGTTCTTTATTAAAAACCAACTGGTAAGATGCTCTATTAAAGCGTTCCATTGTTATATAAAAAAAATACTTATCCCAACATGAGCAGAGAAAATTGATGAAAATGAAATTGTGAAATTCCTCCGACTCGACTGAGTTTTTCAAGAGATAGATCATTCTTTAAATTATTCATAATATAGTTACAGACTAAGGTGATGCTATTGATATAAGGATTATTCATTTTTAGATTATAGGAGAGCTTGAATGGAATCTTGATAAATGTTGCTATAATAACGAAATAATGGAGGGAAATACTCCTCCCTCCATTAAAAGCAGAGAATTAAAAATTTTTAATTTCTAATGTAAGCCCATAGTTACGTTCTCCATCGGCAGATGTACTATAAAAGCACATTGTCGAACTACTTTCGATAGGATCTGCTGTTTCTCTCGCTACTCTAACTAAGTGAGAAATATTATAAGCGCCTTCACTTAAGTCCCCATCAATTGCTGTTCTTATTTTGTTAGGGCATCCATCTTGTTGACCAGACTCAGCGATGGCCTGAACCTCTTGGGCAGATAGAATTTTAAAATGGCCTCTTGAATCATTGTAATTTACTTTGTATTCGTAGCTCGTACCAGCAAACGAAGAGAAAGTTCCTAGGGCCAGTAGTCCAATAAATAATTTTTTCATTTTTAACTCCTTTTTTATTCTCTCAAAAGATATTTTTTGAGATATTGTTTAATGAATTGTTTGTATGTTATTGTACTTTTTGAACCTCATGGAAAATTTTGAAATTATTACATTTGTAATTGTCTAGGTTTTGAGCAATTAACGGCTTAATTTAGTTATTAAAAAACTCTCTCAAATTCTTAATTTTGAGTTTAAAAGAGTAAGAAAGACTTAAAGAGTGAAAAACATTAACTATAAAGCAATTTTGGGTCTTGCTCTAAGACATGGAATTTAAAAATAGAAAATAGTCTTGCATCAAGACACAAAGAAGATCTATATTTTGAAATAGAAAAATGGCCTATTAATTTAAAAAGCTCAATAACAAAGGAAAAAAATGCACCAGTTTAGTGTGATAACAGACGCTCCTCTTATGACAAAAGGATTTGTGAAAGAATTGAGATTAAGATGGTTTTTTGAAGAAATAGGAGAACCGTATCAAGAAATGAGATATAAGCATTCAGAGCTTAAAAAGGCTCCATACTTAGAATTGCAACCTTTTGGGCAAGTACCTGCTTATAAAAATGGAGAATGTGAAATGTTTGAAACAGGAGCGATCCTTCTTTTTTTAGCCGATGAAAAAGGAAGGCTTTTCCCTCAGGAAGGAGTAAAGAGAGCAAAGGCCCTCTCTTATCTATTCGCTCTACTAAATACTTTAGAACCATTTATTATTATGCGTAGTTGGTTAAAGTTCTCCTTTGACCAAGAAAATAAACTTATTCAAGAAGTTCTTAATAAGGGACTTAATACAATTAGTGAAAAACTAACTGGTTTAGAGAGAGTAATAAAGAATAAAGAATTTATGCTGGAAGAATTCTCAATTATTGATATTTTATTTACTACAATATTAAGAAATATCACTTCGACGAATATATTTGAGAAGCATCCAAGTCTATTGAAATATCTAAGTAATATGGAAAAAAGACCTTCATTTATAAAGGCCCAGAATGACCATTTTAAGCTTTATGAATGATATCATTTTTAGTATTTGATAAGATCCCAAATGTCTTCAGAATGATGAGCACTTTCATAGTTAAATGTAAGGTTTTCTTTCGAATAATTAAAGCTGGAAAAGTTTTCATTCATATATCTTGATGATAACTCAACTTCACTAGTGTCTTTTCCATATTTCTCTTTAATCCAATCAAAAACTTTGTTGGTATCACCAATTGAGAAATCAACATATGTTTCATCTTTTTTTGCCCACTTTCTTCTAAAGTAGTGTAAACATCTACTCGTGCTAAAGTTTAATAAGCTAAATATAGGAAAACAATATTATCACTAGCAGTTCTACTCTTTCACAAGCTACCGCCATTGAAGTTTAGTAATAGTATCTATAGTGACGTTCTCAACTCATCATTTGTAGCCTTCCGCTGAAGTCTTCTGGCCTTCGTTTTATACTTCAGAGGTCGTTTGTATACGTATCGTATCCTTGAAATCTACCGGTGGCTCCGACGCTCGCCAGCTATTACTCCGAGAGTGAGTAAGCTATATTTTTACGATCTACTTAAGCATCATAACATAAATATGTAGTATATTATCTAAGCCAAATATATGTACTTTGATAAGTTCAGAAGCCTCTGTTCTAGGTTTCTTATTATCAATTTACACGAGTAGCTGAAACCTTCTTACTTACTCAAAGAACTATTGATGACGTTGTTTCAAAAGAAGAGTTCCAAAAAATTGAGACAGGTTTACTTGATTATAACTACAAGCTCGAGGCTGATTTTTTTTGGTTTTTGTACTTTACAGGAATGAGACTAAATGAGGCTGCTGGTATAAGTTTAGCCGACGTTTTTCCAGGGAAAATCAACAAGAAAGCATTTCAGAATAGGCTAAAGGCGAACAATATTGAGTATTATGGATATTTATTATTGATGAGTCAGCCAGCTGGGCAGAATAGAACTATTAGGGACCGCAAAACTATGAAGGTTTCCTTGAAACCTTTGAAAGGCCGGAGGTTAATTAGTGAAAAACATTGCAGAGTGATCCCTATTGTAGATAACTTTCTATGGAACAATCTTATGGAACGAATGCGTGAGTAGTATGAGAAGATGAAATATGGTAGTTACGGATCTAGCCCGAGTGATTATTTACTTTTTGATGGGTTTAATAGAACGACGAGTTTGAATAGACTAAAGGAAGTTTATAAAAAATTAAATATTAAGGAAAAGACTTGGCATTGATTGAGACATACTAGGGGGACATATCTTTTTGGAGAAACAGGAGATAGAGAGCTGGCAAAGATGTGGCTTAGCCATGGCAGCGACAAAGTTTTTGAACGTTACAATCATACATACGAAGAATTAGCACGAGCTAAGAAAAGGTCACGTCTAAAAAAAGGAGAGGACTTCAATGATTGGTTTTTCAAGCATGAGAATGAGAAGGAAAGCTCTTTTAGTTTAACAAAGGCTCAAAAAGAACTGATGAGAAGTTTCTCATACCCTGTCGACGAATCAAGGGTCTGCTGTAGGAGCCTACCCTGAAAGTACTAAGTACTTGATAATTTTGAGAGGAGTCTAAACCATTGACTATTGGCAGGTTTTAAACTAAAAATAGGTAAACCTTACACATGTTGTGACATTAAATCGCTGAAATTCCATTGGTGGTAAATCTGTGATATAGTTATCTTACTTTCTGCCGATAAGGTAAGAAACTGGAGTATGGATGAAGTTTGGATATAGCCATTTAGAAGAGTTGTTAAATGAAAAGTCTCTTGAAACTAAAGATTTGGTAAATCTGCTTGAGATAACTCCCCAAGCTATACAGAATTGGAAAACGACTAATAATGTTCCCTCGAGGAGAATTTCTCAATTAGCGGATATTTGGGACTTACCGTCTCGATCTATTGATCTTTTGATGGGGACTTCACCTCTTCATTTCGAATTTAGAACCAAACGAGGAGAACATTATTCTGATGCTGATGCCACAGAGAGAATGAGAGTACGTTCCGAAAAAATATACGAGAGATTTTTTGAAAATTCTGAGCAAAAGCTTAAATATGATTTTACTAACCTAAGATCCTGCATTTCAAAGTCAAAGATTAATTTTATAGATATTGCCAATTGTATTAGAAGTGAATTCACTATTCCTGACTATGTTCCATTTGGTTCTGATGAACTTCATAAGCTTCAATGGAGAATAGGCGTTAGCTCATTTTACCTTCCATTCAAGCAAATTAAATTAAACATAGTTGATCAAGATGACTTTGATCAGTCTGCTATTCTTTTTTCCAAGGATAACTCCTATTCAATTTTGATAGATAGTGACCGCACGATTGACGAAGCTCATTTTGATAGAATGCATGAGGTAGTTCATATAATTTTTGACGGTCTTTTCGAGCAATCTCCTGAAATAGAAGATTTGATAGACTTAGTTGTAGGTGAACTTATTTATCCTAAGAGATATCTTATAGAGCGTTATTTTGAAGGGGATTCATCTGCTAAACCAATAAAGAATAAAAAATTGCTTGTTTCTAAGTTTTTAGAGGATACTCACGGATTACGCCACATTCTGTCGCCCAGAGGTTTGGCTCGTGCTCTAAGAGATACTGAGCTGACTTCAAGAAATGCTGAACTATTTAAATTTTTGAATACAGAATTTCATGAGAAATATAGAGAGACTTCAGTTACTTATTCAAGTTATGGTGAGATGGATTTTGAATTCTCAAATAGGGATGAGCTTTTAAAGTTTTACAGTGAGGTTGTTGAAAAGAAAGAAAACGCTGGTTTTTATCCATTGTTTACTAAATTAAAGCGCGACCTAGTTACTGAAAAGTTAGATGTAAAAGACTTGGCTGATACCTTCTCCATGAAGCTCCCAGACGCAATGCTAATCAAGGCTCTTTGGGCAAAGAAGGAGTAGGGTATTTCAGCATGTCCAACTCATCAGAGCCCTCTTTTCTACTTTTAGCAGATACAAACATTGCATATTGCTTATACTTCTTTCTAGGAAAAGATCTTTTTAGTAACACAAATATTTTATTACCGGATGGTTCTAAGCTTAAATTTCATCCTATTGTATTGGAGGAAGTTGAGGGACATCAGGCTGCAATGAAACTATTTAGTGAATACGGTATCTCATCTGAATATCAACCCTCTTTCTTTTCGGATATTGGCGAAAATGAGGTTCAAAAGATTGTAGACTTTGTAAAAAATAACATCGCTGAGATTCAAGAAGTAGATGTTGATAGTAGGCACTTTGTAAACAAGCGTAGAGTTTACGAGGGTGAAAGAAAAAGACTACAAAGTGAATGGAAGAAAACAGGAGTAAAAGGGAAAAAAGTAAATTCGAAGCCCTCTGATGCTGACTATAGTATTCTTTTTTCTGCCCATTGTTCAAAATGTAAAATCGTTACGAATGATGAAATATTATTAAGTGTGGCTGAGGAGTTTTTAGAGAGTGGTTATACTTTTAAAGTAGAGGATATTATCAATAGCTATTTTGTTTCAAATCAGAGTTTAAAAAAAGATATTGAGGAAGTTGTTGGTACGTTGAATCAATTTGGCTTCACTTTTAATTTGAGCAGAGCTTTAAGAAACCCAGGCCAGTAAAAGTAAAACATGGTATCGAGTGTGTACTACCCGAGAAATAAAAAAGCCCGAAACAATGTTCGTGCTTTTTTAAATGATTCCGAGACGTTGTTACGATTTCCTCGGTATCGAAAATGGCGGGAGTGACGCTTCCTTTGAAAAACGTGACATTAAGTCACCTTTTTCTCAGTCAGTAAACTCGCGTAAACGCTCGTTCAAAGCTCATCATTCCAATATTCATTTTTAGGCATAAAAAAAGATTGCTTAAGCAATCATTTTCTATTTCTAAAAATAAATGGCGGGCTTCCGAGAAATCAGTCGAACTTTCCACTCACAACTCCTACTTGACCGATATTATTACAATATCTCTACGAGAAAGTGCCATAGATGTCGATTCACTCCGTCAAAGATACGAAGAAAAAGGCCTTTCTTTAGGGCAGATTTCAAAGGAAACATTTCACTCCAAAAGTACGATTCAAAGTTCGCTGAAGCGGCAAGGCGTTAAGTTGAGAAGTCCTTCTCAACATCACGGCAACCCATCGCAACTTAGTTTTGGTTATAGGAAAAGTGGCGACGGAGTTGTTGTGCACCATGGCGAACAGAAGATTATACAGATTATAAGTGATTATAGAGCTGAAGGTTTGACTCTTAGAGCAGTTGCAAAAAGACTAAATACTCTCAGATTACCAACCAAAAACGGTTCATATGCTTGGCACCCGCAAATGGTTAAGAGAATTCTGGATAGGTGTTCAGCGTGATCTCACTATTGCCCTAGTTACTGCTGAAACTCTTTGAAGGCTTGGTTTTTCTCAGCCCTAAACTGTTGGTCGAACTGTTCAAACACTTGAATCTCTCTTTCTAATAATTCAGGGCCAACATCGACAGCACAAGTTTGGGGTTGAGAATGTGATGAAATGTAACCGGAAAGTTCTCCTAGTTTTTGTTCCACTCTGAGAAGTGCTTCTTTGGGTGCATGAACTTTAGGAATGTTGGAGTGGCGTAACCTATGACCTATAACAACTTTAGAAGCACTAAGTTTCTAGTTGACCAAGGAGCAAATTTGCAAGACGAGGGCGGGGTTACACTGCTCTTGAGTTAGCAGAGTGGTGCAACAAAGAATACAATTACGAAGATTTGCCAGACAAAATTTTGGCAGAAGGAATTGCTTCTCATCAAGAAACTATCCGGCAATTAAAGTCACTTGGAAACTAATTCTCGTCGGAAGAAATGTTCTTTCTCGAACCCCTATATATTCAAGAAGAATGTTTTAATTCGGAACATTTAAAACTTAAAGACTTAATCATAATACATTGAGATAAGCTATGTATCATATCGTAACTATATATTATATCTCTGTGTCTAAATCAATTACTATGCGCTCAATGAAAATTAAATTAAAAGGATGCAAAATGAAAAATTTAACGACTAATAAAATGAATGAACTTTTCCCTCTGGGAATATTTGGTGAAATGGAACAGGAGATGGACCGCATGATGAATATTTTTAGGAGAGTTCCTGGAAATAGAATTGAAAATAATTTTTTTCCTTCCTGTGAGGTATCGGAAAAAAATGGTCATTACATGATTAACTTTGACCTTCCCGGTATCCCAAAAGAAGAAATAAAAATTGATCTTACTGAAGGAAAACTTCATATTTATGGCGAAAGAAAAAGTGATCATAATCAAGGTAATTACACAGAAAGACGATATGGAAGATTTGAAAGAACAATGGCGTTGCCTGACAATGTAAGTACTAAAGATGCTGGAGCAATTTTTGAGGATGGTGTACTTACTATTGCTCTCAAAAAAACAGGTGAGCCAAAAATAAAGAGACTAGAAATTGGTACTAAGAAATCCAACGGTCTTTGGTCTCGTTTAATAGGAGATGAGAAGGAAGAAACTATTAAAAAGGTTAAGTCTAAAAAAATTGCATAGTTTATGAAATAAGGAAGTATTGAAATGGAAAACTATTATTGGAGTAACTGGTATGCTGGATGGGGTTGGTTTTTGTGGTTTGGTCTGATCATGGTGATTTTTTCGAGCTTCGGAAATTGGGGATATACCTATAGAGCACATCAACGATTTGCCGGTGAATTTCCACCCAAAAATGCCTTAGATATCCTCAATGAACGGTATGCGAGTGGTGAAGTTAAACATGAGGAATACGAAAAAATAAAATCTCATATCTCTAAAAAGAAACAGTAAGAAAGTGAAATACTAGAAAATTATTTTACGACCCTTTAGGATCACAAAAGATAAAAGAGGAAATATACATGTCAAAGGAATTAAAGTGTCCAGTTTCGACTAATCATGGCACTTACGATAAAAAAAATGCACAATCTAATATGGATTGGTGGCCCAAACAATTAAATCTAAAAATACTTCGTCAACATTCCTCTAAGTCCAATCCAATGGAAGAGAAGTTTGATTATGCCAAGGAATTTAAAAAACTAGATTTTGTAGCTTTAAAAAAAGATTTACAAAAACTCATGACTGACTCACAAGAATGGTGGCCAGCTGACTGGGGTCATTATGGTGGATTATTTATTCGAATGGCCTGGCATAGTGCTGGAACCTATAGAATATCTGATGGACGCGGCGGTGGTGGTCGTGGCAATCAACGATTTGCACCAATTAACAGTTGGCCAGATAATGTAAACCTAGATAAGGCCCGTCGCTTATTATGGCCAATCAAAAAAAAATTCGGCACTAAAATTTCATGGGCCGATTTAATGATTCTTGCTGGTAATGTTGCACTGGAATCAATGGGTTTCAAAACTTTTGGTTTTGGTGGAGGACGTGAAGATATTTGGGAGCCTGAACAGGATACCTATTGGGGATCAGAAAAAGAATGGTTGGGTGATAAACGCTATTCTAAAGGTCGAGAACTAGAAAATCCGTTGGCCGCAGTTCAAATGGGCCTCATTTACGTAAATCCAGAGGGCCCCAATGGAAAACCAGATCCTGTTGCTTCAGGCATTGATGTTCGAGAGACTTTTTCTCGAATGGCAATGAATGATGAAGAGACTGTCGCCCTCATCGCTGGAGGACATACTTTTGGTAAATGTCATGGGGCCGGTGATGTAAAATTAGTTGGTCCCGAACCAGAGGCTGCCCCCATTGAAGAGATGGGCCTAGGATGGAAAAATAAATTATCTTCAGGTAAAGGGGCATACACAACATCGAGCGGTATTGAAGGCGCATGGAAACCAAATCCAACTAAATGGGATCACGGTTATTTTGAAATGCTTTTTAAGTATGAGTGGGAACTTGTAAAAAGTCCTGCTGGAGCAAATCAATGGTTAGCTAAAAATGTTGAAGAAAAAGATATGATTCCTGATGCTCACGATCCTTCTAAAAAAAATAGACCGATGATGACGACTGCAGATCTTTCTTTACGATTTGACCCTGTTTATGAAAAAATCGCGAGAAGATTTCATGAGAACCAAGAAATATTTACAGAAGCTTTTTCGCGTGCGTGGTTTAAACTCACTCATAGAGATATGGGCCCTCTTGTACGCTATCTGGGACCAGAAGTTCCAAAAGAAGAATTGATTTGGCAAGACCCAATTCCTACAGATAAGCATTCCATAATTAATGACAGCGATGTACAAGTTTTGAAGGATAAGATTTTAAAATCAAATCTATCAACTTCTCAACTCGTCACAACTGCTTGGGCATCAGCTTCTACTTTTCGTGGATCTGATATGCGTGGAGGAGCAAATGGTGCTAGAATTCGTTTAGCTCCTCAAAAAGATTGGGAAGTAAATCAGCCTTTGGAACTTTTTAAAGTTCTTGAAATTTTTAAATCTATCCAAGAAAATTTTAATGCTTCATCGAAAAATACCGTTTCTCTTGCAGACTTAATTGTTCTTGGAGGTTGTGTTGGAATTGAACAAGCGGCTAATACATCTGGACAAAACATTAAAGTACCATTTACTCCTGGACGCGTTGATGCGATTCAAGAGCAGACAGATATTGAATCATTTGCTGTACTTGAGCCTATGGCCGATGGTTTTCGTAACTATGCTCGAGAAGGAATTGAGGACTACACAGCCGAGCTTTTGATAGATCGTGCACAACTCTTAAAACTGACTGCGCCAGAAATGACTGTATTAATTGGTGGGTTGCGTGTTCTTAATACGAACTACAATCATACTCAATATGGTGTTTTCACCTCAACTCCTGGAATATTAACGAATGACTTTTTTGTTAATATTCTTGATATGAAAATAGAGTGGACTCCAACTTCTGTTGCAGGTGAATACGAAGGTCATGAGCGTTCAACTGGGAAATTGAAATGGACAGGATCTCAAGTTGATTTGATTTTTGGATCAAATTCTGAATTACGTGCTTTGTCCGAAGTATATGCACATGATGATGGTGAAGAAAAATTTGTGAAGGATTTTATCTCCGCATGGAATAAAGTAATGAATAATGATCGCTTTGATTTGAAGAAAATGGAGTAAATAAGTATGACTGCTTGGCAAAACAAACCTTTTAAAATAGAAGTTAAAAAAAATCAAAGTTTGTCTTTTTGTTCATGTGGTTTCTCGGAGGACGCCCCCTATTGTGATAACTCACATAAAAAAAGAAAATTAAAAATTACTCCTTTTATTATTCATTTTACAAAGGATGAGACTATTTATGCGTGTGGGTGTCGATATTCACACAATCGTCCCTACTGTGATGGAACACATAAAACTTTAAAAAACAAAGAAGCTTAATAATATAGGAAAAAGAAGTTCAAGTATTTGCGTCAATTGAGTGTCAGCCAAAACAAAAATTTTAAGTAAGCTAAACGGATATTTTGTTGGCGATTGTTACTATAAATGGATTGATGACTTTATATGAGAATTGGATTGGGCAATATTCCATCGTATCGTTAGAGGACGGGTTGGCAGAGGAAGATTGGAAAGGATCCTGCTTTTGCATATACATGGAAGAGGAGAGTAGAATGATTACTAGTCGTGTTCATCAAATTCTGTCTTGGTATGCCTCGGAAACACCTGGAACGAGAACACAAATAGCAAGATTGCTCAATCATGGAAAGCTATCGGGAACGGGAAAAATGCTAGTATTACCTGTGGACCAAGGATTTGAGCACGGCCCAGCAAAGTCATTTGCGATAAACCCAGATGCTTACGATCCTGAATATCACGTGAGGCTAGCAATAGATGGGGGTTGCAATGCTTATGCTGCTCCTCTTGGATTTATAGAGGCGATTGCTAGTGAGTATGGCTATCAGATACCGCTTATTTTGAAGTTAAATGATTCTGATAAACTTGTTTCATTGACGGTACCAATCAGTGCGCTAACTGCTTCAGTTGATGATGCTGTACGCTTAGGGTGTGCAGCGGTGGGGTTCACAATATATCCTGGTTCAACAGAGCGAAATCATCAGTATGAACAATTGCGCGATATTATTCGTGAGGCTAAAAATAAAGGATTGGCGGTTATTACCTGGGCCTATCCGCGGGGAGAGGGTATTTCTAAAGAAGGAGAGTCAGCTGTGGATATCATAGCATATGCAGCTCATATTGCTGCCCAACTAGGCTCTCACATTATTAAAGTAAAAGTTCCAACCGTATTTATTGAGGAGCCTCAGACCAAATTTGTATTCGAAAAACAAAAAATACCTACCACATCTCTTTCAGATCGTGTAAGCGAAGTCATACGCAGTGCTTTCAATGGAAAGCGAATCGTTTTGTTTTCAGGAGGAAAGAGTGAGGAAAAAAGCGAATTGTTAAGTCAGGTGTCAGAGATTGCAAAAGGCGGAGGATCGGCAGAAACTCTTTTCAGCGTCCACGACAAGAGGCACTTGGATTACTCGAATCTATAATTGATATATATATCAAATCAAGTCGTTCATAAGAAAAGCTAGAAGGAAAAAAGATGTTTAAAAATCACAATTGCTGTCACCATGACCAGAGTCATTCTCCTTCTAATACTACTGCAATATATACATGTCCTATGCATCCTGAAATTAGACAGGTTGGCCCGGGAAGTTGTCCAAAGTGTGGAATGGCCTTGGAGGCTCTTGTTGCGGAAAGTGAAGACCTCGCAGAATTAAATAATATGAAAAAAAGATTTTTTACTGCAACTTTATTTACAGTACCATTATTTATTATTTCTATGGGAGATTTATTACCGGGTCGACCAATATCTGGATTAATGTCTCCAACATTTAAAATTTGGTCAGAATTTTTTTTAGCAACACCAGTATGCCTTTGGTCTGCATGGCCTTTTTTTGTTAAAGGGTTAGATTCGATTAAAAGAAAAAGTTTGAACATGTTTACTCTAATAGGGCTTGGAGTAAGTGTTTCTTATATTTATAGTGTTGTCGCCACTTTATTTCCTGATTTATTTCCATCTTCTTTTAGAGGAATGGATGGACATGTTGCCGTTTATTACGAGGCGGCAGGAGTTATTGTCACTCTGATCCTTTTAGGACAGGTGTTGGAGCTTAAGGCGAGAAATCAAACAGGTGAAGCCATTAAGAAGCTTTTAGGGCTTGCTGCAAAGTCAGCAAGAAAGATTTTGGACGATGGGACTGAAGTTGATATTCCACTTGATCAAGTTGAAGTTGGAGATAAACTTCGTGTTCGTCCGGGTGAGAAAGTGCCTGTTGATGGCGTGGTCTTAGAAGGAAAAAGCTCTGTTGATGAATCGATGATTACGGGAGAACCCATACCCGTTACTAAAGCAGATGGAGATAAAGTTGTGGGCGCCACAATCAATGAAACCGGTGCTCTCGTTATGAAAGCCGAAAAGGTTGGGAGTGAAACTCTTCTTTCAAGAATTATTCATATGGTAGCGGAAGCTCAAAGAAGTAAGGCCCCAATTCAAAAATTGGCGGATACAGTGGCAGGAATATTTGTCCCTGTCGTAATTGGAATATCTATCATTACATTTATCGTCTGGGCCGTTTGGGGACCTGAGCCAGCTTTTTCATTCGCTGTCATCAATACTGTATCAGTCCTTATTATTGCTTGCCCTTGTGCTTTGGGACTTGCGACTCCGATGTCGATTATGGTGGCAACAGGCAGAGGAGCACTACAAGGAATTCTTTTTAGAGATGCTGAGTCTATCGAAGTACTGAGAAAAATTGATACTCTCGTCGTTGATAAAACAGGTACATTAACTCTAGGGAAACCAAAGCTAGTTACCGTAAAACCAGAAGTAAAATTTAGTGATGTTGAGTTCTTAGCGTATGTAGCAAGCCTTGAGCAAGGTAGCGAGCACCCTCTCGCTCAGGCCATCGTTGATGGAGCAAAAGAAAAGGGAGTCAATTTAAACGAGATAAAGAACTTTGAATCCATTACTGGAAAAGGTGTTAAGGGACAGATCAAAGGCAAGGATATTGCTCTCGGAAATAAGGCCTTAATGATTGATCTTGGTATTAGTTTTGAGAATTCACTTGAAGTTGCAGAAACATATCGTTCAGAAGGCCAAACGATAATGTTTGTCGCGATTAATGGAAGTTTTGCAGGTCTTATTGGTGTCGCTGATCCAATTAAAGAAAGTACACCTTCTGCCATTAAAAAATTACACGCCGAGGGTATCAAAATTATTATGCTTACAGGGGACAGTAAAACAACTGCAGAAGCCGTAGCCAAAAAGCTTGGAATTGACGACGTTATTGCTGAAGTTCTTCCTCAAGATAAGGTTGATGTTGTTACCAGATTTCAAAACGAAGGAAGTATGGTCGCGATGGCCGGCGATGGGATTAATGATGCACCGGCATTAGCGAAAGCTCATGTTGGAATAGCGATGGGAACTGGAACGGATGTGGCTATGGAAAGTGCGGGTGTTACACTTGTAAAAGGTGATCTATCAGGAATCGCTAAAGCGCGGAATATTTCAAGAGCGACTATGAATAATATCAAGCAAAATTTATTTTTTGCTTTTTTCTACAATGCAGTTGGTATACCCATTGCCGCCGGGATTCTTTACCCAGTTTTTGGGCTTTTATTGAGTCCAATGATTGCAGCAGCGGCAATGAGTTTTAGTTCCGTCTCTGTCATAGGAAACGCATTAAGATTAAAAAAGTAACAATATAGGAAAGTGTTTTGAATTAAGAAAGAATAAGGAATACTTTTTGAAACATCTAAGTCTCAAAACATACTCCTCAAGGGGAGTAGATTATATAGGATAATCCTATATGTCCCATTGTAACTATGTATTATATCTTTATTACAAAGCATGACATTATCCTTTCAATTTTAAAACTTACAGGAGGTAGTGATGAGTCTCAAATTTACAAACTCCTCAATTAAAAGAGAGCAAATTAAAGATACAGTTCAAAATCTAGGGAAATCCGACAGGAGAAGCACAAAACCACGAAATAAAAATATTACTAATTTAAATGCCGATAGTGCTTATAGCGTAGATGAAGATTACAGTGAAATTAATATTCTTTCTTTTAAACAGAGTTTTTCTAGACTTCAAAGAAACTACAGTGTGGATAATCTAAAATGATTTAACCTTGAAGGAAAAATATGTCTTTAATAGCAATTAAAATGGACTCCAAAGATGTATTTTTCTTTGAAGCTGTAGGTAAAATTTCTAAAAATGACTATTCCAATATATTGTTTCCCATCCTTGAAAAAGCAAGAAAGAATGGTGAAAAGGTAAGACTTTTACTTCATTTTGGAAAAAAATTTGTAGGTTATACAAAAGAAGCTGTCTGGGAAGACTTTAAATTTGGGCTTAAATTTCTAAGAGTTATTGATCGTTGTGCCATTGTCTCAGACCTGGGATGGATTGTTCATTTATCGTCTATTTTGGGATCACTAATCCCATGTCCTATAGAAGTTTTTGATACTAAAAATCTTGATTCCGCGAAAGCTTGGATAGAATCAGGCGACCTTGCTCTTGACTATGTTTTGGATCAAGAAGAGGGTCTTTTAGAAGTTCATATAGCGGCTCCTCTTAACTCATTAAACTTTGAAGTTATGACAAGTGCAGTTGATTCTTATATAGAAGAAAATGGAAGGCTAAATGGACTTCTGATACATACAAAGAGTTTTCCAGGATGGGAAGATCTTGGAAGCTTTATAAGTCATATTGAATTTATTAAGTCCCACCACAAAAAAATAAAAAAAGTTGCTCTTGTAACAAATAGCAAATTGGCGAACATTATTCCCGGCTTTCCTCAACACTTTGTAAATGCTGATATTAAAAATTTCTCTTTTAATGAATTAAGAGAGGCCAAGAAGTGGATAATGATAAAATAATTATTTTTTTGGTTGAGAGTGCAAGATGAAAACAACATTTTTTGACACTCATCAATTTGATAAGGAGGCCTTTTTAATTGAGAACAAAAAGTTTAATATCAATATAGAATTTCAAGAGGCTTGCCTTAATACTAAGACTGCACGCTTAGCTTTTGGGGCAAATGTTGTTTGCTCGTTTGTTAACGATAAAATTGATGACAGTTGTGTTAAAGAACTTCAAAGACTTGGTATTAAATTAATTGCTTTAAGGTCAGCTGGCTTTAATCATGTGGATCTCATTTCAGCAGAAAAACATGGAATTCAAATCGCTAGAGTACCTGCTTATTCACCACATGCGATTGCGGAATTTGCTACAGGAATGCTTCTGAGTTTAAACCGAAAAATCCATCGAGCTTATATCCGTGTTAGAGAATTAAATTTTTCCCTAGATGGTTTGGTAGGATTTGATCTCTACGGAAAAACAATAGGTGTTGTTGGTGCTGGAAGAATTGGGAAGATATTTGCAGAACTTATGGCCTCTTTTGGTTGCAATGTATTGGTCAACGATATTAATAAAGATACCGACTTAGAAAATAACCCGAGCATTCAGTATACAGATCTTTCAAATTTATATAGTCAGTCTGATGTCATTTCACTTTATTTACCACTTACACCAGAGACACATCATCTAATTAATCATGAAAGTATTAGCAACATGAAAAATGGTGTGATCATTCTAAATACTGGAAGAGGTGCTTTGATCGATTCAAAGGCGATGATCGAAGGTCTTAAGAATGGGCAAATAGGTGGTGCTGCGCTTGATGTTTATGAAGAAGAGGAAAATTTATTTTTTAGAGACCTCTCCAATAAAGCTCTACAAGACGATATTTTGGCTAGGTTACTTACTTTTCCCAATGTTTTAATGACCTCGCACCAAGCTTTTTTAACTAAAGAGGCCCTGCGAAATATTGCTATAACAACTCTAGAAAATATAGATAAATTCAACAAAACGGGAATTGTGGTTAAAGAGCGAATGGTAAGTCCAGAATGTTGCCTGAAAGGAAAAAACGATGACTAATGAAAATTTTATAAAATGGTTTCGAGAACTTTCGATTGATGATGTTCCACTGGTAGGAGGTAAAAACGCTTCTTTGGGGGAAATGTTTAGGGAATTAACTCCAAAAGGGGTTAAAATTCCAGACGGTTTTGCAGTTACAGCAGAGGCCTATCGATATTTTATAAAGTCAAGTGAATTGGAAGATAAAATTCAAAATACACAATCAGATATGAATCCAAATAACATAAGAGACTCAGAAATTATTTCCCATATTTTTGATGAAAGAAATGACGCTGTGAAGAGCATGATTTCAAATGTTATTAAAGTTGCTAAAGATATGGACAAAAAGATTGGAATCTGTGGCCAAGCACCAAGTGATTTTCCAGAATTTGCAGGGTTTTTAGTAAAGGAAGGCATAGATAGTATTTCACTTAATTCAGATACTGTATTGAAAACAACAAAGAAAATCGTTGAATTTGAAACAAAGTTTAAAGAAACAGAAAAACAATTATGAGTTTACTAATCAACCCATCTGTTTTTCGAGAATATGATATCCGAGGCATAGCATCCATTGATTTATCTGCTGCTTTTGCGGAGAGCTTAGGTCTTGCATACGCACAACTTATCAGAGGGAATCAACCTGTCGGTGGGCGAGATAAATTAACCATTGCAGTAGGAAAAGATTGTCGATTGAGTAGTGATAATTATGAAGATGCGCTAGTGAATGGACTATTGAAGGGAGGTCTAGACGTAATTAGACTTGGACTTTGTCCAACACCAGTGAATTACTTTAGTTTATTTCATCTCGATTTAGATGGGGCAATTATGGTTACGGCCTCCCATAATCCACCTGACCATAATGGCTTTAAAATATGTGTTGGACGAGAAGCAATTTACGGTGATCAAATTCAAAAATTGCGATTGATTATGGAAAGAGGTGATGACTCAACTTTGGAGAGAGGCTCTCTTTCAGATTGTAATATTATTTCAGATTATCTTGATTATCAAAAAAATCAGTTTTTATCATTGAAGGGAAAAAAAATCGTTATTGATTGTGGAAACGGGATGGCCAGTATCATTGTCGCTTCTGAACTATTTCGAAGTCTTGGAGTGGAAGTCCTTGAACTCTTTTGTGAACTTGATGGGACATTTCCAAATCACGTACCTGACCCTACTGTCGAAAATAATTTGCTGGATTTGATTCGAACCGTAAAAGAAACTCATGCAGACTTTGGTGTTGGGTTTGATGGGGACGCTGACCGTATAGGTGTTGTAGATGAAAATGGACGTTTGCTTCCTGGCGATGAACTTATGGTCATTTTTTCTCGTGCACTATTAGAAGAGAATCCTGGTGCAACTGTTATTTCAGAAGTTAAATCAAGTTTTCGATTATTTGAGGATATTAAGGAAAAGGGCGGCACTCCTTTGATGTGGAAGGTTGGTCATTCTCACCTGAAAGCAAAGATGAAGGAAACAGGTGCTTTGCTTGGGGGAGAATTGTCAGGACATGTTTGCTTTGCCGATAGATATTTTGGTTATGACGATGCAATTTACGCGACACTTCGGTTGTTAGAGATTGCTTTAAATGAAAAAAGATCATTGTCTTTATTATTGAATGACCTTCCAGCGACATTCTCAACTCCTGAATTACGTATTTCGTTTGAAGAAGCTCTTAAGTTTAAATTGGTAAACAAAGTAAAAAAAATTCTGCTTAGTGATTCAACTTTAAATGAATTTCAAGTTACAGATATTGATGGTATTCGGATTGACTTTGGTGATGGCTGGGGACTGATTAGGGCCTCGAATACTCAAGCTGTTCTTACTTTTCGTTTTGAGGCCATATCAAAGAAACGGCTATCTGAGATTAAACTTATATTTGAAAGCGCTGTTAACAGCGCTTGCGATAAAATGAATCATCAACCGATAAGGTTGAAATAAAATGAAATCAATCCTTACTCTTACCTTAAATCCTTGTATCGATATCAGCTCTCACGTGGAAGAAGTCTTACCAGAAGAAAAAATCAGGTGTACTAGGTTACAATACGATCCTGGGGGCGGAGGAATCAATGTGTCTCGAGTGATTAAAGAATTAGGAGGAAGTTCACTTGCAGTCTATTGTAGTGGAGGCCCTACAGGAAAGCTGCTCGAAGAGTTACTAGAACGTGATTCGCTAGAGAGAAAATCAATTAATATTAAAGGCTGGACTCGGCAAAATTCCACATTCCTTGAAGATAAGAGCAATCAACAATTTCGATTTGGCATGCCTGGCCCCAGGATGACGGAATTCGAATGGCAGGAATGCTTAGATTATGTTCTTAGCTTAGAACCCATACCATCATATGTCGTGGTCAGTGGTGCTCTTCCTCCTGGAGTTCCTACAACATTTATCTCTCAACTTGCTAGACAATTAAAGGATACGCATGCTCGCCTCATTGTAGATACCTCTGGAGAGGCTTTGCAACAAGCCGCTAATAATAAGGTCTATTTATTAAAACCAAATTTACAAGAATTTGCCAAGCTTTTGAATCGAAAACAAATTAACGATCAGGAATTAGAAGCATGTTGCAAAGAATTTATGGAGAATGGGTTTTGTGAAGTTTTGATTTTATCTCTGGGTGAAAAAGGGGCCATTTTCGCAACTTCCAATGAAATTAAAAGAATAGTTGCTCCAAAGGTTGCATCCAAAAGTAAAATTGGGGCAGGTGATTCTATGGTTGGCGGAATTATTTTTGGCCTAGTTAATGATTATACCTTGCTTGATAGTGTTATTTTAGGTGTGGCGGCCGGAACGGCAGCTGTATTGTCCGGAGGCACAGAGCTTTGTCGTAAAGACAATGTTGGGAAATTTTACAAAGAAATAAAAAGGGAAAGCGATGAATACTGAAAATCACTCCCTTTCAAATATTGGAAAAGTACTTTCAGTTCGTGGAAGTGTTATTGATGTAGAGTTTGTTAAAAAGTTGCCAGCTATATTTTCGCTTTTACATGCAAAAAATGGAAAAATTTCGATTGAAATTTTAGCTCACCTAAATTCTCACTCTGTACGTGGCATCGCACTTACTCCTACTCAAGGTCTTTGTCGTGGTGATGAAATTGAAGATACTGGAGGGCCCTTAAAAGTTCCGGTGGGTAAAGAGATTCTGTCACGGATGTTCAATGTATTTGGAGAAACTATCGATCGAGAAAAAGAGTTGGGAGAAGTTGAGTGGCGCTCTATTCATCGATCCCCACCGCCATTATCCAATCGTTCAACCAAATCTGAGATTTTTGAGACCGGTATTAAGGTTATCGATGTATTAGTGCCCCTTGAGCGTGGAGGTAAGGCTGGACTTTTTGGTGGAGCAGGGGTTGGCAAGACGGTTTTACTCACAGAAATAATTCACAATATGATTCGACAGCAAAAGGGTGTCAGCATTTTTTGTGGGATTGGAGAGCGGTGTCGCGAAGGTGAAGAACTTTATCGCGAAATGAAAGAAGCAGGAGTGTTGGAAAATATGGTGATGATTTTCGGACAAATGAATGAGTCTCCAGGTAGTCGCTTTCGCGTGGGTCATGCTGCTTTGACTATGGCAGAGTACTTTCGTGATGATGAGCACCGTGATGTCTTATTGTTAATAGATAATATCTTTCGTTTTATTCAAGCGGGTATGGAAGTTTCAGGTTTGATGGGGCAAATGCCCTCACGTTTAGGTTATCAACCTACTTTAGGAACAGAGCTTTCCGGATTGGAGGAACGTATCGCCAATACAAATAGCGGCTCAATTACATCGATTCAAGCTGTTTATGTTCCTGCAGATGATTTGACCGATCCAGCAGCAGTACATACTTTTTCCCATCTTTCAGCATCTATCGTACTTTCTCGTAAGCGAGCAAGTGCAGGACTTTATCCAGCGATTGATCTTCTCCAATCAAGTTCTAAAATGTCTACACCTGGAATTGTTGGAGAAAGACATTATCATCTAGCACAAGAAATTAGACAAACGCTGGCACGATACGAAGAACTGAAAGATATTATTGCTATGCTAGGACTAGAACAACTAGCGCAAGAAGATCGCAATGTTGTTGATCGAGCTAGACGCTTAGAGAGATTTTTAACTCAGCCATTTTTTGCAACCGAACAGTTTAGCGGAATTGAAGGGAAAATTGTCGGTCTCAAAGATTCACTTGATGGATGTGAGCGCATTTTACGTGATGAATTTAAAGATTACCCAGAGAATTCCTTGTACATGATAGGCAATATTTATGAGGCAAAAAAGAAAAAAAAAGAAGGCCCTCCTAAAGACAAAGTTAAAATCAAAATGGAGGATAAGCATGCGAACATTACTCATGACGCTTAATGTTTTTCTACCTTCTGGAATATTCGTTGAAAAAAAAGAGATTTCACGTGTTGTAGCAGAGTCTACAATTGGTTCTTTTGGTCTGTTGCCAAATCGATTGGATTGCCTCGCGGCCCTCGTGCCGGGCATCTTAACCTATGAGAGTAAATCTGAAGGTGAAAAATTTGTTGCCATTGATGAAGGTGTGCTCATTAAAACTGGCCCCAAAATACTCATTTCTGTTCGTAATGCCGTTGCAGGAAGAAGCCTCGATCAACTCCACAAAGCGGTCGTGCATGAATTTATGAACTTCAATGCGCAAGAGAAGAGTGCACGACAAGTTATGGCAAAAATGGAAAGCAGTTTTATTCAGCGTCTATCGGAGATGCGAAATGAGTGAAGATTTAAAAACTATAAATGATAAAAAAACGGCCGAATTTGGATCTCAGGTTGAGAAAAAAGCAACACGTAAGATAAAAGCACGAAATAACCCTACAGAGGTTTGGTTTGGGCTCGGGATGATGGGACTAATCGGTTGGTCGATCGTTGTTCCAACACTGCTTGGAGCAGCGTTTGGTATCTGGTTAGACAAACACTACCAAAAGAGTCATTCATGGACACTCGTATTTCTTGTCACAGGTCTGTGCATTGGTTGTGTAAATGCGTGGTATTGGATGAGTAAACAACATCAAGACATGCAAGAACAACAAGAGGACTATGATAATGACTGAAACATTCGGACTCTTCGTTTCAGTAATAACAGGCTTTGGCCTTGGAATGATTTTTTTCTACGGTCTTTGGCGAACGATTGGAAAAATAATAACTTCAAATGCATCAGGACTTTGGCTTTTTGGCAGTATGATTTCACGTATAAGCATTACCATGCTCGGGTTTTATCTTATTGCTTTTCTTTATTCTGACGGAAAGCTAGAGAGACTAATCTTATGTCTGTCTGGTTTTTTGATTGCACGTTATGTGATGACAAAAATAGTTAAAGTAAAAGTAATAGAGGTAAACCATGGACCTTAGTCCCGATAGTATTATTTACTGGAAGTATGGATTTTTTAAAATCAATGCAACTATCGCCATGACGTGGGGATTGATGTTTGTATTGACCATCGGTTCAAAGCTCATTGTACGCAATCTTTCTACGGAAATAAATCGTTCTCGTTGGCAAAATTTACTTGAAATAATCGTCACAAAGATTGAAAAACAAATTGAAGAAATAGGCCTATCAGATTCTAAGAAATATATCGGGTTTCTTGGAACGCTTTTTCTATTTATTGCAGTTTCTAGTATTTGCATTATCATTCCTGGATTTGAGCCACCAACAGGATCGCTTTCCACCACTGTGGCCCTTGCTCTATGTGTGTTTGTAGCAGTTCCTCTTTTTGGCATAGAAGAGCAAGGAGTTCGTGTCTACTTAAAATCTTATACGCAACCGACAGTTATCATGTTGCCATTTAACATTATTAGTGAAATTTCACGTACTTTGGCACTTGCTGTACGTCTATTTGGAAATATGATGAGTGGTACGATGATAGTGGGTATCTTACTTAGTATAACACCTCTTTTTTTTCCAATTCTTATGACCTTACTTGGTCTCCTTACGGGAATGGTACAAGCATATATTTTTAGTGTTTTAGCTGCCGTATACATTGCGGCTGCCACCAGAGTTCGTAAGTTAGAACCTATAGCAAAGTCTAATGTCAAAGGGGCAAAATCATGAAAGACAAATATCAAAACAAACAAGAAGGGAGAAACGATGGATAACTTAACTATAATTGCTGTGGCATCAATCTGTACAGCAGGTATTAGTACAAGCTTTGGAGCAATCGGGCCGGCTTTTGCTGAAGGAAAAGCTGTCGCTACGGCACTTTCCTCTCTGGCCCAACAGCCTGATGCTTCAGCGACTATTACGAGGACTTTGTTCGTTGGACTGGCAATGATTGAATCCACGGCCATATACTGCCTCGTTGTTTCGATGATACTGATTTTTGCTAATCCGTTTTGGAATCATTTTGTTTCTCAAGCTGCCGGGAACTAGAATTATGTTAATTGATTGGTTTACTATTATAGCTCAACTTATTAACTTTCTTATTTTAGTTTGGCTTCTAAAGCGTTTTCTCTATAAACCAATTCTCCATGCTATTGATGAGAGAGAGACACAAATTGCTGGCAAAATTTCAAACGCTGAAACAATTGAATTAAATGCTAAAAAAGAAAGTGACGAACTCCAAGCTAAAATAAAAGAAATTGATGACCAACGGGCCACGCTCTTAGCTAAAGCAGCGACTAAAGCCGAAACCGAACGCGAGAGATTACTTGAAGAGGCAAAAAAAGAAATTGCGTTTTTTACAGAAAAAAGACGTAAGGATTTCAAGCGAGAAGAAAAGGATATTAATAAAAGAATTATTCAACAAATGCAAAATGAGGTATTTGCGATCATTCGCAAAGTACTGCTCGATCTCGCTGGAACAAAATTAGAATCTCAGATAGTCGATGCTTTTATTCAGCGATTGAGTGAATTAGATGAAGATAAGAATAATTTTATAAAGTCATTACCCTCTTCTTCGAATTCTTTAGACCAAGGAATTATTCGAAGTACCACCCAGCTTACATTAAAACAACGTAAGGCAATTGAGGACGCAATTAGCGAAAATTTTAATATAAAAAGTGAACTTCAGTTTGAGATTGTTCCAGATCTTTTTAGCGGAATAGAATTTATTATGAATGGGCAAAAGCTAGCGTGGAGCATCGAAGATTATTTAGCTTCTCTGGAGACAAAAGTTCACGATTTTTTGAATCCTGAAAAGTTGGCACCATGAAAAACTCAACTGAAACTCTTGATGAAGTTATAGAACTTGCATTTTCTGATTTAAGCGAAGTACTTGAATCATACTCACCTCAATTGAAGTTTCAGGAAGTAGGTTATATCGCAAGCATCACAACAGGTATTGCAAAGGTTACGGGTTTACCCGGAGTTGGTTTTGATGAATTAGTGATCTTTCCACGTAATGTTCTTGGTATTGCATTTAATATTGATGTAGATGAAATTGGTGTTGTTTTACTCGGTGATCATTCAAAGCTTCAAGCTGGAGATGAGGTTTATAGGACAGGTCGAGTAATGGATGTACCTGTGGGAAATAAACTACTTGGTCGAGTTATCGATCCTCTTGGCCGAGCGTTGGATGAAAAAGGTCCTGTCATGTCAACTGATCGTTTGCCTATCGAACGACTCGCAACACCCATTATGAACCGTGCACCAGTTACGGTGCCTCTTCAAACAGGAATTAAGGTTATCGATGCTCTCGTTCCAATTGGGCGTGGTCAGCGCGAGTTAATTCTTGGCGATCGTCAAACTGGAAAAACAACCATTGCAATCGATACCATTCTCAATCAAGCTGACGCTGATGTTTTGTGTGTATATTGTGCTATTGGCCAGCGATCATCGGCGGTCGCAAAGGCCGTAGCCACTTTAGAAGAAAAAGGTGCAATGGCCTACACTGTAGTGGTTGTAACGGAAGGAAACGACCCACCAGGTTTAACTTTTATAGCACCTTATGCTGCGACCAGTATTGCTGAATTTTTTATGGAAGCAGGCAAAGATGTCTTGATCGTTTATGATGACCTCACTCATCACGCAAGGGCCTATCGTGAGATTTCTCTTTTATTACGTCGTCCTCCTGGTCGAGAAGCATTTCCTGGTGATATCTTTTATATTCACTCGCGACTTCTCGAACGTGCTACACATTTGAACGAGAAACTTGGCGGAGGTTCACTAACGGCACTTCCCATTATTGAAACCGAAGCTCAGAATATTTCAGCCTATATTCCTACGAACCTAATTTCAATAACAGATGGTCAAATTTATCTGTCACCAACACTTTTCGAACTTGGCGTAATGCCGGCCATTGATGTTGGAAGATCTGTTTCACGGGTAGGCGGCAAGGCCCAACGTGAGGCATACCGTGCGGTTACTGGGAATTTAAAACTTGCATACGCCCAATTTGAAGAGCTGGAAACTTTTGCGCAATTTGGTGCCCGTATGGATGAGGACACTCGCGAGATTATTGAGCATGGAAAACGAATCCGTGTATGCCTTAAACAGCCTGAGTTCTCTCCAGTCTCTGTCCAAGAACAAATAGTTGTATTGTTAGTTTTGTCGGCAGGACTATTAGATGTTGTTCCACTGGAACAAGTATCATTGGCAGAGAAAGCATTACAGGGAGCGGTAAAACATTTACCCGCTGAGATACTTAGTCAGATTGATAGTGGAAAAATACTAACAGATAGACATCGTGATTCTATTATCGAAGCAGCTAGAAAAGTCTTAAACGATTTCCAACCTGTTCAAAAGGGGAAGTCATGAGCCAAACAATTGCGAACTTGCACAGAAAAATAAAAGTAGCCGATGATCTTCAAAAAGTCGTACGGACAATGAAAGCCATGGCGGCTTCATCTATAGGTCAATATGAAAAATCGATGCACTCCTCATCTGAGTATTACCGTACAATTGAACTGGGACTCGGAGTATGCCTGCGTAAAATCACGAGCGAATCTACTTCGATATTGCCTTTAGTATCGCAATTTAAAAAAAGGTCAAGAAATATTAGTGTGGTCGTTTTTGGTTCCGACCAAGGTTTAGTTGGACAATTTAATAATGTCGTAGCTGCACATGCAGTTAATACTCTTAACGAACGACCTGGGAATCATCGTGTTTGGGCAATTGGAGAACGTGTACAAGCTCACTTAGAAGATATTGGCTTAAGTTTAGAGGGAACATTTTCTTTACCAAAGTCTGTGAAGGCAATTACTCCTCTTGTCGGTGAAATTCTTATTGATACCAATGCAGATGATCTTGAGAGTGATTGTGATGAACTCTATCTAATCTATAATCACAGAACTTCTGCTGCTAACTATGAACCGAAAAGTTTACGTCTTCTTCCGTTAGATAATTTTTGGCAAAATGATCTGAGTAAATGCCATTGGCCGACTAAAAATTTACCTGAGGTTTTGACTGTAAAGGACTCGACTTTGAAAGCTCTTATTCGTGAATATCTTTTTGTTTCAATTTTTCGAACTTGCACGGAATCTCTTGCAAGTGAAAACGTCAGTCGTTTGTTAGCAATGCAGAGAGCTGACAAAAATATTGAAGAACTGTTGGGGGATTTAAAAGGGACATTTTATCGTTTGCGTCAAGGAAATATAGACGAGGAACTCTTCGATGTTGTTTCTGGTTTTGAAGCGTTATCCAAGGACTCTTTACTAAGGACATTAGTATGAAAATTAAGATAAAAGGTTATTGTATTTCAAGCAACGAAATAATTAGTCTGAAAAAATTGGCCACTCAGATAAAGCCCCTTTATGATTCTAAGAAAAAATACCACAAAACTCTTAAGGCACAGGTTGATGAACTAAGGTCTCTACAGCAAGTGCATTATGCATCTGATCGCTATTCTATTTTGCTAATTTTTCAAGGGATGGATGCTGCTGGAAAAGATGGGGTCATTCGACATGTGATGTCAGGGGTCAATCCGCAAGGCTGCCAGGTGTTCAGTTTTCAGCACCCTAGTGTTGGTGAATTGCAACATGATTTTCTTTGGCGCACGACCTGTAGCCTACCTGAACGTGGTCGAATCGGTATTTTTAATCGTTCTTATTATGAAGAGGTTCTCATTACTCGGGTTCACCCAGAGATTTTGCGCGGCCAAGGACTTCCAGATGAATTGCTTAACGAAAAAACAATTTGGAAACAAAGGTATCGCTCCATCGTTGACTTTGAAGCGCATCTTCATCGCAACGGAACTCGAATCATAAAATTCTTTCTTCATCAGTCTAAGGAAGAGCAGAGAAAGCGTTTTTTAAAGCGCATCGACGATCCCCAAAAAAATTGGAAGTTAAGTATCGCTGATATTAAAGAAAGAGGTTATTGGGATGATTATATGAAGGCCTATGAAGATTGTTTGGCCAGCACAAGTACCAAAGAAGCGCCATGGTATGTTGTCCCTGCAGATGATAAAAAAAATGCACGACTGATTATTTCAGAAATTATTTTAGATGTATTCAAAGAACTAAAATTGCACTTTCCAAAGTCTAGTCTCGCACATCGCAAAGAATTGGAATCAATTCGTAAAGATCTTGAGAAATGATGAAAAAAGTAAAAAAATCAGAAAAAGACAATAACTTTCTTGAGATGCCATCAAATCTTAAATTTGAAGACCCTATTCGGGATGAAATATTTAGCCCAGAAAGACTAGAACAATACGCACTTTACTTATCCTCTGAGATCTCGGTTGCAATCACAAAAAAACGGGGGCGATCACTTTTGCCTCGTCTTGAAGAAAACTATCAATGTCTAGTACGGGCCTATAAAAAACTCGCTGAATCCGTCCAACAAGGGCTTACGATTTCTCCCGCAGGTGAGTGGTTTATTGATAATTTTCACATCATTGAAGAGCAAGTGAGAGAAGTGCGTGAAGACTTACCTGAAGCCTACTACCGTGAGCTTCCAAAAACACTAAACGGTGATTTAGCTGGTTATCCGCAGGTCTATGTCATTGCCCTCGCCTTAGTTGCTCACCAAGATAGTCATATCGATATTGAAACAGTGAGAAAATTTCTTCATCAATACCAAACTGTTAAACCGCTTTTGATAGGAGAAGTTTGGGCCATCGCTATTGCGCTTAGACTTGTGCTAATCGAAAATCTAAGAAGACTCGCCAATCAGATTGTCCATTTTCAGGAAATTCAAGAATGGGCCGATGATTGTGCTGATCAGATTCTCAGCGCTGCCAAAACGTCAGAAACAAAGATTCAAGAAGTTAAAAATGAGCTTATTAAAGAATTGGAAAAATCTGAGACCTCCGATTTATTTATCATCGTACAACTATCAAAACGCCTGCGAGAGCAGTCATCTAAAGTCTTGCCAATATCTGATTGCTTGGAACAACATTTAGCTAGTCAAGATCTGAGCTTTGAACATGTGCTTCATGCTGAATATCAGAGACAAGCGGCATCCCAAGTGACCGTGAGTAATATTGTGGGCAGCATGCGCCTATTATCAAATATAGACTGGCAGGATTTTTTTGAAAATGTGAATTTGGTTGATCCTATCTTGGCAGAAGACCCATCTAAATCCTATGACATCATGGATTTCAAAAGCCGGGATCGATATCGTCACGTTATTGAAAAAATACAAAAGAAAACAGGTGTAAGTGAAATAGAAATTGCTTCAGATGTATTAGCGCTTTCAGAAGAGGCGTATCATGAGAAATCTGAAGACCCACGAAAATACCATGTGGGTTATTACCTAATTGATCATGGACTGAAGACTTTAGAGCAAAGAATTGGATATCATACTTCATTAGCGGAAGATTTTAAGCGTAAAATACTTGATCACCCGAGCGCGTTTTATTTTTCAGTATTGTTTATTATGACATTGCTGATTTTGACACCTTTATTATTTTACTCTTATTGGCAAAATGGCCAGCTATGGAGTTTGGCCCTGATTGCCATCGCGGCGATAATTCCGATCAGTGATAGTTGTCTGAATCTGTTAAATCTTTTTGTTACCCGCTTAATAAAACCCAGAGTTTTACCTAAAATTGATTTGGACAAAGATATTCCCAACCTTGAAAATGCATTTGTCATTGTTCCTACAATCCTTGCGGATAAAAATGCAGCATCAAGAGTTTTGGATGGTCTAGAAATCCGCTATTTATCAAATCATGAAGATAATCTCTTTTTTGCTTTATTAAGTGACTTTGTGGACTCGAACTCGGAATCAATGGATGAAGATAGTGAATTGCTCGATTTTCTCATTAGCGGCATTGATGAACTCAATCAAAAGTATTCTAATCATCACAAAAAGTTTTTTCTTTTTCATAGAAAACGTTTGTGGAATTGCTCGGAAAATAAATGGATGGGTTTTGAGAGAAAGCGCGGGAAAATCCATGAATTTAATCGATTTCTGCGTGGAGCAGAGGACACAAGTTTTATTATCGCTCCTTCGTTTAGTGAACTATTCTCAAAAATTAATTATGTCATAACATTGGATTCTGATACTCAATTACCTAGAGGTTCCGCAAAAAAGCTTCTAGGTACAATTCTACATCCCTTAAACCGGCCACAATTCAATCTGCAAACAGGTCGTGTGATTCAGGGCTACGGCATTTTACAACCTCGCATCAGCATTACACCCGAAAGCTCAGAGCGTTCTTGGTTTGCAAGAATATTCTCAGGACACACAGGTATTGATCCTTATACCACTGCTGTTTCAGATGTTTATCAAGATCTATTTGGTGAGGGCATATACACAGGAAAGGGTTTGTATCATGTTGATTGTTTTGAAAAAGCTTTAGCTGGAAGAGTGCCTGAAAACGCCTTACTTAGTCATGACTTATTTGAAGGTCTTTTTGCAAGAACAGCATTAGTGACCGAGATCGAGTTTTTAGATGACTACCCCTCACAATATGAAGCCTTTGGCAAAAGACAGCATCGATGGTCCCGAGGAGATTGGCAAATATTACCTTGGTTATTCCCCTATGTTCCTGGTGTCAACGGCACAAAAGTTCGCAACCATCTTCCCCTTATATCAAGGTGGAAGATTTTTGATAACCTACGACGAAGTTTGGTTTCTACGATGATGCTGTTGTGGCTCTTCTTAGGCTGGACGGTATTACCAGGACCCAACGGTATTTGGTCACTAATTGCCCTTTTAGTACTGGCCTTCCCTTTTTATGCTCACGCTACCAGTAATCTTTTGCTCCATCCCAGGGGAAATCCTTGGACTAGTCATTTTTGGAATGTCTGGGGAGATATCAGAACAAATAGCACGCAGCTTATTTTATCTATTATTTGTATTCCTCATCAAGCCTACTTACATAGTGATGCTATCCTAAGAACTCTCTATCGGGTATATTTTTCAAAAAAGAACCTTTTAAACTGGCAGACTGCCGCCGATGTTGAATCAAGATTAAATACTCAAGGCGGACTTTCGGCACAACTTATTTTGGCCCCAATCTTTATTTCATTGGCCATCTATGCATTTTTATTTCATTTTTATCCGCGATCACTTATTTTTGCGTCTCCCTTTCTTTTAAGTTGGATCTTATTTCCCATTATCATAAAAAAAATAAGTCGTATCCGATTAAAACCGAGAGCAATATTACAACCCTTTGAAATCGATCAACTTCGTAATATTACAAGAAAAACTTGGAACTTTTTTGAAACCTTTGTGACTGAAGAAGAAAACTGGCTAGCTCCCGATAATTTTCAGGAAGATCCAAAGCCTTTGGTTGCCCATCGTACTTCACCGACCAATATGGGGTTGCTCTTACTTTCAACCTGCTCTGCTCATAACTTAGGTTATATCGGATCAATTGATATGCTAGAGAGACTCCGACGAACATTGTCTACAATGCTAAAACTAGAACGCTGTTTCGGGCATTTCTATAATTGGTATAATACCCAAACATTACAACCGCTGGACCCCAAATATATTTCAACTGTCGATAGCGGTAATCTGGCCGGGCATCTTATTACTGTCAAACAGAGCTGCTTATCTATAATAAACGGACCGATTATATCCCACCAATACTTAAAAGGTATTTTTGATACCCTCAAGATTGTTGAGGAGAAGATAAACAAGCGGGAGATTAATTTACTCGTATCAAATAAAATCAAAGACAATCTTTTGCAGACTAAAATCCAAGAGTGCTTAGAGTTCTGCACTCTTGATAATGAGTCCTCACTATTTGAATACCGATGCACGTTAATGAAAATTAAAACCAATTTAGAAACCTTGGATCAAATTATTGATTCCCTCAAATATAAAGACGGAGAAGCTCAAGATGAAACCATAATAGCATGGATAAGGTATTTACTTGAAATGAGTAAATCGTATATCAGTCAAATAGATAGTTTTTTACCTAATTTAGAAGAGAAAGTTCTAAGTGACATATCTCATTTACTAGAAAAAGAGGATTCACACTTGTTCTCCAAGTGGCAACAATTTATTGGATCCCTAGGATCAGTTAAGAGTATGAGAGAACATCAACACCTATGCAAGGATATTTTAAACCTAATCATACATACTCAGATTGAAGGGCAGTCAGAGAATATTTTACTTCAGGTGCAACCGGCCTTTACCAGGGTTTACGATTTTTGTAATCAAGTGAGCGAGATCGCAATAGAGTTATCAGAAGCTTGTGACAAGCTTGTCGGCAATATGGACTTTAAGTCGTTGTTTAATAGTCAGCGGAAGTTATTTTCAATTGGCTATAATGTCGAACACGGAGTGCTTGATAATTCTTTTTATGATCTCTTGGCATCTGAATCACGACTAGCAAGCTTTATTGCTATCGCAAAAGGAGATGTCCCTCAAAGTCATTGGTTCCATTTAGGGCGCCAAATGACCTCTGTCTACAAACAAAGAGCATTAATCTCTTGGTCAGCATCAATGTTTGAGTATCTGATGCCTTTGCTCGTCATGAAAAACTATTCCAATACATTGTTAAATGAAACTCAAACTGCAGTCATTAAGCAGCAGATCACTTATAGTAAAATGCTTATGATTCCTTGGGGAATATCAGAGTCGGCCTATAATGCAAGAGATCTGCAGATGAATTATCAGTATGGCCCGTTTGGAATTCCGGGGTTAGGACTTAAGCGGGGACTTAGTAATGACATTGTCATATCACCTTATTCCACGGCATTGGCGGCTATGGTTTCAACTCTAGAGGTTTTTAATAATTTCAAGCGATTGATTGGTGAAAAGCTATTAACTGATTTTGGATTTTACGAATCAATCGATTATACCAAAAGCCGAATTCGGCCGGGTCAAAATCATGTCATTATCAGAAGCTTCATGATTCATCATCAAGGTATGATTCTGACTTCTCTTGATAATGTTTTAAACGATAATGTGTTACAGAATCGTTTTCATGACGATTTAATGGTGCGCTCTTCGGAGCTTCTCCTACAAGAACGAACTCCCAAAAAAGTTAGTATTTCTCACCCAAGATCTGAGGAAACCCATCGCAAGAAATCTGAAGTTTACGGTAAGCATCCTTATTTACACCATATCAATTTAGTGAATACGGCCCATCCTATAACCCAAGTGCTTTCCAATGGCAAGTATACGGTGGCACTAACTGCATCAGGTTCAGGGTTTTCTAAATGTGGAAATGTATCTCTTTCGAGATGGAACGAAGACTCAATCAGAGATGGCGCTGGAAACTATATTTTTATTGAAGACACAGTTTCAAACTTAAATTGGTCCGCAAGCTTCGCGCCAATGAATAAGGGATCAAGGGCATACAAAACTAGTTTCTCAGAGCACAAAGCTGAGTTTTGGTGTCATAAAAACGAAGTGGCTTCTCATATAGAAGTGATTGTGTCATCTGAGGATGATGTCGAGATGAGAAGAATAACCTTGATAAACCATTCTGATGTGGAAAGAATATTAAACATTACAAGCTATCTTGAACCAATTCTAACAACCCTGCAAGCTGATATTGCCCACCCCGCCTTTAGTAATTTATTTATTGAAACAGAGTATATCCCATCCAGAACGGCATTGCTCGCCCACCGTAGGAAACGCAGTTTAGCTGAAGATGAAATTTGGGGAATTCATTTGGTGACTTTTGGCGCAGATAATACACAAGCGGTTCAATATGAAACGAGTAGAAACAATTTTATTGGACGTACAAACGATATTTCTACACCCCGAGTGATTAAGAAGGGAGTTCCTTTATCCAGTAGAGTTGGTGCAGTTTTAGATCCTATTTTATCATTGAGAAAACAAGTGACGTTAGCTCCGAATGCAACTGTGCACTTGTGCTTTGTATCTGGTCTAACTCATTCTCGTGAAGAAGCTTTGAGACTCATCGATCGTTACCATCATCAGCATATTTTTGATCGAGAAGATGAAATGGGATGGACTCAAAGTCAAGCCGAACTGAGACATTTGGATATTAGTTTTGACGAAGCAAAGTCCTTTCAAAAATTAGGAAATAGCTTGCTATATCCTTGTGGTCCGATGAGATCCGTACGGAGCAAAGAAGTTACAAGTCTAAAGTCTCAATCAGCACTTTGGACCTATGGAATTAGTGGAGACAATTCAATACTTTTTGTTATTATTAAAAAACAGCATGAGATCCCCCTTATCCGCCAGCTTTTGCATGCCCATGAATATTTTAGATATAAAGGTATTAGTTATGACTTGGTCATTTTAAATGCAGAAACCAGCTCCTACCGACTAGAACTTCAGGATGAACTTTTGCATCAGGTGAGAATGGCGGGGCAGCAAGGATTACTCAATAAAGATGGGGGGATTTTTGTATTAAGAAAAGAAACTATTCCTGCGGAGGATATTTCATTATTCCGAACAATTGCACGGATTTTTATCAATGCTGAAAACGGAAATCTGAGGGAGCAGATAGAGCGTTTAAAATTGAGTAGACATATTTTAAAAGACATTTCAGCGAGAGACGATTTACCCAAAGTGAAACTCAAGCATGAAACGATTCCTTTAAATATTCCTAAAAGACAGTTTGAAAATGGCTTTGGCGGATTTACAGAAGATGAGAAAGAATACGTTATTTTCCTCGAATCAAATGATTCAACACCAGCTCCTTGGTGTAATGTCATTGCCAATGATAAAGAGTTTGGTTTTTTAGTTTCAGAGCGAGGAAGTTCTTGTACATGGTCTAAAAATAGTCGAGAAAACCGCATTACTCCATGGAGTAATGATCCTGTTTCTGATCCTTCAGGTGAGAGCATTTATCTTGTTGATCTGGGTTCAGGAGAAAAATGGTCACCGACCCCCGCTCCCATGAAAGGTCCTGGGCCCTATAAAGTTTCTCATGGGCAAGGTTATACCCACTTTGAAAATAATAACTACGGAATTCAGCAAAGACTATTGATGTTTTGCTCGACAAACAAAGAAGTAAAAGTAAATCAATTGACATTAAAAAATGAAAGCAACTTTACGCGTAAGCTCTCTCTCTTTTACTATGTCGAATTGGTACTCGGATCTCAGCGTAGCCAGTCAGCTCATCATATCATTACTGAACAAGGAAAAGTTCAAAATGTCTTTTTTGCCCGCAATCCTTATAGTGATGACTTTGGTAAACGGCTCACTTATACCGCGGTCAACGGACCTGTTTCATCTTTTACCTGCAATCGCGAAAGTTTTTTGGGGCTCCAAGGAAATTGTAAAAATCCATCAGGTCTGAATGGTCAAAAGTTAAATGGACAGATTGGAGCCGGTCTTGATCCATGCTTTACCCTCCAAGTGATTGTAGAACTGGCACCCCATGAAGAAAAAGAAATCAATTTTCTTTTAGGACAGACCGCATCCGAAGCTGAAATTTATCCTATTGTCGAAGACATTTTTCGCAAAGATAAGGTCGTATTTGAATTTAATCAGGTGAGAGATTATTGGGACAAGATCTTAAACGTAGTACAAATTAAAACCTCGCTGCCTGAGTTTGATATTCTTATCAATCGTTGGTTATTGTACCAAAACCTATCTTGTCGAATTTGGGCCCGTACAGCTTTTTATCAATCAGGAGGGGCCTTTGGCTTCAGAGATCAATTGCAAGATGTGACAGCATTACTTCACTGCGCTCCTCAAATCGCACGCAAACAGATCTTATTAGCAGCAGCTTGCCAGTTCAAAGAGGGTGATGTGCTACATTGGTGGCATCCGCCATCAAATAAGGGAGTTCGCACTCACTTTTCGGATGATCTCTTATGGCTTCCCTTTACTGTTGCAACATATGTAAAAGTTGTGGGTGATTATGCTGTTATCGACGAAGTCATCCCTTTTATTGAAGGACCAGAGCTTGCGCAGGAGCAAGAGGATTTATATTTTCAGCCACAGGTAAGTGAAGTTTCTGCATCACTCTATGATCACTGTGTGAAAGCAATTGATCGGAGTTTAGAGCTTGGAGTACATGGCTTACCTTTAATTGGCACTGGTGATTGGAATGATGGAATGAATCAGATAGGTGTTAAGGGTAAAGGAGAAAGTGTGTGGATGGCCTGGTTTCTCATCACGACCTTAAGAAATTTCATGAAGCTTTGTGAACAAAAAAATGATACTGAAAGAATTGTTGCTTATAAGGCCCATATTAGAGAGCTGAGTAATGCTCTTGAGACTGCGGGCTGGGATGGTAAGTGGTACAAACGAGCATTTTTTGACGATGGAACACCATTAGGTTCAATAGAAAATGATGAATGTACAATCGACTCGCTTACACAATCCTGGGCGGCACTTTCAGAAGTAGCTAAACCTGAACATCTCGAAATGGCAATGGCATCACTTAGTGAATATCTTGTTAAAGAAGAAGATCAATTAATTATCTTATTTACACCTCCTTTTGATAAAACCAAACTTAATCCCGGTTATATTAAAGGTTATCCCCCCGGAGTTCGAGAAAATGGAGGCCAATACACTCATGCGGCAGTATGGGCCGCTATGGCCTTTGCCGCAAACAAGGATGGTGACCAAGCATTTAAAATAATGTCAATTTTAAACCCTATTAACCATTCAAGAACAAAAGACCAAGCACTTATTTATAAAGTAGAACCATACGTGATCTCAGCGGATGTATACTCTAATCCTTCTTTAATAGGACGCGGAGGTTGGAGTTGGTATACTGGTTCAGCAGGATGGTACTATCGAGCATTTACGGAATCTATTTTGGGCATTTACCGAGAAGGAAATAATCTTCGCATTGATCCTTGCCTTCCAAAAATTTTATCTGAATATCAAATCAATTATAAATTTGGATCGACCCTTTATAAAATTCAAGTTAAACGTAGTGTGAGTAGAGAAGACATAACGAATCCAAACATTTTTTTAATTGATGATGGCGAAATCCATTATATTAATATTGTCGTGAAATAATTCTATTTGACTGATATTATTACGATATCTTAAGAAAAATAGTTAATCGATGACAGTCCAAAAAAAGAGAGTGGGTTAAACTCTCTTAATTATCTAATCACCCGAGGGTGACTTCAATTTGATTTTGATTAAAAATGGCGGGAGTGACGAGACTCGAACTCGCGGCCTTCTGCGTGACAGGCAGACGTTATAACCAACTTAACTACACCCCCGCAGAAAATTGGTAGAGCACTAATATAATGATAGGCCTTTTTTTCGTCAAGAAAGATCGTGTTTTTTTGCTAGTTTCTCTTAATAAGACTAGAATAAGCTATTATGATGAATTATTTAAACGCCCTGTGGCATTACCTTCTTATTTCAGCCCCTTACCTCATATTAGGGTTGTTGTTTGCTGGATTCATTCATAGCTTTATCAGCTTAGACAGAATAAAGGGCTGGCTTGGACAAAAAAAGAAGAGTGATATCTTCCTAGCAGCTTTTGTTGGAATCCCTCTTCCTCTTTGCTCTTGTTCAGTTATCCCTGCTTCAGTTACTTTGAAAAAAGCAGGCGCTAGTAATGCTGCGACTTCATCATTTCTGATTTCAACCCCAGAATCAGGTATTGATTCTATCGTGATGACTTATGGCTTGATCGATCTACCAATGACAATCATTAGAGTTGTTGCAGCTTTCTGCTCTGCTGTTGTTGCGGGTTTTTTCCAGCTGATTTTTAATGAGAGTGAAAATGATTTAAAAACTGAAAAAAAAGAGAGTGTAGATCATTGTTGTTCATCTAAAAAGACAGAAGCTGGAGAGAAGAGTTTTCATGCGAAATTAAAAGATGGGTTTAAGTACGCATTTGTAGATCTAATTAACGATCTTTCATTCTGGTTAACAGTTGGAATTATTCTAGGGGCATTGGTTGATCTTTTGGTTCCTGAAAACTTTTTTCAAACGATTCCACATTGGCAAAGTCGCTTTTTAATTCTTCTTGTTGGTATTCCTCTCTACATTTGTGCTTCAGCAACAACCCCAGTGGCTGCATCGATGATATTAAAAGGGCTTAGTCCAGGCTCTGCTCTACTTTTGTTATTGGTTGGACCAGCGACAAATTTTTCTAATATTGCAGTTCTTCAAAACTATATTGGAAAAAAAGGTATTTTAATTAATATTATTTCGATAGTGGTAGTTGCTTTATTCTTTTCTTATCTGACTGATTTTCTTTATGAAAATATATTTACGATGAATTTACAGGAAATATCTCACTCTCACTCCCACCTAAATTTTTCTTGGTGGGAAATTTTGAGTGCCATTATTTTAAGTGGATTACTTATTAAAGGAATCTATCAAGAAAAGTTTTCTCATAGAAAGGAGCATTCTCATTCATGAAATCAGTTTTTATTACAGGTGGAACAAGTGGAATAGGAGCCGAGATTGCCAAGGTTTATCTTCAGGATGGATACCGAGTTGCTGTTTGTGGAAGAGATAAAGAGAAGTTTGATAAATATCTTGGAGAACGAGAGAATTTAGAATTCATTCAGCTAGATATCAAAAACAGAGAACAAACGATTAAGGCCATTTCTGATTTTTCTGTTGGCCATAGTTTAGATATTGTTTATGCTAACGCTGGAAGATCTGTCGGTCCTAAAAAGATTATTCCAGATTTTTCAAATTATCATGACGTTATTGATATTAACCTCACAGGGGTTCTTAATACGATAGAGCCAGCATTTAATATAATGAGAAAACAAGGTTATGGACATATTGTGGCCGTTTCCTCTGTTGCGGGTTTTATTGGACTACCTGGTTCAAGTGCTTATAGTGCGAGTAAAGCAGGCGTGATAAAAATGTGTGAGACATTCGCGATTGATTGGAAAAAATTTAACATTGATGTTTCTTGTGTTTGTCCTGGATTCATTAAAACACCTCTGACTGATAAAAACGATCACTCAATGCCTTTTATTATGCCAGCTGAAGAAGCTGCGATACGAATTAAGAAAGCAATGGATAAGAAAAAAGTTTTTTATGCTTTTCCCAAAAGAATGTTTTTAATTACTCGTCTGCTAGAAATCATGCCAAGGTTTCTTTACCGCAAAATTTTATCGATAAAGATATTTAATTATAGTAAGGAGAAATAATGAAATCGTTTGTAGTACTTTTAATTTGTTTTTTTGTTTCTAGTTGTGTGAGTGAGCAGAAGGCGATTGATGAAGCTGAAAATAGAGTTCATATTGAAAAAGAGAATCCTGAAATGAAGTCAGAAGAAGACTGTGCGGACAAACTCAACAAAACAGCTGAAGAAAAAGTTGATGAAGCAATAAACCTTCAAGGTGCCGATGAAGGTTGTACTTTAAAGTAAATGCGGTCTCCAACATCAAATATTTTAATTATTCAGACAGCATTTATTGGTGATGTCATACTCGCTACTTCTTTTATTGAACAAGTAAAAGAGATGTACCCTAACAGTTCCCTTCATTTTTTATTAAGAAAAGGCAATGAAGAGATTTTAAAAAATAATCCACATATTGATCAAGTTTGGATTTGGGATAAAGCTAATAAGTATAAAAGTCTTTTCAGCTTGTTAAAAAACCTTCGAAGTTATTTTTTTGAAGAAATATTTCTTATCCAAAGATTTTTTACCATGGGATTGATGAGTGTTTTTTTAAAGAAAAAAAAATTAACTGGTTTTGATAAAAATCCATTTTCTTATTTTTTTACTCAAAGAATCAAACATAAAATACCTCATTATGAGAACGAAGAAGCATTGCATGAAGTTCAAAGAAACTTACTTCTTATTGGCGAGAAAGAGAGTGATGCAAAGAAAATAAGACCTAACATTTACCTTGAATTAAATGATGGGCCTAAAGGCCTTGATACTAAAGCTGAGTACGTTGTTATCGCTCCTACTTCTGTTTGGTTTACAAAACAATGGTCTCAACAGAAATGGAAGGATTTGGTTTGTGTGTTATCAGAGCAATATCTTGTCTATCTAATAGGGGCAAAGGGTGATAAAAATTTTTGTGAGGAGTTAGTTAGGCCTAATGTGATAAACCTATGTGGGAAGTTAAGTTTAAGGGAGTCAGCTAGTTTAATGAAAAAGGCCAAGAGGGTTATTGTTAATGACAGTGCTCCTATGCATCTCGCTTCTGCTGTTAATGCCCCAACAACGGCTATCTTTTGTTCTACAATTCAAGATTTTGGTTATTTTCCTCTGGCCGATGACTCAATTGTTATTGAGGTGAATGACCTTCCTTGTCGTCCTTGTGGACTACATGGGAAAAAACAGTGCCCGTTGAAGCATTTTAAGTGTTCTAATGATATTAATATAAAAGATGTTCTTCAGACGATAGACTCTCGCTTATCCCTTTCTTCTTCTTAGTTCGCCCTTTTATATAACCCCTAATACGCGAATAATAGACACTCACAAGATAGTTTTCTTCTTGAGTTTTACAATAGCTAATATGTCTCGGTTTTTTTCGTGGAAATTTCAAACAAGGAAGGTAAGCGATAAAAAATGCGGCATCAAAAACTCCCAGTGTAATTGCTGGAACATTTTTAAGAGATTTGAAAACGACAGAAAACAGAAGAGTTGGGATAGCATACTTAGATGCTTGTGTAAAAACGACTTCATAGAATTTGTAGCGGTATTGTTTTCCAAGCTCAAACAGTTTTTTTATTTCACCTGGAGAGACTTTTTGTTTGTTAGAAATTTTCTCTACAACATCCAAAATAAAATAATCTTGATTCTCTATCGCCACTTCTCTCATCTGCTCTAGAAAAACTTCAGTTAATTTTTCTATCTTTTTATCTTTTTTGTTCTTACCAAATTTTTTTTCAAAAAAACCCGTAATCCACCCAGATAAATAAGCGGTGTGCTTGCTAGTAAAAAAATGGACTTTTCCCAAAAAAAGGCCCACATTTCGAAGTAGTCTTCCTACAAATCCTTGTTTTTTTTGTTGAGTATGTGTTGTCGTTAATTCTTCAGTGATTTGTTTGGCATAAGAGGAGAGTTCTTTTTGTTCTTTTTCTGAAAGTTGTTGAGAAATTTCATGAATATTCTTATTAAACTTTTCAATATTAAATTCAACTGAAAAAACGCATGTACAGGTAAATAATAAGAAAAACAAAAATTTCATAATCCCTCCGTAGAGTTCTATGAAATCATGTCTATTTGATAAAAGCAATCATGTCCAAGTTAATTGAGTGGATTAGTCAGCTTAGAGAGAGCAACCATGTTCGCATTTTCTTTTTGGGAGTTTCTTTCTAATGTATTTTGCGAAGAGATAATAATTTATTTTAAAGAAGGGTTTAACCAGTTTATTGTTCATAAGAACAGAAAATGGGGTAAAAATAGGTATTCTCTTCCAAATTTCAATAAATGAATCAACTCCCTTGAATACATTTCCTTCTTCATCAATTGCATGCATATGCAGATTAACTTCTTCATCCTTGAGTCCATAATGATGAGCATCAAATTGAGAGTCTTTAATATTAACCATTTCAATTTTATTTTTTTTATCAAAAATTTTATATTGTTTCATTTCTGCATAGCAGACATAGCATTCTCCATCATACAAAACTTTAAGTTTGTTCATCGTTCCTCCATTTAGCATAAGGTAGTCTTTGAAGGAGATTTGTTGAATGGTAGCTATCAAGACCACTCACACAAACTGTTCCTGCAAGTTCTATATCAATATGTCCATCGGATTTAATAAAATCGTTACAGAGAATAACATTTTCAACACTGCAAACAAGCATAACAGTATTGTTTTCAATAATTGGAATTTCTCTTATTAATTTTAATCCCATCTTTATAGTAGCTTCTTTAACATAGGGAGGAAAAAAGCCCTTAATATATTCCTCGGTTAAACCCGTGGCCTGAAACTCAGAGATTTCTCGTGGATAACGTGCACTTGTCCGGTGTGCCTTTTGATAAAAAGACTCATTAATGTGATTTAAAGTAAACGTCGAAGTTTCTCTAATATTTTCTAAGCTATGCCTAGGGGTTGTGTGGGGTCTAATAATACAACCCATTAATGCAGGATCGGCTCCAAGATGAAAAAAAGAGCTAAAAATGGCAAGATTTGTTTGAGAGTCTTTTGATTTTGTTCCTACTAGGTTTGCACTTTTAAAACCACTAAGAGAATTTATAAATTTTGCTCTATAGCGCTCCTGCATTTTTTCAAAATCTTCTTTATGGTAGTAAAAAGTTTTATTCATTTTCTGGGGCCTTTCCGAAAAACAAAGAAGTTGATAACTCTTGTGATTGAAACAAGAGTAGATTAAGAATATCGTTAGCTGTACTTGTCATATTAATAATATAAGCTATACGTTGAGTATTTAAATTGTCAGATTCTTGTTCACTTTCAAGTAAAAGCTTTGCATCTGTTTCAATTTGCCCAATCATTCTTTTTTCTCTCATTCTAAGAACATCTGCAATAACTTTTGTAATATCAGTATTGGCCTTAAAATACTGTTTTCCGTGCATCCCTTTATTAGATTTAAGAATTACATTATACTCTAAAAGTCGATTAATAGAGTTACTGACCAAAGCTTTTGATATTCCAAATTTTTCAATAAAATCCTCAGCACAAAGTTCTTGTTTAGAGAGAAAGATATTTAACCAAATTTTTCCTTCAATTGATTTAAATCCCCAATACTCAATAAACTGACCTACTTTCTGTTCAAGGTTATTAAACTCATGAGAATTAAGTTTCATCTTTAAGCTCTTTTTCAATTAGATTTGTAATAGTACTGGAAAGCGGATCCTCATTGGATTGAAACCTTTGAACTTCCTTACCATTTTTAAAAATAAGAAACTTCTCAAAATTCCATCTTATTTCTACACCACCAGTTTTCTTTATTAAAAAATCAAAAAAATTATTTTTATCATTGCCTTTAACAAGGGTTTTGGATGTTATTGGAAAACTTACTCCATAGTTTCTTTTACAAAAAGTAGCAATCTCTTCATCCTGACCAGGAGTTTGCTCTCCAAATTCATTAGAGGGAACTCCAATAATAAGAAAGCCTTTATGGGAGTATTTTTGATACAAAGCTTCAAGCTTAGATAGTTGGGGGGTATAACCACAGTGAGTCGCTATATTGACAACCATAACGACTTTATTTTTATTTGGATCTAGTTTAAAGTTTTTTGGATTAATAAATTCAATGTTAAAATTTCTCAAAGTCATTGATAAAGCTCCGAATGAAAATAAAAATAAATTAATATAGAGGAACAACTTTTTCACTTATCCCTCTGTAAATAGGCTTCTTTTAAAATAAGAAAAAATGGAACCCACCATATTAAGTCGTTTGTTATTATTGTTAGAGAAAATTGGAGGGGGAAAACTCCATCGATAAAGTTTTTTAAAAAACCGACTGGACCTAAGACTTTTCCGATTAGACCCACTAGTACGATAGGCCAGTGTTTTAAAGGGTCTCTTGCAGCAATCAGGTAACCTAAACCGTAGACCCCAACAATCATACCAACACATTGCCAAATGGATGGATAGAGAGGGTAGGGCATAGAGCTAATCTGGAAAATATGAAAAGGAAAAACAATAACCCATGCACCCCACAAGATGTTATAAATACCTGCCAAGTTTAAAACTTTTGTCTTCCAATTTTCCATTGCATCATTATATCAATTGTTCATTTTTAAGTAAACCATGTGCCCGTCAATTATTAAAATCCTTTAAAAACAGCATTTTATACAATTTAAAATTGTTCACTTTTTTGTGAACTTTTTGTCTTTTTTATGTTATTATCACTCTATGAATGAATTAGAAATTTATGAAATCCATAAAATGTCAACTTACCTAATGGTAGGACTCATATGGATTGTACAACTTGTTCATTACCCCGCATTTCATTTTATTGAAGATAAAAGTTTTACGGTTTTTGAATCATTTCACCAAAAAAGAATAAGCTTTATTGTTTTTCCATTTATGTTAATGGAGTTGGTTTCTGGTTTAGTCATTCTTGCCTACCAGAACTACTCTTTTATTTCTATTGTTAATTTATCTTCAGTTGTACTTATATGGTTATGTACTATTTTAATTAGCATGCCACTTCATAAAAAGCTTTCATGCGGAAAAGATTTGAACATTATAAAAAAACTTATAAAAACAAACTGGTTACGTACCTTTGTTTGGTCGTTTAGAGGAGTGGGTGTGTTTTATTTTAGTGGAGGCCTTCTATGAAAGTTTTAGTAACTGGTGCCAGTGGTCTTGTTGGTGGTGTTCTTGTTGAAAAGTTAATTTTAAAAGAAGGTTTAGAGATTCATTTATTAACTCGAGATAAGAAAAAACTAGTAAACAAATATCCCTCAAGTGTAAAAGTTTTCAATTGGAATATTCATGAAGGATATTTAGAGAAGGGAGCTCTAGATGGAGTTGATTGTGTTTTTCATCTGGCCGGAGAGAATGTTGCCGATGGAAGATGGTCGAAGTCTCGAAAAAAGAAAATTTTAGAATCCAGAATACTTGGAACTCAATTTCTTCTGGATGAGATAAGTAAATGCCAAAGTAAACCCCGTAGTTTTATTAGCTCATCTGCTATTGGCATTTATGGAGATGCCGGGGATAGAGAATTAAAAGAAGAGGATGTTTCTCATGAAAACTCATTTTTAGTTGATGTTGTCAAAAAATGGGAAAGCAAAGTTTTAAATAGTCCAATAGATGGAATGAGAAAAGTATGTCTAAGAACTGGTATTGTTTTATCATCGAAAGGTGGAGCGATGAAGAAAATGCTCCCTCCATTTAAAATGGGAATAGGTGGAAACTTAGGTGATGGTAAACAATTCATGAGCTGGATTCATGTAGATGATCTTGTTAATATATTTATTTTTGCTCTTGAGCATGAAAATGTAGATGGAGCAATAAATGCAGTGGCCCCAAATCCCGTAACAAATGCGGAGTTTACAAAAACTCTTGGTCGAGTTCTTAATCGGCCAACGATTATTCCCATTCCTAAGCTTGCAATTCAAACTCTCTTTGGGGAGATGGGGTCCATTTTATTAGATAGTCAAAAAGTTTCTTCTCAGAAAATAGAAAATTTAGGTTATAGCTTCAAATACTCTCAGTTAGAAAAAGCCTTGATG
Source organism: Bacteriovoracia bacterium (assembly GCA_030431635.1). GTDB lineage: Bacteria > Bdellovibrionota > Bacteriovoracia > Bacteriovoracales > Bacteriovoracaceae > CALFYV01. The sequence continues at coordinate 228,262 of JAUIIL010000003.1, forward strand.
AATTTGTAGAGTCTTTTGAGGTTATAATGAAGGGACCTGGTTATAATTGCTTCCGTTACCAGGTCCCTCTTTTTTATTAAATAATGAAGTGACTTATTACCTAGGTGGTGGAGGAGGTTTTAAAAGTCCTCCATCCAGTGTACGGTGAAGATTTCTTCTTCTAAAATCCTTTCTTCTGTGTTGATCTTGGTTTCTATCACGTCTGGCCATTACTTGAGCTTTTTGAGGTTTAACTTTTTTGTAATAAGTAGGAGCTTTATTACTTTTATTCTGATCTTCTCTTCGCTCAGCTCTTTTATTCGTTTCTTTAAATTGACTTAGTTTTGAAAATTCTTTTGAGTTTGAAGAGAGCTGTGGCTGTTTATTTTTAAATTGACCACCATCATCTCTTTTAGGCTCATTCCCGTTACGGGGAAGTAGTCGGCCTTTTACTGCAATCCCTTGATTTTGTTTTTGAATTTTGTTTTCCCTTTCGGTGTCTTTTCTTTTTAACTGGGGAGTTTCTTCTCTTAATTTTCCAAGCTTTGCTTGAATTTCATCCATTTTATTCTCTTTAACGCTGAAAGTTTTTTGTTGAGAATAAGCAGTATAGACTAGAGAGAAAAGTAGTAAATATTTCATATTAACCTCACTTTCGACTAAAAAGAATTATACCAGCTAACGCCTAGTCCATTAACAATTTGAGTATAGTTATTATCATCATCGCTATCACTTAAATTGGAATCATTTTTTATATACTGGGAGCTTAAGTAAATTCCCCAAGAAGAAGAAAGTGTTAGATTGAGTGTCACTGAAATGGTAAGTGTTTTATCAACCTGCTCAAACCCGTCGCTATCCGGATCATATTTAGCGTAAAAATAAGTAATAGATGGACTGAAAGTAAAACTATCTCCCCAAATAGGCTGGTAAGAGTAAAGACTAATACCGGTTCCATGCTTAGAGCCGATGGTATCATCTGTATCGGCCAACTCTTCTTCTTGTCTTTGCAACTCAATTGTAAGATCTCTTTTCCCGAAATTTTTAGTATAAGCGTAAGTCAAAAAATACCCATATCCATTAAGATACTCATAATTCTCATCGTCTCTGGCCTTATATCCTGTGTAGGTATAGGTAAGAGAGAGTTGCCCGCCATCAAGGTAGTAATTATGTGCGAAGTAAATAATAGAGTTATTAACATATGGTTCACTGCCGTATTCAGTGAATTCATATTTAGGAGTAAGAGTCATGTTATAGTTTTTTTGATAGATTTCAATTGGCAGAGAAATTGTTTTCCCTGTACTTTTTGTTGAACCATCTGATCTAAATTTATCAAGATATCCATCAAAAGAAAGTTTCATAATAGTGTTATCAGTCATGACGTATGAGTAACTTGCACCCAAAGAAGCAATAATTTCAGTGTCAGCTTCAGGGGTTGCAGACTCGGCCTCAGTATTGGGGTTATCGTTATTAGCTTGTTGAAAATCAAAATACAAGGCCAATCTTTTTAATGTGCTTTCATCAATTTCTTCTTTTTCTCCAAGGAGCTTCATTGCATCAGCATAGACTTTATCATCCTTTATTTTTTGAAAATACTCTTTAGCTTCATCGCGTTTTCCTAATTTTAGTTTTGAATAACCGGCCATAAAGTAATTTAAAGATGATGGTGTTATAATAAGAGCAAGCTTAAAGTAGGTGAAAGCTTGTTTGTACTGTTGAAGGTTAAAAGCTCTTTTTCCTCTCCTGAAATAAGAATCTTCCTTATTCGCGTGTCTATCAATTTCATCTAACATTGAATAATAAAGACTATCAGGGAGCTTCATTGTAAGCAGCTCATCTAAAACGATTAACGCTCTTTCGTTTTCTCCTACCTCTGAGTAGGTTTTAGAAAGATTGATACGACTGATAAGACTCAAAGGACCACCAAGTTTAATCGCTCTGATGTAGTATTTCACGGCCCCTTTATAGTTCTTCAACTCGTAGAGTATGTTCCCCAAGTTATAGGAGTATACAGGATTGTTAGGATCCTCTTCATAAAGGCCATGCCAGAGGTTATAGCTTGCTTTGTAATTTCTTTGATTAAAAGTTTTTTGGGCTTGAGCAATACGCTGACTTGTTCTCTGACGAGTTTTATCGAGCTGAGCCAAACAATTGGAAAAGTCGCTAAGTAAAAACATTAGCCCTCCAACCACCAATTGGTACCAACTCCATTTTAACATAAAACAATAATTCCTATTAATTTGTAAGTTATTAATATTCTATCAATTTAGGATTTTTTAGTTAGAGAGGGGGGTTTTTACCTAGGTCTCACAATTGATTTAACTTATTGAAATTACGACATTAAGGGCACGAGGCTATTTATTTTGCTAGTTTTTTATATGTATTTAAGAGGGAATCTAAGACACCGGCGTCCTTATTGTCTTTGTTTGTTATAACCCACAATGAGAATTTAAATTGAGATAATTGACCAAGTTTTTTTAGCTTCTTGTTTTTAATTCCCTCGATGGCCATATCCTCCGGTAGAAAGCCGAAAGCTCTACTTTTTTCAATCGCAAGCTTCATCAGTGAAATATTAGAAAAAGAAGCAACATTTTTGATTTTTATTTTCTTTGCAAGAAAAAACTCTTCAATTTTAGCAGCAATAAAGGAGTTCTCTGTATAGGTAATAATATTTTTATTCATTAAGCATTTAGGGAATTTTTCTATAGGATTAACACTAGAGGAGCAAACACAAATAAGAGGTATTGTATCTATTCTTGTTTCTCGCAATTTTTGAGAACGACCTGAATAATGAGAATCAGAGAGAACAATATCAATCAGGTTATTTTGTAAATCTTTTAGAAGAGCTTCAACTTCTTTTTCATAAACCTCAAGTTTAATGTGTTGATTGGCAAACAAGGGCTTTAGGAAATTAAAAACAGCAGAATGTGAAATCCAAGGTGCGACACCAACTTTGATAATCTTTGTATAGTTTTCAATGTCAGATTTAAGAAATTGAATCATCTCTTCTGATTGTCTGAATATTTTATTGGCGTAGGTTTTAACAAATTTCCCATCCTTATTAAGAACAAGCCTTCTTCCGATTCTATCAAATAATTTTTTTCCTAGATCTTCTTCTAAATTTTTAAGCTGATGACTTAAGGCAGGTTGAGTCATATGTAATTTTTTTGAAGCCTTAACAATCGAACCTTCTTTTGCAATAGTTAAAAAATAATAAAGATGATTAAAGTTTATTTTATACATAAATTACTCATGAATTTTTTATTATATACATCTAATAATATATACATTTTTATTCATGTGCAAAAGTGAGATAATTAAATTCCTGTATAAACCTGGTGTGAGGAGTTTAAGTATATGGAATTACGACAACATATGGATAATGAAGATGGAAAGCTTTTTATTGAGGTTCACAATCAACTTCCACTTAATTACTCAAAGGCGGTTGGAATTATTTCTTTTTACGTTAAGAACCATTTAGGAGTTTTTGAACATGAAAGGGATTGGACGTTGGAATGCTGGCTAAATAAGTCTGAAAAGAAAAAAAGAAATAGAACTTGTGGAGTTCAATTAAAAAGACCTAACAAGAAAAGAGTTTTTGTTAGTAAAGAATCAAGGAATGTGGATGGTGCAGTTGGACATTGCTTGAAAATCTTAAAAAAAATTATCGCAAGTGAAAGTTAAACATTGATAGATTAAAAAAGGAGAAAACGATGATTCATTTAAATATTAAGAAAAGAGATTTTAGATTTAAAAACCACGAGTTAAGAACTAATCAGATGATTCCAGGAGTTATTTACGGCCCTACTGTAGAAAATGAAGCTATTATGTTGGGGCAGAGTGAGCTTCTGAAAGCTTGTGAGATGAAAGGTGAAATTTATGAAGTTAAGTCAAAAGGTAGAAATATTTTGGTTAAAATGGATGAACTTCAAAAGGAGCCCTTAACAGGAACACCTATTCATTTTTCATTAGTTCAATTACCAAAGGGTGTTGAAAATGAAGTGGATATCCCTATTTTTTTTCAGGATTCTCCTGTCGGTGTAAAAAATGGAGGAACTTTTGTTGTGATAAGAGATAGTATAAAAGTCAAAGGCACTCCAAAGAATATTCCTAACACAATTAAATGTTCAACGAGAAAACTAGACATTGGAGACAAGATAACTGTTGAAGATTTGAAAACACCAAAAAGTGTTGAAATTGTTGAAAATAAGGAAAGCGTTGTTGCTTTCTGCCAAGCTCCTACAAAAGAGACGGTTCCGAGTTCTATTGAAGAAGAGCCGGGAGAGCTTTCTTCAACGGAAGTGATATAGCTTATCTAAAAAAAACATCTCATTCTTTAAGCTAAAGTGAGGTGGGAAATGACAACGTCTTCTTTAAAGAGAAAAAACAGAGGGTTGGACTTATATGAGTTCCAAAGACCCAACATTATTGTTGTTGGAGATAAAAGCGTCAAAAAAAGTTTACGGGAGATTGAAAAAAACTTTAATGTTCAATTTATTTTTGGAGAGTTAAAAGAAATTAAACTTATTATTAACTCACAAACTCTTTGTTTAATAGTTGATGAAAAGAAAATAGGAATGAGAGTAAAACAGAAAATGCTTTCATTTCTTAAAATAACAAAAAATTTGCCGACTTATTTTCTCTCCCGTAAAAGCAGGGGGGCTTCTTTTTTTACTTCTCTATATGGAAATGGTTTGCATGGGGCTTTTAAATGGCCTAAGGAATCCTTTGTCTTTTATGAGTTGTTGATTCAAACGCTTAAGCCTCTAGAGCATATTTCCGGAAAAAAGGAAAGTGATATAAGATTGGCCAAAATTGTAAAAGCCCATCTTTTTTTAATGAATTTTAACAAAAAAATAGAAGTCTTTGTAAGTCAAACCAAAGTCTATTTAAAGGGAGAGGTTAAAAATCTTTATCAAAAAAATGAATTAGAAAATGAAGTCTTTAAAATACTTGGAGTCCAAAGTGTAGATACGAGTGCCATCAAAATTAAATATAAGGCGAATATAAGTGATAATGAAATAAAAAGGAAGTTAAAGCTTTACATGAGTAATCTACTAGGACGCCAAAAAAAATCAATTCTGGTTAAGGTTAAAAACCAAAATGTAACGATACAAGGGGTTGTTAGTGACGGCGGATATATTAACGACATTGAAGAATTTGCTTGTAAACAACCCGGAGTCCAACAAGTAAAAAAAGAAGTGACTAAAAACCCAAAAGAAGTAGTAAAGAACGTAAGAATGGCAAAAAAAACGGAGAAGAAAATAATTCATTTGTTTGATGGAGTTAAACATATCTCAATTAATCTCTTCGGTGATAATGCAGAAATCTCTGGTGTTGTTAAAACATACGCTGTTAGGGAACTAATAAAAAAATATGTACTACAGTCTCTTCCCGTTAAAAGAGTTATCAATAAGCTTTTCGTAACTCCTCCCAAAGTATAAATTAATAAAAATAAAAGATGGTTAACTTTTATTAAAAACGGGATGATATTTATCATTTAAAATGATGAAAGACGTTCTTCATAAGATACTCTTTTCCCTGTAGACTGATATTCACAACAACGGAGATAATGAGTTTTAATATTAGGATAAGGAACTCTGACATGCCTGAAGTGCATAATTATTTTATTCACGATCTTTTAGACTCTCTTCCTCTTGCTGTTTTTTGTAAGGATTATTCAACAGCTCCTGGAGTGTTTGTTTATTGGAACAAGTCTTCTGAGGAAGTTTTTGGATTTGAACGCTCTAGTATTATTGGAAAAACAGACTTTGATCTTTTTGCGAAAGAAGAAGCAGAGTTTTTTATGCAGAAAGACTTAGAGACAATTGAGTCTGGAAAAACGATTTTTATAGAGTCTGAACCCATTTCACGAGCAAATGATGTCCTAAGAATTCTTAGGACATGGAAGGTTCCTTTAGTCTCTAACAATAAAAAATACCTTTTGGGAATTACTCAAGATATAACTGAGCAAAAAGATCTAGAGAAGAAGCTAGAGGATGAGCAACAAAGAAGGTTGCAAGATGCCAAGTTAATTTCTTTGGGGGAGATGGCCGGAGGCATTGCTCACGAGATCAATAATCCTTTAGCTGTTATCAATGGTTATATAAATAATTTATCAAAAATGTCTGGGAAAAAACTTTTAGAACCACAGAAAATGGATGTGATACTGGATAAAATGAGTGATACAGTTCAAAGAATAACTAAAATTACAACGAGTCTAAGAATCCTTTCAAGAGATGAATCACAAGTTGAATGCAAATCAGAAAATCTACTAACAATAGTCCAAGAGACGATGGATGTATGCTCAAATCGCTTTAAAAGCAATAATATTGAGCTTTTTGTTGATATTTCACCTGAGGTCAAAGTTCAGTGTATGCATGTTTCACTTGGGCAAGTTTTTATTAATCTTTTAAATAATGCTCATGATGCACTGTCAGAGCTGGACCAAAGAGAAAAGTGGGTTAAAATTTTCTTAAAGAATACAAAAAATGGTGTTAAAATCATTATAGAAGATTCTGGCAAGGGAATAGAAAAAAAGATTGTTGAAAAATTATTTGATCCTTTTTTCACAACTAAGGAAGTTGGAAAAGGAACAGGGATTGGTTTAAGTCTATCTAAAAGTCTAATAGAGAAACAAGGTGGAAGGCTTTATTACAATCCAGAAAGTGAGAATACCCAGTTTATCATTGAGTTAAAAAAATAAAATAATAATCAAAAGAAGATGAAAAATGGAAAAGAGCAACTTTAATATTTTAATAGTTGATGATGAAGAGGGAATTGTAGACTCATTAAGAATGAATTTTGAGTTAGAGGACTACAATGTGCTTGTCGCTCATAGTGGCCAAGAGGGGGTTCAGATTTTTCTTAATAATAAAGTCGATTTCATTATTAGTGATGTACGAATGAAAAATGGTGATGGGATTTTTTTCTTAGAAGAGGTAAGAAAAACACACCCAGAACTTCCTCCCTTTGTCTTATTTAGTGGGTTTACAGAGCTATCTAAAGATGAAGCGATTAAAAAAGGAGCTCTTGATCTTCTTAGCAAACCTCTTGATCTGAGCAAAATAGAATCTTATGTTGAAAAGCACTTTTCTAGCCTAATTGCTTCCTAAACTTTAGATAAGTGGCCAGCCATACGACCGGCCACTTCATAGGAAGGGAGAGTGTGGGAGGAGTTATCTGCTGATTGTTACCGTACTTATAGGATTAGGATCTTTCTTATCTAACGAAACAATTTCAATTACGGCACGTCTACTTAAGGTAGGTTTCAAGTTTTTTTCCTCATAACTGATTGTTTGAATTTTCTTTTGTGGAATACCTTTATCTACTAATTTATTTTTAATATTAATTGCCCTTTCTAATCCAAGCTTTGGAATAGAATCTTGTTCACTTCTTTTATCCGTATAACCTTTAACGACAACTTGATAGGAATTTGTTGTACTATCTAGGTTTGAAACAATTTCATTTAGCTTATATCTCTCCTCCTTTGGTATTAAAGATGAGCCGAAATCAAAATTAATAGTAGCAATTTGATGCTCTCTTTCATTTTCTTTTGGGCCATTAGATGAGCAAGATATAAAAAGTATAAAAAAGATAAATAAAAATGAATTTTTCATACCAACTCCTTTTGAAAAATCATGTTAATTAAAAACAAGATACCTTTAACACATTTCAAAACCTTCTTTTTCCAATGAAGTAAATGTGAATTTTTCTACACAAAATCTAATCATAGAAATGATGAAGAGAATTCAAATATATAGGAGAATAACTTTAAGAAATAACGCAACAAAGGAGAAATGATGCAAGAGCAAATTTCAAAAGGTAAATGGAGAGAACTTAAAGGAAAAATCAGAGAACATTGGGGAGATATTTCAGAAGATGAATTAGAAAAAACAAAAGGAAATATTGATCAAATTGCAGGAAAAGTTCAGAGAAAATATGGAGAATCAATTGATACAGCGAGAAAGAAAATAAATTCTTTTTTAAGTAATATTAATCACACTATTTCATAAACAAGGAGCTTATATGAATTCAATAGAAAGAAATTTAAAAAGACCGTCTGCAGATATGGACACTCAGTCAGTGAAAACTGTAACAATGGCCCTCAATGATCTTCTTGCTAACGAGTATGCACTTTTTACAAAAACATTAAACTATCATTGGAATATAACAGGACCTCGTTTTCATAGTTTGCATCAGTTTTTAGAAGAGCAATACACCTCGCTTTTAAAAATGATGGATTCCTTAGCAGAGAGAGTGCGCATTTTGGGAGAAGCTCCTGTGGGTACTGTTAAAATGATGTATGAGAGGATGAGTTTAAAAGAAAGAGATGGAAGTAATCTATCAAGTAATGAAATGTTGACTGAGCTATTTTTAGATAACATGAAAATTCAATCTTTTATTAAAGAGACGATTTCAAACGAAAATTTATTTTCAAAAGATCCAGGAACTGAGGATTATCTCGTATCGATATTGCAAAAGCATGAAAATATGAGCTGGATGCTTAAATCTCATCTAGACTAGCTTTCAGGGCTAGTCTAGATATAGGCATTTTAATAAGGAGATACATGAAATATTTATTATTAATAGCAATAATTTGTTTTTTGAGCTCATGCAATCCTAGTATAGAACAAGAAATAAAAGTAAATCAAATCCCTCTAAATGAGAGGGGAGATAATGAGATTGAAAAGAAAATAAAAAGATTAAGTATTAAAGTGAAAAATATTGAGGAAAAAAGAATATTGAAAAGTTTAACTAAAAGCGAGAAGGTTGAATTTTTGAATAGATTAGAGGAACTCAAAATGAGTTTAAATAAAACAATTCTAAAAATAAAAGAACACTATGGCCCTGGAGAAGAGAGAGAATTGAGAGCAAGTTATAACTCAACTCATGAAATATGGGATTATGTTGTTGAAAAATATAAAATTTAACTTACAGGTTTGTCGCTTGGAGAAAACTTATAACCCGCACCATGGACAGATTCAATGATATAAGAGACAGGTCCAAGTTTTTTTCTTAGTTTACTAACATGAGTATCTACTGAGCGCGAGTAAACATGAACATCCTCTCCCCATATATCATTAAGCATTGTCTCCCTGTCGATGACATTTCCTTTTCTGTTGGCAAAATAGGTTAAAAGTTTAAATTCTAGTGCAGTCAGCTCAATGCTTTTGAACTTATTATCTTCAAGTATTCTTACTTCTTGGCTTGATTTATTTATTTCAATTTCTTTCCACTTAAGAAAATCAATTGTTTTTCTTAAAGCTTGTATTTTTTTAAGTTTTGCTTCAACTCTTGCTTTGAGCTCAAGTGGGTTGAAGGGTTTTGTGATATAATCATCAGCTCCAGCAGAAAAACCAAGAACTTTTTCTGATAAATCGGAGTGAGAAGTCAGAAAAAATATAGGAAGCTCTGGAGACTGGACCTGTATTCTTGAGCATAGATCAAGACCGTTACCATCAGGGAGTTCGATATCAAGAAGAACGATTTGATATTGAGTTATAGAGAGTTTTATTTCGGCTTCATGAACTGTTTGGGCCCAATCTAAATCAAGAAAAGGTCCTGCTAGGGCCTGTGAAACCATCCTAAAAATTTCCTTGCTGTCTTCAACAAGAAGTATCGAATAATTCATAACTTACCATTATATAAGGTTGTAAAACCTGCAATTCAACGTGATTTATGAGAGAAAGAGTGGCATATGTATCATAGATAAGAAAATATGTCATAAAATTGTGTGTCGCGAGGTGTCTATTGCAGGCCAAGATCTCAGAGGAGAAGGCTTCTCCTGGTTTAGAAAAGTTTGCCAAAGAATTTTTTCAAGATAGGTGTTCAGAGTTGAGTTTAATGCAAGAAAGCTTGAAGCGAAAAGATTTTGAAGGGATCAGAAAAGTCGCGCATAAATGGAAAGGCTTTTGTACTCCTTATGGTTTTCATTATCTGGAAAATTTAAGCCAAGAAGTTGAGAAAGTGGCCAGCGAAAAAGATTTTGTAAAGATATCTAGTTTATTAGAAGAAATATCAAGCTATCTAGAAGAGAAAGGAAAATTTTTAGGAGTTATTGTTTAGTTATATGGAACAGTCAAGAAAGCTAATTAAAGATACAAAGAAAAAATTCTTCCTTTATTCACTCATTGGAATTAGTTTTGTTGTTTTTGTTTCTTATCTAGCGTTAAAAACTCATGTTCAGAATATGAAGAAACAATCTTCAATTCAAGAAATGTATTCAATGATAACTTTGCAATTGAATCTAGTTAATAAAATTTCTCTTCTAAGTGAAAAATTTGATTCTAATGAAAGCACAGCAAATAAAGAAATTGCTGCGAGTGATTTTCAAAAACTACTTGAAGAACTCAATAAAGAGAACGAAAAACTCAATTTATGGTTAGAAAAAAATAAATTTCCTGTTCTTCATAACATGGAAGCTTTGCTAAAAAGCGACAATGTAAAGAAACAGATGGTTTTGTTTATTAAAAGGGCCAAAGAATTACTTCATAAAGAGTCTCTGACCAATTTGGAAATAAAGAAAAATATTCAGTTTTTGTCTATGAGTTCTAGAAAAGGGCTTGGCGAAATTTTAACTTTTGTTGGGCAAAAGCTAAGAAAAGAGCAAACAGATTCGCTTTCTCTCTTAAATAAGATGGGATTCGCTCTTATTGCTCTTTGCTTATTGCAGGTCTTACTTGTTTGGACTCTTGTCTTTAGACCACTCTATAATACAATTCTTGTTCAGCATCAAAAAATTTCGGATGCTGTTTTAAAGGCACAAAGCGCCAGTCGTTCTAAAACAGATTTCCTGGCTAATATTAGTCATGAAATACGAACTCCAATGACGGCCATCTTAGGTTATGCAGATATCTTAAAAAGAGAAACTAATACTCAAGAGGAAAAAAACGATGCAATCGAAATTATTGATCAAAATGCGTCTCACTTACTTGGATTGATTGATGAAATTTTAGATATATCAAAAATAGAAGCTGGTAAGTTTGATTTTGAAAAAGAAAAAATTAACTTATCTTCTTTTCTCAACGAGGTCTACTCTTTGATCAATGTTAAATCTGAAGATAAGGGAATTGAGCTAGTTTTTAAAAATGAAGGAAAGATTCCTGAGCAAATCATGACGGATCCGAAGAGGTTAAAACAGATATTATTTAATGTCTTAGGAAATGCTATAAAGTTTACAGAAAAAGGCTTTGTTGAATTAAAGCTATCATACTTAAAAAAGAAAAACTCTCTTTCAATGAAAGTGAAAGATACAGGAATTGGAATAAGTTCTGAACAACAAAAAAGACTTTTCCGTCCTTTTGAACAAGCAGATACTTCCATGGCCAGACGATTTGGTGGAACGGGTCTTGGCCTTGTCCTTTCAAAAGGTTTGGCCCAAGGAATGGGAGGAGATATTAAGATTCTTAAGTCTCAAGTCAATGTTGGAACAACAATGGAGATTTTAATAGATGTAGGAGAGATTGAAGATCTTGAGCTTGTTTCTTCATTTTCAACAAGTGTCATTGAAGAAAAAAAGGAATCTGAAATATTAAATACGAAGTTAAGCGGAACAAAGATATTGGTTGTTGATGATGCAAAAGAAAATGCTCGTTTGTTTAAGTTGTATCTAAGTGAAGCAGGTGCCACTGTTAAAGTAGCGAACGATGGAGAAAAAGCGATTGAGCTTGCCCGTCATACATTCTTTGATATTGTTCTTCTTGACTTGCAGATGCCTGGAAAAGATGGTTTTCAGGTGATTCAAGAATTAAGAGAATGCTCATTTGATAATCCCATTGTAGCTCTGACAGCTCATGCTATGAAAGAAGAAAAAGAAAAAACAAAAAACGCAGGATTTGATGGTCATATTACTAAACCTGTTAAACCTAAAGTTTTAATTGATTCAGTCTATAAGCATATTCAAAATGAATCAGCTAAAGCTTAATTTATAAAGTATCTTCTTTGAAGTATCTTAGGATAATTTTTTTAGGCTTTAGTTTCTCTAGAAAATGATTCTGAATCCAATCCTTTATCATTCCCTTAATATCGCTTTCATTTAATGATTTAAGAATTCCATATTCATTTTTAAAAGTTATCGTAAATTGAGATGGAAACTCTTTAATGATGACAACGAGTTTATCACTAATAGGCAAATTGGAAATATCATATATTGCTTTAAAATGGACAACCGCTGCAGCAGTAATGAAAAGATGAAAAATTTCATGGGCCTCAAAGATGCCAGGAATAATAACCGGCCAACGTAGAAAATCAAATGTGGCTCCAATCGTATAAAGTACCCCTCCAATAAATATTTTTTTAACAGTACCCGGACAAACATCTTTGATGAACCATACTGTGACAAGGCTCATCCATCCCATAGAAAGAAAAAAGCTTAAAAGTAACCATTCTGGCATAGAGTTAAAAAAGATACTGGTGAGTGTTAGGCCCGTTATGGCCAAGATCCAAGTAATAATTAAAGGAACCCACCTTCTATATCCTCTTAAAAGAATGATTTGAAAAGGAGTGAAAGATCCAGCAATCATTAAGTAAATACCGGTATGATCTAAAATTCTAAGAACATATGCAGAAGTCGAGTTTTTAGTAAGAATATGGTAGACTCCACTCATACTAAAAAGATAGATACAGCAAAATAAATAGAAACTAATACTGGTAACTCTTAGTGCATTTCCTCTCGATTTTAAAAGAAGTCTTAAGCCAAAATAAATAGCAGCGAAAGCCGTTAAAAGATGAATGATTGAACTGAGAGGATCTTGAAAACCTAAATAACTAATTTTTGTGTACATATTGAGTGGACTTTATTTTTTGAATAATTTTTCTACTGACAGTATTATTATGTTTTTCTGGTCGATATATCAAACAAATTTCATCTTTAAAAATAGGGGCGCCATCTAGTTTTTGTAAATGTTGATATTGAGAAGCGATAGTCGCAGGAAGGAGACCATATCCCAAACCTAAAGATGTTAACTTGGCAACAAGTTCAAGGTTTCCTGAATTGAGTTCGCCAGAGGAAATTCTCTTTTTACCTAATTTCTTGAGGATGTACTGCGATTGAGCTAGATTTTGGTCATAAATAAGTTTATCTTGTGCATTTGTTCGATGAAAAATAGTTACTTCGTCGTTATATAGTCTTTTGATGACGAGATCGGGGTGTTTTATAGGATTGACGACAATTCCAAAGTCAGCTTCCCAACTAATAACTTTTTCTGTCATTTCTCTAGAGAGTCCATGGATAAAATTAAAATTGAGACTTGGAAACTCATCTTGAAGTTCTGGCAAAAAGAGTTCTAAGGCATATAAAGCGACTGAAGGGTGAATGGCAAGTGAATAAGTTCCTTGAACTAGGCCAGATTCAGGATTCACAAGGTTTTGTGCCTGTTCCCACTCATAAAGTAGGCGTCTTGAACGAACCCGAAATTCTTCTCCTAACTTAGTTAACCGAATTCCGTTTTTAAGTCTAATGAAAAGCTGTCCCTTGAGGTTATTTTCAAGTCTTTTCAGTGCGTAGCTCAGGGCTGGCTGAGTAATTCCTATAATCTCAGAGGCCCTTGTTACATTAAGTGTTTCACTTGCAATAATAAAATACTTTATATCATCCATTATTAAAGACATAAAAATTTTTTATCACAGCAATTAGAATAAGTCATTTTATTTATTTCTTTATTGAGGTTAAGTTCTTCTCAAGGAGAAAAGAATGGAAAACGTAGTAAGTCATCAAATAGTAAATAATTGCTTTAAAAAACAAAACTTTATCTCAGCAACAGTTGAGAGGATTTGGAGTGAAATTTCACAGTTTCGACGAACTCCTCATCTTCAAAAATCTTGTGATAATTTAACTTGCAAAAGTTGTTCCTCTCATTTTTTATCTAGAATAAAGATTTCTATTGAAAAAAATGAACCAATCTCTCTTGTTCTCCCTGCTTTTCCAGGGAAGTCGCCCAATCAAGAAAAAGTATTAGGTGTTCTTCCTGACTTTGCAGAAGAGCTTTCTCTGAAATTTTTAAATAATCTTTGCGAAAGAGTTAAAGAATATTACAAGCCTGGAGCAAAGATTATTCTTTGCTCTGATGGAAGAGTGTTTAGTGATGTTGTTGGAATAAAAGAAAGCGATATAACGTCTTACCAAGTTGAACTAGATAGAATGATAAAAAAAATGTCCTTAAAGAACATCTCTACATTTAACCTAGATGATTTTTATTATAATTTGAGTTTTATACAGATGAGAGATGAGTTAATGAAAAAATTCGGAACAACTCTAGATTTTTTAAAGTTTAAAATTAAAAAAGGAAACTCTTCTTTATCTAGCTTTGAAGAACGTGAAGCGAATCGGATGTATTGTGGAATTACAAGATTTTTATTTGAAGATTCTGCTCATTCAAATCAAGTAAAGAGTCGTTCATTATTACAAAAAGAAGCTAGGATTAAGGCCTATGAAGTCATAAGAAGAAGTAATGCGTGGAGTGAACTTATTGAGAAATATTTTCCTAACTCTGTTAGATTGTCGATTCATCCCCAAACATGTGGTTCTAAAAAGTTGGGAATCCGTCTTATTGGAGATGAAAATTGGATGACTCCTTGGCATGGAGTTGCCGTTGAGACCCAAAAAGGGTTTGTTTTAATGAAAAGAGCAGAAGCTCAAAAACTAGGAGCTGAACTTGTTCTCTATCCTTGTGGTCGTTCAAGTCATTACCGATTAATGAGCGAGAGAGGACTCTTTATCAGAGGAGTTTAAATGAAGATAATAATACAAAAACTTAACCCTTTTGGGTTACTCATTACTCCTAGAGAGAAAGAAACTTCGATTGAGAGTCTAGAAATAGAAGAGTTGAAAAAATTTTTTAACAAAGAGTATCTTTTATTATTAAGAGGGTTTAAAACCTTTCATAATTCAGAGCATTTCTCTCTTTATTGTGAATCTTGGGGAGAGGTAAGTCTTTGGCCATTTGGGAAGGTATTGGAACTTATTGAGCAGGACAATCCCCAAGACCATATTTTTGCTAATAGTGCAATCCCTCTGCATTGGGATGGAATGTTTAGGGAGCAAATTCCTGAGTATCAAATTTTTCATTGTAAGAAAGCCCCATCAACTCAAGATGGAGGGAAGACTACTTTTTCAAATACTGTTTCAGCTTTATCTAATATGACAAATGAGTTTAGAGGGAAATGCGAAAACATAACAGGTATATATCAAAGAGAAATGGAGTTTTATCACAGTAAAGTGACCTCTCCAATTATTTGTAAACATCCTTACAAAGATTTTTCTGTTATTCGCTACAATGAACCTCACTTTGATCGAAATGGAGAGTTTATTAATCCCTCATTATTTCAATTTATAGGGATTGATAAAAAAGAATTGAAAAATTTTCAAGTTAAGATAAAAGAAAGTCTTTATTCTTCGCAAAATTTTTATTCTCACGAGTGGAAGGATGGTGATGTTGTTATCGCTGATAACTTCTCTCTTCTTCATGGTCGAGAGGAGTTTACTTCAAAGTCATCTCGCCATTTACAACGAGTTCAAGTTTTAAGTAACCCTCCATTTAATAATCCCAATCTGGAGTCTTACAGATGAAGAAAGTAGATATAGCGATAATTGGAGCTGGTCCTGTGGGATTGATGTGTGCTTATCTTGCACAGCTTTGTGGCTTAAGTTTTGCTATTATCGATAAATCAGCAGGCACCTTGGAAGTAGGGAGAGCTGATGCGCTAAACGCAAGGACACTACAACTTTTTGAAGTGGTTAAATTATTTGATGACATTTACCCCTTAGGGAAAACCTGCAATACAAGCTCTGTATGGTCTCAAGGAAAATTTATCTCTAGACAATCTTCATGGTGGGATGAGCTTGAAGGTTGTTTACACAAACATTTTCTTATGATTGGGCAATCCTATGTTGAAAAATTACTAGACTCAAAATTAGAAGAAACGAAAGTAAAACGACTAACTGAGGTTAAAAATATTGTTCTTAATGAAGGTGGATGTTTAACTGAACTCTCTAATGGAGAGCAAGTTCAATCGAAATATTTAATTGGAGCAGATGGTTCACGTTCATTTGTACGCAATCATTTTAAGATACCATTTGAAATAACTCGCCCTCAAATTATTTGGGCCGTTATTGATGGAATAATAGAATCTGACTTTCCTAAGGTTCCTGAAATTATTGTTTTTCAGGCGGAAACTTCTGATGTGGCATGGATTCCCAGAGAGGGGAATATAGATAGGTTTTATGTGCGTATGGACGTAGATAATTTCACTTTTGAAGAAGTTATGAAAAAAATTAATCATGCAATACGACCTCATCATCTTAATTTTAAGGAAGTCATTTGGTTTTCTCAGTTTTCTGTCAAAGAATCGGTTGCAGAAAAATTCTTTTTTCGTGATCGTATTTTTTTAGTAGGAGATTCATGTCATGTTCACTCTGTTAATGGGGGGCAGGGACTTAACACAGGCCTAGCAGATGCATTTAATTTAATTTGGAAAATAAATATGGTTTTAAATTTTAAAACTCCTCAAAAAATACTGCAAAGCTACGAAGAGGAAAGAAAGCCTGTTGCCCTAAGTGTTATTAAAAGTTCTGGTGAACTTGTTCGCTCGACTAAATATTCATTAACCCAAACTCATGCTCAGGACTATGTAAGAATCGTGCAGAAATATGCAGGAAATATAACTGGAATGGGAGTTTCATATTATAAGAATAGCAACGAGAGCTCTCGGCTTTTTGACTTTGAAGTTTTTGAAGGTGACAATAAAACACGCCTTTACTCTCTTTTAAGTTACGCCAAATATACTCTTTTCCTTTTTGGCACATCCCCTCAAGCTATTTCGGTTCCAGAAAACGTCAACGTTATTCAAATTTTTTCTCATAAAGAAGCCAACTCTTTCTGGACTCAAAGCAATTTTTATCAAAACAAAGCGGTCTTAGTTAGGCCTGATGCTTATATTCAAACTTCAAGTTTTATTGATCAATTAGAATCAATTTTTATATAAAGGTTTTCGATATTAGAAGGGTTATATTGAAAAGAACTTTATGAATATCAACATTAGCTAACTTTTTTATTATCAATATTCTGTAAGGAAAATTTAGGTAGGCTTAGGACAAAACATGTATTTGGGTGGGAGTTATCAATTTTCAACTCCCCTCCATTTTTTTTCACAATATTACTTGAAATCGATAGGCCAAGCCCAGTTCCTTTTCCAATAGCTTTTGATGTAAAGAACGGATTAAACATTTTATCTTGAATTTCGACAGGTATACCATATCCTGAATCAATGACTCTTATTTCTATTGTACTGTCCTTATCTTTCAACTCTATTTTAATCCATTTTTCAGGTAGTTCTTCAACGGCATCATATGCATTTCCTAAAAGATTAATAAAGACTTGAGAAATTTGTACCCGATCAACTAAAACCTCTTTCATTAAATGATTGTCATTCGTGTCAAATTCGAGCAAGACAGCATTATTCTTAAACTTTTCTGAACAAAGACCTAGTACATCATCAAATATAACCTTTAGTGGAGTTGTCTCGGCTTTTGTTTCTGAAGTGTCACGTGAAACAGTTCTAAGTCCAGAAACAATTTTTGTAATTCTTTGAACTGTATTTTCTACATTAGCTATAACATCTTCTAAAACTTCGTCTGTTAACTTATTTTTGGATTTTGCCTTCTTAAGCATTTGCACTAATGAAGAGATGATTGCTAAGGGATTATTTATTTCATGAGCTATTCCTCCTGCCATCTCTCCTAATGATGATAGTTTGGCAGTTGCAAAAAGTTGTGCTTGTTGCTCGTTAATAATTCTTTGATTAGTAATATCTTTAGAGATATCTTGACCTACAGCTTGGAAGATATATTTATTAGGTTCATGCATTATTTTTCTCACAGTCCACCGAATAATGATTTGATTATCATTTGAAGTCAGTTGTGACTGAAAGCTAAGACTTTCTTGGTTGGAAAATAGTTTTTCGTTAAAACTAATAGTGTCTTCTCTCTTGAAAAAATCATCGTTTAAAACTGTCTGAGACAAATGAGGTCTTTCTTTTTGACTAATATTAAAAAAACTTTTGAACGATGAATTGAAGAAAATGATATTTCCTCTATTATCAAATCTAATAATGAATTCGGTTTGATCCTCTAGGATATCGTTTAGTTGTTCCCTCGACTTATCAAGAGGAGTCATAAGGAAGACGTAGATAAAAAAGCCTAATGCAAAAACTAGAGCAACTGTCAGAAATGGAAGAGTGTTATTAAGCATTTTCTGTTTTCTTTGTATTTCTTTTCTTTTTGTCAATAAGAGAGACGTGAGCTGTTTCAAACTATTAAGCGTTTTGTTTTGTAGAGATTCAAATTTATTTAATAAAGGATTTCCTTTTATTTCTCTATTTTTGGATCGAAGAATTTTGATAGAAGTTGAATAGAGAGAATTCCAGTTTTCATTGAGAATTGTGTATTGTTCTTTGAGAAGTTCTTCAGTAAGGATGAATTTTTTATTTTGTCCTTTTAGTGCTAATTCAATTTGCTCTTTTAGGTTTGAAGAGTATTCTCTTTGTTTGAGTAAGATGTCATAGTCTTTGGATGAGAGACCAATCAGGGCCATATAAATTGATCTACCAAAGGACTCGATTGATGTATTAAGTTCATTAAAATATGACAATTGATCATCAAGTCTTGATTTTTCTAAATTAGATTTTTGGGTTATAATAACAGAACTTAATAGCAATCCTGATATTGCTATTAAAGTTGAGAAAAAAAGAAAGTTAAGTTTTTTTTTATCCATTGTAACAGTTACACTTTTAAACATCTTCGGAAAAACCTATGAAATTGTTAATTTTTATTATCACAATGTCTTTTTTTTACCCCTCTTTTGCAAAAGGTACTAAGGATATTAAAATCGCAATGTCTGCCGCTTTTGTTTCGGAATCAGGTATAAACGTTTACAAAGAAATCACAAATTATGTATCCAAAAAACTAGGTTCAAAGGCCAGTTTTGTTACTGGACTAGATTACGAGACTATTAATGACATGTTGAGAGTTGGAGCGGTTGATGTAGGCTTTGTTTGTGGTCTTCCGTATGTTTTACTCAAAGATGAGAAAAATCCTAAAATCGAACTTATTGCAGCTCCAATTATGAAAAACCCTAGATATGAAGGAAAGCCTCAATACTACTCAGATATAATCGTTAGAAAAGATTTTAAGTTCAAGAAGGTGTCCGATTTAAAAGGACTGACATTTGTATACAATGAAGAGATTTCAAATTCTGGGTACAATATGCCAAGAGCTTTTTTTATTAAAAATAAACTCATTGGTAAAAATTTCTTTGGAAAAGTTCAGAGGTCTGGTTCTCATGAAGAGTCGATAAGAATGGTCGCAAATGGTCAGGCCGATTATAGTTTTGTTGATAGCCTCGTTCTAGAATATGATATTCATTTAGGAAAAAAGGAAGCAAGCATGGTTAAAGTCGTTGAAAGTATCGGGCCGGCTGGAATACCTCCAGTGATTCTTTCAAAGTCAACCCCTAAACACGTAAAGGATAAAATTAAAGATATCTTAATTAGTATGCACAAAGATAAGCAAGGAAGAGAGATACTCGATTCTGCCTTAGTCGAAAAATTTGTAACTGTATCAGATGCAAACTATAAAAGCATAAGAGATATGTACGACTTAGCAAAGTCTTCTCGTAAGCAAGAAATTAAATAGGTTTATCGATCTATAAAAGATGGTGCCCGGGGCGAGACTTGAACTCGCACATTGTTGCCAACGGCGGATTTTGAATCCGCTGCGTCTACCATTCCGCCACCCGGGCCAAGAGTTTATGTATTACTACAAAAAGCACCTACATTAAAGTCTTCGTAAATATAGGCCTTGTCAACAAAAGGATCGATGAGCCAGCCAATGGGTAAGTTGAGGATATTAACCACACCACCCACAAGAAAGTCGAATTTTGTTTTCATTTCAGTCTTTTCTACCTTTCCATTAGGGCATTTTATGGAAATAGGAACATCTTGGCGGCTTCTGGTCATAAAGACAGCATTACTTTCTCCATCCTTTAACGAAATTTTTCCATAAGGAGTGAAGACCTTTGTTGTTCCTTTAACTGGTGCGTTAACAAAACGGACGTATTGGTTGCTCTTATTAAACATTGCGGCACAACTTGATAGCAAGGCAAATAATAGTGAGTAAACAACAAATTTAGATGGGTACATATTTCGTCCTTATTTTTAGTTCTAAAGAATTCATTATTAAATATGAGGGATGGATAGTCGATAATTTTTTATCTATCTCATTGAAACAAGATCAAGAGTCTCTTCTACATTAAAGCGGCAAAAATCATTTCCCAGACATTTTTTGATCTGAGTATTATCAATAAGGCAGGTGTACTTCAGATAATCAATAAAGTAGTCAGGAAAACTCATCCCAAAAGGGGCCAGTGACTTATTAATGATTTTTCCCAAAGAAGCAATAAAAGGAATTTTTCTTCCTTCAACTCTTTTAAGTGCATCTTGAATCGCTATATAGTCATCCGGAGCGATATTATAAACCCCGAGGGGAATTTCTTTAATGGCCCTGAAGAGAACCATGGCCATATCAAACTCGTGGATAAATTGATAAGTAGGGTTATAGTCAATAGGGGTTAAGGTCAATGGGCTTGTGAGAAACTTGCTAATAGCATTATTGATTTGTGTACCGATAATATTACAAGGTCTTAACACAACCGTTTCCATTTGTTTTTGATTTTTCCAGATCCAGTTAGTGCAAATTTGATCCATCTCAACAACATCTCTAAGTTCAGCATAATGAATACTGGCCCTGAGTGGTGCTGTTTCTGTTAAAAAAACAGAATTATCGGCGAGGGCTCCATAGACGTGGTAAGTACTTAAGATAATAATTTTAGAGATATTAAACCTTAAACAGAGATTAAGAATTCTATTTGTTCCCATAAGATTCAAATCAAGTCTCTTTGTAATTGCATCACTATTATGAGCACTGTGACTGATACGGGCGAGATGGTAGACAATATCGAAATCGTAGCTTCTAAAAAGGTTTTCGAAGTTTCCTCGAGAGTAGCGCATCGTCAGATACTCAAGTCCGTTAATTTGAGGGCAATCAGCTGTTTTTCTAGAGTCAATTCCTAAAATTTCATATTCATCAGATTTCTTTAAGATAAGTCTGGCCAAGATTTGAGCAAGTCCACCTGCAATACCAATGACAAGAATTCTTTTTTTCTTTTTTTGAGTCATTTAGAATTCCATTGTTTAAGAATATCAGAAAAAGGTTTTCTTACCTCATCAAAAAAGGGTCTTCTTTGTTTCAGTCCTTTGGCCATCATTAATTTTATTTGTTTTTCGATCCTGTAAACATGTTCTCGGATTTCACTCTCGGGTGCTTCATGAGAAAGGTTCTCGGGTAATGAGTATGGCTTACCGATATAAATATCAATTGGAGAAGGAAGAGGAAAGGCAATGGGGGTTAAAGGAAGAGCTGGAAGCTTCAAAAGTTTAGCGAGGCCTTTGGCCTGATAAACAAAAGGAAACATTTCTTCGGCTCCGATAACGGCAACAGGCAAAATTTCAGCTTGTGCTTTTAAAGCAATTCTAAAGAAGCCAGCAGAAAATTTTTGAAGCTTATAATAGTCACTGGTACTTTTGGATATTCCTCTCACTCCTTCTGGAAAGACAAGAATCGATTCGCCATTCTCAAGGAGATACTCACAGTTCTGTCTGTCCCCAAGAATTGAGCCTAACTCTGCTGAAAGAGAGCCTAAAAACGGAAGTTTGGCCATAAAACGCTCAACCATGGCCCTCAGGACTCGAGGAGGAGAGACTTCTAAAGCAAAGGCCATTGCAATTAAAATCCCATCTAAAGGAATTTGTCCTGAATGATTTGAAACAATCATATAGGGTCTGTCGGCAACATTTTCTTGCCCAAAAACTCTTACTTTAAAATAGTTTTGATAAAGAGGAAGGAGAAACTCTAATACTTTATGAACCGAGTCAATATTAAATCCCCATGGATCTTGATAATTTTGATACTTTTCTTTCAAACTTTCAAAGACTTCGCTTAATTTTTCTCTCTCGTTCATAGGAAATTTACTCTTCTTCTAAAGTAATTGATTCTTATATAATTCAGTTATACACTAAAATCCCTATAAGAGACAAAGGAGAAGATATGTCTCAGACAAATGGATCAAAAAAGAATCAAAAAAATCAGGACCTTGATTTAAATAATATTGGCAAAAAATTTACAGAGCTTGTTTCCATTGCCGGACAGGAATTGAAAAAAACGACGGCCATTGGAAAAAAAATGATATCGGCTTCACGATCTAACTCATCCTTGCATGATTGTTATGAGCAATTGGGAATTTTGGTGATGAAAGAAGTTAATTCTGGACAACTGAAATGGGAAAATAAAAAAGCTCACGAGCTCATAAAAGAGATTGAAGGGTTAAAAAACGAGCTTGAGCAATTTGAAGAAGATGTTCAAAAAATTAAGTCTCAGAAATAGCTAGCATTTTCTTTTCTAAATATTGATAAAGAGATTCTTCTAATTTATCGACTCCCTTTTTTGAGAGCGCAGACAATTCAAATATTTGTTTTAGCATTTTAAACTCAGGAAGAAGTTCTTTTACTTGTAATTTGAGTTTGGCTTTTTCACTTTGTTTTTTTAATTTATCTATCTTATTTAAAACCAAGTAAGATTCGTGTGGAAGTTGTTTGATGTAGGATAAAAAGTGTTGATCGGCTTTTTGGTAAGGATGTCTCGCGTCTTGTATATTAATGAGTAAAACAAGAGGAGAGATCAACTGAAAAAAAGTATCCATCAATTGGTTCCAATTTTTCATTGTTCTCTGAGAGACATTGGCATGACCATAACCAGGAACATCAAAAAGGTAAAAAACGTTGTCTATTCCATAAATTTCAAATTCAAAAATATTGATCTGTTGCGTCCTTCCTGGGGTATTTGAAACCCTTGCAGTTTTTTTCCCAAAAAGGGAATTAATAAGAGAGGATTTACCAACATTAGAGCGGCCTAAAAAAGCAAACCCAATAGCTTGCGGATTAAGTTCTAACCATGATTGAAGTTGTCCATTTTTTTCAAATCCCATAATGAAATCACATCTGGAAACTTTTAATATTTGGTTCATAAGTGAAAATTCTCATCTAAAAAATTATTGTAGGATTTTATCTCTTTATCAAAAAGTATATAAGCTCGATGAAAAAGGAGATAATATGCAATCCAATAACTCATCATACTCGAATAATATGAATCAAGCAATTGAGAATACAGTGTTCTTAAACAAGCATAATCTAGATAATGGCGTCCGACTTAATGATATAATTTTTATAGCTCCTATCTATGGGAGAAAAAGAAAAATAACTTGTAAGAAAACTCATTATGTCATTATTCATGAAGACTCTGCACTTCAATCTTCGATCAGTTCAAATGAAATCAGGCTTCCAAGGATGAAAAATGAAGAGTTTAACCTGGAGTTATCTTTATGTAATCAAACAACAGTTAGTCGTAATGAACAAAAAAGTCGCTATATTCTAAAATCAAAAAATAAAAAACCTTTCAGGTTAAATAATCAATTTGTTTTCAGTGCACTTCTCGATAGAGGGGATTGCGTTTATATAGGAGATAATAAGATTATTTTTAGTCAAGTAGAGGAGGATAAAAAATGTTTTTCTCAGTTTGACCTTGAAAAAAACAAAAAGCTGATTTGTTCCGATTTACCTATTCTGATCCAAGGAGAAACAGGGACTGGTAAAACACATTTGGCCCATGAAATCCATAAGGCCAGTGGTGCTTTAGGTCCTTTTGTTCATATTAACCTATCATCATTTTCTTCTCATTTAATTGAGTCAGAGCTTTTTGGACATGTCAAAGGAGCTTTCACTGGAGCGATGAATGATAAGAAAGGAGCCTTTTCCATGGCCCAAAATGGAACTCTTTTTATCGATGAAATAGACTCTTTACCCCTAGAAATTCAAACTAAATTATTACTTTTTTTAGATAATAAAAAGTATAGGCCAGTAGGAACAACTAGAGAATTAGAGGTTACGACAAGAGTTGTTTTTTCAACAGGACAGTGTCTTAAAAAACTAGTTGATAAAAAACTCATGAGAAAAGATTTTTACTTCAGGTTAAGTATGGGACAGACAATTGTTTTAAAATCAATAAGAGATAATATAAAAGTATTGGAAAGCTTTTGTGAACAATTCTCTTTTGAAAAGCAAGTGAGTTTAACAAAAGGATTAGTGGATTTTTATAAAACTCTTCCTTGGCCAGGAAACTTTAGAGAGTTAAAAGGTCATTTGGAAAAGAAAGTTATTTTATCTCAAACAAGAAAACTTGATTTTGATAAAGTTGATGAACAGCTCATTACAAAAAGCTCAGAGCTACTAAGTTTTGTTGAAAGTGAATCTTGGCCGTGTTTAGAAGAAGTTAAAAAAGAGTATTGTAAAAAAGTTTATTACTACTTTAATCAAAATATCAAACTTTCATCATCAAAGTTAGGGATTAATACAAAAACATTGAAAAGAATATTAGGTACCTAGAATATAAATGATCTTGGCTTCTTCTGCACTTCCTTCCACTTCATTTTTTCGAAGAAATTCATTCGTTTCAAATAGTACTTTATCACGAATGATTTGTTTTCCTTCTTTCTCCAATGGAAACTCTGGGACAATAGGCTCCATTGTCATAAGCATGTGATCTCTTAATTTATGCTCATTAGTGTCTAGGTACCTTTTAACAAAACGGCTGCTAAGTTGAAGAGAGAAATCTATATCAAGGTTATGGATTTCATTAATACTCTGGTAATAGATTGGCATTTTAACGTGAGTGAATTCGATTTGTTTTTCATCTTTTTTATAATACTCGGGACGCTTTCTTATCCCTCCAGAAGGAACTTCTTTTATTGCTCTCTCGTCGATACTCGCAGGCTGGCGATTCTGTGAGGATGGCTTTTGAATTTTATTACTTTCAAAATAAATTCCTAGAGATGATAGGGTGATAACGGAAAAACCAATAAACCCAGCAAGAAATTTGGAGGGGCTTAACTTAGCAAAAAAAACTTTTAACCCTGCAAGAGGTAGGATTAGTTGGTTAGAGACGAACTTTAAAAACTCAAGAGGAGTTTTTTGTTTGATAGCAGCTTTAAGTTGAAAGGATAAAGCGAGGGCTTTTACCCTTAGGTTGGTTATTTCTGATTTATAGTCATAGTTTTTTGCTATCTTAATTTTCCCATCAGCTTGCTTTTTTATCTCTAGTGCCCTAGCGATGAGTTGCTGTTTTTTGTGCTGGATTTTCTCTCTTTTCTCTTGAAACCACTTTTGTGTTCTCTCTTCTAGTTGAAAATACTTTTTTCTTAGTTTTTGAGGGATAACAAGTTTAAAAAGAATAAGCGAAAGCTCTGCTAGTTTTAGCAAAATATTATCAATAAAAATTTCTATTCTAATAAGTAAATTCAACATAATCCTAATAACTTATCGACATTTGGAGGACTTATCTTGAGAGGAAAGTTTGAGTAGATTAATAGGAGAAGAGGCAATAATTTCCATTGGTTAGCAAGCAGGTTAGTTTTTTATTCAACTTTTCGAAGAGTATTATGGAGGGTTTTTTATGAAAAACTTAAGCCTTATAACTCTTATGTGTCTTCTTGTTTCATGTTCATCGATTGTTTCAAACCGAAGCTATATCGAAATAATGGAGGATGAACCGGTTGAGCTATTTGTTCCAGGACAAGATTTTACAACAATTCCAGGAGATACGGGGGAAGCGTACCGTTCAACAACAGAAATGAAAAGAAGAGTCCCTCCGACTGTAGAAATCCAGCAGCAGCAAGCCAGACATGTAAGTTTAGAACAAGAATTGGCCTACTTAGAGTCTATTCAGAACAAAAGAGCTTTGGCACAGTACTTAAAATATTCAGAGCATATTGGAGGGACTTCTGAGAAGATTTATTTTCTAAAGATTCGCTCCATGCAGGAAAGAGAAAACTACTTGCGCTATAGGGGGATTGTTCAAGAAACTCCTTTCTATGATGAACAAGAATACAATCTTGCTGCAAACCATCAGGAAGTTTTAATAGGTATGTCCAAAGAGCAGGTTATTCGTAGTTTAGGTCGCCCCATAAGAAGAGATATTGCTGGGGAGCCTGAGTATGAAAATGAAAGATGGGCCTATTACGTTGATGGAGAGGCCAAATATATCTTTTTTGAAGGTGGTAAGGTCGGAGGCTGGAGTAGCGCACAGTAGTATAAGTTGTTCTCCTGTCTTGGATAGTCTATTATCAAAAGAAAACAAGGCAGATGAAAATGGACTACACTCTAGAGTTTGAAAAACCTGTTAATGAACTTGAAAACCAGATTGCTGAACTAAAACAAGCTTCTTCAAATCCTAATATTGATATTTCCAAAGAAATAAAGGCCCTTGAAAAAAAGGTAACGACTTTAATCAAAGATATTTACCAAAACCTAACTTCCTGGGAAAGAGTTCAACTGGCAAGACATCCTAATCGCCCTCACACACTTGATTATATTCAAAGAATTATTAGCGATTTTCATGAAGTTCATGGAGATAGAAAGTTTTCTGATGATGCTTCCATGATAGCTGGTTTTGGCTATCTCGATGATAAGAAAGTCGCAGTTATTGGAATCGAGAAGGGAAAGAAAACTCAAGAGAAAATTAAAAGAAATTTTGGAATGGCTTCACCGGAAGGGTATAGAAAAGCTTTAAGGGTCATGGAAATGGCATCTCGCTTTCATATTCCCGTCATTACTTTTGTAGACACTCCTGGGGCCTACCCCGGCATTGGTGCGGAGGAGAGAGGACAAGCCCACGCTATCGCAAATAATCTTGAAGAAATGTTTCGAATTAAAACGCCTATTTTTTCAGTTGTTATTGGAGAAGGGGGCTCGGGTGGAGCTCTTGGGATTGCTATCGCTGACCACGTGATGATGATGGAGTATTCAGTATATTCAGTGATTTCACCAGAATCTTGTGCATCAATCCTTTGGTCGGATCCTAAAAAAGCAGAGACCGCTGCAAACTCACTTCAACTTGGCCCTAAAAAAGCAAAAGAATTAGGGATTATAGATAGTATTATTAGTGAACCAGCTGGAGGAGCTCATAAAGACGTGGAAGAAGCTGCGGAGTTAGTGAAAAAAGAATTAGCAGAATTACTTAAAAAGTTTAGTCATAAAAAAATAGAAAACCTACTAGAAAGAAGGTTTGAAAAGTTTCGCCAAATGGGAAATCAAACAATCGTTGAAAAAGAT
This sequence comes from Bacteriovoracia bacterium, assembly GCA_030431635.1. Lineage (GTDB taxonomy): Bacteria > Bdellovibrionota > Bacteriovoracia > Bacteriovoracales > Bacteriovoracaceae > CALFYV01. Next base: position 255,511 of record JAUIIL010000003.1, read on the forward strand.
GATTCCCTTCCCTTAAAGGATAAATAATGAGTTTATATTCAATGACTGGTTTTGGGCGTTCTGAGGCCAGTGGTGAAAATTATAGTGTAACGATCGAAATCAAAACGGTTAATAATAGGTTTAAAGATTACCGTTTTAAAATGCCTTCTTATCTTAATTTTTTAGAATTGGAGTTAAGAAAAAAGCTAGATTCAATCGTCAAAAGAGGCACTTTCGATATTTTTATAAATGTAAAAAAACGAGAGCAAGAGTTAGTTGAGTTTAATCTTGATCAAAACAAAGTCAGGGCCTATTTGAGCCAATTTCAAAAAGCACTAGGGGAGAGTTCTCTCTCCATTCAAGCACAGCCAACAGACTTTTTAAGAAAAGAATTTCTTATGGATGATTCTGACTCAAAAGAAAAGGAAGTAGCTCCTTTGGCCATTCAAGTTTTTGATGAGGCGATTAAAAACTTACTGAGTTCGAGGCTAGATGAAGGGAAAAAACTAATAAAAAACCTTAGCGAGCACAAAAAATCTTATGTGGTTTTTTTTAGTAAGGTTGAAGCACTGAAGGAAACTTATCAAGACTCTTTGAAAGAGAAGTTACTTAAGAAAGTTTCTGAGTATAAAGAGATGGTTGGAGTTGAAGATAGTCGTCTTTTACAAGAAGTCGTATATTACCTTGAAAAATTAGATGTTGATGAAGAGATAAATAGAATTCACTCTCATCTTGAAAAATTAGATTCCTTGCTCCAAAGTAGTGGAGAAGTAGGCAGACAAATTGATTTTATTGTTCAGGAGCTCAACAGAGAAACCAATACGATAGGTTCAAAATCTGGGCATGCAGAGATTTCAGATAATGTTGTTCAGATGAAAGTTCAGCTGGAGAAAATTAGAGAACAAGCACTAAATTTAGAATAATTATGAGTAAAGGCCATCTGATTGTTATTGTTGCTCCTTCTGGAACTGGTAAGTCGACCTTAATTAATAAAGTTAAGGATGATATTCCTGTTCTTAAATGGTCTGTTTCTTGTACAACTCGTCCTATCCGAGAAGGAGAAGTTGATGGTGTTAATTATCACTTCCTTCCAGAAGAAGAGTTTAAAAAACGAATTAAACAAAACGATTTTGTGGAATGGGCGATTGTTCACTCCCACTACTATGGTACTTCCCGAGAGTTTATTGACGCAGGATTGAATCGAGGAGACAAACTTCTCTTCGATCTCGACGTTCAAGGTGCTGATGCTATTAAGGCCCTTTACCCAACTTCATCGACTGTTATTTTTATCGAACCTCCTTCAATTGAGGTTTTAGAGGAAAGATTGCTGGGTCGCGGCACAGAAAAACTACAAATCATCGCTGAAAGGCTTTCTAATGCAAAAAAAGAGCTTCTCAAAAAGAATGATTATGACTATTTAGTTATGAACGATGAACTAGATAGGGCATATGGGGAGCTTAAAGGCCTCATAAGTAAGATTGTAGAAAAGTGATTAGAGAAAGCATTGATTTTTCCCATGAAATGAACCTCACTATTGATGAGCTCGTTCGTAGAACCCTGGCCTTTAATCCTGAAGCTGACGAAAATCTTATTAGAAAGGGTTATGCTTTTGCTGAGAAGGCCCACAGGGAGCAAAAAAGAAGCTCTGGTGAACCTTATATTATTCACCCTCTTAACGTAACAGCTACGCTGATTAAGCTTAGAATGGACGTTGATACGATCGTATCAGGTTTTCTTCACGATGTTATTGAAGACTGCGATATTACTCCTCAGGAAATTGAACAAGAGTTTGGAAGTAATATTGCTCAGATTGTTGTTGGGTTAACAAAAATTTCCAAAATTAAATTTAAATCTAAAGAGCAAGGTCAGGCCGAAAATTTTAGAAAAATGGTTGTAGCGATGGCCAAAGATATTAGGGTCATCATCGTTAAACTTGCCGATAGAATGCATAACATGATGACGCTTCAGTATATGTCAGAGGGTAAGCAAAAAATTAAGGCTCAGGAAACTCAAGATATTTATGTTCCTTTGGCCAGTCGCCTCGGGATTAACTCTGTCAAAATGGAATTAGAGGATCTTTGCTTAAGATATCTTCATCCAGAAGTGTATTATCGATTGGCCGAGAAAGTGGCCATGAAAAAATCTGAGAGATCAGGCTATATCAAAGATACGGTAAAACTGATTTTAGATAAGCTTCAAGAGTATGGAGTGAGTGCTGACGTTATGGGACGTTCAAAGCATTTTTTCTCAATTTACAAAAAAATGATGAATAGAGGAGTTGATTTTGAGCAGATTCAAGATCTACTCGCTTTTAGAATTATCGTAAGCAATATTACTGAGTGCTATAAATGTCTTGGAATTATTCACTCTGCTTTTACTCCTGTTCCTGGACGTTTCAAAGATTATATTGCTATTCCTAAAACCAATAACTATCAGTCACTCCATACTACTGTCATGGGGCCTAAGGTTGAGAGAATTGAAATTCAAATTCGTACCCAAGAAATGCATGAAGTTGCAGAAAGAGGGGTTGCCGCTCACTGGAAGTACAAAGAGCGTGGTGGGCATGATGAAGAGAAAAAACTTAAGTGGGTAGAGGATTTACTTGAGTTTAACCAAGGTGTTGAAGATAGCGCTGAGTTTATGGAGAACGTTAAAGACGATCTCGATATTGGAGGAATTTTTATATTTACGCCAGAGGGTGATGTCATCGAGCTTCGTTATGGTTCAACTCCTCTTGATTTTGCTTATGCTGTTCACACCGAAGTTGGAAATAAGTGTATTGGTGCTAAAGTAAATGGTAAAATGGTTCCTTTAAAATTTAGACTTAAATCTGGGGATTCGGTTGAAATTTTAACAAGTAAAACTCAGACTCCTTCAAAAGATTGGTTAAAGATCGTTAAAACATCAAGGGCCAGAACTAAGATCAAGCAATGGCTACTTAAAGTTGAACGAGATAGGCAAAAAGAGGTTGGGCGGGAATTAATTGAAAAGACTCTTAAAGAATATGACTCTTCAATTAAGCAAGTGGAAAAAAACAATGGTTTTCATAAAGTTTATGATGAACTTCATATTAAAAACTTTGATGAGTTATGTATTCAGCTTGGACTTCGAAGATTTCATATCAATAAAATTTTAGAGCTTGTTCCTGGAATTGAGCTTAAAAAAGAAGAAAAAGACTCTAAAAAAGAGAAAATTGGTTCTTTTTATGAAACTTTAAATAAGACAGCAAAAAAATCATCCAATAGAGATAATGCTGTTATCGTTGATGGGCTAGATGATGTTTTGGTCAGAATGGCCAGGTGTTGTAACCCTATTCCTGGAGATCCTATCGCTGGGTTTATTACTAGAGGGAGAGGGATTACCATTCATACTGTGAGTTGTGCCAGAGTTCAAGAAACAGAGAATTCAAGACGTATTAATGTTGAGTGGAATTCTGAGTATCACTTCAAGCATCCTGTTAATATCAGAGTGATAACTCATGATAAGCCTGGAATCCTCTCATCAATTTCTAAAACAATAAACGCTTTGAGTATCAATATTAGAAGTGCTATCGCTAGAACCATGCCAGATTTGAAAGGAAGTTTTGTCTTTGAAATAGAAGTTAAAGACTATTCCGAATATCTAAAAACAGTAAGCGCTATTGAATCAATGGAAGAGGTGATAAGCGTCTCAAGAGCTTAATGATGTTCTTTATCCCAAAAAAGAAGGATAGCACTGGTTTTTATCAATTTAAAAACCTCTTTAACAACTAGTTTAATACTACTCCAGTCATTAAAGTCTGTTTCCATTCCAAGGTAAGTGAAATCAAAATCTTTGTCTCGACTATCTCTAATGGTATCCATAATGAGTTTTATTCTAAGAATATGATAATCACTTGAAATAATCGCAATATGGCGGTGCTCTTTAGATTTTCGAAGATAGTTGAGGGTGTAAATCACGTTCTCTAGAGTGTTTCTTGCTTGATAATCAATTTCGACTAATTCCGGAGTATTAGGAATAGGAGTTTTAAGAATATCGGCTCCATCTGTTTGAGCAACAGGGGCTTCTTCTAATTTTTTCTCAGCAGCTTCTTCCAAAGGTTTAACTTGTTTTTCAAACAAAGTTTCAACTGTGTTTTTATTGTAAACGCCACTAATAAAAATCTTAGATGTAGGATAATTTTTGGCCAGCTCTACTCCAAAAGCTATCCTCCCTGCTCCTCCTGTATAGATAGCAATTAAGTCAGGAGCTTTTTTATAAAGTTTTGACTGAGAAGCTTTATACTCTCTTCTTCCATACATTGGTATTGATATACAAATAGTTGAAAGAATAAGGATAAAAGTTGTTATCATTAAAGAAGAGTTAATGAAAACTCTTCTTAATCGTGTTCCTCGTGTTTCAAATATATACTTTTTATCTAACATCCTTATTTAGCCGCGATCACTTCAATTTCAATTTGAGCACCTTTAGGTAAAGCAGGAACTTCCACACAACTTCTTGCTGGATAAGGCTTACTGAAGTAATTTTCGTAGGCCTTGTTAACTTTAGGAAATTCTCCGAGATCAGTGAGAAAAATACTTGTTTTAATAATATTTTCTCTCGTTAATGAACACTCCTCTAAGAGAGCGTCAATATTTTTTAAAATTTGCTCAAGTTGCTCTTCAAAGCCTTCTCTTAAATTCATTGTTTCAGGGACGAGTCCAATTTGACCAGAAAAGTAAAAGGTATTATTAAACTCGACACCTTGAGAGTAGGTCCCAACAGCAGCAGGGGCTTTATTGGTAGAAATGATCTTTTTTTCAAAACTCATTTTTTATCCTTTGTTTTTTGATATTCAAGTGCAATGAGTGCTGTCATGTTACTCATATTCACAATCTCTTCAACAGTTGAAGTTCTTTGGACAATATTAACAGCATACTCCATTGGAGCGAGTATTGGGCCGATAGGAGTTGCTCCTCCAAGTTGGGAGAGTAATTTATAACTAATATTTGATGCACTCAAATTAGGGAAAATAAGAACATCGGCATCTTTATCAATAGTTGAAAAATTAAAAAGATTCTCTCTTATGTTGTGATTGACGGCAACATCTGCTTGCATCTCACCATCAACAATTAGTTCAGGGAATCTCTCTTTTGTTATTTCAACTGCTTTTTTTATTTTTCTTGTTTCTGAACAAGGGTTTGAGCCAAAACTAGAAAAACTTAAAAAGGCCACTCGAGGCTCTTTCATCATTAGTTTTTGATAAAGAACACTAGTTGATTTCGCAATATTGGCAAGTTCTTCGGGAGAAGGATCTATTTGAACCGTAGAGTCAGCTAGGAAATAAACTTTATTCTTAAAAATAAGAATAATAACACCTAAGGCTTGCGCCTTGTTTCTTGTTCCTAAAACTCTAAGTATTGGCTTAATACATTCTTTGTAAGATGCTGTTGCTCCCGTTATCATCCCGTCTGCGTAACCATTTTTAACCATCATAGAACCGAAATAATTATGTCTTTTCATAACTTCATGAGAGAGAGCATAGGAAGCTCCTTTTCTTTGCCTCGCCTTGAAATAATCGAGGAAGAATTCTTCATAACGTTCATCTTCTTCAGGTGTCACGATTTCAATATCTTTAAGATGTTCCAAACTTAACTCTTTCATTCTTGCATGAATTTTATGGGTTTCTCCAAGTAAGATAGGATTAATAAGTCCTTCTTCTCTAAGAATAGAGACAGCATGCAATACTCTTTGGTTCATAGCTTCAGTGAAAACAATACGAGGTTTGCTTTTCTGAGGAAGGCGAGAGCGAATATTACGCATAAAGCCTGCACTCATTCCTAGTCTTGCTTCTAAGTCTTGTGCGTATTTCTTTAAATCTGGAATCTGTACCTGAGCAACACCTGTATCCATCGCAGCTTTAGCAACAGCTGGGGCCAACCGTGTAAGAACACGTTTATCAAAGGGTTTGGGAATAAGATAATTTTTTCCAAACTTAAAATGCTCATTACCATAGGCCCTCATAACATCTTCAGGAACATCTTCTTTGGCCAAGTCTGCAAGAGCTTTAACCGCAGCAAGTTTCATTTCTTCATTGATCTTTGTGGCCCTTGCGTCTAATGCTCCTCTAAAAATAAAAGGAAAGCCAAGAACGTTATTAACTTGGTTAGGGTAGTCTGTTCTTCCTGTGGCCATGATGGCGTCATCTCTAACTTCAGCAACTTCCTCTGGCATAATCTCAGGATCAGGGTTGGCCATAGCAAAGATAATAGGATCTTTGGCCATTGATTTCACCATTTCTTTACTCACAACACCCTTGGCAGAGCACCCCATGAAAGCATCTGCTCCTTTCATGACGTCTGTTAAAGTTCTATCACTCGTTTCAACGGCAAATTGCTCTTTGTATTTATTCATTCCATCTTTTCGACCTTGGTAGATAACTCCTTTGGAATCACACATAAAAAGATTTTTGGAAGGAACTCCTAGTTGATAAAAAAGTTTGGCAATGGCCATGGAAGCAGCTCCAGCACCACTAAAAACGATTTTCACTTTGTTAATTTTTTTCTTCGTCAGTTCCAGGGCATTTAAAAAAGCAGCTGTTGCAATAATAGCTGTTCCATGTTGATCGTCATGAAAAACAGGAATATTCATTGCTTCTTTTAATTGTTCTTCAACCTCAAAACACTCTGGAGCTTTAATATCCTCCAAGTTAATTCCACCAAAAGTTGGCTCCAGTGCCTTGATAGTACTCACCATACCTTCAACTGTTGGTTCATTAATTTCAATATCAAAAACGTCAATATCAGCGAATCTTTTAAAAAGAATTCCCTTTCCTTCCATAACAGGCTTACTTGCAAGAGGTCCAATATTTCCAAGACCTAATACAGCTGAGCCATTTGAGATAACAGCAACTAAATTTCCTTTGGCCGTATATTTGTAAGCATCCTCTGGATTTTTCGCAATCTCTAAACAAGGTTGAGCAACACCTGGAGAATAGGCCAGAGAAAGATCCCTTGCCGTTAAAAAAGGTTTTGTCGCTGCTATTTCTAACTTCCCCGGTCTACCTTGGGAATGGTAATTAAGGGCTTCTTGTTTTTTACTATCGTTTTCTTGATTACTCACTATTGTGTCCTTTTTGTATTTCTACCAATCTATCAATTTTTTGGAGGAAGCACTACCTCCTGCGAGGAAAAATTATGGTGGTTGAGAATGAGTTGTTTAAAATATTTTGCACTGGGACGAAGTTTTCTTGTTTGAGTTTTGTAGTCCATTTCATAAAGCCCAAAACGAGGGGAGAAGCCTTCAATCCATTCAAAATTATCCATTAGACTCCAGTAGCAATAACCTAAAAACTGATGTCCTTGTGCTTCAAGCTTTTCTATTTGCTCAAGATGTTCTTTGATGAATTGTTTTCGTAACCAATCTTTTGAGTCAGCTACTCCGTTTTCAGTAATGAGAAAAGGTATTTTAGGGAAGAGCTTTGAGTAGTCTTGAGTTATAATTGCTAATCCTTGGGGGTAATGTTCCCAATTTAAGTCAGATAGTAGCTTATCCTTATGGTACTTTCTCTTTACTTGAAAATCTAAAAGAGAAACTTCAATTAATTCTCTGGTATAGTAATTTAGCCCAATATAGTCTTGAGTGTTTTTAAGTCCCTCAATTTTTTCATTAATATGAACGACAAAAGGGATGGTGAGTTTGATTTCTCCAGTTGCAAGGGCTTCTGGAATCATGTAGTTAAAAATCCAGTTCGAAATTTTTGAAGCAATAATATCCAGTGGGTTCCATTTTCTAGAAGCTTCTAGAAAGCGAATATGATGGGCCAGGCCGACATAAATTTTTCTACCTTCGATTTCAGCTTTTTTATGCAGATATTGATAGGACATGGCATGAGTTTTCATGAGGTTAACCAGAGGTTTTTTGATAGAAAAATCTTTTCTTCCTGGAGGCATAAGCCCTTCTATATAACCTCCTCCAATGAGTACCATCGGTTCGTTTATGGTTGTCCACCATTTCACTTTACTCCCAAGAGAAGAATAAACTTTATGGAGGAAGCGCTTAAAAATTTCAACGGCATCATCTCGATACCACCCACCTGAGGAAGTAAACCAATGGGGATGAACAAAGTGATGAAGAGTTACGATAGGTTCTATGTTTTTTTCCAAAAGTTTATTGATCTCTTCTTTATAATGATCAATGGCCAATTCATCAAAAAAGCCTTCTTTGGGTTCAATTTTTGACCAAGACAATGAGAAACGATAAGCATTAAGATTTAAGTTCTTCATGAGAGCAATATCTTCATCGACTCGGTTCCAATGATCGCAAGCTATACCCGAACGTTCATTATTTTTAATGGCTCCCTTTTTTTGTTCCCATTGCCACCAATCACTATTGATATTATTTCCTTCTATTTGATGAGCCGCAGTTGCCGAGCACCACAGAAAGTCTTTAGAAAACTTAAACGTTTGAGCTTTTAGTCCATAAAGAGAAAAATAAAAAAAAAGATATAAGAGAGATTTTTTTATCATGAGTGGCTTCTTATTTAGCTAGGAAAATATGATCATCATCCAAGTTGTTTTATCAAGTTTATATGTAAAAAATTAGTCCCAAAATGACACTTAAAAGCTCGATTCTATAATACCCTCTTACATTTATACACGAATGTCTTTTGCTGATGTTTCTTCACTTTTTTGTCCTGTATAATAGAGAAGTATTGTTCCAGGAAGGGACAATTGTGTAAAGGAAAGGAGTTCCTATGAATAAGGCCATATCCGCTTTATTTCTTCTCACTATTCTTTCATTAGTTTCATGTGGACAATCAAATTCTCTTTCAACCCCAAGTAAGTTGGGAAGTTCTGCTGTTATTATAGGGGATTTAAACTGGAGTGAAGTTTCATCTCTAGATAGTTCAAGTTCTATTAGAATAAACTCAAAATTTGTCGCTGATGTCAGAATACCCGCAGCCCAGGCAAGATGTACGGGATTTATGATTTCAGAGGATTACCTCATGACAAACCAGCACTGTATTACCTCCGCAAGTGACGCCGTTGGTGTGACAGCAATCTTTAATCACGAAGAAGGAGTACGAGAGTCTTCTTGGGACGAGGTTCGTTGCGATAAGCTTATTACAAACGATATTGTGCTGGATTTTGCGATTTTAAGATGTGAAGGAAAGCCTGGTAAACGTTATGGGTATGCTCAATTTTCTGGAAGAACACCTCTTCATGGTGATTCATTATATGTTATTCATCAAAACTGTGATCACGAGACATTTCCTGGCTGCGATTTTACGAAAAAAGTTTCAGGAGGAAAAATTATTGGATTAGATTTAGAAATCCTCCATGATGCTGATACCCTGGGAGGCTCGTCAGGAAGTCCTGTTTTTAATGAAAGTCATGAATTAATTGGTTTGCATCATGGGGGAATGACAAGTCAGTCGACAGGAGAGGGAGTCGCGAACTTGGCGGTTTATGCTTTTGAAATTAAAGAATATCTTCAAAAATACTTCCCTGAAATTCTAGAGCCTTCAATCGTAACAACTTGGGTTGATATTGGAGATAATAATAGTTTTAAAAAGGCCAATTTTGTTAGTTTGGAGGAAGCAGCTGCTGGTTTTCAAGGGCAAATTGAGAAAAAAAGAGATAGAGATTATTACAAATTTAATATCACCGAATCCGGACGTTACCAAATAAGTCTTTATTTTAAGCACTATATAGGGGATCTTGATTTAAAACTATTTAATTCAAAAAGAAGAAAACTAGAGAAAAGTTGCTCTAAGACAAGTAATGAGATTATCACGGCTAACTTATCTCCAGGAGAATATACAATAAAAGTCGATGCAAAAGGACGGGATCAATCACCATATTCCGTTCAAATTCAAAGACTCTAATTGAGTTTTCTTTTTCCTGACATATAATAAAGCTATGTTAAAGCTTTATTTTTTACTTTCTATTTTCTCTTTCTCTCTCTTTGCTCAAGAATCAAAATATCAAAAAGCTTTTCAAGAAATCATCCACCAAGCCAGAAGGGCCAACTCAAATGGTGATTTTCAAAAGAGTATTCAAATTTTAAAAGAGTTTTTTAAAACTGATGAAAGAAAGATCAATTCACCTAGTATTGTCCTTTTTCTTCAAAGCGATAATTATGAAAAAATAGGAAAATACAAAGAATCAATTAAATACCTTATTTATTATATCAATAGAAAGTATAAGAAATGGAATGAGTTTGTTTTAAAAAATCATGATAAAAAAAATGTGAAAGATAAGTTAAGTAAAATACCATCTGAATTACTTAAAGCTTATGATAGAAAGATTTTACTTTTTTCAAAACTATATAAAGAAGGAGAAAACCGTCATTTTAAAAAAGATAAGATGGATATTCTTTATAAAAAAATTGTTTTCTATAATGATTTTTGTGAGCATTTTGGGACTCTTAACTGTACTCCTGTGGCCGATATTATTGATGAAGTAAAAAAAAGAACTTTAAGAGAAAAAGTTAAACAGTACCGCTTTAGACATTATATTTTTTTAAGTTATATGTACTACCAAGATGATATACAGCTCAAAAATAAAAGCACTGCAGTGACATTTGACCTTGGTGCTAATACGAACGCTGTTTGTATTGGGCGAGGATTAACGTACGAGAATAATACTTATGAGTTTAATTTACAACCTTGCCTTTATTTTGGTTACAGTTCCCTTGAAGAAGTTGATTCAACATCTTCTGGAGCTGATTATACAGGAAATGCCTTTACAGCAGGAGCATTTGGAACAGTTGGAGGTTATGGGCATTTTTTTGGCGCTAAAACAGCACTTGGTGTTAGTCTTTCCATGAGGTATCGTTATGGAAATTACGAAGACAAGGAAGTTTCAGGAGTTAATTTTTCTATTAATAATCCAACAGAGATAAGCTATGGAGGATTCTTAGAAGGAAAATATGAGTATAGTCAAGAAAAAGAAATAACACTCAAGGTGGGGTCTATCACTGGAGTGAATTCTCTTCTTTATATACTTCAATTAAACTTCAATATTTTTTGAAAAGCTCTCTAGCATATTGTAAGATACACTAAGATTTATTTTTACGGAGTTGTTTATTATGTATCATGTTTTTTTGTTATCACTTTTTTTTATCTTTTCTTGTCAGAGCGAGAAAAGAGTTCCGCTGTCCCAACAGATAGAAAACTTTAAGAATGAATCCAGAAGTAAGGTTCCTGACGAAGTGAGGGCCATTATGCAAAAGGCCAATAAAGAACTTGTTGAAAGTGGTATCGCTCAAAGAGCACTAGGGAAAAACAATAAACTTCCTGATTTTGTCTTAGAAGACGAAAACGGAAAGACTCTGAAGATTTCGTCACTTTATAAGGACAAGGTTCTTGTGATGACATTTTATAGAGGAGGGTGGTGCCCTTATTGTCGCTTAGAGCTTCAGGCCTATGAAACAATGCTTGAAGATTTTGCAGACGCTGGGGCCATTGTTTTAGCCATTTCTCCAGAATCTAAAATGGAGTTAAAGAAAACGAGAAAGAAAAATGATCTTTCATTTCCTCTTTATCATGATGAAAATAATCAAATCGCGAAGAAACTTGGGTTAAGTTTTAAGTTATCAGACGAACTTATTAAGCTTTATAAAAACTTTAATATAGATTTAGAAGCGAACCAGGGAAATTCAGAAAATACGCTGCCTATGCCTGGGACATATGTTATTGATAAAAATGGACGAATTGTTTTTGCTTTCATTAACCCTGACTATACATTAAGAGCAGAGCCTTCAGAGGTTCTAAAAGTTGTAAAATCTCTTCAGGAATAATAAATGAAAATTTTAATAACTGGGGTTACTGGCTTGATTGGAAGGAGAGTCTCCCAGTTATTAGCTGAAAATGGTCACAGGATTGTAGGTCTTACCAGGAATAAATCAAAGGCCATCTCAGAATCAGAAATTCCTATTGAGTTTTACGAATGGAATTCTCAAAAGGAACTACCTCCTATTGAAGCTTTTGTTGATGTAGACGCCGTCATTAACTTAATGGGAGAGAACATTGCTGAGAAAAAATGGAATAGAGAGCAGAAAAGAATTATTTATAACTCAAGGGTTATTTCAACTCGAAACCTAGTAAAAAGAATCAACTCTCTAGACTTAAAACTTAAGTGTTTTACGAGTGCCTCGGCCATTGGGTGCTATATTGCTAATATTGGAGATAATGAAATTACAGAAACAGAAAAAGCAGGGAATGATTTTTTGGCCAAAACCTGTTGTGATTGGGAAGAAGAGGCTTTGTTATGTATAAACACACAACGTGTTTGTTTAATCAGGACTGGTGTTGTTCTCTCTCGAGATGGAGGAGCTCTTAAGCAACTAACTCCCATTTTTGAAAAAGGTTTAGGTGGAATAATAGGTGATGGTGAGATGTGGATGAGTTGGATTCACATCGATGATGTTGCGAAGATTTTTATAGAGAGTCTCTTTAATATCTCTTTTGAAGGGGTCATTAATGCAACATCTCCAAACCCTGTCAAAAATAAGAAATTGACAACGCTTTTAGGGAAAGTGTTAGGAAAACCGACCTTACTCCCAGTTCCCAAGACGATGTTAAAATTAATGTATGGAGAAATGTCTCAGATTATGACTGACTCTCAAAGAATTATACCAAAGGTTCTTCTTCAAAAAAAATTTGAATTTCTCTACTCTGACTTAGAAAAAGCCTTAAGTGAAATTTATAATGTGAGAAATGGAAAAACAAGTTTTTGTTTAACAAGATATCAATGGATACCAGGTCAAAGAAAAAACATTTTTTCATTTTTTAGTAATGCTTCAAATTTAGAGATGATTACACCTGATTCTTTAAACTTTAAAATTCTTGAGCAATCAACACACAAAATAGAGGAAGGAACAGAGTTTAAATATAGGTTGAAATTGAGTGGCATTGCTTTCAACTGGGAAACTCTTATCAAAGATTGGGAAGAAGAACGCTTTTTTAGTGACTTTCAAAAAAAGGGACCATATAAGTACTGGCATCATTATCATTGGTTTTTTGATTATGGAGAAGGAACATTAATGTTGGATAAAGTTATTTATCAACTCCCTATGGGGACTCTGGGGAAGATTTTTGGATTCAAAATTGTGGAAAAGCAGTTAAATAAAATATTTTCTTATCGCAAAGAGAAAATAGCCAATTTTTTTAAAGTAGAGAAATAATGTTCAATCGTATTTATGTTGAAATCTCTAATATTTGTAATGTTCAATGCTCGTTTTGTCCTGTTGTAGACAGAGAGCAGAAGATTTTGTCTGTGAAAAACTTTGAATCGATTTTAAAAAAAATTAAAGGCAAAACGAAAGAAATATGTCTCCATTTAATGGGAGAACCGACAGCTCATCCTCAATTTGAGGAGATATTAAATATTTGTGAAAACTATAATGTTAAAGTTCAGTTAACAACAAATGGTTTATTAATAAAAAGAAAAGAGGAGTTAATTCTTAAACATCATTGCATTAGGCAAATTAATTTCTCACTTCAGAGTTTTCAGGATAATTTCCCTCATAAGCCTTTGAAAGACTATTTAGAACCTATTTTTTCTTTTACCAAACAGGCCAATGAAAAAAGAAATGATATGTATATTAATTATCGATTATGGAATATCGGCTCTGAAGCCCAGGAAAATGAAGAAATTTTTAAAATGATTGAAAAATCATTTAACCTGGAAATAAATAGAAAAATTCAGGTCGAGAATATAAAATCAAAAAAAATTTGGAATAAACTTTACCTTCACTTTGACTCTCGTTTTCAATGGCCGTCACTTGAACTAGAGACAATTTCAACCAAGGGACGGTGTCATGGTTTAGGTTCTCATATTGGAATTCATGCTGATGGTAGCGTCGTACCTTGCTGCTTAGACAAGGAGGCTGTTTTAAAATTAGGAAACATTCTTGAAGAGGATTTAGACCAAATCCTCAATTCAAAGATGGCCTTAGAGATAAAGAACGGTTTTGATAAAGGCATTCTCACTCAGGAGTTATGTCAAAAATGCAGTTTTATTCAAAGATTTAGCTAAGTTTTTGTACTAAAAAGATACCATCTCTTATAGGGAGCAAGGTCTTAAATAAGTCATCTCTAGAGGCAATATAATCATTTAACTCTTTTATTGCTTGAGTTGATTTTTCTTGTTCATTGGTTAGAACTCTACCTGACCAAAGCATATTATCAAGAGCAACGATCCCTTTTTTTGACAACCTCGAAAGAGAAAAAGATAAATAGTTTTTGTAATTAACTTTATCAGCGTCGATAAAAACAAAGTCGAATTCTCCTTGAATTTTTTCAAGGGCTTCAATTCCATTAGATAAAATAGGTTTTATTTTTTTTCCATGTGCTGACTTATCCCAAAAACCTTGTGCAATTTTTTGAATTCTTGAATCATTATCAATCGTAATAATTTCTCCATGCTCAGGTAAGTTTTCGGCCATACTTAAAGCAGAGTATCCAGTAAAGGTTCCAAACTCCAAAACTCTCGTAGCCCCAATGGCCCTAATGAGAAAGCCTAAAAAAGAAGCTTCCATTTTACCAGTCAACATTTGAGACCAATGTTCTTGATCTAATGTATAGTCTTGTATTGACTGGCACAAAGAGCTTGGCCATGAACTTTTATCTACGCAATAATTTTCAATTTCTTTGTCTATAAAATTCATTCTGAGTCCTTTGGTAAAATAAAGCTTTTTCGTCGTTAAATTCATTTAACAAGTTATTGCTTCAACCGATAGAAGCAACAAATATTTATTAAACCTGATATCTATCACTTTTTAACAAGGTTGGGAAATAATTCTGCAATATCAAATATTTATAAAGAATTCTCATTGTTTACAGTCAATATATTTCATTTTGACTAAGAGAACTTTACTACTTTCAACGGGCATAGCACCGAAATAAAACTTAATGAAAATACTGATTGTTGATGATGAAATTACCAGTAGAACTTTTATTAAAAGTTCTTTAAAAGATCTTGGGCACGAAGTAGTTGAGGCTTCTAGTGGAGAAGAGGCCTTAAAGGTTTTAGAGTCCTCCTCACCTCCTAGGATGCTTATACTAGATTGGATGATGCCTGAAATATCAGGGCTTGATGTTTTAAGGAAAGTTAGAGGAGGAAGTAATTTACTTTCTCTTTATGTCATTATGTTGACCGCAAAGCACAATGGTGAAGATATTATCCTGGCTTTTCAAGAAGGAACAAATGATTTTATTTCAAAACCTGTAAGCAAGGTTGAATTAAAATCTAGGGTTGAAGTTGGGATTAAGACAATTGAACTTCAAGGTCTTATTGAAAAGCAAACTCAACGTTTAAATGAAGCTGAGAAGATGGCCGCTATTGGAACAATGGCTTCAAGTATTGCCCATGAAGTTAATAATCCACTGAGTGTTATTAAAGGAAAGTGCTACAAACTTTTAAAGCTTGAATCTGTATCTCCGGAGTGTGTTGAAAACATCAATAAAATTGAGCAAATGTGTGATCGAATTTCTCATATTACAAATGGACTTTTGATGCTGTCTCGTACGCAAAGCCAACAAGATATGGAACTTTGCAACGTCAGAGATTTTTTTGAATATTCACTCGAAGTTTGTGAAGATAAATTAGTAAAAAAAGGAATTAGAATCAACATCGATCTTAATCAATTTGAACATAGTTTATACGCAAGACCAGTCGAACTCTCTCATGTTTTCCTTAATATTATAAAAAATTCTATAGATGAAGTCTCAAAGCTCGAAGAGCGATGGATTAAAATTAGTCATGAAGAAAGCGAGGGGTTTCATCACTATTTAATTATGGATAGTGGTAAAGGCATCTCTATTGAGCTTCAAAATAAAATATTAGAACCCTTTTTTACAACTAAAAAAAGTGGTAAGGGAACAGGTTTAGGTTTAAGTATTTCAAAGAAAATAATAGAATCTCATGGTGGTATACTCTCCTTAGATACTTCTTGCCAGAACACCTGCTTTAAAGTGTCCTTGCCAAAAAGGCTAAGTCTTAGAGCAGAAGCCCCTGCTAAGCTAACTTACCTTCAAGACCTAAGTTTTGTTGTCATTGAGGATGAAAAAGAAATTATAGAGGTTTATAAAGAGTATTTTGAGTTTAAAGGTCTTAAAAACGTGAAATATTTTAGAAGTCTTTCTGAGTTTAAAGCAGATAAGAATTCGAATATTCATGTTATTATTTGTGATTATCTTTTAGAAGAAGGTAGTGGATTAGATATTTTTCGTTATGTAGAGGAAAAGTATTCCAAAACACCACTCTTTATTATGATTTCTTCACTTGCAAGTAATGGGTTGGAAAAAACCCTAAGGTCTCAGGGAATTCATTACGTTATACCTAAGCCATTAAGGCTTGAGAGAATTGTCAAAATAATAGAAGAGTACTATCAGGTCAAGGATCATAAAAGAGTTTCTTAATCTCTCTTTTCACTCATTTCAAGCACGCTTGTGGCCAAGGCATTGAAGAAAGCTTTTTTTATTTCAGCTTTCGTTAGGTCAAGGTTTTCAAAAAATCCATCTAAGACAATATGGCTACCTTTGATGATAAATCTTTTTCTTTTTTCAAAAGTATTCTCAGGTAGAAGGGTATTTGGGTGTTCGATGATTCCATCATTGGCGCCTTCAACCATTTTTAAAAGATCCATTGAGTCAAATGCCATTTTAATAGTATCGGAAAGATGTCTTGATGGTTTTCCATAGTCAGATGGGATTGAAACAACTTCAACAAGGGGGATATTCATTGGAAAGTGGGCCAAGTATTCTTCTTGTCTCAATCTCATATCATTTTCACAAAGAGTTTTTGATGTTGTAATTGATTGCCCAACTTTATTTTGACTAAAAAGATATTCAAAGGTTTTGACAAAATTAAGCTCATAAGCGGCTTCACATAAAAAAGTTCCACCAGATAGACCAACAACACTAATAATGCCTTTAAGCCTTTTGGTAATGTTTAAATCTTTTAAAGAAACCATTACATCAGGTAGTCCCTTGCTGATAAGTAGTAAAACAAAGTCGTCATCACCTTCGAGTAATCTTTTTAAATCTTGATGAATTTTTTCAGCATTTTCTTCAATCGGTGAATAAGGACCTTTCTTTAAAACCTCTAAATTGATGCCAACTTCAGAAAGAGTTATTTCTAAGTCTCTTTCAACTTGAGATTTTTCCTCTACATCACTGGCCCCCATCCCAAAACCGTGGGAGAGAATAACTTTTAGTTTATTTTCTCCTTTTGTATAAATAGGAGAGATACCTTCTTCTAAAATATGATCAATCTTATTTAATAAAGCCTGGGTTTCTTTTTGCTGTTTCGGGGTTCTTAAGAAAGATTCGTAGACTTCGTTGGAAAACTTCATTCCATATTTTTTTGTAAGCTCACGATTAAGTTGAAGATTATAAGTAAGTCCCGGGTTTTTTTCCCAAAAGTCATGGCCACTCAAGTAAGGATTATATTCTGTGGCACCCGCTAAAATCATATTGAGTTTAGATTTAATCTTATCTTCTAAAGGAATTTCTAAAATAGATTCAGTTGACTCTTTAATGTATTCTCTTTTAGCAGTAACAATTTCGTCGAAACCTAGAAAACATTTTTTTCTTGTTCTAATAGCAGTGAGAATCTGGTGATATAAGCTTACTTTTTCAACTTTAAAGACAACGTTAGTTCCCATATTGGAACTCATACATGAGGGTAGTCCATTCTTATAATAAATCTCGCTCCAAATCTCTTGAGCATGTAGAGAGCTTATCAACATCAGTGCAAAAATAAATTTCATTTGATTATTATTATTTGAAAAGAAGCTTATTGCAAGTTTGCTGTGGCATTGTTGAAAGCCAATCAGCAATACTTTGATATTCTATGACTGGAGAGAGAACTAAAGGAGTAGAGCTGTTATGTCTTAGATTCAGGTTAACAAACAGATGAGGGTTTGAGTTTAGAGTTCCAGGAGGTCGAATTGTTTTAAATTCACTACCTTTATGAGATAATGAAGTGTCCTGGTTTGCCTTGAAAGCTTTTAATAAACTTGTGGGGCTGACGTTTGTTTTTTTTGTGCTCTTTGTCAGTTCGAGGAAACTAAAAACTTCTAACAGGGTTTCATCAATTCGGTGATAAAGGTCAAACAAAGAATCAGAACGGTTGTGCGATAGCTCGTTTTTCACCTCTTTCAGAAAAGTCTTTGTGGCCGTTTCAACTTTAATTTTGTTTTCTAATGTAAGAGGTAGGTTTGGTAATTGAGTAAGAAAGGATTTCTCAAGAAGTTGTTCTAAGTTTTGCTCAAAGATTTTGATTTCAGATAGTAAATTCCCCACTGAAGTTGGAGCTTGGGCATTATGTTGTCTATGATTCTGAGTTTTTATGTATTCTTGGACAAGACTCTTTTGATTCCTTTCAAGGTTTGATTTCCCAAGTTTCAAATGACTATTTTGTTTTAACAGATCCTCTAAAGCTGATGCTGAAAGATCTCCTGGCCAGTAGATATCTCTATCAATAACAAACCCATATGGGTTTTCCCAAAAGTTGAGGTAGCTGACCCCTTTTTTCCTATAACTGTAAGGGATGACTTCTTCAACGGGAAGCTCATTATTGGCCAATTCTACTAAAGCGATAAAAGATTTTTTTAAGTTTTCATAATGATTTTTCAAGTCAGAAACATTCTGTCTGAGTTCGATATCTATATTAAGAGCATCTACATATATTTGGTTGATTTTTTTTAAATAACTCTCGTCTATGCCGAGTTGAGAAACCTCTTTTAATCTTTTTCCAAAAAGTGAAACTTCTGTTCTTAAAAATTTTGCCTTCCATTCAAAATGAGAAAGTCTTTTTCCTGAAGGATTGTCTGGATCGACAATCTTATCACTTGCTTCTAGTTGGGAAATAAGATTTAGAGTCCTCTTTTTGAGTTTATCAAGAGGAATACCGACTTGAAAGTCATCAGACCATTCAACATACCAAGGTTGAAGTGAGATATCGACCATCTTATTCGCGTAATGAGAGAAACCCTTAAAACTTTCCTTTCTTATCATATAAGCATGAATGGGCTCGACAATAGGAACCAAAAGGCTCACAAGGTAATGGTCTAATTTCTTACCAACATACTTATCAAGATAGGGGATGGCCCTAGGTGCACCAGACTCTCGAGTTTTTCTTAGGGATTCAGCAGTGAGCTTTTCTCGCATAAGTTTGAGGTAATCCCAGAATTTACCAAGAACGGCATACTTCACAAGATTCATATGCTCTGTCCTACTTAATGGTTTAAGTCCTGTATAGAACCCTTGATTATAAGTCTGAAACAATAATTTTTTTTCTGCAGGAACTTCTATTTTCCAATCATAGTAAGCAGGTATGTAAAAGAGAGAGGTATTTGCTGTTGCAAAAACTTCTTTTAACAGAATAATTTCAAAAAGTTTTTTCTTGGTCTCTTCAATATTAAGTAAATCACTTCTTCTTAAACCTGGTATGCCTGCGAAGTGATGAGCACTATCATGCTCTAGTAACGAGAGATGACCAAGGTTTGATTCTTTATTGGGGCCAACGGTTGTTGGGTCAGAAGTAAGAGAGCGTCCTAAGGTTGGAAAATAAAGATCAAAATAAGAGTTAAAGTTTGTATCAATTCCAATAAGAATAGGGACACCACTGGCATCAAGGTGTTGAGCAAAAGTTTCAAGAATAGGATATGTGCGTGAGTTGACTTTGATCATTTCAGGAAAGTCAGAATGACCTTGTTGATAAAAGTCCGTGGCCCTATAAAACTTAGCTTGTCCAGCTCCTTTATAAACAACCCAAGGCTCCTCTTTGGAATACACAGGTTTTAAAAATAAGAAAATACAAAACAGGAGTTGGTAAATAATCATAATGCCTCTAAGCGTTAGAGCTACTTTTCCTGTAGGGACAGTGAAATGTCAACACGGTTTGCGAGATGCGTAATGATTTCAGATGGCTTTGTGTGTAAGCACCTCATTAGACAGGAGTTTATTGCATGAAATCAATGTTTTATTTACTTATAAGTCTTCTTTTGCTCGCAAACGCAGTTGGGCCTAGTTACGCCATTTCAAGGTGTGATAAGACTTTTTTCACTGGTCTAAATACTAAAATAGCTCCTTATAAAAATATGTGGGGTAACAATGGGCTTAGGCTCTTTGAGCAAAAGACACTTCCTGGTAGGGGCCTTAATGTTATCGCCTCGGTTTTTAGAAGACCTCTTAAGTTAGGAAAAATATCTGATTCCTTAATTAAACTAAGAAAAATAGAAGGGCCTGAGGGGATTTTCACTAAATTTGCAAAAGCTTTTGATATGAAACCTCTTGTTAGTAAAAAATGGTTAGAATCAATTCCCAAAAAAGGACCTCTTATTTTCTTTGCTAACCACCCGTTGTCTGGAATGGAAGGAATTGCCATCGCAGCAGCTCTTGAGGAAGTTCGTCCTGACATAAAAGTGATTGCTAACGAAATGGTGAAGGGGTTTGGTCCTATTGGACCTCGAATTCTAGGTCTGAGGGTTATGGGAAGAAAAGAAGCGGGAAGAAATGCTCAAAACCTTGAAGCTATTTATGAGCATCTTAAGAGCGGGAACTCTCTTGTTATTTTTCCCTCTGGTCGTCTTTCAGCATGGCAGCCTCCTTTTAACAGAACGATTGCAGTTGATGATAGATGGAGAAAAGGTTTAATAAGAATGATTAAAGAAGTTCCTGAAGCAACTCTATATCCAGTTTTTGTCGCGGAGGAACCCTCGAAGGAATACCTCAAAATGTATGAATTTAACGAAACTCTTTCGTTTGCTTTTGTATTGAGAGAAGTTGCTCGAGTCATTGGGAAGCCAGTCTCTCTTATTGGAGGAGAGGCGATTAGTCCTTTAAAAATAGCTCATTTAAATATGGAAGATCAAATTAGTTATTTAAGAGGAAAAAACTATGAGTTAGGAACACAGTACTTTTTTGGAAAATACTCAAAAGAAAATCTTCCTCTATGGCCAGAAGCTTCTGAGAAGAATCCACTTCTCACTCGAAGAGAGCAAGAACTTGTTGATAGCATTGATAAAAATTAAAAGCCATTATTTGATGGCGTTTCTCTGACAATTACTCTCTCTAACCTCTTGAAATTTAATGCCTTTAGTTCCCATTGTAAACTAAATATCTAATAAGAACCAACCGATATAGTACACTATGAAAGAGCTTGTTTTTTTCATTTTCTCCCTTTGTTTCCTTGCTTCTTGTTCAAGCGGTCCATCTTCAAGTGTTAGTCTTGATATTAATCTAGGGAACCTAATCTCTGGAACTGCAGATAATTATGATGGTGGTGTTGTTGTTTATGGAACATCAGATAGTCTTAAATTTGCAATGGTAGTAACAAGTAGCAACGATTCAATTACTCTTCCGTATGGAGCATGGAGTTTTACGGCGATAGCTTGGGATGGAGGTACTCCGTTGCAAGGGGATACGAGGTGTGCCACGGAAACAGTTACTCTTGATAAATCTGAAATTAATGTATCTCTTACTCTTTCTCAAGCTGGATGTGACTCAACAGTATCCGATGCGAGTTACTTCAAAAGTACACCAACAACAACTTTTCAAAACTTAGAAATTAATGTTTGTGACCCTAGTGACAATATCCTATCACAATCTTGTAGCGATACATCTTCAACAAATCAAAGTGTTAAAGTGATCCTCAATAGCTTTAATAACTCTTCACTTGTTAATTCAGGTGTGAGTTTTAATTCTCTTGAAAGCTGTATCGATATATCAAGTAGTAGTGTGGACGTGGCAACAAGCTTGGCCCTTCCTGTTGGTTTTAGTTCGGGAGAAATTCCTTATTTTGTTTCTTTTGAAATTCACTCTGACAATAGTTGTACTTCAAAGTCGAGTGAGTATAATTTTGAAAATGGTTTATTGGCAGGTTCAGCAAGCGCAAGTTTAGCTTCAATTTTTGACAATTCAAACGAAACAGAAGTTTATTTAGTTGGTCAGAGTGGGAGTTCTTCTATTAATGTTCCAGTCACAGCAGGTCTTCAGGTTTGGTTGGATGCGAGTGATAGCAGTAGTGTTTTTCAAGATGTAGGAGCAACTGTTTCAGCAACAACAAATAGTTTTATTAAGGTTTGGAAAGACAAATCAGGTAATGGATATGATGTTTTTAGTATGTCGGCCTCTCAGGATCCTACTTACAAAGTTGATGGAGTATCGGGGAATTACTTTATTGAATACGATGGTGTTGATGATGTTCTTGCTTTACCTGATGGAGCTTATGCTAGTGGAACAGAGATAACTGTTATTGTTTATTTTGTTCACTACAACCCTGGCTCAGGTTGTTGTCAGTATATTATTAATAAAGAACAAAACACAGTACTTAGAACCTTTCAGCTTTATACTGGTGCGAGTGGTGCTACAGTCTTTGCGAGAGAAGATGCAGGTTCGACAGCCTATTTAGTAAATGCTGGAAGTGCAACAGCAAATACCCCCTTAATGTACACAGCGGTTGTTGATAGCTCTGGAGGACAAAAAACTTATCATGGCTCCACGCAAATGGGAGTCAATGCAGGAGGGACTGGTTCTTTATACGTTTCTTCAAACCCTACTTATATAGGAAATAGCCCTGCAGGAACGTCAGCGATGGATGGAGGGTTTTTTGAAATTCTTATTTATGATAGAGCTTTAACTGCTTCAGAGATTGGGCAAATAGAATCTTACTTACAGGGGAAGTGGTAAAACTAAAGAAACACGCATTTGAGATCTGTAATCACTCGTTGGCCTTTTTGAATTTCGCTTTCTACCATTTGAAAAATCTTATCACCTTGAGATAATTCCTGTTGGAACTCAATAGGTTCTATTCCTTCGATTGAGATATCTTCTCTGAGTTCACTATTTCTTTTACAGGCAACTTGTCCTGGTGAAAGAGGACCAAAAGACTCACTCAGAAAAAAGTTTTCAAGACAATAGCTACCATTTGGTTCACACAGAGAAATTCTACTCCAAATTTCATCCTCAGCTTGGAAGTCAGGTTTTCCTTTAGTCATCTCCATAAAAATTCTAACAAACTTTGTTGTTAGTTCACCTTCAATTTCAAAGGAGCGAGTATTGTTTCGATTTCCCCAATGAGCTACTCTTTCAGAGCTTAAATCAATATAGAGCCTCTTGTTATCTTGGGAAATACACTCAAGGTGATTTTCTGGGTGAGATTGTGCTTGCTCATTAACATTGGGTCTCCAAACACTCACTTGACAATTAGTAATATCATCACGATTAAGCACTGCTTTTCCCCAAGCTTGGCTGCTTGGACCGGTGAAAGAAATACTGACTTTTTCTAGAGCATAAAGGTGATTGAAGTGAGAGAAAGCGATAAGAAGAAAAAGAAGAGAGAGTTGTTGGTTCATTTGTCCTCCGCTTTTGACGAAAACAGTATAAATAGCGCTAACACAGAACAAAGAGAGAAAAAAGAGCAGAAGGTAAAATATTTAGGATGTCTTAACTCTGTCCCCAGTTTATGAGGTGTTTTTTTGACAATATTACGACAATTCTAGAAGAATTGATTGTTCTTCTAAAAACAACATTGGAGGTAGTTATGAAGAAATTATATATTTTCTTTTGTCTTATTTTCTCGATTTCAAGTTTTGCAGGTCTTGATGAAAAATTCCAAGAATTAAAAAAAGCTTATGAAGCTTCAACTGATTTTCCTAAAGAGCCAAGTGATTTCCCTAAATTTCCTAATAAATGGAAATGTGAAGCTGTGGACAAAAATGGAAAAGAATCTTCTTTTTATTCTGCATTTTTTCTAAGTCGAGTAATAACTTTTATAAATGAAGACGCACACCCAGCTGATCTGAACGCAGTTCTTTCAATGGCTTATTATCCTCAACCTAAATTGGATAACGGGATAACTTTCTTTATTGATTATACAAGTTCGTTTCCTGGTTATTACCATAGGATACTAGGAGAAGAGACTTATAGAATAAGTGAAAAAGGTGAATTGATTTTAAGAAGGTTTCTTAAAGAGACACATTCAAGGCTACTACCTTTTAAGAAAACACTTCTTTACAGTATTTGTCGTTAACTAATCTTGGGCCTTAACGAGGCCCAAAACTTTTTCAAAAAAAGCATAGGTAATAGCAATATAATCCTGAACTTGTCTTTTGCTTCCAGCGTTGTCCAGATGTCCCCCTCCCTTTTTGGTGTAGAGTAAAATAGGTTCACCTGAAGTGTTGTAGCGCTGAAGATTGGCGGCAAGTTTATAGCTATCATAGGGGTTTGTTATATTATCTTGCTCAGAAGTCATGACTAAGACTGCCGGGTAATCTTTTTGGGTAATGTTGTGTAGAGGTGATATTTTTATAAGTTTTTTAAAAACAGATTTATTGCAAGGGTTTCCGAGCTCCCAAAATAGCCCTTTTTCGTTACAGTCTAATAGGTTATAAACACCAACTCTTGGGACAGCTGCTTTTATGAGTTTAGGGTGTCTCATCAGTGTTCCGGCGACTAAAAGGCCTCCATTGCTATTACCTAAAATCCCAACTTTCTCAGACGAGGTGTAGCCTCGTTTAATAAGCTCTTTAATGGCCTCAGCAAAATAATCAAAGGAAACAATGCGGTTATGGGCCTTGGCCATTTTATTCCATGACATTCCATAGGCCAAACTTCCAGGAACGGCAGCTACAGCAAAAGCTCCTCCTCGCTCTACCCATCCGAGTGAGTTTTTGTGATTAAACATTGGAACTTCATTATGGTACCAACCACCGTACCCGTAAGCTATTAAAGGAGTTTCTGGAGTTAATTCCACGTCCGCTCTTTTAGTTACCCAAATAAAAGCCTTTTCTCCTTTTGGAGTTGTGTAATGAATTTTTTGAGATTCAATTTCGATTGGGTAGGGGGTATATTGAACTAGTTTGAGTTCCTTGGTGCCTAAATGGTATTCAAATTGCTTAATAGCTCCATAGGATTGCCAAGTGAGTTCTAATTTTTCTTCGTCGATATTCTTTAGCCATACATTTCCGTTTTCAAGTCCTTCTATAATATTAATATTTCCTTCTTCGAAGAAACCAACGAAGCCTTCACCATCTCTCTGGCCTTCAAAAAAATATTTATTCTCACCAATATACTTTAAAGAGGTCACTATAAAATCTTTTGGCTCAAATAAGACTTGAGCTTTACCTGTATCAATATGATATTTGGTGACAGCGCCGTAGTTTTTCTTGGCATAATCAACGTGGTAGTGAAAGTATTCTCCAGCTTCAACTCCTGTTCCTACAGGTTGTGTTTCTGTTCCAAAGGATATTTTTTGCTCGAGCTCTCCTGTATGAGGGTTAAGGAGATTAATATCAAAGTAACGAGTTTGTCCTTTGAAGTATTGTAAATAAAGTTTTCCCTCGTTCTTGTAAGTATAAAAAAAGTCTCCAGGTTCTCCATCGACTAAAATTTTGTCATCAATTGGGTCATCTTCAATCTTATGAACTCCAATATAGGGAGTATTTCCTTGGTCTATTTTTTTGGATCTATAGTGGCTGTAGATATATTGGTTATCATCAAGCCAACCTAGAATTTCAGTGTAATTTCCAAGAACGCTTTGGACTGTTTGAGAGTTCTTACGATTAATAATATTAATTCTTTTAAGAGCTCCTGAATACATTCCTGTCTCAAGCACATCTTCAATTTTTAATTGATAAAGACTACTCTCGTCTTGTATACCAGAGTTAGAGTTTTGAACGATTTTCTTTTCTTGCTTTTCCTCTTTGAGGGATTTCTTTTGAAGTTTTTTTTGAAAGTCATCAAACCTTTGTTGTGCTTCAATGTAAAAAGCCATACTTTCAGGATTTACAAACTCTCTAGTTTGTTTGTTTTGGTTTTTTCTCCAAATATAAAGGTCATGATCAGCACTATTTTCCATCCATTTGTAATCATCAACAAGGGGGTGATTTTGAAAAAGGGTAATGCACTTTTGAATTTTGGCGGGATATTTATTAATAAAACCATCAGATGAAAAGGCGCTTAAAGCTGTCATTAAGGTAAAAACGAATACGATCATAGCAAATCCCCTTGCTTTCATTTACTACTTGAGTTGAGAAAATTCAAATGGGTAGGGGGATTGTTCTTTTAAAACCTGTAATCTTGATTCGTTTTTAAGCAAAAAAAACTGTAAAAACAGGGCTTTTTATAAATTGGGTAATCCCAAGGGGGGAATAACTGAATTGATTTAATGTTAATGATTTCCGGGGCTTAACTCTCGCTTTAAGAGCTTGTTCTTCTTTCTCTTTCATTTTGTTTCATGGTTTTTCACCAACTATCACGTGTAAATCACGAGCAAGGTGTTTGAGGCAATTTCTTGTAAAAAATAAAGAGAATATTATCACTTATTGATAATATTATCGAAATGTGATAATATAGATTGTGATTAAGAGTTTTGGCAATCAACTAGCAGAAGATTTATTTTACGATAAAAAGAAAACGAAGGCTTTGCGAGGTTTTCCTCCAGAGCTTTTAAAAGTTGCCAGAAGAAAGGTTTTATATCTCTATGATGCAGCAGAGTTGAAAGACTTGAGAGTTCCACCAGGGAATAAGCTTGAAGCACTTAAGGGAGATTTAAAAGGCCATTACTCAATAAGAATTAATGATCAGTGGAGAGTTATTTTTGTTTGGAATAGTGGAGCATCAAATGTTCAGGTTGTTGATTATCATAGATAAGAGGTTTGTATGAAAAAAATTAAGGCACCAACAAATCCATTTCATCCTGGAGAAATGTTACTTGAAGAGTTTATTGGGCCAAACGGATGGACTCAAGCTTATGTTGCAGGTGAGCTAGGCTGGACCAAGGCGAAACTGAATGAGCTCATTAAAGGTAAGAGAGGGATTACTGCTGACTCGGCCCTTGATTTAGCCGATTTTTTAGGAACTAGTGCCAAGTTGTGGATGAATTTGCAGGCGACCTATGATCTTGAGCAAGCTAAGAAGAAGCGTGAGGCTGCTTAATTTATTAAGGCCAAGAAAATAGCCATGAAAAGTAAATATGGTTTTTCCAAAGCAAATAAAGAGGGACTAGGCTATCAAATCTATCTTAGCTGGTTTTCAAGAAAAATACGGGGTCTTAGAATTTATTATATGAATACTAATCGACAGTTTTTTATCACAACTCTATTCATTTTGATCTTTTTTGATCATGCATATTCACAAACCTGTTCTGAAGGAAAGCATAAAGTTAGATCACATATAAGAAAAGGAAGTAAAGTTAAAGCTTATTGTAGAAAAAATCCGAAGGGTTATAAAATCTGGCATGAGTTAATAGATAATAAACAAGATAAAGCTTTTATCAAAGATAGAGAAATACAGAAGAAATGGAAGCCAGATGAGGGGGTATATCAAAAAGGTACTGTTATTTTATATGATACTGCTTTTAAAAATAATCAGATCTTAAAAGCAACGGTATACCATGAATTTTCTCATGCTCTTTGGGAAAGTTATGTTAGAGATAAGCAAAAGAAATACTTGAAAAAGTTTAATTAGGAACCTCTTGGAAGTATTTGGACTGGAAGAAATTCTAATTATGTAGAAGCTGACGGAAGTCTTTCCCCATCCGAAGATTTCAGTAATAATGTTGAATACTATTACTTAAAACCTAATATACTAAAAAAAATCAATCCCCAAATTTATAAATGGTTGGAGAAAAACCTATGAAATTAAGTTTTATCATAATTGCGCTTTTTTTGATTTCTGCCTGTTCCACAGCTCGATTTAAGAATTACTACTTTGAAAATTCATTTCTAGGGCTAAAGAAACAAATAAGTGTAAAGGAAGTTATAGATAAATTGGGGCCACCAAGTAAGAAAATAGTGCATGAAAAATTGGGAAAAAATATTTTTGCACTAATTTACAGATCAGATGACCAAGAATATTTCGAAGGGAGGTTAACCTTCTTAATTGACTCCAACAGCGATAAGGTTGTGGAGATTAACTATATGCTGCGAAAAGAAGAAATCCAGAAAGGTATTAAATATTTTGAAGATAAGTTGGAGCAAAGGTTTAAATATAGAGAGCATTTCGAGCAAGTTGCCGATCATAGATACAGTGTTGGGATTTATAAAGCTCAAAGATATTTAATTCGCGTAAAAGATACTGAGTCTAAGCAGTTAGAGAGTATCTCTTTAAGTTTTAGAAAATAAATATTCCCATGTTATTTTAAAAACTTACTGCTTTTTTTATTCACTGCCTTCCGATGAAAGTCCGTTCGAGTTGATTTTAAGCAAAAAAAAGCCCCGAATAATCGAGGCTTTTTTTATTTTTAATTTGGCACTCCCAAGGGGATTTGAACCCCTGTTACCGCCGTGAAAAGGCGATGTCCTAGGCCGGGCTAGACGATGGGAGCAAACCGTAATTCGTCTAAAGTTATTATTTGATGGTGATCCGCCTGTGACTCGAACACAGGACCCTCTCCTTAAAAGGGAGATGCTCTAACCAACTGAGCTAGCGGACCAGTCCGATCAAATAATGAAACCTAAAATTAATGATTCTTGAAAGTTATGTCAACAAAAAGAAAGAGGGTTTTGGAGGAAATCCTTGAAGTTTATGAACTATTGCATTATCTTCATGCCCAATGAACGAGCTTAGAGAACATAAGACTAAACAAAAAACAGTGGCTTTCCATACCATGGGATGTCGGTTGAATTTCTCTGAAAGTGGTTCCATTTCAGAAGGTTTTGTGAAAAGGGGCTATCAGATAGTTGATTTTGGCCAAAGGGCCGATGTGGTTTTCATTAATACTTGCACAGTCACTGATGGAGCCGATTCAACCTGTAGAAACCTTATTAGAAAGGCCTATAAGAGCTCTCCTGAAGGGAGAATTGTCGTTGCTGGCTGCTATGCTCAAATGGAAGCTCCTAAGATTCAAAAGATGACTGGAGTGGATTTAATTCTTGGGACCTCTGAGAAGTACAAAGTCTTTGATTATCTGGCTGAAGAAGAAGGAAATCTGGTTAAAATCGATAAAACGAATGAATTTTGGGGAGCAGCAACAACAACAGCGGATTCCCATACGAGAGCTTTTCTTAAAATTCAAGATGGCTGCAATTATATTTGTTCTTTTTGTATTATTCCTCAAGCCAGAGGGCGCTCAAGGACAATAGGTATTAAGGAAGCTGTTAAGCTTGCTCAAAACCTTGTTGAGGATGGTTTTAAAGAAATAGTGCTCACTGGAGTAAATATTGGAGAGTATGAAAGCACAAGTGGTCAAAAGCTCTCTGATTTAGTGAAAGAAATCATTCAAATTCCTGGTTTAAAAAGGCTGAGACTCTCATCAGTTGAACCCAATACTCTTAACGATGAGTTGTTATCTTTACTAGAAAATTCTTCTAAGGCCATGGATCATTTTCATATTCCTCTGCAGAGCGGTTCTGATGAAATTTTAAAATCAATGCGCAGAAAATATGACGTTGCTTTTTATAGAGAGCTTATTCATAAAATAAAAAGAAAGTTTCCTCATGCAGCTTTTGGGGCCGATATAATTGTGGGATATCCAGGAGAGAGTGAGAAGCAATTTAATGAGACCTATGAGCTTTTAAAAGAGCTCCCTATCACTCACTTTCATGTTTTTCCTTTTTCTAAAAGACAAAAAACAACAGCAGCGAAACTTCCAGAACAAATTCAAGGCCATGAGAAAAAAAGAAGAGTAAAAAAAATGATAGAGCTTGGAGAAGAGAAGCTCGCAGAGTTTTCACAGTCAATGCTTGGTGAGAGTTTTGAAGTTCTCTTTGAGAAGAAAAACCGAGAGGGTTACTTCTCTGGTTATACGTCAAATTATCTTAGAGTTTATGTTCCAAGCAAAGAAGAGTTAAAAAACAAAATAAGAAAGGTAAAGCTAACTGATTGGAGAGAAGGAAAGCTTTACGGCGAAATTATTTACTGAAAATACTCTTTTCTAAATTGAACCTGACTTCTTTCTGGTCCATAGGCAATGATTCCCACTGGAATTCCAAGTTCTTGCTCGATGTAACTGACATAAGAGTTGAGTTTGTCACTTAGTTCCTTTGAAGAAAAGTCGTCGTGAAAAACATCAAAACTTTTGTAAAGTGGAGTTACTTTTTCAAGCTCAATACCAGGGTAAGCACAGTCAAAAGTTTTTCCTTCATATTCATAAGCGTAGCAGACTTTTAATTCATCAATACCACTTAGAATATCGACCTTTGTTAAACAGATAGAACTAATTTGTGAGGCTTTAACAGCATATTTAAGTAATGGAAGATCAAGCCAACCACAACGTCTTTTTCTTCCCGTTGTTGCCCCAAACTCATGGCCTTTTCTGCCAATAGTCTCTCCTATTTCATCAAAAAGCTCAGTCGGGAAAGGTCCTTCACCGACTCTCGTCGTATAGGCCTTTGCAACACCAATTACTTCGTCAATTTTTCCTGAAGGATTCCCAGCTCCTGTGAAAATTCCACCCGCAGCAGTAGATGAAGAAGTAACATAGGGGTAAGAGCCATAATCAATATCAAGAAGAATTCCTTGGGCCCCTTCGAAAAGAATTTTTTCTCCTCTGCTGTGAGCTTGTTCCAGTAGATTAAAGGTATCACACAGAAAAGGTTCTACAATCTTACCAAGTTCAAATAAACGGTTAGCTTCTTCTTCAATAGAAGGAAAATCATTTTGATAAAACTTTTGAAAAAGAACTTCCTTCTCTTCCATCGATCTCTTAAGTTTTTGAATCAAAATTTCTTTATTGAGTAAATCTTTAAGCTTAATTCCTCGTCGGGATATTTTGTCCTCGTAAGCAGGTCCAATTCCTTTGCAGGTTGTTCCTATTTTCAGGTCTGATTTTCCCTCACGAGCAGCATCTATAATTTTATGATAGCTTGTAATCACGCTGCAGTTGGAAGAGAGCTTGAGGTTTTTATTTGTGACTTCAACATGTTTTCTTACTTCAATTAATTCTTCTTGGAAGGCCACAGGATCAAAAACCACTCCATGGGCCACGACGGAAACACATTTTTCATGAAGAATTCCTGAAGGAATAAGATGGAGGATAATCTTTTTCTCTCCAACAATGATAGTGTGACCAGCGTTGTTTCCACCTTGATAACGAACAACATAGTTTGCTTGTTGTCCAAGATAGTCTGTTATTTTTCCTTTTCCTTCATCTCCCCATTGGGCCCCAATAATTGCAACTGATTTCATTAGTGTCTAACCTCATTTAATAGGTTGCTATTGAGAAAAAACTCTTTTACTTGATGAATGGCCATCTCTCCAACTCTGAACTGAGCTTCTTGAGTACTTCCACCTAAGTGAGGGGTCAATACAATATTTTGAAGTTCGCGTAGGGGAGAGTTATTTTCAAGAGGTTCTGAAGCAAAAACATCAAAACCAGCACCTCTGATTTTTTTCTCTTTCAGAACTTGGTAGAGAGCTTGTTCGTCAACGATTTTTCCTCTGGCTGCATTGATAAGAATTCCAGTTGGCTTCATTTTAGAAAGTAGGTTTTCATTGACAATATTTTTTGTTGCTTCAATTAGAGGAACGTGAATAGAGATAATATCTGATTGAGAGAAAAGATCTTCTAATTTATCAACCTTTGTTGCAGTAGAAGTTGAGCGACTAACGAGAGGATCAAAGAAGAGAGTGTTGGTTTCAAAACCTGATATTCTTTTGGCCACAATTTGACCAATTCTTCCAAACCCAACAATGCCAACTGTTTTTTTCCAAAGCTCATTCCCAGTGAATGCAGCTTTCTCCCATTTTCCTTCTTTCATTGATTGGTTGGCCCACGCCGTTTTTCTAAGGACAGTTAGCATAAGAGCGACTGCGTGTTCTCCTGCTGAGTTATTGTTGGCCCCAGGTGTATTAGAAACCTTAATTCCTTTTTCTTTACAATAAGCCTTGTCAATATTATCAGTCCCTTCGCCGGCCCTAATGACATATCTAAGTTTTGGAGCCGAGTCGATAAGCTCTTTCGTCACGTTGGTGGCCGAGCGAATAATAAGCCCTTCAACATCTGGAAGAAGGTTTTTTAAACTTTCTTGAGAAATTTTCGCTTCAGGGTGAACATTAAGCTGATCAATTTTACAAAGATCGTTAAAAAGACCTTTATCCATTCCATCAGAGACAACAATAAAAGGTTTTGACATGTGGGGGCTCCTGGCGGTGTTTGTGTTAAGACAGGGGCATTATAGATTGTTCGGTATATATAGAAAAGGGCCCCATAATGGGGCCCGGCTGGAAGTAGTTGACACACGTAATTAGGCGATGGAGCGAAGTTGAAGATTCATTTGTAGTGAATCGAGGGTGTGTTGAAATTCACTTAAAGTTGGGAGATTTCCAAAATGCGTGTTCTCGTGCATGTTTTTTGAGATGAAGTCATACGCTTCAATTGGAGTGGATTTGTCACATCCTTTTAAGAAAGCTCTCCAGTTGGTTGTTCCATGCTTTTTGTAGCTTTCAAAAAGGGATTTAATGAGTTCATCCTTGGATTTGACTCCGACTCCGAGAACATTTCCACACTCATCCAATTCAAGAAACCAGATTCGATACTGGCTTTGATTGTTTGGGTGTTTCTTAGTCTCCACTGCGACAGCAAGATTGGTTTTTCTGGTCATAGCGGCCTCCTTACCTCTATCTCGAGTTTGTTTTCCGAACATCCTATTCTGGGAAACATTGTGTTGTGTGTTTTTACATGGTGTTTTCTTATTCATCCTGAGAAGAAAACTTATCCATGAGCTTCCTGCTAATTAAATGATAAAAACACAAAACACGCTCTGGCACGTGTTTTTAGCTTACAAAGACTTCGCATTTAATTAAGTTTTCTTAACATAAAATGGCACCACCAAGAGTCAAAATCACACTGACTAGAAAGCTCGGAAATATAATTTATTGATATCATTAACATTTATTTAGGCCATGGGTCCAATAAAAACTTACTTCTAATTATTAGATGGCCTTCGCATTGTGCTATTTAACCTATAGATGTAAGTTTTTATTTGAAAAACTCTTTCCCCTTATCTGGTGGGCCGTTGCAAGGTGTAAGGATTTTTTAGGCCTCTGTTAAGTATTTAAGGAGAGCTTTGATATAACATCAATAAAAAAGCCTCACTTATGTGAGGCTTTTTTATAAAAAATGATTTCTTTTTTTAAGAAAGTAGTGGCGCTATAACAAGAGCAACAATACTCATAAGCTTCACTAGGATGTTCATTGCTGGACCAGAAGTATCTTTAAATGGGTCACCAACAGTATCACCTGTAACGGCTGCTTTATGTGCTTCCCCACCTTTAGATTCACCTTCAACGTGACCTTGTTCAATCGCTTTCTTAGCGTTATCCCAAGCACCACCAGCGTTGGCCATAAAAAGAGCAAGAAGTACACCAGTAACAGTTGCACCAGCAAGCATACCACCAAGAGCTTCTTTACCTAGAATAAAGCCAACAGCAATTGGTGAAATAACTGCGATAAGTCCAGGCATGAGCATTTCTTTAAGAGCAGCAGTCGTTGCAATAGCAACACATTTCTGAGTATCAGGTTTACCTGTCCCTTCCATAATTCCTGGGATTTCTCTAAATTGTCTTCTTACTTCTTCAACCATTTGTTGAGCAGCTGTTCCAACGGAGTTCATTGTGTTGGCTCCAACAAAGAAAGGAAGAATTCCTCCAATAAATAATCCAATAACAACAACTGGAGTCATTAAGTTAATGGAAGTTAAGTCAACTGCAGTTGCATAAGCAGAGAACATAGCAAGTGCTGTTAGAGCCGCTGAACCAATAGCAAACCCTTTTCCAATCGCGGCTGTAGTGTTTCCAAGAGAATCAAGTCCATCAGTAATAGCACGAACTTCAGAACCAAGATGACTCATTTCTGCAATCCCACCAGCGTTATCTGAAATTGGGCCGTAAGCATCAACAGTCATTGTGATCCCAACTGTTGCAAGCATTCCTACAGCAGCAATCCCGATTCCATAAAGACCAGCAAAATGGTTAGAGAAATAAATTCCAGCACAAATGACAAGGATTGGAGCGATACATGAGTACATTCCAACAGCTAAACCTGCGATGATGTTAGTAGCAGGTCCTGTCTTACCAGCTTGAGCGACCTTGATAACTGGAGCGAAATCTCCAGAAGTATAATATTCGGTAATAATACCAATTAAGAAACCAGATAGAGAACCAATAACCATTGCATAGAAAGGTCCTAAAGCATAAGGGAAAACAGTAAAGTTCATAGAATCAATAACAAAGTATGAACCAACGAACATAATAATGAAGCTGATTACTGGAGTCCATCTCAAGGCTTGAGCTGGGTCCCAACTTTTCAAAACATTCATTGCTGAAATTCCAATAACGGATGAAATAAGGCCGATGGCCACAATGATAATAGGAAGAATAATTGGAGCACTTGAAACAGTTGCGTAAGTTGAACCAATAAACATTGTCGCGATAACAGAACCTACATAAGATTCAAAAATATCAGCTCCCATTCCTGCAGTATCACCAACATTGTCCCCAACATTGTCTGCAATAGTTGCTGGGTTTCTCGGGTCGTCTTCAGGAATTCCTGCTTCAACTTTTCCAACAAGGTCAGCACCAACGTCAGCTGCTTTTGTATAAATCCCTCCACCAACTCTCGCAAAAAGAGCGATAGAAGAAGCGCCCATAGCAAAACCGTTAAGAGCTTCAATTGTTGTTGAGTCAGTTAAATACTTATAAGCAACGGCTACACCGATAAGACCAAGTGAAGCAACTGTCATTCCCATAACTGAACCACCAAAGAAAGCAACGGAAAGTGCTTTGGCTTGTCCTGATTGAGAAGCAGCTTCTGCTGTTCTTACGTTAGCTTTTGTAGCAGCTTTCATTCCAATATAACCACAAAACATAGAAGTAGTTGCACCAAGAAGATAGCAAATAGCTGTGTTTGTTCCTAGTTTCCAAGCGAGAAGAGTTGCGATGATAGCAAGGAAAACGACTAGAATTGAGTACTCTTTTTTAAGAAAAGTCATAGACCCTGACTCAATCAACCCACTAATCTCTGTCATAGTGGCGTTTCCTGCTGGTTGCTTCTTAACCCAAAAATAAGTTGAGACAGCAAAAAGAAATCCCGCGAACCCGATCAATGGACTGTACGAGAAAAAACTTAGCGATGCTTCCATTAGAATTGCTCCTGTATTGAATTTTTCTGTTGTATTAAGGAGATTTAGCATAGACTAAACACAGCGTAAATTTTTTATTTCAAAGAAAAAGGTTTATTTTTTGAACACTGCTCCAAAAAAAAATTTTGTTGTTTTTATTTCTTCTTTGAAAATGGCTTCGGCCACGCTTCTTAGTCGCATTATGGGATTAGTGCGAGAGCAGGTCATGGCTGCACTGTTTGGAGCTTCAGGTCTTACAGATGCATTTTTAGTTGCCTATCGAATTCCTAATCTCATGCGGGATTTATTCGCTGAAGGTGCTTTCTCAGCTGCTTTCGTTCCAACTTTTATTAAAGCAAGAGAGGAGTCTGAAGAGTCAGCTAAAAACTTACTATGGGCGTTATTTTTTCTGTTGCTTTTTGTCACAGGGGCCCTGTCATTAGGCATTTTTGTTTTTGCAGAAGAGTTTATCTTATTATTTGCTCCAAGTTTTACTGAAGTTCCTCAAAAATTTGAAATAGCGGTTAACCTGACAAAGCTTATGGCCCCATACTTTTGCTTCATTTGCCTGGCAGCTTTATATATGGGGGCCCTTAATTCTTTAAAGGTTTTCTTTCTTCCCTCTCTCGCACCAGTTTTTTTTAACATTAGCATGATAGCTTCGATGCTTTTTCTCCCTTCATGGTTTGAAAGTATAGGGCAGCCAGCGGTTTATGCTTTAGGTATTGGGGTTTTAGTTGGTGGGTTTCTTCAAGGAGCTATTCAGCTTCCGGCTTTGATTGGAAGAGGATATTCTTTTCGAAAGCCAGAGAAGATTTTAACTTCAAAATCAAAAAGAGTGTTTAAACTTTTAGGACCTGGACTCATTGGCTTTGCAGCAACTCAACTCAATCTTATCGTGACAACGGTTTTGGCTTCTTCTGCTGCAGTAGGAGCTGTTTCTTGGCTAAGCTATAGCTTTCGGCTTTTTCAGTTACCAGTTGGAATTCTAAGTGTCTCCATTGGTAATTCAAATCT
This sequence comes from Bacteriovoracia bacterium, assembly GCA_030431635.1. GTDB lineage: Bacteria > Bdellovibrionota > Bacteriovoracia > Bacteriovoracales > Bacteriovoracaceae > CALFYV01. Next base: position 291,541 of record JAUIIL010000003.1, read on the forward strand.
TGTTCACTTTAGCGAATCTCTTAAAAAGAACAGAAAGGATGAAGCAATAGAGCATTTAAGTTCAAGTTATCTTTTAAGCTGGTTTGTTATTCTTCCTGCACTTGTGATTAGTTATTTTTATAGCGAACCCATTGTGTCCTTGGTGTTTCAAAGAGGGGCTTTCGGTGCCAACGATACAAAAATGACGGCGCTTGCTCTGAGTTTTTACGCTATCGGTTTACCTTTTTATTCCTTGGTGAAGCTTTTTGTTCCGGCTGCTTACGCGCTTAATAAGCATAAAATGGCAGTTATCAGCTCTATTACATCCATTATTGGAAATATTGTCTTTTGTCTTTTGTTTGTCCCAAAGTACGGTTTTAGTATTCTTGCAGTTGGAACAACTCTTTCAATGTTTATTAATGCCAAAATACTTGGGATAACTCTTAGAAAAGAGCTCGCTCTTGGGGTTGGTTTTTTCTTTTCGATTCGTTGGTTCAAGTTGATAATTGCTGCTGTGCTAAGTAGTTTTTCAACTCTGCTCTTTAAAAAAATGTATTATAGCGGAAGTCAGGTTTTCTGGGAAAACGCAATTATTCTCATTATTGGGATGTTTATCGTTGCTTTTTCTTATATAATGGCCTTATATCTTCTAGGTGAACGTGAAATCATAGATCAGCTGTTTTCCAAGTTGAAGAGAAAGCTTGGGAAGAAGCGTTAATATAAAGGAAAGACATGAGAACAGATTTTGAGACACTTATGGTTTTGGCTGGGTATACAATTAACCATCTAAAAGAAAATAGGTTTATCGAGTTTCCTGTTGATAAAAGGATTGAATTAATTGATGCCTTGGCCACTGAGCTAGGTGTGAGTTTTTCAACTGATGAAGATATAAAGCAACAAGCTATTGAAGAAGTAGAAGATAAGTTTGGTGAGGTTGAAGCCGAGGACATTACTGAAACGGAAATGTTTAACCACGCCAGGAAAGAAATTATTAAGTCGTTCCAAGGGGAGTCTATTTCTGGTCTCTATCTTGTTGAATCTCTGAATAATGTAGCCAATCGAGTAAAGGACTTTCTTCTTGAGTGTGAGCTCATTGACGATGTTTATTCTACTGATGAAGAAATTGTTCAATTTTTAATTGCAAAGATTAGAAGCTTTAACCCTCGTAGTCTTTAAATTCAACTAAAGAGAGGGCTTCTTCAAAATAAGGGCCTTCAACACTTCCATTTAAAACTGAAGCCCAGCTTATAAAGCGGTAGCATCTGTTGTTTGAATCTTTCATAAAGAGGCAATCATAATAAATTCTCTCTTGTTCGTTTTGGGTGGCCGTTCCTTCTATTCGAATAAACTCTGAAAATTCACTGGCGACTTCTTTGTTTTTAATAAGGTACTCTGAATTCTCGGTTATTTGTACTTCTGGTTCAGGGTCCATTTTTATTTTCTCTTCTTGAAGATGGGAGATAAGAATTTCAGCGGGATCTCTTTTTTCATCTTCATAGTAATGAAAAGTGCAGTACCAATCATAATGAGTGTCTGTACGCTCAAAACGCCAAAGCCGATCTTCTTTGAGTGTTTGTGTCCACCAATTTGGAATAAAAAATTTTAATTGATGAAAAATGTAAGTTTTTGATTCATCCTTATAAGTTGATTTTTCGCTTCCAATCACAATGGCCAGATAGATCAGAAAAAGAATAAATCCAATGAGGATGAGCCAATCAATAAGTAAAGACCAATTCATAGACTCAAGAATACTCCTAAAATCTCTTAAATTAAAGAGAGGGGGTTAAAACACCGAAAAACAATCTGATGAAGTTTTCTATTAAGTTCATATTTTTTCTCTTCTCTTCTTACTGTGCTTTTGGAGCTCCCAATATTTCCTATTATTGTGATCAGATAGAAGGAAAGGTCTTAGGAATTTCTGAGTGGAATTTCTATGAACTAGACTCTCAGTCTTGTTACAAAATGATGTGTGAGAGCGAAAGGCCCCTTAAGATTTTAGGTTCAAGAGAGGGAGAGGATGTGAGTTTTCATAGAGCTGATGAGAGAACGGTTGAGTTTCTCGTTTGCCAAGATGGCCAAAAAGAATATTCTCACAAAGATCTAAAAGTTAACTTCTCCTATGTTCATTTTGACTTATCACTCGGTAAAATCGAGACGTTTTTCTTAAAAGAGAGTGAACCTTGTTTTAAGCAGTGCTCACCCTCTGATAAAAACTCTTCTGATTATGATTGTAAGCACTGTATGCGAAAGAATTATTATCCTAAATTAACAGATGTCTCTTTTTTACTATCAACTTATTTTAAGGCATCTGAGTGCATGAGCTACTACACAAAAGAAAAATGCTCTGAGCAAAGAACACCGGCTGAGATTGTTGGGCCCAATGTCTTTGTTATTGAAGATGTTATTGAAGAGATGTGGTGTGAGATAACAGAAAATGCAAAAGAAGTGAGTTGTAAGGGAAGAGGTTACGTTAAAGGGGAAGAAAAACTTAAAGAGTATTTTATTCAAGTTCCTTTTACTGTACCGACAGAGTTTGCTTATAAAGACTCAGATTTTTCAGAGAAAACAGATATTCAACTCATTTGCTTAAATACTGGAAAAACTCCTTTCGACCTGAACTATCAATATATTTCTTGTAGTGATGGTGTGGTTTATAAACTCAAAGATGAAACTTCAAGAGCTTCTCAGGCTCCACAAAACTTTGATGGAGCAAGACTTCCTGCCGGTAAAAGTGAATAGTTTCAAGAAGTTAAGTAATAAATAAAATTCCTACTAAAGAAATTAGTTAGAAAAGTCGATAGAACTTTGAGAGAACATGAAACCTAAGAGTGGATATGAGAAATTTATTATTACTACTTTCCTTTGCTTTTATTACTCATAATGCGTTTGCGCAGGTTAAGACTTATGAAGAAGCTGGTTTGTCTTACGAGCAAGCAACATATTTCTGTGAAATAATAACAGGGAAACTCGTTGAGTCTGATTACTACAAAACAGAAAAAAGCAGCAAGGAGTATGGTTGTTATCTCTACAACTGTGAGGGGTGGAGTGAGACAGCTTACAAAAATGCAAAAGAAAGCGGAGAATACAACCTTGATGGAGTCGCAGTTCGTTACCGAATCTGTTTTGATATTCAAGAGCTAGTTGAAAAAAGTAAAGACGATAGAATCCAAAAAGCAAAAACAAAAGCAGAAAGAGATCGATTAGAAAGAGAAGCTGGAAGACTTTATCTCGAGCAAAACCCTAACTGGAGACCAGGAACACAAATTGTCATTGGGACAACTGGAAATCCTGACGGACCAGGGACAAACTCTCATGTCTATACAACAACAGGTACTGGAGTAGATGATGATCTTGTCTATACAAGTCAGAAAAAACGCTACTCTTTTAATGGAGCAGAAGTTCCTTATGATCATTACTGTTATACAAGTAAAAAATGTAAGCCAGGTAAGGAAGAGAGACAAAAATGTCAAAAATGTTTAAGTGATCCAAGATGGAAGAAAGTAAGTGTGAGTACAACAACTACTTCTTCAGGAAATCCAAGTACATCAGGTACTGGAAAATACAGGCAGCACGAGCAAACAGACTACGATCCTGACCGCGGGGGTAAGGGTGGTAGAGGTCGTTATGATGATGACTACTATGATAGAAGAAGCGATAGAGATTATAGAGGTCGTGATTATGATGATTGGAAAAAAAGAAGAAACTCCAACTGTGATCTTTACGGTATAGGTTGTTTTGATGAGCGTGACACAGATTATTTAAACAGAAGGTATCACTCTAATGCGGGAGCAGCAGGAACTTGTTTAACTGGATTTTGTCAGCAATCAAAAACAGCACAAATTATGAATGGTGCTGGAAATATCTTACTTGGAGCTGGAACTTTTCTAGGCCCATTATTTTCTTCTAATAATATGAGAAGAGCGGTTGAAGCTCAGTCTAATGCTTATATGCATAATTCAAATAATGCTCTCACTGCAAGTATTTATGCTAACGATACTCGTCTTGCTGGTTATAAAGCAGGTCTTAATGCTTGTATTGGGCATAGAGAAGGGTATTGGGATAGATTAACTGAGCAAGAATATGGTCTTCCTGAGTGGACTGAGCCTGAGTGTAATGGGTATGGAATCGATCAGTTTGCTGGTTATAACGGATATTATAATGGAAACCTAGGGCTTTATAACCCAATTCTTGGACAAGGTTTTACAGGTGGTTTTGCCTCTACTGCTTTAAGTCCTTGGTTTAATTCTGGATTAAATGGAAACTTTGGGAATCCATCTTGTATGTGTATATCAGCGCCTTGTAATTGTGGAAGTATTGGTGGAGGAGTGAATAACTTTTTTGGCCCTCAATGGGGGAATCAAGGCTGGGGTAATGCTGGTCTTAACTTTAATGCTGGCTTGAATGTAAACCCTTTTATGAATTATGGTTCAACAGGAGCTTTTAACCCTAACTTTTACGGAAACTCTGGCGGGGCTTTCTGGAATGGCGGGGCCAATTTCAACGCTGGAATTAATACTGGTGGTAATCAATTTTGGAATAACGGCGGAGTAGGAAATCCTTATGCTGGCCAATCATATATGATTGACCAACAAATGAATATGAATGCTCTCCAAAACCAGCAAATGGGCATGTGGGGACAACAAAGCTATGGACCTTTCTTTGGGGTTCCTTAGAAGTCTATTTGTTGTGAACTAAGGTTTTAATTTCGCTGTTAAATAAAACTTCAATCTTATCATTATCAACGATGGCCTGGACGATACCCGGGCCAAATTTTTTGTGATCGATAACATCACCTTCTTTAAAGCTTCCTTTAGTTGTGTAAGGTGAGCTTTCACCTTTAGATTTGGCCATCTCTTGTTTCCATAACTCTGGTACTGGAATAGTAGAGCTTTTTCTTCTCTTGGCCGCAACAGTTCTTTTTTTGGCCGTAGGAGCGCTTTTAAAACTGTGACTAGCTTTACAGGTATTACATTGGACTCTTCCTGGAAGAGTGGCGGTTTTCATAGTTTCTATAGTATGCGATAAAGTAAGCTTGCATTTTCCACAATAGGACAGAACATCTTTTCCCACAGAATATTGACTCATTTGTTTTCCTTTATTTGGTAAGTTCAAAAAGAATGGAAATTATAGTATCAATTATATCAGGACTATGAATACAGTAAAGAAAACAAAAAGAGGCATTTATTTACTAGATAAGGCCAAAACATTACCCGAAGTAGCAGGGTGTTATTTAATGAAGAGCACTTCGGATAAGATTCTTTATGTTGGTAAGGCAAAAAACTTAAAAAAAAGAGTGAAAAGCTACTTTGACTCATCAGCTAAAACTCTTAAAACAACTTTTTTAGTATCGCATATTCATGATTTCGAATTCATTGTGACTCAAACTGATGCAGAAGCTCTTGTTCTTGAAAACAATCTCATCAAAGAGCATTCACCTAAGTACAACGTTAGAATGAAGGACGATAAATCTTATCCCTACATTGTGATTGATACAGATGAGCCTTTTCCTAGAGTTAAATATTTAAGAAGACCCCAAAGAAAAAATGGTCGGATATTTTTTGGCCCTTTTCCCTACGGTGCAAGTGTTTCTCAGTTGGCAAAAGTTTTAACTAAAACGTTTAAGTTAAGAGATTGTACTTTAAGCGAAATGAAAAGACGCAAAAAACCATGTTTACTTTATCAAATGAATCAATGTAGTGCCCCTTGTGTTGATTACATAAGTGAAGAGAATTACGATAGAGAGTTAAGTAAAGTGAAAGATATTCTTTTGGCCAAAAATAAAGCGAAAAAAGTCATTCGTGAAGTCCACGAACAAATGATGAATCTCGCAACAAAAGAGGAATTTGAAAAGGCTTCTATCATTAGAGATCACCTGGAGGTTTTTCAAAATTATATCGAAAATACTCAAAAACAGAATGTCGAATTTATTAAAGATGAAAAGGATGTTGATATTATTGCTTACTACGCAGGAGAGGAAGAAATCGATATAAGTATTTACATGGTTCGTTCAGGTCTTCTTATCGGTCAAAAAAATCTCTCTTTCTTAAACTCTGGTCTTATTGAAAATACTGAAAGTGAAGTTATTTCTTATTTAATGCAGTACTATACTCAAACAGCTGAAATCCTTCCTCAGTATATCTACAGTGACTTTGAAGAAGACAATATCTCTTTATTTGAAAAAGCTCTTAATACTTCTTTAGAGCGAGAGATGAAAATAAAAATCCCCAAAGGGCGCTTTAGAGAAATTTATCAGTTAACTCAGACTCACGCTCAGGAAGCCCAAAGAGTGAGAATGGAGAATCAAGAAAGTGTTTTTGTGGCCCTCAATAAACTTCAAGCACTTCTCTCGCTAAAAGAGAGACCACGAGTCATAGAGTGCTATGATGTGGCCATATGGCAAGGAAGTTCACCAACAGCTTCTCAAATTGTTTTTACAGATGGAAAGCCAGATAAAAATAAGTACCGCTACTATCATCTTCAAGAAAGAGAAGAGGGCAATAACGATTTTGCAATGATGAAAGAGGTGATCTCAAGAAGAATTGAGCATGATGATTTACCAGATCTTTTTCTTATTGATGGAGGAAAAGCTCAGGTTAGTGTGGTTTGTGCTGTTTTAAAAGAACTTAATAAAGAAATACCTGTTGTTGGAATAGCGAAAGCTAAAACTTTAGCAGAGAAGGACTACAAAAAAAATAATGAAAAAACTCAAGAAAGACTCATTATTCCGGGAAGGGCCAATCCTTTTTTTCTTGAAAAAAGTCCTTCTTTATTAAAACTCTGTGTGGCCATGAGAGATGAGGCCCATCGTTTTTCTAGAAAGCTTCATCATAAGCAGGAGAAAAAAAGATTGTTTCATTCTTGGCTTGATGAGGTTGAAGGAATAGGAAATAAAACAAAGCAAAAAATTATGCGGCATAAACATTTTTCAAAAGAAAGTATGCGTGAGTTAAGTGCGGAACATTTGGCCGCTCTTTTTGGTATCCAGAAGTCTGCGGCCCAAAGAATCAAAAACTATTTAGAAAAACTAATTTAAAATATGAATCACTTTTCGGTTACCTTCACCACACTCCATACAGCGTGCGGTTTCTTGAACGAGAAGGTTTTTATAATCAGGCAGGTGGCTAAGTAGTAATTTAGAGCCACATATACTACATTCATCTATTGTTCTTTTGACTTCTTCCACTGTTCCAAAATATTCTTCGAATTTTTCAAATTTCACATCAGAATCCATAGTAATCTTCCTTTGTAACTGACTAACTATTAACTATTTCGGTGTAAATTTAGGGGAGCTTGATAGATTCAAAGGAAAATTTAGGGTGGGAAAAACACGCCTGTCATGATATTTGCTCTTAGGTATGGAAGAGTTATACAAATCACAGCTAAAAAAAATGCGCCTCGAGTCAAGTTCTAAGAGTTATTCTGATGCTCTTTTTTCTTCAATTGGTTGGGAATTGACCAAAAAGCAGACCTTGGAGAAAACCGAATCCCATGAAGCCCCTTTATCTGTAGAAAAAGGTCAGGTCATGGAGTCTTTTCAAAAGTACTCAGAGGAGAAAATTAAAGAGGAAGGAAAAATTGAGTTTAATGGTGGGGTAATTACGTTTAAAAAACCTCTGCCGTCTCATTATAATGGGGAGCAACCTGGAAATGTGAAGTTTCTTGATTTTGAAAAACTCTTTCAAAAAGGAATTGAACTCTATGGTGAATCAATCATGAAGATTCGCTATCAGCAGTCTTGTTCTCCTGGAATTAAGATTCTTTTTGTCACTGATAAATTTAGTCAAGAAGCTCTTTCGGAGGGGACCCCTGTTCGCCAAATGCTTTCTTGTTTTTTTGAAGAAGAAGTGAATACTCTTTTTGAAAAAATGATTTCAGCGATGAAGCTTAGCGTGGATGATGTTTTAATTAGTAAAAGCTCAAGTGATGAGAATGAAACCGAGTTTTTAAATCAGGAAATCCTTTATTACCGTCCTAGATTTGTGATGACTCTAGGAGCAAGTAGTTCAAACCGAGTTCTTGGCATAAAAGAGAGGCTATCAAATATTCACGGACAATTTTTTAAAAGAGTTTTTAATAAGGATGATATTAATGAGTTTCAATTTGTTGTCTGCCCTTTATTTAATCCCGAATTCCTTCTCATTAATCCCAACATGAAAAGAACAGCCTGGAGCGATATGCAAAAGGTGATGAAGGAACTCGGTCAAAAAGTTTAGCATTGAATAGAATCCAGTTTTTCCTTACAATACTATAGTAGTACCGTTAATTCCACGGAGTGAGGAATTAGTGTTCAGACAAGGATTAGTCATTTTTTTGTTAATTACTTTTTTTATTTTTAATGCTTTTTCGCATGAACCGAAAATTAATGTGCGCATCGCAAAGTCTCTTCCACAAGTAACCGTGAAAGGTTTCGATCTTCAAAGAAAATTTTCTTCTGAAAAAAAAGGTCGTCTGTATAAAGGGAAAAAGATCATTCAATTTAATTGTGAAAGAAGCCGCAGACAAAAAGCTTTAATCAAAAAGCCACGCCTAGTTGCAAGTGTGAGTACTCTATCAGGGGTTATTGATTGGAACGATCAGAAATATCGAGGAAAGTTTCATTTATTAACATCAGCTGAACACGATAGTTGTGATCTCGTGAATGAGCAATCTCTTGAAACTTATATTAGTGCACTTTTATCCAAAGAAATGCGTAATGACTGGCCTCTAGAAGCGCTTAAGGCCCAGGCCATAGCAGCGAGAACATATGCTTATCATAAAATAAAAACAAAACAGGTTTCTCAAACTCTTGGTTATCAAACTTATTTTGATCTTGAAAACTCTGAAAAACATCAAGTCAATGGAACATTACTGGATGAATCTAAAGCGACGAGGCTTGCTTCAAAAGAAACTGAAGGAAGAATTTTAAAAACAAAATCAGGAAAAATAACACCTATCTTTTTTCATTCTAAGTGTGGAGGAAGAACGATTGTTCCTCGATCTGTCTGGGAAAATCGAGTAGAAGGGTATCAATCAGTTGATTGTCCATATTGTCATGATCATGGTCACAAACCTTGGAAAATTTTTATTGATGAAAAGAGTTTGAAGACAGCCATTAATAGTGTTTTCACAGAACTAAAGGGGGGAGAAACTCTCTTTAGTTCCTCTGAAATGAAGCGTCCCTTAACAGTCATTCCTGATAGAAACAAAAGAGCTTCCATTCGTTTTTATAAAGCAGGGAAGATGTATACCGTCAAAAAATCTCATTTAAGAAGAGTCTTAGGGAGAAAAACTCTTCCTTCGAATAACTTTGAAATTCAAATAGAGAGAAATGGATATCAACTGGTGGGAACTGGTTATGGCCATGGCGTAGGAATGTGCCAGTTTGGGGCCTTGGAGCTAGCGAAAAGAGGACTTAATTATAAACAAATACTTGCTTATTATTTTCCAGGACACAAAATTGAAAAAATATATTAGTCTCCTCATTTTTTCATTTGTTTGGACTAAGGCAAGTGCCCTAACGATTCTCCTTGATCCTGGACATGGTGGAAGTGAGCTAGGAGCAAAAGCTTTCATTCATCAAAAAAAGAAAATTTATGAGAAGGATTTAAATTTAAAATTGGCCAAAATTATTCAAAAAAAACTAGCGACCCGTCATTCGGTTTTTTTAACGAGAAGTTATGATAAAAAAGTCTCTTTGGCCCAAAGAGCAGAGATTGCTGATAAGGTAAATGCAGATTTAATTATTAGTATTCACTTTAACTCCTCTCTTGAAAAAGGTTCTCATGGATTTGAAACCTATTACCTAGATAACAATAATGATGCTGCTGTTAAAAAAGTTGAAGAAGTAGAAAATCACGATCATGATGGGATTGATAATGGAGTAAACAAAATACTTATTGATTTGGCCATTGATAAAACAGTCTCTCAATCCAAAAAACTCTCAAGCCGAATCCATTCAAGGATTTCAAAAAATATTAAAAAGAAGTTTAGAATGAAAGATAGAGGGGTAAAACCAGGTCTTTTCTATGTTCTGGCCCTCTCGAAAAGACCAGGGGTTTTACTTGAAGCGGGGTTTGTTTCTAATTCAAATGAAGCACAAAAAATTACTCAGCCCTCTTTTTTAAATCGCTACGCGGACTCTGTTGTTCAGGGGATTCTTGATTATTCAAGTGAAAATACATCAATTGCTTCCGTTCCTTTATTTTAAAAAATAAAGGACCTTCTTTCGAAGGCCCTTTCACCATTTACAAGGAATAGGAGAGGATAGTTATTTATCAACCAATATCTTTTAGTTGAATCCGTATAAATTGTTTTGACAGCTAACTCCGGAAAGTCTATTTGGTATCAGGTCTTGAGGAGCTGAAAAACCAAACTGTTGAGCAAAGCCTAGTCTGATAAACTCAGTACCTAATAAACCTGTTCCCAAGGCTCCATAACCGCAAGAGCTTCCTAAGTACTGATAAGAGAAAATTCCTGCAAGACTATATTGAACAGTATCAAGGTAGTTACTTGTTATGTGGTATCTTTGGCACATACTAATAACAATATCTGTATAACCTTGTGCAAAGACAGCAACAATGACGTCACCCTGAGGTGTTCTTCCAATCGCTACCTGTTGTTGTTGAAAATAATAGTTATTATTTGGAATAACCTGTTGATAAGGATATTGCCCACCCGCTAGAGGTTGGGGAATTGAAGTTGCCCCGATACTTGAGACAAATCCATTTTGATCCCTAAAAGCAATTGTGGCCCTCGTTCCGTTTCCGATAGCTTGACTACACTGAATTTGAGAAATAATTTGTGTGTCAATAAAATCGTTACCTACGAAACCATTACCAAAAACTTGCCTTGCGGGACCACCTGGTGAATCATCCCCCCCACAACTCACTAATGTAAGTGACATGGTAAGAAGAATGAACAGATGACTCCATTTCTTCATTTTTCTTGAAAGCATAACTATTACTCCTGTGTAAATTTGCTACAACCATGGTTGTGCATTATTGGTGCCAGTTTTTCGCCTCCAGAGGGGGAGAGAGAAAAGGTCTCATTTCAATGAGTTAGGGCTGTTTCTACGGGAGATGTCTATTTTAGACTGTTATTATTTAGACAGGCCGTTTAGAAAGTAGACATTTTTTTCTCCGAGTAAGTAGGAAAAAGCCTCTCTTTTAAAAAAAAGAAGGTCGTTTTCTATTACAATAAAGATATGTTCAATCCCTTTAAAGACTGGAAAAAGAGCTTTGCCGATGAAGGTACCAAATTCATGCTTTGGACAGGGGTGAAGGTAACAGCAGTCTCTCTTATTGTTTCAATCCTCTTGTCCTATCTTATTTGGCTTATCGTAAGCGTAAATGGAATTTTCTTTGAAGTTAGTAGCTTTAGTGGCTTTGAAAGCTTAAGAGAGTCTTATGCTGACTATATATTCGCTGAACTTGTCGAAACTTCCCTGCCTATTTTGGGTTTTTTTGCTTTTCTTTTCTTCTCAGGGGTCTATCTAGGTAAAATCCTGTTAAGACCTTTTATGGTTATTGGAGATTACTGTGAAAGAGTGATTGATGAAAAAGAAACACCGTATGAGCCTGATCGTTTTTCTGATTTTAGACTTTTAACGAGGTTTAGTGATTTTTTCTTCGCCTTCGCTCTCTCCTGTCGAGAACAAAAAGCATTAAGGGAAAATACGATTCCTCCACAATTTCTCCAGGTTAGAAAACCTGTTTTTGATAATGTTTTCTTTTTTCATTTTCTTCTTTATACGGCGATTGTTTGTTCTATATCAGTTCTTATTCTATCTAATATGGCCATTTCTATTTATGAGAACATCGTTTCTCTGGCCATTACTCATATAAAAGTTCAAAAGATATCCATTGAAAACTATATTTCCTCTCAATCCTATTTAATAGAATCTATTATTTATATGATTGTTTCTCTAATGGGGACTGGGTATATGGCCCTTTCTTTTCATCTCTATGGCAAAGTTTCTGGAGCTGCTTTTGGTTTTTTTGCCACAATGAAGAGTTTTATGAAGGGAAACTACAAAGCAAGAGTGCATTTAATTGGTTACAATCAAGTTCGTCCTTATTCCAGAGCTTTTAATAAATACCTTGATTATTTGGAGAGAAACTTCGCAGATCAAAACAACCCGAAAAAAATGACCCCTCCAATTACCCTTGCAAATAATGAGTAGCTTAATTACCATAGTTTAATAGATATTTAGATGAGTTAAATAGGACAAAAGGAATCTCAATGAAAAAATTAATTCTCTCTTCGGTAATGCTTCTGGCCCTCGTGGTAGGTTGTACCTCACAAGACTCTTTAAAAAAGACATTATCTGAAAACCCAGACATTCTTGTTGATGCTATAAAGGCCAACCCCGACAAAATCGTCGAAGCCCTCAATGATGCTTTCAAAGCAGCCCAAGGTTCTCAAGCAAAGAAAAGAGAAGAAGCTGAGAAAAAAGCTCTTGAAGAGAGTTTTGAAAATCCTCTTAAACCAAAAATCAGAAGTGATGAAATGATTAGAGGGAATAAAGACGGACAAATTCTTATTGTGGAATATTCAGATTTTGAATGTCCATTTTGTGGAAGAGCATACAGTACTGTGATGGAATTAATGGAGAAATATGATGGGAAAGTAAAGTTTGTTTACAAGCACCTTCCTTTAAGCTTTCACCCAAATGCGATGATAGCTTCTCAGTATTATGAAGCGATTAGACTTCAAAGCGAAAAAAAGGCTGCTGATTTTCATGACGAACTTTACAAGAATCAGAGAAAACTTCAAGGTGGGGAGAAGTATTTAAAGTCTTTGGCGAAAAAAGTAGGGGCCGATCAGTCAAAAATTGATAAAGATATCAAGTCTGATAAGGTTAATGACAGAATTAAAGAAGATATGGCCGAAGCAGCTAAATATGGTTTTCAAGGAACCCCTGGTTTTCTTGTTAACGGAGTTCCTGTTAAAGGAGCTTATCCTCTCAGTCACTTCGAAAATATTGTTGAAGAGCTAAAGAAAAGAGGAAAAATAAATATCTAAATTAGAATCAAACAACATGTTTGATAAAAAAGGAAGGCACTAGCCTTCCTTTTTTATTTTGCCAAGATTTTTTTTTGAAAGCCGAAAAATAAGTCTAGTAAAGCTTATTGACAATTTCTTTTTTCACGAAGAGCAAAAAAAAATTAAATTTTTTCGTTGTCATTCAAAAAAAAATAAGCAACCATTTAGCGTAGGTATTAATCTCAATACAAATTAATTAGGAGAACACATGAACAGAAAAGAACTAGTTGAAGCTATTCTTAAGGAAAAAAACTTAGACCACATGACTAAAAAAGACGCTGATAATTTCATCAATGCTTATCATGAAATTATTAAGAAAACTGTTAAGAAAGGTGATGATGTATCACTTGTTGGTTTTGGTACTTTTACTAAGGTAAAGAGAGCTGCTAGAACAGGTGTTAACCCTGCAACTGGTGAAAAAATTAAAATTAAAGCAAAAACTCTTCCTAAGTTTCGTCCAGGAAAAGCTTGGAAGGAAATGTTCTAATTTTCTTAACGCGAGTTAAATATGAAGAAAGGGGTCCCAAAATGGGACCCTTTTTTTTGGAAAGAGTCATAAAAATGACAGACTAAAGCTGTTTGTCTCAAAAAAAAGAACTTAATTAGGAAAAATCTTCCTTACATTTTTCTTCTATCTTGCTTGAAATCTATCAAGTTGTTATAATTTTGACATATGGGGAGCATGAAGTTCCCACCGGATGTCAGCTAGGATGGTTGCCTCATGGCCGATGAAAATGAAACAAATAATGATGCTGTAGAAACGAAAGCGCAAACTGCTTCATCGGGGAAAAATCCTCTTGTTACTGTACTACTTGTTCTTAATTTAGTTGCGATGTCTGTAATGTCATTTCTTACTTATGATTTTATGCAGAAGGAAGCTTCAAAGCCTTCAGTTAAAGATATTATTAAGCAAGAAATGAAAACGGATGAAGAGAAAGCTGCTGAACAAGAGCTTTTACAAGCAGAGGATCAATCACAAGGGAAGTTATTAGCACTAGATGGTTTTACTGTTAACCTTGCCAAGAGTGATGGCCCAAGAAGGTTTGTTAGGCTACAGGCTGTTTTAAAGTTTAGCAATGACTCTAAAGAAGGGGAGTTCAATACAAGAAAACCTCAAATTAGAGATACGATTATCAGTATTCTAAACTCAAAAAGACCAGAGGATCTTCTTAAGAGGGAAGGGAAGACCTATTTAAAAGAGGAGATAAAAGCGGCGATAAACGCCTTTTTAATAGATGGAGAGTTAGTTGACGTTTTTTACGTCGGCTTTCAAATAAATTAGTTTAAGTATTAATCAACGATAGGAAGTTGTTGATGAGATCCCAGGAGGGGAACGATGCCTCAAGTTTTAAGTCAAGACGAAGTCGATGCACTATTAAATGCTGTCGGTGATGAAGATGATGATTCATTAGGTCTTGATATCGACGGTGATGTTGATGAAGTTGCCGATAATATTCAACCTTATGATCTCACCAATCAGGATAGGGTTATTCGTGGTCGAATGCCTATTTTGGAAATTATTTATGAAAGATTTATTCGTTCATTTCGGGTTTCGCTATCAAACTCATTAAGAAAAATTTCAACTATATCAATGATATCTACTGACCTCCTGAAATTTGGAGAATTTGTCAACACGCTTCCAATACCATCTTGTATGTGCATTGTGAGGTTTAATGAATTACGTGGGCCAGCGCTTATGGTTTTTGAATCAAAGCTTGCTTACGCCATTATTGACTCCTATTTTGGAGGAACAGATAGACCATTTACAAAAATTGAAGGAAAAGAATTTACTCAAATAGAGCTCTCATTTATGAGAAGAGTTATGGACATGGCCATTAGTGATATGGAAGAAGCGTGGGCCCCTGTTCATAGAATCGACGCTCAATATATCAGAACAGAAATCAACCCACAGTTTGTTGGTGTTGTTCCTCCTTCAGATGTTATTATTACGACAACTTTTGAAGTTGAATTCGAATCAGCTTCAGGAACAATCATGGTGGTCATTCCTTATTCCACTATTGAACCAATCAAACAAAAGCTAAGTTCTAGTTACCAAACAGATAATGATGTTGTTGATAGTCTATGGACAAAATCAATGAATGAGCATGTTCAAGGAACAGAGGCAACAGCAGTTGTTAAACTAGGTGAAGCTCAAATAACAGTTGGGGATTTGGTTAATCTTAATATTGGAGACATTCTTCCACTAAGCCAAGAGGTATCAGGAGAACTTGATATCGAAATAGAAGGAGCAAAGAAGCTTAAATGTCTTCCAGGTGTATTTAAAGGTAATAGGGCCGTTCAAATAACAAAACGTATTTCAGACGAAGCATAGAGAGGGTAAATTATGGATGAGAATAGTCAAGGAAATGAGCAAGAAAACGATGGACAAGCATCACCACTTAATCCACCAGAAGCAGGAGAAAGTGAAAAAGAAAAAATCATTAGAAGTCTCGCCGATGGAATCAAAAGTGGAGATGACGCTTTAAATAAGCTGAAAGTTCAAAATATAGATTTCATTTTGGATATTCCTTTAAATGTAAGCGTTGAACTTGGTCGTTCAAAGGTTATCATTAAGGATTTACTTCAGCTTGGTCAAGGGTCTGTTTTAGAACTAGATAAACTAGCAGGTGAGCCACTTGAAGTTCTTGTTAATGGGAAACTCATAGCAAGAGGAGAAGTTGTTGTTGTTAACGAAAAGTTTGGAATAAGACTTACAGATATCATCAGTCCAATAGAGAGAATTGAAACACTAAAATAGGTGAATTATGAAATGGCTATTTATTCTAACATTAACCTTAACATCTTTAGTTCAAGCAACGGAAGTTCAAAGAATTAAATTTGACAAAAGAAACCGTGATGGAGAAGTTAAAATCTATTACAAAGGTTATTTAAAAACCACTCCAGAACTAAGTTTTAAGAAAAATCATATTGATGTTATTATTCCAGGAGCTTCGCTGGCCCAAGGGTTAAGTAGTATAAAAAAAGCAGAGAACTTCTCTACCAAAACTCAAGAAGATACCTTAGTAAGTGCGATTAACTCTAAAGACTCAGCTCTTGTTTCATTAAAGTTTCCTTTCAATATGGAGCGAAAGAAAACTCTTGTAACTCTTTCTCTTAAGAATAACTATATTAAGTTAACTTTTCCTCGAGTCCGAGTTGCTGAATCAACTCTACCTCAAACGCAAGCACCTCAAGAAAAAGTAGCTGCTAAAAAAAGTAAAAATGTTGAAGAAATCTTAGGTGAGCAATACTTAGAAGAGTTATTAAAAGAAGAGAAGAAAGAAAAAAGCCCAATGGCTGAAGCTGTAGGCGAAAAGAAGGAACTTCAAGATGAAGTTCAAGTGACTCAGGCTGCAACAGAGTCAAGAAAAAGCGAATTTTCAATTGTTAGTTATTTAGGAAAATTTGTCGCTTTTCTTGGGTTTGTCCTATTGCTCTTTTATGGGCTTGTCGTTCTTTTTAAGAAAGGAGTTTTTAAAAGAACAAAACTAGGGTTTTTAAATAACACAAATCAAATCGAAGTTTTAAGTCAGACTCATATTTCGCCTAAAAAATCGTTAATGATGGTAAAAGTTCATAAACAAATTTTTCTATTAAGTAATACTGAAAATGGAATGCAGTTTTTATCTGAAATAAAGGACCCAATGGGGGTTGTAAAAGATGGAGAAAGGATTATTTCAGGAGACAATTTCGATACAAGTTTAGTTGAAAAAAATAATGATGAATCAATTGAGTCTAAAATTGTTTTGAAAGAAAATATTCATGAATCAAAGCCTTTAAAAGAGAATAATAAAAAATTTAGAGAACAAATTAAAAAGAAGGTTAGAGAGTTAAAACCTCTACAGCAACAACTATGATGAAATTAATAAAGTTTATTGTTTGGAGTTTAGTTTTAATATCAGGTTCAGCTTGGTCTCAGAGTAACATCCAAACAGCTGGAATTAATATTAATTTCGGCCAGGGAGCTGACCTTGTTGATACCTTAGAAATTCTTGTTCTTTTCACAGTACTTACTCTTGCTCCAGCGGTCATTATACTCTGTACATCATTTACTCGAATTATTGTTGTTCTTTCTTTCATGAGACAGGCCATTGGAACTCAAAATATGCCACCCAATCAACTTTTAATTGGGTTTGCCTTATTTCTCTCAGTATTCGTTATGATGCCCACTGGAAAAAGCATTTATTACAATGCCATTAATCCTTATGTGGCCAAAAAAATTAAAGCTCCGGAAGCATTAACTATCATGGAAAAAGACTTACGTGTTTTTATGCAAAAGCATATAAGAAAAAATGATATTAAACTTTTCTATGACATTACTTCAGCGGCACTACCAAAAGATGTAAACGATGTTCCTTTTTACTACCTCGTTCCCTCTTTTATTGTGAGTGAATTGAAGACAGCATTTCAAATAGGTTTTCTCCTCTATATTCCCTTTCTCATATTAGATATGGTTGTGGCATCTGTTTTAATGGCCATGGGAATGATGATGCTTCCTCCGGTTATGATATCAATGCCTTTTAAGCTTCTTCTTTTTGTTTTAGTTGATGGATGGCAATTAGTAACAGGCGCACTACTGCGCTCATTTAGCTAGGAAAATATTATGGGTAATGACTTTGTTATTGAACTTACTAACCAAGCTGTTAGAGTAACGTTAATGCTAGCGGCTCCAATGCTCCTTGGTGCATTGGTTATTGGTATTTTGGTATCTCTTTTTCAAGCAGTTACTCAGATTAATGAGCAAACGCTTTCTTTTATTCCTAAAATTATTGTCATTATAGGCTGTTTAGTTATTTTCAGTCCTTGGATGATGGAAACGATGACTGGGTTTACAAGAGATTTAATTATTAATATTCCTTCAGTGGTGGCCGGAAAATAATGAATATAACGATCTTTAACCAAGTCGAATTTTTATGTTTTTGGTTGGTTTTCTCCAGAATGATTGGAATCGTTATTCATATTCCTGTTTTTGATAACCCTTCAGTTCCTATGATGGCGAAGGTTTTAATCTCTCTTATTATTTCTTATCTTTTCCTTCCCATTGTTCAGGGAACTCTTTCTCAAGAAATTATGAGTATTGGAGTTGAGAACATTGGACTTCTTACAATTTTTAATATCTTAGTAGGTCTTGTGATTGGTTATCTTTTAAAATCAATAATGAGTGTTTTTATTGCAGCAGGTTCAATAATGACACAACAAATGGGCTTTTCTTCTGTTAGTTATTTTGACCCAACTTATGTAAATAGAATAGGTCCTATCGAAAAACTTATCCAATGGTCACTTATTATGATGATTCTCTCCAGTGGAGCACTTATGCCAATGTTTAAAGGCTCATTAAATAGTTTTGAAACAATTAATACATTAAATGTTCTAGGTCTTAATAAGTCCGCTCATTTTCTTTTTGATTTTTTCAAAAACCTTATTATTTCTGCTCTTATCTTGGCTTCTCCCATTTTATTTACGAATCTCCTATTAAACATGGTGATGGGAATTATCGCAAGAACAGTTCCTCAGATGAATATATTAATGGTGAGCTTTGTTGTGAATATAGGAATCGGATTACTTGTTTTTGCGGCAATCTCTGATGAGTTTTTACATGTCGCTTTTGATATTTACATAAAGAAACTAGGTGACTGGTTTCAAATTACGGTTTAAGGAGTTTAAACCTAAATGGCTGAAGATACAGACACAGGCGAAAAAACCGAAGCTCCCTCCCAATATCGGATTGAGGAGTTTCGAAAGAAAGGACAGGTTGCTTCTTCTAAAGAAGTGAATAGTCTCATTATCCTTGCTGCTACAATTATGACAATAACAATCTTCTCTGTTTATGCTTATGAAGTTTTAACTGATTTTATTTACTGGTTAGTTAATCTACAGGCCAAAGAAGCTTATAAACCAGAGTTCTACCAGTTATTAATTAAAAATATGGCCTTAACAGGAATAAAGTGCTCTGCTCCTGTTTTTATTTCGACAATACTTATCTCTTTTCTTTCTCAAGTTTCTCAAATTGGATTTATTTATGCTCCAGATGTCCTTCAATTAAAATTTGATCGGATAAATCCTATTAATGGTTTTCAAAGGCTTTTTTCTACAAGGGCTTTAGTGGAAGCTTTGAAAGGGTTATTTAAGTTTTCAATTATTTTATCAATCGTCTATTTTACCATTAAAGATAACATGGGCTCTTTCACAGGATTTCTCCACGTGGAGCTCCCTGCTTCAATGGCCTTTGGTAAAATGCTAGCACTTAAGCTCGCTTACTCAATCATTATCGGCTTAGTTGTTGTTGCGATTGGTGACTTTGCTTGGGAAAAGTACTCTTATATGCAAAAACTTAAAATGACGAAACAACAAGTTAAGGAAGAGCAAAAAGATAAAGATGGTAACCCTGAAATTAAACAAAAGATTCGCTCTATTCAAAGAGAAATGAGTAGAAAAAGAATGATGAATGACGTGCCAAAGGCTGATGCTATTATCACTAACCCAACTCACTTAAGTGTGGCGGTTAAATATGACCCAGCAACTATGATAGCCCCAGAAGTAATTGCCAAAGGTGCAGACCAAGTTGCTCTCAAAATAAGAGAAATTGCAAAAGAAAACGATATTCTCATTGTTGAGAACGTTCCACTGGCCAGGACTCTTTATAAAACAGTCAAGATTGGAGAAGGTGTCCCTCGCAGTCTTTATAAAGCAGTCGCTGAAGTGTTGGCCTTTGTTTATAAAAAAAGAAAAAAACGTCAAAATCCAGGATTGAGAGGATAACTAAATGAATAGCTTTAATCAATTTTTTGAAAGATTTAAAACGCTGACGAAGAATTCGGATTTGACGATAGCAATTGGTCTCGTTCTTATTCTATCGGTTATGATTATTCCTATAAGTCCTGTGTTTTTGGACTTACTAATTGCTCTCTCTCTCGCTTTCTCATTGGTTGTTCTTCTTTTAAGTGTTTATGCAAATAAACCTTTGGATTTCTCAACTTTTCCATCAGTTCTTCTGGTTTCGACTCTTTTTAGGCTTTCTCTGAACGTGGCCTCAACTAAAAATATTTTGATTAGAGGGGGAGCAGAAGGAATTGGAGCTGCTGGTGATATTATTCGCTCTTTCGGAGACTATGTTGTTGGTGGGAATTTTGCTGTTGGTATTATCATCTTTATCATTCTTGTTATCATTAACTTTATTGTTATCACTAAAGGTGCTGGAAGGGTTGCTGAAGTTGCAGCAAGGTTTACATTAGATGCAATGCCAGGGAAACAAATGGCCATCGATGCAGACTTAAATGCAGGTCTTATTAATGAAACCCAGGCAAAGGATCGAAGGCAAGAAGTTGCCGCCGAAGCTGATTTTTACGGGTCTATGGACGGTGCTTCGAAGTTTGTTAGAGGAGATGCCATTGCAGGTATTCTTATTACAGCTATCAATATCATAGGTGGAATCATTATTGGAATGGTTCAAAATGGAATGAGCTTTTCAGTCGCGACTGAAACATTCACTCTACTTACAGTTGGTGATGGACTTGTGGCCCAAATTCCAGCTCTTATTGTTTCAACTGCTGCTGGTATGATTGCTACCAGAAATACAAATGACAATTCACTAGGAGAGCAACTTTCAACCCAGTTTAGTATTCATCCTAAAGCCCTTTATATTGTTTCAGGTATTTTAATTCTCTTCTCTTTTATTCCTAATCTTCCTATGCTTCCTTTCTTTTTCATAGGAGCAACGGTTGGTTTTATTGGTTTTAGAATTGAGAAAAACAACATTCAAGCAGAAGAGAAAAATAGACTAAAAGAACTAGAAAACAAAAAATCTACTGGTGAAAACCTTGAGGATCTTCTCTCTCTTGAATTGGTTGAGCTTGAAGTTGGATATGGACTTGTTAATATTGTGGATGCTGAACAAAATGGTGATTTATTAGAGAGAATAAGCCACATTCGAAAACAATTTGCAGTCGATTGGGGAGTGATTATTCCTTCCATTAGAATCAAAGATAACTTGGAGTTAAAACCAGGCGGATACTCACTAAAGATAAAAGGAATAGAAGTGGCCGCAGGGGATCTGATGTCTGATCACCTTCTTGCAATGGATCCTGGAACTGTTATTGAACCGATTGAAGGAATAGAAACAGTTGAACCTGTTTTTGGATTACCAGCTGTTTGGATTGGTGAAGATTTAAGAGATGAAGCTCAATATAATGGTTATACAGTGGTGGACCTTTCAACTGTTATCGCGACTCACATAACTGAAATTTTGAAAGCAAACCTTCATGAGCTTTTTGGTCGTCAGGAATTGGTAAGAGTTCTTGATAACTTTAAAGAAGATTATCCAAAAATTGTAAGCGATCTCATTCCAGAAATTCTTCCTCTTGGAACTATTCTAAAAGTGCTTCAAAACTTACTTAGAGAAGGAGTTTCAGTAAGAGACTTAAGAACTATTTTAGAATCTCTCGCTGAAAATGGAGATGTTACAAAAGATAGTTTACACTTAACAGAGTTGGCCAGACAGTCCTTATATAGAACAATTACAGAGTCTATTAAAAACGATCAAGGAGATGTTCCACTTTTCACTCTCGATCGTAATGTTGAAGAAGCTGTTGCGAATGCTATCGTTGAATCCGACTCTGGGCAGCAGCTTGCTCTTGATACGAAAATTACCCAATCAATTTTATCGAGTTTGAATGAAAAAATAGAAGAAGCCACAAATATGGGCGAAAAAATGATAATTTTGTGTTCACCAATCATCAGAAGGCACTTTAAGCATTTGACAGAAAAATTTATTCCGAATTTGGTTGTGGTAAGTCATAATGAATTAAGCCCTGATGCGAACATAAAGTCACTAGGGACGGTGAGGTTGTAGAATGCATGTCAGGAAATTTGAAGGAGATTCGTTAGAAGAGGTTATCAAGCAAGTTAAAAAAGAACTTGGCCCTGATGCTATTATTCTTAAAACGAAAACAAACAAGGGAATTGGTGGAGCTTTTCGCAAAAATAGAGTTGAAATTACAGCTGCTATTTCTGAGAGTAGTTACATTAAGAAAGCAAAAGTTGATAGAGTTTTACCAGATGAAGTGAAAGAGACTTTCTATCAAGCGCCTTCATCAGAAATTAATAAAACGATTCAATCCTACTCTTCTCCCACATATGGAGCGATGGGATTAAATAAAAATGTTCAAATGAAAACAAATAAACTTAAAGATAAAGTGGTAAGTACGGCCAAATCTTTTACTTCAAGTTTAGATGACTTCTTAACTCCTCAACCAAAATCTGAACAACCTTTAGAAAACAGAGTTGAACTGCATGAATTCATTTCAGATATCCAGCCAGAGGAAGTTGAGGTTCGAAGACAAGAAAAAACATTAGAAATGGATTATTCGAATCATTTAAAATCTCAAGAAGAAAAGATTAAAGCATTAGAAGAAAAACTAATGAATTTAATGCAAGATGTAGTCGTTAGTTCAGAAAGAGAGAAAGGTCCTCACGGAATTAGCGAATTAAAAACAACTCTTAAAACACTAGATTTAAACAATAGAATTATTACGAAGTTAATAAAAAAGATTAATGCCTCTGTAAGTTATAAAGACCAAGATGATAGTGATGTTGTTTTTGATGTGGCCTTAAGAGAGCTCGATGAAATAATTAATACTAAGCAAGCAATGTTCTCGCAGGTTGTTGGAAGGTCGTCGATAACTGTTTTTCTCTCAGAGGGCGCGAGTGGACAAAGTTCAGCAGTGAGAAAACTAAGTTCTATTAGAGAAGGCTCTAAGGTTATAAAAATTGTAAGAGAAAAAACCAAGAGAACAAAAACAGACAAACTACTTGGAATTGACATCGTTGAAGTAACATCTATTGCTGAAGTAGTAACAGAGTGCCGAAAAGAAGAGTTATCGGAGAAAGCTCTTTTTATTGATGTGAATCCAAACCTTCTAAGCAATGAAAGTATTAAAGATCTAGTAGAGCATTTAAAAAGAAATTTTTCTTCTGTTGAAGTTCTTTTAAATATCTCTGCCATTCATTCTGAAATTTACAATAGAAAAAATATTTCTAAGTATTCTCATTTGATTGATGGGATTATAATAAATCATATAGACAAGTGCCTTAACTTTGGAGCACTTGTTAATGTGCATGAAGAGTTTGGTCATATCCCCTTAGTCTTTTATGGTACGGGGCGGGTTATACCGGAAGATATTGAAGCGGCTACATCAGAAAGATTAATAGCTTCACTTTTTAGAATTTAGTTTTTTAGGAAGAAAAACGAAGGAGACAGGATGTCGGTTGAGAGTGTCAGCGAATGGCTACATTCATTTAGTTCTGAAGCAAGTAAATTTCAAAGTCTTAAAAAACGTTACAAAACGTCAAAAGCAGTCACTGTATCGATTGCCAGCGGAAAGGGGGGAGTAGGTAAAACCTCAGTCTCTGTCAAACTTGCAAAAGAGTTAGCATCACTTGGACATAAAGTTCTGCTTCTTGATTGTGATTTTAACCTTTCGAACACATCAATAAAGCTTAACATTCCCTTAAGTGATAATTTTTTTGATTTGATTTCTGCTCGGAAAACATTCGAAGAGTGTATTGTTAGAATGGGAAACCTTGATATTCTTCCATCGGCCAACGGAAATCTTGATCTTTTTAATGAAGGTCTTCAAATGTATGAAATTATGGTTGATATTATTTATGGCCATGAAAAAGATTATGATTATATCTTGCTTGATTCTCCTGCAGGAATTTCCAAGGATAGTGTTAATCTTAACGCTTATTGTGATCACCGATTGCTAATAGTAACGCCTGATAGGTCATCTATCACTGATGCCTATTCTTTAATGAAAGTTTTATCAAAAAGCTATGGTATTAACGAAAACCATCTTTTGGTAAATATGGTGAATAACCAAGGACAGTATTTAAGAGTTATTAAAACTTTAAGTGAAACTGCTGAAAATTTCTTAAACTCGCGAACAAATATTATTGGTGGAATTAAAAAATACGACTGTTCAACAGACTCATTTGATAAGTTTTTTATTCAAATGGAAAACTCTGCCGCTCACAAAGACTTCTCTAAACTAACTAAAAAGTTTACCGAAAAAATTTGTGGGCGCTCTGTAAATGGGGTTAGTTCACATCAACTTGTGGACAATAGGGGCGTCGAACTCGAAGTTCATTAAAGATGCAAGGAGTGCTAAATGTCGTCTCTCACAGCTAAGCTAAGAAATTTAAAAGATTACAAAACAGCAATTGATGCAAAAACTAAAGATGAAATCATCGTAGAGTATGCACCGTTGATTAAGTATATTGCTATGAAAATAGCTTCGAGACTTCCAGCAAATATTGAACTAGATGATTTGATTTCATGTGGTGTTATAGGGCTCATGGATGCAATTGATAAGTTTGATCCAACGAGAGACAATAAATTTAAGACATATGCTGAATTTAGAATAAGAGGGTCGATCCTTGATGAATTAAGAGCACAAGACTGGGTACCTCGTTCTGTTAGAGAAAAAGCGAAAATGATTGAAAGAGCTTACTCTAAATTAGAGGGAGAGCTTGGAAGACCTGCAACTGATGAAGAAATGTGTGCTGAGCTGAATCTTTCTCAAGAAGAATATTTTTCACTATTAAATAAAGCAAAATCCGTTTCTTTATTAAACATTGATGACTCCTCTAGTTTTAACAGAGGGGACAAGAAACTTTTAATGGGTCTTTTAGAGCACAGAAGATCATCTAATCCATTTGCTGCCGTTAACTACAAAAGAGCACAAGAAATTATAAAGAATGGAATTAAATCCTTACCAGAAAAACAAAGATTAGTTCTCTCTCTTTATTATTATGAAGATCTTAATCTTAAAGAAATTGGTCAGGTACTTGATGTAACAGAGTCTAGAGTTTCACAACTTCATACACAAGCCATTCTTAAATTACGAGTAAGACTAAAATCGAGTTTCGAGTCAATCGAAGATATTGCAAGTTAGTACTTGAGTTTCTCATTCAAGCTTATTAAGACTTTACTGAACTGGCCCTTTAAATTTTAAGGGCCTTATATCATAATAATAAAGTACTAAAAACTTTTATCCATTAAGGATAAGAGCTTGAAAACAGGATGTTTATGGGTCGAAAACTTTTCAGATTATTTCCTTATTATTATCAATTCGTTCTCGCTTTTTTGATCAGTCTTTGTTTTGGAGCTTTGGTTTTCTTGTGGGGAAATGGTTATTTAGATGGAAGCCACATGACTTCAGTCTATGAGGCCACAACAATTATTAAAACATTAAAAGAAGATAAAACTTTAAACTATATAAACGATTCAATTACAAGCGGAGATATCAGTAAGGCCAGAAGTCGTTTCAATTTTTTTGAAGATAAAGTGAAAAAGGTAAATAGAATTGTAAGAATGGATTCCTATATGCCAGTTGAGCAAAATGGGAAAAAACTCAAAGAATCTTTTTCTAGGTTACAAACGATATCTAATGTAAATGATGCCTACAGAGTTTTAGAAGAAAAAGCCATGAATTTTTCTAGCTATGTGAAGGCCAATAAATGGAGAACATTGACTAGAATGAGTTCAATTGTTCAAATGAGGTTAACTAAAAATAACGGCGAGTTTAATGGTCTTGGAAAAACAATGTCCCAAGTTAATAAGGACATTGCTTCAATGGAGAATATTACCATGTCCTCCATTCTTGCTTCTAATGAGAAATCAGAAATCATGAATCGTTTAAAATCTCTCAAGGTAGAAATAGAGATTTTAAATAATTTTTCAAATGAGAGAGCCGGTTTTTTACAAAACTTTAAAAGATATAAAAATAGCTTTGAGTCATGGGTAACAGAACTAGGCCCCGAGCTCTCATTGCAAAAAATTGAAGCCGATAGATATGGCCATTATTTTCTCTTCCTCTTAGTTGGACTAATGCTCATGAGTGGTATTTTAATGGCGGCAGGATATATTTTTCAAAAAAAATACGAAGCTGAAATAGGTGCACAAATAGAGGAAAAAGTACTCAAAATCAATGAGAATAATCTCATTCGGACAGATGAACTTTCTTCTGATTTTTCATTAGAATTTAAGCAAAAGTTTGAGCAAATGAAAAAATATATCCATAAGAGAATGATGTTTGGAAGTATTTTTCAAGACTCACTACCATTTCCTTCAGTTCTCTTAGATAGTAATTTGAAAGTGACTTGGGCCAACCAATACTTTAAAGAAATGTGGAAACTCAATAGTGATGATATTCAGTTAGATAAGATCAGTTGGGACTTTTTGGCCAAGTCAACTAATCTAGGACAAAACGATCCTGTTATAGAAGCTCATAAAAATGGAATTGCTGGAATTTATCAAATTCAAGTGAAGACTCCTGAGCAAAAGAAGTTTGGCCCTTATGAAATGTATGTGAGTCCCATCGAATATAACGGAGATATTTCTATTCAAGTTTATCTCTACTCACTGGAATCACTACAGGATACGATAGAGTCACAAGGCCGATCAATTATAGGGCCAATTACAAGAACAATGGATGCGCTTCTTGCAGGAAGGTTTGATAGTGCTTTTAAAGAGCAGATTAAATCAGATTACGATGTGGCCGATATCAATGATATTTATGAGAAAATTTGTAAACATAATGAACACGCCACTCTTCAAAAAGAAGGACTTCTAAGTGAAATAGATCGCTTAGAAGATGAATCCGCTGACATGAAAAAATCTCTTGATGATGTCATGGGACTTAATAAAGCCGCGATTGAAGCAAACTTGAAAGTTGTTAAAGATTTGAAAATTGTACGAGATAAATTCATCGAACTTGCGGGTGTTGTTGATGAGTATAAAGAATTGAATGCTAATCTGCGAGATTCGCTTCACCAAAGTATTCAAGATTATCATATTAGTGTGAGAAAGAATGAAGGTCTTTTTGGAAGCTTTTCGGATGCTTTAAGTGCAATTCCATCGGTAGAGAAGTTCAAGGATGAAATAAAAGTAATTAAAAATGAAATGGTTTCAATCAAAAATAAAATCTCTCAGTCTATTGGAAAAGTTGTGGACTCTTCTAAGTTAGATATCAATAGTGAATTAAAATTTAAACAAGCAGGAGCAATTGAAAGAGTGAATGCAGACCTTGCTGCCTTAAATGATGTGATCGCTAGCATTGATAAGAAGATGGTTTTTCTTGATGTTCAATTTTCAAAAACTCAAATGATTTTCAAAGAACATAAGAGAAGAATTAGTGAGAACAAGGTTGAGAATGAAGGAATTAGACAAAAAGATTTACTCGAGAGCTTTAAAGGGCAAAATACCTACTTAAGTGATCTTGAGACTCGCTCTCAAAGAATTGAAGATGTTGTCATTGATAAGTTAAAATCAGTTTATTCTGGTTATAAGGCCAATACTAAAGTTGCTTATACCGTTAATAAGCTCATTCAAGACAAGGATGGCTTTGTGGAAAAATCGGCTACAGAAACAGAAGTTTAAACTTATTTCAGAATTTGCTTTAAAAGTGCGAGGACTTTTTCTTTTAAAGAAGCATAGTCCTCAGTATTGCTCAATATAAAGTCAGCTCTCTCTTTCTTGTCTTCAATAGAGAGTTGATTATCAAGAATATTTTTAATCACTTCAATTGGACTGTTATCTCTTGATTGAATCCTCTCAATTTGTAGCTGTCTTGGAGCATAGACACAAATCACAAGATCAAATTTATCTTCTAGGTTTTTCTCATAAAGTAGGGGGACATCATAAAATAAATAAGAAATATCTTTTAATTCTTTTCTCTTTTGTGAAAAAAGATGAGGGAGTTTTGAATAAATGAAACTCTCAAGTTTAAATTTTTTTCCCTTATCCTCAAAAGCTATTTTTCTTAATGTTTTAAAGTCTATCGCTCCTTCCTTAAATACCTGCGGGAAATTATTTTGAACGAATTCAATAGTCTCTTGGTTTTGATAAACTTCCTTCACCATCTCATCCGCATCAATTAAAGGGTGCGAGTTCTCTCTCAAGATTTGTGAAACACAACTTTTTCCTGTGGCAATTCCCCCTGTAATACCTATAAGTGGGACCTCACATTGGTAGAGTCTTTGCTCACTTGTTTTTGTAATATATTGCTCTTTAAGTTTCATTTTTTGATTGAGTCCAATAAGCTTCAAGTTGTTTGTGGTTAAGCTCTTTTAATGTTTCATATCCATCTTTTTCGACGTTATCTTCTAAGCAATTAAAGCGCTTTATAAACTTAGCATTGGCCTTATGAAGGACTTCCTCTGGATTTAAGTTAAGATGTCTTGCCAGTTGAGCACAAGAAAAGAGTAAATCTCCCAGCTCTTCCTCTACTCTTTCTTTATTAGGTTGAGGGTGAGCGAGTTCTTCTTTGAGTTCTTGCCATTCCTCTTCAACTTTATATTGAACCTGAATTGGATTTTCCCAGTCAAAATTCACTTGAGCTGTTTTCTTCCCAATTTTAAAAGCACTTAAAAGAGATGGAAAAAGATTATCCTTATGGGTTATATGATGTTTGCTTTTTTTCCCTTCTCTAAGTTTGCTTTTTTCCCAATTTTCTTTAATTTTCTCTATGGAGAATACTTCTTTATTGTCGTTGTCAAAGACATGAGGGTGTCTGTTGATTAGTTTATCGGCCAATTTTTTGGCCACAGAAAAAATATCAAAATCACCTCTTTCTTCAGCCAGCCTAGAATGAAGAAAAGTTTGAAGAAGGACGTCTCCTAACTCCTCCTCCATATCAGAAGTATTTTTTCTTTGAACGGCATCTATAAATTCATAAGATTCTTCAATAAGAAATCTCAAAAGGGTCTCATGGGTTTGCTCTAAGTCCCATGGACAGCCATGTTTAGGGTCTCTTAGAGCGGCGACGACATGGAAAAGACGCTCAATTTCTTGGATTTGAGGTGTTTTATTCATAACGCAATTAAACCTTTTGACTTAGGATCTCATTCATTATTACCATTAAAGAGCTTTTATGGAAAATGAACAAAGTTTTTGTGTCGATAATTTTTTAATTAACTTTCAATCAGCTTTTGAGTTAACTGATGAAGTACAGCTAAAGATCAAAAAATATTTTGAAGCTTCCTGTCTCGTTTTAAAACTTTTTCTGGAAGAAGAGGTGTTAAAGGCGCCACAAGAAAAACAATTCGAAGTAAATGTTAATGTTTGTGACGATGAGACTATTCAAGAGTTAAATAAAACCTACAGAAATAAAGATAAAACAACAGATGTTCTCTCTTTCCCTGTTCATGAAGATTTTAGAAATACGGGCAATGAGCTTTTTGAACCTGAAGTTTGCCTGGGTGATATTTATATCAACTATTATGTGGCCCAAGAACAAGCCAAGAAGTTTGATTTGAGTTTTGAAGAAGAATTTCTTCACCTTTTTGTCCATGGAGTTCTCCATTTATGCGGTTACGACCACGAAATTTCAGTCGCAGAAGAGGAGAAAATGCAGAATTTTGAGTCAGAAATCATGAAGCGCATTGCGCTAGAGTTATCGAAAAATCAATAATTTAAGACACTTGCGAACGATCGTTTTGCTATAAATATTTCAATTTCATGCAATAAATCCCAGTACTTGGGAGAGAAAATGCTAATATTTTTCGGTGCGTTAGCATTATTTTCGAGAGTAATGCAAACGTGATAAGCATTTGTTATTATTTAAGGACGAACAGTTTTTAACAGGACATTGAATATTAATTTGATCAAAAAAGAGATCTACCACTACCTTTCATTTTTTTTCTCAAGAAAGTTTTTTCTTGGAGTGGTGTTTTTTGTTTTGAGTTTAAATTTGTTTGCTCAAAGCCTTGAATTCCAAGTTCCAGAAAAGAGCTCTAAGAAAAATACTCATCCGCCAAAAATAAACAAAGATTTCAATCAAGAAGCAGTGGCAGAAGTTCAAAAATCTAAGAAAAACCAAAAAAGAAGTTTTCGTGGTTCTTTTGGTCTGCAAGGAAACCAGTTAGGTGAAAAAACAGGTGAGGAAACGGGAAACCGTTACATGGGAGATTTAGATCTTTTTTATCTAAGTGAAGATGAAGAAGGTGATAAAAAGGTTTTTGACTTTGCTTCAAGGGTTAACGATGCCTCTTTGGTAATGTTTTCGGTCAAGGAAGCCTATGTTGGAAAAGAAGCTTCCAAAGAATTCTCGGATGAAGAAAACTCAATCGGCTATAAGCTTGGAAGAGTGATTCTTGATTGGAGTAAGTTGGATGAAAAATGGGGATTTGGAAAACTAAACAACCGAGTGAATTTTGATTTTTTTAGACCAGGGCAAGAAGGGTTAACAGGGTTGTTGATTGAATTTCGACATAAAACAGGACTTTTTGCCAAAGGTTTTGCTAGTTATGTTTATGTTCCAGAGTTAAACCCAAGTTTAGATATTGATGTGAATGCTGGCACTGTTAAGTCACGACATCCTTGGGCCAAAGCCCCTCCTGCAACTAACGAATCAGCTGGGAAGGAGAGAGCACTTTACTATGATGTTCAGTATCCAGATATTCAAGATATAGTTTTTAATTATTCTGTTGGGGGAAGTGTCGGCTTTGAAAATAAGCACTTTCTAGCAGAAGGTTTTTATATGAGAAAACCAGATAATCGTATTGGTGTTGCTGCAGATTTTAAAGTTGACCCTGTAGGGTTTGATAAAGTGGATATTACAGTTGAGCCCGGAATTTTTTATCAAGATGTATTTGGTGGGCAGCTCAAGTATGAAAATCGAGGCTTTGAAATTTATGCTTCATATCTTTATTCAAAACCAGATGCTGATTTTAACGGAGATACTTCTTTTTACGAAGCCACTAGTTATAAGCATATCAGGATAGAAGAAGAATACGGCGGAGTAGGAATGGCCAGAGCTTTTAATGATAGCTATCGAATGGAGCTTAATTACGTAGCAAGGCGAAGTCGTTATGAGAAAATTAATGATAACCCATTAAATGAAGAGCCACGTTGGAATGAAGCGATCAACGTCAATTTTATAGCAAGATGGTCCCCGCGTTTTTCAAGTTTACTAGATATTAAGTATGATATTTTCAGTCTTGATAGATTGTTTTCCTTCGCGACAACTTATGCCTATAGTAAAGATGTTGATCTTGTCGCTGGATTTGATGTTATTGGTGCGAATGATGCTGGTGAAAATGAGACTTTCTGGTCTCCTTTTAGAAACAACGATGCTGTTTACGGCAGAATGGTTTATCGTTTTTAGGTTTATTAAAGAGGAATAAGTTTGAAGTTTAGCTCTTATTTATTAACATTAACTTTGCTCTCAGGGCTTTTATTTTTAAGCTCCTGTGGGGATGTAAGTGAAGGACCAGGTGCTGAAACAGCTATTCAAGCTGTTTTAACTTGTGATCTTAATGATGAGCCTAGTTTTGATCTTATTTTTGAAGAAGAGATTACTTCAACTTGGGATTGTCTTCAGGAGTCGATGGATCTGTTCATTGATAAAGTAAGAACTGATTATGAAGGGTATTTGTCTTTAGATTTATTAAAAGATTTTATCAACGAAGAAAAGCCAGATCTTATTGATGATATTCCAGCAATTGAGCAGTTTTTTAAACTTTCTAATCTTTTTGTTGGAGTTCCGGATTTTGTTCTTGCGAAGTGGCCAGGGATCAATAACCCGAATGATTTGAAAGAACATCATAAATTTATCTCTAAAGCAGATATCTCTCGTATTATTAGTTTTCTCAAAGTTTTCAATAAAAATGTGGTGAAAATTCGTCGTGAGTTTGAAAATGAAGATGAAGTCAGTTCTGAAGTCCATTACCGTTTGAAAGGAAGGATTCAAAATTACTCTAATGAAATCGCAGATGAATTACAGAAGGTCTACTCCCGTCAAACGAGTATTGAATATAAGCTTGATCTTCATGAACTGATGGATACTTTCAAAGATGAAGAGGGAGAAAACGCAGAGGATAATAATAGAGAAGATATTGAAACGATTAAATCACTTACTTTTCTTAAAACGCTCTTTTTGGGAGGAGATAAGACAATTATTGGTAACTCTGAGTTAGGCCATATTGTCGATAACTTATCCACCTATATAACTGTTTTTTATGATTTTATTAGACTTAAGGAAATAAGGTTTAATGACAAGGTAAAAAAGTTTCAGTTGTTTGAGCAAGATCTTAACGAACTTCAAGCTCTTTTCTATAGAGGTCCTACGAGTGATATCACTTTGTTTGATGTTGATGATGTTTTAAAAGCAGCATCACATTTCCAGGATGATCTGGGAGGGATTGATCTGAGTTTTCACACTGACGCTGTTTTAAATATCATGGATATGATCTTTGGGGTAAGTTATAAAAATATTACTGAAGAAGATAGGGCACAAAGAAGAGAGAGTATAAGAAAACGGCAAAGAGCGATTTCGATGAGAAAACTGACCGTTCTTATCGATCATTTTCACGACGTTTTTAATATGGGGATTGTTTTTCATGATCTCTACTCTCAGTATTCCGATCTTCTAAGTAGCGCGGAGAGAATTTCACTCGAGCCAAGAGATCATAAGCCTGAGACAGACTACGAAAAGCGCTTCTTTCCTGAGTTTATGAGGATTGCCTCGAACTACCGCTTTTATCAAGACGGTAAATCTCCTTACTATATCCCTGGTTATGTTAGAAACCCGAATGCTCTTTTTACCATTGGCGTTTTGGAATATGCTTTCAAAGAAGTTTTCCGCTTTATTGAAGAGAAATGGCCATGTGACATGGAGAAATTTAAAACGGATAAATGTAAAATAGCCGACAGTGATAATACCGATAAGGAAGACTTTAACTCCACTCTAACTTTAAGACAGGTTGAAAGACTTATTTTTGAGCTTCACTCTCTACTGGTTGAAATGAATATTGTGATTCCTAAACGAGAAGGAACTTCTGCTAACAACGCGACCTTAATGACAGATCTTTTTCAGTTTCAATCTGGTACCTCTGCAGATGGTTCTGGAAAAGTTGAAGTCCATGAAGCAACAGAATTCGCTGTCGGTGTTTTCACCGCTCTTGATATGGGGGATATTGTTCTTGAGAAAATGAAAGAGGCTTGTGATGGACAGTGGGTCTATGCTGATCAGATGTGTCCAAAGAAAGATGAAATAGGAAGAATCATTGATGATGAGGATTGTGAAATACAAGTTTCTGTTTCTTGCTTTCGGCGAAACTTTTTTGATGTGCTTTTTTCAGAGTGGGAAGATGAAGATGGAAAAAGAAGAAACTTTAAAGATAACCTGCCACTACTGCACGATTACGTTAAAAAAGAACTTACTCCTTATCAAAGTCAGGAGTTTCTTATTCAAACGGAAATATTTGCCAGAACTTGTTATCCTATAGATGCTTCAGCAGAAGAAGATGATACCAACCCTCGCCATCCTTTATTAAATGAGTATTTAGAAGCAGGAAACGATCTCCCTGATGTTCCACTTGGTGATGGTGATATGCTCTCGATTTTGGGAGGATTACTTAATATTGAGTCAACTCTACTGCGCTTTGATACGGATTTCAGAGTGGATGAAAACGGAGCAAGGTACGGAAACGGTAATAATAGAATGGATGCCAATGAAGTAGAAAGGGCCTATGAAACAGTTTATGCTCCAGCGATTAAAGCATTGGTTAAAGATAGTGCAGGGAAGTTTGTATCTAAAATTCTTTCAAAGACTATTTTTCAATACCTGATTAAATATGGAAAAATTCCAAGCACTGGACAGCTATTGAAGTTTCTCGTTAGTACCAACAAAAAAGTTGCGGCTAAGAGAGATACTATTGCTCAAATTTTAAAAACAATCTCAGAAACAGCTGGAAAGCTTTGTGAAATTGAAACTGATGAATCTTGTAGCGATCCTGATCCTAAAAACTGGAATCGTGATAAATGTGAATGTAAACTAAGGCACTATACAGAAGAAGCAAGATTAAAATATTGCTATCCAGCTATTTTTGATGGAATATAAATCTCGTGGAAATTAATATCTCAGAATATAAAAACTCTTTAAATCAATTTAAAAAAGACCTCGAACTTTTGCGGAGGTCACTTTGACATTTCTCAAAAAAATCATCGACTAGAAGAAATTAAACAAATGGAAGCTCTTGAAGGGTTTTGGCAAGATAGCGAAAGTGCTGGAAAAATTCAAAAAGAGAAATCTGCCTTAGAACAAGTGGTGAATAACTTTAATCACCTTAGTGAACTTGCTGATGAACTTGAAATAACTATTGATTACGCTCTTGAAGGGGACGAAGAAAGCCAGGGAGCTCTTTCTCAAATTGAGGAGAGAGTAGAAGTGGCAATGGCCGAAGCTCAAAAAAATGCACTCCTCTCAGGTGAGACGGATGCCAATAATGCAATTATCTCTATTAATGCTGGAGCTGGCGGAACTGAGTCTTGCGATTGGGCCAGTATGCTCCACAGGATGCTAACAAGATGGGCTGAGTCTAAAGGTCATAAAGTGACAATCCTTGATCATCAGTATGGTGATTCTGCTGGGATAAAATCTATCACAATGACAGTTGAAGGAGCTTTTGCTTATGGGCAAATGAAATCAGAAACTGGGATTCACAGACTGGTGCGTATCTCTCCTTTTGATTCAAATGCAAGAAGACATACTTCGTTTGCTTCAGTTTTTGTTTCACCTGAAATTGATGATAGCATTGAGATAGAAGTGCTGGATAAGGATCTAAAAATTGATGTCTACCGCTCTGGTGGGGCAGGAGGACAATCAGTTAACACAACAGACTCAGCAGTTCGAATGACTCACATACCAAGTGGAATTGTTGTTACTTGTCAAAATGAACGCTCACAACTTCAAAATAAACAGACAGCTCTTAAAATCCTTAAATCAAGGCTTTATGAGAAGGCCATGGAAGAGAAGCGAGCACAGCAAGCGGAAGTTGAAGACTCAAAGAAAGAAATTGGATGGGGGTCTCAAATCCGCTCATACGTTCTTCACCCTTATAAAATGGTAAAAGATCATAGAACAAGTTTTGAAGTAGGAGCTGCAGAAAAGGTACTCGATGGAGACCTTGATGGCTTTATGAACTCCTATCTTCAATGGTCAGCGCTTAACTCCCAAGAATCTTAGTCACAACGTTGCCAATGATGGCAAAGAAAAGCTATTATCCAAAAAAATAAAGAGGAGTTCTCGTGAAAGACAAGCATATTCAGAGGTGGACTGAGCAATTTTCTGAACAAATGAAAGTTCGTCTTGATAAGCGTCAAAAACTTGTTGATGAAGGGGTAAACCCTTATAAAAACAATTTAAAGCCCAATATCACAGGAGTAGAGCTCACAAAAAAATATGGACACCTTGCAAAAGAAGAAATTGGTGAAACCCCAAGCTATCAATATGCAGGGAGAGTACTGATTGCAAGAGATTTTGGAAAAGCTGCTTTTTTGCAGTGTGATGATGGAACAGGAAAATTTCAAGTTTACGTAAAAAAAGGTGTTGTTTCTGAATCAGGGTTCTCTGAATACAAAAAATTGGATTATGGAGATATTGTTTGGGTTAACGGAGATATTTTTAAAACAAATAAGGGAGAGCTCTCTCTTAACGCGAAAGACTTCTCCATTGTAACAAAATCCATTAGACCTCTGCCCGAAAAATTTCACGGACTCACAGATGCGGAACTTCGGTATCGTATGCGATACGTTGATATGATTATGAACCCTGAGACAAGAGACAAACTTAAAAAAAGATCTCAAATAGTTCGCTTTATTCGAGAATATTTTTACCAGCAAGATTTTTTAGAAGTCGAAACTCCTATGCTTCACTCGATCGCTGGTGGGGCTGCCGCAAAACCATTTAAAACATTTCATAATACTCTGGGAATGGATCTTTTTCTAAGAATTGCTCCCGAGCTGCATTTGAAGCGTCTTCTTGTAGGAGGCTATCCAAAAGTATTTGAGATGAATCGTTGTTTTCGCAATGAAGGTATCTCTTATAAACACAATCCTGAGTTTACGAGTATTGAGTTTTATTGGGCCTTTGCTACTTATGAAGATCTGATGAATTTAACACAAGATCTCATGAAAAAACTGGTTCAAGAAGTTAACGGATCTCCAACTGTTAAATTTGGAGATAATGAAATCTCTTTTGATGGTGAGTTTCAAAGGATGACAATCTCTGAAGCGGTCTTGAGGTACACAGACTTAAACGAAGCTGATCTGAAAAAAGCAGATGTCATGATTAAGCTCTTAGCTTCAAAAACAGAATTTAAAAAAGAAGATTTAGAAAAACTTTCAGCAGCTAAATTAATGGTTTTATGTTTTGAGGAGTTCGCAGAAGCTCATTTGATTCAACCAACTTTTATTACCCAATACCCAACGGAAGTTTCTCCATTATCAAGAAGAAATGATGAAAACCCTGAGTTTGTTGATCGTTTTGAGTTTTTTATCAACGGATGGGAAATGGCCAATGCTTTTTCTGAACTCAATAACCCTACAGATCAACTCGACCGATTTGCCGATCAAGCACTGCTTAAAGAAGATGGGGATGAAGAGGCCTGTGACGTTGATTACGATTATGTCAGGGCCCTTGAATATGGTATGCCTCCAGCTGGTGGGTGGGGTCTTGGTGTCGATAGGCTTTGTATGATTTTAACTAATAGCCAAAGTATTCGAGACGTTATCTTATTCCCACTTTTGAAAAAAGAAACTTTTTTCGAACAGGAACAAGAGAGTTAAGTGCAGTTGCGTTCGACAGCAGTGCCCCTTAAAGAACTTGCAAGAGTTATCCTTGTAGGTAAGCAGTCTTATCTTTTTTTAATAGCGACAATTCTAAGCTTTGCTTTTTCAATATCGGTCATTCTTTCAACAATTGGGTTGATGGATGGTTTTGAGCACACACTTCTTGATGGACTTAGAAAA
Organism: Bacteriovoracia bacterium; assembly: GCA_030431635.1. Classification (GTDB taxonomy): domain Bacteria; phylum Bdellovibrionota; class Bacteriovoracia; order Bacteriovoracales; family Bacteriovoracaceae; genus CALFYV01. Next base: position 328,352 of record JAUIIL010000003.1, read on the forward strand.
TCAAGCGGTGATCTTAAACTACTTACAAGGAATGGTTTCTTTGGTTCTGAAAAAGAAGTAGAACTTGTTACTGCTCACTCTAACATCAGTGAATCAACTCATATTTATCAATCAGAAGGTTTTTTCATGAATAACACTCTCTCAAGAGGTGTTGTCATTAAGGGAATCGAAGAGGAGAGTTTTAATAAAGTTACGGGACTAAAAATTCAAGTCGCCCCAGGAGAAATGGCTGTTGGAAGTGAGCTTGCCAAACAGATGCGGCTTAAAGAAGGCCAGAGCGCTGTGATTGCTTTTAGTAATGGAAATAGAGGACTAAAGTCGCTTCCTTTACTCAAACGTTTAAAGATTACGAAAATTGTTAATCATGGAATTTATGAAAAAGATTTGCGTTTCATCTATATTCCGATAGAGGATTTGAGAAGTTATTTGAATACAACTAATGGGTTTAATCTCGTTTTTTTAAGATTAAAAAACAGAACAATGCCTCAGGTTGAAAAAACACTTCAAGAAATAAGAGAAAAAATTCAAAACCCTCTCATTTTAAAACCGTCATGGGATGAATTTTCTAGCTTTTTAGATGCGGTAGAGATTGAAAAAATATCAATAACAATTGTCTTACAATTAATTGTTATCGTTTCTATTTTTAATATTGCTGCTTTTATTATTTTTATTTCAGAACGTAAGTCTCAAGATTTTTTTCTCTTTAGGGCACTTGGAATGAATGCTAAGGGAATTTTGAAATTTTGGGCTTCTATGGTTGTTTTTATTTGGAGTTGCTCGTGCCTTATTTCATATTTATTGACGATTGTTTTTGATAAGCTTGTTCTAAAACTGCCTTTTCTTCAAATTCCCGGACAAATCTATGTCCTGGGTTCGTTATCTTTATCCTTAGAATCCAAGGATTATTTGATTGTTTTTTCACTTAGCCTTTTTTGGGTTATATTAGTAACCTCAATAGGGATCTTAAAATTAAAGAAAAAATCAATTCTTTATGGATTAAGAAAGGAGTTTTCATAAGGTGAGTTTTGTTCAGCTAAAAAATGTGAATAAGCATTATGGAAAGACTCATGTTTTAAAAGGAATAAACCTTGAGTTCTCTCAGACTGGTCATTACGCCCTTGTGGGAGCATCTGGCTCAGGTAAATCAACCCTTTTGTATTTACTGGGAGGATTAGACAGAGCGAGCTCTGGGGAAATAGAGATCGAAGGAAAAAAAATTGATCAATTAGATGATGACGAGCTCTCTTTTTACAGAAATAGTTATATTGGTTTTGTTTTTCAATTTCACTTCCTTCTCCCTTCCATGAATTGTCTCAATAACATCATGCTTCCAGCAAGGATTGGAGGAGGAAAAGAGATTGAAAAAGTGAAGAAAAACGCAATAAAGATGGCTGAGTTTCTTGGAGTTTCACACTGTCTTACAAAAATGCCTTACGAGCTATCTGGCGGAGAGCAGCAACGAATTAATATCGTGAGAGCTATTTCACTTCGCCCAAAGATTCTTTTGTGTGATGAACCTACTGGAAACTTAGATTCACAAAATTCTCAAAAAGTAACTCAACTACTTAAAGACCTGGCTTCAGAGTTTGGCTCTACGCTAATCGTCGTTACTCATGATGAGAAAGTTGCCACTCATTTTAACAATAAAATAACCATTGAAGATGGTCAGATTATTAGCTAAAATCACTTGTTATCTTTAACTGCGCGTAGAGACAAGGGGAATGATGCCGAGTGTAAAGCTGGTCATCAGGTTGTTTACTGTTCAGTTTTTGTTACCAGTTTTGGTTTGCTTATTAGAGCCAACTCTCTCAATGGCCGACGAAGATTTAGGCCCCGTTGTCAATTTCTTTAGAGTTAAAGAAATTAAGATCACTGGTAACAAAAAAGTTGAATCAGAAGCAATTCTAGAGAAAATTGATATTAAAAAAAATATGCTCATTGATAATTATCTTGTTCGGGATGCGATCAAGAAGATTTATGGGATGAAATATTTTGAAACAGTAGAGGCCCACCAAGAGGGCGATGCCATTCTTAATTTTGTCGTTAAAGAAAAGCCTATCATTTCTAAAATTGCGATTGATGGAAACGACGAAATCTCAGAAGACGATATAAAAGAGCAAATGAAGACCAAAGCCTTTAACATTTTAGATGTTAATACTTTGCAGTCAGACATGAACAGTATTAAAAAATACTACGAAGAAAAGGGCTTCTTTCTTGCGACATCTGAATTTGAAGTGGTCCCATTAGCAAACCAATCTGTGAAAATTATCGTTCGGGTAAAAGAATTTGATAAAGTCAGAGTGAAAAAAATTACTTTCCTTGGGAATAAGGCTTTGGAAGATAGCGAGCTGAAGTCTTTCATGCAGACTCAAGAAGATTCTTTCTTCTCTTTTTTCTCTGGTTCAGGGAATTTTAAAGAATTTAATTTTCAAGGAGATATTGAAAGGTTGAAATATCTCTACAAATCAAGAGGTTATTTACAAGTTAACGTAGGGACACCATCTATCACTGTAACAGAAGACAAAAAATGGGTATTTATCACAGTTAAGATTAACGAGGGACCTAAGTTTAAAATCAATAATATCTTTTTCACCGGAGATCTTCTTTTCACTGACTCTGAGTTAAGAGAGAAAATTGCATTGAAAAGTAGCGATATCTATTCCGAAGAAAACCTGAGAAAAGATATTCAGTTATTAACTGAAATGTATCAAGACAAAGGTTATGCGTTTGCTAACGTCTTGAGAACGCTAGAGATTGTTCCTGGAGAAAATAAAGTTGATATTCTCTTTTCTTTTGAAAAGGGAAAGATTGCTTATTTTGGAAAAATTAGTGTCAAAGGAAATACAAAAACTAGAGATAAGGTTGTTCGAAGAGAGCTTAAGATTAAAGAGGGAATGAAATATTCGGGGTCACTTTTAAGGCAATCCAAAGAAAACGTTATTCGCCTTGGCTTCTTTGAACAAGGGAGTGTTATTTTTAATACTGTTTCTCCTAAGGATAAAGACAATATTTTGGATGTTGAGATTACTGTGAAAGAGAGACAAACTGGACAAATTAGTATTGGTGCTGGTTACTCCACGGCAACGAAAGGTTTTTTACAAGCGTCAATTGCCCAGAATAACTTCAGAGGCTTAGGTCAAAACTTAAACTTCTCTCTCTCTCTTTCTTCACAGCAAAACCTATTTAATCTTGGCTTCACAGAGCCTTATTTTAATGACACTAAATGGACAACGGGATTTGATCTTTTCAATACCAAAAATAGAAATATTAGCTCCTTTGATTATAAACGCTATGGAGCAGATATCAGAGTTGGTTATCCTCTCTTTGATTACACTAGACTCTTTATGACCTATCAATGGGAGAGAACGCAGTTAGAAAATGGAAGCATTTCAAACCCTCTTATTAACCCAGATGTTGAAAATGGTATTGCTTCTTCGGTCACAACTTCTCTTGTTTGGGATAGAAGAAATAATATTTTTGAACCTACTGATGGGCACTATGTAAGAGGTGCCGTTGAGTTCACTGGAGTTTTTGGAGATCAGCGATGGCTTAAAACGGAAGCAGAAGGACGATTTTATGAACCTCTTTATAAAGATTTAACCTTTAGAAGTAGACTTAAGGTTTCAAGATTATTTGAAACCGCTGATAGGGATATCCCAAGAACAGAGAAGTTCTCTCTCGGTGGGGCAAGGAATATGAGAGGATATAACATTGAAGATATTGGCCCTAAACAACTTGCTACCAATCTTCAAAACGGAAACCAAGAGCTCTTTAATAAAGGGGGGCTTTTCTCTTTACTAGGGACTGTTGAACTAGAGTATCCTCTTGTTAAAGATGCTGGTCTTAAGTGGGTTTTATTCTATGATGCTGGTAACGTATCTGAAAAATACTTAGGTGCAGACTCAGAGAGTAAGAGGCTTTACTTTGATTATGGATTTGGATTCAGATGGTTCTCTCCAATTGGTGTACTAAGGTTTGAATTTGCTTATCCTGTTAACAATGTTGAAGAACCAATTGATAATCAACAGTTTCACTTTGATATAGGACAACTCTTTTAATATTTGGGAGGAAAAAGATGAAGTTTTTATTAAGTTTGCTAATAGTATTAGTTTCGAGCAATTCTTTTGCTGTAACGGTTGGTATCGTGAATATGCAAAAAGTGATCAACGAGATCAAAGAAGGTAAGGCCATTATTAAAACATTGGAAAAATCTTTTAATAAAATGAAGGCAGAGCTTAAAAGCGATGAAAACAAAGTGACTCAAGAAAAAGAAAAACTTGGTAAGCAAGATATGGTTCTTAGCGAAAAAGCTAAAATAACCAAGCAACAAAATATTCAAAAAATGATGATGGAGCTACAAAGAAAAACAGTAACTTACCAAAAAAAAATTCAACAACAAGAAATAGAATTAAAAGAGCCTATTCTCAAAAAATTAAAAGATGTAGTTGAAGAGGTTTCTGCTAAAGAAGGTGTTGATTTTACTTTAGAAATAGCCTCACCTCTCATTTATGCAAAAAGCAAAAAAGATTTAACTGATGCAGTTGTTAAAGCTTATGATAAAAAACATTCAAAAAAATAATGATTAGTTTATTAGAAATTTTAAAAACTGAACCTTCTCTTGAGTTAATTAAAGGAAATCAAGAGCATTTACTGGAGTCCATTGGACATCATCTAAATTCACGTTCTCACTGTTTGTACTTTATAAAAAATAGAAAATTTATTAAAAGACTGCAAAACTCTTTTGAAAAAAAGAGCCTTGAGAACATAGCTTTAATTGTTGATAAAGGTTTTTATGAAAGAACAAAAGAGGAGTTTTCTTCTTTTTATGATATTTTTTCATCACTTCTTTCATCAACTCATGTTGATGTTTCCATTTCTAAATGCTCAAAACCTTTTTATGATGAAAAATATAAAAATTTAAATACTCAACTTGATGGTAGACAACTTGGCAGTGTTGATATTCATCCTACTGCTAAAATTGCTCAAAATGTTTTTATTGGAGAAAATGTAACCATAGGGGCCAATGTTGTTATTTATCCCCATGTAACGATTCTCTCGAACTCATCTATCGGGGAAAACTCTATTATTTATCCTAACGTCGCCATTTATCATGATGTTCAAATTGGTAAAAACTGTCGTCTTCATGGGAATGTCACAATTGGAGCAGATGGGTTTGGATACAACTTTCATGATTATATACATCATAAAGTGTGGCATTTTAGTGGGGTTATTATTGAAGATGATGTCGAAATTGGAGCAAACTCTACTGTTGATGCAGGAGCCTTTATTCCAACGAGAGTAGGAAGTGGGACAAAAATGGATAATCTGTGCACAGTTGGACATAACGCTCAGGTCGGACAAGGTGTTGTTATTGCAGGTACTGCTGGTTGTGCTGGAAGTTCTGTCGTTGGAGATTTCTGCTTTATCGGCGGAGCTGCTAAAATAGGACCTGATGTGAGCATAGGAAAAGGAACCCTTGTCGCAGCTGGGACTTTGGTTACTTCTGATTGGCCAGCTGGTAGTCAAATATCTGGTTTTCCTGCACAAGATCACAAAGAATGGCTCAGAGAAAAAGTACAGTTAAAAAGAATTCTTAAACAAAAGGAAGATGAAGCATGATCTTTAACAAAGAAGACGTTTTAAATTTTCTTCCTCACCGAGATCCTTTTCTCTTTGTTGATGAAATTGAAGAATTTGATACTTCAGTGCGAGACTTAAGTCAGTTAAGTACTGTCAAAATGAAAGATTTAATTGATTGTGGAGTGAGTGGATACTACACTCCTCCTAAAGATCACCCCATTTTTAAAGGACATTTTCCAGGAAATCCTATTTTTCCAGGTGTCTGCCAAATCGAAATGATGGCTCAAATTTCTTCATTTGTGACAACTTTCTGTATTGAAAATGATTTTAATGCATATGATGTTGATCTTATTTTAGTTGGAGTGGATAAGTCTCGTTTCAGACAACCAGTTGTTCCTGAAATGAGGTTGAATGTGAAATCTCGGTTAATGAAAGCCAGAGGAGAGTTTCTTTCTTTTTACTCCGAAGTTCGTTATGAAAATGAAGTTATTTCTGAATGTGATTTTCTTGCAAGGTGCAGATTTATAAAAAAGAGTTAATTTATGAACGAAAAAAACTTAATTCACCCAACCGCAATTATCCACCCAGGAGCAGAACTCGCTGAAGATGTTAGCATTGGTCCTTATTCACTAATAGGGGAGAATGTGAAAATTGGAAGTGGAACAGTTATTGCTTCTCACGTTTCCATTGAAGGCCATACGAGCATAGGGAAAAATAATCAATTTTTTCACTTCTGCTCTATTGGAGCTCCTCCACAGGATCTTTCCTATAAAGGTGAAGATACTGAGGTTGTTATCGGAGATAACAACGTTTTTAGAGAATATAATTCTGTTCATCGAGGAACATTAAAAGAGAATAGAATTACCAAAATTGGTAGCAGCAATCTTTTTATGGCCTATGTTCACATCGGCCATGATGTTGTTGTTGGTGATAAGTGTATTGTTGCGAACTCTTGTAACTTTGCTGGTCATGTAAAAGTAGATAGCGGAGTCATAATGGGAGGAGCCTGTAATGTTTCTCAATTCGTTTCCCTAGGTCGTAATTGTTATATTGGAGGAGCTTCTGCAGTTGATAAGGATATTCCTGATTTCTGTACTGCCTATGGAAATAGAATTAGACTTAAAGGAATTAACATTATCGGATTAAGAAGAAGTGGTGTCTCTAAACAAGATGTAACAGAAGTTGTTGATTTTTACCGAGTGATGGAAGCTTCAGCTTTATCACCTAGGGCTTTTGTTGGCCATGAGGAAATGATCAAAGAATATGCAGATAATACAATTATTCAAGGGATGATTAAGTTTATCAAAAGAAGTGAAGTTGGGCTTCCTCCTTTTATGTCTTAAAAAATAGGAATTGAATATGAATCAAAAAGTTAGGACAGCAGTCGTTGGTTTTGGGCATTTAGGTAAATGGCATTGTCAAAAAGCTAACGAGATTGATTCTTGTGACTTTGTTGCCATTGTTGAACCTCATCCAGAGAATCAATCATTGGCCAAAGAAAACTATCCTGATATTAAAGTGGTTCAATCGTTGTCAGAAGTGATGAGTGACATAGACGCTGCGATAGTTGCAACACCGACGTCAATTCATTTTGAAGTAATTAAAGATCTTTTGAAAAACAAAAAACATGTTTTTTGTGAAAAACCCTTAGTTGATGACTTTCAACAAATCCAGGAACTTAAAAAGTTAAAGAATGACGGTATTGTTCTACAGGTTGGTCATAGTGAACGTTTTCATAAAGTTTGGAGTTACGTTAAAGAATATATTAAAAATATTCCATCAACCTTTCAAATAAGAATAAATAGAGTAGCAAGCTTTAAAGGCAGAGCAACAGATGTTGACGTTGTTCAGGATTTAATGATCCACGACATTGATATTCTTAATTTCATTCTAGAGCAAAAACCAGTAAGCCTTCGATCTTTTGGGAAAAAAATAAGAACGCCAAAGTTTGATTTCGTTAATACGACACTTTTTTATAAAAATGGAGTTTTTGCGGAGGTCATGGCCAGTAGAAACCATGTAAAAGAAGTTCGTGATTTTGAAATCTATTCTTCATTGGGATGTCTTTATATTGATTTGATGAAGTGTGAAATTTGGGAAGCCCCTGCAGGTGAGATTGATGGCGAATTTGTTAAGGTGAGTAACTATGAAAAAAGAGATCATCTTCTTCTTGAACAAGAAAGTTTTTATCATTCTATTTTAAATAACCAAAAAGCAATCATCTCTATTAAAGATGGAGAGGAAGCTATTTTCATTTTGGATAGAATTAATGAATCTTTAAAATCACACACTGAAATTTTAATTGATGAATCAGATGAATTCGAACACTAATTGTTTAATCATTGCGGGCGAGAAATCTGGAGAAGAGCATGCGGAATCTTTTCTCCCTCAATTAATAGAGAAAAATCCTCACATTCATTTTTTTGGAGTTGGTGGGGATTATTTTAAAGGTCTTGGGATAGAGCTTTTCTATCATATTAAAGATTTTGCAGCGATGGGAATTTCTGAAGTTTTAACCAAGCTTTTTTTTTATATCGAAGCTGAAAAAAAAATACTTCAAGAAGTTGCCTTGAGAAATTGTAAGAGTGCTATTCTGATCGACTTCCAAGGTTTTAATTTAAGATTGGCGAAGAAATTAAAAAAACAGGGTGTGAAAGTTCTGTATTACGTTGCTCCACAAGCCTGGGCATGGAAATCTCATCGAGCAAAAACGGTAGGGGATTCAGTCTATAGCCTTTTCTCTATTATTCCTTTTGAAAAAAAGTGGTTTGCCCAAAGAGGAACCAATAAAATCATTTCAGTTCCTCATCCTTTGTACTTAAAGTATCGAGAAGAATTAACGAATATTTCTAAGAAGAACGATTTAAGTTCAAAGCCTTACATAAATCTTTTACTACTCCCTGGTAGTAGAAACAGTGAGGTGAAAAGCCTTCTTCCTATTTACATAGAAGCTTGTAAAGAACTTCAAAAAGAGTTTAATCTAAAGATTTCAATTGTAAGAACAGAGAGCGTCGACCAAAGGTGGTATGAAGAATATAATCATTTCATTTCTACTTACTATAATTCAGAAGAGTTAACAAAGGCCTTAAAGGAAGCAGACTTATGTTTGGCCACAAGTGGTACTGTTACTCTAGCTTGTGCATTATTTGAAGTGCCAACAATTGTTTGTTATAAGACAACTCTTCTTAATTGGTTTTTATATAGTCAATTTGTACGCTATAAGGGGTTTGTTTCTTTAGGTAATATCGTCAACGAAGAAGAGATTTTCCCGGAACTTCTTCAAGATGAAGTCAACTCATATATTCTTGTTCAAAAATTGAAAAGATGGTTATCTGATTCTAGTTTTTATTCACAGACAATAAAGAAACTGGAAGCAACCAAGTCGAGTTTAACAGGTGAGGATATTAACGTATCTGACTATATGGGAGAGGTCATTAGTGAGAATCGTTAGTTGGTTTCAGACATTTTTTTTCCAACCTCTGTCTCTTCTATGGGAGCTAGTTTATAAGATAAGAAGGTTTTTTTATGAATATGGTTTATTAAGAAGATCTTATTTTAAAGTTCCTGTCATTTGTGTCGGAAATATTACTTTTGGAGGAACTGGTAAAACTCCTTTTATCATTTGGTTATCTGATTTTTTAAATAAAGAATCTCTCGTCCCTGCCGTTTTAACGAGAGGATATAAAGGCGGACTAGAAAAAAGTTCAGGAGTGATAAGAAGTGGAGAGAGTTTTAGAACAAATCCTGTGGATTATGGGGATGAGCCTCTGCTGATTTCTCGAAGCATGAAAAAAGGCTCCGTTATTGTTGGACGAAATAGAAGCGCTAATCTTAGAAAATATTTTGATGAATTAAAACCAGATGTTGTTTTACTGGACGACGGTTTTCAACATTTAAAGTTATTTAGAAGTTTTAATATCGTTCTTTTTGATGCCCTACTTCCTCTTTCCCGATACAAAGTAGCTCCAATGGGCTACTTGAGAGAAGGATTATCGGCCCTTAAAGATGCAGATGCTATTGTGATAAGTCGATGTGATCAGGTTTCTGAAGAAAGAATTCAGGCTCTTTTAGATTTTCTCTCTCGCTACCATCATCCTAACATTCCAATTGCTCTCATTCGATATACACCTATTGGAATCTTTAATAGTTATTATAAGCAAGTTATGGACTTAGAGAGTTTAAAGGGACAAAAAGTGATAGCCGTAGCTGCGATTGCTTCCCCGGAATCCTTTTTTAAGCTTTTAGTCTCTCTTGGCTCTGAGGTTATTGAAACAGTCAGTTTCCCTGATCACCACTTCTTTTCAACTGAGGATGTAAATGATCTCTTGCTTAAGGCTTCGTCTCATGATGCTATAATTATGACGAGTGAAAAAGATATGGTAAAATTAAGAAGAATTAGCCAGGATTCAAGAATTTTTTCTTTAAACGTTGAGATCGATTTTATGCAAGGTGAAGAGGAACTGACTCAGAAGATTAAGGAAGTTTCTTTATCTGAAAATGAAATCGATACTCTAGGATAAACAAATGAAGTATTTAGTTTTTATTCTTTTCTTTTTCTCATGTGCTTGGAATCAAAAAGATTTAGAACAACTGGAAGATTTTCAGGGGCATCAAGCAGAAGAGTTCCTAGACGAATTGGACCTTGAAAAAGAAGTAGCAGATAAATTTCGTGTTGATGATGAGAAGAAAAAAGAAATAGCAGAAAAAAAACCTTCAAACTCTGTTGCTTCTAAGACCAAGACTAAAAAAAATGAAAAAAAAGAAGTCAAAGAAAAGGTAAACGAAGAAGTTGACCCAAAGTTTTCTGAGTATGATGAGAATTCTAAAAATCTTTGGAAAAAAAGTCAGGCCAATATTAAAACAGGTGAAAATGTTGTTTATGATGTGGAATATGCAGGGCTAACGATAGGAAAAGTTGCGATGTCTGTTGGACCTCAAGATAAAATACAAGGGCGTAGTGTTTATCATATGAGTGCGCGTTTAAAGTCCGCTCCCTTTTATAGTTATATCTACGAAATAGATGACAAGGTCGAAACATTTGTCGATATGGAGAAGTTTCTACCCATTAAATTTTCCCTTATTCAAAATGAAAGTAATAAGGTCGTTAACGATCTTCAACTCTTTGATTGGGATAAATCCAAAACATATTTTCGCTACAAGAAAGTCAAAAACGGGCAAGCTAGTTACAAAAAAAAGGATGTTGTTATACCTAAGTACTTCCAAGATTCCTTTTCTGCTATCTATTTTATGCGCTCTCTTCCCTTAAAGATCGGAGATAAATACCAATTCCCAGTGGTAACGAGAGGTAAAATTTGGTTAATGGATATTAAAATTGATAATATTGAAACAATTGATACCGAAATTGGAAAAAAAGAATCAATCAAAGCCGAAGTTGTCACCCGGTACGAAGGTGATGTTGTCAAAAAGGGAGTGATGACTTTTTGGTTATCAAATGATTCTCAAAAACTGCTTTTAAAATTTAAAGCTGAAGTAAAGATAGGCTCAATTCGTGGAAGTATCGTAAGTTTTCAACAATAATGAGAAAAAAGACACAACTCTCGGATCTTAAAGTACTTTTTGTTTGTCCTAGTGATGGTTGGGGAACATTGGAGAGAAGAGTTGTTCAAGATAGTATTTATTTGAGAGATTCTGGAGCTGAACCAATTGTTTTCTGTCTTCCAAATAGTGCAATAGAGAAAGAATCTAAAAAACAAGATATAAAGACGATATCTTATATCAAGAGAAACGTATCAAACAAAATCGACTCCAAGTACTATTTATTTTTAAGAAAAGTTATAAAAAATCAAAATTTTGATATTGTTCATTGTTATGGCCTTGAATATGTATGGCCTTTATGTAGCATTCTGAAAAAATATAAGTTAATCTCTCTCCTTCTTACTGTTAATGAGCAGTATTCAAACTCTTATAATACATTACTTTATCGATTACTATTTTCAAGAATAGACAGAGTTATTACTTTTGATGAGTTTGCTTTGGATACAGCAAAAATGGTTTTACCCATCAAAAGAAATCGCTTTGAAATTTTAGGCCTTGGCTTGGAGTTTAAATCCGAAGAAGAAATAAGAGCAAGAGAGAAACTCACTTGGAGAATTGGGTGCTATCTGCCACAAACTCTAAAATCAACCAAACCCTTAACAAGTATTTTTTATACAATTAGAGCAATCCTTGAATACAAAGAAGATTTTGATAAAAAAATCGAATTAGTTCTTTTTACTGATAGCTATTGGAATCAGTCTGATTTTAATAAAGAGCTTAGAGGACATATTATGGATATGGGCCTTGAGAATAATATTCGTCTTGAGAATAAAATTCGACCTTTAAAAGATCTGGGTGAGATTGATATTCTCTTATGTCTTGAAACAGGAGAACCTTTTTTTGATTACGAAATTAATGCACTTATTTATAAGAAACCATTAATCTCCCCAAGAACTTCCTCTCGCTCCTCCCTTCTTCAATATGGAAAAGAGATGGGAGAAACTTATAAATTGGGAGATTCCAGGGAGTTGAAGAACAAGCTAAGTAGGATTCTCTCTCGTTATGATGACTATGTCGCTAATATTGATTCAACTGTTCAACAATTACGAGATATTCATAGCTTAGAGAGCTATGCTGACCATCTTTTTGAGCTCTATATCAAGCTCCAAGGCCAGAGAGAGCGTCTGTACCAATCTAAGAGATAGTTATATTCGACTTTATTTGACGAATGGCAAAACCTTGGGTAGAAATAAGGGCTTTTGCAATTCATCCTTGATGAATCTAATGTCTTTTTTAAAAAATAAGGTAGGAAATTTATGGGAAACACAACAGGTGATTTACCTTCATGGGTAAATGATTTTGAAGTTATTACAACTGAAGAAAAAGAAGTTGTAAAAAAAGATGAGGAGTTTGAGAAGCTTCTTGATGGCCACGGTGACAAAGAGTTCACTGAAGGCGAAGTTTTTAAAGGAGAAGTTATCGATGTGAATGATGATTTTGTCACAATTGATATCGGTTACAAGCAAGAAGGTTTAGTTTATGCTAAAGAGTTCAAAAATTATGATGGAACTCTTAAGGTTTCTAAAGGGGATATCATTGAAGTTTATCTTGAAAAACTAGAATCTTCTCTTGGCAATCTTGTGCTTTCTAAAGATAAAGCTGAGATTCTTCAGGCTTGGGATAAGATTTCAGAGGCCTGTGAGAAAGGTGAACCAGTTGAAGGAACTGTCATTGCAAAAGTAAAGGGCGGTCTTTCTGTTGATATTGGAGTGAAAGCGTTCTTACCTGGTTCTCAAGTTGATATCAGACCAACGAAAAATCTTGATAAATTCATTGGTAAAACAATGCAATTTAAAGTGATTAAATTTAACAAAAAACGTGGAAATATTGTTCTTTCTCGTCGTGCTATTCTTCAAGAAGAAAGAGGGAAATTACGTGATGAGACTCTAGGGCAAATCCAAGAAGGCATGATTGTTAAGGGTATTGTTAAGAATATTACTGACTACGGTGCATTCATTGACCTTGGTGGAGTTGATGGTCTTCTTCACATTACAGATATGTCTTGGGGAAGAGTAAAACACCCAAGTAATCTTCTTGGGATTGGTGACGAAATTAACGTTAAGATTCTTAAGTATGATACAGGAAAAGAAAGAGTTTCTCTTGGGCTTAAACAAGTTCAACCAAATCCATGGGAGGAAGCGCCTTCTAAATATATCGCTGGAGCAAAAGTTTCAGGTGAAGTTGTTTCTGTTAAAGACTATGGTGTTTTCATTGAACTTGATGATGGAATTGAAGGACTTATTCATGTGAGTGAAATGAGCTGGAATCCTCAAAAACAAAAACAACCACCAAGAACTTTTAATGTTGGAGAAAAACTTGAAGCTGTTGTTCTTGAAGTTGATGTTGAAAATAAGAGAATCTCTCTTGGTATTAAGCAACTTCAGCCAAACCCTTGGGATGGTTTAGAAGGCAAGTATCAAGTTGGACAAGAATTAGAGGGAACTATTCGCTCTATTGTTGACTTTGGAATTTTTGTTGACCTTGGAGAGGAGATCGATGCTCTTATTCATGTCTCTGATATTTCTTGGACGAGAAAAAATGTTAACTTAAGTGAAGAATTTAAAGTTGGCGACAAAGTAAAAGGAAAAGTTCTCACTCTAGATAAAGAAATTCAAAAGTTCTGTTTAGGGATAAAACAATTAGAAGAAGATCCTTGGAAGAGAATTGAGGAAAGAATGCCTGTTGGTTCTCAAGTTGAAGGTGAAGTTATCAGAGTTACTGACTTTGGTGCCTTCGTTGAAGTGGAGACAGGAATTGAAGGGCTTATTCATATTTCAGAACTTTCTGAAGAGAGAGTTGAAAAAGCCACTGATGTTGTTAATAAGGGAGACCAGATTAAATCTGTTGTTATCTCTATTGATAAGGACTCTAAAAAGATAGCTCTGTCACTAAAAGCTGCTGCTGGTGGTGATTATAAAGCTGTTGCCCATGAAGAAGTAAAAACTGCGACTCTTGGGGATAAATTTAAAGGACTTACAGTTTCAACTGAAGAGTAATAAACAAAAAAGGGGAAGCTATTAGCTTCCTCTTTTTTTATTTGAGAGAGAAAAAGAGGAGAGAAGTATGAGAAAAGCAATTTTGGCTTTTGCCGTTCTATTATTGTCCCAATTAAGTTTTGCAAAATTTGAATCTAGCTTTATTGAAAACCGAAAAACAGGCCATCGAATTTATTCAAGCTGTTTAGAAAAGAACAACTTTACAGGAGATTGTCCGAAAGTGGCTTTGTATCATGTTGGTAATGATAAAGATGTGTCTTATCGTATTGCAGTGTTTGATATTGCAACGTCTTTTATCGAGGATTGTAAGTATAGTAAAAAAACAAAAAGCTATAATTGTAAAAGTGTAAACGAGAAGACAGATAAAGTCGTTAAAGTCATTAAGAGAGTAAAAAGGAATAATTGGAAAGAAATTTCCTATGTGGATAATACTGTTTTGGAAAACGAAAGTGAAGTAATTGACTATACCGAAGGAGAAAAGGGAGTCATGTTAATAAGGGCCATAGGCCATGCCACTACTTCAATTCTAAAGTTTCTTATAGAAGTTCCAGCTCAAGTGCTTATTTATACGATGACTGGCGTTTACCAAGTTGGAGAAGTTGGTGTCAACTCAGTAAGCAGGGTTGTTCAAAATAGAAGAATCTCTAAAGCACTAAAGTCGATGCTTCTTGATCAAGAAGAGAGAAAAATTAAAATTGGTGATAAAGCTTTTCAAAGACTTCTTGAAGCATTTGATTCTGAAGATTAATTTTTAATTTCAAAACACTGATGAATTTTAGCATCCCTAAAATCAATAGGGATGCTTTTTTTTGTGATATCGGTAACGTTATAGTTTTCTTCTATTTCTTGGTCTAGTTTAAATCCCCTTTTGTTCGTAGAAAAATAAAGAGTTCCGTTTGGGGAGAGAACTTTTATACATTTTTTAATCAAGCTCGCGTGGTCTCGTTGGATATCTAGTGTTTTTTGCATACTTTTAGAGTTCGAAAAACTAGGGGGATCAAGAATGATGAGATCAAACTTATCTTTAAGTTCATCTAAATAATCTAAAATATCAGCTTTTACAAAGTGGTGCTCTCCCGGATTAAGCTGGTTGAGGGAAAAGTTTCTCATGGCCCACTTTAGATAGGTATTGGAAAGATCAACGGAGGTGACTTGAGCTCCAGCAAGGGCGGCCATTACGCTAATAGAGCCTGTGTAACAAAAAAGATTAAGGCATTTTTGTACTTGAGTTTTATTTCTTACAATTTTTCTAAGTGGCCTGTGATCAAGAAAAAGCCCTGTATCAAGGTAGTCAGTCAAATTAATTTCAAAGAGAGCTTGATTTTCATTTACAGTATGCAGGAGATGTCTTTCATCCCATTTTGTCTGCTTAGTATATTGCTCATTGCCCTTATTACTCTTTCTTAGTTTGAAGAAAACCTCTTTGAGTTCAAAAAGTTCTTGAAGTGCCTGAGTAATATTCTCTTGATTTTGAAGCCTTAATTCCTCTGGCACATTTGTTTTTCCCTTTTCATAAACAACAGCAAAACAATCATAAATATCTATAATATAAGGAATATCGGGAATATCGCGATCGTAGAGCCTAAAGGCATTTGCTTCTTTCGTTTTAAGCCAATTATTTATTTTGCGAAGGTTTTTTTTTAGTCGGTTGATGAGCATTAAACTTTTCCTACGAATTGAGTATAATAGCAAGGTGATAAATTGTCTTAGTTCAAGGACCTTATAATGAAAATAATAATGGGAACAGATAAAGAAAGTGACGAAGAGTCTGGTATTGCAACTCTTAATAAAGAGAAAATAGAACCTCCTCGAATGTATAAAATTTTAATGCACAATGACGATTACACTACGATGGAGTTTGTTATTGTGGCCTTAAAAAAATTTTTTAATAAAACAGACCCAGAGGCCCAGGCTATTATGCTGAAAATTCATACAGAAGGGGTTGGAGTTTGTGGGATTTATACATTTGAAGTCGCGGAATCTAAAGTTGTTAAAGTGATGAATTTTGCAAGGAAAAATGGGCATCCTCTAAAATTATCTTACGAACCTTGCGATTAAAAAAATCGTGCCCATATTAACTATTGATGAGGTGGATATGATAAGTTCGAGCTTAGAAACATTACTAAATATGGCCATAAAGAGGGCCAATCAAAAAAAACATGAGTTTTTAACTCTTGAAAATGTCCTTCTTTCTCTATTAGAAGATCAGACTGTTATTGAGGTTCTAAACGATTGTGGTGCCAATATTGATGGTCTTAAGAAAGAGTTAACAGAATTTTTAGATGACCCTAAGCACTTTAGTGTACTAAGTGATGAAGAAATTGAGGATTTAAATAAGAAGCAATTTGTAAACGAACAACTTCGTGAGCTGGCCAAAGAAAGTGGGATTTTTTACCAGCCAGAAATTAGCGTCTCTCTTCAGCGAGTTATTCAGCGCTCGGCCCTACATGTACAGTCCTCAGGTAAAAAAAGTATTCAAGCGATTAATCTATTAGTGGCTCTCTTTAGTGAAAAAGAAAGCCATGCTAGCTATTTTTTGCGCAAACAGGGTGTTCAAAGAATTGATGTTGTTGAAAAGATAGCTCATAACGTGGACAGAGCGGTAACCAGTGATAAGCATGCCCAGGAAGTTCATTCAGATCCTCTTAAAAAAGAAGATAAATACGAAAAAGCACTTTCAGATTTTACAAGCAACTTAAATAAATTGGCCAAGATGGGTAAACTCGATCCTGTTATAGGCCGAGAGGATGAGCTTAAGAGATTAATTCAGGTTTTAAGTCGCCGCCGAAAGAACAATCCTATCCTTGTGGGAGATGCAGGTGTTGGTAAAACAGCGATAGCAGAGGGCTTGGCCCAAAAAATTATAGCAGGGGATGTTCCTAGCGCATTGTCTGAAACAATCGTTTACTCACTTGATATGGCTTCTCTTCTTGCGGGCACAAAGTTTAGGGGGGATTTTGAAGAAAGGCTCAAGATTGTTCTTCAGGCCCTTGAAGAGAAAAATAAAGAGGGTGGAAGTATTCTTTTTATTGATGAAATTCATACGATTATAGGAGCTGGTTCAACCAGTGGAGGAAGTCTTGACGCTTCTAATTTACTGAAGCCAGCTTTAAGTAAAGGCTTGATTCGTTGTATGGGGAGTACGACTTATGAAGAGTTCAGGAAATTCTTTGAAAAAGACGCAGCCCTTAATAGAAGATTTCAAAAGATTGATATCAAAGAACCTTCTGTCGAAGATACTGTTCAAATCATTGAAGGTTTAAAGCAGAGATTTGAAGAGCACCATCAAGTAAGCTATTCCCAAGAAGTCATTCTGGCAGCGGTCGATCTTGCTCAAAAGCATATCAATGAAAGAAAGCTACCTGATAAGGCCATTGATGTTATAGATGAGGTTGGAGCCTATATTCAGCTCAAACCAGAAGATCAAAGAAATAAAGAGGTTCAGATTTCAGATATTGAGCATATTGTGGCCCAGATTGCACGAATCCCACAAAAATCAATATCTGCGAATGAAAGAGATAAGCTAAGAAATCTGGGGCGAGATCTTAAATTTCTCATCTATGGGCAAGATGAAGCTGTTTCGATGGTAAGTGATGCTATCATTATGTCTCGCTCAGGCCTTGGAAATCAAAATAAACCAATCGCTTCATTTCTTTTTACTGGTCCTACAGGGGTCGGTAAGACAGAGCTCGCGAAGCAATTGTCAGCAACCATGGGGATTCACTTCAAAAGAATTGATATGTCTGAATATATGGAAAAACACAGTGTTGCTAAGTTAATAGGGGCTCCTCCTGGATATGTTGGTTTTGAACAAGGTGGTGTTTTAACAGAGGAAATAAACCAAAACCCTTATTGCGTTTTATTACTCGATGAAATTGAAAAAGCCCATCCTGACGTTTTTAACATTCTTTTGCAAGTCATGGATCATGGAGCTCTAACTGACTCTAATGGAAGAACGACAGATTTTAAGAACGTTGTTCTTATTATGACATCAAATGCTGGTGCAAAAGAGATGGAGTCTGGTTCTATTGGTTTGGGTAATAAAGCCGGTAATATCGATACAACAAAGCGTGATCAGGCGATAAAACGCTTTTTTACGCCTGAATTCAGAAACAGGCTAGATGCTATTGTTAATTTCAATAAATTGAATGATGAAAATATCCATAAAGTCGTGAGAAAGTTCATTATGGAGCTTGAGAATCAGCTTGTAGATAAAAAAATAGAGGTTGAGGTGAGTAAAGAAGTCATCGAATATCTGGCTCAAGAAGGTTTTGATGACAAACTTGGAGCGAGACCTATTGCCCGCATCATTGATGAAAAGATAAAAAAACCTTTGGCCAATGAGGTCCTTTTTGGAAAGTTAGAAGGTGGTGGGAAGGTGAAAATAGCTCTAAAAGATGGCAGTTTGACCTTCAATTTCCAGAAATAAGTGCTTTTTTTTTCAAAAATATATCCTTAAATGGGAATTTTTTGCAGTAATTTTCCCATTTTTTTTCCTTTTATTTCTTTAACATTTTTTCAAAAAAACCTTGAGAACGGGAGGTTTGAAAATTTTGAAAGCATTTACCATAGCCTGTTTCGAGCATTTTTGTTTTTGAGCTTGCATGAGGTTCGTCCTTCGAGGTTGGGAGAAATTGTAAAACTCTTGGACATTGGACATTGCAAATTAACATTTTTTGTTTGCGTTAAAATAAAAAAGTGTTTAACATTAAATTATAAAGATGATTGGTTATTAAGATTCTATTTCTGGGAGGAAACTTATGGCTGCAAAAAAAGCTACTAAGAAGAAAGCAACTAAGAAAAAAGTTGCAAAAAAAGCCACTAAAAAGAAAGCTACTAAAAAAGTAGCAAAGAAAGCAACTAAGAAAAAAGCTGCTAAAAAAGCTGCTAAAAAAGTTGCTAAGAAAGCAACTAAGAAAAAAGCGACTAAAAAAGTAGCAAAAAAAGCTACTAAGAAAAAAGCTGCTAAGAAAGTTGCTAAGAAAAAAGTAACAAGAAGAAAAGCTACTAAGAAAAAGTAATTTTTCAAAAAGCCCCTTTAAAAGGGGCTTTTTTTTTACTCCAAACTAAAATCCATGATTAAAAAACTCAATTCAATATTTATCAGAGGTCTTATTGTTGTTCTTCCTGTTTCCTTGACAATATTTGTCATGGTCTGGTTGACGGCAAAAATGGAAAATCTTTTTGCCCCTCATGTGAAAACTCTTTTGGGGGATTTTTATTTTCCAGGTTTTGGTATCCTTATTACTTTTTTAGGAATTTTTTTAGTGGGTATTCTTGTTAGTAATTTTATCACAGGAAGAATTATTTCTTTCTTTACGACCCGCTTTGAAAAACTTCCTGTTGTAAAGGCCATTTATCGTCCCTTACGTGACTTTATTAGTCTATTAGGTGGGTCTGCCCACGAGGATTTAAAAAGAGTCGTCATTTTAGATTTTAAAGAAATGAATATTAAAGTCTTTGGACTTGTCACTCGTGATGTTTTTGATGATATTCCCAATCACAGTTTTGATGAACAAACAATTGCTGTCTATATTCCTTTTAGTTATTTTTTTGGAGGTATTACTTTGTTTGTTCCTCGTTCAATTATTACTGAAGTTGATATCCCTGCAGATATGGCTTTGCGATCTTCCTTGACTGGATGGATTAAAAACTCAGAGAAATAAAAATGCTTACAGCCGTGCTTTGGAGAAGAAATCCTTTAGATCAATAATTATACTTTGAGGGCGATAGATGTCCATGTTCATTAAAGGAGTGAAATCATCTTCTTCAAGACGAACATTACATACGTAGGTAAGAAGAATTTTTGTTCCAAGGCTAAAGGCTTTATGGGCTTTGGCAGCGTAACAGAAAAATTTTTCTCCATATTTTCGATCTCCCTTGAGCATTTCAGGATATTCAAAAATACGTTGAGGAGAGCTCCAAGGACCTTCTGGATTTGGGGAAAATTTGACGACAGCGTGTTTGGCATCGAACTGAGATTCTCCGTGGATCATAACCCATGTTTTAAGTTCTTTGTTGTAATGAACAGAGATCTCAGTAGAACCTTTTTCTTGGATAACGGCAGCATTTGTCCATTTTTCTGCATCATACTTGGATTTGCGAGAGAGGTATAACAGCTTGGCTTGTGGATTTTTTTTGCCTAACTCTTCTAAATCACGAAGCTTGATTTGTCCAACAAGTAGGGAATGTTCTCCTTTATATTTTCCTCCATCACGAACAGCATAAAATAATGCACTATTCTTTTGTTTTACAACTCCGATACCAGGGAAGGCAACTTTACTACGAGATAAAGAATAAATTTGAGTTTGCCATAATCTTGGGTCATCACCTTCAACCCTCATTTTTGCAATATCGACTCCAGTGTAAACAAAACCATGCTTCTCAGAGCTTCCTACCTGGACGAGAGTAATGTACACATATCCCTTATGATAAAGTCCTCCTGCTGGCCAGTACTTGAATCCTTTTTTAAAAGGAAAAAATTCACCAGGCTGTTCCGTGTACATAGAGCGCCAAAAATAAGAAATATTGAATTCTTTTTCTTTTCTGGATGATGATATCCCTATACTATTTCCAATCATTTTTGTTTCTTGATTTCTTATATTCTGCTTTTTTCCTTTTCCTACAAAAGTATCTTGAAAAATCCAAAGAGTTTTTTTTCGGGGTAGTTCTATTGAATAAGCAGCGTCTGCTCCTTGCCACCCATCTTTGTATGAGAAAAAAGGCATAATGCATGACTTGGACTCAAATTCTAAAGCATGTCCGTTACTAAAAAAAATAAGCATTAAAAAAACGTATTTTCTAATATTTATCAATTGTCTTCTCCTGGCTCACTCCTACATTAAAGTGCCTAAAATGTTGATAGATATTTCAAGGTATTGAATTTTTAACCTATGGGATGTAAATATTTTCAAATAATAAAATATATCATTAACTTTAAATACACTTTACTTCTGCAATTTCACTCCATTGTGTTGTATAGCGTTTACTTTTATATTCAGACTTCATCCTCCATTTATTTTCAGTACCACAGGATGCACTTTTAATACTCAAAGAACCAAATTGCTGATTGATACGATCAAGAGATTTAATAAGCTTTGAGTTTTCCTGTTGTTGAAAAAAATCGAGTTGAATTTGGTTTTCTTGTATGAGGTGGGAGAGGATAACACCTGCTTTTTGATATTTATAACCTGGGCGATAAATGTCTTTCAAAACGTTATGAGCGCATTTGATCATTTTTAAAGTGTCATTAGTGGGATGAGGGAACTCAAAATGGGCATAACGACTATATTGAGAAGTATCTTGAAAAGGACTTGTTCTAATATAAAGACTTAAAAGTTTACAGCACGATTGTTGTTGCCTTAATTTTTCAGCAGCTTTTGTCACATAATTGGCAATTGCCTCTTGAAGTTCTTCTAAAGAGTAGACGCCTCTTCCAAAAGATCTTGTACTTGTAATCGCTTTTCTTTCTTGAATTGCATTCAAACCCAAGCAAGAGATTCCTCTTAATTCATCTTGAATTTGTCTCCCTGTTTTTGTGAGAGTTTTTTGAACGAGATATGTATTAGAGAAGTTCTTAAAATCGAGTGCGGTTTTAATATTAAAAGATCTTAGTTTGAGAGCTGATTTCCTCCCAATACCCCACAAACATTCTATGGGGAAATCTGCCATGAATTTCTCTTGAGTAACAATCGACTCAAGAAAACAAACTCCATTAAATAAGTGATTGTTCTTAGCGATTTGACCAGCCATTTTTGCCAAAACTTTTGTAGGAGCAATACCGACGGAAACCGGGATGCCAATATTTTGATAAATAGTTTTTTTTATTTTTTTCCCCCATGCTAAAAGCTCTTTTGAGCTGAATCCCTTTAAACAAAGAAAAGCTTCATCAATTGAATAGACCTCGATTTGAGGAGCCAGTGCTTCAAGCTCTCTCATTACTCTTTGGGAAACATCTTGGTAAAGGCAATAGTTGGAAGAAACACTTACTCCTCCTTTCGCTTCAAATTCTTTTTTAACTTTAAAGTAAGCTCCTCCCATTGGTATACCTAACTCTTTTGCCTCTGTAGAACGTGAGATGATACAGCCATCATTATTGGATAGTACAATAAGAGGTTTTGTTCTTAGAGAGGGATTAAAAAGTCTTTCACAAGAAACATAGAAGCTATTGCAATCAACCAGAGCAAACATTATCGAACCTTATGAATAATGCTTGTAATAATTCCCCAAATTTCAAAATCACTTTCAGATGGAATGGTTTTGTCGGGATAGTTTTTATTATCCGCTCTCAGTAAAATTTGAGATCCATATACAATCAATCGTCTTACTATAAGTTCTCCATCAAAAAAAATAACGATGAGAGAGTTTTTTGTAGCTTTTAAAGAGCGATCGATAACAAGAATAGCTCCAGGTTGGATTGTAGGGAACATAGAATTTCCTTTGGCCCTCATAAAAAACGTCGAACTCGCTCTAGAGATAAGGTATTCATCTAGAGATAAACTTCTTTCAAAAAAATCATCGCCAGGGCTAGGAAATCCTGTGGCCCGAAGTGGTGTGTGAGAGTTAAGCATACTTATTTCCTATTTTTTCACTCTATTTTATAATCCGTAACTTTTCCGTAATTATCAAGTGGTTTCTCTTGAATTGTTTTTAAAATCCTTTTATTTCAAATAGTTAATGCATTGTTGAATGTTAAGAGAATATGACATTCATTTGACAGAGTAATGACAAATCAAAAGCAAAGAAGAAGCATAATCAATACAAGAATTAATGGGAACAAACATTTAGAGGAGGTCCCTATGAAAATTTTAGTAGCTTTGGCCCTAACAACTTTAATCAGCGCGAGTGCTTTTGCTTGTAGTGGTAATAAAGATAACAAGGAGGATAAGAAAGAAACAAAAGCAACGACGATGGTTATTAAACCGCCTGTCTATTCAGAAAGGTTATAAATATTTTTCTGGTCGTTTTCCCTAACTCCCTCTCCCTTCCTAACTGACCAGAAAAAAGAAGTAAGACCCAAACCCCTCCATGAAAAAAAGGCCCTCTTAATGAGGGCTTTTTTCATGGGTCGAAACAATGTCCGTTTTCACAAACAATATAATCTTCATAGATGCTGGCCCCAAATTTCCAAACGCTTTTAAGATACTTGAGATAAAATCTTAAAGCTCCGAAGTGAAGCTCTTGAGCATAATGATAGGCCTCATGAGAAAGGAGATCGACTGAATTAAAACGAGTGCTCTCTTGGATACTAACATTACCTGCGACTTCAAAGCTTACATTATTAATGACTTTTGAATATAAAGAATCCTTTCTCCAGATAACTCTGTCAAAATGCTCTTTATTCATGACAAGAAGTTCACTGGAATAAGCACGCTCAGATATTGCTGGGTTATGAGTGCTTTCTGCATATTGATTAAGGTTTTCCTGAGTCACTAAATCTCTAGGGTCATACCTAAAACCTAAGATGAGAATTTTAACACCTGCCAAAGCAGCACCATAAAGAACTCCCTCCTTAATCCCTTTGAGAGCATCTCCATTATCAAGGACAGCAATAACCAATCCTCTTACTGAAGAATGAAAGGAAGTTTGAGCTATTTCGATGAGAGCATTAGCAAAATTTTGATCCATTCCTTTAACTGTGTAATGAGAAAAGCCCACAGGTAGTTGAAGAAGCAAAGCTTGATAGACACCTCCCGTGATAATTCCAAGATCTATCGGGCGTCCAGTCATGAGTGCCTGGAAACCTCCAGAGACTCCTCCAACAAAAAGAGAGTGAGCAAGTTGTCCTGATAAATATCCAGCGGCCAATGCCGAGCCCATGAGAATTCTTTTAGGAGATTTTTTTATTTCATTAATCCATTGGCTTCCGTAATGAAGGGAATTCAAAGAATCAAATACAAGAGAGTAGGTAACAACACCTCCAAAAGGGCCAATGAGTTGAGAAACAAGAAGAGAGCTAAGAGAACTTAAAATTGTTTGATAAGTAAAAGTTCTTTTTAAAAACTGAGTTGTATTAAATACAATCTTTCCTAGTCCTGTTGTATTGAGTTTCTTGGCGTTTCCTTGTGAGGTAACAAAAAGATCTTCTCTAAACCAAGGAGAGTCAGGGAAATATTTCAAGAGTGCCGGAGTTAAGCGAATAACTTCATCTTTAGTGGGAAGTTTCCCTTCAAATGAAAGAGTACTTTTTTGAGAAAAGAGGTCTTTATTTTTGCCCAACCATAACCTTGCTCTTTGAATAATAGCAGGGTTCTTTTGGTTTAAAAGGTAGGCGAGTTGAAAATCTCGGTAGGACTGCAAAACTTTTTCAGTATGAATGAAAATTTGAGTTGGAGTGAGAAAAAGTGCTTGAATGCCAGGGAAGATTTCTTCTTTGTGAACAACGACTTCTGGATAGCGCTTTATTAAATAAAGAAAAAAAGCGTTTTTATTACTTGCTCGGTAAATGCTTCTGTAGAGAGGGATTACCTGCTGTCGGATTTTTTGACGCTCTTTCTTAAAAGGTTGAGTTGAGTACTGAGGAAAAAGAGAAATTCCAATAGGCCGACGCGGATTGTATCTCATTTCAAAAAGATTTTGAGTTTGGTATTTTTTTGAGTCTTTGGTTTCAAGTGAAAGGAGGTTTCTTGCAAAAAGGCTTTGATAGGAGAGAGTTATTTTCTTTATTTCCCTAAGGCGGATTCGTTTCATTTTTTGAACAGTGAGCCGCTTTGTGAGATAGGATGGCAAATACTTTTTTTTCATGAGATAGCACAGTAAGTTTTCTCCATCTGGATGGCGCACTATTTTGTTAAATTTTTCAATTAATCTTAAGCGTCTAAGTCTAGATAAGCGTCCTTTTTTAAGCAAGGAAAGAGAGATAGATTCTGCTTGAAAGTCTGAATTGTAATTTTGGGCAACAAGAAGACTTATTTCTTTCGGGTAGGGAGTTTTTAGTTTTTTGATAAAACGGTATAGACTTTCAAAGTTTTCAATTGGTTTTTCTTGAAGGATGTTTTTAAGACGATTGAGATTCTGGAGGTCATGATGTTTGAAAAGAATATCAGAAACCTGGTCGATCAGATCATCGACCAATAACTCAAGTCTTTTGTGAGTGTAAGGATGAAGAGCAGAGTTTTGAGAGTCAATGTCCTCTAAAGCTCCACTTCGAGAACTCTGTAGGAGAAATTCGATATAAGAGTCGTTGTCTAAGTGAAATTGAGGCGAAGAAAAAGCCCATAAGATTTTGGTAAAAAATAAAACAATAAAAAAAACTCTCACCCTAAACTCCCTATTTAATTATAAAAAATAACGAGAATGATGGTAAGTTTAGTTGGATAATGTAAGATATACACGGACCAAGTGTGAAAAAAGTTCACTCTCTCAGTGTGGGAGAGAACTGCTGCTTATTTTATTGCGCATGGCGCCATTGGTCTTGTATAAGATTCCTATGAAATTTCTCATTCTACTCGTCATGTTGTCATACAGCTTTGCAAGCGACTTTCCTTTTGCTGGAATCCATTCTCTATTTAATCGCAAATACGATCAGTGTTCTCACTTTTCAGAATCTCTCCCTTTGATTTTGAAGAAGATGGAAATGGCCACTACAAACTTGGAGTTCAAAAACGCTCTTCACAGAAACGTTATAAAAAATTTAGTCTCCTTAAAAGTGCCTCTTGTTCAAGATGTCAATAACAGTCACTTTAGGGAAGAGTATTTCTCAGATTATCTAAAAATTCTCTTTGGAAAGGGCGCTGATGACATAACTGAACTCAAAGAGATACTTAAGCTGCTTCAAAAAGAAGAATTGAACCGGGATGAGCTGAGAAATTTTATTCAAGAAAAATCGAAAGGAAATATAAAAGCTATTTTCTATGATGAAATAGAAGCTTTTGCTAAGAAAACACCATCTCTTAACGGCCAGGGGATTAATTTTCGGATTAAAAAAAATGGAGAAATTTCTAACGAACTCTATTTCAGGCTTTATGCTTTAGGGAGCATTCCTATCATTGATCACCATGATATTATCTCTCACCTCTCCCTCTCTAGGATAGAGTCACTACAAAGAGCAACTAAGAAGTTATCAACCCTTTATGTGGGCCAACCTCCTCAGAGTGAAATGTTGCGGTTTTATCAAATGCTCATTTATAGAATTTGGGGAGGATTACAAGAGAAGCTTATTTATCTGAAAAATCGTGCTGGAGTAGTGGAGAGTTATGACTATATTGGAGGTTTTACTCCAGTCAGTATTGGTATGATCCACTGGGCCAGTCAAAACTTTGAGTTTGAAAAAGTTTTTAATCTCGACCCGATATGGAGCTCGTTTCTAGGAAGTAAAAACTTTTACCTTTCAGCGTTTCATGGAGAAGCTAGTGAATTAGAAAGTGCCAAAAAGCTTAAAGTTTTTTTTGAAGAACACTCTTTTCCTACGGATAAAGAAGGTTTTATTAAGAATTTTGAAAATATAAAAAAGAGTTACAAATGGCTCCTAGAAAATGCTGGGGCCGGTGTTAAACGTACTTATGAAGAAGCGTTTATGAGTAAAGGAGTGGAGGGGCTTAAAAACCCAATTGAAATTTTTAAAGATAATATGGTGAATGGCTATAATTCTCATGCACTATTTGAAAGTCATCCCATCCTACAAAACTTTTTAAGTACTGATAAGCAAGCTCACTTTTGGTCGTTACATATTGATGTCCTTTTAGAGCTGTTAGAGAAACAAATAAAGGTCGAATATTAGTTGAGGGCTTATGGTTTGCATTTACTTGGTCTTTTTTGTCATAATAAATTCCTTTTCAGCATACTCTATAGAATGTGAAAAGCTATTAATGTCTCAACAAATCGTTCGTAAACATGACTTTGATGTAGAAAGGGAGCTTAAGGATTACTATAGAATGCTTGGTCCTCATTTTATTTTTCATTTAGCCAAAAGTTCTCATTGGTTTGATTCAGGGGCTGGAAACCTTGGGGCAGTAGCGAACCTTCTTTCTGAAAACTACAAAATAAATGTTTTTAATGTACCTCAGGAGTATTTAGATTATGCAAACTTTTTTAATGAAAAAATAAGAAGTTTTTGGCAAGAGGAATTTTTCTCTAAACTTAAAATCACTGCGCTTACTTATAAAATCAACGAAAGAAGGAAATTGTTTAAGTTGCCTCAGACAAAAAAACTAAAAATACTTACGGGAAAGTATTTCGAAGAAACGAGCTCTAAAGAAATTGAAAGTTTTGGTAAGGTAAGTTTGTTAACAGATGTGATGGGGGTATTTACTTACTCAAGTGATCTATGGACAGTTCTTTCAAGATACTACGAGATTTTAGATACTAACGGAGTTGCTTTTATTGCGCTTGCAACTAAGAATAGTGTTGTCTATGGAACTTCTCTCAGATTAAAAAATCAAGAGGTATTATTAGTTGAGTGGCTATCAAAACATTACCCTCATATCTTTTCTTTGGAAGAAATTAAACAGCCAGCAGTTCGCTATTTTGAGGGACAAGCTGTTCGAAGTGATTCTCAGTGGGTTTTGGTGATAAAAAAATCTGAAGAATTTTTAGATTTGCCAAAGTTCAAAAACATTGAGTATTCATCCCCAGGAACAGCCCCCAGTAGAGTTTTTGAGCTTGCTTATTAACAAAACAGAGAATTAGTTTGCCGCGTTAGCACTTCTTATATGCTTTCGCCAAAGATTTTGACGGTTTAGAGTACGCACGTTAATTGACGAAGATGAAAAAAATTTACGTCTTCTTATCTCTGTTTTTGCTCTTATTTCATTCTTTTTCTTCTGCTTGGGCCACCGATAAAATTGTCTATAAAAGTCTAGAAGAGCTTCTAAGTGGACTTTCACAAAAAGAAACAGAGGAGCTGGATGGTGTATTCAATGAAAATAAGATTATTGATCTCGAGCAAAGTGGCAAGAGTGAGCTTTCAAGCTGGGTAGAAGAACTCAATTTTAGATTAAGTGAGTCTCTATCGAAGCTGGGTAAACACTATGCTCAATATCAAATTTACTTTATCGACTCTTCTGAGCCACAAGCCTTTCTTTATAAGTACGAGCCTAAAGGTCTTGAGTTTTATCGTTGTCATGTTTTTATATCAACAGGACTCATTAGTAAGTTTTCAGAAAAAATAGTGAGTAAAGGACTGTCTCTTGAAGAAGAAACTCAAGATATTTTGAAAGGCTTGCAAGGGATTTTGGCCAGAGAGTTTGTTGAACCTAAGCAAGGTGAACTTATTAAGAAAGACTGGGATTTCTCAGGAGATAGCGCAGAAAGACAAACTCAAGCAGATGAATTAACAGCAGATTTAATGACTGTAAATCTGTTGAAAGAAGCAGAACTAAGTACGGACTCTCTTCTGTATTTTCTACAGAACTTAGAAAGAGAGAAAGATGATCAAAGTAATGCTTTTCTTGACGGTATAGTAAGTGCTTTTTCTCAAAGTCCAGAACTAGAGATGAGAATAAATGCGTTAAGGGCCAGGTTAACTCACTTACGCTTGAATGAAGGGCAGAAGAAAGAAAAGCAAATAGCTATCAATCTTTCACAAATCTCAGAAGAGCTTTCCTCATTATCAGATCAATCTAGAAATCAACTTCTTTATGAAAAACTTCCAGAGAAAAGTGACATTGAGAGTATGCTGGTTAAACTTGAACAAGGACTAGATTTTTACAACAGCCAAGATAGCCAGGGAGCTAAATGGGATTATGAAAGGGATATCCTTTTTCTTCATGAAGCACTAGAGAAGCTCTATGAAAAACAACTAACCTCTACTGATAAAGAGTATTATTTTAAAAGTACTTTAAAGCTCATTAGTTCTCCTGATGAGTGGTATTTAAATGCTTTTAATGATTCACAGTGGATGAAAGGTAACGATGGGCACGTTGATATATCTTCTTATAAGATGAGGAATTATCAAGAAGGTTTAAGGAAATCTGTTTTTTTTCAAAAGAATAATTTTTTTGAAGAGTTTGCATCATTATCTCAAGAAGAGCTTACAAATATACTGAAGAAAAAAAACTTTCATGAACTCTTAATCTTTTTTCCTGTTCGTGACCTTGAGGCCTTAATACCTGAATATTTAGTTTTTATTGACTCGCTGGAAGGAGAGAAAAAGGTAGAGCAATTATTAAGACTCTGGAGTAGCGTAGTTAAAGCAAATTTTCATATCCAAACGGAAGTTAAAATTTTAAAGAAAGTTCTTGATGCTTTTCAGGAAGAGGGTAATCGCGAGCACTTCATCCCCTATATGTATAACCTTGAGAGAACTTTTCAGGAGAATATATTTCTTAATGAGCGCTTTGTTCGTTACCGTCCATCTCATCCAGAGGAGAGTAAAGAACTGCTAAAGCTCTATTTTGAGTTTTTTAACCTTGGAATGAGAGAAGGTGAGCGTTTTACGAAAGCGATTGGACTAGATCTTTTCTTAAAGATTCTTTATTGGAACCTTTATCCCAAGAAACTTCTCTCATCCTATAAAAATAATGGAGCTTTCAATCCTCTTTTAGTCTTGGATTATTTTAAAGAACCTGCTGAAAGTGAAAATTGGGATAACTTCTTTGATGAGAATTTTCAAACTTTAAAAATGTTGTCTGACGAAGGTGGCTCTTCTACATTGAGCTTTGGGAACTTCTTCTTTTTTTTACAATACAATAATGTTTTTGAAGGAAAGGATTATCAGAAAGCTTTTTATTCATTCATTAAAGGGTTGCTTGTAAAGTACATTGGCAAAGATGGTCTGAAGTTAGAAGACTGGCACTATTATATTAAATTTTTGAATGACCAGCAGATGACAGAAGTTGGCTTTGTGGATGCGTTACTGATTGATATCGCTCAAAAACAACCCAAAGAGGTTAAAAAGTTTATTTTAAGTGGAAAGTTTTTAGCTTCAATGAAAGAGGCAGCTTTCGGTTCATCTTCACTGACTTCCTTACATGTAGAGTTACTTGCCTCTTTAAAAAAGAATGGTGTTATTACAAGCCAAGAAGCTCTGGTGGCGATAGATAAGCAAATGAGCTTCGTTTCTGAGTGGGGAGGGAACTCCTTTTTTAACTCTATTGTAGATAATAGGTTCGGTCGGAGTGCCTCAATAGAGCTTTGGCGCTTTTTTTATGACAGAGATGATTATAGTGAGGGTTTTTTTGAATTTCTTTTTAAAAATTATGCTTTAAGTGAAAAGGCCAAAAAACTTATAAAAGAGAAACGTATTGAAACTTTGGGCAATGAGTTTGTTGTTATCATGAGTTCTCTGGGGATTGAGTACCATCCTATTTACACTCAGAGATTGCAATACCTTTCTGGGCCTTTAATACGTGAGTTTAAAAAGAGTGTTGGTATCGAAAGTTTAGATATTCATTCTTTAGATTATAAGAATAGGTTTAAAGATAACTTTGTCCAGGCCAAGGATTATTTAAAAAAAATATTTAACCCAGATGGTATTTCTATACCAATCCAATTTCAGTCTTACTTCAATTACACGGCTTTAGATCCTTTGGCTGATGACTTCTTAGAGTTAATTCCAGAGGGACTAGAATATGAACAGTATCTTGAAATTTTTAAAACTGTAACAGCGAAGAGGGCCAACCAGTATTCTGATAAATTTTTTCAAAAATTTCTCTATAAGAAAGTTCTGTTAGAAAACCAAAAAGAAACTTTAAAAGATATTTTGATGTTCGCAAGATTAAGATCTGAGAAAATAAAAGTTTCCATTGCTCAGGGATATTTTTTAGAAAGAGTAGGGAACTTAAAAGAGAAAGGTCATATAAGTGATAAAGAAATCTCTGCCCTGAGTTCTTCCATTCAAAAATATATAACAAACCCTTCCAGGTTTTTAGATGATTATTTAGAAGAAATTTCTTGGAAGCTTCATCTGAATGAAAAACAATTAGCTGTCTTTATTGAGCCTTTAAAATCTTTTAATTATACCCGTTTTAGTGTTGATTCAGTGAACTCTCTGTCAAGTTTAAGTAAGCTCATTTCTCACCTCACAACTTCAGAGAAAATTAATCTCATTAAATATATTCAAAGACCTAGCGGAAGTATTTATGACGCTGTCCCAAGGATAGGTATCTTAATTGAAAAAATCGCGAATCCTTCCATAGGTAGTATTCACTCTCCCTTTGGAGGTCTCGGAGGGGGATTTGAAAGTGGAGCAAAGGCAGAAATTGATAAGTTTGAAATTAAACTTAAAGATGCCAATGATGAGGAGAGACTCCTTTATATAGAAAATATTGTTGGCTCAAGAGACTACGGTCTTTGGTTTCAAGGAAAAGAAATGAGAGATAAGCTTTATCATTTGGCCGAAATCAAAGGGGATAAAAAAATTCTTTTTGAAAGTTATATAAAAGCTCTGCCAGAACACGAGCACTCGATTACTCTTTCTTATCTACTTGCTTCGGTTGGAGGGGAGCATGAATCAGAGCTTTTACGAACTCTTGAAACTTTTCAAACCCCCGGACATAAATTTGCTCAAATTGCTTCTATCTTTAATATTTTTGGAGAAGAAGAATCTGAAAAACTTGCCAAGGCCAAAAGCAGGGCCAAGCCACCAACCAGATATCTTGTTTATAAACTACTTCGGGAGAGATTATCCCCAGCAGCTTTCGATGAAATACAAAGTGTGGATAAATTGCTTGGTTCTGGCTCTATTAAGTACGTAGCAGCTGTGACATTTAAAAATGGAGAAAGAGCAGCCGTTTATTTAAAAAGACCTTTTACTCAAGAGACGAATGAGTCTGTTTTAAACATTGCCGAAGAATGGATGAAATATTTGAAAGAAGATCCTGAGTTTTCTAATAAATATGATTATGACTACTATTTGAAGTCACTAAGAGAGCAACTTGAAATTGAAATAAACTTTTCCTTAGAATCTCAGAAAGCTTTTGATATGGCCGCAATGTATGAGGCCAGGAAACCTTATCAAGGCTGGAAGTTTAAAGGGATTAGGCCGATTCAATCAAAAACGATGAGTGACGAGGTTATTTTTTATGACTTAGTAGATAATGTAACATCATTTGAAGAGCTTCCAGATGAGCAAAAACAGTATGTTTCCCAATATATTATTGAAACTGAATTAGACGCTCTTTTTAGAAATGGTGATGCTGACAGGCATATGGGAAATTACCTTTTCGATTTAGAAAATAAAATTATTTACCCTCTCGACCCCGGACAGTTTTATCAATTAGAAAATAAAAGTATTTTAGGCTTAGGAGAGACCTATTTTACGGCCCAAATGCTTTATGCTTTTAGTTTAAAGGATAAAACAAAAGCTGCGCAAAAGCTTTTTTATGTTTTTGATAGACTCAAAACAAACGATAAACCTATTTCAAAAAACGATAAGGCACTTTTTGTTGAAAACGTAAGAAATATTCTTTCAGGTGAGGAAGGACTAGATAAAAAGATTTTATCTGTCATGTCTGAATTAAACCAAAGAAGAATAAGAATTCCTTTTAGAATATCTCTTGGTGTAATCAAGGGCTTTTCTATTGTTCTAAAAGAAGAATACGCTAAAGTCGCAGGAAAAGAGTTTGTTGAAGAAAGATTAGAAAAAGAAATCAAAAAAATTATCATAGGGCACTTACCTGCCAAGGCCATTGAACAAGTAAGTAGCTTTTTTTGTAATGAGAAATTTAGCAGCAAAAAATAGTCTTACTCATAAAGATAGTTTACTTCAACCATTTGCAGTTCACCTTGTTTGTCAGTCCAAGGTGAAATCCCTTTATAGTAAATAATTTTCTTGCTCTTTTTGTCATAAATAACATCAAAGCTCGGGGCCATGAGAGAGAAAAGCCAGTTAGAGATTTCGATTTTAAAATAGTATTTATCATCGACTTCTTTAATGAAGTTGTATTGAAAGGTGTAGTAATCAAGTTTATTGGGAATAAAATACTTAAAACTAAGAGACTCATTTGCTTTGATAACTTCTAAGTTCTCTTGAAGATAATAGTGAATTCCCTGCCCTGTGATCATAAGCCCCTCTTTTTCATAAAGCTTTTGTTCAAAGGGAGAGCTCTTTTTCTTTCGATAAATGATATAAAAATTTTTCTCAATTTTACTTCCCTCATAGGTTTCAGGGTCTTTAGGGTAGTAGATTTTAGATTCTGGAAAAGCATATCCTCCAGAAAGAAATAAGTTTTTCTCTGTGGCGAAATGTTTATTATCTGGTGTGAAATAAAATGTTCGAGACGATTTAAGTTTTTCTTTTGAATAAATAAGTTCGTGTTTTTCTGTATAAATAGTTTTGCCCTCTTTTCTGGCCACGGCTTGAAAGCGAACGACTTCCTCCGTTGATGCGTAGAGAAAAAAAGAAAAAGCGAAGAAAACAAATACCTTAAACATGGTTTTAGTTTACCCCAGATTCAAGACAAAACATAAAAATTTAGCTATGTTAGGGGCAAATTCATTAAATTGTGAGGTGATATGCAAAAACCAGAAAATTATCCTGAAAACCCACAGCACTTATGGCAACATTTTTTTGATTTCACTCAAATTCCAAGGCCATCGAAACAAGAAGAGAAAATTTGTGACCATGTTATCTCTTTGGCAAAAAAATATGGGTATGAATATAAAACCGATGAGGAAAAAAATATTGTCATTTATGTTCCAGCATCTAAAGGAAAAGAAAATAGTGCACCTGTTATTATTCAGAATCATGTTGATATGGTGACTGATGCTACTCCTGATAGAAAGATAAATTTCTCAGAAGATCCTATTAAAACATTCGTAGAAGGAGATTGGCTTAAAGCTGATAGAACAACTCTTGGGGCCGATAACGGAATTGGCTGTGCAGCAGCCCTGGCCTTGATGACTGATGAGAGTATTTCTCATCCTCCCTTAGAGCTTCTTTTTACCACTGATGAAGAAACAGGATTAAACGGAGCTTGGGCCGTTAAAGGAGGAAACTTTAAATCAAAAAGACTTATTAACCTTGATACTGAAGAGTGGGGAAGTCTCTATATTGGCTGTGCGGGTGGAATTGATAAGCAACTTAATAAGAAAGTAGAGATAGTGAAGGGTGATGATAATTTTCAAGAGATGAAGGTGACGATTGGAGGCCTAAGGGGTGGTCACTCAGGTATTGATATTCACAAGCCTCTCGCGAACGCTATTAAGCTCTTGGTTGAGTACTTAGTTGAGCTTGATAAGAATTGTTCATTTGAGCTCTCTCAGTTTAGAGGTGGTAGGGCCCATAATATTATTCCTCGAGACGCGTTTGCTATTATTCGTTGTTCAAGGGAGCAGAAACATGTTCTCTCTCAACTTGGGCAAGACTTAACAAAAAGATGGAAAGATTATTTAAGTGATGAAGACCAAGGTGTTTTTGTTGAAGTTTCTGAATGTGAAAAAAGTGAAGAGGTTCTGACTGAAGTTGAAAAACAAGAAGCTCTTACTTTTATGAGTTTATTTCCTCACGGAGCTCATAATTATTTAGAGCATGGAAAAGAGCCTCTTGTGAGTGTAAGTAACAACATGGCCCAAGTGATCATTATGAATGGTCATTTTTATGCGATGAGTTCTGTTCGTTTTTTTGATAGAGAAGAAGCGAGGAGTTTTGAAACTGTATTTGCTAGGCTTTCTAAAAGCTATGGGTTTGAATTAACGTCCAATGGAGAGTATCCAAGCTGGAAGCCGGCGAAAGAAAACGAACTTTTAGAAATTGTTAAAGAGCAGTATCAAAAGACTTTTCAATCACAACCGACGGTAACTGCTATCCATGCTGGTCTTGAGTGCGGAATTTTAAGAGATCGTATTGGTCCTATTGATGCTGTTTCTTTTGGCCCAACAATAAAAGGAGCTCACTCACCTCAAGAGAGAGTTCAAATTTCGACAGTAAATGACTTTTGGAAATTATTAGTTAATATAATAGAGAGTCTATAACAAAGGAAAAAGCATGCCTTATGAAGTCTATAAGATTATTCACCTCCTGATGGTGGTTGTTCTTTTAACGGCCCTTTCTGTTGGTTTTTGGAATAATGGGAACCAAGCCAAGATCCTCAAAATCTTAGGAGGAGTGGCGACTCTACTTATTCTTGTATCAGGAATGGGGTTAATGGCCAGACTTGGAATTGGGCATACTGGTGGATGGCCTGTTTGGATTAAATTAAAAATGTTTTTTTGGTTACTCCTTGGTGTAGGTGGTCCGATGATTTTAAAGAGAGCTCCTTCAAAAGGAAAAACTGCTTATTGGGCGGTCTTAATTATATTTAGTGTTATTGTTTACTTAGTGAACTATAAACCAGAATAAAAAATGATTAGATTTGTTATAGAAGTTTATGTTTTTCTCATTATTGTGGATGCTATCTTAAGCTATATCCCGAGTTTGAGACATAATGAAATCGTGAGAAGTTTGAGAAAAGTTACTGATCTCACTCAAAAACCTATTCGTAACGCTCTTCCTCATGATTTACCCTTTGACCCTTCGCCCATAATTGTTATCCTATTATTAAATCTGTTAAAGGCGTTGTGGTAGTTTATGATTGATGAGATTGAGTTTTTAGTAAGTGAAACCTTAAAGCACCATCAGGATAATTATGCGAGTAAAGAACCTGAAACCTCGCAAGATGGACCAGGAATCATGGCCCTTGTTCAAAAATCAACTTCTAGCCTTAGGGCCTATTGTTTATCTTCAGAGAATTTACTAGAAGATGCGGAGCTTTACGGGCAACTTCCAAGTACTTTCAGTGAATTTAAAGGAGCGGCCTTAAGTGAGTTAATGTTTTTTCCTTGTTCTCAGAAAGAAGCTTCCTATATTGAGCAGAGGCTTCATGGGAAAAGATTTTTTCTTCAGGATGACCTGGCTAGTAACTTGATCCGCCCATCGGATTATTGGTGGCTTGTTATTAGTGGTGATAACGTTGAAGTGAGTTTTGAGTATCAAAAATCAGATGCGGCGATTAGGCTTGGGCCGTTGGGTGATAAGAAACTTGCTAAAGAGTATTTTAATTGTGCTTACGATCTTTTTCACCGCTCTCTTGAAATTAAAGACTTTTGCGTTTCTGATAGTGGTTTTAGTTTTTCAATAAAAGATGACAATCCTTATGCTCTCGATTTGTTGCATTTACTTAAAACTGGTGAGGTTGCCCCAGATTTTGAAGAGCTCACTAAGCTTCCTTCTCATCGCCCACTGGTGAAGCGGTTTCTTGATTTTATTCAGCAAGTAGCTGCTTTGAGATCTTTTTGGATAAAAATTGATTAATGAACGCTCACTGAGGAATTCTCTGAATCATGCTTAGCGGCCAGATAGCCTGTAATCATAATTTGGGCCAAAGAACCTAGCTCTTCGTCATCTTCAATGCCGTAAAAATCTTCTAAATGTGAGATCATGAGCTCGATGCACTCATCATCTAAAAACTCTTCAACTTCTTTCATCAGTTCATCAGAGGTAATATTCTCAAATCGAGCGAAAAAGCTCTGAAGATTCTCTTTTGTCGTTTGCAGTGACATTTTGACCCTTTTTTAGATAGTTAGACCATTTTTTGACTCTCTTTTCAATTATTTTATAACAATCGTCAGTAATGCACCGTGTAAAGCTTACTCTAGGTATTGAAAATTTCGTCAAACTAAGTAGATTGTGACTGTCAAATACTATTTGCAACCAAAAGGACGGGAAATTATGAAGAAATTAGCTATGGCAACCCTCTGTGTGCTCTCTACAGCAGCTTTTGCACAGTCAGCGGCCAACGTTTCAACGGCTTCAAGCGGTAAGTCGACTTTTGAAAAAATTAAAGAGGATTTTGATCTCGGTTATGCGGCTGAGTTTTATGGTCCTTCAATCAAGAGACCAGGGTCAAGACCAAGTGATGGTGGAAATCTTTCACAATCAGATTTAAGGTATGATTCTCAGATTAGCGTCGATTATCATCTTTTTGATGATAAAGAGCTAACACTTAAGCTTCGTTTTAGAAACGAGTTTGGTGATAAGCATATTGATTCAGAAACTGGAGAAGTAAAAGCTCATGACAACGGACAAATGAGAGATACTCGTATTGGTATTCAAGGTGTGTGGTATACAGCAGGGAACTTTTCTTACTGGGCCAGATATCATGTTGAGCTTCCTACTTCAACGAACTCTAAGAGAACGAATCGCTTAGGAGCGATGGGAGCTGCTCAAGATTTTGCCTTCAGACTTAATGATAAAACAATTATTGGTTTAGAGCAGTCTACGTATTTTTATAAGAATGATAATGATAAAGATGCCACAGGAAATGCCTATCTTTACAACGCTCCTTATGTAAACTTTGCTCTTAGTGATAATATGACTTTTAAGTCTAGATTAGAGTACGAAGTTCTCTCTGATGATAAAGATGATTTGCAAAAAGATAGTTCAAGACTTTTATCTGGAGTTGATTTTCAGCTAAATAGTAATTGGTCTGTTTACCCTCATATTATGTTAGGGACTGATGGACTTACGACAACGGATAGAAACGTTTTTGACGAAGATTCTATTGGTGTTGCAGCTTGGATTTCAGGAGCTATTTTCTAATAATTTCTCAAAGCAATATAATTTCTTACAAGGGCCTTCATTTTTGAAGGCCCTTTTTCATTATTACAGTGTAAAAATTACATCCAGTATTTTAAATCTATTTAAAGCTTATTTTTAGCAGGTTACGCTCTTTTGTATTAAGAAAGAATCTTAATAGAGAGAAATAAATTATTTTTTTGGGAGAGAAAATGAAAAAATTAACCGGTGCGTTAATCGCATTATTGTCTTTTACTATCATTCTAACTTCATGTGGACCCATTCCCATTACTCCAATGACTGAACAGGATCGTGTTTCTGATATGCAGTGGATTTTTGGAATTTATGAGCAAAATTATGCTCCACTGAAGTATAAAGAGAGTTTATTTGGTTTTGATAACGAAGCTTTAAAGGCGAAGTATCTTGAAGCGGCCAAGAAAGAACAAACAAACGATGAGTTTTTTAGATTGATGCACTCTTTTGTTGCTGAATTCAAAGATGCTCATAATAGCGGTTCTTTAATTGCTTTAAATGAGAAGGGTTCCTCTTCAGTTGCTTATATGGGGTTTGATGGCCGCAGAAAAGGGGATTACTTCGTCATTACAAAGCTTCTTCCTACTTATCAATATAGTCTTGATGGGGTCGATTTTAGAGAGGGAGACATTATTACAAAAATGAATGGCAAATCTCTGAAAGAGGTCGTCGATGAGCTGATTACTCCAGTGAGAAATTTAGGAAATGCTGAATCAAATTATACTTATTTGATGAGAAACCTCTTTTTCCGCTCTTCTCTTATTCACCCGATGCCAGGTCTTTATGATGTAGAAACTCTTTCTATTAAAAGAGGCTCAAAGGAATTTGATATAAAAGTTGCTTGGGTTACAGAGGATCGTTTTGATTTTCAAAATAATATGAGAGCAGCAATTGCTCAAGCGTCAAATAATGCTCAAACTTTTGTTTTTGGTGACAATATACAAGACATGAACGGTAACTTGAAATTAAGAAGAATGAATAATGATTATCTTCTTCAAACAATTGTTAAACATGCGAAGATGTATAATGGAGCAGAAGAATTCTTCACAGATGTGTTCGGAATGAGCTTTCCAAAAGAACTGAAATACAGTTTTGGAGAATCATTTGAAATGCTTGGAAATAACTCTGATTTAAACTGGCATGTTGTTGATTCAAAAAGAAATGCTCAAGGTGGGTTTGTCTATCAAGAAAAACCAGTTCTTGTGAAAGACGCAAACACAGGTAAAGAGTCTTTTGAACAAGTTCTTGCTCCTGAATTTAGCTTTGAGAGTTACCAGAGATTAAAGGAAGCAAGAGTTATCCCTGATAATGCCGAAATGGTTTTAATTGGACCTAAGTCCTCTCCTCGCTATCCTATTTATCCAGCTTATATCGTTGAACAAGTGGTAACTGTGAGTACAGTGTTTGGTAAAGAAGATAGTGTTGAGACTGAAAAAGTTGGATATATTTTCATTGATTCTTTCTCTGTTCCAGCTGACTCACAAGCTGTTGTAAACGAGTTTCAAGATACTTTAGAAGTATTTGAAAAAGAAGGAGTGAAATCAATTGTTCTTGATACTATTAACAACGGAGGAGGATCTCTTCTTCTTGGTGTAGCGATGGCGCAAGCTTTAACAAAAAAAGAAGTTGAGCTTCCTAAAATTCAACTTCGCTTGAGTGATTCTTGGCTTTCAACTTTTAAACAAGAGGCTTCAAACCCTGGTTATAATTCAACTGTTCTTAATGATAAGAAAAGAGAGTTAGCAAAAATTGAGGAAGATGTTAAAGCTGGAAAATGGCTTTCAAGAAGCTTTCCTCTTGAGTCTTTAACTGGATTTAATTTGAAAGTGAATGAGCGCAAGAAACTCTCTAGTGATGTCGAAATTGTTGTTCTTGTTAATGAGATGTGTGCCTCTATGTGTGATATTTTTTCAGCAATGCTTCAAGACAATGAGATGGCCACAATTATGGGAACAAACTCGATGGGAGCTGGAGGAAATGTTGTTAACCATTGGCAATCACCTCGTTCACATTTCCAAGTAAGAATGACTGAGTCTCTTCTTGTCAGAAAAGATGGTTCTTACATAGAAAATGTGGGGACAAAGCCAGATGTTGAGCTTGTTGTGAATACAGATGCTGAGTTTAGATATGGAAACATTGTAAATGGAGCTTTTGAAAAAGCAGCTTCTTTGGCGGCTAAAAAGCGCTATGAAGGAGCAGAGTTAGTCCTTATTTTAGCGAAAAAGAACAAGAGAGTAACTGAAATGGATGTAAGAAAGCTTTAGTAAAATTTTAAGATAAAGTCTTAAAACGGCTCCAAAAAGGAGCCGTTTTTTTTTATCAAGTATTTGTCTCTTGTGTCTCTTCTATCATTTGATAAAATAGAGTAAGAAAAAGAAAAACAGGACGTTTTTAATGAGTTTTCTCAATCAGGAAGTTCTTAAGCATTATAACCATTCCAAATCGAAGGGAAATATTCCTAGCACATCGGCTTCCTCTGGACCTGTTTATGTCTCCTCGACTCGAAAAAAAGTTTCTCATGTTGATGATATTGAATTAACAAATACAAAAAAAAGAAGTCGAACGAGTTTTACAAATGTTGATTATTCAAAAAAGACATCTGCAAAAACAGATATTAAAAAACATGTGAGAAGAGCTCCGGTTTACTTTTTAGTGGCACTAGTATTGCGCTTAATATTTATGGATAGAGGACTTATCGAGTATTTTCAAACCCAAAATAAACTGACAGATATGCAGTACCAACTCGAGCAGAATAAAAAAGAAGTTCAAAATATCATACAAGAGATTCAGTTAATCAAAACGAGTAGTGCTTTTCAGAAAAAACTAGCAAGGGATCATCTTGGTGTCATTGGGCCTGACGAATACTTAGTTCTATTTGCTCAGGAGAGTAGGGAGATTTCCAAATAAGTTGGCTCCCTACCTTAAGCTTTTTTGATAAGGCTGAGCTAGCTTTCATTTCAAAAACATGCCTGCAGACAAAGCTTTTTGCTCGAGGGATATCCTGAGGGTTATCACGGCCAATATAATGAGGGACACTTCTATCAACATCTTTAACTTTTAAGTCTTTATCAAGACAAAAAATATCGAGATCAAAATAGGTGTCTGGCATCCAGAATTGCCTAAGAGCATCTTCTAAGTTGAAAAAAAGCATCCCTTCATTATCCTGAAATTCATGACTCTTCTTCCCACTTAGACCCATTGTTTGCTGAGCAGAAGTTAGGGCCAAAGTAACCTGGAGCTTTTCTCCTGATTCGAGCTCCATATTAATGGGCTTAATCTCGCTAAGAGGGATGGCTTCATTTTGGGAAACACACCCCTGAATGACAAAAAGAGTTAAAAACAAGAGGTTTTTGCTGATGTTTTTCATAAATTGCGGTATATGTCTTTTCATAGACTTAATTATGACCAATACGAAGGAAGTTATCAATGGCCAAGGTAGAAGGATTAATGAGAACTCATCATTGTGGACAATTAAGGGCCAGTGATATTGGTCAGGAAGTGATCCTTTGTGGTTGGATGAATAAGTATAGGGATTTGGGAGCTCTTCACTTTATTGATTTACGTGATAAGTATGGAGTGACTCAGCTGGGTTTCGAAAATTACCAGGGAGACCTCTCGCTATTGAAAAGTTTTTCTCTTGAGTCAGTTTTATGGGCAAAAGGGATTGTGGGAAAAAGACCAGAAGGGGCCTTGAATTCTAAAATGGCCACAGGCGAAGTTGAAGTTCAAGTAACTGAAGTAAAACTTCTTTCTTATTGTGACAATATTCCTTTTCTCCCTCATGGGGCCATTGATTCATCTGAAGACTTAAAACTCAAGTACCGCTATCTTGATCTAAGAACCAATGAGCTTCAAAAAAATTTAAGACTTAGATCAGAAACCGCTCGTCTTGTGAGAGAAACATTGTATGAAGAAGAGTTTATAGAAGTTGAAACACCTGTTTTATATAAAACAACACCAGAAGGGGCCAGAGACTATATTGTTCCAAGCCGGGTTCATCCAGGAAAAGTGTATGCGCTTCCTCAATCCCCACAAACGCTTAAGCAGCTTCTCATGATTGGAAATACTGATAAGTATTTTCAAATTTGTAAATGCTTTCGAGATGAAGACTTAAGGGCCGACAGACAGCCAGAGTTTACTCAAATTGATATTGAAGTTAGTTTCGCCACTCAGGACTATATT
Source organism: Bacteriovoracia bacterium (assembly GCA_030431635.1). Classification (GTDB taxonomy): domain Bacteria; phylum Bdellovibrionota; class Bacteriovoracia; order Bacteriovoracales; family Bacteriovoracaceae; genus CALFYV01. Next base: position 370,130 of record JAUIIL010000003.1, read on the forward strand.
AGAAATCTGGCTACAAAGCTCATCAAAAATATTTTCAAACGTCCTGAAGGATTTGAGTTACCTAAAATGACTTATGCTGAGGCCATGAGAGACTATGGTAGTGATAAACCTGACTTGCGTTTTGGGCTCAAGCACTCAATTGTGAACTCTTGCTTTGAAGGAGTTGATTTTAAAGTTTTTTCAAGTGTCATAGATAAAGGACTTATTAAATGTCTTTTTGTTGATGAATCTCAAGGCAACCTGGCCCGCAAGGATATAGACGCTCTTACTGAAGTCGTAAAACCCTACGGAGGTAAAGGTGTTGCTTGGTTTAAAAAGTCTTCAGAAGGAGTTTCTGGAGGAATCTCTAAATTTATTTCAGATGAAGTTCTTCAAAAATTACAAGAACTCACAGGGAATAAAACAAATGGTTTATGGCTTTTTAGTGCTGATGGTTCACATAAAGTTGTTCATGATTGTATGGATGCTGTGAGAAGGCATTTAGGTCGTAAACTGGGCCTTATTAATGAAGATGATTATGCTTTTGCCTGGATTTATGACTTTCCACTGCTTGAGTATGATGAAGCTGATAAGCGTTTTTATGCTCTTCACCACCCCTTTACTTCTCCTGTAGATGAGGACAAAGAAAAATTTGTCTCAGGAGATACTGAAGCTCTTAAAAATATTAAGGCCAACGCCTATGACGTTGTTTGCAATGGTTATGAGTTAGGGGGAGGTTCAGTTAGGATTTTTGAAAATAAAGTTCAGCAAAGAATGTTTGATGTCCTTGGTTTCTCTCATGAAGATTGCCAGAGGCAATTTGGGTTTTTTATTGAGGCCCTTAAATATGGGACTCCTCCTCACGCTGGAATTGCTTTTGGACTTGATAGGATTATGATGATTTTCAATAAAACAGATATCATTAGAGATGTTATTGCTTTTCCAAAAACCAATAATGCGACAGATTTAATGGCCAGCTCGCCTTCAATTCCTAATCTGGATCAGCTAGAAGAATTGAAATTTAAGTTCACAACCACTGAATAAAATATTTTAAGATGCTTTCTTAATATCCCATTCATAATGAATGAATTTATCATCATGAGAAATTTGAGATGTAATAAAGTGCTCATAAATTTGAGAATCTTCTAAAGTCACGGTTTGAGAAAGAATGTCCTGGATTCCTCTTTTGTCTGAACGAACAAGAGGAAGAAGGAAGAGAAGTCCCATTGATGTGTAACCCATAAGATAGCCCGTTGCTCTTAGAAAAGCGTGCCGTAAATCTGGAGAGTGGTTTAACATTGAACCTTCCCGAAAATCATCTTGAATAACCGATAGTTTCATCCATATTTTCCCAATAGTTTTTCCATTTAAGCTATAAAAGCAAAACATAAAGTAACCATAGAAAATAGAAATAGAGATGAGGGGATCGATAACATAAAACTTATCCCAAATGTGTTGCATCTTTGCGGGAGAAATTTGAAAAAAGAAACTATTTAAAAAACCTTGATAAGCATTAACAAAACCAACTTTAATAAGGCCAATGATAAAAATATCTAGTCCAAAAGAAGCGAAACGCTTAAGTAAAGAAGCCCTAATCTTTTTGGCAGTAAAAGAAGTGATAGGCTCTTTAAGCCTTTGCTCTAAATAATCATGTAAATTAATAATATTATCTTCACTCATCAATAGCTTTATCGGAGTTTAAAAGCGTAGAATGAGAGAGAAAATACCAGTGGAAATTAATGCCTGATGATTTCGTTTTTAAGGTGATCGAGTTTGGCCATGGCTTGAATAGGAGTCATATTCAAGAGGTCTAACTCATGGATTTCTCGTTCTAGTTTTTCAAGATACTCAGGTATATGAAAACTAGGCTCATCAGCAAGAAAGCTCAACTGGTTAAGAGTTGAAAGAGGTTTTTCTGATAAAAGATCTTGATGGGCCGAAGTATTTGTTTCAAGCGTTGAGAGGATTTCTTGTGAACGGTTAAGAATCTCTCTAGGTAATCCCGCAAGTTCGGCCACGTGAATCCCAAAACTCTGAGTCGCTCCCTCTTTAATAAGAGTATAAAGAAACTGAACTTTCCCTTTATAGTTCACTGTTTTTACTGTGAGATTTTTGGCCGTGGGAAGTTTTTTTACGAGATCAATAAGTTCATGATAGTGAGTCGAAAAAAGGCAAATTGATTTGGTTTTTTCATTTAAGTACTCTACTAGAGCCCAAGCAATACTTAGTCCATCAAAAGTAGAAGTTCCTCGTCCGATTTCATCTAGAATAATGAGCGAGCGATCAGAAGCATGGCGAATAATTTCAGCTGTCTCAGACATCTCTACCATAAAAGTCGATTGCCCTTTTACGATATCGTCGCTGGCACCAAGACGGCTGAAAAGAAAATCACAAAGACCGAGTTTGGCTTCTTTGGCCGGAACAAAAGAGCCTACTTGGGCCAAAAATTGAATAATGGCCATCTCTCTCATAACTGTGGTCTTCCCGGCCATATTGGGCCCAGTAATAAGACCAAAGAACTGAGATGAATCAAGCTGTAGGTTATGTGCGACGAACTGATCTTTGATATTGGCCTTAATGAGTGGATGCCATCCATTTTTAACATGAAGGATTTTTTTATCAAAAAGTTGAGGTCTGACAAAGTTTTCCTGGATGGCAATCCAAGCCATACTTTGAAAAGAATCAATCAGAGCAATAGAGTTTGCACATTTAATAATATTGTCTTTAAGAGAAATAATTTTTTCGATGAGATCTTGGAATAAACTTTTTTCTAGCCGGTAGAGTTTGTCTTTGGCCGAAATCATTTCCTTTTCAAACTCATCTAGCTCTTCTGTTGTGTATCTTTCGTTATTAACCAGAGTTTGTCGTCTCACAAAGTTTTTGGGAACTTTCTTCAAATGTGATTTCGAGACTTCAATAAAGTATCCCGCTACATTATTTGATTTGATACGAAGATTTGAGATCCCTGTCTTTTTTCTGTACTGAGTTTCTAGTTTTACGAGCTCTTCAACTGTATTTTGTGTTAAATTGGCAAGCCTATCGCGTTGTTTGCTGGCTCCTTCTTTAATAAGGTTACCTTTTTCTAAAGAAGCGCCTACAGTATCATTAATTGTCTTAGTGATAAGAAGTGAGAGGGATTTTAATTCTTCGAACTCACTCTTCTTCCAAGATGGAATAACAGCTTTAACGTTTTTACCAATATGAGTGTGAATCTCTAAAAAAGCATTTATGGCTTGGGCCAAATTAATGAGATCCCCTCCATTGGCTTTTTGGCTAGTTACTTTGGCCATAACTCTATCTATATCTCTGATGTCCTGAAGAGTTTGCCTTAAGTTAGAAAGAACTTCTTGCTTAGAAATAAAAAAATCAATGAGAGCATATCTTTTTTCAATCTCAGATAAACTTCTTAGCGGAGTGAGAAAAAGGCTTTTAAGTTTTCGAACCCCCATGGAAGTTTTAGTTTTATCAACAAAACCCAAAATAGAGTCACTATAATTTTCACGATTTTTTGGAAATATCTCTAGTCCAACAAGGGTAGGATAAGTGATTTTTAAAGTTGTATCGGTATTAATAAGTTTAAAAGGCCTGATATGAGCTAGACTTTCAATAGCTTGAGTAGAGCAAATATAGTAGGCCAATGCTCCAATAGGGCAGAGGAGAGCGGCACAGTTTTTTAATGTTTCATCTCTTTTAAAACCAGGAATAAGTTTTTCAATATAAAGAGAGGAGTACTTTGCTTCAAAGTAGTCTTGGGAGAGATTTGTTTTTAAGAGCGATATTTTACTAAAAAAATCATTAACTCTTTCAAACTGATCCCATTGGCCAAGATAAGAAATAAACTCATGAGGAGAGTAGATTTGTATCATCTCGATGAGCTCTAATTCGCTTTGAACTTTTTGTCCGAAAAATTCCCCCGTTGTGTAGTCAATGAAAACAAGATAGAAGTTCTCTTCATCGTAGAAGGCGCAACCCATAAATCTATTCTCATTTCTACCCGTCTTTTCTAAATCAAAAGGCATTCCAGGACTTACAACTTGAGTAACAGCTCTTTTTACTATCCCTTTCGCTTCTTTTGGATCTTCAACTTGTTCGCAAATAGCGGCCTTCATCCCTTGAGAGGTAATTCTATCAATATAAGTGGTCGCTGCATGATGAGGAATACCGGCCATGGGAATGGGTGTCCCAGCTATCTTGCCTCTATGGGTGAGAGCTATATTGAGAACTGCTGAGGCGACTCTAGCGTCATCAAAAAAAAGCTCGTAGAAGTCACCCATGCGAAAAAGTAAGAGCGTATCAGGGTATTGTTTTTTTATTTGGTAGTACTGCTCCATCATGGGAGTTAGTTTTCCACCATTATCAACGATGGCCTCTAGCTCTTGAAGTGTTGTCTTGAATTGTGCTTCCATAAAGTTTCAAGAGCCTAGCACGTCCAATGCTTATTAAAAACCCTTTTAATATTGTTATCTTAGAGTTTAGTTCGGTATAATAATCACTTGAAACGAGGAGTCGATTTTGATTCATATAAAATCTGTTTTGACGCTATGCCTTTTTGCCTTTATGTGTTCCATCACCTTCTTTTTTGCACTCTCTACTCAGTTTGGAGGTGGAGAAATGAATGATGGAAAAGAAGCACCAGAGGAAGAAGCCAATAGCTATTTTGAGGAAGTGAATTATTACCTTTTTAATAATAATAAAAAAGTTCTTCACTTAGATGCATCAAGTTTAATTACGGCCAGTTTAACGGATGAGGGAAATATTAGTTTTGAGACTCCTAGAGGTGAAGCCTTTGGTGAGGATGAAAGTGAAGTCATTTATTTTAGAGCTGATTCAGGAAATTATTTTAATTCGAAATCTTTAGTTCATTTAAAAGATGAGGTTCAGTTTAATTATGATAAAGCAGAATTTGAGGCCAAGGTTGTAAAGTTCTGGCCTCAGAAAAGTTATTTTGCAGCATGGGGAGATGTGAAATCGCGCACCATTGATCCTACGACTCAGGATAAACTAGAAATAAACTCTCATGAAGTTCAAGGTTGGCCATCCAAAAAGGAATCCCTTTATAAAGGTGAGGTTCGAGGCAAAATTATCAAGAAAAGAGTTTATCAACAAGGAATTGAATTTGAGTCTGATACTCTCAAAGCTGATCTCCAAAACTCCCTTATTACCATGAATGGCAATATTTTAATGAAAAAACAGAGACTTACAGCTCAGTCAGGGAGGGCTGAAATTTTTCTAGAGAACTATAATAAAAAGCTCAAGTATTACGTTCTTTATGACGATATAAGAATTGAAGAAAAGCTAACGCTAAGGGATGGTCAACCTTTAGTAAGAAGAGCGTACTCTGAAACCCTAGAAGGGTTTCAGTCGCTCGGAAAAATTGTGTTATCTGGTGCACCAAGAGTGATTCAAGGAGAGGATGTCATCAAGGGATATCAGATTACTTTAAGAGAGAATGTTGAGCTCGTTGAAGTTGATGATGCGAACTCAGTATTCCAACTAAAGAAAGGAAAGCAGTAACATGGAAGTGGAACTTAAGGCGAGCGGACTGAAGAAAAGCTTTAACGGGAGAGCCGTGGTTAAAGGTGTGAGTATTGATGTGAAACAAGGAGAGGTTGTTGGTCTTTTAGGGCCTAACGGTGCAGGTAAGACAACTTCTTTTTATATGATTGTAGGACTTATTCCAGCTGACGAAGGAAGTATTACGTTAACTGGAGTTGATATAACGGAGCAACCAATTCACGAACGGGCTTTAAAGGGAATTGGTTATCTTCCGCAGGAAGCTTCTGTTTTCAGAGAGTTGAGTGTGGAAGAAAATATATTTGCAGTTTTAGAGGTTCGAGAAATATCGCGTTCTCAAAGACTTAAACTGCTTAATGATTTGATCAAGGACTTTGGGCTTAATCATATTAGAAAATCCAAAGGGCGGGAGCTCTCTGGTGGTGAAAGAAGAAGAGTTGAAATAGCAAGAACTCTTGCTCTTGAACCGAAATTTATTTTATTGGATGAACCTTTTGCTGGTGTTGACCCTTTAGCGGTGAGCGATATTCAAGGGGTTATCCAAAATTTGAAGGAAAGAAATATAGGCGTTCTTATTACTGACCACAGCGTAAGAGAAACGTTAGGTATTGTTAATAGGGCGTATATTATGAATAGTGGTGAACTTCTTGTAAGTGGAACACCTGAAGAGATTTTATCCAGTGAGACAGCGAAAAAGTTCTATCTGGGTGAAGACTTTACGATGTAGAATACGGATGAAACTTTAGGAGAGTTTTATGGCAATTAAAATGAATATGGGGTTGAAGCAAACACAAAGCTTGATGATGACTCCTCAGTTACAGCAAGCCATTAAGCTTTTAACTCTAACTCACTTAGAAATGACAAATGTTATTGCTCAAGAGATGGTTGAAAATCCAATGATCGAAGAGCTTGGAGGAGAAGTGAGTAAAGAGGAGATGCTTAACTCTCAGAAAGAAAGTATTCAAAATAAAGAAGCAACTTCTGATGATTTCAATGGACCAGACATTGTTGATAAAGGAAAAGATAACTTTGACTGGGAAAAATATGTAGATACTTACAACTCAAATTCTTCCTCTGCACCTAAATCAGCAGGGGACTTCAATGGTAACGATGACCAGCCTAATTATGAGAACATGGTTTCAAGAAGTATGACTCTTGAAGAACATCTCGAATGGCAATTAAAGATGGAAAATCTGATTGAAGAGGAATGGGAATTTGCTCTTAATGTAATTCACAATCTTGATGACAGTGGATATCTGGAAGAGAATATCGAAACCCTCATTGCTAATTGCAAACTGGAGAGGGAGGATGCGTTTGAAATCTTAAAAATGATTCAAAACCTAGACCCTATTGGTTGTGCTTCAAGGGACTTGGAGGAGTGTTTACTCGTTCAAGCTCAGGCACTTGAAGTGAGAGCTCCTTTAGTTGAAATTATTATTAAAGAACACCTAACTGATCTTCATAAGAAAGATTATGCATCTATCTCTAAAAAGACAGGAGTGGAGCAGTCTTTGGTTAAGGAAGCAGAACTTATTATCACGAGCTTTAACCCCAAGCCAGGAAAATTAGTAGGACAAGATGAAACTCACTATATTGTTCCCGATATTTATGTTCATGAGGTTGGGGGAGAATTCATTGTTAAACTTAATAATGATGGAGTTCCAAGACTGAAAATTTCTAATTTATATAAATCCATTCTAAAGGCCCAGGGTTCTGGTGATGAACAGGCCAAAGAGTATATTCAAGACAAGCTTCGTTCGGCCATGTGGCTTATCAAATCAATTGAAAATAGACAAAAGACAATTGAGAAAGTTGCCAATGCGATTGTGAAATATCAACCCGAGTTTTTTAAGAAGGGACCTGCTTTTTTAAGACCAATGATTCTTAAAGATATTGCTAACGAAATTGGAATGCATGAATCAACTGTATCAAGAGTAACAACAAATAAGTTTATGCATACACCAATAGGAGTATTTGAACTTAAGTATTTTTTCAACACTGGTATTGGTGGAAAAAATGGTGGGATTGATATTGCATCTGAAAGTCTCAAACTTAAAATCAAAGAGCTGATTGATAATGAGAATGCAAAAAAGCCACTAAGTGATCAAAAGATATCTGAAATCTTAAGTGTTAAAGATATTAAAGTTGCCAGAAGAACGGTAGCTAAATATCGAGAGATGATGAATATTCTTCCTTCATCAAAAAGGAAAAAACTTAATTAAAGATGAAACCTTAATTTTTTAAGGAACGATAACCTAATACCTCGTTATTCGAGGAGAGGAGATTTATGAACGTCAAAATTTCTTTTAAGCACCTTGAACACACTCCAGCTCTAGATGAGAAAATTCATTTGAAGTCTCAAAAATTTACGAAATTTATTGATGGGAAGTTCGATGTCTTCTGGACGTGTTATGTTGATGATGGAAAGCACTATGCTGAGATAAAGCTTTTAGGTCCACAATTTGAGTACCACGCGAAAGCCTCATCTCCAACGATGTATAAGACACTGGACCAGGTTGTGCTTAAAATTGAAAAACAACTTTCTAAGAAAAAAGGAAAGTGGAAAGATCATATCCACCATAAGCATGACAAACTTGTTAAAAATGAGTTTGTCGATGAAATAGAGAAGGATGAAGAGAGGGTCATACAAGATAAGTATGATGAAAATGTCGCTTAAATAAAAAAAGCCCTCGAATGAGGGCTTTTTTTTATTTTCAGAAATCAATTGTCTTTTTATCTCTTAAGGGTTATTCATCTAAAAATTAACCATGCCGATTTTTAACGGAAGTAGGGTGAAATTCCCTCGCTGTCGCGCAACTGTAAAGCCAGATACGTTTTAAATCATAAGGTATTCCCGCGTAAGGAGTCTCAAATGAAATCGTTTCTTTTCCTTTGTTTTTTTAGTGTTGCTTTATTGGCCCAAGTCCTCTCTCCTATTTTAGTTCAAGAAACTGATGATAATATTGATAGGAAAGACTCGCTCTCTCAACAAACGAGTTGGGAAGTTCTAAGTAAGCAGCAAGATTTTATTCTTGAAGAACTTCAATACATCTCAGCTTTAAATATCACAAGAAATGGTGGGCCAAGTGGGGCGACATCTGTTTTTTTAAGAGGATTTCCTAGTCAATCCACTTCTGTTTATTTAGGAGACGTTAGACTAAGTGATCCTTCTATTTTTAGCCGAACTTCAGATCCTTCTTTCCTTCCTTCTTGTTTTATCGAAGATGTCTCTCTCTTTAGAGGGGCCAATGGTGTGAGTTTTGGTGCGGATGCTACTGCTGGGGCCATTAAGCTTAACCCAAGGATTGCTAGAGAAAATAAAAATGAACTTCGAGCAAGTTATGGGACTTATGAGCAAAGAAATCTCTGTCTTTATTCAGGAAGAGTTTACTCAAAGGGCTCAGTTGCGTTTGGTCTTTCTCACTTTCAAACAAGAGGTTTTAGCAATGTGGCCCAAAGAGATAGTGCTGAAGCCGATGGGGCCCAAACAAATTCCTTTTTTCTTAACTCTGTTCACCAGCTTCATTCAAAAGTTGAAAATGAACTTTTTTTTCAACTAGGAGTGAGTGAATTTGAACTAGATCAGGATTCTTTGGACGATCCTAACTATAGAGGTGATAAAGAAGAGACAATGCTCTCAGAGAGTATTGATTTAAAACTTAAAAAGAACTTTGGCATAATGGGGAAAGCTCAACTCTACTCTGTAGCAAGAAGAGATATTAATGTCGCTGACAGTGTTTCAGCATCATCAAATAATGATGATTTTAGAGGGAAAAATATTAACTGGGAAGTTAGGCCTTATTGGAAATCACAGTATTATCAGGGGTATTTATCCTATTCAAGACTTTTAGAAGTGAGTGAGAATAACACAAGTTCAGCTTACACAAGTGTTGATAAAACGGCCTATTCAAATTCTTTAAGCACTCTTAACTCCTTCTCTTTAGATAAGTGGAACTTTGAATTAGGAGGACGCTATTCTAAACATGAAATTATTGGGGAGAATTCGGCCTATCAAGCCGGTATTAAATATAGTGTATTAGACAATACGTTTCTTGTAGGAAGGTTTGGAGAAGGATTTAAGACACCAACTTTAATTCAACTCTTTAATACTGTAAGTGGGCAAACAAATGTGAGGGCAGAAAAGTCTCAATCTTATGATGTTGGGATTGAGTATTTAAACTCAAAAACCAAATGGCAGCTTATTTATTTTACGCAAGATCTGACAGATAGAATTGGGACCGATTCAAGTTTTAAGACCGCTCAGATTGATGAAAAAATAACCTCGGAAGGAGTTGAGTTTTATTTTTCACATTCCTTCAAACAAACTCTACTCTCGGCTTCCTACACCCTTACAGATTCATTCACTGAAGACACAGGAGCAAGTCTTAAAGTTCCTAAACACAAATTTTCTTTTTCAGCGAAGAGAGCTTTTAATCAAAAGTTCTCGATATTTACACGAGCAAGACTTGTGTCTCGAAGTTATGACTATAGCAACAAACCTCTCCTTAGTTATCAAGTCGTTGATCTTGGAGGTGATTTTCAGTTATCTCAAAATGTAAAAATTTTCATGGGGGCCGAGAACCTCTTTAACAGGCAATATAGTACGGCCTATGGCTACAATACAGCTGGTCTTAGTTTTCAAGCGGGATTGCAGATGTTCTATTAGTCTTTACTTTCTTGAAAGGGTTTGAAGCAACAAGAATCGACTTCCATATCATCAGTGAGTTCCTGGCCGTCATGATCTTCAACTTCTTCTCGAACAGATTCATCATACTCATCAATTTGTTTAGAGTTTAATTCGAGAGCATTTTTAAAGGACTCTACAAGAGTTGGACTTTTGATTTCGATATCCATTCCTATCTCTTCGAGCTGAGAGGCGAATTCATAGGCTAAGTGGGATTCATCTAAAGAGTAGGTTTTAATGATTTCTTGACTTATCTTGTCAATAACTTTTATAGTGCTGTTCTCATTCATAGTTACGTTGTAACAGGAGCTTTTATGTTAAAGCAAGTTTTTTGGCTCGATCAAAATAAATTCGTCTGTAACTTAATAGAAGCGACTCTTAAGAAAGAAGGGGTTAGCTGTTATACCCACCAGACAGGAGATGGTTTTCGCTACCTTATTGAAGATATCAAACCAGACTTAGTAGTTATTGATTTTCAGTCGATTTCTCACATTCAAGAAAAAATAGATGAAGAGCTCTCAACTTGTACCTGCCCAGTGATTCTCTCTTTAAAAGAAGAGGAGCGCTCTTTGGTAAAGCTTAAAAAAAATAATGGTTCTTTGAGTAAACCCATAGAGCCGATGATACTTGCTGATAATCTAAAAGCTTTACTAAATGAAGTTAATTAAAATGCCGGTAAAGATATTTCCCATCATGAAAATAAGTTTTTGAAAGAAGCTTTCCTTTTGTTGCGTCTTGTTGGCCAATCAGAATTTCTTCACTTGGAGTCTCCCAAAATGAATCCACCTCTTTATAAGTGTACCAAGGTATTGAGGAGAGAAAACTGGGATCGATTTGATCAAAAGCGCTACCTTCTTTAATATGTGGAGGAAGATCGACAATTCCAGCTTCATCACTAATATTAAGATCTTTAGCTGAGCAAAGCATTCCAAACGAGTCGATTCCTCGCAAGTTGGCCTTCTCAATCTTGACTCCTCTAGGAGTGGTTGAACCCACAGGAGCAAATATTGACTTCATCCCTTCTCTCACATTACTGGCCCCGCAAACAACAGAGTAATTTTCGTTACCATCATTAACAGTACAAATTTTAAGCTTAGCAGCATTTGGGTGCTTCGAAACTTTTTCAATAGTGACAACATAAGGGGCGTTCATATATCGTATCCTTTTAAGTATGCTTTATTCTACTATAAAAAATATCTAGGAGCATCAAGTGAAAGATTTTGATAAAGATAAATTAGTCATCTCTGTCGGACTTTTTTTGACACTCCTTATCTTTGGTCTAGCTGTTTATTTTCGCTCGGGTGCTTTTTAGACTTTATTCGAATTGGCCGGGATAAAAAAACTCGTCATTTTTTCATCTTGAAAACTTAGCAGAGTGTCAATTAGCTCTTGGTAATGAGTTGTAATCCAGTGAGAACTAAACTGGCAGGGAGTTTGGATAATAAGAATGTTCTTAGATAAAACCAAAGGAACAGCTTTCTTAAACCATCTTTGATAAATGTTTTCATCAAGAATTTCTTGAAGTTGATTACTGACAATGGCCCAAACTTTTGACGCTTTAAGAACAGGATTCTCTACACGAGGTTTAGAAGTGCTTAACAGTGTTTCAACTTTTCTCGAGATTGTTCTTTGTAAACTTGTCTGTAGTGAGTTTTTAAGTCTTTGATTTTTTTTCATTCTTGCCTTTAATCGAGAGACTAAAGTAATGAAAAAATTACATTTGTTCAAGAGAAAATTTTCAATCCCATTTGATTTTTTTCTCGGCCAACTCCTCAGGAGATAAAAGGAAGGGGTTGAGGTGAAGTGTATTAAAAATAAAATCAGGTGTTTTAACACGATAAAAGATTCCACTTTCGTGAGTGTGAGTATTTAGAATATTCGTTTGGGCCTTTATAAGAGAGTGATATTCCCCTTTTTCATAAGGGATAAAAAGATCATAGTGTTGTTGTTTAGAAAGAAAGTAATCAATAATATGTTCTCTTAGATGTTTAATATCTTCTTTATTATGTGAACTCACAACAAAACATTCAGGATGTTTTTTCATTATTATTTTTTGCTTCATTTTATCTTCTAATTTGTCTTCTTTATTAAAAACTAGAAGTTTCTCTTTCTCTTTGAGACCGAGTTCATCTAAAACCTCATAAGTGACTTTAAGGTGTTGTTCATAACTAGGGTCTGATATATCACACACAATAATAAGAAGATCTGCTTCAATCGCGGACTCCAGTGTTGTTTTAAAACCTGAAACAAGAGTATTAGGGAGATTTGAAATAAAGCCAACTGTATCAATAAGGATCATGGGTGGTTTTGTATCAGGATTAAGCATTCTAAAAGTAGAATCAAGAGTGGCAAAAAGTTTATCTTCTTCTAGAACATCGACTCTGCACATTCTATTCATAAGAGAGGATTTTCCTGCATTTGTATAACCAACAAGTGCAGCAGTAACGGCCTTATCCTTTCTTCTTTTACGTTGTTCAATTCTTGATTTCACAACACTTTGAAGTTGCTTTTTATAATTTTCAATTTTCTCTCTAATAATCCGTCTATCTAGTTCTAGCTGCTGTTCTCCCTCTCCTTTAAGTCCAATACCACCTTTCTGACGAGTAAAGTGAGACCACATTGCACTTAATCTTGGGAGCATATATTCTAGTCTTGCTATTTCAATTTGAATTTTGGCTTCTTTGGTTTGAGCATGTCTCGCAAAGATTTCAAGAATAATATAAACTCTATCAATAATGGTCATACCAGTTAATTTTTGAATATTCCTCACTTGACTTGCCGTCAGTTCAATATCAAAAGCCAGAGTGTTTGAACCAGCTTCTTTAGCAGCTTCTGAAATTTCAAATAATTTCCCAGAACCCAAAATAGTTCCAGATTCGAGGGATTTTTTATTTTGGATAAATCTCTCACTTGATTTTACCTCAAGTGTTCTAAGGAGTTCTTCCAGCTCATTTAAAGATGAGTTTGTTTTCTCAAGTGTCTCGTGCCCCGATAGTTTAGGACAAACAACAGAAACAAGAGTAGCCAGGGTGTAATCGGAAATTTTAATTTCTTCATCTTTCATTAAAGAGAAACCTTTATGTTATCTAGCAGTCTTGTTTTTCCAATCTGGTATGTAGCAAGTATAACAACAGACTTTGTTTTTGAGTTAATTTTACTGAGTGAAAGAGCATTTCTCATTTCGATGTAATTAAAAGAACTATCTTGAGATTTAAGTTTTTGCATTTCAATTTGAGTTTGCTTCACTCCTGAGCTCTCAAGCGTTTTGCTTAATTTAAGAAGAGATTTTCTTAATTTAAGGGCCTTCTTTTTTTCTTCATCAGTTAAATATTGATTTCTACTCGACATTGCTAGGCCAGAAATCTCTCTACCAATTTCAACAGGAACAATTTTTACCTTAAGATTCAAATCTTTGACCATTTTTTTAATAATAACGAGTTGTTGATAGTCTTTTTCACCAAAGTAAGCCCTTTGTGGATTAAAAAGCGTAAAGAGTCTGTAGACAACAGTTGTCACTCCATCAAAGTGAGTGGGTCTAAATTGACCTTCAAGATCTTGCCCTAATTTTCCTACAGAGATGGTTGTTGAAAACTGAGGAGGGTAAATTTCTGTTGGATTATCTGGCGCAAAAACAATCAGAGAGTCAGTTGCGGCATGAAGACTTTTAAGCTTTTTGAGATCTTCTTGAAGCGTTCTGGGGTAGCTTGCAAAATCTTCATTTTCTCCAAATTGCTTTGGATTCACAAAAATAGTAACAATTGTAACAGAATTCTCCTCAAGTGATTTTTTGACCAAACTTAAGTGAGCGTTATGGAGATTTCCCATTGTGGGAACAAGTCCCAAGCCCGAAGGCTTTGTTTTTGTCCACTGGTAGAAGTCTTTCAACTTTTTAAAAACTTTAATGCTCATACGAAGATGCCTCTATCCAACAAACTAGTTTGTTGGCCAGATTTTTTTTGCTAAGAAGTCCTTGAGGAATAATCTCTGTGTTACTAATAAAGAAGTATTCATTTTCATTCTGAGAAAAACCTTGAAGTTTGGAATCGACTCCATTTGAAACAAAGTTTCCAACAAGTAAATCAACAGGCTTTCTTTTGAGTTTTTCAGAAAAAATGTGAGTATCGTTTCCACTTTCTGCCGCAAATCCGATGATTTTTTGTTTGGTCTTTTTTTGGAGCATATGAGCAAGGATATCGACTGATTTTTTAACGCTCAAATGATTCTCAATCGACTCTTTTTTTAGCTTTTGACTTTGGTAATTAAACTCAATATCTCCAATAGCTGCGCTTGAAATATAATAGTCACACGAATCAAATTCTTGAGAGACTAAATCCATCATCTCTGAAGTTGTTTTTGCAGTTTTGAGCTTAAAAGAAGGTAAGTTCATCAGGTTTTGTAGCAGAGGAGTGCTTGAAAAAGTAGCAATGACACTTACTTCAAAACCTTTACTTAAAAGAGCTTTGGCCAGTTCATACCCTGTTTTGCCTGAAGAAGGATTCGTAAGATAGCGAACAGAATCAAGGGGAGCCATGGTTGCCCCTGTTGTGATGAGTGCTCTCTTTTGTTGAGTTGGATGGAAACATTCAATGATATCAGTGGCCTCTTCTATGGGAGCGAGCTTCCCCAGACCATCATCACCACACGCTAGAACTCCTGTTTGGGTTGGGTGAATAAAAGTGGAGGCAAGAGTGCCTAATTTTTTTAAATTTTCTTCAACAAAAGGGTGCTCCAGCATTTTTGTGTTCATTGCAGGGAAGAAGATTTTCTTTTTTGAAGAATCGAGTGCTAAAAAAATGCTACTCATTAAATCATCACACTGAGCATGAACAAAACGAGAAAGAGTATTAGCACTAAGTGGGTAAACACAAAAAACATCACACCACTTGGCCAGCTCAATATGTAGAACATTGCCGTTTAGCTCTCTATATTTATCTTGGGAGAAATCATCTCCTGCGCAGTAAGTTTCTATCACTCCAAGGTAGCGAAAAATTTGAGGGTTAATAAATTCTAAAGCACCTCGACTTGTGATGACTTTCACTTGGTGTCCATTTTTCACCAGAGAACGAGATAACTCAATAGCCTTATAAGCAGAAATAGAACCTGTTACACAAAGTAGAATATTCATTGAATAAACTCCTTCTGATAAAGATAGAAAAGTGAGCGAAAAATGAGGTCTAGGTTTGTTTTTTTCTTGAGTATATGTGAATAAAAATCAGCACAACCTCCAGTTAAGACAATATCCTGAGGTTGATATTTTGATTGAATTTTTTCAATTGGTGAAAGAATGAGGTGATAAACTCCTTTCAAAATAGCTTCTTTTGTGGAGTGACCTAATAAGTCTTCTTCTTGAAGTTTAAGGAACTGAAAAAAATCGTCTTTAGAGTAAACGGGAAGTTGGTGAGCGTATTGATAACTCTTAAGAGTTATATCAATTCCTGGTAAAATAAGTCCCCCTTCAAAACCATGAGAAGAGATAATATCAACGGTCGTGTAAGTACCAGAATCGATAAGTAAAACCGGTTGCTCTAGATTTAAATTTTTGTAGAGAAAATAAGACTGAACAATTCTATCTATACCAATAGTTTGAGTGTAAAAGAGGGGCATATCCAAGAAGAATTTCTCTTTGAGAAAAGTGGAAGCATCAATTGAAGAAAAATTTTGAATGCTCTCAAGTTCAGAACCAACGTTTGAATAAATAATATCTGTATTGTCTTGATGAAGTTTATGCCCATCAATAAGACTTTGAACTCCTTCTTGAGCAAAGTCATCAAAGTGACCACTCAGGGTCTTATAAAGTCGATACTTACTACGAGTATTTCCTTTATCAATTGTGAGTAAAAAGTCTTTCATCATTAAAGCCTAGGTAAAATGCTTGATCGAGATAACTCTCAATGGCACCTTTTTTGAGCTGATAAAAATTAGCGATCGGTTCACAAAAACTAGGTGGAGCGTCTTTTCCCATTTTAAGCAAATCATTGATGACTAGAACTTGCCCAT
This sequence comes from Bacteriovoracia bacterium, assembly GCA_030431635.1. Taxonomy (GTDB): domain Bacteria; phylum Bdellovibrionota; class Bacteriovoracia; order Bacteriovoracales; family Bacteriovoracaceae; genus CALFYV01. The sequence continues at coordinate 386,304 of JAUIIL010000003.1, forward strand.
CCGTTTTTCTTCCCGAACCAATTCCAATAGTTGGTATTTGTAATGTTTGGGTTATTCTTTGAGATAAAATAGGTTCTACACATTCGAGAACAAGAGCAAAAACTCCCGCGTCTTGAAGACCAAGAGCTTCTTGCATAAGTTTCTGTGCGGAATCTTTATTCTTCCCATGAGTATAATAGCCACCCTGTTGATGAACTGATTGAGGAGTAAGTCCAATGTGTCCCATGACAGGAATTCCAATTTGGGTAAGTCTTTTGATCAGATCCAGCTGGTAATCGTAAGCCCCTTCCAGTTTAATAGCTTCAGCTTTAGATTTTTGAAAAAGATCTTTGGCGTTTGTTAGACCTTCTCGAATTGTTGAATAACTCCCAAAAGGCATATCAGCAATAACAAATTTGTTTGGAGCACCTCTTTTCACTGCACTAGCAAAGACAAGCATTTCTTCGATGGAAACTTCAACTGTTGTATCATAACCCAAAATAACATTACCAAGACTATCTCCAACAAGTATCATATCAAGAGAGGTCTCGTTAAGAATTTGAGCAGTCTGGTAATCATAACATGTAAGCATTTGAAGAGGCTTAAGGTTTTGGCTCAACTTATACTTTCTAATATCTCTAGTGTTTAGTTTTTTTACTTGCTCGTTAATTAAATAACTCATTTTCTAACCTTTGGTGAGTTTTAAGAAGGGGTTGGCTTTCCCAGAAAAGATTTGTTTCTTCTCTAAGTTTTTTCATATCTGTTTTTTCTAGGTTTTTTTGAAATTGACCTGAATAAATATCTTCTAAAAGAGCATCTATATTTTTTTCAAATTGAGAGTCAATAATGGTTCTTTTCCCATAGTATGAACCAGCCAAAGCATTAGGACTAATAAGTTCAAAAAAACGTTGAGGGCCAACCTTAATGAGAGTGTCAGCGATAAGTTTAACTTCATACCATGCTTCAAAATAAGCAGTCTCTTCTTCGACTCCCTTTTGGATGAGTTTATTAAAAATCGTATTACTCACGTAAGGCAAAATTGAGCAGAGTATAGTTTGCTCCGAAAAAAGATCGGCGTAAGTCTCGTTTTCAAAAGTTGTTTCATAGGGGCCGGATGTAATTCCAATTGCTGAAGCAAGTAGAAAAAGCTCTTGTTTAATATCGAACTTATTCTCATCTTTAATGTGTTCTAAACTGAAAACAGCGCCTAGCTTTCCTTGAATTTCATATTGAAACCTTAATTCACTAGCAATGGCCTTAGGAGCAAGAAGTACATGGTTGTATGAAGGGAATTTATTCTGAAGCTCATGTGTGACAACCGAAAAACCATGGGCATAATAAATACGAGCTCCCTCTTTTAATTTCAGATTTTCAAGGATAAAGAAATGTGTTTCATCTGGAGTTAATAAAACAATATGTTTATATTGTGAAAAATCATCAGAGATAAGATGAGTTTCAAATCCCATCTTTAACGCTAAATCCATTGATGGCCCTTTTCTTAAGGCCAGTGAAAATTTAACACCTGAGTCTCTAAGGTTAAGGGCCCAGGATTTTGCTTGATTCCCAAACCCAACGAGCAGAAGATTTTTCATAATACTCCGAATTTATGTAGGCATAGCTATCATTTCAGAGACTAATAAGCAATCTGGGCGCAGCGCACAAAGGGACACTTTTTATAATTCAAAGGCCTCTTTGAGAGATTTAAGATAAAATGGTAAGCCTAAGGAAAATTTATCTTTAACGGTTCTATGATGACGAGTAATGAAGTTTTGGTAAAATGCCCACATTGTCAAAAAAAATTCACCTATAACAAGAGTGAGTTTAGGCCTTTTTGTAGCGAAAAATGCAAGCTTATCGATCTAGGTTCTTGGCTCAATGAAAGTTACGCGATAGCTGGTGAGCTACAGGAGATTAAGGACGACGAAGATGTTGAATAAAATAATGGGCGTAGTAAAAGAAGCTGGCGAATTGATAGAGGAGTTTGAAAAAAAACTTGGTTCGTTAAAGCTAACCAACAAGCAGGGGGAGGGGATTGCCTCGGAAGCTGACATAGAAGTTGAAAATTTCCTGGTGAGCGAATTAACGAAAATTCAAAAAGGCAAAATTCTAGCAGAGGAATCTTTCTTTCGCTTAGAAGATAAGAATTTTGAAAATTTTAAAACTGGTTCAGCTTGGGTTATCGATCCGATCGATGGAACAAATAACTTTCTTAATAATATTCCCTTCTATAGCGTATGCGTTGCCTTTATGGATGAAGCACAGGTTCAATACGGAGTTGTTTATAACCCAAAAAATAAAGAGTGTTTTGTGGCCGAAAAAAATAAAGGAATGCAGTTTCATAATTTAGAGCAAAACGTACTCAAAGGTTTTAGAAAAGAGAGTTCTAAAAAACTAGAGCAATCAGTTGTTTCTCTTGGGTTTGTGTGCCCGCGGAGCAGTCGAGGAAGAGTTGATTATGAGCGCTTTCAAAGAATGCTTGATAAAACTCGAGCGGTGAGAAAATTTGGTAGTGCAGCTCTGGATCTTTGCTATGTTGCTATTGATAGAATTGATGTTTTTTACGAGTATAATCTTAAGCCTTGGGATATAGCAGCGGCTTCATTGATCTGCCAAGAGGCTAATGTAAAAGTAACCGATTTAGATGGTCATCGATTTGATTTATTCTCCCGAGATATTTTAGCGGCCAAAGAGCCGCTTCTTACTGAAACAATTGAGTTTATGAATAACTTTGATCGCTAAGAAGAATGAATCCCATTGATAAAATTTCAGTAACTTATTATAATTTTAAGTAGATTAGAGGGAGTGCCCTCATTGAGATCAAAGAACCACTACCATGGAGGGAAAAGTGGATATCTTGTACTATTTTGAAAACTTCACACCAGAATTTTTATACATTGAGACCGCAGTCTTAATGATTCTTCTTACGACTTTGGTTTTTATCTGGTTGTATAACAAAAAAAGATACAACGCTCTTAAACACCAAATTCCCGCTGGAGTGGTTAAAAATTATCTCGATTCTATTATTCAAAACTCAAGTGCATTAAAGTCGTCATTATTCAGGGACAATTTAGATGCTTCAGGTTTGCCTTCGGTGATGCCTATTTCAAATCTTCCTGGAGGAGATTCTATTCAAGTAAGTTCTGCTGGCCCAGGTGATGACTCAGCCAGAAGAAATGCAGAACTAGCAGCTCTTCAGGCTCAACTGGCCGAGAAACTTCAAATTATTAAAGAGTTAGAATCAAGACTTTCAAATATGCCATCAGGAAATTCTGATGGAGGGGATACAAGTGCACTTGAAGCTCAACTTAAAGTTGCTAATGATGAAATCGAAAGGCTTAAAAATTCAGGAGATTCTTCAGCTGCTGCTGCTGGAGGAGTTGATGAAGGTGTTCATAGTCAGGTTGTTAGCGAGAGGGATGAACTGGCCGAGAAATTGAAAGAGTATGAAGTCATTGAAGATGACTTGGCTAATTTAAAAAGACTTAAACAAGAAAACGAACAATTGAAGAGATCTCTTGGTCAAGAAGGTGGAGAAACTCAAGAGCTTATTGCCGAAGCTCCTGAACCTGAAGATATGATTGAGCCAGAGCCTGAAGAGCCTGTAGGACTGATGGAAGAAGAATCTGAGTCAGTTGAAGAAGAGGTACTTGAAGCTGAACCAGAAGAACCTGTTTTAGAGGAAATCTCTGAGCCAGAGCCAGAAGCCGAAGAAGAGGTACTTGAAGCTGAAGCGGAAGAACCTGTTTCAGAGGAAATCTCTGAGCCAGAAGTCGAAGAGGAAACTGTTGAAGCAGCTGCTGAAGAAGAGGAAGTTGCACTGGATGCTCCTGACCCAGCTCCAGAACCGGTTGAAGCTGCTTCAGACGAAGATAAGAAAACTCCAGAAGATCTGCTTAGTGAATTTGAAAAAATGCTAGGCTAATAAAGGAATAGAAAATGAAAAATTATCCTGCATTTTTTTTAAGTATGGTCCTTGGCCTATCTTTCTCTTTTAATTCACAAGCTAGAAAAAAAGAAAAAATAACAAACAACGATATCAAGTCCGTCAAAGAACTTGAGTTGATGTTTAAAAAAGATCTAAATAATAAAGAGCTTAAAAACTTGAAAACAAGCTCTTTTCAACTCAAACAAAAAGCTGTGCCTACGCTTATTAAAGTCATGAAAAGTGATGAGTACCCAGAAAAAAATAGATGGGTCGCGACTTTCTCGCTGGGAAGAATTATGGGTAAAAAGTCATCAGCGTTTATCTCAAAGTTTACTGAACATCCAAGTTGGGTAATGAGGCTTGCAAGCCTAAAAACCCTTTTGGCCTTAGGGGAATCTCGCTACAAAGGACTCTATGCCAAAATGCTTAAGGACAAATCTTTAATTGTTAAAACTCAAGCTTTAGAAAATATTAGAAAGCTTGGTCTTAAAGAGCTTGCTCCATCTGTATGGGCCATGCTTTATGACAAGAAAAACTATTCAGGATTAAAGGGTAAGAAAAAGAGAACAAATATTATTAAAGAAGCCATTAAAACAATTGGTGATCTAAGATTTGAAAAGGCCAAAGATTCTCTCTTAAAAATGGCCCAAAAAGATCGTTACAAAGATGTTTTTTCAGAAATAGATTATTCTCTTTCAAAGATTACAGGACAGGATTCTCCTCAGGGGGACTCAAGTAAGAAAAAATATTTTTGGAGTCGGATAGCCCTCAGCGAAGCAAAAATTTAATCTTAGAAACTCTCGAGCTGTTCTTTTTCTTTCGCTTTATCGATGGCCCTTAATTTGTTATCAATAGTGATGATTCTGTCCAATCGATAAAGGATTGTTTTTTCTAGAATAGCGTCAGAGCGAATCTCTTTCCAACCTTGTAAGAAATCTTGTTCGATTAGCTGTCTTTTATAAACACTGACTTTGGCCACTTCATATTTACCTCGATACGCTTTAACAACATTAACCACTAATTTAAACTTAGCGGCCTTAACAGCGTCATTAGAGCCAAAAGAGTCAGCAAAATTCACTTGCAGAGTATTATCAATCCATCTCGTTTTAATATATCCGGCTTCTTGATTTTGCTGGGCTATGTCATAGCGCTTCATCACTTGAATAACAGCTTGCCATGTCTGATTATAGTCGGCCTTGTAAATTTTTGAGGGAATTTCAATATCTTGTGTAATCTGCTTAAACTTCTCATAAGAAGCACAGCTAGCTAGTGACAAAAGTAAAAGTAAAGTGAGACAATTAACATTCATTAAGTTTAATGTTATCAATGATTTGGTAGTAGTGGAACTTAAAAGCTAGGGATTTAGTGTGAAAAATAGCAAAATTTTACAAGAAGTTCTCCGTTGTGAAGCGGATGCGCTTATTCAATTGAGTTCGAGAATAACGGATGAATCTTCGCTTAAGATGGAAGTTATTTTCGAAAACCTGCGCTCCTTAGGTGGAAGCTTGATTATTTCCGGAGTAGGGAAGTCAGGTATAATTGCTCAAAAAATAGCTTCAACCTTCTCCTCCCTTGGGTTGCCCTCTTTTTTTCTACATCCAATTGAAGCCCTCCATGGGGATCTTGGTAGAGTGACAAAAAGAGATGCTATTATTCTCATCAGTAAATCGGGTACAACGGAAGAAGTTCTTAAAATGATGCCTTTTCTTAAAATCCCAAAAGAGCGCACTATTGGCCTTCTAGGTAATATAAATGGAAGTATCGCAAAAGAATGTGGGCTTATTTGGGACTGCTCCGTTGAAAAAGAAGCTTGTTTAAATAATCAAGCTCCAACAACCAGTTCCACTGTTGCTCTGGCCATGGGAGATGCTCTGGCCGTTATGTATGAAAACTTTGTAGGGCTTTCAAAAGAGGGGTTCGCCGAAAATCATCCTGGAGGTTTTCTAGGGAAAAGTTTATCTCTCAAGGTTTCAGACTTAATGATAAAAGCAGGGGAGTGTCCTCTTCTGAATAAAGAGCAAACTTTAAAAGAATGTCTTCTTGAAATGACTAAGTTTCCTATCGGTATGGCCGCTGTGATTGAAGAAGAAAAACTTATTGGAATCATGGTTGAGGGAGACATAAGAAGGGCTTTGGCCAAAAATGAAAATGCCCTCGAGCTGACGTTAAAAGAATTGATGAATATAAGGCCAATTGTCGCTAGCTCAGAGATAAAAGCTTTTGAAGCTTTAAAATTAATGGAGACAGGAAAAAGTCCTTTAAGCGTTCTACCTATTGTTAATGAAGGATTCTTTATAGGAGCAGTTAGGCTTCACGATCTTTTAAAAGAAGGCTTTGCCCTTTCCAAAAAATAAACCTTAAAACAAGTAAAAGGGTGAGTAGTAACCAGGTTCCCCAAAGTCCCCATCTTTGATAAAGAGTTTTTTCTCTTTTTTGAGAAACCTTTAGAACAAAGTCGAGATTTTCTCTTTTGTTACGATCAAGAGTTGGACCTAGAGTTCCGTCAGGTAAGATAAGTGTTGTGAAACCAGTGTTAGTCGATCGAACAATTGGAATATTAAATTCAATGGCCCTCCATCTTGTGAGGTAGAGGTGTTGCCTAGGTTCGGGATCCTCGTACCAAGAATCATTTGTTAGGTTTGCGATAAACTGGGCCTGCTCGTCATTATGGTTTAAATACTCTCTAATGAAATCAGCGTATAGTAATTCGTAACAAATAGGAGTGATAAAAGAAATATGGCTCTTGGTGCGAAAAAGAGTGAATTCTTCTCCGACAGAAAAGAAAGCAATATTAGGAACTAATTGAGAAAGAATTTTATTAAGTGGCCCAAAAGGAAGAGTTTCTCCAAATGGGATAAGTTTCATTTTGTGGTAAACATCTTTAAGCTCTGATTGGTTATTAAAGAAGAAAACAGCATTATAATCTCTTTCAAAATGATTGAGAGAGTTTGAGCGTTGATCGTATCCACCTGTTAAAAACTCAGATCCTGTTTTTGAAATAATATTTTGAAATGTAAGTGGTGGGTAAAATTGTTTTGAGAATAAAGCTTTTGAACTAATTGAGTAGGGATAGGATGTTTCAGACCACATGATGAGCTCTGGGTTTTGATAAGAACCAACTTGGTAAGGTTGATAAGCAAGTTCTTCAAAAAACATCATGATTTTTTCTATTGAGTTGAGATCTCCAGACTCGGATTCAAGTTTTAAATAGTTTCCAATACTAGCTTGAGAAATTCTGATAGGAAGCTCTTTCGTCTTTTGAGATTTTGAAGGAACCAAAAGAGGGTTTAGGAGAAGAAAAAAAAGAGCAATGAAATAACAAAAATAAGAATGCTTTTTTCTTGAAAAAGAAAAAAGAACAGAAAAGAGAAGGAGATAGCTTATTGCTGAGAAAATAGGAACTCCAAATAAAGGAGCAAGTCCTAAGTATTGACTATAACTCACCCAAGAATGTCCTAGATGAGAGGGAAATTGTTGAGGGACTGTATTCTCGAGTAAAAGAAAAACAGCGGTATAAAAGAAAATTTCAAATTCAATAAGAGGTAATTTTTTTAAAAATTTCAAATAGAGTTTTTCCCAATACTTTTGAGTCAATAGAAACACAATAAATTGAGGGAGAATAATAAGAGAGCTCAGAATGCTGGCAAGGTAAGAAACGAGGACTGGAAGATCTCCAAAAACTTGTAGTGTCTTGGGTATCCAGTAGTATCCCCCAAAGTTAAAAGCAATGAGAAAAAAGAAAAGACTCAACCATTTCTTTTTTTTTGAATCACCTTTAAGGAAGAGAAAATAAAATAAAAAGGTTGTGCCAATGAGAGGTAGTACAGCTATTTCTGTCCCTAAAAAAGAGGGGTAGCCCAAGCAGTAGAATAGTCCTCCAAGAGCACAAAGAAGATAGCGTTTAATACTATTTATCATAGTATTAGAATAGAGTTTTTATTTTTTCTTGGCCAGAGTTCTTCCTGGAGAAGATTTCTTCATGAATTTATGAACTCTGCTAGACATTTTATAGGCCATTTCAGCATCAATCTTTCCTCCAGCGAGAGTTTTTCCTTCTAAAGATTTAACTTTCTTACTCGAAGCCAGTATAGAGTTTTTAATTTGCTCGTAGTTTAGCTCTGGAAAATTGGCCTTGATAAGTGCTGCAACTCCTGTAACAAAAGCTGTTGCTTGTGATGTTCCCGTCATATAACCAGCTTGTTTGTTAGGAATGGAAGAGTTAATTCTATGCCCTGGAGCAGCTACGTCAACAGAGAGTTTTCCCCAGTTTGAAGAAGGGATAATATTAACAGTTTTATCATAGGCCCCTACTGAAATAATATTATCAAGTCCATAACTTGCTGGGTAGTAAGCATGTCTCTTGTCATCGATATTACTTTTTTCATTTCCTGCAGCAGCGATAATGAGGATTCCTTTCTTTTCAGCTTTTTGAAGGATCTTTAACTCTTCTAAAGAAGGCTCTGGTCCACCTCCAGAGTAGTTAATCATATCAACATTGTTATCAACGGCAAACTCAAGTGCTTTGATAGTAGAATTTAAATTTGCTTGTCCAGAAGCTTGTGGGTTGTAGTATTTGAGAGGAAGAATCTTCGCATCAGGGAAAATACTAACGATAATTCCCGCTACGTGAGTTCCATGTCCATGAGTATCGTTAGGAGTTAGAGTTGGTTTTTTCCCTGAGAAATCCACGCCATAATTATTAGCTGATTTATCCCCATTAAGAACATGGATATTTTTTTGAAGATGAGGGTGATTATAATCGATTCCTGTATCAATAACAGCAATAACAATATCTTTCTCTTTTTTAAACTTCTTCCATAAACCAGCAAGATTGATATTGGCCTGAGAGAGTTTATTATCTAATCCCCAGTTTGAATATTTATTATTAGTCGCAAACTTTTCGTACTTTCCAAGTGGTGCACGGCTTTGAGCAAAAGTCACAGTAGAGAGAGCAAGAGCTAAAAGTAGTAAAGTTTTGGTCATCGGCTTATCCTTTTGTGCTTGAACTCATTACCAATGAATTCATCTTCCCTATGACATAGATAAGCAAATGTGAAGCCAATTTTTTAGCTGTTATATTAGGTGGTTAGGCTCTTTTGAAAGGGGAAATAATGACCAAAATCTAGCAGGTGTCTAAACTTTAAACATCTTTAATTTGCCTCATTATCTAAATGAGACAGTGAAACTCAGTTAAAGGGGTATGTCATTGAAAAAAGGTGGTTTGTTGTAGATGAGAGAAAGGAACAAAATGCCTTCAGATTAGTTTCAGTGGAGCTGATTAAAGTTTATTCAAAAAAAAGAAGATAAGGAAAATGAAGAACAGAGACTTGAATAAGGTTTAGACAATGAAAATTCTTTTACTGTTTATTTTATCAACAGCGTGTTTGGCCAAAAGCATAGAGATCTCCTCTCAACCAAAAGAGGCAGAGGTTTATTTAGTAAAAAATGGTCAAAAAACAGCAATGGGAAAAACTCCTTTCTTGGCAGCAGTTCTAGATTTAGAAAATGCACATTTTATGATAGAGAAAAAAGGGTATTCTCCGGTGTATTTAGTTATAGGAGAAGACTCAAAAGAGAGAAACTTCTACCAAGTAACTCTTCCCCCTTTAATTGATTATGTTGCTCCGATACAAGCTGATATTATTAAAAACAGAAGTGACGAGCTTATTGGTAGCATTCTTTATACACAACTTTTAATTGATAAAAACGATCATGACCAAGCGGATAGATTACTTAATAAACTTGAAAGAGAATATGAGAATTCAATTGCTGTAAAAATGTTAAGGGCCAACTATCAGTTTAAAAAAGGTGCTTTCAGAGATTCGATAGCACTATACAAACAGTTAAGTGTTTCATTAAAACCAGAACAAGAAAATTTAAAAACTTTAATAGATACATTTCTTAAACAAGTAGAAGGTAAATTATGACTTATTTTATAGGACTTGGACTTTCGGCCATCCTTTTTTCTCTTATTGTATTTTTAGGTCATACAAGCTTTGGTTCGTACTTAAACCAAGAAGGTGTTATTATTGTTATTGGTGGAACAGTAAGTATTTTTTTAATGTCAAATAAGAAAAGTACTCTGGAGGCATTTGTTCACCTCTTAAAAAGCTTCTTAGGTCTAGGGACTAAATTCAACTACGAAGACGTTCAAAAAGACTTAATGAAGTGTTCACGTTCTCTGAACGAAGGAAGAGTTCCTAAATCAGAGTATGTATTTGTCAACCAAGCGGTAGAGTGGATATCTGCAGGCCTTAGTAAAGACGAACTTTATGGAGTCTTAGAAAATTCTATTCAAACTCAACTTAATATAAGATTTAAAGCTGCTGAGGCCATAAGAAAACTAGGGAAATACCCTCCAGCGCTAGGAATGATCGGAACAGTTTTTGGGATTATTGGGATTTTTCAAAATTTAGGTAATGAAAGTGGAGCAGCTGAAATTGGTCTTAATCTTGGGGTCGCGATGACTGCAACTTTATATGGTCTTGTTCTTGCCAACATTTTTATTTCTCCTTTAAGCGAAGCAATCACAGAAAAAGCTCTAGAAGAAGAAGAAATCTTAAGAATGATACAAGACACAGTTATCCAGTGGGATAGAGGGGACTCTCTCTTTTTAATCAAAGAAAATTTGAGTTTATACAATGAAGCGAGTTAGTAGAAGAAATTCAAGAAGTTTAAGGTTTGAATCTCATTCAGATGAGAGCTGGGCCGTAAGTTACGTTGACTTACTAACTTTACTTTTATGTTTTTTTATTATTTTTTTCAGTTTAGAAAAAAATGAAAACAGGATGGAGAAGAAAAAATACCTTTCTATGCTTGTTGATGGATTACAACCCACCAAAGAACAACAGTTATCTCCTCGCTCAAACAAAAATGAACCTAGTAATAAAGAAACAGCTAGACAAAATAATTCCACCGAAGCCTCTCGTGAAGTTGCGAGTATTAAACCAGCAACATCTAAAACTTTTGAAGCTGTTATTTCAAAAGTGATTTCTGACCAAAATGGAAAAAGTCAAACGCGTTTAGAAGAAGAACATTTATTTATTGAATTTGAGAAAGTCTCTTTTTTTGGAACTGGTCAAAAGAATTTAAATTCAGATGGTCTTGAAACAGTAGAGAGAGTTATTTCCTATTTAAGACCCTTCAAGGATAAAGTGAAGATTACAGTACAAGGGCATACGGACCCAACTGGTTACGTCATAAGAAAAGATACAAGTAACTGGGAGCTTAGTGTTTTGAGAGCAACGAGTGTTCTTAAACTATTTGTTAAAAATGGTTTTGAACAAAAGTATCTTTCGGCGGAAGGATTTTCTTCACACAAGTCATCAATCGATCAAAGAATTATTAAAAGTAGACAGTATAAGTATCTAAGAAGAGTTACATTTAAGATCGAGGAATTAAAAAAATGAAAGCGTTGTTATTTTTACTCTTAAATTTTACCTCTCTTTGGGCAAGTAGTTTTGTTGCTCTTGAACTTGAGCATCATGTACAAAAAAAGGCTTCTGAAGCCATTTCTCAAGTCTTACCTCAGGGAAGGTTTACTGTTAGTACAAGAGTTTTTGTTAAAAAAGGTGCTGCTAAAATATTTGAGAAAAAACAGGTCGATGTCAGACTACCTTTAAGTGGAAGAGTAATAAGTGTTGAGAAAAACCAAGACCAAAACTTTAGTATTGATAAGTTTTATCCCTACATTAAATCTGTTGAAATTAGTGTTGGAATTCCTGAGCATACCTCAAGAGATGTCAAAAAATATCTCTTGAGTTTTATTAAGCACAGTGTAGGGTTTGAGAAAAAAAGAGGAGATAAAATTACATTTCATAAACTTCCACGTGAGTTGGCCTACAGTTGGAATGTTGAAGAACTTCCTGATTTTTTGAAAGAGTCACCTCTTTTGTATTATTTGCAATCTAAATGGGGGTCAAAACTTGCAAATATTTTTCTTATTCTTGTTGGATTAATTGGTCTTGCGGTTATTGTTTTTTGGTCTGTTAGAGCAATGAAAAAGGTATTTGAAGGAATTGCTTCAACGTTGTCAGAAAAAGAAGGTGAGGTGACTTTTTCTAGTAATGTCCCTGCTTCATCTCAGAAAATAGAACCAAATAATTTTAATTCTTCTATCGCGATGAATCAGTTAACTGGAGGTCAATCTCTTTTTGATAATGCTCCGATTGAAGTCCTCAAACTTTTTTGTATTGATTGCCAATACCGTAGAACTTATAAAGTGGCCCCGGTAATGCTTTGTTACAAAGTTTTAAACGAAAAGAAAGCATCAGAATTGAGAAAAAAATTGCCAGAAGTTTATTTTGAAATGGACAGCAGTTTTGAAATAAGTGAACAAGAACTATTTCATGTATTTGAAACTTATTATTATGAATACAGACAATTTAATGAAAATGAACTCTCTCGAAAATTGATGTACTATAAACCAGAGCAAGTAAAAAGTTTCTTGAACGAATTTTTTGAAAATGGAGAAATCGATGAAATTCTTGTTTGCTTGAAAAACTTATTACCACAACAAAAAGCTGAATTTCTTTTATTATTAAATGCCAAAGAAAAAATTCAGCTTTTTCAGAGGCACACTCATCAACCAATGGATAAAACAAAATATCAGAGTATCTTTGGAGAAGTGGCCATCAGTACTCCACCTATGGTGCATAACTTACCAACAAATCATAGTGTCTTTGCTTTTATTGAAAAAGACCTCACTCCTCAGAGTTTTGAGGAAGACGAACTATTCTTTGAAAACAAAATTAAAGGACATAGAAGTATTCTAAGTTTAATTGACTCCTTTTCTCAAGATGACTGGGCGAGAATTCCTTTAAAAATAGTTGCATTAGGATTTTTTGGCTATTCAGATAATGTGAAAGATAGCGTAAAATTAAATTATTCAGAAAAAAGACTTGAGTGGCTTGAAGAATCAATTCATCAAGCTTTAAAGCTTGAGTTGAACTTTCTATCTTATGATGTTGTAGAAGCAAGAAACAAGTTATTGGAGTATGTAAAAAAAGATGAAGCAAGTAATGAAGAAGAATTACCGTCTCTATTTAATAAAGCTTCTTAGCCTTACTTTCTTTTTTTTCTTTTCAAAAAACCTATTGGCAAAAACTTTTTTTGAACACATCGACTCAGTTACAAATCAAGGGAAACATTTTCTGGAAGTTGGAGCTGGTATTTATGTGATTAGTGGAGATAGTAATGTTTCTGATATAGGAGCTTTTGATGTCCATTATACGTTTAAGTTTCATGAAAAATATTCAGCTCAAATATCACAAAGCTTTATCTATGGAACAGAGAGTTTTTTTCAAAACTTATTACGTGGTAATGATTTTCTTGTCCAGTATTGTATCGACAATTGTTTTGTTGAAGAAACAACAAATGGACCAGTTAAGGCGAGTCAATTTAATAAATTAGGATATTCAATTGGTACTGGGGTTTCTTTTCGAGACGCTCAATTATCAAGCCAGAATATCAGTTACTCTGGAATCCTAGTAAACGGAAGTCTTTTTTGGCATATTAGACCCAGGTATTCTGGTGTTCTAAGGGCCAATGTGAGTCAATTATCTAAGTCCAGCAAAAGTGTCACTTTAGTAGTTATTACTGCTGGCTTACGCATGTCATTCTAAATTTTTTATCCCACTTTTCTAAACTGTTCTCTTCTAGAGTGCTCTTCATGCTCTTCCGCGTGCTCTAAACAAAGCTGGGCCCAAGGTTGTTTCTCTAGTCTTTTATGAGATATTTTTTCTCCGCAATCTTCGCATTCTCCATAAGTGCCTTCATCGATTTTATGCAAAGATTTTTCAACTAATCTTAATTTATAAAGGTCGCGCTCTTGCAAGCTGAAAGCGAGTTGGGCGTTAAGCATGTTGCTAGCATAGTCTGCATCATCTGAGAGTTCATCTGAATTAATTTTGAGTTCATCAGTGTATGATGAATTCAGAAGTTGTTTTTTAAGTTTGAGCAATTGGTGTTTAAATTTTTTGTAATCTGGTTGGCCCATCGAAGTCCCTCCCTTCAAAACATATTTCTTGAGTTAGCTTGTCGGTCAACTGGCCTATTATTTTAGCTCAATATGTCATTTTTCCCAAGAATTCGTTGTAACTATCTAAAATCTCGATGAGATATTCCAATATTTCTTTGATATAAGCAGGAATTGACAAAAGAACAGGGCACATAGGATAACCTATTAATAATCGGAGGGTTCATGCAAGATGTGGCCAAAGCCGTAGGGCACATTCCATCAGGTTTATTTATTGTTTGTAGTAAGGATAAAAACAAGAACGTTATTGATGGCTATCTTGCGAGCTGGATACAGCAAGTCTCCTTTGACCCTCTTCTTATCTCTATTGCGATTAAACCGGGAAGGCCTGTTTATCATACGATTAAAGAAGGACAGGTTTTTACGGTTAACATTATTGGTGAGCATGATAAGTCGTTTATGAAGCATTTTTGGAAAGGGTATGACCCCTCTAATAATCCTTTTGATGAAATTTCTCATACCGTCACAGAGTCAGGAGCGGTTCTTATTGAGCAGGCCAAGTCATCTATTGAATGCGTTCTTAAAGATGTGGTTGAGCCCGGAGATCATGAAATTGTTATTGCTCAAGTTTTAAATAGCTATGTACATGATGCTGATTCAAGACCACTAACTCATGTCAGGAAATCAGGTTTGGATTATTAATGAAAGTTCTTTTGATCGTTTCGATTCTTATCTTCTCTCTTTTTTCATGTGGACAAAATGATTCATCGAGTGGAGCTGAGTCCAGTATTTCTTCTTTAGTACCAAGTGAGAGCGAAGTATTGAGTTCAGCTGAGCTTAATTTATTAAGAGCTCAGTATACGGGCTGTGAGCCCAATTTAGAGTGCCCAGAGTCTATAGCAAAGCTGATTGTTTTTAAACGAGGTGAAGATAGAGATGAACAAAGACAAGCCTTTTGCACAGGAGTTCTTATTAGTAAGGATATGATACTAACGAGCTCAACTTGTCTTGGAAATAAAGTGATTAATGGTTCTGATTGTCATCGTGTTTTCGCCCTTTTCCCAAGAGTCAGAGATAAAGAGGCAACAGCCAGTCAGTGTATAGATCTTCTAAGTACAACTTCACCGGCCCAGTGGGCTGAAGGAAAAAAGAACGTTTGGAGAAATGATTTCGCCATTCTAAGATTCAAAGAGGTTAATTCAAGAACACCGCTTCCTATTAACCTTAATGGGATTCAATCTCAAGACTACTCCATGTGGGGACTTCAACAAGAAAACGAAGTAAGAGGGATTATAAGAAAGCAAGATTGCCATCCTCTATTTAATAGTTACGCAAACGTTTTCGCTCAAAATCCTTTCTCTCCTTTTATTCCTTTTGAAGGGTGTGAGTTTGATACTCAGGATCTTTTCTCAGGTAGTAGCGGTGCTGCTATTGTGAGTTCAGCGGGAAAATTATCTGGAGTTGTCTCATCTTCTCTTTCAGAGGATAAAATTCGGTTATTTAAAGAGGGGCAGCTATTATATGATGGAGAGGTTAATCCGATCGTACACGTTACGAATCTTTCTTGTATTAATTTTCCAGGTAGAACTCTTCAAAATACTTCTGAATGTTTAAAAACAATTAATAGAGTCGAGTTAGATAAAGAACAAAAAAAACTTATCAACAATCCTGAACTTTATATTGATTCAAAAAAGCTTATTACAGATAGTATTTTGAATCTCAATCCTTTTTTTGATTTTGATATTGATTTTGTTGATAACTCAAATTTAGAGGATGATGGAGAGAATTCTTATCTTGCAAGTTGGTTAGAGCCAGTTTTAAGAATGAAGTGTTTTAAAAATTATCAATCATGGATTGATAAAAAGATGTTTAGAAATCCTATCTTATGGTGGTTGCATAAGAAAAAAACAAGTGTTTATGCTGTTCATAACAATTGGAAAATTATAAAAAAGTTTGATAGATCTTTTTATCCTGTAATTCTTTACACTCAAGAAGAAGGAAGACAAGAATATAGGATTGAGTTTTCCCCCCGTAGTTTAAAGAAAAAAGGAGAGAGTTATCTCTACTTTCATATCCCTCCACTAACAGGACGAGACCCAGACCCAACTTTGTCAGTTGAAGAATTTGATTCAATGGGCGACTGTCAAATATTATCAGAAACGATTATTGATTAAGATCACGCCAACTTTTTCCGGTCCTATTTTTTTTAGTTTGTTGCCAAATTCTAACGGCTTCAAGGTGTAATTTATAACTAGGAGTAAAAACATGAGTTCCATCGTTTTTACTTACAAAATAAAGGAAATTATGTTCTTCGGGATTAATTGTGGCCTTAATTGCTTCAACACCTGGGTTACAAATAGGTCCCTTGGGAAGCCCTGAGATTTTATAAGTGTTATAAGGTGTTGGAGTAAGTAAATCCTGTTTTCTTATATTACCATTAAAACTTCCATCACGATCATAGATTCCATAAATGGTTGTTGGGTCGGCTTGGAGTCTCATTTTTTTTATGAGGCGGTTATGATAGACTCCTGCAATTGTTTTTCTTTCGCTAGGAGCACCAGTTTCCTTTTCGACAATAGAAGCTAGAGTTAAAAGCTCGTAAGTAGACAGACCTCGTGCGTTCATTTGAAGATCTTCAGTTACTTTAAAAAACTGTTTGATCATCGTTTTGATAATATGATTAGCTGAAGAGTTTGGGGCAAACTTGTATGTTTCAGGATAAAGAAAACCTTCTACTGAAGGAGCTTGAGGGATTTGTGTCAACTCAATCATATCAGAACTTTTTGCTGAGGTGATAAAATCATTCTCGCTTTCAATAATATTATTTTCTTTGAGAAGAGAAGCTATCTCGTATATGTTCTTACCTTCAGGGATTGTAATTGTATTGAGTATTCCTTTGCCACTTTTAAGCAGAGCAAGGATATCTAACATGCTCATTCCTTGGGTGATTTCATATGTTCCAATTTTGAACGATTTTAAATCTCCAGTGGCCTTTGCATAGTAATGAAATACTCTTGGATTTTCGATTAACCCTTCCTTATGTAAGCGAAAATTGATCTTTCCAAAAGTATCTCCTTCATCAATTTGGAAAAATTTTTTATTTCCTTCATAAGGAGAAGTCACGATAAAAAAAACATGAACACCAATAAAAATAAGTGAAAGGAAGGGAGCAATAATAATAGCAAGTATTAATTTTTTCATTACTTCTATTTTACTGTTTTTAGAAAGTCTTCCAAGATAATTGAAGCACAAAGAGCGTCAATTTCTTTTAAATTGACTTCAAAATTATACCTGGGTGAATTCCTCATCCTTTCCTTGGCTTCATTTGTGGTTAAAGTTTCATCTTGCTCAAACACCTCAATAGAGTTGAGTTTGGCCTGAAGTTTTTGTCCAAATTCTTTAATTTCTTTGGTCAGTGTAGACTCTTTTCCATCAGTAAAATAGGGAACACCTAAGATGATATAGTCGATAAATTCTTCTTCACAGGTTGTTGCGAGTTCTAAAATAAGTTGTTCGTCTGACTTAAAGCCTAACCTGCCAAAAGGGAGAGGATAGGGATCACTTGCGTGATGAAAAATGGCCAACCCCGTGAATTTCCTTCCGTAATCGACTCCGAGGAAGCGTTTACCCATAAACTTATTTTGAATTGTTGAAGTCATTTTTACCAAAAAACCTACAAAATTGCTTGTGACACTTGACAATAATTCGAATCAATATAATATTATTGACAAGAATTCTAGAAATTTATTTTCAGAAAATTTATGATTATTCAGTGACATCATTTTGGGGTTGTTCGTGCCTCAAAAATTCCAGGAGTTATTTTCATGCATCTTAACGATCTTAGAGAGAAAAACATCAAAGAATTGGCCCAACTTGCCTCAGAAGCGAAAATTGAAAACGCCTCAAGTATGAAAAAGCATGAAGTGATTTTTTCACTTCTAACGACACATGCAAAAGCTGGAGAGCAAATTTTTGGTGAAGGTGTTCTTGAAATTCTCCCTGATGGTTTCGGTTTTTTACGCTCTCCTGGATATAACTACTTACCTGGAGCTGATGATATTTATGTGAGCCCCAGCCAGATTAGAAGGTTTGGTTTAAGAACTGGTGATACTGTTGCAGGAGAAATTAGACCTCCCAAAGATGGTGAAAGATATTTTGCTCTTTTAAAAGTAAACCAAATTAACTTTAAAGATCCAAAGCAACATAAACTAACTGTTCTTTTTGATAACTTAACTCCTCTTTATCCAGAACAAAAAATTAACTTGGAGTTTAATCCTGCTAATTATTCAACTCGAATTATCGATCTTTTTGTTCCTCAAGGTTTTGGGCAGAGATGTCTCATTGTTGCTCCTCCTAAAGCTGGTAAAACAGTTTTGATGCAAGACGTGGCCAATGCGATTTCACATAACCACCCTGATGCAAAACTTATTGTTCTTCTTATTGATGAAAGACCTGAAGAAGTAACGGATATGAAAAGAAACGTTAACGCGGAAGTCGTGTCTTCAACATTTGATGAGCCGGCCAATAGACACGTTCAAGTCGCAGAAATGGTATTAGAAAAATCCAAGCGTTTAGTAGAAGCTGGACAAGATGTTGTTATTCTTCTGGATTCAATAACTCGTCTTGCTAGGGCCTATAACACGGTTGTTCCACCTTCGGGAAAAATTCTCTCAGGTGGTGTTGACTCCAACGCTCTTCATAGACCAAAAAGATTTTTTGGTGCCGCTAGAAATATCGAAAATGGTGGTTCATTAACAATTATTTCAACGGCCCTCATCGACACAGGTTCGAGAATGGATGAGGTTATTTTTGAAGAATTCAAAGGAACAGGAAACTCTGAGATTCAATTAGATAGAAAGCTTATGGAGAAAAGAATTTTTCCATGTCTCGATATCAACCGCTCTTCGACAAGAAAAGAAGATCTTCTAATGCAACCAATGGATCTTCAGAGAATTTTTCTTTTAAGAAGAGTTCTTCATCCAATGAATACAATTGATTCAATGGAGTTTGTTTTAGATAAAATTAAGAAAACAAAAACAAACGACTCCTTTCTTGAATCCATGAATGGGTAAAAAATGTTAAAAAAGTTTCTACTTTTTTTACAAAAACAGTATACGTCCATAGGAGGACAAGCTGTTATTGAGGGAGTGATGATGCGCTCTCCAAATTCTTTTGTTGTTGCTGTCCGCAAACCTGATGGAAAAATACGTTTAAGACGAGATCAGTGGTTTGGTCTTAGTAAAAGACTTGATTTTCTTAAGAAACCTTTTTTAAGAGGAGTTCTTGTTCTCATTGAAACAATGGCCAATGGAATTGTTTCTCTTAATTATTCGGCCAATATTGCAATGGAAGATGAATTAAGGCAGAAAGGACTCAAAAAAGGAAAAACAGAAGAAGAAATTAGCAAAGAATTAAAAAAGAAAGAAGAAGTAAATTTTTCAACTTTTCTAACGATTGGAAGTTCTTTTGCTTTTGGGATTGCTCTCTTTGTTTTTCTTCCTCACTCACTTACTGCTTATATTTCAGATACTTTTGAACTTTCTTGGGGATTAGATAGTTTTGAATTTCATTTTGTCGATGGATTGATTAAAGGAATTATTTTCGTCAAATATATCTATTTGATTGGATTCATCCCAGACATAAGAAGAGTTTTTCAATATCACGGAGCTGAACATAAATCTATTTCAACTTTTGAAGCGGGTCAGGAGCTCTTAGTAGAAAACGCCAAAAAGTTTACAACTCTTCACCCTCGCTGTGGAACATCTTTTGTTTTCTTTCTTCTGCTTGTTTCTATTATTTTTTTCTCTGCCATTTTTACTTTTATTCCAATAGATCAAGACCTTCCTGTCGTTCTTCGTCACGTTGTGGCCATGGTCTTCAAGATTTTTCTTATGTTTCCTATTGCTGGTATTTCCTACGAACTTATTAAGCTTGCTGGAAAGTATTCCTCAAATCCTCTTGCGAAAATAATTAGTTATCCAGGAATGATGTTACAAAAATTAACAACCAAAGAACCTGATGAAGAACAGCTAGAAGTGGCCCTTGCTTCTATTAAGGCAGCACTTTTTTTAGAAAAAAAATATGAACTAGATAAAGCAGATAAAAAAATTGTAACACTTGATGAAGTCGATATTGCTTCTTTGTATGACATTGAAGATACGAATGCAAAGTTAAGTGAGTTTTTGGAATAGACTGTGTTTGATAAATTAGATGAAGTCGTTAAGCGCTTCGAAACATTAAATGAAAGATTAGCTGACCCGAGTATTTTTGATAGACAAAAAGAGTACCAAGAGCTGACAAAAGAGCGTGGAAACCTGGAGCCGATTGTTACAGCCTATAGAGAGTATAAAAACTCCAAAGAGCAGCTCTCTCAAGCAAAAGATATTATTGTCAATGAGTCTGATGCAGATTTAATTGAAATGGCAAAAGAGGAAATTCCAGAACATGAAGAGGCCATCGAACGATTAACTAAAGAGCTTGAAATTCTCCTTCTCCCTAAAGATCCTCTTGATGACAAAAACTGTATGGTTGAAATTAGAGCAGGTGCTGGTGGAGATGAGGCATCCATTTTTGTTGGGGATGTTCTGAGGATGTATCAAAACTATTTCAAGCAGTATCAGTTTAAATTTAATTTAGAATCAGTATCTGAAGGTGATGAAGGAATCAAAGAAGTCATCATGAACGTGACTGGAGATAAAGTTTATTCGAGAATGAAGTATGAGTCTGGAGTTCACCGGGTTCAAAGGGTTCCTAAAACTGAATCCCAAGGAAGAGTTCACACTTCAACCATAACTGTTGCTGTTCTTCCTGAAGCCGATGATGTTGAGTTTGAACTTGATATGACTGAGGTGCGTATTGATGTCTATCGCTCTGGTGGTAAGGGGGGGCAATCTGTTAACACGACAGACTCAGCTGTGAGAGTGACGCATCTTCCTTCTGGAATGCAGGTTGCTATTCAAGATGAAAAATCTCAGCATAAAAATAAAGATAAGGCCCTTAAAATTTTAAGAACAAGAATTTTTGATCAAATGGTTTCTGAGGCCAATGCAGAAGAAGCCGCAAAGAGAAAAGGACTTGTTGGTAGGGGAGATCGTTCAGAAAGAATCCGCACCTATAATTTTCCTCAAGGAAGACTTACTGACCACCGGATTGGTTTAACGCTTTATAGTCTTGATAAAATAATGGAAGGGAACTTAGATCCTGTTGTGAATGCTCTTATTGCCCATAATCAAGCGATTCTCTTGAAGGGTGATGAAGAATAAATATCATAATCAAGTAGATGTGTTTTTTGAAAAAAACAAACAACATCTTCTCTCAAACTATCCAGGGATAAAACTCAGTCGACTCATTCAAGAAGTTTTAGATAATCAATTAGATTCAGAAGAGAAAATAAACTCTTTTTTTGAAGAACTTATGAGAGGTAGACCTCTTGAGTATATTTTCGGGAAAGCTTTTTTTTATCAATCAGAGTTTTTAGTGGATGAAAGAGTTCTTATTCCAAGAAGCGAGACCGAAATCTTAGTAGAAAAAGCTCTTGAATTCTCTGCCTCGATGAAGCAAGTGAAAGTGATTGATGTAGGCACTGGTTCAGGTGCTATCCTTCTTTCTTACTTAAAAGAGAGACAAGATCATCAAGATCTGGCTTGGGCATGTGATATTAGTGAAGAAGCTCTTGCTGTTGCAAAAAAAAATACAGCTTTAATGTCACTAGAAGGTAAAGTTCATTTTTTTGAGTCTGATAGACTAAGTGAAATAGAAGAGAAGTTTGATGTTATTTTAACAAACCCTCCTTATATAAAAGAGCATAGTGATAGAGCAGGAGTTCACCATCAAGTTCTGAACTATGAGCCAGCTCAAGCTCTTTTTTTAAAGGATGAAGGTTATGAAGAATGGTTTGAACTTTTTTTTAAACAGATAAAATCTCAACTCAAAGAAAATGGATTTAGCTTAATGGAAGGACATGAAAATCACTTACAAAAACTCAAGTCTCTGGCCCATGAAGTTGGTTTTCAAAAAGTAGAGATCTTAAAAGATTATAATAACTGTGATAGATTTCTCTATATAAGGCATTAAGATGGATAAACTCATTATTAAAAAAACTCAGTCACTGCAGGGGAGAGTCGAGATTTCTTCTGCGAAAAATGCAACATTGCCTATTATGGCAGCGACTTTACTGGTTGATGGTCAAAGCTCTTTTAAGAAGCTACCTCAGTTGCAAGACGTTAAAACAACGATTGCTCTACTTGAAAACTTGGGAGCTAAGTGCAGTGGGGATTATAACAGTTTTAAAGTTGATACATCACAAATAAATAATCTCGTCGCCCCTTATGATTTAGTAAGAAAGATGAGAGCTTCTATTCTCGTTCTGGGCCCACTACTAAGCCGTTTTGGAGAGGCCACAGTTTCTCTTCCAGGAGGATGTGCTATTGGAACAAGACCTATTGATATTCACCTAGATGGATTAAAAGAGATGGGGGCTTCAATTGATTTAGAAGATGGCTATGTGAAAGCTTCTTGTGCCAAACTAAAAGGAGCTCATATTAAATTAAAGTTTCCTTCAGTCGGGGCCACAGAGAATCTTGTCATGGCCGCCACTCTGGCCGATGGAGTAACGAGAATTCAAAACGCGGCCAGAGAGCCAGAGATAGTTGATTTGTGTCAATTTTTAATTCAAAGAGGGGCCAAGATAAAAGGAGAGGGTAGCTCTGTCATAGAAATTGAAGGAGTTAGTAAACTTCAAACTGTAAATGAGCATTACCAAATTATTAGTGATAGAATTGTGGCCTTAACTTATATTATGGCCGCTTTAATAACGAATTCAGAAATAATTGTTGAGAACACAAACTACAAAGATTATGAAGCCGTGATAGAGCTTCTAAGGAAATCTGGTGCTAAGTTTGAACTTAATCAAAACTCAGTTAAAGTTCTTTCCCATCAAAAACTCAGCCCTCTTCATTTTGAAACAACTCCTTATCCAGGAATTCCTACTGATGCTCAAGCTCAGTTGATGGCGCTTGCTTTAACAATTGAAGGGGAGTCAGTGATCAAAGAGTCCATATTTGAAAACCGCTTTATGCATGTTCCTGAACTTGTCAGAATGGGGGCCAAAATAAAGCTCGAAGGAAATAAAGCAATTATTAGAGGAGGAACTCCTCTCAAAGCAGCACCAGTGATGTGCACCGACCTAAGAGCGAGTGCCGCCTTAGTTCTTGCCGGTCTTATCGCTGAAGGAGAAACAACCATTAATAGGATTTATCATCTCGATAGAGGTTATGAAAATATTGAAGGGAAGTTTCAAAAGCTAGGAGTTCAAATCAATCGAGTGAAGGAGAATTAAATGGAGCAAGAGAAAAGTTGTTTGTTTTGCAAAATAGTGAATGGAGAAGTTCCAAGTGAAAAAGTTTTTGAAACAAGTAAAGTTTATGCTTTCAAAGATATTTACCCACAAGCTGTAGAACACTATCTTTTTATTCATAAAGAGCATACAAAAAACATCAACTCAATGGCCGCGCAGAAACCAGAGCATTTAGAGGATATCTTTAAGGCCATAAAGGAATTTACTCAACAAACTTATCTCGAAACAAGTGGATTTAGAGTTGTCACGAATGTTAACAAAAATGCAGGTCAAACCGTTTTTCATACTCATTTTCATGTTCTTGGTGGAGAACAGTTAAAAGGCTTCGGCGTTTAAGTTTTAAACGTTTTATTCAATTTACATTCATATTGATTAACTAACTATCTGTATTTAGGTTATTCATAATGGCATAGTTTTTGTAGATAGTTAGACTATCATTTAATTTTGAGCGAAGGACTTTATTTATGAAAAACTTATTTCTATTTCTCTTTCTCTTTTGTTTATTCATAGGTCGCTCTTTCGCTAAATCTAGTGCATGTGAAATTGAGAACGTTGGTGTTATAGATGGCGAAGTTTTTGAAATCCCCCAAAAAATGAAAAATGATTTAAACCAATGTCCACTAGGTTCAGTCAAGCTCACAGAAACAATGCTTGATAACCAATATTATCTATACTTTGAAAAGGATTTTGAAAGACTCATTCAAGAGGGATATGTTCATTTTCTTATAAAGGATAAAGAAGAAACAATGAAAAAAATGACTTTTCATAAAGAAAAAGATGGCTTGAATCATTTTGAATGGATAGTTGCTGGAAAAAAAGAAAGATTAAGTAATAGTGAATACATCTCAATTGATTTCAGAGTAAGAGATGAATATTTAAATAATGTTTCTAATCAAGAAATAAAAAAATTATCTCAATTACCGATCTCAAACTATAGAAGCGAAGAACCTAATGTAGAGACGACTAGTGAAACAATTGGAAGCAATGGACATTTTGATATTCTCTCTAAGTATTTAGTGAAAACGAGTTATTTACTTCAAACAAAAAAAGACGAAGTCATAAAAGATTTTTCAATAAATTATGTAAAAGAATTCTCTGCCAATGGTGACAAAAAAATTCCAAGCAAGTTACCGTCAAAAAGCATTCAAGATATTTTGAGTGCTTTTATTTCTAACGGGTTAATTGATGTGTGTGTCCAAGAAAATGATTCAACTCAAAGTTTTTTGGATGATACCTCTACTCCTCCTCAGGCACTAAATAGTCCGAGTACGTGGTAAAACTAAAAATGATTCCAATAATCAATAAGTTTTTCTCTATGAGATGATTTAATATGGTAGCAGTAGGTTCCTCTATGAGAAGAATTTAATGAATAGGAGGCCACTAAAAAATCTTTTCTCTCTTTCCGGTATCTTTTTCTAAATAATGTGTGTGCATCATTTTCCATTTCTTTTACGGCCCAAGGAATATTTTGATGACAATAAAAATCCTCTGGGTGAGTTATAAAACTCACAACAAAAACATCCCAAGGGATAAAGCCAGGTGCTCCAGGGAAAAGACTCCAAAAAAACCGCCAGAGCCCTGCTTTTTTGGCCATCCATCGTGAAATTCCTCCATTCTCTCTCATTTGACGGAGTTCTCTCTTTCTCCATAAAAGATGAGTCATTGATTCAGTTGGAATCATCGTGAGGTTCACTGAGTTCTCTGAAAGTACTTGAAAAGCATCAGGATCACCATCAACATTTGTATCGGGAAAAATAATTCCCTTTTTTCCAAATTTGATGGGGTATTCAAGCATTCTTCCAGCATTCACAATCACTTGCTCTATTTGAGAAGATAAATCTGGTCTGAGTTTAAGTAATAAGGCCACATTGGTTAATCTTCCCATGGCCATAATTGTGAGTTTCTCTTTCTCTAAGGCCCTGGCCATCGCCTGGGTGGCGTCATTATGCTTTATTTCTCCAAGGGGTTTTTCAGCTCCATCAAAAAAAGGAATATCTCTTGCATCAAACTTGTCTAAAATCTTATAGCTCCAGCGCCTTTGGTGTTTCATATTGTTTGTATTTCCAAAAACACTAGAAAGCCCAATGATTTCTAAACTTTTTTGAGACTTTAGAGCATGAATGAGAGCAAATCCGTCATCAACTTCGCGACCTAATTTTCCAAAGCTTAAGTCATAATCAAGCCAAACCTTGGTTTTAGCATGAATGACAGAAGAAAGGGCAAAGCACAAGATAAGGAAGTTATATTTTAAGTTCATGATTTTTTCCTAAAAGATATGAAACACTCATCTCTACGAGTGCTTTTTTAAAATTAAGTTCGTTCTTAACAGGAACTTGGGCCACAAAAAGAAGCCGCCGCAAAATCTCAACACAGCAAAATTGATAATGAAGATCCCACGAGAAACTCTCATGTGGTTTGTAGTAGCTTTTTAGAAACAGTTGAGCTTTTTCTAAGTTATTACTTAAGGCCATATGGGCCAAAAAAATACCCGTATCAAACTCTGCCATCCCGACGAAAGCAAATTCAGGATCGATAACGAAAATACCTTTGGGAGTTCTAAGCCAGCTTCTGGGATAATAATCTCCATGAATGAGTCTATCTCCTTCTTGAAGGTATATTTTCCCTAGTTGAGTGATAATTTCTTTGAGTTTTAAATTCTGAGCAATTTGTTGTGAAATTTCTTGAAGACCAGGAGTAATAGTATCAAGGTCAATCACCTCTTTATTGGCTTCATAGGGATAATTAAAAATATAAGCATGATTAAGTTCTCGCATGCTCATATTTTTAAAATTAAGAAGGCTCTTGTTTTGATGAAGAAGAGATAAATAATTAATAATTATTTTCAAGTCATCTTCTTCAATACTCTCACCAAAATAAATATTTTCAAAATCACTTCCAGCACCTAAATCACTCATTAGAAGTATTTTTTCTTCTGGATAAAAACCAACGAGAGAAGGAGAGTGCTTGCTTAGAGAGGGAGTTTTGGCCACTTCTTGGTAATAAGTTTGTTCACTATATATCCTCTCGGGTGGGGCTGGAATCTGTGGGAATTTTGCGCAAAAGGGAGGAGACTGTTTAATAATTAAAGATTTTTCTGAATCGAGCTTCAGGCGGTAAGTGAAGTTCATATTCCCTTCACCAGCGACTTCGATTGAGTTTACTTGCTGTGTTTTCAGGAGTTGAGCAAACTTCTCTTTTGGCCAATGATTAATATATTCCATTAAGGAGATTCGATACCATTAATAATGGCCTTAAGTAAAGAGAGCTGAAGAGCACTAAAAGTTGTACGGGGTGCCATCAGAAGAATAGGGCTTTTTTCAAGACCAAAAGCAATCACCACATCATTTTCGTTTTCAATTAAACTGAATTTTTTTGCGAATTCGCTATCATAGTGACTTAACATTTGTTTTTGAGGTTCAGTGGCTTCTTGAATGTCACAGGTGATGTCACCACTGACTATTGATTGAATAAGTTTTGGTTTTCCTTCTTCTTGTTCAATAACATCATTAAAAAGAATAGAGAGTTCAGAGCATAGAGTATTTTTCTTGATGAGGTACCAAAAAGATTTCATAAAAGCATGTCTATCACTATTCCATAGAGTTTTTAACTTGGATGTCAATGTGAAGATCTTCTCAACACTCTCAAGGTTATTTTCTAGAGTCCATCTCTTACGCATTTTTAGGTAAGACTCTTGTATTATTGAAGGATCGTTAGCATCTTGGAGAGCAGGGAAGTCTTGAAGTTGATAGATAGGGGTCGTGTCTTTATTTTCTTTAAGCCAATCCCTCATTTCATCATCAAGAGACTCAGGGTTAACAAGAAGAGCGTGGAAAGAGCTTTCTTTGGCCTTCTCTAAAGATAAGTCTTCACGTTTTATAGAATCTGAAACTTCAATGATTGATAAATGACCACTTTGGGCAACGACACCAATTCTCTCCACAATAACCTCCACTTCTTATCAAGAATTCTAGCAATAAATCCTCTGTTCTAACAAGTCAGAAATTAGGATAAAATAATGGGAATGAAGGATTATACTCCAGAAAAGGGTCTTGTTTTCGTGCTTTTCATCATATTACAAATACTTGTAATGGTTAAGGTTTATGCTCAAGATGAGCGTTTTTATAGAGGTGTTTTCACTGGAGAGCTTAAGCACGAAGAACTTAAAGAAAAAAAGTTTAAGTTTATTTTTGCTTCTAAGGCCTATCAACTTGATATTGATGATGATGGAATACAAGAGTCTCTATTCATTGAAAAAAGAGATGGTCTCGATTTTTTGAAAATCGTTAATTTTGAAGGTGTTGTTATTTTTGAAGATCGTTTTTTTGCTAGTGGAGATAAAAGTAAAGTTTATAAAATCACCAAGGCGAAGCTCTCCTCTCAATTAAATGTGCTACTTGTTCACTATTACGAAGGGAAAATTCAAACTAGTGAATTTGAAGCAAGTGCAAGGCTCTATCTTATTAGTGTTGATAAAAAAGAACAAAAACTAGTGATGACGAAAGGCCCACATTTTTTTCATGAAAGGGAGCTGATAAAAAAACAGTATTGGAATAGAGACTACCATATTAATGTGAAAGATTTTAACAATGATGGAGTAAAAGAGGTCTCAGTGAGTTTTAACCATATCCATAGAGTGTTAACTTACAAAGGTAATGGGCAGTGGTTATCCCAGTAAATTAAGCGGCCTGTTTAAAGTCTGAATCATCATCGTCGTCTTCTTTTTCTTTGTCTGACTCAAACAATTCTTCATTTTCTTCATATTTTGAGACAATTTTAAGTTGAACAACTTTCTGTTCATGATGTTTTTGTTCGACTTTATTTCTCATTAGTTGCCAGCTGGCAAAAGGTAGAGAGAGGAAGGCCATAAGAACTAAAAGACTCGTTAAACTAAAATCGGCACCACTATTAAGTGCTTTTTGTGTTTGTGAAGCAATCTTTCTTTTTTGTGCTTTAGCAATGGCCGCTGATTTAAAATTAAATCCTGCAACCGAGCCTAATTCTTTATTAAGTTCTCTGGGTTCTCTTTTTACCTCAACAAAAGGTTCAACTGCTGGTGAACGTGATATCGCCCCAGCAATAAGAGGAAAAATAAAAGAAAAACACAGTAGTATTTTAAACATTTTCACCACCTTAGTCTCTTTTTCGGAAGGTCCTGGCCAATTCTTGAGTAGGAAAAAACATCCCCAGTAAATAAATAATTTCTTTTTATTAAAGTTTGAGCACTTATGACCGAATAGACTACTAGAGAACTTTGAAAGTATAGGTATTTTTATGAAAAGTTTTTTCTTCGCATTTAGTTTCATTCTTGTGGCCTTCTTTGGTTTTCTCTCAACTTCGGGCATTTTAGAGAGAATTGAATCCAAAGCAGTCGTGACTAACGCTTATGAGAAAAGTGCATTAGTGTTGTCTCACGAAAATAGACTACTCAAAATCAAGGTAAGTGACCTTCAGTATAAGATTCAAGAACTAGAGTCTAGAAACAATTTTTTAACAATTAAAATGGATCAAAAGAAAGGGCGCAAAATCGCATCAGTAGAGACAATGACAATTGATGGGAAAGGTGAAAAAGACTACGTTCAATATGAGGTTTATCAATGGTCTCCAGAGAAGCTTCTGGCCATAGGAGATAAAGAGTTTCAATACAATAATTTTGAGAAATCAGCACAATATCTTAATGAACTTATTAAAAGATATCCTGCTCACGCTAAAGTTAACGATAGAGTTCTTTTTGAGGCAGGAATCGCGGCTTACGAATCTAAGAAATATTACAAGTGGGCAGATGAGCATCTAGGAAAACTTGTAAAAGACTACCCTAAATCCAAGTTCTATAGAGGAGCAAAACTATGGAAAGCTCTTGCTCGTTTGAAGCAAGGAGATGAGAAGTTTTTCTATGAAACGGTAGAAGAATTTAGACTTAAATATAGAAACACAGAAGAATGGAAAATCCTAAGTAAACATTATGAAGAATTTACAACTCGTTACAAAAACTAGTTTATTACTGTGCCTCTTATCAAGTGCTCTGATGGCCAAATCCGTCGTGAGAGTTGTTTCTGTTAAAGGAAACGTTTTTGCTGTTAACAAAGGCGTGACTTTTGTTGTTCAAGAGGGGGACTTCTTAGATGACTTTGCAGAAATCATGACAGATGAAACGTCTCAAGTGTCTTTTGTGGATTTTCATGACCACCAATTTCATGTCTCTCGTTCTTCCCATATCAAGTTAATGAATAAAATTGTTGAACTCAGAGCTGGTAATATTTGGGTCCAATCAAAAAATAAGAGAGAGGATTTCTCTATTCAAACATCAAATTCCAACTCGGTTTATAAAGACTCA
The DNA here is from genome assembly GCA_030431635.1 of Bacteriovoracia bacterium. Lineage (GTDB taxonomy): Bacteria > Bdellovibrionota > Bacteriovoracia > Bacteriovoracales > Bacteriovoracaceae > CALFYV01. The sequence continues at coordinate 415,870 of JAUIIL010000003.1, forward strand.
GAGTTTCTTGTTTCTTATCAAAGTTCTCTCGGGAAATCGCAATTAATGGTTGTTAATGGTAATGTAGAGTTTTCCAATATCTTAGAGAGTCATTTGCTCTACACTGTTTCGGGTGGGCAGTTCTCTTTTGTTGATAAAAAATATGAAGATGGTTTACCAAGAAATCCTACTCAAACAGGTTTTAATTCTTTCAAAATGGCCATGGGCTCTTTTGAGGGAGTGAAGCCGATGGATAAAGGATTTATGGATGTCATGGACACTCAACTAGCAGCAAATCCAGTTAACCCATCAGGGCGCTCAATTGCTTCAGTTCAAGAAGGTGGAGCCGGGCAAATGATGATTCTCTCTCATGGAAAGAAAAAGACAGGTAAAGTTCTTTTCATTTCTTCAGTAAAAAAGAAGAATGAAAGAACTCCAGCTTCTGTCAGAGAAGCCAAAAGTTACTTTAAAAAAGTTGATAAAAAGAAAGTCCTCAACGGTTCTGAGCTCAATAATTTAAAGAGTAAAAAACCTTTGAAAAAAGCAGTCGTAAGAAACTTTGGTTTTTCAGACCTAGAAGAAATAAAGCCAAGTTTTCCTAAAAAAACCACCGTGGAAATACCTGTTCAAGAAAAGGTTGAGAATCGAAGAGTTCCAGCGAACAGACCTCAAGGTGGGACAGTGCAAGAATATGAGCAAAGACTTTTTGAAAAATCTTTCAAAAAAGAAGCTCAGGATCAAACTAAACACCCTAGTGAAGTCAATGAGCTCATCGATGAGTTAAAAAACTATAAAGATGACTTCAATAAATTCTACTAATTCCCATTTATAAGACCATGTGTTATAAGAAGTAAAGCTTACTTCAGGATGGTCAAATATGTTCTACTCACAAGAGCCTGCTCTCACTTATGATGACGTCTTACTTATGCCAGGATACTCAGAAATTCTGCCTCATCAGACAATACTAGAAACTCATTTTAGCCGAAATATCACAATGAAAATGCCAATTGTATCGGCTGCAATGGACACTGTCACAGAGGCCCAGGTCGCAATTGTGATGGCCCAAGAGGGTGGTATTGGGGTTATTCACAAAAACCTCTCCATTGAAGAGCAAGCTCAAGAAGTTGAGAAGGTTAAAAAATATGAATCTGGTATGATTATCGATCCTGTTACAATTACTGCGCAAGAGCCTTTATCTAAAGTTCAAGAAATAACGGCCAAGTACAAAATCTCTGGAGTTCCAGTTGTTGATAATGAACATAAACTTGTGGGGATTATCACGAATCGAGATATGAGATTTGAAAAGAACTTCTCCCAAAAAGTAAAAGATGTCATGACCTCAGAGAATCTTGTCACGACCAGTGAGGGCACAGATTTTGAGAAGGCCAAAGGAATATTACAGAAACACAGAATCGAAAAACTTCCTGTTGTTGATGAGAAGGGAGTTTTAAAAGGCCTTATTACTATTAAAGACATTGAGAAGGCCATCGCTTATCCAAACTCCAATAAGGACTCCTTAGGGCGATTAAGATGTGCGGCGGCGATTGGTGTGGGAGAGAAAGAACTTCTGCGTGCTCAAGCTCTCTGCCGAGCTGGAGTTGATGCTATTATTATCGATACGGCCCATGGTCACTCAAAGGGAGTGATTGATATGGTTAAAACTCTTAAAAAAGAAATTCCTTCAGTTGATATTATTGCTGGAAATGTGGCCACGGCTTCAGCGTGTGAAGCTCTGATTAAAGCAGGAGTTGACGGGATAAAAGTAGGGATAGGACCAGGCTCGATTTGCACGACAAGAATTATTGCGGGAATTGGTGTTCCTCAAATGCAAGCCATCATGGATTGCAGGGAAGTTTGTCAAAAATCAGGTGTTCCTTATATAGCTGATGGAGGAATAAAATATTCTGGTGATATTGTTAAAGCTCTGGCAGCAGGTGCTAGCACAGTTATGATAGGTTCTTTATTTGCTGGTGTTGATGAGTCTCCAGGTGAAATGTATAGCTACCAAGGAAGAACTTATAAGATGTACCGAGGCATGGGATCATTAGGGGCTATGGTGAAAGGTTCCAAAGATAGATATGGACAAGCAGGTGTAAATGAAATGAACAAGCTTGTTCCGGAAGGAATTGAAGGCCAAGTTCCTTATAGGGGCTCTCTTTCAAGTAATATCTATCAACTTCTAGGAGGATTGAGAGCTGGTATGGGATATGTGGGAGCTTCAGATTTAAGTGAACTTAAAGAGAAGGCCAAGTTTGTTAAAATTACTTCTGCTTCTTTAAAAGAGAGTCATCCTCATGACATTACCATCACGAAAGAAACTCCTAACTATAGATTGTCATAATACTTTTTTAGTATGCGTTTATGAAATGCCATGCAGGTTCAAAGATAACTAGAGCAAGGCTAATGTTTTTTTCAGAAGGATTAGCAATAACGCTTTCCAACTCCTTGGCCACCTTTCTCTTATCGATGTCTTTAAGATCAACCCCTTCATATTTGACAGAGTATTGAAAAATACTATTGATAAAATTGGCCACTTCAAGTGTATGTGAAATCGTTTCAAGATCTTTTGAGTTATATCGAGTTGAAATATCTAGAAATTGCTCACTTATGGGCATAACCTCTGGGTTTCTTATGTGCGCGCGCGAGTCTACAATTAAATATTTAAACTCCATCGCAAGGGTCATATTATCTTCATCAGAAGTTTCTGACGTATACCAGGTACCACCTCCTAAAAAGCCAACAGTTGCAACAACTCCTGTAATTCCAAAAAGAGCTCCAAAAGGACTATTCGCGAGCTCCATGTTTGCATCTTGAGCGAAAGAAAGTAGTAATATAACGAGTGAGGCAGTAGTAATTTGTCCTGAGCTTTCATCCATAAATGAGACAAAATTTCCACCGTTATTAATGACGTAATCATAGTCACTAGGTTTTTTTTCTTGAGCGGCGAGAGAGAAAGAGATAAGTAAAATAAGTAAGTATTTCATGCAAAACTCCTTAATAACGCTTCACATAACCACAAAGGTAAGAGTAAATCTATTGAGTGTGAAATAAATTCTTGAAATAGAGTAGGGGCGAAGTATTTTATTGCTTTTACATTGCTCTGTGTTATGTGTAACCAATGAAATTTATTATCTTTTTATCTATTTTCTCGGCACTCTCTTTAAAGAGTCAAGAAATTCAAGGAGAGGATTTTAAGTATGGATTTCTCGCTTTAGCTGGGCCTTCAAGTGGCACATCTATCATGGGGCATGCTTTTCTTGTTTTTTCTAAAGAAAAAAAGAATCTTATCAGCTCTGTAGCGTATCAATTCAATGTAGAAGGTGGAGAGGATAAGGAAAATGAGTTCAAGAAAGAGTCTTCTTGGTTGAGAAATCCGGTTAAAAAAGTAGGAGAACTAAGAAAGATGGTAACAAGCTTTCTTGGTTCAGAGAAGAGGTTCTTTGTTTCAAGACATAATGCTCTTAGTTTAATCAGAATTTATAATCTTGAAAAAAGACCAGTTCTTTTATATAGGTTAAGTTTGAGTGAACAGCAAGTGTATGAGTTGTATCAAAAAACACAGCAAGATTTTATTGAACGTAGTACTGTGGAGCATTTTGATTATAATTTTTTGTCAAAAAATTGTTTAACAATGAACCTAGAAAATATAAATAAAGTAGTTGATGAGCATCTTCAAATAGATGGTTTTTTTCAAGGGAAGTGGTATGAATTGAAATATCTCCTCGACTGGGGGGCTTATTTACGTGTCGCTCCTTTGTTAATGACAGCTTATCTTGATAAATATCCGCTCACTTCTGATGAGGAACCAATTGTTTGGATGCCAATTACTTTTGACCTTGTTCATATTAATGCTAGTTTAGAAAAATATGTTGATAATTTGCATTTCATTTGCAATTGGGAAGAATCAAACGCTCAATATGTAAAAAAAATTGTTAAGAGAGCAGAATTTAGAGCAAAGAGACCTTTTTTAAATTTTTTGAAGAAAATGTATGATAGTTGTGAGGCAACCGGTCAAGAGAAAAAGCGTCTCTATTCAATGTTAATAGAGGACATTTATTTTCAAACTTTTTTTCCTAAAGATAAATTAGTTGTTAGAGAGTTTTTACCAGTAGAGATTTTTTGATGAAAAAAATAATATTTTTGTTATTAATCAATTCTGTTTTTGCATTTCCCTTTAAAAAAAAATGTAATTATTTTTTTGACAAAAAACTTACTCTTCTCAGTTATTTGAACTCTAGTTTTAAAAATATTCCAATAAAAAGAATTGAAAATATTGACTGGTCTAAAGAGCTTGCAGAGAGTCTACGGGGATTAAAAGGAAGAGAGTACCTAAATTACTTGAAAGGCAAGCAAGCTGACTTTTATACATCAATGGCCATTTTTTTATCGACTCAATCAATTGAAGAAGCAGATAAATTTATTAAAATGTTTGAAGATTTAAAAAAAGAAGAACGTATTTTTTTACAAGAATCAAAAAACCTCCCAATATCTTCTTCTTATAGAATAGGAAGGGATAAAAAAAATCTTTTGTTCGACTATACTTCACGTTATTTCCTAGGAAGAGGAAAGGGAAAAACAGTAATTAGATGGGGAATTGAAGAAATTAAAAATATGGAGGATCTGCTTGTGATCTCTCAAAAAATGATTGATTTTTATACAATGATCAATTTTCGTCCTCCGAAAAAATTATCGAACTTACTAATTAATAAAATTCCAGAGCGAATGAAGCAAAATATAGAGCTTATTACTCAAAAGCTTCTTTTTGATTATGGGATGCTTCACGCTTTGGGAGATGACGTATTAGACCAATATTCTCTCTCGAGTGAGTTTAAAGAGTTTATGAGAGTGATGAGTACACATTTAATTGGCCTACAATATAGAATGTTTACAAACCAACGCTTGTCTCCTCACACATGGAAAATTATTGAAAGCAAAGGAGCCGATTTTTTAAGAGAGTATGTTAAATTAACAAGAGGAGTATCTTTGGGGTATAGGTATGTTAGTCATACAATAAGTTGGTCTTTATTTTTAGTTACAACTGGTTTTGTTGTTTATACATACTTATATTTAAAAAAGGCAGTTGGAATTTATCAAGAAGAAACAACTCTTGACGTGAGTTCAAGTGGAGAAAAGTACTCTGAGGAGCAGTCAATTGAGCTGCAGAGGTTAGTTGATGAACTTAAATTAACACCGGATGAATTTATAGAGGAGATGAGAGAAGAATTCCAAAATAATTCTGAACTTCTTATGATTCTAGACAGTGTAAACAAAGAGTTTAAACATGATATCAAACTAATAATGAATAATAATGAAGAGTAAAATTTATGAGAGAAAAAATTTGGATTATTGATTTTGGTTCGCAGTACACACAATTAATCGCCAGAAGAGTGAGAGAACTTGGTTTTTCTTGTGTCATTTTTCCTTTAGAAACTGCGGTCGAGAAACTAGAGAGCTCCTCTCCTGAAGCCTTTATTTTATCCGGTGGCCCACACTCTATTTTTGAAGATGATTCAGACTTTTCCGAGCTTTTTAAAAACGCGCATATTCCTGTACTAGGGATCTGTTATGGAATGCAGATAATGGGACACCTCTTTGGAGGAAAAGTAGAAAGAGGAACTCAAGGTGAATATGGAATGGCCACAATTGAGGCACAAAATAACTTTGAAATTCCAGGGATAGAAAGTGAGCTAAAAGTATGGATGAGCCACTTTGATCATATGAGTCAACTACCTCCTGATTTTGAGCTCATCTATAAGAGTAAAAATAATCTGTTTGCAGGAATGAAGCATAAAACACTTCCACGTCTGGCCCTTCAATTTCATCCTGAAGTTCATCACTCGCAAAAAGGAAAAGAAATTTTAGATTATTTTTTAAGAGATATCGCAAAACTTGAAAAAGATTGGTCCACACAAGTGATGATCGATCTTTGCTCTCAGGAAGTAGCGGGCGTTAAAGGAAAAAAAGTTCTGTGTGCTTTTTCTGGTGGAGTTGATTCTCTTGTGGCAGCCACACTTGCCCACAATGAACTTGGAGATGATCTTTACTGCTTTTTTGTTGATAACGGTTTATTGCGTCCTCAAGATCTTCATCATATTGAACTTCTTAAAAGAGAAACCCCTCTAAATATAGAAATCATTGATGCTAAGAAAATTTTCTTTGAGCGCTTTCAAGGGCTAAGTGATCCAGAGTTAAAAAGAAAGGCCATTGGTAAAACTTTTATAGAGGTTTTTGAGCAAAAAGTTCATGAGTTTGAAGAGAAGAAAAATATTAAGTTTGAATACCTTCTTCAGGGAACTATTTATCCAGATGTCATTGAATCAGTAAGCCCCCATGGTAAAAGTGGAAAGTCTGTTACCATTAAATCTCACCACAATGTAGGAGGGCTGCCGGAGAGAATGAAGCTTAAACTTCTTGAGCCACTGAAGTTTCTTTTTAAGGATGAAGTTAGAGTGATGGGGGAAGCACTAGGTCTCAGGCATGAGAGAGTTTACCGCCATCCTTTTCCAGGGCCAGGGATTGGGATTAGGGTTTTGGGAGAGTTAAAAGAGGAGTCTGTAGTTAAGGTGCAGCAGTCCGATCAAATCCTATTTGAAGAATTAAATCTCTCTGGTCTTTATGAGCAGTGCTGGCAAGCTTTCACAGTGCTTTTACCAGTTAAAACAGTAGGGGTTAAAGGGGACGCCAGGGCCTATGAAGAGGTTATTTGTTTGAGAATCGTTGAGAGTGTTGATGGGATGACGGCTACTTGGTCAAATTTTCCAGCTGAGTTTCTCTCCAAGGTTTCTTCTCGAATTACAAATGAAGTTCCCGGGGTTACTCGTGTTGTTTATGATATTACATCTAAGCCGCCGGGAACTATTGAATGGGAATAAACTAGAAACTGTCTTGATTGAGTTTTATATACTCATTTATTTTTTGATAAATATGTTCAGAGACTTCTTTGTTATCAATAACTGAAGCCAGTGTCGGGATTAGTTTTTTACTATCAACGTGAGTTTTTCCTTGAGCAAGAGATTTTATTTTTTCAAAACTGTATTCCCAAATAAGATCGTCTTGGTTTTCAAGAGAGAACACTTCTTTTAATTCAGAGGCCAAAGCTTGAGTTCTTCTTTGCATGAGTTGCTTTTTTTCTCCAAGGTTTAAGCCAGCTCTTTCTGATTGAGAAAGAAGGTTGATAGCTATCTTCTGAGATTTCACTTCAGAGTCAGGATTGACTGGATATAGATTTTTTACAATTGAAATGAAATAAATTTTAAAACATTCATGTTTTTCTTCGAATTGAAAATTTTGATGTTCAGAGTAAAACCCAACTTTAAGATTATTAATATAAAAATAAGGGTTATCGAAAGAATAGGAGGAACTATTTTCGTTAAACTTGATAGCGTATGAGCGGCTTTCTTCATAATTGATAAGTTTGAGAGTTACTGACGTTTCATATTTATACTCTCGTCCGAATTCATCGTAACGAGTCCTAAGCTGAGTTTCTCTATTTTCATCAAGAAAAGAATCATACCCTATAATGTTTTGTTCACTTGAGTTATCGTAAATAGAATAATCCATGAAAACATTATAGATGACATAAGTGTTAGCGAAATGAGATGAGCTCGGTTTTGTTATGTTATTTTTGATATTAACAAGAGCACAGACTCCTTCAGACATAAGAGCATTTTCAGATTCAATAGTGTTTTCAATCTCAGAGTAAAACTTCGCGGGTTCATCGTAGCAACTTGAACAAAAAAAGACTAAAAGTAAGATTCTTAAAAGATCCTTCATTTTTTCCTCCTGGTGTCATGAATTAAGCCATTGTTGCCATGCGCTCAAAAAAAACTCAAAAAGAAATTTCTCACTCTAATTATTTTTTACGGTGCAAACTGGCCCCTGGTGCCAGTTTGGGACTAAAAAGATGTTTTTATTGCGCTGCAGTCTCTTTGTCAGAAACAACTAATTATGCGATATAATCATCTTAGAGATGAGCATAGCACATACACACCCAGATAGTTTTTGTCATCTACACTTGCACACCCAGTATTCTTTATTGGATGGTGCAATTAGGTTAGATGACCTTTTTAAAAGATGCCAAGAACTTGGTATGCCGGCAGTGGCGAGTACTGATCATGGGAACATGTTTGGGGCCATTGATTTTTATACCAAGGCCAAAAAATATGGGATTAAACCTCTCATCGGCTCAGAGATTTATTTCACACCTGGTTCACGATTTGATAGGCGATCGGCTTCAAAATCTAAAGTCTTAGACTCTCAAGATGAAATGGAGTCTCGTCACCAAATTCATCACCTCGTTTTAATTTGTAAAAATATGACTGGCTATAAAAACCTTTGCAAGCTTTTATCTAAGGCTTACTTAGAAGGCTTTTATTATAAACCCAGAGCGGACCTGGACTTATTAAAAGAGCACAGTGAAGGTCTCGTGGCCACCACTGCTTGTTTAAAAGGTGAGGTGGCCTATAACTTTTTCTCTGGTCAAGACGATAGAGCAGGACAGGCGATCGAAAAATTAAAAGAAATTTTTCAAGATGATCTGTATTTAGAAGTTCAGGAAAATGGTTTAAGTGAGCAGGTTGAAGTTAATAAGAAAATCATTGCTTACGCGAAAGAAAATAACATTCCTCTTGTCGCCACTAATGATTCACACTATTTAACAAGAGAGGACGCTGCGGCCCAAGAAGTTCTTCTTTGTGTTCAAACGGGGAAAACTTTTTTAGATGAAAAAAGAATGAAACTCACGACAAATGAGTTTTACGTTAAATCCCCTCAAGAGATGAGAGAAGCTTTTTCTTATTTACCTGAGGCCTGTGATAATACTCTTAAAATTGCGGATAAATGTAACCTAGAGTTTAACTGGACTGATGAAAAGGGCAATCCTATTTATCACTTACCTGACTTTCCGATTGATACCGGTGAGAGTACTGAAGAATATTTTAGACGAATGGCCAGAGAAGGGCTTCAGAAAAGATTTCAAGGACCTCACTTTCGAAACATTGTGACTGAAACAAACTGGGAGAGTGAACTTAAACCTCAATATTTAGAAAGACTAGAAACTGAAGTTGATATGATTAACAAGATGGGCTTTCCTGGCTACTTCTTAATCGTTTCTGACTTTATTCGCTACTCAAAAGAAAACAATATTCCAGTTGGACCAGGGCGAGGTTCAGGTGCTGGCTCTATTGTTGCTTATGCTCTAGATATTACAAACATTAACCCTATCCCTTACAACCTTCTTTTTGAAAGGTTTATTAACCCAGAAAGAATTTCGATGCCTGACTTTGATGTGGACTTTTGCCAGGATAGAAGAGGGGAAGTCATTGATTATGTAACCCAAAAGTATGGAAAAGAGAGAGTTGGGCAAATTATTACCTTTGGTAAGCTTCAGGCCAAAGCTGTTATTAGAGATGTTTGTCGTGTTTTTGGCCTTCCTTATTCAGAAGCGGACTTTTTGGCCAAGCTCATTCCTGATGAATTAGGGATTACTTTATCTCGTGCGATCGAGATGGAGCCCAAAATTTCAGAGATGATGGATAACGATCCTAAAATTAAAAGAATTATTGATATTTCTCTGAGGCTGGAAGGGCTTTTAAGACATGCTTCTATTCACGCCGCCGGTGTTATTATTACCAATGAACCGCTGGTTAACTATTGTCCTCTCTATAAAGGACGTGAAGGTGAGCAAGTTGTTCAATTTGATAAAGATTTTAGTGAGCAAATAGGTCTTGTTAAATTTGACTTTCTTGGACTTAAAACTCTAACTGTTATTCAAAACGCGGTTAATTTTGTCAGACGTGATCACGATTCTCAATTTGATATTGAATCCATTAATATGGAAGATAAAGAGGTTTTTGATTATATTTCTTCTGGTCGCACAACAGGTGTTTTTCAACTTGAATCTGCTGGAATGAAAGATCTTTGTAAAAGAATTTCACCTGATACGATTGATGATATCACTGCTATTAACGCTCTCTATAGACCAGGTCCACTGGGCTCAGGAATGGTGGATGACTTCATTGAAATTAAACATGGAAGAAAAGAAACCGTTTATCCTTTTCCTGAATTAGAGTCTGTCTTAAAGGATACTTACGGGATTGTTGTTTACCAAGAGCAGGTTATGAATATTGCTCGAGTGATTGCTAATTACTCACTAGGGCAAGCAGATATGCTCCGAAGAGCGATGGGAAAAAAGAAAGTTTCTGAGATGGAAAAGCACAAGGAAATTTTCTTAAACGGGGCCAAGGAAAATAACTTTGATCTGAAAAAAGCTGAAGATCTTTATGATTTGATGGCCAAGTTTGCTGAGTATGGTTTTAATAAATCTCATGCTGTGGCCTATGCTGTGATTGCTTACCAAACAGCTTTTCTCAAGCGCTACTATACTCCTGAGTTTTTTGCAGCACTCTTGGGGACTGAACTTAATAACACTGACAAAGTCACTTCCTATATTAATGATGCTAAAGAGCATGGAATTGAAATTCTTCCTCCTGATGTGAATGAATCTTTATGGCTCTTTAATGTTATTGAAGGAAACATTCGTTTTGGGATGGGCGCAGTTAAAAACGTAGGGAAATCAGCCGTTGAAACTCTTATTAGAGAGAGAGAAGAAAATGGCCCTTTTACAGGCTTTATTGATTTCTGTGAAAGAGTCTCTCTTAAAGCCGTCAATAAAAGAGTTCTTGAGTCTTTGATTAAAGTAGGGGCTTTTGATAATTGCGAAAAACTCAATCGTAAGACACTCCTTGAAAACTTAGAAACGATTGTAGCCTATGCACAAAAGAAGCAAGAGGAACGCGAAGCTGGGCAGTCTAATCTTTTTGATCTTGGAAGTTTTGAGAATGAGATCAGTAAAGAAGAGATGTTAACACTCAATGAAGTGCCTGACTTTGAAGAAAAAGAAAAACTTCAGTATGAAAAGTCTTTAATGGGTATTTATGTCTCAGGTCACCCTCTAGATAGATTTTCTGATATTATGAAACAACTCTCTTCTATGGATATTTCTCGAGTCCATCAGCTTGATGGGAAAGGCAAGAGAGATGTGATGCTCGCGGGGCAATTTAGTAGTACAAAAGTTTTTATCTCTAAAAAAGGAGATAAGATGGCCTTTGCAACACTAGAGGACTTGGAAGGCAAAATAGAATGTATTATTTTTCCAAGAACTTTTGGAGAATATGAGCATTTACTTAGTAGTGATGATCCAATGATTATCTCTGGAACTGTTAATTTAGATGAAGAGCCGAGGAAGTTTTTCCCTACTAAGATTCAGCTTTTAAAAGAGCAAGCAGAAGAGAGAGTTTCTGGAGTGAGAATTCAAGTTCAAGAGAGTACTATTAATTCCTACTCTTTTAATAAGTTAAAACAAGTTCTTTTAAGCTATAGAGGAACTGTCCCAACTCATATTATCTATGAAAATGAGACCGGGAGAGTAAGATTTCCATTAGGTGAGGACTTTCTTGTGAATCCCACCCCTCAAATGGCGGCCAGGATCAATGAGATATTTCAGTCCAATTCAGTCAGTTTTATTGTCGATGGGAAACTTGAACAGGTATCTGAAAGAATCTAATCGTGTTAAAATAAAAAGAGAAATTATTTTAAAGGTGAGCGCAATGTTCAAGCTTCTTTTTATCGTTATTTTGTTAACGCCTTTTGCTTTTACTAAAGATGATTTAGTGAAAGGAGAAGGTCATTTTTGGGCCGAAGAAGGCGACTCTATTAATTTTGTCAAAAAACAACTTCTTTATCAAAGTTATAAAAATATTATTTCTAAAGAGTTGAAAGCAATGGGACTTGATCAAAAGGCTTTTTGGGATAAATACGAAGAACGTTTTAAAGAAGAAAAATTAGAGCTTATAAAAACAAGCCTAGATAAAAAATTTGGACTTTATATAGAGCCGAACGCCAAAAAGACAGAACTTGAACAAAAGCAGCTTTCTAAGAAAGAAAGGAAAAAATATGATGAGCAATTACGAGAGAAAACACTTGTTGCTCAAAGGCAATTTGGAGACTTGGATAGAGTTATTCGATCTTTTTCTATTAATAAACTTTCTCGTTCTCCCCAAAATCCAAAATCTCGTTTTATTTCCATCAGTGCAAAGGTTGATAGAGTTTATCTAAGTAAGGTTTATTATAATTTTATGAGCGAGCAGAAACCAAAAGAAGTGAGTCGTTTATATATATACACTGACTTTGAACTCATTAATACTAGTTGGGCAGACCTTGGGGTCAGTATTAAAAGTGATTTTACAGGGGCTTTAGATGAGTCATGGCAAAAATGGTTTATCAATAATAAAGTTAGTCATTTAAATGAAGTTGAAATATTAGGAACAGATGGGAAGAAAGAGTTTGCTCTTCACTTTAATAGTCCCTATGAAGAAACCATTAAAAACTTAAGTGGAATTTTTAAAGATTCACTTGTTTTGAGATTAAACTTAAAAATAGAAAAAGTAGCCCATCACGATATTTTCAGAGAGTATGAGTTTGTTTTCTCTGGTGATATAGTCTTGTTTGATCTTTTGATGAATCAAGCAATATATAAAGAGCAATTAGAAAAACAAAGTAAAACCTACCGAAATATTAATTACGACCAATTAAAAAATGCCCTGGCCAATTATGTTTACCGTATACCTCTAGGGAAATTCACTGAAATGAAGTCGAGTTTCTCTGAAGCATCAAAGGTTGATAGTGCCAAAATAGTTACAGTTGAGAGTTTTAAAAACATTGATGAAATTTTTGATTTCATCTCCCTTCTTAAAAATAAAGGGATTAGAATTAAGGTGAATCCTGTTCTTCATTCGTTTAACTCTTCCAAAGCTGAAATTCTTCTTTTTTACCAAGGGGGAGCGGAGACTCTTGAAAGTTTTATTAATTCTCTCGAAGGATATTCAAAAAGACAAAAGTTTGGATTTGAATTTTATCCTGAGCAAAACTACCGAATTAAATTAATTCATTCAGCGCAAGAAAGAAAGAAACAAGTGACTCGATTAGATAGTGAGAGAAAAAGCATATGAGAGGGGTTTATTTTGTTTTAGCATTTTATGTTTTATTTAATTCTTGTTCTCTACTGAAACAACCAGTAAAGAAGAGAAGTAATTATGGAACAAGACCTAGAACTGAGAATGACGCTCTTTCAAATCCTATTAAGAAGAAACTTGTTTTGTTACCTTTTTTCAATGAGTCTCCTTACGGGGGCGAGGATTTAGCAGTTGTTGCGACGGAAGAATTTAGAAGAGAACTCTCTCGGGCCAGAGATTTCGTGGTTGATAATACAAATCTAGAAATGTTTGGAAGCTCAAAACAAGTTTACTCGGGAGGAGGAATTAAACTAAGTCAGCTTGCAAGAAAATCTAGGCTTGCTGGGATTAATCTCGTTATTTATGGAAGAGTTGTTAAAGCAAAGGTTAGACAGAGAACAGATGAAATTGGATTAGTACGAAAGACAAAATCTTATGCTGTTTCTGAGGTTGAGTTACGTGTTTATGATGTTCATGCCAATAAAGAAATCTACACTGGAAAACAAAATGGTAACGTAAATGATAGTACCATGAGATTTTTTATGAAAGATAATGAAACGAACCTTTCTTACAGGCAAGATATCCTACGTTATTCTGTTAAGGTTGCGATGAGAAGGTTTATCCCAAAAATTGTTGAAATTGGTAAAAGGCTTGATTGGACGGGGAGAGTTGCTAAAATTCTTGGAAATAAAATCTACTTGAACGCTGGTAGAGAATCAGGGATTAATATTGGGGATATCCTCAAAGTTATTACTGAAGGGACAGAGATTTATGACCCTGAAACTGGGGCAATGATTGGAATGTCTAAGGGCCATGTGAAAGGAACTTTGGAAGTTATTGATTATTTTGGGCCAGATGGGGCCATTGCTCTTCTTCATTCGGGGGGTTCAGTAACTGAAGGGGACTTTGTTCAGCTTTACTAGTTGCGTTATTGAAACTTAAAAATTTTTCAACCTTTTTTTCTTTTATTGATTTTGAAAATTCAGTGCGTTAATGAGTGAGTTAAACCTGGAGTTTCTATGTTCAAGATTTTTGTCTTATTTTTAGCAAGTTCACTTTTCGCATCAAATTTTTTCCAAAATATGCAATACAAAGGTTCCTGTCGTTTAAAATTTGATACACCTCAAACAAAAATTGAAAAATTCATGGAAAAAAACAGTGATTTCTATGAAAAATACTATGACGTTATTTTGCAAGTAGGCTCTGATATTTCTCAAGGAGATAACGTTCTTATTTCAGCTGATATTGGAAACCTACCTCTTGTGCAAGCTTTGGCCGATAGGGCCTATGAACTTGGTGCTAAAAAAGTTCAATTTAATGCTTATAGTGGAGGAGTCCCTCTACCTATATTAAAAAATCCAGAAAGAGCAGAAGAGATGACGAGAGAGCTAAAAAAACAGCTTGGAGATTATATTAAACAAGATTGGGCATTGGTTTATTTTAGAAATAGTCCCTATGGAAATCGCTACCCTAAAAACATTGAGTCTCAAAGATTAGCAGAAATTAGAAATCTTATCGTCGATGCTAATTCAGAGCTTCTTAACAGAAGAAGAGCTGCCTATACGAGATGGACTTTGTTTGAAGTTCCTAGTGCTAAAAGAGGAGCGATGATATTTGATCTCCCAACAAACGAAACAGCCATGCAAAAGCATCTTGATACAATTAAGCCTATTCTGAGGTTAGATGCAGTAGACCCTGTAAAGGCTTGGGTTACACACTTGAAAGGTCTTGAAAAAAGAGCTCAAGTACTCATGGAACTTGATATAGAAAAAATACACGTACAAGGGGGAAAGTCAGACTTTACTGTGGAGCTTCCTCGAAATGCGATTTGGAGAGGTGGGCGTAAAGAGACTCCTCTTGCTAAAAACTTTTTGGCCAATATTCCTCACGAAGAAAATTTTACGACACCCAATTGGAGAAAGACAAACGGACTTGTTCATATTGTGAAACCAGTACCTGTGAAAGGAAAATATGTAGAAGGTGCTTGGTTTAAATTTGAAAATGGAAAAATTATTGATTATGGAGCAGATAAATATGTTGAGGCCTTAGACCAACTATTTAAAGAAGATCCTCGTTCTTTATTTGCTGGAGAGATCGCTTTTGTAGATAAGAACTCGATTATTAATAAAACAGATCTTATTTTTAAGAATATTCTTTATGATGAGAATGCTTCATCTCATATGGCCTTAGGAAATGGATACTCAAACTGTATTCTTGGAGGAGGAGAAATGTCTCCAAGTCAACTTATGGCAGCTGGATGTAATGAAGCAAAAAATCATATTGATTTTATGTTTGGGACTCAGGATTTAAACGTCTGGGTTTACTCACGAGAGACAGGTAAAAAGACTCAAATTATGAGAGAAGGAAGTTTTACTGAAATCTTTGACACTCTATAAGTAATTCGGTCTTTGAGCATACTCAATAGGATCTTCAACTCCAGCTTTTTGAAAACCTCTTAATCTCAAAGCGCAAGAGTCGCATACTCCACAGGCCTTATCTCCTTGAGAGTAGCATGACCAAGACAAATGAATCGGAGCCTGAAGTTCTTGTGCCCTTCTAATGACTTCTTCTTTTTTCATCTTAATAATAGGTGTGAGAACTTCGATATCCCCATCTTTGGTTCCTTCTTTAATAAGAAGATTGTAAGCTTTGTAATAAGATTCTCTACAGTCAGGATAGCCCGAAGAATCCTCTTCTACAGCGCCTATAAAGATTTTCTTGGCACCAATAACTTCTGCCCAACTAACAGCAAGGGCCACGATATGAGTATTTCTAAAAGGGACATAACTTGATGGGATTTCATCACTATCACCCTTAAACTCTGTGACTTCCATAGAGGTATCAGTAAGAGAGCTTCCTCCAACTTCTTTAAGAAAATTCATGTCGATAATTTTTCTTCTCTCTAAAGGAACTTGGTAATACTCAGCAATTTGGTTAAAGCATTCTAGCTCTTTTGCTTCTGTTTTTTGACCATAATTTAAATGAAGGAAAGCGAGGTTTTCAAAGTGCTCATTAGCTATAGCAGCAGTTGTGAGAGAGTCCATCCCTCCACTAACAAGACAAATAACTAGTGTGTCTGATTTTGAAATTCCCATTGTTCACCTACGCCTTTTCACAAAACTTTTCTAATTCGTTCTGAAGTTCTTGGTTGAGCTTTTGTGCTTTTTCTTTTCTTGCTTCAAGATCTCCTTCTGTGAATTTTAACATAAAATAAAATTTTATTTTAGGCTCAGTCCCTGAAGGTCTTGCATAAAACTTTATTCCATTATCAAATTCAAGACAAAGAAGATTACTTTTCTCAAACTCAAAAGTAGACTCTTGGTTCTGAGCAATGTCATAGGTTATTAAATTCTGGTAATCGCTTATTTTGATAAGTCTTTGTTCACAAACAGAAGTCATCTCTCGTTTTCTTAACTTATCCATAATACGCAAGATTTTATCAATTCCTGCCCGTCCTTCAAAATTGAGACTTAGAACGTTGTCATAGAAAAGGCCAAACTTTTCATAGATCTCATCAAGAACCTGTATAAGGTTTTTATCTTGGTTGAGAAAAAATAAGGTGAGTTCGCACATTTGAATAACAGCACACACTCCATCTTTATCTCTCACATCGCTATGCCCCATGAAGCCGTAGGACTCTTCGCTTGCAAAAATAAAGTCAAAGTCTAAACCCTTGTCTTCTTTATTCTTTAAATTATTGGCCATCCATTTAAAGCCAGTTAATGTGTTTTCAACTTGAATGTTATAATGTTTGGCCATCTCATCTTGGATTTCTGAAGTCACAATACTCTTTAAAATAAGAGAATTTTTCTTAAGAAGATTTTTTTTCTGTCTCAACTCAAGCTGGTAGTAAAGAAATAAAGCCGCGATTTGGTTCCCTGTAAGATAAGTAATTTCTGAGTTAACATTAACTGCTACTCCTAGTCTGTCCGTATCAGGATCGGTTCCAAGAGCAAGATGAGCATTTGTTTTAAGCATCTCTTCAACAGCAAGTTTAAGAGCTTCTGGATACTCGGGATTAGGACTTTTAACAGTAGGGAAATTTCCGTCGGGCTCAGCTTGACTCTGAAGAAGAGAGAATTGAGTTAGTCCAATTTCTTGAGCAAGTTCCAAACAAGGTTTTTTCCCTGTTCCATGTATTGGAGTATAAATAACTCTCAACAGGCTTCCTTTCTCTTTAAGAAGCTCTGGGATTAAAATTCTATCTTTGATGGCTTGATAATAACTTTGAACGACTTCTTGGGAGTTATATTTAACAAGTCCTTTCTCGAGAGCATCATCAAATGGCATTGCTTTGATTTGTTCCCAATTATTTAGGTTTTGATAAACGTTAATAATATCTTTATCGTAAGGAGGGGTGATCTGAGCTCCATCTGACCAAAAAGCTTTAAAACCATTGTATTCAATGGGATTATGGCTCGCTGTAATCATGACACCTGCACTTGCTTGGTGGTAGCGAACAGCAAAAGAGAGCATAGGAACGGGTGTAAGCTCGCGATAGATATAGGTTTGAATTTCATTTGCAGCAAAGACTCGACAAACTTCGTGAGCAAAAAATTGGGAATTATTTCTTGAGTCATAAGAGACACAAACTTTTTTGTCTAGTTTATACTTAAGAATAGTTTCTGCCATGGCCTGAGTTGCCTTTCTAATAGTATATTTATTGATCCTATTATCTCCCATTCCCATAATACTGCGCAGACCTGCAGTACCAAATTCAAGGTCTTTATAAAATCTCTCAGTAAGTTCATTTTCGTTGTTCTGCTCTAGAAGAGATTTGATTTCTTCTCTATCTGCTTCATCAAAATAAGAAGTTTCAATCCAACGATGGGCCTTGTTCATAATATCTTGGTTCATAAGTCCTCTTTTTCGGTGCATAACGAAAAATACACTTTTTATACTGTTTTTTCCTCATTTTTCCAAATAGGTTTCATATTGCGGGTTGCCTAAAATTCAAGTATAAAGAAAATTCTTAAAATCGTTTATGTGAGGCAGGGCCGTGGCCAATATTAAAAAGAAGCATGAATTAAACGTTGAAGGTCAGTTTTACTGTACCGATCCAGATGATGATGATGGAGAGGGGTGCATTGCGTGCTCAGTATGCTATATGGGAGCTCCGGACTTCTTTGCTGAGGATGATATGGGAAATGCCTATATTAAGAAACAACCAACAAGTCCTGAGGATATAGAGCTTTGCCAAGAACAGCTTGAAGCTTGTCCAGTTAACTCCATAGGAAACGACGGGTAATAAAAAGACTGATTAATCAGGTAAAGTTATTTTTCCTAGATAATTTCTCGATATGTCATAAAATAAACTCATTAGCATTTTTTATTCATGAAAAGGAAGTTTTATGGAAGCATCTTCTGTTGAGTGGGTTGGGGCAATACTCTTTGCCTTAGCTGTCGTGCATACATTTTTAGTCAAAAAGTTTGAGCATCTTGCTCATAAGTACCCTCTTGGTTCTCCTACTGGAAATCTATTTCACTATCTTGGTGAAGTTGAAATTGTTTTTGGTTTTTGGGCCGCTATTTTTATTTTTTATTATTATTGGCAAGCTTTTTTCCATCATCTTCATGACGGATTTGGAGCTGCTATTTCTCACGCAGGACATGATGCTGTTGTCTTTCTAGAAAGTCTTAACTTTACAGAACCAGCTTTTGTTTTTGTTATCATGGCCATGGCCGGAACAAGACCAATTATTAAGCTGTCTGAAAAAATGATTGTTTTTGTCTCTAAGTTAATTCCTCTTCCAGGTAAGATGTCTTTTTATATTTCGGCCATGGTTTTGGGGCCTTTGCTTGGTTCATTTATCACGGAGCCAGCTGCTATGACGGTCACGGCCATTATCTTATTGAAGAATTTTTATTCGAAAGAAATGAGCCAAAAGTTTAAGTACGCAACATTAGGTCTTCTCTTTGTTAACGTTTCTATTGGTGGGACGCTTACTTTCTTTGCGGCTCCTCCAGTTCTTATGGTTGCTCATAAATGGGGATTTGATCAAAACTTCTTTTATATGATTAAAACTTTTGGGTATAAGTCATTTGTCGCAGTTGTTCTGGCTTCCGTAACGATAGCGATGTTTTTCAAGAAAGAACTGCAAGGATCTTTTGAATTAAGACCAGATAACTCTGAAAAAGTAGCTCCTCCTTGGTGGGTGACAGCTTTTCATTTATTTTGTCTTTTCCTGGTTGTATTTCACGCTCATCATATGGTGGCCTTTTTAGGAGTATTCTTATTCTTTTTAGGCTTCACAGCGATGACAGAAGAGTATCAAGATGCCATAAAATTAAAAGAAGCATTACTGGTGGGCTTTTTTCTAGGAGGACTTGTCACTTTAGGTTCTCAACAAAAATTTTGGCTACAGCCACTTCTTGCTAGTATGGATTCCTTACCACTATTCTTCGGAGCTACAGGACTAACAGCTCTTACTGACAATGCAGCTTTGACTTATTTGGGTTCTCTTGTTGAGGGGCTAAGTGATTCTGCAAAATATAACTTAGTTGCTGGTGCCGTTGCTGGTGGAGGACTTACAGTTATTGCCAATGCTCCAAACCCTGCTGGGTTCGGAATTCTTAAGGAGTCATTTGGACCAGATGGAATTAGTCCTATTGGGCTTTTGAAGTCGGCTTTGTTTCCGACTATTCTTGCGATGATCTTTCTGCAAATACTGCCAAGTTTATAAAAACTATAAAAAAGGGGGGGAGCTTTCTCCCCTTTTTTTATTCTAATTCAATATGAGAAACGCGAAAAATCCAATCAGAAAATGGGGATTCCATTTGGGCCGATTGAATTTTAAGAAGGTTCTCTCTTAAGCCCGAAGAAATAATTCCATTTGGATTTTTTAATTTAACATCAATGTCTCTTCCATCACTAAGAGATCCAACGGGAACAATAATAGAAGCAGTTCCGCAGACAAAAGCTTCTGTGCACTTGCCATTCTTTATATCTAGTGCAAGTTCATCGATTGATATTTTTCTTTCAACACATTTAAGCCCATTGTATTGAGCAAGTTTGATAATGGAATCTCTTGTAATTCCTTTAAGAATGGTATCAGTGAGTTCTGGAGTATGAAGTTCTCCGTTAATAACAGCGAAGAAATTCATGCCTGACATTTCTTCGATATAAGTTTTCTCTTTAGCATCTAACCACATCACTTGGTGAAAACCATTTTCCAAACTTTTGACCGTTGTCATCAAACTGGCGGCATAATTTCCTCCCGTCTTCGCTCTACCTGTTCCACCCGGAGCAGCTCGAGAAGCTTCTCTTTCAACAAAAACATCAATAGAGCCAGCGGAGAAATATTTAGCAGATGGAGAAGCCACAACAATAAATTTAAATTCTTTTGAAGGGGCTATTCCAAGTCCGACTTCACTAGCAATCATAAAGGGTCTTATATAGAGAGATTCTCCCTGTCTTCTTGGAATTAATTTTCTAGAATAAGAACTGATAAGATCAACTGATTTGAGAAAAAGACTCTCTGGTATTTGGGCCATTCCCATCCTTGCAGCAGAAGTATTAAAACGTTTAGCATTTTCATTGGGGCGGAAAAGAAAAACATCTTCAGATCCTGCGTTTCGATAAGCTTTCATTCCTTCAAAGATCTCCTGTCCGTAGTGGAGAACTTTTGTACAAGGATCAAGCTCAATTTTTTGGTATGGCTTTAGTTCAATTTCATGCCACTTTCCCTCTCTATAATTGCACTCAATCATAATAGGGCTCATATACTTCCCAAACCCGATATCCTCAGATAAGGTGATCCCTTTTAAAGCTTCTTTAATTCCCTCATGAATTTTTACTTCTTGCATGTTTTCTCTCTTTTTTGTAGCAATAGCTTTTTTATTACCATAGTTATGAGAATATGAAAAAAAGGAAAGAGATGAAGTCTATATGTGTATTTTGTGGTTCTAAAAGTGGTTCTCGCCCACTTTACTTAAAACAAGCCCAAGAAGTTGGAGAGTTTATCTCTCAAAAAAATCTAAGACTTGTTTACGGTGGTGCTTCCATTGGAATTATGGGAGCGGTCGCTGATTCTGTTCTTAAAACAGGAGGGAAAACCCTAGGAGTCATTCCTTTCTTTATCAAAGAAATGGAAGTGGCCCACTTAGGTCTTGATGAAATGATTGAAGTGCATTCAATGCATGAAAGAAAACAGGTTATGTATGACGAGTCTGATTATTTCCTGGCCTTACCAGGGGGGATTGGGACACTAGATGAGCTTTGTGAAATTTCAACTTGGCAGCAACTTGGTCTTCATAAAAAACCTATTTTTATTTTTAATCAATCAGGATTTTTTAATGCTTTCATCAAGCATCTTGATTTTTGCCAAGAAGAGGGTTTTCTCAGTAAAGAAGATAGGGGACTTTTTTTAGAGATAAAAGACCTAGGTGAATTGGCCAGAAAATTATAGGGTCTTCTTGTTCTAATGCAGCGCAAAAGAAAAAAATTCTTCTTTGACTTCATCCTGAATAAGTAATTTTTACACTGACCATGCAAGTTATATTAATGCTTTCATTAAGTTTCGCTAATGTTTTGACAGATAATCAGAGCAGAAATATTCATTATGCATTCTATTTAAAGGAGTTTAGATGAGAGGGATGGTCACCATTATTTTTTTAATGCTGGTTTCGTTTAAAGGTTATTCAGCAGGATTCTTTTTATTCACTGATTTAGATAATTCCTTTTTTCTTAATGACTTCAAAGGCGGAGGATTTAACACTCCTTATATTCTCGAGCCTGTGACGTTTACTTCTACACCACAAGTTAGAGAGGAGATCATAGGCTTAAAAAAGATTGAAATCACTGAAACTGATTGGATTCATCTTACAGAAAACCAAATGTTAGCTCCACAAGATGGGCATATTGTTTATTCAAGTGAGTATTACACTCTTCAAAATGGTGAAAAAATTAAACCTGGTTATTTTAGAATTACTCCTGAAACATTTAAATATTTTAGAGAAGGAGTAATGGAAGAAGGAATGAAGAAGAAGCCAAATTGGCTTCTTCACTTTTATAAAGAGGGCAAAAAGACTGGTAGGCCCATGTTTGATGAGAACGTTTTAGAGATAATTCGTTTTATGCTCAACCATGAAGAGCTTCGTTTTGGAGTGGGGTCTCTTTCCATGAGAGGACACTCTCTGGAAGAAATGGAAGAATTTTGGTTGGAGTTTCAAAAAGATTATAAAACAAAATATATTCCAGATCTTAACCCACAAACAACACTGACTAGAAATGTAACGAGTAACCAACCTTACGCTATTATTGGCCCTCATGATGCTAGGGGAGCTGAACTTAAGAAGCAATACCTAGAGGATGTTATTACTCAAAATATTCTTCAAGCAGATCCTGTCAATGATGAACTTATTTGGACACCTAACGGAAAAGAGAAGAGAAACCTAACGACAATAGTAATGATTGAAAACGATCAAAAATATCTTAAAGCTATCGATCGTCTGTTTGGAAAATTATCGTCAGAAGTAGCTCACAATGCAAAATTGATGTTAGTAGGTGTTTCTAAACCAAGAGTAAAAGAATTAATGGTACCTGCTAAAACAGGCTTTGGATCTTACGAGTTTAGACCTGAGGTCATAGGACCAGATATTAAAATCTATAACGGACATGCGTATAGAACATTAGAGCAAATTCATCCGGAAGAATTTTTCTTTGAAGGTTTTAAAAAAGGGAAACGTGATGAGAATAAGTTTTTGCAGATTGCTAGAAATCTAATGGCCGGAAAATGTAACAAGAATTGGTTAAATGAAAGGAAGTAGTATGAAGTTCGTCTTTTTCTTCTTAATTTGTAATATTTTAGTTTCTCATGCAAGCACTGAACAAGAAGCTTGTAACTCACTTTTTATGAGTTATGCTGAAAAGTTTGTTAAAAGACATCAGCGCTATCCTAAAACAAGTGAATTCTACAGAGAGCATAAGAGCTCTACTAAAGCTGTTGTTACCAAAGAGACAGCTCGGGAAGCTTCACTTGCTAACTATGAAGTTATTGTGAAAAAGTTTTTGAAAGACTCTGATTTTGTCACAAAAATTAATAATTCCCTTAAAACACAAATCCTAGATGAGATAGTAGAGACTTCACAATTTCCTAAAAGAGCTTCTTTATGGAAAGCTAGAAAAATGTCAGGGATAGAAGAGTTTGATGATTTTTATCCTGAGTATAGTGAGCTCAAAAGAGAACTATTATCAGAAATCCTTAAGTCTAACTCAAGAAAAGTGAAAGGCATTAGAACTCTAATTTTTGAAAGGGCCATTCGCGCTAAAGCCGAAAAAGTTGTTTCCATTAACCAAATGGTTGAGTCTTTCGAAAAATTAGGCTTTATCTTTGACGCTGATGAGTTGAATAAATTTATCCAGTCAGATGAATTTTCTAAAATTTTCTCTAAAACAATCAAGTCCCATGGTCTTCAAGATGCAGTCAACTCTAAGGCCATCGCTGAAGTGAATAAATTTTTAAGAAAAAACAAAATTTTCCCAAATAATGAAGAACTTGCTAGTCAAATGGCCCTTTCTGAAAAAGAGCTTTCTCTTTATTTTCCTCATCTATCGGATGAAAATAAGAGAATTGAGTTTTTACAAAAGTCTCTCAAACAAGATCCTGATTTATATACGAATTTGAAGAAAAAGTTTGTTTCTGAATACGCCAACCTCGCAAAAGAGAAAGGGTACTTACCTCAGTTAGATGAGCTTTCTGAATACATGGGTATTGATAATGATAGGTTTTATGAAATTTATTTTGAAGGTCAACTTTTTGATGATTTAAATGATATAGCGAACACTGCTATCTGGAAGCACGTAAGTCGTTTTGAAAGAGTTTCAAACTCTTTTTGGTTTACTCCTGAGTACGAAGCAGAGCTATTAAGTACGATGGTTGAAAAAGATGGTATTTTGGTTTCAGCGGCAATTTCTGGAGCTGAAGTCGATATAGATACTCTTGAAGGTTTAATCACATACGCGAAAGAGAATAACCTCATTTTCCTCGCTCCAACTGTTGAGAGAAAAACTCTCTACATTGATAATTATATCTATGAACTAGCAAAGAAGAGAGAGCTATTTCTTGTTAATGAGTCGATGATGATTAACCACAACCTTCACTTTTTTGATGGGCAGGTGACGGCAAAACAAATTAAAGCGTCTACTGGCTTAAAAAGAATGGGAATGAAAGAAGGTGTTATGCTTTTGAGTTCTCCTAAAATGGAAGTTGAAACGGTTGGAAACCAGCCAACTAAAATTGATAATTACCAAATTTGGACGACAGCTTCGTTTACTGTTCCCAATTATTTTGGAGCTAAATTTAATAAAAACATTCAAATGAGAACAAGTACTATTGCTCAGAAAGATCATGTTCTTGGAGCTGTTGTTGTTAAATTTGATGTGAGTAACCTTCAAAAAGCCAGAGCAAAATCTGGTAATCCCAACTATTTTATTAGGCACATGAAAAAAGATACAGAAACTGGAGCCGTGGAAGATTTAAATAAGCTCTATTATCCTGATGGGAATGTAGAAAAAATTGGTGTTAAGGCCGTTATCCCTGGAGATGCTCACTGGGCCCAATTTGATGTAAGGTTTTTACCCGAGTACATAAGAGTTTTAAAGGAGTTAAATCCTGAAATGATAATTGAGCATGATACTTTTGATGCTCAGTCTTTTGTTACTTGGCACCATATGCGCAGTCTTCAAGCTAGAACTAATCATATTGCTTCAGGTAGAGGGGATGCGAAACTTGAGCTTCTGCACTGGAGAAATGCTCAAGAGTTTTATCTTGCAAACACTAATGCCCATATTTACTACGTCAAATCAAACCATGATGTTTGGCCTGAGAGATGGAAGAATGAAGAGTGGTTTCGACAAGATGTTATTAACTCAAACTTAGGATGGACATTTGAGATGGCCATGAATCAAGGGTATTCTCCTATTGAGTTTGTCGCCCTTATTGGAATTGACGGAGTTCCACCACTAAGTGATACAAGTCGAATTACCTTTCTTAAAAAGGGAGAAGGGCTAGAGCTTAGTAACGGAAAATTTGGGGATGAAAGAAAAGCCATTGAGTTAGGAAATCATGGAGATGGTGCTGTTTATATGCGTGGTTCACCTAGTTTAGGAAAAATCCAAGAAGCCACGAGTGGTAGTATCTCTGGTCATGTTCACGTGAAGCAAATGAGAAAATCGACTCAAATGAACGACTGGATTCAGGTTGGTTCTTTTATCCAAAAACAGAAATATGGAGAAGGCTCCTTTGATCCGACTGGAATTTCTATGGCCCTTGTTACTGAAAATATTAATGCTCACGTCCTTCAAAATGGCCCATTTGGCTTTGGGTTAAAAGAAATTGAAGGTCAGACGAAGGGGCAAGGTCCTAGAATTATTCCATTTCCTCAAGGATTTCCACGAATTATTGACAGAAGAATCACTCATGGAGACCTTGGCGGAGGAGCTGATCAGTACTAAAATTAGTTTAAAATTAACTAAAATTTAATTTGTCTAAAAGCTTTTTTAGAACTATTCTCAGGGTGTGTTTAACTATTTTCATAGCATTTGTATGAACTTTAAGATCTTCTCTTAAAAAATTCTGACAAATTTAGTATGAAACAAATTTTTGGAGGCTTTTTGCCATGAGTAACAAGTTGTATGTAGGGAACATTTCCTATGAAACATCAGAACAAGATTTAGAGTCGGCTTTCTCGGCTCACGGAACTGTTAAATCTGTAAAAATAGTCAAGGATCGTGATTCTGGAAGAAGTAAGGGTTTTGGTTTTGTCGAAATGGACAATGCTGATGAAGCTCAAGCTTGTATTGAGAATTTAGATGGAAATGAATTTGGTGGAAGAAACCTTAAGGTTAATATCGCCCAAGATAAGCCTCGTGGAGGCGGTGGTGGCGGTGGATTTAACCGTGGCCCTAGAGGTGGAGGCGGCGGTGGCCGTCATGGTGGAAACCGTTTTTAATTTTTTATTTATTCGTTGAAAAATAAGATTTTAATAAAAAACTCCCGTCTTTGATGGGAGTTTTTTTATACCGCTCTTGCATTAAAACCAAGGTGTGATTCTCTTTTAGAGAGCTCGTTCAATCTCGACTGCATATCGGACTGAATGTATTGATACAGCTCAAAATCATCTAAGCTATTTATTTTTGATACACTGATGGGCTCCGATGCTATGGTTGGCCACAAGGAGAGAAGGAGTATTTTTCATCATAATGATCAGAGGATAAGTAGTCTTTGTTTGTTTCGAAATAAGGATCGTATTTACTATGTTCCATTGACTGAATTCTAACATGTGCGAGACAAGAGTTTAATGACTTAATACTTATATCTCTTAAAGTGTTCAACTAATTTTGATACTTCTTCAGCATTAAATTTTCTCCATGGGTAAACTGAAGAGCCTTGGATAGTACTTCTATCTTTATAAATGCTATTAAAATACTCTTTGTATGCTTCGTCTTGGCTGTATACTTCGTTTTTATTCTTAATACTTGAATAATATATTTCTATTTGTGATTTTAGTTTTGAATTAAAGTTTTTATTTTTAGCATGTCTTTTTAAAGCCATTTCTAATGGCTCAATTTTATCAATTGTCATCGCTGCAAATTCAAAAACTTTTTGTTTGAGTTTTAGATAATTAAATTTATCATAAAAAGTATGTTGTCTTTGCTCTTCTTTTTTATCAAGTTCTTTATAATTTTTTCCTAAAGCTAAAAATTTAGGCTCAAATTCTTCGAGAGGAGAGCCTTTAATTGAAATTTCAAAATTCTCATTATCGGAATAAATATAAGAAGCGAGCTTTGATCTGCGGAGGTTGCATGTAGTAATCTTTTGGGTATCTTCAATTTTGTCGCATATTTCTTTTGCTTGTTTGAATAAGCGATTGTTTTCTTTGTTTATTTCATCGTACTTTTTACTTATTTCTTTACCTTCGATAATGTAATTATAAATAGCATCTAATTCATACTCCTCAAGATCATGCCCTCCAAGGATTGCTTTTTTCCATTCATCTTTAGGTAAGACACTGTATTTAAAAATTTCAAACGTTCCTTCGGAGCCAAAACTTAAGGTGTTATATAGCTTTTGTCTTACTTTATTTTCTTTGTAACGAGGAAGTCGGTTTGGCATCTTGCTATTCTTGGATGCCGTCTCCTCCATTTCTGCAAGAAGAACCTCTCTTTCTCTACTTGTTAGTTCATCAAAAGAATATCCATTTTTGTATTTTTCATAAATACTCTTTAGTCTTGGTGTATCTTTATGTTTATTAAAGTAATAATCAGAATCGATATAATAAGTACCATCTTGTTTATCTTTACATAAGATACTATCCCATCTAGCATCAAGTCCATTTTTTAGGTTATCAACCTGTTGAGAAATATATGGATTGAACATTAAAGAGTTGATGATAAAGTCCATAGTCTGATAGCCGTAAATGGGATCTTCATAGTGGTTAACCCCTGCTCGCCATGGACTTACTCTCTCCGCTGCCCCCATGAGATTAGAATAACCATTGTAGCGTTGAACTCTCCAAGCAGGATCTTTTTTTTCTTTAAAGGAGTTTTTCGTGATGGAATCAATAAAGTGATAGGTAAGAGCATGCTTTATCTTATAATTCATATTGTTTGTTGTCTTAAAACCTAGTTCTAGACAGCATGAATTAGACTGTGGTTTGTCAAAAATAGAGGGGGCTGAACTCCCTTTTGTGTCATAACAGTAGAAGCTATTGCCTTCTTCTTTTTTTAAAGAAAACGCTTCGAAATAATTAGATATTTTCTTTTGAAGTTTGTTGTTTTCAACAATTTGAGACTCAACAATATAGTTCGTTCCATAACTGTTTAGCGCTTTTGGGTTGTTCGTTTTATTAGCAATTTGTTTGGCGGAGCAGCCTAGAGCGGACATTACTCCGATAGGGTCAAGATAAAGCTCTCCTACTTTTCCAGTTCCTCCTTCCATTAGCGACAAGCTTAAAACTAAATATGGGTCAACTCCCATTAAAATAGACTCTTTAATAACTCGGTCGAGGTGAGATTTAGAGATTGGAGGACATGACTCAGAATCGACCCCTTGGCATCCGGTGATATACATATAATTTGAATAATATGGGTAGGTAGTCAGAACAGAGCTGCCATATTCTATGAGAAAGTCTTCTGGATCAAGTTTGGTTTTTGCGTTTTGACAAGCCCTCAGTGAAGTATAGTTATTTTTAAGTTTATTTAAAGATTCTAAATCATCAATAGAAAAATTTGTTGGTTTAAAATTAACTTCAATTTTTGTAATTTCTTCAAGAAATAACTCTTCGGCCATTTTATAATTCAAACCAGCAATTTCTGTAATAAACTTAAAGTCTTTTAAGCAATCCTCTGAGCCCTTGCACCATGCAACAATTTGCTCGTTTTGTTTCTGCTCATCCAGCAACAAAAGCTGTTCAAAAATATTATTATCTTCTAATTTTCCTTTGTATGTTATTTGAGATTCTTTACATTGAAAAAAAATCGGATATGAATATCCTTCATCAAAGATTGAAAAAAGTATTGCTACTAAAATAAAGACTTTCATTTAAATCTCATTTCAGAAGGGAAATAATTCAGTTTTTTTATCACTCCATCGCTTTTAATTTCTAAACTGGAAGAACTCAATGAGTTATTTAGATAAAAGCCTCTAATTGTTAATGTTTCTCTTAGGCAAAATGGAGATACTTTAGTAAATATGCGTATTTCACAGCCTTTCGCTCCACAGCTATCTTCTGAGTAAAAAAGACTATGATTTGCAAATTTTTTAAAGAACAAATTTTCTAATTTTTCTGATTTATACAGATATTCTTTTATATCGCCGTTAATACAAGGACTTTTCTCTTTTGAAAAACTCGCTCTATGAATCAAAAGTAGAGTGAAAATAATTACAACTCTCATATAATACCTTTCGGTACAAAAACTCATCTCTTGAATAAAAAAGCATATCCGAGAGAAACGATAGGGTACTGAGAATTTTAACAACCTTTCCTATGTATCTTCCAAACCAAGTCAAAATACTAACGTATTTTGTCGCCCAACATAAGCCTCGTGGAGGCGGCGGTGGCCGTCATGGTGGAAACCGTTTTTAATTTTTTATTTGTAGTAGTCGAAAAAATTTATTTAAAAAACTGCAAACACTTACTTAGATACCAAGGAACAACTCTTAACTTTTTAAACATTGAAGCGCTCGCTCCTTCAACGTGAGAACTTATATCTTCAGGAACAGTATATTTTCTTACAAGTTGCTGTGGCTTAATATGGTTATTAACAACAAACTCATGAAGGGACGGCTAACTCCAAGGAATCTCCATTGAGTCTATGAGTTAGAGCTGTTTTAGAAATAAACCCCTCTTTCTCCCAAATAGGGGAGAGGTGTTTAATGTCGACCTTGGGAGAAATTCCTCGATAGACTATAAACTCTCTATCTGTGAGTTGGTAGATAGGATTAATTTCAATTCCAGGAATGTTGGAGTTAATAAAACTCATTTTTTTCATTCCTAGGCCTCTGGCCGCTTTAAAAACCACCTTGTAGCCATTCCATAAAATGAGCCAGAAGACTTTCTTGGCCCAATGAATAGATTTATTACTTACTTTTGTCAGCTCTCGGTATTCTTTGATTACTTCCCGAGGGTAATCAAAGTGAGCATCATACATTTCTCTCACCTTAAGGTCTGAGAGCTCTAAAAACATATTAGTTGTGAAGTGAGAAAAATCGAGATTTGTTTTAGATTGGTAGAGAATATTTTGCAACTCATCGACAACCATAGAAACTTCTTTGAGGTTCCCTGGGTCAAGAAAAAGGAGAATATTTTCAAATTGAGGATGTTGTTTTAAAACGTCAATGATTTCAGCCTTAACATAAGAAGGATGATCAAGTTTTGGAACAAGTTTTTTTTGAACCACTTCTCTTGCATAATTATGCAACTCATTAATATAGCGCTTGATAGTTTGTTCTAAGTTTATCTCATTCTTCAGGTAATGTACGACGTGTTCAGGAAGAAATTGTTTAAGGCCCCCGCTATTGATAATTTGGCGGTTTACTTCAATAGAGCGTACTTCAGGGTAGTTAATTTGAATGAACTTTATATTTGGCAGTTTCTTGAAAGAATTGGCTTTTTGTATTTCATGTATGCTCTCTGAAGAGAGTGCTACATTCAGTTCAAAGTCTTGAGTGATACCTTTGAGCAGTCCTAGGTCTCTCCAGCGCTCAAAAACATCTAGACCCATTAAAATTCTTCTTTTTTGATCTGGATAAGCTTGTTTAAGGGCAAATATTCTCTCTCCAATATTTTTAACTTCTCTAAAGTGATCTGCCGTTGAAACTCTATCTTCGTTTAAAAAATAGCGCTTTATAATTTTTTTCTCTCTTCAAATGAGAAGAGGTATGGTCTACTGATATTTTCACTAACCATGCCATAGAAGGTTTTCTCCGTTGGCATAATGACAAGTTTATCCTCTGGATACATTTTGAGAATATTCTGGGCCTCTGAATAGTGGGCTTGGTGAAAAATGTCAAAACTACCAGGGTAGAGGATAACGCCAGCAAAGGTTTGAGATCTTAGAAGTAGGCAAAGTAGCAATAACTTGAACATTTAATGGGTATAGCATAGCGCTATTAATAATCGATTAGGTATTGTAAATATTCTATAACTTTTTAATAAGATTCTTTCAGTACTTAGTATTTTATTTTTCCCAATGAATTAATCCAATTGGATAATAAGTATACCTAACGCTAAGCATTGATGGCATGTATGCAAATCTACCTAAAGAAAAATAGCTGTTTCCACTATTTAGGTAATAAGTTAATTGATGAGCAGGGGCGGAGCCAAAATGACCGATCGTATTTGTAATATGTAACCTCTCATCTTCCCATTTGTAGTCTAAATTCATCACCTGAGATTCCCCCATCTTTTTATAAGCTTTAAAAAGCCTATCAGCGATATATAACTGCTTTAGTCTTTTGGGGTCACCACCGAGGGATTTTATCAGCTCTCGATTATCATAGTTGTCTTCAAAGTTTTCTTGTACATATTTCATAATATGAAGTTGAAGAAGCTCACCCTCTTTTTTATAACAACGCTCTTTTTTACGTTCCTTCTCAACAGCTTCGCACTTGTTAACAATTTCAGTTGTTTTTTCGTAAGCAGGATAATCTCCCAGGCCCTTTCTCATGAATCTCCAGCCTGTGGAGCGCATTTCATAGTAATTAAAGGCTTCTTGTTTAAGCTCCTCCAGAGTTGGAATACTTGTATCGACAGCAAAGAGTTTGCCCGCATTATCAACGATAACAGCCTTTGTACCATTGAAGGTAACCATTTTATCTAAAGAAACAGTGTTGTTTTCTATTAAAAAAGTTAAGACAAACTTATTCAAGTTGTAGTCTTTATCAAGTAAGTAAAGCATATCGAGATTAAAAGCATTTTCAGCTTTATAAATAACCCATTTACCAATCTCCTTGTTGAAGGCCACATCTTGGATTGAGTCATTAGGGTGTAAGTCTAAACAATGTTGGGCTTTACGAGTATTAAAATCTAATACCTTTAAATCTCCAGCTTCTTGCTGAATGTAGATTTTTTCTTCTTTTTGATTGTAATAAGATATTTCAGAGTTGGTACGAAGATCAAAATGGTGGTCGTGACAAGGATTGAACTTGTGACCCCTTCGATGTCAACGAAGTGCTCTCCCACTGAGCTACACGACCACTTGGAAAATCAGTTTATATCATCCTGGATTTAGGTGGTAAAGGGTAAAAAACGGTGCTAAAGTTGACACCCTTATGACAAAAAAATACAGAATTGATAGAGCTTTTTTCCCTTGGTTAGGCGCTCATTTTTTAGAATTTTGGTCTTATTACCTTATGGCCTTTCTGAGTCTGTATCTTTTGCATACATTTCAAAGCCAGATTCCAGAGATGGCCAAAGAGCTTGGAGATCTTTTAATTTCGGGTAAAGAAGCCAGTGCGTCAATTTGGCCTTTTTTAGCTCTTGCGTTGGCCATTGTTGTTTTTCGAACAGCTTCAAGGCTTCTTTTTTTCTATCCAGCGAGAGTTCAACAAAAATTGATTCGTATTGAACTGCTGGAGAAGCTTAAGAAATCTCATCCTGACAATTACAACTCTTATAGCGATGGACAAATTTTTCAAATTTTTAACGAAGACATTAATAGACTTAGAGGGTTTGTAGGCTTTGGTCTTTTACAAGTCGGAAACATTATTATTGCTTTTAGTATTTTTATTCCTAAGATTAACAAGTTTAACCCCGATCTTTTGGTTGCTTTTTTTCCTCTTGTTATAGGCGTTTTGATTTTTTCCTGTATTCTCATTGCTTTTCAAAAATATCTTAAAAAATCAATGGAAGCTTCTGGGGATGTTCAAAACTTTCTCATTGAGAGCTATGAAGGGAAGCAGACGATTAAAAATTTTCATAGTGAGTATCGCTTTCTTTCGAAGTTTTCAAAACTTGTCGGTATTGAAATGGATTATTTTTTCAAGGGAAGCTTAGGACCGACTCTTTCACTTCCTATGATAAAACTCTCGTTGGGGATCTCTTTGTTATGGGGAGCTT
This sequence comes from Bacteriovoracia bacterium, assembly GCA_030431635.1. Classification (GTDB taxonomy): domain Bacteria; phylum Bdellovibrionota; class Bacteriovoracia; order Bacteriovoracales; family Bacteriovoracaceae; genus CALFYV01. The sequence goes on from JAUIIL010000003.1 coordinate 448,419, forward strand.
ACCTTATTAAAGAGCAAAACTTAGGGGCAAGCTCCCTTATTTTCTTTTCAAGTTTTTTGTTCTTAGTCGCTGAACCGATTGGCTTTCTCTCTTGGATTGGTGTCGTCATCACCTCAGCTCTTGCGGCATGGAGAAGAATAAAAGAACTACTTGTATACCTTGATCATTCGGGACCTGGGTTTGAAGGGCAAATTCTTTTTTGGGAGCAAAAAATTGCTCCAGAGATAGAAGTTGGTAAGTGGAGTGTTTTTACAGGAGAAACAGGAGTTGGAAAATCTTATCTTTTAAGAAAAGTGGCTGACAACTTGAAAGCCCAGAAGAAGAAAATGAGTTTAGTGGCCCAAGAGCCTTACCTTTTTAATGATTCACTACTTAATAATGTTATTTTAGGTCAAGAGTTTACGCCTGAGTTAGAAGAAAAAGTAAAAACTCTTGTGAGTATCTTTTCTTTGGAGCATTTAGGACGAAATATCAACGAAGTCTTTCGTCTTGAATTGGGAGAGAATGGTAAAAAAGTTTCTGGAGGTCAGGCCAAGAGAATTGCTCTAATGCGCAGCCTTGTGAGCGATGCAAACTATTTACTTTGGGATGATCCATTTTCTTCAGTGGATCTTATCCTTGAGCAAAAAATTATTTCAGCTTTAAAAGAAAATGGTTTTTTTCAAAACAAAACATTAGTTATGACAAGTCATAGACTTTCAAGTGTCAGGTACTGTGATTATATTTTCTTGTTAGGCAAAGAAGGAATTATCGAAGAAGGTCAGGCCCAAGATTTGTTAGCTAAAGAATCAAAAGTGAGTCGTTATTTTGAAAAACAAATGGCATAATTATATTTATGTAGCTGAATATAAGTGGCTTGTTTTCTTAGCACTTATTTGCTTGTGTGCTTCGGCTTATTTAGGTTACTTAACTCCAATCGCTATTTCAGATCTGTATAATAGTTATTCCGTTGATTCAAAATTTAATGATTCCTTTTCTTTTTTAATTCTTTTATTTGCCTTTGAGTATGCTAATCGAATTATTTATCAGCTCAGTATTGCTAAATACATCCAAAAGCTTGTTCAAAAAGTGAGGTCGTACTGTTATCGCAATTGGTTGTTAAGTTATGAATCGATAGAAACGGGAAAAAATAATAAAGATCGCTATCCTCTTGGAGAAGTTCTGGCTCGAATAGTCTCTGACTCTGAATCAGTGAGAGAACTTGTTTCAATGGGTGGCCTTGGAATTTTCATTGATATTATTTTTATTGTGTCTTGTTTGATTAGTTTTATTAAGCTCAATACGATATCAGGTGTTTTTTTGATTTTTGCTGAGCTTTTTGCTTGCTTCTTTCTTCTCTGGGGAAGTCGTTATATAGCTCGTGTTTTTATGCAAGTAAGAGTTTCAACTGGTATGCTCTCTAGAACACTTGCTGATATTACTGCCTCTACAAGACAAATTTATTATACTCCTAGTTATTCGTATGAACTCAATAAAGCTGAAGGGTCTTTTGATGATTTCCTTAACAAGCAATTAAAAGCCAATGTTTGGGACGCTTCTTACTACTCAATAGCTGAATCTCTTTTTCCTATTTTAATTGCTTTAATGGTGGTTATTTTCCCTTATTCTCAAATTGTTGAACTCGCGACTCTCGCGGCCATTATTGATCTGATTCAACGCTCAATCGGTCCAATAAAAGACGTGACTGCTAAGATTGCGAATATCCAGAGGGCAAGAACAGGGTTTATGAGAATGAATGAGTTTAACTCAGACTTAACCTCATCTCCTTCATCTGGAACAGAACGAGTCAATACTCATGTCGGTGATTTTGAAAAACTTGAGGTTAAAATAGATTTTTTTGAATATGAAGTATCAAGTGAAGGAAATGAAAAATTTTCTTTAAAAGAGATATCATTCGAGGGGAATAAGGGAGAATTAATAGGTATAGTAGGTCTTTCTGGAAGCGGAAAATCAACACTTTTAAAAATACTTTCAACTCAAATTATCACTCCCCATTGTCAAATAAGGCTTGTTCACAAAGGCCGTGAGGATATTTTCTATAAAGGAACTCATCAGGGGCTTCCTATCTACAAAGAATATGTCAGCTTGGTTTCTCAGGATTCTCATATTTTTAGCGATACCGTAAAATTTAATATTACTATGGGTGAAGATGAGGGCTTTGATGACTTTTGGCAGTATATGAATGAGTCTCTTCCTTATCTAAAAGTGTGGGGAATTAAAAAAAATGACTCTATTGATGTTAAAAAAATCTCTTTGGGCCAAAAACAACTGCTTTCGGCATTAAGAAGCTGTTTTATCAGAAAGAGTATTGTGCTTTTTGATGAAATCTCTTCAGGAATGGATTCAGAGCTCGAGCTTGCCTTAAGAAAAATGGTTTTACTTATCCAAAAGTACTCGTTAACCATCATTGTGGCCCATAGGCTTGAAACAATTAAAGAAGCCGATAAAATCCTTGTTTTGGATCAGGGCAAAAAAGTGGCCATTGGGGCCCATGAGGAGCTCCTCAAGAGTTCTGAGCTCTACCGAGAACTTACAGATAAACTCCTTTCCGCACAAGAGTTTTCAAGCAAGAGAATATGATCTAAAATCTCTATGAAATAAAAAAAGGATTTTTCATGAAATTAAAACTACTCATTGGTACATTTTTCGTTTTCTTTATCTTCTATAGCTGTTCAGAAAGTAATGGTAAGCCCAATTTTCTGTTTAAAAAAGCTCCCAAAGAAGGGCTGGCCGCCAAATTTGGAAATATAGAAATTACTCATGCTGAATTAACCAGTGGAATTGAAACAGAAATTTATGAAGAAGAGAAAAAGATTTTTGATATTAAATATGATCAACTCAAAACTTTAATCATTGAAAAGGCGATGGAAGCCGATCCGAAGAAAAAAGGATTAACAAATGATGAGTATCTTGAAAAATATATTGTAGGAAATGTAAAGGTTTCAGACACAGATATGAATAAGTTTATTGAAGAGAAAAAGATACCCAAAGAGCATATTAATCCTCAAATAAAGGAGAGAATAAAATCGTTCTTAATTGGAGAGAAGAAGAGAGATGCTGTTGATAGCTGGCTTGCTGAAAAAACAAAATCACAACCCGTAGAAGTCTATCTAAGCAAACCGAGAAGACCAAGCTTTAACGTAGAAGTTGGAGATGCTCCTATTAAGGGAAATAAAGACGCGAAGGTTACTATAGTTGAATTTTCTGATTTTCAATGTCCGTTCTGTGCCAAAGGAACTGAAGTGATTGATGGAATTACAAAAAAATATGGAAACAAAGTAAAAATAGCTTTTAAAAATTTCCCTCTGCCTTTTCATAAGCAGGCCAAACAAGCGGCCATCGCTGGTTTATGTGCTCAAGAACAAGGTGATGATAAATTTTGGAAACTACACGATAAGATGTTCTCTGATCAAACCAAACTTGATAAAGATAGTCTGAAATCTTCAGCTAAAAGTCTTGGTCTTGACTCGGAGAAATTTAATAAGTGCTTAGATGAAAACAAGCATGATGCAAAGGTTGAATCTGACATAGAGAGCGGGAAGAAAGTTGGAGTGAAATCGACACCCACTTTCTTTGTTAATGGGAAGCTCATTAGCGGTGCTCAACCTTTAGAAGTTTTCTCTGAAATTATCGACGAAGAACTTAATCAATAAAGTCAAATACTGAGGGGTAATGCAAAAATTACCCCATCCTTATCCTCTGCTACCCAAATGATATACTCATATAAGCTGGAATTTTTCCCAGTTAAAGGCTTAGGTTACAGGGTACTGGATGACAATGAAGGGTATTGACTATACAAAAAGCTTAAATGAAACAAGAGATAAGTATGCAAAGGCCATTGCAGACAATAATCGTGCCCACGAAAGAAGTATCACTAATCTCAAAGAGAATCATAATAGAGTCGAAAAAAATCAAAGAGAAAATTACGTTCAAGAAAGGGATAAGCAACAAGAGCATTATGAAAGAGGGATTGATAGAGTCAAGTCAAAAACAGCTCAAGTTGTTAAGGATAAGCAAGAGCAGTACAACCGAGAGTTAGAACAGCAAAAAGAAAAGTTTTTTCAAGGTCGACAAGATCAGCAATTAAAATTTCAAACCAAAATTGCAGAACTTGACGAGGATTATAATAAAAATATAAATCTTCAAAAAGAAAACCACGACAAAATTCAACAAAGAGCTCGTGATAATGCTGATGATAAAGTCAATGTGATTAGAGATGAATATCAAGATCAAGTTGATAAATACCTAGAGCGAACAAAATTAAGTAGTGATGATGTTAAAAGGCAAGCTCGAATTGAGAAGAGGGCACTTGTTAGAGATCAGAACGATAAAGTTCATGAAATAAGAAAAGAGAATACAGAGAAAGTAAATTTCATGAAAGATGCAATGAGAAAAGATATCGATAGATTAAGAGATGTTCAAGAACAAGAACTTAAAACACGAAGCGAGAATCAAGAGAAAAATTTCACAAAATTAAGAAAAGTAACCAACGATAAAGTTGATAATGCTTTTAAAAACTTTGCTTCTCTTAATAAAGATAGAACAGAACAGCAGATTCGCGAAATTAAACAAAATCAAAAAAATACCAGTGAAGTAGTTGAAAATATCAAGACAGATTACAATAAACAACTGGATGGTTATAAATCAAAAGTAGAAAGAAAACTTGAAATTCAGACTGGAGATGATAAGTTTGCTTTAACTCAAATGGGTGTGAAAAACCAAAATGAATATGACCAAAAATTAGATGAGAATAAGAAGAAAACTCAAAAAAAGGTAACAGAACTTTTTGATAAAATGGATGATGATAGAAAGCTTAATCAAAAATTTAATCAAGAAAAAAGTGAGATCTTTGCAAACAGATTTAGAGAACAAGAAAAAGAGTTCTTTCAAGTTCGCTCTAAAGACATGGAAAATATGCGTAAGTCTGAAGAAAAGCTTATAAAAGACCAAGAGTATATTCTTGAAGCAGAGAAAGAGCAATTTAAAACAAAACTTGATGAACAAAGCGATGATGCTTCCGTTAAAATAAAGAACTTGAAAGAGAACTTCTCTTTAACTTTAGAAGACTTGAACAAAAAAAATCATGGGAACCTCAAGCAAATGAGGGCAGATACGGAGAAAGATAAATCCACTTTCATGAAAACGATGAGGGAGCAACACTCGACAAATCTTTATGATATGCGACAAAAATATAGAGATTCCATTAACCTCTCCCGCTCTGAGTTGAATAGAAAGATAGCATCCCTTCAAAGAGAAAATGATGCTTTGAAAAGAACAATGGAAAATAAAGTTCAAGATATTTTGACAAAATCTAAGATGGAGTTAGATTTTAATAAAGAAGTTCTTGATGACAGGATTAAAGCTAATTTAAAAACAGCTAATGAAGAGCGTAAAAATCTCTTAAATGATTTTAGAAATCAAATTTTTTCCATAAGAGAGAAGCATGCGAAGGAAATGGAGGAAGTTTCTTTTGAACAAGATAGGAAAATGAGGGAGATGACTCAAGTTTTCCAAAATACTATTGCAAAAATTAACCATGAGAACCTACAAAATAAAGATAAAATGCTCATGGAGCATAAATTAGAATTTGACAGATTGAAGCAGCAGTTTGAAACTGAAAAAGTCAGAATGGCAGACCAATTTAAGAACCAAATGGATGATATGGGGCGAGCTTATAAAGAGCAATTAAAGAATCTGCAAGACTTTAAAGACCGTACTGAAAAAACTTATAGTGCGTAAAGAGAAATAATACCAAGGTTAAAATATGAATTCTCGCAGGGCTAAAATTATTGCGACACTTGGTCCGTCGTCAAACGATATTAATACTATTAAAGAACTCATTAAAGCTGGAATGAACTGTGCGAGGATCAACATGAGTCATGGAACTCATGAATCTCATCGCGATGTGATTAAAACAATTCGACAAGCTTCTAGAGAGATTGAAAGAGAAGTTGCCATTTTACTTGATCTTCAAGGACCTAAAATTAGAGTGGACAAATTACCAGCTCCTTTAGAACTCAAGAAAGGAGAAAAGTGGGTCATTGGAACCCAAGAAGCCTTATCAAAAAATAAGAAATACAAAAATAACTCTATTCCGACTGTCTATGAGCACTTAGTTGATGATGCTAGAGAAGGCGCGACTATTTTATTTGATGATGGAAATCTTGAAGCGAAGGCACTGGCCAAAGAAGATGATGTCCTTCTCATCGAAATCATAGAAGGGGGGCTTCTTAAATCCAATAAGGGGATCAACCTTCCGGATGTCGATGTCTCTGCACCTAGTTTAACTAAGAAAGATGAAGAAGATCTCATTTTCGGCTTAGGTGAAGATGTTGATTATGTGGCCATCAGTTTTGTGAGAACGGTTGATGATGTAGTTAAGGTTCAAAATTTTATTAAGGCCAAAGGTTATGATACTCCTGTTATTGCTAAAATCGAAAAACCTGAAGCCATTAAAAATATCGATGAAATTATCTACCATGCCAGTATGATTATGATTGCTCGTGGAGACATGGGGGTAGAGCTTGGAAATCATCTTGTTCCAGCTGTTCAAAAAGATATTATCAATCGCTGTAACATGGTGGGGAGACCTGTTATTACTGCCACTCAAATGTTAGAGAGTATGATAGAGAACTCAAGGCCAACCAGGGCAGAGGCCTCTGATGTGGCCAATGCTATATGGGATGGCACTGATGTTGTTATGCTAAGTGGAGAAACAGCTGCAGGTGCTTATCCTGTGCAAGCAGTAAAAATGATGTCACAAATTATTTTAGAAGCAGAGAAAAGACCAAAAGAGAGACCTCTACTGAGAAACCAAGAGCTTGTTGGAGTGACACAAACAATGCAGGTGGCGGCTTCTTTAGTTGCAGAAAAGATTCAGGCCAGTTGGATTATTTCAGTCACGGAGACGGGGCGTTCTTGTTTCAAGATGACACGCTTTAGACCATCGACCAGAGTTTTGGGAGTAACCAAATCACTTCAAGCGGTAAGGCGTATGTGTTTGTACTGGGGGATAGCTCCTTTTTTTATTGAAGAGCATGGTGATTCTAAAGCAATGGAAATTGAAATGATTGCTCTGTTAAAAGAAAGGGCCCTTGTCTCTCAAGGTGATAAAGTGGTTGTGACTCACGGAAGAGGGTCATTTTTCAGTGAAGGTGCGACTAATCTTGTTCGAGTTGAAGAAATCGACTAATGCTTTCCTACCAATTTCTGAATGAAAAATTCCTGAATGACCAAGGTGTTATTGATTGGGGCTATACTGAAGAGCATTTGGCCCATAGTTATCATTATTTTCAAAATTGGGTAGAAAATGGAAATGCAGGTTCACTGGAATATCTGAAAGGACAAAAGGCCCTCACAAGAGAATCTATTAAAAATTATTTCCCTCATTTTCAAAGTGCTCTTGTTTTTCTTTTCCCTTACTATCAAACGAAAAAAGATCTCGAACAGGTCGATTCAAAACTAAAAATTGCATCCTACGTTCATGGTTTCTATGGAGAGGATTATCACCTTTATTTAAGACAGCGACTTGGAGAAATTAAAAATAAAATCTTAAACGAAGTTCTTGATTGTGAAATTTTATTTACTTTAGATACCCAACCCGTTCTTGAAAGAGATTTGGCCTATAGAGCTGGGCTAGGGTGGTTTGGGAAAAACTCTATGCTTATTTCTAGAGAGCATGGAAGTTATTTTATTATTGGTTCTCTTTTGTTATCTCGCAAACTTCATTTAGGGCCTGCAAGCATGGGAGTCGACCATTGTGGGCAATGTAGAGCTTGTATAGAGGCCTGTCCTACTTTGGCCATAACACCAGAGCGCACGATTATTGCTCAAAAATGTATTAGTACCTATACTATTGAGGTTTTTAAAGATGAGAAGCCCCCTGAAGGATATCAAAACTCCCATGGTGAAATTTTTGGCTGTGACATCTGCCAGGAAGTTTGTCCTTGGAATGTAAAAAAATTAAAAACACTAGTTTCTAGAAAGATATCAAACCCTTTAATTGATTTTTTCTACTCTCAAAAAGTTGAAGATATTATCGCTTCTCTTGAATCAATGAGTAAGAGGGCCTTTAGGAAGTTTTTCGCTAATACTCCTTTAGAGAGAACTGGAAGAGACGGAGTTTTAAAAAATATCAAAAGATATTTAAAATAAAGTTATTTAAATTCAAATACTTAGATAGAGAGCAGTAATCTTTACACCTTTCTTGGCAGGGCGCTTAAAATAGGTGATAATGCAACGCATTCACTGGCGAGGTTTCATGAACTACATTCTTTTATCTCATCTTCTCTTATTTCTTTTACTTTCTTGTTTTGGACATCATGCTGATGAAGCAGCTGTTGAAGCGATGTATGAGGTAGGTTGTCAAACTGACTTAAGTGTTTTTGGAATATACAGAGAAAACTATACGATTGTTCCTTGTGATGAGAACGCGAAAACAATTCAAGAAGCTGTTTACAAAGAAGGAAATGCATCAAGGCCAAAACCTATTATCGTTTTGCCTGGAAAATACAAAGAGGGTGTTATCATTAGAAAATCACGTCCTGTTGATTCTGAACCTGATACTATTAAAAATGATATTCAACTCTACTCTCTTTATCCATTTTCTGGAATTGAAGAGCACCAAATTGGAACAATCATTAGTGGAGATAATAAGTTTAGGCCCCTTTCTATTCTTTTTGCTACTGAAGAAACTCATATAGCTGGTTTTAGTATTGTGGAAGGTAAATCAATAGACTCAAGAAGTGGTTTTCCTGATGGCAGTTTTATAAAAAAAATTAATGAAAAAAAACTCTATTATAGAACGACTGAAGTTGATACTTATGGAGGAGGGGTTTTTATTCAGCACTCTGACGTAAGGCTCTCCTACTTGAGAGTATATGATAACTTGGCCCAGTATGGAGGGGGAATATTTATTAGAGGTTTAGAGAATGGCTCTAAGACACTCTATAACCCAACCATAGAGAATAGTTATTTTTATTTCAATTCAGCTGTAACTGGAGGAGGGATGTATATTAGAGAGAGCTCTCCTCGCTTGAGGCGAATAATTGTTGCTGATAATAAGACACAAACTTTGGTGGTTGATCCAGATCCTGAGTATGATGAGAAGGGGGGAACTTTCAGTTTTACAAAGGGAGCTGGGATTTTAACTCTTGATGCCGCTAAGTCAGTTTTAGATGGTGTTATCATTAATAACAACCATCATGAAAACCCTAATCTCTTAGGAGCGGACCTTTATATGGATTATCTTGGGACGACTTATACAGGGGTTTATATAGAGAGCACTTTATGTCTTAATTCTGAATTGAGCTGGTATATAGAGCCAAGGGCCTATAAACCTAATCATTATAGTACTCACAATCTTGAAAAAGCTAAAATTATTTCTGGAGAGATTTATTCGACTGATAGTCCAACAGGGGAAGATAAAGGTTACTACAGAGTGACTCATCCTGATTGTATGAAAGCTCAACCAGAGTGGGAAGGAATTTAGTTTTAAAAGAGTTTCTCGTTTTTTAAAAAAGAGAATAAGTGAGTAGCAGCCAATTCTGGTTTATGGTGTGGAAGATTGGTTGGTTCATGTGTTGTAACTTCACATCCATTTCTCTCAAGAAGTTCTGCCAACCTCTGCATTCCCCCTTTACCGACAACGATATCATCGATTCCTGTGATAAGATGAATCCGATGATCAGAAATAGAAATTTTTTCTTTCTCATCTTTAATCCAAGAAAAGACAATATCAGAATCAAGGGAAGGACTAACAAGTTGTCTTCTTATATTCAGTGTTTTTTGATAAAAACTACTTTCAAAAACATGAATATGTTTCCCTTGATTAAGACCAAGCCCAACCCCTACACAAACCTTGTCTATCTTTCCAAAGCGCTTATCATCCATTGCCCATCCTGACATAAGGGCCCCTAAAGAGTGGCCAGCGAGAATAACTCTTGAGGCTTCTTTGTTAGTTATTTTTTTTAACTCTGAGTAAGCTTCAAAGAAGAGTCCATGAGCGTGGTTTTTAAAGGTTTCAAAGCTCTCAACTTCATTAAAACTCCCTAGGTAATGACCCGGAAGGTCAAAAATGAGGGAGGGGATTCCGGCGTCTGCACATCTTATGGCCCAAGGCAAAACGTCAGTCTTAGAAGCGGTATAGCCGTGAGTGAAGAGGCAAAAGGTTTTTGAATGCTCACCGGTCGGGACTAAGGCCATGGCATTAACTTTAAACTCAAGATATTGAAGTTGAAGTTTATGAATTTTAGTTTCCAAAAAGGCCTCATTATTATTGACGTTTAGCAGTCAAAACATTAACTTAAATCTCACGTTTTTAGAAGTTTCGAAATGCCCTGATAGCTCAGTTGGTAGAGCAAAGGACTGAAAATCCTTGTGTCGGTGGTTCAAGTCCGCCTCGGGGCACCAACTGTAAAGCTACTCGAAACGTCACAATAAAAAGCCAGCATTTCATCGTGCTGGCTTTTTTTATGCCCTCTTTTTGCTCGTATAAGCCTTTTAAGCTTTATTACTATTTAGATTGATTCTCTTTACTTTACTCAAACAACTGCTCAAAACTCATATCTCTGCTCTCACAATTCTCTTTAAAAAATTAAATTTAATTTTCTCATAACCAATACCGCTTTGCTGACCACTTACAATCGTAGAGGGTGAGTGGTCAGCAAAGTGAGTACGGAGTTAGAGAAATCTAAAAATGAATGAATTTAATGATTTGAAGAGGACTAAAGTCAAAGAAAGACAAACACAGGCCCAAACACGCGGTTTGGGGTAAGCATTGATCTTCTCTGGGGTAAATGCTAAAAAATTTTGACGAAATTTATTCTTACGAAAATGAAAAACGGCCAATCCAAATGGCCGTTAATTCTCAAGTATAAAAAAGTTATTTTTCACAGATGACTAGTCAATTACGAGCAGTGAGGTATTGTGACAATGTTTTGCTATAGGAAGTGCGAACATTTTTTCAAAACACTTTTGTGGGGATGAAGATTCTACTGCCCACCATGATTGAACCCCAAGAACTGCTTTTTGTGTTTCTTCATAATTTCTCAATATGACTGTTGGTGAATGTACTCCAAGGTGAGAAGGGTTTGAGTTTTCATAAAAAACCTCTGGGTTTGACCAGTTTTGACCGTCTGAAGAAGAACGCTTTAAAACCTTTTGGTAGCTATAGCTAATAACAGGGATTGTAGGGACCGAAGATGAAAAGTCTGTATAATAAAGTTCATAGTGGTTATTCCTGTAAATAACTTCAGGCATATTTACAAAGTCTAATTTTGAAAGATCATCAAAACGAGTTGTTAGCATTGGCATCTCTTCCTTAGAAGAACAATCTATTTTCTCAAAGTTAATTGAGAAACATTTTCTCCCAAGACCTATTTCGTTTATTTGAGCTAAGTCGTCATCTAAGGGTTCCTTGTGATCTAGAGGTTTTTGAGTTAGTTTGTTAACAGCTCTTAATCCGAGGTAATATACCTCAAATCGTTTAGATTGTTTATTCCAAATAGCTGTTGGTTCCTGCGTATTTTCACTGTCGAAGCTGAAACCATTGTGATTTGCAGGTATCAGAGGACCTACGAGGAAGCGCTTAAAGCGATTACTCGGTTTGACTAAAAGCTTACTTAGTTTTTTTATTTTTAATCTCGAAACTCCTATCTGATATCTCTTCCAATACTCCTTTTCATTTTTTGATTGTCTCCAAGCACTATAAAATAAATAATAATATCTTCCTTTCTTAACAACTGAAGGAGTTTCTACATAATGACCGTCCCACTTGTTTGAATTCAAGCTAGGAAGAAATACTGGCTGACTTCTAAACTTGTAGTCCGTTTTGTTTTTCTTTTGAAAACCGTAGCCAATTCCAAAAGTAACACTTGAAATATTACAATGCTTATCTGAGTAAAATAGTGTGTAGAGTTCCGGTAAATTACGCTCCTTACAGAAAAGGGTACCAAAAAAGATGTGAGTTCCTTCCTTATCCTCTAGCATGAATGGATCCCATAGATTCATAGGAGTTTTATGGAAACCTGACTTAATTTCAAGGATAGAAGCATAAGAGTTTCTCATCATAAATGAAGAGGATAGAAATAAAAAAAAAATTAATAATCTATTCATAATATTCTCCCCAAATATGTTGTTTATTTTTGAAATGTATTTTGTGCTGGGTTTTTATCGTATTTCCCAGCTTTTCTATAAATTCAGTTTTAAAATCCGTTTTCACGTTAAGTCTCAAATATCCTGCCCGAGACTTTTATATTTATCTAGAATTTTAGACTGAGCCCCTTCGTTTAGACACTTCAACCATATTTACTGAGTGCCTCGATTAGCAAAGGATTTCATGCTATGACATGAAGTCCCAAGCAATTGGAGATACTTATGGAAATTTTTGCAAAGAACCCACCAAAAGAAAAGCGACCTCACGGTAGGCCCCGTCGTTGGACTAATGAATTCATGACAATGGTGGCCCAGAAAGTCGTTGATGAAGGAATGACTTATCAAAAGGCAGGTAAGATTTTTGGTGTCTCTCAAGGTTCAATTGGCACTTGGGTCAAGAGATACAAACAAGGAACACTATCGGCCAGTTCAAAAACAAAAGAAGCCTCACCTGAGCTTCAAATTTACCGACTTGAAGGAGAAGTCAAAGAGCTTAAACAAGAGATTGGAAACCTCTATATTGAAAATCAGTTGTTAAAAAAAGCTCTCTGTCATTCACACTCGAAGAAAAGAGAGACTTCATCCGTAATCACCTCCGAGAATTTGGCTCAGTTTCAAAGGGGTGTAGAATGATGGGGATATCAAGAGCTGCTTATTATTATCAACCACGAGAAAGCTCAAAAAAATATTCCGACTTTGAAGTTAGAGATATGATTGAAAAAATTCATCAAGAATATCACTATTATGGTTACAGACGAATTTATGAATATCTTCTCAGGCAGGATATTAGAATCAACTCGAAGAGAATAAAACGAATAATGAGAGAGTTTGAGCTCTTCTCATCATTGAAGCGTTTATTTAAGGCCAGAGGGACCTATAGTGGCCTTAAAATCAAATATCCAAACATGATTAAAGGGATGAAGCTGACTGGCCCTAATCAAGTCTGGGCGACTGATTTAACCTATATAAAATTACGCCATCAGTTTGTTTACCTCTCAGCCATTATTGATATCTATACCAGAAAGATAGTTGGATGGGCGTTATCAAACAGTCTTGAGCATGAGTTTTGTTTAGAAGCCATGAGGATAGCTGTCGAGAAAGAAAAGCCTCCGGAGGGAGTTATCCATCATTCAGATAGAGGTGTTCAATACGTTTGTGAGCCTTATATCAATTATCTTTTAGAGAAGGGATTTAAGATCTCAATGTCCAGGCCAGGAACACCAGAAGAGAATGCTTTTATCGAATCATTTTTTAAGACTTTGAAGAAAGAGGAGATTTATTTTAGAAATTATAAAAATATGGAAGATGTCTTAAAACACCTTCCCAAATTTATCGATGAAGTTTATAACAAGAAAAGACTTCATTCATCTTTAGGCTATAAAAGCCCTGAAGAGTTTGAATCAGAAGTCTTAAAGATAAACCCGGCTAATCGTCCTATTCAGAAAATATGGGGGCGAACTGTCTAGTCAACGGGGCTCAGTTCA
>JAUIIL010000004.1 GCA_030431635.1 Bacteriovoracia bacterium
CGTTTGCAGCGTGGGTTTAGATGAGCAAACTATAAAACGGTACGTTGAATACCAGGGGCGCCAGGATGAAGGGGAGCTCATCGAGCTCTAACGGTAAGGGCCCCGGGCATGCCCGGGGGAATCTATTTCTGTAGAATAACTCTTAAAATTGAATTCCACCTATTATGCATGGTTTTTACTAACAGAAGAACCGGTCTTGGTGTTTCTTTCTCTAATTTTTTGGTCATATTAAAATTAAAAGCATTCCAAGATGAGTTGAACTCGTTAAGGTTTTTAAGAAGAAATTCTTTATTGGAAAAATCTGTTTGAAACCATAGATTCATCGGATGGATATAGAACTGAAAAACACTTAAAAAGATTTCATGATATTTTTTCTCAAGAAGCTTTACTTGAAATAAAGTAAAAAAGAAGTGAATTTGATTAAAGGACTTTGAAAGCTCTTTCGTTGAAAAATGGTGAGGAACCTTATGAACAAAAAGAGCAACTTGTTCAAGTTGTCCGAGAAATTTTGAAACTTCATCTTGCACAATTGAAGCGCTATAACTTTGTCCGAAACAGTTTTCTAAGTTAAGAGAAGAGCAAGTAATCTTCTCTTGAATAAGTAAGAGCTCTTTTTCAAAAACTTTCATTTTTTCTTTCAAGTTAAAGATCTCATCAGAGCAAGTGGTAGAAAGATAATCTGGACATTTTTGTTTTATCTCAATAATAATTTGAAATTCATCTTGTAATGTTTTGAGCATAGGATAGGAGTTTTTGGAATTCTCATTAAAAAACTTAAAGAGTGAAAAGTAATCCTGAAGAATACTTCTTACTTGAGGTTTTATATAACGTTTAAAAGAAAAATCACTAAGTTCATTGTTTTTCAAAGGAAACTTTGCGTTTGTTTGAAAAGCAAAAAGAAAAGCAATGAAAAATTTTAGCATGAGAACCTTATCACTGACTCTTCTCTAGAGACATTGAAAGTTTATATTCTTCCACTGAAAACTCTTTGCTATCACTGGCAGCTTGTTGAGCTTGCTCTAATTTGGTTGTAAGTGTTTCATTTTTAATATACTCAGCATATTTTTTGATAACATCAGCGAGTTTTGGATCTGCTTGATAGGTAATTTTAATTCTATCGGCGACATTAAAGTTAAGCTCTTTACGAGTTTTCTGAATTCGATTAACAACTTCTCTGGCCAGTCCTTCAGAAATCAATTCATCGTTGAGTTTACAATCAAGATTAATAGAGATTAAGCGGTTTGAAAGAGATTCAGAGCCCTCTTTTGGTTCTCTGAAAACAAGTAAGTCTTCACCAGAGAAAATCTCTCCCTCAAGAGACACTTCTTCTCCTTGTTCAAAGGCCCTTAGATCTTTTTCCGAAAGTGTTTCAATCAGTTTCCTAAATTTCCCAAAATTCTTTCCAAGCCTTTTTCCTAAAACAGGGGAATTGGGCTTGCAATAAAGATTAATATATCGGGCTTCATCCTGAGAGTAATCGATTGTTTTAATATTAAGCTCAGAAATAATATATTCTTCAAGAAGAGAGATATTTTTTAGTAATTTTTCGTCTTGATGAATAATAGTAATGAGAGCAAGAGGAGTTTTCACTTTTATTTGTTTTTGATTCCTCTTTTGTCGGCCAAGCAGAATAATTTGTTTCATCCGCTCAACAGCTTCCTCAAGATCATGATTGACTTTGCTCTCATCAGCTTCAGGGTATTGGCATAAATGCACAGAAGCCTCTTGTTCTTTGCCCATTTTTTTAAGCTCTAAGTAGATAAAGTCTGAAAGAAAAGGAGCAAACGGGGCCATGAGTTTAGATAGCGTTGTCAGAGCGCTATAAAGAGTGGAGTAAGCAGAGCATTTATCAGCAGTGAGCTCTCCTTCCCAAAACCTTCTTCTATTCAAACGGATATACCAGTTGGTTAACTCTTCAATAAATTCAAATAAAGCAGGAACAACGTTATAAAGATGGTAGTTCTTCATCTCTTGGTTGACTTGAGCAATGAGGGTTTGCAGTCTGGAAATGACCCATTGATCAAGAATATTATCTCCTAAGTGAAAATCTTTTTCGGGAGACCACTTATCTACTTCTGCGTAGGTTTGGAAAAACTTAAAAGAATTATACCAAGGAAGCAAGGCCCTACGGACCATATCTTTGACACCTTCATCAGTGAACTTAAGCTCTTCGGCCTTAACTAAACCAGAGGTGATAAGAAAAAGTCTAAGAGCATCCGCCCCATAGGTTTCCATTAAAATATCTGGGGCCGTGTAGTTTTTAAGTCTTTTACTCATTTTTTTACCATCAGCGGCCATGACCATTCCGTTGACAATAACATGTTTAAAAGCTGGTTTATCAAAAAGAGCAGCGGAGAGAACTGTGAGTGTATAAAACCAACCTCTTGTTTGATCGAGTCCTTCTGCAATAAATTCTGCAGGAAATCCTTTTTCAAAAACCTCTTTATTCTCAAAAGGGTAGTGAAGTTGAGCGTAGGGCATAGAACCTGACTCAAACCAACAATCTAGAACTTCAGGAATTCTTTTATAAGTTCCTTCTTCTGAATCAATGGAGAATTCAATGTCATCAACATATTCTCTATGCAGATCAGTGAGTTTTTTTCCGCTATATTTTTCTAATTCTTCCGTTGAGCCAATGCAAATATATTTACCAGAGGTTTCATTAAACCAAACAGGTAGAGGTGTTCCCCAAATCCTATTTCGACTAATGGCCCAGTCTCTGGCCCCTTCAAGCCATTTTCCAAATCTTCCTTCTTTAATATGTCCAGGTACCCAATAAATTTCTTGGTTAGCGGCCAGTATTTTATCTTTGATTTGCTCAACGGCTAAATACCATTGAGGCATCGCTCGATAGATAAGTGGAGTATCTGTACGGGGGCAAAAAGGATAACTATGCACAAGAACATCTTGATGAAAAAGTGCTCCATCATCTTTTAATTTTTTTATGATGGCCTTGTCAGCTTCTTTGACAAAAAGTCCAGCAAAGTCACTCACTTCAGAAGTAAATTTGGCTTCATCATTAATAGGGCAAACCATGGCCTTAATTCCTGCGGCCTTAATGACTCTTCCATCATCTTCACCAAAAGCAGGGGCCGCGTGAACAATTCCTGTTCCATCAGAAGTTGTCACGTAGCTATCGCTTAAAATAACAAAAGCTCCATTATCTTTTTGCTCTTTAAAATAAGGAAAAAGTGGGAGGTATTTTTCCCCTTTTAATTCAGAACCTTTAAAAGTACTAATAACTTCAAAGTCTCCTTGCTTTTTGTAGGCCTCGAGTCTTGCTTGGGCCATAATAAGGTTAATACCTCTTTTTTTCTCATGAACTTTAACGTAGTCAATTTCTTCGTTAACAATAAGAGCTAGATTGGAAGGAAGTGTCCAAGGTGTCGTTGTCCAAGCAGCAACATAAGTATCTTCATCTTCTAAACGGAAAAGAACTGTAATCGCAGGATCTTGAACATCTTGGTAGTTACTGGTTGCTTCAAAATTAGATAAAGCAGTTTGAAGGGCCCATGAATAAGGGACGACTTTATTGCCTTTATAAATAAGATTTTTATCCCAAATCTGTTTAAATACCCACCAAACAGATTCCATGAAGGAGAGATCCATTGTTTTATAATCATTTTCAAAATCAACCCAGCGGCCAATTCTTGAAATCGTTTTTTCCCATTCTCCAACATAGCGTTGAACAATACCGCGGCACTCATCGTTGTATTTTTTAACTCCATTGCTGGCGACAAAGTCTTGAGCTGACATTCCAAATTTTTTATCAATTTCTTGTTCAATAGGCAGTCCATGGCAGTCCCATCCAAATCGTCTTGAGACATAATGACCTTTCATTGTGAAATAGCGAGGAACAATATCTTTGAGAGTCGAGGCCACTAAATGACCATGGTGAGGGAGTCCTGTTGCAAAAGGAGGCCCATCATAAAAAATAAAAGGCTCGAGCTCTTTTGTTTTCTCAAGTGATTGTTGAAAAATATTCTCTTTTTGCCAGAAAGCCAGAACTGCTTTTTCTGAGTCTACAAAAGAGAATTGATGCGATGCGCTCGTGTTTTCCTCGGCCATTTCTTTATTACTCCTTGATGAGCCCCTAATTTAGCAAAACTTTTGCTAAAATAATAGAGTCTGGCTTCCCGAGTCAGTATGACTTAAAATAAAAGAAATGAAGAAAATAGCTGTTTTTATTTTTTTATCCTCTTTGAGTGTTTGGTCCCTGGTCCAAAGACCACGATATCGAGGAGAGTATAAAAGTACGATAGAATGGGAGACTCAAGACTCCTCAGATTTTCTTGATTTCTCACTTTGGAAAAGACAGCTTGAGGATAAGGAAAGCACCAGATCTTGGTTTGATAGGCAGCATGATTTATTACGAAGTGAGCAAGTTGGAGTTATTCTTAAATGTGTGGGTGAGTGTCATCTTTATAGGGGAGTGAACTTTGTTCAGACACAATTTAGAAGTCCTATCTATGAAGGAGATGTTCTAGAAACCCAAAAAAATAGTGCCGCTTGGATTCTTCTTGTCGATGGCAGTCTCATAAGGCTTTCAGCTTTTAGTAGCCTGGCCATGAATGAAATCAATTTTAGTGAAGAAAAAATCTTTTATTACATGCGTCTAAATGAAGGTCACATGTATTGGAAAAGTAGAGCTGAAGAGACACTTCCAGTGTCAAATTTATCCGAAACTGATCAAATTTTTCTCCCCCTAATGGTAGGAGAAGCTAATACCCAAGCGATAGAGAGAAAAATATTTCAAGACCCTAAAAAGAAGCAAGAAGCGCTAGAACTTAGACTTAATCCTTCAAAAATAAATGAACTTCACTACCAAGCCTATAATGAACTTATAAATGAAAATTCAAATTTTAAACAAGTGAGAAAAACAACAACCCTTTTTCTCTCTAGCGTCCTATCGAGTTTTAAACTTTCTGAACCTCATTTTCACTATCTCTATGTTTTAGGGGGAGAGGGGTATTTTAAGTTAAAGAATGATGTTTCTTCAAAAGAGAAATCTCTTTATCTGACAGACTCAGCTTCAAAAGAGAATGAGAGTATTGAGCAAGATTCTTGGTATACTATTGCAAGTAATGGGACAAAATTAACTAAGAATGAAAAGCCTCAAAGAGAATTAAATCAATTTGAACTCCTGGTGAAAAGAATTCCATCAATCTTAATAGCAAGAGAAATTCTTATTAAAAAATACCGACCTCTTTTTAGAAATCAAAAAAAGATAAAGCTTGCGACCCAGTTAGGCTACCGCTTGTGGAAAGAAGAGAACCTCCTTTCTCATGAAGGATTTTTACTTAAGCATTCTGGACGAACAGAACCTCTTAACCTAATGTCATTAAGAAAACTTATTTCTGGTTATGAAAATAAAATAGGAGAGACCCCAATTAAGACGCTTACTGATAATTACAACCAATGGGCCGTCTTAGATTATTTTAAAGAGCTTTCGGGAAAACAGCAGCTCGATTATTCTTTTGTTAAACACTACTCAGATTCTGAATACTATTTATGGCTTCTTCATTATGCAAAAAATAAACACTAAATATCACTTGTTTTTAGGTAGTCAAAGTCCAAGAAGAAAAGAATTTTTCGATTACCTCGGTATTCCTTATCTCCAAATAAGCGCAGACGTTTTAGAAGAATCAAAAAACACTGATCCCGTTGATTATGTGAAAGAAATCGCTCTTCTTAAAGCCATGGCCATCAAAAAGAGTTTAGAGCAATCCTATACAGCACTTAATCCTTTTCTTGTGACTAGTGACACAACTGTTTGTGTTGATGGAGTCATTTTGGCCAAACCTCAAGATAGAGAAGAAGCACGAACATATTTAAAACTTTTAGAGAATAAAACTCACCAGGTCTATACTGCAGTTTATTGTTGTTTTGGAGAGAAATTTAAAGAGAGTATTAGTTTTGTTGAACGAACAGATGTGAGTTTTTCTGAGTGGGATAAATTTTTACTAGAGCGCTACCTTGATTCTGGAGACTCCCTCGATAAAGCAGGGGGCTATGGAGCTCAAGGAATGGCCCAGGTTATCATCAAAAAAATAAACGGAAGTTACTCCAACGTCATAGGGTTTCCTTTAGAGAAGTTTGTGAGCTCTTTACAAAACTATTTTTCTTTCGTTGAATCAATTGAAGAAATTTTTGTAAAGGATAAATCTTGGCCAGAATCTTATTAGTTATCTTCTTTTTGGTTTTCTCTGTTCGTGCTCAAGAACAAGAAGAAGAGAATCCAGCATTGCAGATGAAAGAATTGAAGACTCAGGTTTTTGACAGCCTTGAGTTACTGCAAAAAAAAGAGCTTGATGCTGAGTCCTTTTCTTTAGAAATTGAGAAAATAAGAACTCAATTTGACCAATATTCCTTGCTTAAAAAAAGGCAGTGCTCAGGGGAGTTTTCTTCTGTTGAGATTGAAGGCAATGTGATGAGGGAAACCAAAGGAAAAAAGCTTTCAAAAGAGGAGAAACAAGCTTGCTATGAGCAGTTAAAAACAATTCATATCAGCTTTATTTCTAAAATCTTTGAAGCAAGAAAATCTTTTCTTAAATATTTATATGGACTGCAGGTAAAAGGACTAGAAAAGGCCAAAGAAGAAGCCCTCTCTTCACTTGAAGCGACTCTTAGAACTTCAAAAAGACGCTAAATCTTCTTAGACTTCGCTAAGAGGATTTTTAGAAGCTAAAACTCTTTTTCTTACACTAAGAAGACCTCTTTTAGGTCTAAGGCTTTTAATGGCCTTAACAGAGTGAGAAGGTCTCACACTAGAAGCTCTTCTGGTGCTGGCCAAAGCCGTCGTCTTAAGCTTTGAAGCTGATTCAATAGAAATGTCTAAATTCTTTGTTTCTAATTTCATAAACTAACCCTTGATTGCTGAAATGATCTAGGAACTTCTGTTCAAAGACTCGAGATATTTCAGCTAGTTAGCTTACTCTATAAAAGAACCTTCGAAGGAAGCCCATCATTAAGTAATCTCAATAATGACTCCTTGATACGTTGATAAGTAATACTCGGATATAAAGCAAGAATGCTTAAGCCTTTCTTCTATATCTTCAATATAACACATTTTTTGGTGTTTTTCATTAGTTATCTTTTTCCCTATAAGAAGAGACCCAGGATGTCTTGCTAACGTACTGAAAACTCATTAGAATGGGGGGAATTAAGGATTGAAATGAAAAGAAAAGTTTTTCCACTACTCTTATTAAGCGTAGTTTTTCTAGCTTCTTGCTCACTCACAAGAACTGTGGCCCTAGATACGACGGCAGTTTTAATCAAAAAAGGATCGAAAGATTTTGATTATGAGTACAGTTGGGATGTGTTTAAAGAAACAGCTCTGGCGAATCTCAAAACGGTGGAAGGTTTTCTTTTTAATGACAAAGAAAATAGAGAACTACTTGCAACCGTTGTCAAAGGATACGCAGGTCTTGGTTTTGGAGTCCATGAAACTCTTTTTTTAGATGATAAACTCAAAGAGAAAGAAAACTCACAGTCTAAGGAGCTGGCTATTGATTCTTACTCAAGGGCCATTCGTTATGGAATTAATTATTTAAAAACTCGTGATATTGCCTACTCCTTCCTGACTGATAATGTTCTAAGACCAAAAACGATTTCAGAGAAACTTAACAGTGAACTCTCAACTGATGATATCGATGCCGTTTTCTATATGGCCCAAGCTTGGGCAGGTTTAATTAATCTGCAAAGAGATGATCTCAACCTGGTTGCCCAAATGCCTATTGTGAAAGGTTTATTTGATTGGGCCTGTGAAAAAAATCCTATGATTCAGTATGGGGCCTGTGCCATGTTTTATGGACTGTATGAGTTAAGTCGTCCTAAAATGCTTGGAGGAAATCCTCAAAAAGGTAAAGATATTCTTAAAAAGTACGCATCTGATAATCCGTATAACTTACTAGCAACAGTTACTTATCTTGAATACGTTATTGTTAACTCTGGGCAAGAGGGCGAGTACAAAAAATACAAGAAAAAGCTTTTAAGAAAGTTCTCACTCTTTAAAAAACTCAGCAATTTTTCTAAAGTAGTGGAAAGTAATCCTTTTCTTAAATACCCTCATTTAAATTTAGTCAACGCGATTGCAATGAAGAGATTTTTCTTTATAACTAAAAACGAAAACGAACTTTTCTAAGGATATGATAATGAGAATTTTATTTTTTCTTTTTACTTTAACGATTTGTCTGAATGCTTCAGCAGCGAAGTTAAAACTTGCAGTGCTTGCTCCAGAAGGAACGGCTTGGGCCAATTCTTTGAAAAAAATGACGAAAGAAATTAAAAAAGCCACTAATGATAAAATTAAATTAAAAGTATACTACGGTGGAGTCGCTGGAGATGAGTCTGATGTTCTTCGAAAAATTCGAGTAGGTCAATTACATGGAGGTTTTTTCACAGGAAAAACTTTGGGTGAAATCTATTCAGATATTAGGGCCATTGAGGTTCCTTTTACTTTCCATCATCAAAGAGAAAAGGCTTGGGAAAAACTTGAGCAAATGAGCTCTTACTTTAATGAAGGGCTTAGAAAAAATGGTTTTGAAAATCTAGGTTTTTATGAAATTGGACAGGTCTATGTTGTTTCTACAAAAAAAGTCTCTAATCTAGAACAGCTTAAAGGGGTAAAAATCTGGGCCTGGGAAGGAGATAAGTTAGTCAAGGCCATGGTTGATTCATTAGGATTAGTTTCTGTTCCTTTGGCCTTGCCGGATGTTCTTTCTTCTTTATCAACTGGTATCATTGAAGCCGCCTATGCTCCTGCAACCGGGGTGATTGCCCTGCAATGGCAGACAAGAATTAAATACTTAATTGATTATCCCGTCGCTTTCTCGGTTGGTGCGCTTCTTATTGATAACAAAAATTGGAAGAAAATCGACCCTCAAAACCAAAAGATTATTAAAGAGATTGCTCAAAAATATATTAGTGAAACAAATAAGCAAATGATTAGCGATAATGAACAGGCACTTGCTATTATGAAGAAAAGTGGTGTTGAATTTGTGGCCTTCCCTCAAAGCGATATTGCAAAGAGTAAGCCCATTAGAAGCGATGTTGTTAAAAGAATTCAAGGAAGTGTTGTTTCAAAAGCAGCTTTAAGTAAATTAGGTATATAAGAAAATGCTAAAAAAGCTAGATAATTTCATTGAAAAAACAACGATAGTACTTCTTCTCATAAGTTTGAGCGCTATCATTTTTTATTCTGTTTTAGAAATTATTCTAAGACAGTTTCAAGTGACTTATCTGTGGATTGGATCTTTGGTTAGGCATCTGGTCTTTCTCTGTTCTTTTTTAGGGGCAGCTCTAGCAACTGGTAGTGATAAACATATCAAAATAGATATCATTTCTAAAATTGTGAAACCAGAAAGTAGGGCGTATCTGTTCATTGACTCTTTAGTTTTACTTGTAACGACATTAGTTTGTATTTGGCTAAGTAGTGCAGCCTTTGATTTTTTTCAATCGGAAATGAAATATGGGAAAGAGATTTTTTGGGGGCTTCACTCTTCATACCTCACTTTTATTATTCCTTTTGGCTTTGTTTTAATTAGTTTTCGTTTTTTCTATCAGTGGAGTAAACAGGTGAGAAAGCTCCTATGATGTCTTTAATCGTTATTCTTATTCTCTTGCTAGCTCTCTTGGGAATGCCACTATTTGCGGTGATGGGCTCTATCGGACTTATTGCATTTTATCAGCAAGAGATAGCCACCTCTGCTGTTATTGTTGAAATTTATAGACTCACTTCATCACCGACTTTAGTTTCTATTCCGTTGTTTACTTTTGCTGGCTTTGTTTTGGCAGAATCAAAGACTCCTAAACGCTTACTTGATTTAAGTAACGCATTGTTTGGATGGCTTCCTGGTGGAACCGCAATTATGTCGCTAGTTCTTTGCGCTTTCTTTACGGCTTTTACTGGAGCTTCTGGAGTAACGATAGTGGCCCTTGGTGGACTCCTTTATCCTATTTTAATGGAGAAGGGTTATGATGAGAAATTTACCCTTGGTTTAATTACTTCATCTGGCTCTCTAGGATTGTTGTTTCCTCCAAGCCTTCCATTAATCCTTTATGGGATTGTGGCCAAAGTTCCTATTGATAATCTTTTCAAGGCAGGAATTGTTCCAGGAATTCTTATTATCATTATTTTGGCTGGTTATTCTATTTTAAAGTCTAAAGGCAATGCTTCTAGAATTCCTTTTAACTTCAATCAACTCAAACTCTCTCTCTACCAATCTCGCTTTGAAATTCCTCTGCCTATTCTCATTTTAGGGGGGATTTATGGTGGGATTATTACGGTGACTGAGGCAGCAACTCTGACGGTTGTTTATGTTCTTATAGTTGAAGTTCTTCTTTATAAAGACTTAAGTTTCAAAAAAGATATTCCAAAGCTCACTGTTGAATCAATGACCTTAGTTGGAGCTATCTTACTTATTCTAAGCTGTGCTATGGGGTTAACAAACTATCTGGTTGATGAAGAAGTTCCTATGCAGATTTTAGAATTCTTAAGAAATTATATTGATAGTCGTTTTGTTTTTCTTTTGTTCTTAAACTTCTTCCTTCTTATTGTTGGAAGTTTGATGGACATCTTCAGTGCTATCATTGTGGTTGTTCCTCTTCTGCTTCCTGTGGCCCAAGAGTTTCAGGTGCATCCTATTCATATGGCCATGATTTTTCTAACCAACTTAGAAATTGGTTATATCACTCCACCAATTGGACTTAATTTATTTATCAGCAGCTTTAGATTTAATAGAAGTGTTTTAGAGCTTTATAAGGCCACGTTTGTTTATTTATTATTACTTGTTGTTGCACTTCTCATCATTACTTATATTCCATGGTTAAGTTTATTCTGGTTCTGATTTTATTAATGGCTTTTGCCCTCAAGGCAAAAGAGCTAAATCCGTACTACTCGTCATTAATGGGAGAAAGTGACTTTGATATCTATCAAGGTCGGATTGAACCTGCTTTATTTCAAGATCCTTATTTAGGAAATGATAAGTTCATCGATGAAATTGTAGAGAAGACCTATCCATACCAAAGTATTGAGTATTCTCTTTTTCCTTTAGAAGATTTTTTTAAAAAAGAGTTCACCGCAGGTGCTCTTTGTCCAAATGAGCAGTTATCTGAACATCTTGCTTTCATTCATTATGCTTACCGTTTGATTAATTTAAGTTATTTGGCAGAGGCCCTCATGCATTATGCCGAAGTCTCCCAAAAGATTGAGTCCTTGAAAAATTGTCATATTGATTTGGAAGAATTACTCAAGAGTTGTCGTCCTCAAAACTCTCAAATGAAGAACTTTATTAAAAAAGCTTCTTTTCAAGCAAGACAAATTAAGGATGAGCAATGGGTGAAAGTCAGTGAATTTAGAGACCCTAACCAAATTTCTAAGGAGAGTTATCAAAAGAACTATTTGTATGGCAAAAGAATTCTGGCCCTTTGCCAAGAGAAAGAGTGCCATCAAAGTTTTCAAGATAATATGAATCAGGTTTGTTCATTAGATAAAGAACTTTTTTTATCGATTTGCTCAGAACAAGATCATTTCTGGGGGATGAGTTGGGTAAGTTACCCTTATCATCTCTTAAGTGAGTCTCATATTACTGAAAACTTCTCTGACTCCAAAACGGGGCAAGGTTGTATGAGAAGGTTTTCTGAAATTTTCAAAGACAAAGAGAATAAAAATTCTCAATTATCTCACCTTTATCCGCTAGTCCAAGAGCATGTCAAAGAAAAATTTGGTGAACGTTTTATTCAAGGAAGACTTTTTCTTGCTGGCTCTTTGAAAAAATATGATGAGCAAGGGCTTAAAGATATATTCTTCTCAAATACTGAGAAAAAAGAAGAATCAAAACCAAAGGTAGAAAACAAAGTGGCCCAACAAGTACCTGAAATAAAGAAAACAGTGATGCCTCAAAAAAAGAAAGCTGAACTTAAAGTTCCAGCAGAAGCGTTGCCTCCCCCGAAGAAAGTCGTGAAAAGAAAGAGTGCTTTTGAAGAATCAGTGGAAAACTTAGAGAAGTTAGATTTAGAGAAAGCACAAGTAGATATGATTCGTTTTAAATATGACTTTGTTTTTACACAAAAGCTTATTGAGTCATTAAAGACTCCTCTTCAAAAGTTCATGAAACAAAACTCAATTAGAGAGATGAAAAAGTTTGATCAATTAGGAACTGTCAAAGGTCCAGTGCCTCTTCTGTTTGTTAAGTATATGATTGATACAAATAATCATCAGGGGCTTTATAATCTTATTCTTGTTCTGGGAAATAAGTTCTATGTGAAAAATAATTTGGAAGGAAAAGAGAATTTAGTTCGTCAGGTGGAACTAAGTAATAATAGTGAGACGAACTATAAGTGGCAAATTACTGTTGTTAAATAAGTAAGTTCTAGATTCTCTAGGACCTGAGAAAGAAAAATTCAGATTCAGCTGCTTGAAATTAAGAGTTTTCATCAACAATAGAAGATCGGACTCTCTAATAGATAAGGTTGTTTTGTTTACTGGTCATCAGGGGGCCAAGGATCCTGGGTTCTGGTTTAACCGGTAAATAAGAACTTCTATGAGTGTGTGTTTAAATCTAGCAGAAGGAAATAATAGAAATGGACTCAAAGATAGAAAGAAGTTTTTTAATATTGCACTTACCTCTCATAGAGAAGTTCAAGCTTTAATTGAGATGGAGGAGCTTAGTGAATTAACAAAGTTAGCTGATATCGGAGTTCAACTGTATCTGCTTCACCAAAACTGTCCACTGTGATTTGATTCTGGTACTGGTTCTGAAAACCAAGGGCCTTTTTATTTTCAGTTAACTTCAAACCACTTGGCTTGCACAAAATAGGCCTGAGATTTTTGGGCCGCTTCTAAACCTGCTGGCGAATCTTCAATAATAAGACTCTCACTCGTAGAAACCCCTAAGGCTTCCATAGCTTTAAGATAGGGCATAGGATCGGGTTTATTAAGAGGAGTATCTTCACGAGTGAGAACTAGTTGAAAAAAAGGTGATACCTTCTCTTGTTCTAAAAGCATTGTTGTGACTTTCTTCTCACTTGAAGTCACAAGGCCGAGTTTTAAACTAGCTTTCATACATTCATCTAAGAGCTCACGCATCTCTTTTTTTAACAGCGTTTCTGAACGAAGGAAGTTGATACAAAAGCGATTTTTTTTCTTTAAAAAGATATCAAGAGGGATGGAGCAAGAGAGTTTTTGGTGGACTTGTTCATCAGAGTCTCCTGCAAAATCAGACATGAGATCTTTCCAGTTTTTCTCTATTCCAATTTCTTTTAGAACTTCCCTCAGGGCCAGGGCGTGGTGTTTTTCTGTTGGAAAAAGTGTGCCATCCATATCAAAAAAAATGGCCTTAATAGTGGGAAAAAGAGCTAGTAATGTGCCTAATTTGGGTATAGATGTTAAAACTTGCATTTTTTTCCTTATATGGTGGCCTATTTCTCTATGATAAAATAATTCGTGAGGTAAGAATAGTATGAGATTAGATTTTCAGGGCAATGAGGCAGTATCAAGCACACCAAGAAAGGGCAAGGGCCCAGATGCTCCTCGATCTCAGAAGAAAGAGCTCTCTCCCGATGAAATCAGGGCGAAAATAATGGCCCATAAGCAAAAGACTGCTGGCCCGAGTACGAAGGTTGATTTAAGCGATAAGGTAAAGCAAAAAGTCGAAGTTAAGGAATCAATAGGGGATCTTAATCCAAATAACCCCAGTGATCCTCAAACCTTAGATAGGGTTCGTGGGGCCCTAGATATGAATCTTGTTAATTTTTCAGACAAAGAAAGAGAAGTTCTAGAAAAAATTCTTAATAAATAATCTCATTTACTTGATGCTCCCTGATAAAAAAGGTAAAAAATCTTAAAAACAGAGGTTACCTTGTCGAGTCAAAAAAAGAGCTTTCTTGGCCATCTCATAATGGAATCAGAGGCCTATAAAAATATCGAAGATATTGAGAAATTAGTTGAAAATTCCATGGATCTCTCTGTGGTTCCTCTTCAGCCGCTTTATTTATGTATTAGAGGTACTTCTCAAGATTATTTGGCTTCTATTCTACCTAAGCTGAGTAAAAAGCAAAGAAGTGCTCTCATTGATATTGACTCTTGGAGCAAAGATAATTTGGAGTTAAATTCTTTTTCTTTTTGGTTAGAGACTTACTCTAAATGCCAAAAACTCGATATTGTGAAAGAGTTTGTTTCCTCTCAAGATTTTTTTCTTTTCCTTAAAGGGCAATTTAATATCGCAACATTTGATTTGGAAGACCCACATTACCCAGAGCATGACAATTTTTTTGTTACTGATGATAATCAATTTCTTTTTGAGTTTAATAAAGACTTCAACCAGGCTAGAGAAACTCAGTATCTGGTTAAGGTTTACTACTCTGTTTTTGGAACGGAAGAGGCTTCTTTTAATCTTCTACAGCTCATCAACGAGCCTTTCTTTACTATGCAAGAAGAAGTCTATGAAAACCGCGTCTCTAGGATTAGAGACTTTGGGTTTGTCGATTATTTTGACTCTCTAGTTTTTAGAAGCGCTTTTGCCTCTATTAAAGAACTCGATAAGTTTATTCAAAATAAAGTTCAGGTAACAGGGGATTTAGACGCTCACAATAAAAATCAAACTCTTCACCGCTCAAGTCTAATGTCTTTTAGAAAAGGTCTGGATAATGTTCATGACTCTCTTCTTAATATTAAAGAAGAGAAAAGAAGAGATTACTTACAATTTAACTTCGTGCGCTTAATAAATGGGACAATTGCTCTGGATGACTCTCTTAAGAGTGGTTCTCTTGCCATGACTAAAACAGGAGAGAAAACTAAGCAAAAAATACAGCTAGGCTTTAATTATGTTTTAGAACAATCAAAAGAGAAAAAAAACATTTTTGAGCGATTTGATTTTTCTGATTTGTATAAGATAGGTCACTCTCTGCTTTATCTAGGGAAGAAAGGTCTGAAAAAAGATGTTGAGTCCTCATCGTTTAATAGCGATAATTTTGAATTTTTCCTTGGTGCTCATTGGTCTCAATTTCTACAGCACTCATTTGATGAAGTTATTAAATTTTTTAACCCCGAAACAGAGAATTTTGAAGAACTAGAGCACTACTCTGATTATAAAGTTTGGGTTGAGCAGTCCCAAACCTTTAGACAATTACTTCCTTTTGTTGAAACCTTTTTTCAAACAATGCAGAATTTATTAAAAGAAGGAAAAATAAATAGTGAATTCTATCTCAATTATTCCGCTGAAAATATCGATTTCGAAGCGATAGTCTTAAGTAGTTTTGTTAATTATTGCTTGGGGCATTTTGAAAAAGATAATGTGAATAAAATGGGGCTGACAGTAGAAGAGCTTAAAACGTTTGCCTCAAAATATTTTATTCAAAATAAGAGCGAGTATTACTTTAAAACTCAAAAAGATGCGAAAACAAAGAAAAAAATGGAAGAATTTTCTAAACAGTTTGGGTTTCATGTTGTGGATAACTTCAATCAATACTTAGAGCTTATTATTCATCAAAATTTAGATGGATATGAATTTGATAGCTTAGAAAATGAGGATTTCAAGCATGTTGGTGGCCCTATATTACTTAATACAAAACAGTAGAACTAATTAAGCTCTTTAAAATGGTTTTCAAAAAGTTGTTTTAGATTTTTTTGAAAATCAGAATCCTCTTCTTGAAATCTTTTGTTTAATCGCTCTCTACAAACTCTGTTAAAGCTTTTTTGTTTTGAAATCAGATCAGAGCTTTGCTGGTATTGGTCCGCATTTTTCATTTTAGAGTGAAAAAACTCAGAGAGCTTAGAGAGTCTTTTCTTTTCATCATCAATATAGGAGTTGATTTCAGAGTTAAATTTATTCTTACCCTTCTTTTTTTTCTCTTGGATTTCAGGTTCAAACTCTTCGATGAACTCTTCAAAACCACTTAAATCTTCATCATCATCACTCGTCATTTAGCGTACCTTAGAAAGGAGTTTTTCTAAAAAATCCCCCTCTTGTGCCAGATTGAAAAGAATCTTGTGCTTTGATGCAAAATTCTTGGTTTTTTGAATCTGGTCAGAAACATTAGAATTATAAATTTTTTTCTGAAGGATTTTTACTTTATTTAAAGTACTTTGGCCTTTAACGTTAATTTTAGTTTCTTTGCGATCAAAGTAGCGAGGAAGATTTTTTAAGTCTGAAATAATTTTGATCTCACCCTTATAGCCGCTCATAGTGGAGAGAGCAAAAATAGGATACGGAAACAGACAAGATATCATTGATTCACGTAAAACTTCCTCGATGAGACTAATGGCCTTTGATTCTTCATTTTCTAAATGTGAGACTTTAAAGACAAGGGGGGCCTTGCCTAGAGGTTGAGATAAAACTAATCGTTTAATGATATTTTTATCAACTTTCTCAATATAGATTTCTTTATAAATAGGTAACTGCATAACTCAAGTTTTTAAATTGTTACTAGTTGTATTTACCTAATGATTATACAATAAAGGAAAGGAAAAAGCGCGAATGATTATATTACCCTTTGTTCATTTACCAAAAGAATTGGTTCTTTTACTAAGAAGTAATTTGGGTAGCTCAGAGAAACAGCATAGAGAGGTAATTGAGTGTATTAATCAAAACCCTGCCCTTTTAAATCTGTTAGAAAATATCTTTCAAGAATATGATGAATCAAAAAGGCTCTCTATTGTTTTAAGAAAGATTAGCTGGAGTCATTTTAGAGATCAACTGGCCTCCATTTACATTTATAAAGCTGTTTATGGTCATTACCCTGAGTCTCCACAGCTATCTCTCGTAAATGATATACACAGGTTAGAAGATAAATTAAGTGGACATGGGATTCTGTCTAACTCCAGGGCCTTCTTGTTTGGCTTTTATCTAAAAATGCTCCAAATCCAACTAAGAAAAGAAAACTCTGAACACACACAAAACCTACTTGATTTACCAAAGGATATTCTGCGTATTCTTTCATTATCAAAACACAGAACTGAAAAAATTGATCTATTAACACTACTTGTGTGGCATTTTAGTGAGTTTATAGGTCTTGATCATACGGAATCATTTATAAAATCACGATCCACTTATAATGAACTTTATGATCTTCTTTCTGATGAGCAAAAAAATATTGTATCCAATAATTTTCTTTCTTATTGTGCCTCAATAAAAGAAGATGAAATCTTCATTAACGATAGAGTTTGAAGATGAAAATAGATGAACTTGTAGAAAAGAATTCAGCTTGGAA
Source organism: Bacteriovoracia bacterium (assembly GCA_030431635.1). Classification (GTDB taxonomy): domain Bacteria; phylum Bdellovibrionota; class Bacteriovoracia; order Bacteriovoracales; family Bacteriovoracaceae; genus CALFYV01. Next base: position 17,209 of record JAUIIL010000004.1, read on the forward strand.
ACTTATTGATGAACTCTCACGTAAGCAAGGGATTACTGAGATAATGATCAACGGAACCAATAATATTTATATTGAAAGAGATGGAGAATTTATTAGGTTAAACAGTACTCTGAAAAGAGAAGATATCTATAGTTTTTGCAAAGATGTTGCTCTTTTTAATAAGAAGCCTTATGACAGCCATAGCCCTATTATTGATGGAAAACTTCCAGATGGAAGTCGAGTGAATATTATCTCTAGTCTTTACACAACTGGAACTCCAGCTATTACGATTAGAAAGTATCTAAAAAGTATTCGCACATTCACTCAATCTCCAGGACTTTTTGGATTAAATGATGAAAAATGGTCGATCTTTTTTCAAAATTTAGTAAAAGCAAAGTTTAATATCATCGTTTCTGGAGGAACAGGAACAGGTAAAACAACTTTTTTAAATCTTCTCATGCAAGAAGTTCCTAAAATGGAGAGAGTTATTACTATTGAAGACACCAGAGAGCTACAATTTAATCTCTCAAATGTGATTAGATTGGAGTCTAAGTCTGGAGCGGAGCTTTTAAAAGGGGGGCTTGATACTAGGGCGTTACTTAAAAATACTCTAAGAATGAGACCAGATAGAATTATTATAGGAGAAGTACGCTCAGAAGAAACGTTTGATCTACTACAGGCCATGAACACTGGACATAATGGAAGTATGACTTCTCTTCACTCAAGTTCTCCAGCTGATTGTATTACGAGACTAGAGAATTTATTTTTACTGGCGGGATACGACATACCTGTGAGAGCTATCAGGCAACAAATTTCATCTGCCATTGATTTTATTATTCAGATTGGAAAAAATAAAGAAGGTGCTCGAGTTGTGACTCAAGTAAGTGAAGTCACAGGTATAGAAGAAGAGAAGGTTTCTCTTATGGATATAGGTCGCTATGATGAAGATAAAAAAGAGCTTCTTTTCTCTGGTCTTGTTCCGAGTCAAATGAAAAGATTCATTGATATTGGAATGGAAGCAAATTTTTTTGATTCTAATTCTTAGTCTTTTTTAACTTTTTAAAATAAAAAAAACAGTCAAGGATGGTCGTCAAAAGCATAACCATTAACATCACGCTCATGAGAATTTCAACATTTTTTTTGATAAGAAAAAGAGGGGAGAAAAAATAAGCGTAAAAAGCAAATGTAACAAGGCTTAATCCTGTTAAAACACAATTTCTTCCAAAGCGCTTATTAAGTTCAAACCAAAGCTTTCTAGAGCCTTCAAACTTCTTTCCTCCTAGGCCAAAATAGGGGTTTTGGCGAACCCAACCAAGATAAAAAGGAAGCCCAATCAAAACAATAATAGCAGAAACGAGCCCGATGAAATCAAAAGTTTCCATAAGCTAAATTAAATCATAAATCCCGATAGGGGTCTAGTACGTAAGGTTTTCGTGAACCCATTGAACTGTTTTTCTCACATTTTCTTCGGGGGTTTCTATTGTCACTCCGTGTCCTAGACCAAAGATATGTCTTGAAAAATCAAAATTGTTTTTAATGAGGTGCTCTTTATACTCTTCAAGATTGGCCTTGAGATTCTCCCAAGGAAGATGAAGCCAAATAGGATCGATATTTCCTTGAATATATTTATCTCTAGGGAGAAGCTTTTGAGTGTGAGCAATATCATGCCGCCAATCAACTCCAAAAACATCAATACGGCTTTCAAAAAGTGGTTCAAGATAATGAGGGTGAGTAAACTTTGAATAATAGATAATTTTTTTCTCTGGATAAGAGTTTTTAAAAGCATCAACCATTTTTAGAATATAGGGCGTAATATAGCGTTGATAATCAAAGGAGCTGAGTTCTCCTGCCGCTGTATCAAATAAGCAAATGGCCTGAGCCCCTCCTTCAGCTTGAATGAGCATTTCAGAAATAACATCTGGAAGAAGTTTTTGCATGAAAGCATCAAACCTTCCATCATATAATCCTTTCTTGGAGCTTACAAGATTACCTTTATGAGCTCCTTCAGCTGCATAAGTATAGAGAGTAAAAGGAGCTCCTACAAAACCCAGGAGAGTCACATCTTTAGGAAGAGATTGCTTTAATAAAGAGCAGGCTTCTTTTTGAAATGAGTAAAACTCAGTTGAAGGTTTGAGCATTTTAAGTTGTTCGATACTTTCTTGAGAATCAATATACCTCTCAAGAGTAGGAGGGCCACTATGATAAGAAAGCCCTAGCCCCAGGTTTTCCAAAGGAAAAAGGAGGTCTGAGAATAAAATGGCCGCATCAAAATGAAAATCTTCAATAGGGCCCAAAGTCACCTGGCAAGCAAGTTCAGGGCTTTTACACATACTCATAAAATCAGAATTCTTTTTAATGTTTTGGTAGTGTTGATGATAGCGACCAGCTTGTCTCATAAACCAAACAGGGACTCTGGTTTTATTGTTAATGCTTTTTCTTTGAGAAAAAATATCGTTCATACAGATTGCCTCACTTCTAGTTTATAACCAATCCCTCTTACAGAGGAAATTGTCATATGTTTTTGCGGGTCGGTTTCAGCCCACTTTCTTAGTTTTACAATATAGTTATCAACAGTTCGACTAGAGGGGAAAGAGTCCTGCCCCCAAATTTGGTCAATAATTTTATCTCTACTCACAACTTCAGATTGAGCATCAATCAAAAGTTTTAAAATCCCACACTCTTTTTGCGAAAGAGAAATGATTTTTCCGTTCGCATCTTGAACTTCAAAGCGTTTAGGCCAAGCTTTAAGAGGGCCAAAGCTGTACTCATCCTCTGTTGTTTGAGTGTACTGCATAATTCTCTCTAGTCTTAGAGTGAGCTCTTTTAAAGCAAAAGGTTTCGTAATGTAGTCCTCGGCCCCGAGTTCTAAACCAGAAAGTTTGACTTCCGGATCGTTTAAAGCAGATAAAAATAATAAAACAAAGTCTTTTCTCTTTTCTCTTAAGTTCTTTGCTAGCTCAATCCCATTGCCATCAGGTAGTCCAATATCCATGAGAACGACTTGAGGGTGAAATTGTTGAAAAATACTTTTGGCTTGGTACATGGATTCAGCAAGTTTGCAGTCATGTCCCTTATCAACAAGAAACTCTTGAAGAGTTTGTCCTAAACTAGGTTCATCTTCGACAATAAGAATTTTATTTTTAGCTATTTTCATATCTCTTAAAAATCATTTTAAAAATAAGCCTTTTCTGGCTTAGTTCATCGTTTATAAGCAAAAAATGAAGGGCTCCATGCATTTTCTTCATTAATTTTTGACTTAAGTATAAACCAATTCCTGTCCCTTTACCTGTTCCTGATTTATAAAAAAGATGTCCTAGTTTCTGAGGATCTCCACTAAACTCTTTTCCTCCATCATCATAATGAAGTTCAATTTTATTTTGTTTTTGAATAAGCTTGATTTTAATTGTGGCCTCTGGAGAGTTATGGCGTTTTGTATTTTCAAAGAAGTTTCGTAAAATAACTTCCAGGGCATTCTCTTCCGCAAGAACAATTGGTTGGGCCCCTTGGGTTGAGAGCTCAATTTTTCCTTGGAAATGGTAAGTTTGAGCAAATTTTTTGATAAAACGTTCCATATCAATAGAGCGCAAAATAAGGTTACCATCTCTTTCTAAACGGGCGAGCTGTAAACTTTTTTCTAGTTCCCCTTCTAATCTTTGGGTTCCTTCAATTAGGCGAGTTGTTAGCTGAGAGAGCCTTTCATTATCTTGAGCGATATCGGAAATCACTTCAGCTTGTAAGCGGATACTGGCCAGAGGCGTTTTTAGTTCATGAGTAAGAGAGGCAAAAAAGGTTTGAATAGATTTGGCCTTTCTAATATCTTTTAAATAAAAATATAACAGAAGAGAACTTACAACCAAGATTAAAAGAAAAAAAGTAAGTCCTTCGTACTTAACGAGGTTCACAAATTCCATTCCCCCTAAAGGGTGAGGGGCATTAATCTGTTTAAGAGTTTTTCCTAGTTGTAAAACAAGATAAAGCCACCAAACTCCTAAACCAAGGATAAGGGAGATTAATAATGCGGTCAGAGCAAATATCCACTTGCTTGTTTTATTTAGCTCCATAGCCTCTTTTCAAACTCCTGCACAACCTCATCGTCATGGGCCGCACTCACGAAACTAATTTCATAAGCATTAGGGGAGAGATAAATTCCTTTCTCAAGTAAAATTTCAAAAAGCTTAGAGAAACGTTGGCCAATGTGCTCAGGTATCTCTTGCTCAGACTTTAGTTTTTTTGTAGCAGGAACTTGCCAAAACAAAGAAGCTTTTTGAAGAATTTGATAATCCTCAAAACCATTTTCATTTAACCATTTTTGGAAAATCGTTGTTATTTTTTTTGTTTGAGTTTCAAGCTGAGAGTAAAAATCCTCTGTTAGTAATTTTACGTTGGCAAGACCCGCGGCCATTGCAACAGGGTTCGCACTTAAAGTTCCTGCTTGGTAAACTCCTCCAACAGGAGCGAGCATTTGCATAATTTCTTTTCTGGCCGCAACAGCTCCAACAGGCATGCCTCCTCCTATGACTTTTCCATAGGTCACAATATCTGGAGTAATTCCTAAGTACTCACTCATACCACCAAAGCCTATTCTAAATCCCGAAATGACTTCATCAAAAAGTAGTAGGCTTTCATGTTTTTTGGTTATGTCTCTGAGGAATTGAAGAAATTCTTTGTCTTGTTCAAGTAAACCATTATTGGCCGGTAGAGGTTCAATACCAACAAGAGCAATATCATCTCCAAATTCAGCGAAAATTTTCTCGACCGCCTCTTTATCATTGAGCTGGCACGTAAGAGTCTCACTTGTCGTTTGTTCTGTAACTCCTAAAGAAGAAGCCGCAGTGACTCCGGCCAAGCCTGAACCTGCTTTAATGAGTAAAGAATCTAAGTGGCCATGATAACAACCCACAAACTTAAGAACTTTACTCTTACCTGTAAATCCTCGAGCAAGTCTTACTGCTGTCATGACAGCTTCTGTTCCAGAATTAAGGAAGCGGATCTGATCGATAAAAGAAATTCGAGAGCAAATATACTCAGCGAGCTCTAGGGAGTAGGGTTCACAAGCTCCGTAGCTCCATCCATTTTCAACAGCTTCTTTAATGGCCTTCTCAACTTGAGGAGAACGGTGTCCATGAATAAGTGGCCCAAAGCTCATACAAAAATCGATATAATTTTTTCCATCGACATCATACAGGTAAGCCCCATTGGCCCTTTTTATAAAGCGTGGTGTTGTGTGAAGCCCTTTAAAGCTTCTGACGGGAGAGTGAACCCCTCCTGGTACAAACTGGAGAGATTTTTCAAAAAGTTGTTCCGAGTTCATAAGACCTACTTAAAAAGTGATTGCCAGTAAACCATATCTACAATTGGTATTACTTCTATCTTATTCTGAACAAATTGTTCAAGAGTTTTTCCTGCGCCACAACAGTGGATAACCCCTTCTAAATCCTTGATATGAGATTGATAGAGAGAATATTGGTAAAAACTCGTCCAGAAAAACACTTTAACCTGAGAGAGTTTTTGAAGAAATTCCTCTGAAGCACTGCCTACAACTCGTTGGTAGGACTCAATAATTTCTCCCACATCACTTTGAGAGTCTTTATGAGAGAGGACATTCCATTTCTTTTTTTGAAAGAAGAGATCAAGAAGAGAGCTCTGTTTAAAGTCAAGAATCTGTTGATGCCCGAATGAATCACTACTGCCGTTAACCCATATTTTTTTCTTTGCTAGGGTCTTCCATGTTTTATTTCCTGAGCTAAAAGTATAACCACTCGGATTATCGTAATTCTCGCAACTATAGGTAGAAGTCACAAATGAGCAGATTCCTTTCTCAAGCTTAAAAGAAAGAGCTTTCTTGTGAAGGAGCTCATCATAAACAAAGTTTTTCTTGTTTTGCATCTTTTGAGCACTCAGACCAATGAAAACATTTTGCTGAGAGATATGTTGAAACATGTCCTCTAGTTTTTGATGAGTGAGATAGCGTTTTTGAATCTTATTTTCCTCATGCTCTCCCTTAAGACAAATAAAATGCTCTTTTTGAAATTTTTTAGCATGAATCCCTACAGCAAGGTGACACCCACCTCCAAAGGATTGAAACAGCTCTCTTTCAATCTGAACGGTCTCTGCGGTTTCAGCATCGTGGATATGACTCAAAATCTGAATAAGTTCTTGGTTTGATTCTAAACACTCGATACCTAGTGCTCCTTGAGAAGCAGCTGAAGGGAACTGACTTTGGGGGAGAATCATAAAATTGAGTCCCTTAAGTAGCTCTTTCAATTTTGCTTTTGATTCATTTAGCTGGCATAGCCTTTCAAGACCAGCAAAAGCCAGAACAATGGCGTGGTATTTATCGTCTTGCAATTTTTGAATACGAGTATTAACGTTCCCTCTGAGCATTTCACATCGAACACTTAGTTTTTCATTCGCTGGTAGGTAGTCTTTGAGAGAGGATTCAATGTTCGTGATTCTACGTGGAGAGCTTGTTCCTACCACAAAATCTTCAAGCTCATTAAACTTCTCAATCGTTTTCTCTTTAATAAGAAGGATGTCATGGGAGAAGCTTCGCTGAGTAATAGCAGCGAGAGTGATACCTTGAGGCCTTATACTACCTAAGTCTTTGTAAGAATGGATAACAAGATCGATTTCTTTTTTTAAAAGAGCTTCATCAAGTTCCTTGGTAAAAAAATCTTTGCCATCATATTGCCATAAAGGTTTATCTGTTTGGACATCACCTTGAGTCTTGATTGTCTTGATGGTGAAACTTTTGCCTGTTTTTTGCTCAAGCAAATTCTTCGTTATTGTAGACTGGGTTACAGCAAGAAGACTTCCTCTGGTACCGATAATGTAATCAGCTTGAGGCAAGTTGGAGTCCTTTAATTTCAATTTTCTTAAGAAGTGAAGAGCGCTTTTCTACAATCGAATCAATGGCCTCTGTTGCCTTCTTGATTTTACTTCTCTTGTCTTTTTCATGAACAGCACCTTCATCAAAAATATTTTCAAGGCGATAAAGGCCATCTTCTTGAGAAAGAGAAGAATGAACTACGGAAGGAGAACCTAAATCAATAAAAGCTTTATGCTCTTTGTTATTTGAACTCCATTTGGTAAAAAAATCAGGTTGAAATAATTGAATATTGGCCCCAATGGTATTAGCGATATGAGAAAATTTGGCGTAAAGATCAAAATGCATCCAAGGGAGAGACTCAAGCGAGTGGGTCTCACATAACTCTCTCACTCTTTGAGTGTTTCTGGCGCTGATATAAATAGGACATTTCTTTTTGAGTTGATTAATAAGATCTTCGGCCAAGTTACCAGAGCCAATAATGAGCACACAATCAGCCTTGTGCTGTTGTATGAGAATTTTGCGAGTAATTGATGAGTATGTTTTTTGAGAAATTCCAATTAAGTAGCGGCTTCTAATTTCTTTCGAGTCTTTGAAGAGTTTTTCTAAGACCCTCATCAATCGAGAGTTTCTTTGATTTTTTTCAATATAGTCTTTATAAGCACATTTAAATTGGGAGACGATTTCATTTTCTCCCAAGAGTTTACTTTTAAGACCACAGATTGTTTCAAGCAGGAAACAATAAGCGTTCTCTCCTCTGTGAGATTCGTACTTATGCTTAAGTTGAATATTCTCGAATGGATCACAATCATAACTTAAAACGAGTGTTCTCTGGCAGGTTTTGAGAACAAAACTCTGAGAGAGTTCACATTGACCTAAGAATTCAAAGTCATTTGAAAAATTGTAGAGATGCAGTTTGTCTAACATTTGTTGTTATTTTAAGCACAAGTTCTTGAAAAAGTGTCATAAAAATGTAGAAAAACCTAAATTCTTCTTAAGAACCCTGGATTTCCAAGCACGAGTTTTTCTGTTATGATGCCCTACAATGACTCATAAAGCCACTTCTTCAGTAAATATACTGGCCAAAACATTTCTAGGTGTTTTTGGGGCCATAAAAAATCTTTTCTTGCGCTTTGATAGGAAAGTAGAGGGAGCTGCGAGCTTTTTCTTCCGCCATTACGGAAAATCAAGGTTTATGATTGCGATGTCAAAAAAGGCACAAGTTTTAGGGATTGAGAAGCTCTTTCTTAAAAGCCCTAAAGCTTTTGTTTACTTTTTCCTCTTCTATTTGATAAGGGATACCATCCTTTATATTGTTTTACCGATTTATTTTGCTTCGCTGACAAATTAAGGTTTTTGAGGCAGATTTGGACTAGTAAATGGACGCGTTTAAAATATTTTATACCTTGCTTGGTGGCCTCGGACTTTTCTTTTTTGGGATGAAGCTATTATCAGAGTCGTTGCAACTTATTGCAGGGGATCTGATACGAAAAGTCATCAATTCTTTAACTAGCAATAGGGTTCTGGCAGTTCTTGTCGGAGTTATTGTAACCATGCTTATTCAAAGTTCATCTGTCACAACTGTTATGGTCGTGGGGTTTGTGAACGCAGGTTTGATGAGTTTGACCCAAGCTATTGGCGTTATTTTTGGGGCCAATATCGGAACGACAGTTACAGGTTGGATTATCTCAATCAAGATAGGTAAGTACGGTTTACTCTTAATTGGTCTTGGAATTTTCCCTTCGCTCTTTGCTAGAAGTGACAAACTTAAAAACTGGGGAAATGTGGTGATGGCCATTGGTCTTGTCTTTTTAGGACTAGAGACAATGAGTGGTGCTTTTAAACCTTTAAGAAATCACCAAGGCTTTTTAGATAGTATTAGTTATTTTTCTTCACAGGATTTTTCAGGCTATTTTGCTTCTATTTTAACCGGTTGTATTTTAACCATGATCATCCAGTCTTCTTCTGGGATGCTTGGGATAACTATAGCTTTAGCGGCAAGTGGAGTTATTCAATTTCCAACAGCTGCGGCCCTTGTTTTGGGTGAGAACATTGGAACAACAATTACGGCTTTACTGGCCTCCATTGGAGGAAATGTGAATGCGAAGAGAGCAGCTCGCGCTCACGCTATTTTTAATATTCTTGGTGTTGTCGCTTTGTTTAGTGTCTTGCCTTATTACATTAATTTTATTGAATGGCTTATTCCTGAGCTCGCTGATTTTACTTTGCCTGATGGGACTAGGCCTTATGTGGCTTCTCATATCGCTGCTTCACACACAGTTTTTAACGTCACTAACACTCTCTTGTTTTTACCTTTTCTAAGAACCCTGGCTTCACTTGTCGTCAAAATAACCCCTGATAATAACCAAGGCAAAGAGCCACACCACTTAGTGCTACTTGGAGATCCAGAGGATGTTTTGCCTGCAACAGCGATTGTTCAGGCCCATGAAGAGACTAAGAAATTTAAAGATATTGTGGATAGGCTTTATAGGATGACGAGAGAGTTTGTACTTTCGGAGATTCCTGATGCAAAACTTCTTAACAAAATTAGAAATTACGAGAGAATTAGCGATAATATCCAAAAAGAAGTAACTGTCTTTCTTAGTATTGTGATGGAGAAAAGACTTACCCACGCGCAATCAGTACAAACACAAAGTATTATAAGAATTGCAGATGAGTTAGAATCAGTTTCAGATTATTTGGAAAGGCTTGCGACCTACAAAGTAAGGTTCAATCAGAACTTTGTGCTAGAAGGCAAAATGAAAGAAGAGTTTACAGAATATATGGATAATGTTTGGGACTTTTTCCAGTTAGCATGCTCAGGAATTTATGAGGGGATTATCCAGAATAGAAAAGAAATTGAACATACATCAGAGAAGTTAAGACTTTGGGCCGATGATATCAGAGATCATCATATCGATCGGGTTTCAAGAGGAGAATATGATTCTCTCTCAGCTCTTACTTATTCAGATATGGTGGTAGCATTGAGAAAAGTAAGGGCCCATTCCCTTAATGTCGCTCAAGCCATTTCTTCCTTTCGAGAGGTTGAATTGTAAATGGCCACACAAAAAATAAAAAATGAGGTTTTGGAGTACCCAAAGCTCAAAAAATTTCTCGAAGAGAACCCTGATAAAAAAGAAGATATTTTTAAAGTCATTGATGAAATAGCAGGGGATTTTAACGGCAAAATTGTTCAGACTTCTATTAAGCTTATCGACAGTACTTTTGCGAAACTTTATGACGGGGTAAGTTTTCAAGTTCCAGATAATTTTGATTTGGACGCCCTTCAAAAAAAACATCACCTAGTTCTTGTACCTAATCATCAATCCCATGCTGATTATATTGTTCTTACCTACGTTATTTTTGGTGTTTATAATGTTCCTATTTATGTGGCCGGTGGGATTAACTTGAATGTTTTTCCTATAGGATCTTTATTTAGAAAAACAGGGGCTTTTTTTATTCGTCGAACTTTTGGTAGTGATAAGGTTTATAAAAAAACCTTTGAGGCTTATATTTACTACTTATTAAAAAATGATCTTCTCATTGAGTTTTTCTTTGAAGGAGGAAGATCAAGAACAGGTAAACTCCTCTCTCCTCGTTTTGGTCTTTTCCAAATGTTATTAGAGGCCCATGCTCAGCTTAATGATGGAAAGTCTTTAATGTTTATTCCAGTGACTCTCGCCCATGAACAAGTTCCAGAGTCAAGTTCACACGTAAGAGAGTTGTGGGGGGCCAAGAAAAAACAAGAAAGTACAAGAGGATTGTTAAAAGTTTTTAAGATTTTTAAAAAGAAACTTGGAACTATTCATGTGCGCTTTAGTGAAGGAATAGAAGTTCAAGATTACCAAGATAATCCAAAAGAAGTTGTACAAAAAATTGCTTTTGATTGTTTTCGCTCTATTGGTAAGGCCATGCCGATTACTCCGACTTCTCTTATTTCTCTCATTATGCTTGATGAGCCTTCAGGAACCTTAACAGGTTTAGATATCGAAAAAAGGGCCAAGAGTATTATGAAATATTGTAGGGCCTTGAAGATTCCTTTCTCTTCTTCCCTAGAAGAGGAGAAACTAATTCAAAGTATTCAACATTCATTAGAAATTTTAATTGATAACGGCAAAATAGATGTCATTGTGAAAGAGAGTCTCAAAGAAACATTCTATAGCATTAAAGCAAGAGCTCGTGCTGAGTTATTGTATTTTAAAAATATGATTATTCATCACTTTATTGTTCCCGCCATTATGAATGGGGCTTGGATGAATCTTAAAGATGGAAGTTTTAGCTCTATCAAAGATCTTAATAAGTATTTAATGACTCAAAGAAAAGAACTGAAGTACGAGTTTTATTTACCTACAATTAAAGAGTTCTTTTTTCGTTCATTAGAAGTCGTCTCTTTTGCTTTAAAAAGAAGTGTTGAAAATTTAGAGGAATGTTTACAGCTTAGCGAAGCTGAAATGAATGAGTTGGCCAAAACGCTAAGACTTTTTTCAACGACATTCATTTATATTTATGAAGCTTACTATTTAGGGGCCAGTGCTTTAGTTTTCCTCAAAGCTGAAAATTTTGATAAGAAAAGATTTTTTGATGTGGCCAAAGACTTATTTGAAATAGAAAGAGAGCATGGAAGAATTATTCATTTTTACGAAAGCTACTCAACAAAAATGCTCTCTAATGCGCTAGAGTTTTTCGTGAATCAAGAAATAGTGATTGCTCTTGAAGGTAGCTATAAAGTTGTTTCGGAAGAGTCTATACTTGTTTTTAAAGAGAAATTTGCCAAGAATATAAACGAGCACATAAGTATGGGGCTTAATAGGTAAAACTGCATCGCGCCATTTGTTTTATTTGGTGTTTTGGTTTTTTTTAGGCAAAATAGAGTTTTGGTAAGAGCTTTCTTGCCACATGAGTTAAAAAGTGCAATAAATTGTTGTTTTTATTTGAATGGAGGTGATTTATTTCAGGTGCAAAAGGTGGAGGACCCCGTAAAGAAAGTGGTCCAAGAATAAACGAACAAATTCGAGTTTCAGAAGTAAGACTTATTGGGGACGATGGAACTCAGTATGGAGTTGTATCCATCGATAAGGCCCGAGATATTTCTAGCGATGTTGGTCTGGATCTCGTAGAAGTTTCACCAAACGCGAAACCTCCTGTCGTAAAACTCATCGACTACGGAAAATTTAAATATCAACAACAAAAGAAGGCCAGTGAAGCCAAGAAAAAACAAGTCGTTGTTAACCTGAAAGAAATTAAATTTCGACCAGGAATCGATACTCATGACTTAGAAGTGAAGCTAAAGAAGGCCTATAAATTTTTAGAACAAGGTGATAAAGTCAAAATGCTTATGCAGTTTCGCGGAAGAGAGATGGCCCATAAAGAGATTGGGTTTGAGCGCTTTCAAGAAATTGTTGATAAAGTCTGTGAGTATGGCGCTGTGGTTGAGTCACCTTTAAAAATGATGGGCAACCGGATTATCGTGATGGTCGCCCCGTCTAAGAAAAAATAGCTCTTATTCTACTGAACACTCAATGCTGTGCCTGTAGCCATTAATTTTGGTTACGCTCGCTAGTCCTGCATATTCTCCAACTGCGACCGGGTCACTGGAGTCACAAACATCCTTATCACAAATGGCCACTTTAATTCCAAAGTTTGTCTTTACAGCAACAGGGTAAAGACCATCGAGTCCTTGTAAGTTAAGAGTATTTCCATTTTTATCTGCTTTCAGCCAGCCCGTTTTAATCTCTTCTTTATCGACCCCATTTTCGTTTTCTCGGTAGAAACTGCATTTATAAAGATCTGAGGCCATGGAACTAAAAGAGAGAATGATAAAAAGAAGAGAAATCTTGCGCATGGGAAACTCCTTGTTTGCTCTAATTCAGCATTGGTCTTAGCTTGAGATGATGCTTATTGTCAAAACAAAGCTCTCTTAAAGTGTTTCTTAGTTCGCATAACAGAGACTTTTTACTGAAACTTTTTATTACAGTCATACATTTTTGCCCCTTCTGGAACTTCTCTAGAAGCAATGTGAGTATGAAACAACCCTTTTTCGTTTGGAACAACTAAGTATTTATTAGCGACTTCATAAAGATCATCTAAAGTGAGTTCTTCAATTTTTTGAATAAGCTTTTCTTTAAAACGAAAGTTACCTTCTCCCAGATAATAAGATTCAGTAATGGCATTAATTTCTTGAGAGACTGTCGTTTTTTCTTTTTTAAGCTTATCCAGAAGTCCTCCTTTTTTCTCTTGAAATTCAACTTCACTAATATTTCTTTCTTTAAAGTCATTAATAACTTTATCTAGTCCTCTATTGAGTTCTACAAAATTCTCTTGCCCATTACTTTGACCGTAGAGAGTAAAGCGACTTGGATTTTCTTTTTTAAATGGGGTAAATCCTCCTCCATGAACATAACCAAGACCTTTTTTCTGCCTGTTCTCCTCGTAAACCATATCATAGAGGAAATCGCTTAAAACCTTAGCTGTCACATAGTCGTGGAAGTCTGAAAGAAGGGGGCCTTGAAAAGATCTTACTAAACCAAAATCTCCCTTCTCCATGCTAGGACTTAGGTGTGCATAAAAAGTTTGTTGGGATTTGAGCTCTTTGATGATGGCCGTGGCGTGTGAGCGCTGAAAGCTTGTGAGCTCTTTTCTTTTTAAGTTATTTGCAAGCTCAACTGCTGACTCTTCAGAAAAATCACCGTGCAGGGCAAGTTGTAAGTCCCTTCTGGAGAAAATATTTTGAGTGATTGTATTGATTTCTTCTATTTGAAAATTCTGAGCGGCTTCTAGGAGAAGTTTGGTGTCAACAGCAGTTTCATTTGCCTGAGTTCTAAAGATAGACATTGCAACTTGGGCGGAGAAACTTGAAAGGTCCCCAGACAGTTGTGTTTGAAGTTTTAAAATTTGTTTTTTCAAATCTTTATCAGTAAAGACAAAATTTTCAAGCTTGTTCACGTACCACTTAGAAACATCTTCAATAGCATGAGGATTCCCTGTTAGTGTAACACCTGAGGCCCAATTATCTGAAAAATAATTTAAGTAAATATCATGGGATTGGAGAAAGTAAATTTCTCCCTTGATGCTTTCATGAAAGGCTCTTAGAAAAAGTTTTTTTGCCGCTGCTTGTTTAAGTGAGAGTTGTTTGTTTTTATAAGTAAGATCAATAGCACTTTCAAGGCGATCGTGTTTTTCAGATAAAACAACAGAGAATCCTTTTTCTTTATTCGTAATCGAGAGCTCTTTTGGAGGCTGGTTAGTAAGAGAAAGAGTTTTTTGGCGTTTAGTAAACTCAACAGGGACAAGCTTAACATCTGTTTGTTCTTGGGAAAGAAGGGAGCTTCCATTTTGAAAAGCTTTTTTCCAGTTAACATGATCTTCTTCAATATTTTTTAATTGTATTTTTTCTTTGAAGACAACTCCAGGCTGAGCTGATTTTGGAAGTTTCTCTGGGCCAAAATAGCCCACAATAATTTGATCTGGATCAAAAAGCTCTGCTGCTTCTTGGAGTTTCTCTACGGTGGCATTTCCAAAAGCTTTCTCAAAGTCAAGTTGAAGAAGTTCGGGGTTTTTTCTTGCTAGAAAATCAGTATAGGTTCTAAAAATACCCAAAGCATTTTCTCTGAGGGCTTTATTATAAGAGGATACATTAATCCTCTTCATGGCTTCTAAGGCTTCTTGGTTAATATGCCCCTTTCTCACTTCTTGAAGGTAATGAAAGAAAATTTCTGGAATTTCTTCTTGGTGCTTGGCTCCTTCTTCAGTTAGAGAGACATAAAACGTCATCACGTTTTGCCCAGAAACATTATCAAACATAACACCAGCTTCTGTTGCATATCCTTTTTCATCAACAAGGTATGTTCTTAAACTTCCTTCAAGAGGTAAATTAAAGTAATCATGGATCGTTTCAAGTATGGGAGATAGAGCTTGAGCTTGCTCTTTGTTTTTTAGTTTCATCTTTAAAAGAAAAAGCCTCTCGTCATTGTGACTTTGAATTTGAAGAGAAACTCTTTCTTTCTCAAGTGAATAAAAGTCAGGAATTTCAAGATTTGCACGAGATTCTACTACATACTCTTGAGGGGTTTTGTATTCCGGACTTTGTGGTAAGTGATAGAACTCTTCAATTTTTTTATTAATTTCAGGAATAAGTTTTTCATTTTCACCCTCGAAATTCCCAGAGACAACAATGGTTGAATTATCAGGAGTATATTCCGTGTAAAAAAGCTCTTTTACATCATCAATCGTGAGTGCGGATAATTGTTCTTGAGTTCCTATAGAGTAGCTCTTAAAGGGATGTCCATCTGGTAAAAGATTGAGGTGCATTCCATCCTTTAGAATCCTATAAGCGTCTTTATTCTGATATTGAAGTGCTTCGTTCTTAACTGTATTCATTTCAAGAGGAAACTCATCTTCTAGAAATAAAGGGTAACTCATCATGGAACCTTGCAGTTTCAAAGCGTCAGGCAGTCTCTCTCGACTGACTTCAAGAAAATAAACAGTTCTATCTGGAGCTGTGAAGGCATTTGTTGTGGCACCGATTCTTTTCTCTTCTGCAGATGTCGCCTTGGCCGAAGGGAAGTTAACATTTCCATCGTGAATAAAATGCTCAAAGTAGTGGGCTCTACCAGCGTGATGAGTGGGTTCATCGTTTGCGGCCCCAAAGAGAACAACAGTTCCAACGGCGTACCTATTTCCACTACCAGTATTGATAAAACGCACAGGAGTTCCATTAATGGTAAAAGACTTAACCCTCCACTTAGGAGCGGACATGGCCTTTGAAAAAGTGAGGGATAGGGAGATTAAAAGAAGAAAAGAGAGGTTTTTCATATATGGTACCTATGTTTGTTTGCTGCAGTGTTATTTTTATGGCCTTATTCGTCAATTGCCTTGAGAGATAACCTAAAAAAGTTATGCCGGCAATGCGTTAACTAAAGAAATGTTTAAAATTTAGGCAGTCGTCACTTTCTAAGGGGAGAGTTTTTTAACAATATCGTAATTTCAGCAATTTACGTAATTTGAAATCATTTCACGCTCTGCGTGAAAAAGGTTTATTGGCATCGAAATTGTAGCTATAAAAGTATAGGAATGATGATGAAAACACTTTTTATGCTTATTTCTTTTTCTCTGCTTGGGCTTGCCCAATATGATCACAATGAAGCCAGAAAAAGCAATAATACCTTCAGAAAAGATACAGTTGAAGCTTACGCTGACTATTTTAAAAATCTTAATCTTTTCTTAGAAGAGGCTCATGGCGAGATTGCTAGAGATATTTCCTATGAACTTGTTCGCTACTTTCAAGCTTATTACCCTGATTATATCAGCCTAGAAGTTCCGACCTTTTGGGCACCTTCAATTGTCTTTGATAATCCTAGATACAGAGGAATTATTAAACAGTCATCGGAGCTTAGTAGAGCTTTTCTTATGGATCAAGGTGCAAGAAATAGCTTATTTTTTAGTGATGAATTTAAAAAGATTAATGAGCTTATTACTAATGCTGATGAAGAGTTTAAAAATAAACTTGATGAAGTTTTTCCCAATCAAAATGAAGTTAATGATTGTATTCCTCTAAAGCATGTGGCCCAAGATAAGGATAAGGTTACTTATCTGGAAAAGCATATACTCGATAGCATGTGTTTGATGGATACTTTTCTTGATCACAAAATGAATTTTGAAGAGCAGAGATTTCCTTTGCCAACTAATTTACCTCTTATTTTTTTAGGGCAAGAAAAAAGAGATCAACTTTACAGTGGCATAGAGAAGGTTATTCAAGATTTCCATTTTCTTGATACAAATGAGTTACTTAATGAGCAAAAGGAAAAATATCAGAAAAAAATTAATCAAAAGCGATTAGAAGCCTTTAGAAGTATTCATAAAACATTAAGCCAAAAAAATCTACAAGAAGAGAATATTTTTTACCAAGTCAAGAGAGAGGCACTCAAGCTAGAAGAGCTTCTAAAAGATAAGAAGCAAATCATTAATAAGATTTATAGAGAGCTTATTGATGAGGCCACAGAGTTAGCTGAAAAAGGTGTTATCTCAATCAAAGAGCAGGATCTTGGTAGTGTAAAACGCATTCGAATAACTTCTAATAAACAAAAAGAGCAATCAGCAGAAGTTATTATTGCTTTAAATGAATGGGAAGTTTTAAGAGAGAAACTCTCCAGACTAATGGAATATGAGGATGTCATCGTAAAAAAGATGCGTGATTCTTCTTTTGAAGAACTGCGGACGATGATTGATTATATGCAAGCGGACAACAGAAAAGAAAGAGATGAACTTCTCATCCGAATCTCTTACGCGAAAGATGAAAGTGATGAGAAAAAAATTGATAAATTGATTGAAGATATTGATGAAGTTAAAAGAAGAACAGAGTTAACAAATCTTCTCATCACCATTTTAAATCGCCTTGTTTTCTTTACTCTACCTTTAGAAGATAGAGAGGAAATCACCCAAGCACTCTCTCTTAGGCAAGAAGAAGATGTGAAAAATAATGTCGTTAGAGATTTTTTTGGAAGTATCTACACGTTAACAGAAGAGTTTGCCATGTTCCTCTACAAACCATATTCGGTCTCATCAAAAGCTAAAATGGCATTTGATTTTTTGTATAGTTTAAATAAGGCCCAGGATAGAATTAAATTACTTATGACGAGTAAAGACAATTTCAAGAAACGCCCAATGAGTGAAGAGATTAAAAAATTACGTAAAGGGGAGGAGCCGACCTTTGATTACAAACCTCTTAATCCCTATAACTGCACTGTTGAGGCGGAAGCTGGCAATTGGTTTGATGGAAAAACAGATTATTATTTTGTGATTGATGGTTACGTTCTTCACCATACTCAAGACGTAGGTGAAATGATGCTTCATATATATGATAAATTTAGCAAGCTTTACTACTACCTAGGATGCCGAGTGAATGCCTCAAAGTGGTCAAACTGGGGAAGATTAACCAACCAGAACTATGATCATGAAAACATCCAAGCCATTGAATTTATGATAAAAGAAGAAGCTCTTCCTTCCTATTTTCACTATATTCCCACAAAATAGTAAGCCGTTTCAGTAAATCTCACTATTTACACTTTGACTTTTGCATCAATTGTGGTACTAAACAGGGCTCGTATTAGTAAATCAGGAGTTTAAAAATGCCTAAAATGAAAACAAAAAGGGCCGCTGCGAAAAGATTTAAACTGACAGCAACTGGCAAAATCAAAATGAAAAAAGCTGGTTTGAGACATATTTTGACAAAACAATCACCTGCTACAAAAAGAAATAGAAGAAAAGGTGGGTATGTTGCTGCTGTTGATGAGAGACAAACAAAAAGAATGCTTCCGTACGCATAAATAACAAGACCAAACTAGAGGTTAAGCGATCGTTGATGAGATCCCCCTGGTTGGAAAGGAGTAAAGATGGCACGCGCGAAAAGAGGTTTTAAAAGAAGAAGAAGAATTAACAAGCTATTTAAGCTTGCGAAGGGTTTTCATTTTGACAGAAGAACTAAGTTTCAGCATATGAAGCCTACTGTAGAGAAAGCTCTCTACAATATGTATAAAGGAAGAAGACTTCTTAAAAGAGATATGAGAAGGCTTTGGATCACAAGAATTAATGCTGGAGCAAGACTCGTTGGAACTTCTTACTCAAAGTTTATGGGGCAATTAAAGAAGAACAACATTGAAATTAACAGAAAAATGCTTGCAGAGCTTGCTGCACGAGACTTTGAAGGTTTTAAAGCACTTGCAAATTCACTAAAATAAGTAACAGATTAAATCTGTCATGAAATAAACCCCTGATTTTTTTAACAATTCAGGGGTTTTTTTTTGCTTGAAATCGATCCCCATGCTAACCTATTGATAAGTAAAGGAATAATCTTATTCCTGTCAGCTAAGTTTTCATGGAGGAATCTTATGAGCATGACCAAAGCCGATATTGTGGAGAGAGTGTACAAAGAGGCTGGTTTTTCGAAGAAAGAAGCAGCAGAGCTGGTCGATCTTGTCTTCACTGTAATCAAAGACACTTTATCCAAAGGCGAGAAAGTTAAAATTTCTGGATTTGGAAATTTCTCGATTAGAGATAAATCAACTCGAGTTGGTCGAAATCCCCAGACGGGAGATGCCATGAACATTTCAGCAAGACGTGTTCTTACCTTTAAACCTTCCCAGATTTTAAAAGATGACATCACAACTCGTTATGTTCATAGAATTGATGATCAAGGAAATGAAGATATATCTCTAACACCCAAAGAGGGGAAGCCTAGAGCATTAAGTTCATTCTTGGCCGGTAAAGAAGATTAATTAAATAGAAAATACAAAGGAGATTTATGGAAGTTCAGTCACTCCCAGATAAAACTTTATTTAGGTTTGAAGAAGTTGCAAACCTCACAGGGATTAGACCCTATGTTTTAAGGTTTTGGGAGACTGAGTTTGAGCAGATTTCTCCTTCAACCTCATTTGATGGGGAAAAAGTTTATGAAAAAACTGATATTGAAACAATTTTAGAAATTAAAAAACTTCTTTTCGAACATAAACTCTCAATTCCTAAGGCCAAACAACTTTTAACAAAATCTCTTATTATGCCTAGCTCACCAAGAGTTATAGAGGAAGAAGCAGAGATTAATGAAGAAGAAGGCTACTCTCGTCACAAAAAAGATGAACGTCCTGGAGATAAGAATTCAATGCTAAAAGCACGTTCTATCCTAAGAAATTCATTAACCTTTATTAATATTATTAAGAAGAGAAAAAACTGGCTCAATTAAAAAGGGAGTAAGGTTTTTTTCAAAACGATCCCTTTCCTCTGTGATAATTCGCTCTATTTTTTTTAAATAAGTTTGAATAAGGGAGGATGTTTTCAGGCAATTGTTTTTTAAAATAAATTTTTGAACATAATCTAATTGAAACTTGAGAGCATCGAATGCTTCTTTCGGATGGAGAATAAAAAGATTTTTTTCAAACTCAGTCGAAGAATTTGTCTGAATTAATTCACTTAAATCATCAAATAACTGAAATACTAATCCTAAGGATAAACCCAAGCGAGAAAATGCTTTGAGCTTATATGGAGAAACACTACTTAAAATATAAACAGGAGCGAGCGTGGCCACTTGGATAAGTCTAGCAGTCTTTAGCTCATGAATTTTTAAATTAAAATGTGATTTAAGTTCATGTCCTTCTTCAAGATCGTAAGCTTGCCCTTGAATGAGGCCTCTAGGCCCAAGGTAGCGTGAAAAAAGCTTCAAGGCCAAGGAAGCTTTTCTTGAAGGTAATAAGGACAAAAACTCATAACTGAGATTTAAAAGCCCATCTCCAGCGAGTAGAGCTTGCCATTGACCAAATTTTTTATGGGTGCTCAGTTTTCCTCTTCTATAGTCATCATCGTCCATACAAGGGAGATCGTCATGAAGAAGAGTATAAGTATGATGAATCTCAAGAGCACTAGCAATAGAAAAACTCTCTTTGTTTAAAGGTAATTGCAAATCTTCACAAAGACTCAGTAGTAGCATCGGACGAAAGAGTTTTCCTGGAGGAAAAAGGGCATAATCGTAGACATGGGAAAAATCAGACAGGGGAAGCCGCTTTCTAATTTCTTTTGTATAAAACGCCAAGAATTCACTATTCATAGAGTTAACTATTATCTAAGGATGGGTGAGACTGTCAATAATGAGGAGTTAAAGTGTACTGGGTCTTGGCCTTGCGATAGAACCAGTGATTTTAATCTGATAAAAGCCGTCTTTTTGGTTGTACTGATTAAGAAAGAATTTTATCATCGAGAACTTCTCGTCTTTTAAAATAGTATCAGATAAGGCAAATTCACCTTTCAAATCAATTTGAGAGCTCGCAAAATCTCGAGTATTTGGATAAATAAGTCCCTTAAATTTTGCTCGGATAGGGGAGTTCACATCACCAAGGATAAATTCTTTAATTCTTATTTGTTTGGGATTGAGCTGCTCTGCTCTTAAAAGAAGTGAATTGATTTTGAGCTCTGGGATAGAAATGATTTGTACAAGTTGAGCAGGAATCACAAGGTTTTTAGATTTGACTTCAATATTGGCTTCATCAACCGCTGCTTTTTGAGTTAGTATAAGGGCATTAAGAAGAATATCTCCAGATAAGTCAATTGGCAGTGAAGCCAATTGTTGGATAGATTTGAGATTAATTTTGTTATCATCTATTCTAAAAACTTGTTTGTCTGTTCCAAGCGATTGCTGAATTTCGATATGATCTTTATTAAACTGTGTTTCAACAACAGTTGATATTCCTAAAGGAGCAAAGCTAATTCCTCTGAAATGAAGTTTTGTTAGAGGAAAGAAAAGATCGTTGGCCGTTTTTGTGCATCGATTCGGTATATTGAGCTCTTTAATAATGATCTTAGGCATAAAGAATTCAAGAGCAATATCGTTATAATTTAGACTACAGCCTGGGATACTATTTAAATTGGCATTAATGACATCTTCAAGTTTTCTTCCAAAAGGAAAGTAAATAATAAAGCCAATAAAAAAACTTGCAATGATAAAAGTCAATAGATGAGTTCTTTTAAGCCCAGGTAAATCATAGTTAATATTTTCAACTTCTTGTTTATTTTGCTGAGCTCGAGACATTCTTATTCACCACTTTTACTGAAATGGACAACTCGAAATGTTCCATTTAAAAGATTTGTTTTCCTATTTTTACGAATAGAAACAGTTGAAATTTTAATTTTCTCTTTTGCAACGAGGGAACTGAATAAGTTAGAAAGATCCATACTGGTAAGGGCGCTAAAGCGAAAATCACCCTCTGAGCGAACAATCCCACCTGCTATATTTTCTGAAATAAAATTACTTACTTGTATCTTTTCAACATCAACACCAGAAGCACTTAGGATTTGAGAAATTCTCACATTAAACCCTCCCTGACCTTCAATAGGGTTCAAGGATATAATTTGTTTACTAGCATCTGATATTTGTTGGTTACTTGAGATGATTTCGTTTGCAAGTCCGATAAATTCTTTTCTGATTTCAATATCGTGATTTAAGTTCACATTCATCATGAAGACGATTCCTGAAAAAAGGAGAGGAAGGCAAAGAAAGACGGCTGTTGCAATAATTTTTGCAACATCTTTGAAGTCATCATCGATTTTACCAATGGCCTCTTGAATCTTTGAATAGTCAGCTTTATTTTTTAGCTCTTCAACTTTGTTAAATAAAAAGAGGTCTAGTTTTTGAAATAAATTTGTTTGTTTACTCATTAGAAATTAAACTCCAATCGTAAAATCTTTTTTAGTTCATTTAGGTCAGTTAAAATATTACTAAATTCAGAATTTTTAACACTTGCTTCGATTTGTCTAAGATCCTTAACATCTTCACCTGTAAAGACAGCTTTTACAAAACCAGATTCATCACTTTCAATGGAGATAAGTTCTGTTTTCGTGTAAATACCAGCTATGTTACTAAGTTTAACTAGTGGGTAGACGGCATTGATCTTTGAAGCTGCTTGAATTGTTTTTATCTCTTGAGAAATAAATTTTCTCTTTCTTTTTAATTTATCAAAAACAATATCGGGTTGACTTTGATAATTTCGACGATCCCTCGGAGTTAACTCAAGGACGGGGTTTTTAAGAAAGTTTTGTCCTATTCTAATATCAAGATCTTTAACTTCACTATTTAGTTTGAAATATTCAATTCCTAAAAATAGAAGTAAGAGCATCGTAACAAAAGACATTCTTACTCCCATGAAAACAATCGAGTTTAAAGGAAGATCATCTGAGCTAGCTTGTGCATATTCCCCAGTCAGAAAGTTAATAAGTTTACTTTTACCTCTTGTCCCAACGGCCATCATTTGAGATAAATTAAAGCGAAGCTTTTCACTCTCTCCAATTGAGGTGATTGAGTTTTTTTGAAAGCTGTCTAATTTTTGGACTCTGATATCAAGGGCCTGCGCTAAGTAATTAGTGATATTCTTTATATTGGAACTTCCCCCAGTAATTAAAACATTCGCGATTTTATTTCCATGCTTGATACGGTAACCAATTTCCCATCTTTTAAAATGAGCAACTAGCTGAGAGAAAACATCGTGCATGAGAAGAGCAAAGTCTTTTTGTTCTTCTGTCACATCTTCATACTGACCTTTTGTTAATAAATAGCAACTTTTATGTTTGTATTGAAGAGCCTCATGATAGGGAATTTGATAATGGTTAATAATCGCTTCATCCACAGTTTGTCCTGCAACATAAGAACTGTTCACGGCGACTAGTTCTCCCTCGTTAAAAAAATAGGCCTTTGTCAGTGAATGACCAATATCTAAAATACAAGTAGGAACGGAGATCGCTTCTTTGTAAATAAAGTGAGAGTAAGCAGAAGCTTCGAAGGTCAAAATATAAGGAATAATGTTTTTACTTTTTAATGAGTTGAAATAATCTTCAAAGTGCTCTTTCTGGCTTACTGCAATAGAAGCCTCTGTATGATTTTTGGCCACTTGTAAATGATAAGCAATATGTGTTTCTGCGAGTGTGTAGGGGATATCTTCTTCGAGTTGAAAAGGTAGCATCAACTCAGCTTTCTTTTTATTTTTAATGGGAATATCAATAAAACGTGATGTAACCATTTCAAAAGGAAGTTGAAAAATAACTCTCGCACTATTTTCTAATTTGCTGAGATATTCACTAATAATAGAAATATGCACTTGAGAGAGAGCGGCAGAGTTGAGATCTTGATTTGCATTAAGAAAATCTTCGATAACAACTTCCACACAATTGAGTACTGTTGTTTTCTTCTTCTCAATAAAACTTTCTTGAAACTTAACTGAGTATGAACCAAGATCGATAGATAGAATATTCAAAGCTACTCCTAAGCATTTAAAATCTCAATAATATTTTATCAAAGTTAGAATATAAGACCAATTTATTTTATGATCATTTCAACAATTCGAGGCTCAAGTAGTTGAGTGGTTTGCTCTTCTTCTTTCTTTTTCTTATCGGCTTCGCTTTCTTGGGGAGGAATATAATCTTCGTCTTCGCTATTAGGAATTCCATCATTATCATCATCTTCATTAGCTTTTGTATTAAAGTTAAATTGTGGACGGGCCGGAATTGAAATATAGGCCGTCACTGTGGCAGTCGAACGGCCAAATTCAGCAACAGATTTAACTTCAAAAAGAGTGGGGGCCGAGCCAAATTTAATATTGGCCTTTTCAAACTCACTCATTCTTTTATCAAACTCTTCGGTACTCATGAGTCTACCAATACTGACCACATAGTTTTTAAAATCTTCAACGCTATTAAAAGGATGGGGATCTTCTGGATCGTCTCTATATTCAAAAAAATCCTGAGTGTCTTTCTCGTCTATTCCGGGAATAATCAGTTTTAGAACTTTATCTGTAATTTTATTAAGGTCAATCATCACATTGCCATGAACAGTGACTTCGCTTTGAAGAACTTCAAGGAGTTCATCACTCCAATTGGGCATCAAGTAAAGCTCGCTTTGACTCGACATGGGAGCATGCTTGGGAGTAATTTTCGCATCGAAAAAAGCATTTTCGGCTCCGGCCTTGAAAACATCCTCATATTCACTATCTGGGTCACTAATATAGTACTTAATAATAGAGATGAGCTCTTCAACGTTAACTCCAGCGTAGCGTTCAGCAAAAGATTCATCACTTTTTGTCCGGTTTTCAATTGTTGTCGCCATCAGTTTTACTAATTCTTTATAAGTATCTGCTTCACTGGCAGTGTTTTCTTCTTTAGAGTTCTCTTCTTCATTTTGTTTTTCTTGTTCGCTTTTTTCTTTGTTAAGAAAAAGAGAAACTCTTAATAAATTTAGGTTTATCAAATTAGAAATATTTTTTGTTGTTGTTATAAGTTTACCTTCTAAGACAGAAGCCTCCATAAATTTAGCAATGGCCGCTTTTTGTTTTGCCGTCATATTTTTGAAGGTTGGAATTGGAAAAGCAAAAGGGACTTCCCAGATTTGATTAACGCTCTCCATTTTCACTTTATCTCTAACGTCTTTATTTCCTTGAATGTAATTAAAGGCTTCTTTATATAGCCTTAGTCTTATGAGGGCGAGATTAATTCCCGCTTCAGCAGTTAGGCGTGCTTGAATTTGATCTTGTAGATTGTAGGATTTAATCTTGTTGAGTCTTGTTTCAAAAGTGAAATCACCCATGACGGCCATAAGAATAGTAATGGCAGTCAAAACCATGATGATAGCGACACCTTTTTGGTTACGTAATATCATTTACTACTCCCACTGCTCGTTTTTTTTGAACCAGAGTTCTTCTTAGTTGCATTGGCTTTTTGTTGACGAGAGTACTCTTCTTGAGCAATTTTATTGATGTCTTCAGGTTCAAAATATGGCCATAGGGGTCTAAAGATTCTTGTATCAAGACGCTCGATTCCACTTGCGTCTACCCATCCAATTTCAAGCTTTGCTCCCCAAAGTTTATGCTCACCATCTTTAAGAGTTGCCAATGAGTCCACCCATACTTTTTTCTCTCTGTCCCAAAAAGAAATTTTATAACTAGTTACTCCTTCCATTATGACGTGACCTTTAACATCACTCCAATCAAGCTCATCTTTCCCAAAAGGATCTTTTGTTATGACATAACGAACTAGGTTTTCCCCTGGTTTATCGTCCTCTCTATCTTTAGGAGTTTCGATTGTGTATTTAACCCAAGCAAAGTGGGATTCTTTGGAGTTTTCAGTTTTCCTTCTATTACTTGTTGTAAAAAAGGTGAATGTTTTATCTTCTAAAGTGAACTTTGGTACGGGTAGGCCATCTTGGTTAGGGAAGGGAAATCTTTTGTTTGAACTATATCGATTGTTAATAGTCTCAAAACTCTTTGTCGCTTCAGATGCGCTTTGACCTGGGGGAGTAAAGGGTTTTTCATATCGTCTTGAAAAATATAAGGGAGAGTAGATTTGTGAAAAATCCCACTCAAAACGGGCCATGGCCATTTCAACTTGTAGGTTTTCCTTATCTTCCTCGATCACTCTCTCTTTGGTTTCGGTACTGTCTCCTGTGACTGAAATAACCCCTAACATGATAAAAGACAGTAGGGTTACTGAAATGAGAACTTCTAAGATGGAGAAACCTTTATTTGTCATAAGTTTACTTTTAGCTCTACTTTTTGTTCAGGGTTAACTAACCAAGTGGATAGAATAAACTTGTATTCTGTTTCTTTATTCATAACTGTAACTCTTACTTGCCAAATGATTTTTTCGATATTGACCTTTAACTGCTCAAACACTAATTTTTTAATTGCATCAACTTGTTGATTATTCTCCTCGATCCCCCCTTTTTGAGAACCCCCCATAAGAACTTCCTCAAAGTCAGGAACTTCAAGTTTAGAAAATTCAATAGTGTATGAATAATCGGCATAAGGTGAGTCAAAAGTTTTTGTTTCTTTTTTTCCATCTAGGGATTCAGTGAATAAAGGAGGTTCCAAAATTGTTTCATTGATTTTTTGAACAGCAAGGTTTTTTAAAAGAATTTCTTCGGCCATTCTGGTTGAACTAGCAATATTTCCACCTTGTGAAATAAGATAAGCTGTCAAGAAAACAGAAAACATTGTCATGGCGATCATGACTTCTAATAAAGAAAAGCCTTTTTGACTTCTTATTTCCATCTCGAGTAAATCTCCTCGGCGGCTTTTCTTTGCTCATCCTCTAAGTTCGCAATATCCTCTGCAAAGACTGGTTCATAATGGACTTTAGTTTTTTGTTGGAAAGAGAGTATTTCAAGACCGGCCACCTCATCATCAGTGACGAATAAAATAAGAGCACCATCTCTCTCTCCAGAAGGATAAAAGTAGAGATGTATTTTACCTTCTTTTATCATCTTTGTTTTGTCTCCAAGATAAGCTCCCATAATAAAAACCGTGTGATGAATTTCTCTTTTCATTTCTTCAAATTCAGGGATTTTACTAAAGGATTTATCTATTTTGGATTTCTTCGTTTCTTCTTTTTCGCTTTCTTCTAGGGTTTTAACTTTTTTATCACCTTCCTCAGGATCAGGAAGAAGAAAGTTTTCAGTTGTACTAAATTCAACAAAATATTCACTGGGAGATTTTCCAAGATCTATCGTTAATCTTGTAATCGTATTTCTGAGAACGGATTCATTAGTTGCAAACCTTACGGCCCTATCAATATCATCGACTGATGTCTGTAGAGCTTGGCGGTTATTTGGGTTTGAAAGAGGGATGGCCACAAAAACCATTGCTATAATAAAAAGAGCGATCAGAACTTCAAAAATAGTAAAACCCTGATCGCTCTTTTTTAATTTATCTAAACTCATTAATTACATTTTAAATCTCATTGGAGTTAATGTCAGCATCAAAGCCTTCTCCACCTTCGATGTTGTCCGCACCGTATGAGATCATGGTATATGTTCTACCATCTGATTCATAAAAATAGTTATTGTCCCATGGGTCAAGAGGAATCTTACCTTTACTTAGATATCCACCTGGAGCATATCTTTTACACTCACGTCCACCTGGTTTTTCAATAAGAGCATCAAGACCTTGATCAGAAGTAGGGTAGAAACCACAATGTCTTCTAAAATCTCTTAGGGCCTCTCCTAATTTATTGATTTGGATTTTGGCCGTTTGAACTTTACCTTCTTGAAGTTGATCATAGACTTTGGTGGCCACAAATGTCCCTGTGAAACCAATAAGAGTAAGCCCAATGAGAATCTCAAGGATACTGAAACCTTTGTGAGAGTTGGACACTAAACGTAGAAACTGCGCATTTTTGTTCAGCATATTTTCTCCTTATTTCGCTTTAACTAAGTGAGTTAATTTCCATCATTGGAACAACAACAGAAAAAACAATAAAGCCTACCGCTAGACCTAACCCTACCATCATAATGGGTTCTAGGATAGAGGTCAAACCTGCAATCTTGCTCTCGACTTGATCTTGATAATTATCCGCAACTATATTTAACATTGGTTCAAGTTCACCTGAGCGTTCTCCTAGTTTAATCATATGTGTCACAAGACTAGGGAAGTGCCCGCATTGAATAAGTGGGCCTACGAGAGAGGCTCCTTCTGAAACAGCTAGACGTGATTTTTCAATGGCATCCTTCATTAAAACATTGGGAATTAAGTTTTTAACAATATTCATTGAAGCAAGGATTGGTACTCCTGAATTTAAAAGTGTGGATAGGGTTGAGCAGAAACGGCTTACATTAATCATTTTTGATAGCTGTCCAATAATGGGGAGCTTCAATATTAGACCATGCCACTTTTTAAGTCCTTCTTCAGTTTGAATATACTTTTTAAAAGAGTACCAAAGAAGAAAGAAGAGAACTGGCATAACAAACCAATAGTTCTGCATCCAATCAGAAAGTTCGATACAAAGTTTTGTTTGCAGGGGAAGTTCTTTTTTCATCGAGACAAAAATCTTTGCTATTTTAGGAATGACGAAAATAAAAATAACATTCATCATAATAAATCCAAAGGCGGCCATGATAACTGGATAAGTCATCGCTCCTTGGAGTTTATTCTTAAGTTTTACTTGGGCTTCAGTAAATTCAGCAAGTCTAACCAAAACAATATCTAAAGTACCAGAAGCTTCACCAGCTTCCACCATATTAACATAAACGTTATTAAAGATTTTAGGGTGATCGGAGAGGGCTTTTGCAAGGGAAACCCCTTCATTTACTTTTTGCTTAACTTCTGAGAGAACAACTTTTAATTGAGGGCTATCGACCTGATCAACAAGAGCACTTAAGGCCTCAACGATTTGAATACGGGCCTTGATGAGAGTAGAGAGCTGTCTTGTCATGAGAGAAAGATCGTTAACAGAAACACGATTATTTAAACTAGCTAGAAAACTTGAACTGGAGCCTGACTTAGAGCTTTGCTCTTTTATTTCAATGAGCATAATCCCCATGGCCCTAAGTTTTTGCTTGGCCTGAGGAAGACTTTCTGTATTGATCGTCGAGTTAATCTCTTTACCCGTTCGATCCATTCCTTTGTAGGTATAAATTGGCATAAAAAATACTACTCAATATTCTCTTCACTATTAATTGCTCTAACCATTTCTTCAACCGATGTTTCGCCTTTAAATATTTTTGAAAGAGCATCAGTTCTTAAAGTAATCATTCCATTTTTAACGGCAGCTTTTTTTACAGCACCTGCATCGGCTTGTCTTAGAATGAGTGAACGAATGTTGTCATCAATCATAAGAAGTTCGGCAACACAAGTTCGTCCGCCATATCCTGTATCACTACAATGAGCACATCCCTTGGCCTTAAATACTGTGGCATTATCAGGGACTTTTTGAATTCCTAGTATCGTTTTGTCATAGCTTGAAAGTTCGTGCGGTTCTTTACAGTATTGGCATAAGGTTCTGATAAGTCTTTGGGCAAGTACAGCAACCAGAGATGACGCGATTAAAAAGGGTTGAACTCCCATGTCAATAAGTCGAGTAGGGGCTGAGGAGGCATCGTTCGTGTGCAAGGTCGAGAGAACAAAGTGACCTGTCAAAGAAGCGTTAATGGCCATCTCTGCTGTTTCTTGGTCCCTTGTTTCCCCAACCATAACGATATCTGGGTTTTGTCGAAGGATAGAACGTAGAGCAATAGCAAAGCTTAAATCAATTTTATGGTTCACTTGGATTTGTGATATTCCTGATAGTTCATATTCGACAGGATCTTCAACTGTGATGATCATTTTATCGGGAGTATTCATTCTATCTAAAATAGCAAAAAGAGTCGTTGTTTTCCCGTGTCCTGTTGGACCTGTAACATAAAGAACTCCATGTTTTCTCTGCGAGAGTTCTTTTAAATTTTCTAAGACTTGGCCATGAAAACCTAATTTCTCTAGTTCAAGAACAGTGTTATTTTTCTCAAGAACCCTCATAACAATTCGTTCACCATTTTGAACAGGGGTCGTACTTAAACGGATATCAATATCTTTACCAGCGATTTTAATTTTGATTCTTCCATCTTGAGGAAGACGTTTTTCTGCGATATCAAGCTTGGCCATAACTTTAATACGAGAAGAAACCGCTGCATGGGTTCTTTTTGGCTGACGAAGGATTTCAGTCATAACCCCATTAATTCGAAATCTATATATCGTATCTTTCTCGTAAGGCTCAATATGAATATCGGAAGCCTTCTCTTTAACGGCCCTGAAAATAATCGAGTTTACAAATTTAATAACAGGTGCATCATCTGTGGCATCAAGAATATCAATAGGGCCATCTAAGTCGATCGCATCTTCAGAGAATTCATCTTCAATACTATCAACGATATTACGGTTAGCTTTCTCATAAACTCTGTTAATAGCATCCTGAATTCTTACAGAAGAGGTGACAATCACCTGAATTTCTTTTTTAAATATTCCGTGAAGGTCATTAATGACATCAAAATTAAAGGGATCGCTCATGGCCAGGACTAGATTATAATCAGTCTCCATAATTGGGATAATTTCGTGGTGCTTGGCATAGTTAATAGGTAGGTCTTTCACAATATTAGGATCGATATCATCAATATTGATGTC
This sequence comes from Bacteriovoracia bacterium, assembly GCA_030431635.1. Lineage (GTDB taxonomy): Bacteria > Bdellovibrionota > Bacteriovoracia > Bacteriovoracales > Bacteriovoracaceae > CALFYV01. Next base: position 47,461 of record JAUIIL010000004.1, read on the forward strand.
ATGAACATAAGGAATTTCAACTTGATGACAAATGACTTTGATAATATCATGTGGAGAAATCAAGTTTTTACTAACAAGTATTTCTCCTAAGAGCCTACCTTCTTCTTTTTGTTCTTGAAGGGCTTCGTCCAATTGTCCTTGGGTCAAATTGGTATGCTTAATAAGTAGCTGACCAATCTGGTCTTTTTGATCCTCTACTTTCTCCATTAAATGATCAGAAATTTTCACCATGGTCTAATTTTCTCCTATTCCAGTAGGTGCAGGCATTTCTAAATCTTCTTCATCAATAATACTTGAATCATCATATTCTTCAAAATACTCGTCAGAGATACTTTTTTCTTCTTTTAACTTAGTCTTATTTTGGAATTTAGGACCGAAGGTATTTCCTCCTCCTGACTTAATTCCATCTCCTTCATTTTCCTGAATGTATTTAGCTGATGAAGATATATTATAAATGGGACCTTTTTCTTGTTCTTCTAATTTTCGATCAAGATCACTTAGGAGTTCATCATAAGGATCTTCTCCCACAAGAATTTTCTTAATATCTTTTGAACGTCTTGAAATTTGCTCTCTCGTATTAGTTGCAGCGGTATCTTCATAAGAAGAGAGAATTTTAGGTGTAATAAAGAAGAGAAGATTAACTTTATTTACAGTTCTGGCTTTTTGTTTAAATAGCCAACCTAAAACGGGGATATCACCAAGTAGGGGAACCTTACTTAGAGTTTCAGTCGTTTTATCTCTCATAAAACCACCCATTGCGATAGTATCTTGGTCCCTAACCATTACTTCTGTGATAGCACTTCTTGTTGTTGTGGAAACCCCTCCAGCAGCATTGTTAGCAGCTCTTTCAACAGAGGCAAAATCATCAATCCTCTGGTCGATTTTAAGTTTAACAAAGCGGGTAACTTTGTTAATTTGCGGAGTAATTTTAAGCACAAGAGCAACTTTTTGTTGAGAGAAACTCTCACTTGCAGCTCCGTTAGAAGTCGTTGTTTGAGTAATAGGAACAGTTTCACCAACTTCAAAGGATGCTTCTGTGTTATCCATGGCCAATATCTGTGGTGTGGCCAAGATATTAGTTTTAGAGTTACTAGAGAGAACCTTTAATAACATGGAAACACTATTAACTGAAACAGTTGAGCCATCGGATAGAGTCACATCTCTTGTTCCTCCAACTCCTAGTCCAGTAAAAAAACCAGAAACGTTCGTCACGTTTCCAGTTAAGAGTTGAGTTAAGTCAGAGTCATCACTACCGTTACCAAATCCCATTCTCTCAGCAGCACCTTCACCATAAGCCCCAATATAGCTTGTTCCAAACTCTCGACCTTTAGTAACATTTGTCTCTAAGATAAGCCCTTCAACAAAAACTTGTTCACGAGGAATATCAAGTCTTGAGATAACATCTTTCAAGGTCAGCCAATCAGTAGGGGATGCTGTAACAACAAGAGCATTGTTTGATTTATCAGCTGTAATTTTTACTTCTGAAGTAAAAACAGCGTTATCAAGAGCTCCTCCCGTGGTTGTAAAACGGGTCGCCGCTTTTTGATCTTGCTTTGCCGTGGCACCTGACACAAGAGAAGAGAGCGTCTTCGAAAGCTCTTCAGCGTCTCCAAAACGAAGGTAATGAACATGAACTCTACCACTAGCTTGTGAAACAGCTTCAACATCAAGTTTTTTAATGAGAGCTTTAAGCTCAATGGCTCCTTGAGCATTAGCAAGAGCAATAATAGAGTTTGTTCTGGTCTCAGCGATAATTTTACTGATGTTCTCACCAGCTCCAGAACTGCTGCTACTTGACCGTCTCTTGCTCCGGCTTCTACTATCAGATTTATTCAGAACAAGTTGATCGAGAAGTTTTGCAATTTCTTGAGCAGAAGAATTTTTAACAGGAATAATGTGTAATCCTTCTTCAAAACCAGGAACATCCAAAAACTTAATCAGCTGAACAACTCGGTTAATGTTTTGTCCAGTATCAGCAATAATAATTGAGTTTGTTTGCTCTATATCAATGATACGTCCGTAACGAGACATAAAAGGTCTAAAGTTTCTTGAAATTTCTTTAACAGAGATATTTTTGAGCGTAATAACTCTCATCATAAAGTTTTCAGTATCAGGAGTGTATGTTCCTGTATAAATTTTAGTAGGGGTGTATCTTAGGTCTCTTGCGTTGATAATTTTATAAAAAGCTCCTGATTTAACTAGGGCATAACCAGCCATGTTTAGTGCAGTTAGATAAGCCTTCCAAGCGTCTCCTACAGTAATTGGAGTAGGTGCAGTGATAGAAACTTTTCCTTTAACATCTTTATCGAGAATTAAATTAATTCCCGTCAATTTTTGCATAAACTTGGTGATATCAAGAATGTCAGCATCAGGAAAATCAAAACTAGTTACAACTTCAGGACCAAAAGCTGTTTCAAAGTTTAAATTTACATATTCTTTCTTTTTTTCAACCGGAGCTTGAGGAACATCTCTGCCAAAAGTTTCTTTATCATTGGCCCCACTTTCTTCAATATCTTCCAGAGCTTGTTGTCTTTGTGAGTTTCCAGCTTGCTGTGGAGCAGAGTCAGCTTGTATCGAAGTGGGTTGAGACTGGGGCTGATTCACTTGATTCTTTGAACGATACTTTTTGAACTGACCAAAAACAGGTAAGCTCATTAAGCAAAGTAGGAAAATCGTTTTCCTTGCAGGTAGACTTCGTGTCATCATTTTTTAGTCCTTGTTTTACTCACTAAAAGAATATTCAAGAGGAACCTTTCTTCCATTTCTTTGAACATCCATAGAGAGATTATCTAAATTTTCTAACTTCCCTAACAGACCCATTACTTGATTCATATCAGTAATCTTCTCACCGTTAATGGAAGTAATAATATCGTTATCTTGAACACCAAGATTGGCAAACACACTGTCTGGTACAATATCGGTGACTTTAAAGGCCATAGAGCCATCTGGATTAGTTAAGCGGATGGCACGAGCTTGAGTTAAGATACTACTTAAATCTTTCATTTTAGTTTTAAGAAATTTCTTAGAAATTTTAAAGTTATTACCATTATTCGAAATACCTTTTGGTGGTTGATTTCTCACAAAACTTTTTGATTCTCTGGGGGAGAGAACTGTAATAGGGTTATCTTTTTTATCAATGAGATCTTTACTAGCAAGAAGCTCGCAACTTCCATCTTTGAGGTTCTTTAAAATGACCTCTAATCTCGTAATTTTGTCGACTTTAGCGTACTTCCCAATTGTTTCTCCTACTCTGACACTCATGGGCTCTTTTTTTGAACGTACTTGAACAGCCGCAATAGATTTTACTTCATCCTGTAAAACAACAGTATTAATAAGGGTGAGAGGAAGGTTTGTTTTCTTAGTTGCTGCAATACATTTAGTATTTCTATTTATTTTTTTCCTGGCCTTCTCTCCATCTGCATCTTTTTTCTTTTCATCAGTTCTAAATACATTAACCGCTCCAATTTTTTTAAAATCAGAGACTGTTAAGGCTTTTGTCATAAGAGGAGCACTGACTGTTTGTGTTCTCTCAATGGACTTGTCTTCTCCTTTCGTAAATATCGCGAGAGTTTTTCCTACTCCATAAGAGGTGATAATAAAAGTTGTGGCCAAAAAAGCAGAGTGGATGTGTGTTCTTGTTCTTGCAGAAAATAATTTATCTGGAAGCTTCATCCAATCAACACTTCCAAGAGTTTGTTTAAATTTATTACCAACTTGGAGAGTATCTTTACCTGTATGAGATAATTTTTCTTTATTAAGCAAATTTTTAAATTTTGTAAAAGTTTGAGTTGCATCAAAGTTTTGAACTTGTTTTTTTATTTTTTGAAAGAAAGAAGTTGGCGCCACTAAATCCGGTGGCATTTGTTCTTCATTACCATGAAACTCTTCTTCAACTTCTTCCACGTCTTCAGGTAATTCAATCTCTGCAGCTTTTTTCTTTTTGAATTTTTGTTTAATTCTTTGCAAAAAATTTGGTGAAGAAGGGGAGGCTTCTTGTTCTAGCTCTTTTTCATGCTCGAGTTCGCTGACTTCACTTTCATCGTGAAGAGGAACTTCTTCTTGTGAAGTTTTTGAAAATTTATTCTTAAGTTTACTAATCCATTTTTTCATTACCTTTTCATTTTCTCTTGTCTTCTTATATTACGCAAGTGATTGTCTGTAATTTCTGGTACTTAAAACAAAACTGACCTAAAAAAGTCGGAATTGATTTTTTCTCTTTCCCCTTTGTCGTATGGGCGTGCGGTTGATATAATCTTAAAGGTAATTATTCTTAAGTAATGGAGTCAGTTATGAGTGATAATCAATCTAAATCCTTTCCCTCAGTGGCAGAAACCCTCTTTTTTGGAGAAATTAATGAGGAAAACATCTTTCCTTACCCCGCATTTGATGAGGAACAAAAATCTTTCTCAAAAGAATTAGTTGATGCTATTTCGAAATTTGGTGAAAGTATCGATTCAACTAAACAAGATATAGAGGGGGTTATACCTGAGCAAACGCTTCAGGGATTAGCTGAACTTGGTCTTTGTGGTCTTGCTGTTCCGGAGGAATTTGGGGGATTAGAACTTGATCACTCTCTTTACGCGAGAGTTTTTCAAGAAATTGCAGGAATTGATGGATCGGTAGGAGTTACCCTTGGGGCCCATCAATCAATAGGTTTTAAAGCTCTTCTTAATGAAGGGAACGAGGAGCAAAAGAAAAAATGGCTTCCTCGCTTGGCCACAGGAGAAGTTTATGCAGCTTTTTGCTTAACTGAGCCAGGTTCTGGATCTGATGCTTATTCAATTAAGACGAAGGCCGTTGATAATGGAGATGGGACTTACACTCTTACTGGCCAAAAACTTTGGATCACAAATGCTGGGATGGCGCAATTTTATTCTGTCTTTGCTAAAACAGAGCATGAGGTGGATGGAAAAGTGAAAGAAAAAATCAGCTGTTTTATAGTTGAGAAAGAGATGGAAGGGATTTCTTTTGGTGAAAAAGAAGACAAAATGGGAATCAGGGCCAGCGAAACAAGAGCTGTTTATTTTGATAAGGTCATCGTTCCTAAAGAAAATATTATTGGTGAACTAGGGAAGGGATTTAAAATTGCCATGAATGTTTTAAACACAGGAAGGCTATCTCTGGGTTCTGGTAGTGTTGGAGCGATGAAGACAGCTTTAAAACTGGCCACAGACCATGCTAAAAATAGAAAACAATTTGGAGATGTAATTGCTAATTATGGACTCATTCAGCACAAACTCTCAACAATGGCCGCTGATATTTACGCTTGTGAGTCGATGGTTTATATGACGACAGGTCTAATGAAGAAAGGAATGGAGAACTACCATCTTGAGTCAGCGATGTGTAAGGTTTTTTGTTCTGAAAAATTATGGGAAACAATTGATAAGGCAACCCAGGTCGCTGCTGGGAATGGTTATATGAAAGAGTATCCTTATGAAAGGATGATGAGAGATGCTAGAATCAATCTTATCTTTGAAGGAACAAACGAAATTCTGAGAATTCTGATTGCTCTTTCTGGTATTAAAGGACCAAGTGAAGAGTTAAAAGAGCTTGGAAAAATAGCTGATGTCACTTCTGTTTTAAAAAATCCTATCAAATCTGTTGGTGTTTTAACTAAGTTTGCAGCAAAAAGAGTTTCATCTTCAAAAACTCTGACTCAGGTTCATCCAGAGCTAACTGAACACGCGGAGAGATTTTCTTCAATGGTTCACGATTTTTATATTAAAGTTGAGAATGTTTTGATGAAACTTGGGAAGAATATTATTGGTAATGAGCTTCCTCAGAGAAGAATTGCCAATATGGCTATTGATCTTTATGTCATATTAAGTACCTTATCACGTACAACTTTTATTCTTAATTCTTCAAAAACATCTGAAGCGGATAAAGAGTACGTTAAAGATATGACAGATATGATATGTCGTGATCGTAGACAGAATTTTACTCGAAATATTAAAAGACTTAGCCAAAGTTATGACTCTTTTATTCCCAAAGTTTCAAATGAAGTGGTTAAAAGAGATGGATACGGATTGGATATCGTCGATTTTTAGATGAGATTTTGTCTTCTTTTTATTCTTTGCTTTTTCTCTTGTAGTAAGCTCTTCAAGAAAAAAAAAGAAATTAAACGTGAGGATTACACTTTACGAACGAAAGCTTACCAATTCGGCCCAACTCAAGCGAGTAGTTCCAGTGACTTTATTGATAAAACAACAGAATACGGCCTAGAGAAAGTTCACGCTAAACATTTTTATGCGATTGATTTTAGCTTGGATGGGTATAGTGATCTGGTAATGCTCACGGATCGTTATTCGAGCCCACAATTTTGGCAATACTTTCCTCAAGAAAGAAAATTTAGGCAGGTCAAGTCGCGTTTTCAAAATTCTGTTATTGCTTCATATCTTCTTTTTTATGACTTTGATAAAGATGGGATTTTAGATGCGATTAGTGGTGTCCTCAATCAGAAGTCTGAGCTGACAAAAATTCCTTTAAAGTATTTTAAAGGAGAGATAGAACGTGGAATGGTTTCTTTCAAAGAAGTCAAGGATGCTATTTCTTTAGAGGCTTCGGCTTCTGCTACAGTTGCTGTTTTGGATTATAACAATGATGGCTATCTTGATCTTTTTGTAGGGAACTGGTTTGGGACATTTGAAGGAAAACCCGTACCAGAGCCAGATAAATTATTAAAAGGAGACGGGAAGAAATTTGTAGATGTGAGTCATCTTCTAGAGGGAGAGAATGAGAAGTTAGAGAAAGGGATTATGTATATAAATGCAAGGCCAACTTATGGAGGAGCAACGTGTGATATCGATCAAAATGGTTTTGCCGATATTTTAACAACTTCAACAAGTCGTTATCAAAATAAACTTTGGATGAATCTTTATACTCTGAAAGATGATAACCGTGTTTTTAAGGACTATGGACTTCAAAGCTATTACAGCTCCGATGTAGAAGGGAGAATTGACCCGAGAGGAGGAGGACGGAGTTTTTTCAGTGCTTGTACTGATTATAACAACGATGGGATGATGGATATTTATCTTGGAGAGCTAACTCACTCTTATGATCATAGCTTTATTGATAAATCGAGTGTTCTCACAGGAGCATTTAAAAACTTTCCTCCAGAGTTTATTAGAACAGAGTATATGAATGATATTGCAACGATTAATTGGAACCAAGGAGATCGAAGAGCAGTGTGGTTTGATTATAACTTTGATGGTCTTATTGATCTTCTTGTCGATAATTCAGGATTTCCCCCAACCTCACGTCTTGTTCTTTTTAAACAAAACCCAGACCATTCTTTTGAAAATATTGCTCATCTTGCGGGGATTGATTTAATTAACCCTACGGGTAGTATTGTTCTTGATCTTAATAAGGATGGAAAATTAGATATTATTACCTCCCAAATCTCTCAAAGAAATTCTGATATCGAAAAAAGAATTTATGTTTTTGAAAACCAAATTCCCTACGAAGGAAGAAGAAGTTTACGAGTTTATCTCAAAGGAGAAAGCGCTAATTCACAAGGAATTGGTTCACTCATTCGATTGAAAACGAAAATAGAACAAAAACAAAGGATTCAAACAAGGTGGGTTGAGTTCTCACAAGGCGCCCTTCCTTCTCAACACGAGGAGGGAATACTCTTTGGCCTAGATAGGGGGGAAGTTCTTCTTGATTTGGAAGTGAGTTGGCCCGCGATGAAAAGTGAGAAAAAAGAAGAGAATAAAAACTTAAGAAGGCACTATTCATTAGAGTCATATAAATTTAAGTACCATCTTGAAATGAGTGTTTGTGATTCTGGACGCCACTTTCAAGGAAACAAGCCTTGTGATTAAGAGTTTTGTTTAATAATTCGTACGAACTCGTCAATATGATCGGGAAGTTTTTTAAAATTTAATGTTGAAAGGTAAATGTTTGATTTAGGAAGACCTTTGAGTTCATGAATTTTAAATTTAAAAGACTTATGTTTTTTTATTGTGTGTTCAGGAACAACTGCAACTCCAAGTCCTTGATTCACAAGTTTAATAATAGCAGTAACAGAATTAACTCTGATGATTTTATCAGGTCTTTTTTTATAGAGTTTCATAAGGTGATCATCATCGTTATAGACAACCCATGGTATTTGCCAGAGACTTTTGACATTAACTTCGCTGGGGCCAATTAAGACGAGCTTTTCTTCAAAAATCCTTAATGAAGTAATAAGATCACTTTGAATATTTTCAGGAGTAAAAACGATATCAAAACGACCATCGACTAAAGCGTTCTTTAGAGTCTCTGGATAATCCGTTTCAATTTGTAATTGGTCATGATTTTTGCAAAATTGCTCTACAATAGGAATGAACCATGTTTCAAGAAGACCATGCAGTATTCCCACTTTGATAAGCTGTTGTTCTGAGCTTTGTAAAATCGCCTGGGTCTTCTTTTCAAATACTTGAATTGTGCCCAAGAGCTCTTGTCCTTTTTTTGTTAAAAGAACTTTCTTAGATGAGCGTACAATTAACTGCTGCCCCAATGTATCTTCAAGTAGTTTTATCTGACGACTAACTGCTGATTGAGCGATATTAAGTTCTCTGGCCGCTTTGGAAAAATTAAGATGCTGAGCAGTGACACAAAAAGCTTTGAGGTAGCGGTAGTCTAAACTGAAATGACTCATTTTTGCTCCAAATGGGACGGGACGAGAGATTCATCTTGAAAAAATTTTCCCTCAAATAAGAATTCTTTATTATTGGTGAAAAGAAAACCGTCTTCATTTGCATCTGGGTCGAACATAAAGTCGAGACGACCTTCTTGGCAGTAGTAGTGAGTGAAAGGATCGAGGTGAACATGGATAGTGCCAAACTCAAAAGACTTAGAGAGAATAATATCATCCTCTAGTGGAGAGCTAAACCCTGTTGTGTAAGTAAAGCCAGAGCAGCCTTTCCCTCCAATTTTGAGTCTAAAAACAAGTCCGTTAAGTGTATAATCATTATTTTGGATAAGTAATATTTGTTTCGCAGCGCTATCAGTGATAATAAAAGAATTGGATGATGACATGTGATTTCCTGTCTATTAATATAGAAATTAGATAGGTTTTTAGCACAAAACTTTTTCTCTCTCAAGAGGATTATCTAAGGAGCCTAGTTTTGAGTTTTTACTATTTAGTTGAAATTTCTAATCCCCATACTCATATCGTAAAAATTTCATTATCTGGAAAAAGGGTTGGTAACGATTTCTTGGATTTTTTTCTTCCTTCATGGTCACCAGGCTCATATCTCATGAGAGAGTACTCTAGGCATATAAGGACATTCAAAGCGAGCGATTCTCAAGGTAGAAGGCTCTATCATGAACAAACAGAAAAAGGTAAATGGAGAGTGAGTTTCACTCACCCTGAACTTAGTACTCAAGACGAGTCTTTTACTATTGAGTATGAAATTTATGCCCATGAGTTAACAGTGAGAACTTCTCATGTTGATGATTCTCATGCTTTTTTACACGGACCTTCCTTGTTTTTAGGATGTTCATCTCTTGAAATCATAAAACCAACGATAGAGTTTAAGTTTCCTCCTCTTTGGTCTAAGGTCACAACCGCTTTAAAGGATGTCTCAGATGGAGGGGAAAAGTTTATTTATGAGGCAAGAGATTATGACACTCTTTTAGATTCACCTATTGAAATAGGATGTCATGAAACAGATGGTTTTATGGTCGATGGTAAAGAGCACTATCTTGCTTTTTATGGAGAAACTTATCCTCATCCTTATAATCTCAAAGAGGATATGAAAAAAGTTGTTGAACATATCTCTCATTATGTCGGTGAAACTCCTTACGAAAAATATACATTCATTACTCATTTTTGTCCCAATCTCTATGGAGGGTTAGAGCATAGTGATTCAACGGCCCTTCATTTTGATGGCAGAAAGTTTAATGATAGAACAAGTTACCTTCAATGGTTAAGTCTTGTTTCTCATGAATATTTTCACACTTGGAACGTCAAAAGAATTCGCCCCAAAGAGCTTGGCCCTTTTGATTACAATCAAGAAAATTACACATCAATGTTGTGGTTAGCAGAAGGGTTAACCAGTTTTGTGGATGAGCTCTTTGTTTATCAAGCAGGACTTTGTACCCTTGAAGAATATTTAAAAATGTTAAAGACAAACTTCTCACGGTATTATCAAATTCCAGGAAGAAAGTTTCACTCTTTAGAGCAGAGCTCTTTTAATGCCTGGATAAAACTCTACCGCCCAGATGAGAATTCGAACAACTCCACAATTAGTTATTATTTAAAAGGTGGACTTGTTTTCCTTCTCTTGCATATTAGACTCAATGAGTTTGGGCAATCAACAAAAGGGCTAATCAAATCTTTATGGAATCATTATAAGTCTCGACCTGAGCAAGGGCTAGAAACTCAAGAGTTTTTAGAGCTGGTCTCAAATTTAAGTAATGAGCAAACAGCTCAATGGTTTTATCATCTGATTAGTTCTGTGGAAGAAATAGACTTTGAAGCTGAATTAAAAAAGATCGGTCTTGGATTTCAATGGGAAGAGGATTCTAAACTCTCTTTTGGGGCACAATTTGAATTTAAATCAGATAGAGTTTTTGTAAGAAGTGTAGAGCTTGATGGAGCTGCCCATAAAAATGGTCTTAACGCAGGTGATGAAATTCTGGCTCTTAACAGACAAAGAATGTTGAAACCAGATGTCGAAAATCTTTCAAGCTTATTGAAAGAAAATCAATCATATTTACTCACTCTTTGCCGTTTGGGAAAAATCATAGAGACCGAAATGACACCCCAAAAAGGTCCTAAAGTTTTAAAATCTATTCTTATTTCAGATAAAGAGAAAGTTCAAAAATCACTAAAAGAGTAAATGAGAAAAATTATTCATATTGATATGGACTGCTTCTTTGCGGCCATCGAGCAAAAAATCAATCCTTCTTTAAAAGGCAAGCCTGTTGCTGTAGGGGGAAGCCCTGGAAAAAGAGGCGTTATCGCAACTGCCAGCTATGAAGCAAGAGCTTTCGGAGTGAAGTCTGCGATGTCCTCTTCTCAAGCGGTCAAACTATGTCCTCAGCTTATTATCGTAAGAGGGCATTTTGATATTTATAAAGACTATTCAAAGCAGATTAGAGAAGTTTTCAAAAGGTATACTTCTAAAATTCAGCCATTAAGTTTGGATGAAGCTTATCTTGATGTCAGTGAGTATTTAAAAGAGAATACTGGAAGTGCTACAATTTTGGCCCAAAGGATACGCCAAGAAGTTTTTGAAGAAACTGGGTTAACCTGCAGTGCTGGAATTGCTCCTAATAAACTTCTGGCAAAAATTGCAAGTGATATCAAAAAGCCTAATGGACAGTTTACTATTGCTCCCTCTGAAATAGAGAATTTTATGAAAGACCTTCCTGTTAAGAAAATTTGGGGAGTTGGGAAAGTCACTCAAAACAAATTACTTGAACTAGGCATTAAGACTTGTGGTGAATTACAAAAGTTGACTCTCTCTGAAATTCAGCATTATTTTGGAAAGTTTGGAGGAGAGCTTTATCAGTTTTGTCGAGGTCAAGATCAAAGAGAAGTTGAAACACAGAGAGTGAGAAAATCATTAAGTGTTGAAAACACTTTTATAACAGATTATTTAAGTGCAGATGAATTAAGAGATGAGCTTCATCTTATCTTTCAAGAACTCGAACTTAGACTTAGACAAAAATCTCAACCACCAATAAAAACAATTTTTGTTAAGGTTAAATATATTGATTTTAAAAATTCAACGATTGAGCGTCCTTATCACTCTTTGGTTGAAGGGGAGTTTTCCCAATTACTTGAAGAACTATTTAGAAAAAGATCATACCCAATTCGCCTACTCGGCTTGGGAGTAAAGTTTTTGACCTCAGATAAGGCCCAGGCCCAGCAGAGTTTTTCCTTTCTAGAACCATCGTAACTTGTTAAAACTAAAGCTTTTTATGGTTTGTTTTTTTTACAGGACTTTCTTAATGTTGATGACGCAGCAAGGTGAGATAAGTTAGACTTGTTCCCATGCGTTTATTGGCCCTTGTTTTTGTATTTTCTCATCTGCTTTGGGCAAATGAAATTCCCATTAGAAGTGATAATTATGCAAAGATTTTTGCTGTCACCAGAAGAGCTTCGACTAGAGAGGATGTGAAAAGCTTTTTTTCCGAAATTTTCTCTCAAGACCTCGAAAAAATTTATCTTAAATACAAAGGAACAGAGAACGAGCTTCCTCGGGAAGCGAGGCATATTCTATCTAGTACTCAAATGATGAAGCTGTTTCAAGTTTACCCAGAATTTATGGATGAGCTTTTTACCTGTATGAGAAAAGTTCCTGTGCCTCCTACAACAAATGGAGAGGTTGTTTCTTTACCGAAAGAGTGGAAAGAGAAGCTTGCCAAAATGATTGATAAGAGTGAGTTTGCTCACAATTTAGAAAAATATGCCAATCCTTTTACTCCTCTTGAGATGGTAAGTTTAAGTGGAGAGCCAGGTTATAGAGAAATTCTTTTTTATGCCAATATCGAAAGATATCTTGATGGTAAAAAAATTCCGGCAGATGATTTAATGCAAGTGATGTTGGATTTTTTTTCAAGAGAAGTAAAGCAAGCTATTGTTAACGTTTATGACCAAGATCTTGTTCCTCTGGCCCAAAAGATGGCCAGGAGGTGTCGCGAAGGTAGTCTTAAATATGTAGGAATCGATAAAGGAGTGGCCCAGCATGCAAGGGAGACAAATAAACAAACTACCTTAGAATATATAAGGATTTTAAAAGAAGCGGGCTGTATCGTTGTTGAAGTCGATGCGGTCAATCTTAATCATCAAAAACTTGCGGCCAAAAATTGGGATTTCCCTCTCCTGGCAAAGGTTGCGGCTTCTTCAGCAAACTATACCTTTTCAGGAATGTCTCCCTTGGGAGACTTACCATGGGATTTAAGAAAACAAATCATGAGTAAGTTTGCAAAGGCCAACGTAAATCAAATTTCAATTATTCATGGGCAGTATCCTGCACATGTGGTTTATCATATTTTAAGTCTTGGCCTTAAAGAAAAATACTCTTTAAGAGGGAGTCAGTTTCCTCTTTCTGGGGCATTCAAAATTTATGGTCCAAAAGATAAAGTAACAGGGGAAACTCCTGAACTCTATATGCTCTCTACTCCCAAGGGAGGAATGAAGAATATTTTGCGGAATTTCTATGGAGAAGCCATCAGGCGTAATATCCAAGATATGATCGCACGCTTTAAAGCGGGGAAAAAAGTCAATTTTCGCTTAGGTATCGCCATGTTTGCTTTTTCTTCAGATACTCTGGTTGAAGAAATAAGAAATGCCGTAATTGAAGTCTATCAACAAACAGGAAAAACATTAAAAGTCGTTGGAATAGGAGATCGTCCATTTGCGATGAGAGAGTGGAGTGGCTTTGGAAAGCTTTCTGGGATTCATCGAACAAAAGTGAAAATTCAAAGACCAACAGGCGAAATTGAAGAAATCAATGTTTATCTAGAAGATAAAGAAAACCCTCTTCGAATTTTATTTGGAGAAGAAAAATTTCAAGAATGGAGAAAGAGTATAAAAGTTTCTTCAAGTGATTTTGGAACATTTCATGAAACGTTTAAACTTGATGATGGGAGAGAAGTGACAATTGAGTTTACCAGGAAACTTCATTTAAAGAGTATGGTGATTGATGACTTCACTATCCATGGTTCATCGTTAAACGCGAGCGATGGAGGGATTCAAAGTAGGGAGCAAATACTAGGGTCTAAAGATAGTAACATCGCAAAACAAATGTGGGCACTTATAGAAGCTTTAAATACCAAGAGTCATATGTCATTAAGTCGTCAGGCAACTCTAAGAAATAACTGGGCGATGAAAGGTTTGACTCCCGCCCAGCGATTAAAAATAAGAAAAAGAGCACAAATGCAAACAGATATTGAGAAAGGTCGTTGCAATCATTTGTTTCTTGAAAAAGAGATGAGTCTAACTGAATACTTAGATTCCTTGAATCCTGTAAAAATTTAGCTCTACTAAACTTTGTTTAGACTTTTAATTTCTTAAAACCTACAAATACCTGAGTTTCGACTAACAAATAAGGAGTTCGAGATGAAATTACTATTTTTAGTTATGGCCATTTTTCAAATTAACTTCGCTCTAGCTCAGAGGAAACCACATGATTCTTATGAGCTGAAGTTTAGGCATGAGTATATTATTAATATTCCTTACACCAATGAAAATATCCATATTCGTTTTCCTTTAAATAATGAAAGTATTGAGGACGCGAGAAAAAAAGACGCTCATATGGTGGTTAGACAAATTGATTGGGATGGAGGAGTTAATAAATCTTATGAAATGAAAAGTTTAATTTTCTATTCATATAATGGACTACCTGTTCTTACACCACATATCGCTGGAGTCCATGTAACATTAGAAGGCGGCTATGAGATAGATTTAGTGGTTACTGATGTTCTTCATTCACAATGTAGGCTTACAAGTAATCATCCAGAAATAAATTATCCCATTGGGCTAGATGTAAATTGTGCTCTCGTTGTACAAAGATTCTAAGGACAAAAAAACGGATACTTAATTTGTTAAAAAAACTTGAGAAGCAGCACCAAGGACAGCTCCGTGTTCAGTTGCAATTTGAGAAATATGAACTTTTGAATGTCCTTTAAAGGCAGGAAAAACATATTTATCAAGTGCTTTCTGAACATCATCAGCAAAGCTCTCTCCAATGGTCGCTATTCCTCCTGCTAAAATAAAAGCTTCAGGCGCAAAAAGAGTACTCATCTGTGCCAAACCACGGCCCAGAAAATCGGCAGTCATTTCAAAGGCCCTAATAAAAACCTCTTCTTTAGCATTAAAGCGAGCAGCGATTTCACGGAACTTAATATCTTCATCGATGAGTTCATAAACAGTTTGCTTGATTCCTCTTACTGAGCCATAACACTCAAGGTGTCCGAGTCCCCCGCAGTGGCAGGGACGTCCCTCGGGAAAAATAGTGATATGCCCACCTTCTCCAGCTAAAGAATTACCTCCAATAAGGATTTGGTTATTCACAAAAATTCCTGTCCCAATTCCTGTTCCAAGAGTCACAACGATAAAGTCGCTCATCTGTTTTGCGACTCCCCATCTTTTTTCTCCAAAAGCAGCAACGTTCGCATCATTACTAATCAAGATAGGAATATTAAAACTCTCTTTTAATTTTTGTCCAAGGGCCACGCTTCCCCATTTTAAATTGGGAGGAGAGACGAGATTTCCAGTTCGAGAGTCAGCGTTTGGGCATCCAACACCAATGCCTTTTATGTTTTTTAGGTTAAGATTTTCTTTTTCAATTAGAGCATTAACTGTTTCGGAAACTCTGGAGATAAATTTATCAAAGGGTTCCTGGCTGTTTGTTGGTAGACTAACAAAGCTTAAGGTTTCACCTTGTTCTGTGACTAGGGCCACTTTGGTATTAGTGCCACCGATATCAATTCCAACAGCTATACTCATGAAAAAACCACCCATATAACGAGAATAATGATGATGAGTAGAACAGAGAGAAGAGCATCTTTTTTAGAACTCGCGTCCAGTGTTAGTTTTTTACTCCAATCAAAAGTAATTTCCTTTATCTTTTCGACATCAGGTTTTTCACTTAAGAGACTGACGCTGATAAGAATAGCTGAACAAATCACAAAAAGAAGAAGAGCAAAGTGGAGGAAGTTGATGTCTGCATAATAAAAAGCGAGACCAGAAAGAGAAGCTTTTTTTATTTCTAAAATAAGTCTTAGTATCCCTAGGACAAATCCTCCGAGAAGTGCGGCCATTGCTCCTTTAGAGTTAAGGCGTCTTGAGAAAATCCCAAGAAGAAAAACAGCTGCAATAGGGGGTGAAATATAGGCTTGAACGCTTTGCAAATACTTGTAGAGCTCTCCTGAGATAAGTTTCATCACAGGAATCCAAATAAGACCTAAGATAACTAAAATGGCCGTAGAGATCTGTCCTACCCATATGAGTTGTTTCTCACTTGCTTTTGGTTTTAGTTTTAAATAAAAGTCATAAGTAATAAGAGTTGAACAGGAATTAAAAACAGAAGAAAGGGAGCTCATAAGAGCTGCCAGAAGGGCAGCAAAGACTAGACCTTTCACTCCTTGAGGAAGAACATAAGAAATAAGAGTAGGAAGAGCGTTATCATTTTTACCAAGAGGAAGAATTCCTTGCTTGGCCAAAGCAAAGCAAATAATACCAGGAAAAACAAACAAGAATAGTGGAGTGACTTTTAAAAAGCCTCCAAAGAGAGTTCCTCTTCTTGCGTGAGAAATATTTTTAGCAGACAGAACTCTTTGAACAATAAATTGATCGGTACACCAGTACCAAACTCCAAGAATAGGAGCACCAAAGAGAATACCGGTCCAAGGAAAACTCGGGTCACTCATTGGTTTCCACATAGAAAAATACTCACTCGGCACCGTTTGAACAAGAACATCAACACCACCTAGTTTATCCAGTCCAAGGATAACCACTAGAACTGAACCAAGAATCATAACCATGGCCTGAATCGCATCAGTATAGATAACAGCTCTTAGTCCTCCTAAAACAGTATAAAGCCCAGTCGCGAGAACAACTAAAATAGCTCCCGTAAAAAAAGAAGTTCCAAGAGATTCAAAAACGACGGCCCCAGCGAAAACAGTCACCGAGATTTTGGTTAAAACATAGGCCACGACAGAAATAAAGGAAAGATAGAGTCTTGGTCCTTCGCTATAGCGGGCCTGAAGAAATTCTGGCATGGTAAAGACTCCACTTTTCAAATAGAAGGGAACAAAGACCCAACCAAGAATTAAAAGAATAAAACTGGCCAAAATTTCAAACTGGGCCACAGCAACACCACTGGCAGCTCCGGTTCCGGCCAATCCAATGAGATGCTCTGAGCCAATGTTGGAAGCAAAAAGAGATGTTCCAATCAGAAACCAATGAAGGTTTCTTCCAGAGAGAAAATACTCCTCTGATGTTCTTTGCTCCTTTTGACCTCTACGACTAGCATAAAGAGCAATAAAGAGAACAAGGGCGAAGTAAAAACCAATGACGGTGTAATCCAGAAAATTCAAAGACATGTGTGTTCCTGTTAAGCTTTTGTTAAGAAAAGAAGTTGTAGCAACCCAAGCAAGCTTTCTCAAACACTTTCTGTAACGCAATTAGTAATGTTCTGAACTAGACGAGAGCTAAATTACTCGCTAGGATTTTAAACTGAATTTTAGGGGAGAGTTGTGATGAGATTTTTTTTAGGTTTATTCCTTTGTTTTTATTCCTTTTACACACAGGCCGATGAAGCTTTTGGGAAACCTGGATTGCCTCCAATTTGGTCCAGCGCAAAAAAGATTCATGTATCAACTTTTTATAATAAGTATTCAGAGACGCAGAAATCAACGATTTGGCTCTCGTTGGCCGAGGGAGTTTTAACAGAAGTTTTTTATCCTCACATCGATAGACCTCAACTAAAAGATGCTCAAATTATCGTGGTTGATAGAAAGGGAAGAGTTTGGCGAGAAAAGGAAGATTTAAATCATAGTGTGAAAGTTATCCACCCCTCTCTCGTTAAGATTAAGAATTCTGAACCCACAGGACGATTTAGTATTACTCATACCTTTTATCCTCTCAAAGATAAGGCCACAATTATTGACCAAGTCGAAGTGCAAGCATTTGAACAAGGGCTTGAGTTTTATGTTCTTGTGAACCCACACCTCAATAACTCAGGAATTGGTGATAGTGCATTTGCTCATGATGACTCACTAGAATTCAGTGAAAAGAAGGCCAAACTAAAGGTTTATTCATCAACTGGATTTGAGAAAACTTCGGTTGGCTTCGTTGGTTTTTCTGATGGTTATCAAGATTTGGCCTACAATGGGGCCATGAATTTTAAATTTACAAGTGCTATCAATGGAAATGTGGCCGGAATGGGGAAACTTCGTCTTTCAAATTCAATGGGCAAGAATGAGTTTTGGGTTGCGTATGATTTTTCTCAATCAGCTCCAAGGCCTAAAGAGAATAGTTTGAAAGAGTATGTAAGTGCCTGGGATGGGTATCTAAGAAATTTAAAGAGACCAACTCCCATGAGTTCCCAGCAACTTAAACTCTACTTACGCTCTCTTGTGACAATTAAAACTCATGAAGACAAAATACAACCTGGAGCAATGGCAGCTTCATTATCCAAGCCTTGGGGGGATCTCTCTGAAGATAAATCTAATGGAGAATCTGGAGGATACCACCTCACATGGCCTAGAGATCTCTTTCATAAAGCTTACTCACTTTTAAATTCAGGTGACTATCAGACAGCTTACAACGCTCTTAAATTTTTAAAGAAAATTCAGTTTAAAAGCGGAGTGTGGCAGTATGGCCCAAGAGTTATCCCAAGAATAGGAGCTTTTCCACAAAATGTTTGGACGAGTGGGGATGAGTATTGGACTGGGCTTCAACTAGATCAGGTTGGTTACCCGATTCAGCTTTTTTATCATCTTTGGAAAAGAGCTTCAGCTCAAACAAAAGAGGCCCTTCAGTTGGAGTTTGCCGGAATGCTAAGACTTGCTAGCAACTTTATTGCTCAGTTTGGCCCGTGGAGTGCCCAAGAAAGATGGGAGGAGAACTTTGGGATTTCTCCATCAACTTTTGCTGTTGCCACCAGAGCTCTTATTATGGCCAGTGAGATCTTTCGAGAAGAGCGTTATGAAAAAATTGCAAGAGGTTGGTTAACAAAGCCTGGGGATAATATTTTTGATTGGACTGTGACAAAAAATGGAATTTATGGAGATGGAGAGTATTTTGTTAGAGTTTCAGGTTGCTCTAACTTTATTGCAAATTGGAATCCTAATATTTTTCAAAGCTGCCATATCTCTAACTCTCACAAACGTTTTGATCAGAGAAAAATTTTAGACCAAGGTTTTTTAAAGCTTCCACTGATGGGACTTGTACCAGCGAGTGATGAAAGAATAAAAAAATCTGTCGATGTGGTTAATCAACACATAAGTGCGGTGACTCCCAAAGGAAGAGGATGGTACCGTTATACTGAAGATTCATATGGTTATGGTGAGAATTATAAAGGTCGTCTTTGGCCTCTTTTAAGTAGCGAACATGGTCGCTATTACCTAGAGCTTTTAAATGAAGGAGCTTTATCTGAAGAAGAAGCTTTAAGTAAAGTCAACGCAATCATTGATTCTTATGTTGGGTTTGCTAATGCGGGGCAAATGATTCCTGAGCAAGTTTTTGAAACAACTGGAGAAGGAACAGGGGCGGCCACTCCACTTGCGTGGTCTCATGCTGAATATATTAAAATGTTATGGAGCCGTCATTTTCGCAAGAATGTTGAAAACCCTGAGGCCATGTATGAATAAACCTCTCAAAGTCGGTCTTTGCGGCTTTGGTTTATCTGGTAGTGTTTTTCATGCACCTTTTCTCCATCAACTTAAAGAGTTTGAGTTAGTTAAAGTTCTAACTTCTAAAGCAGAAAAAGTGCACTCTCTCTATCCAAATGTTGAAGTTGTCTCTGACTATGAAGAACTTCTCACTGAAGAAATTGAACTGGTTATTATTACAACTCCTAACCATCTTCACTTTACTCAAACGAAGAGGGCCTTAGAGGCCAACAAGCATGTACTTGTAGAAAAGCCACTGACCCCAACAGTTGCCGAGGCCAGAGAGCTTATTCAATTGGCCAATGAGAAGGAAAGAGTCCTAAGTGTTTTTCATAACCGTAGATATGACGGAGATTTTTTATCAATCAAAAAAATCATCAGTGAGAAAAAATTAGGCGAAGTGGTTTATTTGGAATCCCATTTTGACCGTTTTAGACCTCAAATTGGTCAAAAAAATTGGCGAGAGGAAGAAACGACTTTGGCCGGAGGAGTTCTTTTTGATCTTGGCCCTCATCTTCTTGACCAAGCGCTTGTTCTTTTTGGCAAACCTGAAGCAGTTATTATTGATAAGGCTCTTCAGCGTGAGGGCTCTCAGCAAGATGATTATTTTCACTTGGTTTTAAAATATCAAGAAAGAAGGGTTGTTCTGCATTCTAGTTCTATTGCAGCAAAACCGGGAGCTCGTTTTCTTGTGCATGGAACCCAAGGATCATTAGAGATAACTGGGCTCGATCCCCAAGAAGCCAGACTTAAACAAGATCCTAATCTTATAGAGGGTATTGGCAAAAGTGAGAACAGAGCAACCCTTTATACTCAAGAGGGTGAACACTCCTTTGATTTGGAAGAAGGAAGTTATAAACAGTTTTATCTCGATCTTTATTCCTGTATAAATTCACAAGGAAAAAATCCAGCTTCTGCCCAAGAGAGTTTGAACAGTTTAGAAATTATTTGTTCAGTTTTTTCTTAACTGTTAATAGATGTAAGTTTTTTCTTTTATTATTAACGCTACGAGATTGCTTTTTCCTTTTGTTTTAAGCTAGAATCAAATTCCGTAGTACTAAGTTTCCAACACATTCATTAAGGAGCACCAATGAGCACCACATCTCGAGCAAATTCCAAATTTTTGGCCCTGCAAAGAGAACCACGTCTTTGCGAGATTCCCGTTAATCCACAGGGTAAACTTCTTTCCGTAAGCGAGTACTTCGGAGAAAATGTTTTTAATTACAAACTAAGCAAGAAACTTTCTCAAGAAGAAAAAAATCAACTTGAGATGGTGATGCAATCACAAAAAACTCTTGAAAAGAATTTGGCAAAGGCTTACGCCAACGCTGTTTTGGAGTGGGCCCTAGATAGGGGTGTCACTCACTTCTGCCACTGGTTTCAACCTCTAACAGGCTCTACTGCTGAAAAACACGATGCTTTTCTCTCCTTCAATAAAGGACTTCCTATTGAAAAACTTAGCGCTTCTCAACTTATGCAAGGAGAGCCTGATGCTTCTTCTTTTCCCAATGGAGGTTCAAGAAGTACTTTTGAAGCAAGAGGGTATACCTCGTGGGATTTAACATCTCCTATTTTTATCAAAGAAAGCGAGAATGGTAGTACTCTTTGTATACCAACAGCTTTTGTTTCTTATCATGGAGATGCTCTTGATATAAAAACTCCTCTTTTAAGAAGTACGACAGTTTTAAGTGAAACAGCGACGGAGTTCTCTCATATTATTGGACATACTGAAGTTAAACGAGTTGATGTCACTTGTGGTTGTGAACAAGAATATTTTCTTATTGATAAAGCTTTCTATTTTGAAAGAGAAGACTTAGTCATGACAGGACGATCGATGTTTGGTTCTTTGACGGCCAGAAATCAACAGCTAGAAGACCATTATTTTGGTGCCATTCCTCAAAGAATACTTGCTTTTATGCAAGAGGTTGAGATTGAGCTTTATCGTCTAGGAGTTCCTGCTAAAACTCGTCACAACGAAGTGGCTCCTGGACAGTTTGAGATAGCTCCTATTTTTTCTGAAGCAAACGTTGCAGCTGACCAAAATCAACTTGTTATGACGACAATTAGAGAAGTGGCCTTAAAGCATGATTTTGTGGCCTTGTTACACGAAAAACCTTTTGCTCAGATTAACGGTTCAGGAAAACACGTGAATTGGTCATTAAGTGATGATCAAGGAAGAAATTTTCTTGAACCAGGAAGTAACCCTCATGAGAATAACAAGTTCCTGGCCTTTGTGGGAGTGGTCTGTGAAGCTCTTTATAGACATGGAGAAATGCTTAGAATGTCTATTGCTTCTCATGGTAACGATCACCGATTAGGGGCCAATGAAGCACCTCCAAGTATTATTTCAGCTTTCCTAGGTGATACCTTAACGAATATTTTTGAATCAATAACTGGAAACAATAGCTATACTCCAGAAGGAAAGACAACTCTTGATCTTGGTGCCAATCAGTTAGCGGGCCTTTTGAAAGATAATACTGATAGAAACAGAACATCTCCTTTTGCTTTTACTGGGAATAAATTTGAGTTTAGAGCAGTAGGCTCGTCTGCTTCTATTGGTTGGCCAATGAGTATTCTTAACGCAGCTGTTAATGAAGTTCTTGCTGAAACAAATATCCTCCTTAAAAAAGAAATTGAAGCAGGTAAAAGTGTTGATGAAGCCCTTCTTTTCATTGCTAAGCATTGGTATAAAAATTCAAGCAAAGTTGTTTTCGGTGGTGATGGTTATTCTCAAGAATGGATCGAAGAAGCGAATCGTCGTGGACTACCAAACCTCAAAACAATGGCCGATGCTTTAACTGTTCTTAAGGACGAAGTGAAGACAAAATTTTTAACGGATTCAAAAATTTATCGTTCTAGTGAGCTTAAAACACGTTATAACGTGTTGCTTGAGCGTTATATCAACCACAGAGAAATAGAGTTTCAAGTTTTAGAAGAAATGATCACTCAACATATTATTCCGGCCACCATTACTTATAAAAGAGAGCTCTCTAAGGTTTATCGAAATCTTAAAGAGGCAGGAATTAAAAGTGAAACAGAAGTCATTCTTTTAAAAGAACTTAGTGGGCTTACTGATAGTGTTCTAGAGAAATCTAAAAAACTTAATGAATTTAAAGAGGCTTCAGCTTCTTTATCAGAGGAAGACTACTCTTTTAAAATTGCTAATGAGTTAATGCCTCTTTCAGAAGAGATAGCACTTCTCTGTAATAAGATTGAAGATAAAACACCAGAGAAGTACTGGGACATCCCAACTTACTACGACATGCTTTTTATTCGCTAATATATTTGACCAGAACATTTCGTGTGCGCTATGACATAAAATGTTCTGGTCATTTTATCTTGACTTACAATTCAAAGGCCATTACTCCTAAAACTAAATGATTTTTTTCAAAAAAGTTGGATAAAATAATGGAAAAATATTTAGTTATTGTTGAGTCACCTACTAAAGCTAAAACCATCAGAAAATTTCTTCCGAAGAACTATATAATAGAGGCTTCGATGGGTCATATTCGTGATCTTCCTCAATCGGCCACGGAAATTCCCCCTAAACTTAAAAAAGAAGAATGGGCAAAGTTAGGAGTTAACGTTGAAAACGATTTCGAACCTCTCTATGTTATCCCAAAAGGTAAATCCAAAATTATTACGGAGCTACGCAAAAAACTAAAAGATTGCAAAACTCTCTACCTTGCTACCGATGAGGATCGTGAAGGGGAGTCGATTTCATGGCATTTAATTCAACTACTTAAACCCAAAATTCCTGTGAAAAGGATGGTATTTCATGAGATTACAAAAAAGGCCATTACTCAGGCCCTTGAGCAAACTCGTGAAGTTGATGAAAAATTAGTCAAGGCTCAAGAAGCGAGAAGAATTCTTGATAGACTATATGGGTACACACTTTCTCCTCTCATTTGGAAAAAAATTGCTTATGGGCTTTCCGCTGGACGTGTTCAGTCTTCAGGACTAAGAATGGCGGTGCAAAGAGAAAGAGAAAGGATTGCTTTTAAAAAATCTGATTATTGGGACATTAAGGCCCAGCTTGGTACTTCAAAGTCAAATGAGGTGTTTGAAGCAAAGCTTATAAGTGTTGCTGGAAAAAGAATCGCTATTGGAAAGGACTTTGATTCAACGACAGGAAAACTCTCTCAAGGAAAAAATGTTGTTATCATCGATGAAAAAACTGCCAAGGCCAAGGCCAAAGAACTAGAGAAGGCCAAGTGGAGCGTGCTTTCTATGGAAGAGAAGCAATCTGTTTCAAATCCAGCGATCCCGTTCACGACTTCAACTCTTCAGCAGGAAGGAAACAGAAAGTTAGGCATGAGTGCCCGTGATACGATGAGGACGGCCCAAAGACTTTATGAAAACGGATTAATTACTTATATGAGAACAGATTCACCTAATCTTTCTCAAGAAGCCATTAACGCTGCTCGAAGTGAAGTACAAAAACTTTATGGAAAGAAGTACCTTTCAGAAAAACCTCGTCAGTATAAATCAAAATCAAAAGGTGCCCAAGAAGCCCACGAAGCGATTCGTCCAGCTGGAAGTGATTTTACTCATCCCGATCAGGCCGGATTAAGTGGAAGAGAGAAGGCCCTTTACGAGTTAATATGGAAAAGAACGATGGCCACTCAAATGGCCAGTGCCCAAAAGTCTTCCTTGTCAGTAAAAATTCAGGCAGGAGATTGTGAGTTTAGTGCAACAGGAACTCGTATCTTATTTCCTGGTTTTTTGAGAGTCTATGTTGAAGGAAAAGATGACCCTGAAAGTGCGTTGGACGATAGAGAAGTGATCCTTCCCGATTTTAAAGAAGGGGATACACTTAAAGCAAAAGAAGTAAAACCCCTTTTCCATGAAACAAAACCACCTGCACGTTTTACGGAAGCTTCCCTCGTTCAAAGATTAGAAAAAGAAGGAATCGGCCGCCCTTCAACTTATGCGACCATTATTGGAACTATCCAAGAAAGAGGGTATGTCAGAAAAGAGGCCAATGCCCTTATTCCTACCTATACCGGAATGGCCGTTATTCAGTTTCTTGAAGATCATTTTATAGAGCTTGTTGATTACGCTTTCACGAGTGAAATGGAAAATGCTCTAGATGAAATCGCTGTTGGAGAGCAAGATAGTATTTCTTATTTGAAGGATTTTTATTCCGGACGTAATGGAATAGCAAGTAAGGTAAATAGTAGAGAGAAGAAAATCGATCCGAATGAGAGTCGTACAATTCGTCTTCCTCAAATTAAAGAAATTGAAGTCAAGATCGGTCGCTACGGTCCTTATATTATTGCAATGGAAGGAAAGAAAAAAGCCGATGAAGTTCATGCTTCAATTCCTGAAGATATTGCGCCGGCTGATTTAAAACTAGGTGATATTAGTGAACTGATTGAACTCTCTAAGAAAGGACCGGAGTCTATAGGAAAGCACCCAGAAACAGGAGAGCCTATCTTCATTCTTTCTGGACGTTATGGACCTTATATTCAACTAGGGGAAGTGACTGAAGATAACCCTAAACCCAAAAGAGCTTCTCTACCAAAAGGGATGAAGCCAAAAGAAGTTGAACTTGATGTAGCTGTTCATCTTCTCATACTTCCAAGAGAATTAGGTGTCCACCCAGAAACGAAAAAGCCCATAATGGCCAATAATGGTCGCTTTGGGCCCTATGTTATGCATGACGGGGAGTTTCGATCACTTAAAAAAGATGATGATGTTTATGAGATTGATTTAAAAAGAGCACTGGAGCTTTTAAATGAACCTAAGAAGGGTAGAAGAGGTTCTACTTTAATTAAAGATTTTAAAAAACATCCTAAAACAAAAAAATCTCTTGCAGTTTATGAAGGCAAATATGGCTTATATATTAAGCACGGAACAAAAAATATCACGATCCCAGAAGAAAAAAGAGATCTGAAAGTTATCGAAAAAATGGATGTGAAAGAAATTGTTCAAATCATCGATGCAGCTAATAGCTAATGACTTTTTGACATAAAATACTCAATAAACTCTGAGTAGTTTTGAGCATTCTGAAGCTCTCCTCTGGCATCAAAAAAAGTAAATTGTCCAATAGGTCGAGTTTCAATAAATTTGTTTAATTCATACCACAGCTCTTCAGTCGATGATCCACCTAATAGGTTAACCATTCCTCCTTCTTCATGACGAACATAAAGAGTAGGGAACACATTGATTCCTAGTTTTTTAGCGACTTCAGATCCAACATAAAAAAGATCGGCCTTCTCGGTTAGGTGATGAGAGAGTTTGGCCATGGCCGGTTTGATAATTTCACACCCAGAGCAATTTTGTTTTGAAATAAAGAAGAGTTGTGGTTTTCCAGAGAAGTCAGGAACATCATTAACCGCTTCAAAAGCTGATTCATGAAAGTTTTGGCCATTAATTTTTTCTAACTCCTCAAGCTCGTTCATTCCTAAAGATTTAATGTGTTCAGCTGCAAGTGAATAGTTTTTAATTTCTTCAGGTGTACTCTCAAGAGCTGCCGCAATTCTTGCGTAGTGCTTCTCAAAATTCCCTTCTTCTTCTGGTAATGCTTGAAAAACGCTTTTGTCTTCTAGCTTCATTATTTTTTGTATCAGGTTATCGTACTGTTTATGAAAGTCTACAACCGCTTGCACTGACTTTGGATCGTTGATTGTATCGATCACTTTTTTAAGAACGTCCTCTTTGAGAACTTCCTCAATAGGAGTTTTCCCATAAGTTTGAAAAGCTTGGTCGCAAAAATAGGAGCAGTAACAGAGGGAGGGAATAAAAAGGCAGATGAGTATAAAAGTTTTCATGCCTATTATTTCGGAGATTTTACTTTAAGCGTCATTTTGCATTGCGTTAAATTGGATTTTTTACTCATTTATACAAATATTTGGCAATGAGATGGAAGTTGAAAATGATTTTCTCATACCTTGTGTATGTGCCGTGGCCGAATAATGTCTTATGGAGATTGGGGAAAACGGATTGATCCTTATAGTCAGCAAGTATAACTGTGCCAGCAGGAGGAATTCTTTGTCTCGAACTTATTTTTTCGATCCAAAGACTCAAATCATTTCCAGGATCAAGGTATTTATCAAGCTCATAATTTATTTGTCTTTGTTCTGTCGTTAGAGCGAGGGTATCGGAGCCACTGATTCCCCATTGCTGAATATAATCACCATCTTTCGTTGTGATAACTCCAGAGGGAAGTCCTCCCAACACACTTTTTCCTCGGTGGTTGATAATATTTAAGAGTCTAAATTGAGAGTGCTCTACCCACTGGTAGCGAAAAGGGCAACCCAAAGTAACAAAATCAATTTTTCTTGTTTTAAAAACTGCAAGTTTGTTCTCAATAAGTTGAATCTCTTTTGTTTCGTATTGGCAAATTTTCAATATTTTTTGCGCCCATTCTTTTTGTTGAGAGAAAGCCGATAATAAACAAAAAAGAGATCCTGCATGAGAGTGGCCGATGAGAAGGAGAGTTTCTTTTGTTGGTTTCGATTCAATAAAGTCCAGTAACTCAAGACTGGCCTTCACTCTGGCCAAATGATTGTTTTGTGAAGACCAGTTAAAGCCATAAGTAGGGATCTTAAGAGCACTTGCGGTAAGAGCAATATAGTTTTCACTAAAATGGCCAAGGTCGTGAAAAAGACGGTTTTTACCTTTAATAAGAAGCTTACGAAGACTTCTTTGGCTTTTTTTACTCATAGGTATTTTTTCACTGATAAAATCGAGCAGGCCAAAAGGGTCATCCCCAGCAAAGGTTCCGTGGACATAAATAATCTTTTCAACAGATTTCTCTTTTAAGGTTTCTCCCAGTTGCCTCATAGACTGTTTCCATTCTCTGGATTGCCCTCTGAAATGAAGAGATTTTCTATTAAAAGAGAATTTCTCAGAGTCCGTTTCAAAAAAGACTCTTTCACGCTCTTTTTCTGATAGTCTTGTCTGAACTTTGGAGGCACTTCGACGACTTAGTTTGTGATAGAAAAAATAGGCCAAAACAAGGAAAAGGGCCGCAAAGATGAGAAAGAGAAATATGAAAGGGTTAGGCATGAGTTATTTTAGCAAAGAATTGACAGAATAGAGCTTTATTAATATTTTAGTGCACCTAGCATTATTTAGAGGTTATAAGAAATCTCAATTTTAACGGAGCCCTGCTATGAAAAAAGACATTCATCCTAACTATAGAAGCGTTGTTTTTAAAGATGTTTCATCTGATTTCGCTGTCTTAACTCGTTCAACTGTCGATACAACTGAGACAATCCAGTGGGAAGACGGGAAAGAGTACCCTTTATTTAAAGTCGATATTTCTAGTTCTTCTCACCCTTTCTACACAGGAACTCAAAAAGTTCTTGATACAGAAGGAAGAGTTGAAAGATTCAATAAAAAATATAGAAGAAGAAAGTAATCAATTCTCTCCTGTGATCATCTTTTTTACACGTGTTAGTTTACTAGGCGCGTAATATGTGTTCTTAATACCTTATGTCGCTTGAGCAGTGGCATGAGCTTTGCTCTATCAAAGCTCGTGAGGTTTATATTGAAAACACGTACTTTTAAGTACTTAGCTCTTCTAGCTCTTGCTCATCTTTTCCTGTTTTTTCAGGTTCAGGACTCCTTTGCCCAAGGGAAGAACGATCCAAACCTTCCAGAAGTTAATAAAGTAGGTCTGACTCAGGCTTTGGACAAGATTGATGGATTGTTTAAAAAAGTCACTAGCGGGAAGAAAACAATTCTTGGCTTTATTGAAGTTGATTCGCCCGCGGTCAAAGATTACTTTCGTTCTGAACTACCTAAACTCATTGTTCCGATGGAAAAGGTAAGAAATAAGCTTTATGAGAAGAGTCGTTTTCGTTTTGAAAAAGAAAGTGAAATCCATAAGGATTTTATCAAAGAAGCTATCTACTACAACAGAATTTATATTCAGTTTGTAAAAACCTACATTCAGGCCATGCACAACGATGGCAATAATACCCAAAACTATATCAAAAGATGGCACTCAATTGAGAGTTTAAGGCCCAAGTTTCATGCCAATAGTTATGATGATTTGGCCATGAGGTTTGAAGAGTTTAAAATTATTAATCATTTGAAAGAGAATTATTTTGAAGTGGCCGTTTCAGAGTTTCAAAAATCAATGTTTGAATCAGAGGCCTTAAAGAATATAACCACTGTTGGCAAATACGCTCGCTCTGTTCATTTTCATGCTTTGCAATCAACCCTCTTTAATCATGTTGATCTTCAAAGCTATGTTGACTACGATCTTCCTCCTGAGTTTGCAGAGAATTCATGTGCAGGGGACAGTTTTCTATCTATGCAGACACCTCCAACAGCTCGAGGGAATATGCTTGAGCTTCCTTTATATAAAGAAACTCAGAACTATCTTATTTATAATAATTTTTATTTCCCTTACACAAAGATGTTCACCAAGATTGGGCTAGATGCTGGGATTATGAGTGAAGAGTTTATCTCAAGTTTTATGGACAAGGTTTTTGAAAATAAGAATGTGAGAAAGTTCTTTAAAGAAAAGTTCAAAAAAAATGAAGAATACAATGAAGGAAAAGAAGAAGCAGAGAGAGTCCCTACTGATAAAGAAGGGTATCAGAAGTATCTAGCAGAAACGTTTTCTACTGGGTATCGCAATATTATGATTGAACTGGATCAAGGGAATTCAGTTTTTCAAAAAATTATTAAGCCAGGGGAAGAGCTCTCCTATGAAATTATTAGAGATAGAACTTTTGAACTTCTCTATAACCAGGCCAATGCTCTTCTCTACGAGCAAATTAGTAACAGAGTTACCTATAGAATCAATGAAGAAGATGATGTTAAGTTAACAGAAGAGCAAATCAATAAAAAAGATGAAGAGCATTTTAATAAAGTGTATGTGCCTGTCATGAATGCTTTGAGAGATTATCTCAATGAAAACGAAGCAGCATACAAAGAGCGCTACACTGAGGCGATGGATAAAGTCGAAGGATTTCGTCATTTAAAAGATAGAAGAAGTTTAGCTGCTTATATGAAGCAGATGAAAATTGATAGAGCTGCTTTCCTTGCAATGGATGTTCTTCCATCTGCTTATTTAGTGAATTTGATGAATAATGATTATCTCATGCTTGAGAACAAAAGAGAGCCTTTAACGGAAGAGGCCTATATTAGAAAGCTCTCGACAATTGCAACGCCTAAATTCTTTTATGAGGAAGGTAGCGATGTTAAGGAAACAGAAGGAGATGCTCAAAGCTCTCTTTTAGAGAGAAGAAAAAAATTAATGCTTCAAAGGGATGCCCTTCCTCCAGCTTTAAGAAATGTTCAAAAAGTTCTTCCAGTCGAGCCGGGAGAGTTGATTTTACTAGCAGAGAAAAAAGCAGACCTTCCGCGCTTTATGGACTTAAGAAAAACAATCTCTCACGACCAGAGAGGGATGAAGTTATGGGATTATTTCCAAAAAAGGATTCGAACTAGAGTCAAAGATTATAAGAAAGAAGTTCTTAAAAAGCATGATCTAGATGACTTTATTCAGTTAGATGAAGAGGCCTATGATGATTATCAACAGGCCCAAAAAGATCCTTCAAAGGCCACAATGGCCAGTAACGAGAGAGCTTTCTTTGAGACATTAAAGAGAGTTCTCCCTAAAGAACTCAGAATTGAGCTTCTTAATAAAGCAGCAGTTGAAGAAGGAAAGAGAATATATATTGGTTTTATTCGTCGTTTTACTTGTGAAAACCTCAATGACTCAATTGAAGTAACAAAGAAGTCGATTCAGCAATTTAAGGGCAAAAAGAAAGAGAAAACCCTTCAAACATGGTTAAAGCGTTACGAAAATCTTTTTACCTTTCATCAATGTGAAAATAAAGACCTCATAAAAAAGTATGCAATGAGTGATGAAGAAATCGATGAACTGACAGAAGAGCTTGGCTATGACAAGCCTGAGGATTTAATTGATTCTTTCATTTATGATCAAAGTGAAGACATTAAAGAGTATGTTAATACAGGAAACAAGTCATTATTAGATCAAAGTCTTAATGACCCTTCTAACTCTCTACTCACAGAAGCTGGTGCCAGTTTAAACAGACAAAGGAAAAAAGAAGGTAAAAATCCGATTGAAGAAGATAATACTGTCTTTGAGCAAGAGCTTATTGAAGTACTCCCTGAGAAGAGATTTAGAAAGAGCTGGTGGGAAGAGTTAGGACAGCTTTTAGTCGATGCAGCTCCAATGATTCTTGAAGGAATCACTGATATTTTTCATGATGATATTTGGGATTATGAACAAGAATTTGATTCAGGAAACTTTATTTATAAACTCCTAGGAGATACGAAAGGATGGTTTTGGAATTGGGATTGGCGCTTTGGAAAACTGAAAAAATATGACGAACTTGAATTTCATTTTCAAACTGAAAAACAGCAAATTCACGATATGTATCTAGAGAACGTAGCTCGTCACGTTTTCAGAGAGCAAACAGGAAACGAAGGTTTCTTAATGGGAGATGATAAAGCTCTCTTAATTGAAAAGATAGAAAAACAAGATGAAAAAGATAAAGAAGCCTACAAGCAAGCTCTTAAAGATAAAGGAATAGGGGAAGGAGTAGAAGTCGCTGACTCAAAAGAAGATTTAGTGAAGAAAGAAGAAGAGGAAACAGAAACTGTTTCTAATCAAGAGATTGATGAAATTTCAGCGTTAATTGATGACGTTCTTGATTTAGATGGGCTTTTGGGGGGAAGTAAGGCCAATGGGGCTTTTGGTTCTAATATTGAAGTCGTCTCCTCTGAAGTTGTGCAAGCTGAACTTGAACTTGAAAGACAAGAAAAAGAATTAGCGGCTAAGAAAGATAGCGCCAATACAAAGCCTTTGGTTTTAAAGCCAGAATTTAGAGAAGATAAAAAAGACTCAACCACAACGATTGATGAAACAATCGCTAAAGCTCAAGAACAGGCCAAAGAAGAAACACAAAGAGTCGCTGAATTTACGATGCCAGAGACAGCTGCCAGAATGAAAAAAGAGGGGTTTGATGTTGATGGCTCGAAGCTTGAAGAAGAGGCCCCAGAGGAGGAGAAGAGTCCAGAAGAGAAAGCTAATGAAATGGATGATTATATTGCTTCAAACGATCCTCTTCTTAAAAAACTAGATGAGCAAAGACAAGCAGCTTACCTTGATATGAAAGGTCTTGGTGAGAGTACGGGGAAACTAGAAACTTTTAACGGTGATGCGAGTCTTTTTGAACAAAAAGATCTTCTAAGGCTTCTTAAAGTAAGTCATGCTATAGTGAACGGAAAAAACTATATTATTAACCACTACGGATATACTAAGAAAGAGAGCAGAGGAAAATTTCTTAAAAACCTTGGTGAGACTTTTGATGAAATGCTTAAAGTCTACGGATTAGCTGAAGTTGTTATTCTTGGTGGAAGTGAAGAGGATTTTGATCTGGCTCCAACCATGATGGAGCAATTTATGATTGCTTCAAGCCGAGTTGAGCAGGCCAAGAGAGGGGATCCTATTCTTGGAATTGTCGAAGAGCTCCCGGCCCACCCTATTGCTCGCTATGATTATTTTCAAAAGTTAGTTGATGAGTATTCAAAAAATCCTCATGCATCTGAACCAGAGAGTAATAAAAAGAGTTTTGATGACTACCTTGTCTCTTTTGGAAGAGAAGGAGAAGAGGATGCTGTCAGTAAGGCCCTTATTTTGAGACTGGCCGAATCCTACGATCCTCACAATAGCTCAAACGATCTCGCTCGGATTAAAGATGAAATTAATCACTTCATCTCTCGGGCGGTGACTAATATCTCGGGAAAGATTGCAGATTTTTGTGAAGCAGAACTTGATTATCCTCA
The DNA here is from genome assembly GCA_030431635.1 of Bacteriovoracia bacterium. Classification (GTDB taxonomy): domain Bacteria; phylum Bdellovibrionota; class Bacteriovoracia; order Bacteriovoracales; family Bacteriovoracaceae; genus CALFYV01. Next base: position 79,582 of record JAUIIL010000004.1, read on the forward strand.
TGTAAACGATGCTTACGGTAAAATGTTTCGTTCATCAGGTGGAATTAGACGCTACCTCTTTAGTGCTCAAAATACAGCTATTGATCCAGTTATGCGTAAAACGATTGAAGTTGATTATGAAGAAGATATGATGATTAAAACAAGAAGCCGGATGGTTAAAAATATTGAGATGCTTGACTATATTGGAATGGCCGTTCTTTTTGTTGGGTTTGCTTTTATGGGAGCAGCAGGATGGGCCGCGAGAGGACTTTCAGCAGAAACATTACCCAAGTGGGTTGAGTCTGTTGGAAGTTGGTGGGGAATTGGCTTTGGAAGTGGAGCTAAGGTTGCTGGAGCCATGGGGTGGCTAAGTAAGTTCAACCTTTTTCTTACTTTTTTCTTTGTGGCCCCTAATACAATGAGAATAATTGATGTTTACTCATATCCTGCGCAAATTAAATTTCAAAAGAGTTTAATGACTGCGCAAGTTCTTGAGAGCACTTTTGGTGAAGAAAGAGCCGTGATTGGTGATAAAGAAATTGAAGAAACTATTAAAGAGTACAATATGAATAAAATCATGGGCCCATTATTCTTGGCCTTTGATGGAGTTTTCATTGGCTACACTGCCAAAATGGCTTACCGGCATTTTGGGTTTGCGGCTGCTGATTATATTAGTATGCAAACAGGAGTTGAGTTTACCAATATCTTTGCTTTCTCAAGGTGGAAAGAGTGGAGAAGTATACCTAAATACTTTAGGGCCCACTTGGAGAAATTTAAAGAAGTGAGGGCCAAAGCGGCCAAAATCAAATCGATGCAATCATCGAAAAGAATTGCTGAGTCAAGTTCAATGGATGCGATGAAAACAGCAACACAAGAAGAGCTGGCCTTAATTAAACTCAGAGAATCGACTCCATTAACAAGATTTATGAAGAAAATTTCTGATGGGATTAGAAAATATAGAAATACTTCTCATGTCTTGGAACAAAATGGAAAGAATGAGAAATCTTGGCTTAAAAACTTAGTTAATGATTATAAAACAATTAAGCTCATGAAAACAAAAGAGGGGATGGCAGCTTTAAGATCATACTTAACCGGAATGCCTATACTTGATCAGTCAGAAGTCCTCAGACTGCTTGAAAATGACCTTGTAGCTCGGGCTGGTAGGGACTTTAAGCTAAAAAGCCTGGTTGATGCCGCTAACCATCGTCAAGAGTTTCTAGAAGGTATGACTGAAACTATTATGGAAACTATTCCAAAGTCAGCCCAGGAAGCCTCCAATAGCTTTAAGGATAAAGTTATCTATAACTCTATTGTGAGAAGAAAGCTTGGAGATAGAATAAGTCTTTTGATTGATAATCCTCGCATGTCATGGAAGCTACTTATGGAGACTTTTGGAAACTCGAGGGCCTTGATGTATCCACCAACTCTTATTAAGGCCATTAAAAGGAGAGCTTGGGATGGTGCTGGGGCTGTTCTGAATCAATTTAAATGGCACTTTCGCTATCTTGATGAGATGAAAGCTGACTTACTTAAAGATTCAGCCAGAGAATTTAGTAAATTCACAGACCTCATGAATAGCATGGATAATTTCTTTAGAAAAAATCCTCAATATTTAGAAGGGGAGCTTTCAACAGAAGCGATTGAAGAAATTATGAAGCCTCTTGGAGGGAATATTATCAAGATCGGCCAAGAAGGAAAAGTATTTGAAAATGAAATGGGATTTACTCTCGCTCTGTTCAAATACGCAGGCAAAGTGCTAGATGAGCAGATAAAAGTTGTCAAAAGAGAGGTCATGGCCGAAATCGATAAGGCCAGGGCCGTTTTACTAGAGAAGAATGTACCAATCGAACAAGTTGATGACATTCTTGTGCAGCAGTTTAGAAGAGATGAGATTAATTTATTAAAAGAAAAACTAAGAATTAATAAGATAAAACCTCTAGAGTTTGATGTGGCCGTTGAAAAGGTGAAAAGAAAGAGCTTTAAAGACCTTTTTGCAGATAAAGCAGAGAAGATGGTTGCGCAGAAAGGGTTTATGAAAAGTATCCTTCCTGATGTGATAAGTGATGCTGGAGTTGATCATTACAAAGTCTTTCTTAAGACGGTAGAGGATCTAGCAAAGTTTAATTACCCAGGCCTCGGAGAGTTAAGAAACATCTTTAAGCAGAACCAGAGAATCTTAGATGCGATGGAGCCTCTAGAGCATGAATTTAACCTTGAGTACTACATTAATAATATGAGTAGTGACTCAGAGTATACTATCATTAATGAATTTATAGCGGTGAGAGAGTCAATGACTAGAATGGTGAATGGACAACTGAGTCCTAAAAGCGTGCTCTCAGTGAAAAAGTTTGATGAATTCATCTATAGTGATGCGGCCAAGGAAGCCGTCGCTAAAATGGGAGATGATGGCTATATGACAATCCTAAGCTATGACAAAGAAGTCGATGAAGTCATAAAAAAGATGGCCGATGATGCTCCAGTTGAAGAAATGGTAGAAACTTTCAAAGGATCTGGGGTCTACGTTCCTAAGACAAACTAGAGCTTAAACCACCCCGTATTGCAATGATTGAGCTCTTTATAATTAATACTTCTTCTGACAATCTTGTTCTCCACAACACTATCAAAGCGGATGGCCTGTGAATTAGGGTGAACTCTTATGTTTCGAGGAAGTTTGGCGTGAGTTTCAAGCATACTGTAAGGAGAAAAGCTCATTTTGTTTTGAGGAGCGTTTTTATCCACGGAATAGGCCCAAGTATGGATAACCCCAGACTCAGTGATAAATAAGAATTTAAGCGAAGAAGCCCGGGAACTATCATTAAGCCTTATAAAACGTACATACCGAATGCCCTCATCAACGGGAATAGTGAGGATAGGCCTAGGATTATCTAAAACCACTCTATTTTCGACTCTTGTCACATCGTATATCTTTATGCGGGCAAACCCGTTTTCGTCAGTTTGAATGGGGGCCACTGCCAGTAAAGAGCCATCATCTGAAAGAGAGAGAAAATTGCCAAAAACCCCTTTTAATTCAAGGGTCTCATTTTGCTTTTTATCAAAGAGATAAGTGACTTTTTCATCCAGATTGTTTCTTTCTAGGGAAAAAGCAAAGTGTTGAAAGTTATCATCATGGGCAAAAGAGGAAAAATTATGGATTTTATGGGCCAGTTGCTGAGCTTTATCAGCACTATCAATAATAGGAGTGATTTCTCCCTTCTCTAAATCAACTTCCCACACGGCCATTTTTTGAATCCCAAGTGTGGTATCATCAATTGTGCTTTCCTGTTTAAGGCGAATAGGGTTTTTTATCTTATTTTGAAAGCCTATTTCCCTCATAGGCCCTTGGTAGATTTCAGAAGGGTGAGGGGAGCTCATAGGAGTGACCCCAAAACCAAAAATCTCTCTGAAACTTGAAAAATAAGCTAGGACTTTTCTCCCATCATCAGAGACCTGAATTTTTTCAACTCTCTTTATAATATTTTTATGAAACCCTTGATAGTTATGTAAAACAGTGGGTTGGTATTGTTCAGTTTGAGAATCTTTGAAGTAGAGGACTACATTTCCTTGCTCATCACCCAAATAAAGGCTCGAATAATGTGTTTTTTGTCCATTTTCGCTCTTTATACTTCTCTCATCAATCTCAATAGCAGTGTGCTTTCCCATCCCAACAGAAGGTAGCATTCCCACTTTGCGGCTCTTTAAGTCTACAACAAAAGCTCTTCCTTCTTTTGTCCCAACAACGAGCTTATCATCGCTCAAATTAAACTTAAGAAAAGTCGCCTCGCTCTTTCTTTGATCAACAGTAAAGAGGCGCTTTTTTTGTTTAAGATCCCAAATCAGAAGCTCCCCTCCATTTCTCCCAACTGTGGCCGCTAATTTTTGAGAAAGAGAGAACTTCACCATTTTAAAAGAAGGAGAACTAAAATCTGGTAAACTAGCTTGGGAAATAGAAATAAGTAGAAGAGAAAAAAGAGATAATTTGAGCATAACGTACCTTAATAATAACTGTGAGTGAAACAAAAAGAGGCACCATAGGCGCCTCTTTTTTATATAATGACTGAAATGAGATTAACCGTTACAAGCACTAAGTGCGAAAGCTTTAGGAAAGTTTACATTTGCACCTTCTGGAAGAGCAAAAATTGTACATGATGGCTCAGTTGCTTCAAGTCTATTAGACTTAACGTGCCCATCAAGACCTTTAATACACTTGTAGCTATTTACTCCTTCCATTAGTTCTGCAGTTGCTTGTTTTGCAGCAAGAGCATCACCATCTTTTACTTTAACCATTCCAGCAACAACACCTTTAATTTGAGAGGCTGCTCTGTCTTCAACAGTCGCAAGAGACCCTTTTAAAGCAATAAAGTTGTATGCCGTTCTCGCAGCAAGTCTTACGTTACTCTCAATCCCTGTAGAGAAGTTTCCACAAGTAGAAGAGAAGATTGGAGTACCTGTCTTTTTCGCTGTAAGTGCACTCATTTTTTGTAGAGCAAGAGTATCAGCTTCAGTAAAAACTTTCTCCATTGACTCTGTCGACTTAGCAATTGTCTCTACCGCTTTGTCAGAAAGACCACTCATAATAAACTCAAGCTCAACAGCAGCATCTTTAATTGCAGCTTTGTCCATTTCAAAAGCCTTATACATTCCACGTGGACTGTAGTTAGGATCTCTCATTGCTATCTTTTCGATATTGATAGCGTACTCTTTTGCTTCTTCTGCTTGAGCCAAGCTTTTTACAAACGCTTGAGTATCAAGTTTCGCTGTTCTTACTTGCTCAACAGCACGGGCCAAAATAGCAACTTTAGCTAAACTTCTTCCGGCTTCATCAAGTCCATACTTTGCAACTCTTGCTGCAATGTCGTCGCTAAAGCTCTTTACAACAGATGTTGAAGCTCCAGCTTCTTCAAGTGCTCTAATTGCAACTTTTGCAACGGGTTCTATAGAGGCAAATAGACTAGTCACCGCAAAGACTAATACTAAACATAACTTTGACATGATAAATCTCCTTTCAGTTATTTCGTCATTGTTTTATACCAATGAGGGTAATCTACATATAAACTCGGCGCAGTAATAGGTTTTTTCTCAACAATGGTAATATTTTCTTGCTCACCCACCTAAGTGGTTATCATGTGGTGTTAAGTCGTTGCTTTTTTAAACAATTTTCATCGGATATGAGTAATTTCTACATACTTTTTTCAGCATCTTTATTCAAATGTAAGTGTGAAATTAGAATTTTTAAATAAAACTTTGGGCCCTTAACAAGAATAAAAAACGGGTTTTTTTCGATAGTAAGGCCATGGTGAAATAACCCTAAGCGTCCAGAGGAGGCATAAACCTCTATCTTTTCATTTTCACTCACCTTTTTGAAGCGAAGGAGGAAAAGTTGTTGGAGAATGTCTTGATAATAAACATCAAGAGGAATTTGAGGGTTTTTATTATGAGCATTTATCTCAAGTGTAGAGGGAGTCGATTCTCTATAGAAGTGTGTGCTCATAAAAAGTGAGAAGAATAAAGCACTTATAAGAGAGCCTGGTAGAGCTTCTTGAAGATGAAGAAGATAGGATTGAATAAGAAAAAAACAAATAAATAAAATAAGGAAACTAAGGAGGAAAAAAGGCAGTGCTTTTCTTAAAAAGTTTTTATGATTAAAATGAACCATAGAGAAAGAGTAACATATTTCAGAGGGCAAGAGTGGAAATCAAAGAACTTTTTTTAAAGCAACAAGAGAATAAATATCAGATGAAGAGCTCTTCTTTTTCTTTTAGACAAAGAAAACTTAAGCACCTAAGAGAAGTTATCTTAAGGGATAAGAAAAACATAGAGAGCGCTCTTTTTGAAGATTTTCAAAGACCTTTTGTTGAAAGTGATTTAGTCGAGCTTTTGCCTGTTATTTCTGAAATTAATTATGTTCTTTCAAACTTGAAATCTTGGATGAGTGAAGAACCTGTAAAAACACCTGCTCTTCACACGGGGACAAAAAGTTGGATTCGTTATGAGGGGAAAGGAAACTGTCTCCTTATAGGACCTTGGAACTATCCTTTCCATTTAATTATGTATCCTCTCATTAGTGCTATTGCGGCGGGAAATACGGTGATGATCAAGCCTTCTGAGTTCACACCCCATATTAATAAAGTCATTATGAAAATGATTCGTGAAGTTTTCGAGCTTGATGAGGTCTGTGTTGTGGAAGGAGGGGTGGAGACATCTAATGAGCTTTTAGATCTTCCTTTTGAGCATATTTTTTTCACAGGTAGTACTCGGGTAGGAAAAATTGTGATGAATAAGGCGAGTCAACATCTAGCGAGTGTGACTCTTGAATTGGGAGGGAAGTCTCCAACAATTGTTGATAGGAAAGCTGACTTGGAAGAAGCTGCTCTTAAAATTGCTTGGGGCAAATTTGTTAACGCTGGTCAGACTTGTATCGCTCCGGACTATCTTTTTGTTCATCAAGATGTATTGGTAGATTTCTTAGAATATTTCTCGAAGGCCATTAAAAAATTAGGTGAGGAAGAGAAGCAAAACTATTGCGGCATTATTAACGAAGCTCATTTTAAACGTCTTCAACAAACGCTCGATGAGGCAGTTAAACTAGGGGCCAAGCTTGAGATAGTAGGAGAGATGAATGAAAGTAATCTTCGGATGGAGCTTTCTGTCTTATCGCAAGTTCCTGAAGAATCGAAGCTGATGCAGGAAGAAATCTTTGGGCCTCTTTTGCCGATAAAAACTTATAAAAGTGAAAAAGAAGTTGTTGATTATATCAGGGCCCACTCACATCCTTTGGCCCTTTATATTTTTTCTAAGGATGATTCTTTTATTTCAAGGGTTCTAGAACAAACAACTTCTGGGGGAGTCGCTATCAACGAAGTTCTTTTACATAACGCTAATTTAAATCTCCCTTTCGGAGGAGTAGGGGCCAGTGGGCAAGGAGCCTATCATGGTAGGTGGGGATTTCTTGAATTCTCCCATAAAAGAGCTGTTTTAAAAAGAAAGGTAGATTTGGGAATCAAGTACTTTTACCCTCCCTATAACAAAAGCAAAAAAACTTTTGTGGATTCATTATTTTCTAAGCTCTCACGATTTTTTTAAAAATTCTGGAAGGGTAATAAGCTCTTCTAAATAATTGCACTGGTATTGGATGAGGGCCTTATCAATTTCTTTTTTGACTTGATAGAAAAATTGAGGTCCTTGATAAACAAAAGAAGTATAGATTTGCAGTAAGCGTCCCCCCATCTTCCAATAAGCTTTCACTTGTTCAAAGTTTTCAAATCCTCCAACACCTATAAAGGAGAAGTTTTCTTCTCCCTTGGTAAGAGAGAGAACTTGTTCTTGAACTTTGAAAGACTTCTCAGTTAATAATCGTCCTGAAACACCGCCAGGGCCCATAGACTCAATTTTAGTGGTATTAGTGGCAATGATGCCGTCAGCTTTATTATCAAAACAAACTTTAACGATTTCTGAAATTTGATTCTCGCTTAAGTCTGGAGCAATTTTCACTAAAATGGGTGTCTCTTTTTTATCAATGGCTTGCAAAATCGCACTCAAGGCCTTGGCCTCTTGAAACTCTCTTAGTCCAGTCGTATTGGGGGAAGAAATGTTGATGGCCACATAGTTCGCGTAAGCATGAAAAGTTTCATAGAGAGAAGCATACTCTGCTGCAGTCTTTTCAACACTTGTTTCTTTATTTTTTCCTATATTCACTCCAAGGCAGAGGTGGGAGTGGGAGGATTTTTTGAGATTCTCCAAGATTCGTGAACTTCCCTCATTGGGAAAACCCATAGCATTTCTTAAACTCATTTGTTCAGGGTAACGCCAGATACGTGGTTTTGGATTTCCCTGCTGAGCTTTCGGAGTGACGGTTCCAATTTCAAGTCCACCAACCTTGAGGTGATGAAAAAAATCAATAACTCTCGCGTCTTTATCAAGTCCAGCTGCAATCCCAACTGGAAAATTCCATTTCAACAATCCGCTTTTAAGAGAATACTTTTTTAAACTAGTATGAATTGGGGGAAAACTCCATTTGCTTACTTGCTTAAAATTCTCAAGTGCTTTAAGCGTATATTCATGCGCAACCTCTGGATCGAGCTTAAATGCAAGGGTTTTAAAGATCTGATAAAAATTCATGACATCATCATAGTGCAATAAGGACAAAAAACAACTAACAAAGTTTATTGAGCATTCTGTCATGGAAAACATTGGTCATTGTAATAAGCTCTCCTTCAGAATAAAATAGATAGATGTATTGTCTTGAATTCTGAGGACCTATGAAATTTTTAAGTACTTTATTTTTTCTTTTTCTCACTTCCACTAGCTATGGGGCCAATGCTTCTTATTCTAAAGAACTCATTTTAGGAAATATCTTAAAAGGAACTTTGGAGGGGATGCATCTTAGTAGCAAAAAAATTGATGATGATCTTTCTCAAAAAGCATTCAAGCTTTATATTGAGAGGGTTGATTATGGAAAACAATTTCTTATCAAGTCAGATATTCAAGAACTTGAGAAATTTAGAAATGAATTTGACGATCAGCTCTCTTCAGGAAAACTAAAGGTTGTCAGTAAGACTGAAGAAATATTTAAGTCACGTCTAAAAGAAGTGGAAGGTTATGTAAAAAAAATTCTTGAAAAAGGCTTTGATTTAAAAAAGAAAGAGACACTTGAGACAGACCCTGAAAAAAGAGAATTTCAAGAAAATGCAAAAGGTTTACAAGAACTTTGGGCCAAGCTACTTAAATATGATGTACTTGGTCGTTATGCAGATCTTCAAGAAGAGCAAGAGACTGAAAAGAAAGAGAAAAGTAAAAAGAAGAAGAAATTTACTCCTAAATCAGAGAATAAACTTGTTGCTGAAGCGATCGAAAAAACAAAAAAGAGTTATAAACGTATTTTTAAGAGGCTTAAAAAAGAGCGCCATGAGGATTATACGGAGAGATTCTATAACTCTTTAACTCGCGTTTTTGATCCCCATACTCACTACCTTCCACCTGATGACAAAGAAGACTTTGATATTGATATTAGTGGAAAGTTAGAAGGAATTGGAGCTGTTCTAAGGGAAGAGGACTCTTATATTATTGTAGAGAGGATTGTTCCAGGGAGTGCTTCTTGGAAACAAAAAGAACTGAAAGCCGGTGATAAAATTTTAATGGTTGGGGAAGGAAAGAAAGATCCCGTCGATATTGTGAACATGCCTCTAAGGGACGCTGTTAAACTCATTAGAGGGAAAAAGGGAACAACGGTTAAATTAACAGTTAAAAAACCTTCGGGGGATACAAGTGTGATTCCCATTATTCGAGATGTTGTTCAAATTGCTGAATCATATGTCAAAGGATCAATTCTAGAGCATAAGAAACTAGATAAGAAAGTTGGGTATATAAAAGTGCCTAAGTTTTATCGTGATTTTAATGATCCAGCTGGAAGAAACTGTACTGATGACGTTCGTAAAGAACTTGTAAAGTTCAATGAAAAAAATGTTGATGGAGTCATTCTTGACTTAAGAAATAATGGTGGAGGCGCTCTGGATGATGCCAGAATGATGTCAGGTCTATTTCTTGGTAAGGGTCCTATTGTTCAAGTAAAAGCTAGTTCTGGAGCGGTTGAAGTTCTCAAAAGCACAGATCCAAACGTTGTTTTTACAAAACCAGTGATTGTTCTTATTAATAAATTGAGTGCTTCTGCTTCAGAGATTGTCGCAGCAGCTTTGCAAGACTATAAAAGGGCCTTAGTTGTTGGGGGAGAGTTTTCTCACGGAAAAGGGACGGTACAAGCTGTGATTGATTTAGATGCTTATCTTTCTCCAATGGCCAAAAGCTATTCCCCTTTGGGAGCATTAAAAATTACCATCCAAAAGTTTTATAGAGTTAATGGAAGCTCAACTCAGTATAAAGGAGTCACTCCAGATGTGATTCTACCTGACCCATACTCTTACTTAGAAACAGGTGAAAAGTACTTAGATTATTCACTGCCTTGGGCAAAAGTGAATTCTGTTCCTTTTACAGAATGGAATAAATTTACTTTTAATTCGGAAAAATTAAATGAGTTAAGCCAAAAAAGAATTAAAGAGAACAAGAAGTTTCAAAAAATTGATGAAAGTAATCAGTGGTATGCCAAAAGAAAAAAAGAAACAGTAAAAATTCTTACTCTCAACGATTACACAACAGAGAGAAAGAAAGTTAAGAAAGAGATTGAAGGACATAAAATAGATGAGGAGATTGAAGATATTATCATCACTGAGTTTAAAAAGGCAAAGACAGATGTCGAGAAAGAGAAGTCTAAGGAATACAAAAAAGAACTCTCATCAGACCCTATGATTGAGGAATCCCTCTTTATTATGCAAGACATGATTGGTGAAGTGAAAACTGCCAGTAAATAGGTCATTGCAATAATCAAGTGAAAAAGCTATTCTAATGCCCATAATCTGGAGAAATTATGGGCAAAAAGAAAGAAGCGAAAGCTTTTGACAAGCATTACTATTACGAAAAAGCCGTTCAGAATCCCTCGCATGAAGTTGAATTTCTGGCCAAAGAGTACAAAAGACTAAGAAAAAGAAAAGCCGTTTCTTTAAGAGAGGATTTTGGAGGAACTGGATTTTTGTCTTGTGAGTGGGTTATGGATGCCAAATCAAATACCGCTGTTGCCATTGATCTAGATGATGACCCTATTGAGTATGGGAAAAAGAAGCATTACGCTCGCTTGAGCGCTAATGAGCAAAAAAGAATGAATTATATCAAGGGCAACGTCCTTGATGAGAACAATCCTTCTGCTGATATTATCTGCGCCTTTAACTTCTCTTACTTCATCTTTAAAAAAAGAACAGCTTTGTTAAATTATTTTCGCTCTGTGCGAAAAAAAATGGGGCCAGAGAGTGTTTTTTTTCTCGACTTGTTTGGCGGCCCTGAGTCTCAAACTCTTATGGAAGAGGAAACTGAACATGAAAGCTTTAGTTACTATTGGGACTGCCAGAAATTCAATCCTCTCACGAATGAATGTACTTTTGCGATTCACTTTAAAGACGCTCAAGGGAAAAAACATAAAAATGCGTTTGTTTATCATTGGCGACTGTGGTCAATGCCAGAGTTAAGAGATCTCCTTATTGAAGCTGGTTTTTCTCAAACAATCGCGTACTGGGAAGAAGACGATGAAGATGATGAGGGTGGAAATGGAACTTTTTATCCCTCTGAAGAAGAAGAAAATTGCGAGTCTTGGGTAACCTATATTGCCGCTCTCCCTTAATCAATGTAAACTGTGCTAAAAGTTGGCCCCTATGACTGATAGCATAATTAACTTTCAATCAGCTTTTCCTCCACAGGATGAAGTAAGTTGGCAGCAAATCTTGGCCGCTTCGCTCAAAAATATTGATAGTTCAAATTCACTACTTAAAGAAACGTTTGAAGGCTTTAGTTTAAAAGGTCTTTATCACACTGAAAATACAACATACTTTTCTAATCACTCTGGTTTTCCTGGGGCCTATCCTTTTTTAAGAGGTGATAAAACAACCGGTAACAGAAAAAAGAGTTGGGTTATTTCTCAAAGTTTTCAAACAGAGGATAAAAATCAACTTAATAAGTTTATCAAAGAAGCTTTTGTTTATGGGGTAGGTAATATCCACTTAGATTTTGATAGAACTTCAAGTTTAAGTAGGGGGTTAAAGAGTAGTAATGACTTGAAGGATATTTTTGATGAAGTTGATTGGAAGGGTAAGCACTTCTCATTTCAATTTTATGATGACTTTCTTCTAGGCTCTACTTTTCTCATGGATTTTCTTCAGAGGGTTTTAGAACAAAAAAGCGAGAATTTTCATATTCATAACGATCCTTATTACTGTTTGCTTTTAAAAGGTAAGCTTCCTTTTTCAATGGAGAGAGTTTTCTCTCATGTAGCAGAGGTTTGCCATACTTTAGAACAAACATCAGATTCACTTAAGGGGTTGATGATTTCAACTTCTCTCTACCATAATAGTGGTGCTAGTTACTCTCAGGAAATTGCGTACGCCCTGGCCAGTTTAGTCGATTACTTAGAGCAGTTAAAAAAATCACCATTAAAACTTGAAAAAATTCTCTCGCAAATTGTTTTTGAATTTAGTTTTGATGCGAATATTTTTCTAAATGTGGCCAAGATAAGGGCTTTTCGTTTTCTTTATCACAAAATTCTTCAAACTTATGGAATCGAGGATAAAAAGCAATTTCCTTGTTATATAAAAGTCGTGAGTTCAAAAAGAATGCTAAGTCTCTACGATGCCTGGACCAACATGATGAGAATTAGTAGTGCCAGTTTCGCAGCAGCTTTATCTGATGTTGATATGATAGAGACTTTCACTCATGATAGTGTTTTACTAGAGAACTATTCTGCTAAAAAAGAGTATGATCAAGAACTCTCTTACCGTCTAAGCCGCAATATTAGTCATATTTTAAAAGATGAATCTTATCTTTCAAAAGTCATCGACCCAACTGGTGGAAGTTACTTTATTGAAGAACTGACTCATCAATTAAGTGAAAAAGCTTGGCAGCTATTTTTACAGATTGAATTGAAGGGAGGAATGGGGAAGGCCATTACCGAAGGAATGATTCAAAGTGAAATTGCAAAAGTTAAAAAGCTCAGGATTGATAAGGTTAACAAAAGAAAAACAAAAATCACTGGAGTTACTCAGTTCTCTCAAAGAAATGAAGTCCTCAGCGAGAATTGGGAAGAAAAGAAAAGACCTTCGTACCATATAGAAGAAAAAGACTGCTCGAGTGATTTGATGAAAAAATTAGTTCAATCGGCCAGAGACTATACTCTCTTTCAAGGGGCGAAAGGAGATCTGATTCATAGCCTTTTTGATGTTTATAGGGATGGGTTGAGTTTTGAAAAAGCAGCTCAAATACTCCATTCACAGAGTCGACCTATATCGGCAGAAAAATTAAACGTGTTTCGTTTGTCTCAAGACTTTGAAAAACTCAGATGGGAATATGAATCGTTAGAGCGAAAAGTAGAGGTAAATCTTGTAATCGTAGGAGATTATGCTTCTTTGAACGCAAGAATAAATTTTTGTCGGGATGTTTTTGAAGTGATGGGTCTTAAATGTCATGAAATCCACGTTTCTGAAAATACTGAGCAATGGCCAGCTGAGAAGATATGCGCTCAAGGAGCAGTCTTGATTTGCTCAGACTCTTTGAGGACCGAAAATGAGAAGAAACTTCTCTCTATTTTAACAAAAGACTGTGTTAAGGTTTTTACAGCTGGTCAGCCTTTTGAGAAGCAGAAGACAAAACCTCTTTATCTGGGTTGTGATATCTATCAATTATTAGAGGACTTTCTCCATCACGTAAAGGAGGGCAAATGAGCCGCCCTTCATTTAACAAAATAGATCTTTTTGGTGAAGAGCATAAGAAAAAAACTCTCTCCAAAAATAGAAAGAAATGGATAAAGCATGCGGAGGATGATTTTGAAGGAGAGATAGAGGACTTTGCTTATCACACTCCTGAAACAATAGAATTTTCTCCCTTATATACTTCTGAGGATATTAAAGATTTAGGAGTTGAAAAAACTTTCCCAGGGCTTGCTCCCTTTGTAAGAGGCCCTTATCCTTCGATGTACTTGAGTCGTCCTTGGACTATTAGGCAATATGCAGGGTTTTCTACAGCTGAAGAAAGTAATGCCTTTTATAAAAAGAATCTTGCTAAAGGGCAAAGAGGTCTCTCCATTGCCTTTGATCTCGCAACTCATAGAGGCTATGACTCTGACCACCCTCGTGTGATTGGTGATGTTGGAATGGCCGGTGTTGCTATTGATTCTATTTATGACATGCGAGTTTTATTTGATGGTATTCCCCTTGAAAAGATGAGTGTTTCAATGACGATGAATGGAGCGGTCTTACCAATCCTAGCGATGTATATTGTTGCTGGGCTTGAGCAAGGGGCCGAGCTATCTTCTTTAAGTGGGACAATTCAAAATGATATCTTAAAAGAGTTTATGGTGAGAAATACCTATATTTACCCACCAGCTCCTTCGATGAAAATTATTGCAGACATTTTTCAGTTCACTTCAAGCCATATGCCTAAATTTAATAGCATTAGTATTTCTGGTTATCATATGCAAGAAGCTGGTGCTACGGCTGATTTAGAATTGGCCTATACTCTTGCTGATGGAATTGATTACATTAGAACTGGAGTTAATGCAGGAATTAGTATTGATAAATTTGCACCAAGGCTTTCTTTTTTCTGGGCCATAGGAATGAACTATTTTATGGAAGTGGCCAAACTAAGAGCAGCAAGACTCTTATGGGCCTATCTTGTTCAAGGTTTTAATCCTAAGGACCCTCGTTCACTTTGCTTGAGAACTCATTGTCAAACTTCAGGATGGTCTCTGACGGCCAAAGATCTTTTCAATAATGTGATAAGAACGAATATTGAAGCCATGGCCGCGGCCCATGGACATACTCAGTCTCTTCATACGAACTCTCTAGATGAAGCCCTGGCTCTACCTACTGAATTTAGTGCTCGTATTGCTCGTAATACGCAAATTTTCCTTCAAGAAGAGTCAGGAGCTTGTGATGTGGTGGATCCATGGGGAGGAAGTTATTTTGTTGAAAAATTAACTAACGATCTGGCCCAAAGAGCGATGAAGCATATTAAAGAGATCGAATCTTTTGGGGGTATGGCCAAGGCCATTGAAGCTGGAATTCCTAAGATGCGTATTGAGGAGGCTTCAGCTCGTATTCAAGCTCGAATTGATTCAGGCAAACAACCCATCATAGGGGTTAATAAGTTTATTTTTGATGGCAAGGAAGATATTCCTGTTTTAAAAGTCGATAACACCCAAGTACGGGAAGCTCAAATTAAGAGATTAGAAAAACTTAAGAGCGAGAGGAATCAAAAAAATGTGACAGAAGCTCTGGATGCTTTAACGAAAGCAGCTCAGACATCTGAAGGGAATTTGTTGGAATTAAGTATTAAAGCAGCTCAGGCCAAATGTACTGTAGGAGAAATCTCTTATGCGATTGAAAAAGTCTTTGGCAGGCACCAAGCTGATATTAAAATAATAAAAGGGGTGTACTCATCTGAACTTAATAAGGAGTCACAGGATTTGGAAGAAATAGAGCATTTAATTGAAGAATTTTTAAATCAAGAAGGAAGAAGACCAAGAATCTTGTTGGCCAAAATGGGGCAGGATGGTCATGACAGAGGCCAAAAAGTCATTGCGACAGCATTTGCAGATTTGGGTTTTGATGTTGATATCGGTCCTTTATTTCAAACCCCTGAAGAGAGTGCTAAGCAAGCAATTGAAAATGATGTTCATATAATCGGAGTGAGTTCCCTCGCTGCTGGTCACTTAAGTCTTGTTCCAGCTCTTAAGAAGGCCCTAAAAAATCTTGGCCGTGAAGATATTACTATTGTTGTTGGTGGAGTTATACCTCCGCAAGATTATGAACTTCTTTATAATATGGGAGTCGTTCAAGTCTTTGGCCCAGGAACTGTTATTTCTGAAGCGGCCATAAAGCTGTTGAAATACTTATTAGATAGGAAATAGATGCTAACGAAAGAAGAATTTGTAAAAGGGATTCTTGACGGTAACACAACCATTTTGGCCAGGGCCATTACCTTAGTTGAAAGCCGTCATCAAGAGCATCAAGCTCTTGCTAGTGATATTCTCAATGAGGTTCTTCCTTTCACGGGGAACGCTCAAAGAATTGGAATTAGCGGTATTCCTGGAGTTGGTAAAAGTACTTTTATTGAAAGCTATGGAGAGTTTCTCATTCGAGAAAAGAATAGAAGCATCGCGATTTTGGCCATCGATCCTAGTAGTGAGAGAACAGGGGGAAGTATTCTTGGTGATAAAACAAGAATGTCTAAACTCTCTCAAAACCCCAAGGCCTTTATTCGACCTTCTCCCTCGTCTGGCCATTTAGGTGGAGTTGCCAAAAAAACCAGAGAATCCTTACTTCTTTGTGAAGCCTGTGGATTTGATACTATATTCATTGAAACAGTTGGTGTTGGGCAATCAGAAACAATTGTTTCTCAGATGGTTGATTTTTTTATCCTCTTATTACAACCTGGGGCTGGTGATGATCTGCAAGGAATTAAAAGAGGGATAATGGAAGTCGCTGACTTAGTTTGTGTGAATAAATGTGACGGACAAAATGAGCACCTCTCCCAAATTGCGAGGCATGAGTACGAGAGGGCACTCCATATTTTGAAGAAAAGTGAAGATTTTATACCTGGAGTTCTTGAGATAAGTGCTTTATATGAAAAGGGACTCGATAAAGTTTACGAAGTGATGGAGCATTTTTTTAGAGATTTTCACTCTTTAGTTAAAAAACGCAGAAGTGAAGGAGAGGTAAAGTGGCTTAAAGAGTTATTTTATCAAAAAATTGAAGGACTTATTCTTCAGGACCCTAAACTTTCAAAACTGTGGAGTGAAACAAACAAACAAGTTGCGGAATCTCAAGTGAGTGCTTCTTATGGTTCAGAGTTGCTTTTCTCTCAAGTCATCGAAGGTCTCAAGGGCAAGAAATGAAGCTTTTTCTTCTTTTTTTTCCTCTTTTAAGTTTTGCTCAGTTTCTCCCTAAGGACTTAGAAAAAAAGTTTCATGTTCATTATCTCAAGAAAGAGCAATTGCTTAACCCTCAATATATGTCCCAATTCTCTAACGATGAAAGGAAAAAAGTTTTTTTTACAAAGGGTGGACAACAAGTAGATTTAAAACTTTTAAGTGTGACTCTAAAAGGCAAAAGATTAAATACTATTGGAGATAAGGATATTCATCAATCAGTTTTTGGACTTATGGCAAGTGAAGAATTCATAAAAAAAATCAAATGGATTTCTTATCAAAAGAAAGTTTCACAGAAGAATTGCCAAAAACTTTTACCTCAGTATGATAGCGAAACTTATCTTTATCAAAATAAGTTTGAGCAACGAAGTTTTGTGATCGAAACCCATCAACTTAATAACAAATTTAAATGCAGTACGAACTCCCAAAGACAATTTCTCTCCATGATGGAAAATGAGCAGTGCACCCTTTTGCAGTCGACTCATAGAGGATGTAAGGGAGAAAAACAACGTGGACTTTATCTTTTTAAAGAAGTAATAGGAAAGTTGGTTTATGAGAATTTCTCTTTTATCTTACTTGAAAAAGAAAAAGGTGTGTTGGTCTTAGAGTTGAACTCTAGCGGGGTCAAAAGAACCTTTAATTGGGATTAATATTTAGGCCGCTTTATCAAAAGACTCTCTCATTTTCCATAGTAACATACTTAAATAAGGTCTTCTGTGCTCTCCTGTTGCCACCATTAATAACTTTGTAATTTTGAGGTTAACAGGATCTGTAAAAAGTAAAATAAGAAGCTCTTGAAGATAATTCGTATTAAGCGTTATATAATTGTCTGTTCCTATTCCAAGACGAACTCCTTTCTTCTCCCACCATGAAAAAGGATGGTCCTTATAGTCAGGAAATGAGCCCGTTAGTTTAAGGTTTGAGGTTGGAAGAGCAATCAGGGAAACATTTTTATGAATCATTCGATTAAGAACGTCATGTTGGTAATGCTCTACTTCTCTAGCTGCATGAAACTTGGCCTTAATAAAGAAAACAATCTCTTCGTCGTTGAGGATTTCTCCTTTTATTAATTTTTCTTTCACTCCAGGACTAAAGGTCCAATCCATTTCCATAACTTCTTTATAATCATTTGAGTTTTTTTTCAGTTTGCGACCGAGCTGATTATTTTTTAAAACTCTTTGAAACAGAGAGTGAAAATAAAAGTTGGGATTTATTCCTAGGCTTAAACCATGCTCCAGAGTATCAATATGCCAAATGTTCATGGAGTTATCGACGGCCTGAACACCTTTTTTAAGACTGTGCCAAGTTTCACCATGGTGGCTTCTAATTGAAAAACCCTTGTAATGCAGTTTTCTAAAGCCCCGTCTCATCACATCAAAATGCCCCTTTCTGTAGAGATTTTTTTCATTTCCTACAGTATCAACATCTGTGAGGTAAGGCGTAAGTTGAGGATTTCTTTTTAAAATATCGAGTATCTGATCAACTTGATAATCAAAATGCTCTTTTTTAGATTTAAATTTTACGTTATCAAAAAAGAATTCTTCTTTACGGAAACAGGGAGAAAGAACAAAGTTAAACTGAGGGAATTCTTTCTTGAACTTCATAAACCCTTCATAAAGGCCAAGAACAACCTCTTCCTCGCTTAATTCTTCACGACCAGGTATTTGTTCGCTTTCTATTGTGGCCGCACGGGAGAAAGTAAATTTGAGCCTGATTTTTCCAACGTTAAATTTGTGAAAGAGTTCACTGGCCATATGGTAGGCAGCTTCTTTGTGAACTTTTTTATCAACGAGAATTAGTTTGGGAATCAAGAGGATCTTTAGGTACTCATCAAAAGCTTGGTCGTCTTTAAGTCGGATGAGTCTGTCAACATCTTCAACGCTTTGAATAGGAAGAGAGTCTTCCCCATAAGCTTGCTTAATTTTTTGTTCGTAAATATTTTTATGGGGCCCTTCTAAAAGTTTTTTTAACCTCGGATAAATAAATTCAGCAGAAAGAGAGCCTGTAAGATGAATGTGCTCTTCGTTGTATGGCAGGGGAAAATTTTTAAAAAACTCCTCCAGGGCATGAGCGACAGGATGATTAAAGAGTGTATTGATATCCATTTCATCTTGTTCATATCCACTCAAGAGTTTTCTAAATTCACTCAAGGACTTGTGAACGCTTGTGCTGATGTCAACAGCATCTCTTTGGCAAGCAAGCTCAAGAGTATCGGATAAAGAAATTCCATTTGTTTCGCTAATAATTTTCACCAATTGGTGGGTGAGATCGTTTAATAATTTCATGATGTTAATTTATCGGTAAATTTCTGTAAGTTCTTAAGTAACCTTCTGTTTTTTCATAAATATAAATGTAAGAAAAAGTCGGACTAAAGATGTCGACTATTGTAAATCGTTCAAGGTATGAAAGATTTATACATTTCTTATGGTGTGGGCATAAAGGCCTATTGAGAAACGTGAAAAACAGGGAAGAGGAGAGAGCATGAGATTGATTTTATTGAGTTTGTACATGATGTCATCTATCACTGCAGCAGTCGCACAAACTGGCTTTGATAATGATTTCAACCCTTTACCAGAGTCGTCGCCAGCTCCTGCCAATGTGGGAAGTGGTGGTGTTCAGTTAAATGAAATACCTATTGCTCTTTCGAGTCGATGCCAATCGGTTTTGTTACGAGGAGCCAGTGATTATTCTAACACTGCTTTTTTGATGCCACAGGCCCAAGTCGCTGTTGATGAGTTTAACGAAAATCTTATTGAAGCAGTCAAAATCAAAGGAACTGATAAATATAATTTAAGAATTACAATGTCTTTCGCAGAAGTTATTCAGGACATGCTCTCAGAAAACTCAATTGCATCAAAAGTTGTTGGTTGTGACTATGAAGCCATTAAATTTAGGGCCAACAACCACCCAACTGTGAATGGGGATATTAAAACGATTGCGACTCTTCCTGTAAGTAATATGTTTTTTGAATTCAATCTCAATGGAAAAGTTTTTAAAGATAGACTTGGGACAGATGAAACAAACAGTCTTGATTATCTAAAGAAAGAAAATATTTTAGAATTTGAAGTCACTCAAGAGGACTTGGATGATTTTCTTGAACTTGTGAACGGCCAAATTGGGCTTAACATGGTTATCGATGTGAATTTTACGGCCAAAAGAAAAGTTGGAGGAGTTCAAGTTGTTGTTGATAACAAGGCTATTGCAAATGATATTGAAGGAAAACTGGGGATTAATGTTGATTCTAAAACTCTTCCTAAAAAAATAGCGGCAGCTGATTTAAGAGCAGCTATTGCTTCAAGTATTAATAGTTCAAATGTTCAAATTATCGTTGAAGGTGGAGCAAGAGAGAGAAGCCAATTTTTTGAGATATCTCAACGGATTTTAATGGGAGTTTTAAGAAATGGTGGACTCGGAGCAAGTTCAGGTCTTGATATGGGATATGGTGGGGACTACGACCCATATACTGGTGGCTATGGAACAGGAACAAGTTCTGAAACAACAATTGATAAATGGAGAAGAAATAGAAAAGGTAGTATTTTTGGTGGAGGAAGCCAGCTTCCATGTGACCCAATGGTAAATGACTGTAGTGGAATGCCGCCAGCTGATAGTGGGGCTGTTGTTGATGCTAAGGCTTTTCTTGCTTCACTCAGAGATCAGAAGAACCTTGCTTTCAAGTATGACATCATGGGAGATTCAGAAATTTTCTCTTACAGAACAGACTCTCATATGAAACTTAATTTGGGAGATCTTGATTTAAGAAGAGCTCGTTTTTCAACAACTGGACCTAAGAGCTTACCTTGGGCCCTTAAAGCAGGAGAGAGTTTTACTTTCTTTTTAAATAAAAAAGTTGTGAACAAAATAGATTACGTGAAGAGAAAGAATTACTTTAACAAGTCAGATATTATGAATAATGACGGTCTTAAAGATATCTTTGAAGTTTTAAAAACGGTTGATGACAGTAAAATTGATATTGTGAAAGAACTCAATGAGGAAAAAGCAGTTTTTAACTGGTCAAAGCGCTATATGGTTAACCTTTATCCTTCACTTCCGTTAATGTTTCCTGCAAGAGTAAAAGGTCAGTACTACTGGGGTGCTTATACTTATGAAATTCAATCAAGAAGAGTCCTTGATAAGAGTTTTAGAGTTAATTCAGTAACAGAGCTTGAAGGACTTCCATTAAAGTTTGCCTTCTCTAAACTTGGTGGGGATGCTAACCAGTTTCCATTAAAGAAAATGATGCAACCAAATAAATATTTCTCACTACACTTTGATGACTTCACAGGAGCAGTCACAATCAAAGCAAAAAGAACACTTGGAACCATCACTGTCTTTAACGAAGGAGAGAACCAAGTTATTCCAAGACTTGAATTAACTTCAGGTTATTTTCAAGAGTATAAAGGAACACAATCAAGCTCTTTTGAAGAAGAAGAGCAGTTTAGAGGAAAGTTTCCAACTCAAGAAGAAATTATTGAAATAACAATGTCTAGAGACTTTGAGTTTTATGATGATGAAGAGGATGATTTTTTAGGAAACGTCCTACCTTTTTAAATAATAAAAGATGCCATGAGTAGAAAAGTGTCTCATGGCATCTTTTGTCTTGCTGCCGAAGCTGTCTTCTCTCTTAATATTTCATATTTTTTATAATCAAGCAGATCCTGACCTTTAACAACGCTTAATAGATCATGAATAGAGTCATTGCCCCAAAAAACTTCCTTCTTGTAAACAAAGGATGGGACTCCAAAAATTCCTTTCTCTATCGCTTCTTGAGTATTCTCTTTTAAAGCCTTTTTATTTTCTCTAAGAAAAGTATTTTCTAAAAGATCGCTTCCAGGTAATCCTGCCTGATTTAAAACTTTCTCTATTTCTTCTGGATTTCCTAAATCAATTCCTTGAGTCCATCCTGCTTTCCATATAGTATCGATGACTTTTTCTTGCCATTGTCCGGAGGTACTCTTTAAGGCCAGTCTTAAAACATAAAGGGGGTTAAATGGATGAAACTTCGGTGTTGTGAACTCGATATTATTTTTGGCTGCATACCTGAGGCATGTACGAAAAAGAGCATCTCGTTTAGGAATAATTTCTGCAGGACCTTTTTGTCCGTAATGATTAAGAATTCCAGCAAGTAACACTGGCTTGATTGTGAAGTTGAGATCATGCTCTTTTTTTAACTGAGGAAGTTGTAACCAAGCAAAATAGGAATAAGGGGATATAAAATCGAAATAAAACTCAATAGTCTGGGCCATAAATAACTCCATGATTTTAGGGAATATTATACTTTTATCTGACTGAGAGTGAAGGTTTTAGTTGAAAAATATTTTGCTACGCGCTATAATGCCGTTCCATTAATTAACGCAAATATAACCTAGGTAGTCCGTTTCAAGAAGCTGTACGTTTGCTGTCTGTAGGTGGTTTGCATTCCAAGAAACGACGTTTCTTCATAGGAGTAGTTATGGGAACTACTATCATGAAGAACTCTCTTTATTTTTGTTTCGTTATTTTATTTGTTGGTTGCGGAAATCCTGTTTTGCGAGATTTCCAAGCGAAGCCCATCACCGAAGATGATGGAAGTGTTGCTGTTGAAATTTCCTCTGAGTTTAATGTGGGGGGAGCGTCTCTGCCAGTTTTGAATCTCCCTATTAAGCATCCTAAAAAAGGTTATGAAATAGGAGTTCTTACAACAGATGGAAAACGAGTAAAACTAAAAATTAATCTCTCTGAAATTGCTCCTTTGCAATCAGTTTTAGGAACCCTTCCCAATGGAACGGCCATTCCTTTTGCGAGTTCAAATGAAGTTGTGGCCATCCCTGTAGGAGGAAAAGGAATCTTTATCTACGCCTCTTGGGTAGAAAATGATGTTGTTTTAGGTTTTTCGATTCCTCTAAAAGCTCTAGACGCCATTGGACAAAAAGTGGGAAGTATTAATTTAATGCCAAGATTTACTTTAAATAAGTTTACCGGAGCTGCGGGTACTTACTTTAGTCAGCAAGCAGGTTCTAATGGGATTGCTTTATTTGCAAATCTAGGAGGGCTTTTTGCTCAAGAGAAACTAAGTGAAATGTACTATTTAACTGAGGCTTCTTACTTTGTTAAGGAGAGTCTCTCTGACTCAGAAGAAAAAATTGAAGTTACAGGACAGGTGCCTTCTAGCAAGACGGAGAAAACAATTGCGAAGGGGATACAGGCCTTAAGTCAAAGAAAAGAAAATCTCACCATCGATTAAAAAAAAAGGGCCTCAATTTGAGGCCCTTTTTATTTCTATATTTTTTTTGAAAATCGAACATTTTTGCTGAGAGCTTTTTTTCTTCTTTTCTCCGCAGCTTCATTCTTCTCTTTTAGCCTCACGGAGGGTTTCGCATAGGCTTCACGCTTACGGTACTCTTTAACGATGCCGTAGTTATCACACATTCTCTTGAATTTTCTGAGAACCCTATCAATAGGAACTCCGTCACCAATTTCAATATAAATATTGTGTTTGTCTTTACTTTTAGCCATGCCAAATTATCATACACGATATTACCTTCCATCTCAAACAAGAAAAAAATTTCTTTAAGAAAAAGGATGATAGTCGAGGTCAAGCCATATCTGAAGAGGGTAATGATCTGAGGGAGCATCGAGCTTTTCATCTATATTTTGCGGAAGGTCATAAACAGGGCCATCTAAGCGTTGAAAACTTAAAAAGTGAGAGTTTTTGTCATCTATCATGGGAATAAACTTTTTCTCTAAAAAGAAATAATCAAGTTGCTGGAAAAAAATTTTATGTGACTTATCAAAATAAAGGTAACTAAACCTTTGTGCTTGAGGGAGATTGACAAGTTCTGTAATATCCTCAAGTTCTGTTGTTTGATAAATAGATTCAAACTCAGGTTCGGTATCAAAACGTCCTGCAATTCCATTAAAGTCACCAGCAAGAATAATAGGAATTTTAGGGTATTGAATTTTAAGCTCTTGGTAGATTTCAACTAAGCTCTTTAGTTCAGCTTCCCGCCTCGCACGGCCTTCAATATCTTTTCCCTCTTTATCAAGTTTAGATTTGAGATGAACAAGTAAAGAGATGAACCAAACTTTTTTATTTTCATCTAAAAGTCTTAGCTCTAAGACGTCTCGAGAAAACTTGAGCGATTTATTCGTTTTATCATTCTGGTAATTAA
Organism: Bacteriovoracia bacterium; assembly: GCA_030431635.1. Lineage (GTDB taxonomy): Bacteria > Bdellovibrionota > Bacteriovoracia > Bacteriovoracales > Bacteriovoracaceae > CALFYV01. The sequence continues at coordinate 103,222 of JAUIIL010000004.1, forward strand.
AATGAATCTCTCTTTCTTTATAGGATTGTATTTGAGCTTCAAAGGGAAGGTCTTTTTTTACGAGATAGCCAAGATCAATTCCTCGGTCAGAGTTTCCTTCAATGATGAATTCATTAAACTTATTGTCTAAGAAATGACGGTTGAAATTTTCTAAGCTCTCTGGGCCACCAACTTCAGTTAAAAGAATAACGTCAGGATCTGAAACAAGGATAGTCGCAGCAAGCTCCATTGTTTTTTTGAGGGATTTATTTGGGTAGATACTGGAGCTATAGCTTTGCCAAGTGGCTTCATCTATTTTATCAAAGGATTTACCATCATATTTATCAAGAAAAATAAAAAGATCTTGAACATTATGAAGGTAAAACTTTATTCTTTTCATAAGACATTTCTAGTAAGTAGGGATATTAGAGTCAATCTGCGTTGACCAAGAGTGAATTCCTCCAACTAAATTCTTGACGTTATCAAAGCCTTCTTCAATCAGTAAGTAAGCGGCCCTGGCACTTCTACCACCATGATGACATAAACAAATGATTTCTTTTTTCTTATCTATCTCATTTAATCTATCGGCCAATTCATTGAGAGGAATAAGAACTCCTCCAATATTAGCGAACTCATATTCATCAGTAGTTCTCACATCAAGTAAGAGGATATTTTCATCATTAAGTCTTTCTTTTAGCTCAAAAACATCAATTTCAGCGTATTCACTCATAAAAAATTACCTTATTTTTTAAGAAATTTATCAACAGAGAAATCACCTGCTCCAGTAAAGAACAAGGCCATAAAGACAAAGTTATAGAGAAGGGCAAATTCTTTTTTCCCGATGGGATCAGCACTATGAACAATAAAAGCGGCAACGAGCATTGTAATAATGAGAGGAATGCTAACAAAACGAGTGAAAATTCCCAACATTAATGCAGCAGCACAAAAAACTTCCGCAAAAACAGCTAAAGCTAAACTTACTTGTCCGCCTAGCCCAATAGGATCAGGAAAATTAGGAGCTATTTCAGAGAAGTTGACTAGTTTTGACCACCCATGACTAAACAACATGAAACCACCAAAGCCTAACCGAAGAATAAGTAAACCAATATCTCTTTGCATTTTGCTACTCCTTTTAATATTTTATTTAAACATGAGAGCTGACTTTGTGGCAAGAATTCTACTTATTTTTATGTTAAGGTAATTTTATGAAAGATAAAATAATTGAAATTAGAAAAGCGTTGTTAACTGATATTGATGCAATATCAGAAGTTGTTAAAAAATCTTACGGCTCTCTTGGAACATATCCTGCGGATATGATTCGAGGCCAAATCACAAACTTTCCCGATGGTTGTTTGGTTATCACAAGAAAAGATAAGATCATTGCCTATTCGGCTTCACTTATTATTTCTGAAGAAAAGGCATTATCTAAACATACTTGGTCTCAAATCACAGGGGGAGGGTATGGAACAACTCATGATGAGGATGGAGATTATCTTTATGGTTATGAGACATGTGTTGATCCAGAACAAAGAGGGCTTAGGATTGGGCAGAGGATTTATAATGAGAGAAAGCGTATCGTTAAATACTACCAGCTAAAGGGTATTGTTTTTGGTGGTCGAATTCCTAATTTTCATAAGAAATATAAAAAAGTAAAAAACGCGGATGAATATGTTGAAAAAGTTCTCAACAAAGAAATTCAAGACCCGACTTTGGGTTTTCATATTAGAAGAGGATTTGAGGTCCTGGGTGTATTGAGTAACTATCTTCCTACAGACCATGAAAGTATGGGTAATGCCGTTCACTTGAAATGGGATAATCCTGAGTTTCAAGCCATTCTAGACCCTAAAAGAAATACTTTAAGAGAAAATTCTGTAAGAGTTGTCACTGTTCAATATCAACAAAGAGCGGTGAAAAACTTTAAAGAGTTCGCTTCCATTGTTGAATATTATGTTGATGTAGCTGGAGATTATAGGGCCGATTTTCTTTTGTTCCCAGAGCTTTTTACAATGCAACTATTATCTATTGATAACGAGGAAGTTGTTCCAGATGTCGCTATTAAGACAATGACAAAGTATACGAAACAAATAAAAAAACTTTTTCAGAAACTGGCCATTAATTATAACGTGAATATTATTGCTGGCTCTCATCCGACTGAAGTGGGAGGGAAGATCAGAAATATTTCTTATGTTTGTTTGAGGGATGGAAGTATTCATGAACAACATAAGATTCATCCGACTCCAGACGAGAGATATTGGTGGAAAATAGAGGGAGGTGATGAAGTTAAAGTTATTGATACTGACTGTGGGCCAATAGGTGTTCTTATTTGTTATGACAGTGAGTTTCCTGAATTAACAAGACACCTTGTTAACCAAGGACTTCAATTTCTTTTTGTTCCCTTTTTAACTGATAATAGACAAGGCTACTGCCGAGTTAGATATTGTTGTCAGGCCAGAGCAGTAGAAAATCAAATTTATGTTTGTATTGCTGGCAACGTTGGTAACTTACCAAGAGTAAAAAACCTTGATATTCAATACGCGCAAAGTGCGATTTTTACTCCATGTGATTTTCCTTTCGCTAAAGACGGGATAGCGGCTGAGGCCACTCCCAATGTAGAAATGGTAACTATTGCTGATTTAAGAGTTGATACTTTACTTGAAGCTCGTCTGCGAGGTGCTGTCCAGAATCTCAAGGACAGAAGGCATGATCTTTACTCAGTTAAGTGGCATCAAAACGATTAGAACCAAGGCATTGAGATGAAATTAGTTTTCTTTTTTTCTTTTTTTCTTTTTAGTTCTCTGGCCCAAGATATTGGTTACGGATTAAAAGATAATGATGGATTTACTAAGTTTGAAAGAATTGGAATGAACGAAAAAGCCATAGTCGCTTTGAAAAAAAGAATCGATCAACTTGAAGATAAAGTAAAAAAACTTGAAGCTCTGATAAAAAAGGAAAGTAAGTAAGTGTTAAAGTTTTTTCTTCCCTTGCTGTTCGTCTTCTCTTTACAGGCCAAAGAAGAAAAAGCAACGACCATTCTTTTCCTTGGCGATTCTCTCACCGCTGGGTATGGACTAAAGCAAGAGTTGGCCTTTCCTTCTCTTATAGAGAAAAAATTAAATAAAACAAAGAAGAAAGTGAAAGTGATTAATGCTGGAATTAGTGGTTCTACAACAGCAGGCTCTCTTAAGCGTCTAAAGTGGTACATGAAAGCTAAACCTGAGCTTTTATTTCTGGCCCTTGGGGCCAATGATGGACTGCGCGGACTAGATCTAAAACAAAGTCAAAATAATCTAGAAGAGACAATTCAATACGCGAATGAAAAAGGTCTTGTTGTTATTCTTGCAGGAATGAAGTTACCACCCAATTATGGAAAAGAATATAGAGAAAAATTTGAGAAGATGTTCAAGGCCCTTGCTAAAAAGTATAAAGTCGATTTTATTCCTTTTTTGTTAGAAGGAGTTGGTGGAAATCCTGAACTTAATCAAGCTGATGGCATTCATCCCAATGAGAAAGGTCAAGAAATTATTGCTCAAACTGTTTTGAAAAAATTAAAAGGGCTTTTGTGATTATTGAACTAAAAAATGTTTATAAGTCTTATGCTCAGGCATCAAAGAAACTTCAAATCTTGAAAGGGCTAGAGCTCGAACTTCAAAAATCAGAGACTGTGGCCATTCTGGGACGTTCTGGTAGTGGAAAATCAACACTACTAAGTTTACTCAGTGGGCTTGATAGTATTGATTCGGGAGAAATTTTGTTTGAAGGCAAAGATATCTCCTCTCTGACAGAAAAAGAGATGACTCGGTTTCGAGGACAGAATATTGGGATCATTTTTCAGCAATATAATTTAATGTCTACTCTTACTGCTTTTGAGAATATTGCTTTAAGTTTAGAAATAAAAAAAGAAGAGGATATTTCAGAGAGGACACTGGCCATACTCGAGCAAGTTGGCCTAAAAGATAGGGCCAATCACTACCCTCATGAATTAAGTGGAGGAGAGTGTCAACGAGTTGCAATGGCCCGGGCTATTGTAGGAAATCCCAAACTGCTTCTCGCGGACGAGCCAAGTGGAAACTTAGATAGTGAAACCGGAAAAAAAACAATGGATCTTCTTTTTAAGCTATGTGAAGAGAATGATCTGACTCTTATACTTGTGACCCATGATGAAATTTTGGCCCAAAGATGCCAAAAAGTAATGAGACTTGAAGATGGAGTTCTTCTCTCATGATAAACCTTATAAGACTCTCACATAGAGATCTTTTTTCTCAAAAAAAACAAGTTCTCTTTCTGATTCTTAACCTCACTTTAGGTTTTCTTGGGCTCTTCTTTTTGGAGAACCTTAAAGAAGTTGTCCAGAAGCAGAGTCACCTAAAATCAAAAGAGATTTTAGGTGCAGACCTCGCTGTAAGTGCCAGAAGACTTTTTAATCAACAAGAACTACAAATAATCAAAAAAGAGCTTGATTCTTTTGAAACCTCTGATGTGTTGGAACTGTATTCGATGGTGGCAACAGAAGAAGGAGAGTCAAGGTTAACAGAAGTCAAGGCCATTGATGATCGTTATCCTCTCTATGGTGGACTTAAGCTAAGCGATGGGCTTTATACCAATCAAGAAAAAAAATTAATACTAAATCCTTTTGAAGTTTGGATTAGTGAAGATCTTAAGTTCTCTCTTAATAAAAAAAGAGGAGATATTTTAAAAATTGGAGAGAAAGAGTTTAAAGTAAGCCAAATTATTTTAGATGACTCCTCCTCTTCTTGGAGAGGTTTTTCTTTGGCCCCGAGAGTTTATGTGAGAATTCAAGATCTCAAACAAACTGGACTTGTTCGTTACGGAAGTACTTTGGCCCAGGTGAAACTATTTCGAATTGAAGAACAAAAACAAAGCCTTTCTTTGAAAACAGAGCTGCAAAAGAAAATGCTAGACCCTGCGATAAAAGTGAGAGTTCCTTCAGAAACAAGTGAACAAGTCTCTCGGGTTTTTCGCTACCTTTCTTACTTCCTAGGCCTCACCTCTCTTGTGGCCCTTTTGCTAGTCGCTCTAAGTCTTATTTTTCTTTTTAAAAATCTTATTCAAAAAAGATTAAATGAGATGGCCACCTTAAAAAGTATGGGGATGGGACATCAGAGTATTGCTTTTATTTATTGTTACCAAGTTTTTCTTTTGTCTGTTGTTGCAGCTGGTTTGGCCGAAGCCTTTAATTTCTTTCTTCTCCCCTTGTTTATGGGTGCCTTAGGAGAGTTCGTTAAAATAGAAGGGGACATCATTTTTGATTTTTCCTCAATGATTAAGATGACAATCTTAGGTTTTCTTTTTTGTTTAAGTGTCTGTTGGCCACTTATCAGAAAAGTGTCTTATATGAGAGTGAATTCACTTTTTCAAGAATCGAGATTTGATTTTACGATCAGTATCCAAAGATGGTTTGACTTTATTCCTTCTTTCATTTGTTTTATATTGCTCTCTATTTGGCAATCACAGTCAATTAAATTAGGGCTTATTTTTAGTGCAACTTTTATAGGCGCGATTGCTTTTAGTTTTTTACTTGGTTTGTTGTTTCTATCATTTCTGGCCAAAATAGTGAAAAAATGCTCTTTTCCCTATGAAGTCTCGATCGCGCTTAAAATGATGCTCAGAAAAAAGATGACAACGCTCTTATCAGTGGCCGTTCTTAGTTTAAGCTCTTTGTTAATTGTCCTCATTCTACAAGTCAAAGAAGGTCTTAACCAACAACTAAGTGGAGGAGATGAGTCAGAGCGACCTCATTTTTTTATTTTTGATATTCAAGAAGAGCAGGTTGAGGAACTTCAAAAACTGGTCTCTTCAAAAGGAATTAGCCTTGAGAATCTCTCTCCTATGATAAGAGCTCGTATTCTTCAAGTTAATGGGGAGACTTTTCAAAGAGTTGAAAATAGTGATTTTGAAACTCAAGAAGATGAAGCGCAAAGGAGAATGACGAATAGAGGAGTAAACTTAACCTACAGAAGAGAGCTTGATAGTTCTGAAGAAATAGTAGAAGGAGAGTCTTTTGCTTTAACTAAAACTCAGGAAAGTGACACAAACTTTGTTTCCATAGAGCAAAGATACGCTCAAAGATTAAATCTTCATATAGGAGATGAGCTCGTTTTTGATATTCAGGGTGTTGAAATCAAAGCGGTTATTAAAAATTTCAGAAAGGTGAGATGGACAAGTTTTAAACCGAACTTTTTCATCCAGTTTCAAGATGGGGTCTTAAATGAAGCACCCAAAACTTTTATTGCTACAATTAGGCACTCAGATAAAAATCTTTTAAGACAGACACAAAGACTCGTTGTCAGAAATCTTCCCAATCTCTCCCTCATTGATGTTTCAGTACTTATAAAAAAAATAAGAGAGATTTTTCATAAAATTTTAGAAGCTGTTATGTTGATGACTTATTTATGTTTGTTCGTAGGGCTTATTGTTTTTTTCTCTCTGATGAGTTCTCAAAGTCGAGAAAAAGCTTATGATATTGGTATTCTCAAAACTCTAGGCAGTTCAAACCAGAGTTTAAACCGCTGGGTTTTTTGTGAAATTTCCATTCTATGCTTCTCTTTTGTCGTTATAGGAGTTTTACTTGGAGCTGGAACATCTCATATTTTTTTGAAGGTTTTATTTGATGCTGATTTCGTGTTCAATTTGCGTGAAATTCCGCTTTATCTATTGTGCTATATGCTCTTAAGCTTTATGATTCCATATATTGTCATGAGACAACTAACAAGTTTGAAAACAAAAAATTTAGTGAGTTACTAAGGAGATAATTATGAGAACGATTTTATTAGCAATTTTTTTATCACTCTCTGTTATAGGTGCTGTGAAAGTGGGAGAAAAAGCTCCTGATTTTTCTTTAAAAGGAAATGATGGAAAAACTTATAAACTCTCAGATCTTAAAGGAAAGGTTGTTGTTTTAGAGTGGCTTAATCATGGCTGTCCGTTTGTTAAAAAACACTACAGCACAGGAAATATGCAAAAGATTCAAAAGAAATTAGTCACGAAAGGTGTTGAGTGGGTCTCAATTATCTCCTCTGCAGAAGGCAAGCAGGGATACTCGACTCCAGAAGAGGCGACTGAAAACAAGAAAAATCACAACTCTAACGCTAAAATGATTCTTTTAGATGCAGAAGGGGGAGTGGGAAGAACCTATGGAGCTAAAACCACTCCTCATATGTTTGTCATTGATAAAAAAGGATTGATTGCGTACATGGGGGCCATTGATAATAAACCTTCAACTGACATTTCTGATGTGAATGGGGCAAGAAATTACGTTTTGGAAGCGACCAATGCCGTTTTAGAAGGAAAGGAAGTGGCCGTTGCGACGACAAAGCCCTATGGATGTTCTGTTAAATACTAAAGGTTAGTATGCATTGTGTTGCTAATTAACAAAGAATTAACAGGAATTTTCTTCGCCAAAAGCAGAAAGAGCTGATAAAAAAAGATATGTTTTCAGAATATTTTTCAGACGAAGCGCTAAGTGCTTTTTTTCTTCAATATGCTTATGACCCTACGATTGTTTATTTGGGAATCATTGCCATAATGACTGCCAGTAGCTTAGGCCTACCATTGCCTGAAGAAGTGACTTTGGTGAGCGCTGGACTTATCGCCTATATGGCCAGAAATCCTGATAAGTACCCACCTCCTACACCCGGTGCTGAAGGGGTTGATCTTTACACTTTGGCCATTGTGAGTTTTTTGGCCGTTATTCTCAGCGATTTACTTATTTTTTATCTAGGAAAGTTTTTTGGTCGTAAGATTATTGAAAAACCTTTTTTTCAGAATCTTATTGGTGAGAAAAACTTCAAGAAAGTCGATAAATGGTTTGGGAAATATGGGCATTTCACTTGTGGTTTTTTTCGCTTTACTCCTGGGCTTAGGTTCCCTGGGCATATGAGTTGTGGGATGTTGGGAGTGCCTACTTATAAATTTTTACTTATTGATGGAGGCGCGGCCCTCTTATCTGTTCCAACTCAGGTTCTTCTCGTGGCCTATTATGGAGAAGTGATACTTGGAAAGCTCAAAGAATTTAAATTGATTCTTTTTGGTTCAATTGCTCTGATTATTCTTGTTACTTTTGTTGTAAGATATTCCAAAAAAAGGCGTGAAGTTAATTCTTAATACTAATTTCAAGTGGCTTCACAGTATCAAGATGGATATCTCTTTGAGGAAAGGCAATAACAATATTTTTTTTCTTGAAAAGCTCATCTATTTTAAATCTCATATCACTTCGACTAATAAAGATAGAGCTTACTTTATTTAAATTTGTCCAATAGACAATTTTAAAAACAAGAGCATTGTCTCCAAAATCATCAAAGACAACAAAGGGCTTAGGGTAATCTAAGACTTTTGGGACTTCCTCTGCTGCTTTTAAAAGAGTTTCTTTAACTAAGAGAGAATCTGTTCCATAGGCCACTCCCACACTAACTTCTGTTCGTACGGAGTCGTTATTAAGAGTCCAGTTAAGGACGGTTCGTTCTAAAAAAGAGCTGTTAGGAACAATATAGTGTTTTCCTTCTAGTGAAATAATTTTTGTACTTCTGGCCCCAATCTCCTCAACTCTTCCTGTTAGAGTATCAACTTCAATAAAGTCTCCAATTTTAACAGGCTCTTCAATCATCATGATGAGACCGCTAATAAAATTATTAACGAGGTTTTGTGAACCAAATCCGATCCCGATAGCAAGGGCACCACCGATAAGAGTAAATATAGTGAGTGGAATATGAGCAATTTTTAGAGCAATAAGAAAAAAGAGAATGAAGACTAAGTAAAAAACAAGATTTTCGTATATTACAAGAGAGTTTTTGTCTTTGATAATTCTACTAAGACCTTTATCGCTTAAAGTTCTGCTGACTTTTCGAGCAATCTTCTGTCCAATGATAACAAAGAAGACAGCAACAAAAAGATTTCCAACAGTGAGTTCAATACCCATTTGTTTGTCAGAGTAGAGCGTAAAGTTCCATATTCCCACAAAGCTATCGAGTATAATATTTTTTTCATCGGCCATATAAAAAGTTTAGGTCTTTAGGTGAGAGATGACAATTGCTGTTTTAACCCGAGCTCTTGGCTCAGGTTAATTGTTCAGGTTTTCATTTATCAAGCATCTGGTAGAATAGATAAGTACTTTTATTTAAGGGAGAAAGATTTATGAGGTTATTCGAGTATGTGAATCAAGGTGGAACTATCATGTATCTATTGGTTCTCATCAACATTGTAGGGATTAGTCTTCTTTTATGGAGATTATTTGTTATTTTAGAGTTTAGAAAAAACAAAGATAAACTCTCACAAGAAATTGTTGATGCCTTCAAGACTACAGGGGCCACAAAAGATAACGGCAACGCTCTTGGGATTTTGAAAGATAGTATTTCTGGTCATGTTCACAAACTTGAGTTTGGTTTAAATACAATTAAAATTATCGCCTCTATTTCTCCGCTTCTTGGACTACTTGGAACTGTTATTGGTATTTTGTCAGCTTTTAGAGTGATCGCCAGCGAAGGTTTGAGTAATCCTTCGTTATTTGCGGGTGGAATTTCCATGGCCCTTATCACAACAGTAGGGGGACTTATTGTCGCTATCCCTCACTATATTGGATATAACTATCTTGTTGGTTTGCTTGATGATATGGAAGTTGACTTGGAAGATAAAATCATCCCACAAGTTTTTGGGAAATAATTATGGCCAGAAAAGGAAAAAGAGAAGCTTTAAGTCCAGATTTAACACCACTCATTGATGTTGTTTTTCTCCTTCTTATCTTTTTTATGGTGTCTTCAGTTTTTAAAAAAGAAGAACTAGCTCTGCTTTTAAGTTTACCTAAAACTGAAAAAGGCCAGAGTTCAAAAGGTAAGAGTGAACAGTTAACAATCGAATTATCCCAGGAAGAAATCGCCCTTGATGGGAAGGTGGTGAGTTTTGAAGAAGTTCAAACTCACTTAGGTTCTCTATCAAAAAAAACATTAGTCAATTTAAGAGTCGATGGGACTGTTGAGTATAAAAGGTTAGTCAGAGTTCTTGATTTATTACAAAAAAATAAATTAGAAAACATCAACCTTATCACTGAGAAAACGAGTAAGTAAGATATGCAAGAGAAGAAAGAAAAAGGTTTTCCTCAAAAAGGACTTGGGTTTGAAAAGACCTTAGAAGAAGTGAAAGAGCTGAGTCACCAAGGTCCTGATTATAAAAAGGGAAAAACATGGGGGCTTGTTTATTATGCTTCAAAAGAGCATAACCAATTTCTTCAGAAGGTGTATTCTCAATTCTCTTCACAAAACGCCCTTAATCCAATGGCCTTCAAAAGTCTTAAAACAATGGAAAAAGAGGTAATTGAAATGACCACCTCTCTTTTTCATGGAGGAAGTGAAGCAGTTGGAGTCATGACTTCAGGTGGAACAGAAAGTATTCTAATGGCCATACTTGCTTACAGACAAAGGGCCAGAAAACTTAAACCGTGGGTAAGAAGACCTGAAATTATTGCACCCGAATCAGTGCATGTCGCTTTTAATAAGGCCTGCAAATACTATGATATCAAGCTTGTCCTAGCTCCTCTTAATAAAGACTATACAGTGGATGTAAACTGGGTGAAAAAGAAAATTAATCGCAACACGATTGCTATAGTTGGATCTGCTCCTCAGTACCCTCATGGTGTGATTGATGACATAGAAGCTTTAGGAAAGCTCGCTCAAAAGAAAAAACTCCCCTTGCACGTTGATGCATGTTTGGGAGGTTTTCTCCTACCATTCCTAGAGAAAATAGGAGAGCCCATTAGAGCTTGGGATTTTAGAGTTCCTGGAGTCACTTCTATTTCGGCCGATCTTCATAAATATGGTTTTGCCGCCAAGGGAGCTTCCACTCTCACTTTTCGTTCGATGGATTATATGAAACACCAATTTTTTGTTTATACCGATTGGCCAGGAGGAGTTTACGCCTCTCCAGCTATGTTAGGGACTCGATCAGGAGGGCCTATCGCTGCAGCATGGGCAGCTTTCAAATCTTTAGGGGAAGAAGGTTATCTAGAGAATGCGAAAAAAATTATTGAAACGACGAAAGAGTTAAAAGAAAAAATTAATCAACTTCCTGAACTTGAAATTATCGGATCACCTGTGGCGAGCATTATCGCTTACTGCTCTAAAGACTCAGCGGTTAATATTTATACTGTCGGTGATTATTTAATGCAGAAGGGATGGCACGTCGATAAAAACCAAATGCCAGAATCACTGCATGCTATCGTTGGTTTAAATAACGCTGGATTTGTGGATGAATTCATTACTGACTTAAAAGAAGCTGTGATTTATGCCAGAGAGAACCCTGAGAAGGCCCAAGAGGGTGGAGCGGCCATGTATGGGATGATTTCCAAGATGCCTATTAGAGGGGTTATTAAAGTTTCTGTTCAAAAAATGATGGAACAAATGTATGGGCCAGAAGGGGCCATGCCTGATGAAGTTGATGAGAACTCGCTGCAGGCCAAGGCCCAAAAAGTAGGTCTACAAGTTTTAGAAGTGAAAGATAAAATTAAAGATTCAATTAAAGGGAGACTTCCTTTTTAGTGAAGCTCTCTTAGTCCATCTTCATTGTTTTTATAAAGATAAGAAACTGCGTTGTGTGAGTGAAGAGATTCAAAATGCTCGATTTTTACACTCCAATCAATAATATTTTTTTCAGTATTAAGGGCCTTATAGAGTCTTTTAGAAGCATGCTCGACAAACATAGGATTTTGGCCATTTAAAATAGCAAAAGCTTGTTCATCAACTCTTTTGACAAGGCTTTGGGTTTCAGTTGGGATGGCCTGTCTTAGTAACTTAATAAGGTCTTCAATAAAAAAAGAGCTTGTTTGATCTATTTGAGCTTTGACTCTAGCACGAGAGCGTTGAGAGTGAGCTGTCGCTAAACCACTACCTTCTTGAGTTCGGCCTTCTCTAAAATCAGTTTCATATTGCTTGGCCATAGAAAGAGAGCAAGGACAAGTGGACGAGTATTCATAGTCTACTGTGATAAAAAATTTGTTCTCACCTTTTTTATTCTCTTGGGCCTCAATTGTTGTTTGATAATACTGCCAGCCCCAGTTATCACTTTTAAGAGATTTTTGCTTGAGAGGAAAATCAAAATTGAAAGAAAGATAGGCGTTTGAAAAAGGCGCTTCTTTCTCGCTGTCCCTGAGTTCGTAGCGAAATTTATTTAAAATAGATTTCATTAATGAGTAGTTAACCGGGTTATCCAGGGATTCATCTTGTAAAATTTTAACCAGACGGCTCATATTAATTCCCGTCTTTCCAGCAGGAAGGTTCACAAACATACTTGCCGTAGAGTCATGAGACATAGAGCCTTGTTCAGAGTGGGCGAAAGTTAAAGGAACTCTATAGCGGTTAATTCCCACTTTTTGGATAGCAATTCCTTGAGGATCAGGAAGCTTTTGAAAATCGTTGAGTCCTTCATTATCTTTTTCCTCGCAATTAATAACTTGAGAAGAAATTGAGCGTAGTTTAGGTGTTTGTGTTTCATCAAAAATAGTTTTCATAAGTACGACCATTGTTACTTTTTATCTCTTCGAAAGTCTAATAAGAAGTTTCAATGCTGCAGCGAGCTAGGTGTCACGTATTTGAGAGGAGGAGAGTCCTTCAAAAACGTGGTGGCCCAGCTCTTTGATGATAAGTTGAGGGTTTATTTTCTTGTATTTATCAATTTGAGCGCTCTGAAGCTCTTTGTCGGTTTCTCTGGAGACAACAAAAATTTGCTCGAGTAATCCAATAAGCTCCTCTGCGTTTTTCCAGCTCTCAAGGCCAACAAAAGAGTCATGGCCAAGTAACAGAGAAAGGCCCACATTTTTTTGTTTAATAGGGCGTAGCCAATCCACTGTCGCTCTTCTTTCTTCAGAACCCCAAAAACCAGGAAAAAGACGAATTTGAGGAAAAGTTTTTTGAACATAGAGCATTTTTTTGAAATTTTCCCAAAGCTTAGGATTGGGTGCCTCTTTTTGGGGATTAAGATCAGCAACAACAACGAGAGAATCTTTTTGAGGGCAAAGCTCTATACAAGCTTCATGCCCAGCATGCCAAGGATTAAAACTCCCTCCATAAAAAAGAAGAGATTCTTTAGGAAGGCAGAGAAATTCAGAAAAGACTTCTCCTACTTTAGGAATAAATGTGGGCATAAATTCATAAAGACTTCCAAGTGAGAGGAAAACCTTTTTGGCCATTTCATCTCCTAGTCTTAAAAAAAGAAAGGATTGAAACTTAAACCCAGGTAGATGAACAGATCTATCATTAGTAAAAGTTAAAGCAAACTCATTATTCACAATCACGTGAGGAAGTTCAGGTGTTAAATCAGGAATTTCTCCAGCTGAATTACTTAAAAGAAGAGCCGAATCATGAGGAGAATAAATAATAATATGCTTCATTCAAAAACCAGTGGAATTCTTTTGTTCACTATAATTTCGTTTTCATTCATTTTACATTGATAAGGAAGAATCTCAACTCCAATCTCTTGGGCCTCTTTGAGTAAGAGGGCGTATTCGGGATCAATTTCATATGCTGGAGCAAATTTATCGACATCTTCTCGTTGAATAATGAAAAGCATCACGGCCCGAATGCCTTGTTCTTTAAGGTTGATAAGTTCACATAAATGTTTTTGTCCTCTCTCACTAACTGAGTCTGGGAAGCGTGCCAGTCCATCACTGTCTTTAAGGGTGACATTCTTTACTTCAACAAAACATTTATCACCATTTTTTTCGAGCAGGATATCAATACGACTTTCTCCGACATCAACTTCTCTCTTAAGAGAGGTATAGCCTTTTAGTTCAGGAATAATTTCTTTTTCTATAGCTTCTTGAGCGAGTGAGTTAGGTCTTGCAGTATTGACACCAATCCAAGTGAGACCGTTATGAGTTAGTTCAAGAGAGTAGGCGAGTTTACGTTTAGGATTACTGCTTTTAGAAAGACTTACTTTCCAACCTGGTTCCCAACAACTTTTCATACTTCCCGTGTTGGCCGTATGAGCAGTGATTACTTCTCCGTTTTCAAGTTCGATATCACAGAGAAATCTTTTGTAGCGTTTGTGAATAATACCTTTTACAGGTGGAGGAAGTTGCATTAATACCTCATCGTTTTAGTCAGAGCTAATGTACAAAGAGAGCTTTTTTAAGTCAAACTTGACAGTTTCTTACTTTAATTCTGATAAAAACTTAAAGTAAGAAACTGTAAGTTGTGTCAAATCCTATTATCCCATTGAATATTAATAAGATCTTAATTTTATCCACATAATTGGAAAAGGATTTCCGATGAAAACAATCTTAATGCTTTCTCTCGTTCTTTTTTCTCTGAGTGCTTTCTCGGAGACTTATGATGTTAATCTTCCACTTGTTATCTATGGAGAAGATGATAGACACGATGGAATTGCTTATGCGGATCCTGTCTTTGTAAGACTTGCTGATTCAACAGCAGGGATGATTTCTCCAGCAAACCTTAAATACTCAGGAGACACAGTTGAAATTGATGCTTCTTCTTTTCAAAGAAGAATGGGGATGTGTGCTTCAGAAAGATTTTCTCAGCAACCAGCAGCAGCTAATTGCTCTGGGTTTCTTGTAGGAAAAGATCTTCTGGTGACAGCAGGGCATTGTATTGAAAGTCAGTTGGATTGTGACTCTTACTTATGGGTTTTTAATTATGAAATGAATCGGAGAGGCTCAAATAAAATTGCACTTAAAACAAGTGATGTTTACAAGTGTTCTGAAATTATTGAAAGGAAACTTGTTGGAGTTGAAGGAGCACAAAACGACTACGCTCTTATCCGTCTTGAAAGAGAAGTGAAGGGTGTGAAGCCTTTAAAAATTAGACAAGAGAGCGATGGAGAATTACAAGTTGGTGAGGAATTGGTTGTTATTGGACATCCAAGTGGGTTACCGACAAAAATTACTGATGGGGCGATTGTGAGAAGTAGAAGTGAGAAGTTTTTCTCAGCGAATCTTGATACCTATGGTGGAAATTCAGGTTCGGCCGTTTTTAATGGAAGAAGTGGCTTAGTAGAGGGGATACTCGTTCGTGGTGCTAGAGACTATATTTGGGATTACCAAGAAAATTGCCGAGTCTCTAATATAGTGGCCGATGACTTTGGTGGTGGAGAAGAAGTTACCTATATTACCAATATTGATTTCCTTAAAAATCTCTAAAAAATATAAAAGTAACAGCAAAAAAGCCCCTCATTGAGGGGCTTTTTTTTAGGATATGTTTAGGAGTCAGCTCTTAAAAGAGAGTGAGGAGGTACCCTCTTTACACCGTTATTCCTAATCGAAACTTCTTTTTGATAAGCAACCGCGATGCCATTTTCTCTCTTTTGCAAAAAGTCATTTTCTATCTTATGGTTATCATAGAAGATTTTAGGTAAATTTTCTTTCAAGCGCAAAGAAAGAACTATTAATCTGGTTGAAACAGTGTCATAATGTCCCCGCAATTCATTGAAATAACAAGGAATTGAATGTCCCTAGGGACAAAATGACCCTGTTTTTTCGATGCTTGAGTAAAACGCTAAAGCTTTTAATCAAGCATACCGATAATAATTTTGAATAAGTATTAATTTTAACTTCAAAAGAAGGAGAGCTGTATGTCTAAAACAGCAAAGTTAATTTTAGAATCAGGTGAATATGAGTTTCCTGTTATAGAAGGAACTGAAGGTGAGAAGGCCATTGATATTTCTAAACTTCGCTCTGATACAGGCTATATCACTTTGGACAATGGGTACGGTAACACGGGGTCATGTACTTCTGATGTAACTTTTCTCAATGGAGAAAAAGGAATTTTAAAATATAGAGGAATTCCTATTGAACAGTTAGCTGAAAAATCAAACTTTATTGAAGTTTCTTATCTCCTTATTAATGGAAAGTTGCCGAATGAAGGAGAATTAAAGAGTTTTGAAGAAAAAATTAAGAGTGCGAAAGAACTCCCTGAGGGAATTCATAATATCATCAAACAATTTCCACGAGATGCACATCCCATGGGAGTTATGGCCGCAGCAACGGCTGCTTTATCTGGTTTCTATCCAGAGCTGTTGGATCAGGACCTAAGCGATGAGAAGAAAGAGAGAATTATCCCTCAACTTCTAGGACAAATGAAGGCCATGGCCACAGCTTTTTACAGACACTCAAGAGAGAAGGGATTTGTTAAGAAAAATGCCTCACTCGATTACTGTTCTGATTTTATTAATATGATGTTTAATGAAGGGGAAGATAATCTTGAACAAGCGGTTGACCCTGCGGTTGCTCAAGCTTTAGACGTTCTTCTTATTCTTCATGCTGATCATGAACAAAACTGCTCAGCTTCATCAGTACGAATGATTGGCTCATCTAAGGCCAATCTTTTTGCAACAATTTCTGGTGGTATCGATGCTCTTTGGGGACCTCTTCATGGTGGGGCCAACCAAGCAGTTATTGAAATGCTAGATGCGATTAATAAAGATGGAGGAGGCTATAAGAAGTTTCTTGATAAGGCCAAAGATAAAGACGATCCTTTTAGACTAATGGGATTTGGTCACCGTGTGTATAAGAACTTCGATCCGAGAGCAAAGATTATTAAAAAGGCATGCGATACAGTTCTAGAGAAGCTTGGAATAGATGATCCGGTACTTGATATCGCGAAGGGACTTGAAGCGGAAGCTCTTAAAGACCCGTATTTTGTAGAAAGAAAACTCTATCCTAACGTAGACTTCTACTCCGGGATTATTTATAGGGCCCTTGGAATTCCTACTAACATGTTTACCGTTATGTTTGTTTTAGGACGCCTACCAGGGTGGATTGCTCAATGGAAAGAGATGATAGAGTCTCCTGCTATGAAGATTTGTAGACCACGTCAAATCTTTACCGGTGAAACTAAAGGCGAATATATCGAATTAAAGAAACGCTAAATAAAAGGGCCCTTAACTGGGCCCTTACTTTTTATGCAAATAGATCTTCAAAAACTTTTTCAAATCGCTCCTTATCAGTTTCGAAATGAAGCGGAGTTCTTAAAGTGCGTTTTAGAGCTCAAAGAACTCTTTAATCTTAAAAGAGAAAATATTACTCAATATGTGCTTGATGAAAAACAGGTGAGTGCTTACCTAGGATTTTATTTCTCAACTTATTTACCTAAAATGAGAGTGTGTTGGGATTTATTAGGTGAAGATTTTGAAAAACATCTTAATGACCTGGCCCTTATTGATGTTGGTGCGGGTCCAGGGACACTATTTTGTGCTCTCAGTGAAAGAATAAAAAATCATGAGTTAGTTGCTATTGAAAGTGCCCAGGCAATGATTCAAGTGGGACGTCAGTGTGCTGAAGTTTTTGGCCTTAAAGTTGGATGGAATAAAAGTCCTTCAAGAAAAAGAGTAGGACTTTTTTTTACTCACTCTCTTAATGAAATGGGTGTTCATGAGGCTGTCGAATATGTTGATGCTTATAATCCAGAACAAATCATAGTGATAGAGCCAGGAACAAAAGAGTCATTTCAAAAAGTATTAGATTTTAGAGAACAGATGATTCAAAGAAATTTTGTTATTAATTATCCTTGTCAGACTGAGTCTAATTGCCCCGTGGCTAATCAAGATGATTGGTGTCATCAAATTATTAAGGTTAAACAAACTGATGAATTAGAGAGAATTTGTCAAAAACTTAAAATTGATAGAAGAATTCAGCCGGTCACTCTTCATTGGTATTCAAAGCGAAAAGAAGAGCAGAAATCAATAATTTTTCGAGTTCATAAGGAAACGAAATTTAGTTTTGAGTGGGATATTTGCCAAAATAATAATATTCAAAAAATCCAAATAATGAAAAAGGATTATTCTAAAAAGTTACAAAAAGAATTAGGCTCTTATACTCCAGGACAGAAAATTCAATTTGAAGTAGTGAAAGAGTTTCAAGGAGTAAAAAGAATAAAAGTTCTACTTCCTTAAGCTTAAGGCCAGTTGAACAAAGTCACCAGGTCTGGCCTTCGTTTTTTCTCTAACTTTGTGAGCAGAAAAGTTGATTTCCACCTCATAATCATCAAGTTTTAAATCAGGAAAATGAAACTCACCATCCTGAGTCAGAGTCAGAGTTTTTAGAACTTCTCCGTCAAGATAAAGAGAGACTTTGGCCCCATTACAACTACTTCCTTTGTATTCACATTTTCCGCTAATGGTATTAGCTTGCTTGGCCTCGCCTTTTTTAATACGAAAAAGGGCGTTAGCAACATATATGGGAGCAGTTAAAACATTTCTTTTTTCAAAGCTACTTAACTCTTCACCTTTTTCTTGAGAAAAAATTGGAAGAGAAATCAAAAATAAAAAAAAGAAAGACTTATTTAAATTTAATTTCATCTGTATCCTCGATGATTTGCGAGCTTCTTGGTTCAGCTGCTGTATAGGGTTTTTGAAGAATTTCTTGGGCCGTATTTTTTCCAAAATCGTAGAACTCTCTTGGCTCTTGTGCTCTGAGCTCTTCATTAACTTTCTTCTCTTCACTGTAGAGGTGAATTGTTTGAGTGGGGAAAGCAAAATCAATCCCCATGGAATTTCCAAGCCTTAAGACATCAAGTAAAAAGCGGTGTCTTTCGGCATTCTCAGTTGCAGCGTCCGGAACTTCCCAAAACATGTGGACTAAAATATCAAGAGAAGAAGCGGAAAAATTATTAAAATAAACGTTAAAATAGTCTTTTCTTGTGTACTTGTGACTTAAAATAATTTTTCTAATTCCTTCACAGAAGGCTTCGATCTTAGAAGCAGGAGTATCGTATTGAACACCAAGAAAAATTCGCATTCTTCTGTATTTTCTTTTCGCGTAATTCTCAATATGAGTATTAGTGAGATTACTATTAGGAATAGAGATAAGAGAATCATAAAAAGTTCTAACCCGAGTACTTCTAAAACCGACTTGCTCAACTGTTCCTTCTACTCCACTACTTAAAGTAATCCAATCACCAACATCAAAAGGACGATCGAGAACAATCATAAGTGAACCGAAGAGATTTGAAAGAGTATCTTTAGCGGCTAAAGCAAAAGCTAAACCTCCAATCCCAAGACCAGCGATAATGTTTTTCACATCAATGGTAAGACTGTGAGCAATAAAGAGAAGTCCAATACAGAAAATAAAGACTTTCGCACTTTTACTTATAAGAGGAACAAGAATATCATCAAATTTTGTCCTGGTTTTTCTGGCCTTGGAAGCAAAATAGAGTTCAAAAATACCTGCTACTGCAATAGATACCCATGTTCCAGAAATTCCAAGGGCGATATAACAGATGCGCTCGATAACATCGTTTGTTTGTTCGTTAAATCCAATAAGATTATGCAGAAGGTAGAGAAGGAGTGCAAAACTAAAATAACCAAGAGGTCTTGAGAAAGTTTTCTGTTGTTCTTCTTTTATTTGAAGTTTAAGGAGTTTCAAAAATTTAGTGGTGACATAACTTTCAAGAATAATTCTCACTATCTTACTGATAGCTAAACTCAAAACGCATAAGACAAGGAGAGTTGCCCACATATAAAGAGGGTGGACAAAGAGTTTTTGGTGAAAAACAGCTGGCAGAGAAGAAATAAAATCAAGTTTACTTAGCATCGTAATAGTCCTTATGAATTTTTCTTCATACTAAGGCCTAAATTAAGCTTTGTCAGCCCAACCTTGACACCATACAAATCACCCCCATCTTAAGATTAAGAAGAGGTAAAAACCTTACTTGAAAAGGAGTTAAGTATGCATAAATTCGATAGTATTGTTTTAGGAGCGTTGGATATCGCTCAATCTGAAGCGTTGAAGCGAAAGAATACGCAATTAACTCCTGAGCATCTTTTGTGGGGACTATTAAGTCATAAATCATCCTATATAAGTAAAGTTTTTAAAGAGCATAAGAAAAAAGTAGGTGAGTTATTAGATAAGCTTCCAGTCTCTTCAGGGAACTTAGAGCTTGATCAAATAAGACCTAGTTCAAAACTCTCTTCTTGGTTAACTCAAGCTTCAGGTAAAAGTGCCCAAGAAGGCAGGGCTGAAGTGGGAGAAAAAGATCTCGTGCGTTTCATGCCGGAATACTTTTCTTCTCTAGGACTAGATTACTCTCAGCTAAGTGAGGATTATGAAGAATCAGAAGTCCCAACTTTTTTAACTAATTTAAATGAGTTAGCAGAAGCAGGTAAACTTGATCCCGTGATAGGTCGAGCGAAAGAAATTCGTGCAGTCATGGAGATTCTTGGAAGACGAAGTAAGAACAATCCTGTTCTGGTAGGAGAAGCTGGAGTTGGGAAAACAGCGATTGTTGAAGGTTTGGCCGGAGAGATTTTAAAAGGAAGAGTTCCTGATGTTCTCAAAGGAAAAACAATCTACTCTTTGGAAATGGGATCCTTAATGGCCGGAACGAAATTTAGGGGGGAGTTTGAGGAAAGACTTCAATCTCTTCTTAAGTTTGTTAAATCCAAAGCCGGAGAAGTGATTCTTTTTATCGACGAAATCCATCAATTAGTAGGTGCAGGAAAAACGGAAGGGGCGATGGATGCCGCGAATCTTTTAAAACCAGCACTTGCAAGAGGGGAATTACATTGTATCGGAGCGACAACTCCTATGGAGTTTCAAAAATATATTTTAAATGACTCTGCTCTAGAGAGAAGATTTAGAAGCGTCCCGGTGAATGAACCGAGTAAAGAAGATGCTATTGAAATTCTTATGGGGCTGAGAGAGAAAATGGAGATGCACCATGGAATTAAAATTTCTGATGACGCTATTTACAGCTCTGTTCTTTTATCAACTCAGTACATTACTGATAAGAATTTACCTGATAAGGCCATTGACCTTGTCGACGAAGCCGCGTCGGCCCTCAAACTCTCAGCAGAGGCCATGCCGAGTAAACTAGTTGAACTAGAAGCCTTAATTAGACAGAAAAGAATTTATTCTCAAGTCGAAAAAAACAATAAGGAAATTCTTGAAGAAATTGATGTCTTACAAAAAGACTTTGATGAAAAGAAATCTCTTTGGGAAAAAGAAGTTCTCTCACTTAAAAAAGTCTCTGAAATAAAGGCCAGGGCCGAAAAACTAACCAGAGACCTAGAAAGTGCAGAAAGAGATCAGAATTACGAGAAGGCCAGTGAAATTAAGTATCACTTGCTACCGGAAATAGAGAAGGAGTTGAAAGAGCATTCACATGATTGGGTCCTTCGTGAAAAAAACATAGCAGCAGTTATCTCTCGTCAGACTGGAGTTCCTGTTGAGAAGGTTCTTAAATCAGAACAAGAGAATGTTCTTAAGATTGAGGACTATTTAACGAAGCGAGTTTATGGGCAAGAAGAAGCTCTCAAAGAAATCAGTGATGTGCTGATTTCAAGTTTCGCTGGTCTCTCAGATGAGTCAAGACCATTGGGCTCATTTCTTCTTTTAGGCCCAACGGGAGTAGGGAAGACAGAGACAGCGAAAGCTCTTACTAAATTTTTATTTGATAATGAAGAAAATATTTTAAGATTTGACTTAAGTGAGTTCTCTGAAAAACACTCTGTTGCAAAACTCATTGGCGCTCCCGCTGGGTATATTGGCTATGATGATGGAGGTGTTTTAACTGAAGCTGTAAGAAAAAAACCATACTCAGTGATTCTTTTTGATGAAATTGAAAAAGCGCATCCAGATTTTGCTGATATCCTCTTGCAAATTCTTGATGATGGAAGACTTACTGATAATAAAGGACGTGTGATTAATTTTAAAAACACTATTATTCTTCTTACTTCTAATTCAAAAAATATTGAACTGGATTTCAAACCTGAAGTCTTAGGAAGACTTGATAGCATTCTTGAATATAAATCTTTAGATGAATCTATTATGACTAAATTAATCGATAAACAGGTTAAACTACTCAACGAAAGGCTAAAGTCAAAAGAGTTAACGCTTAAATTAGATAAAAGTGCTTATGAATTATTAGCAAAGCTTGGTTATACACCAGAATATGGAGCTAGACCTCTGCAATCTTGTTTCATGAGGCTTATAACAAGACCTCTTTCTAAGAAACTTTTGTCGGGCGAGTTACCTAAAGGAGAAATAGAGGCTAAGGAGAAAAACTCTGAAATCGTTTTTAGTTAAGTTGTTACTCTTCGAACTTAATTTCAGGATCGGGAATAAAGCCATCATCCTCTAGGATAAGCTTACGGTGCTGGTTTACAAGAGCAATAAATTCGTCGAGGCTTTTAAGAGATTTCTCAACGCTCTCTAGCATTTTTTGCTCAGAGAGAGGATTCCCGGCTTGGCTCTTAAGAGTAATTAGTTTGAGTCTTCCTTGAGCAATCGCAACTTTATTCAGGATGCTGTGAAGAAAGTCTCTTTCTTTTTTAATTTCATCTTCTGTCATCTTGCTTTCCTAGATTTTAAGGCCCAGCTCTGATTCTACTCTTAAGAGTTCGTTTGAGTCAAAAAGGTTATTATCAAATGAAAGATAATTAAGTTTTTTTAACTGTTTGATATGATCAGGGAAAATATTGAACTGGTTGTGATCAAGGTTTAGACGCTCTAAAGATTGAAGTTCAGTGATGGTTTCGGGCAGAGAAGTGAGTTGGTTGTGAGAGAGAAAAAGGACTTTAAGTTGAGAGAGCTCGGTAATATCAATGGGTATATCACTCAATTTGTTCCTAGAGAGATTTAGGTTTTCAATGGGGGCCACCGGAGAAGGAGGCAGAAGTAGCTGTTCTAGATTCGTTTGAGAAAGGGTTAGGCTTTTTAATTGGGAGAGTTGAAAAAGATGAGCTGGAAACTGGATTAAATCAGGAGCATAAAGAGTAAGTGATTCTAGTTTTTTAAACTCTTGAAACCAATTTGGAATCTCCTTTACACCAACAAGCATCAGGCTTAGGTTTATGATCTTATTTAATCCTGTTAGCTCATATGGTATTTCTTTTGTGAACTTTAATTGAGCAGAAGAAACACTTTGAGGAGATTCTAATAATTTCTGTAAGTTCTTTTTACTCATACACTTCTGTAATCACCTGAGCCAGGAATTCCCAGGAAGTAAAGAATTGATGTCATTGGCCCATGACTCATATGATGTCCTGCTTTTTCTTTAACAATTTTTTTGGCGTGAAAAGCAATGCCGAGTCCTGCTCTTGAGAGCATGGGAAGATCGTTGGCCCCATCTCCAATGGCCACAACTTGTTCTATATGAATTCCTTCTTGTTGGGAGAGAAAATCAAGTAAGAATGCTTTTTGCTCAGCATTTACAATATTTCCTCTTACTTTACCTGTAAGTAGTCCTTCGCTTTCTTCAAGGTCGTTGGCAAAAGCGTAATCAATTCCCAATTTATTTTTAAGATGGTTAGCAAAAAATTGGAAGCCACCTGAAATAATGGCCGTTTTATAACCAAGAGATTTAACTGTTTTAATAAACTCTTCCACTCCTGGGGTTAAGGGTAGGTTTTGTGCAATTTCTTGCATATGAGATGTTTCAAAGCCTTTTAATAAAGAGACTCTTTCCTCTAATGACTGATCAAAGTTAAGTTCTCCATTCATTGCTCTCTCAGTAATTTCATGAACTTTGTTTTTAATTCCATGTTTATCGGCCATTTCAACAATGACTTCTGTTTGAATAAGAGTTGAATCCATATCAAAAACAATAAGTCTTTTATTACGCCTAAAAACATTATCTTTTAAAAAAGCAACATCAACTTTGTGCTCATCTGAGCAGGTAAGAAGATCTGATTTAAGTTTCTGCCAATTGGTTTCTTTTTCAGTCGTGTTCGTAGTGAAATCAACAGACTGAAATCCGACTTCAGAAATGTTATCAATCCTAGAGATATTAATATAATTATTAGCCAGAATTTTGGCGATTCTCTCAACAAATTGAGCATCAAGTCCATCGAGTTTAACACAGCTTAGAATAAAACGCTCATGAAGTGCTGGCTTTCTTATTTCGTTCTCTTCCTTTAATATTTTGAAATCGAGTTGCATTCCCATTCTTTTGGCCTCAAAAAGAAGATCTTTAATCAGATGGGCTTCCTTATCTCTAGTTATTTGAATCAAAATACTAAGAGAGAGCAAACCATGGGTTACAGATTGCCCCATGTCTAATAATTTTGCCTGTCCTTCGACAATAATTTTCATTAGACTCGACGTGATACCTGGTTTATCAGGGCCACTTACAGTAATGAGCACGGACTGATTCACTCGTTCTCCTTGTTGAGTTTTCTCTCTTTTCGTTTTTGTTTTCTTATTTTTCTTAAGTCTTTTAATTTAACAATCACATTTAATGAGTAAGAGAGGGCTGATATAATTGATAGTGCGCAAGCAACATAAATAAGAATAGTTCCTATTAATGAGAAAGGAATGTAATTCCACGTTTCATGAATCATGAGCATAGGAATAGCAACCATTTGTGTTGCTGTTTTCCATTTCCCCATGTCATTAACAGGAACATTAATACCTTCATTGTTAGCAAGCAGCCTAAGGGAAGTCATATACATTTCTCTTAAAACGAGAACGATAACAATAATAGCATGAACTCTTCCAAGGTAGAGAAGCATAATAAGCGAGGAAACAACTAAGAATTTATCAGCAATAGGATCCAGAAAAGAACCAAAGACTGTGACAATATTTTTTTTGCGAGCGATATATCCATCAAAAAAATCAGTAATGGCAGCGACCGTAAAAATCCAGCCAGCAAACCAACCAAGAAGATTTGTTTGTTCCTGAAAAACCTCGATAGGGCTTCCTGCAAGGAAAAGGGCCCCTACAACAAATGGGATTAACAAAACTCGAAAAATAGTCAATCTATTTGGTAGGTTATTAATTTCTAAATCATCTGCTTCTAAATTCATCAGTCGACTTTTCCGGCTAACACTGTCTTCCACTCTAAGTTATCCTATATAAAACGAAATAGAAATGGAGTAGTTATGGAACGTCACCTCAATTTGATTAAGAATGAGTTAGGGATAAGTGAAAAGAGGATTCTTCCACGCTTTCCTTTTTGTTATTTGGTTTTTCGCTCGGTGAAAGATCAAGAAAGAGGAGAGTCAAAAGTTTTTGAGATAAAAGACATTTCTTCTACAGGTATGCAAATCCAAGTGAAAACAGGTAAGCATGACTATCATAAAAGTTCGACCTTTGTTGGACATATCTTTTGGGTTGGTAAGGAATTAGAAGTCCACGGAAAAGTCAAATGGGTAACTCCAAATAGAGTAGGACTAGAGTTTGATAAAGGGGAGAAGCTCTCTCAAGACATTCAAAATTTCCTGAGTCTTGATGATGCTGTACAACACTTAAAACCTCTCCATGGTCAGAACTATGATTTGGATTTACCCAGTAGTCTTAAATACTGGTTGCGAGCTGACGGCCCTATAGAGCTTTTTGTTTGGACTCATAACGATGGGGAATTCAAAAAATTTCAAATCATCGTCTATGAAAATTTTGTTGAATGGGAAGATATTCAGGGACTTAAGACAGGGCGACTCCTATCAAAACGAGATGTTGACACACCGCTAATAACTGAAGATGAGTTTGTCTTTAGTATCGATCAAAGTATTGATGAGCAGCGTGAAGAGTTGGCCATTGATTTTATAGAGAAAATTCCTGAAGAGTTCCTTCCTCCACAGGCGATAGAGTTTATAAAACTCAAACTCAGACGACGTTAGAGAAATCGTGGTGGCCTAATTCCCATCAAAACTATAAGATACCCTCAAAAGTCTTAGGCAAAGGGATCTCTTTATGAATAGAAATTTAGCTCTTGAGTTTATCCGTGTAACAGAAATGGCCGCTATTTCATCTGCTAGATGGATGGGAAGAGGTGATGAAAAGGCAGCAGATCAAGCAGCAGTAGATGCGATGCGCTCTATGCTCGATTCAGTAGAGTGTAATGCCACTGTCGTTATCGGAGAAGGAGAGCGTGATGAAGCTCCTATGCTCTATATTGGTGAAAAAGTAGGAACAGGAATTGGACCAGATCTAGATATTGCGCTCGACCCTCTCGAAGGAACGACGATTTGTGCTCGTGGTGGAGTCAACGCGATTGCTGTTATTGCTATTGCTGAAAAAGGTAATCTTTTAAATGCCCCTGATACATATATGCAAAAAATTGCAGTCGGCCCTGAAGCAGCAGGGTTAGTTAATATCAAAGAATCAGCAACAGAAAATCTTAAACGAGTGGCCGAGGCAAAAAAATGTCGTTTGCAAGATTTAACAGCTGTTATCCTCGATCGTCCTCGTCATAAGGAGCTTATTGAAGAAGTAAGAAACTCTGGGGCCAGGATTCAACTTATTGGAGATGGGGATGTGTCTGCGGCCATCGCTACAGCAAATCCAAACTCAGGAGTTGATATTCTCTTTGGTATTGGTGGAGCACCAGAAGGTGTTATTGCTGCTGCTGCTCTTCGTTGTGTAGGGGGAGACTTCCAGGGGATTTTAAAACCTCGTAATGAAGAAGAGATTGAAAGAGCAAGAAAAATGGGAATTGAAGATATTAATAAAGTCTTCCAGATTCACGAGCTTGCTGCTGGAAATGTTATGTTTGCGGCAACTGGAGTCACTGATGGAACTTTTCTAGATGGGGTGAAGTTTAAATCGTGGGGGGCCACAACTCACTCAATTGTCATGAGAAGTGAATCAGGGACAGTGAGACATATTAGAGCAGAACACCACTTTGATAGAAAACCAAGATACTAGGAAAAAAAATGGCCAAAGCAAGTCGAACAGAAATTTTTGATGTGGATATCAACAAGTTTTATGAAATTATTGAAGACTACGAAAAATACCCTGAATTTGTTGATGGAGTTAGCGAAATAGAAGTTCTTGAAAAGTCTGAGACTTCAGCCAAGGTTAAATACTCCTTAAACCTTATCAAAAAATTTACTTACACTTTAAGTATGACTCAAGAAAAACCCCGCAAGCTTTCTTGGGTTCTGGATTCTGGAGATTTTTTTAAAACAAACTCAGGTTCGTGGGAGTTAAAAGACTTGGGAGATGGGAAAACTGAAGTGACTTATTCTCTTGAAGTTGATTTTAAAATTCTTGCTCCTAAAATGATTGTGAATAAACTGGTTGCGACAAACCTTCCTCAAATGATGAAGGCCTATTATAAAAGAGCGAAGGAATCTTAAGTTCATGAGCGAAGATAAGGACATTAAGTTATCAGATCTTTTTAAAAAAGCGGTAAGCACAGGAGTGAGTGCTGCTTTTATGACGGAAGAGGCTATTAGAAATACGCTCAAAGATCTTCCTGTGAATAAAGAAACAGTGAACTCTCTTATTCAAAATGCGATTTCAACCAAGACGGAATTTATCGGTTCAATTAAAACAGAGCTTAAGAGCTATCTTGATAAAATTGAAATTTCAAAAGAAGTCGATAGAGTTCTTCAAAAGTATGACTTTGAAGTGACTGCCAAGATTTCAGCTAAGAAAAAACAAAAAGATGAGTAGTCGTCTAGAGAGTATTCAAGAAAATCTAAAAAAAATAAAACAAACACTACCTGACTCAGTTAAATTAATTGCTGTTTCTAAAACTTATCCGAGCAGTGATATTTTATTTGCTTATCAGTGCGGTCAAAGAGATTTTGGAGAAAATAAGATTCAAGAGCTCTTCGAAAAATCTCATGAGCTCAGAGAGAGTTGTCCTGAAATTCGTTGGCATCAAATAGGTCCTGTACAGTCAAATAAAATCAATCTTCTCTCAAAAGTCCCCAACCTTTACGCTATTCATTCTATTGACAGCGAAAAATTACTACTCAAACTGATTGAGAAAATTCAGGGAGTAAAATTCTTTCTTCAAATAAATACTTCGGATGAATCACAAAAACATGGTTTTCATTTGAATGATGATCTTAAAAAAATTGTGACAGAGCATGCTATTTTTGGACTCATGACCATGGCAGGAATAAGAGGGGAGAGTAAAGAGCAGATGGCCAGAGAGAGTTTTCGCAAACTCCTCTCTTTAAGAAATGAACTTTCTCCAGAGCTTCAGCTTTCTATGGGGATGAGTGGAGACTATAAAATTGCTCTTGAGTATGAAACTCATTATGTGAGAATTGGCTCTTCTATTTTTGGTTCAAGAAATGAAATCTAGATGATGGCCATGAAATAATTATATACCTTCGTAATATTAAAGAGTTATCTATAAAAGATGACAGAAATCAGTTGGACAAATCTAGCAGAGCATAATAGGAATTATTTGTTTATCTATTTAAGTCATAACAGGAGAAATGTATGACGAGAAAGGTCCCTGAACTCTCACTTTTAAGTTATGTCAATGGAAGTCAAAACGATCAAATTAAGTTCGTTGACGAGCTCTTCAAAGGTCTTAAAGAATATGGGTTTATCACTCTTATCGATCATACTGTTGATCAAAAACTTTGTGACAAGGCCTATGACGTTGTTCACGAGTATTTTCAAAAACCAACTGAATATAAAATGCAGCATATTTGTGAAGCTGGAGCCGGACAAAGAGGATTCACTTCTTTTGGGCAAGAGCATGCGAAAGATTCAGATAAACCTGATTTAAAAGAGTTTTGGCATGTTGGCCGTGAAGTTCCGTCCGATCACAAGTTTGCTAAATTCTATCCTAGTAACATATGGCCAGATGATATGCCTGAGTTCAAAAATATTCTTGAAAAACTCTACGGAGCTCTTGATCAGACAAGTGTTATTCTTCTTGAGGCCTTAGGGAGAGCTCTTGATACTCCGGAAGGCTATTTTAAAAATATGATTCATCTTGGTAACTCAATCCTAAGACCTATTCATTATCCTCCTATTAAAGATGCTAAGGCCGATGGAGTGAGGGCTGCCGCTCATGAAGATATCAATCTCATTACTATTTTAATGGGGGCTACTGATGGAGGGCTTGAGCTTTTAGATAGAGATGGAAGTTGGCTTCCTGTTCAAACTAAAGAAGGAGAGCTCGTTGTTGATACCGGAGATATGATGACAGTCATCACAAACGGAGTTCTTCCAGCGACAACTCACAGAGTAGTTAACCCTGAAGATACCAGCTCAACTCGCTACTCGATGCCATTTTTTGTTCATCCTAATCCAGAGACAGAGTTAGCTGCAATTCCGTCTTGTATTGGAGATGGAATTAAATACAAACCAATCAATTCTCATGAGTATTTACTTCAAAGATTGAAAGAGATTGGGCTTAAGAAATAAGATTAATTTTGAGCAGGGAATTCCTTCTCTAAAACTTTATTTAGATGATCAAGGCTTGCAAAGATAAAATGAACTTCTCGTATGCCATTTCCGATTGAGCCTATTTCTCTATCTCCAATAAAGGTTTTAAAAGTAAGATTGCATTCTTTCTTTCTGGGATCAAGACATAGTCCTTTCAAGTAATTGGTACCCTCATCGGCTTGATCTTGAAACCTACCAAGAAGAACAGCATCTTTGAAATGTTCGTAGAAAAGTTTTTCTCCAACGTTATCCATAAGTTCTTGTAATGGGTAAGTCCAGCGATTAATTTCTTTATTCTTTTTCAAACAAGGGTTTACGTTTTCATAGTCTTTATATAAATCCCACCACCCAGCTTCAATTCTAGGTTGATCTTGTATTATGTCTGATCCCCATCCTTGAGCAACATAGGTTGCTTCAGTTGAAATATAAATTTTAGCAATGTCTTTTTTTAGACTACAAACCGTATTACCCATAGCAACTGCAAGGCAGTGTTCAAACTGACCTCCAGAAAAGATTCCAATTTTCATATTTGGGTAGCGAAGTTTGTTTTCTCCTGCGTGACTAAAAACACTAAAATCAACCTCATTTCTTTTAAAAAATGCTGTTTTTTGTGTTTGTCCTGTTTGGTAATCGAAAAAAGTTTGATGATACACGGTTTTTATGCCAAATTTTTTCATTAATTTTAATAATTCATGAGAGGCTTTTTCAGTTTCATCACCTCCCCATTCAAAATCATTATGATTAAAGATAGCGTAAGCTTCTTCAGGCATAATTCTGTTATCAAGCCTGTCAATAATTCCAAACTTTTCAAATCCCCAAGGGTTTGGGTTTTTATTAAAAGGAACACCAGGTATTTCGTTATACTCTTGGCCAAAAATACTAGGGCTAAAAATCAAAAAAATAAAAGTGATAAAATATCTCATGAATAGTTAGAAAAGCAAATTGAGTGCCAATTTAATATAAAATAATTTTAGATAAAGTTACAAAAAAAGTTACAGGTGCTCATTATTTAGACAATTTTTTAACCATCAAGTGATTTGAACTTATATTTCTCAAAAAAGTAGGTTCTTACTAATAGTATTTTCTAATTCCAAAAGTCACTTTTCCATTGAGTTGAGTGGTTCGGACATCATCTGTTCCATCAGCGCTCTCAAGCGTGGCCAGAGATTCCATTCCAAGATCGGTGACAAACTCAAATTGATCGCTTAGTGGTGTACTCATACCAATTTTAACCGCCGGAAGGAGCATTGCTGTTCCTGTTCCACTATAGCCAGTGGCCGAAGTTTGACTATAGCCATACCCAATACCAAGAGAGACAAAAGGTCTTGTTTCATCCATTTTAAGT
The DNA here is from genome assembly GCA_030431635.1 of Bacteriovoracia bacterium. GTDB lineage: Bacteria > Bdellovibrionota > Bacteriovoracia > Bacteriovoracales > Bacteriovoracaceae > CALFYV01. The sequence goes on from JAUIIL010000004.1 coordinate 133,638, forward strand.
AGTGGTTTAAAGATATAAGTAATTTCAGCAACAAGCATACTACGATAAGTTTCAAATTCAGTAGTATCAAAATTAGAGGTTTCTTTTTCGTAACGAAGACCTGCGGCCATGAGAAAACGCTCATTTAAGCTAAACTCATAAAGCCCTTCAAAGAAAAATCCTCCTCTAGATTTTTCTGAGTCAGCAGAAGCTCCAGAGACACTAGAGGAGAGGGCCTTAGCGATAGATGTACGAAGAAGGAGAGCTCTTTTTTCTTGATAGTTATAGCGCTTTAGATATTTCTTTCTGGTCTCATAAGGAGTAAGTGTCCAAATATGGTCTTCAGATTGGTTATAGGTGAGGGTTTCACCGACTTGAAAAGGAATGCGCAGATTTTTACTATCTGATTCCCATTGAGTGTACTCTCGAGAAACATTTTTCGCTTTAGCAATGAAGCTCATATTCTCAGAAGTAAATGTTGCTTTTTGCCCAACGATGATTCCATCTTTTTTACCCTGTCTGGTGACAAAAGTCGTTTGCGAGCTTGAAACGGCCTGAACTTTTATAAGTTCATAAGAAAAAACTGTTGAAGAGAGGGTAAGCGCTAGTAAAAAGAGTTTCATTCAATCATTTTAGCATGAACTTCGAAGAAAATAAGAGGGAAAATATCCGAGAGTTTTACTAGGGATAAGTGACTTCAAAAGAGCAGCGGAAACCAATATCTTCTCTTACGTTCAGAGTTCCACCATCTTCAACTGCTTCCAGGTGAAAACGACCTGCTGCATTTCCACCAGTGGCGTAACTTCCTCCAACACTCATTTCTCCTGTTCCAGAACCAGCGTTAATGAGATCGGCATTAATAATAATGGTATCACTATGAAGCTTTGTTTGAGAAAATTCCCCAGTTCCTGTTCCAATTGTAAGAGCACTAAAGCCAGCGCCAGTCTCTGCGTCAGCGGGTAGACCCATTGAAGTGAAAAACTTAGTCGCATCATTAAGAGCATTTGCAATGGTCCAAGAACTTAGTGTCCCATCACACACGTCATCAGTTGTTGCTGAATCAGCACAAGGCCCTAGATCCGTTCCATCAAAATTATAATCATGTCCACTCACACCGTTTCCGTTGAAAGTAGTGGTACAACTATCATCAGCGGCACAAGCAATGTCTTCAGAAATCCACTCGGCCATGTTTCCAATAAGATCTTGCATTCCAAAACGAGAAATACAAGCAGCAGTTGTATCTGAACCTGTTCTTAAGGCCCTTGAAAGGGAAGTTGCGCTAGCTAGGGCCGGGAGGGTATCAGCAAAAGAAGAAGTAGGAACTTCAGAATCAACAAAACTAATCCCATTAGCATCATAGGTGTTACACTTTGATGAAGAGTTCAGGGCACTTCCACTTTCAAAACTGTTAATATTCGTATCTGTTAATGAATCATCCCAATCACTCATAGCATTGTAGAGAAGTTTACTTGGTAAATCAGGTGAGGCCGAAGCGCTAGCACCGGTTAAAGAAGGCGCAGTCATATTTTGACAATAGGCCGAAGCCTGATCTCTTGAGATATTAGCGATAGGGGGATTATAAATAGGAGTTGGATTAAGACTGTTACCAGCAAGCTGACTGGCCATCGTAATACTATTAATGGCCGTCCAAGTAGCTGCGGCAGTTTGCACATAACAAACCGAAGTATCTCTATTATAGTACATGGCCCCGTTAGAAACATCGTATCCTGCTGAGTTGGGATTGGCCGAGCCAATACAACCACTGGACGTACAATTAGGAGCTCTTGAGTAGTTGCAACCAGCTTCAAAAGTCATCGCCAGAACATCATTGGCCTGTTTGAAGTAATAGGTTCCTCCTCCAATATCAACAGCATTAGGTCCAACGTAGGCGCAACCAAAATCTTGAGTAGGCACACTTGTGAGTCCTAAGTCTTCACAGTTTTCTTTATTGATAATCCAGCGGTGAATAAAACTCCAGTTTGGTTGAGGATAAATTACCCTCACTGTTGAATAGCTCTCACTGACTTCCATTGGAAGAGAGTTAGCGGCCGCCACGGGTCTAATTTTATAAAGATAAACTTGTCCCGCTGTTAAATCATTGGAGCTATCATCATCTGTATCGGTGTAGTAGAGTTGAGAAGAAGAAATACCAGTTGCAATGGGAGTTGAGGTAATATTAAGTGTTCCATTATCACCAATTCCATCTCCATCACTATCAATATCTCGGTAAACATTCCAAGAAGCAACATTGGTTCCTCCAGCGACTGTCATGGTATTCCATTCAAGATAAACATAACCATCACCTAAGGAGATAGTTGTTCCATTACTTGTTTGGAAATCTCCTTGGGCCGCAATATTTGACCACCCACCATGAAGGGCCGAGTAGGGGGATATCGTTAAGTTAAAACTATCACTAACAGTAGCATTTACCCCATCACTGACTTCAACAGTAATAGTAACTGTTCCTGTTTCCCCGACAACGGGAGAAATAAGAAGATTAAGACTCGTATCACTTGCATCATTTGATCCAGAAGCATCAAAGGTTGTTGTAAAAGCATCATCGGTATCAGCAGTAAAAGCACTACCATCACGAGGTGTCACTGTAATATTGGCCTCTGGTAATAAAAGAGGGTTATCAACAGAGGCAACAGTTACACGAACAAGAAGTTGTTGTGAGTCTTCTGCGCTCCCGTCTCCTTCATCTAAAGTATAATCAATAGAAATTGAAGAAGCCCCTTCATTAAAAGTTTGATCCGCTACTGCTGAAATCGTAGGAGGGTCATCAATTGCTGTAACGGTCATATTTCCAGTTCCAATATTTGTCCCTGTTGTATCATCTGAACATGCTCCAGAGGTATCACAAACTCGATAAGTAAAACTTGCGACACCAGAGTAACCCACAACCGGATCAAAAACACAGTCTAGATCACTGGTCTTTGTTCCAGTTGCAGCTCCACTTGAATCAAGATCCATACAATCTCTCAATACACCTTCTGTACTTGTATTTGGTTTTGAAATAATTTCGTAAACAAGGCTTGAGCTTGAATCCTCTTCATCACTTCCAGCCGCTGCTGAAAAATTTAAAACAGGGTCAGAAACACTTTTCTTTTCACTCACTGGCCCAAAAGCTTGGGCACCTGTTGCAATAGTAGGCTCATCATTAGCGTTAGAAAAATTGATATTAACCGTAATAGCGCTACTACAGTTTGTTCCAGCTGTAGTTTCACAAGCTCTATAGGTAAAACTATCAATACCACCAACGATTTCAGTGGTTGAAGCAATATAGTCACAATCAACATCAGTTGTTGCTGCAACAACTGAACCCGTTCCATCTCTATCCATACAATCAACAAGTGTTCCTGTTGGAGCTGAAACAACTTCATAAACAACAGTGGCGGCAGCTTCCGGGTCAGTGGCCGTCGTTAAATTTCCACTATTAAGTGAACTCTGAGCAGCTCCTTCAACAAAAGCGTTGGCCGCTGTTTGAGTGGATGTACTGGCAAAGATAGGAACGTTATTAATATTAGTAACATTAATTTGAAAGTAGATAGTAGAGGTTGCGACTCCATCACTATAATCAACACTAAAAGTAATCGTATCAGCAGCACCGAGTGCTCCAGCTGGTAGAGTAAAACTCAGTGAATGATTATTTGTATCAGCAGACAAAATACTATCAGAAAAAGCGAAGGCACTTGCTCCACCTCCCACTAAAAGTCCATAAGAATGTGAGAAATCTGATTGAGCGAGTCCTGAAGCGTTGGCACCACCAATTGCTGATAGGGTTGATGTGATAGATTGAGAATCCTCATCAGTAAAACCACCTTCATCAATAGAGGCTACTATAGTTGCAGAATCTCCTTCATTAAGATTATAGATATAGGGTGAACCCACTGTTCCTAGTCCACTTGCAACTCCTGAAGTCACAGTATCAACAGTTATAGTTGGGGCATCATTTACGGCCGCGATATTAATTGTCACAGTCGCGTTGATGGATGAGTTAGCATACCCATCATTCACTCGATAAACAAATTGATCAACACCTGAGAAGTCAGCATCAGTTGGGGTGTAGCGACAAGTGAGGTCTGGTTGCGGCCCATCTGGGGATTGGTTCATACAGTTGGTAATTGTTCCATAGGCTGGATTAGAAACCACAATATAGTTTAAAGAGTTTCCATCAGCATCAGTCCCAGGACTAACGGCAAAGTCATAATAAAACGGTGAACTCGCTTTCTCTGTAGCATTAATCGTTTGATCACCATGAGGAAAAGGACTTTTATTATTAGTGGATGAATTACTAGAACACTGTCTAAGAACAGAGTCATAGGTTTGTCCTGAAGCACAGTCCAGGTCATCTTGCTCTTCTGTGACACAAGAACTCATTGCAAAAAGCAGAGCAAGTAGCAAAATTTTTATTAAAATATCTCTCATAATCCACATCTCAGTCACTCATCGACATATTTTTTTTCTTTATTTAGCGAAACAACACTTTTTGTTTTCTTTACTCTATTAATTATCTCACTTTTTAGCTCAGGCATTGAGGAAAGTAGGTAACCTATTGAAATTCATCAAAGAGATAGCTTATTCTAAAACGAGGCCGGCTTATTTTTTTGGCATTTTCTTTACCTTACAGACATGACGATTTGTAGAGAGTTCGTTAGGATCTAAAAAGACTAGAAAACGAGGTCTTATATGCTAAGTTTTTTTTCGAAATCCTCTCAACCTTCTGAAACAAGAGAAGGGAAAGTGGTTGCTTTTTTAAACCAAAAAGGTGGGGTTGGTAAAACAACAATGGCCTTTAATACCGCAAGGGCCTTAAGCGAAAAAGGACACAAGGTTCTTTGTATCGATATGGACCCCCAGGCAAATCTCTCTCTTCTTTTTGGTCTTTCAGAAGAGAAGTTTCATATTCATCATTTACTTCTTAATTCATTAAGAGAGTTAAAAGCACTTCATACTCCAGTTATTACCAGTGAACTTATTAAGAAGTATCAAGATAGTGATGTATATCTAGATATTCTTCCTTCTGGGCAAGAGCTATCTGGATTTGAACTATCTGTTGCCGGCATTAATGCTCCAAGACAGTTGGTTCTTAAAAGATTTATCGAAAAAAATAGTTTAAAAAAGCACTACGATTTTATTGTTATTGATGGTCCGCCAACTCTTGGGCTTCTTGTGGTGAATATTCTCTGTGCTGCTAATGGATTATTGATCCCTTTCCAACCTGATCAATTCTCTCGTAGTGGCCTTAAGCACTTCCATGAAGTTCTTGAAGATGTTTCAGAAATGGGAATTACGGATTCTCCTAAGATTATTGGTTATATTCCCAACCTTGTTGATAAGAGAAGAAAACAAGTGAGTAGTGATTTTAAACTCATCTCTCAAGAGTTAAATAAAGGACCACTTTTTCAAGAGTTTGCCAATAAAGTCCAACTAGTAAAAGCTTCTGCTAAGAAAAAATCAGTCTTTGATTATAAAACAAAAGAGTATGCTCACCTACAGGAGCAGTTTCTTGATTTGGCCCAAAATATAGGAGAGCAATTATCATGAATGAGAAAATGAAAAATCCTTTGTACGTTGTCAAAGAAGATCAAGAAGGAAAAATTATTGAGGAAGCAAAAGGGTGGCTTGATTTAGTGATTAAAAAATTCAACCTCACTAGTTTTATTGAGGCCCTCGGACAAATCATAAAAATATTGATTGAAAGTATTGATAATTATCCAATGTTCATTTCTGTTAAGAAGAGCATTGATGGTTGGTTAGATAAAATACAGGAGTTTCTTCAACAAAGAGAAACGACGTCTAATCAATAAATTCTGACTCATCCATTCGATCAAAGTCTTCTGGAGAATCATTGTATTCGTAGTTATCTCTTTTGGTAGCTGCAGACTGAGTCTTAACAACATCAATATCTTCGGCTTCAACCAAATCAAGGTTACCTAAATCCATTTTTTCCACAGTATCATAAATATCTTCAGGTGTTTTTTTTCTGGCATAGTCTTTGTTATCTTCATCTGTATAGCTCTGTTCAACGTAATCAAGCTCTTCGTAAAGATCATTGTCATATTCATATGAATAGGCCTTCGTAAGAGATAAACCTGTAAGAATAAAAGTGATTAATAGACGTTTCATCATCATTCCTTTATTTTAGCTCAAAACGTTTGTCAGATAAACTACGACACAGAGCGAAATATGACAACCCCATATGAAAATTTAACCGATCTAAAGCTAAGTGCCTATAATTATTATCTTCCAGAAGAGCTTATTGCTTCTCGCCCGGCCCATAAAAGAGATCATTCTAAGTTAATGGTTTATCAGCACCGCTCAGGAGAAGTTGTTCATACAAATTTTCATGATATTCATAAGTATCTTCCTGAAAATTCAACACTGGTCTTTAACAATACTAAGGTTTTTGCTTGCAGACTGTTAGGACAAAAATCGACAGGAGGAAAGTTTGAACTCTTTTTTCTAAGTCTTATTCAAGATGAGAACTCTCTCTTTGATGTTTTGATTAAAAGTTCACGAAAGAAAAAAGTGGGAGATAAATTTCAAGTGCATGAACTTGAAGTTGAAGTAGTGAGTGTTTGGGAAGGATATTTCAAAATAAAAATTAATTTATCAAAAGAAGAGCTTGTTTTATTTTTAGAGAAACACGCAATGATTCCTATTCCTCCCTACATTAGAGATGGAGTTTCAGATGAAAAAGACAAAGAAGACTATCAAACGATTTATGCAAAAAAAATAGGTTCTGTTGCGGCCCCAACAGCAGGTCTTCATTTTACACAAGAGGTTTTTGATTCTTTAGATAAGAAAAAGATTAAACGAGCTTTTGTTACTTTGCACGTTGGAGCAGGGACTTTTGCTCCTGTGAAAGATGAAGATATCTCTCAACACAAGATGCATTCAGAGTCTTTTTTTATTGAAAAGGAAGAACTCAAAAAAATAAGAAAATCAAAGCGGATTGCTGTGGGAACAACATCACTGAGAGTTTTAGAAAGTAGTTACTTTGAAGGTGATATTTATTTTGAAGGAAATCAAACAAAGCAAACCGATATTTTTCTCTACCCTGGGAGAAAAGTAAATTCGGTTGATGGTCTTGTTACAAACTTTCATCTACCTGGTTCATCGCTCATTATGCTCGTGAGTGCTCTGATTGGAAGAGAAAAGACATTAGAGCTTTATCAACTGGCCGTAGAAAAAAAATACCGTTTTTTCTCCTACGGAGATGCGATGCTTATTTTATTATGATAGGGAAAGGTTATGTTTAAACTTGAAAATCAAGATGGCCAGGCCAGAGCGGGAATTTTAAGTACCAATCATGGAGAAGTTCAAACTCCCATTTTTATGCCGGTAGGGACGAGAGGGACTATTAAGTCACTGACGATGGATGATATGGAGGAGCTAGGGGCCCAAATTATATTGGGTAACACTTATCACTTATATCTGCGTCCGGGGCATGAACTCATTGAAGGGCAGGGAGGTCTTCATCAGTTTAGTACATGGAAGAAACCAATTTTAACAGACTCAGGTGGGTTTCAAGTTTTCTCCCTTTCACAAATGAATAAAGTTTCTGAAGAAGGGGTCCTTTTTCAGTCTCATATTGATGGTTCACGTCATATGCTCTCTCCTGAGAAATCAATGGAAATTCAGCGCTCTTTAGGCAGTGATATTGTGATGGCCTTTGATGAGTGCCCGGCACTTCCAGCAACAAAAGAGACTCTTCGAAAAAGCATGGAATTAACCTTAAGGTGGGCGAAACGTTGCCGAGATTTTTCTCTAGGTGAAGGTCAAAAATTATTTGGGATTATTCAAGGTGGGCTTTTTGATGATTTAAGATCTGAGTGCTTAGAGAGATTAGAAGAGATGGATTTTCCTGGTTATGCTCTAGGTGGGTTATCTGTAGGGGAGAAAAATGAGCAAATGGTAGAGTTTTGTTCACGTTTTGTTCCTAAGATGAATGAGAACAAACCTCGCTATCTTATGGGAGTAGGAAAGCCTCTAGACGTCCTCAATGGAATTAAAGCTGGGCTTGATATGTTTGACTGTGTTCTTCCTTCAAGAAACGCGAGAAATGGACAAGCCTTCACGAAATATGGGCCAATTAATATTAAAAATGAGCGTTTTAAGGAGGATAAAGATCCTCTTGATCCAGACTGCTCGTGTCGAGTATGTTCAAGATATAGCAGAAGTTATATTAGACATCTTTATAACGTTGGTGAATATACAGCCGGCCAGTTTCTGACTTATCATAATCTATGGTTTTATTTGCAATTGTCTAAAGATGCTAGGAGTGCCATTTTAGAGAATCAGTTTGACGATTATTACCGAACATTTTATAAGAATTACACCTCACAAAGATATAACTAAAATCAAAGGAAAAATTTTATGAGTCTATTATTTTCAAACGCTTACGCACAAAATGCCGCAGCAGCTGCCCCAGGTGGTTTGGCTTCATTTATGCCGTTTGTTCTTATTTTCATCGTTATGTACTTTTTAATGATTAGACCTCAAAAAAAGAAACTAGAACAAGAGCAAAGCATGCTTAAAGCTTTGAAGAAAGGTGACGAGATTTATACTAAATCTGGAGTTTTAGGAAAGATCGCAGGAATGACTGATAGAGTTATAACGCTAGAAATCGCTGATAATGTTAAGGTTAAGTTACTTCGTTCTCAAGTCGGAGGACTTGCCAGTAGTGTTTTTGAAGTGAATAAAAACACAAAGTAGGTTCGCATATGTTTGGATTAGGCTTTGGCGAAATCATTATTATTCTTTTCATTGCCCTTTTATTCATAGGGCCAAAGAAGCTTCCTGAGCTTGCAAGGAGCTTAGGGAAGGGTTTGCGTGAGTTCAAAAAAGCCACTTCCGAGATGAGTGAGCAGATAACTCAATCTGATAGCAATGAAACGCCTAAAGCCCAAACAGACTCAGCCCCTGAGTCAAAAAGCTAAAAAGCTTCATTCTATTTTTAGACAAATTTAGAATCTCTGATAAGATAATTGAATCATTTGTATTTATAAAAGGTGAAATTCTCATGAGAAAAAATTTTTTGGGACGCTTTAGCTTCCTATTTATTGTGTTGGCGATTTCGGTTTATGCCATTATTCCCACGTTTAAAGGAAGTAAAAAGGATGAAGTAGTTCTGCATGGACAAAAAATAAACCTAGGTCTTGATCTTCAAGGTGGTCTCTATATGGTTTTAGGGATTGATTTTAATAAGGTTTATGAAGATGAAATAAAAAACTATGCCCAGCAGATTATTAATATTTTGGATAACGATGGAATTAAGGCCACAGTTGGTGAGATTAATCTTTCTGACACTTCTGATCCAAAACACACAATCACTCTTTCCAATGCAGGAGATGCAGAAGGGGCAAAGAAAAAAATTAAAGACTACTTTAATACTCTTTTAAGACTTACGACAGAAGGGGGGGCAACCCTAGAGTATGGTCTTCACCGTAATTTCAAAAATGATGTCGAAAAAAATGCCGTTTCAAAATCAATTGAAGTTATCAGAAACAGAATTGACGAGTTTGGAGTTACTGAACCAGAAATTGTTTCTCAAGGTAGTGATAGAATTATTGTTCAGCTTCCTGGAGTTGATGATATTGAAAGGGCAAAAAAACTGATTGGAGAAACAGCAAAACTTGAGTTTAGAATGGTTAATGAAGAAGTTTCTCAAGCCCAAGTTCAGGGATGGTATGAAAAAGTTGTGACAGAGGGACTTACTTATCAGAAAGGAGTTCGTTTTTCTGATTATGTAAAAGAAGTTAATGAAAAACTTAAAAACGATATCCCAAAAGGTTCAACAATTCTTTTCAGTAAAGTTCTAAATCCTGGAACAGGTGAATCCGTTCTTGCTCCATACCTGGTGAAAAATGATGTTCCTTTAACAGGAGATAGCTTACAAGACGCAAGGGCCACTATAGATCAGCAAAATAACCGTCCAGTAGTCTCCTTTGAATTAAAGTCTTCTGGAGCAAAGGTGATGGAAGAGCTCAGCTCTAGTAATATTAACAAAAGAATGGCCATCATATTAGATAGCAACGTTTATTCAGCTCCTTATTTTCAATCAAGAATTAGTGCTAATGGACAAATTACCTTGGGAACAGGTGATTATAACTCTCTTCTTAAGCAAGCAAGAGACCTGGCTTTAGTTTTAAGAGCAGGTGCTCTTCCAGTTGATCTTCAATTCCAAGAGCAAAGAATTGTTGGTCCTAGCTTAGGAGCTGATGCGATTAAGAAAGCAGAGTTTGCTGGAACTATCGGAGCTATCCTCGTTTTCTTATTTATTTTAGTTTATTACAAGATTGCAGGTTTTTTTGCTGTTCTAACTCTCGTTTTAAACGTCCTTGTTGTCTTGGCTTGTCTTGTTGGACTTGAAGCAACTCTTACTCTTCCTGGTATCGCGGGAATTGCCTTAACAATTGGGATGGCCGTTGATGCCAATATTATTATTTACGAGAGAATTAAAGAAGAATTGGCCGAAGGGATTAATAAAATTCAAGCTGTTGAGTCTGGGTTTTCTAGGGCCTTCTGGACAATCCTTGATGCGAACTTAACGACGGCCGTGGCAGGTTTATGTCTTATTAATTTTGGAACAGGACCAATTAGAGGTTTTGCTGTTACGCTATTAATAGGAATTTTTGCAACTGTTTACTCTTCCTACTTTGTTGGAAAACTTTTATTTGAGTTTTATATGGACAGAGTTAAGGGACAAAAAGTTAGTATTTAATCAAAGGTGATTTAAAATGGATAATAGCGAAAAAATTGATTTCACAGGAAAGTTTTTTTTAACCTCAATGGTTTCATTGATTCTAGTTCTTGGTTCTTTGGGAATTTTAATGAGCAAAGGTCTGAATTATGGAGTTGATTTTAGTGGGGGAGCGGAAATACAAGTTAAATTTCAGCAGAAAGTTGATCTTGCCACACTAAGAGATTCTTTAAAATCAAACAACTTCAGTGCTTCATCAGTCCAGAGTATTGGAGAGGCCAGTGAGAATGAAATTTTGATTAAAGTTCCTGCGAGTGAAGAGCATATTAACACAATCACAGATGAGATAACTTCATTTCTTAAGAAAGATTTCGCTGAACAAGGAGCTGAAATCAGAAAAACAGATATTGTTGGACCTAAAGCTGGTGAACAACTAAGAGTTTCAGGTTTCCAGGCCATGCTCTATGCCTTGATTGGGATTATGATCTACATTGGTCTAAGATTTGATTTTAAATACTCACCAGGGGCCATCACTGCTCTTTTTCATGATGTCATTATCATATTAGGAATTTTCTCTTTAACAGGTTCGGAATTTAGCTTACAAATTGTGGGAGCTCTTCTTGCTGTTATTGGGTATTCTGTTAACGATACGGTTGTTGTCTATGATAGGGTACGTGAGCATGAAGAGAAAGGAACTTCAAAAAGTCTGAAGAAAAATATCAACATTGCTCTTAACCAAACACTCTCTCGGACTATTCTGACTTCGTGTACAACTCTTTTTGTCTCTCTTGCTATGTACTTTTTAGGAGGAGGGATTATTCACGATTTCTTTTTTGCTATTTCAATCGGTGTCTTTGTTGGAACTTATTCTTCAATTTATGTAGCAGCTCCAGTGACGCTTTTCTTTGATAAATTACAGGCCCGTGCTTAAGCTTCTCTGATGAAAGAAGCTTTTTATCTACTCTTTATCTTCTGTTTGAGTCCATTGTGGGCCCAAACAGATGATGTAGATGAACTCCTAGAAGAAAAACAAAATTATCAACAATCAATTTCAGAAATTCAAGAAGACATGCAGGGAGATGAGATGGGGGACTCTGATGATCCCACTCAGGCCAAGGTCATTAAGAACCCTGGAGGAACTCTTGAAGAACTCAAAAAGAAATATATTCCAGAAATGAAAGAGAACCCTTTGGCCACAAAGAGCAAAAGTGAAGTGAAAGAAATCTTGATGCAAAAAATTCAAGGAAGTCAGTGGGAGAGCTTCTTTCAAAATAATCCGAGAGTTCTCTCTTTTGTCGTGGATTTTCTTCATCATCCAGATGCTTTTATTAAGTTCGCTAGCATTCTTAATAAACAAGATAAATTAAGGCGCTATTTTTATTGTTTTGTTATTATTTTTATTCTGTCTTTTTATCTAAGGTCCAAACTTCCTAAAAATGTTTCTCTTCTTAGGCGTTTTAGTCGAAAGGTTTTTTTTACTCTCGCTGGAGCGACAATTAATCTTATTACTTTCTACATTATTTTTAATGAAGAACTCTATCACACTGTTGAAATTTTCTCTCGTCACTTTTTGTAAGAAACTTTATTCACCGGCCGGGGCACAAGCAAACTTTTTATCATGAGGGACTTGAATGGTACTAAAAGTTCCTGAGCTTCCGTTATTGTTTGATATTTGTGAAGGGTGTCTTACGGTATAGAGTTTCTGATCTGAATTTCTTATATAAGGAGAAGCCGTATTTGGTGGCCAGTAAAAATGGAGAGTCTTTGTCCCTTCAGTTAAAGATGTTGGGGCAATGGCCTGTTCATTTTGAAAATAAAACCAAATCTGTTTCAGCAAAGTTTCATTAACAATAATATAATCATCAGGAGCAATGAGGAGTTCTCCTTCAATGACAGCAGCTTCAGGTTCTTTAACTCCAAGATATAAACCTTCTGTATCTACTCCCACAACATCTTTCATCGCTTGAATAGCTGGACTTCTCTCTGGATCAGTATAATCAGCAAATTTAGGACAAAAAGATCGATTTGTACTTGGATCGATGAAAGGGGCCATAATATAGCCTAAAGGAGCCTGTCCTGAATTAGCTGAGTTACTATCACCAGAGGCTTCAGAAGGGAAGTTGCTCCATTTCAGCTCATAAAAAAGATTGAAAGTGAGTCCGCTTGAGTAACCGTTCTGCTTGATAATTGTATCAATCGTATCATGAATATCGATTTTTCCATTAACATCACCTAACTCTGGATCAATTTTTATGTCATAAAAGCGTGAGTCAGTAACACTCCAAACATTGAAAGCACCTGGATTAAGTTCAAGCCTTGGATAAGAAATGTTGTCAATACTTCCGTAGCGAGCAATATCGTGACAAAAAACATTTTTAATATTGGCCGGAATAACAGGAGGCTGATTGAAGTCAATATAATAAAAGTGGAGTTTAAAACCAGTATCATAAAAAATAGTATTACTAGCTCCATCAACTCTCGCATCTCTAGTTAAACAAGAATACCCAGAGACAGGATCAACCTTTAATGGAGAAAGTGTGCCAGGATCGTCAAATGAAGAGATTCTTCTTAACTGGATACTATCAGATTTTGATTGAGAGCATTGATTCTCTACAATTTTTCCTATGTAGGTTTTATCAAACTCGACATCACTGTTCAGAATAACTTCAAATTTATTACTAGTTGATTTTAAGTTACTTAAATCAAGATCTACGCTATCTCCATCAGAGTCCGTGAGACGAAAAACACATTGAGGGTTAGCACAACTTGTTTGAGAATCTGAATTAGAATTTGTTACAGCTTTATTACACCAGTTATAAAGGTTTCCAAATTCTGAGTTAAGAAGGATCTCCTCGCCAAGTTTGGCCTCGAGATATAGGGTTGTGTTTTGATCACTTTCGTCTTTACCTGCGCAGAAAGTTCCGCATTGCCCGAGAATCGCTGGTTTGCCTGCTTTACAAGCACAAAATCCAGACTGAAGAAAAATCGAATTGTCTGGTCTCTCAATGATTTCTGTTTCTGTTTGATTATCACTTGTGTTAGTCGAGTTTGACCCAACGTCTTTGATTAAAGTAGAGCTTTCTCTACCCGTATCAGAAACACATCCGCTAAGAAAAAGCAGTAGTGCTAGTATAAGTAAAAGGCAAGTTTTTCCATTCATTCTCATCTCTCTTGTAATTATCGACCTTTACAGATCAACTCTTTAATTTCCCCAGACTTTTTAAATGGTAGCCTTGTTTGAGTTTTTCTCTCGGGCATAAAAATACTATTTTAGCAAATTCAACAAGTTAGGAAGCTGTTTTTTCTTCGTAGGGAAAAAAAAGAGACTCTAATTGTTGGCTATTATTCTAAAAACGAAGTGTTAGGCCAAAGAAAAATAAATCTTCTTTGAAAAATCTCTCGCTCAGTAATTCTTTTAGGTTATAATTAAATTAACAATTCTAAGTAGTTACTAACTAAGGATGGAGAGTCTATGACTAAGGCCGATTTGATTTCAGTTATCGAAAAACAAGCGAATTTACCTCATCATCAGGCGGAGAAGATTGTTAATATCTGTTTTGACAGTATGATCATGGCCCTCTTTAATGATGAGAGAATTGAAATTCGTGGTTTTGGTTCTTTTGCCAACAGAAACTACAAGGCCTACGAGGGAAGAAATCCGAAGACTGGAAAAGTTGTTAAGGTTTCTCCTAAGAAAGTGCCTTTCTTTAAAGTAGGAAAAGAGCTTAAAGAAATGGTGGATGCTGGGAAAGATAAGTACGTTATTAGAGAAGCTTAAGTTTAGAGTTTTTCTTAATAATTTTTAGTGGAGAGCAGTCTCTAGCGCCATGTCATTAGTCTAAGTCATTGACATTTTAGTACCTATATTCGATTATTTGCACTCGCTTTAATAGCAAAAGACATTCATATTGAAGACGTGCTGCGAGTTGTGCAACTGAAGCCGGTAGGGGTTCAGGAGTTTGCAAAACAGCTCGTAAGAGCTAAACTTCAATAGCGAAAGACATTCAAATTGGAGACGTGCTGCGAGTTGTGCAACTGAAGCCGGTAGGGTTCAGGAGTTTGCAAAACAGCTCGTAAGAGCTAGACTTCAATAGCGAAAGACATTCAAATTGGAGACGTGCCCGAGTGGTCCAAGGGAACAGTTTGCAAAACTGTAAAGCCGCCGGTTCAAATCCGGCCGTCTCCTCCAAATTATAGAAGCCAATATTGGACATTGTTTTGGTTAGGTCCATTCCGGACACATGGGTTACACTTTATACCGGAGACATAGGTAACACTTTTTTATTAAACGGATCATCAACTGGTTCGACTCTTTTATTATTTTGGTCAAAGTATCCCAGGTCATAATCCATAAAGCTTACTACCCAAATGCCTTCTTCAACTTCTTTAATTCCAACGTCTTGACCTGCAAATGCACGGCTTAAACTAATTTTTAAACCTCGCTCACAGATTCTACCGCACTGAGATACCCTAATTGTTTTATCGTGGAAAGGGTAGATTCTATCTTAACAGTTTAGAAAAAATAAAAAATTTCTTATTTAATTTTTTTGACCTAAAGTACGTTTTCCCACAATCAATTGGGATTGATTTTTCCCGTTCTGAAGAAACAGAAATAAAGTTAGATTCAAAGTCTTTAAGAAAAAAAGGATTCTTAATATAAACATCATCAGGTAAGGATTGAATAAGGCGCTGAAACCCTAACCTGGCACTATCAAAAGGAAGAGTATGGTAATCAGCACCAATTAATTTTTCTTGATGAATATTTATTCCTTCATTTGCCATGTATTTTGATATGATACTGTTTTGATTTTCAGAACCCAAATAATCCACAATTTCTATTTTTTTACGAGGTTGAGTGAAATTATTAAGAACATTTATCTTATCTTGAACATCCAAAAATAATCTCGATAACTCAAAATATTCAGCAAGTACGTTTAAATCAGGAGAGTTATTGTAGATGAAATTTACAAACTCTGGATAAGAATAATTTTTCTTGAAAAAATCAATAGCTTCATCCCAAACCTGTATGTATTCTTTGAAACGTTCAGAAATCATTTCCATTTTTTCGTCCATAGTATAGGTTTTAATTTCTCTTAATCCAATTTTTTTTAGAGTTTCTTCAGATTTATGAAGTTCAGAATAAATATTTTGGAAATAAAGAGCTGCTCCGTTACTACCCCAATAAGGACTTGGCTTATTTGAAAGTTTTTCTAAACGTTCAAAATTGGCTTTCATTTGTTCGGGCACAGGAAATTCATACAAACTTACGGTACTTTCAAAGTCATATTTTCTCTGGATATATCTAATAAAAAAATGATATTCCTGAAAACCTTTTAACTTTCCTTCTTTATAAAGCCTATTCCATAATGCATAAAGTTGAAGAATTAAGAGGAACGTGATTCAGGCCAGCACTTTTGACAAGAGCATTGAAAAATTTTTAGGAAAAAGTCCACTTTAGCAGTAACCAAATTGGTAGCTAAGTACGAAATGAGACAAACTAATACATAAAAACTATAGATCGAGAGGTTGGTTTGCAAATTCTATCGTTGCCACAACGATTCCTCCAACGAACATTATGGGAGTAAAAGGCGAGATAAAAGTAAAACCAAAAACCGTTTTTTAAAGAACGGTTTTTGGTTTTAGTAAGGTTTAGTATATTTTATTAACTAGAATTGTTCCTTGTCGAATTCCTTTAACAAGAGGTTGAAAAAGTTGGATATCTGCTTGGCATAAGCTATCATCCTGATTTGATTGTGCTATGAAAGTAGCAAGCTCTTCTATTGAATAGTCTTGAGAGTTCTTTTTATTCACTTTTCGGTAGAATTTAGAAAGTGTCTTACCTGCTACTTTTTTGGTTTCGAGAAAGCTATAAGCTTCGTTAATAAGTCGTATCATTTTTAACCTTTTATGGTTGTATAATAGGTGACTTGATTCTGTAACTAACATTACAGTGGCACCCGCAATTACGACGGGAACAAAAAAAGCTGAAAATCCAATTGTACTAGAAGCAATTAGCCCACCTGGAACTGCGATCATTCCAGTGACTGCTGCGGTTGATATTTGAGTTTCAGCTTCTACATGACTCTCCAAAAAAGTTCCCTTAAGCTTTTTTTTGTAGAACGGGCGACAGTCAGCAAACGTAGAAAAAGATAAAGTAAATACTGTAAGAAAAATGGCACACTTAGTTAAAGTCATAAAAATCTCCTTATTGATTTTTTTATTAGTAGGTTTATTCAAAAAATTAATCATTTAATTTTTTTCTCCTCACTGTTTTTGCACATACAATTTCAGTGGCAACGACCGTTTGGTACTTTGCCTCAATTTTCTCATAAAGATTCAAATCTTGGTCCCAGCGATAGGCCAACTTAGAAATGCTTGATGCATTCGTCTTGATATAAGTATCGTATCCATTATTTTGACAAAAGTGAGATAGGGTATTGAACTCATCCACAGGATAGAGGGAGTTTTCAATTCTCAAAGAAAATTTATTGTAAACAGCAAAGATTTCAAAGTTAGGAGCAAGTTCTCTTAACTGTTTATATTCTTCGGTTTTGGTATTAATTGCTTCTTGAGGTAGTTTACCTTCAAGAAAGCTTTGCAATTGTTCGATTTCTTTTTGCGTTTGTTCAAGTTCTGTTTTTTCGTTGTTTAATAAAACTAATTTTTCTTCATACTGTTTGATAATATCATCAAGTTGAACTCTTTTGACTTTGTGATTTTCAAGCATTTTATAAATTTCAGATGTTATCCTGTAGTGCTCTATCTCTGCTCCGATCATTCCTAAATACTCATGGAAGACCATCGATTTTCTAACGATTTCGTTATCCATAATTTTTTCGAAACACTTTTTATTAATATGAATTTCCATATTCTGAGGGATATTAAGCATACACTTAGCTTCACCTTTTGAATTTCTCAGTTTTTTTCTCTTAATTTTTATTTTGGTATAAGATGCTGCCGCATGAATTTGAGCAACACTAATGTCCTGCAAAGCAAGAGGAATTGAGTTTTGATCCGATTTAAACATTTCAATTATTTCGGAGATATCTTTTAAAACAATAAGTTCATAAGGATGTCCTCCATTTCCCATGCCTCCTCCTGCAAAAGTTAAATTGATAATAGTTAAAAGAAAAAATAATGTTTTCATAAAGCTCTTCATCTTATTGGCCCGTCTTGTTCGAAAATTTTAAAAAAGTGCAGATTAAGTTGATATGTTGATTTTGCAGATAGATCAGTAATTTCAAATTTTTTAATAAATTGTTTATAAAAATCTCTGAGTTCCTCTTTTGCTTGTGGCAAGTTTTCTTTATTGAAGTTAAAAATAAATGAATTCATTTCTCTCTCATATGTCTTTTCGCTTGCATCCTTACGCTTTAAAATTTCAATAGCTTTTTGAGAACAAGAAATATGAAAACTTCTAACTGTTTGAGAAGGGATATCCACTTTATTCATAAAATGACTATCCTCTCTAATTAGAATGCTTTCAATTTTTTGGATGTAGCCGTATCTTATGAGTTTTTCAAAAGCTGATTTAATTTCTTGGATAGAGTAATCAACTGCAAGGTGCTCTTTAATCCAGTTTATTTCAAACTTAAATCCTTGTTGGTTAATAATTTCCAGAAGATAAAAATGAATAGGATCTTTGAAAAAGTCATGAATATCGACCTCTTTAAAATGAACTTTGTTGCTAGGATTAAGGTCTTTAAGTCTTTTATAATAAAATATTTTTTTCTTATCGTCTTTGGCGCAATTGTATTCAATCAATGACTCTAGGTATATTCCCTCTCTGGAAGAAAGGTTCAAGTCTTCGATGAAAGAGGGAATATATTTTCGAGAAATAGGTCTTTTCCCATTTAGCATTAAAGATAGAGGCGTATTATTTTGGAAACCGAGCTTTTTTGCCCATGAGCGCATAGAGAAAGAAGGGTTTCTCTTTTTTTTCTCCCCCCAAGCATCAAGAAGGAATTTAGATGCGTTTTCATAGTCATAAATGGTTAACATTTGTTCTTAGTAGCTTGTTGTAGGTGGTAAGACTACTGATTGAAAAAAGATGAAATCTTTTCTTTGTCTAAAATGAAATCAGTATGTAAAAATTATAACTATATGAATATACTGATAAAAAATGACTCTAGAATGAACCAAGAGATAAGCTAGAACTGAAAGAAATCAAAGTGATTTTTTTATGAAATCATATGTAAAAAAGATTAACGAGGCGAGTTAACAAGGTTAGTTAAAGCAAATGGATTAAGAGGTTCTTTTGAAATAGTCTTTATATAAAGAAGAGGTTCTTTCCAAGTCTCCAATCCCCTCATATTTATGATAAAGTTTTTGTGTTATGGCCTCGAGTGTTTCTTGTTGATTCATTTTATTAATAAATTCATCAACCATCTCATGAGTAAGAATAAAAATTCGGGAAAGTTTATTCATTTCGCTCCAAGAAATTCTCTTAGGGAAACCACTTCCATCAAACCTTTCATGATGGGTTCGAATAATAATTGAAACATCTTTGGAAACTATCTCGGACTCTGCAATAATACTTGCCAGTTTAGTGGGGTGGCTGAGAACTTTAGTGACTTCTTCAGGCTTAAGCTCTTTTATTGTTTTCTTATCCAGTTTATCAATTTTGGCAAGATCTTCATCGTTGATAAGTAGATCATGCAAAATCGCAGCATATGAGAGCTTCTCTAAGTTTTCTTGACCTAAGCTTTCATCTTTTTGAAAGAGAATAGTCATAAAGATAACTAAAAGAGTGGAATGCATATTAATATAGTTGAGATTGAGAAGAGACTCGATAAGTCCTTCTCGAAGTTGCCCATCATGGCTGATATTATTGATAATTGACTGTGAAATTTCTTTGGCCATTTTGAGGGACTTTGCATCAAATTCTTTTCGACGAGAAAGAGTCTCCATTGTTTTTTTTAAACTAATTTGTCCTATTAGAGTGATGTCCTTGGCCGTGAATTGTTTTGAACTTTGATTACTTTTTTGAAAAAAAAGTTCTTTGTTTTCTTCTTTTATATAAAGAGAGTAAAGATTGTTATTGGAGTTTAAAAAATAATCTTCTAAGCTAATCTTTTCTTCTTTTGATAGATAAATAGAATAATTATCTCCGTTTTTATAATAAACAGCACAAGGAAGTTCATTGGCAAGATAGAGCCTTGTAACTGAGACAGGAATAAAACTTTGTGCTTCTGGGCCAATCATTATTTTTTTTAGACAGTCCAAAATACTCTCAATGACAAATTGAGGCCCAAATGTGCTATCAATAAGCATAGATTCGTTTGATAAAGCAGTTTGATTATCTTTTAAAAGTGATGGTTTAGATGACACAAAAAGTGTAAAACACTTCGGTTTATTTTTCTTAAACAGTGTTTGAATTAATGAATTATTTGATCGGGTATGTTCAATAATAACGAGCTCAAATGACTCTATCTCAAGTGATAGCTCTAACTCATTAAAATAAGTTGATGTTTGAATTTTGGCTTCAATTTCAAACCCTATAATCTCACTCAAGGAAGCCAGGAACTCAGAGGATTGATGAAAGATGAATATATTCATAAAAGCCTTATCGGGTATTTGGAAAAAACTTAAAGCCATAAAATGAAGTTGCCGATATTAAAGATGTGTCAAAGTTAATTTCAACATTCATTGGTTTTTTTCTTGGACTATTAGTTCCAATTTCTTTTGTTTTTATCGATCTAAACCAGTTGAAAATGGAAATTGAATACAGTAATTTTCTTGAAATTATAAACTCACAGTCGATATATTTTTTTAGCTTTATCACACTTCCATCGATTTCAGCTGCTGTTTTTTTTCTCTTGCATACTTTGTATGTAAATCAGAAGGAAGCGAAAGAACAGCAATACTTTTATTTAAATATTTTAAACTCGGTAACAGACAGTATCGTTGTTGCAGATAAAAAAGGAAATATTATTATCTCTAATAAACATTTTTCTGATAACTTCTCTGACAAAGAAAATATTTCTGCCTTAATCCCTCAATTTAGTTCTGAGATGGAGTTTTTCAAAGGTCAGCAGATGGAAGTTAGCCTTTCTCATAAAGGATACTTTTTACTAACCCTAAACGAATTTAATCAACAACACAAAACAGGAGATTATTTTGTTATAAGTTTGAAAAATATCAATGATATTAAGGAGAATCAAAAAATTATTGATGAACAAAAGCTAACAATAGAACACTCATCAAGGCTTTCTTCTCTTGGTGAAATGGCGGCAGGTTTTGCTCATGAAATAAATAACCCTTTATCAATTATCTCTGCAAATAATTTAATCATTGAAAAACTTTTAAAGAAAATGAAACTTGATATGAATGGTGAGAAAGTTCAACGAATTTTCAAGTACACTGATAGTAATCAAAAAACAGTTTTAAGGATTACAAAAATTATAAGTTCTCTGCGAAATCTTTCAAGAGATTCAGGTTTAGAACCTTTTCTCACATTAACATTAGATGAACTCGTTCAAGATGTATCTCCTTTAATAGGAGTAAAGCTTCATAATACTGGTATTAAATTCCAATTAGAGCTAGATAATTTTTTAGAGACTAAAGTTTATTGTCGACCGATTCAAGTTTCACAGGTTATTATCAACCTGGTTAATAATGCCGTGGATGCTTTAGATGAAATAGAGAGTCCAGATAAATGGATAAAGATAAAGGCAAGTGCTTCTCAAGGCTTTTTAGAATTATATTTTATGGATTCAGGGAAGGGAATTAGTGATGACTTGGTTGAGAAAATTTTTCAGCCAATGTTTACAACCAAGGAGGTAGGTAAAGGAACCGGACTTGGGTTAAGCTTATCAAAAACAATTATTAAGAAAAACAAAGGGGAGCTTTTTTATCTAAAAGGTGCTCCTAATACAACATTTGTAATGAGGATTCTTCTAGATAAAAGAACTTCATTAAAGCAAGTCAGTTAAATTCTTATCCCTAAATTCATATAAATATGCTGTATGTTTTCATTTGAATCAACATAGCTCTGACTTGAATTTGTCGTTGCATTTTTATCAAATAAAAAGTATCCAACTCTTAGGCTAAGAGCTCTATTATAAAATGTTTTTGTTGAATATAAATGGTAGGCTTCTCCATTAAGGTAGTTGAAATTAAAAAGATTGTCTGTATATAAGGAAACTGGAATGGAGTATTTTGAAGCATCCATATACTCAGCTCCAAAGGATAAAGAATCAGTGAAGTTATAATTACTTCCTATAATTAGTCGAACTCCTTGAGCTTTATTATCGTTTGATGAAACAAGATAGGGCGAGCAGCTTGCTGTAGCATCGGCCGAGCCTGAGAGCACTGTAGTGGTACAAATATTTGATAATGATTCACTCCAGCTTTTTGTTATACTTAGGTAGCTTATCAAAGGTAGACCTAGAGGCTTTTCTAATTCCAAGTGGGCAGTAAGAAGATTTCCTTTGATAAGTTTTTTCCCAGAAGGTGAGATATAAAAGGTTTCGTAGCCAACAGATGAACTTGCATAGGAGACAGTTGAAGCTTCCTCGAAAGCTCCTAAAGAAAAATGTGTTCCTTGAAGAATAAAATTAAGACCTCTTTGTTCATCATTAAACTCAAACATTTGAGTTAGAATAGTGCTCGAGCCTGCAACCTGGGTCGGATTAGACAACGTATAACTCTCCCAGGGGGAAAACCTATCAGCAAGAGATTTTGAATAAGAGTAAATAGTTCTTGTCGTAAAACGATTGTTCCATTTTGCACTTAGGGCCACACCGTCCAAAGGAACACTATACGCAATAAAAGGATATGTTCCCTCTCTTTCCTGCCCATCGGCGATGTGGTGAGGAGGCCCATAGGTCGTTGGGAGTCTTCCTGCACTAAAGACAAAACGATCAGTGAGAACAATATTCGTATAGGCCTTATACAAATAAATATCATTTCCGTGGTACTGAGTACTTCTATTCTCTGAACCATAATCATTCGTATTGAAATCACCATTGTAGACATCAACCATTTGAGCTCCAGCATAAACTTTAACTCTCTCATTAAGCTCAGAGTTTATTTTAAGGCGATAAATAAGAGCACCTACAGCAGAGCTATATTTTGAAGGCAGATTAGAACCATCTCCTGTTGTACTATCTCCATCATGGCGATTAACAGAGAAGTGCCCAAAGATATTTTTTAGTTCAACTCCAAAATTTATTTTATTTTTTATTGTTAATAACTCAAGGTCAGTAATTCTCTCATCTAATTTTTTTAAAGACATTTCCTGCGCATTAGAAACAGAAAAAATCAAAAGAGTGAGAAAAAATAACTTAGTGAGCATAATAACCTCTAATGTCCAATGATATTTCCAGAAACATCGTTTTCTGATTTTCTATAAATTGATTTGAGCTCTTTTAGATTAAGTTCAGGACATTGTTTAATGAGAGTCTTTGTAAATGGACCTGGTTCATCTGAATTAGACATAATTTCGATGAGAACTTTTTTGACTAAAAGCGGCGAATGATGCTTTTGGCAGTGATATTGAATTTTTCTCTTAAAATCGTTCACAATTCCTGCTTGAAGCATCGGACTTGTAAAAACAAGTAAAACAATAATCTGAGATTTAGTCATAAAACTCTTTGTGAAAAACTTATTATCACTTATTATTTATTTATAGGATGAAATTGTAAAGTTATGTTGAAAGATCAATTTGTTAATGACATTGAAGTTGAGTTTATAGAACAAGCCATAAACTTTATAAACGAGGAACTAGAGGACCTTAAGAGGCATCAGATTTTTGAGTTTCAAAAACAAATAGAAGAAGATAGAGAAGAGTTAAGTGAATTTTACTACTTAAGTTCTCTTTACACTATTTTGATTGCTCAGCAAGATGGTTACGAGGCAGAGGTCCTTAAAAGAAATATTATGAGAGGAAGTTACTTACAAGACATTGGATTGTCTCAAACTGACAAAAAGTTTTTGTCTGTAGTATTAGAGGAGTTAAACGAGGAAGAAGGAGAGCTATATAAAGATCATTGCCGAGCGGGTTTTAATTTGGCCAACTCTTTTAACTCCATAAGCGAAAATACAAAACAAATTATCTATCAATCTCATGAGTGTGCTGATGGTTCGGGGTTTCCACTAGGATTATCGGGTATACGTAATTATAGACCAGCTCTCATTTGTCATCTAGGGACTGAGTTGGCCAGAGAAGTGCTTTTAAAGCAAACAGGATTTACAGCTGGAGTAAAGTCTTACCTTTCAAGTAAGGATAATGTTAAAAAATTCCCTCCAAGTATGATAGAATCATTACTGGACGTGGCGAGAAGAAAGAGAAAATGATTATGAAAAAACAAGGTTATCTTTTAATTGTAGATGATGAAAAGGAATTGGTAGAGAACTTAGAACTACTCATTGAAGATTCAGTGAATAAAATCTCATGTGCCTATGATGGAAAAGAGGCCTTGAATCTGATAGAGAAAGAATCAAAAAATATTGATTGTATTCTTTGTGATGTGAATATGCCCAAAATGGGGGGAGTGGAACTTCTGAAAACTATTCGAGAGAAAGAAATAGAAACTCCTTTTATTTTTTATACGGGTCACGGTAGCGATGAGCTTATGCTAGAAGTCGTTAAGTATGGCGTTTTTGATTTTTTGAATAAGCCTAATTTTGACGGTCTTAATGCTGTTATTGAGAGGGCCATCGATTGGAAACTTAACGGAATGAATGAGAAAGATAAAGCAGAGTTTATGGATACAGATTCATACTTTCATAAAATTACGAATTCTCTGAAAGAGTTATAAACTTTTTTTCTCCTTTAAAATAATCTCTGCCTCTCCAAAAACCAATAAGAAAAATAGCAGATATATTATGCCAAACACTCCACCAAGCGATGAGGAAGGGAATCTCTGGTTTATCAGCAAAAAACTTTAATGCGACGGCCAGTGCGAGTGCTGTATTTTGATAACCAACTTCTATAACAAGCGTTCTTCTTTCTCGAAAATTAACTTTTGCAATAATAGCTGTTATCAATCCAAGTAATAATGCTGCTGTATTATGTTTTAAAACAAGAAAAAAAACTTCTGAGAAATTATCATCAAAAAAGTTTGTATTTAGCGACAAGGTGTAGCCAAATAAACAAATCATGGCCAGTAAAGAAATTGTACCGAGGTGTTTTTTAAGACGATCTAGTTTTCCTTGATACTTTTGGTTGAGGGTAACTCCAATAATGAGAGGGAGAATTAATAAAATAAAAAGAGACAGAATAATGTTAAGTCTACTCACTTCAATATCTTTTAAAATTTGAGCTGTTGGAGGATAAATTGAGGCCCAAAAAATCATATTAAAAGGAGTTGCAAAAATTGAGAGTGTTGAAGAAAAAAAGGTAAGTGACATTGAGTAAGGGACAGAGCCTCCAGCGAGGTAACTAATATAATTGGATGTATTCCCACCCGGACAAGCTGCAATAAAAAACATGGCCAGAGCATATTTGTAGTCTGGTTGAATAAGGGAGACTAAACCAAATGTCATTATGGGTAATAAAACCGTTTGGGCCATAGTTCCTAGAATGAGTTTTTTGGGAGCTTTAAGTAGGTCTAAAAACTGTTGCCAGGTTAAATTGAGAGCAAGGCTAAGAGTAATAGAAAAAATAGTGATAATAACAACAAATTTAGCAATGGGGCCAAAATTCATAATGATTCCTTAAATTTCATCAATAAATACGAAACCATCAAAATCTTTTCTTGAAAAAGGCAAGTAAAGAGCTTCGGTTGTTTGATAATCTTGATCGTATATATTGATCCTTTTAGGAAATCTTGTTGGGTAATAATTCATCTCTGCAATAAGTTCAGCGGCTCTATAAGGGAGGTGTTTAATTGCTCTTATTCTCTCTCTTGAAGATTGCGTAATGCACGACTCAATAGCTTCTTCAAGTTTATCTTCATTGTAAGTAGAGAGCTGAAAGTTGGAATTTTCTTTATGCTCCTCTGAAGAATAGGGAAGTGCTTGTCCTAATTTCCATAGACTCCCACCATATGGTAGAGCAAAAGGATCGACGGGCTCTCCATTTAACCATGTATTAAAATGAACATGAGGAATGCCTAAAGGAAAAGTAATTAAAGAATCAAGTCCGCTGTAACCAGAAATGGCGATAGGGTCTCCAAAATTAACCATTTGTCCAACTTCAACAAGACTTCTTGCTAAATGGGCGTAGCAAGTCATAAGTCCTTTACCATGATCAATAAAAACTTTGAGTCCTCCACGGTTATATTCAGAGGTTATTTTAACTACTTGCCCTGCTGCAGCCGTTAAAACTGTTGTTCCAATAGGGATCGAAAAATCTGTTCCGTTATGACTGTTATAAGTCAGCCCTTTGCCTCTAAAATCTTTTGTTTGAGTTTTTGCAACTGACCATCCCTCTAAAATTGGCGTTGGTGTGTGGTTAAAAAGATTAGAGATAATAATTTTATTTTTAACGTATGTTTTTCCAAGCCATAATGGGATCGAGATTAAGTGAAGCTGTTTTAAGCTTGAAAGATCAGCTTTGCTTCTAGGGACATCTTCTTCTCCAAACAAAGCAACCATGGCTTGTTTCATTCTTGTTTTAAAAGGTGCAAGGCCAAGCGTTTCACCAAAAAAACTAATTTTATCTTTTGTCATTTCAATCCCTTTGACGCGAATTTCAGATTACTATTCTACACTCTCAGAGTAAACATGAATAGACTGAGAAGTTTGCTCATAAGAGTGGTATATTCCCTGATATTATTGAGTGACTTGGTCACTTAATAAAGTTTCAATAAAATTTTTTGTAAAAATCAAGATTTCTTTAATTATCTAAACTCTCTACACTTTTTCTCGATAAGTTTTAGTCTAAAAAAGGAAGTGTTATGCCTCAATTACTCGATCTAGACTCTAAGCGACAACAGAAACTTTTTGAAGATTTAAGCCTGCTGAGCTTTGATGAATTACAGCCTTTTTGTCAAAAACACTCAATACCATATCATATTTATATACAAACAAAGAACGATGCTGTGAAGACTTCTGACCTTGATAGTAAGGAGATGGTTTTGAAGAGGATTAAGTATTATTTACAAACAGGGAAAGTGCAAAAAGAAACAATATTTCCAAGTCGAGTTGTTAACGTCGATAAAGTATCTGAAAACTTAAAACCAACAGATAAAATTTATTATGGGCAATATAAAAAAGGCAATAGAGTTATTAAAAGGGTTCTCACACAAATTACTAAAGGCCAATTTAAATTCGGTGAAATAGATTATGATCTAATTCGGTCATATTGGTTACGAGGTGAAATTCCAACTTATCAAGAGTTTGCTCTGTCTTGGGTCGTTGCTGTCAAAAAATATAAGCCTCATATCAGAACAGTAAAGGAAGAGAAAAAAGTAGAAGCTTTGGTTAAATTGCTTGAAAAAATAGAGCCAGTTGTAACGGATAATTTTGAAGAGGCGAGTTAGCTATTGTTGTGTTTAAGTTTTTTATTAAGTGTTTTTAGCTTTTTTCTCCAAGCTGAATTATCTTTATTGTGTCTTTTCCTTTGAGTTTCTTGTTGTCTTTTCCTATTCCCGTGATTGTTATCCCTGCGGCCCTCGTTGAGTTTATTTAGCTTATCTCTCCAGCTTCTTGTTTCATCCCTTTTCACTGGTTCATCATTCTTTTTTCTATCTCTATCTATTCCTTCAGCATTTTTATTAAAGAAACGATAGAGCTTAGATTTTCTTGAGATCTGATCTGGTTTAATAGTAGCCAGAAAAGGCTTGAAAGCCTTGCCTTCATTAACTTGATTGGCCTGTAA
The DNA here is from genome assembly GCA_030431635.1 of Bacteriovoracia bacterium. Taxonomy (GTDB): domain Bacteria; phylum Bdellovibrionota; class Bacteriovoracia; order Bacteriovoracales; family Bacteriovoracaceae; genus CALFYV01. The sequence goes on from JAUIIL010000004.1 coordinate 161,093, forward strand.
AAATTGCATTTCTTTTGGTTCTAGATTTCTTTTCTCGCTTGCTGATCTTTTAGCGTCTTTATCATTAAGAGTTGTGACTCTTTCGCCTCTTCTAATTTCAATTTTTTGTTGCTCTTTATCAAAAATAAAGGCACTCCCAGAGAGAAGAACAAAATCCGAAAGCTCTTTGAAGTCAACTTCTTGATGGGTTACTAAAATTTCCGTTCCCCTAATTCCCATGGCCGCACTTGATGTTTTGACAGTTAAGTCTCCTTCTTTCGCCTTTGTTTTGAAGTGTCCTCTTAGCTGACCTTTAATAAGGTTATAGACGGCTTTTCTATTTGATTTAGCGATAAATTTAAAAGTTGAAAAATTCAGGTTAGAGTTAGGGCCTAAAGCCATTAGGGTATCATCAACAACTTTAAACTTAATAAAAGATTTGGCACTTGTTTCAACAGTATCATTTTCGAAAAATCTTGTACCTACCTGAACTTGCTCTTTTTTATCTCCACTAACTTTGTATACTTCTCCTTTAAAAAGAGTCGTCTCGGCCACAAACTTAGGTTTGGTCTTTCCTGTTGTTTTATCAAATTCGTAGTCTTGAGAGTGTACAAGAGATAATGTAAGAAAAATTATTGCAATCCATTTCATCTTCAAATATTAATCTCTTTTTATCTGGAATAAAAGGGAAAAGACAGAGAATAAAACCGAGTTTAATAGTCCGATAATATGATAGTGCTATGCGCTTTTAGAAACAGCTTTTCGATTAGTAAGATGGTTAAGTGAAAAAAAAAATCTTTTTGTTTTTGTTTTTATTAGGTTGTGCTTCTAAGCAAATAAAAAAAGAAGTAGAACTTGCCAATATTCCTGAAATCAGAAAGATGGGAGGGAAATGGTACGTTCTTGCTCATATTCCTTTCGAGTTCGAATCCCAAGCTTATGAAGCTAAGAAACATTTTAAAATCATTGGATATGGAAAAATAGAAGAAAATTATTTTTTTAAAGAAAAGAGTTTCTCTTCACCTCAATTAAATATATTAATGCAAGGTCGTATTGAAGATTTAAAAAAGAAGTCTATTTGGAAAATGAGCAAGGATCGTTTTTCTCACTTTGTTTATCATATTTATTATCTTAATAAAAAGTATTCCTTAGCGATTTTAGGGACTAAGGATATGAAACATCTTTGGTTGCTAGCAAGGTATAAAAAAGTTAGTTCCCAAACATGGAATTTCTTGAAGTCCAAAGTTGAAAAATTAGGGTTTGACTTAAAGTTACTACGCTTCATTCCTCACGAAGTTCATCCCACTTTTGATGGTGATATTTATGATAAATCTGGAAAGAAAAGATAGGTTGCAATAATAGCAGCAACTATTCCGGCCAAGTCAGCTGTCAACCCAACCAAAGCTGCATATCGAGTAAAACGAATTTTAACACTACCAAAGTAAACTGCTAGAATATAAAATGTCGTTTCAGTAGAACCTTGAATAACAGCTACCATTTTGGAAACAATAGAGTTAACACCAAATTCTTGAATGGTTTGAGTCATCATGGCACGGGCACCAGAGCCACTTAAAGGCTTCATAAAAGCTGTTGGAAGTGCAGAGACAAATTTGAATTGATGTGTTCTTTGCTCAATAAGTCCAAGTTTGAAGAAAAGCATATTAAAAAAATCACATATAGTTGAAATAAAACTAATAAATAGATCTAAGCATCCACTTGCTTTAAAAACTCCGATTCCTACAAGCATTGTTATAAGATAAGGAATAATTCCAACCGCGATTTGAAAACCGTCTTTGGCTCCCTCAATAAAAGCTTCGTAAACATCAACCTTTTTTAATAAAGCGTAGCCGATGAAAAAAATAATAATACCGAAGATAAGAAAACTACTAATGGATAGAGAGTAACTCTGAATGCTGACTGCAGGGACTTTTTTAAGAAGCAGATAAGAAACCACAATAAAAGAAGCTCCGAGCCCCAAAAGTAAGAGAATCCCAGATCTGATAAGAGGAATTTTTTGAATGACACAGGTGACACTCACTCCGACTAATGTTGAACAAAATGTGGCCATGAGAATAGGGAAAAAAACTTCGGTTGGATTTTGAAATCCTAATTCATAAAGATAAGTAAAAACAGAAATGGGAATGAGAGTGACAGCGGAAGTGTTAATAACTAAAAACATAATTTGTGCATTAGAAGCTGTTTTTTTATTAGGATTTAGTTCTTGTAGCTGTTGCATGGCTTTAAGTCCAAAAGGTGTTGCAGCATTATCAATCCCAAGAAAGTTAGCCGTAAAGTTTAACATAAGAGAACTAATGGCAGGGTGGGATTCAGGTATTTCAGGAAAGAACTTTTTTAATAAGGGATAGAAAAGTTTGGCCATTAAGTTGATGAGTCCTGACTTTTCACCCACTTTCATGATCCCAAGCCAAAAGGCCATGACCCCAGTAAGGCCTAGTGATAATTCAAAACCAAGTTTACTCATCTCAAAAGTTGATTTAAGCATTGTTGAAAAGACGATGGTTTGCCCATTGAAGAAAGTCTGATATAGAGCAGCGATAAAGCTAAGAAGAAAAAAGCCAGACCATATAAAATTTAACAAAATAACCTCATTTTAGATGATATTACCTTTAAATGAGGTGCTTTTTCTAGTTTCTCATAGAGAATTTTTTTATTTTATGATTAGATAATAAAAGGGGATAAGGATCGGAATTTGGGAACAGAAGTCAAAACAACAGTATACTCAGAAGAAGATGAGAGAAAATTTCTCAAAAACCTCCGACATGAAACAAAAATCCTTAAATCATGGTTTGATAGTGAAGGCTTTGATGATTGTCAAAATCCTAAATGTGGCCTTGAGGTTGAAGCTTGGCTAACAAAACCTGATTTTACAGCGGCTGCTGAGTGTGAAAACTTCCTAAATCAAATAAATCATCCTCTTGTTGTCCCTGAAATAGCTAAGTTTAATTTTGAAATGAATATTGAGCCTGAATATTTGGGACGAACAACTTTTACTGATCTTTTTAAAAAACTAGAAGTCTTATGGAATGATTGTTCAGCGACGGCCGAAAAGATGGACCTTAGAGCAATCTCAATAGGTAGTCTTCCTTCTATTACTCAAGAAGAATTAAGTATGACAAATATGTATCCTCACAAACGCTACTTTGCTCTTAATGACAGAGTTTTAAAATTAAGACAAAACTTACCAGTTATTTGTGAAATAGAGGGAGAGGACTTTTTGCGAGCGGTTCATTATGATGTTATGTTAGAAGCTGCGGCAACTTCGATGCAAATTCATCTTCAGGTCTCACAAGAAATGGGGAAAAGAATGTTTAATGCTTCAACTGTTGCTTCGATGTTCTCAATTGCTTTGAGTGCTAATTCTCCCTACCTTTATAATAAGTGTTTATGGAGTGAAACAAGAGTTCCTGTTTTTGAACAATCAATTAATTTAGGTAGTTTTAGAAATACTGATGGAAGTATTGCTTCCCGTGTTTCACTAGGTAATGGATATGTCCGTCATTCGCTATTTGAACTTTTTCTTGAAAACTTACACAGCTATCCTGTGATCTTGCCTGAAGATCTAGGAGAAGGAAATAAAACACTTAATCACTTGCGTTTACACAATGGAACGGTATGGAGATGGAATAGACCCCTGATTGGATTTGATAAAAAAGAGAAACCTCATATTAGAATTGAGCATAGGGCTCCTTCGTCAGGCCCAACAATGATTGATATTATTGCTAATATGGCTTTTTATATAGGAGTCACCCATTATCTTGCCGAACTTGAAACTCCTCCTGAAGATAAGCTCTATTTTTATCAAACGAGAAATAACTTCTATGAATCCTGCAAAAACGGACTTGAAGCACAGGTTAAGTGGATTGATGGAAAAACTTGGAAAATAGGAAATCTTATTGAACAAGAGCTCTTAACCCCAGCCAAAGAAGCTTTAAGTAAGCTTGGTGTTTGTCCTCAAGATATTGATTATTATATTGGAAAAATCATCTCTGGGAGATTGAAAACTGGTCAAACAGGCTCTCAGTGGCAAAGGCTTTTTGTGGCCAAACATGGCCTTAACTTCGAAAAACTGTTAGATAATTATTATAAAAATCAAAAAGCGATGCTCCCTGTTCACGAGTGGAAGGTTTAATGTGAAGTTAACTTATCTAGATGAATTACCTGAAAATTTCTCAACTATTGCTCTCAAAGAAATTGGTAGTCTTTTTCAGGGACCTACTCTTATTTCTCTCAGAGGAAGTGAAAAGGCCCAAGATAAAAAACCCTTGTTTCTTTCAACTTTACTTCATGGAAATGAGACCACTGGATTTCTTGCTCTACAAGAGTTTTTTAGAGAAATACCTCCTGAGACTCTTCCCAGGCCGCTTATTCTCTTTATTGGTAATATTAAAGCAGCTATTCAAGGAGTTCGTCATTTAGAAGATGAGGAAGACTTCAATCGAGTTTGGGATAGCGGAATGACACCTGGTCATTTATTGGCAAGAGAAGTAATGGAGTATGCACAAAAAAATAACATCGAAGCTTCTATAGATATCCATAATAATACTGGGAAAAACCCTTACTATGCTTGCGTTAATAGAACAACTCCTGAGTTTCTTCATTTCGCGAGTCAATTTAGTGATCCTATTATTTATTTTACTGAACCTCATGAAGTTCTATCAAATGCTTTTGCCAATTTATGCCCCTCTCTTACTTTAGAGTGTGGACTACCTGGAAAGAAAGAGGGGATAGATTATCTACTTCATTTTTTGAAAAAAATTATTTTTAATTATGATTTTTGTCCCAGAGAAGATAGGGACTATAACATCTTTCATACTGTAGGTAGAATAAAACTACGGGCCAATTCGACTCTAGATTTTCAGTTCAATTCAAATAGTTCTAATGATTATTCCTTCCTTCAAAATTTTGATGAAATGAATTTTACTTCTCTGCCACCTCAAACTCTTATTGGTTACAAAAGAGAGGGAAGCCCTGATTTTTGTGTTTTAGATAATAGAGATAAGGTCGTGACTCATGAGTTTTTTGACTTCTCTGGTGGAGAGATAAAAACAAGAAAAGAAGTCATTCCTTCTATGTTTACACAGCTCATTCCCGTGGCCCTAAGCGACTCATTAGGGTATTTAATGGTAAAATACGCAAATTAAATCTCTTTCCTTTCATTTTTATCATGTAATTATTTCACGTTATTAATAAAATCTTGTTTTTTGTTAATTTTTCTCCAAGTAGCGAAAAAAACATTGAATGATGCCTTGCGTCCATATATATTACCCACGTATTTAATAAAACATTTAGTCATCAGTAATAGGTTTTTTAGTTTTTCTAATAATCCTAATTACTAAAATTAATGTGGTGTCGAGTGATTATGATTAAAGTGATGCGTTCTTTTGTTCTAGCGGTTTTCTTCATCAGTTTGAGTTTACATGCAGGTCATGTATTTCCAGATAAACTTCATTATAATGATTGTGATCTTAAATTTCAGGAAGACTCTTTTAAAATTATCTCGGGTCAAAGCGACAGGCCAACTCATTCTTCGCTTAGTTACAAACCTGAAATTAAACATTTTGTAACTTCGAAAGGACCCTTTGCTCAGCCCATGGCCATTATGATGGATTCAGGTAATAGGCCTGTACTCTTTGGTTCCATGGCTTCTATTGAAAACGCGAGTATCCATGCTCCTCTTTATAAAAATATCGTTGAGAAGGTGACTTTAACACCAGGACAACGCTTTTATAACTACCGAATAGGAGAGGAATCTGTTCTTGTTCATCATTTGCCAGCAATCTCTGGTTCAGCTCTTAATAAGAAAAAACCTTTTCCAGCCGATCTTGATCTTGAGTTGACATTACTTGTTCAGCACTCTGATTTTCAAATGGACTCTTTTTATCATAGTGACTCACTGACTACTCAAATTCTCAAGAAACATCTTCAGATGATGGTCAGGGATGGTAGAGAAAAAGGATTGATTTTTTCTGATTTGAAAGCGGGTGAGTTTGATTATGTACCCGAAAGCTCTCTTGATACCATGAGTAAGGCAATCAAATGGACGCAGGAAGAGGTTTTAGAAGGGAAAAAGAAAATTCTTAACTCCAAAGGAGAGGAGATTGAATTAGACTTGGCCCAAGCCCTCTCACAAGAGTCACGAGTTAAGCTTGATTGGATTATTGAAATCGAAAACAATCCAGATTTTATTGAGAAAACTGGTTTACAAACAAGAACGATAGAGGTTTCCATTCTTGTTCTTATGGCAGGACAAAGAGGTAAGAACTCTCCTGTTCTTAAAGTTGCCAGAGAGACTGTTTTTCCTGCAGTGGGAGCGACTGGGGCCCATATGGCAGAACAAAACAAGCCATCTCACTTACCCATTCGTATCACAACAGCTTTCTTCGACGTGAAAGATGCAGAACTCGCGAGAAAACTCTCAGTAAGTGTTCCAGAACCTAATATTGCGTTTTTAAATAAATCAGTCATGAGTTCAATGAAAACTTATTGGAATAAAGGTAAATGGTCTAAAGTGCTTTCTTCTCTTGCAACAAGACTCTACTACTGGCCAGACTTTGAGTATTTTAAACAGTACTACGAGAAAAAAGAAGGACATGAAATAATTTTCACTGCAAAAGGTATGCAGGGTCATATTGAAAGTGTTTTGGGATACGGAAAAGGAAGGCCAAACACGGTAACCTACCTTAAAATCTTCTCTGAAATATCTTCTGCCTTGAATAATTATAAGAAGCTTTATGGAGAGGATAAGTACTATCAAGAAGCTTATAAAAAGTTCTATCAAGGTTTTACCAACTACAAAAAAAATGATGTTGAAATTGCTCACTTTGAAATAAGCTCTTCATTAGAGGAAGCAGAATCTCAGCTTGATATTGAAATACAACACTTTATTGAAAAAAGAGTTGGTCCCCAAGATCTTTTAAAGAAGTATATTGATTATGTCTTCTCTCTTGAATATGCAAACAGCTATGAGCAAATTAATAGTAATCCATTTTTTATTTCTTTTGCTTTACCCAAAAAAATAAAAGAAGCCTATGAAAAGATATATTTAGAGTTAATCGAAACATATCCTGGTTTAGTTTATACGAGACCTGAAGATATTCACATGACAATCAGTTATATTGGAAGCATCAATAAAGATAAAATAAGTGTTTTGGAAAAATTAGTAGATGATTTTGAAAATAAGATCGTTTCAAATAATATTGTTCTATCTGAACCAAGCGTTGAACTCATTGGAAGAAATAATTCTCAGCTAGCTCTAACTTATAGAGCAGACGATAGTAGCAATGATCTTTTTAATAAATACTTAAAAGAATTTAAAATGGAGGCGTATCAAGTTTTAGGGCTCACTCCTGACAGAAGAGTTGAAGATGATATTCTTTTTCATATTTCTTTTGCTTATGTAGGAGGATACCTACATCCTGATGATAAATTTAATGTAACGAAATTACTTTATTCCTTTGATATTCCCAAAGAGTTCAATCAACTCAAACTATCAAATAATATTAAGCTTCTTGAAGTTCAAAAAGATGCAACTGGACAACCAGTTGAAGCTCGTTACAAAACTATAAGGGCCAATTTAAGTGATTCAGATTTTTAAAGAAATGAAACATCTACTTGTATTAATATTTCTTAATCTTTGTCTGGTGGGGAATGTCTTTTCTTATTGTAATTTTAGATTCAGTCCTTCTTTAGAAAAGTCTATAAATAAATTTAATAAGAAGATATCATTGTATGTAGATAACATATCAAAAGAAATCAATACAAAAAAACCAAAGAATAAAGCGTTATATTATATAACTGCAATTAAACCAACCTTTGATGCATTATCTGACAAAGATAAAAGATTTTTCTTATTATTAGAGAGTCCTTTTTTTGGTGTATTTAATAATTTAGTAGGGACGGCCATTCCAAGAATTATCGCTGGTGGTGACATCAATCCAGCGGAACTATGGATTAATTTTAAAGAGTCTTATCTTTCCTATCAGTTGTCGAGTATTCCATCAAGTAGTGTCGCGACTGACAATAGTTTATCTAAAAATACAAGAGTTATGTTGAGCTACTTATATTCAGTTATTTTTTATTCAGCTTTTACTGCTGGTGAATATTTGGTCGCTCCGACCCAAGCAGAGAAAGTTGTAGGTTGGTCACTAGTTACTTTTGCTCTTGTTTGGCCAATGATAAGTAAAAATATTGCCACGAGAGTTTGGGTTCCTTTACTTTTTTCTAAATTCCCTCAAAAAGATCTCGTTAAAGATCTTTTCGGGTTTGATATAAGTATAAAGACTGTTCTAAATCGTAATAAAGATAACTCCGTAAAACCATCTTTAAAAAAATTAATAGAAAAACAATTAACGAATTTTGAACAGGGAATAGAACTGATTCAACGAGAAAACTCATTACCTGAAGCAGTGCTGAGTTCCTTTGATGAGATAAAAGATTTTATCAGTTCAGGAGTTTATTATGAAACAACAAATGAGTGGGGACGCAATGAAATATTGAGAGAAAAAATTAAAAAAAGTAGTAGACTAGTAAGCGAACTTATCGATAACAAACAAACCCAGAGAGATCTTGAGGCATTAACTGAAAAATTAAACGTAGGACTTTACTGGTCAAGTTTCGTAAGAAAGAAAAATTTGAGTGCTGGGTCTTATTATTCTATGAAGTTAGTTCTTAGTAATTTAATTGCAGCAGTAATGATAACAAGTTATTTTTTAACTCGTTGGGAAGTTGTTGGTAAGAAAAAGAGTTCTGATAAAGTCAACCCAAATGAGGGAGTTGAAGGAGTTTTAGAGAAAAAAGGTATTATAACAATTGTTATTGAAAAAATTATGACTAGATGTAAACGTGAAGATAGAAACTGTATTAATACAGAGATAGCTCTTAGTAACTCAGTTGAATTAAAAGAATTAATGAATGTATATGCTCTTCAAGATAAAACAGCGGTTGAAGAGAACCCTGCTAAGTATTTAGAGATGCTTAAAGAGCAAGAGGCCCTAATTTTCGAGACACTTTCAAAATGAGATGATAGCATCAACTCATGTCTATAAAGTTATATAACACACAAAGTCAAAAAAAAGAAGATTTTAAACCTCTCGAACAAGGAAAGGTAAAAATTTACCTTTGTGGACCGACGGTCTATGATTTTCTTCACATCGGAAATTTTCGGGGAGCGATTACTTTTAATCTTATCCGTAATTGGTTTGAAAAAAGTGGTTATGATGTCACTTTTGTTTATAACTACACCGATGTTGATGACAAGATTATCAAAAGGTCCATTGAAGAAGGTGTTGACTCGAATGTCATTTCTGAGCGCTACATCGCTGAGTTTGAAAAAGATTTTAAGAGGCTGGGACTTAAAAAGCACGATCATAACCCACGGGTTACAGACTTTATTCCTCAAATTATCTCTCTCATTCAAAGAATCATCGATAATAACAAGGCCTATGTTATTGATGGAGAGGTTTTTTATCAGATAGAGGCCTATGAAAAGTATGGCCAGCTTTCTAAAAAGAAATTAGATGAACTTGAAGCGGGACAAAGAGTTGAAGTTGATACGAGGAAAAAGTCTCCTTTTGATTTTGTTTTATGGAAGCCATCTAAAGAAGGTGAGCCTTATTGGGATTCACCGTGGGGAAAAGGAAGACCAGGGTGGCATATTGAGTGTTCGGCCATGATTAACTCTCTTCTTGGAGATACCATTGATATTCATGGAGGAGGGATAGATCTTATTTTTCCTCACCATGAGAACGAAATGGCCCAAGGGGAAGGGGCCACAAACTGCACATATTGCAATTATTGGGTTCATAATAATTTTATTAATTTTGGTGACCAAAAAATGAGTAAATCTTTGGGTAATGTTGTTAAGGCCCGTGATTTTATGAATAAGTATCACCCTGAGATTTTAAAGTACCTCTTTCTTTCTGCTCACTATAGGTCTCAATTAAGTGTGACTGACGACAAAATTAATCAAACGGTAGGAGCACTAAAGAGAATTTATGCTGCTCTTGAAATTGCTCATATTATTAATCATGAAGTTGAACAAACCGCAGAGGCAGACGGAGCCTTTGTCAAAACTCTTAACTCTTTAACTTCAAAAATAAAAAAAGCATTAGATGATGATTTTAATACTGCTGAATATATTTCCTATTTATTTGAAGCAACAAGAGCTTTTAATGCTTTAAAAATTGCGACCAAAAGAAAACCAACTCATAAAGCGACCGCTCAAGCTTTCATTAACTGGATGAAAGAACAAGGGGAGCTTGGGGCACTTTTTGAAGAAAACCCAACACAAATTCTTGATGAACTTGATGAGATGCTCTTAAAGGAAAAGCAAATTGATAAAAGAGAAGTTCTGAATTTAATTAGTGAGAGAGAGAAGGCACGGACTGATAAAGACTGGGGAAAAGCCGATGAGTTGAAGAGTCAATTAGCGGCCCTGGGGATTGAACTCAGAGATGGAATGAAAAGAAGTTGGGAAGTAAAGATAGGTGCTGAATGAGAACTCTTATTAAAAACGCTAAAACTTTAGGCAAGTATCTGGGGAAAAACGATGAGTTGGTTGAAGCGGAACTATTAATTGAAAATGGAAAGATTAAAAAACTTACTTCTCAAATTTTTGATGAAGCAGACCAAGTAATAGAAGCATCTGGGAAACTTTTACTTCCAGGGCTAATCGATCCTCAGGTCCATTTTCGTGAACCTGGTCAAGAGTACAAGGAAGATTTAGAGTCTGGTAGTAAAAGTGCTGCTCGTGGAGGTTTTACAACAGTTATTTGTATGCCTAATACGAACCCAACGACTGATGAACCTGAAATCATCAAAAAAATTAATCAACGAGTCAAAGAAATTGGTTTGTGTCGTGTTCTTCCAACTGCTGCTGTGACGAAGGGGTTAATGGGAAGTGAGTTAACAGATTATCAAGCTTTAAAAGAAGCGGGAACAGTTGCTTTTACTGATGATGGTAAAGGGGTGCAGTCTGATGAAGTGATGTTAAAGGCCATGAGTGAAATCGCTAAAACAGGTCTCCCTCTTCTTGATCACTCTGAAGATGAGTCTCTCTCTCTTGGAGGAAGTATTCATAAGGGTGAGATTTCTCAAAAATATAATATTCCTGGAATTGATCATATTAGTGAGGCTGCCCATGTTGCTCGCGGATGTGAATATGCTGGTAAGACGGGTTGTCACTTTCATGTATTACACGTTTCAACTAAGGCTTCTCTTGATTATATTAAAGAGGCCAAAGAAAAAGGATGGCCAGTGACAGCAGAGGTTTCTCCTCACCATCTTCTCCTGTGTGATGAAGATATTCCTGAACGAGAGCCTGGAAAACTAGATCCTAATTGGAAGATGAATCCTCCTCTTCGGTCAAAATCTGATAGGGCCGCATGTGTGGAAGCTCTAGAGAGTGGTGTGATAGACATGATAGCCACAGATCATGCTCCTCACTCGACTGAGGAGAAGGCTCGTGAAATCACTAAAGCTCCTTTTGGTATCGTTGGCCTTGAGACCTCATTTCCTCTTATTTATACTTATTTTGTTAAAACAGGCATTCTCTCTCTAGAGCGTGCTGTTGATATGATGACAACTATTCCAGCAAAACTATTTCATCTGCCTTATGGAACTCTTAATGAAGGGGCCAGTGCAGATGTAACTCTCGTCGATTTGGAGTCAGAAGAAATCATTAATAGTTCAAATTTTCTCTCAAAAGGTAAGAATACACCTTTTAATGGAAGAAAAGTAAAAGGCAATCCCAAACTAACTATTTTTTCCGGAAAGATTGTTTTTAATGAATTATTTTAAAGACTTAGTGGATGCAGTTTTTTCATCATACTTGCAAGTCTTCTTTGTCGATTAAGCAAAGGAGAGTAGAATGTTTAATGCATTAAAATATACCAAGAAATTTGAAGAACTTGGTTTTAGTAAAGAGCAAGCACAAGAGCAGGTCTCAATGGTAATAGAAATGTTTAACGAGAACACGGCCACAAAGCAAGATTTTGAGAAGCTCCACCTCTCTCAGCAAATCTCAAGAAATGACATGGGAAAAATGGAAGTTTCTCTTCGCAGTGATATGGAGAAGATGGAGACTTCTCTTCGTAGTGACATGGAGAAGATGGAGACTTCTCTTCGTAGTGACATGGAGAAGATGGAGACTTCTCTTCGTAGTGACATGGAAAAAATGGAAACTTCTCTCAGAGAGGAGATGAAGAAATTTGTGACAAAAGAAGAGTTTAACTTTAAGTTAAGAGAAGAAATCTCACGGGTGGAGTATCAACTTAAGAGTTTAGAAAGTCGCTTAACGATAAAGCTAGGCGTCATGCTTGCGATTTCAGTAGGGTTAATTTCAACCATTCAAAATATAATGAAATAATTTCATGTGGGTCATATTTTGACGCAATTTGAGTCAAAACCATTGTCTGTAAAAATCTGCCTTGTTAGTTTCCATGAATATGGAACGTAACGAATTATTTAGAGTTAAACTACAACAAGAATTAATAGAGAGAGTTAATAAAAACTCGCGCTTTTCTATTAGGGCCTTTGCGACACAATTGGGTATAGAGTCTTCTTCATTAAGCCAAATTCTGAGTGGAAAAAGAAGGCTGACTGATAAAATGTGTTTAAGGTTATCTGAGTCTTTAGGTTTAAGTGAAAAAGAAAGATCGTCTCTTATGAATACGACGCTAAGTGCTCGTAGTGGAGACAGGGCGTTGCTTGCTGACGATGCGTTTCAAGTTATTGCCGATTGGTACCACTTCGCAATCTTAGAACTGATAAGAGTCAAAAATTTTAAAGGTAATTTAAGATGGATTTCTAGAGTTCTTAGTATTTCTCACTCAGAGGCCCTCGCTGCTGTTGAGAGGCTTCAAAGGCTTAACTATTTAACTATAGAAGACGATGGAACTTGGAGAGATAATCTTGGTAGTGCTTCAAATGAAGGGAATGAGTATACATCATTGGCCTTCAGAAGACTTCAAAAACAAATTCTTAAAAAAGCCATTGAAGCACTTGAACAAGTTCCTTACAAAGAGAGAGTTCAAAGTTCTATGACAATGGCCATTGATAAGAAAAAACTTCCTCAAGCAAAAGAGAAGATCTTAGGTTTTATTGAACAGATGAATGAGTTTTTGTCTGATTCACCACAATTAGATGATGTTTATAATTTAAGTTTGAGTTTATATCCAATTTCAGACTCAAAGGAGAAGAGATGAAAAATATAATTTGGTTATTTTTAGTTTTAGGTACAGCTTTTGCTGGAGGCAAAGGTGGAGGTGGTGGAGATGTCCTTGTTTGCTATAACGAAAAAGAAGAAATCACAGATATCATTTCTTATGATCATTGGAATGCTTCTCAAGAGTATGATTTTGAAGTCTTAAGGGATGATAAAACTCCTTATATGAAGCAGCTTTATCTTCAAATAGAAAAAATAAAAGAAGTTGATTATAGTTTTGCTCAAATTCTATCAGAGTATGTTGATATTTTTTCTCCTCAAAATTTAGAAAAAAGTGATTTAGTTGGATTCGTGGCCAATCTTGATGATAATGGAGATGGGAAACAAATTATTGTTCCTGATAGGCTTAATGGAATTTGCCACACCGTTGTGAAAAAAAGAATTGCTACTTTTAAAGTTGAGAGCTCTTTAAAGTACAAAGAGAAACCGTTTTTATTAACTGAGCCACTTTGGAAAGATGCCCCAGAAAGTACAAAGTACGCAACTGTTATGCATGAACTCATTTATAAAATACTTAAAGAAAATTTTAAAGAGGTAGAAGATTCAAGAATAGCTCAATATTTAAATGGCTTTTATGCTTCTCGTGAATTCTCTCAAGGAGTGTCATGGCAAAAATATCAAGAAGTTCTTCTATCTTTGAAACTGTACAGAAAAAGTTATCGCACTATCTTCTCAATTAAGATAAATGAACACTTTTATGACTTTGCCAACACTACTCATTATACTGAGAACTCTGATGGAATAAATGTTAACAGTTATCCTCTTGATATTAGCAAAAATTTTGAAATTGCAGGGGAGGTATTTGAAGCGAGAGAGGTTGAGTTTAAGTATGATAACTCCTATATCTGTCTTTATGAAACCGAATCAAAGACAGAGCGGCATATGAAGAGTGTTTTAAACGAAAGACATTTTCTTCCTCAAGGAATGAGTGGGAGATATTGTTTTCAAAAGCTAGGAGAAGAGTTTATTTTAGTTGAGGTCTTTTCATATTACGTAGAAAAAAATGGCGGAGCAGTTAGATCTCATCTCTATAATTATTCTTACGAAGGACAAGAGATTCCTCTGGATGGGAGTTGGTTTAAGTTTAAACTTGTTGGGAACAAATTTTTACCTAATAAGCTTTATTTAAATAATTGTGAAACAAAGAGAAAGTTTAAAATAGGGAAAAGAAATACTAAGAAAAAAGGGATTTATAAATTAGTTTTTGAAGAGGGATTTTCCTTGGAAAGTATGTATAGACAATGGAATTGCCAATAAAAAATAAAAAAGTGTTTATTCACTCTGGTGCCGGACTCTCTCAAGAGTCTGGCATTAAAACATTTAGGGACGAAAATGGTTTATGGGAAAACCACCGGGTTGAAGAGGTGGCCACTCCAGAAGCCTTTTCTTTAAATCCTGATTTAGTTTACCGTTTTTACAATTTAAGACGCCAGCAACTCTACCAAGAAGTTAAACCTAATACTGCTCATCAAGCCTTGGCCCAATTTCAAAAAAAATGGCAAGAACAGGTTTTCTTTTGTACTCAAAATGTGGACGATCTACTTGAAAGAGCAGGATGTTTAAATGTTCATCATATGCATGGAGAGCTCTCTAAAATGAGATGTCTTAAGACACACAAAGTCTTTGATGCTCCCATAAGTTTTACGAGAGAAAATCAATGTCCTTGCTGCGCAGAAGAATCAAACTTAAGACCACATATTGTTTGGTTTGGAGAAATTCCTTTTCATCTAGATAAAATTCAAAAAGAGCTTTTAGATTGTGATATTTTTCTCTCGATTGGAACCTCTAACCAAGTTTATCCAGCAGCAAGCTTTATTCAACTTGCAAAAGAAAATGGGGCCTATTGTATTGAGGTCAATTATGAACCAACGGCCCTCTCTTCTCTTTATCATAAGAGTCATTATGGAAGAGCGGGGGAAATATTATCTGGAGTTTTAGAAGAGCTCACAAGCCTGCTCTAAATATTGAGCAAAGTGATTTCTAAAGTCTAGGCCATCATCAAATTTGAATTCAATTTTTTTCATTTTTTGCTCTGGAGAATTAGGAGCAAAATCAGGAGCTCCCCAGTGAGCAACAGCAACAATATCGATGACTCCACGTTTTTTTTGAAACTCCCTCACTGCACACATAAGCATATAGCGCACTTGTTTTGGTTGTTTTTTTTCAATAGCTTGCTTAATGAGTGGGTTCTTTGTTTGAAGGGCCTTGTTAATATCATGCTCGGTGCTCTCAGCTATAAAAAAGCCTTCTTGAGGGGATTTGATATCAACTTCTTCGTCTGTTGTTTGAATGTAGCGGTAGCAAAAATTTTTTAATGTTTCTTTAATATAAATTCCAAGACCTTCAAGGGTTGAGAGTTGCTCTTCTATTTGAGCAAAATGTCCCTCTTTCCAACTTTTGATATCATCAACCATTATTTTTCTTCCGTAATTGTTACCTTATAAATGGCACTACCATAACTTTGCTCAAGTTTTCGAGGATTGCGCAGGGAAGTTGAAAAATAAACTTCATTATTATCATTAATAGCGGGACTTCCACCAAAAGGAGGATGTCCTCCGCCGTATAGGATGATAGCATCACCTAAATCACTTTCAACTTTCTGTCCTTTGAAGGCAATTTTGTGAATCTCTTTTCCATTACTGATAAAAACAGCATCTCTATTGAGGGCATCTTTTCCTCTAAAAGCTATGAAAGAGTTGTTATTAATAACGGGTTTGAAAAAATCAATAGAATTAATATCTGGATGTTTTGTTGAAGCATATAATTTAACCGATCGAGAACTTTTGACAAAAATATCCGTCTGTTTTTCACTTTCTGTGATAAAAACAATTTCTCCCAAGTCATTAATGTCTAGAGTATTTCTAATCTTTTGAATTAGTGAACGAGGATTTTTATCTTTATCTTCAGCTATAACTTGAGAGATCCTTTCTGATTTTAAAACAATAGCATCAGGTCTCTCATCATTGACTTCACCTGGAAGGCCATAACGTACTTTTGCTGCAACCAGAGAGAAGTTATTCATTACAGGAGGAAAAAGGTAGGATAGCTTACTTTCTTCGCTTACTTTAAGAAGAGGAATCTGATAACCAAGGGTAGTAATGAGGAGGTAGAGTTGATTTCCCTGAACATCAGTGGCCCTCGTTAAAATGCGTCCCTCGTTGTTTTTCATAACATTATCAAAACTCATAATTTGATGTGGGCCACCTGGTGAAACTTTAAGAGTTATTTTTCTTGTTCTAGGTGAGTATTGATAAATTCCGTAACTTCTTCCGGCATCAAACTCAGAAAAGACAATATAGCCTTTATCACTGATATAAGGATCGGATAAAAAATGGCCAGGTTTAGCTTGGTAAATAATCTCACCATTAAACCAAATACTATGTAGTGGTGTTCTTTGATAAGTGATGAGTTTGAGAACTAGATCAGAATGCTTATTTGTGGCAGGAGTTGAGTTAGTGAAATAGCTGGCCTTAGGAATCTTAAACGAGCTCTCCTGAGCAGTTCTTAAAACAAGCTCACGCTTAAATTCAAGAGAATACGAATGCTGCAAAGTGGCTAATAAAAGGCAAAGTAAAAGTCTCATAAAATGTATCTCCTCTCTAGGTCATACAATCTAGTTCGAATACTTCTATATGAGGATATGCACCTCGTCTTTACCTTTCGTCAAGAGGAGTGTTCGATATGTCAAACATCTAGGATTGAGGTTATATCATGTTAAAAGTTTTCTCTTTTATCACTTTGCTTGTCTGTTGTTCTTCTTTTGCTTCTTTTGAAAAAGATTTAGAGGCCATCAAAAAACTAACAGGTTGTTATCATATTGATTACGAGGATACCGAGACCTTCTCCCCGAGTTCCAACTATGAGTTTCATGAGAGGTATAAAGAAAAAGGACTTGAGTGGATTTTTGTCGAAAAACAGACTGAAAAAGAGATTACTCTTCAGCATTTACTTATTTTGCCATCAGGCAAAATTGTTAAACATTGGCGCCAGCATTGGGCCTATGAAGATGACACTCTTTATGTTTATGAAGGGGATAATCAATGGAGCTATGTTAAGCTTGAAGAGAGTATAGGAAGATGGACTCAGGCCACTTATCAAGTTGATGGAGGGCCTCGTTATGAGTGTTCAGCTCCATGGATTAGTTGGGGAGAGATAAGTTATTGGGAATGTGAAAGTCCCTCACCTCTACCTCGAAGAGAGTTTAGTGTTCGAAGTGATTATAATATTTTAATGAGAAAAAATAGGCATGAAATAACAAGTTTTGGACATGTTCATTCTCATGATGGAAGCAAAATTAACAGAACATCTCTTGGTGATATGATTATTGCTTATGAAAAAGGGAGAAACACCTACACTCGCACAGAAGAATCAGTATGTGCAGTTGCAAAAGAGTGGTGGAAGAAAAATGAGCGTTACTGGACTAGAGTCCATAAAGCATGGGATGACATTTACGCAATTAATAAAGACTTTAGTATCAAGAAAGAAGTTGATGGAACAACACTCATGAAAACTTTATTTGATTTAAATGATAAATCTATTAAAGAGGAGTGGGATAACTTTAGAATACAAAAAGAAGTTAGTGCTATTATTGAAGGCTACTTCGTTTTGAAATAAACTCATATAGTCTTTCTACGACATTAATTTCAAAGACTTTTTCAAATTCAATAAAACCTGGAGAGGTATTTATTTCTAATAAATAACTTTGAGAATTTACTCTTAAGAAATCGAGCGCAAAAAAATTAAGCTGTAATTTTTTTGCAATAAAAAGAGTAATTTCTATCTCTGCTGAAGTTGCCTTACTTATCTCTCCAGTTCCTCCTTTTGAGATATTAGACATAAAGTTGTTTGGATGATGTCTTCTCATCGTTCCTAGAATTTGTCCTCCTAGATATAGGACTCGATAGTCTGTTCCAAAAGAATCTCGAAGGGGAGTTTGCCAAAAATATTGATTTTTAAATTCGTTTGTCATCTTAAATTGCACAAAGTCACTAAGATTATTTATCAAGAAAATCCCTTCGCCTTTCATACTTCTTCTTTTTTTTGCTAAAATTGGGTAGAAAAAAGGAAAAGAAAGAAAGCTAAGGGGGGTTAGTATTTGTTGTTCTTTGAAAAAAAGAAATTGCCACCATTTATCTTGAATCAGACGGACGTTATTTAACTGATTGAGAAAAACACATCCTTGCCTCTGAAGCTCTAAGCATTTTTGAATAAGGGTATCTGGAGTGGTTGAACCAATTCTCTCAATAACATAAGGAAAAAATTTATCTTGCTTAGAATGAAAAAGATCTAAATAATCGATATCTTTCAATTCAAGAAACCTTTGAGAACAAGCAAGTTGTGGATTAAGAGTAATTAAAGCAATGCGTTTATTCATTTTGATTCGTAACTGAACGAACTTCAGGCAGAGGAAGTATTTGACCTATTTGAAGAGGTCCTATGCTGAGACCTTGGCTTTTAAACGTTTTTTTCATTAACCATAATGGAACTTCTAGTTTTTGAGAAATTCCTAGTAAAGTATCCCCACGTTTAACTTTATACTCTGTGGTTCCATCAACATGATAGTTTTCATAAAAGTCTTGTTCAATCATTTGGTGATATTGGACACGTTTGATATTAAAAGAGACGACCTCTTCTTCATCCATTGGTAGTTTGAGTTTTTGTCCAATAAGAATACTATTATTTCGTTTCCCATTCAGCGCCCTAATTTTACTTGAATTTTTTATAAGCCAATCAGAGTAATGACCCATTGTTTCTTCCGTTTCTACAATAATCTCGTGAACATTGGGAGATACTTTAATAACATCAAAATCATAATCTTTAAAAATATCTTCGCTATTAAGATCTACTTTTTCTTTAGTCTCTTCTTTGTTTGAAGGTTCTTCTTTTTTGGCCAAAACTTGTTTTTTAGGTTGATGTGTTTTTATCTGAACAGTGAAAAAAGAAGAAACTTTATTCCAGAGAGTTTCCTTTTCTTCTTCAACCACCTCATTTTTTTCAACTTCTATACTGTCATTTTCATTCTCTTGAGAGGAAGCGATAAGCTTATCCTCTTTCTGGATTTGTTCATCTTCTTCTTTTTTTAAGAGCTCTTGATTAATTTCCTGCTTCGCAGGAGTTTCAATATGGGCCAAAAGAGTTGTTTGTCTCTGTTTTTTCTCTTGGTAGTCATCTCCAGGGATTTTTAACTTCATTCCCGGATAAACTCGAGAGGGGTTGGCTATCTTATTGATAGCGATTAAATCACTAAGAGAAATTTTATAAATCTGAGAGATCATGTACAAGCTTTCACCTGGACTCACGGTATGATCACCTGAAGCGATTAGATTTTTCTTCTTGATTTGAATTTGAGAGAGGGCCAATTGATAGGTCTTAAGCTCTTCCTCACTAGCTTTGGGAATTTTAACTTGAAATCCTTTTGGAAGAGAGAGCGAGTTTCTATAAGCAATAGGGCGAATAGCAAGATTGAACTCTTTGAAGGTTTTTAAATCAATTCTTAGGGCCTTAATAATTTGATTTACTGTAAGAGATTTCTCAAGCATGAGTTCTGAAAACTCTGGTAACGTTTGTTTTTCGATTTCTCCAAAATAAAGATCTGGATTTTGGGCTATTTCAGCGGCAGCGGCAAATGAAGCATAAAAATTCTTAGAGGCAAAACCAAATCTTCGACCTTTATATTCTTGAATAATCTGACTAATATCAGTCGTACCAACACCTTTAATGGCCATTTCCATTGAACGGGCCCCATGATTATAGGCAGTAAGGGCCAAAGGCCATGAGTTGAGTTTTCTGTAATTATCTCTTAAGAGTTTGGCGGCAGCATAAGTGGCCTTAATGGGATCTCGCCTTTCATCGATAATATAGCTCAGATTAAGTTTATAAATCCGACCAGTAGAGCGCATAAATTGCCAAATCCCTGCGGCCCCAACTTTGGAATAAGCAAGGTAGTTAAAAGAACTCTCAACATGTGGAAGGTAGCTAAGTTCTATTGGTAAATTCATTTCTTGAAAGACAGATTTAATTTTATCTAAGTAGAGATACGATCTTTTTAATCCTTGAAAGTATCTATCTCTCATTCCTTGTTGAAACCTTACTTGATGAGGCATTTTTCTTAATACTTCTAAAGAGGGATCTCCTATTTGTTCAAGAAGTTCTTGCTCATCAGGAGTCAGATTTTTTTTCCTTTTTTTGATAATGCTAGTGAGAATTCTTTTTATTTTTCTTTTTTCATCTCTAACAAAACGTATACGTCTCCTTCTATCCATGGATTTAAATTCAATTTGAGAATAGATAATTCTCAAATCTTCATCATCATGAATAAAACCTTCAAAGGAGTTGAGTTTGGTAAAAACTTTTTTCCAGAAATCAACTCGAGGTCTCATGAAGCTATCAATCGGAAAAAACTTTTGTGGAAGTTGTGAAAAAACTGGAACTGTGGAAGCGAGAATAACAACAAAACTTAGAATTTTTAACATAATGGTTTTTATTTTACTTCATTTAAGTGTCAGAGAGAAAGCTTCTGATTTTTTTGGTCAGGTTTTGAAAGCATTTCTTCCCCAAGGAATATTCATCAATTAAAAGATGGTGGTAATGAGTTTTTGCATCATGACATTTTTGAACAAAAAAGATTTCCCAGTTTAATAATTGAGTTTCTTTAGCAAAGCTCTCTGTGCGCGAAGAGTCAATAAGCTCATCTTCTCTATCTAGAATCACTAATGTGGGAGGAAGGTTTTTAAATGGTAATAAACGGTGAACATCATCAACTAACTCAAAAAGATGACGGTAAAGGTTTAAGCTCACAGAAGAATTTGCTCGATAAAGTGCAGGTGAGAAACTAGGCAGAGAGTAAGAAGTAAAATAAGACAGCGGTCTTAACAAGTTCACGTACCAACGCAGAAACAGAGCAGGGGCAATTAAAACAATTTTGCGAAACTTGATTTGAGAGCTCTCAAGAAGATAAAGTCCAATAAGACCTCCAAAAGAGTAGGCCAGAAGAGAGCCATTTGAGCTTCCTTGCTCTTGCATCAGACCTCTGATAGGGGATAGAAACTCTTCTTTTGTCTGGTTGCTTGCCACTTGAATTCTTTCTTTCTCTGTTGGCCGGTAATGACCTTCTAGGGCAATAATCTCATAGTCTTTTTGAAGCTCTTGGGCCATTGGCACTAGGACCGAGGGTCTATTGTTAAGTCCATGCATAAGAAAAAGCTTTGAATGCGATGCATCTGTTAAATAAAAGCAAAAGGCCAATAAAAAAAGCATAAAGTCATTCTATAGGTTTAATCAGTTTCGTGCACTTTTATCTTCAAGTCGTTATTATAATGAAATATGCAAAATGAATTATTGTCTACACTTCTTATTATTCTACTCGTTCTAGGACCTTGTTGGTTTTTCTTTCTTCAGATGAAGGCCCAAATACAAACACTTCTCTCAAAAAACGAAGTTAATTTTGAAAAAAGAATGGCCGAACAAAAAGAGCAAGTGACAAAAGATTTATATGAATTCTCAGAAAAAATATCAAATAAATCTTATGAGAACTTTGAGTCACTTAAACACATTGTTCAAGACAAGCTTGAGAAAATTTCTCTACGAATTCAAGAAGATTTATCAGAAAACTTTAAGAGATCAAACCAAACCTTTCAGGACGTTCTCTCTCGATTAGTTAAGATAGATGAAGCTCAAAAACAAATTGATAAACTTTCTGTTAATGTTAACTCTCTTCAGGACATATTAACAGATAAAAAAACAAGAGGTATTTTTGGTGAAGTCCAACTCTCTCAAATTCTATCAAGTGTTTTTGGAGAGACTCAAAAAAACTATGGACTTCAATATAAGTTGAGTTCGGGAGTTATTGTTGATGCTATTTTATTTCTACCTGAGTCCATTGGTAAAATTGCCATCGACTCTAAATTCCCTTTAGAAAATTACTTGAGAATGACAGATAAAAAACTTCCTTCAAGTGAGAGGAATGAGAGCGGGAAAGAATTTAAAAAAAATGTCAAAAAACATATAGATGATATTGCAGATAAATATATCATTGAAAACGAAACAGCTTCACAGGCCATCTTATTTCTACCGGCCGAAGCTATTTTTGCTGAAGTTAACGCTTATCATCCCGAATTAATTGAATATGCTCAAAAGCGTAGAGTATGGATGAGTTCTCCAACGACCTTAATGGCCAACTTAACCTCTATCCAGCTCATTTTAAGTCAATTTGAAAGGGATAAGTACTCCCATATTATTCAGGAAGAGCTTGCCAAACTTTCTAAAGATTTCAGTCGTTATAGACAGAGGTGGGACAAATTAGCTGGCCATATCGAAAATGTGAGTAAAGATGTTAGAGATATTCATATCTCAACCAATAAGATTACAGAGCATTTTGGCAGGATAAATGAAGTTGAATTTGAATTTGAAAAAAACCAAATAGACTAAAGAGTTAGCATGTTAGATTTGAGGATTAAAAGTTTTTTGACCAAGAAGAGTAGAGTGTTTTTAAGCTACTTTTTACTTCATCTTTTTTATTTTATTATTTTAAGATTTGTTTTTGTTCTGATGTTTATAGGGCAAATTTCAGAAGGAAGAACAGGTGAACTTTTTAAAGCTTTTTATCTGGGAACAAAATTTGATTTAAGATTGTCTGCATTGATGAGCCTTCCCCTTGCTTTTTTTCTTCTTATTCCAAGACTGCAACTAACACAAACACGGCTTCTAAAGAAAATAGTTATGCTGACTTCAACCGTACTGCTGAGCTCGGTCATTATCATCTATTTTATTGATTTAGGTTTTTTCTCTTACTTAGGAACAAGAATTAGTGCAACGAGTATAGAAGTTGTTCAAAATCCATGGATAGCTCTAAAAATGGCTTGGGAAACATATCCTGTTATTTGGGCCTTCTTACTTATTTTTTTCATTGGTTTTGTTCACTACCAGATATTGAATAGACTTTTACGAGAGGGAATTCTTTACTACGGTCACTTTGATTGGAAAATAAAGTTTTTATCTTTCATTTTTTGTTTTTTATTGTTCGCAGGGAGTTTATACGGGAAATTCGCTCATTTTCCTCTTCGTTGGAGTGAAGCCTATTTTTCTACTGATAGCTTCATTTCAAACTTCGCTCTCAATCCTGTTCTTAATATTATCGATACACTGAAATTTAAAAATAAGAATTTTGATAAAGAAAAAGTTCAAGAACACTACTCTGAAGTAAGTGAGTTTTTAGGAGTTAAAAACCCTAATTTTAAAGAACTAAATTTTAGAAGAGATATTAAAAATTTAGGTAATGGAGTTAAAAACCCTCCTAATATTGTGATTATTGTTCTTGAGTCTCTGGCCGCTAACAAAACTTCCTTATTTCAAAATAATCTGGATCCAACTCCTTATTTGAAAAAAGTTGCTAATGAATCGGTTTTATTTACGCGCTACTTTACTCCTACAGAGGCAACGGCCAGGGGGATTTTTGCGACAATGACTGGAATTCCAGATGTAAGCTCTGCTAAAACGAGTTCAAGAAATCCTCTTGTTGTGAATCAGCACACCATCATTAACCAGTTTGAAGGTTATGATAAGTATTATTTTCTTGGAGGGAGTGCAAACTGGGGGAACATAAGAGGGATTTTCTCTTATAATGTAGATGGAATTCATATTTTTGAAGAAGGTTCATACTCGTCAGAGAGAATAGACGTATGGGGTATCTCAGACTTAGATCTCTTCACAGAGGCCAATAAAGTTCTTAGTGAAAAAGCCAAACGTCCTTTTGTGGCCTTGATACAAACAGCAGGTTTTCATAGGCCTTATACAATCCCTGAAAAATCAGGCGCTTTTCAAAAGAAGACTCATTCACTAAAAGAATTAAAAAAATATAGTTTTCACTCAAATGACGAATATAATTCTTTAAGGTTTCAAGATTATAGTTTTGGACATTTTATGAACTTGGCCAAAAATGAAAGTTATTATAACAATACTATTTTTATTGTCGCAGGAGATCATGGTCTTCCTGCACCTCAATCAGTAAATATGCCAAAGGGGCTCATTGATTTGAGACTTACTATTCATCACACACCGCTTGTTGTTCATGCTCCTTTCTTACTTAAACCAAAAGTTTCAAATAAAATAGCGAGCCAGCTGGATATTTTTCCAACTTTAGCAGGGTTAATCGGTATTAATTATACGAATACGACTTTAGGTAGAGATTTATTTGATGAATCTCTTGATGAGCAAAGATATGCCTTTACTTATTCTTGGCATGAAAGACCAAGAAGGATCGGACTTATTTCAGATTCTTTTTATTATCTTGAAAGTCCAAGTTTGAAAGGCCTTTTTGATTACACCTCTAATAAAGAGCTAAAAGACCTCTCTCAAGAATTCCCTGAAGAGCATCAAAAAATGAAAAATCTCTGTGAAGGTTTGTATGAAACAGCAAGATATATGCTCTTTCACAACCCTAAGTTTAAAAATTAAAATTTGGCCACAAGAGAGATCGTACTAATCGAATCTGTTTTTCTCTTACCATCAGGTGGACTATTTAATTTTTGAGAAGTGTATGAAGCCTTTACTGAAAAAATATCGGTGAGAATTGTTGATAGAGAGGAGATATTTTCATAACGCCAATCTTCAGAGCTCTCAGTATTTGTAATATATTTAATTTGGTTATCAAACCTAGTTGATTTTGAAATATCCCAAGAAAAGAGAGAGCTATAACTAATTGTTGTGAAGCTTTCTCTTTCAATCATATTAGAAGTATTAATTCTTCTTTCATCAATATGACCAACACCCAGAGAGAGCGTCCAGTTTAGTCTTTCTTTTTTAATAAAAGAGTAACCAATACCTGTTTCGTAGGTTAGTCTTTGATCGATACCAGAGAAAATATTTTTGTCATACTGAGTACTTAGAAATAGAGATGTTCTAAGACCAAATAGACGAGCTGCTTTGTATTGATGTTGAATCTGACGAGAGGTTGTTTCATCATTATCAGCGACTCTAATGTAGCGAGTTCTAAGTAGATGTTCCCATTTAGTAAGTTGAAGAGAAAGGCTTGTTGCAGTTGAAAAAGTTTCTGTTTGGGTATTTCCTGAGTTTGTCAGATAACTTAGCTCAGAACTCCCTTTAAAATCAGAGCTCTTCTCTGAGGCCTTAGCAAAACAAGTTAAAAAACAAAGAATAATAAGAACGAAAGGCATAAAATACTCCTCTTATGTTTGAAGTCCTTTAGGAACAATCATTTTTTCAATAAATTCAAAAAAGAAATGAACAAAAATAGACATAATGGCAGCAGGTATAGCACCTTGAAGAATAATTGAGTTATCGTTCAGTGCTAGACCAGTCACAATTTGAGTCCCATATCCTCCAGCCCCAATAAAGGCCGCTAAAGTTGTCATTCCTACATTAATGACGGCCGTTGTTTTAACTCCGGAGAGAATCTCTCTAGAAATCATTGGTAACTGAATAAAAATAAGTCTTTGTCTAAAATTAAGTCCAAGTACTTGAGCAGATTCTAAAAGACTTTTAGGTAGCGTAGCAAAACCTGTATAAGTGTTTCTGACTATAGGCAAGAGGCCATAAAGAAATAAGGCAACTAGTGAGGGTAGGGTTCCGATCCCAAATAAAGGAAGAAGAAAGCAAAGTAAGGCCAAAGAGGGAATAGTTTGTAGTAGGCCTGTCACGATAAGAATAACTTGTCCCAATTTTTTATATTGATAAGCAAGAAAACCAAGAGGGATTCCAATAATGATACTGAAGCAAAGAGAGATAATAACTAGATAGAGGTGTTCATAAGTTAGCTTTAAGAGTTTATTGATGGCCCTTTTATCTGAAGATGTTTTTTGAACATTTTTATCTAGGTAGATATCAGCAATTTGTTTGAAAGATTTTTTTTCAATATCGGCCATTGCATTTAATTTCTGCATTTTTTCTTCACTAAATTGTCCTTGAAGATTCTTAAGAGCTTTCATTGTCTCTGGATAGCTAAGAAGTTTTTTCCTATAAAAAAGAACACTATAATACTGCGGGAAAAAGAAGCGGTCATCATCAAGAATTCGAAGCTTATAGGAGGGGATTTTTCCATCTGTAGAATAGACCTCTATTATGTCAACCTCATCATTTTTAATAGCATTGTAGAGAAGAGCGTGTTCAAAACCTTGGACTCTTTTAAATTTCAAATGATAAGAGCCAAGGAGTCCTTTTAGCCCATCATCTCTTTTGATAAATTCATGAGAAAAGCCAGCATGCAGAGATGTATTTGTTAGATCTGAGATGCTATTAAGCTGTTTTTTCTGGGCGATCTTTTCTTTGACTGCTAATGCATAGGTGTTATTAAAGCCTAGAGATTCAGAAATAATGAGATTTTTCTTCTCTAAAGCATTATTAATTTGTTCGATAGAATATAGTTCAGGTTTTTTTAAAAGAAAGCGAGAAATGGTTCCTGTGTATTCAGGATAAATATCGATCTCAGCGTTTTCTAAGGCCGCAAAAACAATTCCCGTTCCTGCTAAACCGAATTTTCTTTCAACATTAAGCTCTCCCGCGTCCTCAATTGTTTGGGCAATGATTTCTGCCAAAATATAAGATTCAGTGAAATTTTTAGAACCAACAACAATGGTTTCCTTGGCCATAAGAAGAAAAGGGAAAAAAAGAAACCATTTAATCATGAGTACGTACCTGTTGAACGAGATCGTGTGAGAGCTGGGAGCGAATAAACTTTGTTACAAATGGGGTGTTTGGTTTATTAACCAACTTTTGAAAACTTCCATGTTGAATGACTTCTCCATTATCAAGCAGAGTAATAGTATGGCCAAAAAAAGCTCCTTCATTCATATCATGAGTGACGAAAAAAACAGTTTTATTTAGTTTGTTAAAAATTTCTTTCAGTTCAATTTGCAGCTCAGCTCTCACAATAGGGTCAAGGGCCCCTAATGGTTCATCCATAAGGATAATATCAGGGTTTTTAATAAGGGCCCTCATGAGCCCAACTCTTTGTCTTTGGCCACCACTGAGCTCTCTAGGATATTTACTTAGTAAATAAGGGTTAAGGTGAACTAAATCGGTGAGCTCTTCTATTTTTTTTTGAACTTCCTGTTTTGAGTAGATGTGATTTTTGAGGGCGAGTAGAATATTGTTTTGGGCCGTCAGATGAGGAAAAAGTCCTCCTTCCTGGATAACATAACCAAGTTTATTAAGATAGTTTGGGGAAGTCAGGTCTTGATGGCCTTCAATAGTAATGTGGCCTTCAGAAGGAGAAATGAGTCCAGAAATGAGTTTTAATAGCGTCGTTTTTCCTGAACCACTCGAACCAATTAAAACATGTGTTTGGTTTTGAGTGAACTCTAAGTCGATATTCCTAAGGACAGCTTTGTCTTTATAATATTGAGAAACTTTTTTGAATTGAATCATAGTAAATAAAAAAGAGGCCTAAATAGGCCTCTTTTGTTTTGATTTTCTTATTTAACTTTCCAGTAATACTCTGTTACGAGTCGCTTTTCAAATGGAAAAGGAATATCTTCTGGAAGTGGTTCACTTACGATTTTAGCAAGCTCACCTTCACCTTTGGCTTCCGTTGTTAGGTAAGCTGGAATAGCAGAAAGACGTGGTCTTGCTTTTGCTTGAAGAAAGTTTCCAGATTTGAAGGCTTTCTCACTAAGAGTGATTTGACTACCAACACTAACAATTTGTCCTGGAGAAGTTGCCTTAACTCCATTTAGTTTTACGTGTCCGTGGGTAACCATTTGTCTTGCGGCCAAAATTGAAGGGGCCCAGTTAAGACGAAAAATAATATTATCTAGTCTTGTCTCTAGTTTGATAATAAGAGTATCAACCCAAGCTCTACTTCTGTCTTTTTTACATTTTTTAACAAGGTTAACGAGTTGTTTCTCACGAATTCCATAATGAAACATCACTTTCTGTTTTTCCATTAAACGAATGGTATAGTCAGAAAGCTTCTTTCTTTTCATCCCATGAACACCTGGTCCATAAGGTTTTCTCTCAAGAGCACCGGCCTTACCAAGACCTGGAAGCTCAACACCTAAGCGCCTTTGAATTTTAAAAGCACTTCTTCCCATTGTGATTTTTGCCATAACAATTCTCCTTCAATAAAAATGTTATGGGAGTTTGAGGGCAATAAACGTGCACAGAAAAGTTAAAATGAACTTTTTCACGCCGAATAGATGCTCACGAACATCCCGGTGGCAGGAAGCGAATTTTCCTGGGCCTGCCTCCCCAGAATTTTAAGTAAGTCTTTATAACGCAGACATAATGAATGAGCAAATATTTGATGAAATATTGAGCAATTAAATAGTAAAAGAAGCAATTTAAAACCTTAAGTACTTGGAATCACGTTCTTGTATTGGTCTTTATCTTGCAGCTTTAAAGTGAGGTAAATCGACGAAGAGGAGTGCTAAGAAATGAAATTTTGGTTTTGTTATTTTTTAATACTTCCTGCTTTATTTGCACGAACGAACCTTCTTTTTCAAAGGGATGAAGGGGATAAACTCAACGTTCGTTATTGCAAGAACCAAGAGGAAGTCAACTCATGGGATGAATGCCATGTGAAATATGAAGTGGTATTTAGCCATGAATCTTTTCAAGAAAAAGTAAAAGAGACTTATATTCTTGCTCCCATTACAAAGATAGAAAAAGAGATTAATGAATATCACCAGCAACTATCAGAGAAAAAAGACTTATCAGTAGGAGAAGTTGATCAAGAGATGGCCATTCTGCTCGAAATGACTCAGAAAAAAGAAGCAATGGAGAAAGACTGGAGAGTTATTTACTTCAGAAAATGGTTGAGTCATTTAGAGTCACGAATTCAAGATAAAGTCATAGAGAGAGAGTATGTTCCTCTTAAAGTTCTTATTGATACTTTAAAACTAACTCAAGTTCATCGTATTGAAAGAGACAGAAATATTATTATTCCTCCTGAAGAGATGATATTTGAAGAACTTGAAAGAGCAGAAGATAAAAAAGTAATGCTAGGCAGTTGTGCTCTTAAAAGATTTATTGATTTAGATTCTTTTGTTTATTCCCTAAGTGAAGATATTAATGAAGAGAACAAAGCGTTTGTTCTTTTTGAAGTTAATAGTTTAAATCATCTGCGTGACAAGCTAGAAGAAGCTCTCGACTTTGGTCATTGCTCGGTCACGAAGTCTCTTCTTATACAAGAATTGGATGAATTATATAATAGACTTAAAACAAGAAGAAAATGAGATATCAGGATGGTTTTCAATAACGTTGTCGCAAGAGCGTGGTAGTGGAAAATCTTTATTAATAGCTTCTCTTAAAATCCTCATTCCTACTCCTGAGTGCTCTGACCCAGGTTGGTGGTAGAGAACAGGCCTATCTTTTTTATTATAGAGTAGCAGGCAAGTGTTTAGGTGGGGAGATTTTCTATGCATGAAACTTGTGAGCTCATCAGCGGTATCTTCTTCAGAGAAAATAGAGTCCCCTGAATAGACTTGATGAGCTGTTTTCATTAAGAGTTGATTTTTTTGATGCCTACTTGTGATACAGGATCTGAGTTTCTTATATTTTTCCTCAAGGAGCGGGTCGTTTTCTATATAATTATATAAATAATAACTAAGAACATGAGAGAGCTCATGGCCCAGAGATTCTCTTCCATAGGTGTCAAAGTTTCTAACGCTTAAAAGAGACACATTAATCACTGGATTTTGATGAGTGATGCGACCTGTTTTCTTGTCATAAATTCTTAAAAAGTCGACAACATCTCCAGCAAAGCTAAGGTTGAAATCAGAACAGAAGAGGCGTTCTGATAATTGAAATTGAGGGTCGAGTTGGTTGATGAAATAAATTTTCTTATCAATTAAGCTTTGGTTCTCAAAGTTTGCTAAGAAGAGTTTATCTTGAGAAGTGATTCCTCTTATTTGCTCTATTGAAGTCAAGTTTTGGTTTTTAGGTGAAAAATAGAGCTTGACGTTTTTTAAGGCCCAGCTTTTAAAGGAAGATTTTTTTAACTGAAAAAGTTTTTGAACGATTTCTTTGTCATATTCCTCGATTAGATTTTTAAATTTCCCTTGAACCTCTTTTTGCTCGGCCAAAGAGATTTTCAAACGACTCTCATTTAAAATAAAGGGGCGGCATTGGCCCAAAGTTTTATCCATAAAATTTGAAGAAGTGAGTTTTTTCTTAAATCTTGCTAAAGATCGTTTGAAGTTTAGCTTAGAAAGCTTCGTTCGAATCCATTCTTTGCATTTGTCTGTCGGACAAGTAAGAGGAGAGTAAAAAGGATTTTCTTTTTTTTCTAAACTGCCTTCTAAAACGATAAAGCGAATGAAAACGTCATTTAAGTGTTCGTTTTTGAACTTTGGCTCATCAATAAGATGAGAAATACGTTCTAATGAGTCTTCAAGAAAGGGTTTTAAAATAGAATCACTTTTTTCAATCTCTTTTTTGTATCTTTGAATTTTCTCTTTCAAAAGAGGGAGCAATTCATCAGGAGTCTTAAGACCTTTTGAAAATTGCATGAAGAGAGTTGAAGTCATTTTGGGGCGGGAAAAAGCAATATACTCTCTAACCACTTCTTTATGCTCAGGAGACTCCACCTTAGAGTTTGGAGTCATCATGAGTTTCTTCTCAAGAGTAGAAGGATCTCTTACAAGGGATGTCTCTACATATTGGCCGATAAAGGTATATTCGTAGAGACTTAACTGAGAGTCGTTTAGTTCTGTAACACTGGAGAAATCCTTCTCAGGTTTAAAGAAGGTTTCAAGCTTGTTAACAATTGCTTTTTTTACTTCAATGGACTCTTTAATGGCGGCTGCAAGTTCATTTGATTTTTCTTGAAAGACTTCTTTATCAATATAGTGTTGAATATTCTCTTTTGTTGCCCCCGAGTAGAGAAGCACTTCTGATCGAGCACAGAGTTTTTTTATACATCGGTTTAATTCATCGGAGTGAGATGAAAAACTAATAAATAATAAGAAAAAGAGAATTAGATTTCTTATTCAATTCTCCTTAAAAGGTTGGCCATCTCTATGGCCGTTAAAGCACTTTCCCATCCTTTGTTTCCAGCTTTAGTCCCGGCCCTTTCAATGGCCTGTTCAATGGTGTCAGTCGTTAAGACTCCAAAAATTGTTGGGATACCTGTTGTCATATTCACATCTGCGATGCCTTTTGTCGCTGCATTGGCGACATGATCAAAGTGGGCGGTAGAGCCTCTAATAATGGCACCGAGGCAAATAATGGCATCAAACTTTTTTGTTTCAGCAAGTTTTTTGGCAGCAAGAGGGATTTCAAAAGCTCCAGGAACCCAAGTTTCAGTGATTGAACTCTCCTCAATACCATGCCTGAGCAAACAATCTTTGGCCCCTTCTAGTAGTTTATGAGTAATAAGTTCATTAAAGCGACCTGTGACGATGGCCACGTTTAAGTTTTGAGCTGTTAACATACCTTCTAGTTTCATAATTCCTCTTTTCTTATTGCAACGTTAATTCGTTTATTTCGTGATTCATTCTTTTCTTTTTTGTCATCATATAGAAATGATTTTCTTTATTCGGGATAATAGGACTTGGTACTCTTTCTTTAACTTGAATGCCTAGTTTTGTTAAAGAAGATATTTTACTTGGGTTATTTGTCATAAGTCTTATCTCTCTTATCCCAAAGAACTTTAGTATTTGAGCACATGAGCTGTAGTCTCTATTATCATCTGGAAGCCCAAGTCTTCTATTGGCATCAACTGTGTCAAAACCTTGTTGCTGAAGCTTGTAGGCCTTGATTTTATTGATAATACCAATACCTCTGCCTTCTTGAGGGTGGTAGATAATAATCCCACCTTCTTCTTGAATTCTTTGCATGGCAAGTTCAAGTTGCTGCCCGCAATCGCATCTTTGGGAATGAAAAACATCCCCAGTTAAACACTGAGAGTGAATTCGTACAAGTGGGTCGCTCAAGTCCTTGCCTTTAGTTAAAACAACATAGTCTTCTCCAGACATTGAATCAACAAAAGTGTGAAGATCAAATTCCCCGTACGTTGTAGGTAATTTAATTGTTTCATCATGTTTAATGTGAATTTCATTGGCACGACGGTATTCGATTAAGTCTTTAATAGAGATCATTTTAAGCTGATGCTCTTTGGCCATTTGTTTGAGTTCTTCTACTCGGGCCATACTGCCATCAGGGTTACAGATTTCACAAATAACTCCCACTGGAGCAAGGCCTGCCATGGTGGCAAGATCAACCGCTGCTTCTGTATGTCCATCTCTTTTTAAAACTCCTCCTTCTTGGGCAATCAGAGGAAAGATATGTCCTGGTCTGACAAAATCTTCAGGAGAGCTTTTTTGATCGGCCAGTAGTGCAATCGTTCTGGCCCTATCATTTGCTGAAATCCCAGTTGAGATCCCTTTGGCCGCATCAACCGTGACTGTAAAAGCTGTTTCATGTGAAGAGGTATTTCTTTGAACCATAGGGGAGAGGTTCAATCTTTGAGCATAACTAAGGCTTAGAGGAGTACAAATCATCCCTCGGCCGATACTGGCCATAAAGTTAACAGCTTGTGGAGTTATTTTAGAAGCGGCCATAATGAAGTCACCCTCATTTTCTCTATTCTCATCATCAATAACGATAATCATTTTCCCCGCGCGAATATCTTCTACAGCTTCTTCAATTGTATTTAACATTTAGTAACCCTGTTCAGTTAGTGACTCAAAAGTCATTTGTGATTTATTTTCTTTTTTGTAATTCATAAAGTTTTCAAGATATTTTGCCAGCATATCCGCCTCAATATTAAAAAGATCACCTACTTTTTTGGTATGAAGAGCAGTAACGCTCCAAGTATGAGGAATAATAGAAACACTGACGTGATTACCTTGAACTTTCGCAATCGTTAGCGAAATACCATCTATTGCGATAGAGCCTTCACTAATCATATACTTCATTAAGTGCTCAGGGAGCTCAAAAGTGAGTTCAAAGTTCTCTCCCTTCTTATTAACAGCAATCAATTTTCCTCGGCCATTAACATGGCCTTGAACAAAATGGCCTCCGAGCCTATCAATAGGTCTAAGCGCGAGTTCAAGGTTAAGTTTGGAACCCGTTTTCAGAGCTCCAATAGTTGTTTTCTCTAATGTTACATGAACTGCTTGGGCCACAAAAGAATCACTGTTGACTTGAGTTGCAGTTAAACAAACACCATTACAAGCAACAGAGTCATCAATTTGAATTTCATTGATGAGTTTATTTGTTTTAATAACAAGTTTGGCTCCTTCATTATTAGGAGTGATACTAATAACTTCACCAAGGTCTTGAATTAGTCCTGTAAACATAGCTCTCTTCTTTTTCCAGAAATATAAAAATCACTTCCGATATTTTTGGTTTGAATATTTGTTAATAAAATAGATTCATTTATCTGAGAAAATCCTAAATCTCCGATGCTCTCAAGTCCTGAACCTAAAATTTTAGGGGCTACAAAAAAGCTAATACGATCGTAGATTTTTTCCTCAATAAAAGAGGTCACAACTTTTTGTCCAGCTTCAACTAATACAGAGCAAATTCCCAAAGAGAAAAGTTTTTGTGATAAAGATTCAAGAGTTTTATTGAAAGTAATCACTTGTCTTCCTTGAGATTTAAGTTTCTCTATCTCATTTGTGTAGGCTTCATCAATGGCCACAAAAGTGAGGTGAGAGAACTCATCTGTAAAAACTTGGGCCTCAAGAGGTAGCTGTGCTGAGCGAGTGAGAATAATTCTTTTTTTAGCTTCTGTTTTCCCGTCAAGTCTTACTGTCAGTGCCGGATTATCACTTCTTATTGTCTGAGCTCCTGTCAAAATGGCGTCATAAGTTTTTCTTAATAGGTGAACCTTCTGTCTTGATTCTTCAGAGGTAATCCATTGAGAATTTCCTGTTGAGCTCGCAATTTTTCCATCAAGTGTTTGAGCAATCTTAAGATGGATAAAAGGTTTATTCTCTCTCATATTTTTAAAGAAAACTTCATTAAGCTCTTCCCCTTCTTCTCTCAAGACATCGGTGATAACTTCAATGCCTGCCTCTTGTAACATCTTAACTCCTAAACCACTAACCTGAGGGTTAGGATCGAGGTTAGAAATCACAACTTTTGTAATGCCTTCTTGAATAATTCTTTGAGCACAAGGAGGTGTTTTCTTGTTGGTATGACAGCAGGGCTCAAGGTTACAATAAAGAGTTGTGCCTTCAAGAGAAGTAGGTGCTTCATTAATAGCATTAAGTTCTGCGTGGCCCGAACCTGATTGTTGATGAAAGCCTTCCGAGATGATTTGACCATCTTTGACTAAGACAGCTCCGACCATAGGGTTTGGCGAAGTTTCTCCTTGTGCCTTTAGGGCCAGTTCAAAACATCTATGTATGATTTCTTCATCTCTAATTGGCATTGGGCAGATATACCCTAATTAATCGAGAGGGTCAACACATTGCTGTGCAAAAATCCTCTCTAACTATTTGATTTTACTATTTTAATTCAACGCAAAAAACTTAAAAGGAACTTTGGTCTATAAGGCTTAGGGCCGAATAAGCATCAACAACTCCCCCCGTTAGAGAGAGCTCGGAAAAGAAGCCTGTTAAAAAGTCGATTTGATTTTGCCTAAAATAAACGAGTGCATTCAAGTTGTTTTCTAAAATATGAACATAGCGTGAGCTTCTAATCGAAAAAGGAAAAACCACTTCGCTTAGTGGATAACGTCTTGAGCTCTGGAGAAGAAGTTCTTTGAGGGCAACAGCGTTCTTGAGTAATCTTTTATCCTGGCTTGCCACTAAGGCCGCTACGCCTGCAACGGTTGGGCTGGCCATACTCGTTCCATTGTACTTGTCGTATAACTCATGAGTGCCACCTTCAGTATCATGAACAGCCGAGTAAATTTGAAAGCCAGGAGCAAAGATATCGACTTGCTTCTTTCCATAGTTTGAAAAAGGAGCACTAATTAAAACGCCGCTATCCCATGTGGAGGCACCGACTTCAATCCAGTTAGGGTAGTTAACACCAGAGAGAGAAACGTCAGTTGGAAAGTTTTTACCAAAGTCATTATTTTGATGTGAGTTTCCGGCAGCATGGACAAGAAGAACACCTTTAGAGGCAGCATAAGCAACAGCATCATCAACCATTTTCTTATAAGGAGAGTAGCTCTTTCCAAAGCTCATATTAATAATATGGGCCCCGTTATCAACAGCGTAGTAAATAGAGTTGGCCACATCTTTATCTCTTTCATCTCCATCAGGAACACAGCGAACAGGCATTATTTTAACATTTTGAGCAATGCCTTTCATCGGAAGGTTTAAGTCGTCTCTGCGTCCAGCAATAATGGCAGAGACGTGAGTTCCATGACTTGCATTTGGGCCAGTGACATCATTATTTCCATAGAACCTATCATTTACATCAAGATAGTTATCTCCTATGACTGAAGAGCGAGGGTCATAGTTAACGTTATAATAATAATTAACTTCTATTTCATAGGAGGCGATAATTTCTAAAATAGTTTCAAAGCTCCCATAAGAAAAAAGGATACTCATGAGTTCTTTTTTTGCTTGTAGAACCTCAGCATCTTCACTTTGAAGAGTTTCTAAAGTTTCTTCTGAAATTTCAGTCAAAGATGTTCTATCAAGGATAACTTGAGCAAAAATAAGGTAATCATTTTTCACGCTCTGGGCACTTTCAAGTTCCGCCTTGGCCTCTCCTAATACTTCTTTTACAGTTGCTTGTACTTCGTTAAGAAGAGCTTGTTCTTGCTGGGAAAGGTCGTAGCCTTGAGACTGGCGTTGTTTCTTTAGTACTAATAGACGCTTTAGCTCTCTTGTCACTTCTAAAGTGTCATGACCTATATTTTCTCCTTTAGAGTTTCCTATAAAATTCCAACCATTCACGTCATCGATATATCCGTTTTGATCGTCATCAATTCCGTTACCTGGGATTTCTTTTGTGTTAACCCAAATTTTTCCTTGAAGAGCTTCGTGTTTTATATCAACACCACTATCAATAACAGCGACAATAACTTCCTCTGGATGGGCCAAGGCGAGTTCATCATAGGCCCTTTGGGATTGGGTCCCTTCATAACCATCATTAGGTGATAGGTGTTGCCAGTAAAATGTTTCGTTGATTTTCTCATCGGCTTTTAAGTAGAGTCTCTGATCACCCTTGGCATCACGAACTGTGTTAACTTTTTGTGCTTTTTTAAAAGGTTTAAATAAAGCTGTTCTTGCATGGAGCTGGTAGCTCTCAAAAATTAGGCACAACAGTAAAAGTTTTAACATATCTCTCTCCCTCTAATCCCCGATGTAATGCGTAGCTGGGAATTATCCTATCAAAGGAGTCGAGCTTTAAGTGGAGAAAACTCTTACATTTTATTGCAAAGAAAACTGTTCTGGCTTAACAAAATGAAAATCTTGAGGGTGGTCTTGTAAGCATTTTAAATAAGGATTAAGAGAATAACCAGGGGTGACTCCCATCCATTCCTTAATGGTAATATGAGAAACATCTTCTCCAAGCCATCTGAAAATACATGATTGTCGAAGAGATTTTGGAGTCAGATGGATATTGAGTTTTTCTCTTATTTCTTTGAAAGAGAGTTCAATTCCTCGGGGAGAAAGCCCTCCGGAGAGGATGCGATAAGGGTTTGCATTAAAAAGCAAATTTTCAAATTGAATTTGATCAGAGTATTTTTCAAGTTCCGCTTTATATTGCTTATAAAAAGAATCAAAACTCTCAAAAAGAGGAATTGTATAAGAGTCTCTTTTTGGGTGTGTAACAAGAACTCTGTAATCATTGCCTGATTCAATAATGCTACTAAGCTTTAATTTCGCGATATCAGAAACTTTAAGGGCAGCCCCATAAATAAGATGAAAGACAAAAAGGTTTCTTAGTGCTGTTAGTTTACTTAGTCCTTGATTACCCTGAACTTGTTCCGTTAAATACCGGTGAAGCTTAACTACATCAAGTAAAGGAGTTGGGTTTGGGGCCTCGAGAACTTTAGGAGAAACAGGGATTTTTCTAATAGGGTTTTCTGAGAAATAGCCCTTTTGGACAAGGAAATCAAAAAAGAGTCTCAGCGCCTGGACTCTTCTTCTTTTTGAGTTATCTGAATTGTACTTATTATCAATGAAGCGAGTGTATTCTTTTACTTTTTCTTGGTTAAAATCCCTAAGATGTTCTCCTTTTTGCCTGGCAAAAAGGAATTGGTTAAAGCACTCAAGGTCAGTCCTGTAGTTCTTAATGGTATTAAAACTCTTCCCCTGGTCTTGGAGTTTGTTGAGAAAGTTTCTCTGAACATCACGAATATTTTCGATTTCTGGCATAGCAGAAAAATACAGATTTATTCCTGGTATGGCAATAAAGTTTATTTTTAAGTAGAGTAGAGATTTGATGTGCACTGAGTCGATCTGTTAAATCTTTAGACACCTTTAGTTGTAATATATTCTTGGGCTCTGGTTGTGAATAGGGACAGAAGATAAAGTGAGATGATGAGGTTGTTATCACTTTTCCTTTTTTTTATTATTTTAGTGTGTTCCGCTAGTGGGGCAAAAGATGGGCTTTCAAATAGAGAACATTTACGTGCGGTAGAGCTGATCGAATTTGCTATTGATAATACAGAAGGAAAAGAAGGAAATTTTTTCTTTAATAAAGATTTTCTAGAGTTAGAAGCTTTGTTGAACAAAGCTTCAGATCACGAGAGAGAAAATTTAATGCTTTATGCTTTTTCTCTCTCGGATCGTGCAGATGTTAGAACATACTTTGAGCTTATGCTTGAGTTCCATCCTTCCCACTATTTTAATGAATACGGCTTGACAGAAGAAGTCGGATTGGCTGAATTAAAAGGTTATGTTCAAAGGGAATCTTATTTCATGTCTGCTTTTTCTGGTATTGGTAATAATCCTTCGATTTCCTTTACCTCTCTTAGTGAAAGATTAGATAAAATTCTTTTTTTTAAGCTTCTAATTTCACGAGCTAACAATGAGCAAAGACAAAGGTTAGAGGAGAGTAAAAAAAATGCTGTCGACTATTATATGTTTAAAAAAGAACATGAACCAAGCCTTCCAACTCTTGAGGGCGCCTTTAGAAAAGAAAAAAGTCTTGCAAAGAAAAAAACAGGTTTTTGGAGTTTCTGTAAGTCTCTCTTCCTA
Organism: Bacteriovoracia bacterium; assembly: GCA_030431635.1. Classification (GTDB taxonomy): domain Bacteria; phylum Bdellovibrionota; class Bacteriovoracia; order Bacteriovoracales; family Bacteriovoracaceae; genus CALFYV01. The sequence continues at coordinate 199,385 of JAUIIL010000004.1, forward strand.
GTGCAATAGTGTGCAAATAACTAGATAAAAATTACGCATCATGTTTAAATTACAGAAGTTCAGTCTTAATGATTGATTGCTTCGCCAAGGCATGTTAATTTACCACAAAATTGGCCAGATAAAACTGGTAGACGACCTGGAGAATAAATGAGTAGCCCTGAACTAGCAAACGAACTGATCGTTCATTTAAAGGATTCGACTCGTTTCAAGTCACTTCAAGTTCTTATTCAATATCAATTTACTGATTATAAACTCATGGCCACGGCCCTGACTCATTCCTCTTTTGTTCATGAGTCTGATAAAAATTATGAAAGTTATGAAAGACTAGAGTTTCTAGGAGATTCTGTGTTGCAACTCATCGTGACTCAAGAGCTTGTGACAAGATTTCCTTATGAGAAAGAAGGAATTTTATCTAAGCTTAGAAGCTCAATTGTAAACGAGGATTCTTTAACCATCGTTGCGAAAAAGATAGGCTTGGGAGAGCTTGTTTTTCTTGGGAGAGGAGAGAAAAAATCAAAGGGAAGAAATCGCTCGTCTTTATTGTGTGATATTTTTGAATCTTTCATCGGGGCCTTGTATCTTGATTCAAATTTTGAAACATGCAGGAGAGTTGTTCTATCTCTGATTGAAACTTACCTCCCTGGAGCTTTTTTGTTAGAGCGCCTTGATGTGTTTGATCCCAAAACAAAACTGCAAGAAATGACTCTTAAGAACTTTAAAAAGCTACCAGAATACCTTGATGAAGAAGTATGCTTAGAAAATGGTGTTTTTTTTCGCGTGAGTCTTGATATTGGACTTGAAGAGAAATTTAGCGCAACAGATATCTCTAAGAAGAAGGCCCAGAGAATGGCCGCCCAGAATGCACTTTATTATTTAGAAACAAACTCTCTGTATATGCCAAAAAACTGTTAAGGAGTAAGAATGTTAATTGAGAATCAACACCCGTTAAATAAATCAATTATGATAGCCTTATTAGGAAAACCTAATGCAGGGAAGAGTTCTCTGATTAACTGCCTTCTTGGTTTTGACCTCACTATTGTGAGCCGAAAACCTCAGACAACAAGAAATCAATTCCATTGTGCTTTTACTATCGATAAAACAGAGGTCATCTTAGTTGATACTCCGGGAGTTCATCGCTCGAACCAAGAGATGAATAAGAGAATGAACGGACAAGCAAAGTTTGGGGCCGAAGGAGCGGAAGTTAACTTCATGCTTTTGGACTTAACTTCAGATCTCAAAAGTGAGTTTGATGACTTAATGAATGGTCTCTCAATTAGCTTAAATGAGACTTGGATTATTTTCACTAAGTCTGATCTTGTTCAAAAAAGTATTGAAGAGATTGATGAAGTTTTCTCATATATTCAAACGAAACTTCCCCAAGTCGAAAAATATTTTATCTTAAGTAGTAAAAACGGAGAGAATATTCACTTATTGACTGGAGAGATTTGTGATAGGGCGGTTTTTGGTCCTCATCATTATCCCCAGGGACATGTTTCAAATAAAAATGAGCGCTTTTTTGTTTCTGAATACATCAGAGAGCAAGCTTTTGAAATTTTGCGAGATGAATTACCTTATGAGTGTGCTGTCACAATTGATGAGTTTAATGATTTTAGAAGAGATGAAGAAGGTGATCCAGAGAAAGTCCAGGCCAAAATTTCGGCCACTATCTTAGTGAATCGTCCTTCCCAAAGAGCGATTGTCGTTGGAAAGCAAGGGATTATTATTAAAGAAATAGGAACTAAAGCAAGAAAGAAAATTGAGGCCCTCGTTGGAGGAAAAGTTTTTCTTAATCTGCATGTCAAGGTGAGACCTAAGTGGTTTAAGAACAATTTCATTCTTGAAGAACTTGGACTGCCTCGGGTTCAGGAATCAACAAGAGTATGGAGGGCACAGAAATGAGATCAGTTGTTGTCTCTTTAATTGGACGACCAAATGTGGGGAAAAGCTCTCTATTTAATCGTCTACTAAGAAAAAATCAAAAGGCCTTAACTTACGACCTGCCTGGTGTAACACGTGATAGGCATTATGGAATTATGGCCACAGGTGGACATGGTAAGTTTGAATCAGAAGATTTAATTCTTGTTGATACAGGAGGGTTTTATCCTGATGAAATAGAAGAGAGTAATCAAAAAAATAAAAAGTCGCATTTCGAACCTTTTTTTAATGTGATGAGAGAGCAGGCCCAAACTGCAATTAATGAATCAGACATGATTTTGTTTGTCGTGGATGTCAGAGAAGGGCTACTACCTTTTGACAGGGTTATTTGTGATCATTTAAGAAGACAAAAGAAGCCTTTTTGGCTAATTGTGAATAAGTACGATACCGATGCTCAACAAGGTAGTGAGATGGAATTCTTCTCCATGGGACTCAATACTGAAGAGATGATTCTAACATCAGCTGAGCACAATAGAGGAATTGAAGAGATAAGACAGAGGCTGTGTGAGTTTTCTTTCTTTCATAGAGAAAAAATCTCACAAGAGAGTTTAAATAATGCTTCAACTCCTGATCATGAAGTCGTCGCTTCTGTTTCTATCATTGGTGCACCCAATGTTGGTAAATCAACCTTACTTAATCAATTGCTAGGGGCAAATCGTGCTCTTGTAAGCGATATTGCTGGAACAACAATCGATCCTATTGAAGGATATTTTAACCTTGATTTTGGGCCGCAGGTACAAATCTTAAAAGAACAGCAAAATGAATTTTATCAACACAATCTTGATTTATTAGAAGATTATCAACGTCATCTTCAAGCTTCAACAGTTGATGAACAGGTAGATCAAATCTTTGGAGATGAGGAAGAAATAGGTGAAGAAGGTGAGGCCCTGGATGAGCAAGTTCAGGTTCAAGAAGAAGTAATACCTATAGATGGAATCCGCTCTATTAAAATTGTCGATACAGCAGGAATTAGAAAGAGTCGACTAATTCAAGATGATGTCGAATCTCAATCGATTTACCGTTCCTTGAGATCAATTACTGACTCTGATGTGGTTATTTATATGGTGGATTCAACCAAAGGAATTACTCATCAAGATAGAAGGCTTCTAGATGTTGCTCTTGAGAAGGGAAAGTCAGTGGTTATTTGTTTAAATAAAATCGATCTAATGCAAGAGGTGATGCAAGATAAAGAAAAGAAAAAAGAATGGGTAGGAGATCTTCGCTATAAAGTTCCGTGGTTGGAATTTTGTGAATTAATTCCTTTATCGGCCTTAAAAGGAAGTCACTTAAAATCTTTAAAAAGAGTTCTTATTCAAACTATCCTGATTAGAAATGAGAAAATTCCTACTTCTCGTTTAAATAAGGCGATAGAAACTCTTGTGAATAGAAATCCTGTAACCATTGCAGGGACTAGAGGAGCTAAGTTAAAAGTGAAGTATGCTTCGCAAGTGAAAAGCGATCCTCCAACGATTATGCTTTTTACGAATAAGTCTAAAGGGATACCTGAAAACTTTAGAAAATATTTGGTTAATGGAATTAGGCGCGAGTTTTCTCTTATCAATACCCCTGTGCATCTGGTTTTTAGAACAACAAGTGATATGAAGAGAAACTTAACAAAGAAAGATAGGCTTAGTTACCAAGAGTTAACATAGTTAACCTTAACTGAGTAAGCGTTTCCTGAAAGATCTGAGTAACCAGTCGTACTAGATGAGTTGTTAGGGTTAATGGCATAGTCTTGAGTGAACTTATCAAAAAAGTTGACTTGGTGATAGAGAAACTCAACGTTGACGTAGCTCTTTCTTATTTCCATTGGAAACTCAAGTCCAAAACCAAGACCAGAACCTATTCCTCCTCCAGACTCATCTTCAAAATCATCTCCACTTTGATCGAGAAACTTATTTGTCTGGTACCAGTACTCAAGTCTTCCAATAAAATAAGGGTTTGAATAAGTGATGGCCGTACCTAGGTTAGTTGTATCAATGTAATAACGGTAACCAAGAAAAGGTCTAAGCATATTCACTTCAATAGCTCCAGGAGCTGCGCTATAGCCAAATGTAGGGGTATCAATAAACATGTTATGCTTAGAATATTCAATCCCCAGTTGAATGGCCGATTGAAAATTATAAAAATATGTCACAGAAAGGTGATAAGAAGGATCAGAGCTAGAGTAGGCCGCGCCTCTATTTCCTGTAAAACCAGTCATCCCTAGGCCCATATTAAAAGAAAAAAAGCGACCGTAACGATAAAAGCGCTCATCTTCTAAGATTTGAGACTCTTCGACGTCTTGGTTGAAGTCAGAAAAAATATCTCCGCCATTTTCAACAGAGAGATCAGTATCAAGATCTTTTAAGAAATCACTTTGACCGAAGGCGCAAAAATGAATCATTGTAAGTATAAAGACCAGTTTCATCATGAAATGTCCCTTCGACGCTTATAAGTAAAAGTGAGCAGAAACAATAGCGAATTTATCGCCAAGCGTTGAAATAGTTGTATCAGAGCCAAGAGTATTAACTGAAACTCCAAACTCAAAGCTAAATCCTATGCTTTCAACTCCGTTAAGGTGAAACTCAGTTCCCATTGTCCCATCTATTTGCATTCCACTTTCTTTAGTTGAATTAATAATATCACTCACGGCAGCAAAAAGCCCGGCCATATAGAAGCGCAAATTAGGCTCCTCATAAATATTTCGGTAGAGTTTTACTCCAGCTCCATAGGTTGTTTCACTATCTTCGGCATTAAAACCGACAACTACGCCTAACGCAAAGGCCCTGGAGCGTTGAACTTTAAAAGAAATAGCTCCCATGTCATTAGCGAGTTGGTTGGTAAAGCCGATACCTAGCCTTCCTAAGACATTAACGTCCGCGTAGGCATGGCAACAAAGTAGAGAAAACAGGGTTATGGTTAAAAACTTTTTCATTATTAATAGTCTAAGCAATCTTATGATTTTTAGCAATTTTTTGACAACATCAAAAGCTCTTCATAAAATTCTGGATGTATTAACACACCGAAATAAGGAAAACCATGTCAAGTCAAACTGAAGGCTTTGATGAAGTCGCTAACAAAACAGATTTTGGACATTTTATCAATTCAAATGCCAAACCCATTACTATCGCAGGAATTCTTGTTGTTGTAGGTATCATTGCTTTTTCTTTAGTTCAAAACCAAAGAAAAGATCGCAGACAAGAAGAGGCGAAAACTGTTTATCAGTTTGAAAAAGATTATCTTGAAAAATTAAACGAAAAGAAAATTGAGGGTAGTGAGTTTGTCAAAAAATTTAAGGATGTTTCAAATCAAGATGTTGAGGCTTCTATGCTAATGCCAACAGCTTTGTATTCATCTAAAACTTTAAAAGGACAAGGAAAACCAGAGTTGGCCTTAGAAGTTTTAGAGGGGTTATATCCTAAAATTACTCCCAGCTCATATGCTTTTAACTTTATCTCCCTTCATCTTGCAGTTCTCTATGAAGATTTAGGAAAGACTGAAAAAGCAATTGAAGTTCTAGAAGCCTTAGGGAAGTCTAATGTGAAAGTTCTTGAAGCCAAACTCTATTTGGATTTAGGTAGGCTTTACAAGAAAGTCGGGAACAAAGAAAAAGCAAGTCTGAACTTTAACTATGTAGTGGAAAAGTTTCCCAACGATGAAATGGCCAAGTTGGCAAAGTTTTATTTAAAAGACCTCTAAATGAATAGACTAATTCTTGTTTTCTTTCTTTTAGTAAGCTGCTCTCAGTGGAAGTACTTGCGATCTAAACATGAGCCAAAAAAAGTAGGCCCATCTTTTAAAATGGCTTGGGCCAAAGATTTTGATTATAATTTTATCTCCGGAAATGTTCCTATAGGATACACTTCAGCTTTTATTGATTCAGACATTTTATACGCCGGAAGACCTAATGGGCATTTTGAGGCCTTTGAGCTTGATAATGGAAGAAAACTTTGGTCTCAAGATGAGAAAAAAGCCTTAGGCTCTCAAGCCATCCGTTACCAAGATAATCTTATCTATGGTTCATACACGGGAAGGCTATTTAGCCGCCATCGTCTTACAGGGAAGCTTAACTATGTGATTGACTTAGGAAATCCTATTGAATCAACCCCTTTAGTTTATAAAGATAGGCTTTTTATTCATTTAAGAAACCATACACTCATGAGTTTAGATGCTACGAGTGGGAAAATACTTTGGAGCTATAAAAGAGCTGTCCCTTACACGACAACATTTCATCGTAGTGCAACAGCTATTGGACATGAAAATAAAGTTCTCATTGGATTTGCTGATGGTTATCTCGCTGCCTTTAGTGTTGATGAAGGAATTCTTCTTTGGGAATTACAAGTTGGTAGAGCAAGTAAGTTTGTCGATGTAGATACAAGACCTCTTTACTTTGATGGAAAAATTTGGGCCGGCTCCAGTGCAGGGCCATTAGTCATAGTAAGCCCTAATGATGGAAATTTACTCAGGGCCATTGATTTAAAATTAGGAAGTGAACTAGTTGTTATTAATAATGAAGTTTACGCTGGTGGCCTCGATGGGTTTCTTTATATTTTAACACCTGAAGGAAGTATTAAGAAAAAAATAAAGCATGCTGAAAAAGGAATTAGTTCCGTTACTGGTTGGGGAGAGTTTGTTGCTATTTCAACCTATGATGGTTATTTAAAGTTACTAAACTCTGAGAGTCTAGAAACTTATGATGAATTTTATCTTGGAACTGAAGAGTCTGTTGTTTTCGGTAAACTTGTTGTCAGTGATAATTTCTTGAGTGCAATCTCCTCTCGTAATCGTCTTTATGTTTTTAAACTGTAATTTAGTTATCCAGTGAAAAAAAAATGCTTTTTAAAGACTTCATCTCTCTATGGATAAAAGTTGCTGCCAATAGCTTTGGTGGACCAGCCGGACAGATTGCTGTTATTCATGAGCTCGTTGTTGATAAAGAAAAAATTATCAGTGAAGAGCGTTTTTTACACGCTCTTAACTTCTGTATGCTTTTACCAGGACCAGAGGCCCAACAATTGGCCACTTATCTAGGTTGGGTGATGAGAGGTTGGAGAGGAGGGCTTATTGCTGGAGGTTTATTCATCCTACCAGGCTTTCTCTCGATTCTAACGCTCTCTTATATTTATGTTCTTTATAAAGACCTGAGTTTTGTTCAAGCTTTATTCTACGGAATAAAACCGGCCATCATTGCGATTGTTTTTGGGGCCTTAATAAAAATATCTTCCAGGGCCCTCACAAGTTCTTTTTATTACTTCATCGCTTTGAGTTCTTTTGCTGCTATTTTTTTCTTCTCAGCTTCTTTTCCTTTGATTGTTCTTGTGTCTGCTCTTTTGGGATTAGTTCATGGTTTTTTTATGGTTAAAGAAAACAATAATGAAGAGCCTTCAGAAGAGAGTATTTCTATTCTAGGTACTTTTAAAACCTTCTTTATTTGGCTTAGTTTATGGTTACTTCCGTTAGCGACTCTTTTTTTTGCTTGGGGTAAGAGTTCTTCTTTTTTTCAAATAAGTCTTTTTTTCAGTAAAATGTCCCTAGTGACTTTTGGGGGAGCTTACGCAGCTTTGAGTTATGTTGCTCAACAAGCAGTTGATATCTATGGGTGGCTTGCTGGAAGTGAAATGCTAGATGGGCTTGCTTTTGCGGAATCGACTCCAGGCCCTCTTATCCAGGTTGTCCAGTTTGTCGGTTTTATGGGGGCGTATCGCTTTCCTGATGGAATGAATCCGTATTTAAGTGCTTTTATAGGCTCAGTTTTAACGACCTGGATGACATTTATCCCATGCTTTCTTTTTATCTTTACTCTCGCTCCCTATGTTGAATTTTTAAGAGGAAAAAAATTCTTAACAATGTCTCTCAAAGCTATCACTGCAAGTGTAGTAGGTGTTATTTTAAATTTATCTATTTGGTTTGCTATTGAATCTCTTTTTGCTGAAACACAAGAAATCCAACACTCATTTCTTGATTTTAGTTATCCTTTGATACGCTCAATTGATTTCTATGCTTTAAGTATCTGTTTATCTGCTTTGTATTTACAGTTTTATTTGAAAAAAGGACTCTTTACTATTATAGGCGTGAGTGTTTTGTTAGGACTTATTTTTCATTAACTTTTATAAAGGCCAGCTGGCAATCATACTCAGAACTTTTGGATGATCGCTTTCTTTAACAAATTCAGCTCTTCTGTTTTGGGAGTAGTGAGTGAGAATCTGTTGAAAAGAGAGCATTAAAAATCCTTTATAAGGCAGAGAAGGATAAACAACATTAATTAAAAAATCTTGATGTCCTGTTCCTGAACGAGCGCTTGGCCCATACATTGCTTGATGATGGGCCTTATCACCGACACCAACCCCTGTTCCTATTCGAGTTAAAGGAAGAACTTTCACTAAAGAGGCCATATAAAAATAATGACCGTGGTGATGAAGGAGTTCTTTATCAAATTGAAGTTGAAGTCTAATTCGAGAAGTAAAATCAAACTGTTTCCTTAGATAAATATCAAAAGCTTCCCGACCTATATCTCTGAATTCATTTCTCTCTTTTTGATCTTTTGTCGCTAGTGCAAAAACGGAATCATTAAAATAGCGTGTTCCTAAAGAGAAATTGGAATGTACGTACTCTATATTGGGACCTCTTAAGTAAACTTTATTATAGAAATTAACACTAATTCCCGGAAAAAAACTGATTCCATCAAAAGTGAGGACACCGTGATAGATTTGGTGAGTCCTCATGAGTGCTCCAAAATTAAAAGTGACTTCTTTTGATTGGGCAGGTTGAGAGAATGCTTCTAAACAAAGAAGTAGAAGAGAAAGGAGAAACTTCACTTTCTTTTACTCATTTTTTTGATGAAATCAAACTCTTCTTTCTCAACAGGCATGACTGAAAGGCGATTGCCTTTTTGGACGAGCCTCATTTTTGAAAGAGTTTTTTCTTCTTTAATTTCTTGTAAGGAGACTACTTTGTGAAAAGTTTCTTTCCAAGTAAGTTCAACCATAAACCAACGTGGATTTTCTTTACTCGCTTTAGGATCGAAGTACTTTGATTTTTTATCCCATTGAGTATGATCTGGGTAAGCCTCTTTGGAAACAATTGCAATCCCTGCGACTCCTGGAACCTCACAGTTAGAATGATAAAAGAGAACAAGGTCGCCCTTTTTCATTTCATCCCTCATAAAATTTCTTGCTTGATAATTTCTTACTCCATCCCAATACTCAGGCTTTTTTTGCTTCTCTAGCATTTCAATAGAGAAGACATCGGGTTCACTTTTCATCAACCAGTATTTTGTGGACATAGAGACTCCTTATTTCTTTTCCCATCAGCTTAAAAAAAATGACTGAATTAGTCTAGTTAGAACACTTTGCCTAGCTATAGGGGCATTACTTAATACACGGGAAAAGAATTCCGAAAGGACTTATAAGAAAGAAGGTAGAGATGAAATATTTAAGTTATCTAGCGTTTTTAACATTACTTTTTGCATGTTCTTTGACTTCTGAAAAAGAATTCATGGCCTATGAGAGGGTAGACAAAGAAGAAGTTGCTTCTGGTATGCCTAATTTCTATCTGATGGAGCACCAGTTTAGTAAAACGAGCAGAGCTCCCGCTAGTGCAAAGAAAAGTCACCTTTCGCATGTTTCAAATAGAAAGCTCTACTTTTTGACTCTTTATTCTCAACACCTATGGTTTTCTGAGGTTCTTTCAAGAGAGAATGAGCTTAATTACTGTCCAAGCTTTCATCATGAGGTAGTTTCTCATTCTCAGAAAATTACTTCGATGAGAGCACTTTACTCAGGTGCCTATTTAAAAGAACAAAAAATTGAACAAATTGATTCACGTTCTTTGGCCTATTTTCCTGAATACGCACTACAAGTTGATGGTTCAAGAGAAGTCGCTGATGTTTCTGAAAGCTATGTTAAAGATTTTATGAAGAGAGGTTTAAACCGTCATTATGAGAAAAACTTACACGAGCTCAAGGAACTATGTGAAACAGGAAGAAGTGACAACTATTACATCTTTGAAAATCTTTCAAGACATCTAAATGATCACCCGGAGTTTCATGCTTCTCATGATGCTCTTAAAGCTTTATTAAAAACACCGATTTTTGCCAATATGCTCCTTTTTCAATCGATGTTAGGAGACAGAATTGCACTTCCTCAGGCGATTAATTCTTTTCCTTTTAATGTTTATAATGACTTTGAGGAAGAGGTTGTTTCAAGAACAAGAGTTAACTGGATAAAAGGGTATTTTGTAGCTCTTAAGAGTAAGCGAGCAAGCCAAGTAGCAAGGTACAGAGTCAAATGAAAAGATTAAGTCCTCTCTTTATTCTTTGTTCTCTTCTGTCTTGTTCTGGGGATATTGAAAACGACAACTCTCTTAATCCAGCTCTAAGGCTTGGATTAAGTATTCGTAGTGATGAGTCCAAAATCCTGAGTGCTAATGAACATTCTTATTTAAATAAGGTCTGTGACTCTTTTGAAATCAAAGATATTTTGGCCTCCGGTCTTTTTCAGAGTAAAAACTGGAATTATAAAACAAAACTGGCCCGCTGCTCAGATCTTTTTATTGATTGCGGAGGTTACACTGGAAATAATGGAATTTTTATTAATCCCACTGATACAAGCCTTATTGAGCAATGTAATACGAGTACAATTTCTCTTCGCTTAAGTGGAAGCTCGGATGAAAAAAGATTCTTAAGTAGTGACAGCGACGACAAATATTATTTCAGTGATTATGAGTCTCATGAGCAAGGTCTTTTAAAAGAGTTGTGTGATAAAAGAAGTGAGATTCAAATTCAAGAAGTTCAGGAAATCTCTTCTTCTCTTAAGGCCCGTTATCGTTTTTATACAGGTGCTGAAGCTTGTGAGTCAGACACTGATATCATCTGTGTTGATGTTGATTTTGGAATTAAAAATGATAAAGGAGATTATAAAATTGAGTATATTCATTCTCTGCGTGTTGAAACCAATGCTTCTAACCCCGATAATGAACGAGGGTTAGTAAAATCACGTTATCTCTATGAAAAATGCACTCCAAGCTCTGGAATTCCTTATACAATCAAGAGCTCCTCTCTGGATTCTCTCCTCTAGTTTTTGTGGGCGTAATCAAAGAAAAATAAAGAAAAAGACTGTAGATATTTCATACTCCTATAGATTATGACGCGCTATGGTGGCATAATTCTGCCCATTAAAGGAGTTGCGATGAATATTTTGGGTCTATCTGCTGTTTTACTTTTCTGTTCTGCCATCCACGCTGTTGAGTTAAAAAAGGTTGAAACACCTTACTTATCAAAAATAAAAAGAGAACAGATTACCCAAGTATTAGAGCAGTACTTCAATGCAAAGGTTGAGTTTGTCTCTTTTGTTATCGAGCAAAAACAAAGAGGTCCTTCTATCACTGAAAATTTCATGTATATTGCTAGCGAAAATAAAATAGGTAAAGTCAGCTTTGCTACAGAGCCACTAGTTTCGAAATATTCTTTAAAAAAGAAGGAATGTTTGTCAGATATTTTCTCTCAATCCATTATCAAAATCGGCGGAGAGAGCTTTATCATTAACGAAACAGAAATTCTGTCCTCACATCCAGTTGATAGAGAGAGTTGTCAGTAATTCTCTTTTATTTACAAAGAACCTTTTTTTAAGTCACAATAGAGTAAAAGACTCACAAGGATGTGTTATGAAGGCTCTGTTTTCTCTTTTATTTTTTTCTTTTTTACTCTCTTGTGGTGATTCCGAATCAATTAGTCCTGATATTTCTGTAGGCTATTTAGGTCGAAGAGCAGTGATAGGACAATCTGAACTTTCTTCCTCTGAAGCACAGTTAGTAGAAGAGGTATGTGATTCCTTTGAAAGCAAGATTCAAGAGCTCTCAAACGGAGATAAATTTACTTATACTTCTCTTGTTACTGAGAATAGCTGTAGCTCTTCGGTTGTTAATAATACTCATGAGATAAATTTAAAACTCTCTTACAAGGGGAACTCTCTTTTTGATTACACAGATGAGACAAGTTGGAAGCATATTAATGATAAAACCCATTTAAAATTTCGTTTTGAGTCTGCTGAATATAAGCAAGGGCAAATGCATTTTTATGAAGTTTGCCGTCAAGTCAATAAAGGGATTTTAGATAGGGTTATTGAAGTCTCATCAACAAAACGCCACACTCTTTTTGTTCAAAGAGAGAGTAAAGATGAAATTCATTTAAGTATGTATGAAGCTCACAGCAGTCAAGATTGGCTGAACTCTAAAAGTTATAGTATTAAAGTCAACACGACACAAACTGGGAGTCGAGGGATTATTAAGGAGCACGAAATTGTGGAGTCTTGTAATCCTGGAGAGCGTTTTTATGTGAGTACAAAAGCGATTTTAACTAAAGGTCCTTATTAACAACTCCAAGGTAATTCAATCACAACCATCTCTCTTGTCTCTTCATTATAGATTTTTCGACAAAAACGACTTTTAAAAAAGGGAAGTTCCCCTGCATTGTTCTCAGGACAATTTGTTTCTTCGGTGCTTGCAAAATAACGTGACTGATTTTTATCACTGGAATTTGTAATTTCCCACTTCCCATCAGAAGAAATGCTTAGGCCATAAAAGACATCTTCGTCAGAGCGGATGAAAAAAAGTTTATTATCTTTTAAGAGAATAGGAGATTCAGCGTGTGGGATATAAAAAGTAAGTTTCTTGTCACTTAGATAAACAAAAACTTTATCAAGCTTAACTTCATCAAGAGAAGCGAACATTATTTTTTGTAAAGAGTGTACGACTGGAGTTTGATTCTTTTTTAACTCAGAGATAAAACTAAGTCCGTATGATATGGAAGGTGTTTTTGTTTCAAGATGCTCTTTGCAATTAGAACTCCATGAGATCTGATCATAATCTTTGGCATATTTTTCATAAGAGAAATGAGCAACAGGTAGTCCATGCTGTTGACGAAATTTTTCGAGAAGCTGTATTTTTTTTTTCTCTGTTGGGTCTTGTTTTTTTATTTCTCCCAAGAGCTTAAGCCACTTTTTGCGATGCTCACCCATCTCTGGAGAGCACAGGGAATTCTCTGGACAGCCTCTATTAGGGTGTTCGAAATCTTCGTAAGTCGTTTCTTTGTTTATAATGCTCTTTGCCCAATTAGGATTTATTGTGCTGCAATTAATTAAAACAAAAAATAGAGATGTTTTTTTAATTAGTTTTATTAAAAACATGGGTTTTATCGAATAATTATAGTTTTCATTACTTGAGTTTGAAGGTACACTATATTCATCTTATTCATTCCTAACTTAGTTTAGCATAACAATAGGTAGAAGACCTATATAGGGAGTTTTTGCGTGAAAAAATTAAAAAAATCAAAATCAAGTTTTAAGAAAACAAAAAACAAGAAAAGCCTCACAAAGCTTCGTAGGATTTCTCGAAAAAGAAAGTTGATTAAGAATTTTAATTCTTAAAAAAACTAACTTCTTATTTAAACTTTTAGGTGCCTTTATAAGGCCGACATGAAGTATCCATTATTTTATTGAGGCCTCCACAAAGGTTTTATTAATGACTATATGCATTTTTATGAAAACAAAAACACTAGATATAGTATGTTTGTCAAAAAAATGGCGCAATTTTTTTCTATATCTTGTGTTGACGTAAGCTCTGATATCCGTTTTCATATATCTATGCCACTTAATTAAGAATTTAAATTTATTCAAGGACATTAAAAAAAGAGGAGAACACACAGTGAAAATCAAGCGTCGTTTTACAAAGAAAGGGAAGTCACCATACAGCGCACTCACATTCGAGAAAAGAACAAGTGAAATTAGAAATGTTGATGGTTCTTCGAGCCAGTCGATGGAAGTTACTGTTCCAAGTTTTTGGTCACAAGTAGCAACTGATATTATTGCTCAGAAATATTTTAGGAAAGCAGGCGTTCCTCAGGTTGATGAGAAAGGACAACTCATCAATGATGAAAACGGTAATCCAGTTTTAGGAAGCGAGACAGATGCAAGACAAGTTTTTAATCGCTTGGCCGGCTGTTGGACCTCTTGGGGATATAAGTATAAATATTTTGATTCAAAAACAGATGCTGATGCTTTTTATGATGAGCTTTGCTACATGCTTGCAAATCAAATGTGTGCACCTAATTCACCTCAGTGGTTTAACACAGGAATTTTTACTGCTTATGGGGTAAAAGGAAAACCTCAAGGGCACTACTACGTTGATCCTCAAACAGGAGAAATGAAAAATTCTACCTCTGCCTATGAAAGACCACAACCTCATGCTTGTTTTATTCAATCTATTGCTGACGACCTTGTTAATGAAAATGGGATTATGGATTTATGGACTCGTGAAGCAAGACTTTTTAAATATGGTTCAGGAACAGGAACTAACTTCTCCAACATCAGAGGGGAAGGCGAAAGACTTTCTGGCGGTGGCTACTCTTCAGGCTTAATGTCTTTTCTTAAAATTGGGGATAGGGCCGCAGGTGCAATTAAATCAGGTGGAACCACCAGAAGAGCTGCTAAAATGGTTTGTCTTGATCTGGATCATCCTGATGTGCTTGAGTTCATTGCTTGGAAAGTAAAGGAAGAAAGAAAGGTTGCCTCTCTTGTGACAGGATCAAAGATCTGTAAAAAACACTTAGAGACAATTTTTCAATCAATGAAAGGAGATTCTCCAGACAGGTTTTCTGCCAAAACAAATTCTCATTTGAAGAAAGCTATCAAAGAAGCCAATAAAGATCTTGTTCCTATGAACTATATTTCTCGTTGTATTGACCTTGCTAAGCAAGGTTTCGAGAAAATTGAATTTGAAGTTTATGATACTGATTGGAATTCAGATGCCTACGCAACAGTAAGTGGTCAGAACTCAAACAATTCAGTGAGAATCCCTAATAGCTTCTTTAAAACTCTAGAAGAAGGGGGAGAGTGGGAACTTATCTCTAGAACTGATGGGAGTGTAGTCAAAACAGTTAAGGCCCAGCAATTGTGGGAGATGATTTCTGAATCAGCATGGCAATGTGCTGACCCTGGGGTTCAGTTTGATGACACGATTAATGAGTGGCATACATGCCCACAAGATGGAAGAATCAACGCTTCTAATCCATGCTCTGAATATATGTTCTTAGACGATACTGCTTGTAACTTAGCTTCTTTGAACCTTGTTAAGTTTTTAGATCCTGTAACAGGAATGTTTGATGTTGATTCTTTTGTTCATGGGTGTGAGTTATGGACAATGGTACTTGAAATATCAGTTCTTATGGCCCAATTTCCTTCGAAGGCCATTGCTCAAAGATCATATGAGTATAGAACTCTTGGGCTAGGTTACGCTAATATTGGAGCTCTTCTGATGATTAATGGAATTGCTTACGATAGTGACAAAGGAAGAAATATGGCCGCAGCTATTACGGCCATTATGGGAGGAACCTCTTATAAAACTTCTGCCATTATGGCCAAGGAACATGGAGCTTTTACTCGTTATGAAGCAAACAAAGAAGACATGCTTCGAGTTATCAGAAACCATAGAAGAGCAGCTTATGGAGCAGATACTTCTGACTATGAAGGCTTAACTGTGACTCCTCAACCTTTGGAAGCGAGCAAAACTGATGACTATCTTGTTGAAGCAGCAAGACGTGCTTGGGATGAAGCTCTCGTGATTGGTGAAGAATACGGTTATAGAAATGCTCAAACAACAGTTCTTGCTCCAACGGGGACAATTGGTCTTGTTATGGATTGCGACACGACAGGTGTTGAACCAGACTTTGCTCTCGTGAAGTTTAAAAAACTTGCTGGTGGTGGATATTTTAAAATTATTAACCAATCAGTACCAAGAGCACTTAAAAACCTTGGGTATAGTGAAGAGCAAATTGAGGCCATTAAAAAATACGCGGTAGGGCATGGAACTTTGGTTGGATGTCAGACAGTTACACATGAAAAATTAAGAGCAAAAGGATTTACTGATGAAAAAATTAGCACTATCGAAGGATCTTTGGAGTCTGCTTTTGATATCACTTTTGCCTTCAATCGCTTTAGTCTTGGTGATGAGTTTTTAACGAAAACGTTAAAAATTAGTGACGAAAAACTCTCTGACCCAAGCTTAAATATTTTGAAGGAAATAGGCTTTAGTGATGAAGAGATCAGATTGGCCAATGATTATGTTTGTGGAACGATGACAGTAGAAGGAGCTCCTGAACTTAAAGAAGAGCATCTTCCTGTTTTTGATTGCGCCAATAAATGTGGGAAGTATGGAAAAAGAGTTATTTCGGCTGAAGGTCATATTCGTATGATGGCAGCAGCTCAACCTTACCTCTCAGGAGCAATTTCTAAAACAATCAATATGCCAAATGAAGCAACGGTTGAGGATATTTCTGAAGCTTATAAACTTTCGTGGTCACTTATGACGAAGGCCAACGCGATTTATAGAGACGGTTCAAAATTATCACAACCATTAAATGCAGCTGCTTTTGATGATCTAGGTTTAATGGACGAGGACTACGATGAAGTGGCCACAACTGAGAAAATCACTCGAGTAGCAGAGAAGATTGTTGAGAAAATCATTTATAAAGAAATTTCTAAAAGAAAACCTCTACCAAACAGAAGAATTGGTTATACTCAGAAAGCTCATGTTGGAGGACACAAAGTGTATCTTAGAACTGGGCAGTATGAAGATGGAACACTTGGAGAAATTTTCGTTGATATGCATAAAGAAGGAGCAGCTTACCGTTCATTAATGAACTGCTTCTCAATTGCGATTTCTATTGGTCTTCAGTATGGAGTACCTTTAGAGGAGTTTGTTGATGCTTTCACTTTTACTCGCTTCGAACCTAATGGAATGGTTCAGGGACATGATAATATTAAGATGAGTACATCGGTTATTGATTATGTTTTCCGTGATATTGCTTGTCGCTACCTTGGACGTCATGATCTCGTTCATGTCAAGCCAAGTGACTTAGATTCTGATGCGATTTCTGGAGAAGATAAAAATGCGGAAGAACCTTTATTAGCGATTATGGAAAATAGAGAAGTGAAGCATGCTGATGGAAACGTGAGCGTAGAAACTCATAAGGTTTATACAAAGCAAGCCAACTCAATAATGATCAAAGAGCAAAAGCAACGTCAGATGGCCAAACTAAAGGGCTATGCTGGAGAGTCTTGCTCGGATTGTGGCGCTTTTACTCTTGTGAGAAACGGAACTTGTTTAAAATGTGATACCTGTGGTGCAACCACTGGTTGTTCATAAAAATAGAGTCTGCCAATACTCTTTTCTTTTAGATGTCCTGCACACGACACTTAAAAAATCCCCTCAAAATTGAGGGGATTTTTTTTCTCTATTCAGCCTTCAAAAAAGAAGGACGTTATAATCATAAAGTTCATTCTAAAAAAGAGGGTTGTTTATGTTTATTTTTCTGTTGAGTTTTTTTCTAAGTTCTTCGACCTTGGCAACTACTTATGCTCAATTAAACTTGGGATTCTCTTCGTCTGAAAGTACCGATAAAACATTAAAACTAAGCGGAAGTACCTATGGTGGAATGGTTGGAAAGCGTTTTGGTTTTTTAGGAATTGAAGTAGGAACACAAATAAGAGAGATTAGCTTAGATGATGCAGAATCGACTTCTTATGAAAAACTTGAATACAAAGACAACACACTTTTTTTTGGTTTGCGCTTTTTCTTGACCAGTTTTTTTTCTGTTTCTTTCGGTAGCACTGGGGTTTCAAGCGATGTGACTATTAATGATGGAACAGGGGAAGACGAAGAGATTAGTCTTCCTAGCCGAAGTGGTTCTTATGCTGAAGCTGGTTTGCGTTTTTCGGGAAAAAGAGGAGCGCTTTTTATTAGCTATAGAAGAGATTCTATCGATCCTATTGAGAGCACATCTTTACCACATGCAACTAAAGTAGAATCAAATGAGTCCTATATCATTGGCTTCAGTGCCAATATCGATCAGATTTGGGATGCAGTCACAGGTAAATAAGAAGCCGAGCGTCTTTATCAAGTACTGGCCATAAGATAGCCTCTTAGTGAGAGAGGTTTTTATGATTAGGTTACTGCTGCTGATGGTTTTATCAGCTTCACTTCAAGCATCTATTTTACCGACAAAAGGGCCACTCTTTTGGACCGAAAACACTGTAGAGAAACTCATACCAGAAGATAGGGCCCTCTATGCTCAAGAAGCTCTTTTTGCTGTTTATGCAGCTTACCTTCAGACTAAAAAAGCAAGTATTGCTTATAAAGATTTTTTCTACTCCTCTCTTTTACGTTATTACAAATCTAAAGGAGTTTACTTAAAAGCAAATAAAAGTGAGGGAAATCACCTTGCTTCTAAATATAAAGATGAAGATGGTGGTTATATTGACGAAGATTTTGTTGTCAATAATCATGGACTTTGTGTTGGGTATACCTCAACTTTAAGGAAGTTTGCTTACTTGGCCTTCTTTCAACCTGATATGAAGGCTCCTTTTGATGAAAAAACTCACAAGAAACAACGGACAAAGTATTACAAAAAAATTATTGATGATATTTTTGCAAACAAACCAAGAATTATCCCTGGTTTTAAAAACCTTTCCGAGTTTTCAGGACAACCTGAGTGGGCCGTATATCTGAAACGCCATGTGGTTGAGCAGTGGGCCTTAATCAATAACACCAGGTCTGCTTATAGAATTGCGTATACTCCTAGATTTCTGCAAAATTTTACTTCTACTGGTTTGGAAAAAATGAATAAAAGACTAAGAAGCTTTTTAGATTATGGACTAGAGCCTACTATTTATATAAGCATTGGTTACGTTGAAGACTCACATAATGTAAGAGTTCAGTCAGCTGATCTTGATTTAAAAGACAAAAAACTCATGATAAAAGAAATAGATACAAATAATAAAGTTTACAAAAATTCTTTTCAAGAGGGAGGCAGAGCTTTTTATATTACCAGCCATCAAGAGGCTTTATATGGTGAGATCATTTTTAATCTCGTGAATTTTTGTCAGGATAAAAAAGAAATTTGTGCTAATAGGCTAGAGTTTCACAAGTAAGTTATTCTTTGCCCCTTTTTCATCTCTATGACTATTAGTATAATAGAGCAATAGACAAAGGAGTCCCCGGTGAGTGATAAAGAATTAATGCTTGATGAAGAGAAAATTTTTGAAAATCTAAGCGAAAATAATAAGTTTCAAAAAGAGTTTTTAAAGAAAAGAAAAATTTTCTTTTGGGGACAAGTCGATGATAAGTCTGCAAAGTATGTTTCTGATCGCCTACTTTATCTTGAAGCAGTTGATCCAGGAAAAGAAATAACTCTCTATATTAGCTCTCCAGGTGGAGTTGTGACTTCTGGGATGGTTGTCTACGATACAATGCAAATGATAAGCTCTCCTGTTTCAACGGTATGTATGGGAATGGCCGCTTCGATGGGCTCTATTCTTCTCTCTGGAGGAACTAAAGGAAAGCGCTATATTTATCCCAACGGGAAAGTGATGATTCATCAGCCTTCAATGGGTGGGGCCTATGGTCAGGCCAGTGATATTGAAATTACAGCTAAGCAAATTCTTAAAACACGTGAGAAGTTAGCAAAGTTATTAGCAGATAATACTAATAAAACATCCGAACAAATTATGGCCGACTTTAATCGTGATTTCTGGATGGATGCGAAAGAGTCGCTTGATTACGGAATTGTTGACAGTATTCTTGATAAAATAGAATTTTAGTTATTTCTCTAAATAGCGCTCACCAGTTAAGTTCTCTCCCAAGAGAAGTTCTTGGATAAAGCCGTTGTAGAGAATTTGGATGTCATCGACTTTTCCTGTTTTTTTCTCAATGATAAAATCATAAAAGGAAGGAGCGATAGGGAACATCGAAACAACTCTTTCTTCTTCTTCTGTTGAGATAGTATAAATAAGAATATGGCTTTGTCCTTCAAACTCTTGCTTTCCCTCAATTAAGTAAGTTGTTAATTGATAGTTTGTTTCTTGAGAACGAAAGACTTCAACAAGAGTTGTTTTCTTTAGTGAATCGTAATTATATTCACGTAACTCAGGGGAAATCCTCTCAATTTCCTGTGCCGGGAACTTCATTTTTTTAGCAATTCGTGAAACAAAATAGGTTACATTGCTGAGAAGATTTTCTGAAGTATGAGTACTAAGAGGAGCTGACTCAAGCTGCAGGAGCGTATTAAACCCTCCATCAATCCATCTTTTTCGCTTTTTTCCATAGGGTGTATTGATAACACTAAAAAGATAGCCGTAAATATGCTCAAGTCCAGCGTGAACGATTTCAATTTCTTGTTGATGTTCTTGAGAATAAACCCTCTGAAGAATAAGTTTGTCTCCAGAAACAGATTCAATCAGTTTGGATACTTGGGGAAGAACAATTTGCTCCTTAGCATAATAGTCGAAGTTTGTTGAAGAGCTCCAAAGCTTTAAACATTGAGCTTGATTTAACTCTTTCAGTTGAGAGTAGATATGAGGAAAGTTTTTTTTCAAAAGTGATTTGTTATGATTGAGGTTTGCACTCATATCCCTGACAAAACTTTCAAAAGGTTCATCTCCACCGTTTTGAGCGAAGGCCATAGAGAAGCAAAGTAGGAGAAGAAATATCTTTAACATTATAACGCAAAGCGTATGTCAAAAAGAGGGTGAGAGCAATAAGTGTCTGAATTTTTTACTTATTTCTCTCCCTCATTTCTATGAAAATAAGGGAGAGAGAGTTTATTTATATTTAGAAAGCGTAGTTAAGACCTATACCAAGACCCAAATCATAGTCGTCTTCATCAATTTCATTAATGATTTCAGCATAAGCAAGTAGATCATCCCGGCCAAAATTAAGGGTGGCTCCAACAGGAACTCTTAAGGCCAGATCGTCATTATCATTTTTGACAACCTCATTATCATCATCAATTTCAAAAGCAAAACCAGCACCAATATAAGGGGTGAGTTTTCTGTAGGGCCTAAATAGCCAGTTATGAGTTAAGACAATATCTTTCTCATCATCAAAGCCAGCAAAAGTAAGTTGTAAAAATCTTCTTCCTTCAAGGGAGCTTCTGAGGTTAAGTCCAGTGTCTTCTCCAACAGTTAAACCCACAGAGTTAATACTTGCGGCTCCTTGGGCCCAAACTGAAGATACAAGTAGTGTGAGTGCTAAAGTCATCAATGTTTTCTTCATTTTTTCCTCCTTAGAAAAAATAGATGCTCCAAATATGGTATTTGAAGCAGGTTTTTTTTTCATGAAGCAGATGAGAATTAAATGTGTAGAAAAAAGAACAACCTTCTTATTTTAATAGGTTATAAATGTTGACGCTGTTTTTCTTATTCTAAGGATTTCATTAGGGCTTTCTTGGCCTCAACTCGTTTTTTAGCGTTTTCAAACCGCCTTTTCTCTTCATCAGTTTGAGGAGAAAGAGAGGGAACTTCTACAGGAACACCATCTTCATCCAAGGCCACAAACGTAAGGTAGGCCTTAGTTGTTTGACGTCGTTTTCCGGTATAAGGATTTTCGCTTTCAACTTTCACTCCAACAATCATAGAAGTACGTCCTACATAATTAAGAGAAGCACTAATAATAACGTGGCAACCGACTTTGATTGGGGCCTTGAAATCAATATCATCAACGTGAACAGTGACAACTGGTTTTTCAGCGTGCTTAGCTGCACACATGGCCGCAGCAATATCAATCCAGCTCATGACAACGCCTCCAAAAATAGTGTTTTGAGGGTTTGTATGGTTAGGCATAACCATTTCTCTCATAACAATGAGACTATCTGCGGGACATTTTTCTCTTTTACTCATGGACTATCCTTTTTTACTACTCACAATACAGGTGATGGTTCCATTTGTAACCTTCACTAAAGTCAGTGTAACCCTTAGTTTCAATAGAAAGAGTATCAGAGTCGTTGATAGAGTCAAGAAGCGACCAAACGCCACCACTAGAACTGTTGTCAGCATTTCCAAAGAGTTTAGGCTCGCCTTTAAATTGACCAAAAGCTCCACCTCTTCTAACAGTCGAAGAAGCACAATAAGCATTTCCGAGTGCAACGAGCTTATTATAAACACTTGAGTTCATCAGAGGCTCACCTGTATTAGCATCAAAGTCTCCATCAGAAAGACCTCCACCAGGCAGAGAGGAACCAACTCCCTCGCCGGAGACAAAGCGGTTGAAATAAATGCTGAGGTTTGCTTTAGAAGGGAGTTTACAAACAAGCTCAGTTGTATCGCCATCTCCATCTAAGTCTGTGCTATCACTAGCAGCATGGCCACTACAGCAAAGAGAATTGCCAGTCGTATTTTTACCAAGTTTGAGACAACATCTAAATTCATGTCCTGAGAAAACATCTTCATTTTCTAAAATATCTTTTGTGGCCACAGCTCCACCATCCACTGCACTTGCTGGTGGTAGGGCAGGAGTTGAACTCCTATCATTAGGTGTATCAAGTCTTGTATCGTTCACACCATTAGGAAGAGTAAAAGTACTCGAGGAAGCTGCAAAATCAGCAGCATCTTCAAGACTAGAATCAAATAAACCTGGCACCAGTTTTAAGTAATTATCAGAGCAATAAAGAGGTTCATAGTAAATCTGAGGAATCCCACTTAATTCAAACTTACCTAGACGTCTAAGATAGTAGAAGTAATTACCTGGAGTTTGTGAACGCGAAGTATAAGTAGAGCTCCCTGGAGCATTGGCCTGATAGTGTTGAGTCCCTGGAGCTGAAAAACTTATTCTGACATAATCATCATCTCCATCTCCCGCGAGAGAGCCATCAAGGCTTATGGCCATAATTCCAGAGTTTGGATAATAACAATATTCACAAACATTACCACCAGAGTTTGAGCAAGCAGCATCACCAGCACCTGCTGGGTTAAAGCTAGAAGCTGTAATAATAGAACCACTTCCTGCTGGACGAGCAACACAGGTCGCTTTATTTGAACCATTTGGGGCCACAACTTCAAGATTAAAAACAGCGGCCCTAAAATCGGCTGGGATATAGGCCGGTAATTGAAAACCAATAGTACTATCATAAGGAGAAGCAGCATCATCTTTAAAGTAGTCATAGGACTGAGTTGGAACGGCAGAATAAGGAGCAAATTTGGCACTTGTGCCTGAAAAATTAAAAACATTTCTATCAAAATTACTTCCAAAAGTTACAGAGACAAAAGCATTTGTTGTATCTAAAGTAGGAGAAGCCGAATCAAAACCAGCAGCTCCAGAATCAAGGAAGGGAACTTGGGCACAACCAGCTGAAGAGTCAGAACCAGCGGCATCATTTAAGCAGAAAACATTGCTCTCGCCATCTCTTCTGTCTTCATCAACATAGTTATAAGGAGTAGCATCTTGTCCAAAAGTTGTGCTTGGATCAGAGTCAAGTAGAAGAGGAGATTGGTAATTGAGGCATTTGAAATTGGAGATGTTAGGTTTAAAACGATCTCCTCTTGACCAATCTGAACTCCCGTCAGCAAACTTTCTAACCCAACCTCCACCACAGCAAGTATTGCTAGCTGCTTGGGAGAGAGTTTTCCACTGATACTGCTCGATAAGACTAATAAGAGTATCACCATCTGTTCCAAGTGCTGTTGCATTTGTTGAGGCACTCAGACCAGGAGAGAGTTCAGAAGAGTCTGCGGACATTTTTTTGATATCAACAGAGGCCAGTCTTGAATAGCGAGCAGCATCTGTAGGATACTCATAACCTAATTTGGTGGTATCAAATGTTTTATTATTAATATCAACATTGATAGTAAAACTCTGATCACTCATGTCTTCTGAGTAAATAGTGAGTGACTTTCCAATCTCACGACAGCATCTATTTTGAGTTAAATCATAAAGATCAAACCGATCATCATCTCTTTTGATATCGTTTTCGATAATTTGTGGAACAAGTTCTCCTTGCCCACAGATAAGACTCTCTTCCCAGTAAGCTTTTTCTGCAGCGTTACCAAAGTACTCCTCTCCGAAAAGATCGACCATGCTGGCATGAAGTTTATTAGGAGAGCAGTCTAGGTTTGTATGGCAAACAGAACCAGCTCGTCTTAAACAGGCATTTTGTGCAACAGTTGCGCTTGTTATTTGTGTTGTTCCTAACTCAAGGGCCTCCACTGAGACAAAGGGAGAGTTACCAAAGCTGTCTAAACTCTCGAGTCCACAAGCATTTTGTCGATTGGATTTTTGAGCATAGTCTGTGAGAGCAAGTAAACGATTACTTTCCGTTGCACTTTGAAGTAGTGTTGTAAAACTCTCTTTTGTTTGAAGATAGTTCCCATCAGAATCAAAAACTGGACAGTTCATATGTTTAGCAGAGAGTGATAGGTAAGCCGGAGTCCGTCCACCAGTCACCCAGCCACTTCCATCAGTGGGGTCATAGTCAATCTCAAGAGGATGAGTTTTGGTCCAACCAGAGTTAAAAGTTGCATCACAGTTTCCAATTTGAGAAATATAATCTGTTCGGTAGCTACTATCAGCAGTTTGATGAGTTTTAAGAGGTGTGATTTCTCCTTGAGCATTTTGAATATTCTGATGAAATGCACTTAAATATTTCCCTGGGCGACAAACTCCCCAAGAAGCACTTGAATCGTTAAGATTCATGTTGGCTTCAAGATTAGACTGAACATCAGCTGGCAGTGAGGTTAATCCTACTCCAGTGACATAGTGAAGAGGTCTTCCAGGAAAATCAGCATCCATTCCATAGTAATTGCCATCACCTAATGGAAGAGCTGAGATATCTCCGACAAAGCGGGCCACTTCAGTGTTAAAGACACTTGAGTTTGGATTTGCACAATAGAAATTTGGTGCACATGTCAGAAGCTTTCTTTTTTCATTGGCACCAGAAATTCCTTCATAATCTCTACGACAAACAGAACCAGCTCCTCTATAAACACAACGTTTCGTTGAACTTCCAGGAAAAGTACTTCCTGCTATCCAGTTTTTAAAGCTTACCGATTGAGCACTGTTAGCAACTTCATCTGCATCTGAACTAAAGGAGGGCTTATACATCCTTGTTTTAGACACATCAGCACAAACATACTCCCAGCCAAGTTGAGTAACGCAATCAGAATCCACACTACACTGATGATATTTTTGGCAAGAAGCGGCTTCATTTTGAAGAGGAGCACTTGTTGTTAGGTTTGGATCATAATCAAAAATAGCGGCCGTGGCCGGAGGAGTGTACTCAGAAACACCAATGATATGAGTGTTATTTTCAGCTAAATCTCCAAATGGAGCGTTGATAGCAAGGAAGAGCTTATTGGTAGTGGCCGTAATAAGTCGACCTTTTCCAATTGCAAACCAGGTCACTCCATCAAAGGATCCAATGACAGCACCTCTATTAAAACCAAACCAATCTTTTTGGTAACCGTTTACATAAAGAGCCGTTTGTGTTTTTAAACGATTTTGTCTTTGAGTGATTGAGCTTGCATCACTTGAATGAGAGTAGGGAACCATTGTAGGTGGAATATAGCAAGCTCTTCCAAAGTGAGTATCAGCATAGTTTCCAAAAGTCGTATTGGTTACATATTGATCTCGGCTAGTCGTGTGTCCAATAGCTTGCACTCCAATTCCAAATTGACTGGAAGGGTAAGCACTAAAAGCATTAAGCCAGCTATCTCTCGCACAATTTTTGCATGTTTCATAAAAACCTGAGCGTGTTTCAATAAGATAACTTACACCTCTGTTTACACTTACCATTTTAGCAGGCAGAGATTTATCTAATGTTGTTTCCATGGCCCCTAGTATAGAGTTCATATTAAAGCTACTATTGACTGGGATCATCCTATTAGGTCCATCAAGGTAACTAAAATCCTCTCCTTCATAGGTAAAACTCGAGTCCAAGAAAAACTTTGAAAGATCGTCAACAGCTTCACCGCTGGTTCGTTTAAAATAACGATGAGGAACAGTTCTTGAGTTAAGTTCAATATCTAGGTCTTGAAATGGTTCTGGCCCATTATCAACTTCAGGAACATCACAGCCAATGGCCAAAATATTTCCTTGAGAGTCAGTTTTTGTTATTTTGTACTTGTAAGCAGGACAGTTATTCACTTTATTACTAAAATTAGTTTCACTACATCCACACTTTGTATAAAGCCTATCTAGTACACTTTGAACATAAAGAGTATCAGAGGAAGTGGTTGAACATTTTGTGGGATCAAGAGTCGCTGGATAACTAGCGGGACTTATATAATTAAGGGTATAGGGTGAAGTTAATGAGTCATTAACAAGCTCATCAATACATACTTTATCGGCTTTTAATGACTCAAGAAGAGCAAGAGCATCTGCTTCAGGATCTCCCTCATCCTCGTCCGTTGAAGGAGCTCTCGTTCCAGAGCAAATATAAAAATACTCTGGATAATTTCGATAGGCCGAAGGTTGGGATAAAACTTCTTGTAGGGCTGTTTGAAAAGCACTATCACTTGTATTGGCTGAAGACTTTTGGGCCCCATCATTAACACATTGGCCTTCTGAGCAGCAATCAAAACCTTGGGACTGACATTCAAGATCACTACAAGTAGGGTTTTGGTTTGATGTATTATTATTGTAATTAACAACAATTGATAATGAAGAGAGGTTAAGAAAGTTTTCTGTGAGAGATTGATGTTCAACTCTATTACCTAAACTCGTTCCATTTGAGTGATAGAGATAAATTTCATCAGAGTTGATAACTCCCAAACAAGTAGGGCAAAGTTCAGAGATAAGAAACTTACTTGTGAGATGAGTAAATGTCGTAGGAGAGCTTGAGTTTGGATTATCAAGAACAACTGCTCCTTGACAAGACTGAGAACTAGCAACTTTATCATGGAGCTCAAGTCTAAAAAACTTCTCTTCCCGGGCCTCAGAGAAATTATAAATAGAAGTGGGAACAGCTCTCGTTCTCAATTGTAAGTTAGTGGCCACTCCAGAAATCAGGAGGTCTCTGAAGTTAACAACGAGACAGTATTTTGCTTGGAAAGCGCTAGAATCAAGAAGAAACTCTTCAACTTTAGGGCCACGAAGATAAAGAGTGTCATTAATATTGGAGTTAATCGTTAATTGAGTATGATAATTAGTATTGTAAAAATAAATATCACTCTCACTTGGAGATTGAGAACCTGGAGTTGAGGAGTTTCCACTTTGTCCTGAACCCCCATTTGAACTTCCTTGATTATTACTGACATTGAGATCACTTCCCTCAAGTGAGCGAGTCGTTGTCTCCGGTTGGCAAGACAACAGCAGAATAAAAATCCATAAGAAGTGTAATCTCATTATTATAGAGTCCTCCATAAAGATTTTCGGATACATGTTTGGCTGTCTTAAAAGCTCGGGAATAATAAGGCCTTAAAGAGGCAAATTTTTCACTTTAATCAGCAAAATTCACTGGAATATTCAAAGAAGATGAAGCCGTGGAAGAAGGAATTGGTGTCCAGTTGCTTTGGGCAGAAGGGGAGATCTCAAATTGAGAAACACGAGAGTTATACAAAAAGTCGTTATTTGAAGAGTCATAATAATAGCGAGAACTGAGTGGGTCGCGCCAATATCCTCCTGTATTAAGAGTAAGCTGGCTTAAATAAGAGTTGTTATAATAAGGTGATAACCTAGGGTTGTTTCCAAGTCGATAATTCATGTAGGCATTGGCCATGTAGGTTGAATGAAGAATCGATTGCGATGTCATTTGGTTATAATAAGTATACTCTCTAATTGATGGCCCCATTTTAGCTGCCGCATTAAGAAAGCCTCGAGAAATATAATCTAAATTATTCATCTTCGGCTCATTACTCTCACCATAGTAAACATCAGTGAAGTTCTTCCAACGAGTAGAGCGAGTTGATTGCTTCTTCTTTTTCTCACTAGGATTTCTTTCAGGAGAGTAGGTATCATCTGGAGTCGCAAGGTCATCAGTCTCCGTAATTTCTTGAGTTTCAGGACTCTCCACAATAGTAGGGTTTGTTATTTCTTGTTTGATTCTTTTTGCTTCTAAATCCTCATCATTTTTAATTTGATTAAAAACATCAGCAGAAATCAGAGTTGATACTTTTGAACTCTCATCAATAAGGTAAATAAGATTTTTATTGAGAGTTTCAATACTTCCTTCTTTATTACAGAGAGAGAAATGGTATTCTTCTTCAGATGTTTCAAATCGAGAGCTACAGTTTTTAAGATAATTAATAAAAAGACTATCTTTTTGTGCCACTAGAGTTTGATGCTCTTTCGAAGATTCTATTTGACCTAATAATTCCTTAAGGTTTTGATACTTTAATGTACTCTCCTGCAAGGAAGACTCGAGTGCTTCATTATTAGCAAAGCTCTCTCCTGGAAGAAGACAACTAGCGACAGTTTCAAAGGATTTTTTTGAAACTTTTGCCAGACATGACTTCTGATTTTTTAGAATCTCATCACGTTTTTGGTTAATATCATAGTTTAAGTACTTAGTTTCTGGATCCCTTGGATTTAAGTCATGAAAAGAAGCTTTAAGAAAGTCCTCGTGTTTTTTGATAAGAGCTGAGACAAGTTCTTCCTTTATTTGAGGCTCTTTGTTTGCAACCTCTTTCTGTGTTAACTCTGCAAGAGCGTTAAATTTATCTTGAAACTCTTTAAGACTCGTTTCGCTAAGTTGTTGGGACTTTCTCACACTTTCACGAAGTGTATTTTCCTCAGAGGTTTTGAACGCTTTTTTATATTCAGGCAAAAGGGCGTCCACTGTTGCTTTTTCAATATCAATTCGGTTTAAAGATTGATTTTTAATGAAAGAAGCCTTATCAGTGAAAGTTTTCATTTGAGATAGTAATTGTTTCCTCGTACTCTCTGAAGGATTGCTTTGATAATTTTTTAAAACTTTCTCAATGTTTTTTAAATATCCTTTGTCAAAGTTAGAGATTTTTTCTTTTTGAGGATTCTCTCCTTCAGTGATTTCCAATTTTAAAACATTTTGAAATTGCTCTAAGTATTGTTTTTTATCAAGAGAGTTTCTTGCAAACTCTAAATCTTCAGCTGAAGGGAGATGAGCTTTTTGATTATCTTGTCCTTGATACACATAGCGGGATTGGAAAATATCAAAGAGGACTTTTCGATCTTCAAGATGGATCATATTTGAGTAGTTTTGGCATAAGCTTCGAATTGAATTGTTTGGTTTTTGACAAAAGTCCTCGTTCATAAAACGATCGTAAGTTTCAAAAGTATTTTGAGTCTCAGATGGAGATTGACTGAGAAAAGAGAGGTAGGCCAGGTGAGGGGTGCCTTGTTCGTTATGAAATTCATAATCATTTTCAAAACCTTCTTCAACAATTTGGGCCTTTCTGAGGGATTGTTGAAACTCACGGTATTTTTTTTGAATATCATCGAGATGTTCAGTTTCAATAAGAGCAAAGTCTCTGGCTTTTTCTTCAAAGTCCGTCTTTATTTGAAGAAGTCCCTTAAGAACAATAGAGCGAGAAATAGCTTCGTTATACTGTTTTTTAATCTCGGCGTAGGTTGGGAGTTTATTTTCATCAAAAGGTTGAGGGCATATTGAATTGCCTTCAGGCAGTTTTTGAGAAAGACAAAACTTTTTAACGACTTCAATATTTTGATTGAGTTGAATTTTGTTATCTGTTGCAGTGAGCTTATTGTGATAGTCATCACACAAATTCTGCGCTTTTGAAGAAGAGACTCCAAAAAAAACGACAAAAACATAAATAAATAATAGGCTAATAGTTCTCAAATATATCTCCACCTCAGTAGAGATTATCGGCGTATTTTCAGAGAATATTTAACAGTATAACCAACAGATAATATTTACAGAGGGGGATGTAAAAACAGGTGTTTACGCTAAGCAAAAGATGAAAAGTTTACAATGCTGCACTGTTTTATTTGATTTGAATCGAATTTACCGGTTTAATCTGTCGTTTCAGGATTCATTTCCTTTATTCAATTTGTTGAGGAGATAACTTAGTGGCCAAGTTCTTGTTTAGGTTGATTGCTCTAGTTTTGTGTTTTGAACTCTCCCTTGCAGCGACGATTTCAACAGTTTATGCAAATGATGAAAAGACAGAAGAAAAACTTCCCAAAGCTCTAGATGAAGTCAGGGATAATGTTTCTAAATACCACCAGTTTCTTGATGCCTTGGCCAGGGCTAAATCGGATGAAACTCTTGAGCCAGCAAGGCCAAAAACGCAAAAAAATCTTTGGAAAACAATGACTCAGTACCTTGAAACTGAGGACGGGAATAGAATTAATCTTTACGATAACAATATGGAATTTAATATTCCTTACATCTCTCAACCTTACAAAAAAGCCAAATTTGAAATTGTTGAGGGCGAACTTCATATAACTGTTGGAGGAAAAAAACCTTTCAAGCATGTTATTGCTGGTATTGATGCCAGTGATTTTATCCTAGATAAAAACTTTATTTTTATCATTTCTCGTGATGGACACCTCTACAGTATAGAAAAAGCATCCTTTGCAAAGTTTTATGGCCAAAGACCTTTTTTAGTCAGTGACGTTTCTTGGTGGGGACCGGCCGCTGATAAACCAGATGATTATAAAATTTCTCTTGTCTCTGATTCAGTAGAGCCTATTAGTGAAAGAGTTCTAAGAAACAATGGGCTTTTACCAGAAGGTGACTCAGATGAAGGCAAGGCCTTGAGATCTTACCTTCAGGAAGAAGATATCATTATGTTTAACTCTAAAGGGGAAGCCGTTGATATTATCAAAAGAAGAGAAGTCTTTCTCAAGTTCTTTCAAGACACGGCCCTCTACGCAACTCTTGCAGTCAAAGAGAATCCTGAGCTTTTTGGAAATAAAATTGAAGCTTTTTTTGATGAGCTTACGACAATATCAGAAGAGTCCCAAAAGTACATGCTCGATCTGATGAAAAATCCTGAAGTTCAAAGGGACATGGTGGACCCAGAGTTTAGAGCAGCAATGGCCTCAGGTAATTTAAAATATACTTTTGAACTCTATGAAAACGCCAAAAGCTTAAAAGATAATATCCCCCCTCAGAGAGCTCTTTTTCTTGACGAGTGGCAAGGGCGTTTTGATCTTCTTCAAGAGGAAATAAAAGAGAAAGAAGAATGGGCCAAAAGAAACAATACAAAAATCAAACGCTTTTTTGCTAAAACAAAAGAAGCTGTTTTAGATAATACAGCAAAAAAATTAAAAGATTTAGCGGCAAAACTCAGAACTTCTTTTACAAAAGAAGGAAGAAGGAAAGTGATTAACCGCTTAACTGATTTTTCAACTCTAACTGGTTATGTGGCCGCTGGAGTTGTAGGCGATGTCGTCACTGGTGGGATGGTCTCCCAGGCTTCTTCTTGGATGCTTGATCAAGGAGTTGATGTTTGGAACTGGGTGATTGCTAGTGTGAACCACCTTGCCGAAGCGAAGTTTCCTATTCTTGAATACCCAGAGTTAACTTCAAAAACAGCGCAAGTCGCTTTAATGATGAACTCTGCTTATATGCTCTACCTCGGTTCTATGGCCGTAAAAGGAGTGATTAATAAAAAGGGGTTCTTAGTTTCTCTGATGAGTACTGGGATGAAGACTTTTGGTTATTTAATGTATCCAGTTCTTCACGGATTAGCGGCTGCAACAAATCAGAAAAATTTTATTCCTGCCATACAAGCAGGACTTGAGCCTATGCACTACCCTCATATGTTTAACTCACCCTGGGCCAGTCAAGAAAAGATTGTTGAAAACAGACAAAAGCTCACAAAAGATATCTTCAAAAAAAGAAGCACGCTCTCGCATGCTTGGGTAGCGGCCCATGCTCCTTTAATGCATAAAGAAAAACTCTCTCTTGAAGAGATTCTTGCTTTTAAAATTCAAAACTCAACAACAGAGCAAGAGAAAAAGAGAATCATGACTATTGCCTCTGATTTAAAAAAGACAATTGGGACATTCTCAAGTGAGGATTACAAAAATGGGATTGTTCAATTAGAAGCTCAAGAGAAAATGGATTTAATTGTTGAGGCTGAGAGAAGCTCAATCGCTTTTGAACAGATGAGCAAAAGAGGGCAAAATGTAAGGGCCAGCTTAACAAAAGTGAAAGAAGGATTTTCTACTGATTGGCCACGATTTTGGGGCTACTATGGTTTTACGACTTATAGAGAACTGATGCACTCAGTTCCTGATGCCTCCACAGGAAAAATTACTTTCTACCAACAGGTCGCAGACCTTGGCCCAATGCCATGGATCTATGCATTTGATGGAGATATGGCCGATCCTTCAATGCCAGAGAATCTTGTTTATCAAGCTGATGGTTTTATGGGTGCAAACCCAAACTTTATGGTTGATAACGGACTTCAGTTAGGAGGGTACGCTATTTCTTTCCCTGCTGATACTTTCTTAAGTTATAACCAAGGGGTTAAGCTCGATCCGGAAGCTGCCAGTAAAATCATCGAGCAAAAGTTGATTCAAGGTGGAGCAAGTGAGAAGGAAGTCAAAAAAATGCTCAATCAATCCATGAGTTTTGGACGTACTTTTGGAACACTTTTAAAATCAGCTTTTAGTTTTGATCAAATTAAATATGGGAAATGGAT
The DNA here is from genome assembly GCA_030431635.1 of Bacteriovoracia bacterium. Taxonomy (GTDB): domain Bacteria; phylum Bdellovibrionota; class Bacteriovoracia; order Bacteriovoracales; family Bacteriovoracaceae; genus CALFYV01. Next base: position 231,712 of record JAUIIL010000004.1, read on the forward strand.
CGTCAGAAAGTTTTTCGCTAGATTTAAAGCTTTTCAAGCTTTCACTCTCATTGGTGTAACGATGACGATGGTGGCTCTTTATATGGGAGCAGAACCAGGAACTCATGCTTTTGATTGGACTTTTACAGAAGGGCTCTCAAAAGGAATGGAAGGCGCTACTCCTGATGTGGCGAAAAACGTTTTTTCTTCAAGACTTTGGCAAGCTTTCCTTGCCCGTCAGTGGGGAACGGCCATGGGATTTTGGTATTATGCTTGGCCATGGATTCCTATTGTGGCCACATCGATTACTCTTCAAAATAAACTGGCCTTACTTAAACAGGCCCATAACAATTTAGTCGCAAAGCTGGCCATCGCAGTGGACTCAAAAAACTCAGTGATGGTGAGAAAACAAGTTCAAGAACTGGATTCATTTTATAAAAAACACTCTAGAGACCTTGCGCTAGAGAAGTTTGATCAAGCGAGTATTCTCAAGCAAGGAGAGGAAGTATTCAGGTATGCTTCAACTAATCCTGAGTTTATTCAGTCCGGAAGTAATAAGGTTTTTCTTCTCCTAAACCTTGTTGGTTCTTACGCAACAACAGTTTTAGGAAGTACGATGAATGCTCCGTATATGGCAGAGAAGACTTTTGCTATGGTTGCTGGAGATTTTGGAGTCAGTCTTATAGGACACCTGTTATTGGCCGCAGTTCTTGATAACGTTTTAGGTGGAAAGTTTATTATGCCCTACATACATCAAGGGATAAATTTTGTTGAAAGTAATGTAGAGAAGCTCTACGTTGGAACTGGAAAAGCTATCGTGAAAACAAAGCAAAAAGTGAAAGGGGCTTGTAATAAGTTGTGGGCAGGGCTCATGCTTCGTCAACCATGACCTGAGGTCATGAAGCTCTCAGCATAGTTAATTCTCTTATTTTGATGAGTCAGTGTTTTAAAGTAATCTTCACTGACTCTCATGCACTCTTCAATATCTTGAGTTTGAAAACAAATTCCTCTAAATTTGGCCACTTGAGGAAATCCTGCGCTAAACCAAACAATAAGCTTTCTCAGCTGGACCAGGCGAGTTCTCTCAAGAGTAAAGGCCTCTAGAATATAATCATAAAGCCTTTCAATAACTTCCCAGTAATCACGTCCATCAAAAGAAAGGCTTTCATCCATACTCTCAAGAAAAATAAAAGGATTCCTCAAAGCTCCACGAGCAATCATAAGCCCTTGGCAGTGAGTTTCTTGCATTCTCTCTCTCACTTGGTGAGAGCGATGAAGATCTCCATTTCCAATAATTGGAAGAGGTGAGTGTTGGGCCAGCTCTTCAATATAATTCCAATTCGCTTCACCTGTGTATTGTTGGGCCCTTGTGCGACCATGAATGGCCACAAATTCGACTCCTTCTTCTCTGGCCACATGAACAATCTCATCAGCATTTATCTGGTCAGCGTCCCACCCCATTCTAATTTTAATAGTAAGAGGAACACTCATTTCTTTTTTCATTGAGCTTAAAAGTTTGGCCAGGGCCTTAGGTTCTTTCAAAAGGGCCGAGCCCCCTCCCTTACTCACTACTTTTTTTACTGGGCACCCCATATTAATATCAAGGAACTTCGGGCCGAAGCTCTCTGCTATTTTCACACTTTGGGCCATGGCCGTAGGGTCTTCACCAAAAAGTTGTATCCCTATGTTTCTCTCTCTTGAATCAATTTTAAGCATATCGAGGGTTTTTTGATTATTGTAGTTAATACCATGACAAGAGATAAGCTCACTTACAGTACCACCTGCTCCAAGATCTTCCATCAAAAGGCGAAACGGCCAATTACAAATACTTGCCATGGGGGCCAGCAGAAGTGGTGAAGCAAACGGGATTTGTCCCAACTTTATAGGCTTCATTTTTTCTTTGGCCGTATCAATCTTCGCTTGCAGTTTGGGAGAGAATTCTTTCATAAAAAATTATTTACTTTTTTGCTCCTTATTAGGCAAGAGTGAAACTTCTTGAAGAATGCTATTTTAAATAGTTAGGGCTCTTGAGTTATTCCTGCTAAATACCGAAAAAGAAAGAGATGTATTTAAAGCAGCTCTTCTTTTTAATTTTTTTAAGTTTAAGCACTTTTGCTCAAGAGCTCTGTCTTGAACGAGGCTTTTTAGGAGAATGGGTTAATGGGGCTTGTTTGATAAAAGAAGAGAGTCAGTTAAGTTCATCTTGTCCTAAAGGACAGTTTGTTTGTAACCCTCTTTTATTTGGTGAAAAGGTTTGTGTTTCAGATAAAAGTAATGAGGGGGCTTGTTTCTCTCAACTTCCTACCAATTATTTTAACTCTCTTGAAGAAGAAGAGTGGTCAGATGAGCAGTATGAGTTTTATCAAGAGCTTGAAATGGAATGTGACCCAGATTTTGGGAGCGAGAGAGTTCTTAAGACATGCTCTTTATACGCTCAATTCTATCAACAGAATAATCAAGAAGAGATAATAGAAGATGAGCCTTCTTCTCAAATTGACTCTGGAGGAAACATCTCAATCAGCTTAGGTGAGAAAGCAGATAGCCTTACGAGTTATGCCCAAGAATTTGTTGATTTTATGGAAGAGGGATATCAAGAAGTTCAGTTAGGAGAGAGTGATTTTCAAAGACCTGAGGAACTTAATACAGTCAGAGTATCAGCAAAAACTTTGAAGAGACAATTTTCTAATGGAGTGTGGGAAATTATTCGGGTACCAGGGTCAAATAAAACTTTCTTTAAAAATAAAAACTTTGAGTACGTGTTTGATATTGATGAAGAGATATTTCCTATTCTTGAACAGGAAGAATTAGAGTCATTAAGAGTTCAAGAGGGGCAGTTAATGCTCCATGATGGTATTGTTGAGTTTCCTCTGAATGCTGAACTTATTAGTCAAACAGATAAGCTTGAGAAAGAGGAGCGCTTCTTGGGATGTTTTTCAGATTTAAGAGATTATTTAGAGAGTTCTGAGTTTTCTGATGAGAAGTTGCAAAGTTTTATTAAAATTCAGAGTGAATTGACTTTAAATAAACTCGCTTGGAGTTTTTTGAGAAATACAAACAAAAAACAGACACTAGAATCAAAGATAGAGGAGCTTTTAGTTCAAAAATATCAGGAACAACCAGAAATCGCGCAAGAGTTTGATACTCTCTCTCTTAAGTCACGTAAGTACCTAGCAACAGCGATGCCTTATGTAAAAGATATCCTCAACAAACAAATGGGGGAGGATTCTTTATATCACATTAACCTTTCTGATTTACACTTACTCTCTCTCTATTCGAGTGATGAAACCAAAGTAAAAAATTATGGGTTTAGCACCAACCACGAAGATAATAAAAGCTTACTTCACTTTACTGCGTTAGTTAACTCAGGCTTTATTCATTCTCAAGATCGCCTAAGTGATAAAAAAATAAAGGATGAGAACACTGAGTTTATGTTTTTGCAATTAGAAGAAGTAACAGCAAAACTCGGTAGCGAACTCCAAACTATTCTCACAGAGGTTTGTCCCATAACAGGGGCAGAGCTTTGTGAAGCAGGGATTCAGGAATTTGAAGTTTCAGAATTCTTGGAGCACTATTCTCAAGAGATAATGAAGAGTTTGATGGAGAGTGATAAAGCAAAAATCAAGCGCTTAAGATATAACGATCTTTGGCCTAAAGTTCATCAATAAAAATTTTCTATTACTTATTTCAATAACATAGCGAGCTGTAAAAAAGCTACACAGCTTTTTGTAAAAAGACCAGGGGGTCTATCTCAGAATCTTAAAAGCTGAGATATTGTAAGCGTTATATTTATTTAGAATTTTAAAAAGATGGAGGAAAAATGAATAAAATGATTCTAGGATTGTTGTTTCTAGGAATTAATTTTTCATTTGCAACAGGGGCTAATCCTGAAGAAGCCATTAAATGCTATAAAGAAGCATATACTTATATGACTAATCAGAAAATTGTTAACTTTGATACAGCTATTCAAAGTAAGGCGATTTCCCTTTGTAAGGGAACCTCTAGTGCTGAAAAATCTCTTTCTTGCTATAAAGAAGCTTACGTTTACATGGCCGGTCAAAAAATCGTTGATATAGATTATGTCATCCAAGATCGAGCTGTTTCAATTTGTGCCTCAGCTTTTGATAAAAAATAGTTAACTCTTCAGCGATAGAATGTTTGTACGAACTCATTTTTTCTCAAAGCTAGCTTTTCTCATTACGATCTTCTCTATAAGTACATTGGGAATGGAGGACTGCTTATCCTACTTCTTTCTGTCAAAATCAAATCGCGTTATCAGGAAAGAGGAGTTAGCTTTTGAACCTAAAGTTGAGTGGTATGAGATGTCCGCGAGCGATTACCTTAATATTGAAGGGCGAACTATAAATCTCTCAAGAGATCGTAAATTTTTAAAATTACCTGCAGTTACTCAAGAAGTTTTGCTAATAGATAAATATAGTAAAGAGGAGAGAGCTTTAATTGAAAAAATTTGGGACCTCTCCCATTTACAAAAATTTCAATCTGAAGATTTTAAAAGAAAGTTTGATGAAAAGTATCTTTATTATAGCAGCCTAGCAAATAAATATAATTCTAAATTCGAGATAGCAGAACAAGAAATTCGTAATATTGCTAAAGAAAGTGCTCTCAAAAGTCCAGGAGTTGAAGTTGGAGCTTGGATTATTTATTTAAAGTCAGGCTCTCCAGTCACAGCATTACACACATCTCGTCATTCAGAAAGAATAGAATCTATCGATATTTCAAATGCACTTAACGGTGTATTGAACTCAAAAAATATCAAAAGAGAGCATATCGCAGAGATTCGTTATTTTCATACACATCCTCACGGAGGCCCTCTGTCAATAGGTGATCACGACACATCTCTTGAACTTGTTAATAGTTTTAAATCTGAAGGTATAAATGTCCCATTTCATATTTATGCAATATCTATGTTAGATGATTTAATGCTTACATTTCATTCTAGCTACCTTTAGCTCAAACAAATGTTTATTAAAAATTCTCCCAAAGTGGACTCTTTAAAAAATAAGGTTGCTCTATTTACTGGTCATCAGGGGACTAAGGAGTCAGGATTCTGGTTCTGAAAATCAAGAGCTTAACCTTTTTTGTTAAAGGGGGCTCAAAGTGTCTAAAGTTTTGACACTTATATAAAAAGAAAAGCTTCATTAAGTCTTAACTCGTTGAAATTAAGTGCTCTAAAATGGAACGTTTTTTGCTTATTACTGACTAGATAAAAAATGAGGTTTCAATGAAAAAAGGGTTCGTCTATTTTCTAAGTCTTGTTTTCTCTACACAGAGCGCCTTCGCAAGGATCTGTACTGCTGAAAACCAGGATCTTGTAAAAAACAATAAAGAAGCGATTGTTCGTTTAAATGAAGTTCCTGTGGAAGCTATTGAAGCTCAGTATGATAAGGTTGAACTTATTTTTCCTCTGCTTATGATGGCAACTGCCTTAGGAGCAGCTGGAGTTTTTTTTTATGATTTAAATAACAGGGTCAATAAGGATAATTTGAGACGTCTTTTGAAAGAGGAAGAGATTTTTCAAAAACAAGGTCTGGGTCAACATTTAGAAGAGTTGATGGAATATAACTATAAAGAAGCGAGAGAGATTGCTGATGAAATAGTTAACAACCAATCTTTTCTTTTAAAAGAAAAAGAGCAAAAAACACTTGCAATTTATCAAAGCGAAGTGAGTACAAAGCTTGAAACACGGATGAAAGATGAAATTGCTTATATCAATCATATGTATGAGAGAGTGAAAAAATTAGCGAAACTTCCTAGGTTTGGAGAAAATGCTCTAAAGAATCTAAGAAAAGTTGAAGCCGATCTTTTAAAAACTCTTACTTCTAAAAAAAGAAGTTTAATGGTTGTTGGAACTGAGAGTTTTGCTCTTGAATCAGAAAACAGTCGTTACATAACTAAAGGAGTTATTCGTAACTTAGAAGAAAGATTAAGTTCCATTAATCAAATGAGTTATTTAAGTCGTGAGAACCTAGAGCATCTCTTGAAAAAAGGGGGGAATAAGGTCCTCAAATATGCACTTCCCTTATTATTCGTCCCTCAAATTCTTGAAGGAAAAGAAGCTCTACAAAAAGGACAAGATGAACAGAACTTAGAAAAGCGTCTCATTAGTTCACCCTATGAATTTCACTTTCTCTCAGATGAAGCAAAATGTGTGGCACTAGATAATCCAGAGCTCAAGGCAATGATTTCGACTGAGTCTTTAATCATTGAAGATTTCCTCTTACAATTTAGTGAAGAGCCAATAAAGACTAGCGAAACTGTTATTGATAACCAAAGACAAGAGACTTCGACAGGGCAAAGCTTTAGAGAAGTTTTTAAGAAAAGTGGAACTGGAAGATGAAAAAAATGATTGGTATAGTCTATCTTCTTAGCTTTTTTATCCAGTCAGCTTCTATGGCTTCTGTTTGCTCGTCTGATACACTAGAAATTATTCAAATAGATAATCAAAATATGGAGAGCTTAAGTGAACTCTCAGTGGAAGAAATTGAGTCTACTACAACTGATGAAATGATTAAAAAAGCGATTTCTATTACTTCTTTTCTGGCAACGGCGACAAGTTTTTTTATTAAAACAAAAAGAAGAGTTCAGGCCAAGAAACAGCTTAAGGATTTTAAGCTAAATAAAATGGCCGTCCTCGATATGACAGATTATGGTGATGATTTTTATGACTTAGTAGAGGAGCTTGCTCGTTATGATATTGAGGCGGCCACGAGAGTTTATAATGAAGTTCTTTTTTTTGAAGACGGCTATAAACTTAGAAACCAAGCAACTCGCATTGGAGATATTGATAATAGAGTTCTTAACTCTCGTGAGATTTTTAAAGAGAACCTGGAGAAAAGCATAAAAGAGCAGATTCAGTTAAATTATGCTGATGAGATGAAGCAGGCCCAAAAATTTCTCAAAAGAGCAGATTCTTTTTTAAACTCTTCACTAGTAAGTCCTCTTGATAAGGAAAAAATCCTTGCTTTAAAAAAAGAAGTGAATGGATTTGTAAAGGTGAGACAGGAACTCAATGCTGCGATTAGAGTGCGCGGACAGGTTATTCAAAGAGCTGGTGTTCAAATTAGAACAAATGATTTTGTCAAAAAAATGAAACAGGTAAAACACATTAGTAATGATATGCTTAAGCTTTTTCAAATAAAACTTTCTCAAGCCTATTTCGATAATTTATTAGGAATTAAGAGACTTAAAGAGTTATTCAAAGAGAGCAGTAGAAAGACTATCTCCAAACTGGCCTTTTTGGGGTTTGCTTTGACTTTTGTTGAGGCCAGTGCTGAAGCCAAACAAGCGCAAGATGCTGTACAAATAGAAAATAGGGTTCTTGATTCTCCCCTCGATTATTTTATGCTATCTGATGAAGCAAAATGTATAGCGCTTGAAAACCAAGAACTGAAAGAAACAGTTATCGATAGAATTCAGATGACTGGAGATATTTTAATTTCTGTCATTAATAATGATGAAAATATACCATCTGCGACAAATAATCCTGAAGTCATTAACCATAACACCACAAATGAAATCAACTCGGCCCAAGGTTTTAAGAATATTTTTAAAAATAGCACAACAGGGCTCTAAGAGGCTTTATTTCAAGGTCTATCTCTGATAAGTTTAATTGACTTTAAGGAGATGATTCCATGTTTGATACATTAAGCGAAAAATTCCATGACGCCTTTCAAAATATAAAAGGAAAGGGAAAAATATCAGAGAGCAATATTGATGAGGCCTTGAAACAGGTTCGCTCTGCTCTTCTTGAAGCTGATGTGAACTTCAAAGTTGTCAAAGAATTTGTGGGAAAAGTCAAAGAACATGCTTTAGGGGAAAAGGTTCTAAGAGGGGTCGATCCGGGAGAGCAATTCGTTAAAATAATGCATGATGAACTCTCAAAACTCATGGGAGAGACTCATGAAGAGCTAAAACTTGATGGGGCCCAAAAACCTATTCTTATTTGTGGTCTTAACGGTGCTGGGAAGACCACCTTTACGGGAAAACTTGCTCTTTTTCTAAGAAATAAACAAAAAAAAGATGTGTACTTAGTTCCAGCAGATAATTTTCGTCCTGCTGCTAAGGATCAGCTTATTGTTCATGCGAAGAACTTAGGTATTGATTACTTTGATTCCGATCTTTCTCAAAGCCCTAAACAGATTGTCCAAGCTGCAATGAAAGAAGCCGCTAATCTTAAAAAAGAAGTTGTTATCATTGATACCGCAGGTCGCTTACAGGTTGATGAAGAATTAATGAATCAACTCGCTGAAGCGAGGGCCGTGCTTAAAGATCCAGAAGTGCTTTTAGTTGCTGATGCCATGACTGGGCAAGAAGCTGTTAATGTGGCCAAAAGTTTTCATGAAAAGATAGGGCTAACTGGCGCTGTTCTCTCCAAAATGGACTCTGATGCGAGAGGTGGGGCGGCTTTATCTATTCGTTATGTCACTCAAGTTCCTATTAAATTCATCTCCACTGGAGAGAAGATGAAGGATCTTGAACCCTTCTACCCTGATAGACTTGCGGGAAGAATTCTTGATATGGGGGATGTTGTTTCTCTCGTTGAGAAAGCCCAAGAAGTAATTGATGAGAAAGAAGCTGAGAAAATGATGAATAAAATGCAGAAAGGGCATTTTACAATTAATGATTTTCGCAAACAAATGGGAATGATGAATAAACTGGGGTCTATGGAGTCGATTCTAAAAATGATCCCAGGAATGGGAGGGGCTCTAAGACAACTAGGAGACCTCTCTCCAGCTAAAGATGAAATGAACAAAATGAATGTCATTATTGACTCGATGACCAATCAAGAGCGTGATGATCACACTCTTATTAAAGATTCTAGGCTCAAAAGAATTGCCAAGGGGGCAGGAAGGGCCGAATCTGATGTCCAAGAGTTCTTAAAAAAATTTAACCAAATGAAGCAAATGATGTCCGGAATGATGGGGATGATGAATGGAGGAATGCCTAGTTTACCCGGTTTTAGGCAGCAGCCAGGGAGCGGTAAAAAACCCAAAAAAGGCAAGAAGAAAGGACCTTTCGGTGGGGGCTTCTTTAAAAAATAAGAACCCTCCGTAGGCTTTTTTTCACATTCTCATAGAATTATTGACTTTAATAGGGTAATGTCCTAAATCTGATTTTAGTTTAATATGTCAAACTTTTTGTATTGAAAATTTTACAATTGGGAGTAAAGTAATGGTAAAGATTAGAATGGCGCGCGGAGGAAGAAAAAGAGCTCCAATTTATACGATTGTGGCTGCGGACGCTCGTTCACCAAGAGATGGACGTTTTCTTGAGAGATTAGGGCAATATAACCCTAAGGCTTCAGATGACAAAGTTCTTATTGATGTGAAAACGGAAGCGATTAGTAAATGGATTAAGGATGGAGCACAACTAACAGATACTGTTCGTTCGCTCTTTAAAAAACATAATATTAATCTTTAAGAGATCAAGACGGAAGCGAAATTAATTTGGCTTGATCGGAAGTAGGCGCTATGAGTGAATTAAAGGATCTTATTGAATTTGTCAGTAAATCCTTAGTGGACCTGCCAAGCGATGTTGAAGTGAATGAGATCGAAGGTGAACAGACAACCGTGATCGAGCTGAAAGTTGACAAGTCTGACCTAGGTAAGGTCATTGGGAAACAAGGTAGAACCGCTAGAGCTTTAAGAACAATTCTTAATGCGGCATCTACTAAGTTGAAGAAAAGAGCAGTTTTAGAGATCATCGAATAGCTTTTTTCTTTTTAATGAGTAAGGCAGTTCAACTGTAGAATTACAGTCGGATTTTTTATTCCTGTTTTTTGTTATGATCTTAACGACTACTCTATGAAATTAATTGAACTTGGAAATTGTCAGAAACCACACGGAATTAAAGGTGGTTTCCTTTTCCATCTTTATAACCAAACTGAAAGTACACTTAAAAAATCTTTGAAAATAACTCTTGTCCCTCTGAGTGAGGAGAGCTCTCTTAAGCCTGAAGGGGAGTTATTTAAGATTGAAAAAATTAGTTTTGGAAATAAAACTGTTTGCTATCTAGAAGGAGTTTCAGACAGAAACCAAACTGAAGCAATGGTTCCCTTTAAAATTTTAATTGAGAGGAGCCTCTTTCCTCAGACGAAAGAGGGAGAGTTCTATGTGACAGATCTCTTGGGGCTTGAAGTGCATTCTCAAGAAGGTTTTAAAGGAGAGATTTTTGATTTCTATGATAATGGTGCCCAAATCGTTTTTGTCATCAAAGGCTCAGATGGAGAGCTTATTGATATTCCTTTTACGAAGCAGTTCTTTCCAGTCGTAGATGTTGCGAACCAAACTATTGAAATTGTTATTCCTGAAATGATTTAGCGCTAAACTAGCTAGTTTGTAAAATTTACTTCGATTACTGATAAGAGTAGGTTTTTATAGGTCTAAATGATACAGTGCGAAAAAAGAAAAAAGGATGTGTTTATGCTTAAAAAAATCTCAAATTTTCTGGTTTTACAATTTTTTATCATGAGTTTTTCTTATGGGAGAACTGTGACAGATTATGAGCAAAACGCTCTTGAAACTTTTAAAAGTCTTAACAAAAACAATGCAACTGTGAAAATTAATGGAGAGGAAACAGATTTTTCTAATATGCAAAGTTTGGATGATTTATCGGTAGCAACCAAAGATGGGATCAAATTTGAAATTAAGCCTAATAAAAACTATCCCTTATTTCGTTATGAAATAATGACAAAAGATGGAGAGAACTATTCTCTTGTGGCCAAAAATGGAGAGGGGAATAGTGAAGTTGAAGTAGCCTCAACTATTTTCACTATAGCTTCTATTAATTCATCTAAGGCCCAAAAAGAGCGAGCGGCTAAAAAGCTTAAAGAAAATATTATTAACTTTGAATCACAGGTAAAGGCTCAAGGTTTTGCTTTTGTTGGAAATCAACTAAGTCGTGGTATTGCTCAAGCAGAAGAAGGGACAGTGAAAGTTCCAGGACGTCTGATCTTATGTATTGGAGCTGTAATAGTTGCAATTCTAGTAGTTTCAGCAGCACTTTTTAAGAAAGATGTTCTCAAAACAGAAGGGCAGAGAGAGTTCCTTGGAGGAGCAGGCTTGATATCTGCTTTTGCTGGATATTATGGATGTATAGGATTCTAAAAAATTAAGATTTAATTTTAACAGGACGGCTCCAAATTGGAGCCGTTTTTGTATAGTTTTTTGACACTCAAGTCTTGTAAATTTCCCCCTGTACCCTCTTTTTGAAGAATCTTTAATGTAGAATAAACTTAAAAATACTGGTTGTTGTTTTGAAGAAAAGACTTTTTAATTTTTTAGTTTTGTTTGTTCTGAGCTTTACTCAAAGCTTATACCCTTGTTCTTATTTATTTAGAAACTCTCGATTAACTGTCGACATGGATAAGATTGATAAGGCATCTCAATTTTATTTGGATTTTTTAGAGAAAAATAAAAAGCTTGAACTAAGTTCAGTAACTACTTTTGAAGGTGGAATAGGAGTAATTGAAGCCATTTTCCGTCACTTTAATCATGATGACAGTATTAATATAAAAGAAACTCTTATACAAAAGGGGTACACAAGTAGAAAGATTCATAGACTTGTTAATAAATCTTTTCAAACACCTCAGCTCTATCAAAACCCAAAAGAGTTTATGAACAAAAACTCTGTATTAGAACTTTACCGTTTTATCTATAAGCAAAATTTAAGACATCGTTCCAATACGAAAAGAGTTTTAAATAAACTAGAGAAGAAACTAAAAAACTTAGTTTCCATAGATGCAAAACTTGATGCCTATATCGAAAAAGTAGCTCTTCAAAATAATCTAAAGGATGGTTTAGAGAAATTAGGTTTTATTCAACCAGGCTCTTTTAAACCTGATAAAGTTCTTAAAACTTCCCACAATGGTCGTTCTTTAACTATTACTAGTATTGAAAATGCGTTAATTTTATTTCTTTATTTTAAGACGCCTTTTTTGGAATACTTTATTCCAGGAATACATCCTCTTAATATTTATGACTTTTCTAATATGGGAAAAAAGGCCCTAGAATATTCAAGAAAATATGGAAAAGAGAAAGCCAAAGAAATACTGAAAGAAGAATTTCCTGGCCTTATAAAAATAGGTCTATTCGTTGATATTATAATTACTGCTTATCTATTCTCAATGTCAGCTTTAAGTTTGTATTATCTTTATGGCATGTCTGAGGATTTTGAATTCTTCTATTTCTTCTATATGGCAGAAAATAATAATAGCTGTAGTGAAAACATGCAAGTTTCGGTTAAAGCAAGTATAGCTTCATATGAACTGAGAGGTAAGGAGATAGATATTACGATACCAGAGGGAGCTGAGAATATAAAAGAGATTATTGATAGGGTTTATAGTACTCCATGTCGATTTATGGATCAAAGAGATGAAAAGGACAAAAAACTTTCTTATGAAGGTAAAAGTGTTCAAGTTCTAAGAGCTGAGCAGGTTGCTATTTGGAAAAAAGCATACGAAGACTATGGCCTTGACATATACTCTCAAAACAAAGAAGGAATTAGTTACTACAATAGGTTTCGAGAAAACTTAGAGAAAAGACCGGGAGAAGATTTTTTATTTGACTTTTAGGAGGAGTCTTTTTAATTCATGAACATGCTAAAACGCTTACATATCATCACATTATTTCCTCAATACTTTACCTCCTTTCTGGATGTAGGGGTTATTGGAAGTGCGCTAAGAAATGAAAGATCCCCAGAAGGGTATCAATTTGAAGTTCACTTGGTTGATCTTAAAGATTACTCAGAGAAAAATTTTAAAGGTGTTGATGAGTCCCCTTACGGTGGAGGAGCAGGAATGGTAATGAGGGCCGATGTGCTTAAGCGCTCACTCATTGAAGGAGTCTTTAATAAAGGAAAGTATCAAAATCTTAAGAAAGAGCTGCATATTGTTTGTCCAGCTCCTCGTGGGAGAACATGGGATAATAGCTATGCCAAAGAGTTTGCGGCCCACTATCTTGATTTTGAGACTCCTAAAGATGTGGTTTTCATTTGTGGGCGCTATGAAGGAATAGATGAGCGTTTTCTTGAAAATTATGTCGATGAATTCATCTCTCTGGGGAATTTTATTTTAACTGGAGGGGAGTTAGCAGTCATGACGATTCTTGATAGTGCTCTTCGCTTCGTTCCTGGTGTGTTAGGAAACAAACTCTCCATTATAGATGAGTCCTTTGCCAGTAATAAAATTGAATATCCTCTCTACACCCGTCCGCGAGAGTTTGAAGGCAAGCTTCCTCCAGAAGAGCTCTTAAGTGGCCATCATCAAAAAATTGAGAAGTTTAAAAGTCATGCTAGCCAAGAGATGACTCAGAAGTTTCGCCCGGATTTGTTGAAACGATAAGTTTCTGCAACGCTATGCAGGTGTAAAAAATTCATTTTTGTAAGCAAAATTGCTCCGTTTTGTATACACAAATCTGTTTGATTGAGAAGTTCTCCGTTATCTATAGACCACAACGGAGAACAGCTTATGTTAAGCATCTACAACTATATCAACGCAAACGAATACCTTAGCGATAAATGGAAAGAGAAGCGTTTTCTTAATCCTCATTTTTCTTTAAGGGCTTGGGCCGGACAGCTAGATATTAATAACCATACTTCTCTTCATCAGATGCTCCAAGGTAAGCGTGGCGTCCCCAAAAAATATATCTTTAACTTTGCTAAGAGTCTCAGTCTTGATGTGAAAGAAACTCTCTACTTTGAGGCCATGGTTGATCTTTCACGTTCAAAAAGTCTTGAAGAAAAAGAGGTTTATACTCTCAGACTTAAGGAGCTTTCTCCAAAACCCAAGCTACAAATGAAAGAGATAGAAATCTACAGGCTTATTAAGAGCCCTCTACATACGATTATTTTGGAACTGAGTTCTTTGAAGGGGTTTAAAAGTGATCCCGTATGGATCAAGAAGGCTTTAAGGATTTCGAGTTCAGTTGTTGAAATTAAGGAAGTCATTGAGAGATTAGAAAGTTTAGGACTTATTACTTTTAAAGGGGAGAGTTTTAAGAAGTCGCAGCAACATCTCTACAGTAGGCAAGATATAAGTGATAAAGGCTTACAAGAATACCATAAAAAAGTTTGCACAATGGCCGCAGAACAAATTTCAGAACAAGATGTTAATGAACGTGAGTACAATGCTTACGCTCTTAATATAGAACGTCAGAAGATCCCTAAGGCAAAAGAGCTTATTCGTAAGTTCATGGATGAATTTGCGACTGAGGTTGAGGCCCAGGATGAACAGGGAGAAGAGACGTATCAGTTAAATATTCAATTTTTTTCAATCACAAACGTGAATAAAGGAGTCATACAATGAAGAGCATTTACTTGATCATTATTTTAGGTTTACTTAATTTCTCTTACGCACAAGAGTTTGCCAGTGGAGGTGGTAATGGAGGGGATATCCTTGAATCTGAAAAAGTTTTGATTAAAAGAGATATTCAAATGAAACTTTCTGATATTGCTAGTTTTTTTCAAAATTATCCAGAGTACCAAAAAGATTTTAACAATTTTAACTTTAAAAAGGCTTTGGAATTAATTAAGGAGAATAGAATTCAAATTGATATTGTAGAAGAAAAACCTAAGGATAAATATGGAAGAGATAGAAGTGCAGTTAACTATCCTAATGAAAAACGTATTGAGTATTATTATTATGATTTGAAGAAGGCAATTGATGAGGATAACAAAGCTCTTTATGTTTTACACTTCCATGAACTTGGTGGACTTGTTGGAGTAGAAGAAGCTGACCCGGACAATGAGTTTCTTATTGATGATTATTCAGAGTCCAGCAAATTAGCAAGATACTTGGGACAAGAGGTTCGATATGTTTTAAGGCCACTTGAGTATGGAAATATTGAGTTTAATACTTCAGACATTTGTTTAACTTTCAAAAGTGGAGTTCTTTTTACAAGCATTTATTATAGAGTTTATTGTAAAGATCAAACTTTTATAGGAGCTAGTAATATGACATTGATTTTGCCATATGATTGGGGAAATTATGCTAGAAAGAACTTGAATAAAAAAATGAAAGATAAAGGATATGAATTTTGGGGATTCATATCTGGTGATGCCAAGAAAAGAACTATTAGAGAAAATCCTTATCTTATTTTTACCAAAGACAAAAGTTTAAAGCGTAAATTTTGTTCTTTGTCATACAACAATAAACGTCATACAGGTAGAACTGAAAAACTTGTATATAATTTTATTTTGTCTTGTGATGGAGAAGCCAAACTATATGAGGCAATTACTTTTGAAGAAGCGAGTCATTTACTAAATATTCAGGGTTATAAGGAAAGTTTAAGAATACAAACAAAAGGAAAAGTGAGTGGAGAAATCATTTATTTAAAAACTCCTGGTAATGAGTTTTTGCTCGGGCCTCAGGGCAACTCAACACCTTTTTTTGTTCCAGAGTGGATCTCAATATTTGAAAGACAAGAATGATTTTGATTAAGAGGGTTCCCTAAAAGAGAACCCTCTTCTCCTTGAAACTCCTTTTAATCCATAGTAATTAACTAGAATGAAAAATCTCTATCTTGGGCTCGTTCATCATCCTATTAAAAATAAGAGAGGTGCTGAGGTTACAACCTCAGTCACAAACCTTGATATTCATGATATCGCTAGAAGTTGTCGAACTTTTGGTTTTAATCACTACTTCATTGTTACTCCTATAAAAAAACAGCAGGAGTTAATTGCGACTATTCTTAACCACTGGGAGGAGGATAAGGCCGGAGAGTATAACCCTGATAGGCAGGATGCTCTTTCTTTTATCCAGTGCACAAACTCAATTGAGGAAAGTATTAATAAAATCGAAGAGTTAGAAGGTCATAGACCACTTGTCGCTGTGACAGGGGCCAATTTTCAGGCCGATGACGGAGATGAGAAAAAATTAAGAGAGCGCATGCTGCTTGACAATAAGTCCCTGTTTTTGCTATTTGGTACAGGCTGGGGATTAATGGACTCTGTGGTTGAGGGTGCGGATTTTCGACTGACTCCTTTAAGAGGAATCGCAAAAGATGGCTATAACCACCTCTCTGTTCGGTCAGCTGTTGCAATTTATTGTGACAGGATTGGCAGAGTTTTTAAAGAGACCCTCTGATTCTAATTTTTTCCTTCCCTCTGATTGAAATATGTCAATTTATGGAAGCTTGTTTTAAGGAGATAACCATGAATTTAGTAGATGTGGTTAACAAGAATTATGCCAATGCGGAAGTGGCCAATTTTCCGAAGTTCAGAACTGGTGACACGATTGCTGTTCACGTAAAAATCAAAGAGGGTGATAAAACTCGTATTCAGATTTTCCAAGGAATTTGTATTGCAGTTAAGCAATATGGATCAACCAATGGTCATTTCAGAGTAAGAAAACTCTCAAGTGGAATGGGAGTTGAAAGAGTTTTTCCTTTTCATTCTCCTGCTGTTGCAAAAATTGAAGTAACCTCTCGTGGGAAATCCAGAAGAGCGAAACACTTTTACCTAAGAGAAAGAACAGGTAAGAGAGCAAGAATTGCTATTGATTACGATAGAAAAGAATAGTTTTATTCAACACGTGTGTTGACGAAAAAGGCTCCTTTATGGGAGCCTTTTTTTATGAGAGAGTTTGACGAAAGTCTCTATTTTCAAACATTACAGGAAAAAAACTACGATCTGATCGTATGCGATGAAGTGGGCAGAGGACCTATCGCTGGCCCTGTCGTTGCAGCTAGTATTCTTATTCCTTCTAAATTTCTCACTGACAAATTATTAAGTGAATTAAGAGAGCTGGGAGTTAAAGACTCAAAAAAACTTTCAGAGAAGAAGAGACAGCAAATCCTTGCTGCCATTGGGTTCACAATTGAAAAACTCAATAGCTCTGAGGTTCTATTAGCTGAAATATCGGAGCATAAGATTTATATAAAAATAGAAGAGAAGTCTCCTAAGCAGATTGATGAGAGCAATATTTTAAGAGCATCTCTCAATTGCATGAAAGAAGGGGCCCTTTGCTTATCAAAATCTTGTGGAACAAAGAAGGGAATTATTCTTATTGATGGTAATCAAAAGTTTAGTTGGCCTGATAGTTCGATGGGAGTTGTTTCTCTTATTAAAGGAGACTCAAAATCTCTTTGTATTGCCCTGGCTTCTATTATTGCAAAAGAATTTAGAGATCGGGTGATGAAGGAGATGGATAAAAAATTTCCAGGCTATGGGTTAAAAAATAATGCAGGATATCCTACAAAAGAGCATAAAGAAGCAGTCAAAGAACTCGGAGTTTTACCCATCCACCGCAAAAGTTTTAAAGGCGTCAAAGAATTTGTCCAAAATCTCTAAAGGAGATGTTTCTGAATCTCAGGTAAGTTTATGGTTCCACCAAGAAGGGGTTGGAGTCCTTGTTTCCTCACTAGTACTTCGTTCCCGCGGTTGTGGGCAAGTCGATGTGGCCAGAATCATCCAAAAAGATAAAAAGTTGAGAATTCAAGTCGGAGAAGTGAAGTCTTCAGTTATTGGGAAAAATTGTGTTAAAATAAACCAAAGAAAAAGGTTATTAAGAAGCCTTGAGTTGTTAGCACAGATTTTTAGTCTAGAGTGTGAGCTGAAAGTGATTAACTCTTCAAAAAGGAAGAAATCAGATGTTAAGAAAGAGTGTTAAAATTTTTATATTGTTTACGTTCATTTTTTCAAGTTCTGCTTTTTATAATCAGGCCCAAGCCCAAATGAATCCTAAGTTGAAAGCATTTCTTATTTGTTCTGGGTATGGTGCCGCCTTAGGTGGTTTATTAGGGGTGGCTTCGCTTGCTTTTGATGCAAAGGAGAGGGCAGTAGCTCAGGGAGCTTCCTTAGGTTTATATGCTGGGATTATATTTGGAATCTATGTCATTAATTCTTATGGGAAAGGGCAACCTCCAGAGCCAGGGACATATCAAGATGGGGTGACGCCTTATCAAGGAGATAATATTCCTCCTCCAGATGATCCATATAGTGACGAATCTGCTGGAGGCGGTGGGCTTTTTGACGAACCAGGGCCAGGGGGCGGTTTTAGAATCCAAAGCATTAATCACAATGAGGATTTTTCTCAGTTTGAAACCAAGTCTCATCCAAACTCTATTCCTTTATACTTAGAGCTGGCCAGATTTAGTTTTTAAGAGACAACTAGTTCTCAAAAGTTCGTTTTCTGTTACCAAAAACAGTGTTGAGGTGAGATGTTTGATCATTATTCATGTCAAAGTCATCTTCGTAAAGCTCGTAGGCATCTAAATTGAAAAGTTTGAAAACTTTTTTGAATTCATCGTTCACATTAGAGAGGTTTAGACCATTTCCACCTTTAGACTTATGAATGATTTTAACGGTTTCAACAAAATGAGAAATTCCAGAAGAGCCGACAAAATCCATTCCAGCAAGGTCAATAGTGATACTAACCTGAGGGTGCTTAGTGATAATTTCATTAAGTTCATCTCGCAGAGGAATACAGTACTCATAATCCAGACCACCTTGCATACGAATGGTGATGTTTCCAAAAGAATCTCTTTGAATTACTGACTTCATGCTCATGTCTTGTTCCCTCCTGATAAACTTAACACTCATCATATCATCGGAACTTTAAAAGAATGGATGAGTGGAAAAGAGTTCCTTGGTAAATTTTGCCCTTCGAAAAGCTAAATCATTGAAGATATTTGGCGAAGAGCAATTATGGGAAAATTAACCTTAGTGACATTACCGATTGGCAATCTTGAAGATATAACTCTTAGGGCCTTAGACTTTCTTAAAAAAACCTCTATTGTTTTATGCGAAGATACAAGAAGTTTTAAAGAGCTTCTTAAAAAGTATTCTATTTCATATGAAGGGAAAACGATTATCTCTTTTCATGATCATAGTAGTGAAGAAAAGTTACAAAGTATAATCGAGCGCTACTGTGAAGACGAGGTTTGTTGTGTCTCAGAAGCAGGAAGCCCCTATTTATCTGACCCCGCTTATCCTTTATTGGTTAAGGCCATTGAAGCTGGTTATGAAGTCACTTCGTTTCCTGGTGTAAGTGCTTTTACAATGGCGCTGGAATTAAGCGGACTACCAGCAATTCCGGCGACTTTCTTGGGATTTTTTCCTAGAGAAAATAAGAAAAAAAACGAGTTTGTAGAGAGAATTTCCTCTCAAAAAGGAACTTATGTTTTTTTTGAAGGAGTAGGAAAGGTAGAAAAAACGATGCAGTTCTTAGTAGAGAAGTTTCCAAAGGCCCAGTTCAGTATCGCTAGAGAAATGACTAAGATGTATGAAAGTGCTTATAGGTTCCGTGGAAATGAGTATGAAGAGATAAAAAAGGAAATCGTCTTTAAAGGAGAGTTTACAATTTGCCTCTACCACAATAACGAAGGACCATTATTAGGTTCAGGTAACCTCAAAGAGTTGGCCCAAGACATCTATCAAGATGGACTTAATCAGAAAAAACTCTCTCAACTTCTAGGTGAGATTCTGGGAGTCTCAAATAAAGAGATTTACAACCATCTAAATACCAACAAGAAAAAAACGAAGTAATTTACTCAAGAGAAGCCTTGGGAAAAACTTTTCGGCCCCGTATTTCATTCTTTCTTGTTTACCAGTAAAATTAAGACTAGATAGAAAAAGGATTTTTATGCAAGTGAAGGTGATCGGTGCTCACGGTGGAATTGCTGCTGGTTATAAGGCCACTTCTTTTCTCATCGATCATAAAATTCTCATTGATGCTGGTTCAGTGGCAAGTGGTCTTGGAGTAGAGGATCAAAAAGGAATTGATCATATCTTTATCTCTCATGCTCATCTTGATCACATTAAGGATTTGGCCTTCATGTGTGATAATTGTTTTGGAATGAGAGAGAACCCTTTTGAAGTTTATTCTCATCCGACAGTAAAAACGGCTATTAAGACCCACTTAATGAATGATGTGATCTGGCCTGATTTTTCAAAAATTCCGAATGAAAATAACCCAACGATTCGCTTTAATGAAATTCTTCCTGAGAAAAAAATAGAAGTCGCTGGATATGAAATTCTCCCAATCCCGGTGAATCACCCCGGAGATACGTTAGGGTATGTTATCTCGAAGGGTAATACGACTTTGCTATTTACTCTTGATACATCAGCAACAGAGAGAATCTGGGATGTGGCCAGAAGTCTGAAAAACTTAAAAGCCATTTTTACCGAAGTGAGTTTTCCGAACAGATTACAAAATGTGGCCGAAATCAGTTTTCATCACTGTCCGAAAACTCTGGCCAAAGAGATGAGAAAAATGCCTCCTAATATTCCTATTTATGTAGGTCATCTTAAACCTCAGTACCATACGGAGCTTATTAATGAGATTAAGGATCTCGATGATGAGAGTCTTAATATTCTTGATCAAGACGGACTTATTTTAAATTTTGACTGACTAGGCACCTGTTCCATCACCTTTGGCTTTTGGAAGTACTCGTCTAAGTTGATTAGGTGGTGGTGGCATCTGCATTCCGCTGTTAGGATTACTCTTTTTCTTCTCAGTTGAAAGAGCAGGAATCTTGATTTTTTTCTTACACCCATTTGCATGAGTTGCTGTGACTTCAAAGTCGTAGTTTTGTTTATAGCCCGTAAAAAGATTTTTACTTTCTCCTGGATAGGCCCTTTCAAACATATCTCCTTCTTTATAGTCTTCTGTATCACTTTTAGCTGTTCCTGTTTCTTCATCTCCCGCTTTCAAAGGAACGTCTCGCGACCAAGAGACATTCAAGTCTTCGACTTCTTTAAGTTCTCCACTTTCATCTTTGGCTTTAATACTCTCTACAGTGAGCTTAAATTTATCTTCTCCTTCATCATCAACTTTGATGTTTATTTCACAATCTTCTGCAATTGTTTCAGTGGGAGAGTCTTCTGGTTCTTTAACGACGTATTCAGCGCTTTGACAGGTTATTTGAGGATCGGTTGGCTTGAGAGAAACAGCGATAACAGTTCCTGGAGAAACACTTTCATTTTGCATTTCAAAAGATAACTTGGGACCTTCTCCTTCAAGGCTTGGATCTTGCCCATTCAAGCTCCATTTGATTTCATCAGTAGGTTGGAGCTCATAGTTTTCTATTTGAAGAGATATTTGGCTAAATTCTTTATCTTCTTCCGAAGTATTGAAAGAAATAATGAGTTTACACTCCTTAACTTCCTCAGGTTGTGGGGACTGTTCAGGACTTGCTAAAGCTCGATGAGGGTCTGAGCTTGGGTCATAATCTTCAATAGAGCAATCTTGTTTTGAAGTAGGATCCCCTCCAAAAAGAGTAATAAGCTCTTCAGGTGGATTTTCAAAATAGTCTTTGTATTGTCTTTCAAACTCTTTGTTATCGATTGTTGGTTCAGAGTTTGAGATGGAATTCTTTAATTCTTGGACAAGCTCTTGCTGATTTTCGCTATGAAGGTATTCTTTTCCTGAAGCGGCCGCGGCGGCAGCAAGTCTTGCTTCTATGTTATTGTGAACTTTTCCACTGACTTGATTCATAAAGTGATAAAGTGGCATCTCTTGATCATTAATATTAATTTTCGTTTCACAAATACCTACATCAAGGTTTTTGATAGTAGAGAGGTTTGTTTGTGCTTGCTCCATTAAGGAAAAACAGGTTCTATGATAAAACATTTTTTGAGCGTATTTTTGGCTTATCCCTTTGGCATCAGCACAAACACACATTTGAAAAGCCGTATTCATCACTTCAGCAAAATAGGTGGCCATCTCTGAGTTAGAAAGAACATTCTCGAGTAATTCATTTGCTAATTGAGGATCTTCTTTTTTGAGTTTTTGGTACTCTCCCATACAGGCCAGGGAAGAGTTTCGAGAATAATGATTCTCTCCATCAATACCAGAACTCACACAAGCAGTGATATTACCAAACATCGCCGGATTACAGGCAATCTTATGAAATCCTTCGCTCTGACAAGTATTCTCATTTTCTTGGGAGAATTTATTCTTTTGTTCAAGATAGGCCACTCGGATTGGAGAGCTCTCTTCTAATCGTTCCGGGTGTTGGCAATACCCTCCACTCATCAGTGAAATCCAACCAGCATACATACAAGTATCAGTTTGGGATTGAATTTGATTAAGGTAGTTAGTCCATCCTAGTCTTTTTTGTTTTTCTTTAATAAGCGTTGCGGCCATGTTGGCAGCTAAGCCAAGTCCTGGAACAAGAGGAGATTGCGTAACAGCTTCAGTCGCTAGCTGAGTTTGGTCCTCTTGAGCTTGTGCACTGGCAACAAGAAGATTCATCAGAAAAACAAATCTTTTTTCAAGCTCTCGTGGAGAGTAAAAACTTTGGCGTTCAATAGGAGAAGCTTGAGGAACTTGAGCTTCCCAGGCCACGGCCAAAGACTGAAGGTTTTCGATGACTTTGATTTGTTCTTTTTTACTCATCTGTTTAAAATCTTCAAACTTTAATTCGTAATGAGAACTCGCACGAGTGTGCTGGCTGATTCCAAGAATCATGCAGAACAAAAAAGTGGATTTTAATAAACTTCTCAATCTCATTTCACCTCAATATGTCTTATCGGATAAAGAGGACTTAAACTAAATAGTATCTAATTTCAGATAGTTAAGTTCTTTTAAAGGAAGCTCAAAAATTTACACAATGGAGTGAATTAGTTTAAAATAGCTCTCAAGAGGTACACTTATGGGCTGGTTTAATACAGTTAAAAACCCAAAAATTAAAACACTTAAAAAAGTGAGTAGCAACACTCCAACAGGTCTTTGGAAAAAGTGCACGAATTGTGGAGAAATTCTTCAGACAGAAAAACTAGAGCTCAATGGACAAATTTGTCCTTACTGTGAGCATCACTTTCGTGTAAGCGCTACAAAGAGGATTGAAACACTTATTGATGAAGGAACATTTAAAGAATTCTCAAAAGATCTTAAAACAACAAACCCTCTAAAGTTCACAGATAGAATGACTTATTCAGAGAGGCTTGAAAAAGCTTATCAAAAAACGGGAATGAATGATGGAACTATCTGTGGTGAAGGAAAGATTGATGGGCAAGAAGTTTCTCTGGCCGTAATGGACTTTCATTTTATGGGAGGTTCCATGGGAGTCGTGACTGGAGAGAAAATCGCGGCCGCGATGGACTTTTCTTATAAAAAGAAAATTCCTTGTATTGTTATTTCTTGTTCTGGTGGAGCAAGAATGCAGGAAGGAATCCTTTCTCTCATGCAGATGGCTAAAACTTCGGCCAGTAGAGCAAGGCTAAAAGAAGTAGGGGTTCCTTATATTTCCGTATTAACTGATCCAACGACTGGAGGATGTGCTGCGAGTTTTGCGATGCTTGGTGACGTGAATATTGCTGAACCCAAGGCTCTCATAGGTTTTGCTGGCCCAAGGGTTATTGAGCAGTCGATAAGACAAACTCTTCCTGATGGTTTTCAGCGTTCTGAATTTCTCCTACAGCACGGATTTATTGATAGAATTGTTCATCGTAAAGATTTAAAGGCAGAGCTTAGTTTTTTTCTTAAAATGTTTACAAAATGACAGCAGACGAGTGGCTCACGCTCAATTACCATAAAGAGTTTTTTTCTCCCAATCCGGAGAGTTTTAACGAACTTGTTAAACCTTATACTCATTTGCAGCCTGGTTCTCATATCATTACAGTCGGTGGAACAAATGGAAAGGGCCAGACTTGTCGATTTTTGGCCCAACTTCTAAATAAGGAGAAGAAAACTTTTTGTTTGTGGACTTCTCCTCATCTCAAATCAGTGACAGAGAGATTTGTTTCTCATAAAGGACAAATAGCAGATGAAGAGCTTTTAGAGTTATTTCAAAGAAAAAAACAACAAACAGGAGAGAGTCAACTCAGTTATTATGAATTTCTTTTTTTATGTTTTTTAGATTTTGTTCAAAGTTTAAAACCAGAATATCTTATTCTTGAAGTAGGAATGGGGGGAAGACTGGACGCTGTGAACTCTCTTGATTGTGATCAGGCGGCCATCGTTTCCGTAAGTCGAGACCATCAAGAATTTTTGGGGAAAAATCTCAAACAAATTCTTTTTGAAAAAATGGGAATCGCTCGTAAGGGAAGAAGATTAACAACATCTTTTGAATCAGATTATCTGAGGAACTTATGCTCTGAGCGCTCTTTACAGGAAGGGGTTATCCATAAAGATCTCTTCTCAGAGGGAAGAGTTGGGAAAAAAGATGATTTCCCAAAAAGAAATGCTCAGCTCTCTATAGAGCTTTATGAGCATTCTTTAGGGAGAAAATTAGAAGAGAAAAACAGAGAGGACTTCCTAGAGGAGCTTTTAGAGAATGAGGTTGCTTTTATTGAGAAAGAGTTGGGAGGAAGGACGCTTTTTTTAAAAGGGACACATAATGTAGACGGGATGCGTAAACTAGTTCATTTTTTGTATTCACAACTCTATAATAGAGGAGAATGTAGAGGAGAGGACCGGTTACTACTATCTTTTTCTAAGAGATCTCAGTCAGATCTAGAAAGCATGGTGAAGATTGCCAAGGCCTATCCTTGTTTGTTTAAAGATATAACTTTGTATGCGGGAGAATTCCATAAAGCGTGTGATAAAAAAACGATTGAATCTTTGGCCAATAAGTTTGAGATTCAGTGGACTCAAGATTGGAAGCAGTGGATATACTTGGCCGCACCAGGGGAGAGAATTTTTATCACTGGATCAAATTATTTTGTGGGTGAAGTGTGCTCTCATCTCGATTCTTCTTTTTCCTCATAGCTCTTTTTCTCAAAAACAAAATCTTCAAATTAAATTTGGTGATGAAGTCAGTGTTTTTTCAGATAAGGCCTATAGAAAAAGGGCCGGTCAACTTTTTGAAGCAGTTGGTAACGTTGTTATTCTACACAAAGATGAAACGCTTTATGGGCAGTCAGCTTCTTTTGATTTAGATAGTGGGGTTTTTGAAATAAAAGGTAACGTCCGCTACGTTTCTCAAGGGGTAACTCTTTATGGCTCAGAGATGAAGTACAACATGAAAACTGATTACCTCATCATGAAAAACTCTCGAATTGTTTCTGAAACTTTTAATATTGTGGCGCTTAAAATAGAGAGACTGAGTAAAGATCACTATAAAGCAGAAGATGCTGAATTCACTACCTGTCGCAATTGTCCTGAATCTTGGGCCATCTATGGGGAGGAAATCGATCTGACTGTTGGTGGTTATGTCACAATTGTAAATGGACTTATTAAAGTTAATGGGACTGGAATCATGATTGTTCCCTATATTGTTTTGCCAGTAAAAAGAGGAAGAGAAACAGGACTTCTTTTTCCTAAACTGACATCTCGTTTTTCTGAAGGAGTTGTTTTTGAGCAACCATGGTTTTGGGCCATCGATGATAGCCGGGATTTAACTCTTACTCCAACATTTTGGGCCACAAGAGGGTATGGAGCAGACGTTCAGTATAGACATATCTTTGGAGAAAAAAAATGGGTAGAGTTTAATACAAGGCTTATTAATGATGAAATTTATTTACCAGGTAAACTAGATACTTCTGAATCAGGTGAAGATCGTTTTCGCCACGTCTCTGAAGTTGAGTCACACATGCAGTGGACTCAAAATTTTTCTCAGCATTTTAGGTTCACTGAAGTTCGAGATCTTGATGCTATCCAAGACTTCTCTGTTTATTCAGATCCTCTTGTGAGAGGAAGTGAAGTGGGTCTTACAACTTATACTGAGTATCGCCACGATTATGCGACGGCAACACTTTCTGCGGAATTTAATAGAAACCAGTTAATTAACGTCGCTGATGCTTTTGACCATGATTATGTCCAAATTATGCCCCAAATAGAAGTTTCAACTATTCCTTTTGAAATTTTTAAATCTAAACGTCGTTTTTTTAATAATGTTAGTTTTGGTGCGAATTCGACTTTTACTAACTTTCGTCAAAATATCCCCAGCGAAGATACGACTTCTCGTAACGCTCAAAGAACAACAGTTACTCCATATATCGATTGGAATTATTTCCAACTTGGTGGGTTTGAGATGAGCTCTCGATTTAAACATGAGTTTATGTATTATGATTTTCGAGGAGAGAATGATGGTCATTTTGCGAAAAGAGCTAATATTTTACGTACTGAGTTCTCTTTTGGCCTAGAGAAAATCTTTGGTCTTTCTTATGAAGAAGAAGTTCCTATTGAAAACGTTTCTGATGAGCAGATAAAAAAAATTCGGCAAAAAAAGACTGAACAGGCAAAAAAGAAGAAGACAACATTAGAAACAATTGGAATTTTACCTGACTTTGAACGCTCTCTTAAAGATGATTTTGTTGTGGCAAAAAGAAATTCTTATAAACATAATCAGGATTACAAATTAATTCATCACTATATCTTTGATGAAGGAGAAAATGGTGATTCAAATCATGGACTTAATATTTCATCATCAAACACAAACTGGTTTGACTATGATGATGCAATTAGGAGTGAAGAGAATAGATTAGGAAGTAACGACACAAAAATAACAATTCCAAGGAAGAATACATTAGAACTTCAGTGGAATAACTCTCTTATTAAAAAAACACCCAAGAAATTCTCCTATAAAGTGGATCAGCAGTACTTAAAAGATCATTTTTCTTATTCAAGAGTAGGGTACTTTAATATTTCTCAAGGGATGCGCTTAGAAGATGGATTAGAGTCTTCGAGAAATAAGTTAACCAGACTTTATGTTGCTTCAGGGGTTAGTGTTTTTAATTGGGAGCTAAGTTTTGACGAGTATTACTTTCATGATACAAATAATAATATTTTTAGTAGTTCTCTCGTTAAGAAATGGGATAAACTTGAACTTCTCACTAGGTATAACAGAAACAGTTTTGAAGCGTCAGACTTAGAAACTCTCTCGTTTGGTGCCCAAATTAAACCTCTCGATCTTTTTCGATTCTCCTTCATTCAAGAGTTTGATATTTCAGCAGATGAAAATACAAGAAGTATTTTTGAAGTTGATTATATTCCTTCTAATAATTGTTATGTGTTTAATCTTAACTATCGTGAAACACTCGTTGATGAAAGAGTTTCTTTTAATATTGCATTTAATTTCGGGGGAGAGAGCTTTAAAAGGGCCCAGCAGGGAACAAATTTAAAAGAGAAATACTAGTGAGAGTAGTTGTTGTCGATTTTGAAGATAGCTTTACGTATAATATTGCCTGTGAATTAAAATTAATTGGGCTCAACCCTGTTGTTATCCATCATAAAGATTTTTTTTCTTTCAAAAAGAGTTGGCCAACAAAAGATGAAAAAATGGCCGTTGTTTTGGGCCCAGGTCCTGGTCATCCCGACGAATATCTCTATTGTTTAGAAAAAATAAAACGATTAAAAGAAATGGAGAATGTTTATTTGATGGGAGTTTGCTTGGGGCATCAACTTATTTGGAAGTCATTGGGGGCAGATATCAAACAGATTGAAAAACCCCTTCACGGACAGACCAAAGAGATCTATCTGAGTGGCAAGATAGGCAAATTTTTATCCCCTTCAAATCCTCAAGTAAAAGTCCAAGTTTATAATTCTCTTAAAGTCGAGCTATCAAGTGAAATCTTAAAGGCTTATGAATTTATTTTATCTGATGATGGGCCAATGATAGGAATGGCCGAGAGAATGATAACTTATCAGTTCCATCCAGAATCAATAGGAACATCTTACCGTCGCCTCTTCTTTGGTCCTATAAAGGGTTTTCTCGTATAATGAGAGAATGGATTTATGGCTTAGCGGTGTTTACGACCAAAGTACTTTCAATTTTTTAAGAACAAATGAAGTTGAAACATATATTTTTGATTTAAGACCAACAAGTTTGAACTTCATTCAAGAATATAAGCTCCTTGAAATTTTAGAAAAAGAACAAAAATCATCTCTACAATTTCAACTCCTTTTTGAAAATGAAAAAGACTTTGTTATTGATAAAATCCTTAGTGATGCTAAACAAAAATCAGCAGGTGACATTTTTCTTGAGTTTACAGGTAATCAATCAAGGGAGCAGATGGAAGCCCATAGAACGAAATTTTATTGGCATTTCAATACTTATTCACCCTATGAAGAAATAATAAATTCTCCTTATTTAAAAGGAATTATCTTTCATACAAAAGATCTGATGGAACTTGCTAAGCATAATGACTTCCATCAGTTTTTTCACCAAATAGTCACTTCTATGGAGTCATCTAAAAAATCGGTTCATTTATTTGCTGATGAAGGTTGTGACTTCTTTAAATCTATTATTGATTTCTACCACTTTAAGTCTCTTATACTTCCTATTACATCAAAGTTTGAAAATAGTTATAGAGATATTAACGTTAATCTCCTTGCTGAGGGTATGGCTATTGCAAGTAAAAGTTTAGAGTTTTAGGAGAGAGTGTGAGGATTCTTCTTTCAAATGATGATGGAGTCTTTGCTCCGGGGATAACCAACCTAAAGAAAAGACTTTCAAAAGAACACGAAGTCATCGTTGTGGCCCCTTTAGATGAAAAGTCTTCAACAGGACATAGTTTAAGTTTGGATAGACCCATTCGTTTAAGAGAGATTGAAGAAAATGTTTATGGAGTGAGCGGGTTTCCTGCTGATTGTATTTTAATGGGGCTTGCTCATGTATGTAAGGAACAAAGACCTGATATTGTCATTTCAGGAATCAATAGAGGGGCCAACCTCGGACAAGATCTTTACTATTCAGGAACCATTGCTGCTGCTAGAGAAGCTAGCTTTCATGGACTTCCCTCCATTGCAGTCAGTTTAGTCTGTGGTTTTCATTCTGAGGACTTTCATTGGGATAATGCTAGTAATGTTATTCAAAAAATACTGCATGAAGATATTCATAAGGCCATTCCTCAATTTAGCCTTCTCAATATTAACGTTCCCAATCTACCTGCGGAGCAATTAAAAGAATGTAAAATAACGACGATAGGTTTTAGAGACTATGAGGAATTTGTCGAACAAAGAGTTGATACAAGAAATAGAGAATATTTTTGGGTTGCCGGAGGTTTGAGAGGACATCATGAAATTGAAGGAAGTGATTGTATGGCCGTTGCGAATGGACATATTTCATTTACTCCTCATCAATTAATCGGCTCAATGCCTAGGGACTTCAGTGAGATAGAAAATATTTGTAAAAGATTATGAGATATTTGTTTTTTTTATTATTTACAATGAGCTGTGCTCAGATGAAGAGTGGGCGGTATGTGAAGAATCCAAATGGACAATGGGTTTTTATTGCTGAAGAATCTGGACTCATACAGCTCTTTGATTCAGAAGAGCCTTCTATGGGTTACTGGAATGGAGATCTTGCTTGGCCAGTTCCTGCAATTAGGAAAGTAAGCTCAGGTTTTGGAAAAAGATGGGGAAGGCCACATCAAGGAATTGATATCCCTGGCCCAGTGGGAACAACAGTTGTTTGTGCTGATGATGGAAAAGTCGTTTATTCAGGACGAATGAGAGGATATGGGCGCATTATTATTGTTGCTCACGGGAGAAATATGAAGACTGTTTATGCTCATAACTCTCGCTTACTAGTTGGAAAGGGTGAAAAAGTTCATAGGGGACAACCAATCGCTAAACTTGGTAGTAGTGGGAAATCAACAGGGCCACACCTACATTTTGAAGTAAGACATCGAGGTTATGCAAGAAATCCTCTGCCTTATTTTACAAAACGCTTAGCTAATCGTTAGGTGCTTCCATCAAATCTTTTAAATGAACAAACTTTTTTAAAAGCTTCATATACAAAATAGCGGTATTTTTAGCATCTTCAAGGGCCGTATGGGCCACTTCTCCCAGTCCAAAATAATCCATTAAAACAGAACCTGAATCGGAATCAGTTGGTAGGAGACCCATGTCAACAAGCCCTTTACAAAAACTAGTAAGATCAAGAGTTCGGTGATGAAATCTTGTTCGCATAAAATCCCATCCCAAGTCGCGGCTCAGGAAAGGAATATCAATAGAGTTCATGGACTTACCAAAAAGAGTAATTCTTTTATTTTCAAAATAGTCTTTTACTTTTCTGTCTTCCACATAAGAAATCATTTTACTTCTAAATTGAGCACTGGTTAGCCCCTCATTATGGGCCTTATTAATGAGTTCTTCAAGATTATCAATAACCCATTTATCCAAATCTGGTTTTAGCTCTTCAAAGGGAGGACACTTAACTAAAAAATCGAGTTTCAAATCTTCCTCGAAAGTCATTGTTTCAGTATCAAAAGGAATGCAAGCAAATTCTATAATGTGGCAACTTTCATGAAGTCCAGTTGCCTCAATATCAAAGGATAGGTATTTCATGGGAATAGAATAAACGATTCCCTCTTACTTGAAAAACCTTTTCTAAAAAGCCGCTGAAATAGGACAGTGGTCACTAACTTCAATATAAGTTTTCCCAAGAACTTGGGGAGCAGCTGGTTTACAGCTTAGTGCCTTACAGTGAGAAGCTTTTTGAGAGATGTATTTGTTCCCTAGCTCTCTGACAAGAGACTCACTCATGAGAACATGATCGAGCTGAGAAGGGTACTCAAGCCCGTCATTCACTCCTCCCCACCAGTAGCTAGAGCAACCAACATCTTCAGTTAAGTTCACTAAATCGTGGGCCTCAACGAATTTGTTAAATTTTTGATGAAATGGATTCGCAGCCCCTTTAATATACTCGGTTGTATTGAGATCCCCCATGATAACATAAGGGCCGTATTTGCCTCTGAGTTTTGTTAGAATCTTTGAGAGAGTCGCAAACTGAAAATATCTTTTGTTAATACTTTGAGAGTTCCCACCAGCTTTTAGGTGAAGGGCGATAGCGACGAAATGCTCCCTTCTTGGGCTATTGATAACAAACTGGGCCATCATCGCTGGTCTGGAGCCTTGGTTA
The DNA here is from genome assembly GCA_030431635.1 of Bacteriovoracia bacterium. Lineage (GTDB taxonomy): Bacteria > Bdellovibrionota > Bacteriovoracia > Bacteriovoracales > Bacteriovoracaceae > CALFYV01. The sequence continues at coordinate 262,455 of JAUIIL010000004.1, forward strand.
CAAGAGGGTTGTTGATTTGGCTTTGTCACGCTTAAAGCATCTTCTTCATGCTTCCATTTCATGATGAATTTATTCTTGTTATAAACAAACCCTAGTTTTTGTGAGCTTCCTCCACCGCATTCGGAGAGAACAACTTCATAGAAAGGGAAGTTTTCTTTCATTAGTTTAATGAAGTCTTCTTTCTCTACAATCTCTTCAACTGAGAAGAAATCATATTTCATTGCGTTAATTATCTGAACAAGCAGCTTCTTATTAGTATGGACATTGGCCCTGTTATCATAACTGTAATTTCTAATATTGAAGGCCCCGAATTTGAGTGAGGCGAAAGCAGGTGTTAAAAGACTGATAAATAAAGCAATTTTAATAATCTTCATGATTTCTCCCTATAATCCTTGAGCATAAGAATCAATTATAGCTCTTATAAGTATTTCTAATACTTGATATACCAATTCAATCTTTTTTTTATGATACTGGCAACAGATAATTATTTATTTATTCATTTCTTAACAAAGTTTTTCTGACATCAACTAATCATATTTATAGAAAATTAAAGATAATCGACTTCAATTTTAAAAGACTCAGATGAAATATCGGCTGGAGAAAGCTGGCAGCTGAGTTGAGATCTATTAATAAGACAGCGCTTGCAAACTCCTTCTCCGAAACAAGAAGAAGCAATAGTGATTCCTCTGTCTTGGAGTATCTCTAAAAAGTTTTGTTGGCTTGTTTGCTGAGTAGTGAATTTATCAATTTGCTTCCCTGAGGCCAGGCCAAAAACTTCTACTTCAAGCAACTTATTTCTCCTGGTCTTCTATCATCGATAAGAAAATGATCTTGTCCTTGGGGAAAATCGATGTAGGACCAAATTCTTCCCAAGGAAACGGCGTTATAGATAGGAATATTGAGAGTTAAGAGGTCGTTGAGTTGTTCTTGATTTCCTCTTTGGGATTCAAAAATAAGCCTTAGAGGATCGGAGAGAAAAAGATGGCGAGAAAAACGCAAGAGAGTATCAAGATCTTCAACGCTTTCAACTTGTTTAGGATCGTACTGGTAGAGGTGATAGAGATGCTGCCCAGGATCTCGACTCAAGCTAGAACTAAGCCACATAGAAAAAGAGTTTGTTTCTTTCTTATAACTAAAGCGGCATAAGCTTGGCATTGGAACATGAGAGCTCCCTTGAATAAGGAGTGTCGTCTTAAAGGGGGAGAGACTTTGAATTTCTTGAGCGTTTGAGGCCAAATAGACAAAGTTTTTTTCTTTGAGGCCATATTGATGGGTTTTGACTTCATGTTTATTAATCAGAAAGATAGATTTGGAGTAGAGGTTCATATCAATATTGCAAGAAATTTGAGTTGTTTGTGTATTTTTGAACTCAAAAAGTTTATCAGTCTTAATAATATGGTAGTTCTTTTTATTATCAAGGTAATGTCTAACTAAATCAGTAAAACGAAGCTTAGGGATCCTTTCTCCCGTTTTTAGGAGTTCTTGTCCTCTGGTATAGAAAGAGGATAGAACAGGAGATTTAAGGATAATGCTTCTATTTCTTTGCAGAAACTTACTAAAGTCTTGCTCAATAAAAAAAGAATTGGGGTAATACAAATCAATGAGCCTGGCCAGGGAGAGGAGCGTTCTTGAGCCATTAGAGTATTTTTTTAAAATATAATTAAGTCCATAAAGAAAGGGGAGAGACTGATCTTTTTCAGAGGACTTGAAATCATAAAAGTGCTCTTGACCATTGAGTTTAAACTGAACTTGATAACGTGATGTTGCTGAAGCCAGGTCAGGCCTTGAGTTAATTTGTAGCAAGGACCAAATAATACTTTTCTCAACAGAGTTTAGATAAATCTGACGCTCTGATAGTTTCGTCATAAATTCCTTGAAAGCTTCTTGAATTTTTGCGTTTGTACTAATAAGGACTAATTCATTCTTTCCTTGTTCTTTACAAAAAGTTTGCTTTTGCGTTTTAAGTTTTATTTCTTCATTTTCTTTTTTCTGAAGTTTCTCAATAAAGAATGAGCAAGAGCTCAGGAAGAGAAGAATAAAAGGAAGTTGTTTCATTAAATGGTCTCTATTTCGATTTCATTATTAGTATGCTCAGTATTTAAACCATTGCTATAGTCAAAGTTAAGATCTAGTTCTTTCGCCTGCTGCGTTTTTGCCCCTAATTCAAAAATAACCCACATCCCAGAACTTTGTTTTGTATTAAGAGCCTGGGTATGGATAGAGAGAATATCATGCCCTTTTTGAATGAGTTCAAAAACGAGTTTATCGAACTGTTTTTCGCGGTACCCTGTACTTCGACTAGGTGGGGCAGGGATAAAGTAAGTAAAAGTTTTTATTCCCAAGTATTTGTCTCGGCTATTTTTTTCCCTGCTATTACAGAACAATCCCATTTCTGTCTCCTTTTCTAGCAATGTCTTTCCAATATGATACATAGGAAATAAGAGAAATGACAGCTAAAGCACGACTAAATTTATTTTCTTAGAAGACTCATTTGGAAAAGTTTTCCCTTTGAGGTTTTCTCTTTTTATTATTTCTGGTTTAGGTATAATTAAATTGTAGGGCAATAGGAAGTTGCCTTGTGGTAGACAGGACGTCTAAAAAGAAGGGAGCCATGCAGGAGGCTCCCTTTCTTTTTTTAAGCTGTTTTATTCTTCTTTTTTTTCTATACTTATTCCATGTCAGAACACATATTAAATGCAGAAAGTTTTTTGCGAATCTATAAAGAGTTTCAACTAGGACAACTTCCAACTGAAGGCTTTCATCCTTTAAGTTTAGATTTATCCGAGTTGGCCAAAAATAATTTAAGTGAAGCTCTTAATGTATTAAAAAAAATTGATATTCAAGCCCTGAACATCTTAGATAAAAAACTTAATGACATTTATCATTTAAGTTCAGAAATTCACAAGGCATTTGATAGTGGTCAAAAAGTTTTTCTCTGTGGCTGTGGAGCAACTGGAAGACTCTCTCTTGCTCTTGAAACTCTCTTTAGACAAAAGGGTTTGGGAGAACAAGTCATCTCTTTTATGGCCGGAGGGGATACCGCTTTAATTAAATCTATTGAGAGTTTTGAAGATAAGGTTTCATATGGAGCAAGACAATTATTGGAGCTTGGCTTTAGAGAAGGGGATTTAATGATAGGAATAACAGAAGGGGGAGAGACTCCTTTTGTTATAGGGGCCACAGAAGAAGCACTTAAGCATTCTGAAAAAAATCCTTTCTTTATTTATTGCAATCCTGCTGACATTCTTTGTAAAGTTGCCGTTAGAAGTAAAAAGATTATAGAAAACAAAAGAATTCAAAGCCTTGAACTTCAGACTGGGCCAATGGCCTTATCTGGAAGTACACGAATGCAAGCTTCAACTGTTCAAATGTTTGCCGTTGGTCTTGCACTTCTTTATCGTTTTGAGAGTTTTTCTTTATTTGAAGAGAGGTTTCAATTGATTAAAAATATTCTTTTAGAAACGAACTACTCTTTTCTTGAGTCTTTTATTGAACTTGAATCCTCAATTTATCAAAAACAAGAGCGCCTTCTTTACCAAACAGATTCCCACCTTGGAATAACGATACTTACAGATACAACAGAGAGATCTCCTACTTTTAGCCTTCCTAGTTTTGAAAATGAAGAAGATGAAAAGGTGGCGACTAGTTTGTGTTATTTGACTTTACAAGATTGCCATCATTCAAAGGAAGCTTGGGAGAAGATGCTCTCAAGACCTCCAAGGGCACTTGAGTGGGCTGAATTTGAAGGTCGTATTGGGCAGAGAAGACTTTTGGGGTTTGATATCTCATCTGAAGCTCACAGAAAAAGAGCCCAAAGAGGTGTTCCTAAACAACACCGCTTCATTATTAATCAAGAGCAGGGTATTCTTTGTTTTCAACTGTTAGATAAAAAATACCAAATGAAACTTGAGAGTGATGATAATTTTATTATTCATCTTCAATTGAAACTTCTTCTGAATTCTCTCTCAACTCTTATTATGGGAAGGCTAGGGCGCTTTGAAAGCAATATGATGACTTGGGTAAGACCCAGTAATTACAAATTAATTGATAGGGCCGCTCGCTATATTGAAAAACTCCTTAAAAATAAGGGGATTATGTTGGCCTACGAAGAGATTATTCATCTTATTTTTGATGAACAAAAGCACCTTTCAGATAAGGACTCAATTGTGATGAATGTTTTTCAAAAAGTCTGTAAAGAGTTCAAAGATTAAGCAAAAATAATCAATTTTTTATCCCATTGTGTTACTAATTTTAATGCCTTTTTAAGTAACTAAAAAATGTAGACTAAAATATGTTCAAGATTTTTTTCTTTATTTTTTTCATAATTTCACAATTTGGAGGACATGAGGCCCATGCGGACCTCATTAGCCTCAATTGTAAACGCCTCTTTATGACCAACTCTCTTGAGGAAAAATATGTTGAACCTTTTTTAGAGCTTTATTTCCCTAAAAACATTCTGCCTGAAATCCTTGATGTTCTTAAAATAGATAAATCTCAAACGAGTTTATTAAATGTGGTCGATAATTATTTCCTAGCAGGCTACCTTGTTCAGCATTTTAACAAACCTGGCAAAGTAATCACTTATGATGAAATAAAATTATTAGAAAAAAATGACTCAATGATAAAATACTTATCCAGTGAAAACTTTGTGACTTTAACAGATTATATTTTATACGCAGAAGCTATTCTAGACAAATCTGATTTGGCCAAAATTCTCGGCCAGGAGTGGAGCCAATTTAAAGGTATCGAGTTTGGTGATGTTTTCTTCAAAAATTACATGAGAGATAAGCAGTTACTTTTTGCTCAAATTTTCTCTGAGCTGACTGAAGAAGAATTACATTTTTTTCTCAAAGATCTTGTGATTGCCAAAAGAAAAAATCAAGCTGAAAAGTTTATTGTTAATTTTCTAATTGATAGGGTTTAAAAAAACTAACTTTTAATCCTTATCCTCTTCACTGGCCCCTTTCTTAAATTCACCAATGGATTTTCCCATGGCCTTCCCAAGACCAGGCAGCCTTTTGGCCCCGAAGAAGAGCATAATAATAAGAGCAAGAATGAGGAGTTCACCAAAACCAAGTCCAAACATGGCCTTACTTTAATCAAAGAAGAGAGAATTGACTAGTTTTTTTATTGCGCAGAGAGTTGTAAAGTGTTCATAAGTTTGTGAACTCTTTCTCATGGCCGCATAGAGTTGATTTTGCTAGATTAATAGCATGAAAAAAGTGAGAAATTATGCACACGGGTTTTAATAAAACCAAGGTTATTATCGCTCAATTAGGTTCTCCCAAAACACCTCATCCTAAGGATGTGAAAGTTTATCTAAAAGAGTTCTTAGGGGATCCTCGGGTTGTTGATATTAACCCTTTCGTATGGAAAATCATTCTTCACTTATTTGTTCTTCCTTTTAGGCCAAAAAGCTCGGGAGAGAAGTACGCTAGGATTTGGAACGGAAAAAGCTTCCCTCTTATTGATAACACAATTCATTTTACAAACTCTCTTAGAAAGTACGTCGATAAAAATATAGAACTCAATCATTGTTTTCTGCTCTCTCCTCCTCGTGTTCCTGATATTTTAGATGAGTGGGAAAAAGAGGATGAACTTCAAAGGGCCCAAAAAGTTTTTGTCATCCCTCAATTTCCTCAATACTCAGAAAGCACTATTGCTTCAGTTTATGATGGAATAGGGCGCTCTTTAGAGGGGAGAGTTAACATTCCAAGCCTCAGTGTCCTTAATTGTTTTCATCGCTCTAAAGCCTTTATTGATAATAGTGTGAGATTAATTAATCAGCATACCAAAGGAAAAAGTTTCGACGCTTTGATTATTTCCTTTCACGGAATTCCTCTTAGACGTTACCTGCAAAAAAAAGATATTTACTACCGACATTGTTATGAAACGTTTTCTCTTATTTATGATCAAGTTGATTTTGATAAAGAAAAAATTCATTTTTGTTTTCAATCGCGCTTTGGTTCTGAGCAATGGTTAGGCCCTGATAGCGAAGAGTTTGCTATTGAAATGTGCAAAAACTCTCAGGCCAAGAGTTTTGCTGTTTATTGTCCTAGTTTTACAGCGGACTGTTTAGAAACTACTGATGAAATTGGTTTTGAAATGAAAGAGGCTCTCCATGAAGTAGGAGGAGAGGTTTACCATATTCCCTGTTTAAATGATGATGAGAGTTGGTGCGAGGATTTTGGGAAGCTTATCAATGCTCATGTTAATGAGAGTGCTCAAGAGATAGAAAAACAATATTATAAGATTGATGAGGAAAAAATAATGAAAGATCTCCCTGAACAAAAACAAATAAGTCCTCCTTTAAGTAGTGAGGCCAAACAAACAATCAAGGTGATTTTCCTGACAATCTTTCTTGATATTGTGGGCTTTTCAATTATTTTTCCGATGTTTCCTAAGCTCGCTAAATACTACCTTAGCATTGACCCAGATAACTTTTTTCTTAAGACCATTTTAGGCACCATTGATTCAGTCACTCAAGCTGGTGGTCAAATGGGAATGAGTCCAATTGTTTTATTCGGAGGAGCTTTAGGAGCTCTCTACTCTTTACTACAGTTTATTGCGGCTCCAATTTGGGGAGGGATCTCTGATAGGATAGGGAGAAAGCCTGTTTTAGTTTTCTCTATGTTTGGAATGTTTTTAAGTTATATCATTTGGTTTTTTGCAGGAAATTTTTCAGTGCTTATTTTAGGAAGATTAATTGGTGGTTTGATGGGAGGAAGTATTTCAACAGCTTCCGCTGTTGTCGCTGATGTCACTCAAACTAAGAACCGCTCGAAAGGTATGGCCTTTGTGGGGATTGCTTTTGCTCTCGGGTTTATTTTTGGGCCAGCAATAGGGGGAGCTCTAACTCAAGTTAATTTAGAAGAGATTTTTCCGGCTTGGGTTCAATATGGAGTCAATCCTTTCTCTGCTCCAGCTGCCTTGGCCGCTATTTTAACTCTTTTTAATCTTTATAGTTTAATTTTTAAGTTTAAAGAAACACTTCCAAAAGAAAAAAGAGGAGAAGGCGAAATTCATCGGAGTGCCAACCCTTTAAAACTCTTTGCTCCACTTCCAGTAAAAGAAACAAATCAAACGAATCTTGCGTATTTCTTTTTTCTTTTTGCTTTTTCAGGAATGGAGTTCACTTTAACTTTTCTCGCAGTTGAAAGGCTTAGTTATACACCACTTCAAAATGGGTATATGTTTATTTTTATAGGAGTTTTAATTGCTCTCACTCAGGGAGGATATGTTAGAAGAAAAGCGGCTCAAGTCGGTGAGCAAAAAATGGCCTTTCAAGGACTCGTAAGTATTATCCCAGGTCTTATTTTAATTGCGTACTCCCATTCAAGTTTCATGCTCTATACTGGTTTGTTTTTTCTCTCTCTTGGCTCGGCCATGATTATACCTACTCTTACTTCCCTGGTTTCTCTTTATACACCTGAAAAGTTACAGGGAAAATCTCTTGGGATTTTTCGCTCTCTAGGTTCCCTGGCCAGAGTGATTGGCCCACTGGTAGCAAGTCTTCTTTATTGGAAATATGGAGCAACAATGGCCTACTTATTAGGAAGCTTTAGTTTATTATTACCTTTATACTTAGTTAAAAAATTACCTCAACCTCATCATGAATAAGGAGTGAAAAATGAATAATATTAAAGAAGCTCTTAACTGGAGATACGCTACAAAAGAATTTGATAAGAATAAAAAGATTTCCTCTGAGGATCTAAAAACTTTAACTGAGAGTTTGAGATTATCTCCCTCTTCGTTTGGTCTGCAGCCATGGAAGTTTTTTGTCGTTGAATCTCAAGAGATTAAAGAGCAATTACTTGCTCACAGTTGGAATCAGAAACAAATCGTTGATGCTTCTCATGTTATTGTTCTGGCCCACAAACTTTTGGTTTCGGGGCATGATATAGATGTTTACATTCGTGATATCGCTAAACAAAGAGGCGTGGATGAGGCTTCTTTAGATGGTTATAAGAAATTTATGCAAGATTTTATTCTTCCTATGGATCAGAAAACTCAAAGAGCATGGATGAAAAATCAAGTTTATATTGCGTTAGGTACTTTAATGACAACTGCTGCATTTATGAAAATTGATACTTGTCCGATGGAAGGATTTTCTTCAGCTGATTATGATAAAGTTCTTGGTTTAACTCAACAAGGTTATGCCTCTTGTGTTGTTTGCCCTGTTGGTTACAGGAATCAAAGTGATAAGTATGCAAGTTTAAAAAAGGTTCGCTTTAGTGAACATGAGATAATTAAACGGCTCTAGTTATTTACTTGGGCCGCTTTTTTTTTCTGCTCAAATCGAAAATCTTGCTCAATAGCATGATGAATAGCAGGAGAGAATCGCTCCCAATAAAGATCTGTTTTGGTATGATCTGATGTTGGGAGCTCTAGAGTGTAAGTAGGGATACTGCGCTCATTTCCAGCCCAATTTCCAAGACTACCTGGGAAGTAGGGGTAATTAGAAATTTTATAGCCTTTGGCTTTTTCACTCATAGAAACCAAAAGCCTACTCGCATGAAGAGCATTCATCTTCGTTTCTTCTTTCTTATCATTGATACTTGGCCCATCGTAGTCAAGAATAGTTAGAGGAGCGTGAACAGAGATGACTTTGTTTGGATTGTAGCGTTTGATAAGATTAACTTGAAAAATTGTTTCTTGCTCAGAATTAGGCCTTGTTCCTGGATTTCTTCTTTGAGCAGCAGCGTATCTATTCTTCCACTCTTTAATGGCCTTTGCATGCCAATCGTTGGTTGGAAAATTTCTGTTAGGATCGACGCCTCTGGCATTTGTTCTCGTTGGAACTTTTCTAAAAAAGCCATCCGGATTAACTAGTGGAGCAACAATGACTAGATTATCTTTGAATTTATGATGAGTCTTTTTTAAGTCTTCAATGACATCAAAACAAAATTTTACAGGGGTTATTTCGTCACTATGAACGCCACACATGATAAGAGTTGTGTTGCGAGGAGTTGTCTCGTGGTCCTGTTCGTTTCCAAAGACTGTCCAAACAATAGGGTTTCCATAATAAGAATCCCTTACGTGATTCCATTGTGTTTTCTCACAATGACTCTCTCCCCAGTTGTATTTAGAGAAATATTGGTTGAGCTTTTGGCAATGCGCAATAACTTCTTGCGAGTTTTTTACTTCTACTTCTTGAGAAGTATGAGCTGGAGTGAGTTCTTCACTTAGTTGCTTCTCTTGTGTTGTTGGTTGAGTCAAAAGCTCTCTCTCCTCGCTCTGAGGGCCATTAAAGAGGTCTTCTATCTGTGAGCAAGAGATTAAAAATAGTAGAGCGAATAAGGTTCTTATCATGGCTTCTATTATAAGAAGAAAGAGAAACCTTTGTCCTTAAAAAAAAGAGAAAAACAAAAGAAGAGTAAAAAAGTCGGTCAATATCAGAAGTGACAACTTTTTTTGCCAATAGGGCTAATACTTTATTTTTTAATACCGAAAAGAGAGGTGGAACTTGCCCAAAGGAAGGAGTTTTATGTTTACTTCTCTAAAAGAATTTAAATTTTATCAAGCTTTCAGAATTCCAGTGGAATCTAGTGATGATGTTCGTTTTTTACTAGATCATGAGGATTCAACGGGAAACTTTGAGTATATAGAAGATGCAAAGCTATTGGATATTAGTTTAACTGGTCTAGGTTTTTCATCAGAATTTAAATTTTCAGTTGGAGAATATGTTCGTTTTTCCATTCAATACAAAAGATTACGTTTTGATTTAAATGCCAATATTGTAAGGGCGTTTGGTAAAGATTTAGATGATGAGCGCATAACTTATGGTGCAGAAATTGATGAAGAAGATACTAAGATGATGAAGCGCTTTATCGAGCAGTATATTATGAGTTTTCATCCAGATAGAGCAAGAGACAGCCTTATTCAAATGGCCTTATCTGAGCGCTATAAAAGTGCCACAGAAGGTTTTGAAATGTTTAGTCTTCTTTTAAATCTCTACAAAGATATTACAAAGTTTGGAAATCAAGAGAACTTCGTTCAGGCCATGCTTGAAGAAGTGTGTCGTGTTGTTAATGCGCAAAGAGCGAGTATTTTTCTTATTAACCCTGAAACAAATGAACTAGAAGCTGTGGCGGCCTTGGGTCTTGATAAATCCCTTCTGAAATTTGATTACAGAAAAGGAATTGCAGGTTCTGTTTTCACGACAGGACATTTTCTTAATATTGATACAACATCAGATCAGGTGCGTTTTTCTCGTCATATGGACGAAATTACTGGCTTTCAAACGAAGTCGATTATGTGTTCACCGATCTCAAATAGGGAAGATAAAATTATTGGTGTTATTCAGGTTTTAAATAAAAGAAATGAAGATAGATTTACTGAAGAAGATGAAAAAACAATGAAAGTCCTCTCCCTCATTTTCTCATCTGTTTTCCACAACTTTAACCCAATGTCTGAGAACTCTCTGATTAGAAGATTTAGTACTCCTTATGATAGAGAGTTTGCGATTGTTGGACATTCTCAAAATACTCAGGATATTAGACAGGCCATTGTTAAAGTGAAAGACCTTGATTCTTCTCTTATTATCGAAGGTGAAGTTGGTGTGGGAAAATCACTCCTGGCCAGAATTATTCATAACGAAGGAAAAAGAGGGCTTGGAGTTTGGGAAGAAGTCTATTGTGATGGAACTGATCATGCGACCATTGAAGCAGAGATCTTTGGTTCAGAAACAACTAAGAGTAAGTTCGAAACTTGTATGAGAGGAAGTATTTTGTTTCATGAAATTGGTTTTCTCCCTCTTGATTTACAAAAAAGACTTTATCATGTTTTAAAAGAGAGAAAGATTCCAGGAAGCACAATTACTTTTGATGTAAGACCAATTTTTACAACAAGCCAGAATCTAAAACAAATGGTGGATGAGACAGGGGAGTTTTATCCTGATCTTTATGAGTATATTTGCAATAGTATTGTTTCTATAGAGCCTTTAAGGAAGAGAAAAACAGACCTTGACGATCTGACTAGCTACTTTTTAAGAAAAGAATGTAAAAAACAAGGGCTTCTGTTAAAAGAGTTTTCTCCTGAAGTAATGGAAACATTTAATGATTACCACTGGCCAGGAAACGTTGCTGAATTAGAAAGAGCAGTTCACAGACTTGTTCTCTATAATCCAAAATCTCACATTATTGATTCAACAAAAACGGGAGCAATGCCATTATTTGAATCTTCACCTGAAGCTCTTCAAATGTTTGATGAAATCCCGCACGCAAAAGATCCATCTATTATTTTAAAAGATAGAGTATCTCTTGTTGAAAGAGAGATGATTCTAGCTGAGATTAAAAGAAATAAAGGCAATAAATCTAAGGCGGCCAAGGCAATGGGAATTTCAAGAGAAGCTCTAAGAAAGAAGCTCTTACAAAGTGATGAAATTCTTAAAAATCTAGAAGCCGATGTTATGCCTGAAGTGAAAAAGGCTTCTTAGAGATGAAAAAAAACTGAGATAAAAAGTATATCTCAGTTTTTAATTAAATATGGTTATGCCTCGTAAGAGTTATTTCTTCTTACTTTAATATTGCCTTCATCTTGAATATTCTCATAATCATTTCTCATACTATTATCAATCATTCCCTTCCAATCGATAATATGAAGTTTCCCGTCTTCACGTATTGGACGATTTTTTATGATTGAATCAAGAGTATTATTTAATGCTTTTTTATCATTTAGTTCATCAAGCATCTTTTGTTCTGTCATTTCAATTACTAAAGCCAGCATCTGTTCATAACCCGCATTTTCGCATGAACTTGTGACTTGGTTCCAAGTATGCTGACTATTACTTAAGTTTTTCTCAGCTTTATATGCTTCATTAAAATACTTTGGGCGAAGAAATTTCTTAAGAACTCTGTATTCTTCACTTAAAGCTGCTGTTGAAGTTTGACTAAGTCTAGATAGTGCATCTGGTAATTTATTAAGGATTTCTTTGTTGACTTCATTGTGCTCAGCAGATAAGCCATTTAACACAAGGGTACAGCTTTTAAATACTTTCTTATTCCCTGCTGGATAGGATGAAACTTCTAACTCTACACCTAGGGAGAGTAAATTGTTTTTCAAGATAAAATCACTTAAAGCACTATCTTTAGAGTTTCTGAGTGCTTGATAAAAACTTGAGACGTCATTGACATAGTTTCTTAATCGATTATTTTCACTATCGAAGTCTCCATTCACTTCTTGTAAAAACTTCTCTTTATTTTGGGAAATAAAATAAGTTACTCCAGAAGCACCATCAGGTCTAAGTGATAGTTTGATATCAATATTTTCAACAGATAAAAGTTTATTTGAATCGTCTTGGCTTTGAGCAAAGCTGTTAATATTAAGTATTAACAATAAGGTTGGTATTAAATACTTCATTCATGACTCCTTAGTTTAGCTGGAATCATGCAGGTGTTATGCCAACTAAATTCGATTTATGAAAGCTTAAAGCACTGAAATAAGAGCCTTTATAAAGGTTTGTATTTGTTTTTTTTAACAGTTTTTGAACTTTTGACTAAAAAATAGACAAAAAACTCACCCTTTAACAAAAAAGGTTAAGCTCTTGATCTTCTGAATCAGAACCAGAATCAAGTCACAGTGGACAGTTTCGATGAAGCAGATACAGTTGAGCTCCGATTGTAGAATTCGGGTAGATGGGTGACACTTCGCTAGCTTCTTTATAAAGAATCCCAAAAAACATGATTAGCTTTAGACAACTTGAAAGTGAAGAAGGCTTCTTAGAGCTTATTGTAAAATGATGTTTTGTTAATTTCTCACTATTGCCCAATAGCTTCAACCGCTTTTAAATAGCGTGTTTGCATTCTCTTGGGAGCATCCTCTGGAAGACGTCCTTGAGAGATAGAACTATCAACTGTTTCAATTTGCATGATTTCATTTTCGCATTCAGCGAGTTTTTCTTTTAAATGACTTATTTTTTCTCCATTTAACTTTTGATTGTTTTGAAGAGTCTTTTTAAGTTCCTCGAGTTCAAGAGTTAATTGTGGGTTCTCTTTTTCTAAGATTGAGAGTTCATCCTCTATTTCTTTTTTGAGATAAGCTTCCTGGGCCTTATTTAAAAAAATCTCATATTGAGAGAAATTAACTTGGCAATGGCTTTTATCGCACTTAAAAAAATCACTGAGATTCTCTTGAGCTGATTGGGGAGTTTTATTCTTATCAATAACGAGGTTATTGCCTTTAATAAAGAAGCTTTGAGAAAAAACTGTCGTTGAGATCAAACATAGAACCATCAGAGTATAGAGGTTATTCATTTTTTTCTCCTTTTAGCTTTTCTTTGAGAGAGTCGTAGAACTCATTAAGATAGAACCACTTCTTTGATGTAAAATATTGTTTTATCTGAGACTCTCTGGCCTCGAGTTGATGTTTCTTTTTTGTACAGGCAAGGGTTCTTTCATTTAAAAACTGCTCTTCTTTACTTGTTTTATCATCCAACTGAAGAAGACTTTCTTTTAATCTTTGAATTTCTTTTCTGAGTTGTTGATTTCTTTTCTTCTCTTGTGATGCCTTCTCTTTAAGTTTATCGTAGCTAATTTTTTGCAGATTAGGGTCATTAATAAGTGAGACCATCTGGTTATAAATGCTGAAGTTAAAAGAGCAGTCTTCTATACTAAGAAGGGGAAGTTTTTCTTTTTGAGTTTCAAAATAATAGCTTTCACATTGGAAAATTTTGAAAGAGTCTTTGAAGCTTATTTTTTGATGTGAATTGCTATCGATAGCTAGGAGATCGCTTCCTCGATAAGGCCTTTTTTGATAAATGATGAGTTCAGATTGAGATTTTGAAAAACTCTTCTCTAGCAGCTTAAAAAAATTGCCGTTGGGCTTAATACTTTGAGGGCTCTGAAAGACATCAAAGCTAAGGGTTTCATTTTTAAGCTTAAGTTCACTCTTATCACTTTTATAATAATCCTGATAGCCACCTTGAACCCATTGTTCACTTTTGCCTGAAGTTTCAAACCACCAACCTCTCTTGTAACCCTGAGCAAAAACTGAGGAATAACAGAGGGTGAGAAAACAGAGTAGAGTGCTTCTTTTAAATAAATCCAAAATTATCTCCCCTTAATATCACAAATTTCATCAAGTTTTTTTTCTCTTTTTCTAATATCATTGAGCTTTTTAAATAAAAGACTCTGATCACTTTGAAAATCAATAAAAAACTCTCTCATTTTTTCTTGTTCGATAATAAAAGCTTCATAATTAGTATATTGATTAGCTTGAATTAACTTATCCTCTTCTTTTTGCTTTTTTATTTCTTGAATATGTTCTTCAAACTTTGTGGGATTTACTGTTTGAAACTGAGCGGCCTGATTAAGCATATAGAAAAAGTTACTATAATCAGGGGCTGATTTTTTAGTACGATTTCCCATTGATTCATTGAGTTCTTTTATCTTTGTATAAAGAGTATAGAGAATAGAATCTTTCTGACTATAGATTGGAAAATTTTCACTAAGAACTTTCAGCGGGTCTTCTCTAAATTCTTGAGAGAAAATAGTTTCATCGCAAAATGCTTTTCTTAATTTTTTCTCCTCTTTACTTAACTTCGCCTGAGATAATTGTTCATGTTCTGAAATAAACATATGTTTACAAGAGCGAACTGTTTTATAAATAAGAAATTCTCCTTCTTCATTACTCATCCGTAGTAGTTTTTTATTGTTACTTTGACTACTTCTTTTCTTTTTTCTCGCGTCACTGGCGGCATCTTCTCTAACTTCTTGGTTTCTTTTTGCTGTTTCAAGTTGATTAATTTCTAACTGAGCAAGGACAGCTTCTTCATTATCGGCCATGATGGCCCTCATATGCTGTAAGGATGATTCAAGTTTAAGAATTGTTGCTATTTTCTCCTTAAACATTTGGCAAACACTTTTTTTGTTCTCTTCATAGGATTCAAGAGCACCAATATGTTTCTCTATCTCTTTAAGTTCGTTTTGCTCTTGGACAACACATTCAGCAAACTCTTTTTCATAATCAGTTCCTAGCTGAATTTTTTCAAATCTCTCAAGAAGTTGATTGATTTTTTTCTGTTGAACAAGTTTCTCAACCTTAAAATAATTAAGAAGCTCTTCGATATTATTAAGATCTAAATTCTCATTGCCTTGTTCTTTAAGACCCTTTTTAATTTGATCGGCCATTTCAACTTTAAGAAAAAATAAATCAATAGACTCTGCGACTTTTTTGATTTCGTCTTGCGTTTTCTCATAGCTTTCGCGAGCTTTTTTGAACTCTTCGACAAGTTCCTCCCGCTTCATCTTTTTTAAATCTCCACTGATCCAACGAGCGGCTAAAGTGACGAGGGACTTTACTCCACTTAAAACAAGGTTTGTGGCGAAACCTCCGAGGACAGCAATAACAGTAGAAATAGCTGCAGTTTTACGAATATTATCTGGGTCACCGAGGCGTTTGATAATCTCTTGCCACTCATCAGATTCTGTTTTCAAGACATCAATTCCATTTTGGGCAGTAAGATTAAGTTTATCAACACCTTCCAAGAGTTGATCCCGAGTCACACCAAAAGTTTCTAGGATTTTATTAACTTGATCATTTGTTGCATCGAGAATTTGATCTCTTGTTAGTCCAAACTCTTTAATAATGAGGGCCGAGTTATCATCTATTGATGCAAGGAGATCATTGGAAGAGATACCGACCTGATCTAAAATATCTTTCAGGTATTGATTAGTATTATTAAGAAGAAGTCTTGAAAGAAAGTCTGATTGGGCGAGGATAAGATCAGTTTGTTCTTTAAGAGTTTGATTATTTCTATCAAGGCCACCAGTGATACTATTAAGGGCATCAATAAGGTCGGTTAGAGTTCCAAGTTCAATAGGATTTCCGTTACCATCTGTGAGAGGTTCACCTTCTCCTCCATTTTGAATACAAATAAGATAGCATAACTGAAGTCCACCACAAACATCAGCGCAGTTTATTGATTGGGCATAAGCATGAGAGAGAAAAAAATCACTGAGAGAGTGATAGAGAGAAACTTTCTTTTTAGGTTTTTCATAGCTTTGATGGAGAAGGCGATGGATAACTTCGATCTCCGTACTAATTTGATTACCATAAGAAAGTCTATAACTTGAAGTTGATGTAATAAGATAATCATTTTTTTGAGTGACAAAAACTTTGACTTCTTTTGCTCCTTTAAGCCAATGGGAGCTAAAACTATGAGTTTGTCCTATTGTACGATGAAAGAATTTAATCCCATAGGCCTTCTCGAGGTCTTCTTTGAGTTTTGAAAAATCAGTCTTCTCGTTTGAGGGGAGTTTTTGGTAAATGATATCGGCTACAGGAAAAATAGCTTTCTCTGAAAGGATCATTCTTCTAAAGGCCTTTGTATTATTTGAAGAAGTGGACATCCATTTCTTCATAAAAGGAAGCTTCTGAGTTAACTCAGAACTATGAACTAAAATGGGCAAAAGCAGCACCAGTAAAAGCTTCACAATATCTCCCTCCATGCTATCTATCGGTAAATAGGAGAGATAAAGTGAGGGTTAAACCAGTTTACTCAGACTTTGAAGTTTTTTAGTTTTCCAAAAGGGTTATTAATAGTTTTTTGTTGTTCAGGACGTTGAGAGTTTTTTGCTTTTTTACCCACTGATGAGTGAACCTGAGCGTCGCTTTTACAAGATAATGAGAGTCTTCCTCTTTCTTTATCAACTTCTATGACTTTCACTCTTAATTCTTGTCCTACCTTGACTATATCCATCGGGTTTTCGACGAAAGTATCTGAAATTTGTGAAATATGGACTAGCCCGCTCTCCTTTATTCCAATATTAACAAAGGCACCAAAGTTAGTAATATTTCCAACAACACCTGTATACCAAGCGCCAATTTTAACATCTTCAATACTTTTGAGAGATTTATCAAACTCAGTACTTTTAAAAACGGTCCTTGGATCTTGTGAAGGAGCTTGAAGAGATTTCACAATATCATTGAAAGTAAGTTCTCCCATTTTTTCTTTTAGGTCCTTATCTTGAGAAAACTTACTAATATTTTCTTTTGATTCAACAAGCTCTTTTAAGTTGAGACCATTAGTTTTGCACCACTGCTCAATTTCTTTAAATCTTTCAGGGTGAACGAAAGTTGAATCAAGAGGATTCTCTCCATCATAAATACGAAGAAAACCTGCTGCTTGTTCAAAAACTTTCTCACTTAAGCGGGACACTTCAAGCAGCTGCTTTCTATTTTTAAAAGGACCACTTTTTTGTCTATGTTTAACAATATTTTTGGCCACAGTTGGACCGATACCAGAAATAAAACTCAAAATATGATAGCTGGCCGTATTTAAATCAACCCCAACATAGTTAACACAATCTTCCACAACGAATCCCAGTCCTTTTTTGAGTTTGAGTTGATTCAAATCATGCTGGTACTGGCCAACTCCAATAGACTTAGGATCGATTTTAACAAGTTCACTTAAAGGATCTTGAAAACGTCTGGCGATTGAAATGGCTCCTCGGACGGTAACATCTTTATCGGGAAACTCTTCTTTGGCCGCAGGAGAAGCCGAGTAAACAGAAGCTCCTGCTTCTGAAATCATTGTAATACTTACCTGTGAACTTTTCACTTGCTTAATATTCTCTTCTATAAAGCTTAAAGTCTCTCTGCCATAAGTTCCATCACCAACACAAATATATTCAATTTTAAAAGCATCAATCATGGCCTCAATTTCAGCTTTGGCCCGAACCATTTTGTCACTTCCTTGTGAGAGGAAGATAACATGATCGACCAAAAGCTTTCCTGTCGAATCAATAGCAACAACTTTACAACCAGTTCTGATACCTGGATCAATAGCAAGAACATTTTTGGCCCCAAGGTAGGGAGCGAGTAGAAGGTTTTTAAGGTTTTTTCCAAAGACGTTAATAGCAGTTTCTTCAGCAAAATTCTTCAAGTTCGTGAAAAGTTCATTTTCTATAGAAGGATGAATCGCAGTTTTAAAGGCCACTTGCTTGCAGTCTTCTACCACTTCAGGGCATCCTGTCTTAACTTTAAGGTGAGATGAAATAATATTAAAACAATGATCAGTATCAACTCCTAGTGAAAACTTAATAACTTTTAAAGCTTTGGCCCGGTTAATTGCCAAAAAACGGTGTGAAACTTTCTCATTGAGAAGATCTTTATAGTTTTGAGAAAACTCGAAGTAGTCTTTAAAATTTAAATAGTCTTTTACTTTCTCCGCATCTTTAGTTTTGGAGCATTCAAAACAAGCACTCTTTTGGTAAAAATCTCTTAAGTCATTTTTTATTTCTTGGTTGTGAGCGATAGTTTCAGTCATAATAAACTTTGCTCCTTCAAGGGCCTCAGCGAACGTTTTTACTTTATCAGTAGGTTTAAAATTTGCTTCAAGTTCACTGATTGTTTTTCCAGAACCTAAAATATCTTTTGCGAGGGGTTCAAGTCCATTTTCCTTAGCTATCATCGCTTTTGTTTTTTTCTTACTCTTATATGGAGCATAGATATCTTCTAGTTCATTAAGACTTTGGGCCTTTTCAATTTGTTTTTGAAGTTCTGGAGTGAGTTGTTCCATTTTCTTGATGGAGTCAAGTATATAGGCCCTTCTTTTTTCTCTTTCAAGGTAGGTTTCGTATGCTTCTTGAATATCTCTTATTTGAGTTTCATCAAGATTACCGGTGACTTCTTTTCTATATCTTGCGACAAAAGGGACAGTACATTCTTCCGTTATAAGAAGAGTGAGAGTTCGTTCTATTTGCTTAAGTGAAATATTGGTTTCTTGATGACAGTAGTTAAGAGCTTGTAAGTCCATATCCTTCCTTTTTGATAAAGAAAATCTTAATGGATTTCTCTCAATGATTAAAGCTGAAAATAGGGAGTCTTCTGATTAAACAAAATTTTTAGTGAACAAAATAAGTCGCTATCATTGCCAAAATAATAGCTGGAAGAAACTGACCCACAGGTATTTTTTTGATGCCACTGACGTCAATTCCAATCATAAGTAATAAAATTCCTCCAACTCCGCTTAAATCATTCATGACAGCGGGTTCGGAGAGGTAGTCGACTTGAGCGGCCAGAAGAGAGAGACTCCCTTGGTAGAGGAGGACGCTTGCAAAAGATAAGGCCACACCAATTCCATAGACAGGAGTGAAAGTCAGGCAAATAAAACCATCCAAAATGGCCTTAGTATAAAGTACTTGGTGGTCTAGTTTGACGCCAGATTCAATTGAGCCAATAATGGCCATTGAACCAGTGCAAAAAAGAATAGAAGCAGCAATGAAACCCTCACTAAGCCCTTCACTTTTTTGACTTTTGGCCAAAATTTTGTTCACAAAATTTTTCAAACGGCTTTCAAGTTCAACCACTTCACCTAAAATCCCTCCAAGTATTACGCAAAAGACGACGAGAAGAACATGATCAAAACTCATGGCCATCCTTGCCCCTAAAATAAGAACACTAAAACCACAACCGGTACGAATGATTTGCTCAACTCTGGGATTTAGATATTTTTTGATCAACAGACCTAAGAAACTACCTAAAATGACGGCCAAGGCATTGATAAGCGAGCCTTTTAAAATTTCAAAAACCACGATAAATCCTCATTCAAATAGAGTTTGAAGACTTACTCTAGCATTCTTTTTTTTAGTTGGATATGAGATGTTTAGCTGTAAGAAAAAACTAAGAGGCTTTTTTAAGATCTTTGATTTGTTCTCCAGCTTGTTTTAATCTTCCTGCTAAAATTCTGGCCAAGTTTAAAATTAAAATAGAGAAGATTTTTGGCGAAGATTCATAAAGGTTAAAAATATCACTGTATTTCATAACCAAGATATCGCTAGTGACTTCTGTTATAATGTCAGCATTTCTGATATTTTCATTGAGAAGTACAAGTTCTCCAAAGAGATCTCCTTTCTTAAGTTTTGCCAGGTTCACACCTTCTTTTCTTACTTGAGCGCATCCAGTGAGCATAAGAAAAATCTCATCTCCGTTTTCACCATCTTTAAAAATAGCTTCACCAGGCTCTAAACTCATGACGGAGCATTTCTCAACAATGGAGAGAATCTCCTCATCATACAGTTCATAAAATAGCGGGCTTCCTTTAACAATGTTAAGAACACTCATATAAACCTCTTAGCTTGCTTTTTTCTTCAAATTTTTATCTTCCATTTGAGAAGAAATCGATTTTAAAGTAGAGAGCATTTCTTTAAATATTCTTCTATCCTCTTTATCCTCTTTATTAGAATCACTTTGAATATGATACCAAAGCATCTGAAGACAAACTTCGACTTTTTTAAATATTCGATGCCTCATAGTTTTAATAGGGTAGAGAGTATTAAGAAAAGTAAGAACAAGAGAAAAGAAAATCCCAGCGATAGAAGTTTTCATGGCAAAAGTAACATTAACAACAAAGTTTGTTAATGTTTGCCCTGAACCATCGATATTACTAAAATCGATTTTAGCAATTTCAGGTAAGGCCATACTTATTCCAATAAAAGTCCCAAAAACTCCTAATACAATAAAAATACTTGGAAGAACATCTATCAGACGAGAAAGACCATCAATTGGTAAACGTCCCATCAATTTTGACCAATGAGTGTCTTGGTCCATGATTCGATAGGTGAGTTCGGTGAAATTAGGGGGAGTTTTATTATTATAAACACTACTTTCTGCTTGAATACTTGCAATCAGCCCATTTTTACTTTTAACAAACTCCCTTAAAGAGATATCCCTCGACTCTTCTCTATTAACAGATTTGTTTTTAGAAAAACGAACATGCCTGTGAGGAAGTTTTTTATTCACTCTTCCTAAAATATCACTAAGATAAATATCAACATCTTCAATCATGACTTGAGAGTGCTTATCTCTTTCGATATTGGCTTCAATTTCGCGAGTAAACTTTGTAAAGTAGGCTTCGTCTGACTTACTACTCCTAAAAGTTAAAAACCGAAAAACAAGAGCACTTGCAAGTAAGAACATCATAAACTCAATCAAGTACTTACTAGAAAAAGTGAGAATAAGTTCAATCATAAACCACCTATTTGTCTTTTAGATTCATTAATTTCTCTAATACTTTAGGGTCATCTTTCAAAGTAAAACTAAGTTCAACCCTTTGACTGAGTCCGCAATCGTATTCTTTACAGTCTCTTAATCCAATAGAAGCAGGGCCCCTTAACTGTTCGTCAGTTTTAGACACTGGTCTCATGAAACCTAGTCCGATAGAGCGAGTTAGTTTTCTCATATAGAGTTTGGACTCAAAATCCTTAGGGCTTTCACTAAAAATATAGCTCGTAATAGCAGTGGCCCTTCTGGCTGAAAGATCAAGGTTATAACTATAGGGAAGACCTGCTACTTCAAAAGGTTTGACATATTCTCCCTTAAAACTTGGGCTCGCATGTCCTTCAATATTAAAACTCGCGACTTTATTTTTGATCCATTCACTACTAAAAAGAACATCGGCAAAGATAGGGATAATGGCATCAAGTTTTTCTTTTGCAAATTCACTTAACTCAGAACTGTCGGTTTTAAATAAAAGATTTTTATCCATCAGTAGAGTTACGTTTCCTGTTTTAGGATCAACCTTTGCCTCTATGTTAGATTGTTTAAATTTACCTGCAAGATTCTTAGCGATATTGGCCCTAAGGTTTTTCTTTTCATGAGTAATGGTATTGCTGATATTTTTAATTCTATCTTTAAGATTATCATTTTGAGAAACGAGGTTTTCTTTTTCATTGCTACAAACAGTGAGTTTTTTATGATTCTCCCTCTGATCGTTTTGACAAGTCAGAAACTCTCCCTTAAGTGATTTGTTCTCGTTCATGGCCTGAGCGAGTTTATCAGAAAGACCTTTGTTTTCGCCTTCAGACCCTTTAAGTTTTCCTTCAAGTTCACCAATCTTATCTTTCGCTCCGCCGAGATCTCCTTTTAATTTCCCAATAGTTTTTCCAGCCTGAGCGAGTTTATCAGAAAGACCTTTGTTTTCACCTTCAGACCCTTTAAGTTTTCCTTCTAGTTCGCCAATCTTATCTTTCGCTCCGCCGAGATCTCCTTTTAATTTCCCAATAGTTTTTCCGGCCTGAGCGAGTTTATCAGAAAGGCCTTTATTTTCACCTTCAGACCCTTTAAGTTTTCCTTCTAGTTCGCCAATCTTATCTTTCGCTCCGCCGAGTTCTCTTTTTAACTGATCATTTGTTTTATCTTTCTGAGAAAGAGTCGTTGAAAGACTTTCTTGTTTTTGATGAGAATCTTTTAGTTTTGATGTCAGCTCTTTTATATTTGATTGGGCCTGAGTTAATTTTTGGGTAAGCTCAGATATTTTTTTCTGGGCTTCACTATTTGAAGAAAGGTTTTGTTGTTGTTTTTCTTGGAGTTGAGAGACTTTTTGCTGAAGCTCTTTAATAACTTCATTATCGGCTTTTGTCATTTGAATTAGTTGACTTTGAACTTGCTCTTTTTGTGTCATCAAAAATGTGTTTTCTCTCTCTTTACTTAAAAGAGATGTTTGAAGCTTGCTATCAAGTTTTAACTGAATCTCCATCTGTGCTGAAAGTTCTTTTACTTTTCTTTCTTGAAGCTCTATTTGATTTTGTTGCTGTTTGAGAGCTTCTTGTTGTTTAAGAATTTCTTGTTGCTGATGTTTAGAGACTTTTTTTATTTGTTGTTCTCGTCTTTGTGACTCATTAACTTGTTCAGAAAAACTCTCTATTTGTGTTTTTAGTTCTTGTTGGATTTTGCTTTTTGATTCAAGTTCTTGTTGCAATTGAGAAAGAGCTTCTTTCTTTTGCTGAAGCTGACTTTCTATATTGGCCAGTTGAGTTTGCTTGTTTTTAATGAGTTCTTCTTTTTCTTTAAGTTCAGCTTGAGATTCAGAGCGCAGCTTCTTTTGTTTTTGAAGCTCTTCAGTCATTTTTTCATTAAGAACTGTTTCTTTTTGAACGTCTTGAATTAGTTTTGTGACTTCTTTCTTATTTTTTTGCATCTCAAGGACAAACTTTCTTAACTCATCCATTTTTTGTTCGACACTCTTTTCAACTTCATCAAACTTATCAATTGAATCGGTGATACTTTTAACTCTTTTTTGAGATTGCTCCTTAACTTCCTCCGGAATAAGTCCTCTGAGTTCTTGCTCATGTTTTTTCTGTTGGGCCATTCTTTCCACTGTAGAAACTCCAACCTTAATCATAGCAAAAACGAACATAACTAAGAAAACAATAGCAACTGTTGTAAACATGTCACTATAGGAACTCCAAATGCTTCCATCTTCTTTGTGCTCATCATTATCTTGATCGAATCTATCCATTGTAAATTCCTCAAATAGAGTGAAACTACGATTTTAAAACTTGGCCATTATGCCACAACTCAGATGGGTTCAATTTTTCAAGAGAATTTGTTGGTAATGAGAATTCAATTTCAAGGGGTTAAAAATTAACAATAAAGAACTTGACTCAATTTTGCCAATCTCAAATGGCAGTGACCAAATTTTTTGGCAACTTAATATCTAAAACAAGTATATCGAGTAATAAGGTAAGCTTTTTTTTGCGTATCCCAGAAAGGGGAGAGGATTGTTTTAACAAAATCTCCATGATGAGATTTTAAATCTCTGGCATATTTTGCAGCTTTTAAATATTGTTTTTTATAGCATTGATAGTTTTCATCTCTTAACTCAGCAAGAAAAGTTGTTTTTTCGATGACTTTTTGATTGGTCTCAGACATTTGCTCAATAAATGTTCTCGCTTCTAAGGCATAATCTTCAATTTTAAGATCTACAATGACTGTTTCTAAGCAACCATTTTTCAAAATGTTTGAATACACAGTTTGTGCTTCGTAATCAACTAACAAAAGATTTTTTTCTTGAGCTAAAGCTGAAACAGAAACAAAAGCAATTAATATTAGATGAATATAACTTTGGATAGTAACCCCCGTGTCGTAAATTGTTTTTTATTTAATATGTCTTGATTGGTTGAGCAATAGAGGATGTATTAATTTCTTAAAAGTCTTAAACAGTTTCTTTGTAACTTGTTGAAATCTTAATGATAAAGTCCCGGGCCTTAGTTTCCGATAGGTAACTATAGGAAATTAAATGTACTCAATACCTAACTATCTCGATAACTTCGCGTTAACCGATCTCGCAGACATCCTGATTGTTGCTTTTATTTTTTATCGCTTTCTTCTTCTCGTTCAAGGAACGAGGGCCGTTCAAATGATTGTTGGGATTTTAATAGCGGGCTCTATGTATTGGCTCAGTATTACTTATAAACTCTATTCTCTTAATTGGGTTCTTAATCATTTTTTTCAATATTTTTTTATTGTTCTTATTATTCTTTTTCAAGAGCAGATAAGAACGGCCTTAATATCTGCTGGAAAGGTTGGTTGGATTAAGCGTGGGGGATCTCTACATGAAGAACATGTAGAGGAAGTGATAACTGCTTGTGGAGTTCTTTCAAAAGAGCACAAAGGGGCCATCATTGTTTTTGAAAAAAGTAGTGGGCTAATGAATTATGCTGATACCGGAACAACACTTAATTGTGATATTCACTCTGATCTGCTTTACTCGCTCTTTCAGACCCATTCTCCTTTGCATGATGGGGCTGTTATCATTTCAGGTCAAAAAATATTATCAGCAGGGTGCTTCCTTCCTTTATCTAAGAACGTTGAAATTGATAGACATTATGGGACTAGACATAGGGCCGCTCTCGGTTTAACCGAACTGACTGATGCTGTGGTCATTACAGTGAGTGAAGAAACAGGAAAAATGAATATTTGTCATGGGGGTATTTTTTATCCTATGGAAAATGAGAAAATGTTAAGAAAGTCCATTAGAGAATTTCTTATTAAGGATGCGAGCGCAATAAGTAGTAAGCTAATGACACTCAAACAAGAGTAGATATGGATGTTGTAAGAAATAAAAATTTTTTAAAAATTGTTTCTTTGCTTTTTGCATTTGCTATGTGGACTTATGTTATTGGAACGGCAGATACTCAGTTAGAGAAGGTTGTCAATGTACGCTATATCCTTCCTAACAATCAATCCATTGCTAATGAGGACGTTAAAGAAGTTGTTTTTCATTTAAATGGTCCTCGTGCTTTTATTAGAACAATTCAGGAAAAGGAAGAGTACATAACCGTTGATCTGACAAAAAGAAAAAGAGTCGTGAAGGGAAAGGTTGAAGTTAAGTTTAAATCAAGAGATATATCACTGCCATTTGGTGTGAAAGTAACCAAAATTGAGCCTTCTCGAATTTACCTTGATATTGAACAAACACTTACTAAAAAAGTTCCTGTCAAAATTAATACCTTAGGCGAACTACCATCGATTCAAAAGATGGTTTACTCAAAAGTTGAGCCCAAGTCAGTCTTAGTTAAAGGTCCTTTTTCTGTAGTTAATGAGCTTGCTCATGTTGAAACAGAAGCAGTAAGTTTAAATGAGCTTAAAGGGGAAGGCAGCAGACCTCTAAAGTTGGCCCTAGATGATGGGAGAGTCTCTGTCGTTGATACCTCTGAAGTGGAATACTCTTTTCATGTTAAACCTACTCAGGCCAATCTTGTTTTAAAGGATATTCCTATTAAGTTTCTCACCTCAAAGATTATCTCTCAAGCCGAAAAACGCAAGGTGTCACTGATTGTTTTATCTGAAAAACCAGGTAACGAAGAGCTTGATGTCAGTAAAGTCCAAGTTATTGCCGAGATTCCGGATACGGCCAAGGGAAGAACGATGGTAGAGCTCAAGGCTTCCTTGCCCACTGGACTACAGCTTGTAGAGATTCAACCCAACAAGATATTTGTCTATGTCAAATAGATAGGCTACCTTTTGTTCATATAAAATAAAAGGATAGGCTATGTCTGAATCAAGGCAGTTTTTTGGAACAGATGGAATTCGTGGAAGGGCCAACCGTCATCCTATGACATGTGAAACGGCCCTCATGCTTGGACGAGCAGTAACTCAATATTTTAAAAAAGAGCATCAAGAGCCTTTAATTGTTATTGGAAAAGATACTCGTTTGAGTTGTTATATGTTTGAACATGCTTTTTCTGCAGGGGTCTGTTCTCAGGGGGGAAAAGCCATTTTTACAGGTCCTCTACCGACACCGGCCGTTGCGTTTGTCACTCAATCCATGCGAGCAGATGCAGGAGTCATGATTTCTGCTTCTCATAACGCCTATTATGATAACGGAATTAAGATCTTTGATAGAAACGGCTATAAGCTCCCTGATAATGTTGAGCTTGAGCTTGAGAATATGATTTTAAATCCAGAGCTTCTTAATCAAACTGGAGATAACGAGCTTGGAAGAGCAAGAAGACTTGATGAAGTGATTGGGAGATATATTGTTCATGCCAAGTCATGCTTTAGTAATGAATTTAATCTTGAAGGACTTAAAATTGTTGTTGATTGTGCTCACGGAGCTGCTTATAAAGTTGGGCCAATGATTTTTGAGGAACTAGGAGCGGAAGTTATTACTCTGGGAGCAAATCCTAATGGACGCAATATTAATGATAATTGCGGAGCTCTCCATCCACAAAATTGCGCCAAAGCGGTCGTCGAGAATAAAGCAAACCTTGGTTTTTGTTTCGATGGGGATGCGGATAGATTAATTATTATTGATGACAAAGGGGAAATCCTTCAAGGAGATTTATTAATAGGTCTTCTCGCTAAATTTTTAAAAGATAGAAATCATCTGGGAGCTGCTAACGAGGTGGTTGGAACTGTCATGTCCAATCTAG
Organism: Bacteriovoracia bacterium; assembly: GCA_030431635.1. Taxonomy (GTDB): domain Bacteria; phylum Bdellovibrionota; class Bacteriovoracia; order Bacteriovoracales; family Bacteriovoracaceae; genus CALFYV01. The sequence continues at coordinate 289,112 of JAUIIL010000004.1, forward strand.
GACTTGAAAACTATTTAACCAAAAATGATATTAAATTTACTCGGACAAAAGTGGGAGATAGGTACCTGATTGAAAGAATGAGGGCTTCTGGAGCTTTGTTTGGAGGAGAGAACTCAGGCCACCTTATTTTTGGTGAGTATGCGACAACAGGGGATGCGATTATTGCTGCTTTGAAAGTCATTGAATGCGCCTATTACTATAAGGATAAGCTTAAAAACATTATTGCAGATATAGAATTGTACCCTCAAATTTTAAAGAATGTTAAAGTAAAGAAAAAGATCCCTTTTAAAGATTCTAAGGAAATTCAAAGGGCGATTAATGAAATAGAAACTGAATTTGATGGTAATGGGAGGGTTTTACTGCGCTATTCAGGTACAGAAAACTTGGCCAGGGTAATGATTGAAGGTAAAGATAAAAAGCTCGTCGAAGAGAAATGTCAGCAGCTAGCTAAACTTGTTGAGAAAATTTTAAACTAAAGAGGAAGTATGGCCAGGTTAGGAATTAATATCGATCACGTAGCAACTTTAAGACAGCAAAGAGATGAAGGTTATCCTTCTCTTGCTGAAGCCGGGCGTATTTGTCTTGAAAATGGAGCCGATCAAATAACGATTCACTTGAGAGAAGACAGAAGGCACATTCAAGACACCGACGTTAGTACAATTAAATTAGTGACTCAAAAATTTAGTAAACCTCTTAATTTAGAAATGGGATGTGCCAGTGAAATTGTAGACATCGCTATTGAAACTAAGCCTGATTGGATTTGTCTTGTGCCTGAAAAAAGAGAAGAGAAGACAACTGAAGGTGGGCTTAATCTTTTAGACACACATCAATTAGAGAAGGTCGCAGCGACAATCAAAAGATTAAGAGAAGCGATTCCTGAAACAAAAATCTCTCTTTTTGTTGAAGCTAGGGAAGAAGTATTAGAAAAATGTATTGCATTAGGCTGTGACGCGGTTGAAATTCATACAGGGGAATATGCCAGGGCCTATCTCGAAGGAAATGATATCAGTAAATATCTTGAGCAGTTTGCAATAGGGCACTCACTGATTAAAGCTCAAAATATTGGCTACCATGCAGGACATGGAATTACTGATAAAAGTTTGGCCCCTCTAGTTGAGCAAAATCTTTTTGAAGAATATAATATTGGTCATTGGGTGATTTGTCAGAGTCTTTTTGACTCACTGGGAAATGTGGTGAAAAGACTTAAGGAGCTAACTCCAAACTGAGGTTTTGTTATGAGAATTGTTTCTAAAGATGAGATGAGAGATATAGAAAAGAGGGCCAATGAGGAATTTGGTTTGTCTGAAGATCTTATTAACGAGAATGTTGGTCGAGAAGGTGCACGCTATATTGATGAAGAACTCTTAAGTGAAATGCCTAACTCTGAAGTGCTACTACTGGTTGGTAAGGGTAATAACGCCTCTGATGGAATGGCCATTGCAAGACATTTAGTGAATAAGGGACATATTGTGAGGGCCTTCACTCTTTTTCCTGAAAATGAGTGGAGTAGTGAGCTGACAAAACAGATGTCGATGGCCAAGGCCTTTGGAGTAAGGGTATCGGCCATCAATGAAGTTGAGCAAATTGAAGGGTATTTGGGCCAATCACAATTTAATCCATTTGTTATTGATGCTATTTTTGGTACAGGAGTGAGACTCCCATTATCACAACTGCACTACAATATCATTTCTCTTATCAATAAACTCTCTAGTTTCACAGTATCAATTGATATTCCTTCAGGAGTTGATAGTGATAGTGGACTCATTCAAGGTAATGCTGTTGAGGCCGATTTAACTCTTGCGATAGGTTTACCCAAAGTTGGTTATTATATGGCCGATGGCTCAAGATTATCGGGAAGAATTAAAGTGATTGAAGTCGGTCTTCCTATGAAAACTCTGGCCAATGGAGATAAGTTTTTACTTGATATAGATGATGTTCTGGAAACAGCGAATAGAAGAGATAAGTTTGCTGATAAAAAAGTTTTTGGGCACACTCTTGTTTTAGGAGGAAGCCACGGACTGACTGGAGCTCTTGTGATGGCCAGTCAATCTGCTTTGAAAGCTGGAGCAGGACTTGTCACGGGTGCGACTTGGGAGAATCAATACCAAGAATTTATCGCTCGTTTAATCCCTGAAATAATGACTGGCTATATCCCAATGGATCAAAAGGGATGGCCTCGTATTTTAAAAGATATCAATAAATATGATGCTATTGTGATGGGACCTGGGTTAGGTCGTTCAGTGCGATCGAGAAGTCTCGTGTTAGAGATCTTGACCAATTTTAAAGGGCCTGTTGTTTTAGATGCCGATGCTATTAATGTTCTCTCTTTGGCCGATGATGCTAAGGTTTTTGCTCAAAGAGGAGCCCCTACAGTTCTTACTCCTCATTTTGGGGAATTTTGCAACTTTACAGGGGTAAAGAGAGCTGATCTTAACCAAAGACCCCTTTACCATCTTAAAAATCTAATGGATCAAATTAGTTGTACGATTATTCTGAAAGGTCCGTGTACTTATATCGGGCTCACCTCTGGAGAAGTTCTCTTTAATTATTCCCCCAACGACGGGATGGCCACTGGTGGAGTAGGAGACGTGCTCGCTGGTATTATCGGTGGATTACTCAGCCAAGACCAATCAGTTAAAAATAATAGTTCTCTTTTTAATGCTTACGAAAATTTTGACAGAACTATTTGTCTTGCGGTGACGATTCACTCCCTTGCTGGTCAAATAGCGGCCAAAGAACACGGTGTGAGGGCCATGACTGCGACTTCTTTGATTTCTGCTTTAGGGAAAACTTTCAGTGAAGTGGATAAGAGAATTGAGTTTCTTAATCCTTAGCTAATGGAAAAACAACTTTTAAAAAAATGGGGAAAAGTTTTTGAAGATGATCTTAATCATCTCATTAACGAATTAGAAGAGTTTGTTGATTTGCCCGCTCTTATTGTTCTAGAAGGTGAAGTTGGTGCTGGGAAAACAACATTTACCAGGCATTTTTTGAAAAACGAGGGAGGACTCTCTCCCACTTATTCCGTTCTTACTGAAACATCAAATACTTTGCATGCTGATTTTTATCGTTTAGAAAACGCGAGTGAAATTTTTGGTCTTGAAATTCCACTTTACCTAGAGGAGAAAGAGTATTTTTTTGTTGAATGGGGAATGAAATATATCAAGGAGCTTTGGAGAGAAATCCCCGAGGATTTTTCTTGTTATCTTTTAGAGATTGAAATGAACGAAGCCCCTAAAAACTTGAGTGATTCGGGCAAAATTTCTCGGAATTTTTTCTTTCATTCTCTTACTTTCGATTAATATTTTCCTTTTTTGTGGAAAATTATTCCGAGTGAAAAACTTTACTCACTTTTTTACATATTGGTTCAAATTGGCACTGGCAATGAAATCTCTTCATTTTCCAGAGGTTAAAAAGAGTGCGGTTTCACTATGGCACTAGATGTAAGAATTAATCTTTTTTAAGATAACTTCACAAAAGAAAAAGTTGACGAGAATAAGCTAATAAGGTCATACTATTTAGGAGATGTTTTTGGTCTGACAAGGAACACCAAAACATTTCAGAAGGGTATACAAGGAGTGCTTTACCCACTCTACGTAGCATTTCTAAAAATTTATTTAGTATTGTGAACGTTAATTGAATTATGGAGGATGAAATGAGATTAACATCGAAAGGACGTTACGCTGTTCGAGCCATGCTCGACCTAACTTTTAACTCAAATGGCAACCCTGTCAGGCTTCAAGAAATTTCTACAAGACAAGCGATTTCTTTACACTACTTAGAGCAGTTGTTTAGAAAACTTAGAACTGGAAAAGTTGTTAAGTCTGTTCGTGGACCAGGCGGTGGTTATGTACTTTCTCGCTCAATGGATGAAATTTCTGTAAGAGATATCCTAGAGTGCGTTGGTGAGAATATTAACCCAGCTAAAGACATTAGTGGAGCACCAAGTTCTGGTGTAGACGCTTCTGCTTATGCCGATGGAGCGAGAGTTTCTACTGTTGAGTTTAGTTTAACAAGAAATTATTTCAGAAATCTTGGAGTTATTATGCAAGAGTATCTTGCAACGACAACTCTAGGTGATCTATTTAGAGAAGGAAAAAGTGCTGCTTCAGCTATTACTGCCGAATCTTCATCAGAAGCTTCTTCTGCATTTTCTGCGAACGCTAATAATGCTTCTAGCGACAATGCAAATGCAAACAGTAATATCTCAGCTATTCGCCCTTCAATTGGAGAAGTGAATCAGTAATTGATTGATTCTCTGATAACTCACTGGACAACCTCCATAGGTGAGCATATACATAGCTGATGAATCAAATTTATTGTGATTATAATGCTACATCCCCCTTAGCGGACTCTGTAAAGGAGTACTTAGCGAAGGGGGATTTTTTCTTTGCTAATCCTTCATCAGTTCATTCCATGGGAAAAGCGGCTGCATTTTCTATTTTTCAAGTATCTGAATACCTCAAAAAGACTTTCTCGCTACCAGAGCATGAACTTTTTTACCATTCCGGAGCAACTGAAGGGGTCAATACTGTTTTAAGAAATTTCGATCATCTTTTTTATTTCTCAAGCGATCACCCATGTGTGACTGAGCTTTCTTCTGAGCTGGACTCAACAGAGCTAAAAATAGGGGCAAATGGGTTTTTTGATAAAGAAGAAATCATTGAGAAGATAAAGAAGGTAGAGGGTAGAGTTATTCTCAACTTTACTTGGGTTCACAATGAGACAGGAATTGTGTGGGATCTTTCTACGGCCCAAGAGATTAAAGAGCGAACAGGATGTTTTATTCATGTTGATGCTGCTCAAGTTATTGGTAAAGTGAGAAACTTCACAAAATTAAATTCTTTTTTGGATTTTTATACTTTCTCTGCTCATAAATTTGGGGCGATGAAAGCAGTGGGATTTACTTTCTACAATAAACACTCTTCTTTAAGACCTCTACTTTTTGGGGGAGGTCAGCAAAAAAATCTTCGCTCTGGAACTTTGAATGCTCCTGGAATAAAAAGCATAGAACTAGCGCTCACTGAAGTGATCGAGCACTTTAATCCCGAAGAGATTGAGAGAAAGAAGAATTTTATCGAGAGAGAGTTGAAAGCTCTCTCCAAAGAAGAAATTGTTATTTTAGGGGAAGGCTCTTCTAGGAACTTAAATACGATTAACTTTCTTTTCAAAAAAGAGAAGGCCGACATTGTCTTAAGTGCTCTTGATATGAACGGTATTGCAGCTGGTTCAGGTTCTGCTTGCTCGTCAGCGTCTGTGAAAAAAAGCCAAACCCTGATAGATATGGGGTATGAGAAGTTTGCTCACCATGGAATTAGGATTTCTTTTGGGGCCAATTTTGATGAAATCTTGATTGCCGAGCGTCTCAAAAAAACCTTTGCCTCTCTACTCTAAAGCGTATCCTTGAAGAGAAAAGTTAATTAAGCTATGATTCTTCTATGCTTAAAAAATACGTTTTTCTTTTCTTTTTATTTTCCTGTTCAAGTTTAAAACTACCACAAACTCAAGTGACTTATATTCATGGGGCCCATTTCAATTCTAAGTCCTGGAATGAGCTCAGAGATGAACTTGGGATAAAAAACTCAGTTGCAGTGAACCTCCCTGGTCGAGGAAACTTAGAGGACTACTCTTTTATTGATCTTAATCTCATGTCTTTGTCTCTGTGTGATCAGCTGTCTCTTTATGAAGCGGAACATGTTCTTATCGCACACTCTCAAGCAGGAGCAGTTGTTAATAATATGTTAAGTCTCTGTCCTTCTTTGAAAATAAAAAAGATTATCTACGTGAGTGCTGTCATTCCTTTTCCTGGGGAGAAACCTTTCGATCTGCTTTCAAAAGCAGATGAGAGAAATTATTTTCAAAGCGTAAAACTGAATAAGAAGAAAAAACTTTTAGAAGTAAATGATCATGAGAAGTTTTTAGAGTTTTTTGCTCCTGAAGCTTTAGAAGAAAAGGACTTAAGAGAAGAGGTGCTAAAAAGCTTAACTAGTGAGCCGGCCAATATTTCTCAAGACCTTGTTCAGTATAGTCTTTCCGTCTTAAACTCTATTAAGAAATATTATGTCTTTACCACCCAAGATAAAATCGTCTCATTGGAATCTCAGAAAAAAACGGCCAGTCGTTTTCGTTTCGAAAAAACATTTCAAATTGAGTCCGGGCATTTACCTATGATAACTCATACAGATAGGCTTGAGGATATTATCGAAGAGATCTTAAAAAACTAAGAGCGCATAGACAAAAAGGCCATTGGCGATGGCCTTTTTTGCACCATCAGGTCCCAAAAGGCATTTTGTCACCGACTTCTTTGCTGTGATTTTAAGGGGTTAGTGAATATTAAACTTGGCATGTGGCCTGCTTATTAGTGTGGTAAGCAAGGCCAGAAGAGTAAAATAATATTTGCTCTGGTCCGGGTTAAAGGAAAAAAGCTTTCTCACCCATCCACAAACTGGCCAACACCGAGTCATTTTGAATGAAAGGACTCTCCCACACCCCATCACACACACATCTTAGAAAACTTTTTTATCTCCGGACCAGAGCAAAAATTTTCTTCGTTTTTCAATGTAAAAGTTCCAATTTGACTCCCATTTTTTCCCAAAAAAAGACCAGTGTCTTTTTGTCACCGAGTCATTTAGTGTGATTTTAATAGGTTAAAAAGTATTTAAATTGGCACAGACCTTGCTTTATATAAAGGTAACAAGGTCAGGAAGAGTATAAGTATTTGCTCTGGCCCGGGATAAGAAGATAGAGTTTTCTCACCCATCTACAACCTGACTAACCCCGAGTCATCTCGAAGGAGAGGACTCTCCCAAATCCTATCACCATTCATTTCTTGAAAGTTTTACTTCTTCGGGTCAGAGCAAACTTATTTATTAAGCTTAGTCTCTTCTAAAAAGATTTCGAGGAAAGATTTTATCTTTTTTGTTTTCAATGAGCATCTCGTCCGGAGCACCAACACAGCCGGGGAGTTGGGTTGAAGATTCATAGCTCACTTCAACAATATTATTAACTGGAATCCAATCTCCAAAGATTTCCTTCTTATCAGAGTTATACAGAGCAAGTTCAACTTGATAACGTCCCATGAGTTTTAATCCTCCATTAAAATCTGGAGGAACAATTTTGTTAATTTCAGCAGGTCTATTGAGGGGGCGAGGTTTATCAGTTGTCAGAGAGTAATTACCAAAATCTCTAGGGATTATCTTAATATCATCAATGAGGAGGTTGTGGTTATAAGCAGGACAGTTGAAGTTTCTTAGGTTCGCCGAAATCATGGCCGCATAGTTAATTCTAAAAGAGATACTTTTCGTCTTAATAAAAGATTTTCCAAGACGAATATGTTGAGAGAAAAAAGGAGTATAGCTGTAACCAATATCTTCTCTACTGGCCCCACTAACTCTGCGCACTCTCATAAGCCATGAGTTAACATGAAATTTTCGAGATAATGCTTCAGCCGACTCTTCTTTGATGGGATTAAGGCCAACTTCAACGAGGAAGCCTCTGGAAACTTCTTGAGTTCTAGATGGCCCAACTTTAATCTCTAAAATATCTGCTCTAATAATTTCAGCTTTGACATTATCAATAGTTGCTAATGAGTCGTTATCAGTAAAACCCGCGTATTTTTGGCACGACAAAAGAGTAAATAAAACAAGGAAAATAAGCTTCATGTGCTTATTATGACATAGAGAGCTAATTGAGGGAAGAGAGTGAACTAATTACTCAATATCGTGGACATTAATATCAGCAGCAATTCTGACGCCATTAACGACTTCAACCGACTCCTTAATAAAGGCGAATTTGATAGGCTCTAGCCCTTTAAAACTCTCACCAAAAGAGACTGTTATTGTTTTAGGGATAAAATCTGTCAGAGAGGTTAAGTAGTAGTTTTCCGGGAGATCGAGGTTTGGAGTGATTTCTTCTTGCTCATCTATTTCTTGAAAAACATTGTCTCCAACGGGGGATGGAGCGGTATTTTTCACAATCAGGGCCCCTTGAACTCTATCTTGAGGGAGATCCTTAGTGTTTTTCCAGGTATTGACGTTGAAAAAATCTAAGTGAAAGGTGGACTCACCGTATTTGAGTTTTCTAGGCAAAAGTAGCTTATAGAGAAACTTTCTTGTTGTCTCATCTTTGGCCTTTCTGGCCAATTTTTCGGCCAAATAGCTGTCTTGAAGTCTTATAATGTAATGTCCAGCCTTTTTCGTAGAGCGAAAAAGAAGGTACTGAAAAGCAATACTAAAGAGTGTGAAGAGCTTCTGTTGATTAAGCTGGATATGTTGATGCTCAGTTTCCACCAAAGTTTTAACAGCTTCATAGAGGTGTTCGCGTGAAATGTCTTTTTTTCCCATAAGCTCACTTATATTATTCAAGTGAAAAACTTTGGCAAGAATTTTAAAGCTATTTTTTGCAATATTTATAAGGAGTAAGCGTTGACTCTGGCGTGTAATTCTTCTATGATGCGATGGTAAATTGCAACAAATTTTGATGACAATCACACTTAAACCAGTGGAGTAGAAATGAGCAAAGATCTTGCGAAAACTAGAAATATTGGGATTTCGGCCCATATTGATTCTGGTAAAACAACCCTAACCGAAAGAATCCTTTTTTACTGTGACAAAATTCACAAGATTGAAGATGTCCGTGGTGGTGGAGATGGCGCCAAGATGGACCACATGGAACTTGAAAAAGAAAAAGGGATTACAATTACTTCAGCTGCAACTACTGTTCACTGGAAAGGTTCTCAGAATGATGGGATTACATTTGCTGAAGGCGGCGGAAAAGATATCAAAATTAATATTATCGATACTCCGGGACACGTTGACTTTACTGTAGAAGTTGAGAGATCTCTTCGTGTTCTTGATGGTGCGATTCTTGTTCTTTGCTCTGTTGCTGGTGTTCAGTCTCAGTCAATTACTGTTGATAGACAAATGAGAAGATATAGAGTTCCTCGTCTTGCTTTCCTTAACAAAATGGACAGAATGGGGGCCAATCCTTTTAATGGTGTTAAAGCATTAAGAGAAAAATTGAATCATAATGCTGTTCTTATGCAGCTTCCAATTGGTTCAGAAGACCAGTTCTCTGGAGTTATCGACCTTATTACAAAGAAAGCGTACTATTTTGACGGAGATAACGGAGAGAAAGTTCGCATTGAAGACGTTCCGGCTGATATGGCCGATCAAGTAGAAGAGCACAGAGAAGCGATGTTAGATGCTGTTTCTGAGTTTGATGATACCTTAATGGAAAAACTGCTTGAAGGTGAAGAGCCAACAGAAGAAGAAATCCACAACGCAGTAAGAATTGGTGTTAACACTTTAAAACTAACTCCGGTTTATATGGGGTCAGCTTTCAAAAACAAAGGTGTTCAGACTTTAATTGATGCTGTTTCAAGATACCTTCCTTCTCCGCTTTCTTGTGAAGCTCCTACAGCGAAAAAAGATGTAGATGGTAAAGAAGAAGTCATGAAGCTTGAACCTAAAGACGATCTACCACTTGTTGCGATGGCGTTTAAAATTACTGATGAGCAGTTTGGTCAGCTTACTTATACGAGAATTTATCAAGGGACTCTCAATAAAGGTGATACGATTTTTAACACACGTACAAAGAAGAAAGTACGTGCTGGACGTCTTGTTCGTATGAACTCAGATGACAGAGATAATATTGATTCTGCTGGAGCAGGGGACATCATCGCTATGGTTGGTGTTGACTGTGCTTCAGGGGATACTTTTGTTGGAAACGATAATTACCTCAATGTTTCTTGTGAAGGAATCCACGTTCCAATTCCAGTTATCGAGCTTTCTGTTAAGGCCAAAGATAAAGATGCTCAAGCTCGTATGAGTAAAGGTCTTGCTCGTTTCCGTAAGGAAGACCCGACTTTTCATGTTTACACAGATGAAGAATCAGGTGAAACAAGAATCGCAGGTATGGGTGAGCTTCACCTTGAAATCTATGTTGAGCGTTTAAAGCGTGAGTATAAGGCTGAAGTTGAAGTAGGTGCTCCACAGGTTAACTACCGTGAGACAATTAGAACTGAAGCGAAATATGATTATACTCATAAGAAGCAAACTGGTGGTTCTGGTCAGTTTGGTCAGGTTGTTGGGTTTATTAGACCACTTGCTGAAGATAAAAAAGAGCGTGAAGACCAAGTTTTTGCTTTCAACAATAACATCAAAGGTGGATCGATCCCTGGTGAATTTATTGGAGCTTGTGAAAAAGGTTTCCAAGACGTTATGGATAAAGGACCTCTTGCGGCCTTCCCAGTTATTAACGTAGAGGTTGATCTTAACGATGGTAAGCACCACGATGTTGACTCTTCAGATATGGCCTTTAGAATTGCTTCTCGTCAAGCAATGAGACAAGCGATTAAAGCAGCTAGTCCAGTTCTTCTTGAGCCTTATATGAAAGTTGAAGTTGAAACTCCTGATGAGTACCAAGGGTTTGTTATTGGTGACCTTTCTTCACGTCGTGGAATTATTCAAGGTTCAGAGGCCAATGATAACGGAGATGCTATCATTAACGCTCTTGTTCCTTTGAGTGAAATGTTTGGTTACGCTACTGAGCTTCGTTCAGGTACAGCTGGAAAAGCTGGATATACAATGGAATTTGCTGAATACAAAGAGTGTCCATCAAATATCCAAGAACAAGTAATGAAAGAGCGTGCTGAAAAACTTGCTGCTGAAGAATAAGAATTAAGAACATTGATAAAATAAAAGGCCCTGTTTGAAACGGGGCTTTTTTTTATTTTGAACCAGGTTTACGTCTAACAAGAAACTGTTCTTTCTCGAAAAGTCTCTTGGTTATGCCTATCGTGAGAGTTTCCCAAGCATCATTTCGCTGATCTCCCTCTGGGCCAGGTAGATCCATTCCAAAATTATCGATTTTATCGTGTGCGGCCCAGACCTTATTGGCCTTAAGCTCTAGGGTATACTTATCATTAAGTTCATATTTGGCCCCAAGACCTAATCCATAAGAGATAGAGAAAACATGGTCATCATCAATTTTTTCATCTGGATCGATAAAGTTAAGAGGATCGTTTAAATCGACATTTGTTGTAACAAGTCCTCCAAAGTCTGCCTGAATAAAGGGATAGAGTTTGGCGTCTTCATCAAACTTAAATTGGTATCTAACAAAACCCATGAGGGCCAGAATATCAGAGCGAAAATTGGCCCCACGAGGGTAGCGACTTGTTTCAGGAGAGTTCAAATCATCTTCAGTAACTTTTGTTAAAGAAAGATTGGCCCCATATTCGAAATTATTTTTAAGTCGAGAGTACCCAACACCAAAAGTTCTCCCAAGAGTTGCTTGAAGTCTTTTTTGTGTTGAAATATCTAGTTCCGATTGACTAACCCCAAGAACTATTCTTAGAAACTCATCAACTTGCTCTTTATCAACAACAACTAAACTCTCTTCCCCAATCTCTAAGCAATCAGCACCAGTCTCTTGCCCTTTGACCTGGGCCAAGACTGAGAAAATGAGAAAAGAAAAGAAAAAGAGAATTTTCATTGTTACTACCTCTATGCTTTTAAATAAGAGCAATAAGGGTGCCATTTTTACACAGCTAAGCTCTTAAAATGACGAGGGCTTAAATGTCTAAATGGTGTATTATAGCTAGTTCTTGAACTAATTGGAGATAGTTTTCAATACTTTACATCGCTGTTCTTACAAGATAAAAATTTAGAATTAAGTTTTGAGAGAGGAGGGTTTATGAAAGCTTTAGTATTGTTGTTCATGACTTTATTTGCAACTAGTGTTCAGGCCAATTTTGGTCAAATAGTCGATTGTCCAGATGTTTTAAGTCAATTTAAGGATGAAAAGAGCCGGGCCCACTGTCGTCTTGCACACGGATCAGATATTAGTTTTTATAGTGAAAAAGAAACCAAAATTTATATCAAAAAAAGCAATGGAGAGCTAAAGGTCTTAGATTTTGATGCAAATAAAGCTTATCACTTACTAGATCTTAACCCCAGGAATTCATTCACAGATGTGATGTATAATGAGGAAATAGAAAAATGGGTTGTTTACAATGCCCTCGGTCATCTCTACGGGATAGATGCTCTTTATTTATTTGATAAGGATTACGATTTTAGTAAGTTCGTCCTTACCTTCCTTCTTGAAGGCAGTAGAGTGCCTCTGAATGAGCTGCTGACATTTGATGGGACAAAAGTAAAACTGACAGATGAGAACGGTAAAGACTTTTATATTGATACGAAAGTACCAACTCTTGAAGAGATCAAAGAAGAAGCTTTTAACTATTTTGAAACCCGCTCTACAAGCTGGACATTTCTTAAAAATGGTCTAGGTGAATATCCTTCTTATAAAAAAGTCACTGCTATTTTTGAAAAATGTGAAGCGATAGAAAAGGATAAGAAAAGAGAGAAGTGTTTTAAGAATGAAGGCCAACTCCTTCAACTAGATATCCTAGAGTACGTGAAAGAAAATTTCGAAGATAATTATAATACTCGTGATCTAATTAAATACTTAGGTAATGAAGATAAACATAGGTTTGAAGAGTTCTATATAGCACGTAGCCTTTTTAGACATTATAAATACATGAGGGAGTCAGAATTATTAGATCTTGAAAACCCATGGACTGGTTTTTCACCTGTTTTAAATACTCTAAGTAGTTTTGGGTCAAAGCCAGCGATACAGTTTTCATATTTTTTAAATAGAGGGACTAGTTTTCTCTCTATAGGAACATTTCCGAATAAGCCAGCTGGTTATAGTGTTCGTTATGCTTACTATCCCGTTGGAGTGATTCCGTGGGAAGAGATAAAAGAGTAAACTCTCTAAGTTATTCAGTTGTTGGTATATTTTTTGAGATACAATGTAGAGAGCCATTTAATCCATCTGGGCGATCGAACTCTATAAAATGTACTTTTGAAAAAAACTTTGAATATATTCTTTCAACGGCGCGATCGAGTTCTCGGTATTTATCGAGATTTAATGTTGGAATAAAAACGCTATCGTTTACAATTAAACTATTTAAATAATTAAAGTGAGGAAACTCTGTGATTTTAGGGACTAAGAAAACTTTAAAATCATAGCTCTCGAGGATTTTCTTATAAGAGAGATCATCCGTTAAAACGACTTTATCACTAAGAAATTTAATCGATTCGTCAGCATGGCCTATTCCTCTTTTATTATAATCTAGTTCTAATATACTAGAGCAACCTAACGTTTTTAATAAATCTGAGCTAGATGCAGTATCTCTTTTAATTGTAATACAGAAGCCTTCAGCATTACTTATGAGGTTGCCTCCTTCTAAAAAACTCGAACTCAATTCAAACTGATGATTTTCTTCGAAAAGATCAATAAATGAGTTCATCATATTTTCTTTAAAAGGAGACTGTCCTGTACCTTGAAGCCACTTAACTTCTTTGTGATTTGAGTTTATCAATGGAATAGGTAAAGAATCTCTTAAGTAGACAGCTCTGGCCGGTCCAAGGAAGGGAACGAAAGTGACATTACTTTTATTTTCTATCTCTTGAGGGATAAACATTTCTAATCCAATTGGATAATACAAAAAGATAGGAAAATTTTTTGGCAGAAGAGAGATTATCTTATGAATAGCATTTGAATGAACTTTCTGGCGAGGAAGATACCCAAGCATAATTCCTTGGCTTGGCAAGTATTCAGGCCAGGGAATATATTCATCTGATAAAGCATTTTTCAAACTAAAAATATGGAGTAAAAGGAAAAAGAGCCACTTCTTCAATTGATGTCCTTACTTTTTTATAACTTTGACTTCAAAATGTATTTTTCGAAAGATCTTTGTATAGACGAACTCCATCCTTATCAAAATCTGTAGGGTCAAATATTTCTTTTTCAAGATCAAGTATTGTATATAGGCAACCCTCATCTTTCATAGCATTGCTCAAAATTTCTCTATCGCCATCAGACCAAGAATCTATTCGAGTCCCTCCTCTCTTGCTGTCTTTTATCTCTCTATCGACTGTACCATCAACGACTTCACTCTTCTTAAGTCTTTCTAGAACTGATACTCCTAGAGTAGAACGTACGTAACCATCATGATGTCGGTCGAGCCCAACAGCATCAAAATTTTTTCCATCAACTTCTATTGTTTTATTCAGATCGCATGCCTTAGCAAAATATCTACCAACAGGAGTTGAAAAGGCAGTTGAAGTAAGCAGTAATGACCCTAATAATAGTTTATTCATTTTTATAATCCTTAGTTTTAGCTCAATTTAAAAATAATTTTTTATCACAATGTACGCATTCTTTCAGACTTTAAGGTTTAGGGCCACAAGCCTTAAAACATTTACAAAAGATTGTATAGATTTTTGACACACAAGCGTACTATAGATTTTTCCTATTTCTCTTTTGGGATAAAAGAAGACATCATGATGAAAGAAATTATTTTTAAGGAGAAAATATGAGTGTTGTTGTTATTACTGGGGCCAATAGAGGTATTGGATTAGAATTGACGAAAAAATTCTTGAGTGAAGGGGATAATGTTATTGCTCTTTGCCGTCAAAGTTCTGAGGAATTAAGAAAAACGCAAGCTCAGATTATTGAAGGAGTAGATGTTACGGATTTCTCCTCAATTGAGAAGGCCCGTAAGCAAATAAAGGAAGAGAGTATTGATATTTTAATTAATAATGCCGGGGTATGGAGTAGCGAGTCTCTTGAGTTATTAAATGAGAGGGCCTTTGAAAAAATGAAGAAGACTTTTGACGTGAATACTCTTGGGCCTTTAAGAGTGACCTCTGTTCTTCTTGAGAAAATGAATGCGGGTGGCAAAATAGCTGTCATTACAAGTCGTATGGGCTCCATTGCTGATAACACTTCTGGTGGACGTTATAGCTACCGCTTTTCTAAAGCTGCCGTAAACGCGGCGTTTAAATCACTGGCCATTGACCTTGCACCTCAAGAGATTTCAGTGGCCCTTCTGCATCCAGGCTTTGTTCAGACAGATATGACCGATCATCAAGGAGATCTTAAAGCTAGTGGATCAGCGCAGCATCTGTATGAAAGGATTAAAAAACTTTCACCACAGAATTCAGGAACTTTTTGGCACTGCAAAGGAGAAGTTCTTCCTTGGTAGGGCCTGGGTAATTCAATCGGAGCTTCTTGTCAGTAACGAAAATTCTTGAGACACTTTTATTTCTCAGAGAGGGGATTGGGTGTTTTTTCTTTTTTTACTGACGTATTTTATTCAGCCGTTGTTTGCTCAAAGTTATGAAGCTGATTTATTATTAAATTCATTTAAAAATTATTGCCCTCAAGATTTCTCTCAAAACGAAAGACTTCTTACAACCCAAACTGATGCATTGATTTCAACTTTGAGTAAATTAAAAGAGAGAGAGGAATGCCAGTTTAGTGATATTCTCTCTCTTCATGCCGAGAATTATCAGAAAGCCGTTGGGCTTTATTCTAATTTTAACGATCAGAAACTCAAAAGGCTCTCTCTCGAAAAACAAATGATTAGCTACACTCAAATGATTGATAGTGGGAACTATACAGAGACAGAAGTAGGGTACTTAGAAAATGCTCTCTTTAACGCCCAGTTAGAAATTCTTGGTATTCAAGATAAAGAAATGAGGCGTTTTACTTTCATTGGGTCAAAAGCAGAAAATGCCTCTCAGGCCTTTATTAGTGAAGTGAATACTTTTCTTGAACTCAATAAAAAAAATCCTGATTGCTACTCAAACGCCCAACAACTCTCATCTCTCATTTCGGGGACGATAGGTGGAGCTTCTTTTTTCCTCTCTCCGGTGACTTCAATCGCAGTTAACACCGTCGCAGGACTTGGGCAGAGATTAGCAGAGGTTTTTAGACAAAAGCGCTACAACCGATCGATTCGTCAGTTTAACCAAGCGAAGATGATTGATGCTCTTCAATGTTCGTCCCTCACTTTGTCTAGGAATTATTGTGATGCAGATAACTCAATTCGTGTGATTGATAATTATATTCAAATGAAGAAGAAGAAAACGAAAACTCTTTTTGGAATTGATTTACTGGGAAGAAAACTAATTAACACTGATAACTGGCTCAGGAAAGTGGTCTCTGGTTCTGTGATTAGGCGCTCTGGAAATTTTCAAGATTGGCAGAACAGACAAAGAGAGGTTGATCTTCTAAGAATCATGGCCCAAGAACTTAGTACTTTTGAGTTTGAAAGCCGTCAGTTCTGGCAATTTATCACTGATGGAAAACAACTCTCTCAAGCTGTTATTAATGGAATCAACGATCTTCTTGCTGGGCCAATGCGTGCTTTTAACAATTCAAATCCTGTCTTTAGAACTAGAGATGTAAGTCTATTTGCGTTTCAGTTACTCACTCCTTCTCTTAATGCAATTCCTTTGTGCCCATATGAGAGAGGACAACCGACAGATTCAAACTCATCTCAGTGCTCCATTATTGATTATGTTGATAGAGTTTATAAAAAACAGTTCCTCGATCTTGAGGATTGGAGAATCATCATCAAGAGAGCGAAAGAGGTAGTTGAGTTTGAATTTTTAAATGCTCAGTCAAACTTACGTAGAGTCAGAACTCTTGATCCTGAAACTCTTTTTTCTAATACAAAACTCATGAATGGAGAGTTTAGAAATGTGAGTGGAGAGCTAGAAAATGTCATCAAAATCCTCTCACAAATAAAGAATTACTTAAGTGATAGGGGCTGTCTGAATAAGGGAGATGCTTGTCGAGCAAAGTTAACAGCTGATCATCCCCATTATGATGTGATTGATGATATCGACAAGACCTCTCAAATGACTCTTGATGTCTCTAAAATGATTAAAAGTGCTCTTCATATTAGTAACCCTCTTTATTATCCTAAGCAGTGCTCATTTATCTTTGAAGAGATTTATGTTGCTTCAAAGACATGTGATAAAGATGGAGAAAATTGCCAAGAAGTGAAGAGAGTAAGAGCTAAGCCATCCTTTAACCAAGATTTAAAACAAAGGGCCTATGCTCTGGCCGATTGTATCTCTCAGATCCTTGAACTTGATGAGAGGGGGAATCTGATCTTTTTTGATAGGTTAAAATTTGTGGTTCAGTATGAACTTGAGTCAAGACTGAAAGATGGTGATTTTAGTAATCATGTGGAAGAGCTTCTATTTGAATCAAGAAGTGAATTAATTGAGAACATTAAGTTTCAAAACCAAGGCTCACTTTCTTTGGCCAGAGACCAATTGGAGGAAACCAAAGAGAAGTCAAAACAAGCGCTTAAGAATTACTGGGCCGTTTTCGAAAAATCATTTATTAAACTTTTAGAGTCTTATGAATTAGAAACTTATAATCTAAGAAGTTTATGTTTAAGGTCTCTTACTTATCTTCCTTTAGAAAAAGATAATAAGAAAAAAAATGAAGAGAAAAATACTAAGTGGAGAGAAAGAAAAATTGATGAGTTTTTCTCTCAAATCTATCCTTATTGCTCTGGGGTTAATCTGACTCATTACGAGCAAGGGCCATCAATCAAGTGGGCCGATTATATAGAAAAAAGAGACGGACTTTATCAATTTTCTCAAAAGCCAGAAAGACAAAGATTATGTTTAACTGATATTTATAATAGAAGAGTTCGCATCTATGAGGATCGTGAGCTCGAAGGAATAAATGGGGAGTAAGCATGGAATTTAAAAGTTTTAAAGATTTTTATCCTTATTATCTCGGAGAGCATAGTAACAAGACTTGCCGCTGCCTTCATTTTCTAGGAACAACTCTACTTATTGCTTTACTTGGTTATAGCTTGATAAATCAAAATTATAATTACCTTTGGTTTCTCCCTGTTATTGGTTATGGTTTTGCTTGGGTTGGTCACTTTGTTTTTGAAAAAAACCGCCCTGCGACCTTTAAACATCCTCTCTACAGTCTGATGGGAGATTTTAAGATGTTTTGGGATATCTTGAGAAACCGTAAAATAATGTTCAACTAAACTCTGTAATTTTTACAATTCGTTTTTTTTCGTTGCAATTCTCGTGAAACACTGCGTTGGCTGAGGTATAGTCCTCCAATGATTGAAACGTCTTCACTACAGACATTAATGGCCATTAATAAGGTAAAGAGCTTCTCTAAAGCTGCAGATGAGTTAAATGTTACTCAATCGGCCATTAGTCAGAGTATTAAAAACCTTGAGAAAAAAATAGGTGTTAAGCTTATTACTCGCTCTGGAAAACAAGTCTCTTTAACTCACGAAGGATTGAAACTCTGCTACTTAGGAAAAGACTTTTTCAAAAAATATGATGTTGTCATGTCTCAAATCCTGGCCGAAAAACAAAAGGTCATGGGAAAGCTAACAGTTGGAACTTTAAACGGAGTAGGGAAATCCTGGGTTTCAAGCAGTGTGATAGAGTTTGCGACTCAATACAATGATGTTGACGTGAATATTATTATGGATTTCCCTGAGAACTTAATTGAGAGGTTTAACTCTAGTGATATTGATGTTCTTATTGTGCCTGAATCTCTAGTTCCAGTGAATGCTAACGGGCTTGAGCTAGAAAATGAATACTCAACACTTTGCTATCCTAACAGCCATGATTTTAAACTAACTGATGAAATGGCGCTAAAAGATATTACTCAATATCCACTTATTTTCTTTGAAGAGAATGATCCCCTCTTTTTTAAGTGGTGTCGACAGCGTTTTGGCACAATCCCGCGAAGCATTAAGCCCAGAATTGTCGTAAACTCTTTTGGGCATATGCTAAAGGCCGTTCATCACAATTTAGGGATTGCCGTAGTGCCAACTCATGTTTTTGAGAGGTCTTATTACAGAGATAAGGTACTTACACTTGGAGCCAATCAACTTGTATTTAACGATCGGTTTTATTTCGTCTATCATGAAGATGCATTCGAGCTTTTAAAGGTAAAAACGCTCTATGACTTTATGAAAGAGCATAAACAAACGATCCAGTAGATGAGAGAAGAGGCAATTGCAGAAGAGTTTCGGGAAGCCATCCCACGAAAACTCTTTAAATTTTTAAAAATTCTTTGGGAAAAGCAATACCATCCTTATTTTGTGGGAGGATCGGTTCGTGATTTTATTCTTTTAGGAAAAATTCCAACTGATATAGATATCGAAGTTCATTCCTTAGTTCCTATGAAAGAGGTGCAAAGAAGTGAAAATTGGCAGCAGCTTAAACTCATCTTAAGCGAATCTTATGAATTAGAAGAAGTGGCCTATGAGATTCTCAAGGTCAAAGTAGGTGAATATGAAGTTGAGCTCTCTCCTCCTCGAATTGAAGAGTTTGAAAACCATCTTACAACTCATCATAATTTTAACTGTCGTTTATTTTCTCGTCTGAGTGTGAGTGAAGCTTTCAAAAGAAGAGATTTTACGATAAATGCTATGAGTGTTCTTATTGAATCAGAGTCCAAGAGCTCCTTCATCGACCCGTTTGGTGGGCTCTATGATTTAAAAAACCGCGAATTAAAAGCATGTTCAAATGACTTTGTGAAAGACCCGGTTCGCTTTCTAAGGGCCATTCGTTTTTATTTTCGCTTTGGGTTTCGCCTTAATCCAACTCTTCAACATATGTTAGAGATGATGGACTTAACTGGGATTTCTCATTTCTATGTTTGGAGAGAAGGGATAAAGTCTGGGCGTTTTTTTCTTTTTCTAAGAAAGATAGCTCAGGTTTCTCATCAATTACCGCAAAACCTTGCAACTTGTCTTTTATCTATTAAAGAACAAGAAGAAAAATTAGATGATTGGTTTTCTAGGCTCTTGAGATACTTTCCTAAAGAAGAAAAAGAGAGAATAATCTTTCTCGTTCTAGGACTTGATAACCTCATCAGTTCTCAAAGTAAGAGAGAGTTTTGTTCTTATTTTCAAACTTCTTTTAAGAGCGTTGAAAAAATAGAAAGTCTGAAGAGATTAGTGAGAAGTATTTTTAATCATGAAGAGGCGGTTAAACTTTTTCAAATAGAAAACGAAGAATTTTCTTCTTTTAGTGATGAGTTTTTGAAGGCCCTTTTACAGTTGAAAAGTCTTCTTGAGACACTTAACTGGCCTAGAAATGAAAAAGCCGATAAGGAACTTCTCGAAGAAATTGAAATGCTTATTAAGCCTGAGTTTTATTTTGAAGCAAAAAATGCTTTTTTCCTCTTCTGGGTTTTGAGAAACAAAATACAAGTTTCAGATGAAGTGTATCAAAAAGAAAAAATTGCTCCCAATCAGAGGAGTCTTTTTCAAATTTATCAATTACTCAAAAAATACTATGCATGATTGTTAGAAAATATCACTTAAAAGATAGACAAAGACTTAAAGAAATCTTTTTTGAAACAAGTACTCGAGTGAATTTTAGTAATGAGTGTGAAAGAGAGTCTTTCTTTCAAATTTATCTAGGACATTACCTTGATAACTATTTTGAATACACTTTTGTGTTAGAAGGCAGTGAAAGAGTGCTAGGTTATATCTGTGCTTGTCCAAATTCTTACAAGGACTCTTATCTTTATGAAGAACTCTCTCACTATGGACTATTTGAAGATCTCTATACTCTTTATCCAGCACACTTACATATTAATTTAACTCAGCAAGCTCAAGGCAAGGGAGGGGGAGGGAAACTCATTGAAGCTCTGATTACAGAACTTCAAAAACATCAATGCCAAGGCATCCATCTCATCACGGCCCCAACAGCAAGAAATAGAAGCTTCTACCTTAAGAACTACTTTCAAGATGAATACGAACGTCAGAAGAAGCTTTTTATGGGGCGCAGACTATAAAAAGCGCTAGTTTTGCCTGAAATAAATGGCACTTTTTTTTGTTTTTAATTGAGTCGTTTACTGGCCTAAAAGTGAGTCCTTCTAACTCTTTGAAATAACTCATAAAAATAACCAATTATCTTTTGAGCTTTGCTCTGCCATTTTGGCTTCATAATAAAGATAACTCGTAAAAGAGTCGATAAGTTTCATTGTATTAGGTGGATTAAAACGAGATGGCATTAGAGGATTTGGGACTTAAATCTTTAGTAAAAAGTGCGCTTACTGTTGGAGTAGTGGCCGGTGCTACTTATTTTGCTGCTGAGAAAAGCTCCTTTACTCTTAATGAACCAGTTAAACAAGAAAGCTCTCAAGAAAAACCAAAACCATCAAAACTAGATCCCACAAAAGCTAAAAAAGAAAAATCTAAAAGAGAAGGAAGGCGTGTCGCGAGCTCAGAGAAAGCACAGGCCCCAACTCTTAATACTACCCGTAAATCAACCAGGGCCTTAAGAGGAAGTGAAGAATCAGGAACAAAATCCTCGAGTCTTGCAGCTACTTCTTCAGTTGCTCCAGCTTTGTCTGGAGGATCTTATAGCGCTAGTTTCGATCCTGTCACTCCTTACCGCAGGCCACCACCTCCTCCTAGTTTTTTTGAACCAAGACCTTTTGATTTTGAAGAGGCCTTCTCAGCTTCAGCGGGCCCTCAACAAGGTCAGTGCTTTGGAGCGGGATGCTCGAATAGTGCATTAGATAAGAATATAGATAACACTGAGCCGATTTCAAGTTCCTATGTTGTTGCAACTCCAGTGGATACGCCTCCAGCGCCATCAACATCAAAGGCCCAAATCATCTCTGTGGGCTCACCTAAAACACCTAACGGAACATACTCAGCAGGGGATCCTGATATTCTTATTGAGATTCTCTTTACTGAAAAAGTAAGTGTCCTAGGAATTCCAAGGTTGACTCTAGAGACAGGTGGAATTGATAACGAAGCTGTTTACTCCTCTGGTTCAGGAACTGATACGCTTGTTTTTAATTACAAGAT
This sequence comes from Bacteriovoracia bacterium, assembly GCA_030431635.1. GTDB lineage: Bacteria > Bdellovibrionota > Bacteriovoracia > Bacteriovoracales > Bacteriovoracaceae > CALFYV01. The sequence continues at coordinate 310,803 of JAUIIL010000004.1, forward strand.
TGGAAATGGAGATATCACCTCTGACCTTGATTATGAATCTGTGGCCGCTCTTAATTTATCAGGAGGAGCCATCCAAACTCTTGCTTCTAATTTACCGGCCAATCTTGCTCTTCCTCCTCCAGGAGCTGGAGGTAGTCTTGCTTTGGTTAAAGATATTGTCATTACTGATAGTATTTCCCCAATAATATCATCTATTGAATCAGTCCAGAGCGGTGGGCGTTTTGGTAATACAGATAAAATTGATATTAGAGTTTACTTTGATGAAGTTGTAAATGTTGTTGGCGGAACTCCTGAAATTGATATTGATAGCTCGGCCACGAACGTTGCGATGACTGGAGGTTCAGGAAGTAATGTTCTAGAATTTCTCTATACGGTAGCTGCTGGTGAGAATAGTTTAGATTTGGCCGTGACAAATTTCTTGTCTGCTGGAGCGACGATAACGGACGCCAGTGGAAATACCGCGGTTCTGACTCTTCCTCCAGCTGGAAAGCGACTTGAGGATACCAGAAATTTAATTGTGGATTCTGTTGCTCCATCAATTGTAAGTGTATCGACACCCTTGTCCGATGGAATTTACGGAATAGGTTCAGTAATTCCCATTGAAGTTAAGTTTAATGAAAAAGTCATAAAAGTGGCCTTTCCTGATGTTACCACAAACACTGATATTCCTGTTTTGGTTAAATATTATGGAGGAAACTCAACTGATACTTTGACTTTTAACTATACCGTGGGTGTTGGAGAGGATTCTGCTGATTTGGATATCACTGCGATTGGTGCAGGTGGGGGAATTAGTGACCTTGTTAATAATGCTGCAAATTTAGCGACTCTTAAAACAGGGGCCGATCCAAATTCAATGATGAGTTTAAAAAATATTGTGATCGATGGAACAATCCCTCAAGTCTCAAGTATCACTCCTCCAGCGAACAAAACTTATCATCATGGCGAAGCCATGGACTTTGCTGTCAATTTTTCTGAAGTTGTAAATGTGACAGGAGTCCCAAGACTTAAACTTAATATTTCTGGTGTTGTCAGATATGCTAATTATCTTACTGGAAGTGGAACCAACTCTCTCACTTTCCGCTACACTCCACAAAGTCCCGATGTTGATAGTAATGGAATAGCTTTTAGTACGACTGATATTGAATTTAATAGTGGAACAATAAAAGATAATGCCAAGAACACTATTAACACAAGTTTCTCTGGTGTTGTTCCAGTACTTACAAATGTTATTGTGAGCAGTTGGAATCCTGGAATTGTTAGTGACTTAAAACTTTGGATTGATGCTTCTGACTACAGTACAATGTTTACGAGTAATGATTGTCTTACTGGGGAAGTGAATTTTCCGGGAGTTGATATAGGATGTATCAAGGATAAATCAGGTAATGATTTTCATATGACCCAGGTAAACATTGGGACGAGACCTACCTTAGATAAAGATGCAACTAACGGTCTGAGGTTAGAACTTAACTCAGTTGAAAATGATTTTCTTCATACGCAAAACCCTATTGGATTAAATAACAACTCAAATGGCCGAACAGTTTTTCTGGTCGCTGAACTTAAGAATACCTTAAACCGTGCTCCTTTATTTGCGATGGGGAAAAATGGAGATGCCACGAGCTTTCTCTCTGTTGAGGCCAATACGTTCAATTCGGCAGGAAGTCTTCTGGGTCTTTACTCCAACGGTAATAGTTTTGACTCGACTGTCGCTACTTCAACTAATATTTTTTCGATGGGCTTCTCCTCACTTTCTGTTCAAGGAGATGTGACTAATGAAATAATTGTTATGGTTAATGGAAACAGTTCCTCCTACACAAAGCGTTTTGGAGTTGATAGTTGGGGGAGTGCTGGTGTTTTCTCCACTTATGATAATACGGCCATAGGGATTCTGCCTGGGAACTCGATTTATACTGATGCTTATATTCATGAAGTTGTTGTTTATGATAAATCTTTACATCCAACAGAGCTGTGGTTTTTAAATTGCTATATGGGGAAAAAATATAACTTTCTCTCCTCATTACCTGTTGGCTACTGCTCAACCCCTCCAACTCCTTATGTCACGAAAGTGCAGTCTCAGACGGCCAATGGAAACTATGAGACGGGAACAATTAGTATCGATGTGACATTTTCTGAACCTGTTAATGTGAGTGGAGCAGTTCCTTATTTAACTATTAATACAGGCTCCACAACAACAAGCTATAACGCTCCGATGGTTGCAGGGAGTGGAACGAATACGCTGACTTTTGATTATCCCATCCAACCAGGGGATGAGAATTCTGATCTGAGTTATGTGAATACAAGTTCTCTTGATAATAATTTTGCTACTATTACTAGTGTAGATTCAGGGGCCAATGCTCTTCTGACTTTACCAACTCCTGGTGCGGCCTATTCCTTAAGCCATTCGAGTGCTGTTGTTGTCGATACAAACGATCCTATTGATAACACGGCCAACGTCACTCCTGCTCAGTATGACAATGATGCCACTGATATCCCTGTGACTTGGACAGCATTTACTGATGAAACTTTAGTTGATCATAAAATAGAACTTTTTAAAGGAGATAATACTTGTAGTATTGCTCCTACTTATTTTTTTCACACGTTAAGTGGAGCCAATAATGATAATGGTGCCGTTGATGGAGTTTCTGATGGCGTTTATTGGCTAAAAGTCACTGCTATCGATGCTCTTGGACATAGTAAAACCAGTGCTTGTTCTCCTTCATCTTTAACAGTGGATACAATCGCTCCTACTATTAAATCAATCAATACAGCTCCTGCTGCTGATGGGTACTATGGGCTTGGACAGTCTCTCTCTATTACAGTGACTTTTTCTGAAACCGTTAAAGTTTCAGGGACTCCTACAATTACTTTAGATAGCGGAGCTACAGTGAATTACTCCTCTGGAGCACCTGGGACAACTCTTACTTTTAATTATACAGTTGGAGCGGGACAGAACTCTCTTGATCTTGATGTTATTGCGATGACCGCGGGAACTTACATAAGAGATCTGGCCGATAATGATGCTGACTTAACTCTTCCCTCCTTCGGAGGACTTGATGATAGCCTTCTCGAGAATAGAGATATTGTTATTGATACAGTTGCCCCAACTATTGCTTATGTGAATCGCTTCCCTGGAATAGATGGAGTTTTTAGGCTAGGGGAGAACATTGATATCCAAGTCGTCTTCAATGAATCTGTTACAGTTTCAGGAACTCCACAAATTACTCTTAATTCAGGAGCACCGGCAGTCAATATGACTTCATACTTAAACGAAACATTAACTTTTAATTATGTTATTGGAGCAGGTGAGGCCACAAGCGACCTTGATGTGACTAATATCACTGCCGGTATAAGTATTACTGACTTAGCAGGAAATACAGCAAATTTAACCCTTCCAGCTGTAGGAAGTCCTGATGATAGGCTCATTGAAGTCAGAGACATTATCATTAATACGACGGCTCCTTATGTAACTGATATTACTTCAACTTTATCTGATGGGACTTACTATACAGGTGACTATATTCCTCTCATTTTAGATTATGATCAAAATGTAAGAGTCATTGGAGGTGTTCCTTATATTGATCTTAATACCACTCCTCAAAAAAGAGCGGTTTATCGTAAACACCTACCGGATAATGGTGAGTTTTATGATCCTGTAACGATAGCTGGAAGTTTTAGTGATTCAGAAGTCATTGATTCTGCTGATTATAATAATGATGGTTCTAATGACCTGGCCTTAAGAAGTGTTTCTAATAACCTCGTTCAAATATTACTGGGCAATGGAAGTGGAGGGTTCACTCAATCTGATCAGTTAAGTTTAGCTTCGGCCAGGGCCACAGTAAGTGGAGACTTTAATCAAGATGGTAATGTCGATCTTGCTATTGCTGATGATGGTTCAACCACAAAACTTTTTTATGGCAGAGGAGATGGAACCTTTACTCCTCCAGCGGCTTTAAGTGGAACAGGGACCTTCATTGAATCAAGATTTATTGATCTTAATAATGACGGACTGGGAGATTTGATAACAACCAATAGAAGTTCAAACCAAGTCACGGTTTATATTGGAGATGGGCAAGGAAACTTCTCTGCAGGTGTTAATTATTCCACTCCCTCTAATCCGACAAAATTTGATCTCAACGACTTTAATTCTGATTCTCACTTAGATTTAATATTAACAAATAGCTCAAATAATCAAGTTTGGCTTTATATAGGTAATGGGGACGGGACATTTAATGTGGGCTCTTCTGTTGTCACTCATGGAGGGTCTCTAGGTTCAGCGATCACTTCAGGAGATTATGATAACGACGGCAATCAGGATATTGCTGTTGCTGAAGATAATACGGCAACAATTAAAGTCTTTTTTGGGAATGGTGCCGCTTCTTTCTCATCAGGTGTCAATTTAACTGCCTATAATAGCGTTTCTAAAATGTTCACCAAAGATCTTAATAGTGATGGAAATGATGATCTTATTTATGGAACTAATACGGCTTCTGATTATATAGCAACGGTTATTAGTAATGGAGATAGAACTTTTCAAGCTCAAAACTCTGTCTCTATTGCCAATGGAACGTCTTACTACCAAATGAGTGATATTGATAATGATGGATTAGAAGACATTATCTTCAGTCATTCTGGTACAAGCAGTCTTTATGTTGTTTTTGCAGCTTCAAGTAAGATGGAATTTGGGTATACAATTCAAAAAGACGATAGCTCATCTGATCTTAACTATAGCGATGCTTTTTCCTTCTTTTCTAATGGGGCCACTTTACAAAACGCAGCGGCCCTTGCCGCGGACTTACTTCTTCCTGTTGAGAGTTTTTCAAATTCACTAGGGGGAAATAAAAACTTAGTCATTGATGGAAGCGATCATACCTCTCATCGAAAAATACTTGCACCTAATATTACCCCAACTATCAGTGATGAATTTGGAGGAGATGGAGTCGCAATTAGCGGAAACTATGCTGTTGTGGCCAGCAAGTTATATGATGGGAAAAATAAAACAGATATTGGTAGTGTTGATTTCTATCAACATGATGGAAATGTCTGGGTTTTCAAGCAAAAGATTCTCAACCCTGAAGGGGTCGCTGCCAGTGAAGCTTTTGGATCTTCTTTGGCAATCGAAGGGAGTAAGCTTCTGATTGGGGCCAGTGGAGTCAATGCAGGGAAAGGGTCTGTTTATTATTATGAGTTTGATGGAAATAATTGGGGATATAAACAAGAGCTAGATAGCTCACAAGTTTCCCTAGCTGCGGGTCAAGGAAATTCGCTTTCATTATCTGGCAACTGGGCCGTTGTTGGTGCCGATTCTCATGAACCGGGTGGAAACGTTGGAGCCGGCGGAGCCGTTGTTTGGAAATATAATGGTGTTATTTGGGAAGAATTTCAAGTGATAGCTGCTACAGATAATGATGCTGGAGATCAATTTGGTTATAGTGTTTCTATTAGTGGAAACTATCTTGCTGTTTCAGCTATCTCTGATGATGCCGCTGGAGTTAATGCTGGGGCATTTTACATCTTTGAATTTTCATCCAATACCTGGTCACAAAAACATAAATTTACTCCAAGTGCGACGAGTGGATTAGGAGAGTCTATCTCTATCAGTGGAGAGAGATTAGCAGTAGGTTCTCCTGCTGATAATTCAGGTAAAGGAGTTGTTCACTTCTACACTTTTGATGGAGTCAATTGGGTCTTTGTTCAAACAGTGGCCTCTGCTTCAGGAAGTACTACAGAAGGTTTTGGAACAGCAGTCTCATTACACGGAGATATTGCTATCATTGGTGCCCCTCAAGACTCTAATAGTTCAGGAACGGCCAGTGGAGCGGTTTATGTTTTTCAAGATGATGGTTCAACGTGGTATGAGAGAGATAAACTCATTCCTCGTGATAGTGGAAACAACCGACAGTACGGCTCTTTTGTTCATACAAATGGAAAAGATTTGATTGTGGCCGCAAGGCGTGACTCCTCTGTTGTGAGTGATGGAGGAAGTTCTTATATTCACACTCTTGATATAACACAAGCTTCAACAGTGGCAGGAGTCACAGCACCAGGAACTTTTTATTTAGGTAACCCCATTTCTTTTGATATCGTTTTTAATGATAATATTACCGTTGTTGGAGGGCCTTTGCAGTTAATGCTTAATAATGGAGGGCTCGCGACTTGTCTTTATCAGTCTCCTAATGCTTTAAGGTGTTCTTTTAATGTGACTTTAGGTGAATACACTAATGATTTAGATTTTCTAGGCTTTGATTCTCTTCTTTATAACGGAGCTTCTGTCACTGATAGTAATGGAAAAGATGTTTCTCTTAATTTGCCAAGTTTAGGTAGCGGAAACTCTCTTGGTGATAAAACAAACTACTATCTTCCAGCTCCTCCAGCTGAGATTACGAATTTAACTGGTTATGTGATAGATGATTCTCAAATTTATATTCAATGGGGTAACGGAGGTGGAAGTACTCAAGGCTTTCATCTGGCCTTCTCTTTAGGAGGTAGTGCTCCTGCTGATTGTTCAAGTCCAAACGTAAGCAATTATAATTCGACTTCCTATATTTTTACTGGACTTAATCCTAACCAACAATACTCTTTTAGAGTTTGCTCTTATAACCTTAATTACACAAGTGCGGGACAGACTGTTTCTTTTACAACAGATAAATCAATTAGGATGAATCGAGTGAGTAGTTGGACTGACCCAAAACTTAATGCAACAGTTAGAAAAACACTTCCACTTGTTAACGGTAAGTTTTACGCTGTCGGAAATTTTTCTGCTCGCTTTTCGGCCTTCGCTCCTAAGGCTACAGTCATTAATTCAGTAGGGGCCATGCAAACAAGCTTTAATCCAGGAGTAGGCTTTGATGGTCTTTATGTTATGGACACTGAGCCAGACCCCATCAATACAAGCCGTTATTACATGGCCGGAAACTTTTCAAGTTTCAATGGAGTAAATACAACACATCTGGCCCGTGTTGATATCAATGGAGGGCTTGATCTTTCCTTTGATACTAGAGGGAAAATTGATAATTATGTTTGGACAGTAAGACCTCTAGAAGATGAGACTGGCAGAGTTTATATCGGAGGGGAGTTTGCTAACTATAATGGTATTGGAAGAAATCGTATTGCTCGTCTTAACCATGATGGAACACTAGATACAAGCTTTAATCCAGGAAGTGGTTTTAATGGCACGGTTAGAGATATTGTTCTTGCTCCAGATGGAACAGGAGATATTTATGTCGGTGGAAGTTTTACTACTTATAACGGGGTAACTGTTAATAGAATGGTAAGGCTTAATGCAGATGGAAGTATTGACTGGAGTTTTAACCTAGGGGATTCCCCAGCAACAGTCGGTTCAAACTTTAATGGAAACATTGGTTTTGATAATAATGTGACGACAATTGAGCCTAGTCTTGATGGAAGCTTTGATATTTTCGTTGGGGGAAGTTTTTCTAATTTTAAAGCAAACCCTGAAGGCAGAATTGTCAAGCTTGAGCAAGATGGAGATAAAAGAAGCTCTTTTAATGCAGGAGTAGGGTTTGATAATACTGTTTATGCTTTAGAGACCGATCCATCAGATGTGACGACATTATATGTCTCTGGAGTTTTTGCAAATTACGCTGGAAGTGCGGCTGCTAGAATTATTAAACTGAATTTTAATGGGTCTAAAGATACTAACTTCATTAATAACTCAGGAACAACTAATAGTGAGATCCGCTCAATGCTAGTCAAGGGGAGTCATCTTTATCTTTGCGGAAGTTTTACTCAGTATAGAGGAAGCGCAATGAACCGACTGGCCAAGGTAAGTAAAACAACTGGTACAGTAGATGGAACTTTCTTGATTGGAGAAGGCTTTGGTAGCGACTGCTACAATGCAGTCAATACAGGAAGTCATGTTCTCTTTAGTGGAGCTTTTGGGGCCTATGGTGGTTTTTATGCTAATAAAGTGGCAAGGTTTAACTCCAATGGCTCAATTGATCCGACCTTTAATGTTGGAGTGGGGCCAGATAACGGTCAAGTCTATGATGTGGCCTTGGCCCCAGATGATCCTAATGACATTTATCTCGTAGGGGATTTCACTACTTTTAATTCTGGTGCAGTTAATGCAACAGGGATTATCAGATTAAACTCAAACGGAACGGTAGATGCGAATACGACATTTAATACGGCAGCAGCAACAGGGTTTGATGCTCCTCCTTTTAGAGTTGAGTCAGCTACTGATGGTGTTCATATTTATGTAGCAGGGGCCTTTACTGATTTTGACGGGCATACTTCTGAGCATTTAATTAAATTAAATAATTCAGGAAATGTCCCAGGAGGATGGGATCTCCCAGGAAGTGGTTTTGATGGGAATGTTCAAGATATTAAAGTGGCCGATGATGGGACTCAGCACATTTATGTTGGGGGGAGCTTTAATAATCTTGGAGGTGTGGCCACAGGGAAAATAGTGAGGCTAGATACTAATGGGGCCAGAGATAGTGGTTTTGATGCTGGACTCACAACAGGCTTTAATGGAGATGTTCTTACAATCGATAATACCGGAACAGGAAATGGGGATATTTATGTGGGTGGTATTTTTACAGATTATAACTCCAGTGGAAGTAATAAAAATAGAATCGCTAAAATTCAAGCCGATGGGACTTATGACTCAAGTTTTACTACTGGAAGTGGATTTGATTCAACTGTAAGACAAGTGAGAGTCAGTTCAGATGGCAGTGGAGATTTATACGTTGCAGGTGATTTTAACAATTATAATGCCAATAGTGATCCCATTAAGAGTTTTGCAAGACTTCAATCTAACGGAAGCCTTAAGTCAGGCTTCTACCCAGGGGCAAGAAGCTTTTCCGCTACAATTCATTCAGTCATGATGGCCAGAGATGGAAGTGATGAAGTTTTTGTTACTGGTGATTACACCGATTTTAATTTCCAAATTAATCAGTTCTTTGGAAGATTTGAATATACCCCATAACTTAAAATTTCTTACATTCTGCAGATCTTTAACATCTCTTAATGCTAGAATTCTTTATTACATAAATAAGAAAGGAATAATCACGTGAAACTTTTTGTCTTCTTGTTCTGGGGAGCTGTGGCCTTGGGCCAAGTGATAACTCCCACACAGTCTATGGAAAATCCTCCACTTTTTAGTGATGATATTGATTTTTCTCTGATGGAAAAGGCCATAGAAAGACAGTTAATTTACTTTAATAAGATTGATCTAGAACAGACGGTACAGTTTGGTGATGATATTTATAAAAAAAGGCAGTTAAAAGTTTCTCTGGAAGAGTTTGGGAAACTTATTTCAAGCTATAAAAGCTGTCTGCAGATTCTTAAAGAAATCCAAACCCGCTACACCACGGCCAGAGAGTTTTGTTTGCAGACTCTAAATAAAGAAGTTCAGCAAAAGTTTCATTTTTACAAACCTCAAGAACAAGAAGAGAGTGAACCTCAGAGTGTGCTCCCTGCTCTTGGAGAAACTTTTTACACTGCCTATTACAGTCCTGATCTTGAGGCCAGTAAAGTGAAAGATGATGTTTATAAAAATCCCATCTATGCCTTGCCAAAGGAGGCGGAGCTTAGAAGTTTGAGTAGAGAAGAAATAGACTTTGATAAAAAACTTGAAGGTCATGGTTATGAACTTCTCTATACGAAGCAAAGTCTATTTGATCTTTACCTTTTCCATGTTGAGGGAGGGGGAAGAGTTCGAATCAAGCAGAGTGATGGAAGTTTTCTCAATCGTTTTCTTAGCTATGCAGGGGCCAACGGAAAGAAGTTTCGCCCTGTTTATCACTACATGCTAGAGCAGGGAATGATAACTCCAGAGAATAAAACTTTAGAAGATCAGAGGCGTTATTTGAGGGAAAACCCAGATGATCGCAGAGAAGTTTATGCTTCAAATCCAAGCTATATTTTTTTTGAAATCACGGAAGAGGAGCCTTTAGGAGTTGGAGATATCCCTTTGACCCCAGGTCGCTCGATTGCTATTGATACAAGACTTTATAAACAAGTTGGTATGATTCATTTTGTGAAAACATATATCCCCGTTTTAAATGAAAGAGGTGAAGTAGAGCAAAAAGTCTTTAAGCGCTTCTTTTTATCTCAAGATACTGGAGGGGCCATTCGTGGAGAAGCCCGGGTCGATCTTTATATGGGTTATGGAAGGGATGCAGAAGTTGCGGCCAATAATACAAGAAGTTTTGGTGAGCAGATTATTCTTGTTCGAAAAAATGATTAGCGTTCTCTGGGGCGAAATATTCTTTTACTGAGCATCCGTAGTTCGAATCCCTAGAGTCCTTATCACTTCTAAACTTGCAGGTATGATAGAGAATTTCAACACTATCAGCAACTGGTTCATTATTTTCTAATTTTCTTTGATGCTCTTGTTTTAATATCTCAGCTGTTTTTGAGATGGCCTCAGCTTTAGAATGAGGAAATTCAACCTTAATCCATTTTTCATTTGAAATGATAATATCGTTAGCAAAGGTAAATGTTGAAAAAAGGGCACATATTAGAAGTAATTTCACGACATCTCCGTTTTACATTTAGATTGATTTCGCTTGCAACTTAGCACATGAGAAACAGTGCGCAATACTTTAAGGGCAAATCGTGAAAATAATTCATTAGGCAGGGTTATCAGAGTTAAAAAATTGGCATTCAAGCCCAAATTTCTCTTTTAAATGAGACATAAGAGACTTAACTCCAAAAACTTCAGTCGCATGGTGGCCGCCAGCAAAAAAATGAACACCAGCTTCAGCAGCATCATGCCAGTTGTATTCAGAGATTTCCCCAGTCAAATAAGAGTCTAAACCCTCTCTTAAGGCCAATTCCCAATCATTGTTGGCCCCCCCAGTGATAATTCCAATATTTTTGATAGGCTTTTGATCTTTAGGGGCAGAGTGGATAATACGGTGCTGAAGAATTTCTTCTAATTTCTTTTCTAGGAGGTCTGGAGCAATAGGGGAATCAAACTCTCCCTGAAGTCCTGTAGGAGCGCCTTTATAATCACCAAAAGGCTCAATCTCTTTTAATCCAAGCTTAAGAGCGATTCCAGCAGCGTTGCCAAACTCAACATGAGCATCCAGAGGAAGATGATAGGCCAATAAATTGATATCACTCTTAATTAGGGGTCTAACTCTCTTTGCAAAAGGGCCAATCAAAGGTTTTGGGCCATGAAACTTCCAAAAAAGACCATGATGAACAATGAGAGCATCAGCTCCCCATTGAGCTGCTTTTTGGGCAGAGTCCAATGTTGCAGAAACGGCGAAGGCCACTTTTTGAACTTCAACCTTACCTTCAACCTGAAGACCGTTAGGAGCATAGTCAGAGAACTTTTGGACTTCTAAGAGATCGTTAAGATAGTGAACCAGTTCATGCCTTTTCATACTTTAAGTATGGGACAAGTAGAAGAATATGGCCATATAGTTCAGATTTGGTATGCTTCCACGTAAAACTTTTCAATTCAGGAGATAAACAAATGAGCAAGGTTCCAGCTTTAAACAAAGAGCGGCGTTTTCCCTTAAATATGACATCGGCCCATGAACTCATTTTAAAGGCCAAAAATGGTGTGAAAGGAAATAAAACGAGCGGGCGTTACGCTCTTCCTGCGTTTAATGTCACAACTTACCAAGGAATTGATGCAGCAGTTGGAGCTTTTGAGACACTAGGCTCTTCTGGTGTTTTGGCTTTTTCTAACTCAGCCTTAAAGCATTTTGGGTATGGAGATGCGATTAAAGGATTAGAAAGAGTCCACGAATATGTGAAATTGGTGGCCAGGGATTCATCTGTTAAGATAGCGACTCACCTTGATCATGGTGATTATATAAGTGAGGGAGGAAGAAAAGTCCTACAAGCAGCGGTTTCAACTTTAACCTCAGTTATGGCCGATAACTCAACTGATCATAAAAACAAGAAAGCGACCTCTTTAGAAATGAATATTGAGGCCACAAGAGAAGTGGTTGAAATGGCCCATCCTTTAGGAGTTTCAGTTGAGGGTGAACTTGGTGTCTTAGCTGGAGTTGAAGATGAAGACACTCACTCAGAAGTTTCTACTTATACTGACCCACAAGAACTAAAAGTTTTCTTAGAAAAAACAGGCTGCCTTCTTTTGGCCCCAACTATAGGGACGATGCATGGGCCTAATAAAGGAAAGCCTGGAGATGTTGTGAAGCTCAATATAGAGCTTGCTCATGAATGCCTTAAAATCGCAAACTCCATTAATGAAGACATTGTCTTTGTGGCCCACGGAGCCTCAACTCTTTATCCTCAAGTTGTTGAGCATGCGATGGCCCAATTAAAAGAGATGGGGGCCATTTCAGATGCAGCAAATACTTGGCGTGACTTTGTAGGGACTGATTGGAAGCAGATTGAAGGGCTTATTGGTGCTGGTTTTTGTAAAATCAACACTGATACAGAGAATCGCCAAACATACCTTGCTTCTTTATTAGCTGCGATTAAGCAAGGCCCAGCTAAAATTGATATCCGCTTTTTTGAAAAGGCAACTTATGAAGGTCTTTATAAGTCTTATATGCAGAAGCTTATCATGGCCGGTAATTACGGCGTTTGGCATGAGCCCAAAATTGACGTCAACTCGTTTAAGTTTGAACTCTAAAATTTAAGAATTCCTTACCTAAGTATTGAATTAATTAGGTAAGGAATAGTTTTTTAATCTTTAGTAACGTGTCTCATTCCTCTATCAACTCCAGACACACCTTGCATAACAAGACCTTCTTGGCACTCATCAGTCTTTTTTAAGAACTCAGCAAGAACTTGTCGTTCTGTTCTCTCACTTGGAATTTTAGTCGTATCCCAATAGGAGTCATACTTGATCTCTAGCCTTACGAGTTCTTCGTACTTCTTCCCGGGGTATTGACCATAATCATAACGATATATTTTAAAGACCTGATTTCTTCTACTATCGGCTGGATCATTTTTATCGGCTTCCATATAGCAGTAAGCTTTAGAACATCCGGCTTTTAGTGTTTGATTTTCAAGAGAAACCTTTGGGATTTCATCCTTCGCACAACCCATAACTTCAAAACTTAAAGTTTCTCCGTTTTCTAGAACAATTTTTTCTTGAGCAAAAGCTTCAAAAAACCCTAAACACAGTAATCCAATGAAAAGTTTTTTCATAATCTCTCCTTTTCGAGTCCTCATTTCTTAGTCTTTTTTCCTTCAAATGTAAAATGGGGGTTACAATTCCCTGAATCCGCACCTTTATAGTGTTTATCTAAGATTTCTTCAAAAATGTTCAAGGCCTTCTGCATATTTTCGGTGGCCGTTGTTTGAGTTTCACCTTGTTTGAATTTTTTGGCCTTAAGGGCATCTTCAGTTGGCTCTTGAATAATATTATTAAAAAATTTGTTTAAATTTGAGGCTTCAACCCCAACGGCTTCGCCTTCCTTACCTGGATAGGGGTAATCGATTAATTGGTAAAAATTCTTTTCCGTATAAATTCCATTAAAAGCAACCTTGGTAATTTTATCGGCGTACCATTCTCTCGAGTGGGCCTTAAGAAAATCTTCGATAATATACTTTTCCATGTCTGCCAAAATTTTTCCCATTCTCTCCATCTCTTTCGCATCTATGGTCCCATGGCCAGGCATTAAAGTAGCTGCTTTGAGAGATCCTTCCTGATGATCGTAAATAATTCCTCTAGGATCATGGCCAAGTTTTTTCAGTAGAAAAAACAGATCGCTTGAAGCTTGGGTGATATCGCCAGAAGCTCCACTTCTAATTTGCAAATTAGCTTTATTTGATAGTGGATCATCACTTAAGAAAATTTTCTCCATGGCCCTAGCAGCAAGTAGTAAGTAAATGCTTTGTATTCTTTCAGCAGCATTATTTGAAAAATCGTTCAGGTGCTCTTTAATAAAGCTGACAAATCCACCGACTCCATTAATTGGGGAGTAGCTTACAACATGACCAAAACGTTTTCCAAGTCGAACAGCTTCCATCGCATGTCCAAATTCATGAATAGAAGTAAGAAGTCTACCCTGGGGAACTTTTCCAAAAACTTTAGGAGAAGGAAAGCGAAGAACGACTGGGCGAGTGTAGAGTTCTCTCCAAGCTCCACCACTTCTTAGTTTTATCTTAGCGATCACAATAGGCTGCTGTCTACTTTGAGTGACTGGTTTAAAATCAAACTTTAAAACGATAGGCTCTTTCGCAAGCTGAGAGCTCTTTGGAATGCTCTTAAGAGCAAATTCTAAATCTTGGCCTAGAATATCTTGGACTGTGATAACAGTATTTCTCGCCCCCTCAGAAGGAATGACTGACTCAGCATAAAGATATTTTTTATATTCAGAGGAGAGTTCTGTGAATATCTGACTTAAGTTTTTCTTTGTTTTTGGGTCTGTAAATTTTTTGTCAAGAATAGAATTTGAAACAATCTTGATGAGTTTTTGATACTCAAAATGGGTTAAAGGCTTAACAATAAAAGCATTATTAATCAAACGGCTTACAGTTTCTGGTAAAAATAAGCTCCCAAAAACTTTTTTCTTATTAGCAAGAGTTCTACTCATTGAGTCCCAAGCATTCATCACATCATCAACAGAAGTTAAGCGTGGGTCAGCTTGAAAACCGAATCGGTCGACTCCAAAATTCATTGTAAGAAAAGTAAAAGCGTTTCTAATATCAAGATTAACCACATCAGTATAAGAACCTCTATTGACTGTTTTTTGTAATCGACCGCTATTCATAAGCTCTTTTAAGATTGAAATAACAGGCCTATCAACGACAAAGCCTGTTTGTGGATTAACTTCATGAATTTTATCCAGCTCCTCTATTAAAAGGACATAGCGATCTTCAGGGCCAAAGTTTTGAGTCTTTTTAATTAATTCTGTCAGAAACTTATCAACAACTTCACTTTCATTAGATTGAAAATCTTGCATGTTAATTTGAACGATTTCTAGTCCAGTAAAATGGGCCGTAAGTTTAGCGATTTCACTTTTTCCAATACCAGGGAAACCTGCTAGAAGAGAGAAGGCTGGGCGTTCCAAGTTTTTTACAGGTCTTTGAATAAATTCATCAAACCTCTCTTCAATAAGTTTTGTAATAGCATTTTGTCCAATAATAAATTGATTAATTTTTTCGGCCAGGTTTGTCTTTTGGGCCTTTACTTTGGGAAATCTTGCTTCATAGATTTGTTTTTTGGTAATAACATCAGCTCTTTCTTTTCTTTCAATTAATTCTGGAGCTGTATCTTCAACCACGCTAGGTCTGATGAAATAGTTGTTTTCTTTATTAAATTCAATATCAAAGTCAAACTCATCATCGGTTCTCATGCGCCATTGTTTGTTTGTATAGAGCATTGGCGTGACTTTAATATTTGTTATGCCTCGTTCTTGGTTATAGTCAAGTAAGAGGTGTCTAGGTCTATTAAGCTCTTCTCCATCAGAAGGTCCTTTGGCCTTTGTCCCATAGTTAATGAGATAGTTGATATAGTTTTTAACATGGAAAACAGTCATCCTCGCTCCTGTTGGAGGATCGACTGAATGTTGTTTGAAAAAATCAACTAAGTTTTCAGTATAACTGACTTTGAGCTTTCTTTCTTTGAAAGTCATTAGATTACTAGCGATACTGGCTTCGATATTGGCCTTGACAATTTTTCTGTAATCAACATCGTTAAGAGGTTTAACGATACTAATATTGGGGCCGAGTCTTCCCACCGTATTAGGTCTAAAAAGTTTTGAGAGGACTTTGTTTTTGGCAGAAGGTTTCGTCGTAATCCATTCATGAAACTTTTCAAGATCTTCGATAGAGTAATCAAAGAAGTTCTTTTTCTCCTTTAAAATTTCTTCTGAGAAATTACTGATCTCTTCGCTAGAGAAGTTCATCGCTGTTAAAATAAGAGCGTTAGAAAAATCTAGAACAGTTCTTCCATAATCAACTTTTCCATCAGTAAGAATCTCATTTAAAGAGCCAATAAGGTAATTAGTTCTTTCACCAAGAGGGCCTTCTCCTTGAGTAATCTCTGGAACTTTGTCGATTTCATCAAAAATAACAGCAGTGGGATTTCCCTTCTTCAGATTTTCTGAGATTTGATAGAAGATATTTTTTAAATCCCATTCTTTTTCATAAGAAATAAATTGTTGAGCTTCAATAATAAAGACATCAATACCAGTCACTTCCTTAATTTTGGCTAGCATGGCCGACTTCCCAATACCAGGAAGTCCAATCAGATGCATAGCAACGGGATCTTTTTTTCGTGAACCAAAATTCTCTAGAGTTTGAACAAGTTTATGTTGAAGAAGGTTGGCCACTTCTTCTTGCCCTACGATCTCCTTACTGATTTCTTCACTAAGAGTTAAGGCCTTCTTAATGTATTTTTGCATTTTGGAAGATCCATAACGGGCTTTATTAATCTTATTGAGATCGTAGCGTCCATCACCAATATTAACTTCAACATCATTAACTGTTTTTTTCTCATCACCATTTTGAGCAAAAAGATTTGAATGACAAAAAATAAAGAAGAATAAGAATAGAAGGGGTGATTGAAAAAATGACATTAAGCGTTCTCCATTACAGCACTAGCAAGTTTAACTTTTATGCTTCTAGCAGTGACTTTGAGTCAAGACAAGAGCAATGCGTTTAAAAAAAGAACTCATAACGCAAAGTATAGATAAAAAAAATCACTATCTTAACATGTGCAAATGAAACTTCTTTTTGAAAAAGGCAAGATGGTTGCAACAGTTACAGTTTAGGGAAACCTAAACTGCCCCCCAATACAGGGTCTGAGCGAAAGCTCAGGCCCTTTTTAATTTACACTTTGCTTCATTCATGAAATAGCTAGGTTTATGGGAAATTTGAAGTTAAGTTTTCTGGCCGTGCTCTCAGGAACCCTCTTGGCCTTAATGATAAGTTTTAATAGCACCTTGGGCTTTTATACTTCAGCTGGTTTCTCATCTCTTATGGCCCATTTAGTTGGTTTTATTGGTTCATATTTCCTTTGGCTTTTAATTGAGCGCAAAGGCTACTTTCCTTTTAGTTCCAAATCTCCAGTTTATAGTTATTTTGGAGGATGTGTTGGAGCTTGTATTGTTATCATCTCTAATATCACTGTCCAAAGCCCAATCGGTTTAGGTGGTACTGTCGCACTGTCTATTTTGGGACAAATTAGTTTTAGCTTAGTTTGTGATATTTTTGGATACTTTGGGTTGCCCAAAAGAATTATTAATAAATATGACCTTGGGCAAATGTTCCTCGTTCTTTTTGGGACAATGATTATTATATTTGGATAGAAATGTTTTACGTCTTACTTGGATTTATTAATGGTCTTTTGATTGGTCTTTCTCGTGTGGTCAATTCACGGCTTGGGGGCTTTGTCGGAGCATTAGCTTCATCTGTCTGGAACCATTTAGTAGGACTCGTTGTTCTTTTAATTGCAGGCTTTTTCGTTTCAAATTTTTTTCAATGGGAAAAGCTCTCAAACATACCTTGGTATTATTGTATTGGAGGGTTATTAGGAGCATGCTTTGTAACTCTTAATAGTGTTCTTATTCCACGTATAGGAGCTTTTCGCTCTATCATCTTAATTGTTGCCGGGGAGATGATAGGGGGAGTGTTTCTTGATTATTATCAAGGAAAAAGTGATGAACTCTTTAACTCATTGTTTGGGGCTGTTTTTATTATTTTAGGCCTTGCAGTGAAGGCCTTTGATAAAAAAACTAATTCTCCCACCTAAAGTCTTGGAATGGTAGGCTAGCGTTAAAGAGGTTGATATTTAGTCCAAAGTTAAACCAGAAAGCAAAAGGGTCTTTGTTTCCACTACTAAGAGTATTAAAAGATCGACCTGTTGAAGCAGGGTTCGCGATAAAGTTTTTGCT
Source organism: Bacteriovoracia bacterium (assembly GCA_030431635.1). Lineage (GTDB taxonomy): Bacteria > Bdellovibrionota > Bacteriovoracia > Bacteriovoracales > Bacteriovoracaceae > CALFYV01. The sequence goes on from JAUIIL010000004.1 coordinate 328,601, forward strand.
ATCAAACATCTCAGCACTTGCACTAGCATTTAGTGTTGTTCTTTTAGAAATTCGATAATTAACTTTTCCTCCTACACTTCCTTTGTAGAATTGAGAAGGTTCAAGAACATTTGTATCAAAAGCAGCATAAGCACCAACATCAAATGCTTCAAAGTGTTTTGAAACCCCCACTTTAAGACCATGTTGAAAGAGAGCATATTGTTTAGGTGTTAAAGTTGAGGGATCGATATAATCATGAATTTTAGGACCCAGTCTCCATCTGAAGTACACATTTCCTTTGTCTCCTCCATTATTAAAAGGAATAAGAATCCACTCCAGTCCAAGTTTTCCTTCAAAGTATTGGGCTTTATTATTTCTCTCTTCAGGAGTGAGTTCTGAATTGAGAGTTGGGTCTTCATAAGAAAAGCTAGAATTGGCTGAGTCGTAGCGTGTAATGAGAGCGAGGTTAATTCTTCCTTTTTTCCCAATAGTTCTTAGACCAACGAAGGCATAGCTTGTTCTTTGCACTTTGGTTTCATTCCCAGCGATAAAGTTTGTTGTTTGAGTTCTACTGACTTGATTGTTAAAATTTCCTCTTCCTCTTAATTTCCATTTAGGAAGGGAGTAAACAATAGAGTTACCTAAACGAAGATTTGAGTTGAGAGCTCCATTGGCCTTAGAGTAACTTCCACCAAGACTTGGTTGGATATAGAGATTATCAGTAAAAGAGGATTTTTCTTTTTCTCTGTTTTTTGCTTTTGTTGGTCCAGCAATTGTTGAACCTGAAATTTTTTCTAATTGACCAAGCTCATTTTCAATAACAGACACAGTTTTTAAATGATACTGAAGCATATCATTTATTTGAGTTGTTAAAAAAGAAAGAGCAATAACTCTATCCATTGAATTAGTGATTTCAACTTCTATCTCTTCTTTCTCTTCATTATTTTCGAGCTTCTCTTTAAGTTCAGAATCATCTAGAGCGAGTAGGTCTACTTCTCTAAAAAAACCAGAATTTTGCCTTGCTGTTTTAGGGTTCGTGACTGTGACAATGACAGCAGTAATATTGCTATCAATAAGTCTTTTTTCAATTTTAAGAATAAGGTCAGTTTCTCTCTCTTTATCTAAAATCACCTCAAAAGCTGAAAGCTCATCAATATTATTTTGTAAACTATTGCAACTGACGGGTCGATCCCCATCTAGATAACAATCCCATTTTATGGAGATAACTTGATTTGTATCAAGACCCTTCTCATGGTCTTGTGCGAGAGTGAATGAGCTAAATAAAAGCATCAAAAGAGAAGACAGCAGCAACGGCTTCATTAAAAAACTCCTAAAACGTTAATATCTCCGTCATAGTACAATAAAAGTGGGTTTTAAGGGGGACTTTTGAAAAATCAATAGGGGGGTGTCTAAAATTTAAACAGTGAGACCAAAATTAATAATGGGATTCAATATAATCAGAATTCATGAAAAATTTCACTTCAGGGTTTTTTTCCTGAGCAAGTTTTAAGTCCCATTCAGTTCGAACAGCAAAGCAAAGCCTGTCTTTTCCATCGAACATAATATAGGCGGAATATTCATCAAGAAACTTCTCTTCTTGTTTTTTGTCAGGAAATTTTAGCCATCTAACTCCCACAAAAGCAGCACTTTCGTAAGCGGCTTTAACATTATACTCATCCTCAAGCCGAAATTTAACGACATCAAATTGGAGAGCACCGACAGCTCCTAGCATTTTTTCGTTGTTCATTTTTCTAATAAATAATTGTGTGGCCCCTTCTTCACTTAGCTGCTTCAATCCTTTTTCAAGATGTTTGGCCTTCAGAGGATCTTTTAAAACAGGCTTCATAAAAAGCTCAGGGGCAAAGGAAGGAATTCCGGTGTATTGAATTCTCTCCCCTTCAGTAAAGGTATCTCCGATCTGAAATTTTCCGTTATCATGAAGGCCTATGATGTCTCCAGGGAAAGCTTCATCAATAATGTCTCTATCTTGGGCCTGAAAAATTACTGGAGCTGCTATTTTGATTTCTTTCTCTGTTCGTACATGAAAGATTTTCGCATTTCTGGTGAATTTCCCTGAACAGACTCTTAAGAAGGCCATTCGATCACGGTGTTTTTTATCCATGTTGGCCTGGATTTTGAAAATAAAACCAGTGAATTTCTCTTCCAAAGGAGAAATTTCTTTTGTCTCAGCACTACTATCAAAGGGAGGAAGCTTAGCAAGTCTTGATTTTGGGGTAGGAGCATGATGTTCAAACATATCTAAAACTTCCATAACTCCAAAATTACTTAAAGCAGAGCCAAAGAAGACAGGGGTTTGAATTCCAGCTAAGTACTCTTCCTTCGAAAACTCTGGCAGTAGTTCTGTGATCATTTCAAGATCTTCGAGTAGTTTATTAAGAAGTCTTTCTCCTATGAATTCTTTAACATGGGGGGATTCTAAGTTTGAGGCATCAATTTCTTTTGGGTTTAAAGGGTCATTACTGCCAATAAAGCTTCTAATCTTTTTTGTCTTAAGATCATAGACTCCCTTAAAATCAACACCATCTCCGATTGGCCACGTCATTGGAACACATTGAATGGAGAGAATTTTTTCAATATTGTCCAGGAGCTCAAAAGGATCCATCGAATCCCTATCAAATTTATTCATAAAAGTAATAATAGGGGTATCTCGTAGGCGGCAAACTTCCATTAATTTAATCGTCTGGGCCTCAACACCTTTGGCAGAATCGATCATCATGAGGACGGATTCAACAGCAGTAAGAGTTCTGTAGGTATCTTCAGAAAAGTCTTTATGTCCGGGGGTGTCCAAAAGATGCATGGCCCTTGAACAATAATCAAAACTCATGACCGATGAAGAAATAGAAATACCACGCTCTTTTTCTAGTTCCATCCAGTCACTCTTAGCATAATCTCCGGTTTTAGATTTGACTTTTCCTGCTTGAGAGCGAACAACTCCTCCAAACCAGAGAAGTTTTTCTGTCATGGTTGTTTTCCCTGCGTCGGGGTGAGAAATAATAGCGAAGGTACATCGATTTTTTTGCATACTTCTTATTTAGAGCATGCTTTTATCCTTCGTCAATTTAATAACTTAGCTCATTTGAAAAACTCATAAGTCTATAAAATTTGGAGGCTTAGAGAATAACTTCTTGCTGCCTTGTGTTGAAGAGGGTACTTAATCCCCTTATGAGATATTTGGGCTTTATTTGTTTTGCACTTTTTTTGGGAAGTTACTCCACTGCTAGTGCTGCCCATGATGATGTGAAAGAGCTGATTGAGAGGATTATTTCGAAAGAAGCATTTGTTAAAAATGCCCCCTGGGTTTTGCTTGATTTTGAGGAAAAGCCAGAAGAAGAAATTTTCAAAAAAAGATTTAAAAAATATGCCTTCGTAGTTTTTCCTGATCAGGTTCGACTTATTTATCCAGAGTTGTATGAAATTTCTAATACCGCAACAAGATTACTTGTTGAGGCCAAACACGCATTTTTGAACTCGGACTTCAAGTTTTCAAAGAGCTACAATGGGGAGTTTAAAACCCCTAAAAATTTCATGAGTTGGCATTACCGGTTTGAGGGGCGTGATAAGCTCTTTGTGACTGCAGAGGATGAGAATGGGTTTCATGAAGTTATCTTTCAAAAGGGCGAGTATACACAAGTTCGTTTTCAGCCAACTAAGATGGAGAAAGTTCTTTTTGAAGAAAGTCATACATACCAGTTCCTCAAGTCAAGAGTCGAAGAGATGAATGTTTTTCTCACTTTTTATGGAGAGGAAAAATTAAAAAATAGTATGGAGAGTTTTAATAGGGCCAAGCTTAGGCTTGAATACTACCAAGGTAAATATATTTATGATGTACTTGCCCCTGAGTATCAACAAAGCTACTTCAATTCTCTTTATGCTGCTTTCTACGCAGCAGCGCTTTTTGATGATTATTTTGAAACAACGCCAAAGAAAAAGGAAAAAGTGATTCCTCTGCTCACAGCAAAAGCAATGAGTGGAGAGGATAAAGCTAGAGTCTTTCAAGATGACAGTGGGGTTACTATGAAAAATTACTCAATAGATGATGAGATATCAGACTCTGTTAAAGAATTTCAAGAGAGAAAGAAACTATTAAGTGATACAAAGCTTAGAATAGGAAACTGTAATGATGAATTTTAAGAATTCTTTTAGAATGCTATCAATATTTTTTTTACTGTTAACTTCAGTTTTTGCCTCTGAAATTCCAGATGACCCCAGAAGTGTTGTCGAGCATGTGATTGCTCATAAAGATTATCTTGAAATTGCCCCTTGGAGGCTTCTTTTTTTTACAGACAGACCTAGTGAAAATGAATTTAAAAAACGCTTTAGAAAGATCATCACAATGATTTATCCGACAAGAATTTCTCCAGAGTTAAAGATTTCTCAAGAAAAGATAAATGAAGCTTCATTCCTAGTGGCGCAAAGTAAAAGAAGATTTGATAGCATTAAAAGTGGCCAAAGTTACACGGAATTTAACTCACGACCACCACAAGGCTTTTCTAATTTTATCGTAAGAGAAGAAGATGGAAAATTTATTATCCATGCTGAAACAGAGTTTGGTGTTCATACTGTTATCTTTAAAGGGAAGAGAACTGAAGTTAAATTCACGCCTACAAAACTTAGGAAAGTACCTTTTGAAGGGAGTCACACGCAAGCGTGGTTGAAAGGGCTTCTCGAAATAGGGAAAAGTCTTGAAGAAGTTATTACTGTGATGGCTGGAATTCATGGAGAGAAGTTAAGTGAAGAGCAAAAGGCCCAAATTTCAGCACAGATTACAGATAAGCAGCAAGCTAGAATTGATATGATGAAAGGCCATGAGATTTATGATGTCATGGCCCCAGGTTTTCGCTTTGAATCTTTGAGAGTTTATGAACTGCTTGAGTATGCGAGGGCCAACTTATATAAAGAGCCTGCAGAGAGTGGTCCTAGACCGCAAATCAATGCCCTTGAAGCGATGGAGATGGTAAAGAATGGAAGAGAAGACGAGCTTTTTGAAAAGTTAGGAGCGAGACAACTCATCAATTCAACTGGTAAGGATATGAAGCAAATTGAAGCGGATCAAAGAGAAGTGAAAAAGCTCTATCCTGACTGTGACGGGTTTGAAAGAAAATGAAAGATCTACCTTTAAATGCTTGGTTACCAACAACAAAAAAAGAAGCTCTCTTAAGAGGCTGGGATGAAATGGATGTTGTTCTCATCACTGGAGATGCCTATGTTGATCATCCAGCATTTGGAGCAGCGGTGATGGGGAGAATTTTTGAATCCATGGGGTTAAAGGTCGCCATTGTTGCTCAACCTAACTGGCAAGATGACCTAAGAGATTTTAAAAAATTTGGTGCTCCTAAACTTTTCTTTGGTGTTACTTCTGGAAATATGGATTCCATGGTGAATAAATACACGGCTGGAAAGCGAAAGAGAAGTACTGATGCCTACACTCCAGGTGGGGCGACTAACTTTAGGCCAGACTACGCTACGAGTGTTTATACTCAAGTTTTAAAAAAGCTCTACCCTCAAACTCCTGTGGTGATAGGTGGAATCGAGGCGTCACTCAGAAGAGTCACTCACTATGATTTTTGGCAAGATAAGTTAATGCCTAATATTTTAACGACCTCAGGTGCTGACATGCTTATCTACGGAATGGGAGAGCAGCCAATTCGAGAGATGGTGAAACTTCTGCAAAGAGGAGTCCCATTTCATTCTCTAAAAACAATTCCTCAGACGGCTTTTTTACAAGAGAGAAATGAAGAATTATCAAAGAATAAAAAATGGAAAACTAGAGAGCTAAGCTCTCATGAAGTTTGTTTGAAGGACAAAAAGGCCTATGCGAGGAATTTTGCCTATATTGAAATCGAGTCTAACAAGCAGTTTGCTCAAAGGTTAACTCAGGTTGTAGGAGAGAAGAAGCTTATTATTAATCCTCCATTTCAAACAATGACTGAAAAAGAAATTGATGGCAGTTTTGACTTACCTTATACTCGTCTGCCTCATCCTAAATATAAAGGACGTGGATCGATTTCAGCGTATGAAATGATTAAGTTCTCTCTTAATACCCATAGAGGTTGTTTTGGGGGATGTTCATTTTGTACGATTTCTGCTCATCAAGGAAAAATGATTGCTTCTCGTTCTCAGAAATCAATCATGAAAGAACTTGATGCTATGACAAAAATGGAAGACTTCAAGGGGCACGTCTCTGATATCGGTGGGCCATCGGCCAATATGTATCAAATGAAGGGAATCGATCAGTCAATTTGTGATAGATGTGCGGCCCCTTCTTGTGTTCATCCTAAAATTTGTGAAAACCTTGATACTTCACCAGCGAAAATGACAGAACTCTATCAATTGGTGAATGCTCACCCAGAGGTAAAGAAGGCCTATGTCTCCTCTGGGCTTCGCTATGATCTGATGTTTGATGAAAACTCAACTCATAAGAAAGAAGATGAAGCGTATGTCGAGCAACTTATTACTCATCATGTTTCTGGCCGTCTTAAGGTTGCGCCTGAGCATACTGAAGACCATGTTTTAGAAGTGATGAGAAAGCCGAGCTTTCGTTACTTCTATACTTTTAAGAAGAAGTTTGAAGAAATCAGTAAGGCCAAGAAAATTAAGCAAGAGATTATTCCTTATTTTATTTCTTCACACCCTGGATGTCGTCCAGAAGATATGGCGGCCTTGGCCGCAAAAACAAAAGAGTTAGGTTATAAGCTTGAGCAGGTGCAAGACTTTACTCCGACTCCCATGACGGTCGCCACTGAAATTTATTATTCAGGCTATCACCCTTATTCGCTTAAGAAAGTCCATACGGCCATTAGCTTAGATGATAAAAAAAAGCAGCGTAGTTTTTTCTTCTGGTATAAGCCTGAGAATAAGAAATATATCAAAAACTTTCTTAGTTCTCGTAAGCTTGATGCAATTAAAGAAGCTTTATTCTCATAGCTTAAAGTTAAAAAAAATTTTTTGTCGACTATAGAAAACATTTATGAAAACTTAAGAGATAGTATGTATTTGATTCACTAAATATACTATACTATACTATTGTTCTTGTACACAGGTTTGGAAAATAACGATCGATAATGTGTGAGTATTAGCTTAAGGAGTACTATATGGAATTAGGAGCATTTTCTGTTAGTTTAAATGTTAAAAATTTAGTTGAATCAAAAGCTTTTTATGAAAAACTTGGTTTTGAAAAATTTGCCGGTGATGAATCTAATAATTACCTAATAATGAAAAATGGAGATAGTATACTAGGTTTATTTCAGGGAATGTTTGAAAAGAATATTCTGACATTCAATCCAGGGTGGGATAAAAATTGTAATAAGCTTGAAAACTTCGATGATATTCGTGAAATTCAAGCATCCTTAAAAAAGGATGGTTTAAATTTGGAAAAAGAAGCAGACCCATCAACAATAGGGGCTGAAAGTATTTCTTTAATCGACCCTGATGGAAATGTCATTTTAATTGATCAGCACGTATAACTAGCTTACGGTAAACTTACTAATCTTAATGCTCTATCCTCTTTTAAAGAAGATGAAACTAAGAATTATGAGCAACTACAATTTTCTCTTTGATATCTCGTAACGCTAGCTCTCTTAATGCTCCTGAGTTCACTCTATCTTGTAAAATAGTAGGAAGAGTTTTTTCAATTTTCTCACTCACAATAATATCCTTATTGGCCGCAACTTCATCGACTCTATCAATAGGAGTAAAGTGAGGAACAGAAAGAAGAACTTCAGGGTTTGTATTAATTAATTCTTTAATCTGAATAACAGCTTCAGCAAAGTCATCGAGTTCTTTCTTAGTAAAACTCTCTGTTGGCTCAATCATAAGTCCAAACTGTTCAGGAAAGGCGACAGTTGGGGCATGAAAGCCAAAGTCCAAAAAGAGTTTGCCAATTCGTGCTATAACTTGGGCCTTCGCTAGTCCTGCTGCCTCAATCTTAGCGAAAGTTTCAGCTGAAAGAGTAATAATAAATTCATGCATCCTTGGAACTTCTTGGGTCTTTTGAGGAAGTGTAGGGTAGTGAACCGTTAATTTTTTTAAAAGATACTGAGCGCTTAACACCGCCACAGCACTCATGCGCTTCACCCCTTCAGGGCCAAGGGCACGCAAATAAGTATAGGCCCTTACCTTGTGAGCGAAGTTTCCAAAATGGCGGTGAAATTCTCCAATAGATTTATCGGGCTTCTCTAGAGTGAAACCCTCTGCTGTTTTTATCACCTGATGACCAGGGAGATAATCAACTAGTCTATGGCTTACGGCCACAATAGCATCCCCAGGACCACCACCTCCATGAGGGATAGTCCAAGTCTTATGAAGGTTGTTATGAACAGCATCGACTCCTAATTTATCTAGATCGACATAACCAGCAATCGCGTTCATATTGGCCCCATCCATATAAACAAGACCACCATCTTGGTGAATCAGTTCAGCAACTTCTTTAAAGTTGGTTTCAAAGATTCCTGCGGTATTAGGGTTTGTCACCATAATACCAGCAATATGATTTTGGTTTTCCTTAATGATCGTCTTAATTTGCTCGATATTCATACGACCAGTTTCATCAGCATCAACAATTCTAAGCTCAGTGTAGCCGGCCACAGCTGCTGTCGCCGGGTTTGTTCCATGGGCACTACGAGGGATGATCATAATGTTGCGTTCTTCCCCTCTATCTCGGTGATAGGCCTGAAACATTTTAAGTCCAACGAGTTCACCTTGTGCTCCTGCAACAGGCTGAGTTGTAACTCCTGGGAGTCCAGTAATCTCTTTAAAAATTTCTTGAATCTGATAAAGAAGTTCCAGACAACCTTGAGCATCCTCGATAGGCGCTTGAGGGTGAATTGAAGTAAAGCCTTCAAAGCTAGCGGTATAATCATTGATATACGGGTTATACTTCATCGTACAAGAGCCAAGAGGGTAAATCCCGTCATCTGGAGAGAAGTTTTGTTTTCCAAGTCGTTGGTAGTAATCAAGAAGATCGTTCTTTTCAATTTGAGGAATAAAAAAGTCTTCACTTCTTTTAAGCTCTTTAGGAATATCAGCTAAGATATTTTCTCCACCTTTTTCTTCAAATTCACTCGCAAAAAATTGAACTAGTTTTTGAATATCTCCGTCTGTTTGAATATCAGAAAAAGAAATCATGAGAAGATTTCCGGCCATCCCATTGCGCCCAGAAACATCAACTCCTATTTGAAGCCCTACTTGAGAGCCTTTTTTAATGAGTTCAGAACTATTCTTTGAAAGCTTCAAAGTTACTTCATTATAAAAAGGAGCTTTGAAGGCCAGCTCTACACCTTGAAACTGAAGCAGTTTAGAAACGGCTTTTAAAGTATTCTCTCTAGCAAGAGAAGCTGATTTCTGAAGTCCTTGAGAGCCTTTTGCGAGTAGACAAGCTCCAGCTGCTGAAGCAATAAAAGCCTGGTTAGAGCAAATATTACTTGTGGCCTTCTCTCGGCGGATATGTTGCTCTCTGGTTGAAAGGATAATACTGAGGCAATCGCGCCCAGAGAGATCCCGTGCCTTCCCGATGTAGCGGCCGGCAGTGGATCTGATTGAGCGTTTATCTTTTTCATTAAAGCGGATACCAAAAATTCCTAAACCTGGGCCACCAAAGTTCGCTCCAATGGCCAGGTGTTGTCCTTCTCCAATAATAATATCGCATCCTTGTTCAGAGCTTCCATAATCAGCAGGTCTTTTAAGAGCTCCGTTAGAAAGAGGAATCGGATCGATAACAGCAATAGATTTTACTTTATGAGCACTACACATATCAGTGAGTGTATTAACATCTTCAAGTGTTCCAAAGTGAGTTGTTTGAGCAAAAACAAAGGCCGCAATTCCTGTTGTCTCTTTTAGTAGTCTTTTCGCTTCTTCTGTATCAACTCGTCCTGTGGATGGATCGATAGGAGCGAATAAGAGCTCTGTGTCCGTATCTTGGGCCAAGGTTTTAAGAACCTCAATATCTTGGGGGTAGAGGTTTGAAGCGACTAAAGCTTTATTAGTTCCTCTAGTTAGTCTCCTGGCGCAATTAATGGCCTCAAAGAGACAAGTTGAGCGATCGTAGAGAGAAGCATTGATGGCCTCAAAGCCAGTGATTTCAGCTAACAGCGATTGGTAGATCCAAAGCGTCTGTAGTGTTCCTTGGGACTTCTCTGGCTGGTAAGGTGTATAGGCCGTTGTTAGTCCCCGTATAGCGCAAATATCTGGTAGAATTTCTTCTGTTTTATAGACTTGGAGCCCATCACCTAGAAAAGAGATTTTGCGCCCGTTTTTTTGCGAAAGAGCAAAGAGGTGATCAGCGAGCTCTTCATAGGAAAGCTCTCTTTCTAAATCAAGTTGTGATTTATGTTTAATATCAGCAGGAAGATAATCAAAGAGCTCATCCAAACTTGAGGAGCCAACAGTTTTAAGCATTTCATTAATATCGTCTTGCGACGCGCTAATGTAATGGCGCTTGAGCTCGCGGTCTAATTTTTGAGGGTTATAAGGAAAGTCAGCTCTTTTTTCCATAATAGTGTCCTTTATATACTCTTTACGATGGCTTAATTTAGCACGCTTTTACTCTTTTTGAATACACATTCGCTTAAAAAAATGCTTCACTAAGAAACTATGCGTTTTCAGAAAAACAACGAGCAAATCAGTTACAAAGACTTTAGTGAAATGTTCCCCAGACAAGGGAGAATCCTCTCTGGACATGCGGAGAATTTCCCTCAGTTGACGCTAAACTTAGAAGAGTTGTGGTCTTTTTCTGAAGAGGGGATGAAGTTAGAAAATATTGCTATCGATCTTAAAAAAATGCTCTCTTATCACCAGAGTTTTTTTTATAAACACTCTATTTATAAAGAAAACCTTGCTAAGGCCTTAGGACTTAAAAAACAAAATCGTTTTTTTAAGGTTATTGATTTAAGTGCAGGGTTTCTCAGTGATACTGCTTTGATGTTAGCGATGGGGCTTGAAGTGATTTGTTATGAGCGCAATCCTTATCTGGCTTGTCTTATTGATAGAGAAGTAGAGAAGTTAAATTCTGATAAACTTCATTTTTTTTATGGAGAGTACGAGCAGGGTGAAGGGGATGTTTTTTATTTCGATCCGATGTATAGCGAAAAAAACGATAAGAGTGCTCCTAAGAAACAAATGCAGTTTTTACGTCAATTTATTGGAGTCGATGAAGACGCGCAAGAATTTATTTTAAAGATAAAAGAGAAGAAAAAGCGCTTAGTTATTAAACGTTCAAAAAAAGCTCCGTCCTTACTTGAAAATCCTTCTCATCAAGTGATAGGAAAATCAACTCGCTATGATGTTTATTTTTGATTATCTTTTTTCAAAATCTCTCTCGCGTAAGATGTAATTTCTTTAGGCATTTGCTCTTCTTCTAAAACTTCAACAGCATTAATTCTTTGAGAAGGACCTTCTTCGATTTTAAAAAGCATCTCATCGTTATCACTTGCATGAATATTTTGAAACTGAGGATATTTCTGAGCGAGCTCGACTAGCTCTCTTTTATGACTGGCCACAAGAGCAAAGTCTCCTTGCTCAATTAAATATTTCATTGTTGATTCTTCTATGGCCAGGGCCTCTTGATTTGTGGTTCCTACAAAAATCTCATCCATAATGAAAAGAGCGTTTTGAAAACCAAGTTCTCTCGCCTGGTTTCTCGTACGAATAAGTAGTGACATTCTTTTACTCTCTTGCCTGAAAGTACTGGCCTTATCTTCCATGTTATCAGTATTTTTGATGTTACTAAAAATAAGGGTAGGTGAAAAAGTCATCTGTGCCGGAACCGGCGCTCCCATTTGGGCCAGAACAAGATTGATTCCAATTGATTTTATATAAACTGATTTACCTCTAGCGTTTGGCCCAGTAAGAAAGAAAAGTGATTTTTGTTGGTTGTCAGGTTGCTTAATGGCCAGAAAATTATTATCAACTGATTTTTCGTACTTAGCTAAAGCATAAGGGTGGTGCATGTTCTGCATACTGACATAAAAAGGGTTACTATCAGGAAGAACTTTAGGGAGTGAGTAAGCAGAGTGGGAGTTTCCAAACTTGGCTAAAGTAAGAAACATTTCTAATTCCATTAAGGCAGAAATAATTACCTGGGTTTGTTTAAATTTTTGTTCAATTTTTCTTAGGGTTAAACTCCTCTGTGGTCCTGTTAGACCAAGGAAGTCTGTAGCGCGAGCGACTCGAGGTGGTGGTTCCCAACTAAGTTTTTTTCTTAAATCATCCATAACAAAGTCACCATTTTTATTTCGAACCTGCGAAAGAATTTGGCCGATATACTTTAGGTTCTCTGAGTCAGCTTGTTTTAAAAGAGGAGCGAGAGAATCAGCACCTGAAAAAAGAGCTTTATGAGCATTAATTAAATCTCTATCTTGAGCTTTAATAATACCAGGAAATAGATTAATACCTCCTATAATTCCTAACGTTGTTATAAGATCCATAGAAGAACCACCAAGTGTGAGGAGAACGTAAGGAAGCATTGTAAAGATATCCATGAAAAGATTAGGTAAAAAGCCAATATTATAAGTGCCTTTAGCTGTTACCGTATTCATATTCATTTCAAAGCGAGCAATATGGTTGAACATGTTTTGAAGTTCTTCCATGAAAGCAGGGTTATTTTGGATATATTCAACAGCTCTTTGTCTTCTGATAATTTCATTGCTATCAATCAGTGGTGTGTAGAGCTGAGATTTGATAAAATGTTTACCTAATCTGGTTGAGCTATGCTTAAGTAATAGGGGGAGGATGTACTCTTCAAGCTCTAGGTCTTTAGCAATCCCATTAGAGATACCTTGTCTTTTTACTTCTCGTAGATCTTTGTGGATAAAATCAAACTTAGCAAAATCCTCCGCTCTTTTAGTACTCATGAGAAGAGTGTTACAAGAAAATGCTTTTAAGGTGAATACAATTAATAAAACTAAAGCACTCTTCATTTTATGTTCCTCTTACAGGTGAAGGTTGGAGAACTTTTTTCTTGAGAAGTTCAAAAATACTCTCTTTCACTTTTTCTTTTTCAGGATTTTTGAATACAGGTTTTTTCGTTGATGTACGAAGAAAAGTAGTTAATTGAAATTCCCCGTCAACCTTCTGCAGTAAATAGTCAATATAGACACCCGTTTTATTTTTAGAAAACCTTTGGGGAGTACTTGGTATAGACATCCTCTGGACATAAGGAGTATTACTTGCATTAAGGCTTCCAACTTGTTGTTTCACTTCCTGCTCAAAGGTTGCGTTATTAACATTTTCTATTAGTGACTTATTGATATTTTTATAATCAATGCTTTGGTAGAGCCAGCTGATGTCTTGATCTTGAATAACAGTTTCTAAAAGTTTCTCAATAACGGAATCAGATGAATACTCAATATAATTAAAGATTGAATAGAAAAAAGCAACATTAGTTGTTAAGGTGAAATAGGCACTAAAAAAGTCAGAGTTGATTTCATGGGTAAAGAAGAAAGGTCGAATAATATTAAAAAAGATATTTGCTAGGGCCACAGTCCCATAAAAACCATTAATAATATTATTACCCTCAAGAGTTTTTTTGTTTGAAATTTTAAGTTCATTTCTTAGTTGAATAATTCCTTCAAGGTGCTTAATAATTCTCTCTTTACCTTTAAGAACGACACCATAATTTTTGCCATCTTTTAAAAACTCTCCAGGTTTATGAAATGAGCGTTCAATCCCGTAAACACGAGAGGCCATTGCTGAATAAGATTTTTGAGAGAAAACTTCTGAACTGGCCTTAACTTTATCTATACCAGGAATAATTTGAGCAATATTAGTCTCATTTTCTTTGAGAATATCTCTTAAAAAAGAGCGAAAAACTTCATGAGCATGTGATGTTTCTTCTTCTAGACCTAGTGTAATATGGCTTTTTAATAGAGAGCTACAACTAAGGGCCTTGTTTTTTGGGGTGACCCCAGCAAAAAGATGGGCACTTAAAAGAAATGTAAGTACTTGAAAAAACAAAAATTTCATTAACGCAATGTATCAACAAGGTCAGGGTATTTCAACCTAAAAAAAGAGTTGAGTAAGAATTACGCAGAAAAGACTCTTTTATCACCACCCTCGTCTTGTTGGGTTTGATTGTGAGCCTTTTGTTTTTGCACTAAGTTTGTCGTTACACAAAATAGGGTTCTGAATTAAAGTTGTTTCAAAGAATTTCAAATACTCTTTTTGAAAGTCAGCAACACTTCTTCCCTTTAAATCAAAAGAGATTTTCTGGGTTGAAGCTCCAATAGGTTTACTAGGAGAGCGGACTTCAACCACATCTTGAAAAGCGCTTGCGATAAAAGAAGCTTCGTTCTGAGTTTCATGTATCATAGGAAGATCAATCAAACGATAGAACTCCTCTCCTTTTAAATCTCCTAATCTCGCAATTTCAATAATTTTCTCTTTCATCCACTCCATGGAAAAACTATCGGTGAGATCCTTGACCATTTTATCTTCCATCGCTGCAAGAAGATGGCTCATCTTCTCAACTTTTTCAAATGGAAGAGCTTGGACGTTGTAGTAAATATGATCAGTATCTTTACCCATATGGTAATCAAATGGCCCTCCGTTTGGATCAAGTCCACTTCTCATTAGTCTAGAAAAAAGGCTTTTGGTGAGGTTCTCAATATCTCCTCCGGAGCCAAGTGTGATATCAAGAACAGATGCTCTTTCAAGGGCCCTCCCAGAGAAAATAACTCTTTCCATGGATCGAGAGGCAACAGTTGCGTACAAGTGATAAATTTCTGATTTAATACTTAGGATATCTTCTTGGTTGGCGAACTTAACAAAACCATTATCAAGATCATAAGCGGAAACTCTTTCAACCTCTAAACCGAGTAGGACAGAAACAAGAGCATGTCCAAACTCATGGGCCGCAACCATGAGTCTGTCCTCAGGAATGGCCCCATGAATTTTTACATCAGGAAATCTTAACTTAATATTCTGATTAAATAGTGAGAATTTTTTCTGAGCTGAATTCTTAACATGAGCATCGGCCGATATCATTTGTTTCTTTGGCTCATAGTCAAATTCAATAACTAAAGGTTGTGTGAGATATTTTCTGGGAATTTCAATCATCGCTTTTTCAATAGTATTTAAAATTAACTTTTTGCTTGAATTGAAAGTGAAACGTCCTCCTTCAGAGGGGACAATAGTTTCATTTTTAATTAACTGAAAAAAACTATCTGTAAAACGAGCATCGATGAAACCGTGATCTTGACCTTTAACATAAAAGCGTTCTTTAAGAGCACTGACCATTTGTTTGCGAATAATTTTCTCATAGGCTTCTTCGTCCAGAGGCTTAAGAACTGTTAAGCTATCAAGCATTCTGTTAACTGTTTCTGGGCGAAACATTCTTGAAAGAACTTCTTTTAAGTTTTTTAATTGAATGAGCTGCTTGTAAGCTTGAAACGTATCATCGATTGTTGTGAGTCTTGGGTCCGCTTCAAATTTAAAAAGAGCAACATTAAAGTTCATAGTTACAAAAGTGAAAGCATCGTTAATATTAAGCTTAAGAGTCGTATCTCCTCCCCAAGCATCAGCAACAGTAATAGAGCTCTTACCAGTATCCAAGAGTTCTTTAAGAACAGGTAGAACAGCTCTATCTTTTAATTCTCCATTGGGGGCAATTTCAAAGAGTTTATCAAATTCATCGAAAGAGATAATATATTTACCTGTCGGATTATCTTTAAGGGCTTTGGTAATCTTTGAGTTAACATCTCGAAAGAAAGATTCAAGAGTTTTATTATCGTTACCATTATATTTAGAAAGTTCAACTTTAACCTCAGGAATATCTAAGAACTTGGTTGTGTAATTAGAAATCTCAGATTTTCCAATACCAGGAAATCCAATCATAATTTCATAATTGGGTCTAGTGATACTTCCGCTCTTAAGTCCCATGTATTTACTAATTTGTTTAGAAAGAGGAGCGGTGTAGAACTCTTGGCCGTAAACATTTTGATTAAGAAACTTCTCTAATTTAGAGGCAAGCTGAAGGTCATATGGTTGTCTGGCGTATTTGATTTGGGTTCTTGTGACATCAAGAGCTTTAAAATAACTCTTAGGAATACTTAAATCAAGGTCATCAGGAACAGTGATAATCTTTTTTGAATCATTATAAGAAAATTCCATTTTTAACACTTCTTCAGAAGCAAGTTCATATTGAGTTCCGACTCTTTTTAGAGGATGGACATTCAAGAGGGCTTTTTTCTCTATTTCATCAAAACCAATTTCAAAACGAACAGGGAGATCTCGATATTTTTTTTCAAACGATCTTTTAGCAAGAGCGTAACTAATAATTTGTTCAGTCAGATCCCGCGCTTTATAGACAATGGGTCTAGCTCCTTCTGCTGGGTAGATCATATTGTTAACTAAAAAGTCAAAGTACTCATTAGAATAACTAATATCATTTATTGTGAAAGGAGATTCTTTTAAATTCTTAATGGTGTTTTCAAGATGGTATTTAACAACTCTTTTGTAGGCATCCTTATCAAAATGATTCATAAAATGAGTATTGGTGGCCAAACGACTCACTGTATTTGAGCGGTACATTTTTGAAAGAACCATCCTGATGGCCTCTGGTTTATCCTCAAGCCATTTCGTGAACTTTGTAAAATCCTCTATCCCAAACTTGTAAAAATCTTTTTTTTCATCGAGAGCTTCTTTACTAAATTCACTAATAACATTAGTAGGGAAGTTCATCGTGGAGAGAATAAGGGCATTATTAAGAGTAACGTTTGAGTAGCCATTATTCAGAAAACCTTCAACTAGAATTTGGTTAACAGCTGCGATAAAAGGATGGGTTTCAAATTCATTTTCTTTCGTCATCTCTTTAATTTTATCTAGTTCATCAATAAGAAGGATAAAAGGTTTATTAGGATCCTCAATCTGATCTTTAATGGCCCAAACAAGACCACCGATATTTTTAGGGTCGATATACTTTTGAGCATCAATATGTACCACTGGCATAATTTTTCTTAAAATATTTCCTATCTGGCTTTTCCCCGTGGCAGGGAAGCCAATAAGGTTAATATTAATGGGTTCTTTTCTTTCAAGGCGAAAGTTCGAGACATATTGATAGAGGCTTGCGTGAAAGGCTTCAATAATTTTTTCTTGGGCCACAAGATTATTTAATAAATCAGCTTTTACATCAATCACATTTTGAAGAAGTGCTCTCTCATCACTACTGCCATATCTATTTCTTGCGATATCGGCTTTTTTATAAGTCGGATCTTGGGCGAAGGTTTGAGTTGTAAAAAGAATAAGTGTCAGGAGAATCAATTTTTTCATGACGCAGATAAATCATGCGACAAGTTATTTGCCAAACATTTTTAGAGGGTCGCGTAATTAATAAAGTTGCAATGCGTTAATGGTGAATAAATTCTATTCTGTTGTTGTGGCCGTGACTGTTATGTAATCCCTGTAATTTCCAGCTTGTTTGCCTGAAACACTTCCAATTTCAATATCAACATGGTTGACGGCCCCAGAGGTTGTAGTGAGCCCACTGCCACTGGCCACTTCTACCGGGGAACTGGCACTAGAAGTGAGGCCCTTAGTGATGCCGTTAACTTTAACGGTGTAAGCGATAGTTTGAGAGTTATTCCCAAGGCGCACGAGTTTTCCGTTATTCATTGAAGAGAAGCTAATAGAGTAGCCAGCATTAGAAACAGCGATAAGGTCAAACCCTCTTTGTTCTCCTTGTTCAAGAATCCCAAAGTCCAGGGTTTGGGAAGTATCGTTAGGATTAAAGCCTGCTCCTGTATCAACGAGAGAGAGGTAAACTTCCTTTGGTAAATACATATTAATGCTAAGGTTTCTGCTATCATCAACTGTCGCTGAATCTCTCTTATGAACTTTAAATGTCACTACATCAAGATAGTGCCCTCCACGTTTAATGGTATTGTAAGGAGGAGCAAACCTTTGAGGATAAAAATAAACATTCATGTAAACTTGCGAAGAGTTATTTGAAAACTGTTCTCTGATTGTTTCGTTATTTTTGGCCTCAGGAAAATCTTTTAAAGTTCTTGTCCTATTAGAATTTTGAAAGACATTATAGGTATAACTATCACCTTGATTAACCATATAACGGTTGTAGTCGGGGGAGTTTCCTCTTGTCGCTGTAATCGTAAATTTTCTACAACTATTACTCGTACTCGTTCTTTTGATTTGAATAATCCCACCAAGGTTTTGGGTTGATTGAGAGTAGGTAAAAGTCACTGGTGAGATGTTTGTAATGAGAAAATCACAAGCTAAAGTATGAGAAAGTGAAATCATAAAAAACAAACTAATTCTTTTTAACATAAATCTTTCCTAAATCAATTAAGCCTTTTTGAGTTTTCTTAAGAGAAATAATCACATCTTTGAGTTTTTTATTTTCAAAGTCGAGTCTATTCTCTCCAGGGATAACTTCTTCTATAAAAAATTCTCCTTCTGAATTAGTAAAAAACTCAACTTGGCCTTGTTTGTTTACTAAACGTCCCATTTGATATTTAAGTGGGCGTCCCTTCCAATCAAGCAAAACTCCTTTTACTATCATATGTGACTTTGCAGAAAGGATAAAGAGGTGACCACTTTTATAGGTTGAAAAAGAGGGGAAATACTCTTTTTCAAGACTTACAAGATCTCCCGTATCGATGATTTCAGCTTGAGAGCGAGCATATTGATAGGGGACAAGATTTTCAACCACCGCTGGCCCTAATGAATCGACTTTAGGTGTTGCTGGACCATTATTTCCATTAATGGCGACTTTATACTCTTTTAAAGATTCATCTGTGTCAAAAAGAGCAAAGCTATTTTGAATAGGTCTAGAAAGGGCCATTTTTCCTCCGGCAAAAACAAAAGCGCCGGATAGGCCAACTGTTGTTTCGTGGGATTCTAAATTAAGATCATCTGACTTCAGAATCTGTTTGTTAGCGTTAACATAAGTATCAAAACGTCGATGCCTATACTCTCCTCTAACATCATAGCGTTCAACATCATCAGAGTCTTCTGCAGCAAAATCAGTAAAAAGACTCCCATCTTTGGTGAAATAATTTCCTCTAAAATTGGCCTTATATTGGTGGTTATCAGAATTAGAAATAAGGTTTGAGTAGTGTTTACCGTCATGAAAGTTAATATTCACAAAGGCAATGACTGAGTTATTCCAAACTCCCGTCGTGTCTCGGCTCCTTGTAAAGCTCACAGAGCTGCTAAGGTAGCGGCTCCAGTTTTTAAAAATGGAAAATGTTCCAGAGTAAGCATCATAGGTTGTAAGACTTTCTGAATAACTCACTCCCATATTAAAAGCGAATAAGTCATAAACTTGTTGGCGGTAGCCAAGAGAGTAAGTTTTATCAACACTATTTTCTGTAGAAAGGTTTCCTAATTGAGCGAAATGCAGGGTTTTGTATTCATAACTGAGTTGAAAACGCCTTTCTGTATCAAGAGGCCCTTCATAATCGTAAAGGTCATAACTAAGTTCATAAACCTGGCCATCTTGCATTTGATTAGTATCTGATTGTCCAAAGGTAAACTTAAGGTTACCGATATCTGTTGCATAAATCATCTCAGGCCCAACGACTGATTGAAATTTATCAATATCAGCGTAAAGACCAGCAGTTAGTTTTTTAGAAAAACCATGACGGTGAAACAGACTTAAAGTTAAGTCCTCGTCGTTTTCGTTATATTTTCTTTGCCCATTAGAGTCCGTGTATTGAGTCCCAACAGTGTAGGAGAATTGGGAGAGACCTTCTTTAAGGAGTTCTTCTTGAAGAGTATAGTTAAAATAAAGGCGCTCTATTTCTCCATTATCCTTTTGGATTTCCATATAAACTTCATTAATACCGTTATTTATAGGAAAATCATTAAGGTTATAGCGACCAGCTGAGAGGTTGAGAATTTCGACCAGTTGATTATTAACAAAAATACGCACCCTTGAACGACTCTTAAGAATAAATTCCTTGTTGTTAAGAGGGGTAACGATTTCATAGGGGTTAAGTGAAAAGTTTGTGCTTGCGCTCAAACCACCTAGCTGACGATAACTTTGATATCCAATAGTTGAATAGTTCAAATCTCCAAACGAATAGCGAGTCCTGGTTTTGGGTGAGTCTTTAATGAAAGTAAAGTCTTCTCTAATCCATTTCTCTTCTTCATTACCATCATAACGAAAACGACCTTCTAAAACCAGTGAATGAAAATTAAAGGCTCCATCAAATTGAGTTTTAAGCCTTTCATTCACTCCATCAGAGCTGAATCGTTTTGAATTTCTAAAATTCAGAAAACCACTATAGTTCTCTGGGTGTTGGGCCTGAGAGTTCCATTGGTTTTGAGGTTGTTTACGAAGGGAGAGATCTTTCACACCTTGTTGGGCCAGTTTAAGTTTTAATTCAAACAAGAGGTTTTCTTCATCATACTCAAAAATAAGTCCCCAATCTTTGAGTTTTTTAAGAGGAATAAATTTTTGTTGAGAGTTTGAAATTTGATTTTGAACTTTTTGAAACAGAATCTTATCGATAAAAGGATCAAACTGGGCAAAAGATATGGCAAGATTAAGTCCTTGTACTTTACCTGAGGAGTTAAACAAAGTTTGAACTTCAGTAATATATTGATTGTTAAAATAAATAGGAAGAGGAACAACAGTCGTTTGTTGGGCCAACAAGAGAGGAGAGAAAAAGAGAGATAAAAAAAGATAGATCACTTTACTATTTCAAATTCAACTTGAGGGTTTCTTGTACTTTCAAAACTTTTTGGAAGATCTATCGTGAAAAGACGCTTAGATTGGGCCAGAACATTTTCACCTTGAATTCCTTTCAGTTCATTTTTACTCAGTTGATAGGACTTATCCTTACCTTTAAGTTCTAATTTAATCTCATCTAAAATTTTGTGAACATTTCCTTTATTGTGAATTTTAATTTGAATTTTATTTTTTTTGACTTGAGAATTTTGGACTATAACATTTTCCTTTTTTGTCTGAGGAAGAACATAAAGTCCTGCTACATATTTAAGAAGGATTTTGATTCCAGAGCCTTTTTTCTTTTTATCAAACTCAAGGGGAACTTGAGCTGCAATTAAGCGAAAAGCTTTCTCTACATCGAGAGAGTTTTTTCCTTTCCAGATAACTCGGACAGACTTTTTCTCTCCTGGCTTAAGAATGAGCTGGGGAGGAAAGACCTGAAAACTTTTTTTATCGATTTTTCGGGTTTCTTTACCCTCCAGGTTCATTTTTCTTTTAGCTACTTGCAGTTCGATTGCGATAGTTTCCTTAGAATCGTTTTCAAGGTAGTACTGGCCACGGCTTTTTTGGCCACTGGATTCAAGTTCGAGGCTCATAGGAGAGAACTTAAAAGCAAAAAGACTAAAAGAGAGGAGAGTCAATAAAGCAATAGTTTTCATGGCCTTATTCTCCCATCTTAAAGATTGTTTAACAAGAATTTATGGGGCCATAAAAGTAAGAGCAACAGATTTAGGGTTGGGTTGGTTTTCTATGTTTTTTAACTGCTTTGAAAAATGTTTTTTAAATTTATCAGAGTAGAGTTTGAAAGTTTCTTTTTTCTGATCGATTTCAATGACTACCTCTAAAGAGCCAAGCCAGTTCGTATTGATATCAATTTCAAGCGAATCACTTGCTGTTGAAGGTAGGGTCATCTCAATGCTTAAGGTCGATGGCACTCGTCCAACAAGATAAAGTCTTTCACCTGCACTGGATGAATTGATAAAGATGAATAGAGACGACAAAAATAAAAAGCGCATACCTGATTAATCTTATCGGGTATGCGCTGAAAAACTTTAACCTAATATTATTAACTAGTTAGCTGCGATTTCGAAAGTCAAAGTATCAGTATAGGTACCAGCTACTCTTGAAGAGTTCGCTGCCCCAGTGTAGCTGATATTAACATCACTTGAGTCACTGTAAACCCCAGCTGTTCCAACGTTTTTCGACTGAACAGGAGTTGTTGATGAGCCAGCCAGGTTAACAGTAGAGCCATCATATTTTAGCAAATAAGAAATGGTTTCACTTCCTCCACTTCTTTTCAAGACACCATTATTGGCCGAAGAGATAGTAATTTTATAACCCGTATTTGAGTTAGAATTTTCATCAACTGAAGCAACCAATAAGTTTGTTTGAGTTGTTTCTAAATCAAGGTTTGAAGCCACTGATTGAGCGTTCACAGTGAGTGAGAGCTCTTCTTGGACTATCCCTTGAAGAAGAAGTAGCCCGTTAGTCGCAGCAAAAGATGAGCTCATCAAAAGAGCAAGAAGTAATGTAAATTTCATGGTTCCTCCACTATTTTTAAGGGCAACTTCAAATGTGCCGTTCGTTTGTCTTACTTATTTCAAGCTAAATGCCAATTCTCTACTCTATTATTGTGCGCCAAAGAGAATGTGTAAATATTAGAAATTATTACCGATTTGCATTAAAAAGGTTTTCTTACAGAGTGCTCTTTGGCACTAAGTTGAGTAACTCAGTCTCTTTTTGACCTGACAAGATGGCACCAAAGGGTTAAAGTATTGAAAATATATAAAAAAGGGTCTGGTTATGAGTCAATACGATGTTTTTGGTATGGGAAATGCTTTGGTGGATTTGGAGTTTAATGTACAAGTTGATTTTTTCACCAAAAATAATATTGAAAAAGGTCTTATGACTCTTATTGATGAACAGAGACATCATGAAATTTTTAGAAATCTTGGTAAGGCCCAAGCTGAAAAAATGGCCTGTGGAGGCTCTGCCGCCAATACTGTAATCGCAACGGCCCAGCTTGGTGGTAAGAGTTTTTACTCATGTAAGGTGTCCAACGATAGTTTTGGGCAATTCTACATGAAGGATCTTCGCAAGAACAAGGTTGAAACCAACTTACAAGAAGAAAATTTAAGTGCTGGGCATACTGGTAAGTGCCTGGTGATGATAACTCCTGATGCTGACAGAACGATGAATACTTATCTTGGGATCACAGCAACTTATGATCATGAACAACTTGATCTTGAGGCCCTGAAAAATTCTCAGTATCTCTATATTGAAGGCTATCTTCTAACGAGTCCTGCCGGAAAACACGCAGCTTTGCATGCTAAAGATATTGCTCAAAAAAATGGAGTGAAAGTGGCCCTGACTTTATCTGACCCTGGTGTTGTTGGTTTTGCTAAGGAGCACTTCTTGGAAGTTATTGGAGATGGTGTTGATCTTATTTTTTGTAATGAAGAAGAAGCCATGAGTATCACTGGAAGTGAAGAGATAGAAGTTGCTCGTCAGAAGATGAGAACGATGGCCAAAAGTTTTGCTATCACTCAAGGAAAGAATGGGGCCATCATTTTTGATGGAGATACTTTTATTGATATTGAGCCTTATGAGACCAAAGCCATTAACACAAATGGGGCAGGGGACATGTTTGCGGGGGCTTTTCTTTATGGATTAACTGCAGGCCATTCTCACGCAGCAGCTGGTAAGCTTGCTTCTTTGGCCTCCTCTCAAGTCGTTTCACAAATGGGGCCAAGACTCACAACAGAGCAGATGCAGAAAATAAAAGAGAGAGTTATTCATTAAAATAAAATAATAACTGATTCTTTTTTCTTATTCCTACATTTATCTTTTTTTGCAGATTTGTTTTAAAAAATTGTAGAGATTCTTCTTGTTGGATATTTTGTTTTAAAAGTTCTTCTTTAAATTTTGCTGAATTTTTGAGAAGTTTTAAACTCTGCTTTGATAGTGATTCATCTGTTAGTTTTATATAATGGATTTCATCGATAACCTTTAAAAGTTCTAAGAATTTCTTTCTATCGCTTTCTGATTTTTTCTTTGATAAACTTTTGTAGACATGATAATTGCGAAAATGAAAATAAAGATTATCCCACGCATTTTTTAGTTTCTCGCTGACGATAGAGTCGACAGTAATAAGAGCTGGTGTCGAACCCAAGTAGCCATTTTTAATTTTCTTCTCACCAATACCAATTGTTAAAACTCCTCCGATTGAAATAGGGTTCACTAAATTAATAGGAATAGAACCGTAAAAAGCTTCTCTAGAGGCCTGCTCCATTGGAATACCTCTAAGTCTTTTAGATATTAAATTACTTAAATAGAAGTGAACTGCCCATGAAGTTTCTTCCTGCCCAAGAGTATTCTCTTTTTCAGTCAATTCACTTGGAGAGTCGTAGCAGCCAATTGAGACTAGAAGTTCAGGTTTGAGGGAATAATTTTTTTGAGCGTACTCAGCATAGAATTCAATTTCACTGGTACCTCCAGAATGAGTGAGCGCAAAAAAATCAATGTAGTGAATATCACTGGGAATATTATCAATACAATCTAAAATATCATTTTTTTCAGCATTGGATTTAATGCAGTAGAAACTTGAGATACTTTTGAGTTTATCTCTAAGGATAGTCTCCCCATAAGTATCAATTACTTTGTCAAAAAGGGCGCCATCGATACCTGTATCAACAATAACAATGGTCGCTCTTTTGCCTCGAAGAGGAACATGTTTTGACTTTTTCCCTCCAAAAAGTCGGAACAGCGGATAACCTACAAGCGAAATACTTGTTTTAATAACTCCTGCAGCGACATTGAGTAGCTTCAAACCTGAATCAGCGATTGTAAATCCTCCATCAAGGAGAGTTGCATTTTTAGGACTTACAACACCTCTGAATACGTCATCGGCTCCATTCTTAAAACCCTTTCCAGCACCTTTTAACTCTTCAAAAGTACTTAATAAATTATGTTTCGGAGAGCGTGTCACAGATTCGAGTAATGTATTTGAAACGAGAGCAGGAAGATCATACATTATTTTTTGTGCAGGATAGGAGATAATTTTAACTGGGGTGTATTTCCAGCTAGTATTATCAAACTTATTCTTCTTTCTAATCTTCTCTTTAATTTTTAGAATTAAACTTTTAGGTTTAGCTTCTCTAATCTCTTTTTCATTTGATTTAGTATTAAAGTTATTCGATTCTATCTCTTGGAGTTCTCCATAGCCTCTATGATGTTGGATAAATTTTTTAGTCTGAGTTTCACTCTCTTTTAGATATTCCTTTGCCAAATTGTCAAAAGGCCATGTAAAGGTTCTTATTTCTTGATTTTTTTCATGAACATTCACAGTAAAAGAATTGGAAGAGTTGAATAAAACTTCAAAAGTTTTCTGAGGAGATCGGCTAGAACCGATAGCAAGTTTGATACTTTTAGCCTTTTTATTAATCGTCAATTCTCTTCTTGTTTTAATTTTAATTTGATAAATTTCTTCGTTGTTTTTAAGTCGATTTGGATTAAATAAAAAAGTTTCAAGTACTTCAATATCTTTGAAAGAAACATTTTTTGGAGATAGCTCTTCTTTATAGAGTTCAGCAAAGATCACTCTATGTGTGTACTCCGGAAAGTTGGCATAGGTGTTCATTGCAATAATAAAAAGAAAGATAAACTTAGACATAATTTGTTATATCCAATAATAATGCCAATGTATAATGGGTAACTACTTGATTTTACGACTAAAAATCGTCAAAAAGAAAAACTCTGTAAACTTCTCTGACATTGGTGCAGTACTCGAGGTTAATATGGGTTGCTCGCTCAGGTAGTTCTAGTAAGTTAGAAAAGTCTCCTTCGAATCTTTTTTGGGAAAAAAAGCATTCATCGGAGAGGTTAATATTTACATCCGCCTCATTAACACTATTGCCAAAAATTTTAATAAGAGGCAGGGTTTTTGAATCTGTTTTTTGGTAAAGATTATAGTAGCGTTCTACGTGATGATTTTTTTTAAAAAACTTGGAGTTTTTTCTAGTAAAGATGTTTTTCAAGGCTCCGAATCCTAATAAACCTTTTCTTACAGGGTCAATAGTCATTGCGCTTTTGACATGAATATCGTCCTTCTCCATTTTCTTTATCATTCTTTGAACGGCATCTCCCCCCCAACTATAACCAATTAGCTTGAACTCAATTGTAGGATTGTTTTTATGAATACTTTTCATGCACTGGTAAGCTTTTCCGAGATGGTGATAAGAGTAATAAAGAATTTCTTTCGATGAAGGAATAGGCTCTTTAAGGGATAAAAAAAGAAGAGAGCGCAGTGGAGAAGGTGCCTTTTTTTTCTTTTCCATTCTATACTGTTTCGAGTTATATACTTCTCTAAATATATCGTCTTTTTTTTCTCTTTTTTCTTTTTCAGTTACATTTTTATTATGATTAAAGAACTTGTTTAACTCAAAATTTAAAGGATAGTAGGCCATAGCCCCATCGAAAGCAAAAATGATTTCTTTCTTGCTCTTTAATTCATTATTAGTAGGACACTTCATCTTGGCATTTTGATCAGAGTTCTCTTGAATAGTTTCAATAACTCTATCGAAATCCTGAGTCTCTAATTGCTTATTATAATAGTTTTCAAGATAACAACTCTCTTGTGCTTTAATACTAGGTATAAATAAAAGTAAGAACAGAGCGTACTTCATTAGTATATTATCGGATTTTAGTGAAAAACTCTGTAATTGCGAGGGTAAATTTACTATGGAATTATCATATCTAAAAAGTCTGATAATATTTCATAAAGTCGAGGTGATTTCATAATAAATTTATGGGCCATTTTTAGAGCATTTTCATCGCCAGTTTCTTGTAGATTTTCTTTTGAGAATAATTTGTTGCTAATTTTAGAGTTAAGTAGTTTGGAGCCTTTATAACCAAATAAAAAGCCTGATTTGTAATCGTTGACTTGGTAGAGAGAACTCCAGGTTCTCCATGAGTCTATATTTTTTATTTTCCATGTCTTTCCAGTAAGATTGGCGATTGCTTTAAAACCTGGTCTAAACGTATCAATTGTTAAAACATGTCCAATTTGAGTTTCTGGAGAAAGTGTTTTTAACACTCGAATGACCGAGCCAGCTCCCATGCTATAACCTATAAAATGAAACGTAGCAGATGGGTTTAGTTTAACAATTTTTTTTATACATTTTCTTATTCTCCATCGCTGACTATAGGAATAATATCCAAAAGGTAATTTATCGTTAAAGGAAGTATTTACTTTGTCGGAGTAAAGAGCTCTAATCAGATTTTTTCCATTTCTTCTCCGTGTTTCCTTTTGGAATTTCTTAAAAAGAGGGTAAAGCAAGTCAACATCAGAAGTTTGTGTTTTTTGCAAACACATATAGACAGGGCTATAGGCGTCAAATCCATCAATGAGAAAGAGATAATCATTTTTTTCTTGGGAGTACTCTGGGCATTGTGTTTCCCAATTTTTTTGCTCTTCAACACATTGAAGTAAGTTAGCTCTTGAAGGCAAAACGTAAAAAAGAAATAAAAGGCAAAAAAATTTCAATTTCTTAACATCCTAAGGATCTGATTTTTTACTCTTGCTACCTTAAGGATATAGTAATGTCCAGACTTAGCATAAAGGTCATTAGGAAAACTCTCTCCTAACATGTAGAACTCATCCTTTTCTCGGCCTTCGCTCATTACAATATCAACTCTTCCCTGGACGTGATGCTCTTTGATTCTCTCATCATGAATACTCTTCCCATGAATTTCATTTTTGATATCAATATTTTGAAAGTAGGATTTCCAAGAGCTAAATTTTGTACTCTTATCAACTCTCTGCCCTTGAGGGTCAATTGTTAGTACATGATTAAGTTCAAGGTTTTTAAGGACTTTTAATTTACTGCCATAAAGAATCACATCAACTTCAATCTCTCTTTGTTCATGAGAGGAGATGATATCAATACATTCTTTGATTTCACTATTTTGTTTTTCTGAGAAATAGCCTAAAGAATCAGTTTCAATATGAAGAAAATCTGATGCTCTTAAAGAGTTCAAAAAAGAGACAAAGTTCTCTCTCACCCCTTCTTCTTTAAGTCCGGCCACAACATCTTCACAGTCATTTTCAAAGCGCAGACCGTAAGAGGCGCAAGTGAGTAGGTGAGTGGGGTCATGTTGAGGGTAGTTTTTTGTAAAAGCATAGAAGTGAAATGGAGTATAACTGTCTTGGGATTCAATGATGAGAGTTATTTTCCCATCGAAACTTCTCTCTGGACAAAGAGAAGCATAAGAAGAAAAAAGAAAAAGAGCTGTTAAAAATAAAGTTTTCAATTCTAAACCCTCAATTTTAATATGGGGTCATTCTAGCAAAAAGTGTGAAAAAAAACTTAAAAATTGAAACAGTTACGGCCCTGTCAAAAAGATAGTCGGGAAGAATTTAAAGTCAGGGGCTTTAGAATTCAGGTATGGAAATTTACCTCGAGCCTTTGCCTTTGAAAATATGCCAAACAGTCATGGCCAGAGCGTTAAAGTACTCTTTAGTGCTATAGTCTTGAGTTGCAGCTAGATCCAATTTTAATTTCTTGAGGTTTTGTTCTGGAGAGTTAAATTTCCACTCAACAACGGTTGTAGAAATACTAGTTAAACCAGGTTTTTGGATCACCCGCCAAGAGAAGGCCGGAAATTTTTCTGTGAGCTCTTCAATTTCTTTAGTAACTCTAGGCCTAGGCCCAACAAAGCTCATCTCTCCTTTGACCACATTTATGAGTTGAGGTAGTTCATCTAATTTCCAGCGCCTAATGAATCTTCCAAAGGCCCCCGTGATACGGGGATCTTGCTCTTTTGTGCTCTCTTTTAAACCTCCTGCTACTTGAGAATCTTCTACTTTCATTGAGCGAAATTTCCAAATCCTAAAAATTTGTCCATCTTTTCCAACCCTTGGCTGAAGAAAAAAAATAGGCCCTTTTGATTCAAGCTTAACTCCCACTGCTGTAAAAACTAAAAGAGGAGCGTAGGCCGGAAGACCTAGAACGAGTAGGGAGAGATCGATGGCCCTTTGCCACTTTTGTTTTCTTCTTAATTTTTCAAGAGAGAAGAATTCTTCTTTGATTTTTTGTGCATTCACATCATCATAAGGTGTTTTTGATAAAAGAGAGTAAAGCTCTTCACTGATCTCTCTATGATACATTTTCTCTTCGAAATTTTTAATATGATTTGTGAACTGCGGACACCAATTAAGTTTGGCCACCGAATGAGATGGTAGAGACAAACAAATAAATAAAAAGAGAGTGATTCTAAAATTTTTCACAATAAGCAATTATCTCCAACTTGATAACAAAATCCATCTCGGATTGAATTTATTTCTCACTGTCAAAAAAATGAACAGCCTTTAACAAAAAAGGTTAAGCTCTTGATTTTCAGAACCAGTTCCAGAATCCAGGATCCTTGGCCCCCTGATGACTAGTAAACAAAACAACCTTATTTGATAAAGAGTCTAAAATAAAAATTAACTTTTTAAGAGAAAAAGTCATATGATAAAGAGAAAGAGGAACGCCTATGAATGATAAAGTTGGACATTTACCCCCTGAATTGAAATCTCTAGTAAGAGACTGTGTCTCTTTACTTGGAGAAGTCATTAAAGAAGAAGGGGGAAAAGAGTTATACCAAGAAGTTGAAACGATTAGGCAGCAGATGATTGAGTATAGAGGCTTTAGTGAAGAAAAGCGTCAAAAAACTCTTAAAGAAATTTTAAATAAACTCAAAAAGCAAAAGAAAAAAAAGAAGCATCAGATTGCACACTCTTTCTCTCTCATGATGGAGCTTATCAACTCTTGTGAGGCAGCTTACAGAACTTATAGGCTTAAAAAATCACATCAAGTTCAATACAGCGCTCGTCAAGATAATATGATGGTTTATGTCCTGACAGCTCATCCCACTGAAGCGAGAACTCCTCAAAATATTGAGCTCTTCAGAAGAATACAAAGTGTGGCCATCAGAATTCTTGATAAGTCTGGTGAAGAAGAATATATGAAATCGATTATCAAGCATAATTTAAAAATTGCTTGGCTTCTTCCCATTACAAGACATGAAAAACCTGAGGTGGTTGATGAGGCCAACCATTTATTCTCTATTATCCTGCGTCCAGATATTTTTGATACGATATTGCGTGGAGATAGAGATTTAGGAAATATTCGTCTGAGAACTTGGGTTGGGGGAGATAAAGACGGGCATCCTGGAGTAGATGAAAAAGTAATGCTCCAATGTTTAAATGCCTCTAGAAAACATTTTATCTCAATATTGGGTTATATCTGCCGAGAACTTAACACTGATATTTGCTATTTAAACCAAAAAAAATTAACAGAGCTCACGAATCTATTTGAAACGACTTTAAAAAAACTTAAAAAAATTAGCGCTGAAGACTCATCTCACTTAAGAGCACTTAAAAAAACGTTAGAAAAACTTGATACTCAATACCAAAAAGTCGTGGGACAACAAGCCCCTCGTATTGGAAAATTGCAGTCTATTTTTAAGCTATTCCCAGCTTTAGTTATCCCGATTGAATTAAGAGAGGACAGTGAAATTATTTTGCAAGGATTAAAAAGTAAAAAGCCTATCGCCATTGAAAGAATGCTCATAAAACTTAAAGAAATCTCTAAGCACTCCAATGCTAGAGATTATGCTCAAGGTTTTATTATCAGTATGTGCCACTCTTATGAAGATATTCAAAATGCTCAGAAAATGGTGAAGAGAGCTTTGGGAGGTATTGATTTACCTATTATTCCTTTGTTTGAAACAGCAGATGCCCTAGAGAGTTCACCTCAAATTGTGGCAGAAGTTCTTCAAGATAAAAATTATCTCAAACAAGTGAAAAGTAAGTGGAACAATCATCTCGAAGTGATGTTGGGTTACTCAGATTCTTCAAAGGGAATGGGGGTTCTTCCTAGTCGAGTGGCCATCGCCAAAACGATTCGCACTCTTGATTTTCAGATCTCAAATGAAGGTGTTATCCCCGTCTTTTTCCATGGCTCAGGTGGCTCCGTTGATAGAGGAGGCGGAAGTCTCAAAGAACAAACGGCTTGGTGGCCACGCTCAGCCTTAAATATTTATAAGGCAACGATTCAAGGTGAAATGGTTGAGAGAAACTTCACTTCAGCAGAAGTCTCTATCTCGGGGATGAATAAAATTCTAGAAAACTTTCATGCGGCAAAAAGCAAAAGTGGTGTGATTCAAATTGATACAGTGATTGAAGATTTTTCAGAGATCGTTAAGTCTTTCTATATCCAAAAAATTAATGATGCTGACTTTTTTCACATGATTGAAGCAGCAACTCCTTATTCCTACCTTAGCGCTCTCAAGCTTGGTTCAAGACCTAGCAAAAGGGCCAAGGCCAAAAAGCTTGATTTGAGTTCAATCAGGGCCATCCCCTGGATTCTTTGTTGGACTCAAACACGTATTTTATTCCCCACATGGTGGGGAGTTGGAAGTGCTTGGGAGCAGTTTAAAAAGGATAAGGCAAAAGTTCTGAGTCTTCAGGAGTCCTATCAAACAAGTAGTTTATTCTCTTCTTATGTAAGAGTTCTTGGTTTTACTTTAAGTAAGGTTGAACTTGATATTTTTCAAATCTATCTTAGCGAGGGGCAATTAGAAAAAAGCGAAGAGGAGAAAATTTTTCAAGAATTTAAGGTGGAATTTAAGCAAGCCTGTGAGTTTGTTAAAACAATCACTCAGGAAAAAGATCTTCTATGGTACCGACCCTGGCTATATGATTCTATTCAACTTCGCGCCTCAATGATAAACCCACTGAATCTGCTACAAATTCTTGGGCAGCAAGAAAACGATATGGTGTTAGTGCGTAAAACTATCGCAGGGATATCATCGGGGATGATGACGACAGGCTAGCCAAACATTTTAAAGCCATAATACACAAGGTAGAGGCCAAAAAAGATAAACGGAGCCCCCCAAAAATAAGCAGGGAGTTTTGTTTTATTAAAAGCAATATCAAAAGGATCGATGGTGACTTGCTCTTCTCGTGGAAGGGCCTTCTTTTTCAGATCCTTTTTATGGCTCCAATACCCAATAAGAAGTCCTAAGATAACACTAACAACAGCAGAACCAAGAATCCATATAAGTCTATCGTGATCAGTCATAGTGGTATTATTGGGTAACTTCTATTTGAAGTAAACCTCTTTTTTCGTTTTGAATAATGCTTAGTTTCCCTTTGCTTCTAACAGCTTGCAGTCGCTTAAGAAAATCCTCTCTCTGTCTGATAGGAGCATAGTATTCATCAAAAATAAGACTCATCGGCAAGGCCCCTTCAGAGCTAGCAGCTGTTTCAAGGAGATCAAGAAAGGCTTCATCACAATGTTTTTTCTCTTTGCTAAAACCTTCTTGCTTTTTTTTCACCTCTGCTGGTTTTTTCTTGTAAAAATGAGCTTCGATGCCAGCGGAATTAGAAGGCTTAAGCAGAATAAAGCACTTTGCAGCAAAAAGTTCTGTGGCCATAAAAAGAAGAATGAGAGAAAGAATTTTCATAAGATAATTATAACGGCGAAAAGTCCTTCTCTGAGAATGGGGAAAGAGTTGCTGGATTTCTACTCGTCAAAAACACTGAACTTGGTTATATTAAGGGCTTAAGCTAGGGGACAAGAATGACTAGACGCTTCATTATTAAGGAAATTCATCAACAAAAACTCAAAGACCAAAAAGCTGTTATTAAGGGTTGGGTAAAATCAGTTAGAACGGCCAAATGGGGAGCCTTCATTGTTGTGAACGATGGAAGTTGTCAAAGAGACATTCAATGTGTTGCAGATAAAGATATAGAGGGTTTTGAGGAAACAGTCGCTAAACTCTCTATCGGTTGCTCTATCGCTTTAACTGGAAATTTAGTCGAATCCCAAGGGCGTGTGAAGGCCATTGAGATGCAAGTTGAGTCTTGTGAGTTAATAGGTGGAGTGAGCGAGGACTACCCTCTGCAAAAGAAAGCGACCTCTCTTGAGTTTTTAAGGGAAGTGGCCCACTTACGATCGCGAACCAATACTTTTGGAGCCGTTTTTAGGGTCAGACATGCCTTGGCCTTCGCCACTCATAAGTTTTTTAACGATAGAGGCTTTTACTATTTAAATACACCAATCATCACTTCTTCAGATGCTGAAGGGGCCGGAGATATGTTCCGAGTCTCTACTCTTAAAAAGGGAGAAAGTGATTACTCTAAAGATTACTTTGGACAAGAAACTTTTCTTTGTGTTTCAGGACAACTTGAAGGAGAAACTTTTGCTCAAGGGATGGGGGCCATCTATACCTTTGGGCCAACTTTTCGTTCAGAGAACTCCAACACCGCTAGACACCTGGCCGAGTTTTGGATGATTGAACCAGAGGTGGCCTTTTTTGATCTTGAAGATAACGCTCAATTAGCAAGTGACTACTTAAAGTATCTTATTTCTTACGCGATGGAGAACTGCTTGGAAGAGTTAGAATTTCTTCAACAGATGTATAAGAAAGATCTGATAGAAACTCTTAATCACGTAAAAGATTCTCCTTTTGAGAAAATTACCTATACTGAAGCTGTTGAAATTCTCAATAACTCTGGGAAAAAGTTTGAGTACCAAGCAACCTGGGGAAGTGATCTGCAGACTGAACATGAGCGCTTTTTGGCCGAAGAGCATTTTAATAAACCAGTTATTGTGACTGATTATCCCAAAGACATTAAAGCGTTTTACATGAAACTAAATGAAGATGGAAAAACGGTAAGGGCCATGGATGTTTTAGTTCCAGGGGTCGGGGAAATCATTGGTGGATCTCAACGAGAAGATGATTATGAGAAGCTCTTGTCTCGAATGAAGGAGATGGATCTGAAAGAAGAAGACTACTGGTGGTACTTAGAACTCAGAAAGTTTGGTAGTGTTCCTCATTCTGGATTCGGCCTTGGTTTTGAGAGGGCCGTGATGTATATTACTGGAATGAGTAATATTAGAGACGTCATAGCCTACCCGCGTTATCCTAATAACGCGAAGTTTTAAGTCATTAATTAATAAGGATTCTCTCTTCTTTCACCTGAATTAATTTCATCATTAAAATAAGAAGACTAAAATTTTCTTACAGTGAAGCAGTGCTTCTTTTCATTTTTTTCTCAAAAAGGCATTTTGTCTCTACTCTTTAGTTAGAGTATCTATCAAGCTTCAAGATTTCATTAAAGTGGGGGGAATCTTGAAGCTTTTTTATTGCTTTACAGCATACTAGCTTTTCGTTAGATTCCTTCTGAGGGACCTATGCACAAAAAAACTTCCAAATTGATTCTTTGTTCTTTGTTTTTTCTTATCCCCTGCATTACAAAAGCCGTTACAGTAGAACCTTATGAGTTAAGACTTAAATCAATGCTTCAAGATATTGTGGTCTTTTTTAGTCAGAGTAAAAAAATAAATATTGAAATGGTTCCTTCTGAAGAGGCCCTTGAGTATAAAGTTTTTTATCAAGCTGAAGATCATGCTGAACTGCATTTTTTGAGTGGGCTAAGACTGCGCTCAATCCGATCTCTTTTTAATGAACTCTCTATCTCTGCTCAAAAAACAAATGCTCAGGCCCAGAAAAAGAAGTTTGATTATTACAAAAGAAAAGTTCACATTATTACTTTTCATAATCTTGGCCTAAGTAAAAAATGAAGTTTTTTTTGTTTTTTTTCCTTAGTAGTAGTTTCTGCTTGGCCCAAGAGCTAGAGCTTCTAGAGAGAAATGAAGAAAAGCAAATTGAAGAAATTCTCGTTTTTCAAACGAAGAGAGAACAGAAAAAATTTGGCAGAGCTTTTAGTAAGTTTATTAAAGGAGCCGCTGCCAGTATTCACGAAAGTATTCTTGGTGGTAGAATTGATGTTTTCTCAGTTGAAAACCTTGCAACAGGATTGATTCTTCATAGTGGTGTCTTAAGGCCTTCGGCCATCCACCATGATGTCGATAAGGTTTATAGTTTATTTTCAGCACACCTACCTCCAATAAAGGAAAGAAAACAAGAGCGCCAAGAACAACAACATGCTCTTAGGCATTGGGGGAAGACCAGAATAGGAACTAAGATAACAATTCCTTTAAGATTTGATTTTGCTCAAGACTCTTCATTTATTTTCTCTTCGCGGACGGAAGCATCAAGGCAGGGGTATAGAGAACTTATCACACCTCTGGGAGAATATCTTTATCAAGAAGATAAGCTTGTTGACGCTCTTCTGAGTAAGGCCCAAATAGGCTTTAGGGGAGTGAAGAAAACAAAGATCTCAAACGATCCACTCAAACTGTGGCAAAGCTATCCTTACGGCAGTGAAGTGGCCAAGGTTCGTGAGTATGTTTTTCTTGAATCCTTATCTGCCGGAGTTCCCTATAAGGGAGTGAATGTAGGAGCTAGGGTCTATGCTGCTTATCAGTTTAAAGGGGAAGGACGACTTAAAATTTTAGGAGATCCGCAGAGAAAACTGATGAGTTTAACCATTGCAAGGAGAAATCGCTATGCAAAAGGAGTTCAGTTTGAGTCTGGACTGTCTTATAAAATTTTTAAACTGGGATTTATTCAAGGAAGGCTCAATATAAAACTCGTGAGTAAATCTAGTGAAAAGGCCAGGGGAGATGAATTAGTTCATGAGTATGTTTATGATATCGATTATCCGATGGCCCAAGAGGCCCTCAAAGAAGCTTTGAAAGGGAATATGCAAAAAACCCAATCAATGAGTGTCGATAGAGGTGGGGAAGAAAATTATCAAGGTGTTTTAACGATAAGAAACATAAGTAGTCACTTTCAGGAAAAACTTAGAAGAACAAGACTTGGTCCAAGTATTAACGAGAATTATCTTAAAGTCATGGAGGGAACGAAAAAGAGAAAGAAGATTTTTAGAACCAATCTTTTTGATGAGAAAGTTATCATTGATAAAAGAAAGACAACAACAGAGACGGATGAATATTTAAATCAAAGGAGTACGGACTCCTATGAATATCAAATGAGAAAGCACCGAACAGGGTTTTGGCGCTTTTGGAGGAAGTACTCAAAAATCATCAAGTCTTCATCAGTCATTGAAAAATCTCCCACAGTTAAACTGAATCAAGGTAGAGAAATCGCAGAGAATCTTTTAATAAAATATCAATTAGATCTTAAAGTGAGAAACTCGACAAAAAGGCTAAGAGAAAAAGAGTATACTCCAATTCAAAGGATACTCTCATTAATTCAGAGTCTTGACTCAGATCCTGATGCCTCTTTTGCACAGTTATGTGAGAGTGAAGAATTAAGAGTCGAACTCAAGGGAGAGATTGAGCAAAAGGCCCTTGACTATGTTTTGGAGCTTGATGATGAGACTCTCTTAGAAAAACTCTCTTTAATGATAGGAGAGAGCAAAGATAACAAAGTAGTGAAAAAGTTTGAAAAAAGATTTCTCCCTCACATTCGTTTATTAAGAAAAACCCGTGATAAGTATGAAATAGCTGAAGGATTTAAGAATATTTTTAAGGCCTATAAAAGTGATATTCTCCCTTATGAATTTATTTTGTTTCTTAATAAGGTTAATGACTCTCAATTAAAACTCACTGTTCCTTTTCATGATATTTTAACTTCTGTTTATGTTTTAGGTGATAGTTGTGAAATTAAATGGAATATTATTGATTCTCTTTAACTAATGATAGATCATCTGTATATCTGAATGCCCCCAACCATTTTTTCTGAGAGTAATGTTAACAGGAAGGCGTTGGGTGAGATGCTCAAGATGGGAGATAATTCCAATTTGTTTTCCTCGGTTTCTCATTGAGTTTAAAACTTCAATAACATCTTCAAGGGAGTCTTTATCAAGAGTAGCGAAACCTTCATCAATAAAAAATGAATCGATATCTGTTTGTCCTTTTGTGAGTTCAGAAAGAGCGAGGGCCATGGCCAAAGAAACCATAAATGTTTCTCCTCCAGAGAGAGTTGAAATTTTTCTCTCTGAAGATGACTTCAATTTATCTTGTACATAAAACTCAGGAATCTGAGAGCGTTTTTTAAGTTGAACGAGTTTGTAGCGACCGTCACAAAGTGAATCGAGCTCAATATTAGTTTGCTCTATAAGAGATTGCTCGATATGGGAGAGAACAAAGTTTCTAAATTCATCTTTTCCGATAAGTTGGTAGAGGTTATCAAGCTCTTGCTTTCTTTTTAAAAAATTATTTTTCTCTGACAGCTTCTCCTTAATCATCTTTTCTACTTTTTTATGACGGGAAAGAGTTGTTTCAAGTTCAATCAGACGAGCAAAAAAATTCGAGATAGACTCAAATAGGTCTTTAAGATCAGTTTGGGCCTGTTGATAGTAGAGTTCAAGTAGGGTCCCATCGTCTTCAAAGAAACTTTGTTCATGAAAGGGTTTGAGAACTCTTGTTATCAACTCTTGCGAAAGATAAGAAATCTCAGAAGCCAAAGATCTTACTTGTACAGCAGCATTCTTGATTTTTTCTATTGTGAGGTGTCTGGAAGTTTGGATTTGGGTGATTTGTTCTTTTTGTTGATAAATCTTGGTCTCAAGTTCTTTGACTAAAACTTCATATGAGTTAAGTTTTTGGTTAAAAAGATTAACTTTTTTGGCCTCCCCATCAATTTTTTGATGGGCCTGATCAAGAAGAAATTCAGGGTCTTGGTTGCCAATTTGTTTAATAAGTTTTTGATGAATTTCTTCACTCGTTATTTTGATCTCTGCACTTTCTTGTTTTATTTGTCTAATACTCTCATAAAGGTCTTTGTTTTTTTGTCCTAAAGCAAGTGTACTTACTTCGAGGTTCTCAATACTTGAAAGAAGCTCTTGGTAGTGGATCTGCTTATCAAATTGCTCGTCAAGAAAATCGGGAATGTCCTCAGAGAGTAAACAAAAACCTATCTCAAAAAAAATCTCAAGTCTCATATCAGTAAGAATTTGTTTAGTATTTTTAAGAAGTTGTTCTGATTCTTTGAGTCTTTCTTTCTCTTGTTTGAGTTCATTGGAGATTTCTGTTTTTTGTTCAAGGAATTGTTTAGATTGAGAACTTAGTAGAACAATTTTTTCGAGGGCCTGTTCTTTAATCTTAAGTTGAGTTTGGTTTTTAAGAAAATCTTGTTGAAGCTTATTTTTAAATTCACTAAGAATTTTTCTCGCGCTATCCTGACCTAAATCCAATTGGATGAATTCACTAATAAGAAGATTTATCTTCTCTTTATTAGTGTGGGCCCGTAGACCTAGAGCTCTGATGTTTTTCTCTCTTTGTTCAATTTGTGTTTTTACTTTTATAACTTCTTCTTTTAGCTGAAGAAAGTTTTCTTCAATCAAATGTGCGTTTTCTTCCCTTGAAGGTGGGTGTGGAAGAGTATGAACAGGACTTAAACAAACAGGGCATTGGTGTGTCTCTTTAATCTCATCAAGACAAGTTGAAATGGCCAGTTGGAGTTGAGTTTTTTTCTGTTGTAACTCGATAGATTCAAGTTTAAGTTCCAAGTTTTTATGCCGAGATAAATCGAGTGTAAGCTGGGTCTTTTCTAATTCAAGCTCTTTCTCATGGCCCTTTTGTTCTTCTTCGAGAGCTTTGAGGTTTTGCTCTTTTATTTCAAATTGTGCAAAACTTTTTTGAAAAGCATCACTTTCTCTCTTAAGTTTCTCAAGAGAAACTCTTAGGCCTTTTTCATTTTCCTCTTTAAGTTTATCTAAGATTAGCTGGTTTTCTTGTTCAGCTTGGTAAATTCTTTGCCCTAAAGAGCTGTATTCATTTTGTTTTTTTTCAATAAAATTATGTTGTATTTTTATTGATTGCTCTAGGTTTTGTTTCTGGGCCTGGAAATGAGAAAATCTTTTCTTTTTTGATTTTAACTGCACCGTTTTCTCTTCAGAACAGTTGAGGAAAAGGTAGCTTTGTTTCGTTTTTTCAAGTTTTATTCTTTGAGTTTGCTTCCTCTCTTCGATTTCATTAATCTCGTGAGAAGTTTTTTCTCTACTTTCGTACAGAGCTTTAATTTTCTTCTCATTGTTTTGAAGATTTTTTTCAAAATCTTCAATTTGCTTCTTCCATACTAAGCATTTTTGATAAATAGGTCGGTTTTTATCAAACTCATCTTTTTGTTTTTGGAAATTTTCTTTTAAAATATGAAACTGTGCTTTTTGGGCATTGAGGTGATCAACTTCTTTTTTGAGTTCTTCTTCAAAAGAGATGAGTCTTTTCGCAGTTATTTTTTCTTTTTGGTATTGGTCGTTTAAATCAAACAGAGATCTTTGATAGTCTCTTAAAAGTATTTCTATTTTTTGAGAGATTTCTTTTTGTTTATGCTTCTGGGCCCATTCTTCTTTGATAGAATCAATATCTTCTTCACCAGAGAGCTCTAGGGCCTCAATTTGAGCTTGATTTTCATTTAAAGAAGCCTGGGTCATATTCAACTGTGCTCTGAGGTTTTGGCCGAGTCTTTCTAAGTATTGGCCTTGGTAGAGCTTTTCTAAAATATCTTTGCGTTCTCTAAAACTACTTGTGAGGAAGCGGGAGAACTCACCCTGGTTAAGAATGACTGTTTTACAGAACTGATCAAAACTCAGATGCAGGATATCTTCTGTTGTTTTTTCAGTTGCTTCAAACTCATTTTCCTTCTTAATAAATAACGTTCTCCCAATTTTAGGAACTTTAAGAACTTCTCCGTTATTTTTTAAAACTCTGGCTTCCCACTTGGCCATGTAGTCAATACCTTGAAAATGAAAGCACATTTCAACATAAGCTTCCTTTTCTCCTAGAGTCACCATATCAGTTTGAGTAATAGATTTTTTATAATGAGAGCCATAAAGAGCAAGAGAAATACAATTAAGAATTGTCGACTTACCAGAACCGGTGGGGCCGGTGATAGCAAAAAGATTAAGATCTGAGCTGAATTGATCAAAGTCAATAACATGCTTGCCTTTTAGGGATGCGATATTTTTGATGACTAAGCGGGAGATTTTCATGGACTCTCCTGCTCAAGTGTCATTTCCATTAACCAGTTAAAGTCTTTCTTTAACTGAAAGGGCATAGGTGAGTCAGGAAACTTTTGTTCAAAGTAGTAATCAAAGAGCTCGTGAGGATCAAGGCCCATGACTTCACTGCGATCTTTTTGCTCTGATTTTAGTTCGCTTTTGGTGAGGGCCATAAAACTTAAAAGTTCAATATTGCTTTCTTTCAATCTTTCTTTAATTAGATCAATTAGCCCACTTTCAGGCTCTTCGATTTCAACAATGATTTCAAGCAAAGTACTCATTTTAGATTGTGCTGCTTTCTCAATGGCCCTCTCAATTTCATCAAAGAGTTTTTTCCTTGTTGTTCTTAATTGGACAACAGGAGAGAAAACAGGAATAGGAAGAAACTCTTGTGAAAGAGCAGCTTCTTTTTGTGTTTTGATAATTGAGACATATTTTTGAGCACTCTCCCCGAAGCGCATGGGAATAGGAGAGCCTGGATAGATAACATAGGGGTGGTGGTGCAGGGTCTGAGTCTTGTGAATGTGTCCAAGGGCCACATAATCATAGAAGTCTTGATAAAGATCTCTAGAAAATGAATCAAGCCCAGAAAGGCTCACAACTTGTTCAGAACCGGCTGATTCATAATGACCAAAGAGATGATGGGCCATTAAAATTTTTGTTTGGGCCAGTTGGTATTCTTTATCTTGAGTCATTGCAAAGAAGTTTTTAAAAAATGAACTCATCTCATCAACTTGCATGCTTGTTGAAGCTGTATGCTTAAAAATTTCATACTGTCTAAAATAGGGAAGCATAGTAATAAGAACTTCTTCTCCTGCGATAGAGAAAACCTGATGATGCTCTTTGAGATTATCTTGAATTTTTCCTACGACGTGAATCTGCTGTTTTCTCAGTAGTTCTTTGGGAGCTTCTAAAAAATGCCCTGAATCATGGTTCCCAGCAATAATAAAAATTTGGCAATGAGAGTTTTGAGTCACTTGATTTAAAAAATCAAAATATAGGCTTAAGGCTTCGTGAGTGGGAGTTGGGGTATCAAAAATATCTCCACTAACTAAAAGGGCATCGATTTTATGCTCTAGAATGCTTTCTTGGAGCCAAGATAGAAACTTTCTCTGTTCGTAAATTCTTTCATACCTGAAAAGCTTCTTTCCTAGATGCCAGTCAGCTGTGTGCATGAACTTGACCATAGTGTGTGTCGGTCCTTATTTTATTTTTTTGTATTCTCTCGTCTTTTATTCCTATGTGAGTGATTTCTTCTGCGTTTATTCTTGTGTTTATAATTTTGATTTTGCTCGTTACTTTGTGGACGTTCCTCATTTTGAGGTGGAGCTTCTGTGGCCTGAGCGTTTTCAGCTTGAATAGGAGTCTCGGAAAAAGTCTGCTCTGATTGAGTATAGTCTGTATCTAGATAACTTTTTTGTTTTTGAAGTTTCTCTTGAGCTCTTCTTTTCTCTTCCTTCATTTTGAGTTCTTTTTGCTCTTTGTAGGCCTTGTATTCTTCTGGTTCGATAAAAGTTTCAACTCCAAAGAGATCTTCAAAAATATTTTGAGCAGTGACCAGTCCTTGTTCCTTAATACTCTCTATTTCTTGTTCGAACTCACGGCTTTTAAGAGTTTGTTCTTCATTAAGTCCAATGACAGTTGAAGTTTCATTGGAGATATGCTCAAAATGGCGAGGGAACTGATAAGACTCAGGCGCATAGTCTTTGAACTCGCTAACTGCGTAGCGCTTAATAATTCCTCTGTCTGTGAGAATATCAAACTGTTCGCTAAGAATATGGAGTCTTTCAACTTTACCCATATCTCCATTCTTACAAAG
Organism: Bacteriovoracia bacterium; assembly: GCA_030431635.1. Classification (GTDB taxonomy): domain Bacteria; phylum Bdellovibrionota; class Bacteriovoracia; order Bacteriovoracales; family Bacteriovoracaceae; genus CALFYV01. The sequence continues at coordinate 370,022 of JAUIIL010000004.1, forward strand.
AATAAACGCCCCTTCTTTTGGGAGCATTGAGCGTTTATTTTCGTAAACTTCATCTTCATATTGAAGGCAGCATTTAAGTTGGCCACAGACCCCATTGAGTTTCCCATAGGTAAGGGTAAGGTTTTGGTTTTTGGCCATTTTAATATTTACACTTCCATATTTACTTAAAAAGGAAGAGCAACATAACTGTCTTCCACATGGCCCAATTCCACCAACTGCTGCGGCCCTATCTCGAACAGAGATTTGTCTTAGTTCAATTCTGAGTTTTAAAGAGCTCACTAGATCTTTGACGAGTCCCCTGAAGTCCACTCGTGCAGGTGCGGTGAAGTAGAAAACAACTTTTTTCCCAAATTGGGTAAATTCAACGTGGGTAAGGTTCATATCAAGGTTATGTTTAGTGATAAGATCTTTGCATAGATTTTCGTACTCTTTTTCTTTGCGGTAAGACTCAACTTGTTTATCTAAATCCTCATCTGTTGCGATCTTGTTGATGCTTTTAATGGGAAGCATGGATTTTTGAAAACTCATCTCATAAGGAAAAGAGTTCACGTACCCTACAGTGAGGCCTCTATCACTCATGGCCACAACTTTCTGCCCATAACTCAGTTCACGCTTTCCAATGTGAAAAGAAAGTGACTTTGCATGTCCCGGAAAACGTACCCTGACAAAGCGCAAAATATCACCTTCGTTGTACTTTGAGTCCTGTTCTTGAACCGGTGGAGCTGGCTCTATTTCGTTAATTGAATTATCTGAAGTCTCATTTGTCATTTTTTGCCTAATTTTCAGTACTTGGATTTACTAAAAAATCCGTTAACCCTCATCATATCTAAGACTTTTCATCCTAGTCAATGGACGCTACGCAATTAAAACTGAGGTGGGTATTGGGTGAGAAACTGGTGAATATGATAGAGCCTGGTTGCACTTGAGTTGTGAAATTCTTGTGATTGTTTCAGGCGAGAGAGAAGCTTAAGAAGACTCTCAAGGGCCTCGAAACGATCTCCGTAATCAAGCCCCAGTAGGCATTGAATTAACTGTTCTTGCTTTTGCTCATTATTTTTATAAAGCTCAATGAACTCATGGGTTTTAATTTGAGCTTTCAGTTGTTTTTGTAAGAGTTCATAGGCTTCACTTTCTCCCTTTGGGCCCTCTGGAGCAAGTCTAATATCCAGACACCTTGATTCAATCGTAGGAAGAAGTTTACAAGAGGTGGGGTTGAGTAAAAAAATGCTGGAGCACTCCCTTGGCTCCTCTAGGACTTTAAGGAGTTTATTCCAAATAGTTGAAGATATTTTATGGGCATGAGAAATCACAATAAACTGATGGCCTAACTGTAGAGGTTTGACTTCTTGCATCTTAAAAACTTCCAGGAAATCTTGAACCTGATATTGAGATTTAGGCTCTTCAAGGCCAACAAAAAGAATATCAGTGACATTTGACCACTGCTGTTTCAAGGAAGCGCTCTGGGTACAGCTCTTTAAAAGAGAGATCATCCATTGATGAAAGTACTCAGTGTGCTCTTGCTCATAAGCTCTAGAGTTTTTAATGTGATAAAAATGGGCCAAAGAATTTTCTTGAAACTTTTTAAGAAGAATGGACTCAACTTTCATTGCGCTTGCTCCAAACCTTCAGCATCTGTTGACTGACTTCTTCAATAGATTGACTGGCATCTATTTTTCTTATTCGGTGAGAGTTTTCTTGGGCCAGTTTATCGTAACCAGCAATGAGTTTTAGGTAGAATTCTTTCTTTTTTGATTCAAAATAATCTTTTTCAGATCCTCTGATTTCTTGTCTTTGAACTGAAGTTTGGTAATCAATATGCATAAAAAAAGTGAGTTCTGGTAAATAGTGAAGAGGATCATTTCGATGAAGTTCAATAACTCTATCGACACTAAGCCCACCTGCGTATCCTTGGTAAACAATTGAGCTATCAAGATACCTATCGACAATAACAATGAGTTGCGGGTCCTCTAGAGCGGGGAGGAGTTTTTCGCTCATCATTTGCGCTCTGGAAGCAGCAAAAATATGAGCCTGGGCTTCTGCGTTAATCTCATGCTGGGAGCTTAGCATGGCCTCTCTTAGTTTATCACCCAAGAGAGTGCTACCAGGTTCTCTTAAAAGAAGAGTTTTGTGCCCTTGGGAGTGTAAATAATCCTGGAATAGAGTAATCTGAGTACTTTTGCCGCATCCCTCAATTCCTTCAAAGGTTACAAAGTTCTTGAGGGTTTTAAAATTTTTAAAAAGAGGTGAGTTCATCACTCTCTTTTATCATGCTGGTGTAAAAAGTTCAAAAGCTTTGACGCTTTCTGCGAGCGACAGGTATAAGTCTCCGAAAAGCCTATGGAGTTTGTGAGATGAAAGCATTTTTATCAGTTGTGATTTTTTTGGCAGGGTATCAGTCAAGCTCGCTGGCCGCTGTAGAGAGCTTCCTCAAACAAGGAAGCATTCACTTGTATGTGGTGGATAAAAAGTCTTCGGATTCTCAAGAAAAATTAAATGAAACAGTAAAAACATTTCAAGTTCTTTATAAAGAGGATTTCTCCCTTTGTGAGATTCTCATTGAGGGGAAAAAAGTTCAAGAATGCATCCTTAGAAAATCTCCTTTTTTCTCCAATCTTGTTGTTTACTCTAGTCCTTTTAAAATTAAACTAGAACAGTTATTACCTAAGCTTTTTCCAGAGAACACGGTTGACGGAGCAACTGAAGGACAAGAGTTTTTTCTAGAAGACTTCTATATTGAAAAGTTCACTCATAGGTTTAATCATATTTATGCTTTAAGAGGGGATATTGAAGAGACCCTGACCTTTTATCACAATTATGATGATAACAAATTATTAGTTGTGGACTTGGAACTAGAGGAATCGTTGGTACAAAAGGATTAAAAGTCACCGACTTCTTCGTCAAAGAACTCATCAGCATTGTCTTCTTCTTTTTGAACCTCTTCGACAAATTCTTCTTCTTTATCTTCATCGTAGTTGAGTTCATCAGTTTGAGCTTGGCCAGCTATTTTCTTCTTTGCTTTTTCTTCATTTTCAAAATCTTCAGGGTAAAGACCTTGAGGTCTGCCCTCATCTTCTTTTTCAATGTCTCCAGAACCAGCACTCGAGCGTGAAGCAGAGTGTGTATTTTGAATTTTACGTGCATTCCTAAACTCTTCTCTAAGTTGTTGCTGTTTTGAACGACGAACTCTTTGTATGGGGGCCCTTACTGGCTGGTTAACAGCTGCAGGTTCACGCTCAGCTTGGCCAAAAGAAAGGGATTTTTTATTTTCTCTATAATTTTTCTCTAAAGGAGTTTTCTTAACTTCTTTTTGAGAGAGAACCTGAGAGCCTATTTTTTCTTGACCATAATAAATATATCCTCCCAGCAAGGCCATCGCGACAAAGGCCAGGCTTGCAAGGGAAATAGCAATATTTTTCTTTTTTGAGTTTTGACCACCTTCAGTTTCTAACTCTTGAATTGGTGGAGGAGGAAGATCAGCGCTTAGTTCTTCATTTTTTTCTTTAACATGTGAATCAACTGGTGAGGTTTGTTCAATTTGTGGAACTAAACTTGCCTCTGGTCCATTGAAGGCCAAGGCAACCATTGCATCTTCTTTATCAATATTTTCTAATCGTTTTTGTGAATGCAGATAATCATTAACTTCGTTTTGTGAGCGCTCAAAACTCATGTCGCTAGGGGCCGGTGGAAGGACACTATCAGTGCGTCTTTCAAATTGAGCAAAGTGATAAACCTTCATCCACTTAATACCATCTTGAGAGATAAGATCGTTGAACAAAAGTTCATTGTTCTTAAGTTTTTGTTGGATTTCTTCTTCAGTAAATGGGCCTGCTTTTAAAGGGCCAACTAAAACGTGGTAGCCTTCAGTTGATTTTTTTTCTTGAAACGAGCGTCTTTGAAGTCTTGTGTGATCAAAAAGTGGTTTCCATTTCATATCCTCAGAATTACAGGCCTCAAAATGAGTCATGAAAGCTGAATTTTTTAACATAAAATCCTTCAGCTCTTGCTCGGCAAATGGACCGTGCATGATCTCATCTTCTCTTAAAAACCACACTTGAGAATCAGGTAGAGTCGAGCGCTCCAGCTGCTCATCTGAAAGTGGTTCCAAGGTTAATTTAAATTCTGAAGGTGACATAACTAACTACCTCTATTTGTCTCTACGTAAAAGATCTAAATAAACTTGAGTGAGGGCTTGTTTTTTCTCTGGCCAGGCAATATTTTCCTGATATCTTAGAGTTCAATGAATAGCGAGATAGAAGAACGTATAAATGAAGTTAAGCTACTGTTTTCACAACAAAAAAGTTGGGAAGATCGCTACCGTGAGCTAATCAAATTAGGCAAATCTCTTCCTGGCCTGGATGAGCAAGAAAAGCAAGAGAAGTTTCGTATTAAAGGATGCCAGTCCCAGGTTTGGCTCGTGCCAGAATTTAGTGAAGGAAAAGTTTATTTCAAAGCCGATAGTGATGCCATGCTTGTTAAGGGAATCGTTGGTCTCTTAATTAAAGTTTATAATGGAGTGGTTCCTAAGACCATTTTACAAAATCCTCCCCACTTTCTTAAAGAAGTGGGAATTACCGAGCATTTATCTATGAATCGCACCAATGGTTTGGCCGAAATGGTCAAGCAAATTCAACTTTATGCGACGGCCTTTAATGCTTTAGGAGCTTCAACGTGAACATCAGGCCAAGGCGCAATCGAAAAAATGCTTTCATGCGCGATCTTGTTCAAGAGAACTCTCTAAATGTAAATGATCTGATTCAGCCCTTGTTCTTTCTTGAAGGGGAGAACAAGAAAGAAGAGATTGCTTCCATGCCAGGACAATACCGCTTTAGTCTTGATTTACTCTTAGAAGAAGTGGCACGTTTACAAAATCTAGGTCTTAAATGCGTGAGTTTATTTCCAGCAATTGAGGAATCTCTTAAAACAAGTGATGCTCGTGAAGCCCTTAATCCGGAAGGACTCAACCAACGTGCTATTAGAGCAATCAAAAAACAATTTCCAGGCATGCTTGTTATGAGTGATATCGCTCTTGATCCTTACAATAGTGATGGACACGATGGACTAGTAGATAAAAATACCGGAGAAATCAAGAATGATGAAACTCTCGAAGTCCTCGCCCAAATGGCTTCTGTCCAAGCTGAAGCTGGTTCTGATATTTTAGGCCCTTCAGATATGATGGATGGAAGAGTGGCGGCCATTAGAAAAATACTAGATGAGAAAAAATTCTTTAATACTTCAATCATGTCCTATACGGCCAAATACGCTTCAAGCTTTTATGGCCCATTTAGGGACGCTCTTGATTCAGCTCCAAAAGCTGGGGATAAAAAGACGTACCAAATGAATTACGCCAACGCTCAAGAAGCGGTAAGAGAAGCGCTCTTAGATGAAGCCGAGGGAGCTGATATTCTTATGGTTAAGCCAGGACTTAGTTATTTAGATATCATTGCAAAACTTAAAGAAAAAACAGCTCTTCCTATTGCGGCCTATAATGTAAGTGGAGAGTATGCGATGATTAAAGCGGCTTGTGAGAAAGGCTGGCTTAATGAGGAGCAAATTATTATCGAGACTCTCACTTCTTTTAAAAGGGCCGGGGCCGATATTATTCTTACTTATTTTGCCGCTGATGCCGCTAAACTTTTAAATTAGTCTTATTAAAACTCTTAAGTTATGATTATTTCATGCTTAATATCCTAGTGATTCGCCTTTCAAGTATGGGGGATGTTTTAATTCCCATGGGGCTTCTCAACCAAATTAAGGACATTCATCACAAGAGGGTGCGGTTAACTTATTTAACGAGTGAAGAATTTGCTCCTCTCATTCAAGAGGATAAGAATATAGATGAAGTGATGACCTTTCAAAGACGAGTTGAGCCTTTGAGTACTCTGCTGAAAAGAATTGAGAAAAAACATCAAGAGAAACCTTTTGATCTTATCCTCGACCTTCATAGCACAATGCGCTCCCTTCTTATTCGTTGGCGCTTCTTCAGTATTCCTAGACTTGTAGTGGATAAAAGAAGATTTGAGCGTTTTTTACTAACAAAGTTTAAAATTAATTTACTCAAAGGAGAGGATCACCAAGCGCAAAGACAGGTCAAAAGACTCATTCAGGATTTTTCCTCTTATTTTCATTTACCAGAAAAGACTGAAAAAAAACAATTAAGCTCTTCAAGTTTTCTTTACCAAGAAAATAAAATCCCTAAGGAGATAGAGGAGAAAATAGAAGGATATAAACTTATTTGTTTTTTCCCTTCAGCTTCCTTTGAAACTAAACGCTGGCCAGTGGATTCTTTTAAAGCTTTGATAAGACAAATGCTTAAAGACCAAGACTTCAATGAGTATAAATTTGCTATTTTAGCAGGACCAAAAGATGAGTTTTGTCGTGAGTTTGATGAACTTGCCCTGGAAAACAAACGTGTTCTTAACCTTTTTGCCCAAACAAACTTAAAAGAGTCGGCCCAAATGACAAAGAGAGCAAGTGTTTGCGTTGGCAATGATACAGGTCTTTTACATATTTCTGAAAGCGTTGGGACTCCAGTTGTAATGATCTTTGGTCCAACGAGTGAGTTCTATGGATTTGCCCCTTATTTAGAAAAATCAAAGTACCTCTCTCACAGTTTATGGTGTAGGCCATGCTCGACAACAGGGAAGAAAAAATGTTTTCGCAGGGAGCCCTATTGCCTGACTCAAACAGCTCCTCGAGATGTCCTTCAAGCTATTAAAGAGGTCTTGCAATGATTTCTATTCACTATTTTTTGTATGAAATACTTCATTCTCTTCTTATTCCTATAAAGCTATTTTTTTTATTCACCAATAAAAAAATTATGAAAAGAGTTTTGTTTGAAGGAATTAATAGAAAAGATACTTTCTCTAGGTCTTTTAAAAAAGACAAAATAAGAGCAGACTTTGCTTTTGAAGTCTCAAGTGAAGGAGAGTTTCAGCAAGTAAGAACTCTTGTTGAAGAGGTTTTAAGTAGAGGGAAGAAAGTAGAGCTGATTTATTGTTCTGAGAGTTTAGAAAGTACTATCGAAAAATTTAAAAACAACTATGACTTAAAACAGCTCAGAGCTTTAAGACTCCCACTTGTGACTAATCATTTTTTTAATAATATTGTGAACTGGACAACGGCCTCTACCATGATTTTGTGTCGTTATGATTTTTTCCCAGACCTCATTTATTACGGGAAGGTGAAGGCCCAGAAATTTATTTTAGTAGCGGCCACTTTAAAAAACGATAAGAACTCAAATTGGAATAATCTTGTCTATGAGAGTTTTGATTTAATTCTCACAACAACGAATAAAGATAAAAAACTTTTTGAGAAAAAAGTGAAAGCAAAAATGATAGAGTTTGATTTTCGTATTCTTAAAATAGCGCAGAGGCAAAAAGAGGGAGAGCTCTCTCTTCGCAAAAGTCTTAAAAACTTCTCAGAGTTAGAAAAAGTGATGAATCAAGTCAGTAAAGAAGCCCGTTTTATTTGTGGGAGTTTCTGGCCTCAAGAAGCTTTTTTGTTTGGAGACAATGAGTTAGTAGAGAAAATAAAGAAACGAGAGATACTCTCATTTATTGTGCCTCATAAGCTAGATGATGATCATATTGAGGAAATCATTAAAAGCATAAAAGAATATTCGCATATTCCTGTTCATCTTTATAAAGATTCAGCTGTTAAGGACTTTTATGAGCGCTTTTCTCTAGAACCAGGTGTTATTATTGTTCAAGAGCGGGGAGTCTTAGTCGAGCTTTATCCTTTTTTCGAGCACGCATACGTTGGGGGTGGGTTTGGTCGCTCTGTTCACTCATTACTTGAGCCTTTTATTGGGGGTTGTCAGATTTATTGTGGGCCCAAAATTTATCGCTCAACTGAGTATGATGTTATTTTAGACAAAGATAGAACGAGGGCCCAGCTCATTAATGAGGAGACACCGATATCTACTTTTTTTCAAACAGAAAAGAGGCAAGTTTCCTCAAGTGACGTGAGCCAGGACTATGTGGAGCAAACAAAAGAAAAATTTGAGAATGTTTTAAGTGAAATTGGATTAACATGAAATTAAAAAAAGATTTTGATAATATTGTCGTTGGGAAAAATTATTTGAGTCTTCTCATTTCTCTTTTTTTACTTAAGAGAAATGAATCTGTTCTTCTTGTCGATGATAAAAGAGTTAGCTTAGGTCGAAGTTGGGGACACTCCTTTGGTGACATAGAAAGAGATTTCTTAGCTCTTATGGGAACGGAACTCCAACTTGAACCTCTCATTCATGTTGATCGTTATTTGAAAAGAAAACCTTATCTATTTAAGCTCGATGAAAGAAGTATCCTTCTTGGGAGGACACCTTTTGAAAACCTCAAGGAATTGATGAGAAAAATTCCTGAGGGGTTTCAAAAAGAAACCCTAGAGCTCTTTAATGAAAATAACCAAGCTGATTTTAATCGAAGTTGTGAGATTCTTTTTCATGATATAGCTCAAAGTTGTTTCAAAATTACTAAGCTAACTCAGTTTGATGAGTTTACCATCGATTCTACGATGAATAATTTGTACCGCAAAATCACAACGGGCTTTATTCATTCGCTCGAAAAAGGAACAGAAAAAGAGAAGCTTATTCTTAAGCAATTACTTTTTATGTTTCAAGGAAAGTTTTTTTACTTCTTTACCAATACCTACTCACAGTTTGATCTTAAATTTCTTTTTACTCAAATGCTCTCTCCTAAGTATGAACTGGATGAGGAGAAAATCAATCACGACTTAGAAAAAGCTCTTGCTGAAAAGAAGGGATGGTTAAAACACACCACAGTTCAGTACTGGCAATTTTATGAAAAAAAACTGTGTAGTATTTTGCTCTCTAGTTATGAAGGAGTTGTGCACCCGAGAAAGACTTTCTTTGTAGGTAACCTAGGAAACCACGTTCCCTTTTATTATAAATCAAAGTATAGAAAATTCAGTGATATTCAACTTGAACTCAATTATCAAACTCCCTTATTTAAAGAATATGAGGGGATGGAAATACTTTTAAGTTACTCAAAAAGAGTTGGTAGTGATTTTCCTTTTTGGGAAATCCAATTTCAATCTGCTCACTCTTGCTCATTTCGTTATCTCTACCCCAAACAAGATGGGGCCAAACCAGAGTTTTATTTTGAACAGGCCAAAAGTGACGTGCTTTTTGGTCTAAGTGAGCTTTTTGCTGAGTTCGATCCTGCTCAAATTGAGGGAGAGATTTTCATGGGAAGTGGGGGAGATGTGTGGAGTGAAGTTTTCTCTTACCGCATGGGAGAGTCAAAGCAAACTATTATAGACCAACTAGCGGAATCTCCAAGTGCAACTTTAATTAATAATGAAGACCATGAGTTTATTAAAACTATGGATTATTGGGGACCCACTAAAATTCAACCTTTGGGGTTGTTGAGCTTTTTAGTTGATGTCAAAAATTACTGCCTTTAGAACTCTTCTTTTCTCTCTTATAATAAAGAGATGAAATTATCTCTCAAACAAAAAGGCCAGGCTTCTATTGAATATATATTAATGTTTGCCGTCGTTATTAGCGTAGGACTGGCGGTTCTGACTAATATCAGAGAGTATCTTCTTTCAAGTAATAATGGAGCGCTCACCCAAATGATACGCTCCTTTGATAATGTCTTTGGTGGTGAAGGCGGAGGAAACTTCGCTTTCAAACGCTTTAATTTAAGACGCTAGTCCTTAGTCAAGAAATGAGACTTTCTCAATATCAAATACCTTGTAATGTTCAAGTCCTACAGTGTCTTCAGTTAGGGATTTTCTTTGATAAAAAGCATCAAACTCTGCATGCCAAACTGAGCCAATCCAGTTCTCTCCAAGATCTATGGTGAAACCTTCGTTATTAAGTTCAAAAGAGTAATCATCCTTAGAGTGTCCAAAAAGTCCAATCCAGTCTCTATCGATTCGAACAATTTTAAAAGATGAGACTTTAAGTACTGGCATAAGCATATAAGTAGTTCTTCCCCAGTTCTCTAAGTGTTTTAATTTTTCAAATTCACTACTAGTCATCTGAGAAGCGCTCAGATTTAATTGATTGAGCAGAGAAGAGAATTCAGCGCGAGCTGCTTTAAAAGAATTTAAAAGTTGCGTGTCTTTGATTTCATCACCTTGAATGATTTCCTTAATCTGCTCTTTTAATTGATTAACAAGCGGTACGAACTCACAATCATCATCTTCTGGACAAACAAATCCTTCTATTTTTAAGACAACATCATTTTGCCATTTTGTTTTATCCATATAAACGCTGTTTAAGACATAATTACCGTTGGCGCTTTCTCCTTTAATACTTCCCTTTCCGAAGAAACCAAAAAGATTACCTTGAATTTCAAACTCACCACTAATTTCAGATGAGGATGAGATAAAATTTGCCATGCTCTTAAGAGAATCAACCATTTCATATTTTGCATGATAGGCCCTCTCTAAGAGTTCGTTGACTTCTCCTGCGAAACATAAAATTCCAGTTAAATAGGCGAGAAATAGTAATTTCATAAACGGTGGCTCCTTCAAAGAGTTTGAAATATGAATTTATATACAACGCGCCACAGTAAGATTCAATTTGTTTTGCTCACCGTGCAAAGATTATATCTACGTGATTTCAGTATCTTAAATTGTTTTCATGGTAGGATACTGTCAAAAGAATTGACATCATTTGTAAACTTTACGAATCAACTCTGTTTTTCTTTATCCAAATCCCGATCCTGTGTACTATTGGTGTGATTATTATGCAATGCGAAAATTACGCCGGAGGTTATTAAAATGAAAGGCCACACTAAACTACTCAGTCTTCTTGTTCTGGTTGGAAGCTTTCATGTCTACGCTCAAAATCAACAAGTCGTTGTTGAGCAAACTAACGAAGCAGTTCTGAACTCTGCCCCAATTGATATCAATGGGTATGTTAAGGATAAACCTCGTGCAACTGACTCTGAGCTTGAGTACTTAAAGCAAGAGATTAATAAACAGCAAAATGAGCTCGAAATTAATAAAGAAAAAGAGAAAGGTTATAAAGAGCTTCAGAAAACAACTGAAAAGTTAGCAGATGCTACAGAAGAGTATTTAGAAGAGAAGAAAGAATCTCAAGCGGCCATTGATGCTTATAATGCAAAAATTAAGTGTCTGATGGAAGAGGGGCGTGACCCGAAAGAGTGCGACAAAGATAAAGCCGATGTTGTCAAAACGGCTCAAGCAGCCCCTGTCATCCAAAAAGAAGTAGCTCCGGAGCAAGAGAGTAATAAAATTCGAGTGATTCCATTCGCTGGTGTGACCAATTACTCTGCTCAAGGTTTTGTTAATATGGATTCAAACCAAAATATCGGTGTAAGAGCTGAGTCAGATGTAACAAGCTCGTTAACAATTGGTGTTGGGGTAGAATCACTTGAAGTGAATAACGTTGGAATTAACCCAAGCGTTATCAACGCAGTTAACAACAGTGCCGGCTTTGGTTCGACTACAATTAATAACACTGGTTTAAACAGTGTGAGTTATAAGTCACTTGGATTAGAGGTTTATGGAAAGTACAACCTTATTAATAGAGAGCGTTTCAAAGTTTATGGTGGGCTTGGGCTAGCGTATAACCGTTCAACCCAAACTTTTAACGAAGGAAATCTTTTTGGTTTTCCAACACCAATGCTATTTAATGACTCAAATACTCTAGACTCAAACTTTGTTTCAGGTAGAGCTTTTGTTGGGACAAATATTTCTTTTGGTTCTAATTGGGGTGCTAACCTCGATGTTGGTTATGCCAGAGGTTTAAGAAATAATACGAATAATAATTATCTCATTGGAACTCGTCAGAGACTTCTTCAAGAGTTTGCTCGAAGCATCCAGAAGGCTGACGCAGTTTCTCTTCAAGCAGGTGTTAGTTACAGTTTTTAAATTTTCTTAAGACTTTGCAATAAGTCATAAGAAAAGTTTATTGTTCTCCCCCCCCTCGATAAACAAAGTCCCCGGGTAACCTCTCGGGGACTTGTTTTTTTTGCGCTAAGCAAAAGACCGAATGTTCTGTTCATGCGCCAGTTTTTTGATTACAATCTAAAATGAATTTTCAATCAATTGGAGTTTCTATGAAAACAGTTTATCTTGTCGATGGAAAAAGAACACCTCAAGTTAAAGCCGGTACAGAATTTAAAGATATTGCGGCTCCTTATCTTGGGCATCACCTTGTTCGACACTTGGCGGGTAAACATAATATTCCTTCTACTGAAGTTGATGAAGTTATCGTTGGCAATACAGGAACTCCGGCCAAGTATCCTAATATTGGCCGAGTGATAGCTCTTGAAGCAGGACTTGATAAGAAAACTTCTGGCTATTCTGTTCACCGAAATTGTGCTTCTGGACTTGAAGCTCTCTCTCAAGGGTTCATTAAAATTGCTTCTGGGAGAAGCCAGCTCATATTTGCTGGCGGTGTAGAGAATATGACTCAAATGCCACTGATGTTTGGTAAAAAGATGACCGATCTTTTTATGAACTTAATGAAGGCCAAAACAGCAACTCAAAAGCTATCTCTTTTAAGCCAGTTTAGACCAGATTTTTTAAAGCCTATTGTTGCTATTGAACAAGGCTTAACCGATCCATTTTGTGGATTAAATATGGGGGCCACTGCAGATAAAATCGCTAGGGAACTTGGGATAACGAGACAGCAGCAAGATGAGTTTGCGCTCCTTTCACACAAAAAAGCTGTCGAGGCCCAACAGGCGGGTAAATTTAATGACGAAATTCTCCCTACTGCAATTGGAGAGAGAATGACTCAAATCCTCTCTCAAGACATCGGCCCACGTGATGGCGGAACTTTAGAGAAGATGGCCAAGTTTAAACCTTATTTTGAAAAAAGAACGGGAACGGTTACTGTCGCTAACAGTTGTCCTATCACTGATGGGGGATCGATGTGGCTCATGGCCAGCGAAGAAGCTGTAGAGAAGTATGACCTGAAGCCAATGGCCAAAATGATAGATTATCACTTTCATGGTCTTGAACCAGAGAGAATGGGAATGGGGCCACTATTGGCTACACATGGACTGCTTCAAAGAACAGGTATGTCTATGAGTGATATTGACTTGTTTGAGCTTAATGAGGCTTTTGCGGCCCAGGTACTTGGATGTTTGATGGCCTTTAAGGATAGCAACGTTTCAAAGCGCTGGGGAATTACTGAAACCATGGGAGAGCTTCCACTTGATAAGTTAAATGTGAATGGGGGAGCGATTGCTCTTGGACACCCAGTTGGATCGACTGGAAGTCGACTAGTTTTGACTTTGGCCAATGAATTAAAGAAGCAAAAGAAGAAATATGGAATTGCGACTTTGTGTATTGGTGGAGGCCAAGGTGGAGCGGCTTTAATTGAGAATTTACAGTAAGGGGAAAGACCTATGAGTTATAAAAATATTAGTTTCGAGATAAAAAATGAATTGGCCTACGTGGGTTTTGGAGTTGATACCTCAAAATCGATGACAACTCTTTCACAAGAGACTCTTGAAGAGCTAGAAAAAGTGATAGGAGAACTTCAAGGGCTTGATAAGTCAAAAAAGGCCAAGGGAGCTATTTTCTTTTCTCATAGACCTGGTGTTTTTCTTGCGGGAGTTGATATCTCGTTGATTAATTCACTTAAAAGTGAAGATGATGCAAAAAAAGGATGTGAAAGAGGACAGAATCTTTTCAGCCAAATTGAAGATCTTAAAATGCCAACGATTGCTCTTATTGATGGGATTTGTCTAGGTGGAGGACTTGAGCTTTCACTTTCGTGTAATAAAATTGCTGTTTCTGATAACCCTGCAACGATGCTTGGACTTCCAGAAGTGAAACTAGGGCTTCTCCCTGGATTCGGAGGAACGTACCGACTTCCTAAAAAAATAGGACTACCAAATGCACTGGATATTATTTTAACTGGTAAACAGGTCAGAGCGAACAAAGCCTTCAAACTTGGATTGGCCGATTTTATTATGCCTGCTGAGCGTTTGTTAGAGAAAGCCTCAGAGATGCTTAACGCTAAACCAGCTGCAAAGGGTGCTTCCCTTACTGAATCATTGGCCAGTAACTTTATTGCTAAGAAAGTTATTTTTCAAAAGGCCAGAGAACAAGTTTTAAAAACGACGAAAGGTTTCTATCCAGCACCTTTAAGAATTCTTGATCTGCTTGAGAGCACTTCGGGAAAAAGAAGAGCAGCGGCCATGGATATGGAAGGACAGGCTTTTGCTGAACTGACCCAAACATCGCAGTCTCAATCTCTTCAACATATCTTCTTTTTAACTGATAACTCTAAAAAACTTGACACAGATAAGAGCAAACTTAAACAGGTTAAGAAAGGTGCTGTTCTTGGAGCAGGAACTATGGGTGGGGGAATTGCTTGGCTCTTTGCTAAAAATAACCAAGCTCCTCTGATGAAAGATATCAATAAGGATGGACTTGAACTTGGTTTAAAACAAGCCTCAAGAGTTTTCTCTAAAGATGTACAACGCAAAAGAATGACTCAAGATGATTTTGAACGAAAGATGAGAAGTATTGAGCCAACTCAAAGTTATGATGGTTTTAAGGGAGTTGATCTTCTTATTGAAGCTGTTGTTGAGAACATGGATATTAAGAAGAAAGTTTTTGCTGAAACCGAAAAATATGTCAGAGAAGATGCTCTTTTAACAACAAACACATCTTCTCTGAGCGTTGAAGAGATGGCCCAGGCTTTACAAAAACCAGAGCGCTTTGCGGGACTTCATTTCTTCAATCCAGTGAATATGATGCCTTTAGTAGAAATTATTAAACACTCAAAAGTTTCTCAAGAAACAATTGATTCTCTTTACAACTGGTGTTTAAAAGTAAAGAAGACTCCAGTGGTTGTTGGAGATGGCCCAGGATTTCTTGTGAATAGAATTCTGATGCCATTTATTAATGAGTCCGCTTACTTACTTGAAGAAGGAGTTTCCATTGAAGATCTCGATAGGGCCGTTCTTAATTTTGGAATGCCTATGGGAACTTGTCGTTTGATGGATGAAGTTGGAATTGATGTCCTTGTTAAAGTTGGAAAAATCATGGAAGAAGGACTTGGAGCGAGAGCGAAAGCTTGCTCCTTGTCTGCTAAAATGACAGAGGGTGGACTTCTGGGAAAAAAATCAAAGAAAGGTTTCTACCTCTACGGTGATGACGGAAAATCAACTGGGGTAAATCCTGAGGCCCAAAAATACCTTCCTCAAAACAAAAAGAAAATGGATGAAACGACGATTCAGATGAGAGTTTTTCTTCCAATGATTAATGAAGCCGCCAATATCCTTAACGATAAAATCGTGGAGAAAGCTGCTGATGTTGACTTAGGTTTGGTCTATGGGATTGGTTTTCCTCCTTTTAGAGGTGGGCTTCTTCGTTATGCTGATTCAGAAGGACTTGATAAAATCGCTAAGGCCATTGAAGAGTTCTCTCACAGTGTTGATAAGGAACGGTATGGGTTAAGTAGCTTCCTTAAAGACTTAGTTACTCAGGGTAAAGAGTTTTACGACTTATAATGAAGCAAACTTTTTTAAGTTATTTTTTTAGTTACCTCTTTCACTCAAAAACAAGACAGAAGTTGATATTTATTGCGACGGGAGGACTCTTTCTCTCCTCCTTTGCTCTGATTATTCTTCATAGTGTAATGGGTGGATTACAAGAAGGCCTTATTGGTCGGAGTAAAAAAGTTGAGGGAGAGTTTGAACTTCAACTCTTCTCCTCTAACCCTGAGCTTGAATCAAAGCTCTTTAAAAAGCTTGAAGAGAGTCAGGTTGAGTATTTCCCAGAATATGAAATTGAGTTATTAGCGAAAAGCCAATCAAGAATAACTCCTATTATTCTTCATGGAGTTGATACTTCAAAAAAACTGGCCCCTTTTCTTGAAACAAAAGATCTCAAGGGACTGGTGCTAGGAGCTGATTTAGGGGCCAAACTGCAATCGGATTTTTTTTCAAAAGTAAGTCTTATCTCAACCTCTCACACAGACTCAATGCTGGGTGATATTCCAAGACAAGTTGGCTCTACTGTAACAGATTTTTATCTTAGTGAGTTGGTTGAAATCGATCTTTACCATGCATGGGTAAGGTTGAGTTTGGTTCAAAATCTTATTAGAGAAAAAGTTATCAATAGAGTGCGCTTTTATCATGAAGATGATTTAAGTCGTGTGAAAAAAATTGTTCAAGAACTGGACCCAGAAAATTTAAACCTCCTTCTTTGGAGTGAAAAACACCAAGCTTTAATGTGGTCACTCAATCTTGAAACAACTGTTATGATACTGCTCTTTATTTCCATGACATTTTTAATCTCTATTACAATCACAGCTGGATTTATGATTTTCTTTGATAAAATTAAAAGAGACTTAGCGAGTTTTTGGATTTTAGGTGCTTCAAAAAAACAGATCATGAAGTTGGCCAGAGTTTTTTGTTCTTTGGTAAGTTTTCTGACCTGTCTATCCGGATTAGGAGCTGGCTTGATAGCTTTATCTTTTCTAGAGAAGTACAGCTCTCATATTATGCCAGATGTTTTTATGGAGAGAAATCTTCCTGTGAATATTACTTGGGAAGGAATTGTTATTTCAGTTCTTATCCCTTATGTGATCTCTCTGACTTTTGGTCTTTTTTCTTTATCTCACTTTAAGAAAGAAAATCACTCTTTTTTAGAAATTGTAAGGAATGTAGGTTAAGGCCCCATGTAGCGGATATTAACTCCAGCTTGCATTGAAAATTGAACAATCGCTCCATTGCCTCCCCACCAAACATCACTAGCTCCCGCCGTATTAGGAGTATTAAGTCCAGTATTAACATCAAAATCAAGTTTACAAGAACCAGCGCTGGAGCACTGGACTGAGATAATGTTAGTTCCCTGAGCGACGATATTCCCGCCACTATCCCAAGTAATAAAATCAAAATCAAGAGTATCATCGGTGGTTGTTGTCATATACCTTGAGTTTATATACCATTTGCCTTTATTACCAGCACCTGTTGTATAAACTCCATAGGCCCCGCCAGTAAGCATTCCAATACTCATTGTCGTTGTTCCGTAGAGATAAAAATTCCCGCCATTATTAAGAAAGTTGGCATCAATGTCATTGTAGCTTGCATTCACCACAATACTTGTTAATTGATCTCCTGCGATCTCATTATTATCTCCCCCCTGTGAAAGTGTGAAAGCTTCTCCAGAATGAACTCTCATATAAAAAGTATCACTCGAGTTATTGGCCGGAAAAGTTAATGAACTCACACTTGTTGAACAGGTATTATCGGAAAAAAACTGGCAGTTCGAAGAACAGTTTGGTGTATAGGTGAAACTATTAATTGCTGTGCTGGGGGAGCCTTGCTCATAGTAATCGACTTGAACGGCTTCGCAATTATTATAGGACACAACTCCAATTGGGTTAAATAAAAGTTTTTTCTGAGATTCAGGTTCATTGAAAAGAAAGCTTGTATAATACCCATTTGCTAAAGTTCCTGACTGGCTAGGATTGTTGAAACCTTGAGGAAAGTCTAGAGTTTCTTCTCTGTCTTGACAGCAATTATCTCCTGAGCAGCTTGAGCCTACGCTTGAGTAGTAAATTTTGACTCTCCAAAAAGGATTCTTAAAGATTTGATGAAGCATTGGAATTTTAAAAGAACTGTAGTGGTTTCCAGAATTAAGTTTCAAACAACTTGTTTGCAGTGGAAAAGAAGTTGCGGTAGTTCCAATGGTTGAAGCGGCCATTAGCTTAATTCCTGAGGCCAGTCCGGTATAACTACAGCTCCCAGAATCAAGCGTTGTTTGAGATTCGTTAGCGTTGCAAGTTTTAATGTAAAAATTATAAGGAACATTAGGGCTCGGCATTGTATCGATACTTCCATTTTCAAAATAATGGGTTGTATTTAAACAGTTTGCACTATCAAGGCTAAGGCTAACATCGGTTGAAGTTGAACTGATATCTTGGTTGATGATTTGAGAGCACTTTAAGTTTCCTAAGAAGTGAGAAGCTCCATCCCAAGCGAAGGCCACAAAAGACCATTGTCCATTAGAAATTGTTTTCTCAAATGTTGTTGAATCAATGGCTTCTTGAAACTCTTCTCCGGATGTCGAATTTTGGCCAAGAAGAAGCACTCCTCCTTGAAAGCTAGCAACTGCGCTAGAAGTGAATTTGATTTCAAAACTCGTTTGAGTTCCCTGCTTCCCACAACCTGAGAAAAGACCCATTAAGGATAGTATGAAAAATAGTGATAGCTCTTTCATTAGCAAACGTCCCATTTTGAACTAGTATCGGTAGATATTATATATTACTT
The DNA here is from genome assembly GCA_030431635.1 of Bacteriovoracia bacterium. Taxonomy (GTDB): domain Bacteria; phylum Bdellovibrionota; class Bacteriovoracia; order Bacteriovoracales; family Bacteriovoracaceae; genus CALFYV01. The sequence continues at coordinate 388,261 of JAUIIL010000004.1, forward strand.
GACGGTTTCGATCGCATGTTATTTTTCTAACAAATCTCCCAATAAGTTTGTCTATTTTTTAAACAGTATTGCTTCATTAAACAAAAAAAGTGATTTATACAGCGAAAAAGCGAGCTCAAGGTGGCATAGTGCTTGCTCTGTCTATAGGTAGATTAAATGCATAAGAGGAGTCTTAAATGAAAAAATTTTTCTTAATCACAACTTCCATGTTGCTTTCATTGGGGGCCATTGCTCAGAGAAGCTACAACCAAGATCCAACGCAATATTATGGTTTTAAAACATTGAATTTTATTTTGGATAAAGAGGGTCATACCAAGAAGGTTGAAATTGAAATGAAAGATCATAATCGTAATATTCTTTGTGAACTCTCTGCCGATGAGAGGCATAAGTATTATCTTGATAGATCTGTTACAGGTTCAGAGCAACTTGGAGGGCTTTCCTTATCTTATGCAACAAGAGTTGAGTTTCTAGAAATACATGGACGTAAGCCCAATGTTGCTTTTGGACAGAATGCTCTGGCCTATACTCTCAAAAACCACCCAGAACATGTCATTGCTAATGAGCAGACAGGTGATGTCATTATTAATTTTCTTAGTCTTCTAAAGGATTTAGAGAAAGAAAAACTAGAGAAAAATTTAACTAACAGTGAAGATATTTTCTTTACAGCACGCTCTGCCGCCCTCTCGCTTTCTGATGCTTGCGATAGGATTGCTGGTGGAGCAGCAATGCACATCCTTTTATCTGAGACGGGTTTTCTTTTTAAAGAACAAGAGCTTGTCAGAGAGCCTGGAGTTGATGGGCAGAATCGCAAGTCAGAGAATAATGGAGTTTTTGGTCAAATCAGGACTTTAAAAGGTGGAGGCGAAGATAGGTGACAAATTATAGAGGCAGTACCTTAAATCAATATTTTTCAACTAAGTCCCCTTAAAAAGGGGACTTTTGTTTTTTTATAACCAATTATTTTTGTCGGAATGGTATAATAGACTTTGCTCTTATCAACAAGAAATAGTGAGTTCATTATGGCGATGAAGAGTCAATCCACTTCGGCTTCTTTTATGAGGGAATATCTTGGAAGGCCATTAACGAAACTTCATTTGAATTTATCTAAAAATGGTAATCTAAGCTTTCATTGGGCCGATTACGCTCTCACTTGTGAAGTGACAAAAGGTCTTATTAAAAACGATCAGAGTTTTCGCAGCTATCATGGGGCCCTGGTTCATAACTTAGATAAAATGAAGGCCATTCCGATGTGGGTAAAAACGGTGAATGGTGTAACGACTTTAAGTCTTTACGATATTTATGATTTTATGGCCACACAAGGACATGTTTCAAATCTCTATGTTAATGCCGAAGGAAAGCTTGTCCTTTCTTTTCATGGTCCTGATGGACCTTTTGAAGTTGTTCCCGTACTTGATCTCATTCATCATGATAAATATAAGGAAATAATCTTTACTCATCTTTTAGGTGGAAAAATCCCTGTCAGAGATTTTAGAGTTCGTTGTGAAGGTTCTATTCTTTGTTATTATGATACATGTTTTAATAAGTTTGCCAGGCTTAACGTAGAACAAATGACTTCAGAGGGACTTCTCTTTTCCACAACAGAGAATTTAAAGGAGAAGTTTTCTCATTCTAAAGAAATAAGACTTCTTATCAATTTAAGTGTTTTTCAACAAACAATGAAACAATCTTTTGTTGATATAAGAAATTCTTTTAGTGATTTCAAGTATAATCTTTTTTTTACTCGAGATTTAAAACACTCTTATCATACGACACCTGGCTCTTTGCGTTTCTATCAAGGGCATGATTATGAAAGAACAGGCCTTACTTATATCTTTGTCAGTTATTCAGATATCAAGGGTGATAATGATATTGTTGAAACAACTTTAAGACAATTTTGCACCAAACTTCAAAATCATATTAAAGATAATTTGGTCAAGAAGGCTGCCTAGTGAGAACAACAAAACTCAGCTTAAAAGAATATCTTCTGCAAGATGTGAATTGTCATGACTATCTGTTATCTCATAACGCAAACTTAAGATTTCACTGGTCTGATAACCATCTTTGTTTTTCTCTTGTAAAGAATAGAATGTCTTCTTCTTTTGAGAAAAATATTTTAAGACTGAAAGAGATTTTTTGTTGGATAAAAATAGAAGAAGAGGCAAGGAGAGTAAGCTTCTTTGAAATTTATCAATCACTTCTTTTTCAGACTCCTCTGAGAAATAGCGATAAGGCCTTTAATGATTTTTACGAGGTTAGTTTTGTTCATGAATTAGGACCTTTCAAGAAAGTCTATTTAGGAGATCTACTAGATAAAGACTTGTTTCTTCATTTTGTTTGTTCGCATCTCTACCATCATGTTATTTCTCAAAGAGATTTTAGGCTTAAAACACAAGGGATATGCCAGGTTCAGTCCTCACGAAGGCTTTTTGAATTAGAAGTTGCTCAGTTAACGATGGATGGGATATTGCTTATTTGTTATGATCCTCGGTTCAAGAAAATATTAAGCAAAAGAAAGAAAATGACGCTCTTTATAGACGAGAAAATATTTAATGAAACAAAACATTGCTGTCTAAGTGAAACAACTCACTTCTTTTCCAAACAGGAAGCACCTCTTTTTTATGAAAGGACTCCTTTAAAGGGAATTGAAATTGATAATTTTCAATTTCAGTTTTTAGCATCCTACGATTCTCTGTCGCATAAAAAAGATTATATTTACTTACCCTTAGATACCCTTGAGTTAAAAGGTGAGAACTTAAAAGAGTTTATGCTTAATAAAAAATATCAGTTAGAAGAAGAGATAGAGAGAGTTTAAATCAAGAAATTTTTTTTTCATAATTAACAAGATAAGCTGCATTATCGTCTAGACCTTTTCTGCGCTTATCATACCTCTCTGTTGTCGTGATATGCGAGTGTCCTGCAAAAATAGCAACGTCTCTAATAGGAATTTTTTGAGTATCAAGCAGATGGCTAATGGCCGTGGCCCGACAAGAGTGGGGAGAAACTCTTTTGGCAATCCCGCAAATTTTAGCATATTTTTCAATGACACGAAAAATACTGGATCCATCAATGGGATTGGTATTTTTCCCTTTACGTTGGCTTTGAATCAGGTAGTCTTCAGGCTCAATTTCTATTCCCAAGGACTTAAGAAAATCCTGGTAGTCTAAAATTTCATTTTGAAGATATTGAGGTATTGGCATATCTCTGAGCTTTCCCCCTTTTCCTTTTATATTAAGGACAAGATGGCCTCTTTCTTGATAGAAATCTTTTCTTTTAATTTGTGCTAGCTCTGAGCGTCTTAGACCAAGGCCAAACAAAAGCATCATTATCAAACGGTGTGTTCGACCAACCTTACTCTCTTTTTCTGGAGCATTGATCATGGCCACGACTTCTTCATCAGTAAAAGCAATAGTAGGAGCTTCTGTTTGTACTTTGGGGAGCTTGATTTGATCGAGTGGATTGAAATCCATAAGCTGACACCCAATGGCCCACTTAATGAAAGAGCGAATGCAGACAAGGCGTCTATTAATGGTTGAAGAGGAGTAGTTTTTGTTAATGAGATGATCCCTGTAAACACGGAAATGGTGAGCACCGATATCTTTTGGTTTCTCAATTCTTTCCCCACCTTTTTTTAGAAAATCAAAGAAAAACTGCAGATCTTTTGCGTAGGCCCTTTGAGTTTGCTCTGAAACAAACTGAAGCAGAAATTCATTCACAAATCCCTCAATAGATGTTTTAAGCTCTTTGGCCTTGCGGAACTCTTCAACTAACTTTAAATCAATTTTCTCAGTTTTGCTGAGCGCATTTTTACTCATAATTTGATTATATTTGACTCATAAGCTAAAGGTTAGAGGGAAGAGAGATCCTACTTGCTAATAAAGCTCTGAAATTGTAGAAAAACTTATGAAAACACTCTTGATTATCGGTAGAGGGATAGCAGCTCAGTACTTAAAGTGGAAGGCCTCTAGTCAATTTCATATCATCCAAGTGGCCTCAAATGACTTTGCCCCCGCTTGTTCTGTGAATTCTAGCGCAGTAGTGGCCTTAAGGAAAACTCAGAAAGGGATAACTCCTTTGGGTGATATTATTCACGATTCTTTTTTTTCGTTTGAAAAATTCATTGAACAAAACAATCCTAAAGGTGTTGAGGCAGTCAATCACTATCAGTTATGGGGTGAGGATTTTAAACAAGTCTCTAACTGGGATAAAAGATATGAGGGTTTTAATATTTCTCAAGATGTGGCCGGTTTTTCTTTAAAAAGAAAGGTTCGAGTTCATCAAGAGAGAGGCTTTATCATTTATACTCAGAAGTATCTTGATTGGTTTGACTCTGAAGGAGAGTTTCAATTTGTTAATGACTACATCATCTCTCTTGCTGCTGGTAAGGCCATAGGAAGAAGAGGAGATTATAGAGCAGATATTATTGTCTGTTGTGCTGGAGTCTATTCAAAACTTCTTCTTCCAGATAATAGAATCTCTCAAACTAAGGTTGTTCAAGGAAGCTATCTTGAATGGGAGAATGACTTCCCTCAAAGCTTTAGCCTCACTTTTGAAGAGGTGAATCTTATCTATAAGAAGAAAGAGAGAAAGCTTTTACTTGGGGCGAGCTCTTATGAAAATGGTTTTGATTTTATGCCTCAAAAAGATCAACTGAGAGCCAAATATGAAAAAATAAACGCCCTTTTACAAAATAGGCTTCCTTCTTTTTTGAGCGCAAAGATTCATACTGGACTCAGGCATAAGGGAGTTAAAAGAAAACCTTATTGTGGAAAAACTCAAATAGATGGTGTGTTCTCAATTGATAGTTTTCATAAAAACGGATGGAGCTATGCTACTTGGGCGGGGGATTCTCTCTTTCAAGAGGTGTTAGAGGGTTAAGGGTATGAAAAAGAGGGAGAGCTTGATTCGTTCTCACTCTTTCAATAAGCTCTCGGCGACTCATTCCTTCTTGGGCCTTAACACAAGTAAAGTCGGCTTCGCATTCTGTGACATTTTTACAGCGATTAATAATCTCTTGGCTTTCATGACAGCTTGGCCTTGTCACCGGGTAGGCCACCATTTTTTCTGGGCACAAGTTTGGATGAGTAAAAGCATTGAAGTAGAGGTACTTCATCGTTTTCGCTTCATCACCACAATAGATGAAACTGTGCTTAATAACTTTTCTTGACTGGGCAAACCCTAGGGAGACCAGAAAAAGTAAAATATATTTCATAGCAAATTTATCGGAAGAGCAAAGAGAAATATTAACCTAAAAAAGTAGACCAAGACCGATAGAAATACTTTGGCTTTTTCTGCTCTTTTCATAGAGTAGACCCATGGCCTCTTCCATTTGTCCGTTGGCATTGGTAATAGTGTGGTTTACTTCCTTTATCTGTGCTTGCAAAAATAAGTTACGAGTCAATGGATACTCTCCTCCAAGGCCATAAGTAAAAAAATAACCAGAGTTATTAAGACCCTCAACATTAAAAGCAGTTGCTGCCATTCCTGTACCTAAAATCAGAGAAAGATAGCGGATAGGGAAATAGTAGGCCAGAAGTGATGATTGGAAATAGGCCGATTTAATTTTAGCGCAAACCCCTTCTTTGGCACAAAGAAAGCTTCGTCCACTGGCCTGGAAGAGTTCCAGATCAAAGCGAAACGACTTATTGAGTTGGTAACCTGTTTGAAGACCCATTAGTTCTTGGGTTTCAAACGTAATCGCATACTCTTTATTCTCCCAAGTGCCTTGAGAGTTCTCTCCAGTTAAAAGAGAGATATGGTATTTATCATTCTGGGAAGTTTCTTTTGATTTCGTTTCAATATTTGTTTGAATAGTCTGCTCTTGCGACCAGGTGGGAGCGCTAGAGAGAAGAAAGAGAATCAAAAGAGAGAATTTCATGATTAACTATGAGCAATTTGAATGCCAAAAAAGACTGAAAATTTCTCATTTTAAGAGGAAAAAGTGTTTAAACTTTAGACACCTATGTAACTTTATCCACAAGATACGCGTCCTTTAACAAAAAAGGTTAACCCAGAATCCTTAGGACTCTCATAACCAGTAAGTGAAAGCAACTTCTAAAATAGTTAATACCTTTTACCGACAAGGCACTTGTGAGATTTAAAATGAAAATGAAGATTTTATCGTTTATGGCCTTTTGCTTTTTTTCATCTGCTTGCTTGGCCCAATACTTTGAAGGAACGAACCCAAACTTTGAAAGGTTTAGTTTGGCCCCTCGAATTGCTCCCCCTTTAGATAAATTGCACCCAGATTATTTGTATACTGATGTGACTGTCATAAAAACTGACTCCACTGAAACCATAAAAAAAGCTGGGGTCTATGCTTGGGAAGCGACGAAAGCTAAAAATAAATCTCTTCAAGTAAATGAAGTCACTGAAACAGGGGCCACTCATTTTAATGTTAATAGAAGCGGAAAGATTGAGTCTATAATTGATTGCAATAATAGTGGTGGGTGTCTTGCGACAAGTGCGAGTTTATGTACAAAGTTTCAAGAAAGAACTCCTTATGGACCGTTTAATAGAGGACTCTTTACGTTTCTATCAAATGGGTTTGAAGCTAATAGGGAGGAAGTAGAAAAATGTACAAACCTCTTGAGTGAAGTCAGTAAAATCTATAAGGAAGAAGCTAATCTCAAAGAGATAACAAAAAATGCGGGCGATGAACTGTTTAAGTTCATCAGTAAAATGGATATAAATGGTATCAATGCTTCTCATTTTAAAGCAATAAAGAACTTTTCTGATAATAAACTGATAGAGGGCTCTGGAAGTATTTTAGAAAGATTTCTCCATGACTTCACGATGTGCACAAGATACTCTACTCAATGGGGTGAAGTTAAAATTCAATCCGGTAATAATAAAACCATTCGAGTAGATAAGAGATAATAAAGTTAAGACAAGTGGTAGCTGAGGGCAGAGTTGAACTGCCGACCTACGGGATATGAATCCGTCGCTCTAACCAACTGAGCTACCCAGCCACGTGTCAAAAGTGTCCCAAATAATAAAAATGTGTTAGCTTCTTGTCAACGTAAAGTAGGGTGAAAATGAATAAATATACTCGCAGCGTTATTGCCAGTTATATTACTCATGTTGATAAGTTTATGAACAAGTACGGGCTCTATCCGCGCTCTGGGCTTGTCTATGTTGCTTTCTCAGGAGGTGAGGATTCCGTTGTTTTGGGCCAATTGATGTTAAAACTCAAAGAAATAGGCAAAATTAAACAAGTAAAATTTATTCACGTGAACCACAAAGTAAGGCCTGGCAATGAATCAGAAGAGAGGTTTGTGAGAGAATTGGCCAGAGAGTGGGAAGTTGAATTGATAGTAAAGTCTCTCAATTGGAAAGAGGGTGATAAATCCAACTTTGAAAGTGAAGCGAGAAAGAAGCGCTATGAAATCTTTCACTCAATAGTTAAGCAAGATGACTCTCTTGTTTTAGGCCATCATCTTGATGATTCTTTTGAATGGGCCTTAATGCAAAAATTAAGAAGTTCAAATTCAAAAAGCTCTTTAGGGATTCCCGTGAAAAGAGGGTATGTGAAAAGACCTCTGCTATGTTTAAGTAAAAAACATCTCAAGCGCTTTACGAAGCTGCTGCGACTGCGCTTTGTTCAAGACCCGACAAATGAAGAGACTCACTTTGAGAGAAATTATTTAAGAAAAAAAGTTATCCCTCATCTTGAAAAAAGATTTCCTAAATATTTAAAGCACTATGTTCATCAAAGTAACGAGCTAGCAAGAGTCTTAGGTCTTAATGCTGATAAGAGAGAGAGTTTTATTAAAGTCATTGAGAAAGAAAATGAGAGTTTTTTAATTGATATGAGTTTGAAAAATCATTTCTCAACAGCTGCTTCCAGTATTTTGAAGCAAATATACCGTTTGGGAAAAGTGAGCAGAGGAACTTACCACGAACAGGTTCAAAAAATTATTCAAGGAGCACAGAACTCTAAAAATGGTCCTTTTAATCTAAGTGGAGGGCTAAGTTGTTACCTCTCTTCTAATGTGATTTACCTGAGCAATCAAAAAAACTTTAATTCTCAAGAAGTCGGGCAAGAGTTTGAAAAAATCAATTTTAGTGATTTTAAAGGAAAACTTATTGAAAAAATCAATCAAGGAGAACTCAGATTTCCTTTTTATGTTGGAGTCAGATCCTCTTCAAAAACTTTTGCTAAAAGTAAATTTCACCCCGACTTTGGTATCGATAGCTCTTTAACTAAAGGGAATGAGGTTATTTGGCCTGCGTTAGAGCTACTTCGTATATGGCAAAAAAATCAAGTTCTCTATCATAAAACTCTGGTTTTAAGCACTCTTTGAACTTGATTTTAACAAAATCATAACCATATTGATTTAATGGGAGAAGTTATCTCCCTTGTCTGAGAACAGATGAGATCTTATGATAGTATAATCTGCAGTTTTTATGCAGGAAAAGGAATCAAATATCTATGAAAAGACAGCAAAAAACATTGGCCTTGTGGATTGTCATTATTCTTATCATGGCCTTTGTCATGAAAGAGCTTGAAAAGAAAACTTCACCTGCCAAGCAAATTACTTATTCACAATTTCGTGAGGCCATTCAAGCTGAGAATATTGATGAAGTCACTCTACAAGGTAATCTTGGAATTCGTGGGAAATTCAAAGATGGCTATGAGAATGGGATGTACTTTGAAACAAAAGGGCCAACAACTAACGAAGAGACAGTTAAGCTTTTAAATACGGCCAACATTAAATACCAGTATAAAGAAGAAGAAAAACAAGGGCTTCTTTCTACGATTTTAATTAACTGGTTCCCTATGATTCTTCTTTTCATCATTTTTTATATTTTTCTGCGCCAAATTCAAGCTGGTGGTGGAAAGGCCATGAGTTTTGGGAAGTCCAAGGCCAAGCTGATGAACGAGTCCGAAAAGAAAGTCACTTTCAAAGATGTTGCTGGAGTTGAAGAGTCTAAAGAAGAATTGGCCGAAGTGGTGGACTTCCTCAAAGATCCAAGAAAATATACCAATCTTGGAGGAAAAATTCCTAAAGGTGTTTTACTCATAGGCCCTCCGGGAACAGGGAAAACGTTATTAGCAAGAGCAGTTGCTGGAGAAGCAGGTGTTCCTTTCTTCTCAATCTCTGGTTCTGACTTTGTCGAAATGTTTGTTGGGGTCGGTGCTTCAAGAGTGCGTGACTTATTTGAGCAAGGAAAAAGACATGCTCCTTGTATTATCTTTATCGATGAGATTGATGCTGTTGGACGCCACCGTGGGGCTGGCCTTGGCGGAGGACATGACGAAAGAGAGCAGACTCTCAATCAAATGCTTGTTGAAATGGATGGTTTTGAGTCCAATGAAGGGGTTATTATTATTGCGGCGACAAACAGAGTGGATGTCCTTGACCCTGCTCTTTTAAGACCTGGTCGTTTTGACAGACGAGTAACTGTTGGTAGACCAGATGTCAGAGGGCGTCTGCAAATTTTAAAAGTTCATACAAGAAAAACTCCTCTTGATAAAGGAATCAATCTGGAAACAATTGCTAAGGGAACCCCAGGCTTTACTGGTGCTGACTTAGCAAACTTAGTGAACGAAGCAGCTCTTATTGCAGCAAGACAGAATAAAAAACTTATTCAAAACATTGATTTTGAAGAAGCTAAAGATAAAGTTCTCATGGGAGTGGCCAGACGCTCAATGATGATTTCAGATAAAGAGAAGAAAGTCACAGCTTATCATGAGGCGGGACACACATTAGTTGGATTAAGGCTTCCTTATACAGACCCAATCCATAAAGTCTCTATTATGCCTAGAGGTGGAGCTTTGGGTGTCACTCAAACATTACCAAATGAAGACATGCTCAATCTGACCAAAGAGAAAGGAAATAATTTTATTGCTTTCTTAATGGGTGGGAGAGTTGCTGAAGAAATCATTTTTAATGAAATCACTAACGGAGCGAGTAACGATATTGAAAGAGCCACTGACTTGGCCAGAAATATGGTTTGTCATTGGGGAATGAGTGACGAGTTAGGGACTATTAATTATGGTAGTAGTCGTACTCAGCCATTTGTTGGAATGGGTGGAGGGCAGAGTGAGAATACTTATTCAGAGCAAACAGCGAGAAGAATTGATGAAGAAGTTTCAACACTTGTTCAGAAAAACTATAATGTGGCCAAGAAGATTTTAACGACTGAAAAAGAAATTCTGATTAAGCTTTCAGAGGCCTTAATTGTATGGGAGACCCTCGATTCAGAGCAAGTGAATGATATTGTTAATGGTAAGGATATTGGAACTCCTGTCTTACATGACAATGATAAGGGAGGACCTGGAAATACTGTTGAAGAAAAAACTTCGACAGGTTCTTCACTGCCTTCTGGTGGAAAGCTCTCTCCTGCTTAGAAAATGAAGCAAGTTCGCCTTATGCGCATCTTGAATATAACCCCCGATTCTTTTTCAGACGGGGGTTTTTTTAATCAGCAAAAAAATCTTCAAGAAGCTCTTTTAAATAAAACAGGATTATTCTCGATACTAGATTTTGGGGCCGAATCAACTGCTCCTATGAATCAGGGGATTACTGACAAAGAAGAGCTCGATCGTTTTAAGAGTGTAGGCCTTTTTGAATTAGATTTCCCACAAGAGATAGTCCTATCGTTTGATACTTATAAGCCTCAAGTTTTTTTTGAAATTTATGAAAAATTAAGAAGTAAAGGTGTTCAAAATGAAATTTGGTGGAATGATGTCTCAGGTGTTGTTGACGAAGAAGTGAAGCGTTTTTTGGTGAAAACTCAAAAAACCAAGTATGTTTTCTGTCATAATTTAATTTCAAGCAGGGAGAAAACTTCAGAGCACATGAATGCCGTTAATGATGAACTTACGATTGAGGACATTTTCTCTTATTTCGTGGAGGGCGAACGCTCTTTTTCAAAAAATAAGGACAGAGTTATTTTTGATCCTTGTTTTGGTTTTGCAAAAAATAGGCAACAAAATATCGACCTTTTAAACAATCTTCCTCTTTTGATGGATAAAATAGACTTTCTTTGGCTTATAGGGATTTCGCGAAAATCTTTTTTAAGACCTGTGGGGAAAAAGCTATCTGATCCTGGAGTTAAGGATTTTGTTAAAGAAAAACAAAGAATCTTTTTGAAAAAGCTCCTAGAAAATAGCTCTTCAGCTGAAATGATTCTTAGAATTCATGATGAAAAAGACATAGAAGGCGTCTTTTAGTTATTTATGTCGTTTTTCGTTTTAAATTTTCTCATTTAAGTTCATAATAAAAACATGGGGTTATTTCTCAAAAAAATATGTCTTGAGACTCAAAATCTCTCCGAGCTAGTATCCTTTGTTGGGGGACTTCTGGATTGGGAAGTCAAAAAGGATGAACTAACAGGAGGGAGCTTCTGTGAATACAACACTATTAGACTGGAGTTTGTGGAAATCTCTCAGTCTCGTACCCGTAAGAACTCTGAGCTTGTTTTTGAAATAGATTGCCCAAAAGAATTCAGTGAGTTTGAACAAAAAATTGATTTTTTCAAATACCGAAACCCTAAAATAAAGCTCAAAATTGAAAGAACACAGAAAGAAATACTCATTACTGATAAGGATAAGAGATCCTGGAGCTTTCAATTAAGAGAATCAGCAACAATCACTAGTTCTGCCCAAGAAGTAGTGATTGGCCATAAAATGCACTAAGGCCCACAAATCCTTACTTTACGTTGACGTTTTTTGACAGTTAATCTTCTCCGGTTGAAAATAACCTAATCTTGATAGTTTTTTATTCAACGGAGTGAATATAATGAAAGTTTTCGTATCCTTTTTCCTCTTAGCATTATCAACCCTCGCTATTAGTTCAACTGTGGCCATTATTGACTCAGGTGTTGATTATGAGCATGAGTACTTCAATATGCATGTTAATGCCAATGAAGTGAAAGACAGACGAGATAATGACGGAAATGGTTATCAAGACGATATTTTTGGTTGGAATTTTGCTGAAGATAATCCAGATATTATTGATCATTCTTTTTTAGGAACTTTCTCTCAAGACGTTTATAAATACTTTGCTGTTCAAGGCAGAATGTTTCTTGGTGAAGAAACAGAAGAAGATGTTGAGTGGCTAAAAAAAATAAGAGAGAGTGAAGAGTTTTTCAAAGAAATGCAAATTTTTGGAAATTTTGTGCACGGAACTCATGTGGCCGGTATTGCTGCTGGCAAACAAGATGATATCAAAATTATGGGACTTAAAATTATGCCCACTCAGGCTTCTCTTTTTTTTGAAAGAGGAAGAAGTCTAGGTATTATGGGAGGAAAACAGAAAAAAGAAGATGATGGAGCGCGCTCTAAAATTCTCAAGAGTGTTCTTACTGAGCTTGCAAAGGCCCAATCAAGACTAATGAGAGATATTGGTTTTTACTTAAGCCAACAAAAAGTTGATGTGGCCAATGGCTCTTTTGGTTCTAACTATGCTCAAATTAAACCTATTATTGAAATGGGGTTTAAGGCCATTTTTTGGAGAAAACCAAAAGAAGGTGAGTTACATCCTTTTCTAATGCATTTTATGCTTGAAAATCTTAAGGGAGCCACTGAGCTCATTAAAGGCTCAGAAAAAACGTTGTTTGTTTTTGCTGCTGGAAATAATGGAACTAATAATGATGAGTTTCCTACTTCTCCTGCAAATATAAGAGCTGATAACGTTATTACAGTGGCCGCGACTTATTCTTATGATTTCTTTGCTCCATTTTCAAATTTTGGTCAGTTAGTAGATGTTGCAGCACCTGGGATGTTAATAGACTCATCAATTCCCGGAAATCATTATTTAGAAGTGAGCGGAACTTCTCAGGCTTCACCATTTGTGGCCCATATTGCTGCGAGAATGAAAAACATTAATATGAATCTTACCCCAAATCAGATGAAGAGAATTCTCATGGAGACGGTGGATAAAAAAGAATACCTCACAGGAAAAGTTAAAAGTGGCGGAATTGTGAATATTAAAAGAGCTTTGTGGGCCGCGAGCTATTCTAAAAAGAAAGATTTAGATGAATCTATTAAAGAATCTTATCGTTTTGTTAGCGAAATGCAGGGAACTGGACGTAAGCTACCAGAGTCAGGGCAAAAAAATCAAGACATGGCCATTGCTATAAGACCTCAGTATACTCTTTAAAGGAGTATGAAGAGAGCTGTTTTTGTTATTTGCCTATTAAGCCTGTGTTTGAACGTCTACTATTATTTAGAGGTAGAGGATCTTCGTTATGAGATGACTCTAGCAGGTGATAGTGTTTCTAAAATTGAAAGTTCGATTTCTCGCTCTCCTGCGATTCCTTCTCAAAAATTTCACTCTCTTAAATCTCTTGAGAAAAAACGCCCAACAAAAATTCAAAAAGATGAAAAGCAAAATAATAAACAAGTTTCATTAAATAGTGACATTGATGCTGAAGATGAGCTTTTTGATAATACTGTTGAGTTTAAAAATTTTGAAGATATTTCTATTGAGTGGCAGTACGCTCTTCAAGATTACCTTCGCCAAGCAGAGACGGCCAGCAGTGGAAACTTACTTCAGCTATATGAAAAGATTAAGGCCCAAAAACTTGCTGCTGAGAATGATTTTTTTAATACTCTATCAATGCAAGGTAAATCGACGGAAGTTCTCTCACTAACAGATTCACTAAAATTGTCTCAGATTTCTCAAGACTATTTAAATAAATTAGAAGAAGAAATGGGTCCTGAAGTTTATCAAGGCTACTCGAATTTAAAAGCAAAATTTAATACAGATATTCAAAACACCGCTGAGTCCAGCGATGTTTTTTATTATATTGATTTTTAGCTTGTTTTCTGAGGCATATTGGCCTCGTAGGCCTTGAGTTTCTTTCTTAAATCTTTTGAAAGCATAATATTGGCAATCAAGTTAGGGATGGCCAAAAGTCCAAAGACAGCATCTGAGAGATTAAGAACGATTTTAAGCTCAAGCAAAGCACCTAAAAGAGTAAAACCTAAAAAAACATAACGGTAGTGAGGAATATATTTTTCTCCCCATAAGTAAGTGACTCCTTGCTCGCCGTAGTATGACCAAGAGATAATTGTTGAGAAGGCAAAGAGAACGACAACGATCATAATAATATATTCACCAGCTCCACCATATAAAGTTGAAAAAGCGGCTGCAGTTAACTCTGAACCTTGTAATCCTCCAGTATTAGACCAAAGTCCTGTTGAGAGAAGAACCAGAGCTGTCATTGAACAAACAACAATTGTATCAATAAAAGGTCCAAGAAGAGCAACGAAGCCTTCTTGAAGAGCATCGGACTTGGCCGCAGAGTGGGCCATAGCAGCAGATCCCATTCCAGCTTCGTTAGAGAAAACCCCTCGTCTTACCCCTTGAATAACAACTTCTTTAAAAGCAATACCAGCAAAACCACCAACAGCAGCAGTTCCGTTAAAAGCACCATCAAAAATCATTGCGAACATACTAGGAATTTCAGAAGCGTTTGCGATTAAAATCCCAATTGCTCCACCACAGTAAATGAAGACCATCGCAGGAACGAGTTTTTCAGTAACTGTTCCAATCCTCTTAATCCCACCAACGAGAACAAGTCCTGCAAAAACTGTACAAATAGCACCTGATAACCATGTTGGCATACCTGTTGTGTTATTGATGATCGAAGCCATTTGGTTTGACTGAAACATGTTCCCAGCACCAAAAGAACTTAGAATCGCAAAGAAAGCATAAAGAGCGGCCATAGGAAGAAAAGCTTTTCCCAGACCATTTTTCATTGTGTACATCGGGCCGCCGTGCACTTCTTTTCCTGACTCATCTCTAAAAATGAGAGAAAGAGAAACAGAAGTAAACTTTGTGGCCATTCCTAGAAAACCAGCAATCCACATCCAAAAGACAGCTCCTGGACCACCAGTTGCGATAGCAACCGCAACACCAGCGATATTTCCTAGACCAAGGGTAGCTGAAAGCGCAGCAGTCAGGGCCTGAAGGTGGTTAATTTCACCTTTATCTTCTGGTTTATCATATTTGCCTAGAGCAATATCAATAGCGTGTTTGAAATGACGAATTTGAGGAAAAGCAAAGAAGAGAGTAAAAATAAGCCCTGCGCCAAAGAGAAGAAAAATAAGGGGCAACCCCCAAACTGCAGTAACGAATGAAACCGAAAAATCCTCTAGTGCCTGAACCATAACAACGTGCTCCTTAATAAATATTGACGTGCAATAAATAAAAACCCTTGGTTAGCCTACTTAATTAGTCATAATATTGCAACGTGCATCTTTTAAAAGGACTGGATAATTGGTGTGACTTGTTGTTGGTAGAGCTGATTATGTTGTCCAATAATCATCATCTTAAAAGCAGTAAAAATATTTGTCATTTTAAGTGATAAGAATTTACTTTTTTGCGTGACAATATTGTTAATAACAATTGGTTGTCCATTGACTCTTTTAAAACCTACCAGATAAACTTTGGCGATTTTTTCATCCCTTAGCAACAAGTCAAAGAAATTTTGATTAAAAATAGGAGAGAGTAAGAGAGCTGTTTGTATTTCATTTTCTGTGGCACTAAAACCTTTAAAGTTTACGTTCCTACTTTTGGCCCTTTGTTCAATTTGTTGTAGCTGTTCTAACTGTTTTTTCTCATTTTCTTGGAGAGGATTTTCGAACGTAAAATCTTTTTTGTAGTTATCAAGATGGATAGCTGCAAAAAGAGTATCATTTTTAATAACAAAACCAGAGTAGTAGTCTTGAAAACTAAAGTTTGAGCAATAAGATTTTTCTTGCTGAGTTAAGCATTTACTCTCATTCATAATACTTTTGGGAGTAACAACAGAAGTAGGATCAATTTTTTGTTGTTGAACTTGTTCATTATTAGTAGAGGGTTGTCCAGTAGCTATTGGAGGAGGTGAGCTTGCACTTAATTGAGGGGGTTGTTGTTGCTCACTTTCTGGAAACCAAAAATAATACAGGGCCGCAGCAGCAAAAAGAACTATTAAAAGAGTTGAATTTGATTTTTTTGTTTTTTTAGAAGGTTCGGAAGGGGTATGTGAATCATTAATATCACTAGGGTTAATCTCTTTACTAGCAGATACTTTTCCTGTTGGTCTATATTCTGTTGGATTGTTAACCAGTAGAGAGGTCACAGTAGGCTCTTTTACTTTAGCAGTAGTCGCCTTAATCTTTGGTTTCATGGCCACTCGAGCGTCATCTTCACCTAAAAGAGAAATACTTGTTCCGGCCCCTACAATAATAGGGAAAAAAGTATTAAACTCTGTTGGTGTATTAGGAGCTATTCTTTCTTCATTAACGAAAGTTCCATTTGAACTTCCGAGATCTGTTACAAAAAATTGTCCCTCTTGCTCTTTAAGTTCACAATGCTCTCGGCTAATTCCTTCACCTGTTATACGCAGATCACATTTACTTCCTCTACCAACCAGAAGAGTTTTTTTACTGAATTCAAGTACCTCTGTATCTCCATCTTGGTGAATGATTTCTAATCTCATAGTTTTACTCTCAGTAAAGAAGGATTTCTTCTCTGTTATTTAAAAATAAGCGCATTGCTTCTGTTTGTTCGATAGAGTTGATTTCAGAATAGGATTGGTTTTTCTCTATCCAAATTCTCAACTTGTCAGTTCCGTTAATAACATCAATGGGAAGTTTATGATGAACATACTCATAAGGAGGTTCTTTCCACTGAAATTTTCCTCCTAACTGATGATAAAAATAATGGCACAAAATTTGGCAAACTCTCCATGGTTTAAAATGATCTCTGTTGGTGACATGAATTTGGTAACCTCCACAGCTCTTTCCTTGGTGTTTTTGGAAAGTAGGAATGAAACCAACGGGTCTAAGAACAAAGCCTCCAAGATTTAAATCAGCAAAAATTTTATCAAGTTTTTCTTTATGTGAATAAGGCTCAAAAGAGGGGTGCCCTACGATTTCGAGGCTTCTCGTCGTCCCTCTACCTTCAGATATATTCGTTCCTTCAAATAAAACAGTTCCAACAAAAGGAAAGCCTGATTCAATTGTTGGAAAATTAGGAGAAGGCATAACCCAGGGAAGTTTTGTTTGTTCAAAATACATTTGTCTTTCCCATCCCTGCATTTTGATAACTTCAAGCTCACAATCACTCCCCCAGAACTTTTGGGCCATGAGAGCAAACTCTCCCATCGTAAGAGCGTGTCTTGTAGGACAAGGGTGACGACCAACGTAAGAGCTGAACTCTTCTTCTAAAACATTTCCTTCAATATGAATTCCTCCAATGGGATTTGGTCTATCGAGGATAAAAACTTTAATTCCTTTTTTAGCACAAGCTTCCATCATATAAGTCATGGCATAAACATAAGTATAGATTCTAGTTCCCACATCTTGCAGATCAATAAGAACACAATCAAGCCCATCTAACATTTTATCAGTTGGTATACGTGTTTCAGAATAGAGCGAATAAACAGGTAATTTGAAATAGGAATGAGTGAAATGATCACTTTCACACATATTGTCTTGCACGTCACCAACAAGACCATGTTGAGGAGTGAATAAGCACTTCAGTCTTTTGCCGAATATTCTTTGCAAAGGAAGTATTCCAATTTCAATATTTTTTGTTATCGAAGCACTGTGGCACAAATAACCAATCTGTCCTTGTATTTTATCCTGAATACTTTTTTGCTCAATGAGGTTATCAAGTCCTGTGATTGTTGCCATAAGAAATCCTTTCCTTTGTTTTATTATAAAACAAAATGTCCATTCTTTTAAAGTGTCATTTCGAATTTGTGTTGTTATGCTATCAGGGAGAGTCATAAAAACATAGAGGGAGCACACATGAAACAATACCTCGACTTAATGCAACACGTATTGGAGAACGGTACCAAAAAAGATGATAGAACAGGAACGGGGACGCTTTCGGTTTTTGGTCATCAAATGAGATTCGATCTGGCCAAAGGCTTTCCCCTTGTAACAACCAAGAAATGTCATTTAAGATCCATTATTCATGAACTTTTATGGTTTTTAAAAGGTGATAACAATATTAAATATCTTAACGATAATAAAGTCACGATTTGGGATGAGTGGGCCGATGAAGAAGGTGACCTAGGACCTGTTTACGGTGTTCAATGGAGAAGCTGGCCGTCTCCTGATGGAAAAACAATTGATCAGATTGAAACTTTAATGAAGAATCTTAAAGAAAATCCTGATTCAAGACGTCATATTGTGAGTGCCTGGAATGTGGCCGATTTAGATAAAATGGCCCTTGCTCCTTGCCACACGCTTTTTCAATTTTATGTCGCCGATAACAAACTCTCTTGTCAGCTCTATCAGCGCTCAGCAGATATTTTTCTTGGAGTTCCTTTTAATATTGCTTCCTACGCTTTGTTAACGATGATGATTGCTCAGGTTTGTGGTTATGAACTAGGAGACTTTGTTCACACTTTTGGAGATGCGCATTTATATCTTAATCATCTTGACCAGGCCAAAGAGCAACTTTCAAGAACACCTTATCCTTCCCCTCAAATGAAAATTAATCCTGACGTTAAAAACCTGCTCGATTTTCGTTTTGAGGACTTTGAACTTGTTGGATATCAGGCCCATCCTCATATAAAAGCTCCGGTTGCAATATGATTGTCTCACTCATGGTTGCTATGGATGAAGAGCAGGGAATAGGTAAGGATAATCAACTCCCGTGGCATTTACCTGGGGATTTAAAAAATTTTAAAAAAATAACAATGGGCCATCACCTTATTCTTGGCCGAAAAACTTTTGAGTCAATTGGTAGGGCCCTTCCAGGTCGAACAATGCTTGTTTTGACAAGTGCTCCGCAGGAGCCACAAGAAAATCTAAGGTTCTTCTCTTCTATTAGTGAGGCCACACAGTTTGCTAGAGAAGCAGGTGAGGAGGAAGTCTTCATTATTGGTGGGGCCAATATCTATCACCAAACTCTTGAGTTGGCCGACAGAATTTACTTAACCCAAGTACAAACAATTGT
The DNA here is from genome assembly GCA_030431635.1 of Bacteriovoracia bacterium. Taxonomy (GTDB): domain Bacteria; phylum Bdellovibrionota; class Bacteriovoracia; order Bacteriovoracales; family Bacteriovoracaceae; genus CALFYV01. Next base: position 407,172 of record JAUIIL010000004.1, read on the forward strand.
TGATGCAGACGCTTTTTTTCCTAAACTCGATCGCTCCCTTTGGATAAGCACTGAAAAGGTTTTGCACACTGAAGATAAATATCAATGGAGTTTTGAAATTCTCAATCGAGTTTCTTAATGTTAGTTATTGTTAGGTAAAGATTTGATAATAACATCCGAGCAAACTTGTCATCTTTGAGAGTTTTCTCTAAACTTTAAACGAAATTTAAAAGGATTTAACGACTTATCTAAGGAGAGAGTATGAAAGTCATTCTTTTAGGATTAATGATCCTATCGCAGGCTTTTGCCAACATCATTGTGAATAAGGGACCTGTTTTTGCTTTTCCTGAAAAAAGGGACCAAAAATACGATCAGAACGATCTTATTCGTGATTATGTCTTTTTTAAGATTCAAAACGCTTACAAAGATGAAGAAAATCTAGAAAAGGTGAGAAGGCTTGGTCAAAAATACAAGCAGCTTGAAAAGGAAGGAAAAATGAGTTTTAAACTTCCTGAGTTTCACTACGATCTTGACTTTGATGCTTTTCCCTTTACCTACGGAACAAGTGGAACATACTCTCAATACTCTTTTCTCAAAATTCTCTATGGTCTTTGTATGGGATTCACAACAGGTTTAAGAAAGTTTCATTACTTTGCGTATTTTAAACCAGAAATGAAAGCTCCTTTTGATAAAGAGACCGAAAAACAGAAGTGGCTTACTTTTTATCAAGGTCTTGTTGATAAAGTCATGAGAGATGAAGTGACAATCATTCCAGGGTTTAAAGATTTGTATGAGCTAGCTGACAAAGAGTTAAGAGTCTATATACAGAGACATTTGGCCGATCAGTGGGCGATTAATAACTTAAGTATTAAGGGTGCCATTTACCTTACAAGTTATTTTAAAGGACCTGAAGATAAGAAAGAGGTCTCTGAACTTAGACAGGAGATGATTTCTTACCTTGAGAAAAACTTCGAACCAAGGGTCATTTGGAGATGGGGAGAGACTGTTAGAAATACTCATATTATGCGCGTGAAAAAAGTTTATCCAATGCAAGAGGAGTGTTTTGACTATGAGTATATTAATACCGACTCAATTACTCATATGGAGCGCGTTTGTCCTGGAGAGAAGATTGAGATTGTGAAAGGTGAATTCGAAAGATTCACGGCCTATTTTGAAAGTTACAAAAAGTTCTGCCAAAAAAATAAGAAATTTTGTGAAGAAAATATAAATTACTAGTATAATTTATTTAAGGGGTCACTTATGAAAAAAATAGTTTTCTCTCTTTTATTTGCGGCATCTTTGTCACAAGCTTCAATTCTTATTGAGCCTTACGCTCATTTTCAACTGACAGGGGATAGACAAAATAATTCTTCAACGGCAGCAGCTTCAGATACCTCTCTCACTGGATTTGGTGGCCGTCTAGGTTATAGTTTATTTTTTGGACCTTTCGTGGCCTTTGATTATGAAACTTTCTCGGGTGCAACGGAAAAGTCCACAGGTGATGTCGATTATTCTGGTAACACAATGTATTTAACTGCAGGCTTTAGTTTTCCTATTCTGCTGCGTTTTTGGGCCGGATACGCCATTGGGGGGGAAATCGATCAGGATTCAGGGACTGATTATGAAGGAGTCAGTGGATTAAAGTTTGGTCTGGCCTATAAGTTCATGCCTTTTGTGAACATTTATTTAGAATATCGAAAACTTGATTACGATGAGACGTCAACGGGAGCAACTGCTGATGTGACATCTCGTTCAACAGTTATTGGTGTGAGTATTCCTATTTAGTTTATTTTTGGCAGCGAGGACAAAAATAAGTTCCTCGCTGTCCTACAAATATTTTTTCAACATTAGTTTTTTTACACATCTGACACGTCTTTTGATAGAAGACAACAAGGTTCATTACACCTTGCCCCTTATCTCCAGTTGTATCTTGGTAACCACCTTGAAAAGTCACTCCATTGGATTTGATGGCACCGGTAATGACTTTATGAGTGGCCTCAAAAATTTTTTTAAACTCTGAAGCTTTAATATCAGAACATTTTCTCAATGGATGAATTTTTGAAAGAGCGCAAATTTCATTGGCAATATAGTTTCCTGTTCCAGCGAAGAGTTTTTGATCAAGAAGAGTGACTTTAAGTACTCTGTTGGGAAAACGTTTGATAGCTTCCTTTAGATAAGAAAGAGTAAACTCTTTCGACGCGATATCAACTCCAAGTTCATTTAATTTCTTTTGCGCTTGTTCTTTATTAAAAAGATACATGTGCCCAAAACGTCTATAGTCGACGTAGTTTAATGTTTTCCCTTCTCCTTCGAGGATAAGGTGGTTGTGTTTATCTTTAAGAGGAGAGTCAGTTACTCTCCAAGTCCCAGTCATCCCAAGGTGAGAGAGAAGATAGCGTTTATCATCTAAATGAAAAATGAGCATTTTCCCTTTTCTCGTGATTTCTTCAATTGAAACGTCTTTCAATTGAGGGCGTCCTGTATGAACAATACTTTCATACACTTTAGACGTGCGAACTTTTCTCACTTTAAAAGGAAGGTGAGTCCTTAGTTGTTTACGTATTGTTTCGACTTCGGGTAATTCTGGCATATAGTTGCTAACCCTTTGATTTTGTTTAGGTTAATAGGGTGGTATTATCCAAATACTCACCCATACTCACTTTTTAAGAATTTGTAGCATTTTTTTGAGAAAATAGCGAAATAACATTGTCAGTATTCATATCAACTTGCTGGCTACGAATATGTTGCATTATCTTTTCGGCTACCTCTTTTTGGTCATCTTCATCACATTTTGAGTAATGGTCAGCAAGTTTAATATCCTTGTGACCTGTCATTGCTATAACAGCATCTAAACCACCACCAATTTTACGTGCTAATTTTGCCATACCATGTCTCAATATGTGTGTCCCTGTGTAGGGGACGCCACTTTTTCTTTGAGCTTCACGATAATTTAACTGAACTGTGCAATAGTTGATAGGACTTCCATCAACATGGAAAACAAAGTCATTACCAGCAGTCTGGAAGGCTTTTCTTTTCAGCAGAATTTCCTTAATTTCATCAGTGATGTAGCAAGGTCTAGATTCTCTGTTTTTAGGAAACGGTTTTAACTCTAAAAATGTTTTGTGTGTCATGTCCCAAATACAAGTATGTTTTATTAACATCCTTCTATTTTTTAAATCAACGTTTGACCATTGAAGACCAGCTACTTCACCTATCCTGCCCGCAGTAAAAAATTGCATCATAGCCAAATCTTTGTAGAGTGGTTTTAAGTATTCAAAAAATAAATAAGCATCCTCTAGAGATATTTTTTTATTTTTATCCGGTACTGGTTTGATGAAGCCTAGTTTTTTATGTTTTCTTTTAATAGGGCAAGTTAATGAGAGAGCTTCCTTTTCAAACTCTTCACTTTCTTTGTACCAATTAAAAATTGTCACAAAAAGGTTAAGTTCATTATTCAAGTTACATCTACCAGCTCTACCTCTCCCAGATTCTTGATAAAATGTCGAACGGTAGTATTCCGCAAGATTATTAACCCAATTTGTAATTTTTGATGGAGTAATTTTATCCATTGGCAGATGTTCGATATTTTTCCAAGGTTCATAGCGTCTTTTCCAGATAGCCTTTGTACTTGTCGCAAGCGTTGGAAAGTGAAGTTCTTGCATTTTTTTCCACACATCAGCAAGTGTTGAATAACTTGAAGAGGGATCAAATTGTTCATGCTGGTCTGATTTACGCCAGACTTTTGCTTCAAAAATTGTGGAAAATGTTTTTTGAATTACTTTACCATCAACTTTTTTTCTGGCCATATAGGAGTTACTTATTTTGTGCTTGTAGATCCCTGGTGTGCCTTTTAGTTTCTTGTAGTCTTTAAAACTCATTTCTTATTCTCCTTTGATCCACGTAAGAATCTCGGTTGGAATAAAAAAGAGTCGTTTGCCTCGTTTTCTGTAGGGAATATTTCCATTACTAACTAGGTTATAAATGGTTCCCTTTTTGTATGCAGTAAATTTGCATACTTCATCTATCGTCCAAATTATTCTATTGTTAAAGAACGTTTCAGAGCTAGATTCAACATCTTTTTTGCTCTGATTTATGTTGTTTATCATATCACTTTTTGTCATGCATTTTCCAGCTTTCTATAAGTTTAGAAATTTAAAATATTACTTTGACGGCCGCGTAAAAATATCTACATGCCTCTTTGTTTTGGGTAACTCAAATGTGTTAGCTTAGGGTTTAATTCAAGGAATATTTTTAGAAGTAATTTAGTTTCACGTTTATCTTTGCCTAAAATGTAGGCGTACTTATGCTTCTTCGGAATTTTTCTTTTTAGACACCTTTTTTGATGTTGTTTTGACTCTAGTTTTATTTTTTCTAAAATATCTGATGGAATATTTTCCCTAAAAAGATTATCTCGTTTTGACCAGTTCTTTTCCCATTTGAATCCTAGTTTTTTTGCATACCTTTTATATTGTGATATTTTTCTAAAATATCTATCGGTGAACCAGCCTTTCTGAGGATTATTGGGAGCAAAATACTCATACCTAGCTCCTGATTTTTGTCCAAGATACATAAAGTTACATGCTTGATAGATTGTTCCTAGTTCTTTTGCCTCGATGTCGGAATATCCTGTAAAGCATTTATAGGATGTATTTTTTGCCATCCATCTGACGGCGTACATAAGCAAAGCAGAGTTTAAATTTTTAGGTGCCCATGAGATACATGCGCCACGACTAATAAGCTTTTCTAGGTCTCGATTTTCTTTCCCGAGTAAATTAGAAAAGGCATTAGGTGTGGCCATAACGATAACGCCAGCCAGTTGCCCTTTATACCTCGCTGTAAAGCGGTGTGTGGGTCTAAGAGGCATTTTTCCTAACCACTCATGGCGTTTTATAAAAGAAACGATTTCACGGCACTTTTCCTTTTCTTCTTTAGAGACAAACTGAAAAGTAAAATCGTCCACTTTAATTTTTTGCAATTCATTTTGACTAAGTCCTGATTGTTTTACATCAGCATCTAAATTTTTAATTCTGACATCGTATTGCCAGCAGTGATTTTTCTTATAATGGTTTTTATGATTATAAGAATTTTGAGCAGAAAGATCGTTCATAGTTCTCCTTAAAAGGAAAACAATGGCGGTTCTTCCTGCTCAATGTTTTGGTTGTGGTTAGTCTAGTTTTGTTTGAGTAAGGCAAGTGACAATAGTCGGGATTCCATTTCTAAAACGAATAGTGATTTCCCCATAAAACTGCTCTTGCATTTTTTGGCTTAGTAGTTCAAAAAGTTTTTTCATATTTGTGATTCACCTTTTTTACGTTCCTTCTCAATTGCTTTGATGGCCAATTCAAGCTCCTCATGCGTGAGAGTAGGAAGAATGTTTCTTAATTGCTTTTTAGGGCTTTTGTGCTCGCTCAGCAGTATTTCTTTGCTTTTTTGAAAATGTTTTTCAAAAAAATTGACAATGATCCATGATGATAGTTTTGATCTATTAATTACAATTTCATTTGATGTAATTTCACTAATCATTGAATCAAGTGCCAGATCTGCATTTTCGCTTATCCTGACACCTAGGTTTTTTTTCATTATTTTTTGTCTTTATTTTTTTCTAAGGTCCATATAGAGTCTTCTTCGATAGTCCAAACTCTATGACCTTCTATTAGTTTTTTCCCGTTGATGGTCGTGTCGACCCAATCTTCTGAAACAACTGGTTTTGTGATTGCTGGTCTTCCACCTGAGATATTTTGAGGCCCATTGACTCCGAACTTATCTAGGTTAAACAAAGTTTTGCGCCTTGTTTCCTCATCACGTTTATCAAGTCCTTTGTGCACAAAATAACTAATAAGTCCTCCAACAGCGGCCCCAACTAAAGCACCTTTTAATGCTCCTTTCCCATGGTCCGAGGAAGAAAAAGAACCCACAGCACCACCAGCAACAACTCCAGAACCAATTCCGAATCCAACCGATTCTCTCATCGTGCTACAGCCAGAACTTAAGCAGCCAATCAAAATAGCTACAAAAATACTTAAAAATTTATTCATAAATAGAACTCCTTAAAAATCTCAACTGTGTATCATTCTGATACTGATTAAAATTTAAAATTTTCTTTTAATCTCTTGAGGTTAGATGGTTTTTTTAGAAAACTTTGATGATAAGCACTTATCATCGACTTATCACTTAAACTTATCATTTGTAATTCAATGAGCTTGTATCATTGAAGGGTGATAGTTTTACCTTTTCTATTTTTAAATGTTACCGATTGATTTTTATTTAATACATCATCTAAACAAGAGTAATAAAACTTAGCAGTATACTTTTCTAATTCCTTTGATTCTATATCAATCATCTTAGTTAGTTGCTTTGTATTTCTCATGACATAGAAAACTGCTGCAATTTTATCTCTTGTACAATAATCTAAAAATTTATCTCGGTAACGCTGTTTATCTTTAAAGGTAGGCTCATACTCAAGAGCAACAAAATGTTGAGCGTTCTTATATTTAAGTTTAAAAGCAGCGTCGCTTCTAATTGATCTTAAATCAACAATAGGAAAGCCTTTATCAACAATGCTAGTGGATCTAAGCATATTCTCTGTATAGTAAGACGAAACATTTTTGAATCTCTTTAAAGACTCTCTTATTTCTCCTAAGTAAAGATCATGACTTATATTTCCACTTAAGATTTGCTCAATTGTATCTTCGCTACCCAGATAAGATAAACATTCTTTCAATGATTTACTTGTGATTGAAAAAACCTTTCCATTCCAATCTTGGTCATAGTGAGGTCTTTTCTTGAGATAATCATTTTTTTCAAGATTGTTTAGTCTTCTTGATAAATTTGAAATAAACATCTCTGGGAATAAATATTTACTTATTTGCCCAAAAGATGCGACTTGATTAAAGTAAAGGTATTCAAATAGTTTATAATCATTCGCTTTCAGTCTGATTCTCGATTTCACTATCGTCCTCATCATTATCAATCGAAGTTGCACCTAAGTTTTGCATTTCTTGTTCGACTAAGAGTTCTTGAAGATTTTTTCTTTTTGCTTGTGAAAACTCCGCTTTGATTTCTTCACCTTTTGCAAGAATCTCACTCTGATCAAGATATGGTGCTTGAACTTCAAGAAAGGTGTTACCTTTTGCCCAGATTGCTCGACCAGCAATGTCAGGGAGTTCCATTGCTTTTTTATTACCAAGAACCAAATTAGATCCTTGAAATGTATTCATTCTAAAACAAACTCGACCTTCGACATTTTCTTGGATGTTAGTATCAATTGTTTTAACTGTTACTCTTTGAGTGGCTAAGATAAGATGAATGCCAGCGGCCCGACCTAACTTGGCGATCTCATCTGTTATTTTTCTGGCCTCCATTGCCTGCTCATAGTTACTATCTTTTTTACTTCCCAACATGTAGAGAATGCTTGCCTCATCAACGCCTAAAACAATAACGTCTAATTTGTCACGTTTAGGTTCAATGTATTCATGTCCATTCTTTTTAAGCAGTTTAAACCTTCTTTTCATTTCAGTTTTGACGACTCTAAGAAAAACGAGAGATTCCTGAATGCTTTTTGCTACTCTGACATTTGGGAAAACTTCAAACTTTGTAAATTCAACGCCACCTTTTAAATCGAGTAGATACATCTGAAGATGAGGTGATGTTTCAAGAAGCCCTGTTATAGCTTGCTTAAAGAAAACAGATTTTCCGCCTCCCGTTGTTCCTGCAATGAGAAGATGTGGTAGCTCTCTGATACTTTGAGTAATTGGTCCTTCAACTGATTCCCCAACGATAAAAGAGTATTCTTCCTTTAACTCATCAACAAAATCCTTGTAGTCACATTTAGATGGTAGTGGACGAGCTGTAAGTAAAACTTCAATAAGCTTTTTATTCTGGCAGCTTTTGATAGTTTCAACATTTTCGCCACTACTTGCAACAAGGCGTGATTTTTTCTTTTCGTATTCATCAAGGCCAATTCCAACAGAATTGATAATAAGTTTTGTCTTTCCCTTACTTAACTTGTCAATTCTCACTAACATTGGTTTTTTATCAAGGGCATTTTTAAGTCCTAGTAGATCAATTGCCTTTTGGTATTTATTCCATTCTGCAAATGCTCTTGTGCCTAAAAAAGCAAGAATCAAAAAAATATAGAAGAATAACAAAAAAGCGACATTCGCTCCAATTCCTAACTGATAGAAAAAATCGCAATTGTCTGGTGTAAACATCTGGGGATAAATACGATGTGCCCATTCAAGGTGTTTTAAATTTGCACCTATGGCCGTTGTAAATATCGCTCCAGGAACGATGAGTAAGAAAAATTCTTTTTTCTGTTGAGGTATTCTGATAACCCCATACCAAATAAGTTTTGAAAATGCCTTCAAAGCTTTAAATAAGTTGTTACATGAGCGAATGAAATCGCTCCCTGAGTGAGTAGTTGTCATAAGTATTCCTTATTAATTTTTATTGAAAAGTAGGTATAAATGTTTGTGTCAAAGACACAATTAAATCTTTGCCAGAATCAAGTGTGACATATTCTTGTCCTTCTTGATTCATTCTCTGTGCCTGTCGTTGAGCTTCCATATCTGCAACTTTAGAAGTTCCATGAAGGAGAGCATTTCTCATGGTTGCATCAGGTGTTACAGTTTGTGGGCCACCAAGTGGTCCTGTATTACCAATGGCGACTTTTTTAGTAAGCACATCTGACATTCCTGAAACCATCGTTAGGCCAAGAGTTGTAGCGACTCTTATCCCTGCTGAACTATGGTAATCTCCAATTATGCAAGGTGAGTAGTCTCTCGTATCTAGTGCGTGAGCTTCGATTTTGAACTCTATGCCTTCAGGAGTAACGCCTCTATCAAACTTAATGCAGATTTTTTCTCCTTGCCCTTTATAGCTTGCAATTCCAAGCAGTGTGCTATTTTTAGGAATTTTGCCTCGTCCTTTGTAGCTGCCTCCATAAGGTAAAATAACTTTAACGATTGAACTTTGTTCACGGGAGTCAATTCCTGTAAGTAGTTGCCCAATAAAGTTAGTTCCAATGGGGATAAAATTTGAGCCATCGACTGGGCGATCTCTGCCAATGATCTGAATTGCTTTGTACTTTATAGGCGGAGCAGTTTGTCTATAATTCTGTGATTTCTTAGAATTATTTCGTTCTGAGTTTTCAGGTGTCCATACTGTAGAATTGAAAGAATAGTTCTTATTTTTAGTTTGCTCATGTTGTTGCTCTTTCTTCTTGGTTCTCATTGCCTGTTTGGTTCCATGGATGAGAAAGCTTGTGTCTTCTTTCTTAAAGAGAACATAAGCAAAAAAAGAGATAAAAAGCCCAATTACTAAAATCCCAATATTATAAAAGTTAATAACATTTTTTCCGCCATCAACTTTATAAATAAATCCTAAAAAATGGCTCCATTTTGAACTAAAAAATGTCACCTTAGCCTCGCTCTAGGAATAATAACTTTTGCATTTGCCTCTTTATAAGAAGCATGTAGAGTAAAACCTTGTTTGATTTTTAGATTCAAAAAAATCCGAATTCGCCCCGAATCATTCTTTTTTAATTTTTCTATCAAAAAAATAGGCGGTTGAAATTGAAGTGCTTTGTTTCGTCTTGTAATTGAGAAAGTTACATTCTTTAACTCAACATCATCTTGTCCTATGTTATTGACGTTAAGATCAATAATCCAAAGTTTTGCTAGAGAGTTATAGGTAATGTCTTCAACACTAAAATTAATCACGTTTTTAATTGAAAACTTGATAGAAAAAGTTGTTACTCTTTTTTTGCTTTTATTGTTATAGGCATAGCTTGATGGACGCGAGTTCCATCTAACTTTAACCAAGTCATCATACTTTCCATTTTTTGTTGTTTTGAGTAAAAAACCATAGGTATGATGCTTACAATAAATAAAAAGATTTGTGGACACTTCACCTAAAGGCTGAATCGTTACATCATTTGTGTTTTGAATAAACTCAACATTGTAGTAGTTCTGATTTCCGACAACTCCTTTAACTGGTTGTTCATTAAAACGTAAAACAGTACTCTGGCCCATTCTTAAGCTTAGAGTTGCCATTTCGTTGCTGCTTACTCCGACTTCTCTTACAAGTGCGTTTACATTTGATATTGTCAGCATGATAAAGCTTAGCAATAAAAAGAATCTAGTTATTACCATGTTCAGTTACTCCATTAATGTAAATTCCCAAAGGATTTGCTTTTGTTTTGCTCTCATCAATAATGTTGAAAGAGAGCTGCGCAACTGTCGAAATTGGTTGACCATTTAACACAATGACTTTGTAAAACGTAACACTGAGTTCACTATCAGTTACAACAGTTCTAATATTCGCGACATACTGGCTAATAGACTGTCCTTCCTGATTTTTATGCATAATCTTACCAAGTGCTTGAAATAGTTTTTGTCTGTAGCCTTCTGTAATGAATGGACCGATATTTTGAACAATGTTATTGGGATCGAAAACATCCCATTCGTAACGTAACTTAACATAGTCTCTTATCAGTTCTTCAAGATCAGAAGTTTCAACGCTCAGTGGTCGCTTTTCAGCTTGGTAAAATGTGCGTTTACCATTTTGAACTGTTACAACGATAGGGTTTCCACTTATCAGAATGATGTTTGCTATACCGATAAAAAAACATAATCCTAGAAGAATGTAGGTACAATTTTTATATATCTTGTAATAGCGA
>JAUIIL010000013.1 GCA_030431635.1 Bacteriovoracia bacterium
ATAGCATGTCTGCGCGTACTTCGCCTACCGGTGCTCATTCATCCACGGGCATGCCCGTGGTGTTCTGTCCTCAAATCAAACTTCGTAAGATTTTCGGCTCGCATAAAAAAAAGGCCCTCACTGAGGGCCTCTATAACTTGGGTTAGAGTTTACTATAACCTCTTCTTGATTTAACTACCGTTTTGCGTCTTCTTTTATCTGCAGCTTCTAACTTTTCTTTAAGACGAACTGAAGGCTTTTTGTACTCTGAGCGTTTACGGTACTCTTTAACAATCCCGTAAGAATCGCAAAGTCTTTTAAACTTTCTTAACGTTCTATCAACACCCATTCTTTCATCAACAACGATTTTGATATTGTTTGCCATCGTTCATCACCTCCTTCTATCAGACGCTATAAATGGTTAAAAACCGATTATTTTTTGTAGAGCTACCATCCCTTTTAGGAGGCAAGTTGTCAATAACTTATCATGAGTTTTACTTTTGATTCCAGTGGGTTTAAAAAGTCCTATGGATCAAATGGGACTCTTCTCAACTCAGACTCACTCACACCCTCTGGCCTATAGAATGAGGCCCAAAAAGCTTTCTGACTATCAAGGTCAAAGAAAAGTCATTGAATTTATTAAAAAATTTAAACCAGGCCACCTTCCTCACCTCATTTTATGGGGGCCTCCAGGAAGTGGAAAAACAACCTTGGCCCATATTTTCTCCCAAGACTTTGGCCTGGAGTTCTACCCTTTTAATGCTGTCATGTCTGGAGTTCCAGAACTGCGTAAAATCATTCAAAAAATAATCGAGCAAAAGCAATCTTTTAGTAAAAACGCCCTCCTTTTCATCGATGAAATTCACCGTTTCAATAAGGCCCAGCAAGATGCACTTCTGCCTCATCTTGAGAAAGGAGATTTTCTTCTCGTTGGAGCAACAACCGAGTACCCTAGCACTTCTTTAAATAAGGCCATTCTCTCTCGGGTTAGGACACTCAAGCTTGAAGCTTTGAACAAAGAAGATCTTTTGAAAGTTATTGAGAGGGCCACTAAAGAGCAAAAAAAAGAAGTCCCAGAGTGGGTAAGTCTTTATATCGCTGAACATAGTAATGGGGATGCAAGAAGTACACTTAATAGCATCGAATCTTTATGGGAATCTGGTGAAGACCTAAATCAAATCTCTGAAGAGGAGATCAAAAAAATTATTGGTATTAATAGGCAGTATGATAAAAATGCTGACAGGCACTATGATGTTATTTCGGCTTTTATTAAATCCCTTAGAGGTAGCGATCCTGACGCTGCTCTTCTCTGGCTTGCTGTTATGATTGATGGTGGTGAAGATCCTCTTTTTATTGCTAGACGCCTAGTGATTCAGGCCAGTGAGGATATAGGTAACGCTAATCCCCAGGCCCTTATTATCGCAAATAGTGCTCTGCAAGCTGTTAAAGAAATTGGCTTTCCTGAAGCAAGAATTATCCTGGCCCAAGCAACGACATATATCGCGAGCTCTCCCAAAAGTAACGCAAGCTATCTTGGGATTAATAAGGCCCTTGAATTTGTGAAAGAGCATCCTACTCTAGAGGTTCCAACTCACCTCAGAAACCATCATCCTGATAAAAAAGATTATAAGTACGCTCATTCATATCCCGGTCATTACGTGAAACAAAATTATCTTCCTGAAAAAGTTCAGGAAAGGTTCTACCTTCCTACCGAACAAGGGTTTGAGAAGAAATTTAAAGAGTATCTTGAGTCTCTTGGCCAAATGTAAGCCTTAGTTTGTTGAAATTCTCTCTCTCAGATAGTTTGATAATGGAGTCAAAATCAAAGAGAGAGGGTTTTGAAAATTTTTATTTTTCTTCTTTTTTGTTCAAGCTCATTTGCCTGGACCATTTATGGTCTTGATGATCGCATTGAAGCTGACAGGCATTCAGATAAGACATTAAGAGAGCTCTCTTACGCAACCGCGGCCCTTATTCATAAAAAAAATCTAAAAAAAATTTCAGAGAATGAATTTGAAGTTTTGGGACCAACTCTTCAACAGCAGTATAAAACTTGCTCGGAAGTGCGCTTTAATCACCAACTCTCCTCATCTTACTGTACTGGTTTTCTTATTAATGAATCAACTCTTGTCTCCGCTGGCCATTGCATTAAAACGATGGATGACTGTAAGGATTACCGGTGGGTTTTTCGCTACCGACAAAAGAATGAATTTGATGAGAGAATTTTTGTTGAAGAAAAAGATATTACAAGTTGTAATCAAATTCTTAACCGGGATGGAAATAATAGAGAAGCTATAGATTATGCCACTGTAAAACTTAATAAGAAAGTTATCCTTCCTCGCTATTTTAAACTCTCACGTAAACTCTATCTTAAGCCTTCAACTCCAGTTGCGGCCATTGGAACTCCTTTAGGATTACCAACCAAAATTAGTTCAGAGGCCGAGGTTATGAAAAATACTCTTTGGGATAGCCATTTTATTGTCAACACAGATACCTTCGAAGGAAGTTCTGGTTCACCTATTGTTAACCTCAATGACTATCAAGTTGAAGGAATACTTGTGCGTGGAGGAGATGATTTAAAAGAAAATCTCAATGGCTGCACTGAGCTCGTTAAGCAAAACCCCAAGCACTCACAAGAGCTTATTCTCAAACCTCGTTACATAAAATTTTAGTCTAAAAAACTAAAATAAGTGCTGAGGCTCTAAAGTTTCAAGGTAATTTACAACAAACTTCAAAAACTTCGAACCAAGCTCTCCATCAATAAGTCTGTGGTCGTATGTATGGGTCGCATACATCACGTCACGAATTCCGATAGCATCACTACCAAGAACAACTGGAGTTTTCTTAATAGAGCCAACACAGAAAATCCCTACTTGTGGTTGAAGTATAACTGGAGTTGCTGCAAGGATCCCAAAGGAGCCATTATTGGTGAAGGTATAAGTTCCTCCACTTAAGTCATCCATTGTGAGTTTCTTATTACGGGCCTTGAGAACAAGATCGTTTAACTGACGTGCTAATCCAGTAATATTTAAATTGTCGGCCCCCTTAATAACAGGCACAACAAGTCCACTTCCAGGAACGGCTACCGCACATCCAAGGTTAATATCTTTTTTAAGAATAATATTATCCCCATCAATAGAAGCATTCACATATGGAAATTCTTTAAGAGCTTGAATAAGAGCATAGAGAATAAAATGGGTATAAGTTAACGAGAAGCCTTCTTGCTTTTTAAAGTCATTTTTTACGCTCTCTCTATATTTTACTAAATGAGACATATCAACTGTATCAATTGAGTTTACATGAGGAGAAGTGGCCTTCGAATACTGCATATTCTTAGCAATTGCTTTTCTCATGTTATCCATTGGAATCACTTCAACACGAGAACCATGTTCAAACTTTGGAGTAGCTGGTGCTTGAGAGCTTGACTGAGTGGAAGAGCTCGTTTGAGTTTGAGTTTGAGTTACTTTTTGAGCACTTCCTCGATTTTTCAAATAATTTTCGAAGTCTGCTTTATTAACTCTTCCACCTGCTCCACTTCCTTCAATATTATCCAACTCACTTAAGGCCACTCCAGCTTCTTTGGCCATGGCCTTCACAAGTGGAGTGTAAAAACGACGCTCACCTGATTCATTTGATGCTGCAGACGAGGTTTGCTGAGAAGACTCTTCTTGCTTGTCTGGAGCTTGTTGAGTTTTTTCACTTCCAGCTGAAGCCGATGATGAGGAAGAGGAGACTGCTGCATTTTTATCGTCATCAATATAAGCAATAGGTTTACCCACATCAATGGTATCACCCTCTGGGTAAAGTATCTCAACCACTTTTCCTTCAAAAGGAGAAGGGATTTCTGATTCAACTTTATCAGTTGAGATCTCAAGTAAGATTTCATCAATCTCTATTGTATCACCTGGCTGTTTATGCCATTTTGTAATCGTTCCTGTTGTAATTGATTCACCCATCTGGGGCATGACGACTTCATTTTTTGCCATTATTTATCTCCTAAAAATTTAATGCTCTATTTTTACTGGCCATCACTGCTTCAGCTAACCACTCACCTAAAGTAGGATGGGGGTGAACTGTTGCAAAGATTTCCTCATCAATTCCTTCCATTTGTCTAAACAAAGTATATTCGTGAATAAGCTCTGTGGCATGAGTTCCCACAATATGAGCTCCTAAAAGTTCTCCATGTTTCCCAGTCAATACTTTCACAAAACCATCTGTTTCATTACTGGCCACGGCCTTTCCATTTGCAGTAAAGGGCAATTTTCCAACTTTGTACTCAATTCCCTTTTCTTTGAGCGCACGCTCAGTATAACCAACACTGGCCACTTGAGGTTGGCAGTAGGTGCAACCAGGAATATTCATTTTATCAATTGCGTGAGGCTTTTGACCTGCAAGATGCTCAGCGGCCACAACTCCTTCATGAGAAGCAGCATGGGCCAAAAGAGGAGGACCAGAAACATCCCCTATCGCGTACACACCTTCAATATTAGTTTGATAATATTCATTGACGGAAATAAAGCCTTTCTCAACCTTAACTCCAATTTTTTCAAGCCCAATATTTTCCACTTGGCCAGTCATCCCTACAGCGATAAGACCCATTTCAAATTTGTAATCTGTCTTTTTTCCATTTTCAACTGCAGTAATAGTAATGTCTTTTCCATTATTTTTAGCAGAAACTTTCTCAACTCCTAAAGAGAGCTTGATTCCATATTTCTTGTAATGCTTTTCAATTTCTTTTGAAGAGTCCTCATCTTCTATGGGAAGAAGGTTTTTTTGAAGTTCAAAAATATGAACATCAACACCAAAAGCGTTCCAAAAATAAGCAAACTCAACTCCAATGGCCCCAGCTCCAATAATACCAATTGATTTAGGAAGTTTATCAAGTTTCACTGCTTCCCACGCACCGATGAGCCTTTTCCCATCGTGCTCAAGCCCAGGAAAAGTTTTATACTTGGCCCCAGTTGCAATAATAATCTGCTGGGCCTTAATTTCTTCATTTCCAACCTGAATCGTTTTTTTGTCTTTAAATTTTCCAAAGCCGTTAAAAACATCAATTTTATTTTTTTTCATTAAGTAAGAGACACCTTTAGAAATTCTATCCGCAATTTTGTTGGCCCTATCGACAGCAACTCCACCGTCTAAAGATTCAAGCTTAATGTTAATTCCAAGAGATTTAAAATCAGCTAACTCATGAGCACTGTGGGCAGACTTAAGAAGAGCTTTGGTGGGAATACAACCTTTGTTTAGGCAAACTCCTCCCATATGCTCTCCTTCAATGATGGCCACTTTTTTTCCTAACTGACTTGCACGAATGGCAGCAACATAACCACCTGGACCTGCACCTAATACAACAACATCATAGCTCTTTGACATAGTTAGATTCCTTCTTTATTGATAAGCTTTTTTAGCAAGAAAAATGAGTCTTTCCAAGTATTTATCAATCTACACGAGAAGGCCAAAGAAGTCCTTTTCGAAACGGGTATTTTTTTGCTATATTGACTCGCAGCTAAATAGAAAAAGGTTATAAATGGCTAAAGTTCTCACCAGTGAAGAAGAGAACCAACTTCTTCAGTTTTTTCCTAACGGCGTCATTGCTATTGATTTTGAAACAACAGGACTCTCACCCCTATCTGATAACATTATAGAGGTGGCTGCGGTTAAACTTAAGCCAAATAAAGAGTGCGAAACTTTTCACACCCTTGTTAATCCTGAAAGAGAGATTCCCCCTTATACCATTAAAATTCATCAAATCACTGATGAGATGGTTAAGAACTCACCAACAATGGGCCAAACAATAGATGGTTTTGTTGATTTTTTGGAGGATCTTCCTCTCATCGCTCATAATGCTCAATTTGATATGGGCTTTCTCATAAAAGAGTGTCACCATTTTGAGAAAGATTTAGGGAAACGCGACATTTTTGATTCTTGTCATATGGGACGCTCTGTTTTTAAAAAGAAAGAGAAATCTCCGGAGAACTTTAAACTCTCTGGTCTAGCGGAGTTTTTTCAAATTCCACTTAATCATCACAGGGCCTTAGACGATAGTTTTGCTTGTCTTAGAATTTTTTCTAACTGCCTTGGTTTAGTTGAAGCTGAAAAAAGAAACGAGTTCGTGCGATCCAGGGCCTTTATTTTTAATACCAAAACCATTAAAACTCCTGGAAATTACCAAGTTAAAAAAGAGCTTAAACTTTTGATAGAGAAAATTCCTACTCAAGAGCATCTTAATATTACCTATTCAGGAGGGACTCAAGGAAACTCACCAAGACCAGTGCGCCCCATAGGAATTATTCCTCAACCAAAAGGTCTTGTCCTTTACGCAGAATGCTTACTGACAAAAGTTCATAAGTCTTTTCATTTACAAAAAATTAAAAAAGTAGAGTTACTGGAGAAAAAATAATGTTTGCCCTGTTAAAAAAAACTTTCATCATTATTTTGCATCTGATTTATTTGGCCTGGATTCTTTATATTCTCTATGAAGCAGGAACTCTTCCTACAGAACAGCTTCTCTATCATTTTCTGGCCATGGCCATTTATGGAGGAGTCCTAATCCGTGGAACGGCTTTCACAGTCAAAAAAGATTATCAAAAAAGCCTAAAAAGAAGATGAGCTGGCAAGAGGAAATCAAAACCGCTATACGCTCCGATAAGGAGCTCGCTTCTTATCTAGATAGAGAGACAATTGAAACAAGCTTTAATACCTTTATTCCTCTTTCTTTTTTAGAGCGAATAAAAAATAGTGATGTTTTAAAAAAACAGTTTTTCCCCAATGAAAAAGAAAATGCTTTTTTTCAATCAACAGGACTAGTTGATCCTATTGGGGATCAAAAACACCAAAAAACTCCCAACCTTATTCATCGCTACTCTAGTAGGGCTTTATTTATTCCTACATCTTTTTGTCCTATTCATTGCCGCTACTGCTTTCGAAGAAATGAGTTAAACGAGAATTTCTTCTCTCTTCAAGATTTTGAACAAACACTAGAATATTTAAGAGAACACCCAGAAATTCATGAAATTATTTTCACCGGAGGGGACCCTCTTATTCTCTCTAATGAAAGGCTTGAATACTACTTTCAGGAGTTTTCCAAAATAGAAAGCCTTAAATATTTAAGAATTCACACCAGAATGCCTATTGTTTTGCCTCAAAGACTTGATAAAGAATTTATAACAATCTGGAAAAACTATTCTCAAAAATTCTCTCGTATGGTTTTTGTCCTCCATGTTAATCATAAAGAAGAATTCTCACCTGAAGTTGATGAATCTTTGAGGAAGTTTGGACATTTTTTAACCCAAACAGTTCTTTTAAAAGAAGTTAATGATGACTCCTCTACTCTATGTGATCTCTTTGAGCATATTGCAAAACTAGGAGGTAACCCTTACTACCTTCATCACCCCGATAAAGTTGCAGGTGCGATGCACTTTTATCTTGATATTGAGCAAGGTCGGAAAATTTATTCCGAGTTAAGACAAAAACTGCCTGGGTGGAGCATCCCTCACTACGTTGTCGACATTCCTTCAGGAGAGGGAAAAACCCTGGCCTATAACAGTGAGTCCTTTAAATTTTCTGGAAAACTCATGAATAAAGAAGGAAATCTCACTAATTACGCGACGCCATCACATTTCTTAAATTGACACTCATAAGACATCTCATTAAGATGACTCTTCAGACTTTAAACGCGGGTATAGCTCAGTTGGTAGAGCGTCTGCTTGCCATGCAACTGCGCCAGACCGCTGAGAGTGAAGAAAAGACTTTTTATAACGGGAACTTATATGATAATTCAGTTGGCAGTAAGTTTCAGTTTTTTTACATTGCCAACTGATCGTGACAACTGAATTTAATTGGGCAGGTGTAGCTCAGGGGTAGAGCACCTCGTTGCCAACGAGGGGGCCGTGAGTTCAAATCTCATCACCTGCTCCATTTTTCTTCTAGGGCATTATGGCAAAAAAGGAACAAAAACGCATCAATCGTTACTATAAATGGAGGACGCCTACCATTATTGATAACGATATTGAGTTCCTTCAATACCTCGATACCAACCCTTATTATGATGAAGCATTATACGTTAGGAAAGGTTTCCTGAGCCGTCGCGAGTGGGATATGAAATGCGCAATCAGCGCTAGAGAGAGGAACGTCCAACCTCGCCCAGAGTTAGACCTTTTTGACTACGATGCATTACCGAAACCTAAAAAGAAGTAAAGTCCTTCGCATTTAAGGCTCTTAGAATAAATCAAGTTCAAGGCGCTTCACTTCTAGAGTATTAAGTATTTTTGCTAGCTTTTGAAAATCCTTATCATTTTTTGGTGCTTCACCAGTTCTCTTCAAAGCCGGCCACTTTGCTATAATCACACATTCGAGCAAAAAGCCAAACCAATCTTTGGGGATCAACTTAAAGTTCAAAGGCATAGCTTCAGTCCATTTCCTCTGATCCTTCACTCTTTTGTTAGTGTAGTGGTCTTGAAGCATTCTCGGTCCCATGTGACCAGCAATATCGCAAACGTCTTTGGTAGGAAGGCATTTCACCAGCCATGTTAAAGCAGTATGCCTAAGACAATAACGGTCAAGCCCTTTCCTAGTCGTATTCTTGACAAGTCGCAACCAACCATTTTTTCCAACTCGCCTAATAATTTCGCTTTTACGTTTACCCATAGAATCGCTTGTCTTTTGATTTCCATATTCATAGTCCTAAGAAAAAATCATCCTTGAATCTCCTGCGTCAATGCCCATTAAGTCGAAAGCAGCTCAGACTCTAAACCCTAATTTCTCCATAATTTCTTCATGCTCTTTCTCAAAGAACTTTTCATACTGCTCTACCGACTTGATCTCTAAACCATCTCGGAAACTCATAGACACTTCATCAAGGAGCCTTAAATACTTAACAGTTGTCCCAATACCGACCTTTAGCAACTGCCAATATATTCTCATCAAAGTTTCATGTGAGTATTCGTGCCTCTTCCTTAAATCAAAGCCTACCTTTTCCTTGAGTATTACCGCATTTGGATCTTTCCCCTTTGGAACGAACTCGGTGAAACCACAAATGTTTCTGTATCCAAAGTCAAAAAAGACCATACCTTCTGCGATTTCCCTATCTCCAACAATTTTGGTGAGTTTTTTCAGAAGTTTCGCAATACTTTGATCGAGCTTTTGCGCCTCTTTGAACTTCTCTTCTCTCGTCTTTTCTTTCTTCTTCATCTTTTTTCTCCTTATGGTTAATCCAGAAATTTGATTGATTCTATTTCTGGGTAAAGTTTCATAATGTTTCGATCGCCCCCGACAGGGCAATAAAAAGGAAAGCCTAGGTAAACCTCGTCTTTTGTAATTTCGGGGCAGGCCCTGAAAGCGGACTTTATTCTGCTTATCCTTTAAGTAAACTGGACACATATCACATTCAGTCGAATCGCTGAACAAGGCCAAGATACCTCTATGCTCCTTTGTAATTTTCTCTAGCACTTCGGGAAAGTCGATAAAGTTTTTCCGATAGTCATAAGTGTTTCGATAGAACTGGTGGTAGTCATCAACTACAATCGTGACTCCATCAGGAAAAGATTTCTTCGCAGCTCGAACCAACGCCGAAAGATCCCTGAGGCGACCTTGTACATTTTCAACAAGAAATAATACCCCTATATTCTTTTTGCTTCTCTTTGCCCAAGGTGTGCAGACTTTCCTGAATAGCTTGATGTTTTCCTTGCGGAGAGAAAAGATTACCACGGCCAGTGTATTGCTCATTCCCATTCCGAGTGCAAGCATTGGAACTAACTTGTTTTTGTCTTTGGAAACTTCAATTACGATGTAACTCTTTTTATCTACTGTATGCATATTTTGATTGAAACATTTTCTTTCAATATTTCACAAAACCAAACGCATTATTTAAAAGAAGGTAGCTCTACGACTCTTATTTTGGAGGAAAGTCCCGAACTTTTGCCATTGTAGTATATGGAGTTTTAATGGAGCCAAAAATTAAGTGCGATGGGAAGTGTTGGAGCAAGAAACCGATTTCAAAATTCAACCGCCATGTAAAGAATGTCAATCGCCATCAACGTCAAATCTTTTGCAAAGAGTGTGCGAAAAATTACGCTGCCAAATATTGGAAGGAAAAGGATTACAACAAAAGAAGAAATGTACTTCGGTCTGGTGAAAAGCCAGCGGCTATTTCGACTAAACCAGCTTTGCCTCCAGGTGCTTAAAGCAAGACGTTTCGTATAAAAAACCACGATTTCTTATTGTATGCTACAGTCAGAAAACAGTCGTGTCTTTTAAAAAGAAATTTACTTTTCTAAAACATTGCATTCAAGATTTACACGCTTCATTTAGCCTAGTCCCAGAAGGACTATTATCAGTGCTACAAACGATACCCAAATCCAAATATACATTAAGCTCTTCCTCCTCACAAATAGGTTCGTCATATTCCTTGCTTTAATGGTAGTGATGTAAGGTCTCACCATTCTAGTTATTTGTGTATTATTTATAATATGGGTTTTCTCCTCGGGTATGGTCTGTAACATCTATGATTCCTTTAAGTACCGGAAATTTTTCTTTGAGAATTTTTTCGACACCATATTTAACAGTACTACTAACTTGACTACAACCTTGACAGCCACCCAAAAATTTCAAATGAACCATACCACCAATTATATCAACAAGCTCAACTGACCCACCATGAGACGCCAACCCAGGAGCAATTGATTCAGATAGTAGCCTTTTAATTTCCCTACCTAAATCTGTTTGCAAAATGGGGTAATCATCTTTTATAGAAATTGATGAATTGCTATTTTTAACTTCCTCTAATAAAGATTGGGGAATCATTTCTTGCCCCCAAGCATTTCTAATTATATTACCTACTTTTTTGGCAATAGCTTCTAAATCACAATTGGCAGAGCATTTAACACGCATAGTATTGTCATTAATAAAAACCTCTGTCACACCCACTAAATTAAAAATTGGTTTTAAAAGCGGAGATTGTTCAGCAATACTTTTTTTAATTACTAAGATAGATTGATTTTCTAATAATTTTTCATTTACTTGAAAAAGAATGACATCAGATGAAATTATTGTTGCGTTTATCCTAAGATCTTTTTCTTTCATTATTTGTTTAGGATCTTTCTTATTTTTAAACACTGAAAGAAGTTTTTCCAATATCATTAGGCATCTCCATAAGAAGTTTCAACGTATATATTCCAGTGTTATGGCCATCACTAAAATGAACTGATACTCCATAACGACCAACTAGATTAAATCTGGTCGCAGAGATATCCAAAGGTATTTGTTTTTCGGTTATTCGCCTTTTTCCTGTATTTTCATCTACACAATCGGCGCATGGGCAATTCAAGCGTAACTTGAATGTATCATAAATAACTGTGCTGTCTTCTTTCCATACAATTTTCAATTTGCCACAATCGATTTGAACATGCATAGGTTCAAATATTTCGGCACTAATTTTATTTTGTACTTCGATAACTTTTTCTGCGATTTTCATAAACATTCTACTAGAATTAGCGTTGGGATTGCTTTCTATCAAATTTCTCCCTTCGTCGCCCGCTACCATTACTTCAGGATCGAGAGGTATTGAACCAAGAAAAGGAACGTCGCTAGAGGATGCTAATGTTTTACCGCCACCTATTTTAAAGATATCTGTTGTTTTTCCACAGTGCTTGCAAGAAAACCCAGACATGTTTTCAATGATCCCTAAAATCGGAACATTTAATACCTGAAACATGTTTAAACCTTTGTAGGAAATCTCTAAAGCAACTCTCTGTGGCGTGGTTACAATAATGGCTCCACTAAGTTTTGCCTGTTGGGAAAGAGTCAATTGAACATCTCCTGTTCCTGGGGGTAAATCTACTAATAAATAGTCAAGATCTCCCCAACGAACGCCCATTATAAATTGAGAAAGGGCCTTTAATATCATCGGACTTCTCATAATGTTCGCTTTACCCGTCTGATTCATATTTCCCATTGAAATAAACTTTAAACCATCTATTTCAAGTGGAACAATCGCACCTTCGAATCCTTTAGGTTGTTCTCTTTTTCCAAGTAGACCAGGTTGACTAGGTCCATAAATATCTGCATCCATGAGTCCAACAATAAATCCTTTCGATTTAAGGGCAAAGGCCAAGTTTACGGCCACTGTTGATTTGCCAACGCCTCCTTTTCCCGAGGCGATTGCAATAATATTTTTTATTGAACCAATGCCAGCTTTCATTTATCACCAGAATAGGGAAGAATGATGACCTTATCTTTTTCCTGGTTTTTTTCAGTTTGAGAGTATATAGCTAGAAAGTTTTCAATAAACTTATATAACTTCTCAACCTCTTGAATAGGAGCTCTAATATGAAGCATACTCGTGTCATTTTCTATTTCAAGCTGTGGTAGAGATCCTGAGCAATCTATTCTAAAGTTGAGTTTTTCAAGTTTAAAATTTCTTTCATCATTCATACAATCTCCTTAAAAGAGGAGGATGAATCAAAAAACTTGGCTCCAATCTTCTTTTCACTTCTTCCTTGCTTAAATATCCATTCGTTACAATCTCATCAACGATAGAGGTTTTGTTTTTTGTGGAATTCTCAACTAAAAGGGCTGTCTGATCGTATCCAATACTTGAAGTAATAGCTGTAAGCCCCATTTCTGATTTATTAAGATAGAACTCAATATTTTTTTTATTTTCCTTTAAACCTTTTAAACAATACTCATTAAATGATCTTATAGAGTCGGCCAATAAGTTGATTGATTGAATAATATTTTTGATCAGAAGAGGTCTAAACGTATTGAGTTGAAGTTTTCCTTGCAAGCCACCTAATGTAATTGCAGTGTCGTTGCCAATAACTTGACAGCAAACCATTGACAAGGCTTCACATTGAGTTGGATTTACTTTTCCTGGCATAATGGAGCTACCACTTTCGTTATTTGGAAAAATTATTTCACCTATTCCGGCATTAGGCCCACTTGATAATATAGTGATATCTGTTGCTATCTTGAGCAAAGAGCAGGCCAAGGTTTTTAGTTGCCCACTCAATTCAACTATGGAGTCGCTGGAGGAAATACCACTAAATAGGTTTTCCATTTTCTCAAATCGAATATCGTAAATTTTAGAAATTTCTTCAATTGCATAATCAGAAACCTCTGAGGGACAATTAATCCCAGTACCTATTGCTGTCCCCCCAAGAGGTACAAGCTTAAGTCTTTCCATAGAGTCTTCTAAGCGTTTTATATTCTCTTTAATTTGGGATTTAAAAGCAGAAAATTCTTGGCCTAAAGACATTGGAACTGCATCCCTTAAATGCGTGCGACCAACTTTGATTATTTTTTTAAATTCTCTTTCCTTATTTTCAAGTTGAATCTCCATTTT
The DNA here is from genome assembly GCA_030431635.1 of Bacteriovoracia bacterium. GTDB lineage: Bacteria > Bdellovibrionota > Bacteriovoracia > Bacteriovoracales > Bacteriovoracaceae > CALFYV01. The sequence goes on from JAUIIL010000013.1 coordinate 13,319, forward strand.
TGCAAGTTCCGGTATTAATCTTTCCATTAGTAATTTAGTGGTTACTATATTTAATGCAGTCGGAATAATATCATTTGAAGATTGCGACATATTAACGTGATCATTTGGACGCACTAATATTTTTTCTATTTTTCTGTTAGCGATCGTGGCAATAACTTCATTTACATTCATATTAACACCCGTTCCACTACCTGTTTGCCAAATTTTTGTTGGAAAATAGGAGAAGTCTTTTTTTTCAAGAATAAAGTCCACTGCTTCAATGATAGATTTTGATAAAAGTGGATTTATTAGACCAAACGTTTGATTAGATTCGGCCATGACTTTTTTAATCGTAATTAGTACTGAGAGGAAATCATGATCAAAATAGTCATCTCCTATATTGAAGTACTTTAAGCATTTTTCTGTTTGCTTGCCCCATAGTTTGGAAAACATAGAGCTCTCTATTCGAGTTGATAAAGTGCTTCCACCTTCATTTTCCCAGTCTTCTTTGCATTGTTGACTCATTTTTCATCTCTCTTTAGCTTCTGTTTTATTAATGTTTGGTCACATTTAGTTAATTTTAGTTCTATCAACATAGTTATCACTTCCTTTTTGTAAGATGTGAAACAACTTTTATTTCAAAGAAAACTTATTTTGGCGATAGATTACGAGTATAAATTCTCTTGAAATAATATGTTGTAACTAACCCTAGGATATATCCTAGAAACATCGAAATAATAATTAAGTAGAGCTTTGATATTTCTAGTATCTTCCAGAAAAGAAACTGAATAGAAGTGGACTCAATATTTTGAAAACAAAAAACAATAGCTATGATTAAGATAACTAGACTTACAACACCCTTGAACCCTAAAAATATCGCAATCCTTTTGAACATTCCTTTTGTTTTGTCAGGCTTTTTGAAAGAAGAATCAGATGTATCTTTTAAGGACATTATTAATTTCCTTATTAGCTTAGCCAGTCATTAATTTTTTTGGCGATAGCTTCTGAGAAGTTTTCATTTGCGTTCTTTAAATCATTAGTTATTGTTTCCACTTTTTCTTAAATCTCCTTCTTTTTTTTAACTGCGCTCTCATTAATATCATTTTTCATACTTGCCAGTTCAGCTTGCAGTTCTTTCTTTTTTCCTCTACTCTAAAGATTAGTTCTTTTTGTTCAGACATGAGAATCTCCTCTGTAATTAGTTTTTAGCATTCACTATAATATCAACTCGACGATTCATGGCCCGTCCTTCTTTTGTCTGGTTATTACCTATCGGCTGCGATTCTCCATAACCTCTCGATGAAATTTTATAATAACCATCAAGGGATTCTAAATATTTTGCGACGGACTTGGATCTTTTCATTGAAAGAATATTGTTATTGCCTCTTTTTCCTGTAGAATCTGTGTGACCTTGAACTATAATCTTGGAGGAGTTTAACTTTATAATTGCTGAATTAACTCTTGAAAGTAAGTTCATCGAATCACTCGGGATCATCGCTGACCCTGATTTAAAATCAATTTTCTTAAGTCTGATGATAAGGTCGTTGCCTTGTTGATAGACTTCTGCTTCATCTTTAGAGAAATTTTTTCTCATGTCATTGATGGCCTTTTGTAGGCGGACTTTATTTCCAGAAATAAAAGCTTCATCAGTTTTACTTTGAAGCTCATCCGTAACGTTTCCCAAATCGCTCTTTGAGCGTCTAAGGGAGCTTTCTAAACGAGTAGTACGATTTGACAAAACACCAAGTTTTCTTTCCTGATAAACCAATTGCAGCGCCGCTTCTTCAGAAGCCCCTGATGCTACTCCTGTCAATTTCTGAATAACATCACTTAAAAGCTTTGTTGACTTATCAACGGTAATAATACTCTTTTTAAAATTATCAGGATTTCTTGGACTTTGTTGAATCATATTTTCGGCCGCATTAAGATCGACAACGGCATTCCGATACGTTTTGGGCGCTAACTCTTTGGCATTTTTTCTTTCAGCGTCTTCAATAATATTTCGAAACACCAGCAATTTCGTATTTTGAACAGAATTGATTTCTAATTTTAAATATTTTCTTTCAAATTGAGAGAGCTTTTCAACAGATAAGACTCTACTGAAATTATGCGTTTCTTCTCGTAAGTCCTCATCAATTTTTTTTAGTTCTTGAACCAAAGAATGGCTCTCACGCAATTGACTATTAAGCGCTGCTTTTCTTGCAGATAGTATTCGTTCTGGGACAACACTTCGACTGTCAGCAGTTGATATTGCCTCCAAAAAGTAAGCTTTTGATTGAGATAGTTTTTCTAATACATCATTTCTATCATCATTATTTTTTAATTCTAGTATAGCTTTATTTAAGTTATTCTCGCCATTTTCAAATTTTTCATAGGCCAATAAATCGACTTGATTTTTAAATGAATTAATTTTTATTCTTTGGACCTCCCTAATTGCATCACTTGGGTCTTCACTAGACAGGTTGGCCTTGTTAGTCGAGGAACACCCTGTTATTATAAATACTCCGATAAATATTACCCTACTTAATTTAAACATCTTTTTCTCCTATTCTGTAAAATTTGTTTTTCTTTAATAATGAGATCTCTTTTCCGGTTCGGCCGAATGAAGACCATTAACAGTCACTGTTGATTCCATCATAGCATTTCTCATTTGTTCGGTTAGAGTTGTAAGATTGCCAGGGGAATGCGGAATCATAATTGCATTAGTATGTGATGATGCTCCTATTTCTTTGAGCATGTCAAAGTACTGAGTCATTAAAACTAGATTCATTACATCTTTTGCAGTTGTTCCTGGTACTGACTTCTGGAATTCATCAACTGAGTCACGCAATCCTGCAACAATTGCTTGCCTTTGATCTGCAATACCTTTTCCTTGAAGTGCCTTGCTTTGGGCATCACCTTCAGCAGATTTTACTTTTATGATTCTTTCTGCTTCACCTTTTTCTGTCGCTGCTACCCTCATGCGTTGGGCCGCATTTATCTCGTTCATTGATATCTTTACATTTGCATCGGGATCTATATCTGTCACAAGAGCATTGAGGATGCCATAACCAAATTCTTCCATAATTTGAGAAAGCTCGCTCTTAACAATATTTGCGATATCGTCTTTTTTCTCAAATACATCATCGAGCTTTATTTTGGGGACCTGGGCACGAACAACGTCAAAGACGTAAGACTTGATTTGTTCTCTAGCGTTATCTAGTTTGTAAAAGGCTTCATAAACTTTTTCTTCGAGGACATAATATTGTACAGCAACGACCATTTTCACAAAAACATTATCTTCAGTCTT
>JAUIIL010000010.1 GCA_030431635.1 Bacteriovoracia bacterium
CGTTTGCAGCGTGGGTTTAGATGAGCAAACTATAAAACGGTACGTTGAATACCAGGGGCGCCAGGATGAAGGGGAGCTCATCGAGCTCTAACGGTAAGGGCCCCGGGCATGCCCGGGGGAATCTATTGATATCAATAAAATAAGTTTAACACAAAGTCAGTCGGAAAACTGATATAACTCAGCGCGTATAACGGCCTTGTGGAGTACTATCTGATGCATAGGAGAGGTGCGCATGAGTTTTTTGAGAGTTTTATGGCCGTTTCTTTTACCAATGATGAGTTACAGTGCTGAAAGTGAGAATGGGGCCCGTTTTGCTATTTCCCTCAAACACAGTAGTTCACATAAAGAGATTAAGCTCATAAAAGGAGGAAAAACAATAAGAACCTTTAATGAGTATGAAGAAATGGATTTACTAGATTCAGAGCACCTATCTCCAGAGGAAGAGTTTGTTCTTTTAGATGCAGTTGAACTTCTTTATGAATATACTCCTAATGGAGTTGAGGTTTTTGAGCTTCTTAAGAATAAGCAGATTTTCACAACTTTTTTTCTTTCAAGTAGAGATCTTGGAGTCACAATACATGAGTCACTTCATTATCTTGATACAGAAGAAGGGCATCATAAATCGAATATTTCTTTTAAGCTTCTTGATGGAGCTTTTCTCTCACTACCTATTCAGCAGACACAAGCAAGAAGTATCGTCTTTGAAAAAATCTTAAGTGAAGAGGAGAGAAAAAATCATTACGCCAAAGAGTATTTAACAGGAAAGGCAGGTAAGCAGGGGATTGAGACTTTGCTAGAAGAACTAAATGCTTATTCTCATGGAAATATGACAACTCTTCAATTGGCAGAAGGGCTTGAAGAAGCAACTCACTTTAATCAAGGCTTAATTGTGATGATGTATTATATTTTGAGCTATTTAAAAATCATGGCCAATCAAAATTCTCAAACATCAAGTTATATTAAAGAAAATAAAGATTTTAAAACGCTTCTACTTACTTTGTGGCGTCAGGCAGAGAGAGTTCTGACTAAGGCCTGTGAGTCAGAGTTTTTAGTAGTCTCAAACGAGTACTTAACAAAAATATACTCTGAAGAGAATGTGGAGTTTCTCACAAGTTTCTATCAAGATGAAGAAGCGTTTTATCCGTTAAGAGAGTGTGGTTTTTAATTAAAAAATGGCGTCAAACCACTGTTTCTGCTCCCTAGAGTTGCAATCACTTCTCCAAATATGGCGGACTTCAAGATAAGCATGAAGTCCTTCAATCCCCATTTCTCTGCCTTGACCTGATTGTTTAAATCCTCCAAAAGGCATTCCTGGGTTGAGTAAGTGATACTCATTAATCCAAACTGTTCCAGCTTCAAGTTGTGAGGCCACAGAACGTGCTTTCTGCTCGTCTTTTGACCAAACAGCACCAGCTAGTCCGTAAATAGAATTATTGGCAAGCTCTACCGCTTCTTCTTTTGTTTGAAACTTCGTAATCCCAACTACTGGCCCAAAGATTTCTTCATGCCAAATAGTATTATCAGGTGTGATTTCAAAAGCCGTTGGTTTAATGTAGTAGCCTTTATCAAAAGCTCCTCCCACAAGCCTTTCACCACCATAAATAAGTTTGGCCCCTTCATTTTTTGTGGTCTGAATATAGTCGATGATTCGGTTATATTGATTCTCATTAATGACAGGTCCCATACCTGTTGTGGGGTCTTCTGGAACTCCCACTTTCACTTCAGCGATTCTTTGAGTGAATTTTTGAATAAACTCATTATAAATTCCTTCTTGAACTAAAAGCCTTGTCCCAGAATCGCAAGCTTGTCCTGAATGATAAAGAAAAGCATAAAGGGCCCCATCGACGGCCATGTTAAGATCGGCATCATCTAGAATAATATTAGCTGATTTCCCACCTAGCTCTAGAGATAGTTTTTTGACAGTACCCGAAGCAGACTTCATAATTTTTCTTCCTACTTCTGTTGAACCTGTGAATCCAACTTTTGAAATAAGAGGGTTATTAACTAGAAGTTCTCCCACAGCAGCTCCTCCAGTGATGATATTCACAACGCCAGCAGGAACACCAACTTCTTGAATAATTTCAGCCAGAATATTGGCCGTAATTGGAGTTTCAAGAGCTGACTTTAGTACCGTTGTACAACCAGTTGCGATAACTGGCCCAATTTTCCAAGCGGCCATGACTAAAGGAAAATTCCAAGGGATAATTTGAGCACAAACACCCACGGGTGCGTACTCTCTAAAATTTTCAGAAAAAGATTCTCTCGAAGCTTGCTCATCTTTTTCTGTGAATTGAAATTGACGAGTGACTTTACTTAAAACTTTAAAATATGAAGCCGCGTTGTGAACATCGGCTTTGGCCTTACGAACAGTTGAACCAGAATCCTTAATTTCCCATTCAATAATTTCATTTTTTCTTTCTTTAATTTTTTCACTAATGGCCAAAAGAAAGTCTGCTCTTTTATTTTGGTCACAATCTTTCCACTCTTGAGAGTAAAAAGCCTTATGGGCACTTTCAACAGCTCTTTCAATATCTTCTTCACTTGGTAGATGAATGCTCGCGATAGCTTCACCTCTTGCTGAGTCTTTAGAAATATGCTTGGCACCATGACTTGAGTTTTTAAATTCTCCGTTAATAAATAATTTGATTTCTTTCATCTATGTCTCCTAAAGTTTATTAACAGTTCTCAACTGATAAAGCGATTCCCTGGCCAACTCCGATGCACATTGTAGCAAGAGCTGTCTTGAAAGAACTGTTTTTTTTCATTTGATGAATAAGTGTTGTTAATAGGCGAGCACCGGAGCAACCTAAAGGGTGTCCTAGGGCAATGGCACCACCATTTCTATTAATTTTTTCTTGGTCAAGGTTAAGTTCTTGGATACAGGCCAAGGACTGAACGGCAAAGGCTTCATTGAGTTCAATGAGATCAAAGTCAGAAGGTTTAATTCCAAGATTTTGGCAAAGCTTTCTTGTCGCAAAAATTGGTCCTAATCCCATGACGTTCGGGTGGAGACCAGCGACTGAACCTCCAGTAATTTTCACTAATGGTTTGAGATTATGTTTTTTGATGAAGCTCTCACTTGCTAGAAAAAGGCAAGCAGCTCCATCATTAATCGAAGAAGAGTTACCTGCTGTCACAGTTCCACCCTCTCTAAAAGCAGCTTTAAGTTTAGCGAGTTTTTCGAGGGAAGTATTACTCCTTGGTCCTTCATCAGTATCAAAAATAAATTCTTCTTTTCTCTTTTTGACTTGAATAGGGAGGATTTCATCTTTGAAGCTTCCAGACTCAATGGCCTTTAGTGCCTTTTGATGTGAACCAAGAGCAAATCTATCTTGCTCTTCTCTTGATATTTTATATTGTTTTTGTACTTCTTCGGCCGTCTCTCCCATTCCTAATAAGGGGAAGAGCTCTTTCATTTTTGGGTTTGGAAATCTCCAACCAATAGAGGTGTCCCACATCTTTTGATTTCTCTCATATGCAGAGTCAGGCTTACTCATTACATAAGGGGCCCGACTCATGCTTTCAGCCCCACCAATGAGAAGGCAATCGGCTATTCCTGCTTTAATTTTAGCAAACCCAAGTTGAACTGCATCAAGGGATGAGCCACAAAGGCGATTCACTGTTGTCCCTGGTACTTCAAAGGGAAGTCCAGCTAGTAGGGTCGACATGCGAGCGAGGTTTCTATTATCTTCTCCTGCTCCATTGGCGTTGCCAACGATCACATCATCAATTTCACTCATATCAAAACTATGTTGCTCTTTAAAATCTTTAAAGAGAGAAGCCATCATGTCATCAACTCTAACACTTGAAAGTGAACCCGCAAAACTGCCTATGGCCGTTCGTTTTGCGTAAGTGATATAGACTTCAGTCATGAATACTCCTCAATATTGATTATTTTTTGCCCTTTAAATCTTCTATTTCATCTTCTAATTCATTAATTTTAGATTCAGCACTCTCTATTTTTTTATTTAACAAAAACTGCTGGTATCCAATTTGGTAAGCAATTGTAAACGAGTTATTTGTTTGCTCACAACTCTTATTATAGGCCTGTCCTTTTAGACCTATTTCATACCCATTATTGAAATGACAAAAAGTTTTAATAGCTTTTTTTTGCCCTTTTTTAACTTCGGCCAAGTTTGTTTTGATTCCATATTGAGAACACTGTTCAGAATATTTAGTGATAAAATCTTCGTTATGAGTATTAACAACACTTTGATAACCAACATTCTGCCAGCTTAGTTCTTCGCATTCTTTTTTTGTGAGTTTTTTTTCAAAGAGAGAACATCCAACTAGGAGAAAAATAAAAAATAAGGATTTCATTGGGCCTCTTTTATAAGTAAAGGGGAAATATGATAACGATTACTTGAATCAGTTTTTTGTAATTCAGTAAGAATTCTAATAATAAATTTCTCTTTTCCTTCTGACCACTCAAAAGGGCCAAAAGGGTAGTTAACTCCAAATTTCATTGCCCGATCGATATCTTCCTTACTGGCCACAGATTCTTCCAGAGCAAAGTAAGCCTCATTAACAATTTGAGCAAAAGTTCTAGGGTAAATAAATCCGATACCTTTTGTCTTTACTTCAACTGGAAAAAGCTCAAGTCTTGAAAAGGCGTCAGTGGTATCTACTTGCTCTTTAAAATGAATTTCGATTTTTCTTTTTGAGGTGACAAAAAGAGAACTAAAGCATGCTTTTAAGTTCTTAAATTCTGAATAGAACTCTTCAAGAGGTAGGCATGTAAGTTCGCTGATAATATTTTGAGATTGTAAACTCTTTAATAACTTCTTTTTTTCTTCCCGTTCATAAGTTGTAAAATCATAAATAACTTGTGCTTGTTGGTTCTTATATTGATCGGCATGAATAGATTCTACAGAGCAGTTAAGAATGCTATTTTTCAATGGAGAGTGGTCATCATAAACAAAGAGAATCTTATTCATAGCTATAAAATCCTCTTTTGCTTTTTCTTCCCAATCGTTTTGAGTCTACCATTTGTTTTTGTAAAGGGTGGGGAGCAAAACGATCTTCCCGGTGATAAGCTTCCCAAACGGAGCAAGTGACTGAGTAGTTGATATCAATACCGATTAAGTCCATAAGTTCAAAAGGTCCCATCTTAAATCCGGCCACTTCTCTTAAAACTTCATCAACTTCTTGCATTTTTTTTGAATTATCTTCTTGAACAATTCGCAGAGGCTCTCCATAAAAGTTTCTCGCAACTCTATTAACAATAAAGCCAGGAGAGTCTTTGCAAAGAGCTGGCTTCTTCCCTCTTAAATCAAACCATTGGTAAAGCTCACTAGAGATTTTCTCATCTGTGTATTCACTTTTAATCACTTCGACCAGTTTCATAATAGTGGCCGGATTAAAAAAATGAAGACCTAAGAAATTTTTCTTTCTTTGTTCAGGGAGATCTTCACAGAGAAGTTTGATAGGAAAACTACTTGTATTTGAAGCGATAATGCAGTCAGGTTTTACCAGTTGATTTAGTTGCTCAAAAAGATTTTTCTTTATGGAGAGGTCTTCAATAATGGCTTCAATAATTAAATCACAGTCCCGGGGGTAGTTATTAGAGGTGCAAAGAGAAAGGCGCTGCTCGAACTCATTACATTGAGCTTGTGAAAACTTCCCCTTGGCCGCAAGTTTCTTCCAAGAACTAAGGATTTTTTCCTGAGCACTTTTAGCTTGTTCCTCATTCGTATCACTTAATATCGTTTGAACTTTTTGTTGCGCAAACCACTGAGCAATACCTGAGCCCATAGTTCCTGCGCCAATAATGAGGACTTTTTCTAACTTCATTAGTTCTAACTTAAATTAGCTCGCAACCTGTTGATCCTCTTCCTTATATTCAGGAAGAGTTAGTCCCCAAGCATCGCATTTTTCTTGAATTTCTTTAACAAAGACATCTCTTACTTGAGCGTTTGTTCTCTTTTTTAATCCAAGCCTAATATAGATATCGTTGGAAAGACCTTTGGAGTTTCCAAAAACATTCATGACTCTTGGCCACCATAAATTAAGTCTTTCTTGTAAAAATTCTTTCTTTTCTGGGTCAAGGGCCATCTCTTTTACTGTTTTATCTCCATGGGCCAAGTGCATAGCTTCTTCTTTGACAATTGAAGTGATGGCTTCTTTCCATGGGTTAAAACTTGAATGAAGAGTATCTTCAAGCTGGTGACCAGCGGCCCTATCCATTAAAAAGTTAAATAAGCAGAAGTCTTCCCAGTAAGTAATAGGGTAGTAAAAGATATTCACTCTAAAATCATCTTTCGCTCTGGTGAAGCCAATATTGGATTTATCATCCTCAACTCGCCAATCAAATTCATGATTAAGACAATGATCGTGAGTATCTTCACCAAGTTTATCTAAGATTCTATAAATGGCGTGAGCATGTCTCATCTCATCTTTAACAATTTGAGAAACGAGAACTCTCTCGTGAGCGTTTGGAGCTTTCGCAATCCAAGGCATATATCCTAGCGCCCCAGCGTATTCACTGTCTCCTTGCATCCATAAAAGGTTCATGAGACTTTTTCTATAAATTTCAGGTAAATTCTCTTCTGCAGTAAACGTGCGTCCGTTTTCAATTTCTTCAAATAGTTTTTTCTCTTCTTGTGTGTACTCTCTGGCCATAACTATTCTCCTTTAAAATTTGGTTTTCTTTTTTCTAAAAAAGCGCTCACTCCTTCCTTGTAATCTTTGGAGAATCCTAGAAAGCGTTGAGCATAAGTTTCTCTTTGAATCACTTCATCAAAACTTTTATCTAGGGCATATTGTAAGTTCTTTTTCACCATTTTAACAGATAATGGAGGCAGAGTGTTAACTTCAGCGGCCATTTCTAAGGCCCTTGTTTTGTAATCATCTGAAATCTCATTAATAAGACCATATTCAAGCATTTGCTCACTCATAAGAGCTCTTCCAAAAAGCGCAAACTCGAGGGCCTTAGAGTAGCCCATGGCCTTGGTGAGAGTTGAACTCATACCTGCATCAGGAGCGAGCCCTATTTGGGTAAAACCAGAAATAAAGCGCACTTGAGGTTTTGCCACTTTCAAGTCACTGGCCATGACAACCGAGAGGCCAGCTCCGGCGCAAACTCCGTTAATGGCCGCGATAATCATTTTTTCTGAATTTCTTATGGCCTCAATGAGTGGATTCCATTCTGTTTTAAGAGTTTTCCCAATATCAACAGGCGAGCCATCCTTTGAATTAACTGTTCTATCATTTAAGTCTTGACCAGAGCAAAAGGCTTTTCCTTCTGCCGTTAAAACAATAGAGCGCACGTTTTTGTCCTTATTAAAACCTTTGATGGCCCTAATAATTTCGTGTTTTCCCTCATAATTTAAAGCATTATACACATCAGGTCTGTTGAGAGTGATAATCCCTGTTTGTTCATGAGTTTCAACTTTGGTGTATTTAAATTCACTCATCTTAAAGACCTTTATAGTCAGCGGAACGTTTTTCAAGGAAGGCCTTCATTCCTTCTTTCTGGTCCACTGAGGCGAAAGTTAAATAAAAATTACGTCGCTCAAATTCAAGTCCTTCTTTTAAGGGAGTTTCAAACGAAGCGTTAACAGCTTCTTTAGCAAGCTTGATGGCCACTGGTGCTTTATTCGCAATGAGTAAAGCGGCCTCAAAAGTTTCTTGCTCTAGAGTTTCAGCTGGCACAACTTTAGCAACCAGACCAGCTTTCTCAGCTTCATAAGCATCAAACATTTCTCCCGTTAAAACGTGGTACATGGCCTTTGATTTTCCTAAGGCCTTAGTAAGCCTTTGGGTACCACCAGCTCCAGGAATTGTTCCAATACTAATTTCTGGTTGACCAAACTTGGCGCTATCTCCAGCGATAATAAAATCACAGCTCATTGCTAGTTCACATCCTCCACCCAAGGCAAATCCATTGACGGCAGCTATGATAGGTTTCGTGATAAGAGGAAGCTGTTTCCAAGTTCTAAAACGATTGTCTTGAATTTGATCAATTGGACTCGCTTCCACCATTTGAGCGATATCCGCTCCAGCAGCAAAAGCCCTGTCGTTTCCTGTCAAAATAATAACTCGAACCTGAGGGTTATCTTCAAGAGAGAAAAAACAATCAACAAGCTCTTGCATAAGATCCGTTGATAGAGCATTAAGCACCTTGGGTCTGTTGAGTTGGACTCGTGCGATATGCTCATTTCCCTTGTAAGGATATTGGCATAAAATATTTTGATAAGTTTGGCTCATAACTTAGTCACTTCCTCTTGAGCAAAGTGCACTGAAACAAGTTTTCCTGCAAAGTTCATTGCATCTTTCCCAGATTCCATCATCTCTTTTGTTTTCATAGCGTTTTTCCAAGAGTCTTTGTCTGAAAAACACATCTCCGCGATCATATAAAGATTTGACTCACCAGTCGGCCCTCCAAAAACTTTATTCACTCTAAATTCACTCATTCCTGGAATCTTAAGAGTGATGGGCTCATGAACTTCTTTATAGTGAGAATCAAAAGCATCTTTATTTTCCGGTACTTTATAAACAGCAATAACTTTATACATATCTTTCTCCTTAGTTTTATAGATAACCTCTTTCTATTTGGTCTCTTTCGATGGCATCAAAGAGGGCTTGAAAGTTTCCTTCCCCAAATCCCCAATGCTTCTTTCTTTGAATAAATTCATAAAAAAGCGGGCCAACATAGGTGTCAGTAAAAATTTGTAATAAATAACCTTTTTCATCCCCATCAACTAAAATTTGATTGTTCTCTAAGGTTTGAAGGTTTTCAGTCACTTCAAAAGAGCGTTTAGGGATATCCTCATAATAAGTATGAGGAACTTTTAAAAATTGAATTCCTCTTTGTCTTAAGTCAGATATGGTTGAAATAATATCTGGAGTCATTAAAGCAATATGCTGAACTCCCGCCCCATTATGTCTATCAAGAAACTCTTGTATTTGAGACTTCCCATTCTCTACTTCTGGCTCATTAATAGGAATAATAACTTGGTTATTTTCTAATTGAACAACCTTGGACTTAAGACCTGTTTTAGCCCCTTTAATATCGAAATAACGGGTTTCTTGGAAACCGTAAACTTCTTTATAAAAGTTTACCCAATGATCCATTTGTCCTTTAGGGACGTTATTAGTTAAATGATCAATCCTGGAGACCCTTGTTGCAAGAGGTTTTGCGTGAGAGTCATTATCAAGTTTTTTAAAACCAGGTCGGAAGAGAGTACTTGGTCTTTCCACAAACTCGTTGATAACATCTCCAAAACCTTGAATAGCAGCTGTTTTAAAAAGACCATCTTGAGTCTCTTTAACTTTGAGGTTTGAAACTTCTTTTCCTCCACGCTTAACAGCTGTTTCAATCGCCTTTTCAGCATCTTCAACCAGAAAAGAAATTTTACTAACTCCTTCATTGTGGGTGTTAAAATACTTTCTTGATTGCGAGCTCTTGTTTGTGTTGGCCGTTAATAAAAATCTGATTTGACCTTGAGTGAAAAGTTCTGATTGAGTACTTTCATCATACTCTGTTCGGAGGAAACCTAATCGTGAAAAATCTTTTGCCGTTTGGGTTTGTAAATTGTCACAAGTAAACTCAAGGTGATCAATACCTTTAATACCAATTGGGTTACTTTCCATAAAACCTCACCTTTAAAGAATTTTCATTACTTTTTCACGAAGACGTTTGCTTGTAAATACGTGGGAGGTAAATGAATAATTTGAGCAAAAAAAAAGCCCACTTTCAAAAAGAAGTCTTCTGAAAGTGGACCTTAATGAGAGAGAGGGAGAGAGTTTTTGTGCTTTGGATAATAACCTTATTCAGATTTTTTTCAAGCAAAACTGCTTTGAAGTGTAAAAATTACAAAAGGGGTGTTGACAAAGGTGACCACACAGTTAAGATTTCTTTTTTGGTCATTACAACATATTGAAATAACACAGGTCTGACTCAATAAAAGCTACTTGCGCATGCAGCGCAGATCCTCTATATTTCCAGCGGAAGCAAAAAAAGTGAGAATAAATATGTTGGCCAAGTTGCTGCTGCTCTTTTTCTTTTGCTCTCCGGTCGCGTTTGCCATCAAGTCCTATCAAAAATCTACTTGGTTTCATGAGAATGACTTCAGTGGAAGAAGGCCTGAGGGTGTATTTCGTTTTTTGGAGAAAAATCTCTCATCTCGTATCATTCTTCCTTCAGCCAAGATGACCCTGGCCCAGGATGAATGGATTATGTGGGAATTTATTAAGAAATTCATTGATAAGACGGCAAAAAATATTCGTAGCACAAAAGTCTTAGAGGATAGGACTGAGATAAAATCAGTTTTTGCTGGTCTCTATGTTATCAGGACGACATATAAACTTATTAAAGTTTCGGCCAGGGAGATCAAAATTTCGCTGCAAATAGACTACGGATTTGGAAAAGACCTGGTTTTTATTTTTCTCTCAACACTTTTGGGTCAAAAGTATGCTCTTATTAATGAAGTCGATCTCTCGATAAAACTAGAAGGAGAGAGGATTAAACTTCATAATAAGCTTGAATCATCAACTTCTTATAAGGAAGAATATTTTGAGAACGTCGCGTCGTATTTTGAAGAAGCTGCAACCACGAAAATAATTGAGTGGATAGAGATTGTAGAGAGGTCTTATCCTGAAAGTTATCTAGAATATGACAAACAATAAGGCTTTCACTAAGATACTGCTGAACATAGATAAAGGTTGTCGATGTCATCAAAAATTCTCAACGGAAATGAATTACTAATTCAAGGTGGTCTTGAAGCTGGTTTTAATCTTTACACGGGTTATCCTGGCTCACCTTTAGCCGATTTTTTTAATATTCTCTATAAAAGAAAAAATGAATTAAAAGAAAAAGGGATCAAGGTCGTCATTGCGAACTCAGAGGCCAATGCTGCGGCAATGGCCAGTGGGGCAAAAATGGCAGGACAAAATGTTTTGATTGGAATGAAGTCCATGGGACTTCATGTGGCCAGCGATGCTTTGTCTGTTGGGAACTTTGCTAACCCTGGAGCCGAAAACGAGAAAGGTGAAAAAGGTGGAGTTGTTATTGCTGTGGGAGATGATCCATGGTCAACATCAACTTCAACGCCTGCTGACTCACGCTATCTTTTTAAACATCTTCATATTCCTTTTTTAGAGCCATCAACACCTCAAGAACTTAAGGATTGGATGGCCTACGCACTAAAGGCTTCACAAAAATCATCGGTTTATTTTGGAGTTTTACTGACGACTTATATGGCCGAAGGTGGTGGAAGAGTTGAAATCTATGAAGAAAAGAGAATAGATGATAAGAAAATTCAACTCGACCCTTCCACTTTTGATCTTTCTCGGAATGTGATGGTTCCTCCTAACTCTTTAGGTGCTGATATCGAAATGATCAAAAAGCGTTTTCCTAAAGTGAAAGAAGCCATAGGCGAGCTTACTCTTGATAAAACTTTTGGTTCACAAAGCGAAATTGGTTTTATTTCCGCAGGTAGTTGTTTTGAGGTCTTAAAGCAAGTACTTGAAGAAACAGAACTGATGAATCATTTTGGCCTCTATAAAGTGGCCTGTAGTTTTCCCTTAAATGAAAAACCTCTTTTAGATTTTCTTAAAAATAAGAAAAAAATTATCGTTGTAGAAGAAAAAAGAGGCTTTTTAGAAACGGAAATCAAAGAGCTTTTAGTGAAAAACTCTCTTTCGGTTGAGGTTTTTGGGAAAAACTTTAAAGAAGAAGAAGGCTTCCCTGCTTATGGAGGACTTAGTTATGAAATTATTCTCTCTAAAATTAATACTCTTTTTGAAATAATTAACTGGCGAGAGTGTGATTATAAGAAAAAAACAAGTAGTTCTCCAGGTTGGGATCTTGAGCTGACTCTTCCCAAACGTCTTCCTACGTTTTGTCCAGGATGTCCTCATAGGGAAACACTTTCACTACTTAAAGAAATTCGTTCGGTACTAAAAGAAGAAGAACTACAACTTATTAGCCATGGAGATGTGGGGTGCTACTCTCTTTCTTTTCTAGAGCCTTTTAAGGAAATGCATGACCTTTCGGCCATGGGACAAGGAGGAGCGCTAGGGAGTGGAACAGATATTTTCACTAAAAATCCTTCTGTCGTTTTGATGGGTGACTCTACTTTTTTTCACTCAGGTATGACGAGTATTTCTCACTCGGTACAACTGGGACATAATATCACTTATATTTTACTTGATAATGATAACACCGCCATGACTGGCCACCAAGTAACTCCTCGAAGCGGAATTGACGTTGAAGGTAGCCATAGACCTAAGCAAAGTATGATTCAAATTGCCCATAGTATGAAAGTTGATCATGCTATTGAAGTGAACCCTTCAGACCGTTATTTTTACAAAAATCTTCTTTTGGACATGGTGAAAAAGCCTGGTGTTAAAGTGATTGTTTCAAATAAAGAATGTGCTTTAACATTTCACGGAAGAAAAAAATCTTTTGAAAGAAAATACTTTGCTTCAAATCAAGTTGAAAAGAAGCGATCATTTTATCAAATTAATACTTTTTCTTGCGAAGACTGTAGAGAGTGTGTCGAAATGACTGGATGTCCTGGTCTCTCGCAAACTTTTGACTCCTATGGGAGCAAAGTTCAAATTGATCCGCAAATTTGTGTCAGTGATAGTTACTGTACAAAAATTAAAGCTTGTCCAAGTTTTGAATTAGTTGAAGTTAGCAATTACCACCCAACTAAATACTTAACTCAAAATATTCATGGACAAGAAGAAGCGCTTCCTCTTCCAGTTGCTAAAAAATCGCTGGAAGATATTGCGAAAGGGGATGACTTTAGGGCAGTTGTGATTGGTGTTGGAGGCTCAGGTGTTACTACGATTTCACGTGTTTTGGCCGAAGCCTCAAGTGAAATGGGAGGAAGGGACGATCTAAACTTTAAGTTTGTTGATCAAAAAGGGCTGGCCCAAAGAAATGGGAGCGTAACAGGACATTTAAGTATCTTTGCTAAAAATAAGTCTCACTCTCAAACGACTCCTTTAGGGACTGCTGATATTATTTTATCGCCGGATTTACTTGAGGGAGCGAGGGCCTTAGCTTTCTTGAAAGAAGAAGGAGTACTTATTGTTGACGCTCAAATGCAGCTACCGCTTTCTTTATTGCTAGATAGAGGAATAGAGCATGACCCTGTGACAGAAGACGAAATCGTTAAAAAGCTCAAGCAAACTCTTTCAGAAGGGCTTATTATTCAAAGTTTTAAAGAGCGTAGCTTTTCCCTTTTTCAAAAATCAGTTTACTCCTCGGCGATGATTTTAGGGGCAGCTTTTCAATCAGGGGAGCTTCCTTTTACTTTAGAAAACCTCGAAGGGGCTTTTAAAAGAGC
Organism: Bacteriovoracia bacterium; assembly: GCA_030431635.1. Lineage (GTDB taxonomy): Bacteria > Bdellovibrionota > Bacteriovoracia > Bacteriovoracales > Bacteriovoracaceae > CALFYV01. The sequence goes on from JAUIIL010000010.1 coordinate 13,302, forward strand.
GATTCCAAGAGGAGAGTTTGAAAAAAACTGGAAAGCTTTTCAAATAGGAAGAGAATTGGTGTTAGAAAACACAAAAATAACAACAGGTAATGAAGAAGGATTTCTTTTAACAAAAAAAGATTATCAGATAAGTGTTTCTGAAGCTAAATACCCTTGGCAGAGAAAAAAATCTTTTCTTAAAAAGTTCAACGAGCATTTTGGGAAACTAGAAAGAGTACTTCCGTTTGTTGATACTCTTAGCTTATCCCAATACCTGCATGATCTCTATGTTTTTGATCAGGGGAAGAAGTTTGATTATTATCTTCAAGATCTTGTTCAACTCAAATCTCTCTACCCTGATAAGAGAGACTTTCTTGTGGCCTTAAGAGTTCTAACCAAAACATATTGGATTAAAGATGAGGTTTTTGTTGCTCATCAACTCTCTGGTCATTTGAAAAGAAAGCAAGATGAGAAGCTATATCGTCAACTAGGAACTCGTTTTAAAGTTAAGCATATTAATAGACCTCATTTTGATATTCTAGGTTTTAAAATAGAATTTGATATAGAAACTAGAGATTGGATGCTTAGGTTCTTTAAACATGGAAGATTTTTAAGAAAATTGATGCCAACTTGGCATAGTAAAGAAAGGCATATAAGTGAATTAATAAGAATCGAACTTTTAAGAAAAGTGGCCCATCTTCAGCCTGAAACAAGGTATAAGAGATTAAAAGAGCTTGATAATATTAAAGGCTATAGAGAAGTTCGGTATAAAAACGCGAAAAGGTTTTTATCGGAGTTTAGTATATGAGCCATCCTATTGTAGACGCAGTATCTGTCATTTTGGTTCATGAGGATTCTCTCTTTGTTATTAAAAGGCAAAATTTTTTGAGGGCCTTTCCTGGTTACTGGGCCTTCCCTGGTGGAAAGGTTGACGAAGAGGACAAGGAACATGTGGTATTGCCGGAACTCTTTTCAAAACATCCTCATCATTTAATGAATGCTCTTATTAGAGAAACAACAGAAGAGCTTGGCATCAATTTAATTGAACTAGAGTCTCAAAAAGAAATTTTAAGCATAGATAAACTTGGTTTGGCCATTACACCAGATTTTAATCCTCATAGGTATGCGACTTATTTTTTTAAAGTAACATTAAAATCAAGACCAACTATGAAAGTTGACAGTAATGAAGCAGCTTTTGCCGATTGGATGAAGGGGAGTGATGTTATCGCGGCCTACTCTCAAGGCGAAGTGCTTGCTGTGCCTCCAGTTCTTAAGACCTATAAGATGTTAGGGGAAGATACGAGTGTTGCGCATATTCCTGAGCTTGATTTTAGCTATGACGAGAAAACACAAGTTCCCATGATTGAGTCGATGGCCGGTGTTTTTCAATTAATGCCATTATCAAACACTCTTCCTCCTGCGAAGAGAACAAATTGTTTTGTGATCGGAGATGAAAAACAAAATAAGGTAGTTATCGATCCGTCTCCCAAAAGTTTAGAGGAGTACGAAAAATTAAAAAGTACACTTAAACCTTTTCATCCGAGCCATATTCTTTTAACTCATCATCATAAGGATCATATTGAATATTCAAATGTATACGCCCGAGAATTTTTTCTACCAATGATGATGAGTCAGTATAGTTTTGATGTTATTCAAAAGAAGAATGGGGCTGGTTTTTTTGAGGGTATTGATGTTCAAATTGTCAAAGAGGGAGATATTGTAACGACCTGGCTTGGGAAAAAAATTCAAGTCTACGAAGTACCTGGACATGATATGGGCCAGATTGCAGTGGCCCCAGTAACAATGGAGTGGTTTTTAGCAGGAGATCTTTTTCAAGGAATAGGAACTGTTGTTGTCGGCGGAGAAAATGCTGATATGGGAGCTTACTTTAAAACTCTTGAAAAGGTAATTAAGTTAAAACCTAAGGTGGTCTACCCTTCTCATGGAATAGCTTTAGGAGGAACACATATCCTAGAAAAAACACTAAAACATCGTAGACATAGAGAAGAACAAGTTTTTGAACTTTATCAAAAAGGATTAAGTGAAGAAGAAATTTTAGATAAGATCTATTTCGACCTTCATGAGAAACTTCGCCCCTACGCTCTTGCTAATATTCAATCTCATTTGAAGAAACTTTTCACTGAAGAGAGGATTAAATAGTGCCTTCAGCATTGTTTAAAAATCTTTTTCCTGATATCGAAAGAACGATTTCTCCTCATTGCCCTTGGTATGAACACCAAGAAATTTATGGCATGCCTAATATAAAATATTGTGAACAAACAATTTGCTCATACATTAACGAACCAGCTCACGCTATTTCTAATATTGGATATATTATTGTTGCATTTCTTATTTTTTGGCATACTAATAAATATGGATACCGAAAAGTTATCTGGATGGCACCGGCCATTGTTTTGGTAGCTCTCACTTCTTTTTATTACCATTCAACCAATAATGCCCTCTCTCAATTTTTTGATTATCTTGGGATGTATTCAATTCTTTCTCTCTTGGCTTGTTTTAATCTTTCAAGAGGGAAAATCCTTAAATTTTCTCAAACGGTGATTCCTTTTATTGGTCTGATGTGCGCCTCGATTGGTCTTTTTTTTCTTTTCGCTAAATTTCAAATCAAGGTCCAGTTAACAGTTGTTGTTATAGCTTTGATAGTAGCTCTACTTGAGTTTTGGATAAAAACGAAAAAGCACCAACTCATATCCTATAAAAATCTTTATTTAGGTTTGGCCGGTTTTGCGGCTGCAAAAATACTAGATACGATTCTCATGCAAGAGGCGTTCTGTGATCCTACAAATCATTTTTTACAAGGACATGCTTTATGGCATGTATTAGGTTCAATTTCTTTTTGGTTTATCTATAAGTTTTATATTCAAGTTGAAAAGCAAATGTTGGATTAAAAGAAGTCTTCCGTCAGGAAGACTTCTTTTAGTTGATTGTATTTTCGTTAATGTAAAGACGATAGGTTTTCTCTTTAGTTCTTCTAATAGCAAAGTTACCATCATCTTTTTGTTCTTTGAGAAACTCATAAAAATTGGGAGTAGTATCAGAAATTTCTAAAACAGATTTTCCTTCGTGTTCCCCAAAATCAATAAAAACATTTTCTTCAGCTAAGATTCCAGTGACAGGACTAATTTCTTGTTGAGCCATCTATTCCCTCCTTAGAATTAATATGGTCGCAGGATGAAGTTGCTTTCCTCGCATCTTCATTCTTAATTTTTTCATGAGACTAAGCAATTTGAAAAGAACTTTTAGGGAATTTTTGTAAAAAATATTCGTAAATAATTAACGAGTGCTTTGAATTCTTTAGGGTAGTCGTCGGCCATCATTTCCTTGATTAATTCAAGTGTTTGAAATAAGGATAATTGCTCTCTGTAGGGGCGTTCTGACACCATTGCGATAATAATATCGAAGACTGCAACTAGAGTTGTTTCCAAACCGATTAAGTCAGTATTTTTTTGAACATAAGGTTTCTTATTTATATAAGAATCAATTTTACGATTGAGGTAGTGATGGTTTCTTATAATTCCAAGATGGCTTCTGCCTAGAGGAATTCGCCCTTCTAAAATAGATTGAGAATTGTCCGCATGTTTACTGAAAACTTTTTTCTCTTTTAGAGAAAGGTTATCTTTTTCAAGTTTATCTTCAGGGATAAAGGACATTCCAATATCTTTGAAATAGCTTGTGAGAAAAAGCATTTCAATATCTTTTTCATGAAATAGATTAAGGTGTTTGAGAAAACCAATTAAGGCCAAAGAAGCTAACATTGGTTGAGAGATAACAAAATGATGTTTGTTATCAAGTAAGTCTGAGTATATTTCAGGGAGAAATTTTTTATGCTCTAGTAAAAACTTTCCAAGGTTTACAGTACATTGGTACTGCATCTTTAAGTTCTCATCATCAAGAGGATCTTTATAAAGTTCAGACATATTCTGACTGAGAAGATTAACTTGTTTTTTCGCATTGGCAGCTGGATCTCCAACTGATAATGAGCGAGTGATTCTGACTAATTCGTTTTTTAGTCTTTCAGAGATAAGTTCATAGTCTTCATTGTGAACAAATAGATTATTAACACCACTACCTAGTAAATCTTTGATAGTTTTCTTTAGAATGGCCGAACCTTCAGGGAGAACAACTTTAAAAAGACCATTATCAAAAGTATAGATATCTTTTAGTGAATAATCTAAAAGTAATAGATCTTTAGGGGCCACTTCTTTAAGTTGCATGGCCAGAAGATTTGTCTTAAGTAAAGACTGTGAACTCATACAACTATTTTAGCAAAGAGATGAAATAACAACTATATGGAAGCTTTTTCAATAACTTGGTCTAAAAAAGAGCTAAAATCATGGCCTTCTGATTCCATCATCTTGGGAAATAGAGATATAGAAGTCATACCGGGAAAGGTGTTAGGTTCATTCAAGTAGATACCTTCGCTATCAACTAAGAAATCAATCCGGGCCAGATGTCTAATGTTTAAAAAACGAAAACATTTGATGGCTTCTTCCTTCATTCTCTGAGCGATTTGCTCGTCTAAATTCTCTGCTCTCACTTTAGTCATCGTTTGGCTTTTTTCAGCATATTTTTCTTCGTAAGAATAGAACTTGCTAGGACAAATAATCTCACCCGGGTAGCTCGCATGAATTTCCCCGTCATACTCATAAACTGAAATTTCAAATTCACGCCCCTCAATCATCTTTTCTAATAGGACATAATCAGAATATTTAAAGGCTTCTTTTATACTATTTTCAAGCGATTCTTCTTTAATGACGGGAAAGCACCCCACGGATGAGCCTTGAGATGAGGCCTTGACAAAAATCTTAGGGTATTTTTTTAAAAAGTCTCGTGCTTTATCTAGTTCCGTTGAAGCAGCACTTGTTAAAAAGATAAAAGGAGTTGTTGCTATCCCTAAAGCCTCTAGCCAAAGCTTGGTTGATACCTTGTTAAAACAAATGAGACTAGTTTGTGGAGAGCTACCAATATAAGGAATTTTTTTGAGTTCTAAGAAAGCAGGGATTTCTCCCGTTTCCCCTGGGTATCCGTGGATACAAGGAACAACAATATGAATTTTTATCTCTTCTCCATCAATATGAAAATTTTGATGGGAGTCTAAATAGCACTCAGTTCCACTGGAGGTTTTCCAAATTTGATCTCCTCCGATCTCAACAAAATGAACTTTATACTTTGGATTAAGGGTTAAAACCTTTTCGATATGTTTAGCAGAAACAAGAGAGACCTCGTGCTCAGTTCCTCCTCCTCCACATAAAAGAAGAATATTCTTACTCATGAAAAACTCCTTACACCCTTAACTCTGTTGGAAGCTTCTCTAAGCTTAATTGTCTAAACTTTTCGAAAAGAAGTTCGTTTGTAAGGGTCTCACTCTTTTTCTCACCATAGGCCCTTAAACTTACGCTTTGGTTCTCTATTTCTCGATCTCCAATGACGAGCATAAAAGGAGTTTTACTTTTTTGAATTTGTCTTGTCTTAAATCCCATTGATTCGTTTCTATCATCTAAATGAACACGGACTCCTTGAGAAACCAATGTTTCTTGGAGTTTTTTCGCATAATCAAGATGGAGTTCATTATTAACTGGAACAATTGTTGCTTGAACAGGTGCTAGCCAGAAAGGAAAAATTCCAGCGACATGTTCAAGATACACACCAAAAAATCGCTCTAGAGACCCTAGAAGAGCTCTATGAATAACAACAGGTCTTTCTTGTTCCCCATCACTATTTGTGAATTTTAGATCAAAGCGCTCTGGCAATTGAAAATCAAGTTGGATAGTCCCTAATTGGTAATAACGGCCGAGAGCATCTGAGATTTCAACATCAATTTTTGGACCATAAAAAGCCCCATCGCCTTCTTTGATTTTCCATTCATGGCCACTATTTTCTAGGGCACTCTTTAATGAATCCTCTGCTTGATTCCATGTCTCAATTTCTCCAACATACTTCTCAGGTCGAGTAGATAAATTAATCTTGATATCTTTAAACCCAAAATGTTTATAAGCGATAAAGAACATATTCATAAGTTCTAAAACTTCAGCTTGAATACTATCTTTGGGAAGAAAAATATGAGCGTCGTCTTGGCAGAATGTTCTAACTCTCGTTAATCCGGCAAGCGTTCCAGATTTTTCATAACGATGCAAGCGTCCAAAGTCAGCGTATCTTAAAGGTAAATCACGATAACTATATTTAAAATGTTTGTACATTAACATGTGGCAAGGACAGTTCATTGGTTTGACAGCGAACTCTCTTCCTTCAACAGGTGTGAAAAACATATTTTCTTTGTAGTTCTCATAATGACCACTAGTGTGCCATAGAGAAACATCAAGAATTTGAGGAGTGATAACTTCTTTATAATTGAATTTAGTATAAAGCCGGCGGACAAAATCAACGAGCTCGTTGTAGATGATTGTTCCCTTAGGAAGAAAAAAAGGAGAACCTGGGGCAAGGGGATCGAAGTGAAAAAGCTCTAGCTCTTTACCAAGTTTTCTATGATCTCTCTTTTTTGCTTCTTCTAAATTAAAGAGGTATTGCTTAAGATCTTTTTTGTTATCAAAATGAGCCGCATAAATACGTTGAATCATTGGTCGAGACTCATCTCCTCTCCAATAAGCTCCTGCTGTATGAAGTAACTTAAAAAAGGGAGGGATATGTGAAGTATTATCTACGTGTGGGCCACGGCAAAGATCAATGAAGCGCTCAAGTGAGCCATTAGAATAATAAGTAATCGCTTCACCTTCAGGGAAATCCTTAATGAGTTCTTGTTTAAGGGATTGTCCTTTCTGGCCAAAAAGTTCAGCTGCTTTATTGCGTTCAATTTCAAAGCGCTCAACTGGTAAACCTTCTTTGATAATTGATAGCATCTTATTTTCAATCTCTTCAAAATGCTCTTCGGTAATTCGGGTGTTCATTTCTATATCGTAATAGAATCCATTATCAATAACGGGTCCAATCCCAAGCTTAACTTCTTCATTGGGAAAAAGTTCCATAATTGCTTGGGCCATAAGGTGGGCACATGAATGTCTGAGTGTTTCTAAATCATACTTTTTACTCATGAAAATTTCCTTTCAAAAATAGAGGTCAAATCTACCAACGTAATCTTTGTTTTGCAAAGAAGCAAAGAGCTTCTTCTTAATCGTTTGTGGTCAGTTGAGATGTATGAAAAAATTAATCCTTTATTAACATTTCAAACAAAAATGTAAGAAAATGGAGTGTTTCAAGAAAAAAAAATGGCAATATCGGCACTAAGTAGTTGAAAATACAAGAAAGGACTCAATAAGCTTATTTTACAAATAGTCGAGCTTTATTGTAAGGTTAGCCCAGCAGTTTGAGACTGGAGGGAAAATGGAGACAATAAATCAGGTAGGTTCTATTTCTGAATCTTCACTAATCGACGCAACAATGGGCAGGGCCACCCTAGACTTAAAAAGGGATGACAGCTTTGTTTCTGATTATCAGGATCAGGAAAGGGTTATGGGACAAGGCTTTTATCGTTTAGCGAAGGTCTATTACGACAAATCAGATCTAAGAAAAGCAGAAGAGTTTTTTATTAAGTCGCTTGAGAAAACTCGTTTTCCTCGAGATGCTTTTGCTATGTTTAAGATACATGGTTTCCTTATTAGAGTTTACTCTGAAGGGATGCAAGAAGCAAAAGCTGAGCACCATATTCAATGTTCAGAAATTCTTTTAGAAAAATTAGCAAACTCATTAGGAACTCTTAATGCGGAATATTTTTATAATTTAGGGGTTGTGAATACTTATAGAGGGAACTTCAAAGAAGCTCGAAAAAACTTCACTCTTACTTATAAAAAGGCTCAGGAAGAGCATGAGCCTGAACTTGTTTCTAAATCTCTTTATGCTCTTGCAACTAATTACCAAAGTACAGGAGAGAACGAGCTTTCCTTAACTTACTTAAAGCAATTAGAAGAACTCTTGCATATTCTCAATAAAGATTACCTCAAAGGAAGTATGTATATTCTTTCAGGACATGTTTATGTGGGGCTCGGAAAGTTTGAGGACGCTTTAGATAGTTATGAAAAAGCGATTAAGACCCTTCAAGGAAAAACGTCTTGGAATTTATATAGTTATATCCTTTTATATAAAGGAGTTGTTTACAAAAAAGTAGGGGAGTACAACAAGGCCCTAATGCTTTTTAATCTTGCATCTACTTCCATTGATGAAATGGTTTTTAAAAGATTAAGCGAGAAAATTAGAGCAGAAGTTGATGATGTTAATGATTCTAGTGTCGATCTTTATCTTGATCGCCACAACCGACTTATCAATGAAAAAGATATTGGGATTATTGATTTTAAACACCGATTTGTTTTATTAGAAATCCTCTTTCTTCTTGCAAGAAGTCCGGGGGAGTATTTTAACAAAGATGATCTGGCCAAGAATATCTGGAAAGATGAATATAACCCGCTTATTCATGACAAGTTGATTTATACAAGTATAAGTCGTTTGAGAAAACTAATAGAGCCAAAAGGCAATGATAGAAAATATATTATCAGAGGCAAAGATGGCTATACATTTAACCCAAGTGTAAAAGCACGATTCCATAAAGAGAATGAAACCCAGGGACAAAGAACAATCGCTAACGTTGAAATTAGCTCTCCTGTGTAGCTTCTTCTTTATTTTAAGTCGAACAAACATAGTTTTGGCCAATTTAAAAGATGAAGACTCCTCCTTCAGTTATGTGAAGGAGGACCGGATTCTTTTTCGAGTTCTAAGCGATACCTATACACAGTCAGAGCTTTCGCATTTCTCTCTTTATCTTCAAGATTTTAAATGCATGTATCCACAGTCTTTATTTTTGGACACCTTACTTTCTAAAAGAAAAGAATTCCTTGAGATTCAAAAGAAAAAGATAAAAAAAGAAGTGAACGAAAAAGATAGAGAGCTTTTTGATCTCTTTAAAACTCTTATTAAAATCAATAAATACACCCAGGCGCAGCCTGTACAAGTGGCTTCTGAACTTTATTTGGCCATGAAAGATGCCGCTAAAATTTCAAATTGCAAGAAAGTTTTTGCAGGTACATTTGATAGAACTTTTAAAAACTTAGTAAGAACAGAAGTTTATTTTCAAAAACGTTTTCAAGGTAAAACATTTCTCATTAGCGAGCAGGAGCTTAAAAATGCAATGAAAACAATGCCTGGTCTATCTAAAGAGGAAGTAAGAAAAAAAGAAGAGAATAAAAGAAAAGAAAGCGCAATCGATCTTTTTATTAGTTCTGTTAAAAAGCAAGTGGCCCATGAAGACTTTTATTAATCAAGGGATACTAGATATCAATCAAGATGATCTGTTACGTTTATCTCATATCGATTCACTTTTTTTTGATTATCCTTGGAAGAGTAGAGATTGGTTAGATTTAGCAAACTCAGAGCAACACTGTCTTATTTTTGATGAGCATTATAACTTCATTCTTTTTTATCTGAGTCCCTTAGAAGAAATGGCCCATTTATTAAAAATCTTAGTCCTGCCTGAATTTCGTCGACAAGGATTGGCTCAATTGTTATTCCAAAAAGCCGTTAAAACTTTGAACCCCCAAGGTTACAAGAGTCTTTTTTTAGAAGTCAGAGAGAACAATGAGGGAGCTATAAATTTTTATCTCAAAAACGATTTCAAGAAACTAGAACTTGTTCAGAAATATTACTCAGATGGACAAAATGCTTGGAGAATGATGACTTCTTTTTAAAGAGCGTAAGAGATTCCAATTGAAATAATATCATTATCAATAGAAAGTCCGTTTCCTACATCAAGTTCTCTGGGGGAATAGCTTAGTGAAGTTCCTATTTTTTTATTTAAGATAACTTCGAGACCTAAATTAGGATAAACACTGCTATTTGTTTGCTGTTGAGAGCGAGAAAAAAGCAGAGATTTATTTTGTTGAATCCCTAGGTTTAAGCCGACGTAAGGTCTCAGGAGGTTTTTTTCAAAAGTAAAAGAGAGCCCAAGTCTTTGTTCTAAAGAAGCCTCTGTCGAGATTATTTGATTTTTTTGACCATTTATGAGCTCACTTCCTGTAAGTCGTTTAAGGGAGATGGCCGTTGCATAAAATGAGTTTCCATCCAAAGAAAAATTTTTCCTTGCAGATACGGAAAGTCCCCTCATGACTATTTCTGTCGATTTGAGTTGAAGTTGCCCTTGAGAAAAAGAAGCCTCGAGCTGAGATTGGTTATTGATTTCTTTAGCAGGAGAGCCTTGAGTAGAAGTGCTCATTAGATTTTGAGAGTAAGCACTTAAACTTGAAATTAAAAAGAATAGAGCTAATTTTTTCTTCATTGTTTTTCTCTCTGCACGGGATTCAAAGCGACCGATTAGGCGTTATTCTAACTCAATGCTCCAACCCGTATAAGACAGATTGTAACTTTTCCTGATCACGTGAAGAAGTTAGACACTTCAAATTGGCGTGTGATTTTAACAGGTTATGCTCTACATTAACCCATTGTCGTATGTAAGTACTTATAATTATAATAGTTTAGTTGATTTTTGGTCTTAATATTGATAGATAGAGATATCTTTTAGCAATATTTGTTTTTTTGTTAGGGGTGAACTTTTTGTTTCACCCTTTTTTTTTGGAAATAAAAATGTTTTTAGACAAAGAACGCAGTGGTCTTGAGAAAAAATTTTTTGAAATGAGTTCTGAAATTATTCAGAACTGTGGTTATGAATTATATGACCTTGATTATCTTCAAGGTTCTCAGACTCTTCGAGTTTTTATAAGAAACCCTGAAACTGATACTGCTGATTTAGAGGATTGTGTAAAAATTGATAGGGCCTTAACTCCTTTTATTCAAGAAGAATCCTGGGTGCCAGAGTCTCTTGTGTTAGAAGTTTCCTCTCCAGGTATTTATCGAAACTTGAAAACAAGAAAGCATTTTGAAGAGTCTTTAGATGAAGTGATCTCATTAACTGTCGTAGGAGATTTAAAAGCTGAAAAGAATAAGGAGATTAATCCTAAGGTTCTTAAGCAGAAAAAATTTAGAGGCCTATTAAAGAGCGTTGGTAGTGAAGAAATAAACCTTGAAACAGAAAACAAAATTTTAGCGATAGATTTTGACCAAATAAAGAAAGCAAATATTGATCCAGACTTTGAGGATCTAACTTAGGAGAACAAAAGTGAACTTTTCAGAATTAGGAAGAGTAATTGAACAACTCGGAAAAGACAGAGGAATTAAAAAAGAAGTCGTTATCGGAGCTATTGAGCAAGCATTTTTGGTAACAGCAAGAAAAAAGTTTGGAATTCAAGGTGAATTTGAAGCCAGATATAACGAAGAAGATGGCGATATTGAAATTTATCAATACAAAAACGTTGTCAAAGAAGTTCGTGACCCAATTGTTGAAATAGCCCATGAAGCAGCGAAAGAGCTTGATGAGGATTGTGAGGTTGGAGATCAGCTAGGTCTTAAAATTGATGACCCTAAATTCTCAAGAGTTGATATTCAAACAGCGAAGCAAATTATCTTCCAAAAAGTGAGAGATGCTGAAAGAGATATTCTTTTCTCTGAATTTAAACACAGAGAAGGAGAGCTTGTTACAGGTATTGCTCGTCGCTATGAAAGAGGAAATGTTGTTGTTGATCTTGGTAAAGCAGATGCTGTTCTTCCACGTAGAGAAATTATTTACGGAGAAACGTTCAAGCCTGGTGATAGAATTCAAGCTTATCTTTCAGATGTTATTATGACTAACAGAGGTCCAGAAATTCGTTTAACAAGGACTTCTCCTTTGTTTTTAGTTAAACTTTTTGAAGTTGAAGTTCCTGAAGTGGCTGATGGGACAATTGAAATTAAGTCAGCAGCCAGAGAGCCTGGGCATAGAGCGAAGGTCGCAGTTTTCACCACTGATAGAGATATCGACCCTGTAGGGGCTTGTGTTGGGATGAAAGGATCGAGAGTTCAGCAAATTGTGAATGAGCTTCAAGGTGAAAAAATTGATATTGTAAAATGGAATGAAGATCTTGAAACTTTTGCAAGAGCAGCTCTTGCTCCTGCAGAGATTACTTCAATTGCTATTAACGATGCAGAAAATACAATTGACGTTATTGTTGAAGAAGATCAACTCTCTCTTGCTATTGGTAGAAGAGGGCAAAACGTAAGGCTTGCAGCTATGCTGACAGGTTGGAAAGTTAATATTGTTTCTAAGTCTAAACTTCAGGATAAAATTAAAAATGCTGTTGCGAACCTTATTCAGCTTGATGGGGTTAATGAAGCGATTGCTCAGATGCTCGTTCAGGGTGGAATTATGTCTATCATTGATTTAAGTGCAACTGAAGCTGAAGATATTCAAAAACTAACAGAAAAGTCGCTTGAAGATTCTCAGGCACTTATTGCTACAGCTGCTACGGCGGTCGAAGCTGGGGAGCTTGCTCTTGAGCCTGAAGAAGATGAAGAGATTATTTCTGCTTCAGCGGTTCCATCTGAAAGAGGTGGTCTAATAAATAAAGAAAATTCTTCTAAAAAAGAAGATGATTCAGAGAAGTTCTCTGAAGCTGAAAAAAGGCTAAGAGAAGAATTGGCTGCGTTTAAGCTAAAATAAATAGAACCTTTTGGGAGTTAAAATTGTATGAAAGTTTATGAACTAGCTAAAGAATTAGATATTGGGGCTATCGACCTAGTTGAAAAACTAAAGTCTTTGGGAATGAATGTTCGTAACCACATGGTTTCCCTCTCTGACGAAGAGTTAGTAAAAGCACGAGAAGCTTATACTCCAAGTGAAGAGGAAAAAACTTCAGTAAAAAAAGTTGTTAAAAAGAAAGCTGCGAAAAAGAAAACAGCGAAGAAAGCGTCTGCCTCTAAAAAAGTAGTCACCGTTAAAAGAAAGGCCAAGACAACAAAGAAGAAAGTCGCAAAATCTGCGGAAGAGGCATCATCTCCAGAGAGTCAAGTGATTGGCCCAGAAGTTGATACTGATACAACTCTTTCACAGCAAACTTCAGAGAGCTTTGAAAATACAAAAAAAGAGTATCTTGACGCAAAAGAGTCTCTTCATACTTTTACTCCAGTTTTCACACCAGAAACTTCAGAAGATGATGATTCTAGAGGAGCGAAAGAAGAAAAAGCTAGAGATATTAATGATGATGTACCATTAGATGAAATTGACTCTCGAGCCGACAAAGATGAGAAGTCTAAAAAACGTCTTGGTGGTCTTGCGGCAATGGTGAGTAAAAAAGGAGTAAGTCGTTCCCAAGATATTCAAATGCTTCGAGTTGAAGAAGAAATGAAGCTTGCAAGTACAGTTGTTGGAAGAACTGTTTACACGCCAGCTAAGAAAAAGAAAGTTTATACTGGAGCGACGAAACAAACTGAGATTACAGAAGTTAAAGCAAGTAAAAGAGTTGTTCATTTGCATGATGGGGCACTTGCAGGTGAATTGGCAGATAAGCTCAGCCAGAAGTTCGAAAGCTTTGCTAATACTTGTTTACAACTTAATCTCTTAGTAAAACCTGATGATTATATCGGAATGAGTTTAGCTTCAGAAATCGCAGCTCTTTATGACTACCGAGTTGAAAATAAAGCTTTCGATGAAGCAGAGCTTATTGCTGCTGATGATAGTATTGATAAAGAAAAACTTCCTTTGAGAAATCCTATTATAACGGTTATGGGTCACGTTGATCACGGTAAGACGACTCTACTTGATTATATAAGAAAAGCGAAAGTTGCTTCTGGTGAAGCGGGTGGGATTACTCAGCATATTGGAGCTTATTCAGTTGATGTTAAGAAAACTCGTCTAACTTTTCTGGATACCCCTGGCCATGCTGCTTTTGGAGCTATGAGACAACGTGGGGCCAATGTCACAGATGTTGTGATTCTTGTTGTTGCTGCTGATGACGGTGTTATGCCTCAAACAAAAGAATCGATTCGTTTTTGTAAAAACGCAAATGTCCCTATTATTGTTGCTGTTAACAAAATGGATAAAGAGGGAGCCAACCCTGAAAAAGTAAAACAAGAATTAATGGAGTTTGAATTAACTCCAGAAGAGTGGGGTGGAGACACTTTATATGTTCCAGTGTCAGCTCTCACTGGAGATGGAGTTGATTCACTTCTGGAAACTGTGAGCCTTCAAGCTGAAATGATGGAGCTCAGAGCTGATCCTAAGGGACGTGCTAAGGGTGTTGTGATTGAATCAAAAATTGAACAAGGAAGAGGAGCTGTTGCCACGATTCTTGTTCAAGAAGGGACTTTGAAAAAAGGTGATTCAGTCGTTGTCGGTGAAACTTGGGGAAGAGCGAGAAGTCTTATGGATAGTACAGGGGTCATGCTCAAGGAAGCTGGGCCATCAATGCCTGTTCAAGTTTTGGGACTAAATGAAGCTCCATCACCTGGTGATCTCGTTCATGTTGTGAAGAATGATAAAGAAGCCAAGAAAGTTGTTGATAATAGAGTTGATGAAAGAAAAGCTCTAGAGCTCGCAAGTAGTAAGAAAGTAAACTCTCTAGAAGATTTCTTTGCTGATGTTGCGGGCCCTGAAGGAGAGAAGAAAACGTTGAATCTTATTGTAAGAGCTGATGTTCTTGGTTCTTTTGAAGCTATTAAAAACTCTTTGGAGTCTTTAGGAAACGATGAAGTTGGAGTGAGCGTAGTTGGTGGTGGAGTTGGGGCCATTGTTGATAATGATGTTGAGATGGCAGCATCAATTTCTGGTTATATTATCGGTTTTAATATGAGGCCAATGACTTCAGCGAGAAGATTGGCTGAGCAAAAAGGTGTTGATGTTAAGACATATTCAATTATCTATGAACTTATTAATGATATTACACTAGCTCTAGAGGGAATGCTTGAACCTGAATACACAGAGAAGTTTATTGGGCGTGCTCAAGTTAAAGATACTTTTAATATTCCTAAAATTGGACTCATTGCAGGTTCTTCTGTTATTGACGGGAAAATTGAGCGTGGTTGTAACATTCGTTTACTTCGAGATGGAAAAATCGTTTTTGATGGAAAACTTTCATCCTTAAAGCGGTTTAAAGATGATGTGAAAGAAGTCAAAAATGGTCTTGAATGTGGGATTGCTCTTGAAGGCTTTAATGATGTAAAAGTTGATGACCTTTTTGAAGCTTATGTTCTAGAAGAGAAATCCAGAAAACTAGACTCAGCTTCAGGCGTTACATTATAAGATGAAAAAAAAGCAAAGTTTCTCAAAAGAGAAGTACCAAGAAAAACTTGTTTATGAAATCAATGTTCTTTTAAGAAGAGATTTCGCAGACCCTAGATTGGCCGCAGTTTCTGTTACTAACGTTGAGTTAAATACAGACTACTCTGTGGCCAAAGTTTTCTGGGACACTTTTGATAATAGTAAAAGAGGTGAGTGTAAGAAAGCTATCGAAGGAATTTCAGGCAAAATGAGAAGTAAACTGGCTCAAATTCTTGATGTCCGCCACACTCCATCTCTTGAATTCTATTATGATTCTCAATTTGATGATGAGAATCATATTATGAATTTGATCAAAAAATCATCTGATGAATAAAATTCCTCCAAGACTTTTTTGTGTCAATAAACCTGTGGGGATGACGTCTTATGATGTCATTAGAAAAATCAAACGCCTTATTCCTAAGAGCTGGGGAAAAATAGGGCACTTTGGAACCCTTGATCCCTTCGCAGAAGGTTTGCTCATTGTTGGTGTTGCAGGGGCAGCGAGACTAAACGACTATATTCATTCTCAAGGAACAAAGGTCTATACGGCAACTGGTGTTATGGGTGTTCAGACCAACACTGGTGATAAAATGGGTGAGATTGTTCAAAAAGATGAAGGAATCTATCTCGAAAAAGAGATCTCTCGGTTTGAAAAAAAATTTATTCAAGAGCAGCTTGAGCAAAACCTTTTAGGAAGCTACCTTCAAGCTCCTCCTGCTTTTTCGGCGGCCAAATTTCAAGGAAAACCTCTTCATCAATGGGCAAGAGAGGGAGTTGAAATAAAAAAAGAATCAAAACAGAGATGGGTACATCAAATTGAAGTTTTAGACTATCAGTTCCCAAAACTCGTCATTCGTTTTGAAGTGAGTTCCGGAACCTATATTAGGACTTTATTTGAAGACTCAATGAAATTATTTGGGACTTTAGGCCACTTGGAAGAACTTAAACGAGAGAGAATCGGGAAATTAAACCTTAGTATGGCGATGGAGTTTGATGAATTGGAAGATATTTCAGTTATGGATTTTTTTGAAAGAGGGATATCACCTCAAAAGGCCCTTGAGTTTCAGTCTCTTGTTTTAGATGAGAGAGAATCAAAGCTTTTTTCTAATGGAGTTAAGCTAAGTAAAGAACTAGGGAATGCTCTTTTTTGGGTCGAATCTTCCTCAAGACTTCTTGGTTTGGCCCAAGTGGAAAATGCTCAGTTATCCAGCCTTATTAATTTTCCAAGTTTTGAAAGTTAACTCTGCGCATCCTATAGAGAAAAATCTTAAATATCCGATAAGATGAGTACCAATTTTTAGCTCATACTGCTATAATGGGCTCTGAGAAGTATTTGATTTTAAGGTAGGAAATATGAGCACAACAATGATCGCTATGGGAGCTGCTGGGGCAATTGTCGGAGGCCTTGTTGCTGGACTTGGAGCTTTAAATTTTTTAATTGGAGCCGTTGAAACTCTTTTTGGAAAACCAAAGTTCATTTTCTTAAGATCTACAAAAGAGACATCATTTGCTTTTGCTTTTCATTGGAATTCAGCCAAAGAGCCAGCCAAAATGAATAGAGTCAGACTCAAGCTTTTTAATCCGTTTGGTAAACCAACGGTGGTTGAATTTTCAAAAGACTTTGATTCTTTTGATGAAAGTTTTGCTTATGAGGTAGATTTTGGTCAAGCCTTTAAAAACTTCACTGATACCGAAGGATTTAATAAATCTACTGTTGAGGTTGAAATTTCCTCAGAGAAGGATGGAGTGAATTTTCAGTTTGAATTTAAAGGACCAGTTTTTAAAGATAATTTTCTTAAGGCCAAAGATTATGTTGAGGGCTATAAGAAGAAAAGTGGAATGGAAGATTCTTCACCTAGTAAATCTCCAATCAATATTCCATTAAGAAGTTTCATCGCAGACACAGTTCCTGGTAAAGGAGCTCAAGTAGCAATTCCTACTAACCCAGTTTTTGCTGCTTACTTTCAAGGTGATGCTGGAGAGGCATCAGCAGGAGCAAGTGCAGGAGCACAAGAGAACTTTGCTGTTTCAAAAGTTTGGATTGAGCCTGGTTGTATTGTTTGTAACGCTTGTGAGGATATATACCCAGAAGTTTTTGATGTTCAAGCAGACACTTGTCTCATTAGACCTGGGGCTCCTTTGGATGATGGGTTAAAAATTCAAGAGGCAGCAGAAGCTTGTCCGGTTGAAGTTATTAAGTTTACCAAAGTAGGATAATTTTGTTTCTTGCTTTAGTCATGTGATATGAACTTGTGTTCACCAAATAATGAGCAAATTAAAAAATTCTTTTATCTCATTTCTCATAGGACGTCCGTTAGTATGTTTGATTATTCCGTTTCTTCTGACGCTTCTTTTCTCTATCGGACTTCTTCGCTTTAAATCGAACTACACTCCAAGAATATGGTTTGAAAAAAATTCACCGGACATAGTTCAACTCGATAATTTTGAAAAAATGTTTGGTGGTGAACAGTTTGTGAGTATTGGTATTTATTTACCAAAAGAGGAGCTGACTCAGGAGCATTTAAAGAAATTTGCTGATATTACTCAAAAGTTATGGCTCTTGCCTGATATTATAAGGGTCGAAACAATTTCTAACTACAACGATATTAGGGGAGAAGAGGACGAAATTATTGTAGAGCCGCTTTCTGATAATTTTCAAAATAAAGAACAATTTTTAGAAAAAGTAAAAGCAATGGAGACGATTAAAAATATTTTTATTAGTCCCAGTTATGATTACTATATCTTCAATGCTTATCTTAAACCATATTTTGAAGATAACCCTAATTTTTCAAAAGTTGTCGATGCGACTAAAAAGTATGTAGAGGAACTTAGGTCAAGTGGTTTTAAAGTTTTTCTTCTAGGCCCCGCGGCGGTCACAAATGCCTTTAGAAAAGTGACAGCGAGCGATCTTGAAAAAATGATTCCCTTAATGTTTCTAGTAACCTTACTACTCTTGTGGTTTCAATTTAGAAATTTAGCAACTGTTGTTGTTAGTATCGGTCTCATAGCTCTGACGATTGGAGTTTCGATGGGGTTTCTATCTAGTGTCGGAATTGTTTATAATGGTATTGCGGGAGCCCTTCCTGGGATTTTAATGGCCATTTGTCTTGCTGACTCGATTCATCTTTTTACAACTTTCTATCAACAGAAACAATTAGGTAAAACAACGAAAGAGAGTCTTAAATATTCTCTTGAGAGAAATTTTCTTCCGACCATTCTTACTTCACTTACAACGGCCATTAGTTTTATCACAATCGCCCAAACAGATCTTGTTCCTGTGCAAGGGCTAGGTTATGTGGCTTCATTTGGAGCGATTATGGCGTGGTGGTATACCTATTTCCTTTTTGCTGGAGCAATTGGTGTTAAGCCAGATTGGTTTGACTCTGCCAAGGTTATTAAAAGTACTCCTTTTTTAAATGGAGTGAAGTATATGAAGTTTATTAACAAATTTAAAAACACTATTATTCTTTTTTTTGGCCTTCTTTTTCTTCTTTCATTATTTATATCAAGACATATTGAAGTCAACTCAGACCCTGTTCTCTATTTCTCAGAAGGAATGGATATTAAAAAGTCTTATGATTTTTCAAAGACAAAGATGGATGGTCTTAAGGGGATTAATATTGTGGTGGATTCAGGGGAAGTTGATGGGGCCAAGGACCCTCTTTTTTTAAAACAGGTGGATAGTTTTATTGAAGAGATAAAAAAAGATCCTGAAATTGTTCAAGTACGCTCTATTCTCACGACGTTGAAAGAGATTAATGGAGTCTTAAAACCTGAGCTAGTGGAAAAACAACTTCCTGATAGTAAAAAGGCTGTTGCTGAACAGCTTTTTTTATACCAAATTTCACTGCCTTCAGGAGCTGGGATAGAAAACCTTATGACTATTGATTATAGTAAGATTCTCTTAAGAGTAAGTTGGACTCTAGAGTCTGTTAACGAAGGTCTTGAAAAAGCGAAAGAGATTGAAAAGAAAGCCCGAGAGAAGTTTAGTCTTAATGCTTATGTCGGAGGAAACTTTCCCATTTATTCAAAGGTTAATAATTTAGTGGTTCAATCTTTTCTCAAATCAATGAGTATGACAATTCTAATTGTCAGCTTGATTTTATTAGTTGTTTTCAAGGATCTACTCATCTCATTTTTAAGTATGCTCCCCAATATCCTTCCACTTGTGATAGGGACAATGGTGATGGCCTTATCTGGAATTTTTTTAGATATCGGAACAAGTATTGTTGCTGCCATTTGTCTTGGTATTGCTGTTGATGACACTATTCATTTTGTTTCTAGTTATCTTCGAAATAAAAAAGAGGGACTTGAACACCTTGATGCCTTGGAAAAAACATTTAATGGAACAGGAAAAGCTCTTATTTTAACAACTGTTATCCTTGTTTTTGGGTTCGGTGTTTTTGTCTTTGCTGATTTTCTTCCTAACCGCTATTTCGGAATGCTTTGTGCGATTGTATTGAGTTTTGCTCTTTTCACAGACCTGGTTCTTCTTCCTGCAGTCCTTATTAAATGGGATAGGAGAAGCCTTAAAAAAGACTTCCCCTAAGGATAGATTTATTTAGTACAAATAATAGTGATATAAGAATAGTCCCCACTGAATAAAGCACTGGAAATAAAGAATTTATCATCAAGAAAATACGCCATCATCCCAAAGGTGGGAATTGATAACTTAAGCTGCTCATCTTGAGTTTTAAAATGAGCTTGGGAACCATCATTTTCGACTAAATTAAATTCAAGGTCGTGTCCAGTAAGGTTTTGCAGTTTAGTTCTCACTTCATCAGATTCATTTCGATATGCAAAAGAGTAGTTTGGTAATCTGCAAGTGAAGCTCTCTTTTAATTGAATGCTATCAAATTTAAAATTAGAACTGTTAAAGATAAGACTTTCCAAGAATTTATAGTACTTTTCTTTACGAACAAGAACTGAACTTTGCTGGCCATAAATTTCTTCAAATAAGAGCTGAGTATTTTCATAAGAAGCTATTTGAAAAGCCTGGGCAGTGATTTCTCTTGCGTAATCTGATGTTGTGTCTCCGTAGAGAATCCTTGTGGCCTTAAATACAGCTTCATGCCAAAGAATTCCTTTTTGATCGAGTTGAGGCATAACATTATAGATTAAACTTGAAACTAAAAGATTTCCTTCATCATAAAGCGCTGCTGTTTTGAAGCTTGCTAAAGAGGAGTTTGCACAACCGTTAACACCATCATTGTTATATCTACTTTCTTTAGGAAAGAGGACATTTTCGAGTTGGCCATTTGAACTAGGTGCTTTCTCGAAAATTGTATTTCTCATTGCGTTTTGAAACTCATTCTCTATTTCGTGAAAATGCTGTATTAAATAATCTCCGACTTCTTTATCGATGGAGCCTACAGCATAGAGTATTTTCATAAATTCTAAATCTTGCTCTGCTATTTTATCAAAATCAAGTTTATATTTGACTTGCATTTCTACAAAGTCTTCAAGCTGAGCGTAGGTTGGAAGACCATTTTCATCAAAGCAAACATAAGATCCTCCTCCGTTTCCTTTATCTCCCGCAAAGAGCGATAGAGAAAAGGTAAGTAGCATTAATAACATTTTCATTTTAAATTCTCCTTTTTTCTTATTTTTGTAAGAGGGTAAAATTGTATAGCAAGTTGAAAAACATCTGTTTTTTTTCCATTCTTAAGAAGAGAGGTCATTTTTTGACGAAACTCTCTAATAATTGTTTTTGCTTCAGGAATTTTTTCAAGATCAACAGCGAGTGTACTGCTTGAAAAATCTCTGAACTCAAGCTCGACTTCATCAAGTTTTCTTTTTCCTAATTCCAAAGTTTCTCTATGAGACTCTTTTAAAGCTTGGGAGCTAATATCTTCAGTTGTTTTAATGTCAGAGTGAACTCTTTCAAAATCTCCTTCAGGTGTTTGAATAAGAAGAGAGCAATGAAGAAGGTTTTGAACAACAACTTCGGTTCTCATTATTGAGATATCAAGTTTTTTGGCAATACCTCGAATACTCAAGTCATATTCAGCAAGGTTGAAAAGTTCTAGAACAGCAAAGTGCTCCCATTGAGAAATAACTTGGTAGTAAGATTCATCAAGCATAAAACGCTCATCTAATTGAGGAATCTCTATTTCATCAATATTGGTTTTTGAGCGATAAAAGCTCTCCATGAAAAGAGTTTTCTCTTTTGGGGAGAGTCCTAAGTTCTTGGCCACATCCACAGCTCTTTTTAAGGGAAGAGATCTTTTCCCTTTTATTATTTGACTCAAAGTAGAACAATGCAGATTTAAATCCCGAGAAAAGGCCCTCAGTGAATAATTAGGGTTCTGTTTTTGCTTTAAAGAAAGCTTCTCTTTGATTTTGGTAACGTAATAGTTTTGAGTTTCCATACGTCGATACTACTTATTTTTTGCCACAGAGTGTATCACCCTTGTAAAAAAACCGTGGCATTGGCTTGCCACATGTAAAAAAAAGTGTGTAATTTTGACATTTTTTAAGAGCTCAATTTTCTTCAATTGCTTAAATATGATATAACGCCTCATGTTGATATTTTTTAAGTCTTTGAAATTTCAAATATTTTTCTTATATTTCTGTTTTACAACAGCTGCTTTTTGCGTTGAGTGTAACCAATTTGATATCGCAAAACCTAATGAAGATATTATCATCCCTGACAGATTCAGAGCTTTAGAAGAAGACACAAAAGAGAGAAAAGAGTGGCTTAAATTTCAAAATCAAAAAACAGATGAGTGGATTAGTGAAAACGCATCAGTAGAAAAAGAGTTCTGGGAAAAAAATGTCTTTATTCCCATGTTCGAAAAAGAGCAGAGACTTGTCTGGGTTCAATTAGAAAACGGCTATACCTTAGAGACAATGGATAGGGGGTTGAATCTTCCCAATGAAGTTGTGCTTAAAAAGGATGGCGAAGAAATTAAAACGATTCTTTCGACTAAGGAGATGAAAGGCAAGTCTCACTATAGTACAACGAAGCTTTGGACTTCACCTAAAAGAAACTATGTTTTGGCCAATATGGTAAAAGATGGTTCAATTGATACAACTGATATTTACGTTATTGATTTAAGTAAAAATAATGGAGAGGTTGTTGAAAAGCTAGAGAGTGTTGGTGACTACGGAGTAACCTGGTTAGCTGAAGATGTTTTTGTTTATCGCAAAAGAGTGAGTGATGATGAATTTATTAACTTAAGTCATAAAATTAATACCGATCAGCAACTTGATAATAGTGTAAAAGAAACTATTCTAGCTTCAGAATCTGGAAACGAAGAGCGCATTCTCTCTGGATCCGATCGTATCTTTAATGATCTCGCTTTTAACTCCTATGGATCAAAATATTTAGTTAGACATAAAAAACAAAAATCAATAATCACTTCACTTGTTGATGGAGGAAGTTATGAGTTTGATTTTAGAGTTTTCTCCTTTGTTAACGAAAATGATGATTTTATTTATGTCTCGCGGAAGAAAAAAAATGGTTGGCAGGAAGTTGTTTCTTTTAAAAAGATAAAAGGGGCAACGGAGCATATTCAGCTTGAAGAAGGGCAGGTTTTAAAAACAAGACAAGGAAATAGAGAAGGTTTTTATAACCTTAATGATGAAATTGCGATCTCATATAGTAAAGGTCATCAGTCATGGGTTAATATTTACTCTCTTGAAGGAGAACTTATTAAAGAAGTTAAAGTTCCCTCTTGTTGTGCTCTTACTGGTTTAAAGAAAACAGAAGAAGGACTTTATGAGTTTAAATTTACGTCAAGAGTTAAAAAATCTCAAAAATTTCTCTACGATCTAAAAGCTGCCCGTTTTAAAGAATACAACATAGAAAGCAAAATGATGACTGATGAAAACGGGATTGAATTTGTGAATACGTTTATCTTCCCGGCAAGTGAGGATGGGAAGAGCGTTCCAACGAGAATCGTTCATAGAAAAGACCTCAAGTTGGATGGAAAAAATCCAGCGTTTGTTGAGGGATACGGGGGATTTGGTGTTCCTGGGTATTTGAAAGCAAGATACCAAACAGAGCATAAAGTTTTTCTTGATAATGGTGGTGTTTATGTCGCTCCAGCACTTCGTGGTGGTAATGAGCTAGGAGAGCAGTGGCATCGAGACGCACAGTTTGAAAATAAAATTAATACTTTTCATGATGGTGCTGCTGTTTTGAGAGAGATTGCTCGCTTGGGTTATACTAATGCCAAGCAAATTGCGATAACGGGAACATCAAATGGGGGACTTTGGGCCGCAGGAATGGCCATGCTTTATGGACGCCTCTTTGCTTTGGCCATTCCAATTAACGGTGTTTACGATTTAGCAGGAAAAGATATTTTTGATAGATTGTATGGAACAGGTTGGAGTTATGAATATGGTACAATGAGATTAGTGCGTTTTTTCTACTCACTGATGAAAATCTCTCCTTACCACTTGGCCCAAGAATCTGGAGAGTACCCCATGATGTTAATGATTGGAGGAAACTCTGATTCAAGGGTAAGAAACTTTCATACCTATAAGTTTGTTGCTGCTGCTCAAAGCTCACAGCAAGCTGATAATCCTATTCTCTATTATAATTTAGATAATGCCGGTCACTGGCCGCATAATCAACCTCTGCATGACTTTATTGCCATTGATACGAACGCAAGGCTGTGGGGTATCATGAGTAAGGCGATTGGTCTTAAGATAACTGAAAAAGCTAAGTAAGCTTTTGCTTAAGAAGCCCTGAAGAAAACAAGTTCTTAAGGGCGTCTTCATTCTCTTCCCAAATGGCCTGTAGAGGTTTTTCCTCCGAAAATGGAGGGCATTCAAATGTGATAACTCCAGCATTATATTCTGTTGGAACAAAAGAGCCTAGAGAGCCAGGAGTTTCATAGCCAATATCATCAGCAATTGGGTAACCGTTAAGATTTCCAATGGCCTTGGCGATGTCTTCGCTATCTCCATTATAATTAATGATAGGCTTCCATGAGTGGAAACTCAAAATAATAGCAGGTTTAAATTTATCAAATAATTTTTTAAGAAAAATATTCTCTGGTTCACTTAAAGCACTTGGCCCAGGATTATATTTCTTCTTTTTAAAGTCAGGAGACCATTCCACAGGATAGTTTCTATTGAGATCAACGGCATGAGAGTTAACTCTAGTCCCTTGTTTGTAACCATCTACGTTGAGAATAGGAATAACAATGAGAGGGAGCTCTTCAAGATCGTGATCTTCTTTGAGCCATTCGAAATATTTCTGAAGAACATAAACACCTTCAACTTCATCACCGTGAGTACCAGCGATTAAATAGATATAGTTTTTGGCTTTCACATCAGTTTTAAAAGCTGGAATGTCGACGCCTTCAACAGATTGCCCTGGTGACATTTCAGTGAAAATCATGCTGGCTCCTCTTTATGAATATAAATAGCACTTTGTCCTGGTGTTTCCTCTACCTCAACTTCAAGCTGAGCAAACTTATAACCGAATTTTTGAAGAGTGTTCTCGCGAATTTTTTGATTAAGATAAATCGCAATCCTCTCGCTACTTGTATTTTCTATGGGAAGCAGGAGAATGTCTTGCTTAGGAATACTGAATTCACTTTCATCAGGACAAATGATTCTAAAATTTTTCTCTTCTTCGAATATCTTGAGTTTTGAATTTAGTTTAGGAATCAGAAGTTTATGATCAAGACTATCGCAAATCTCTCTTACTACAGGCTTAATGTCCAAAAAATCAAAAACCATATCAGAGCTAAGCTCAAGAGCATCTCCTTTGACTTTTACTCTGTAGTTATGTCCATGAAGAGGCTCTCTTGACCCATCTTCAAAAATCATAAAATGTGAACAAGCGAAATTAAAATACTGCTTATAAACCTTAATCGAATAACTTAAGCTCAAGAGCTCTCCTTAAACAAACGCACAAAAAGCTGGACCCCAGACTAACTAAGTTTTAAAGTATTGAAAAGTCAAAATAGAAAGCATTTTTGCATTGTGTTGTTTTTTACATTTAATTGAACCGATGCCATAAGAAGCCAAGGATAAGCTTATGACAAATCTTAAAACTGGACTTAGTGAAAAAGAAGTTGAGCAAGAACTTGAAAGGCAGTTTAAAGCCTTAAAATTTGGAAGTGTAGAAATCACACCAGAGCTAGAATTTAAAAAAATGCTGAAAAACTCAATCGCGACTGCGAAACCTCTTAGAATAAAACTTGGAATCGACCCAACTAGCCATGATATTCATATTGGACATCTTGTTCCGGTGAGAAAAATGAGGCTTTTCCAAGATCTTGGTCATGAAGGAATTATAATCATTGGAGATTACACGGCCCAAATCGGAGACCCGACGGGAAAGAATGAGTCTCGCCCTCCTTTGACTTTAGAGCAAACAAAAGAGAATGCAAAAAAATATATGGAACAACTCTTCACTGTTCTTGATAAAGAAAAAACACAAATAAGATATCAATCGGAATGGTTTGGAAATGTCGGTCTGGTTGATCTGATGTCATGGGCCGGTCAAACGACTGTGGCCAAGCTTTTAAGTCATGATACTTTTAAAAATAGATTAGATTCCGAGCAATCTCTCGGTCTTCATGAACTGTTTTACCCTGTTTTGCAAGGTATTGATTCAGTCTACATTGAAGCCGATGTAGAGCTCGGAGGAAGTGATCAAAAATTTAATGTTCTAATGGGGCGAGATTACCAGAAAGCCAGAAACAAAAGACCACAATGTGCTCTCTTGACACCGATTCTGATTGGAACTGACGGGGCCCAAAAGATGAGCAAATCTTTAGGCAACTATATTGGAATTTTTGATGAACCTTTTGATAAATTTGGAAAGGTCATGAGTATACCTGATAACCAAATGGGTAATTATGCAATGTATGCGGCAAACTACTCAGCTCAAGAGTATGAGTCTTTTATGAAAGAGCTCGACTCTGGTCAATTACATCCGAACGAGGCCAAGAAAAGACTTGCGGCCAAGGTTGTTTCAGCTTTCCACGGAGAAGAAGTGGCCCAACAGATGAGAGAGCAGTTTGAAAGAGTATTTGCCAAGAAAAAGGTTCCTGATGAAGTTGAAAGTTTTTCTTTTCAAAGGGGGCAATCCATTTTAGAGGTCCTAGTGGGTTCAAAACTCTTAAGCTCTAACTCAGAAGCCAGAAGAATGCTAAAGCAAAACGCAGTGAGTTTTGTTGATGGTGATAAGATAACAGACGAGAAATGGAGTCTCGATGATTCATGTGCGGGGAGAGTACTCAAAGTAGGGAAGAGGAAATTTCTTAAATTGGTCTAGGTGATGAAGAAGAGATTATTAAAAGCGCTTTCAGAGATGAAGAAAGTTTTCTCAGAAAATGAGGAAGCGCTGTCGGCCATTGACGTTCTTACTAAGTTTACAAAAGAAATTGAAGAGGAGACAAAAAAAACAGAAGATTTTTTTGTTCCGCAAGAGTTTCAAAATCAAAATAGCATTGTTCTGTACTCAGATGGAGCTTGTCGAGGAAACCCTGGACCTGGCTCTTATGCCTGTATCGGGCAAAACCAAAATTCTGAAATACTTTTCACTGAAGCTGATGTGGACTCTCACACAACAAATAATAAGATGGAAATGAAAGGGGCCATAAGGGCCTTAGAAATCGTTGAAGAAAGTGGACTTACATACGAACGAATCGCTCTTTTCACTGATTCTAAATATGTTGTTGATGGTATTCAAAAATGGGTTCCAAGTTGGAAGCAAAGGGGATGGAAAAAAGCGGATAAAAAAGAACCCGAAAACCTTGAGTTGTGGAAAAGACTAGATGAATTAAATCAAAACACAAAGGTTGAGTTCTACTGGGTTAAAGGACACGCTGGCCACCCTCAAAACGAATTTTGTGATCGCCTTGCTAACGAAGCTTTAGATAATGAAGGTTTTTAGTTTTCTTTTTTTCTTCTGTACTCTCTCTTACTCTTGTCATCTAGATGAAGAATATGAGTTTTTTTCTCTTTCAGGCCCTGTCACCCAAATTCTCCAAGAGCTTAATTTATTAAACAATAAACCGCTTAAAGGAGTCTCTAGTTTTCACTTTGTTGAAACGAGTGCTCAAAAAATAGATGGAGGTATTTTTTTATCTTCAAGGTTTTTAAAAGAATTTAATAAACCAGTTGTTTTTTATGATGAGTCAGAACAACTTGCAAAGCTTTTTCCTAAAATTCCTCAGTTGAAGAGTCATCAGGTGCTAACAAGAAAAAGCGATTTGTATGATATTAACCTTCAAGCTATTAATCAGGTTTTACCTTATTTAAAAAATTGTGGTAGTGAGCTCGTTAAGTTGAACTCTAGCTTGGGTGATTTAAAAGAAAAAATAACTCAACAAAAAAAAATGACTCCAAGATTAATTTTTTATCTTGGAAAACTAACAAACACAAAGAAGCCTCAACTTGTAATGAGTAATGATTTATTTGTAAAAAAGTGGCGAGAGCTCAAAAAAATTGAAACATATCCTAGCACTCTCGAGTACGCTACGTGGTCAGTTAAAGTACTTAAAGATTTAGAAAATGGTTATATTGAAATTGGACTAAATCACGGAGAAGAAAGAATAGAGAAAGTTGAGATGAATAAGTTTAATCTTTTCTACCCACATATCCTTACTCCGGGTCTTTCTCAAATTAAGTTTATGGCCAATTTCTCTCGCCTCTTAAAAAAAATGAAAGAGGTTCACTAAAATGAATTATGTTGTAGAGAATCACTTTCAAGAGGGGGTTCAACTTATTCATGGCAAGATTCATGGAATCTGGAAACTTGTGCAAGGGGAGTCCCAGCTATGGCAAGGAGCTAACGGGATTGGAAAATCGTCTTTTTTACGTTTCTTAAGAGAAAATGAAAAAAAATACTTGAAAGAAGTGGTATGCTCTTACCTTATGCAAGGCCCTCTTCATGTGCTAGGGGACTACACTCCTCGTGATTTAATAAAGCATACAGAAGATTATTTAGGAAAAAGTTTTGAGTCCTCTCAAGAGTTAATAGAAGGATTTAAACTTCAAAGTCGCCTTGATACACCGATCAGGTTTTTATCAGGAGGGGAGAATCAGCTTGTTAAGTTACTCTCTTGTTTAATGCTCTCAAGTTCAGTTTATTTTTTGGATGAAGCCACAACTCACCTTGATGAAGAGAGGATTAAATTCCTTTTCGATTACATACAAAAAAGAAAAAAAGATGGAGTAAGCTTTGTCCTTATAGAGCATCATCCCCATGCTTCACTTTTTTGTGAAAGTGTTTTGAAGTTTTCAAAAAGAAACCGACTAGAGATTGAATATGAACGAGTATGAATTAATAATGCGCTTTCTATGCAGTTTCTTTTCCGGAGCTCTTTTATGCTTAGGCGGAAGTTTTTGCCAAGTTTATACCCAAAATGAAATGGCTTCTCCATCTACGCTTGGTTTTAGTGGGCTTGTTGTCTTACAAGTTATCATTTTCCATTTATTAAAAACCATTTTTCATTGGAGTTTTCCCCTCGAATACGGAGCCCTCGTTTTATCCTTTCTTTTTTTAGTAGTTCTTCTTCTTTTAACAAAAAGTAAGAGAATGAGTTTCACTAAAATGAAAGAGCATCTTATTCTTCTGGGTATATGTTTTAACCTTCTTGTAGGATCTTTTTTTTCAATTCTCTACTTTCTCTTTCTTACCAAGGCCTTGGATTTCCCATCTTATCTTTGGTTTGGAAGTTTTAAGTTTGTTAATTTAGAAATGACAATTATTTCAGGCTTCTTTTGCCTTCTGGCTTTACTTTATGCCTCACGTTTTTCCTCTAAAATGCAGCTCCTTGTCTACGGAGCTGAGTATTGCCAAAACCTAAAAATGGAACCTCTTAAATTTGTGGGACCTGTTATCTGTCTGAGTTATGTGAGTATGGCCATTACAACTTGTTTTTTTGGAGTATTTTCTTTTTTAGGACTTCTTTTCCCTCATTTATTACGGCATTTCTCTTTTTTCTCTCGAAATCTTAAAAGAGAGTTAACGATAGGGCCGCTTGTGAGTGGGAGCATTTTTGCTATAATTGATCAGTTTACTTACTTTTTCCCTCTAAACGGCGCCGAGCTTCCAGTTGGAATGATAACCTCAATTCTTGGCTGTTCGCTTTTTATCGTTTTACTCTTGAAGAAAAAAACAAATAGCTAGATGCGTTAACTTGCGAATTTCAGTAAAAAACATTAACCTTAGAAAGTAAGTTAATAACTGCAGACAAAGGAAATAATGTGAAAAAAGCAATTTCATCCATGAGTATTCTAACTTTGTTACTGGCCCTTACTGTGAGCTGTAATAAAGTTGATGTTGAAAAAGTAAAAGTTGAAAGCGAACAAGACAAAACTCTTTATGCAATGGGAGTTATGCTTGGTTCTAACCTGAAAAGACTTGAGCTAAATGATAATGAACTTAATGCTCTCTTTAAAGGTTTAAAACATGCTGCTAAAGGTGCACAAACAGAAGTTGATATGGCCAGCTATCAGCCAAAGATTCAAGCGATGTTTAGAGAGAGAATGCAAAAGGTTGTTGAGTCAGAAAAGCAAAAGGGTACTGAATTTATAAAAAAATTCTCATCAGAAGAAGGGGTTAAAACAACAAAATCTGGACTTGCTTATAAAGTTCTTAAAGAAGGAACAGGTAAGTCTCCTAGTGCGACTGATGAAGTTGAAGTCCATTATCATGGAACTCTTATTGATGGAACAGTATTTGATTCTTCAGTAGAAAGAGGAAAGACGATTACTTTTCCTCTTAATAGAGTTATTCCTGGTTGGACTGAAGGTCTTCAGTTGATGAAAGAAGGGGCCAAGTATAAGTTTGCTATTCCTTCAGACCTTGCTTACAGAGATGCAGGTGCTCCTCCTAAGATTCCAGGTGGTGCAACTCTTATTTTTGAAGTCGAGCTTTTTAAAGTAGGAGCGGCCAAGAAAGAAGAAGAGAAGAAAAAGAAGAAGAAGTAGTCGGAAGCTAGAAAAATAGACTTTAAAGGCCCTGTTCATAAGCAGGGCTTTTTTTTGTAATAATTACATGATGTTACCCTGTTGTTGCGACGCGTTTTTCTCTATGATAAATGATCTGGATGAGATTTATTCTTCTAGTGACAATATTGATGACGGCTTTGGTATGCCATGCAGGAGAAGTTAGTACTTATTTCTTTGCTCTAAAAAAACCAATTAGAATTTTTCCTTTTGATAGTGAGCTTCACAAGAAAGGCTTTCCTTTTGTTAGTGAAAAAAACCTCAAATATATTGAAGTTGTGACCATTAATAATATCCCACAGCCCAGCTCTTTATTGCATATTGCTCTCGATAGAGTTCTTAATATAGAAAAACCCGCCATTGAGGATTATCAGTTATTTCAAGAAGGCCACAAAAAAATTGAAACAGTCACTTTCCTTGCATCTATCCCTTATGAAAATGATTTAACTATTTACCAAAACGTTTCTCTCAAACTCAGCCAAGACGATTACAAGAATATTGTGCTTTCTTTTATCGAAGAGATGAGACAAAACTCTTTCTATTATCACTTTTTTAAAGAGTATTTTCCTGAAGCTAATAAACATTCTCAAAGGATAAGAATTTTTAAAGAGAATTTACTTAAAGCTTTTGAAGTAATTGGAGTTAGTAAGCGTTCTCTTATTGACCCTAGTATCAACGCACTTGAAAGAAGTATAGATGATTTTTTTAGGTTGAAAGAAATCCGAAAAATTATAAGGGCCAGTACTCGGGATTCGTTTCATACACAACTTGATGAAGTCTTTGCAAAAAAGTATGAGAATTCATTTCGAGCCATTTCTGAAAATCTGAGAAAATTAGGAGGTAAGTTTTCGAAACTTTCGGAAGACAGTAAAGTGAAAAGAGATGTTGTCACTAAAATAAATAATTCAATGGCCAAACTTTTTTTTGATTTAATGGAGCAAGAAAAAGTATTCAACGATCCATTTGTTATTTCTCTTATTCAAAAGAGATTAGATGGGATCAAAAATAGCCGTACAGGAAGGCTAGGGAAAGGGATTGGAACCAGGTTAATTAGAACTATCAACGAAGCCTTTCTTGAGAAAGAAGGAATTGTCCTTATTTACTTTTTCACATTTCTTACTTTTGGAAATAATCAGGGCTTATTAATTGGTATGTTGTCGGGACTTACAGCATTAAGTAGTTATATTGCAATTAGCACCCATAAGAGAGAAAAGTTTGAAATGAAGCTTTTTGAAAATTTGATGGAGCGTCTTGTTTTATATCCAGAAGATTGCTCGAAAGAGTTTTTAAAACTTTATTAACGTTTGTTATTGCCATTATTCCATTATGAAAATACATGAATATTTAAAATCTTTTTTAACATCATCTGAAGTAACTCTTGTTGGACCAATGGCCAATCAAAAGTTGCAGTTGAGATCTCCAGTTATTTATATTGATGGGGGAGCAGAATTTAAAACTTGTGAGGGTTTGGTTGTAGGTGATGGAGACTCTTTTTTCGGAGAGATAGATGTTCCTTTAAATTCAGAGAAAGACTTCTCTGATCTTGCTTTTTGCCTTCAGCAAATTCCTGAAAAATTTCATACGATTCGCCTGCATGGTTTTTTGGGGGGCCGAAGAGACCATGAATATATAAATGTTATAGAAGCCCATCAGTTTTTAACAGAGCGCACACAGACAAAATGCCTTTTTGACGAAGAGGTACTGTTATTATCATCAGGAGAATTTGAGCTCGCTTACCATGGATTTTTTTCTCTTCTGGGCCTCTCTCATGGCCACATAAGCCTGTCTGGCGAAGTGAAGTATAGTCTTGAAAATAGGTCTCTCAAGGCCCTGAGCTCCCACGGATTAAGTAATCAAGCATATGGAAATTTTTCCATTCAAACCCAGCAGCCGGTTATTATTTTTTTTGACAAAGATTTGAAAAAATGATTCTTGTCATGAAATGACTTCGTATTCTATTTTTATTTATTTAGGACTTCAAATTGCGTTAGGACTCTACCTCTCTCGCTTCATTAAAGACGAAGAAGATTTCTTTCTTGGAGGAAGAAAACTTCCAACTTTTGCGATTGCTCTCTCTATCTTTGCCACTTGGTTTGGCTCTGAAACTTGCATAGGGTCATCAGCTGCTGTTTTTTCTAGCGGTCTTTCTGGCTCAAAAGCAGAACCTTTTGGCTACGGGCTTTGTTTAGTTTTAACAGCCTGTTTTGTGGCCCCTAAAATATGGAACGATCGCTATACAACTCTAGGAGATTTTATTGAAGATAAATACTCCTCTGGAGTCAAAGAGCTCTTTATTTGGATTGTTCTTCCAAGCTCTCTGATTTGGGCCGCGGCCCAGCTCAAGGCTTTTGGGCAAGTTCTGACTGTGAGTTCTGGTATGAGTTTGGAGAGTGCGATGACAACAGCTTCAGTCTTTGTCATTGTTTATTCCTTTCTTGGGGGATTTATTGGTGATGTTGTCACCGACGTCATTCAAGGTGGTTTTTTGGCCATCGGTCTTCTCGTTGTTGCTTACTTCGCTTTTAAGAGCTCAGATGTTTCCTGGGCCAAGGTTGCTCCAGAGAGGCTTTCTTTTATTTCAGATGAAGGGAGTTTACTTGAAAGGTTAGATAGTTGGCTCATTCCTATTTTTGGTTCGCTGATTTCTCAAGAGCTCATTGCAAGAGTTTTGAGTAGCAAAAATCCCTCTCAAGCCTCCAGGGCTTCTTATTGGGGAGCTGGTGTTTATTTTTTCTTTGGCTCCATTCCTATTATGCTTGGGATTTTTGGTGATCAATTCGGGCTTCAAATTCAAGAGAGTGAACAGTTTCTTCCAACTTTAGCGAAAACAACGTTACCTAACTGGGGATTTGTCCTTTTTGCAGGAGCTCTGATTTCTGCGATACTCTCAACCATTGACTCTATTCTTCTGGCCAGTAGTGCTCTCATTTCTCACAATATATTAGTGCCTAAGTTTAATCTCAAATCCAATAAACAAAAGGTTCTTAGTGCTCGTCTTGTGCTTATTTGCTTTGGGATTATTACTTATTTATTGGCCTTATTTGGTGACTCTATTTATGAGATGGTGGAATTGGCCAGCAGTTTCGGAACTACTGGGGTTTTAGTTGTTACTATCGGTGGACTTTTTCATACGAGAGCAAATGGACTAGTCGCGGTGATGACTCTTTTGTTAGGACTTGTTCTTAGTATTGTCATGGGGCTTATTTTAAAAATTGATGCTGCTTTTACTTTGAACTTAATGATTGTTTCTGTTTTTTATTTTACTGGATTGTATATTCAAAAGAAGGCCTCATTGAGGCCTTCTTCATCGTCTTCTTCTTAGAAAATTAAAGAACCTTCTTGGGGTTTGAACCAACATAGTGGTCTCATTCCAACTTGATCCCCATTAACTCTTGCACAAGAACCTTGGGTTTCATCTTCATAACCAACATCTTGGTTTTCATCGACATGGCATAAGGCCCCTTGAAAATAAGTATCAAGTCTACACTGAGCAGGTGGATGAACATATGAAGTCCTGACAACAACTTTTGGATCTGGAGTATTGTATCCAAGCTTAGTGGCAGGAACTCTATTTGTTGGGTTAGAGCTGAAAAAATGTGCTTGAGCTTTTGACTGTCCTGAGCTTGCTAGAACTTCAAGAAGTCTTGCAAGATTGTATCCGGCTAAAGTTGATCTTAAACAAATTTGATAATCTTCGCTCTCTCTTTGAAAATTCACTTCACATTGTTTTCTCACATGTACAGTGACTTCCTTAGAAGGAGCAAGAACTGGGCCTTCAGGCTTATTATTTAACGAATAAGAAGCTTTATGCTTAAAAAGTGTTCTTAAGCATTTCAATGTGGCCCAATAGTCAGACTGCCCTTCTGTTGAAGCCCATCTATCACCTTTTGTCGGAATTCCTCCAATATGATGTCCAAGTTCATGACAAACAACGGCCATGAAAGCATCTTGCGAAACGGCCCAATGCCTAGCAAGACCACCGTACATCGTAACAATATAATCATTCCCTGAACGGCTCGCACTTGCGTTGACTGTAGAGTTTGACCACTGTCTAGAAAATGTGAGGTTTCCACCTTTCTCATTAACAATGGGGCCATAAACTTCTAAGGCCAAATCGATAACTTCATTAAATTGTTTTTGAGTTATCCCACCTTTTTGAGTTGGAGTGTTTTCACTTTCTGGCGTCATTTCAATCCCGATTTGCACATCGTTTTCAGGTGCAAACCCTTGGCAAAGAGTTTGTTCATGGGCCATGAGTGAATAAGAAACTATAGATAAGATAAGGATTAGCGTTTTCATATTCCTCCTTGACTAGAAAAGCATAATTCATTTTTTCAATCCTCTTAGTTTTGTTTTTTTTTCTTCATTCGTCACGCTGAATAAGTTTGTGTAAGAGTATGTTGGGATGCTTGAGTAAAATACTTCAGGAAGGAATAAAAAAAGGTCCACCAATCTGGTGGACCTAAACTTTTTGATTAATTAGTTATGAGCAAGGTGATCTTGTCCTATAAAACTTTTTTGTGGCTTATACCAACAAAGTGGTCTCGCACCAAATTTTTGGTTATTAACTCTTGCACAAGCTCCTTGAGCTTCATCTTCATAACCTAAGTCAATTCTATCATCTGCTTCGCAAACAGAAGCTTGAAAATAAGTATCAAGACGACATTGTGGTTGTGGATGTCCTTCGTAAGTTTTCGATACAACTTTAGTATCTGGAGTCTGGAAAGAAAGAGGAACTTCTAATTTTCTTAATGCCTTGAAAAGGTTAGCGAGAGAAAGACCTGCCATGGCAGCTCTTGCACAAAGCATGAAATCATCATTATTTTTAAAATTTTTCTCACAACTCTGTTTTACATACTCAGGCACATCAAGCATGGCCACGATTTCTGCGTTATTGTCATTTTTGAAAGCTTTTCTCAAACACTTTGAAGCTGCGAAATAATCAGACTGTCCTTCAGTTGAAGCCCAGCTATTTGCAGAGGAACCGCCTCCACCCCATCCACCAGATGAGCTTTGACTAGCACCATAAACTGGAGCTCCACCAATATGATGACCAACTTCATGACAAACAACCATGGCAAATCCATCAGCTGTCACAGTTTCATGTCTTGCTAAACCACCATACATATTAACGATATAATCATTACCTTGTCTCATGGCACTTGCGTTAACAGTTCCGTTGTCCCAAAGTCTTTTGACAATAAGATTTCCACCTTTTGATTTTACAATCGGTTCATAAACCTTAACGACTTCATCAATAACCTCGTTAAATTCTTCTTCGCTTAGACCAGCTGCGTTTTTACTTTTGTCATTAACATCAATCCAAAGATCGTTTTCTGGAATGAATCCCTGACAAAGAAGGTCTTCTTTTTTGTGAGAGTGTGCGTTTGTTGATTGAATAGGTGTGGTGAGTATCCCAAAGACAAGCAATGTGCTCAAAAATTTCATATATCCTCCCTGAATATTCCTGATTACTTCAATTTCCTATATTAAATCAGTGCATTCATTCTGAAATTCTGGGGCCAGAGTGTCACCTTACATAATCTTAACTTTTCTGAGTGTAAGAAGTTATTGGCGCGACCGAGTTTTTTGCTCGGGAATAAATGTAAGAGTTCTTTAGAAGAGTACTCAGTTTATTTCCTCTAAAATGAATAAAAAATAAGGTTTTCAATGTTAAAAATCATAAGTGTTTTTTTTGTTTTGTTTCTCTTCAAGGTCAGAGCACAGGACTGCTCTGAAATTAATTTTTACGATAGGGAATCAAATCCGATTCATGAAATTAAACTCTATGATCAAAAAAGTTTAAACACTTGTTACGCTTATTCTATTTCTCAACTATGGGAGTTTCAAAATAGAAGTTCGGGTATG
Organism: Bacteriovoracia bacterium; assembly: GCA_030431635.1. Classification (GTDB taxonomy): domain Bacteria; phylum Bdellovibrionota; class Bacteriovoracia; order Bacteriovoracales; family Bacteriovoracaceae; genus CALFYV01. The sequence continues at coordinate 49,219 of JAUIIL010000010.1, forward strand.
AATGAAAGTGTGAGCCCATTGTGGGTGGCCTTAAATAGTAAAGAGAATAGAAAGCTTCACTACCAACCAAGACATCTTGATTACAACTATATTCTTTGGACAATCAAAGATATAAAAAAAACAGGAGGATGTACTCAAGACTATGTCGATCAAAAACTTCATTTTTTAAAATCAATCAATGAAAATATTGATGAAGTGGATTTGATTCTTTTTTTGCAAGAGATATGGCTTGAGTATGAACGCTTAATTTTTACTCATCCTTTCCAAAAGAGGGGAGTAAGTTTTTATAAGTCTTATGAGAAAATTTCTCAGCTTAAAAAATTTAAAGATAAATTTAAGGTTAGTATTGCGAAGGAAATAGAGAGAATGTCTTTTTATGGTTTTTTACAATTTCCTAAGTTTTTAAAAAATGAAATTCTTGGAGATTGTACTGGTGGGGCATTCTTAAAAGCTCCAGAGTTTGAACACCAGGTTTTCTTATCTAAGGCAGATGAAACGACAGCAAAGCTTTTTTCTCGTAAGTTATCATCTACTCAACCTTCACCTCTTGCGATTGGTTATTGCTCTCGTGTTTGGAACTCTGAGCCAGGGACAAGCTATCTTCCTCACCAGTTTTCTTTAGATATGATAAATAAAATAAATAATTGTGGTGCTCATTACTCTGTCGTTGTCGGTCAGAAAAAAATGAACGGACAGTGCCACTATCTTGTGAGAAATACCTGGGGAGACATGTGGGGGAGAATTTTTAGAAAATGCCACGTTGAGTTTAAAGGAAAAAGATTTGATACAGAAATGGGAATGATCCAAAATGATAAAAGAGTCAGAGTTCTTGGTTGTTGGATATCGAGAGAAGATCTTTTTAATAATATGTTTGATTTAAGTTATTTAAAGTAATGCTAAAGGTAAGTTTTTTTGTTCCCATTGATAAGGCAGAAGAAGTTAAAGAGGCCATGTTTCTTGCAGGAGGCGGTCGTATTGGTCAATATGACTGCTGTTGTTTTGAAAGCTCAGGAATAGGTCAATTTCGTCCTTTAAAAGGAAGCAATCCTTATATTGGAAATCAAGATAAAATAGAAAAAGTTCAAGAGTTAAAGATTGAAATGGTTTGTGAAGACTCTCTTATTAAAGAAGTCGTTAAGGCCATGAAAGAGTCTCATCCTTACGAAACACCCGCCTATGATATAGTGAAGTTACTTGATTACTAAAAAAGGATTTTTTTGAAAAAATTAATAATAACTTTAACTTTTTTTTGTTTTTACTCAAAAACTGACTTTTTTAAAAAAGAAGAGCTTCACGCAGCAGTTGGAGTACAAGCAAGTTCACTTCTCTATAAAAGAGGAATAATAACTTATAATTCCTACCAAGTTGTACCCATTTATGCTGTCCATCTATTTAATCCTGATTTACTGATAGCTGGTTCGGCACTTTATTATAAGTTTAACTTTCATAATAACTTTTTTCTTCGAAGTCGTCTCAATGTGGACTCAACTCTAGACAAGCCACTTTATTATACGAAAGAGGAAGAACAAGACAGAGTAAGAAGAGAAACGACGTCTGAGTTAGATCTTTATCTTGAATACCTATCTGAGAAAGGTTCTTACTTCAGGTTTCAACTCTCTCAAGATTTATCGGCCCATGAGGGACGCTATTATGAATTGAGAGGGAGAGTTCCGGTTGCTAATTTGTATGTCAATTCTAAAAATAGAGCTCTCATACAACCCGGAGTCTTTGCTGCGATTGGATATGGAGATTCAAAACACAATAAGTATTTATATGGAACAATACCAAATCATTCGGGGCTTAATAACATAGAGTATGGAGTGACAATTACAAGTCCATCAGTGATTGATGTTTTTTGGCCGACATTAAAGTTCACCAGATTTCAAATCTTAGGAGATGAAAATAAAAGAGGTTCTTTTGTGAAAGAAAGCGATGGATATCAAATTGAGGTATTAGCTGCTTTTAAAGTTTGGTAGTAAGCCACTTTTTATAATAACCCTTGGTTAAATTTTCTCAAAAGTTGCGTAAAAGGGATAAAAAGGGTTTCCCGTTTCGAAGTTTACTTCATTAATTAATTTAAATCCCTTTGCTTCTATAATATCAATCCACACTTTTTTGGGCCTATAGTTATGAGGCATAGGAACCTCATCAGTATATTGAAAAACAGTATAAAACATGTCATCCAAAAACTTATTTAATACGTACACACTACGCTCTGTAGCATCTGTTTCCCTTATCATGAATTTCCCTTTGGACCTTAAAATACGATGAACTTCAGAAAGAGTCTTCTCCAAATCTTCCACGTGATGTAGAACCATAAATGATGAGACTAGTTCAATACTTTGATCTTTAAGCGGAATCGTTTTTTCTGAGGAGTATTGAATCCATTTTATTCGATTATTGCGTTTTGAGTAATCAACAATATCTAGGGCGTAAACATTTTCAGGACCAATTTCCCATTCTTGCGCCAGGGCCGAAGGTATCTCTCCATCTCCTGCTCCTAAATCAAGATAGTGCGAAGGAGGATGAGAAATTAACTTCCTCACATGGCCAGTACGGTTCAAAATTCTTCCTTTATCATCTTGAACAACGAGACTCATATAATCTTTTCTTTTTGAAAAAATAAACTTTCTTAGTTTCTCTAAAATTTCATCATCAGTGCTATTTACTCTGGCGCTTAACTCTTCTAGTTTTTTAGAAACAAGAGCTGCTAAATTCTGATCTTCTTGAAAAATACCATTTTTAAAAAAACGAATGAGGGTTTCTCTAGTGTGTTCTATTTTCCACAAATAGTGGAGAGATGATGTTTGGAAATTCTCTATACAATTGTTCTGAGTATGAATTTTGGGAGCTTTAGAGTAGGTTGAAATGGAAAAAATAACCAACAGAAAAAAAAGAAACCTTGTCATATTTACCACAATTTAGCCTTAAAGATATTGAAATGGAGTTCTTTAACTAGAGTTATAGGAAGAAGGTTTTTGCATCAATGAAAAAAGGATTTTCTTGTAAAGATTACTAAGGATTGAACTTGAGAAATTGAGAAAATTTGGTAGCGAGTCCAGTGGATGTAAGTAAAAAATTCAGCAATTCTTTAAAGAAATCATACAAATCAAAACCATGAGGGTATTACATTTATTTAAGTATGAAAAACGTTATTTGGAACCTTTTTATTTTGTTTATAAGCGGAGCTCAGGCAAGTGACTCTGAGAGCATTGGATTTAAACCTTATGCTTTTGCTGATGCCGTTATACATGAATTTGCTAACATTGAAACTCCTTTAAAGCTAGATGTAGGATTACCAAAGATGATAGGAAAGCGCCTAGGATTGAAGCTGCCTTGGACAGAAAGGGTAGACCTTGTATTTATAGGACCTATCTTAAGACTTTTTTTAGCAGCTCCATTTCTGGATGAGCTTAGAGCTTTACCAAGAATTTCTTCTCTCACATACGAAACGATGACTCGTTCTCGAGTTTACTTAGATGAGGTTCCAAACGAACATAAGCAAGGGCTAAAGTGGCTTTTTGAACATGAGGATGGTGAGGTTTTACCAGATATTTTTTTAAAAAAAATGGTAGAAATTGAAAACGGAGATGTTCTCAAAGGAATGCTATTAGGTTGGGATATTCTAACTGCAGGATGGAATGATATTTTCTTGCATGGAGAACCGAAAAGGAATAAATATCCTTTTTTCAAAAAGTTCGCTACGATCCCACATGTTCAGGGAGATATGTTTGCTTCATATTACCATTTTTGGGGGGCAATGATCTATTCATATATCTTGTCCAAGCAAAGCTTTAACATACCTTTAATTCCTGAAACTTTTATATCAGCTATAATTACGGTAGAAGAATTGGTACTAGGTTTACCCAAAAGGTTAAACGCTCCAACAAAGATTTTAATAAGAGCAGAGGTCGATATGATGGGAGTAATGGCAGGATCGGCTCTTGCCAAAAAACTAATAAAACTTCAAAAAAATAGACCTGAGTTTATTAGTAAACCTAAACCTATATATATTACAAATAAAAAACTTGTATCAGAAAGAATTCATGAACAATACTTACAATTAACAAAATATCATGGTGAGGAATTAAAAAAGCTCATTAAAAAATTTAAGAACAAGATTTGTAGTATTTATTTTTTTTAAAATAGTACTGAACTTGCAGGTTTAATAGGTTCAGTATCCTGAATTTTTTAAATCTCTTTGCAGTGTCAAAAATTTAGACACTTTCGATGAAAAATGAGGAGGTCAATTTTTTTACTCAAGAATTTCTCTTGAAACCCGATAAGAGTACTAAGAAATGGGTTTAAGGAGAAATATGCGAAAAGGGTTTTTATTCCGCTACTTCGTATTGCTGATGGGAATGATTTTTTCATTCTCTGTAGCAGCAGAAGAAGATGAGCAATTAAGAGTCAAAATGTATGAATCTCCTCGTCGGGATATCTCTGTGATTATTACTCCAGAGGGATATTATCCTGATAAAATTTCTGTTTTCACCGGAGAGAAGGTTCGTTTTTTTGTGACTTCAACTGTTGATACTCCTTCTTGTTTTTTAATTAAAGAGCATGAAGTTTACCTTTCTGCTTTCAGAGGAAATCTAACTGAAGGTGAAGTGGAGTTTAAGCATTCTGGTAATTTTGATATTTACTGCCCTTCCATGAAACATAAAGGACATTTAACTGTTATCAAAAAATACGATCCATCTCGAGGAATTGCCTCGAAGTCAAAAGCTGTTATTAAAAAAGAGTGGACTCCAAGGGATTAGAAAATGAGTGGAGTATTTAAAGACGCTATTAATACCTTTCTGGCTCCTATCAAGCATTTGCTTGATGATCCTAGTGTTTCAGAAGTTATGATTAACGGTCCACATGAAATTTTTGTTGAAAAATCAGGTCTTGTCATGAAAGTTGATAGCCAGTTTTCTGATGAAGAAGCTCTTCAAGCGGCCATGAGATCAATTGCTCAGTCTGTGGGAAGAGTAATAGATGCGGAAAATCCTCAATTAGATGCGAGACTGCCAGATGGTTCAAGGATCGCGGTTGTTCTTCCACCAATGGCCAAAGCAGGGACTTCAGTTGCTATTAGAAAATTCTCTGAAGAAAAGTTAGGACTTAAAGATCTGATTGAGTTTGGATCTTTATCGGCCGATGGAGCCCGCTTCCTTGATTGTATGATGTATATTGGAAAAAATACTCTTGTCTCAGGTGGAACTGGGTCAGGGAAAACAACTCTACTGAATGTCTTGGGTTCAAGAATGCCAAAAACTCAACGATTAATGGTTATTGAGGATTCTTCAGAACTGCAAATAAAGGCAGAGCATGTTGTTTATTTTGAATCTCGTCCAGAGAGTTTAGAAAGAGGAATTAAAGGAATCACAATTAGAGATCTCATGCGCTCAGCTTTGAGAATGAGACCAGATAGAATTATTGTTGGAGAAGTCAGAGGCCCAGAAGCTCTGGATTTATTACAGGCCATGGGGACAGGGCATGATGGTTCTATGGGAACAGTTCACGCCAATACTCCTGATGATGCTTGTACTCGTTTAGAAACTCTTTGCTTGATGGGGGAGACAAAAATCCCACCAGACGCTATTAGAAAAATGGTAGGAAGTGCTCTTCATATGATTGTTCAATGTAATCGCTACCCTGACGGAGGAAGAAGAGTTTCCCATATTTCAGAAGTTTTGGGAGTTGATGCTAATGGTCGTTATGTGACAAAAGATATCTTCAGATGGGTTCAAAGAGGTAAAGACCCTCATACCAATAAGTTTATCGGTGAAATGGTTCCAACTGGGTATATTCCTAGCTTTTTTGAAGAAATAGTTGTCAATAAACTTCCTTTTCCTAAGTCCAAGTTTATGCCTCCTGAATGGGCAATGCCTCTAGTAAGAAAAAAAGCAGCTTGAAGCAGCGTCACTTCTCAAACTTGATTAAGACAAATATGATCCCAGGGAATAAAAATCTGGGAGTATCAATGTCAAAAATTAAATTCATTCAAGCAAGACAAATATTAGATTCAAGAGGAAATCCTACTGTTGAGGCCGATGTCATTACTGAAAAAGGCAATGTTGGAAGAGCGGCTGTTCCTTCAGGAGCTTCAACTGGTTCTCGCGAGGCCCTGGAGTTAAGAGATGGAGATAAGTCCTATTATCTTGGAAAATCGGTACGAAATGCAGTTCAAAATATTTCTGAAAAAATAGCACCTCACTTGATCGGGTTTGAAGTAAGTGAGCAGCAAAGTATTGATACTAAAATGCTTGAACTTGATGGAGATGAATTTAAGAAAAACCTTGGGGCCAACGCTTTATTGGCCGTTTCTATGGCCAGTGCTAGAGCAGCAGCTCTTGATCACTCTCTTCCTCTTTATCGATACCTTTATGATTTTTTAAAAATTCCTAACCCTGTCGGAAAATTACGTTTCCCTGCTCCATTAATGAATATTATTAATGGTGGGGCCCATGCTTCCAATAATTTAGACATTCAGGAATTTATGATTGTTCCTCATATGAAGAAAAGCTTTAGTGAGAATTTACGAGCAGGTGTTGAAATCTTTCATGCTCTTAAGTCTGTACTAAGTTCTAAAAACTATTCAACAAATGTTGGAGATGAAGGAGGATTCGCTCCTTCTTTGAGTTCACATGATGAGGCGATGGATTGTATTTTAAGTGCCATTGAGAAAGCTGGATACAAACCAGGTGAGGAGATTTCTTTTAGTCTAGATGCTGCTTCTAGTGAGTTTTATAGCAAAGAACAAGATAAATATATTATTGAAGGGAAATCGATTACTTCAAGTGAGATGATCGACTACTATGAAAAACTTATTAATAAGTATCCTGTTTACTCTATTGAAGATGGGTTAGATGAAAGTGATTACCAAGGTTGGATCAACCTAACGGCTAAAATTGGAGATCGTTGTACTTTGGTTGGAGATGATCTTTTTGTCACTAATGAGAAAATTCTAAAACGTGGAATCGAGCAAAAACAGGCCAACGCTATTTTAATTAAGGTTAACCAGATTGGAACTCTTACTGAAACTTTTAATACTTTGGATTTAGCTTATAAAAATAATTTTAAGGCCATTATTTCTCACCGCTCTGGTGAAACAGCTGACGCGTTTATTGCTGATCTGGCAGTGGCCTCTGGAGCTGGCCATATTAAGACAGGTTCAGCTAGCCGTTCTGATAGAATAGAGAAATATAATCAATTAATGAGAATCGAAGAGGAGCTTGGTGAAAGAGCTGTCTTTGAGCCCGTGAAATAAAGATTTTTTAACGAATAAGCTTGCTCTATTTACTGGTCATCAGGGGCCTAAGGATCCAGGATTCTGGTTTAACCGGTAGACAAGAGCTCCTACTTCATCAGCTTGTTTTATTAAGAGAGTCTGATTAAGAATATCTAAAACAGCTTGAACTTCTCTTAAGCTGCCAAGAGCGATGGAGTAGAACCTCTTTCTATCTTTTGATGTTCTCTTTCCACTGCCCTCTGCGAGATTAAGACAAATACTAAGACTTGCTCTCTCGAGTTGATCTCTCATCGCTCCTTTGAGTTTAAGGTCTCTGCAGTTGTAGTAGAGCTCTTTTGCTTTTTGATAAGTTATAAAATTGTTTAACATTCTCTTCTCCTTTTTTAGGGTTGCACTATGGGCAGAACCCTAAAAAAGGAGAAGAGAATGGGGACAAACCTTAAAGTCTATCAAAAAGCAGTCAAACTCTACCAACAAGTGAAGACGTTAAAACTCAAAGGAGCAGTGAGAGATCAGATAATAAGAGCTTCTATGAGTGTGTGTTTAAATCTAGCAGAAGGAAATAATAGAAATGGACTCAAAGATAGAAAGAAATTCTTTAATATTGCACTTACTTCTCATAGAGAAGTTCAAGCTTTAATTGAGATGGAGGAACTTAGTGAATTAACAGAATTAGCAGATATCATCGGAGCTCAGCTATATCTGCTTCACCGGAACTGTCCGCTGTGACTTGATTTCTGATTCTGAAAATCAAGAGTTTAGCTTTTTTTGTATTACAGCTGCTGAAATAAATAAAAAGAACTTACATTTGACTATTTTGCTTGGTCTTTTCTTTCTCTCTTTGCCAAAATAAAGAAAAATTTATTAGTCAAGGATGAGATTATGATAAGACAAGGTACAGTCTTCTTTCTATTAACTATTTCTATCGTTTCAGCTGCTCGTTTTGAAGGGCATATCGTTAAATTAAAAGAGAATTCAGCGTTTCATTTAAAGACTCAAGCACTAGGGGAGAAATTAAAGTTTCTTTCCACTAGCTTTGGTCGTTTTCTTCATATTCAAGATGATGAACTTGAAGAATATAAAAATAACCCAGACGTTGAGTTTGTTGAGCCTAATTATTTGTACAAAATAGGAGCGACAGTTATTGATAAGACTTATGATGAAGCTTTTTTCACTCAGCAGTGGGGGCTTCACAATAGTGGTGATAACTCAGGTTCAATGAAGCAAAAAGGAGTGGCCGGAGTTGATATTAATGCCATTAAGGCTTGGCAAGTCACAAAAGGAAAAAAGGATGTTGTCATCGCAGTGATTGATACTGGGGTTGATTATACTCACAAAAAACTCTCTCCTAATATGTGGGTTAATACTGCAGAAAAAAATGGACTTCCTAATGTGGATGATGATGGCAATGGATATATCGATGATATCTATGGTTATAACTTTGATGAAGATAACTCAGACCCAATAGATAGGAACGGCCATGGAACACATTGTGCTGGCGTGATTGGAGCTACTCACGAAGAGAGTGGTTTAAAAGGTGTGATGGGAGAAGTTCAAATCATGGCCCTAAAATTTCTTTCAGACTCTGGCCGTGGGGACACTCTTAACGCGATTAAGGCCATCGATTATGCGATTAAAATGGGAGCTGATATTCTTAGTAATTCTTGGGGTGGGGGAGAGAGAACAAAGTCACTCGAAGCGGCCATTCAGCGAGCTCAAGAAGCAGGTATTGTTTTTGTTACCTCAGCTGGAAATAGTAACAGTGATAACGATAGAAACCCAGCTTATCCAGCGAACTACCAAGTTGATAATGTGATTTCAGTGGGGGCTTTTGCGGCCAACGGTAGCGCTGCTAGTTTCTCAAACTATGGGGCCAACTCTGTTCATGTTTTTGCTCCGGGAGTTGATATCATTTCAACATATCCTAAACAAAAGTATAAAAAAATGAGTGGAACCTCAATGGCCGCTCCTCATGTTTCTGCTATTCTTGGTTTAATAAAATCGCTAGAGCCTCATCTTACTCCAAAACAGATGAGAGAGCGCTTAATCGAAACTTCAGCAAAGTCACATCAACTTTCAACAAAATCTCTGTCTGGGGGGAGAGTTGATGCCTATAGTGCTCTTGAATAAAGTACTTAAAAGAGGGTTCTTGGTAAAGAAGAACCCTCTTTTATTACTCAATGCTTCAAGTTACTGAAAGAAGATAGTTTCGTCTTTATTTTATTGTCGCTAACTCTTGAATCTCTTAGAATAAAGAGGAGCTTGGATGCTCTCAAAGGAGGTTCATGATGAACTCAAAACTTCTCCTGGGATTTACATTCTGCCCTTCCAACCAAACCCAAAGAATAAACGGCTTTAGACTCAGATTCGATAATAAATACTTTTCCCAACCAAACTTAATCCTCTCTTTAATGAGTCCTTTTACAATTGATTCAAATGAAGAAGAGAAACTCATCAGCGATTTAACTGATGAGATAGAATCTTTTTTCTTTGGGCACGAAAACAATATTACAGTGAGGTTTCAAGGGCTTGATGTTTTTATGTATGGTAAGAAAAAAATTTTAAACCTTATGCCATCTCTTCCTTTTGATATTGAGCACTGTACTGAAGCTTTAAGTGAAATTACGAAGTCTTATATCTATGATAGAGATGTGAGAAATAAGAATCAGTCTAATAAGTTTTTTCTTCCTCTCGCGCGTTTCAAAGAAAGCTTTTTCTTTGAACAGGCCCTAGAGCAAGCAAAAAAGGAATTTGATTTTCCCATCGAAGCACCTGTGGCCTCTGTTTCTTTATTTAAAAAAAGAGGAGAACACTGGTATGAAAGAGCTTCTTTACTAGATTTTGATAACGCTACGGAGTCATTTTTACAATTAGGTGCAAGTTAATTAAACTCATAGTTATATGAAAAAGAAATATTTGTTTGCCTTTGTATTAGGCCAGTTTTTTTGTCAAAACTCTTTCGCTATTCGCTCTTACTTCCCTAAAGTTTTAACACTTAATGAAAGTGAGATTCAGTTCGCTATTAATAATGACGTTTTTGTGACAGAAGAGGTTTGGGATAACGAAGGTAAGAGAACGGCTTTAGGAGAAAAAGAAGGTTTTACTCAGGCTCAATCAGAATTGGCCTTAAGTTTTGGAGTCACAAATGAACTACAGCTGACTCTTGGTGTGAGAGGGCGTTACAATGAGGCCCAAATTCTTAGTGGAAGTGACTCTGTTGGTGTGACAACTCAGGGACTTGAATCAGCTTTGTTTGGACTTATCTATCATATTAAAGCCATCGGAAATGCTCACCTTGGTTTAGAGATGAGTTACAGAAAACATCTCTACGAAAATAAGGCCTATAACTCATCCAGCCCCAACGACTTTATTGTTTTAGGTGATGAGGAGGATGAGCAGTATATTGGAGGGATTATTACCTACCACCATCCACAAACTGAGAATACGATTAATTTCACCTTTGGTTATCGAGATCCGGGTGACAGTTTATCTGAAGAAGCAGTACTTGCTTTAGAAGGTGTAATTGGTTTTAGAAGAATTAGTTTATTGGCCAGAGGTGAAGTCGTTCTCTCTCTAAATAATGATCCTCTGAGTGATTCAGGGCAGAGAACTGATATCGATAACTCGCCCTCTCGTTTATATAACAGCTCAAATAGAGAGTGGGCCAAGTTCTCAGGAGGGATTAATTTTGCTTTCACTCATGCAGTAAGACTGGAGCTTAGAGGAGGAAGTGTTACTTCCGGACAATCAACTGATAAGGCCAATTTTTATGCAGCCAATCTTGTTTTTAGAACAGGAGAGAAGCCAACTGTTGCTAGTGAATCTCAAAAATTTAAAGAATATAGTATTGAAGGAGAAATCACTAAGATTTCTCAAAAGAAAAAATATTTTGTCATCAACCAAGGACTTAATCATGGAGTTTATGAGGGGATGAAGGTTGATGTTTACCGTAAGGTCGATGTGGGCAAAAGTGATTTACTTGCAACTGGGAATGTTATCGAAGTTCAAGGGAAGCGCTCTATTGTTAAAATTAATAAATTTTATGATAAAAAGCCTCTTAAAAAAGGCGATATCATTCGAGGAGGGATTATCTCTGGCAAATAACTCAGGTATTAAGGAGTTAAATGTTTCAGTGTTTCTCCCCATCTAAAAGTCGGTTAAAATAGAAATATACTGTTTAAGGATAAAATATGAAGTTACTAGGCCTCTTGTTATTTTTTACTTTTATTCAAGACTCTTTAGCAAAGTCATTCTCTAATCAATACACAGAATTTGAACTTCCGCCAAACTGGGAGTGCGTTCTTGAAGGCTCAGAGTATGTTTGCCAAGGAAGAAATAGTGACCGAAAAAAAGAAGCAATTATTATTCTTGCGGCCAAAATCAGAGGCCCTCAAGATACTCTCGATGGTTATCAGGCCTATTTAAAAAAGGCCAAAACTTATCAACTCCCAGGAGGTAAAACTCAAGTCTCTGAAGCTAAGTATGCTAAAACAAAAAGTATTAATAATCATACCTGGATTGATTCACTTCACTTAGCAAGTGAAGTCCCTGGTTTTTATACACGCTACCTTGCTACAGTGAAAGAAGATCTCGGAGTGGCCATTACTTTTTCTGTTATTAAGAGTAAGTACACTCAGTATCAGCCTGTTTTTGAAAAAATTGTGAGTTCCATAAAAGTTTTCAGGCAAAAGAAATCAGGACTAAGTAAAATCCGTCTGGCCAAAGATGAAGCTGGAAGTAGTGGTATTGAAAACACGACTTTTGTTCCTGATGCTAATATTGATATTGCGGCCAATAGTCGTCAGACTAAGAAAAGAGAAGACTCAGGTGAGGGGGACAGCTCGCTCTTATATTTGCTTCTGGCTGGAGTTGTAGGCTTTATTATTCTTAAAAAGAAGAAAAAAGCATAAAATCAGTCTAACCTACTAAAATAACAGGTTTTTTAAGTAGTTCTTTTTTACAAAGACTATCCCTTTTTGGTGACGCCATGCGTTTTTATTGTTATATAAATCCAGTCACTTTAAGTCTGGAAAAAAATGAAGTTTATTTTTTGCTTTCTTATTTTTAGCTATCTATCTTCTGCAACTGTTTGCAATTTTTCAATGCTCAGTCATCGTTCAACTCAAGAGCATACGAAACTTTTTAAATTTTTTGTTGAAGACCTCAGTGAGAACCAGGTTTTAACTCATGATGATTTGATTGATTTATTAAAAGCAGTAGAAGAAGAAGAAGAACTTATTAATCCTTTTATGCATAAAAATGTAAGTGTAGAAAATGAAAAATATGGAGAGATATTTCAAGAATACATCGATGAAGCAGAGCTTGATTTTCAGGACATTGAGGAGTGGTTAAAAAAGAAGTTAAAAGTTCAAGATAAAATTATCGTTGAGCAAAAAGCTGTTGTTAAAGAGACGGCTTACTTATATGAACCGGTTGAACTTGTCCAAGTTGAAGTGCAAGAATATGTTGTAAATGTTCCAGGAAAAGCCTACCGAAGAGTAGAGCTTACAAATAATTTTGAAATCATGACGACTCCTGTAACCCAAAAAATGTTTGAAGAGAGAATGGGGTATAACCCTTCTTCATTTACAAAAGATGATCCTCGAGTTTTAGAATATCAAATAGAAGCTGATCAATTACCTGTGGATTCAGTTAATATTATTGAAGCCATGCAATTTGCCAACAAAATTTCTAAAGAAAATGGTTATACTCCTGTTTATCAATTTGGTTTTCAATATGAAAAAAATACGAATGGTTCACCAGTTATAAAAACAGGTTGGAAAGAAGTCAATTATTCTTTAAATGAAGAAAAGTACAATCAAGTGAATCAAGATTATTATTCTCAGATGGGATATCGGATTCCAACATACGCAGAGTACGAGTACTTACTTTATTTGCAAGGAGTTGAGAGTTCGCTGTTTATGAATGGTTCTCTTATGGATCACTCATATCCTTTTGCCAATTTTTCTCCACCAGCTTGGCTTGATAATGTTGCTTTGAAAAAACCGCTGAAGCTTGAAAAAGGGGGGATTTACGATCTGATTGGAACTGTTTCTGAATTTGTTTGGGATAGTCCGATGGAAGAAATAAAGAGAAAGCCACTGTTTGAAACGAGAAATTCTTTATCAAGAAAACTTGGGAAAAACTTGATTGGGCCGAGTGAATTAAGGCTTCCGGTAGGAGTAGATCCTCTTATTTATGGAACAAAAGGATTTGATCTCACCCAGTCTTTGTCGAAAGAAAAAATTGGAAGCCACATAGGGTCTATTCCTCAATTTCATGAAGAGGATAATAAGTATTCAACTTTAAGATGCTACCCAAGTTCAGACCCATTACATCCTTATAAGTGTATGGGCAATAGTGGAAAAGGCTTTAGGCTGATAAGGACTTTGCCTAAATAATAACTTAAAAATCCTTTAATGAATCCATTAGATTATTTTTAAGCTTCTTTTGCTCTTTCGTGTCTGGTGTTTCACTTTCAATCTTCTTTTTACTTAAAAGTTTAGGGTAGCCATAGAGAAAATAGCGTTTGGTTACTTTGGTAAATAAAGAATCATCCTCTTCTTCTTTATAATCACTCTCTTTTAAGTTCGCTAGAATTGATTCTTTTTCATTTTCTTTCAAAACGCTTCCACTACTAGTGAAGTCATTTTGTGAAGGAGCACTATCAAAATCACCCCAAAGATCATCTCCTGACGTAGATGAGGGAGAAGCAGTTGTTGAAGGATTCTGGGCTGCCACTTGATTGGAGAAGCCTTGCGCATTTGGAGTTAGAGTATCTTTTTGGACTTCATCTTGTGAGAGAGTAGGGGCCTCAGAAGAAGTTGTACTCGCTGAAGATGAACTTCCTGTTCCAAAATCGTTCTTTAAAGAAGAGAGATTTCTCTCAACACTTTGGCTTAAACTGGGAGTCGAGTCCCCACTAGCAAGAAGCTGGTTATGTAAATCAAGATTATCCGCAGCGAAATTATCGGCCACATTTTTACCAATGGCCGCATGGTTTTGACCATCTCCACTTAAACCAAGAGATTTTGAGAGGAGATTCCCATCATCATAGAGTGACTGGTCCTCAACTCCATTAAGAGCTCCATACTGGGCAACGGGTGAGGTGAGAGTTGAAGTTCCGGTTGTACTGCCTGAAGAACCTTGAGAGTTAGAATTTCCTTGAACAGAACCTTGCTGACTACCAGTATCGTCTCCATCTTCATAAGTTCCTGGAGTGAGGTTCAGTCCTCCCGCAAAGAGCTCTTCTCTTTGAAGTTTCATTTGGGCCAAGCACAGTTTTTTCTGCTCTCTAGTGATTGTCATCATCTCTAAAAAACCACTGGCCATGCGAAAAGAGCTATCAAGGAGTTTGAGAAGCTTCATTCTCATCGACTCCATTCCAAAGACTTCTTTTTGAGAGCTCTTCTTTTCACCATAAGCAAAGGCCCAGTTCATCGCATAGACAACCTTAACCATTTGAGAAATTCTCTCAACGGTATTGTCACACTCTTTTGGTGTCGTAGGATCTTTTACGAGAACGTAGCCCTTGCGACCTTGGAGGGAGCTTTTATTTGGTTTAGCATATTTAAGACAACTTTTTTTCAGGCCAAGTTCATAATCAATATATTCAGAATCAGAATTAAACTTATCTGATGAGAGGATATCAAAAACATTTTGATAAGTATGATAGTAAAACTCTTGAGAGTCATTAATATCATTAAATTTCTTCGTTCTGGTTTTTCCAAAGCCCAAGAAAGCGTTATTAGGGAAAAGGGCTCCAATTCCTCCTAGAGCATAACCCAATTGAAAAGTTCCATTTCCAAAGTCTGTGAACTTTTTATTATTAGGTAAATAGATATCATAAAGATTGTATTTCTCTTGGTTTGTTTCAATCTCATTTAAAGGAGAAACTTGCAGATAGTCTTCAAGATTAGGTCTAAAGTGAGCGTTCTTTTTGACTTTATATTTACGCTGATAACAGTTTTTGGCCTTCTTCCTTCCAAATAAAGACTTTTTCTCACAGGCCCTGGTGTTCTCATCCATTGCTGACCAATAAGCTCTTAAACAAAGAAAGTTTGTTTTTCCGGCGCAAACTCCACTCATTTTAGTGTAGGGATGATCGACTTTATCAGTCAGAAGTGGGGTCATAAGAGTCATGACTTCTGCCGACTCACTTCCTTGTTCTCCTGTGGGAAGTCCAACTCTGTACCAATCCTTATATGAAGCTAAGAGGGCCCTCTCATAATTAAGAACGATATCTTGTTCATATTTCATGAGTTCAAATAAAATAGCTCCGCTGGCAACGAGAGAATTATTTTTATAACTCTTATCATTAAGAACTTTTTCACGTGATTGGTCGAGAAGTTCCGTTAATTGTTTGTGAGCGTTCAGCATTTTCATTCTTGTTTCAGTGTTCTGCTCACTGAGTTTTTTCCAGGATTCAAATGGCCATAGTTTCATTTCATCCCACGAACCACTTGATTTAAATTGAGAGAGAATATCCCACGAGCGTAAGAAAAGATTGGCCATGATAAAAAGTTCGCGAGCTGGATTATCAGCAGGAAAATCGATAGAGCAAGAATTCTCAACCGTTGGCATCGGAGGAGGATCTATTTTTCCAACTTCAAAAAAATTATCATAAGACTTACATGTCTTTGAACTCTTATCCCAGAAAAGTCCTTCACAGCAAAACCTCGCAGTAGGAGCTTGGATATTTTTTCCTGCACATCCACAGGCATAAGTCGGAGCACACTTTTTTTCTTTACAGTTTAGTGATTTACAAAGAAAGTGCTTTCCTCTTTTCTTGGCCTTATTTTTAGAAATAGTGCCATTACCCGCTGGATTAAAAAACTTTTCAAAAACAATCTGTTCACTTTGGGCCATTTCACTATAGTTTTTTCCAAGCTCTCTTCCTAATTGTTCAAGCTTTCTATCTTTAAGAAAGCTTCCTTCACAGCTCTCACCGACTTCAAGGTCAGAGTAGTTTTCAAAGAACTCAATAATAGGCTCCATCTTCTCTTCTTGGTCTTCGCTCGCGAAACTCAAGAACTCCGGGAAGTCACTCGGAAAACACCCTGTATATTGAGGACAAGAAGCCCCTTCGAGTTTCTTTTGAGAATTAAGATATTGATCACATCTTTGACCTTGTTGAAGTTGGACGACTCCTCCCCCTTGGGAGTTACCGGTAACTGTATAAGGCTCTTTCTCATCTTCTTTAAAAGTGTCTTCAGGCTTAACATCCATATTATTGGTTAATTCTTGATCAAGATCTGTCCTGGCCTGTGTGGCCAATGCCCCTTGTGTGATCAGTAGCAAAATAATGAAAAATCTCATAAGTAACCTTTGGTTTCTTCTCGTCTTAAACTCTTGTTTATTATAGCGGATGATGGGTTTTATTTTTCAATAACTTACGCAATATCCTCTCTAACCCTCTGGAATAAGGGAGCTTTTTGTCTGTTTTTTTTCTTAGAACCAAATGAGAGCTTATTTGAGGTGCCCAAAATTTAAGGCGCTCTTTTTTGAATCTCAACCCCTTAAAATATGGGCAAGTCTTGGAAATAATTCAAACCAGACTAAAGTTATCATTTATTTTCACCGATAAAAAAGAGAACGATTGTAGGATAAAAGCATGAAAACAATATTACTTTTATTTTTAGTAGTAACAAATTTCTCCTTGGCCTTCTCTGCTTGTGACCCCGCTAAAGCGGCCATAGGCATCGGACTTGAAGAGTGTATTGAAGAAGGTAGAGCAAGAGACCTCGGCTCAGTTGAAGTCACGGCAGATGCAGGATGTAACATACCAACTTCAAAACTTGTTATTGAGGCGGCCCAAAAATATACAACAGAAACTAAAGGGTGGAATCAAACCAGAGAGCCTTTTGGCCCAACGGCCATAGGTATTCCTCAAGTTGCTTGTACATGGAATGGAGGCTCAGCTCTCGATTACGGAAGCTGTGCTGGACTTGTTGATACTTATAACGCTGCTTTTGCGAGTGAGCAGGTTCTTAATCTTGCTAGTGAAGCTCAGAAGGTTTCTGCTCAAAGAGATGCGACGACACAAATTTCTAATCCCGCAAACATTCAAACCTCATCTATTGATGCCACTAAAACTGTTGTTGATACTCAAAAAAGTATTGAAAGGCAAAAAGAGTATACTTTCATGACGATTGCTGCTGGCCTTGGAGCTCAAATTGCGACCTGGAGAACTGGGGCATGGTGGTTTGATAAAGATAATTGTGAGTCACCTGATGGCTTTAATAATGCTGAAACTTGTGAAGCTCTAAGAGCTTGTGAGGCAGAAGCAAGTGTTGTGAGAGCTCTTTTTCCAAACACTCAAATAAGAGGATTTTTTGTCGCTCAAGCAACAGAGTATGCAGGAAAGGCAGCTATGCATGGTGTTTTAGCTGGTCAGTACAAAAAACAATCTGGAGCGCTTAGTGCTGCCAAGAAAGAAATTTATGATTTTCAAGATAAAGTTGATGACGCTGCTTCTGGGTTTATCAACTGCCAAACGAATCCATCTCTACAAGAGTGCGTTTCTAATTATGGACAAATAGATCATGCTGGTGGAGGCGGAATTGACTTCGGTGGTCTTGGTGATACTGGAGGCAATATTGATTTTGATCCAGAAGATACAGGAGATGATACTGGTTCAGATGACTATCTTGTTGATAGTGGACTTAGTGATGAAGATAAAAGTTTAATTGGAGAAGGGCTGATTGATTTAAGTGAGAAGTCAGCGAGCACTCCGAAAGATATTGCTCCTGCAGCTGCTCAGTTTCAACTCACTGGTGGTTCTGGTGGTGGCGCTGGCGGCGGTGGTGGAGCCGGAGCTGGTGGCGGTGGTGCTCCTAGTTTGAGTGATACTCCTGGAGAAGCTCAAAACTCTGAGGGACAAAAAAGTCTTATCTCTTCTAAATCAAGACTTGGTTACACAGCTGGTGGTCCGTCTTCACTAGGAGGTAGAAATCCAGCGAGTAAACCAAAAAACCCTCTAGATGGATTGTTCGGAGGCAAAAAGAAAGAGAGCAAAGGTGGAGTGAACGTTGATAGAACAATGGCCTCAGAAGTTGCTCCTGCGGCAAGTGGTCTTTTCAAAAAAATATCAAAGAGGTATGGTAAAGCAGTTGAATCAAAAAGAATTGAGCAAGAAAAATTTTAGGAACAAACTGCGATGATGGGAAAAAAATTTGAGACCTCTTATCAGATCAAAGAATTTCATTTAGATACTTTTGGACATGTTAACCATGCTACCTATTTGCAAATCCTTGAAGACGTAAGGTGGGACATTATTGGAGAAAACGGATTTTCTTTAGAGAATATTCAAAAAGAAAAAAAAGGCCCAATCATTCTTGATTATCAAATTAAATATAAAAGAGAGCTTGTTAACAGAGAAGAAGTTCGAATCGAAACTTGGCTGGACTCAGTCGTTAAGAAGTTTATGATACTCAAGCAGGTCATCTATAAACTAGATGGAGAAGTCTCTGCAGAAGCTCAAATGACTGTCGGCTATTTTGATATGAACGAAAGAAAGCTACTCTCTCCAACGAAAGAGTGGCTACAGGCTATTGGCCACGAGTGAGAACAGCAGTCTGTTTTTGTTGGGCCACTTTTTCTTCAGGCTGAGAAGTTTCTTGGGCCCTTTTATCAATGACACTAAATAGTTTATTGATATTCTTTGATGTGTTATTAAAAAATCTCGATGTAACCATACTTTTATTAAGTAACCAATGATCAGTTTTTGAAGTATAGCGATAGGTTAAAAGAGTTTTATTCGGAGCGATTTCCTTAAGTGTAAAAACACTATAAGTATCAATGAAAGCTGACTCTCTCTCTTTTGCGGGCTTTCCTAAGTACTGACTGGCTTCTTCATCAGTTAACATATCAACGGTGAAAGTCACAACAAGTTGACCTTTATTTTTTATCTCTCTCTCAGTTATGAGATCGTAGTGGTTATAATAATTGCGGTTATAAATTCTTCTTGAGAGAAGATATTCATTCACTTTAAAAGGTTCACTTTTTAGGTTCTTTAGTTCTGTTATTTTAGTTGATTCAATGAGGCTATTATTTTCTTGTAGGCAAGGTTTATCTTTAGGACGGATTTCTCTTAGATCTTTGTGCTCATTATTGCAGCGGTTTTCAAAATCTCCTACGACTTTTCTTAAAAGAGCAATCGGGTGATTAAATTCTTGCTCAATAACTCCTTCATAGACTCTTACATCATCTTTTCGACCAGTCGCTAAACTAACATTTTCAATAGTTGTTCTTTTGTTGATTTCATAACCTTCGAGGAGGTTGAAAGCTTGGGCCCCGCCGATGCAGAGAAAGAGAAGAAAAAATTGAGTCATAAAAGTCCTATTTTTTTATCAAGTGGCCTATTTAGTTTATTGTATTCTTCAATAGTCTGCATGACGCTTTTTGTAGAAGCCTTTTTTGCCTCAGTACGAACGTTCGCAGGAGCTCTTTCAAAGAAGTGCTCACTAAGAAGTGAACTCAATAAAAGTAGACCTAAAAGAACAATTTTTTTCTTCATATCTTATTGATTATCCAAAAATGGTGCCATTGAAGAAAAGGTAAATAATTGAAATTTCAATACCTACTAATACTTGATGTTTGAGATTGGTCGATAGTGTTTAAGAACTAAGCGAATAAAACTAACGATTAAAACTTTGCTGGCCCTTTCCTCGGTTTTTCCCTCGAGTGGCCTGTTCTTTAACTTGTTCTAGAGTATGAGTTGGACCGTAGTAGCGTCTGTACTGATTATTTCTTGCGAAGTTACTTTGGTGAGTAACTCTAAATTGGTCGTGAATTTTTTCTTTATCTGCGCAATTGACGCAAATCCACTCAGCATCAATTAAGGGCATTCTATGTTTGAAGCGCTCAACATCAGGTTGAGTGCAATCGCAGACTTCACAATAGTCTCTGTGCTCTTGGTGTTTCTCACTATTTTTTTTCTCTTTTTTAGGTTTGAAAGCTCTCTCATTTTGAGCTTTGCTTGATTTTAACCCTGCTTTAAGTAGAGCATTTTTTAAAGACATTTTTTACTCCTGCATCTTTTTAATGAGCACTGTAATTTATCCGACATTGAATGTACCACAACTAGGGAGAAATTTCATTATTTCTCATTTGGGCATGAAAGAGTTCTCTTATGCCTTTTTTTGTGTCAGTATCAACCAGACCAAACGAGGAAACGTTGTAATTTTAATAGGTTAGGTGTTTTGCTGGTATGAAGTTAATGACAGTTATTTCTAGGCGTTTTGTTCTCTTCCTTTTTTTCCTTCTTTGTATTGTTAAGAGCTCGCTTGCCCAAGAGATTTCTTGGGAAGAAGTGAGGAGTTGTTTAAATTTTCTTAGCTCTCCAGAAACAGTTGATTTTAGTCTTAGAGACTACGAACAAAAGCTCTTCTCATTTTGTCCAGGTTTTCAGAGAAACTTCGAGCATTTTTCTAACCCTCGGTATATTAAAAAAGTAATTAATGAAAAAAGAGAGTATCAAGTTCTACTCGATCTTTATTTTTTTACTTTCAAGAATAGAAATCTTTTATCAAAAGTTTATCCTCAAACAGTTTATGAAGAAATGTACGAACAGAGTAGTTATAACCATGAGAGTTACAGAAGAAACTTTGTAACGAGAGATGGTTATATTGCTCATACGGAAGAGGCCAAATATCCTGAGAATAGAGAAATAGTTGATAAAGCAAAAAGTCGTTTAGGGATAATAAGAAGAGATATTCATGACGAAAAGGCTTTGTTAAAGGCTTCAATTCTTACTGAACTAGAGAGGTTAGAAAATATTCACTTTGTATCCCAAACGAAGGGTTGTGTTTATTTCTTACTTTCTTCCTATGATTATTCAAAAAGAACAAAACTGGGTGCCCCTCTTGAGTTTTATATTGAGGGTATAAAAAGTTCTTGTGGCGAGTATAGCTCCTTTATGAAAAGCTTTGACAGCTTATCAGATGTAAAGAAGCGCTATTTTCAAAAGCATCCAGATGAGAGAGTACTCTTTGATCTTTACTCTTTCAGTGTTGAGAATTTATCCCAATTAAAAAAAATAGAAGATAAGGGTTATGTAAGGCTGCATCCAGAACTAAAAGAGCAAGTTTCAATGATCGATAAGTTAAAGAGAGTTTTAGCTCTAGAATCCTTTGGATATAATATTAAGACTGCAAATATTAATAGATTTTTAGAAAACTTTGAAAGAATTCAAGAGAGAAGACGAAGTATAAAGTCTCATTTTGTGAGAGAACAAGATTCTATAAAGTCTAATTTCATTCAATTTTGTTATAAAATAACTTTTGAAGAAGAGGAAGTTTATTCTTTATTTCAACAGCTAAAAGAGAAGAAGTATGGGAAAGATAAATCTTTTAATTATGAAGAAGTTATTCGAATCCTACGTGTAAGATTAAAAAGCCGATGCTTTAATAACGATTTTATCGCTGAAATTAATGAAAAAATAAATTTGTATGAAAAAGAATTTTGGGAATACTCACAAGAGAGAGCACTTAGGGAGATGAAAAGCGAAGTGTCCAAAGGGGAGTGGAACCAATTTTTAGAGGAGGAATATAATAAGTACTCCAAAAAACTTAATTCAGATTTTTTACCTGAGATTGTCGTGAGAAATTTAAAGCAAAAGTCTTATCATGTAAAACTAAACCAAATAAGCGCATATTTTGATTTTGTTTCAAATTTTCATTCCATTCCAAACTATCTTGTAAATAAGTACAACGAATTTTATCAAAAAATATATTCAAGTGAGGGTAATGTTGAGCATTGGAATTCTAAGGGGCGTATAAACGCACTTCAAAGACGAGAGAGTTGCTACGATATTAAAAATGATGATGAACCTTTTTATGAAAAAGAGGAAGAACAAGGGAATGTTAGTTGGTGTGGATCGTACGCTGTTTCCGATTTGCTCTCCCAAAAAGCAGAGCAAAGAGTCTCTATTCTAGATATCGCACATCTCTTTTATGAGAGGGTGGGAGGACTTGCCCAAAGACTTTTTAATTTATCAGAAAGTTTTTTTACTGAGGATTTTCCTTCTTATAGTCGAATTCTTCTTTCTCAAGTGAGAAAACATGGTGTTTGCCTTGAAAAAGATCTTCCTTTTGATGAAGCAGATCTTCCGGGTTTAATGAGAAATGTAGAAGGAATTCAGGAGCGTTTTCAAGAAGAAAATTCTCAATTAGAAATATCAGAAAAAGAATATAAGTCAATTCATTCTGTTTTTGTTCATTTAAAAAAAGAAGAAGTCATTAATATTATCAAGGGAAGCAAAAAATATAATGTTTTTGATAGTCTTATTGAAGAGAATTGTCGTGGAAGAAGAGTGCAGCTTGACTTTGATATTCATCAAGAAATTTTTCTCTTCCCTTCTTATTTTAAAAAGAAGAGACAATCTCTAGATGAACAGCTCAATCAAGGGCGAATTATTTTAGCTGGAATTACAAGAACAGAATTCCTTCAGGAGCCATATAAGAGAAGAACGATTCCTGAACATTACCTAAACATTGTGGGAAGGCGCTTTAATAAGAAAAAAAATCGTTGTGAATATCTAATTAAAAACTCTTATAAGGGATGCCTTGGAAAAGACAATGAATGCCAAGGATTTCATACATGGCTTCCAGAAGCTGACCTTGGGAAAATTTTATTTGAAACTTCATCAATTAAATAAGGGCCCATTGGGCCCTTACCTTATTAATACCTATAACCACTATCGTAATATTCGTAAGAATACTTTCTAAAATCAAACAAATCATCCCTGTATGTTTCAGCACAAAAATAGCGATAGTCTCCTTCCCAAGAATTCATACGCTCCCTCTGATAGGCACATAAATCATACCCTCTATTGCAAGTGTAATCCCACCATGTTTGTTCAACTCGATGAGTGTATTTATCAACAAGTTGATAATGACAGCGATCGAAAGAAGAGTAACGGTGACGATAGCCATTGAAGACATAATAAGGATAACCATCTAAGTAATAGTATCCATTATAAAGCTTCGTGACAGGCCATAAGAGCCAGTGAACATAGATATATTTTTGATAATTTCGATTAACATAAACATAGTAATCTCTGTAAGTTTGGTACCTAAGAGTATGGTTTGGAAGGCGATCATAAATACGGTGTTGATAATTTCTGTTATAGGCCCAAGTTTGATTGCCGTAGGGACGATGATAGTAGCGTGTATTGTAGTTAGAGCGAGTTGGATTACTATATCCTGTTCTAGGTGCTGGAGTTGGTCTCGTTGTTGGACTTCTTCTTGGACTTGATGAAGGACTACCTCTTTCTCCTGTTCTAGGTGCAGAACGAGGAGCAGACCTTGGCGCAGGAGCTGGTCTCGTTGTTGGACTTCTTCTTGGCGTTGAACGAGATGGAGGAGAGCTTCTTGTGCTTCTGCCTTGTCCTGAACTTCTAGAGCGCGATGAAGAACGACCAGAAGAACCTCTTCTTTGGGCGAATGTCTCTGTAATAAAACTAAAAGAGATAACTAGTAATAGCAAAAGATGATTAGCTTGAATCTTCATATACTTCTCCCGTATTGTTTTTCACTAACTCCTAAAGCATACAAAAAGACTTGGACTATTTAGAGAAAATAAATGTGACAATAAGAGGAAAGAGGCCAGTGTCAAAATGCCACTTGTGACTTAGGCATTGAATTTATTAGGTATTTCTCTCTTCGTGAAGAAAAAGAAAAAAGGAAAAAAAAGTTTTTCGATTTCTTCTTACAAGAATGTGAGAGGAAGATATTTTTTCAGTGTCAAAATGATACTAAAAAGGAGCTGGAGAAATATTTTTTACATACTGCTGGTAAAGAGTCTGTGCTTTTTCAAGCAAAATCTCTTTAAAATGGATAGGGGATTTCTCTAAATTTTCTATAAAAACATCGATGGTATAGCTCTCCAGTAAAAACTCAGAAACAGGAGCGTAGCTTAGATGCCATTTCTCAGGTTGTACTCCGCCAAGATATTTTTCATAAGGTCTAAAAAAACCAAAACTCTCTGCATTATTAATACGATCATCTAACCATTGATGAAATTCTCCCATTGGGCCTTCAGGGGCCACTTCCTGTGGTGTTAGTTCAACAGATTTATGCTCAAGAACATTTCCATCAAAGACATCAATATCACTTCCCCAATGATGCCTAGAAGCACCAGGAATGGCAGACCACTTCATAATACTTTGAACAATCTCCTGTGAACTTAGCTCTGAAAACTCCAATTGGTTTCCATTCTCATCAAGAAGAGTTCTTCTTCCTTGTGCTTTGTCATTCCAAATTTGAAGTTGTTTTTCAAAAGAGCGGTAAGCACTTATGACTTGCAGATCGAATCCATCTTTTTTGGCAGCCATTTTAAGCTTAGCAAAATCAGGAATCAGATCTTGATGAACAAGTTTTGTACTTGGAAGTAAAGACTGTAAGTGTGCTTGGCTTCTTCCTGTGAGTAATTCAAATCCAGTTTCTTTTTTCATTGGTGTATTTCACTTTTACCTGAAGCTTCAACTTGCTCTTGTTGCTCATCATTACCAAATATACGTCTAAGCGCACTTTTTTTATACCTCAAAGAAAGGATTTGAAAAATATCACCATGGCTTTCTTGTCTGATTGCTGAATTTTGATCAAGTTCAAACTCTGTTGGCTTGGGGATATCTTCAACTTGGATCTGGCCACCGTTAGAATCTGTGTTTCCAAAATCAAAACTGATATCACTGCCTTGCCCTTGCCCCGATGTACTTGTCTGTCCTGAAGTTGGTTGAGCATATTTTAGTGTTGAAAGAACCTCTTCAGGGGTTTCTTTTTTCATTTTCTTTTCAATCTCTCTGGCCACTTGAGAGGGAAGAGAGCTTGAACTTCCTTGTCCACCAAGACCACTAGCTTTGGCATAAGCACTTTTTAAATCTTGTGGGTAATCTTTTAATAGGGGACCTAATTGGGCCTCAGCTTCAGCTATTGTTGAAGCGAGCGGTTGGGACTCCATCATCTTATCAGCTGTTTCTTGAAGTTTCATCGCTTGAGAACCTTGGGTATCTGTATTGATATCTCCTCCTCCAAGGTTTCCGTTTGAGAGATTATTCGCATCTTTTCCGAGAGTTCCAAAATCTGGTAGCCCATGACCAATATCAAGACCTCCCGTTAATATTTTGAGACAATTTCCTTCTTTAGCGCAGCTACATTCATAATCAAAACGCTGTTCATTATTCACACAAAATTTAGGATTATCAGAATTTTGGGTCTCTTCATCTGATGCTGTTTTTGTAGGAGCTAGAGAAGGGTTCTCTTTCCAATGCTTATCGCAAATAGCACTGTTAGTTCTGTTAGCATTTTTACTTTTATCAGGATTATAGCAGTAGCAATCTGGTTTTAAGGGATTTTCTCTATCATGAGATGTACACTGAGAAATAGACTGTGACGCCGTTAATTCAAAATTCTTAATAAGTCTTTTCATATAATTTTTTCTATCGTTGGCCTTCTTTCCCTGATTAACAGCATTCTTGCCCATGACAAGAGAAGCCGCAGAGAGAGCTCCAGAAATAATGGCCCTAGTGGGAGCTTTTCCTAGCGCTTGAGAAATAGCGTTCCCTGCTTTGTTGATGGCCTTAGTGACAGCAAAATTACTTAAATTACTATTTTCAGCATGGGCACTTGATAATAGAAGCCCTGTTAAGTCTTCTTTAAGTTTAAAGTAGTTGTTCAGTTTTTCATGTTCATGAAGAAGGGTCAAGGAGTCGCGAGTTTCATAGTAACTCTGAAGAGTAGGTGAGGAGAGTCTTCCTTCTTCCATATCTGTTTGTTCTTGCTCTAAGAGAAGTGTTTCGAGTAAGGATTGAGAATTGGTTAAATAATAAGGTGATGTTTGGTTTTTATAATAACTATTTTTTTTCAATTTATTTGAAATAAAAAAAGCAGGTAGTGCTAAGGCCTTTGATAAAATTCCAGGCTCGGCCTTTCCTTCAAAAAGAGTTTCTGATGAGTTGGGAGTTAGTCTAGTGAGGCATGGTGCTAGAGTCGCAATATTAAGAGACTCAAAAGCAGCTAAAACACTGGCGGCCGCAAAGAGAGCACCGGCCGTATAGTAAACTCCAGCTTTAGTTTTTGAGACTTTCTCAAAAAGTTCTTCTTTTTTCTGCATAAACTTGAAAGCTTCCGATTGAGCTGAAACGGCGTTAGCAACAGAGTCTTCTTGCGTTTTCTCAATATCAATCACTTTCTTATCGACGAGAGAATCATATTTTTTGTTAAGACCCTGAAGACCAGCTCTATACCAAAGAAAAGTGCCCACTTCATTAACTGCGTTAAGTAATCCAGCAGCTTTAAGAAATTTAAGAGATAAACTTTTGCAACCAACGGTCTTGATATTAACCAGAGTGTAAGTTCCAATGGCTAGATTAAGACCTGCTATAATTGTTGGTGTTTGAACACCTTCAGTAAGATTAGACTCATCCATGGCCCTTTGAGCAGCTTGTTTATGGCACTCTTCTCTTTGCCCTATAGGTAATTGCGAGCACTCAAGTGTATCAATTTGGGCCTGGGAGGTATTTGAGTCAGATAAACATCTCCCTAAATTTTCATTATAACTAAGCCCCTCTGAACACTGCGGGGGCGTATTTTCTTGGGCATAGGTGGAGAGCGTAAGCCCACAAAAAAAGAGAGTGAATAGTGAAATAAAACGTAATAAAATCATATACCTACTTATCGTCATTTGTTAAAAATAACTAAGCTTTTCTTCTATTATAAATCTAAACTCTTCTTTTAGAGAGTGATTATTGCGCTCGAGAACATATGAATGGGGCTTAACTCTTTGAAATGATTAGAATATAATTATTGTGGATGAATAAGATAGCATCAAAAAAAGGAGAATTGAGTTGAGCAGATATTTGTGGCACTTTGTTTTACTCCTTTTTAGCTTTCCCTCGTATTCTATTTTCTTAAGGGACGGGGATATTATTCTTCAACCCCTTTCTTGTTATAGCTGCTATGCGATTGCTATTGAAGAAGGTGGCCCTTATTCCCATATGGGTCTTGTTATAAAATTAAAGAAAAAGGATTATGTAATAGAATCCCTTGCTAAAGTTTCTATGATACCTCTTGAATTATTTTTAAAAAGATCGACTCAAAAACGTAGTTATATTGTCTTAAGGAATCACGAACTGAATCAGCTTTATCTCAAAAACAAAACTCAATTTTATCAATTTGTGAAAAGTCTTAAAAAAAGTTTTTTTACTAAATTTCAAGACTTGCCTTATGACAAGAGTTTCCTTTGGGACAACTTTGATGAAAATGAGAAGGAAAAACTTTATTGCTCTGAATTTGTAACTAAAATCCTGAATCCCTATCTCAAAGAAAAAATAAAGACAAAAAAAATGTCTTTCAGAAAAATGAGAGATTTCTGGGAAAGGTACTTTCAGGGGCGAGTCCCGGAGGGAAAAGAAGGAAACTCACCAATGGATTTTTTTCGCTCACCTCTCTTTTTTAAAGTGGGAGAAATTGAAAATGAACATTAGATTTGATTTAGAAAAAATCAAACTTCCTCTTCAGTATTCTTGGGCCATTTCAAGAGGGAGTACTGACTTTAAAGAGAATTTTTTTGTTCATGTCTACTCTGGAAATGTGAAAGGTAGAGGGGAGATTGCTCCTAATAAGCGCTATGGCGAAACTCCTGAACTGATTGAAAAGCAGTTTGATATTTTTGCTAGAGCTTATAATGAAGATGAACTTAGTATTGAGGCTTTTTCTCAATTTCTTGAGAAGTCAGAGCTTTGCCAAAGTTTAAAATTTGGTTTGGAGAGTGCCTATACTCATTGTCTTTTAAATAAAGAAGGACAAAGTGTTCACTCTTACTTTAATCTTGAAAAACCCGGAGCTCTCAAAACATCATTTTCAATTCCTATTTTGAAACTAGAGAAAGTAAGAGATCTCATCGAACAAAAAAAACAGTTTCATGTATTGAAAATAAAAGTGGATCATCAGTCAGCTTATGAGTTAGTTGACTTTGTTTCTCGCTACACATCTTTGCCCTTAAGAATAGATGCTAACGAAGCTTTTGATGATTATGATCAGTTAATGAATTTTCTCTCTAAACTCAAAGAGAAAAATATTGAATTTATAGAACAACCTTTTCCTTCTCACATGGAGAATGAGTATAAAACTTTAAAGAAAGAATCTCCTTATATGATCTTTGCGGACGAGTCGATTATTAACAATGCCAATTTTCAGAAGCTAAGTCAGCAGTTTCATGGAGTGAATGTTAAACTCATGAAAGCAGGTGGATACCAAAAAGCAGTTGAGCTTCTCAAAAAGGCCAGAGAAAATGGACTTAAAACAATGCTGGGTTGTATGATTGAGACTAGTTTAGGGATTTTTTCGGCCATGGAGCTTTCCTCCTTGGCCGATTACTACGACTTAGATGGTCACCTCCACCTCAAACAAGATCCTATTGGATGTATTGCAGAAGATAGAGGCTTTCTAACTCAAATAAGAGAAAATTTTAATTAGTGATCGTGACTGTGCCCATCTCCACCATGGGCGTGGCCATGAGAGAGTTCACTTTCAGTTGCTTCTCTTTTAGAAACAAGTTCAATATCAAAGAAAAGATCCACTCCTGCTAAAGGGTGATTTCCATCCATGATGACATCATCACCTTCAAAGGCCTTTACTTCGAAAGGAGGAGAGTGTCTGTCTTCATTTAATTGAAAAAGGTCTCCAATATTAAGGTTATCTCCATTTTCAGGAAATTGTTTTTTGGCCACTTTAACAACGAGGTTATCTTGTCTCTGACCGTAGGCCTCTTCACTTTTTACTTCAACTTTGGCTTTTTCACCTGGTGCCATTTGAATGACTTTCTTTTCAAGTCCAGGGATGATCTGACCAGAACCTTCAAGAAAAGCGAGAGGTTCTGAACCACTTGAAGTATCAATTGTATTTCCCTGTCCATCTTTTAGAGTGTAGTGAAAACTAAATACTTGTTTACTCATAATTTTTCCTTTAGTTGATTTTTTCTATGGCAGAGACACAAATGTTCTTACCTTCAATTTTATTTTTGGCCTCTTTAAGAGTTAGATTTTTAATTCTATTAGCCACTAGCATAAAACAATCTGAGGACGTTTTAAAGCGTTCAGAAGCAGGAAGTTCAATTTGAAATTCTTTAACGAATTCAAGCCAAAACTTTTCTTCAACAGCGGCCACACCCAGATAGTGATTATCTTTTGTTCTATAGAGACTATAACATGGATAGGCCCCATTATGAAGGAATTTCACCCTTTTGGACTCTCTCATCTTCTGTGACCATAAAGGAGAGCATGTTTGTTGAGCTGTATCAAAGAGATAAGCTGTCGTTTTAACAAATGACTTATTTGTTCTTGATTGGATAATAGCAGCTAAAAGTTGAGTTGCTAGTTGTTGTCCAAATAAAATACCAGAAATTGGAAGAAAAGGTGGAGCGAGGATATCACTTTCTTTATCTTGAACGTAGAGAGAGAGCATACCTGTTAAGGCCATTGCATTAAGGTCGTGCATAGCTTGATTATGAATCGTGGATGACCCCATTTCGATAACGGCCAACTGAGGTGATATTTCTTTGAGTTTTTCATCTGTAAGTTCAAGAAACTCTCTTACTTTATTTGGGAGAGTCATTAGTATTCCATCAGACTCTCTGATATAGGTGTGAATTTTTTTAATAGAATCTTTTTCTTTAAAGGGGAGTCTAATAATTGTTTTATTGTTATTTAAGTTTTCATACCAATCAACAAAACTATCATCAAACTCTGAAAACGAACCATCACAAAACGCATCTTTGAAAATGCTATCTTCTAATTTGATAACTTTAGCGCCAAGATCTCCAAGGATATTCATTCCAAGTGGACCTGGAAGTCGGTGAGAAAAATCAATAATACAAATACCGTCTAAAAGTTTATTCATCTGCATTTCCTTTTTCTTCAAAGGCTCTCTTGAATTTATCCATACCGACGCCATTTAATTCGCAACCAAGGTGATGACAAATCTGCCAACTCTCATCAGCATTTTGATGGTAGGTGATGGCAAACCTTGCAGAGAAAAATGTCATCATTTTTTGAAAGTCTTCTTTCTCGCACCATGAAGCGGGGACTTCTATTTTTTTATAAGCTTCTTGAGGATAAATCAGGGCTCTAAGAGCTTCACCATATCCAAAAGGATTGTTCAAAACTTCATGCTTGGCCTTTTCGATAATCGGTTGAACTTTCTCAAGGTACTCATATCGTTCAATTATAAAATGCCATTTTCTAATAAGAGAGATTAAAGTAGCCAGAGGAGATTTATAAGATTGATCAAAGAGCTCTACCTTGAGGTTTTGAAAAGGTTCACTACTATTAAGCTCTAAGGAACGAGTGTAAAAAGAATTATCTTGGAAAAAGTCTCCAAAAATATAATCAAGACACTTTTTTGCGTTTTCCAAATAAACAGGTTGAGCACTCAACTCATAAAGTCTAAATTGAGATTGAGTATACTGAACGAAGTTCTCAAATAAAGCTCGTCCCTTTTTCTTTGTGGTACTTTGAATAATAGTCATCTTCCCGTTCTCTTCTTCAAGTGGTCTAAAAAAGTTTTCATGAACACCTTTAAGAGAGCTTTGTAAAAGAGAAGAGGCCATAAGCCTTAGCTCTGGATGATTGGCGTATTGGGCGGTATCGGCCAAAGCACTTAAGAGCATAAAGTTCCAGGATGAAATCCCTTTATTATCTGTTAGGGGAGGGATTCTTCCTTTTCTCTCTTTTAGAAGAAGTGCTCTCACCATTTGAATCGTTCGCCAATTTTGAGGATTGAGAAATTCCTCTCTTAAATCTTTATTAAGTGAAATAACATTTAATCCCTCTTCAAAATTTCCTTCAGAAGAAATTTGAAACCACTGCTTGATTCTCTCTGATGAGACTTCAAGTTCTTGGGGCAGTTCTTTTAAAATATTATCAAACTCTTCCTCCGTGAAAGTAAAGTAGAGGCCCTCTTTGCCTTCTGAGTCTGCGTCTTGAGCAGCAAAGAAGTATCCAGCTTCAGATTGCATTTCAATTTTAAGATAATCAAGAGTTTGAGCAATCGTATCTAGAATAATTGCAGAAGGATGAGTAAGAGAGAGCTTAGATAATACCTTTAATAGAGCACTTTGATCGTAGAGCATTTTTTCAAAATGAGGAACTAGCCACATATCATCGACACTATAGCGATGAATCCCCCCTCTGGCATGATCGTAAATACCACCACAAAGCATTTTTTCAACACTCTCAACAACATGATTGACTTGTTCTTGTGATAGCATGCCTTCAAGAATTTGCTCAGTTGCCCACTCAAAAAAACTGAAATGAGGAAATTTAGGGGCTTGTCCGTAACCACCAAATTCGTTGTCTTGAAAATTTTTAAGAGCATTCATAATGGCCGAAGCAGGTGGGAAATGTCCGTTAAATTCTATCTTATTAACTTCTCTTTCTTGTTTGGTAATGGCTTCAGTTAACTTTTGAGCATTTTCCTGAATAGTGGCGTTTTCGTTTTGATAAACTTGCGTTAACTGCTCGAGCACCTGCATGAAGCTTGGCATCCCTCCTCTGGCCTTATTGGGAAAATAAGTTCCGATGAAAAAAGGCTTCATCTGCGGAGTGAGAAAAACACTTAATGGCCAACCACCTCGTCCGTTATAAAGTTGGGACGCTATTTGAAAATAATTATCAAGATCTGGGTACTCTTCTTTATCAACTTTAATACTAATGAAGTTTTCATTTAAATAATTGGCCGTCACTTCATCCTCGAAAGATTCATGGGCCATCACATGGCACCAGTGACAGGTGGAGTAACCTATAGAGAGGAAGATTGGTTTATGATTTTCTTGAGCTGCTCGTATGGCCTCTGGTCCGTAGGGCATCCAATTAACTGGGTTGTCTTGATGCTGCTTTAAGTAAGCTGAAGGTTCGTGGGTTAGTTGGTTCATGGTTATCTATCCAATTTTACTCATATTTTTAAAGTATTTTTTTCATTTCTAACATGAGCGAGTTTACATAGTCGAATCACCTGCGTTAAAAGCATGGCAAATTATGAAAAATCAAATTTTGTTGAGTCTATTAATGGCCCCTCTCAGGGCCCTTTTGCGTTGTTTGAAAAGTCCTTGTCTGTGCTTTTTGATGGGCTTTTTTATGACCTTTCCGGTAAGTGGGATTCAAGCAACAAGTGATCACAGCTTAAAACCCTTTTCTTATCTTCCTTACGCCAGTGTTAAGTCTTTTAAATCTGATTTGATGAAAATTATCCCTAGGCATCTTAGAGCAAGAGTCGAGCTCATTTTTCCAGCCCTCGTTCACCTCTCTCAAAAACATGAAGTGAATCCCTTGTGGGTTTTTTCAGTTATGTGGACAGAAAGCCACTTTAACCCTGGCGCGCTCAGTCAGGTTGGAGCAAAAGGAGTCATGCAGGTTATGCCAGAGACGGCGGTCTATGTTAAAGGGCATCTCAGAAGAAAAAAGATTTCTTACGCTTATAATAATCAAAGTATGAAAGAGCATTATAAAAAGTACTTCCCTCGTTTAGGTCGTCGCTACAGAAATCTTCTTGAGAATATGGAACTGGGTGTTTATTACCTTAGAACTTTGCATATTCGTTTTGGAAATCTGCAGCACGCAATTGTCGCTTACAATATGGGGCCGGGTTGGTTAAGATATAGACTAAAGAATAACTTACCAGTAGGAGAGAAAAACTTGTACTTGAACAAGGTGAGAAAAACATTTAGTTTTCTTCAAGAGAATCTCTCTTTATTAACGGCTCAAAATGACTACGAAACTTAAAGAACTAAGAAACGAAAATTTCCAAATTTATCAAAATATCATTTCTCTTATTCAAAAAAGAAGAACTCTCGTTAAGCAAATTGTTATTATTAAGGAATTAAATAAGCTCGATCTTTCTTATGATCCTCATTTTGAGAATGAGCTTTTTCAATCTTTAAAGGAAGCCCTGAAGGATTTCTCTTACAAGGAACTTTTGGCCTTGTCTCTTCTTATCGAAGATCATATAGGGCAATCCTACCATTATCCACAATGGTCTGATAAGATTCATTTAAAGGTTATCAATGCTCAAAAATATGATTTGATTAATCCTCTTCTGTTGAAAGCAGTTTATCCAAACGAATTTAGTTCACTAAAGTTTAGTAAAGATTTTTTATTTCTTGAGGAGTTTAAAAAATGAGTTCAAAGCAAAATGTCGTTGCTATTGATGGGCCATCTGGAAGTGGGAAATCAACTGTTGCTAAAAAAGTTTCAAAAGACTTAGAACTTCTTTATATTGATACCGGCTCTATGTTTCGTGCCTTGGGATACTATCTTAAAAAAAATGGATTAGATGTTCAGAACCTACCTGAAAAACAAAGCCAAGAGTTACTCGATACCTGCCATTTTGAATACGCTCCTGAAAAAAATATTTTGATTCGCCTTGATAGGGAAGATTTAACAGAGAAAATTAGAGAGCATGAAGTTTCTGAGCTTGCCTCTTTTGTTTCTCGTTATCAATTTATTAGAACTTTTTTGGCCCAAAAACAAAGAGAAATTGCCTTAAAAACAGAATCAGTTCTTGAGGGAAGAGATATTGGGACAGTTATCTTTCCTCAAGCAAAACTTAAAATTTTTCTTACGGCTTCATCTAAAGAACGGGCTAAAAGGCGATATGAAGAGCTTAAAGAAAGAGGTGAAGGTATTGATTACGAAACAATTCTTCATGATATAGAGATTCGCGATCAAAGAGATAGTGAAAGAGATATAGCTCCTCTTTGTAAGGCCAGTGATGCTGTTGAAATTGATACCTCTGGAATGAGTATTGAAGAAGTTGTTCAGAGAGTTAAAGACCTTTACCAAGAGCTTGAGTGATTTCAAGTTGAAAAAGTCTATGATTTAGAGCAGGATTAGAACCAATTAAGAATTATTAAGGAATATTATTATGTCATTACCTTCTAAAGAGCGCTTTGAGCAATTGATTCAACAATTTGATCAGATTAAGCCTATACTTGTCGTGGGGGATGTTGGGGTTGATAAATATACTTTTGGTGATGTGAAAAGGATTTCTCCTGAAGCTCCTGTTCCAGTACTTGAAGTTCAAAAAGAGTGGTGCAAGCTAGGACTTGCGGCCAACGTATCTGACAACCTTCAAAGTCTTGGTGTTGAGTCTACTTTGTGTGGAGTTGTTGGAGACGATACAAATGCTTCACTTCTTGAGAGCCTACTTGAAGAAGGAGGACTGAAGACCTGGGGAATTGTGAGATCTTCTTCACGTATGACAACTTTTAAGGAGAGAGTCACAACTGGCCAACAGCAAATATGTCGAGTTGATTACGAGAGCAAACAAGAACTTGATCAGGATTCTTTGAAAAAGATCTTCACTCGTTTGGAAGATTTTTATGAAAGTCACTCCCTAGTCATTATTGAAGATTATGGAAAAGGTCTTATCACAAAAGAGCTAAGCCAAGGGTTAGTGAGTAAGTTCAAAGAAAAAAACAAACTTATCGCTGTTGATCCATCAAGAACAACACCTCCTGATTTTTATAAAGGATGTGATTTATTAAAACCCAATTTTGTTGAATCACAATTAATGGTCCAGGCTCTTGGTTACCATAATCTGACTGACGTAGCTAAAATTGCAGAAATTTTAGTTGATAAATTGGCGTTAAAAAAAATCATAATCACCCTTGGTTCAGATGGTATGGGACTTCTTGATACAGAAGTAGATGGAAAATTAAAAATGATTCCAACAGTGGCCAGTGAAGTTTTTGATGTTTCAGGTGCTGGTGATACAGCAATTAGTGCTATTTGTTCAACACTAGCGGCTGGTGGAAGCTTAGAAGAAGCTGCTTGGATTGGAAACTGTGCTTCTGGGGTTGTTGTTGGGAAAAAAGGAACAGCCAACGTTTCAAGAGCTGAGTTAAATGGTTATTTTGAAAACCTTTTGAAAAAAAATATAAATCTCAAATGAGTCAACTCTTTAGTCCAACAAAAGGCTTTATCTTCGGATCATTTCTTTTTGATAGCATTCATTTTTCTCAGGAAAAGTGTTGTGATATTTGGAATGAAAGATACGCGATTTCAGAACATTTTTTCCCCCTTTATAATCCCCTTGAAGATTATTACTCAAAAGAGATGGGACAAAATCTAAAAAGGTTTTTTGTTATTGATTTTAAACTTCAAGAAAGAGAAGATTTTGTTCCGGCCAAACTTTGGGCCGACTCTATTGAGCGTAAGTTTATGAATAACTCCAATAGAATTGTAAATCTAGATATCGGCTTCTTGAGTTTAGAAAACTTTCAGTTAGCAACTGGAAAGCCTTATTCTCATCGAGTTTACTTAGGTAGTGGGGTTTACTCAGACCTTACTTATATTTTTGAAGGTAAGAGCTACGTTTCACTAAAGTGGACTTATCCTGATTATAGAGATGAGAAAAAAATCGAGCAGTTTAATAAATGGCGGGCTCAATTAAAAGCTTCTCTTTGACCTGTTGCATCTTTCTTATCAGTTTTCGATTAGTTTTATCTTTGTTAGTCTTAGCGTTATAAAAAAGGATGGTCTTGTGCTCGACAAACTAGAAGCTCTCTATAAACAGTTTCAAGAAGATGTTATCAAACTTCATAAAGTTGCCGATGTTTTAAACCTTAAAGCTTCTTTACTTGGAAAAAAAGGTGCTTTATCAGAAATTCTCAAGTCTTTGAAGGATGCAACTGCAGAGCAAAGAAAGACAATTGGTGTGAAGTCGAACCAATATAAAAAAGAAATTGAAGATCTTGTCCAAAACCAAATAAAAAAAATAGAAATCGAAGAAATTAATTCAAAACTTGAAAAAAATAAAATCGATATCAGCTTAACTGATTCTGTCCTTGAAAAAGGGTTACAGGCTGCAGGTCTTCATCCTGTCAGTACGATTCAGCGAGAAATTGAAGATATTTTTCTTTCTATGGGATTTGATGTTTTGGATGGCCCTCATATTGAAGATGATTATCACAATTTTGAGGCCCTTAATATCCCCTCTGATCACCCTGCACGAGATATGCAAGATACTTTTTGGTTTAAAGATAAAAAACATCTTTTAAGAACTCATACTTCAACAATTCAAGTTAGGGGAATGCAAGGAAGAAAGCCTCCATTTCAGTTTGTTGGACCTGGAAAAGTTTTTAGAAACGAGAGAACAGACGCAACTCATGAGATGTGTTTCCATCAACTTGAAGGAATGATGGTAGGGGAAAACATCACTGTTTCTCATCTTATTTATTTCATGAAAACGCTTTTGAAAGAGATTTTCAAAAAGGATTTCGAAATTAGGTTAAGACCTGGTTTTTTTCCTTTTGTTGAACCGGGATTTGAACTTGATATTCGCTGGAAAAAACCAGGCAAAGGAGAGTCTAAGCACAGCGGTTGGCTCGAACTTCTCCCTTGCGGAATGGTTCATCCTAATGTTTTAAAAGCTGGTGGTGTTGATACTGATAAATACAATGGGTTTGCTTTTGGTCTTGGGCTCGACAGGCTTGTCATGGTCAAGTATGGGATCGATGATCTTCGCCATTTCCATTCGGGTGACTTGCGCTTTATTTCCCAATTCAAATCATATTAAAAGGTTTTTATGCTCATATCGATTAACTGGATTAAAGATTTTGTTGAACTTCCCGAAATACAGCCTGATGATTTAGGCAATGATATCACCATGGCCATAGCTGAAGTTGAAGATGTTCTTCAAAGTGGCGCTCACCTTCAAAAAATTCAAGTGGCCCAAATCAAATCTTTACGTAAGCACCCTGAAGCAGACAAGCTTAATCTGGTGACTTTTGATCTCGGCAATGGACAAACAAGTGAGGTTGTTTGTGGAGCTCCTAATGTGAGGGAAGGATTGAAAATACCCTACGCTCCTATTGGAACGACTTTGCCGGGAGGGTTCACTCTTGAGCCTAAAAAAATTAGAGGAGTTCTCTCTAATGGAATGCTCTGTTCAGAAAAAGAGCTTGGATTAGGAGAAGGAAGCAGTGGTCTTATGGAATTGCCTGACTCTGCAGTTCTTGGGCAATCATTGGCAGAATACTTAGGCCAAGAAGCAGATACTATTATTGACATCGATAATAAGTCCCTTACTCATAGACCTGATTTATGGGGACATTATGGGTTCTCTAGAGAAATAGCAGCCCTTTATGCAAAAAAACTCAGGCTTCCTTTTGAAAAAAAGTGGTTTGACTCAATAGAATCAAAATTCACCAATGACAAAGCTCCTCTCAGTGTCCAAGTTGATACTTCAAGTGCCGTGGAAGCTTTTTGGGGACTCTCTATTGATAATATTCTTGTTGAACCAAGCCCTAAATGGATGCAACAAAGATTGAATTCTTGTGGGATGAGACCAATTAACAATATCGTTGATATTAGTAACTACGTTATGTTAGAGCTAGGAATTCCAAATCACATTTATGATAGGAACCTTATTGAGGGGACAGAGCTAAAGGTTCATCGCTTGAACAAAGAGGATAAGTTCACGACTCTAGATGAAGTTGAACGTCATTTAATTTCTACAGATACTGTTATTTGTGATTCACAGAAGCCTCTTATTATTGCTGGTATTATGGG
This sequence comes from Bacteriovoracia bacterium, assembly GCA_030431635.1. GTDB lineage: Bacteria > Bdellovibrionota > Bacteriovoracia > Bacteriovoracales > Bacteriovoracaceae > CALFYV01. The sequence continues at coordinate 87,027 of JAUIIL010000010.1, forward strand.
AGGGGCCAATAGTGGAGTTAATGAAAGGACAAAAAATATTTTCCTTGAGTGTGCGAATTGGAAGGCCACTGAAATTAGGCAGACTTCAACACGCTTGGGATTAAGGACAGACTCCTCTCAAAGATATGAAAAATCTCTCGATAGTCTATTATGTTATAGAACCCTTTTAAGGATGGCTGAGTTAATTCTTAAACTTTGCCCTGGGGCCAAAATAGTAGGGAAACCTGTTTATGATGGCATTGATTTATCTTCCATTAAGCAACTTACTCTCATCACTTCTGCTCTAAGCATTACGAGTGTTTTAGGCAAAGAATTAAGTGAAGAAAAAATAATTTCTATCTTTGAATCTTTAGATTTTGGTGTTGAAAGCTCTTCAGGAAAACTAAAAGTCACTATCCCTTCCTACAGAACGACGAAAGATATTGACTGTGAAGCGGACTTAATTGAAGAAATAGGAAGAATTATTGGTTATGATAATATCGAAGAAAGTGCTCCTAAAACACTAGTTCTTCCTGTTCGGTTGGGGCATGTTAAAAGTCTCCAACGTAGAGTTCAAGACTTTATGAGTTTGCAAGCAGGTTCTCTCGAAATTCTAACCTATCCTATGATTGGTGAAAAATTACTTAACAAAGCAGAGTGGCCAGTTCTTAATGATGAGTTGACGCTCATTAATGCTCTATCTATTGAAAATGATAGGATGAGGCCTTCTCTTGTTCCGACTTTTCTTGAAGCGGTTTCTCTTAACCAAAAAAACTTTGATAGTTTTTCTCTTTTTGAAATTGGTCGCAGTTATCTTCCGGACTCGAAGGATTTTCGAAAAGAAAGAAATCAGCTGATTTTTGGGTATTACTCGAAAAAATCAAATCCTTTTATTAATGCGGTAAATACAACTGAGAAACTGCTAAACTTTCTTTCACTTCCCTTTGATTTATCTACTGATGAAGGCAAACATGAAAATCCTGTCTTACCAAGAAAGTGGAGCGGAATTCATCCTTATGAATTTCTCAATATCAAAATCATGGGGCGTTTTATGGGAGCGGTTTCTAGTGTTCATCCTTTAATGCTTCGAAATTTTAAAATTAAAGGAAATCTCTCTCTCGTTATTATTGACTTCGTTGATGTTGAATCAAAGCCTTTAAAAGAGAAGACTAAATATACACCTCTTCAAAAGTTTCCGTCTGCTACTTTTGATTGTACAGTTGTGATGGATAAAGCGCTCTACGCTTCTGTTGCTCTTAAGGCCCTGAGTAAAATTAAAATCAAAGAGCTTGTGAGTACAAAAATAGTAGATACCTTTGAACTAGATGAGGCACGAAAATCTGTTACTTTGCGTTCAGTTTTTAGTGATCCTAACCAAACAGTTCCAGGGGAAGTTCTTAAGGCGGCTGAAAATTCTATTGTCCAAACTCTTGCGGCCGCAGGGTTTCCGCTTAAGCAGTAATCTTTTAACTTGTTGAAACTACAAGTTTTATTATCTTTATTGAAGCTTGGGGCCATCCATTATTTAGATGTGCTCCAAGTACTTTTATTTATAGAGATTTTTCTTTATTTTTTTGAAAAAAAATGTTGACCTCTTGTGACCGCAGACCTATATTCACCTCTCGCCCGCTTATCTTACATACTTCATTTGTTTGTTTCAGAGGGCTCTTATACATTTAAATATAGATTTTAGTTTTGGGGTTTCGACTCCAAAAAGTAGACGAGAAAGGACCCGTTAATCTGAGTATAAGTTTTGTAACTATACTTCAATGAGGTCTGATGTAACTGGA
>JAUIIL010000019.1 GCA_030431635.1 Bacteriovoracia bacterium
CAATGTTGCGATTAAGCAGCGAGCTGAAGCTAAGTAAATAGGAGAAAGTTGCTTTAGACTGATCTCTATGAATAGGTAGGATGGCCCAAAGTTAAAGGCTGTTGCGAGCACAAGGAAAATGCTTTTTAGCTTACTTTTTGGCTTCATCTATTTTCTCGTTTATTCTCCATACATAATATGATTCAACTTAAAAAATAAATAGTAATCACTTGTAAGAGGCAGAACCGACGCATAAAAAAACCAACGATAGAACGATATTTGATCTAAAGACACTCTAATTTCCGATTAGGGCACCTGTCCAGTTAGTATAGAATATTTTATTTCTGTGCAAAAAACTGGCGTTTAACCTTATAATGTTTAATGCAAAAAAAACAAAAAAAAGGAAAAACGCCATGAAGAATATTACTATAAATTCATATGAAGATCAACAAAGACGTCTTCAAATAAAAAATATTAATCAGCAAATGATGAATTTGGCTGTCAAAGGAACCGGCATCAGCCCGTGGGAGGCTAAGGTTCTGATTGACGTCATTGAGGAGGTTTACTTTTCAAATGACTCCCTTAAAGAGATTAAGCCTGGTCAACTCAAATATCAATGTATTTCAGCCGAAGAGGGTCCCGGAAAACCCTTAGCTAAGTGTCAAATGATATCGGTTACCCTAACCCTGTTTGATGACAAAGATCATGGAGAATTTTCGTCAGAAAATAATAAGGATAGGTGCAGGGAACTGAGAAAAAGAGTCTTAGTTAGAATTGCCGAGGAAGCTAAGGAGCAGGGAGGTTACCTAACCCAAGAGGATTTAGCAAAACTTTTAATGTGTGATGTCAGAACTATCCGCAGAGATGTTAAAGAGTTAAAAGAATTAGGAATTACTTTACCCACAAGAGGTCAACAAAAAGATATAGGACCAGGAATAAGTCACCGGGAAATAGCAATCCGATTGTGGCTCGAAGGCAAGGAGCCAGTTGCAGTTGCACAACACATAAAGCACAGCATTAAAGCCGTTGAGAATTACTTAGAAAAATTTAAGCGAGTAGCTTTTCTTAGGGAAAAATTCTTCAATGATTTTGAAATAGCTCTGACAGTCGGGATTTCCGTCTCAGCTGCCAAAACATTTTCTCAAATCCATAAGGAAATGAAAGGTAAGCCCTTTTTTAAACAAAGGATTAATGAAATCAATATGGTAGGGGCACAATACTGGCAATCTCAAGATGAAAAAAAAAGCTCACTACAGCTGAACGGATCTACAATGAACGAGTGGAGGAAGCAATGAAGCAAAATTTATCAGCAAATCAAGCAACCTTTAGTCCTCAAGCCTATAAGACGTTCGAGGGGGCTTTAGAAGCATTTTTATCATCTGAATGCCCACAATTGGGAGGATTTCGAACAAGACAGGTCTTGGCGAAAAGTATTCTTGATATGGTAAACCAGTTTTTTCCAGAAACCTCCCATTTAAGACCTGGCCAAATAACATGGCCAACCGTTCATAGAGATGAGAGGTCCTCTTATGGGAAGTCAATCAGGCAGACCAGACTTACAACCGTGAAACTTGATTTGGTTAAATCCACGGATGCTCAAGAAAGGGCAAAAGGAAAAAAGCTTCGCGCGATTAAGAAGGAAGCAATTGCAAGAATGTGTAAACAATCATATGAGCAAGAAGGATGTATGACTAACGCAGAGCTTGCGATTCTTTTGAAGATATCACCATCAACAGTTGGTAAGTACATCAAGGAATGGGAACTTGATAATCATGAAGTGCTTCCGAGAAGAGGTTCAATTCATGATATAGGTCCGACTCTTACTCATAAGAAGATTATTATCGAAAAGCTTTTCATTGAACAGAAGACGGTTCAACAGGTTAGTCGTGAGACATATCACTCTCTGGCTGCAATTCAAAGATATATTGGTACTTTTAAACAGGTACTGCTTTGTAAACAAAAAGGGATGTCCAGGTCAGAGATCGCTTTTGCTCTGAAAAGAACGGAGAGGTTAATCAAGGAATATGAGGAAATCATTGATGAATATAAGGAGAAGAATTATGTTTTAGAGGCAATGTTAAATTGTGAAGTCGATATTGAAACAAGAATGGAGACTCTGGTCACCAATGTACGGGAGACTGGAGAGTATTAGCGTAGGTCAAATGCCAGTTACCGGACAAATACCCTTATTTAAGATGAGTGATGTTTAACAATTATAAGTTCTCCTTATGGGTCTCATAAGTATATTTAGTTTAACTGTTTATAGTCAAGTGTGCTACGGTTATCATCAAAACAAAAACCCAAACAGGAGGTCAATCTTATGACATTAAGTACAATTGCAACAGGAACTTTTTTTAGCGTAAATGGAGAGGTTATTCTTCGTGGGTATGGCGGATTGAAAAGTGAAGTTCCTAATTTCCAAGATGCTATAAAATCTGGAGTGAAGTTCTTTGATGGTGCCTACG
>JAUIIL010000014.1 GCA_030431635.1 Bacteriovoracia bacterium
CAAAGACGTAAGACTTGATTTGTTCTCTAGCGTTATCTAGTTTGTAAAAGGCTTCATAAACTTTTTCTTCGAGGACATAATATTGTACAGCAACGACCATTTTCACAAAAACATTATCTTCAGTCTTGGTTTCAATTTCCACATCCAGCTGTTGAACTCGCAAATTAATACGACCAACGAGGCCGTCGATAAAAGGTATTTTTAACCCGATACCAGGAGGAGCTTCTCTTAAAAACTTCCCAAATCTTTGCACAATAGCGACCGTACGTTGTTCTACTGTAAATATGGTGGCCTTAAAAATTGTTAAAGAAAAAAAACCGACTGCGATTATCACAAAAAGGTAATTTAGGTTATTCATCAAATCATATTGCATATCTATTCCTATTGTTTATATTTTTTTATTCGCTAAGACTGCTTAACATCCAGGCTGTTTTCTCGTGAACACTAACCCTCGAAGTTAGAAGCCCTGAACTGACCTCGTCATCATATTTTCTAGCAATGAGAGATGCTTCTTGTGCTTTCCTTGATATGATCTCATTTCCTTTAATAAGGGAAGATATCATTTGTCTTGAGTCTAATTTATCTGGGTCATCTTCAATTGAGGAAAGCTCCTTAAATTCTTTAAAACTTCCTGGTGACTTATGTCCCAATGCCCTAATTCTTTCTGCAATTTCATCTATGGCCAATGCCATTTCTTTGTACTGATTTTCAAACAACATGTGTAATTGCTGAAAATTGGGACCAGTGACATTCCAATGATAGTTTTGCGTTTTAACGTAAAGAGTATAAGTGTCGGCGAGTATATGAGATAATCCAATTACAACAGAGATTTGCTCATTTTCTTCTTTTTTATTATCTGGTTTCATTTTCTATTATCCTTGTTTAATGTCTTGTTATATTTATTTCATTTTCTGAATTAGGTGTTATTGACTTACTGTTTTTCTTATTCTCTTTTAACACCTTCTTAAATGAAAATATCGCCCTAACCTCATCAATTTTTTTCTTGGTGAAAAAGCTTCTCATATAACAGTAAATATCTTTGAAAAACACCTTTACACGAACAAAAATACTTCTTAATGATCCTATTTCTTTATCTAAAATGTTATTAGCTCTTTTATTCTTTAACTGACCATTCTTATTTTTATCAAGCGATGATCTATCGTATTCAAATGATTGACCTGTCTTTTCTGTTTCATTATTTTGTTCATTTTTATTTACAATCATTTTTTTATCCTCATTTAACCGGAACATTTGAAGAAAAAGAGTGAAGACAACTTAGTAAAAGATCGTCTTCACTCTTTTTAATGGCATCAATTATTGCTCTAAGATCGCTTTAAGTTATTACGCGATTCTTTCGAGAGTTTCATTAAATGCCTTGCATTCTTGCTCCGCTTTTTTTTGGTCGTAATTATAGACCTTCTGGACTGTGCTCGTGAGCTTATCCATATGGCCATTAAGACCCTCTAGATCCTGTTCACTTAGTTTTCCAAATTTGTTTTGGATCTTTACTTTTAATTCTTTCCACTCTGGTTTTTGTTGATTTACTGGCATGAAATTCTCCTTGTTGAATTGTTCATTGAGCGGATAGTACAAGCTTTCTATATATACGTATAATATATAGTTACTATACTTTATATATCTTTTTCCTATACGTTTTAATCTCTATCTTTTTATCTATTGAGCGTGTTATAAGTTTGTTCATCTTCTACTAGGAAAAGAGATTGAAAAATAAATTCACCGAACAAGCAAGAAATAAAATGGCATCTGTTGTACAGATCCATGTCGTTGGATATGTTGGAGAAGATGTAGAGTCAATTTTAAACCCTAGACTAGGAGATTTAAAGAGTTGGAGCGGTTCTGGATTTTTTATAAACAGTGAATATGGCCGTGACATAATAGTGACAAATGCACATGTGGTAAGAAATGCAAAATCAATTCGAATCATGTCGATGTTAACCTCTGAAGAGTCTTTTGCTGCAGACATTGTTGGAATAGTAAAAAATCAGGAGCCAGATATTGCAATTATACGGTTGAAAAATGGGGAGTTTGAGAAGTTTAACAAAATTGCTGTATCGAAGGTTCCTTATTTAAATTTGAGGAAAAGCGAAGATATTTCAAGGGGAACAGAGCTAAAAGCGATAGGGTACCCCAAGGGAATGAGTGAACCCAATATTACAGGAGGAGAAATCACTAATTTTGTCTCTGGGAATAGAGTTTCTGCTGAAAAATATGTTACTGATGCAGCAATAAATCCTGGAAACTCAGGTGGTCCTGCAATTGATGAGGATGGCAACGTCATAGGAATAAACACATCAATTTTTAAAAATGCTGAAAATATTGGTTTTATAACTCCTTTCAAATTTGTTGAAATTATCCTTAAAAATATCTTTGAGAATAGTACTCTCTGTTTTTCTGACATGGGGGGTAGTTTTCAGAAAAACTCAAAAGAGATCTCTCAATCGTTAAGCATGAATGAAGCAAAGGGGATTATTATAAGTCAAATAGAGAAAAATAGCTTCCTTGAAAAAATTGAAGCAAGAGAAGAGGATGTTATCCTTTCTTTAAATGGCAACAGCATTGATCGTCATGGTATATTCACTGATATTGGGCATTACCATCGAAAAAATATTTTCGATGCATTTAAGTTAATACCAATAGGGAAGGAAGCGAAACTAACCATTTGCAGAAATGGAGAAGACCTTGAACTTAAAGGCCCTACCTTGCCAAGTCCTACTAGAAAAATCGTTGCCATACCAATAATTGAAGAACGAACATTTGTTGATGCTTGGGGAATGACAATTCAAATCTTGACGTATGATATTTTTGAAGCTTTTAATATTGTAGATACTCAAATATTTTACCAATTACTTCAAAACTATAATGAATTTAAAGAGCGATTAATAGTTACTCATATTGAAAAAGAAAGCCCTTGTCATTTACAATTTTGGTCTTTTGGAGAAGTTATTTTAACTATTAATGAGATAGAAATTGAGAATATGGATCACCTAATTAAGATACTACAAGATAATTCACAAACCTATAGAATAAAAACAGAATCGGGAACGATTGGTTTTTTTTACAAAAGTAACTTAAAAACAAAAATTAAATTAAAAAATCCATACATGTTTCTGAGATAGAGCGTGCACAGTTTCTTAAAAAATATGATTTTCATCTATCTCCAAGGATTACGAGATTCTTGTGCAATTATTGAGAATTTCACTTTGATAAATAGGTCTAATAATTAAATGAAAGAATCTTGTAGACCTTTAACTTTTAGAAAATTCATGAAACTGTTACCCCTCCCCTCCAATATCATTATAATATTTTTGACCAATCTCATCGCTATCGTTTTTAATCGTCACGAGCATTGCTTTCTTGCCACATTTTTCACAATAACCATCAAAAATATTTATAAAATCTATATCAGGAGGGGCACATCGAATACAAACATTTGCATTTCTTTTTCTTGAATTACTTGTTGGCAAAATGGAAGGGATATTTTTCACGGTCATATATCCAATCTATTCTTGTGACTAGAAACAAGCATTGCTTCATCTGAAAATTTTAAAAGTCTATCAATCATCGCCATTTTCACATCCGATACAATTTGCTGCGTAAGGCATCGCTTTTAGCCTCCTTTTTGAAATTTCATAACCACAAGAAATACATATCCCGAAAACCCGAGCTTCAATTCTCTTAAGGGCGTCATTAATACTTTTAAGCTCAATACGATCTTGTGTATCCAATCTATTGATAACTTCATCATTTTCAATCGCCACTGCCTGATCATCTAAACTCTCAGGGAGCGGGTTAGAAGTCCTTTTTTTATCTTTATCAAGAAGATTTAGTCTATGTAAAATTCCTCTTTTTAAAATCATTAGTTTTTCTTCATTACTTTTTATATCTAATAAATTCATATCTCGTCGGTTCCTCGTCTTTGTTTTCAGGAAAGACTTCAGATCAGTGTTTGCCCGTTTTTGCACTTAACTTCATGCTTAGTTCCATTGGCTACATACTCATCTCATATTCATTAGATAAACTGTGACGAGCCTTCTCACTCTTTTTAGTATATTCCCCAATAAAGGCCTCTGTTGTAATTATTAGACCAGCGATACTCGCTGCATTTTGAATCTCACAACGAACGACCTTCGTAGGATCAATAATTCCGGCCTCGATTAAATCTTCATACTTCTCTGTCAACGCATTAAAACCCCAAGAGGGTGAATCATTTGAGAGGATTTCGTTTACTACAACAGCTCCTTCGTGCCCAGCATTGATAGCAATCTGCCTTGCAGGTTCCTCCAACGCTCTCTTTACAATCTTTATTCCTGCAGCTTGTTCAGTGTCGATGACTGCTAAGCCATCGAGTGCTTTTATACATCTTAAAAGCGCGGTTCCACCTCCGGGAACAATCCCTTCTTCTACAGCTGCACGAGTGGCATGAAGAGCATCATCTAACCTTGCCTTTTTCTCTTTTATTTCGATCTCTGTTGTTGCGCCAACTTTAATCACCGCCACTCCACCAGCTAGCTTTGCGAGCCTCTCTTGAAGTTTTTCCCCATTATATTTCGTGGTAGTATCGTCGATTTGTTTTTTTATTATTTTAATTCTATTTTCAACATCTGATTTCTTGCCAGCTCCATCTATAATAATTGTATGTTCCTTATTAATGAGGACTTTCTTAGCCCTCCCTAAATCTTTTAACGTTGCATTTTCAAGTTTTTGCCCTAATTCTTCTGAAAGAACTTGTCCACCCGTTAGTATTGCCAAATCTTGAAGCATTTCTTGTCTTTGATCTCCAAAACCCGGAGCTTTGACTGCAGCTACTTTCAAGGACCCCCTAAGCTTATTAACGACTAAAGTTGTTAGTGCTTCTCCTTCTATATCTTCAGCGATGATAAGAAGTGGTTTGGACTCTCCCAAAGTCTTTTCTAGAACAGGCAAGAGATCTTTTATTGAGCTGATTTTTTTATCGAAAATGAGAATGTAGGGATCTTCTAATTCGATCTCCATTTGATCTTGATTGGTAACAAAATAAGGAGATAAATAACCTCGATCAAATTGCATTCCCTCCACAACTTCGAGTGTGGTCTCTGAGGTTTTTGACTCTTCAACGGTTATCACTCCCTCTTTACCTACCTTATCCATTGCATTTGCTAATATAGTGCCTATTTCAGAATCGTTATTTGCCGAAATTGTACCGACTTGAGCTATTTCTTTTTTTCCTTCGACAGGCCGGCTTAATTTTTTTAACTCCTCAATAACATTGAGTGTGGCCAGGTCAATTCCTCGTTTTAGCTCCATAGGGTCTAGCCCTGCCACTACAAACTTGGCACCTTCCCTGATGATTGATTGCGCCAAAACAGTGGCCGTAGTCGTTCCGTCACCAGCATCATCACTAGTTTTTGAGGCAACTTCTTTGACCATTTGAGCGCCCATATTTCTAAAGTGGTCTTCAAGTTCAATTTCTTTTGCAACGGTTACACCATCCTTTGTAATAGTGGGCGCCCCATATGAGTTTTGAAGTACAACATTTCGCCCTTTCGGACCTAGAGTTACTTTAACAGCATTTGCTAAAATATTTACTCCTTCTAAAATTGAAGACCTCCCATACTCAGAGAATCTAATTTCTTTTGCAGTCATATATAATTCCTTTCTTCAGATTAATTTATAATTCCAAAAATATCTTCCTCGCGCATCACGAGATAATCTTCTCCTCCTAAGGTAACTTCAGCACCGGAGTTTTTTCTAAACAACACCCGGTCTCCCTTTTTTACTTCAAGAGGTATAACTTCACCGTTTTTTAAAGTCTTCCCTTTGCCTACGGAAATTATTTTTCCTTCAATAGATTTCTTATTTAAAGTATCAGGAATAACAATTCCACCTTTTGTCTTTTTTTCTTCTTCAATTCTTTGTAGAAAAACTCGGTCATATAGTGGTTGCATATTCATCATCTTTCTCCGCGTTTCTATAGGTTTTCAATTAGCATCTTCTATACCAACATAGTGTTAACACTCTTGATCTATTTCATCATTAACAGCTAAAGAATCTTTCTTATTCTTCAAAGTATTATGTGTTCCATCACAGAAAGGACGATTGTTCGAATGTCGACAACCACAAGCAGAAATGGTTTCGTTCTTTTTGAAATTAATTATAATAGGTGAAGTTCTTGATATTTCTTTCTTATGTGAGCTATCGCAATAAGGAGCGTTGTCGGAAAAACCGCATGAACAAAATGCCAGCGTTTGATTTTCTTTTGCTTCAATTTTAAATGGACTGTCTTGCCAGTTGGACATATTGATTTTCTCCTTAAAAATTTACAATTCAAACTCTGCGTATGATTCAGCATTTTCACAATCGATACCATTGATTGCATATGGTACAGCTTTCAGCCTCTTACCTTCAATTTCATTACCGCATGTAGAACATTGCCCAAAAGCACCACGCTCAACTCTTTCTAACTCATCCAATTTATCAATTTCAGTTTCTTTGTTCATTGAACGGATAGTATAAGCGCGCTATACATATGTATAATATATAGTTACGATACAATAAATAGCTTTTTCCTATGTAATATCAGACTACTGATTTAGACTCTGGTTCAGAGGGAAAAGACCGTGGTAACTTAATAGTAAAAATACATCCATCATCTAGATTGCATGCAGTGATCGTACCTGAACTCCTCTCTATTGCATTTTTAGTAATGAGAAGACCAAGGCCCAATCCACTGCGGTCTTTATTTTCTTGTGTGAACGCTTTGAAGAGATCATCGACTTTATCAACAGGAATTCCTCCACATTGATCTTTTATTTCAATAAAAACATATTTTTCTTCAGACCTTCCAATTATCGTTATATTGCCTTTCTCTTTTGTGTATTTTAGTGCATTTTGAAGAGTGTTCCCAACTGCTGCTAATATTAAATACCGATCGGCTTTTATACAAGCCTCTGGATCAACTTGAACTGTGAGTGTTTGCATTTTATATTCTGCTTCTATTTCAGCAGTCACAATCAGTTGATTAATAACCTCAATAATAGCAAAATGTTCCTCATGCAATTCACTTTCGGACCTCAACCTCACCTCAGAAAGTGACCGATTTATTAAAATACCTATTTCTATTAAACTTTTTTCAAGAATTTTGCTCGTACTTCCATTTAATCCCACTATCCCTTTAGAGAGCATTTGAAAGGCAATGCTGGCCCTGTTTAGAGCATTTCGAAGTTCGTGAGCAACAGCACCAAGATGAATCACTTCCTTTTTTTTACTTTCAATATGAGCAACTAACCCAAATTCTGTTACAGCAGCTGCTATTGCAATATCGAGACAGCGGTTCAGATGGTGAAACTCCATTGCTGTGATAGAGTTTTTAGAGTTGCTAGCGACTTCAGTGATTGCCTGGCACATTGCTCCGTAAGTATGAACAACATGGGTCAACGTGTACCCAAGCCGCCATAACTCCTTGCCATGACGGCTTGCCGACTCAGATATTTCCAGTTCATCTTTTGTGCTTATTTTTTGTGTATCTGTAATAATTATACTTGTAAGCTGATCTAAAAACAAAGACATGGCATTTCTTAACTGTCCAGAGGATGGGCGTAATGCTGCAAGAGCGACGATTCTTTTTTCACTTGCTTCAAGTATCTTCTGTCGGTTAGATTTAAGGAAAGTATCGAGGGGCAAGTCTTTCTTCACTTCGAAATTATCCTTTCATTTCTTGTTACGTTTTTATTAACATAAAAATGAACGGCACTAAGAAGTTTTTCAAGATTGCCAGATTTTTTTATAAACCCGATAGCATTACTTTTCGGAACAGTGTCATCTGCTGAATAAAAGACAACAGGTGCCCTTTGCTCCTCGTTAAATTGTTCTTCAAATTTTTCTAAAAAAATAACTCCATCCATATCTTTCATATGCATATCTAAAAGAATCAGATTTGGAGACTTTATCCTTGATAAAACTTCAAGCCCTCTTTTCCCTGTTGCTGCAGTAAAAACTTGAAATCCATCATTTTCAAAAATAATTTGTCCTAATTTCAATACTTCTTTAGAGTCATCAATCATCATGATAATTTTTCTCTGAAAAGGTCTTTTAGATTGATGTTTGTTCATTCTTTCCTCTATTTGAATTTTTCTATCAATACTCGGTTTTCCATCATATTCCTTTTAAAAATTTAAAAAGATCGCTTTCTGTTGAGAGAACAAGTATTGTATTTTTGTCAATGATATACTTGTAGGACTGCATCGTTCGTGTGAACACATAAAATTCGATGGCCTTGCGATTTTGATTATACGCTTTCGAGTATATTGCAGTGGCCTTTGCATCGGCAATACCTCGTATTTGTTCAACTTCTCGATAAGCTTCAGATTGAATTTTACTTAGGTCTCGAACACGATTACCAAGTATTCTAGCGGCTTCTCCATTTCCTTCAGACAAAAAACGTTCTGCGATTTGGCGTCGTTCACTGATCATTCTATCGTAAATTTTTGGTCGCACGCTAGCATTATAATTGATTCGCTTAAAACGAATATCGAGTAGTTCGATACCAAACACTAAAACTTTTTTAGAAGCTGCTGAAAAAATTTCTTTCTCAACTAGCTTTCGCCCTTTGTTGATTGGAACAAGTGAACCCATATTTAATTTTTTATTCGCATCAGTAATCAACAAAGAATCCCTCAAGGGAATTCGATCTTTGGTAGTTCTAATAATCTCTATTAACTCATGTTTGGCCACAGCGTTGCGGGTTTCGCTACCTAGAATATCATCCAGCCGAGATTGAGCGCTTCGTTCATCTCGAAGCCGTAGAAAATATTGAAGAGGTTTAATAATTCTCCAACGAGCAAAGAGGTCTACTGAAATATAGAGCTTGTCTTTGGTCGGCATATCTGATGGTCGCCCATCCCATTCAAGCACTCGCTTATCGATAGGGTTAATTTCTTGAATAAAAGGCATCTTCATTTTTAGGCTAGCTGTAATGATAGGATCTCCCACTGGTTTACCAAACTGAGTGACTATTACTTGTTCAACTTCGTTTACTGTGTAAATAGAGTCCACTAAAAGGAATATTCCAGAGATTATCAATAAAGATGTAACTATTTGCTTAATTTTACTCATGATTCTCTGCCTTTTTAGATTGAATCTTTCCTTGAGGTATGGAATTAAGATTCAATAAAGGAAGTAGGTTGCGAGTCTGTTCATCTACAATGACTTTGGAGTGTATCTGCGGTAAGACCTCTTGAAGAGTTTCGATATATATTCGACGACGAGTAACCTGTGGAGCTTTAATGTATTCGGCCAACAATGAATTAAACCTGGCAACATCACCTTTTGCTTCGTTTATTCGCTTAAGTCGATAACCATCGGCTTCACGAATTCTTTGATCTTTTTCTCCTTCAGCAAGAGGAATAACCTTATTATAATCCCGTCTCGCTTGGTTAATAAGCTTTTCCTTTTCCTGTTGTGCCTGATTAACCTCATTGAATGATTCTTGTACAGGTAAGGGAGGGTTAATGTTTTTCAATTGTACTTGGTCAATACTAATCCCCATTTCATATTTAGTTGATAATGCTTGCATTTTAGTTAGCGCTTCTATTTCAATTTCTTGTCTCCCTATAGTGATAACTTCGTCGACTGTTCGATCTCCAACCACCTCTCGCATAACGGACTCAGAAACATAGCGAAGTGTTAAAGAAGGCTTCCGAACTTCAAAAAGAAATTTGACAGGATCTGAAATACGATACTGAACTACCCATTCCACCAATGCAGCATTTAAATCTCCTGTCACCATTTGAGTCTCTTTTTCTGCATCTCGAGGACCCGGACTTTGATACTTGTCAAGAGAACCAGGGGTAGCAAATCCAAATTCTTGTTTTAATTGTCGTTTTACAGGGACAATTGTCGCTGTATCTATGCCCATCGGTAGTTTGAAATGTAATCCGGGAGGAATTTCTTTAAGATATTTTCCAAAACGTTGTACAACAGCAACAGAATCACTTGGTACCGTATAGTAAGATGTCCATAGGCCAAAGACTAAAGATAAAATTAAAATTGCAAAAACTAGTAACTTTGCTTGATCGTTTTTTCCTAAGAACTTAACAAAAATATCTTTATAGTATTGAAATAAATTTTCAACTTTATCGCCACCATCATTTGATTCCTGCATTAGATTATTCCTTTTTGGCGAATAGTAATCGCTCTTAATACAAAGGTATAATATATAGTTACTATGCAATACATAGGATATTATGATGTTTTAAAGCGTCGGTAATTTTCTTAACAATCCCCAAACATATGTGGCAATATCTCTGCTTTAACTATTTAAGGGAAAATCCCATTTTCTTTATAGCATCGAGAAATTTTTTCTATTGCACATATAAAAGCAGCCGTTCGCAGGTCGATTTTATAATCATGCTCTTGGCAGATCGTCTTTAGTTGAGAAAAGCTTGTAATCATTGTTTCCTCTAAACCAGAGAAAACAAGGTTTCTCTCATCACCTTTATTTGTGAACCTATCAATTAGTTCCGGACTTATTTCCTCCTTGGTTATTTCTGCTACCAAACTAACAATATTAGTATAGTTTTTTTGATTGTAGCGGTTCTCAATTCGTCCCAATTTGATATGAGAAAGATTCTTTACCCATTCAAAATAAGAAACAGTTACACCACCGGCATTGAGATAGATATCAGGTATTACTGCAATTCCTTTTTTAAATAATTTCTGACTTGCTTGAAAGCTTATTGGACCATTTGCGGCCTCTGCAATTATTTTTGCCTTAATAACATCAACATTTTCAAGTGTTATTTGAGACTCGAGAGCAGCTGGAATGAGTATGTCACAATCAAAAGAAAAAATTTCATCTCTAGCAGAGGTGAAGATTGCATCAGTATATTTTTCAAAGCTTTTATGCTTATTTCTAAAATCATACAAGGATTTGACATCAAGTCCTTTTGCATTAGAAATGACCCCTTCAAACTCAGAAACGGCCACTACTTTCGCTCCCATTTCTGAAAGAAAAAGAGCACTATAAAAACCAACATTGCCTAATCCTTGAATTGCTATGCGTTTTCCTTTTAGTCCCGATGATATTTTAAATTTATTCATAAGTTCATCAGAGGTACAAAATTCTCTAAGCCCAATAGCAACCCCCAGGCCTGTTGCTTCAATCCTACCTTCAATTCCCCCCTGTGTTACAGGCTTGCCTGTAACACATCCAACATCATCTAAATCATTAGATAGTGATTTGAATGTATCTGAGATCCATGCCATTTCTCTTGGACCTGATCCGTAATCAGGAGCAGGAACGTCAATTCCTGGGCCAATAAATTTACGATTATATAATTCAAAAGTCAGCCTTCGCGTTATTCGCTCTAGTTCTGCCTCTGAGTAATCTTTGGGATTAATTTTCACAGCACCCTTTGCTCCCCCAAAGGGGACGTCGACAATAGCACATTTATAACTCATCAAAGCAGCAAGTGCTTTAACCTCATCCTCATTCGCAATGCTTGCATAGCGAATACCTCCTTTACAGGGGGATCGATGGTAGCTGTGTTGAGCACGCCAAGCTTCGACAACTGCAACTGATCCATCATCTCTTTTAATAGGAAAATTGAGATGAATAATGGCATTATTTTGTTTGATTTGTTTTAAAATATCAGGTGAACAATCAATATACTTTGAAGCTTCATCAAAATAGAGTTCAATTTGTTTGAAAAATTTAAGGTCTTCATTATCACTCATATTATTCTTTTTTTTTGAACTTTATTCACTTTAAAAATCATCATGTATATCAAGTTCTTTCCCTAAGCACTACAGTGTTATTCTTGTGCATCAACGAGTACATTCTTACGACACCCTTTCTTGTAAAATAGCAGTTGTCGCTACATAGATATAATACATAGTTACTATTCAATACATAGAATATAACGATGTTTTTATCTTAGGCCCATTTGAATTTTTTAAAGTCATTGGTGATATTATGGCATATACTTACAGTTCATCGCCCACTTATCGATTCGGTAAAGTATATAGAAAAACGGGTAGACGATAAAAATAATGAGAACTGAAGCTAGATATGAAGTTTTTAAGAAATATTCTGTGACAACTGGAATACTTATCAAGATAAGGAAACAAAAAATTAAACTAATTTTTTTAATATATCGACGAATAAGATATGAATCTTTTATCTCTTCTTTGCGCGAAGATATTTTTAATTCCATTTTAATTGGATATTCTTTATATAATGATTCCATCTAACTTTTCCTTTAGTTTTTAACCCTCTCCTCCAGTATCTGTGTAGTACAACTTGTCTATTTCATCTTCTGATATGACCTCTTTTTTAAACTGATGAACTCCATCAATTTTTGCTCTCTCTAATTGCTTTTTAATGGCCTGACAAGATTTATCTAAACTTTCCTTGTAGTTTAGGGCCACCTTATTTGCAAAAAAACTCTTCGCTTTAGTTTTTAGTACAATCTTGCTTCTGAAGTGATTATTTGCAAGTCTGATCATATCTACGTCCATAGATATAACTTTTGGATATAGGTGATAGATATTTTCCTTGGCCAAGCTAAGTAAACTTTTTTCTTTTTTCATATTATCCTCCGATAGATAAATTTATTATTATTAATCTCATTTGCTTCTTGTACAGATTGCTTTAGTTGGCTAGCGTATTTTGCTCTAATACTCTCGTCTTGAGCTTCTCACGAAGCTTATAAAAAAGGCCAATGGCTGTCGAAGCTTTACCATAAGTGTAAACATCGGATGGGCTTATTTTTAAACTTCCACTAAACAGACCATCTTGCTTAGATACTGAAAAAACACTCTGCACACTTTCTGGAAACATTAACTCTAGTTTGTTAAGCTCCTTATTTAAGGATATCTCTTCTTCTTTCGTAAAAGAAAACTTTTCCATTTTTATTCGTGGGTGTTTAAAACTACTAATATTAATTTTTA
>JAUIIL010000011.1 GCA_030431635.1 Bacteriovoracia bacterium
ACTTCATTCATCTTTAGGCTATAAAAGCCCTGAAGAGTTTGAATCAGAAGTCTTAAAGATAAACCCGGCTAATCGTCCTATTCAGAAAATATGGGGGCGAACTGTCTAGTCAACGGGGCTCAGTTCAATTTAATTCTTTTTCAATTGTAGAATTTCCTGAGCGCTAGCTCCTTTTATATCTGTTTCTATAACAATTCTACAAACCTCCAAGTCATTAACATAAGCAGTTGTTAAAATAGCTATCTGAGCTCTTTCACTTGCATGATAATCACCAAGCTCAGTACTCGTATCTAATCGATATATCATGTCGGGAGTACAACCGACGCAATAAGAACCAGGGAAATTCATTACTGCATTATTTGAAAATGTTGCAATTGCTTCGAGTTTTGACACTTTTCCACAAACTTTACTGACGACCTTTTCTGATGCCATTACAGAAATACTTCCTAAAACTAGTAAACCAATCAATAATTTCTTCATAAATCCTCCTAAGCTTTCGTTCACTTTAGTAATGATTTTAATAAATCTATTTCACGTATTGTCCCAGGTTTAGTGATTCCCCGCTAGGCTCACTGAAGAGTTTACAAAAAACCACTGTTCAAAGAATAAACACTTAATCCGAACTCAGTATTTTAATGCCTTTGAGTTGCCTTGAACCACCTGGTTCACTGACGAAATGTAAAGTCTCCAGTGGAAAGTTTTCATGAGGAAGCGCCTCGGGGCACCAAAAAATTTTTTTCAAAAAAAGTCCTCTAGTCTTTTCAGGTTGGAGGACTTTTTTACATTAATCTCAGTAACTTACAAGTTTTTAAAATCCCCAAAATCAATAAATGGTTTATGGTTCGCATCCGTATTGGGTGAGCGATGCGGAGTCGAATAACTAGAAGGAGAAGTTGTACAGTGTTATAGATAGTCATCAATTAATGAAGCAAGTAAAAGTATGAAGATGAAGAGAGCAACATTTTACGATACATCAATATATAGTAATTTTTGTGAGGTTAGGAGAGAAAAGCTTTTCAGTAACTTTGTTAAATGTGTTGAAAGAATAAAGCTATTTGATATTAGTAATCAGGATTTTGTAAATACACCCATTTTATTTTTAGAAATACTTGGGCTTAATATCAAAGATGAAATTTTAAACTCTTCAAAATTAATAACACCAATTAATAATCTTATAAAAGAATCTAACTTTAATAATTATAGAGAACCCGTTGAGAGGATTTTTAATTTAATTAGAAGAGAGTTAAACCAAGTTGAATGCATTCAACTTAGTAAATTGGAAAAGCGTTTTGAAGATAAGAGAAAATATTATAATAAATGGTATGAGAGTTGCCTTGAAATCTTTTTAAGAGACTTGAAGATAGAAGATATTGTTAATAATTTAGCTACAGAGATTTTACAGGATATTAACTATGAAAGTTTTGTTGAAACTGAGAAATTGAATTTATTAAATTCTTCTATATATAGATGCTTATATGAACGAATGAGGAAGCCAAATACCAATGCTAAAATATTGAGGAGGGCCCTTGTAAGCTTAAAAGGGGATCATCGACTACCTAGTATAAAATTAAAGCCAGGACAAGATTTTGTGGATATGGAATTTATTCATGCCTCTCTCGTGGGGTCAAAATTTAATGGAAGAGTTTATGAGGTTGTTACTTTTACCTGTGAAAGTAAGGAAACTACTAAGAGAAGGCTTGCAATGTACCATGGTGCTTTAACTGCAATTCATAGTATTTATTGCGAAAATATTCTTCAAAGCAACAAGTCGTTTAAATTCGTACCGGGACATATATTTCATGTTTCCGCGACAACAGGGGAGATAGTTGGAAAAACAACAGTTGGTAAATTTTTAAAAGAGTTAGAAACTTTTCATAAACAAAGACTTTTGAAAATCTAGATTCGTTGGTCTTTTCAAAACTTTTTGGGTATTTATTAAATATCCGCCTCACAGTTTCTCAGTACCATTTCTTTCGTTCTTATTTTGGTTATTATTTTATAAACTTAACTGCCTGATATTACTAGAATTTCTAGCTATTCTCTGTACTCAGTTATTTTTTCATGGATATCATGCATATTTTTATGTATAATATATGATGTGCCTGTGATTCTCAGATACAGAAACGTTAAAATTTGCATTTTTCCTGATGATCACGGACCGGCCCATGTACATGTGTTAGCGCCTGAATGTGAGGCCAAATTTACTCTTGAACCTGTAAGTTGCTACTTTTGTCGAGGATTCAAGGAAAAGTTCATCAAAGAGATGACAAAGTACCTTGAGCAAAGAGTGGAAATTTTACTGGAGGCTTGGAATGAATACCAAAACTAAGAAAAAAGACATTCAGTATGGAGATGTAGAAGTTGATCTTCCTTCAACTTGGAACTCAAGTGAGACCAAAGTTCGGATCACAACTTTTCTTGATGAAGATCTGCTCATCAAGATCAAGGAAGAAGCTAAAACCCAAGGAAAGAAATACCAATCTCTTCTTAATGAAAGGCTAAGAGAAATATTTATGGGAGAAGAGAGCACGGAAACACGGCTTAAAAAACTTGAAGAAGAAGTTTTTAAAAAGAAGATGGCATAAAAGTACAGGGAACCGACAAATGGAATTGAGTATCGATAGAATAGAACTTTCGTTGAAGAAGAAATGGATTATCAGGTTTGCTACTTTAGCAATTCTCATCCTTTGTACAATTTCTCTTCGAAAGTTTGGTGAGCCTCGTCCTTACTACCTTAGTGTTGTCTCAGGGTTAATAGACTCGATACTTTTGAATGCACCAATTATCTTTTGCTCTTTTAAACTTCCTAGAGGGAAGTTTAGGTATTTACTGGCCCTTGGGGTTTTTCTTTCTGGTTTGGGGGTATTCATTATTATTGCTTATGGATGGACTGTCGCAACTATTGCACTGGCTTTTCATTTATGGCTTGTCTATGAACTTCTTTCACAAAAGAGTTTCAAATGACAAGTATTTGGAGACCAGACTTACTTAGTGATGAAGCCCGTGACGAGGCTTATGAGTATTTCGACAAAAATATTCGTCCTCTTCCTAAAAAAGCTGACGGGACGATAAATACAACAGCATTTGGATTAAGTGATAACGATGTGGATGCGTTTAGACATGCTCATGTTAGTGGGGTTTTAACCATTGTCTACAGCGAAAATACAGCAGATATATTAGGTCGGTTGAATGAGTATAAGCCACTTGACTTGTATTCGAACTCAAGGGATTCAAGGTCTCTCAATATGGATCTTTGGATAATGGAGAGCTGATCATTGAACCGAAGAAAGACAAGCGAGTTTACGAGGGAGCAAACCACGATCCAGTCAATAAATCAAAGCCAGTGATCGTTCTGACAGAAGATGAGAATGGAAGAAATCAAACTTTTTTTGATTTAGTTAAAAAGACGGTTCTTACAAGAGAAGAATTTGTTTCTCAAATAGAGGCCCAAAATTATCCAGGTTACTCCGTGAAACAAATCAATGGTGTTCTAACTCCTGTCTCAAATCCAGATGGAAGACGATCCAATAATTTAAGTTAGAAATATTATTTAATTTTTTGAGTACTTGTTAAATATCTGCCTCACGGTCTCTCCGTACCATTTTTTCCCTTGCTGCTTGGTGGGAACTTTCATCTGATTGAGAATCTTAGCAATACCATTAAAACTATTTCCTTGCTTTCTCATCTCCAGTATGGACTCAATGAGTCTTTGTTCTCGTTTGTAATCAATCTGTTCGCTCTTTTGTTTCTTCTTGCCGCAAGTAGGAACTTTGGGAGAATTACCATGATGCTTGCTGCGAGTTCTCAAAGGAATCTTATGCTTTTTTAGCGCTGTGAGAACTTTGCTTCTGGAGGACTCTATATGAGCAGCAATTTGGCGTGTTGATAGCCCTTTTTTGATGTAAAGTTCATGGAGGACATCGTAGGAGAGATGAGAATTTCCCGTCTTAATACTTGAAATGATTGATATTGTATTTTGGAGGACGCTTTTTGTAATAGACCCTGATGGGGGCACCAAAATAAAAAAGCCCAGACACAAGGTCTAGGCTTTTTTATACCTCTAAATCTCACTCTCAAACTAACTTTGTTTTCTGTTGAAAAAAATCTAAAAATGACTTAATGTTTAACCTATTGGTTAATTAACCGAGGGGTTAAATGAATGATAAACTAAGTATGACATTTTCAGCTTTAGCTGACCCCACTAGGAGAGCGATTTTAGTAAGGCTGACAAAAGGTGAATCGAATGTAACGGAGCTTGCAAAACCCTTTTTGAAAAAGATGAGTTTGCCTGCCATTACAAAGCATTTAAAGGTTTTAGAGAATGCTGGATTAATTGTTAAAACCAAAGAGGCGCAATATAGGTCTTGTGAAATTAATACGAAGCCTTTGGACGAAGCAACTCTTTGGATGGATCAATGTCGAGAAGTTTGGGTAGAAAGTTTTGATAGATTGGATGACTACTTAAAAAAATTACAAAATACAAAAACAAATAGAGGTAAAAAATATGGCAAAGGCAAAAAAAGATAATGAATTAAGATTAGTTAGGGCTTTTAGCGCACCTGTCGAATTAGTGTGGGATGCTTTTACGCAGGTAAATCACCAAGAACACTGGTGGGGACCTAGAGGATTTACAATTACAACTAAGAGTAAAGAGCTAAAGCCTGGGGGGCAGTGGATCTATACAATGCATGGACCAGATGGAGTTGATTATCCAAATATTGCTACTTATCACGTCGTAGAAGAGTACTCCAAACTTGTTTACGATCATGGAGCAACTGAAAATACCCCTCCATTATTTCGGGTCACTGTCACTTTTGAAGAGTTTAAGGGAAAAACGGTTATGGATATGACTATGACATTAGAAACTCCTGAAGCGGCAAGAGAAATAGAGAGATTTATAAAGCAAGCCAGTGGAAACTCGACTTGGGATCGACTAGGTGAATATCTTGAGGGAGAACAAACAAAGAAAGATGTTTTTATCATCAACCGAAGTTTTAAAACGGATTTGGATACGATGTTTGAACTATGGACGAATCCAGAACATTTCCTAAAATGGATGGGGCCTACTGGATCAAGTATGGAGTTTTTATCAGTTAATGTTAAAGTCGGAGGCCAATCTCACTATCATATGAAAAATGCTGATGGCTCTACCATGTATGGCCTCATAGAATATAGAGAAATAAGCCCACCTGATAAACTTGTTTATATGCAATGCTTTAGCGATGAAAATAAAAATATCTGTAAACCTCCTTTTGCTCCGACTTGGCCAGACAAAATGTTAACCACCATCCATTTTATCGATGAAGGTGATGGGTATGTCAGAGTGGCACTTCAATGGGAAGTTGAAGGTGATGCTACTGATGAAGAGAGAAAGACATTCTATGGCGCGAAAGATGGAATGACAGGTGGCTGGACTGGATCATTTGATAAATTAGAAGAGTGTCTTTGATTTGCTTTGAGCCACCTGGTTTGCCTCGGGGCACCACTTTTTCAAGTGTGAATAGGGTAAGTATAAAGTAAATCTGCCTCATCTTTTGTATGACTAAAGTTTTATATAAGCATCTTCAACTTTTTTAAAATTTTTATCAAAGACATAGACTTCCTTGATTTCATCGGGTTTTATTATTTGTGTTTTGGGAAATATAAAAGCACTGCCAAAACCATGCCTTTTTTCAGGCATGACAGTATGAGAAACAAACTTAAAAACAACAGAATAGAAGCCTCTATCTGTTACAAAGTCAGCTGGAGCATTAACCAAGGAGTAGGCAACTCCAATATAGGCTTCGCTAGAGACAAAAATTCCAGGCATAACGTCTTTAACTTCCTTGTATTTCATACCATTTTTGAAAATAGCGTCCAAGTCCTCTTTATAAAGTCTCATTCCTCTATAAAAGATATTGTTTTCATCACTTTTCATTTTTTGAGCAGCTTTTGTGGCCACTTCAAGAAAAGCATGTTGATCTCTATTTTGGGCATACGGGGGATATAAAAGATGCATCCCACTCTTTACGACTCCTCCTCCTGCGGTTTGAATGTCATGTAAGTCAGAAATTTGAATACTTTCTAATAAACTGATCTTACTGATGGATTTCTCCCCAGCATAGAGAGAGAACGAATAGAGAAGGAATAAAAAAAGTTTAGCTATATACCCACGCAATAGAAACAGTTCCATGTGATTAAGTTAATTAATACTTGAATTATCTCAGTTTCAATTATTCTTTGGTAGTCTCTCTGAATAATTTACAAGGAAAAAGAGAAGAAATACATAAAAACCCAGGTAAATGTTCTAGGCTTTTATGTATTTCAATAATTCGAGTGTCGAAGATTATTTTCTATTAACCATTTTTGTAAGAGAGCGATAGAATTCATCTGCAAGCTCTTGCGAATTAAGTATTTCCTTTACCTTCGGGAATTTTTCTCGAAGGTTGCTTTCTGAAATTTCTGATTTGAGAACTTTTTTGCTTATTAACAGCTTGGCGCTATCTAAACTGACCTCTTCACTTTGATCTTTAATGTAGTTTAGTAATGCTTTTGCTCGTACTGACGCTATTTTCCCCATATTAACTTTTGAGTTCCTTTCTTTATCCGTAAGAAGAGAAAATTTATCTACGATAAAACCTAGATTTGAAGAGCTTGTCAACGATTCTCCTGCTCTCACAGAGGCTTCAGAAGGAGTTTCCTCTTCTTCTGTTTCTTCTTTTAGCTGATTAGAAAGAGTTATAAAGTATGCGCTTCCACAATCAAACCTATCTCCCCAAACAATAGGAGTGACAGGTTTTCCGTTACTTGTCCAACCTGACGCTGCTGACTCAACTCTAATTTCATTCAAAGACAAATTAAAATATTTAGGTATTGGCGTGCTACTGTATGTAATTTTCTCGATAAGATTTTCAGCTGAGACAGTTAAAACTCTTTCCTCGTCTAGACTGATGTACCGGAAGCGTTCTCCTCCTTTACCAATCTCTAAAATGGAATCAGAATCGTATTCATCTTCTCCAAAAAGGACATACTCAGCAGTCATTCTATCAATGTCAACTCGTCTCCCTGAGTCACTTTTGAGATTAGATTTAAAAGTAATAACTGAACAAAACTCAGACCCTTCTAATGCTTGTTTTTCTAATTCTGCTGAAATCTCAGTAACATCGTAGTCATCACAAGAAAAACAAAATACAAGAAATAAAAGGCAAATACTCATTAATTTCATCAAAAACCTCCGGGCAATAAAAAGAAAATAACTTACATAAGACTCGCATTTTTGGTGCCAAAATTTAAGGACTACTATGTAATTCATTGGACGTAAAAATAAGAGTTTATAGAGGTATTACTTTTATGAGTTTGAGCAAATGGTTAATATTTTGACATTTAATGTGGTGTTTTACTTCTATGGTTAAATAAATTACAAGTCATTGAATCCACTTTTTTAAGACTTACATCTTATATTCTAAATCGATCATAAAAAGCATTAAGTGTTACAAGGAAAGAGAATATGGATATCAAATATTTGTTCATTTTGATTACTAATCTTGAGAACTGATTTCTTTTATAAAAGAATCAATACTTTGTGATATTTCATCAAGAAACTCTTTGTGAGAATGCTTAATAGGTAAAGACCTTATGGCTCTCTCGTTCAAAAAATCGCCATAGGTTGACATAAATCCAAATATAGAAAAATCTGAATGAACATAGTCTTGGTATCTTAATATGGTAAGGTTCATAAATAAGTCTAAATCCAATCCTTTATAATAGTTAAATTCTTCATATTCATCAAAAGACATGTTGTAATTTTGTGCTTCTTCTTTAGCTCCTTGAGTTGTGAGAATTAAAAGGATTGGTTGTTCGACTCTCTTAGTATATTGAGGAGTGTTGTTGAAAGTGCCATCAAAGTCGATATAAGCAACGACATTTGGTTGATTTATTTGGGTTGAGTAAAAAGCAGTTGCTCCTCCAAAAGAGTGACCTGCAATGATAATTTGGTGAGTATCAGCAGAAGATATCAAATTTTCTTCCACTAGTATTGTAGGTAAATAGTCAATGACATCTGAGACATCTTTTGTTCTAACTTTAACGAAGTAAGGGTCTGCCCCTTCTTGCTTTTTTTGCAATTCTTCAAACAATTTATTTGGTCGTTCGAAAACATCAAACTCTTGAGATTTAGGGTAGAAGACCGTGTTATTACCACCTCCCCAGTGAGGATGGTCTAAAGCGAACACAATATTTCCATAGCTTGATAACTGTTCTAAAAGAGTAACATAGCCCTCTCTTCCCCCTCCAGCTCCTGGACTAAAAATAATAATAGGGAAACTTTTTAAGTTTTTGATTACGCCTGTTTTACATGACTGCAACTCAATTTGAGAATACAATTCAGAAAATGAGTGATACCAATCGTTATTTTGGAAAAAAGACTTATATCTAAATTCAAATTCTTTCCCCATGGGAAAAAAATCTACTAATCTTACCTTATCGCAATTTTTTGTTTCCGAAGTCGGATAAAAAATAGAAAATCCTATTTTCCGTTTTTTCCCCTGAATGAAGGGATCAGAGGTCTGGGTTTGGATTTCTGAATGCTTTATTGCAGTTTGATATTGACCACCTAATACAGGTGTTATCAAGCTTCTTGAATCAGATGCTATCGATACAGCTAAAATACTAAATATAAAAATAAAATAACGAAGAAAAAGAAGCATAAAAATCTCTAATATTTTATATAAATCTGATGATCACATCATCTCAGTTTCAATTATTCTTTGGTAGTCTCTCTGAATGATTTACAAACTTACTTGTTTAAAAAGTGTGCATTTTGAGCAAAGTTGAAGAATGCCAGAAAAAAGAGTCTTTTTTCTTAAGAACCACTACTTTTCTCTCAAGGTATCTAATTGAAATTATAGGTCAAAACTTAAAAGTTGAGTTGTAGGGTACACTGTTAAAGAGAAGTAAGCTTTTATCATTAAAAAACCGATAGTTAGACTATGAAGAGACTACTGAACTTGCTCTTTTTATTATTGGTCATATCTTGTAATGGTACAGGAGAATCTGATCTTTCGGGGCTTGGAGCTGATTCAAGTTCAGGGACAAGTGGATCTTTTGGAGAATTCGGAAATTCAACTTTTACTTTTAATCCTACTTCCATTAATTTTGGAACTGTTACGATGTCTTCAACTTCTCAGCAAACACTTTCTATCAAAAATTCTTCTAGCTATTCCATTTATATTAACTCTCTCTCAATCGCTGGTAGCGATTTTTCTTTAAACTCATCAACTTGTTCTCTCGCACCGGCTGCGATGAGTGCAGGTTCAACTTGCCAGTTTAATGTGAGCTTTTCTCCAACAAGTGTTTCAACTCAAGTCACTCATGTAGTTATAAGTTTTGGGAACAGCTCTTCAGATACAACTAAGTATTCAGCCACTTATAGTGTCACGGGAACAGGGATCAGTGCTTTGAGTTTTAACGGACTTGATTCAATTACTCGAACTTATCAGTACAGAACAGCTGATTTAAAACTTGATTGGACTGTCGTTGCTGGAGCACAAAGTTATCGTGTTTATGATTTAAGTAGTGGCAGTCGCTCACTTGTCACGACCTTAAGTAGTGGGACATCGACTTATACCGTAACTGACGTAGCTCTAGGTCAAACAAAAACATATGCTGTTTTTGCTGTCGACTCCAGTGGGTATGAAGATGGAAATACTGTTCAGCGCTCTGAAGTTTTAGCGGCCAATAACGGATTAAGCTTCGCTGGAATTTCAAGCATTTCAAATATAACGGGTTTTACGATGCAACTTAACTGGAGTGATATTGCGGGAGAGAGCGGTTATGCCATCTTTCGTGAAAGCGGAGGAACCTATACTTTAGTTGGAACAACAGCTGCTGATAGTACAAACTACACAGTAGAAAATTTATTAACAAGTACAAGTTACACTTTTTATGTTTATGCTTTTGATGGAGATAATCTGTATGATGGAAATACGATTTCAGGAACTGATACAACGTCTCCTTTTGGAGTAACTGTTTCAGCGACTTATCCTACTTTCGGACAATTGTGGATGAGTTATGTGAAGAATGATGGAACAACTTTTTATGATGCGACTGATACGACTTGCTCTACAGGAGCAGATACAAAATGTATTCATGCAGGTGAGGTTCGGAAAGCAACTGTAGTTGGAAAAAGTAATTGTACTAATTTAACTGCAACTGACTCTCTTGGTGTATTTGATTGGACCTGTGTTGTTGTAAGTGGAAATGCGACCTTTTATAGTCAGTTAAAAGAGTTCAAAGGGCTCCGAGATTTAGTTGATGCGACTAGTTTTAAAAGCAATTCACTTACAGTGAAAGAATCTGGAGTAACTCTTGGAGCAACAACATCATCAGTTTGGTGGACGAACTCAGTTAAAGCATTGCCAAATAATAATGGGGGAAGCGCGCTCATTATTGATGGAGTTGATGATGATGGAGCTGGTGTGGATGAGGCGTTCTCAAGCGGTGATATTTTAACGGTAAGTTCAAGTTATACGACTCCTGGATATCAAATTAATATGGATGATGTGGCCATTGTTACTCTTGGTTCTTATGAGCTCTCTCATCCAAATGATTCTGTACTTAATTGCAATCATC
This sequence comes from Bacteriovoracia bacterium, assembly GCA_030431635.1. GTDB lineage: Bacteria > Bdellovibrionota > Bacteriovoracia > Bacteriovoracales > Bacteriovoracaceae > CALFYV01. Next base: position 10,609 of record JAUIIL010000011.1, read on the forward strand.
AAGATGGAACTTTTTCTTCTCCTACTTATATTTGCATCCTATCCATAAGCGGACAAAGTAGAGTTTGGATTGAGAGCAAGATAAATGGAGTTGGAACTTCAATGACTATCATCTCAGGAAGCTCTTCAAATTACGTCAGAATACATAATAGTGAAATCTACAGTTCTGGCTCTCATGGAGTCTATACTTACACGAGTCGTCAAATAATAGTTTCGAGTAGTTTATTTCATAACTCTACAAGCAGAGGAGTCCATTTATATAACTCTGACTATACACAAGTTTTTCAAAACCGCTTTTATGAGAACTATGATGGAATTTATCAGACAAACTGTAGTTACAATGAGATTTATGAAAATCACTTTTATAGCAACTCCAATGCTGGATTTATGACTCATAGTTCTGGTTCTCATACTGATAGGAACCGAATCTATGATAATATTTTTGCTAACAATACTAATGGTATTATCTTAGGGCGAAGTAATGTTAACTATATATATAATAACTCCATTTCAAATAGCTCAAGTTATGGAGTGACATCATCAGACACCGCTAACTACATTTATTTTGTTAAAAATTATTTAATTGGAAATAGTTCTGGTTTTTATTCAGGCTCGTATACAACAGCGCCATCTCGACTAGTCGCAAATACATATATGAATAATGGTATGAACTACTTGATACGAGGAACAGACGGATTCGTTCACAATATGTTGTCCCTTGGAAGTGGAGTGTCTACTAACCTTTATATTCACAAAGTTTACAGTTCTACATTTTCTGATATTGCTCTCTCTACAGGAGGGAATAATATTGGAACTTCAACCAATTCAGATACAAATAATCGCTTCACAGGTCTTCTAATGCTTCATGCCGCGGTATCAAATAATTGTTATGTTCAAAATGCTGTGTTTACTTTGGATGATGGGACTTGTGCCAATGATTCAAATAGTGATGCGACCTTAAGTACTACCTTTAATTTTACTGATTCTTTTGTCGGTAAAGTTTCTTCAGATTCTTCTAACACCTCACACGTCTCAGGAGCTCAGTCTTATAATTCAATTACAGATTGGACAAACTTTGAGTCAGAAGGAAGAGGATGGGGAAGATCTATTGCAAGTCTTCCTTCAACAATAGGAGAAAGAAATTGTACTAGCGGAGGAGGATGTCAGATTTATGATGCAAGACTTTCTTCAAGCGATACTGTTGTTCTTAATCGTTCAGGAGATGGGGTTAATCTTAATAATACTTTTGTTTCTGGAGCTAATTGCCCTAGTGAGCTAGACGGAAATAATATTTACGTGAGTGAGTTAGGTGTAAATTATATGGCAAAGGCCATGGAAATCATGGGAGATAGTATAGGTGATGATGACGGTCTCTGTGAATCAAATGAAGCCTGTCTTTATATGCCAAACTTTGGGGCCTACCAGGGGCATGGTGATTACACTTCAAACACATGTACTTTTCAAGACGGAACAATTTCTGGGGTCACGATGTATGCTTACCCTAATAATGGTATTTAAACTGTTGTTAATTTCCCTTAGAGAGATTTTTCTCAGTTCTTTCTCTGAAGACATCGTAAATTAAATCTCCATTAGGAGCGTGGATGTTTCCTCGTCCAACATAGCAACTTAGACTCGAAATTTCTCCTCGGTCGTTGTATTTTTTGGTTATCTCTGGAATAAATAAAGATGAGTAGATCAGATCTTGAGTTGAGTCGTATATACCAACTTCATAAACTTTAGCTGAACTTAAAAAAGAAGAGATTTTAGTTTTAAGATTTGTCTCTAATGTCTCTACTTGAAAGTCATATTCATAATATGATGTTTCTTTGAGAGCTTCTTTTAAGGCCGCAACCATGCATTTTGCCTCTTCTGGTGGAATTTTTCCCATCTCTGTTGCTTGAAGCGAAAAGCTCAGTGTAATGAGTAAAGTTATCATGAAATATTTCATAAAATCCTCCTAAGCTCCTTTCTCAGAGCAAGTTCCCATAAAGTTCTGATATTTTTGCCATCGCTCCCCATTCTCTAACGAGATCTTTCAAGGCAGCCTTAATGGTATCTTGGTCGTATTCTTTGAGCTCATCGTTCTCTTGAGCTTTCAAGAGATAGTCATTAAAGTTATTTTTTAATTCTCTAATATAATAATCTCGCGCTTCCTGTATTCTTTTCTTTTGTTTGGGAGAGGCCATTTGTAGTTGCCCTGTTTTAAAGTTAAAATATTTTTTTTCTTCAAAGCGAATAAGAGGTAAATAAAATAAATTATCGGTTTCTTCAATTTTAGAGAAGATTTCGAGATCAAAGTTTTCACTTTCAAGATCTTGTAAAGATTCAACTGTATTTAAAAAGTTTTCCTTTTTCTCTGGCTTAATGAAAAAAACTTCCTGGACGCGGTCCATATTAAATTTCTCCCAATTCCGAGCAAGGAGAGATTGACTAACAAGTTCAACATCTTCTTTGTATCCCTTCAGTGAGTTATTGGTATCTCTTAACTCTAAATCAACCAGAATATGATCTTTGGGAAGTTGTTTTGCCGATGAGTGCATATTAGGACGGTAACCAAGGTAAAAGAATTTTTTGCCTGAGTAGCCAGCACTATCATGAAAAGATTTAACAGGGTTGTAGTCGAGCATTTGAACAAGAGAGGTTTCAATTCCTCCAAGTTCGAGTCGATGAAAATAAAAATAATCATTGATAAGCTTATGCCAAACAAAAAACTGTTTTTGGTACTCATAACTCTTTTTAAAAACAGTTGAAGTATGAAAGTGAATCGCTTTCGCCTCTTGATAATCCTTGATTATTTCTTCAAGTTGCTTAAGAACTCTTTTATGATCTATTTCATAGAGCTTATGAGTTATTTCTGAAACATTTCCAAGCTCAAACTTAATTCTTCCTATGAATTTGGGTTTCAACTCAGTTGGAAACGTCATTTGATAATTGCCAATGACGCTTTCCAGGTACTCGGGAGATTTTTGCAGCCATTCCTCTGTTGGGACATCTGGATCTTTAAAATAATTTAAGTAAGTGGCCTTTGGAGATTCTTTTTCAAAGCTAAAGCCTTGAATAAATCCCGGCGCATGAGCTCTTCTTGCATTTTTATAATAAGAAACATTCTTTAATAAATAGTTAAGAACTTCAATTCTATTATGAAGATCTTTTTCTACAAGGATATCGAGATTGTCGTAAGCAAAAATAGCGTGATCTTGAGTTTTGATCCATTGACTAAGTTTCATTTTAATGTCGTTGACGTTTTTTGAATGAAATTTAATTTGATAAAAAGAAAAAAGTTCATTGAAAGCTTCTTGGTCAAAAACATCCAAATCTGCTTTAGATAAATTATTAACAAAATCAGCTGTATACGCTGATGAGTCTATGGCCCTTATCATAAATAGGTCAAAGAATTTAGGGTCTTCTAAATCGGGAAGAAATTCGGGTGAGTTTTTTAAAAAAACGAGCATTTCTTGAATCCTAGATGTAGATTTTTCTATTAGGTAGTGACTTCTACTAGGATCTTTTAAAAGATGTTTTACGGTAATTTGATAAATATCCCAATTCTCTCTGAGCTCTTTTGAAGAGATTCCTGTAAAGACTGGCTTCCTTTTGTCTATTATCCCTTCTGCGATAATTTTCTCTTTCTGTTTTCTGTCTATTTTATTGATAATTTTAAGGGTTTTCTTTTTAACCTCAGAAAAGCTTTTATGATAGGGAATGAGTAAATTAACTATTTTTTTATCAATTTCTTTGTTTTTTAATTTCTTAAGACTTGCTTGAACTTTCTCAAGCTCAAGGGGATCTTTTTTAGTTTTACGAGGAATGACAGCTCCCTCCATCCAAGCTTTCGCTTCACCTGTTAATGGTTCATATAGTGTTGCATAGTGGGTGTCTCCCATTATTGTTGCGTAACTCGCTCCAGAGGGAGAATAATGCCTGATTCTTCTTCTTAGTCTCTCCAGATGAGCCGATGGCATTTCCTCTCTAATTTGGGACATTTGTGACAGAGCAAATTGATCGACCTCTTCTTCAGAGGGGGAAGATCTTTGATGATGAGGCGTTGTTCTTTCTTGTGAGTTTGTCTCAGTATGAGATTGACGACTCGCAACAAGGACATCGTCTTTGAGGTTTGATAAAAGTGCTTCTTCTTGAGAAGAAAGACCTTCATAACCCATGTCCCTAAGTTGTTGTTCCAAGTTGAAAATAAAGCCTCTGCCTACTTGATCAAAATAATGCTGATCTCTCTCAAACTTTTTTGTCAGTTTTTTTATATATCGATTTCGGATGGCCATGGAAATAGAAACACCTTCTGTAAGAAAATTCTCTCTAAAAAAATCATCAGAAAGAGGTGTTAATTCTGAAGCGATGTCGTTACCTGTCGTGATATGCAAGTTTTGATGTATCATTCGCGCACCAAAGCCGTGGTGTCCATGATGAAAAATATAGTCACAATTATCCGTTGCGTATAATGAAGAGCAGAGAAATAAGAAAAAAATCTTTTTATTTGTTAACAAAAATACACCTGCTATATAATAATGTCAGGATTATAACCTCATTTTAAACCGCGTTAAATGTTCTTGAATTTGTTACAATTCGAAACTGTCTTAATAATGGACACCTATATTTATTGAGAAGAAAGTACTGTGTCTTTGATTGAGCACTTCTAAGATAAAAACCTATTGAATGAAAAAGTCTTTTTCTAAGACGCAGTTATCTTATTTTGCAAATAAATTTCACTATTTATATTTTTAGTAATGATCAACCTCAAAGCCTAGTCAAAATTAACGAACTTTAAAGAAGTTATGGGTGTTTAAAACTTGGACAATTGAGTATGTAGCAATTTCAAAAACTCTACTTCAGAATCTTACTGGCCTATAGAATTCACTTAGCAATTTTAATTAACATCTCAAAGTACTTGAGAATACAAAAGGAGAAAGAAATGAAAAGACTTGGAACCATTTTAATTGCTTTAGGAAGCTTATCTTTATTTGCTAATGAAAATTTTCAGTTGTGTGAAATTACAACAAAGACATCAATTCAGAAAGGTAGAGATGTCAGCCTCTATTCTTCCGCCGCCCAGATGATTTGTCCTAACGGAGATATGTGGACAAAGTCAAAACTTGAAGATGAGCGTAGTGAATTTGTTAATGAGAGACCTTATCCTGGAAAAATAAAAGCAAGACAGGGGTTACTGGTCAGTAAGCTTGCTGAACAACATCGACTGAAAATAGTTAACTGTAACCGTTCAAGTGTAACAGAACAAAATACGGCAGGAGAGCTTCACTGTTTTGTTATACCAGACCAAACAAATAAATAGAACGAAATGTCATTATGAGAGCGAGTTTATTCGCTCTCATAATGATTCACTAATATTATTTTGTTTGCTAGACTTATGAGCGAATGATTTTACTGAAAAGGGAGAGATAAAGTGGAGCAACTAAAATGTCCGAAGTGTCAGTATGATTATCCCTATGAGGATGGTTTTCAATGGGTTTGTCCTGATTGTCACCATGAATGGAACCCAAATGAAAGCAAGCAACCTGAAGTAATAGAAATCAAAGATGCGAATGGCAACATTCTACAAGATGGAGACTCTGTTACTGTTATCAAAGATTTAAAAGTAAAGGGGGCTTCAGGTTCAGTAAAGGTTGGGACCAAAGTCAAAAACATTCGACTTATTCACGATAGTTCAGATGGACATGATATTGCCTGTAAAATCGATGGGTTTGGTCAAATGAACCTTAAATCTGAGTTTGTTAAAAAAGTCTAATTGAGAGAGTATTTAAAGTGTTAAGTGATTCAGAGCTCTTATCAAAGTGGTTACCTCCTTTTGCTTCAAACTGGCTAGATAGAACTCTTAATACAATTAACCTTACTGATGAGGGTGACTCTTTATTGTGAAATTATTTCTGAAGCTTCGCAAGAAGAAAGATTTGCTTTTTATAACGCAAAAGGAGACATGACTATGGGATGGTCAAGCTCCTTTGATAAACTAAAGTTTCTGATGCTTTAGAGAAATCTATGAATAGGTGAGAAATAATTTTCTTTGAGGTAACGATTCTGCTATTTTACCTAATAGGAATAAGAAAATGAAAAACTTGCCTAAAATTCTGACGATAACTGATTCAGAAAGTACTGTTAAAATACTTTCTGAGTTATTGATAAATAAATACGAAGTTTCGTCCTACTCGAACTTTGATGTTTCTTCTTTAAAAAAAGAGAAAACGAGTTTTGAATTTATTCTTGTTGATTATTTACTACTCAATGAATTTAAAAACAAAAAACAAGCCCCAGGTTTTTATAAAGAAAAGTTAGAAATACTACACCATATCTTTCCCACAATAAGAGTTATCTTATTAGTTGATCAAAGGAAAATAGAAGAAGCAAGTCCTCTTCTTGAGATAGGTTTTCATAATATCATTCAGCTCCCTCTCGTTAAAGAGATTGTTGAACATAGACTCTTTGTTGAAAAAGAAAGATTCAAGCTTCAAGAAGTAATTAAATCGAATACGCAAGTTTTATCACCCAACAAACTTTTCCAATCCAATAATGCGGAATTTAATGAAGCCTTAAATAAGCTAGAGAAGGTCGCAAAAAGTAAATCGACGATTCTTATTACTGGAGAGTCAGGGACAGGCAAGAGTTTATTGGCCAAGCACATCCATCAATTAAGTGGAAGAGAAGCAAAAACTTTTATTGAAGTTCATTGTGGTGCTATACCAGAGACTTTGGTTGAAAGTGAATTGTTTGGTCATGAAAAAGGAGCTTTCACTGGAGCGATTAAAAGGAAAATGGGAAAGTTTGAATTGGCCGATAAAGGAAGTCTTTTTCTTGATGAAATAGGGACTATTTCTAAAAGTGTTCAAGTTAAGCTACTTCAAGTTTTACAAGAGAGATTTATTCAACGTGTGGGAGGAGAAGCAGATATACCCCTTGATATAAGAATTATTGCTGCAACTAACACTGATTTAAAACAGTCTGTAAAACAAGGAAGCTTTCGCGAAGATCTTTTTTATCGTTTAAATGTTTTTCATATCGAAATCCCTCCTTTGAAAGAGAGAAGAGAAGATATTCCTCTTATTGTTGAGGGAATTCTTAAAAAACTAAACCTTATGTACAGAAATGAGTCAAAAAGTGTATCTGCAGAAGTCATGGATTTATTTCATCATTACCATTGGCCAGGAAATGTGAGAGAGCTTGAGAATATTTTAGAGAGGGCCTACATACTTGAAGAGTCCAAAAAAATTACAGTTGAAAATATTCCTCAAGAGCTCTGGCTTAAGCCTGTTATTCATACGAATAACTTAAAAGATCTTAGTCTTATTGAAGCAAGAAAGTTGGCAACCGATGCTTTTGAGAAAAAGTATCTCTTGGAGCTATTGACGAAACATCATGGGAAAGTAAGTTCTATGGTCCAAGAAGCACAGGTAAGTATGAGGCAGCTTCATAAATTGATGGCCAAGCATAATATTCGTGCCAAAGACTTCTCCTAAAAAAAAGAACTATTAGTTCTTATTTAAGAAAAAAATCGACTTCTTTGTTCTTTTTATCACTTTAAGCTATTGATTTTACGACAACAATTCCCTGGCATTATCCTTGCTCTCGTATGGGTACGTCCTACAGCAAGGAGAAATAAAGTTCTATGAAAGTAGAAAAAATAAGAGGTGTTATTTTAAAAAACTCTTGGATGCCCTCGGGAAGTGAGAGAATTTCTATTTATTCCTACAGTGAGGAAGAAAAGGAGTATCTTGTAGAGTTAAATAAAAATGAAAAAGAATTAAAAAATAATTTAGAAGAGAGTGTTGAAGTCATGGGCGTATTGGATACAGAATTAGAAGGAACGAAGAAAATTGAAAGAAATAAAATTTGGGTTAAAGGATTCAAAATTTTAGATTCCGACTCAAATTAAAAAACATAGGTAATAATATGTTATTAAATAAACATGGCTACCCCATTGAAGATAACAAGGCCATTATAGAGGTTAATCTCAATCGGATTGAAGATGTTTTTGAACCTAAGGACCCAAGTCCTTTGAAGCAAAGAGACTTAGAATCTTCTCTTGAAGAGTATATTTTAAGCTCAGTTGAAGAGATTGGTGAAAGTCGAACAGGGCAGCTTAAATTTTACTTTAGAGATGAGAACCAAAATCTAGATAATGTTGAGAGTTCTGTTCGAAACTTTTTTAACTACAGGGCTGATATGGCACAGAAAAAGATTCAAAGGATTTTAGAAATAGGAGTGAAGTCCCTTGTTATTGGTTTGGTTGCTCTTATTACATCATTATTTGTGGCCCGCTATTTTGAAAAATCTCAAGAAGAGTTTTTACCTAAAGTACTTTCAGAAGGGGCCATTTTATTTGGTTGGGTTTCGATGTGGAAACCTATTAATATTTTTATGTATGAATGGTGGCCTATCTATGAAGAATATAGAAGATTAAGATTCCTGGCCCAAGTTAAGATTTCTGTGATTCAGCTCTAGGAGAACTCAAAGTTCTTTTTTACCTAAGTAGAACATTGTAAGTTATTGAAATTACGAATTGGTTAACTTGGCATTACAGTTGCTTTGTGAGGGACAAGTATTAAAATTTCACTAATTGAAGGAGTGAAAATGTCAAAAGCAGAAATGATTATTGGAACCGATTTGACCAAAGAATCTGCTTTGGCCATTGAGGCCGGTCTTAAATGGGCCGAAAATTTAGGTTGTCACGGTGTCGTGATGCATGTTCATCAAACTGATGTAACTGCAACAATGGCCGCAATTAGCCCTGAGTATGAAGAAAAAATGGAAGAGCTAATTGAGTCTATTCACTTTGAGCTTCTTAAAAAACTTGAATTACAGTTAAAACCTTTTGTGAAAAAAAATGATGATGTTGAATCTACAGTCGTTTTTGGAGATAGGGCCAGGTCTTTTATTAGAAGAGCATCGAGTAAGAATTGTAAAATGATTGTTTTTGGCTGGAACAAGGATTTATCAAAAGATAGTTTTTGGTTGGCATCAACGATTGATCGCACCGTTAGAGCTAGCTTTGTTCCCATTCTTGTTATTAAGAATGAAAAAGCCCTTGCTCCTCAAAGAGTACTCATTCCCTTTATACTTAACCAAGGTTTTATTGATTCATTTAGTTGGATAGAGACTGTTGGGAATATTTTTACACCGAATTTCCAGTTTGTTCATTATGTAAATTCCAAAAAAGGTTTTTTAAGTTCAGAAATGACTCTGGAAAACTTAGCTGAGATTTACCCTGAGAAAGCTTACTTATTAAATAAATTCTATCAATTTATTGAGCGCTGCCGAATGCATGGATCTCAAGTGGATATTTCCATTAAAGATAGTTCTCAAATGGGAGTAAAAGAAGCCTTTGAACAAGATGTTTCTTTTTATGACCCGGATCTTATTTTAATTAACACCCATGGACTGGGAGGTCTTGAAAGATTATATATGAGTAGCTTTACTGAATGGGTGATTAAAGGACTTCCTTGCTCTGTCTTTGTCACTAAAACGAAAAAAGCACAATGGTGATAGCAATGGGGCAGAAAAGAAAACTTATTATGAAAAGCCAGCCAGATTACACCTCTTGTGGGCCAACGAGTTTAGAGGCAATATACTCTTATCTTGGGGATGAGGTTGAGTTAACATCTATCATCAAAGAAATTAAGCAGTTTGAAGATGGAGGAGGAACTTTGGCCGTAATCCTTGGAAGGCATGCTCTTAAGAGAGGGTATGAAGTCACTCTTTATAGCTATAATATCAATATCTTTGATCCCACTTGGTTTAATTTAGAAAATAGTGAGATGAAGGAAAGATTGTATAAAAGGCTTGATAAGAAAGAGAATAGTGATAAAGAGAAGCAAGTTATCAAAGAGTATATTTCTTTCTTAGATGAGGGTGGAGAGCTTTGCTTTGAAGATTTATCTCCCTATCTTATCAAAGATATACTTCTTCAAGACATTCCTATTTTAACAGGGCTTAGCGCAACTTGGCTCTATAGAACCCCTAGGGAGAATCCTCTTACGAGTGAAGATGATGCCGATTTCGGTGAGCCCTCGGGGCATTTTGTTGTTTTGTATGGTCTAGAGAGTTCAGAAAGAGTTCTTGTCGCTGATCCCTATAGATTAAATCCCATAAGTAGGACAAACTATTATGAAGTTGAAATGAATAGACTGATAAATTCCATTCTCCTAGGGGTTGCTTCCTATGATGGAAATTTACTTTTGATAAAAGGAAAAAAATGCCGAACTTAACAATTGTAGTGGATGAACCCAGCAAGGATGAGTTTTTAAAACGAGGTCTTAAAGTCATTACTCCTATGGAATACATAATGGAGAATGACAAAGAAAGCTCTTTAACAACTTTTAATCTTTCTTCACATTTAGGCTATCAAGATATAGGTTATTACGTCTCACTTTTGGCCTTGGCCCGTAAAGATAAAATCTATCCTTCAGCTAAAACGATTCAAGATTTTAAAGACAAAAAAATTGCAAGACTCTATTCAGAGGAAATATCAGACTTAGTTCAGAAGAATTTTAAAAAATTAACTGGGCAATCGTTTGAGTTAAGCGTTTATTTTGGCCAAAACTTAACAAAGCAGTATAACTCTCTTTGTTGGGAGTTATATAGACTCATTCAAGCACCGATGTTTAGAGTTTACTTTACAAAAAATGGTGACTGGGAAATTAGTAAAATTAAGTTAATTACCTGGGATGAGATTAGTAAAGTTCATAAAGAGTTTATCTTTTTTATTTTAGATGAAATGACATTAAAGAATAAAAGCATAAGAAGTCATAAGAATAAATACTTTTATGACCTGGCTATTTTATATAACAAAGATGAAAAGTCTCCTCCAAGTGATGCCAAGGCCTTAAAAAAATTTATTGAAGCTTTTAAAAAGAAAGGAATAAGAGCTGAACTTATTCAATACTCTGATAGACCAAATATTTCTGAATATGATGCTCTTTTTATAAGAGAGACGACAAATGTTTCTCACCATACCTATAAGTTGGCCAGAAGAGCGGAAAAAGATGGTCTTGTGGTTATTGACGATCCTGATTCTATTGTAAAGTGTACGAATAAAATATTTCTTGAACAACTTCTTGATAAAATGAAAGTCAATAGACCCAAGTCGTATATTTTTGACAAGAAAAATTATGACTCTCTTTCAAAAAAAGTCTCTTTTCCTTGTGTTATCAAAAAACCAGATAGTGCCTTTTCCCAAGGAGTGTATAAGGCCAATGACCGAGAAGAACTAGATGCTTTGGCGAAAAAAACTTTTGAAAAAACACAACTCATTTTAGTGCAAGAATATATTCCAACTGACTTTGATTGGAGGATTGGTATTCTTGACAATAAAGTTCTGTATGCATGCAAATACTTCATGGCAAGCGGTCACTGGCAGATTGTAAATAATAATAAAGAGGGGATTGAAGTCGACTCAGGAGATTTTGAATGCCTTGACCCTATTGCTGTTGATGATATTGTCTTAAAAACGGCGTTAAAAGTAACAAAGAAAATAGGGAGAGGCTTGTATGGAGTTGACCTCAAACAAAAGGGAAAAGATATTTATTTAATTGAGGTCAATGATAACCCAAGTATAGACTATGGAATTGAGGATCATTTTTTAAAAGATGATCTCTACTTACAAATTGCAGATTATTTTTTAACAGAATGTAATAAAAAAAGAGGGCTTCATGTCTCATAAGTATTCATTGTTTGAAGTTTTTGGAATTGAATCTGAATATATGATTGTTGACCAAGAAACACTAAAGGTTTCACCTATTGCTGACAAGGTTCTTACCGAACTTGCAGGAGGGGAGAATGTTAACTTTGTTGAAATTGGGGATGTCGCCTGGTCAAATGAACTTGTCAATCATGTCATTGAGTTAAAATGTAAAGATCCTGTGCATACACTTGATGGGCTTGATGAAATTTTTCATCATGCTGTTATAGAAATGAATAAAGTCTTGGAGAAGTATCGTTGTATCCTCATGCCAAGTGCGATGCATCCATGGTTTTCTCCTGAGAAGGAAACAGTTCTTTGGCCCCATGGTCAGAAAGAGATATATTCCGTATATGATAAAATTTTTGATTGCAGAGGACATGGTTGGTCAAACCTACAGTCTGTTCATATCAACCTCCCATACACGACAGAAGAGGAGTTTAAAAAACTGCATAGTTCAATTAGAGCAGTTTTACCAATTATCCCTTTATTGTGTGCGAGTTCTCCTTTTTATAACGGAAAGAAAGGAGAGTCTCTTGATAATCGATTAGCTTTTTATGAAAAAAACCAAAAAAAAGTTCCTTCAATTGCTGGTAATATTATTCCTGAGAGTGTGAGTTCATTTAAAGACTACGCTAATATTTTAAGACAAGTATACAAAGATGTTTCTCAGTATGAAGATGCCCAAGTTATTCAAAGACCTTGGCTTAATTCAAGAGGTGCTATTGTAAAGTTTGATGTCAGGGCAATTGAAATAAGAATCATGGATATTCAAGAATCTCCTTATATGGATATCTCATTGGCTTACTTTATAGTTGAGCTCGTTAGAGAAATTGCAAACTCATCTTCTAAGCTAGAAATAGCTCAAAACCTAGGAGATAAGGAGTTAAGAGGTATATATGAACAGGCCAAAGAAGGTCGTTTGGGTGAAAATGAAAAGTTCTTCACTCTTTTTGATGTTGAAGTTGGGAGTGATTTCATACATTCTCTGATAGAAAAAAAGCTTCATAGAATTCCTCAATACTACCAGAAAGGAATTTTAACGATTAAAGAGAGAGGATGTTTATCAAAAAGGTTGTTAAATAAGGAACTCTCTCATCAAATGTATCAAAGCTTAGTAAACTGCTTAAAAGAAAACACAATTTATGAATAAATGGATTATTAGTTGTGAGCATGGTGGGAATCAAATTCCTTCTTTTTTAAAAGAGAAATTAAAAATTCCTCCCTCTCTTTTGAATTCTCATAGAGGATATGACTATGGAGCTTTAAAAATTGCCAATGACTTGTCTCAAAAACTTTCAATTCCTCAATTTATTCATAAAGAAACGAGACTTGCTATTGATTATAATCGCTCTTTACATCATCCTTCTTTGTGGAGTTCTTACTCAAAAAAACTAGACGAAAAGGGCCAATCAAAACTAATTGAGAGTTATCAAGAATATAGAAAAAATATTGAAAAAGAGTGTTTTGGAAAGGGAAGTATTTTTCATTTCTCTATCCACTCTTTTACTCCTCAATTAAATGGAGTTGTTCGTCACTGTGATATTGGTCTTCTTTATGACCCTTCTCGAAAAAAAGAAAAAGAAATGGCCTATCTTTTGAAAAGAGAGCTTGTAAAAAAAGGATTTCATGTACGAATGAACTATCCTTATGCAGGAAAGGCCGATGGACTAACCAGCTATTTGAGAAAAAAAATAGGAACAAAGTATAGCGGGTTTGAAATTGAATTTAATCAAAAGCTTCTTAAAAGTAATAAGAGTGTGAGTCTAAAATTTATAGATTGTTTTAAAGCTCTTATGAATCAATATTCTTAACTATTTTAGAACTTATAATTCTCATTATAGAATCAAAGGTATTTTGTTATTTCAAGTAATTACTAATAGTAAAAGAATCATCAGTTCTCTTTCTTCCTTTAATATAAGATAACTCCTCTATTTTCTTGAAAAGTCATATATGGCATAAGCTTTGCTTAACTACTTAGCTGAGTATAGAAAATCTCTTTCTATCAAGGAGGATATATGATCGTGCGAAAATATGTTTTTTGGGGGAACTTGAGATTTTATCTCAAAGAAAGACAAGACAACTCCAATGACAAGGATAAAGAAGAAAGTGAAAAACAAAAAAAGATAGAGAGTTTTCACCTTCATGAAATTTATCCTTTTGAACCTTATCCAAGTAAGGGTAAGAAAATCATTGAGTATGAGAGTTATGGAAGTGAGTAGAGAAAAATTCCAGAAGCTCTTCAAAAGAGAGCTTCTGGAATAAAGCTTTTAGGATATAGTTGTTGTTAAAAATTGTTTTTCATACTGATTAAGAGGTTCAAAGATTGATTCCATATAATCAAACATCTCTCTTGAAACATTCATTGAAAAACTTTCTCCCTTTTGAGAATTTCTTGTCTGAACTCTTTCCCATCTGATTTCTGGTGTATAATTAAGATAATGAATTTCTATTTTTTGGTTTAGCTCTTGGCCCAATTCCAAATATTTTTTCCGATGTGATGAACTTGTAAAACCAAGATCAAGAATACATGGAGTACTACTTTGGGCTAAATGAGTTATTTGCTGACGGATAAAAGCTTCACACCTCTCAATTCTTTGAAGGTACCATTGTTGATTTTCTTGAAACCATTCTATACTTGGTTTTTGAGGCATATCTTGCCAAAAAAGGTTAACCATCCAGGTATCAATGGAGAATAAAAGCCCGTTCTTCTGTTTTTCTAGTCTGAGCCCATAGGTTGTTTTTCCAGCTCCGGTTTGGCCAATAATAAGTGCTAGCATTGCTCCTCCAGTTATCTTCTTGTTTTTATTTTCTTCAGATGACCTAAGTATTTAAAATCTCATGACATTAATATATCAAATTTTCACGTAAGATAAACATGACTTGATGAGTCGTGAGGCTACATATAACTTCTCTCTATCTCGATTATAAAGGTATAAATGCAATTACTCATTTTTCTTTTGCTTTTTATTTCTCATACCAGAGCTTCGTATCTTTGTGATAATCTCATGCAATCTGAATTAAACAGTCCTGCTGAAAAGTTTGTTAACTTCCTTCAGCATATCAATGAGTCCAATCTTCTTACATTAGAAAATTGGATTGAGTTACACCAACGGTTTATTAATGCTAATCCTATCAACCCTTTTGGAAATAAAACACTGAGTAAGCAGAATTCTGTTTATGAGCGTATCTTTGAGGATTACATCGAAGATGAAGAAACTTACAGCTCAAAGATTGTGCTGAACTGGATTGAAGAGAAAATACAAAACTCGAAACGAGAGGCAGGACAACAAAAAAAAATAAGTGCGAAAACAAAATATTTTTATGCAGATATAATAAAGGGAGAGCTTCCACCTGGAGAGGTTTATAGAGACGCGAAATTAGGTAATACTGGTATAGTGGCCATTACGCATGGACTAGAAGTGATGACAACTCCTGTGACAAATGCTCAGTGGTATTCAGTTTTTTATAACGGAGTTGAAAATATTCCCGAAGGACTTATCAATTTAGAAACAGAGGGGTTTCCACGAGTTCAAACAACTTATTCATCAAAAATAGCTTTTGCTAACAAGCTATCTGAACTACATGGCTTTGAACCAGTTTATGACAAAGTGGAAAACTTTGACGATCTCATTGAAGAAGATGAGGAAGCTGTTTTAGGAAATCTAGGTCATGGAGAGGGAAATGAGTTAAGTGTAAATCTCTATAGGTTAAATAGAAATGAATCTTTTTATAAGAGAAATGGTTATAGATTACCAACTTATGATGAGCAAACCTATCTTTTTTATAAAGGACTTGAAGCAAACAATCGAACCATACAATCTAATTTGAATGAGTTTGCAGTTTTTAATCAAGAAAAAGTAAGTCGTGTCGCAACGAAGAGATCGTTTAAAATAAACGGAATTAAGTATTTTGATATTATTGGAAATGTATCGGAAACATCTCAGTTCAGTTTTAAAGAAAGAGGTGCTTGTTTTGTTTCTACTTCAGATCCTGCTAAACCATATGTGACAAAGTATCTTAACACGTCACCTCCTCCAATCTGTGGAATGATGTCGTTAGGTCGTTTTGCTGGAAGTTATTTCGACAGAAGTATTTTAATGCTTAATGGAGAAGTGGAGCTTAATCAGCTAAATGAGCAAACGGGCTTTAGGTTAGTAAGGACTTTGAAATGAAAGTTTTTTTTCTTCTCATCTTTATTATCTCAAGCTCTTCATATGGAAAACCTATATGTAATTTAAATTTCTTTGCTGAAGAAATAAGTGAAGAGAACGTTCAGAGTCTTTTTGAATCTTATTTGAAATATTTGGTTGATGAAAAAATCCTTGATAGCGAAATAATTGATGAATTTGTGGCGAGGCTTGAAGTAGAACAACTCATGAATCCTTTTAGTTTGATGAGTTTTTCTAAAGAAGTAGAGCTACATGAAAAGATTTTTCAAGACTATATTGACTCAGAACTTCTTGATTTAGAAAGAGTACGATCCTTCCTGAGAAGAGTTCAACAAAAAGAAGGAAAGGAGAGAGTCGAGAGAAAAGTCATAGAGGAAGAGTTTGAGTCTCCTTATCTTCCTATTGAATTTGGAGTTATTGGACCTAATGATGGACATTTAGATTACTCTTTTGAAACGATGACAATTCCAGTGACAGAAAGTCATTGGTCTCAGGTCTTTGGTAAAGAATTGAGACAACTAAAGCGAGAATTAATTCATTCAGATTTGCCTAAAGTGGATATCAGTGCTTATTCTCAGATGGTTTTTGCTGATAGACTCTCTCAACAAAAGGGATTCCAATCTGTTTTTAATTTAGGTCTTAATCAAGAAGAGGTTAAGCAAGCAGCGATGGGAGAACTTTATATCCCAGATGACCTTCATTTTTTATTTCAAGGTAACTATCTTGAACAAGAAGGCTATAGACTTCCAACTAAGACTGAAAGAGCGATCATGGTTATTAAAATGTACTCTTCTCTTGGAAAAGAGCATTTCCTTTTTAATAGAAGCAAATATGCGTCTTATAATATTCGAGAGAGACAACTAATAGGAGGAACAAATCCTGTTAATATAAACGGTCGAGATTTTTATGATTTGCTTGGTAATATAGAAGAATCTCACTTTGATGATTTAAGTTTTTCAGAAAATACAGGAGTAACTAAAATGTCATTATGTTATGTTTCAGGAGGAATCAAAAAAACATACGGAGCGTCTCTACTGGGAAATCAAGCTGGATGTTCTCATCGGTCCGACATTATGGGGTTTAGACTTGTGCGGACTTTAAAATGAGAGGTTTAATTTTGATCATTGCTCTGACTTTTTTTTCCATAGCTAATATTAATGCTGCCAGTTTGTGTGATATTTCTTTTTTTTCTGGGCATGATAAGAATACTGAAAAATTTATTAATTTCTTAGGCCATATAAATGAAGAGAAAGTTTTACCTGAAGATGTTTTTCAAGAGTTCATTGATAGAGTTAATTCTGGAAACCTCATAAATCCATTTGAGTTAGTTGCTTTCTCTAAAGAAGTAGAGCTGTATGGCAAGGTTTTTCAAGACTATGTTGACTCAGAACTTCTTGATTTAGAAAGAGTACGATCCTTCCTGAGAAGAGTTCAACAAAAAGAAGGAAAGGAGAGAGTCGAGAGAAAAGTCATAGAGGAAGAGTTTGAGTCTCCTTATCTTCCAATCGAATTTGGAGTTATTGAACCAGATGGTGGAGCTCTTCATTATCCTCTTGAAGTAATGACGACTCCTATAACACAAAGCCACTGGAGTGAAGTTTTTGAGAGAGAACTTCTGGAACTTAACCAGGAATTGATTCTCTCAGATCTACCGAAGGTAAATATAAACGCATTTTCTCAAATGGTTTTTGCTGATAAGCTATCGAAACAAAAAAACTTAATACCAACTTTCAACCTAGATGAAAGTCAAAAATCCCATGGAGAAGCGAGTTTAGGGAGTTGGTTTAACTTTGATGATCAAAAGTTTTTTTTCAAAGGAGATTATCTAGAATCAGAAGGGTATCGTTTCCCAACAATTAATGAAAGAGATTATATTAGAAAAAAAGCTTTCAAGTCTGTTGGAGGAGAAAAAGCATATCGCGAAAGGTTAAACGATTTTGCTGTTTTTTCAGAACAAAACTATGAAAGCGCTCAAGACGTTATCTTGAGAAAAGGGATTGATATCGATGGCAGTAAATATTTTGACTTACTGGGAAATGTTGATGAAGCACATATTTATAATATTGAGAAACTAGGTGAAGAAAATTTTATTGAATTAATGTTCTATACAGGCTCATTTAAATCAAGTTTCTCTAGTAGCTTTTGGGGGGTTGAAACCAGTTTTACTGATAAAAGGAATTATTTTGGTGGTAGACTTGTACGAACTCTAAAAAAGTAGTTTTAAACTTTGGGAGTGCCCTAAATACTGTGTTTTAGACTAACTGAATTATTCAAGTCAAACTTACAAACTAAGGAGTTTGATTATGAACACAAAAAAACAGTCCCCAAAACCAATCGGCTAACGTTCAAAATCTAGATGATTTGTTCGCAGAGAATGGAATCGTCCAGAATCTTGTGACATCCACAGTTGAGACAATTCTCAAAGGTGAACCTGAAGACCACTTGGGTTACACTTATCGTCAGATGAGAAAGGGAACAAAGAATCGTTCCATTTTTCCAACTGATGATTCCCTTTTCAAGCTATTATATCTCGTGAGCAGAGACGTTTCTAAGAAATGGAATACTCCAAAGTGGAACTGGGGCATGATTATCTCTCAGCTTTCGATTCATTTTGAGGGTAGAATTAAACTTGGTTTGATGTAGGTACTGGCCCTTCGGGACTACATTCAAGAAGCCTAAGCTACAGGCAAACTGAAATAAGTTCTTCATATTTAAAAGAATCTTTTAGATTTGTTTAAAGATGTTCTTTAACGAAAAATTACTGAAGAGTTGCAGTAGAATCAACTTGCTCTTTTACAACCTCTTTAACCTCATTATAAAGTTTAATGAAACCATTTCTTCCACTTCTATTAACCTTTTCATCTAATCTTTGTACATAAAGGTTTTGTGTCGCCAAATCGTCTTGGCATTCCTTTAAATTATCTGAACAAGTTGCATACTTTCCAGAGTCTTCTTCTAGAGTGATTTTTTGTTCCTTCAATTTCTTATTCTCTTCTTCAAGAGCTGAAATCTTATTCTTCATTTCTTGATAGACTTGATTTAATAAACCTATCTTGGTGGAGTCTGGATTTTGCATATACATAGATTGTTGGAAGCCATCAAATTGTCCTTGATTACCAAAGTTGCTCTGTTGGTAGGGATTATAAGCAGGATTATATACTGGAGCACTCATTGTTATAAATAACCCCTTAATCAATTTATCTGTTTCCGAGTCATTCTCAGATGGCGCCACTACCTCAAAATGCTTTCGAGTATGAAGGTTCTTATTTATTTCTTCTGAATTTTCTTTATAGGTTTTCCCTACTCTTTCGTATTCTTGCAAAGCAAGGTCTTTCAAGCTTTTATTAGTCTTCTGCACAAATTCGTTATAAGCTTTTTCTTCTTTCTCTTCATTCGTTTGTGCAAACAAGTAAGAGTTAAGAATAAACGCCATAAAAAAAGTTATTAAAAGTCTCATCGTTTCCTCCACTCAAAATACAATTGCTTGTCGGAATAAGGAGAACATAACTTGAGAGTTTTATCAATGAAGCTTGAATAACAGATACTTAGGTTTAAGCTAACTCTTAAAAATTATCTTTCCAATACTTAGCAGAATGATTTCAGTCAGCTGCATACCTGTGAATTAACGGTTTGACTGATTCTCTAGAGATGGATAAGTTAAGGCTTTAACCAACGACTTGAATCTCAGGAAGTCTGGTCAGAAACAAAATTCAGTACACTCCCTAAACTTTCTTTTTTGAGGTTGCTTTTTTCTTAACTACTTTCTTACTAGCTTTCTTTTTGGTTACTTTCTTTGTCGCTTTTTTCTTAGAGACTTTCTTTTTTGAAACTTTTTTCTTCGTCGCCTTTTTAGCAGCTTCTCCAAGTTTATCTAAAGTCTTTTGCAATTTTGTAATTTCTTTTTTTTGCTTTTCTAGAAAATTCTTGGCCCTCTTTACTTCAGCATCAATTGTTTTTTGAAGTAATTTTTCAATTTGCCTTTTTTCTTGAGCAAACTTTCTCTTGAGAACACTTATATCTTTATCAACGTATTTTTTGAGGTCTTTCTCTGCTTGAAGAACCATTTTTTTCACAGTTGCTTGAACTTCTTTGATATTATGCTCTTTGACGAATTGGTTAATATCTTTTTTTAGTGAGTTCATATTAGAAAGAAAACTTTTTTTGGCCTTTTGGTTCATTGGGGCTCCTTCCTCTTTTGTTGCGCACGGGTGTGCTCTTAGGTAGTATAACCTCTTATCGACCGCTTTCAAAGAGAATTTAGAATTCTTTGATGATCAGACTTTTAATAAAGAAAGCTTTGTTGACTCATGGGTTAGACAAAGGTACTTAAAACTCGTTAATAACTTGTTTTTAAAGGGTTTTTTATGAAAAACGAGGGCCAAGGTAGAGTCATGGTTATTGGTGCTGGAATGGCCGGGTGTGATGCAGCTTATTTTTTGGCCCAAAACGGGGTTCAAGTTGTCTTGATGGAAAGTAAAAGAGTAGAGCTTAACCCTGCTCAAAAAATAAGTGATTTTGCAGAGTTAGTTTGTACCAACTCTCTCAAATCAACCAATGTAGCGAGTGCTCATGGTCTTCTTAAGATTGAAATGAGTGCTTTAGGCTCCCTTATTCTTAACTCGGCCAAAGACAGTGCTGTTCCAGCTGGGGATGCTTTGGCAGTAGAAAGAGAGAAATTTTCGGGCTTAGTGACTCAAACCCTGAAAGAGCATCCAAATATAGAGGTCATTGATAAAATAGCTGAGAATCCACTTGAGCAGATGAAGAGTTTTTCTTGTGACTATTGTATTGTGGCCACGGGTCCTCTGACTTCAAAACCTTTGGAGAATTGGATTCAACAAGAATTGAGTTCTGATGACTTTTATTTTTATGATGCTATTGCTCCTGTGGTTGATTCAGACTCTCTTGATTACTCAAAACTTTATTTTAAAGATAGACATAAAGAGGCAAGTGAATCTGCTGATTATCTTAATGCTCCATTGGATGAAAAACAATATTACGAATTTATAAAGGAGCTAGTGAACGCTGAAAAAGTACCTGCTCAAAAATTTGAAGACTATAAATTTTTTGAAAGCTGTCTTCCAGTCGATATCATGGCCGAAAGAGGTCCTGATACTGCAAGGTTTTCTTGTATGAAGCCCATCGGTCTTGAGCAAGAAGGGCAGGAGAGCCCATATGCTGTTGTTCAACTAAGAAAAGAAAATTTACTTGGATCTGCTTTTAATCTGGTTGGATTTCAAAATAGGCTTACTTTCAAAGAACAGATTCGAGTTTTTAGAAAAATCCCAGGATTTGAAAATGCGAGCTTTATTCATTTGGGCTCTGTTCATAGAAACTCATTTCTCAATTCGAGAAAACTTCTCCATTTTGATATGAGTTCAAAAAAATTTCCTCAACTCTATTTTGCCGGCCAAATAACAGGAGTCGAGGGCTATACAGAAAGTGCAAGTATGGGACTCTATGTGGCCTATCAACTGTTGCGTAAAATAAAAAAACAACCGATTAATCCATGGCCCAAAGAAACGGCCATAGGAGCTCTTGTTAATTATATTATGACTGTTCAGAAACCAACTCCATCAAACATTAACTTTGGTCTCATTCCTTCAATCGTTTTAACGAAAGAGCAGCGAAAGTCAAAGGATCGCAAAAAAATCAAAAAAGAACTTGTGGCCCAAAAAGCACAAGAGGTATTTCGCTTCTTTATGCAAAATGAGAATGTTTAATGAGCGGTATTTTCTTTATCTTTGGAGCTTGTTTTTTATGGGCCATTGATACCCTTGTAAGATATCCCCTTATCTCTGAGGGAGTAAGTTCTCTTGAAATTGTGACGATAGAGCATGTTATACTCACTATTTTTTTTAGTTATTTTTTAATAAAAAAAGTAGTCAAGATTGGAGAAATTAAGCTTGCTCATCTTTTTTATTTTTTCATGGTCGGAGTGATGGGTTCAGCAGTTGCGACTCTTAGTTTTACAAAAGCTTTTACTGTAATGAATCCATCTGTCGTTATCCTACTACAGAAATTTCAGCCTGTTTTGGCCATTATTTTGGCCCGGATAGTTTTGAAAGAGAGTATTAAGAAGAATTTTATTATTTGGGCCACAGTTTGTCTTGTGGGAGGGTTTTTAATAGGGCATGAACAGGTTCAAGAGCTTTTAAAAACTCAGACTAATCCGCTAAATTTATCAACTGGAATGATTTGGGTTCTTATTTCTATTGTTGGTTGGGCCAGTGCAACTGTTTTTGGAAAAAAACTTGTACTCGAAGGATATAAGGAATTAGAAATCATGGCCGGGCGTTTTTTGTTGGGTTTTCTTGTTTTAGTACCAATCTACACAAAGACGCACTCCTTAGAGTTACCAGGTTCTGTATCTATGTTAAAAATATTTATCATGGTGATCCTCTCTGGAGTGTTGGCTATGTTTTTATATTATCAAGGTCTTCGAAGAATCTCGGCCAGGGCCTGTGCTTTAGCCGAAACTTTTTTTCCTTTTTGTGCCGTTGTTTCCAACTGGATTTTTTTGGATAAGACTTTAACTTTTTATCAAATAGTGGGGGGGAGTATTCTTGTTGTTGCTTCCTCTATTATTCAAATTAAAAGATATTAAAATGAAAGTGGCCGTATTAACAGATTATTTATTAGAAAGAGATGAGACGACGTTTATGTTGGAGATCATCATCAATCTCTTTCCTGAAGCACCTTTGTTAACTCTGGCCCATTCCCAAGGTGCCATTGCAGGACCTATTGAGCAAAGGAAGATCTTCTCAACTTTCCTCTCGCATTTTGTAAAAAAGAAAACAGATCTTGCTAAAAAAAGCTACTTAATTCCAAGAGCTCTCAAAGAGCTTCCGCTAGATAATTATGACTTTATCTTTTGTCTCTCAAGAGGTTTTTCTCACCAATTTGAGATTCAAGAGAAACAAAAAGCGCTCATCTACATAGTGGCTTGGGATGAGCTTTTTAAAAATTATAAATGGGGATTGGCTTCTTTGTTTAAGACGTATTTAAGAAAGTTTCAGGGCCAAAAGTTAAGTGACACAAAGAAACTGGTCTTTAGTTCAAATTACTTAAAGTCTCTTTCTCCTTATGAGGGAGTTGTCATGGCCCCCTTTTTTGATAGCTCTCAAAGCTATTTTTGTGAGGGTGATGAAGGTTTTTATTTTTTAAACCCTCTCAATTT
Source organism: Bacteriovoracia bacterium (assembly GCA_030431635.1). Lineage (GTDB taxonomy): Bacteria > Bdellovibrionota > Bacteriovoracia > Bacteriovoracales > Bacteriovoracaceae > CALFYV01. Next base: position 33,658 of record JAUIIL010000011.1, read on the forward strand.
TACGCAAAAAGAAATAGAAATCTTTGTTACTGCTTTTGAGAGTTTGGGATTACAACTAAAAGTGAGAACTCAGGGTGAGCCAGATTACTCTAAAGCGAAAGCAGTTATTCTCAAAGTGATTGAAGAAGCACCTTTCTCTGTGCTAAATCCCCTCTCTTTTGGGAAGCCTGTTATTATGAATAACTCAGAATTAAATAGAGAGTTTTTTTCAAAAGATTTTTGTTTTTTTTATGAGAAAATAGACGTCGAAGAAATCAATAGAGTTGTCACTAATATAGAGAAGAATTATCCTGATATCGATAGAAAAAAAGCACGGCGTGAAACTCTTAAATTTAACGGAAGAATTTTTAAAGCGCGATTGAAAAACTTAATGGATTAATCCACAAGAGTCTCAACCTTCTGGACTGTTTGAGCGATAATGTCATCTAATGACTGATTTTCATAAGGAAGAATAGTTGCGGCCGAGTGACTATGTCCACCACCACCGAGTTTTCTTGCTATTTTACCCACGTCAATATCACCATGAGAGCGAAAACTGACTTTCACTTCATTTTCATCCTCTCTAAACATCATGGCCACTTTGATTTTATCGAGAACAAGTAAGTGATTAATGAAAGCATGAGTGTCTTCTATATCAGTCAAATACTTATCCAGGGTATTTTTTCTTAATACTATCCAGCAAATTTCTTCAGACTTATTAATTTGGGTTGTTCTTAAAATCTCCCCTAAAAGATGCATATGAGAAATTTTCTTTGTTCCATAAATACCGTTATAAGCATCAGGTGGCTTTATTCCTGTCTTAACGAGTTTTGAAATAAGCGCATGGGTTGAGCTTGTTACTGTTGGGTAGCGAAAACTGCTCGTATCGATGAGGATAGCAGTATAGAGAGGTAGGGCGATTTTTTGATTGAAATCAACTCCTAGCTCTTGGATGATTTCGCCTACAATCTGTCCTGTTGCAGCAGAGGAGGTATCAATACAATGTTTTTGCATAAGTTCTTGTGGAGCAGGGTGATGATCGATAAAAAGAACATCAAGATCATTTTCTTGAATGTAAGCACACATCTGTGGCCCAATTCTTGTAATATTGTTGGTATCAACAATGATAACTAAATCCACTTTTTTCTTAAAGTTCTCATTAATATCTTTCAACCCAATGACCACATTATCAGGGTCAAGATACTTATATCTTTCAAGAAGTTCTTCTTCATTGATGCAAAAACAATTTTTCCCTAACTCTCTTAGGGCCATACAGAAACCTATTTCGCTGCCAATACCATCGGCATCAGGAAAGAGGTGGGTTGAGATTAGAATATTCTGGGCCTTATTGAGTTTGGCCCTCACAATTTCCGCAAAAGTCATATCTTATATTTTCGGTTGACCCGTCTTCATAGTAAATAGTTTTTAGGCTTAAACTAATTATTTATCTCTTTGAAATGATGGAGTTTTCACTTAAAAGAATAATTGCTATTCTAGAAAAAGAGCGAGAAAGAGATGAAAAGTATAGTAGTTGAGAATCTTACTAAGGAATATGGTCCCCATAAAGCTGTGGATAATATAAGCTTTAGTGTTAGCCATGGAAGAATCCATGGTTTTTTAGGTCCTAATGGAGCAGGTAAATCGACAACAATGAAGATGATGTCGGCCCTTCTTCCACCAACATCAGGAGATGTTTTTATTCAGGGTAAGAGAGTAACTCAGTTTCAGAATTATATTAAATCTGTTATTGGAATTTTACCAGAAGAGCTTCCTCTTTATTTGAATATGAGAGTTGCAGAGTACTTAAAATTTGTTGCCCAAATCAACAGAGTTCAAGAAAAAGATTTAGCTGTCTCTATTAAAAGAACTCTTAAGCAAACTAGACTTGAGGACGTTGCCCATCGATTGATTGGAAACCTTTCAAGAGGTTATAAGCAAAGAGTTGGTGTTGCGAGTGCTCTCGTTTTTAATCCAGAGATTATTATTTTAGATGAACCTACTCTGGGACTAGATCCTGCGAGTATTAAAGATATGAGAAATCTCATATTAGAATTAAAAAAGAATCATACCATTATTCTCTCGAGCCACCTTTTACATGAGGTAGGGCAGTTATGTGATGATTTAACCATCATCAACAAAGGGAGAATTGTGACTTCTGGCTCTTATGAAAATATTCTACGAGAGTTTAAAAAATCCAATCAAATAGAGATTGAGTTTAAAGATTTCAAAAAAGAAAAGATGGACGACTTCATTAAGAAGAATTCTTTGGTGGATTCATATGAAATTCATTTGGATAAAGTAAACTTAAAGCTAAAAACAGATGAAGAAGTAAGGGATGAGTTAATAAAGGATCTTGTTCAACATGATTTTAAAATTCTTAACTTCAGTGCCAAGAAAACTGAGTTGGAAGAAATTTTTCTTGAGGTAACGAAAAATGATGAAAATTCTTTATAAGAAAGAAATTAAGAGCTATTTTGCCTCACCACTTGCTTATGTTGTCAGTGCTCTTTTTGCTATAACTTGTGGATGGATTTTTTTCAACTCTATCGCTCGTTATATTCTTGATTTAAATAACGCAGGGCCGATGGGTGCTCAAAATATAAAGTTTGGTCCTGTTGTCTTTCAAATCTTTGGTAATATCAATCTTTTGCTACTCTTTTTTGTTCCTATTTTAACGATGAGGCTTATTTCTGAAGAAAAGAAACTTCGCACTATAGATTTACTTTATTCTGCTCCTTTGAGTGATTGGAGTTTGATTTTATCTAAATATTTTGCGGCCCTTACAGTCATTGTTTTTATGCTTTCAACAACTTTAATGTTTCCACTTGTTCTCACTTTTTCAGGTCTTGAAGATTATAGTTATTTCATATCAGGTTATTTAGGGGTTTTCTTGAATATAACGCTCTATACAGCGATTGGTTTAATGTGTTCATCTTTTTCTGAAAATCAAATTATTTGTGTTGTTGTTTCGCTTGTTCTTAGTTTTTTTCTCTGGCTTATCACTTGGGCTTCACATACGACGGAGAATTTTTACTTGGTTGAACTTTATCGTTATATCGGAATTAGTGTTCATTTTGATATGATCAGAAATGGTATTTTAGAACTCTATCATTTCTTTTATTATTTGAATGCGTTATTTTTATGCCTATTAGTGACTAAAAAAGTACTTGAATCGAGAAATTGGTAATGAAGTTATTAGGAAAAATTTGGCTTTGGGTTTCTATTCTCTTTTATTTTGTTGCCATTGGAACTTGGATAACAATACCTGAAGAGAAATTATTAAACTTTGTTATTACTTTGATACCAACTGTTGGACTACTCTTTTTTTTACTTCAAAACCAAGAATGGTTTTCTCGTAAAATAAGCTCTCACTACAGTCAAAATCTTTTTTCTCATATCATTAATTTTTTTCTTATTTTTTGTGTGAGTTCTCTTCTTCAGTACCTTGTCTATAAGAACTCTTATTTTTGGGATCTTACACGAGAAGGCAAGTATACACTGTCGGTACAAACAAAGGAAATTCTTAAGGCCATGCCATCAAATCTAGAATTCCATTATTTTGCGAAGAGAAGTTTATGGGATACCACTCTTCCGGATTTAAAACTTTACGAACATGAAAAGGAAAATTTAACTGTCATTGCTCATGATATTGATGCTGAACCTGCTTTAGTCGAGAAATATCATATTCAAAAAGATAATTCCTTAGTGATTTTTTATGAAGGGGCTAGTCGGATTGTTTCTCCTCTAAATCACTTAAATATAGCAAATGCGCTTTTAAAAATGATCCACAGTAAAGAAGTGAAAGTGTATTTTACGCAGGGGCATGATGAGAGTGAAATAGAATCTGACCAAAGAAATGGTCTTTCAAAACTCATCAACTATATTAAAAATTCTTCTTATCAATTATCCTCTCTTGATTTGATGAAAAGAGGAATTCCTCATGATGCTTCTGCGATTGTCATTATTGGACCTAAAAAAGAATTTCTTCCACAAGAAATTAAAATGCTTCGTGAATACATAGCTAAAGGAGGAAAACTTTTAATAAGTCTTGGTCCTCAACTAGGAGAAGATAACTTAAAGAATTTAAGAAATTTTCTCAAAGAATATTCTCTTGTTATTAAAAATACTATCGTCGTTGATATGCTGGCCAAAAATTACCAAGCTGACGCAACGGTCGCTGTTATCAAGCATTTTGATAAAACACATTCTATTACTAAAGGTTTTGAAGGTAGGGTTTTCTTTCCTTTATCAAGTTCAATTGAAACTACAGATAGTGAGAAAGCTAAAATACTGGCCTATACAAATTCATTCCCGGCCACTTGGGCCGAAACAGACTTAAAGGGAGTGCTCTCAGGCAAGGCCAAGTATGATACAAAAGACATCAAGGGACCAATTGGAATAATGGCCTATGTTGCAGGCGAGAATGAATCAAAAATAGTTTTATTCAGTAATAAAACTTTTGTTGAAAATATTTACTATAAACAAGGTAGTAATTATAACTTATTTCTTAATTCTCTTTCTTGGCTAGTTGATGATAATCCCATTACATCTTTTAATAGACCTCAAATAGAGAATTCACTGGTGATGATGAGTGCGGGGCAAGTTCAACTTATTTTCTATTTTACCGTCGTTTTTTTACCTCTTATTCTTTTTGGTATTGCTATTTTTCTTTATAAAAGGAAACAACACCTCTAATGACAAATAAAAGTCTTTTTTTTCTTTTGCTACTTCTTTTAGGTATTACCTACTACTGGCAAGAGTACCGAGTTCTGGAAAATAAACTGGCCGAAGAAAAAAGAAGTCAGGTCATTGATTTAGAAGGAGTTATAGAGGTTTCTTTGCCTAACTTAACTCTTTTAAAGAAGGGAGTTGAGTGGAGAATAAAAGAGCAAGTTTTTAAAACCTCTCAAAAAGAGGTTGCAGCTCTTTTTAAAACGCTCCAACAAATAAAGTTCATTAAAGCGATACCCTTGACTTCTTCTTCTAAAGAAAACTTAAAAGAGTTTTTAGGTGAAAGGCCCATTGAATTTAGTCTAAGAAAAGAGGGGAAGAGGTTTTTGTATATTTTAGGAAGTAGACCTTCTGTCACTGGACGTTTTTATCTTTTAGTTCAAGAAGAGGAGTCAGAGAAGCTTTATTTATGTGAAAGTGTAAAAGTTATCGACAAGGTATACCGGAGTGATGAAGAGAATTTCAAGCAGCGCTTTTATGATTTATATAAATTAATTTCGAGTCAAAAGCTTTCTTTTTTAGAGAGAAAAGTTTTTGAAGCAAATTTTTGGGATGGCTTTAATCTAGTTTCTTTTGAAAATATGAGAAATAAAAGTTTTGATTTAGACTTTATCAATTACCAAACAATACCAAGCGCACCTCAAGGTCTTCAAAACAACAAACGCTATTTCTTAAACTACTTACAAGAGTTAAAAAATCTAGAGTTCGATAAAATCCATCTAAAGAAGGGACACTTAAAAAATTCTTTGAGTAAAATTAAATGGGGTTCCAAAGAAATTGAACTTTTTGGAAACTTCGATAATCAAGAAGGTAGGTTTTTGTTTTATACGGGTTCAAATTTTGTGTATGAGTTTGCAGAGTTTAAGACTTATCTTTTCTTTCAAAACGTTCAACACTTTTGGGATAAAAGAATTCACTTTGAACTTGAAAATGACTCAATTCATCTGCTTCATTTTGAGATGACTTTTTTTGAACCAAATAAAAAGACTTATTCATTTCAAATACTCAATAAAGAGAAATTTGAAGTACGTTTAATGAATCACCCCTCTCTAAATATGGATAGAGATAAGTTCTTGCATTTAATGAAAATCCTTTTTGCTGTGGATGATTATTCCCAGGCCAATTTTGTCAGCGAACAATCTCAAGGGCAACTCCAAGGAAGAAGAAAGTTTCAGCTCTCTGTTTTAGAAAAGAAAATTGATTTTTATCAAAAAGAGAAAGAAATTCTTCTTCATAGCTTAACAGATGGGTATGTTCTCCATTATTCTATGAATAAGCGTGAAAACTGGGGGAGTTCATTAGAAGAATTCACTCTAAAAAAATGATGCACCAATGAAAAAACTTTTCTTCTCATACTTTGCTCCCATTATTTATCCTTTTAGGATTCATGATTATTATTTGCATCAGATTCCTCTACCAGAGCCAGAGTATGCCTACCCTGATAAACTCAGTATTTTTGAGGCCATAAGTGTTTCTTGGGTTTTTGAACTCATTAAGATGGTATTACAGATCCTCTTAATTCAGCTGACGTTGGTTGGTCTAACCTCCTATCAAGAAGAGGGTGTGAGCTATCTCCAGGGTCTTTCTTTTATCTCGGCCATGCCAAGTCATTATCTTTTTTTGATATTAATGGGGCTTAAGGCCCTTCTTTTTCCTCTAACTTCCTTTATTGGCTATGAACTGTGGTCTGTCATTTTAAGAGGTTTTGCCCAGCTTCTTGAGCATCAAGGAAATAGGCATGAGTTGGCTACAAGAATTCTGGTGAGTGCTCAAAGCTCCCATGTTTTTAGTGCAATTCCCATTTTTGGGGATTTTGTTCAAAAGGCCATGAGTTATTTTTTAATGTATGCTGGAATTCGAAAGTATCTTGGAGCTTCTGCTCTTTTGAGTCTCATTATTCTTCTTTTTCCGCTTATTCTCCTTTTCTCTATCTTGAGTGTTTTCTCTCTGGGTGCCATGATTCTCTTTTTTTAAGCACTGAGTTAAAACAAAAATCCCTTAAAAAGTTAGAAAATGCCTCTTGGCCAGCTGCATAGCAATTGCCACCTGAGGAGATTTTTGGAAAAATGCCCTAAATTATTTCGAGGGGAGTTTATGGCCTATTTTGCACATGGATCGATTGAAGTTGTTTGTGGTCCAATGTTTTCAGGGAAAACAGAGGAATTAATAAGAAGGGTGCGTAGGGCCCAAATCGCCAGACAAAAAATTCAGATTTTTAAACCGGCCATTGATACTCGTTATGATGAAACTGCCGTTGTAAGCCATTCTTCTCAAAGTGTTCTCAGTGAACCAGTAGAGAAGGCCATTGATATTTTGGCCCGTTTAAAGGACTCCACTAGGGTTGTGGCGATTGATGAGGTTCAATTTTTTGACAACAATATTGTTCAGGTTGTGGATAAGCTTGCTAGAAGAGGGTTAAGGGTTCTTTGCGCTGGTCTTGATCTTGATTACAAGGCCATTCCTTTTGGTCCAATGCCTCAGCTGCTGGCCATTGCTGATGAAGTCATAAAAATTAATGCTATCTGTACTATCTGTGGTGCCCCGGCAACTAGAAGTCAGAGGATTTCTCATAATAAAGATCAGGTACTACTCGGAGAAAAAGACAGTTATCAAGCCAGATGCCGTGGGCATTATGAGTATGAATTGGAAGATTCTGCTCAACTACCTTTGACCAGCGAAATCAGACCTATTCTTGAAAATTAATGTCTTTAATGACATAAATGAGTATGGATTATTATCAACCAGAAGTTCTTATTAATGAAGACGAGATCGCCAAGAGAGTCAATGCTCTAGGAAAAGAGATCACTCAAGACTACGCTAATGAAGAAGTTGTTCTTATTTGTGTTCTTAAGGGGGCCTATGTTTTCTGTGCTGATTTAATGAGAAAAATTAATCTTCCAGTTAGGCTTGAGTTTGTTTCCTGTTCTTCATATGGAGACGGTCTTTACAGTAGTGGAAGAGTTAAGGTTGAGATGGATGTCACAGGTCCCATTGAAAATTGCCACGTTATAATAGTCGAAGATATTGTTGATACTGGTCTTACGATTAAAAATCTAGTTGAGCTGATTCAACTGAAAAGTCCTAAGTCATTAAAGCTAGCTTCGCTCCTTTATAAGCCAAGTCGAACGAGGCATGAAACCAAAATTGATTATCTGGCGTTTGAGATTGATGACAAGTTTGTTGTTGGTTATGGTCTTGATTACGCTGGTAGGTACAGAGAGCTTCCTTATATAGGTTTTTTAAATGCAGGTCACTAAAGAAGGGAGTGTTCGAGTCGATCTAGTCGGAGGAACGCTTGATTTAGAGCCGATTCACCTTATTTTAAAAAACGTTGTCACTTTAAACGTCGCCACTTCTCTTAAGGCCAAAGTCGTTGTTAAAAAAACAAATAGTGATTTTGTTGAAATTGAGTCTTTAGACTATTCAAGTCATCAAAAGTTTAAGGCATCTGAATTTAGCTACGAGAACTTACATGAGGTAGATCATTTTGGTCCTCTTAAATTTGTGGCCCAAATTTTGGATTTTTTTAAAATTCATGATGGGGTTCATATTACTTTAAGTTCTGGAGCTCCAGCCGGTTCTGGCTTAGGAGGTTCATCGGCGATGGGAGTTACCCTGTTTGAAGCTCTGGCAGAATTTTCTCATAAAGAATTTTCTAAAGAACAAACAATAAAAATAGTCAAGGCCATTGAAAGCCGAATTTTAAATCAAGGAATTGCTGGTTATCAAGACTATCATCCTGCTCTTTATGGAGGAGTTCTTGCTCTTAAATCTTCGCTTGAAGGAGTTCAGGTGGAGCAACTCTACAGTGAAGAATTAAAAAAATATTTGGAATCCCATATAACACTTATTTTTTCAGGGCAGAGTAGGCTTTCCGGGATGAATAATTGGGAAATGTACAAGTCTTTTTTTGATAAGGATAAAAGAATTATTAATGGTTTGGAGCAAATTGCTCGTATTTCCTATGAAATGTATGAGGCCATCAAGCAAGAATCATACCAAAATTTAACTTCTTTAATTGCTCAAGAAGGTGAGCAGAGGGTTCAATTATTTCCTGGCATTAACTCTGAGAAAATGTCCCTGTTTTATGATACAATGAAAAAGAAGTTGCCTGAAAGCGGAATGAAAGTTTGCGGCGCAGGTGGAGGGGGATGCTTCATTGTCACTCATCAACAGGGAGATAAGGAGCTAGTTAAAGCACTCGTTGGTGAGTTTAATATGCAAGAGCTGAGCTTTTGTATTGAAAAACCTTTAGAGTAGCTATGTCTAAAAAAAAGAACATTGCAGGAATGAGCCTTGGAGGAGGGAAGAAAGAAAACTTTTTTTTCTGCCTTCTTGAATTCTTTGAAGACTCTCAAAGATGGTTCTTAACTTCTGTTCACCAAGTCGCTGATGAAGATGATCTTGATGGGGATGAGGCCATTACCACTTGGGTTGAAAAATATGGTCTTACCAAACTTGTCGTGGATTTTCCTATGTCAAGACCTCCTTGTGATACCTGTACCTTAACTTGTCCTGGAACCAAAAAATGTCACCATGAAGTCGTTGTGGGTATTAGAGAAAAAATGAAAGAGCTCATCGATGAAGACAAAGCTTTGATGACAAAAAATCCCAAAAAATATGAGCAGCAAAGAGTTGAAGATAACATGGTTCACTATTCTCGTAGCATTCATAATAAAGCTCCCAGCGAGCACCTCCTAAGTCGTTCTTTTAAAAGAAAGTTGAAAAAAGGTTTTATTCCTTATTGGCATAGACCCGTGGATTTTTTTATCTGGAAGAGTTACTACGATCAGTTACTGACTTTGTTTAAAGTTTCCTACGATTCTTTTAGTAATGTCTCTATGATGCTTATTTCAAAGTTTAAGTACCTTTTACGCCATTTACCTAAAGATTTAGAGATTTATGAATCTCAGGCCAACATCTGTCTTTTAGAGTTACACCGCTCTGGCATTATCAGTAAAAACCATATTTTAAATCTCTTTGATATTGATCAGGGTGTTATTGCGAGACTCGAAATTATTAGGGCCATTGAAAAGAAGCTCAATGTTTTTATTTATGAAAATGACTTGGAGCTTATTGTAAAAAAACCAAAAGCTTTTGAATCTTTTATTTTGGCTTTATCTGGAAAGCAGTTTTTGACCCAAAAAGCAAAAGAGATTCCTAAATGGGCCATGCCTGAAGAAGTTCGTTTTCTTATTCCTGAGTTTTCAAATCCTTGAAAAAGAGAAACCCTAGTCCTACGTAAGAGTAGATAAGAATTTGGGCCAAATTAAAGAGAGACCAAATATCAAGTTTGGTTAATTCTGAAAAAAAACTAAAGAGGGTTATAATTAAAGAGGTCAGAACCATAAACTTCGTATAAGAGATTCCCCAGTTTTTTTGCTTATAAAAGAAAAAATAAAAGATACTATTAATGAGAACGAAACCATAGAGAAGTCCCCAGATGGTGATATAAATGAGACCTGAGCCTTCAGCGATATCAGACTGAGCAAGGGTACTAGGATTAATTCCTCCTGAAACGAGAAGTCGCATAAAAATATGGCGAAAAGCTTGAGGGGATAACCAAACATACTTAGCATAAACTATTTGTAAAATATCAGCGCAGATACAAAAAAAGAGTGAACTGATTAAATAGGGTTTAAATTTTAACTTTTTTAGATAAAAATTTTTGAGCTTTTCCATACTTCATAATAAAATAGAACAAAATCAATGAAAAGAGACATTTGTGTTAGTAGATAGTTTGCTTCTATTGTTATCGCTTATTTTACTATACTTCGGTGCTGAGCTTGCGCTCAACTCATCTGAGAAATTAGGAATTAGAGCTGGGCTATCTCCGTTAACGATTGGGATGCTTTTGGTGGGAATGGGAACTTCTCTCCCTGAGCTCTTTGTTTCTCATATTGCTTCAATGGCAGGAAGTTATGATATGGCCATTGGCAATATTATTGGCTCTAATATTGCCAATACTTTTCTTATTCTCTCGATATCAACTCTTTTCGTGAAACTTCCACTAGGGGATGACAACCTCAAACAAAACCTCTTTTTTCACCTTATTCTTGGATTTTTAATTGTTTTGACTTTTGCTATTTATCAAAAAATTAATTTAACCACATTTACCTATCTGGCTGCTTTCTTCTTTATTTATCTTTATTTTATCTATAGAGAAATGAAGATAAATAAAGACTACTCTCTTGAGAAGAGCGAGCTGTTAGAAAAAGAGATTATTGATTTTAAAGATTCCACTACCGCTCTTGTTTTTGTGATGCTTGTTGGGTTTGCTATGCTCTATGCCGGGGGAGAACTTCTTGTGCGTGCAGGTTCTAGTCTTTGCCAGAGTTTTGGGATTTCTGAATATATCATCTCCGTTATTTTTGTGTCATTTGGAACATCAGTACCTGAGCTAATCACTTCAGTTGTGGCCGCTTTTAGAAAAAAGCACACTGATATTATTGTGGGAAATATTATTGGTTCAAATATTTTCAATGTGGGAATGATTTTAGGTAGTTTAGGTTTTTATCAAATTGAAATCAAACAAAACTCCCTCTATGAATCAGTGGCCCTCCTTGTGGTCTCACTCGTTCTTTTTATTATGTCTACTATGAAGCTCTCTCTTAATAAATTAAGTTCTTGTGCGTTTTTTGCAGTTTATTTATTTTTCCTCTACCACTGGATTAAATAGTCTAAGGGAATAATTTTCCTTTTTTTTCTCTGTATAGAAAAATATTCACTGGTTTTGCTCTGATATCCGATTGGTGGATTGATGAGTGGAGTAAAAACATTTATTTTCTTTTCTCTTTTTGGTCTTTGTTTAAGAGCACAAACAAATTGTGAATCTTTACCTGGGCAGATTGAGCAAATCCATAAAATTCAGTTAGGCTTTCAACACTCAAATGGTCAATCCTTGCAAGAAATTATTCGAGCAAGAAAAGGGCTTTATCAACTGTATCAAGAAAGCCCAACAGAGAAGCTTAAAAAGAGTCTTGGCAATCACGATTCGGCCATGAACGATATTATGCAATTAAAAGAGTTTTCAAGACTCTCAACAATTAATAAATATCTTGCAAGCTTATATTTAAGTGATTGCTCTGATGAGGAAACTGGAAAAGATGAAGAGAACCTATCTCACTTGCAGGCTACTTGTATTGAAGAAGGTCAGAATTTTGGAAGTTTTCCTGAAATTGGAGAGTTTGGTCATGGGGCGATGAATGCTGTTAGTACTTATCTTTTAGCGCAAGAGAAGAAGGAGCATTTCTCTCTAGAAAAGGTGACTAAGGATTGCGAAAAGCTGATGGCCAAAGATATTAAAGTAGATGGTTGTTTAACGGTTCTAGCGGCAGGTTTCTCTCAAGAAGCCCCTACGGTTAAGCCTGGTTCATCAGAAATACAAGGCCTAGGGCTAAAAGTTAAGTCTCCTCAAAAAGTAAAGCAAACTTGGTGTCTAGGTGGTGAAGAATATGTGCAAGGAAAGTGCCTCACCAAATGTGGTAAATTAGAATTTAGGGCCAATTCAGGCGAATGTGTTATTGATGAAGTGGCCCAGCAGGCAAGAAATGAAAGAAGAGAAAAATCAAAAGAATCTTGGGGAAGAGTTTGGAGAACAGGAGCTTACGCGGCTTTAATTGGAGGAGCAGCTCTTGGTGTGACTTGGGGAGTGAAAGAGATTTTTAATTTAGGAAAACCTCAAACTGTTAATGAATACACCGGTGATATCCATAAGTATTATTACAATACTTACAATACAACCAGAGAAAATAGTAATGTGAATAATTATGAATATTACTACAACTACTCACAACCAAGTTCTTCTGGGTATGTTCCTTTATTGATGAGACCGGAGTGGGAGAATCAAAATCCTTACTGGAATGGCTTTAATCCCTACATGAATTATTCCTACCATCCCTCTTACTCGAATCTTTTTTCGAACTAATTTTTTTGAAAGATATTTATACCAAGAGTGACGTTAAGGTTTACCCCTTTCGTCCAATCTGGGTTCGTAGGAAGAGTTGTCCCTTCTCTATTTGTATATTCTGAAGGAATATTAAGAAGCTCTTCATAACCAATACCAGCAGAGAGCTCAACTTTTCTATTTTTAAGCATCACAACTTCTCCACCCACTCGAACGTACTGCTCTGGTCTATCCATCCAATAAAAAGTTTTTCTTTGACCGATTCCGGCCACAAACTTGATACCATTTCCACCGAGTCTTTTTGCTGGAAAAGCAAAATAGCCCACTTTAACTTCTCCACCAAGTCCTTGTTCATAACGATTAGCTGTTAAATCAAGATCAAATTGTTTCTTGCTTACACGAAGACCAATGGTTGGGTTCATGTAATTTGTATTTCCACCTGTTCCAGTTGTTTGGCCGCCTAAAAGAAGAGCAAACGTAAAATCATCTCTTAAAAGCGCTCCCTGATCATAGATTGATTGAGCGGCTAGTTGTAAATCTGAATTGGGAACAGAATAGTGAACCTTCTCTTTTTCTTTACACTCAATTTCTTTGCCCTGAGAATCAAAGCAGGTAACATCCTCACCCACAAATTCTGGAGTTTTGGAGAAACTGATTGAAGAGCTAAGAGCAAACAACATAAGTGCTAAAAAAGAGTTCATTTTTTACCTTTGATAAATGATATGGGGGGAATATATGCTCGGCGTGTCATTTAGGCAATATCAAATGTAATTTTTTTATGCTACTCGTACTGACCTTGTCGAAGCTTTCGTTCAACATCTTTTTGGGCCTTAGAATCTCTCTTATCGTGTAATTTCTTACCCTTGGCCAGGCAAATTTCTAGCTTTATTCGAGAGGATTTAAAATAAATGATGGTAGGAACAATGGTTTGAGATTTTTGTCCCATTCCTTTGATTAGCTCTTTAATTTCATGCTTATTTAATAAAAGTTTTCTCTTTCTCGTTTCTTGGTGATTATGAATATTTCCAAAATCATAGTGAGCTATATACATATTATGAACCCAAACTTCTTCATTTTCATCAACGGTGACAAAAGCTTCTGAAATTTTCACTTTTCCGGCTCTTATCGATTTTACTTCGGTTCCTTGAAGGGAAATACCAGCTTCAAACTTTGCATCCAAAAAGTAGTCGTAAGAAGCTCTTTTGTTTTTAGCAATAATTTTAATTCCCATGACTTTTACCTAGTTCTTTAAAGAGAGAAATAATTTGTTCATGCTCGAGAGTCTCGGCCCTGATTTGCTGCTCAAGACCTAACTTTGTCATGATTTCGCTATATTGAGGATATCTTTTCTTTAAAAGACCAGCAAGCTGCTTCCTTTTTTGAGAAAAAATAAGCCTAACGAAGCTCTCAAGAAGAGAGAAGTCTTCAAGAGCAATTTCAGCTCTGTCTTTGCGCGCTCCCGTAAGTACCAAAGAATCAACCTTTGGCTGAGGCCTGAAGCAGCCTGGAGGAGCTTTCACCAAATGCTTCATATCAAAAAAATTCTCTCCTAAGGTTCGTAGAGAACTGGCCGCATTTTTACTTTGTTTAGGTGGTGAAATCTTTTCGGCAACTTCTTTTTGAAACATCAGGGTTAAAAATTTAATAGGGGGAAGTTGTAAGAAAAGTAGAAAAAGAGCAGAACTGACTTGATAGGGAAGGTTTGAGACGAGCCACACATTTTTGTCTGTGAGTTGATTCTCATAGAAAAATTGATTCCAATCATACCCAAGGGCGTCTCCCATAATAATGCGCTCACGGGGAACGTATTCAACGAGAATTTCTTCAAATCTTTTATCAAGTTCAAAAACAAATAAAGGCTTATTATGCTTGGCCAAATGCTGAGTTAAAACACCTGGGCCTGGACCAACTTCTATAATAACATCAGCTTCTTGAGCATAATCACTGGTAATTTTTTTGATAATATTCTGATCAATAAGAAAATGTTGTCCTAAATTTTTATTGGCCTTAGGGTACATTGTTATCCTTAGATAAAAATCTACTTTTTGCATCCATTTCCAAGCAACGAGGAAACTCATAGGCCTTATCAAAATGCAAGGAAGCGTAGTTGGCTATCATGGCCCCGTTATCAGTACAAAAACTAGGTTTGACGAACAAAACCTTCTTAAATTCTTGTTGAAAAAGACGTCTTAATTTGGAGTTACAAGCAACTCCTCCTCCAACGACAATAGGAAGATTTTGAAGAGAGTTAAGTTTAATCGCTTTTTTAAGTTTGAAGCGTAAAGACTCACAAATTGTTTTTTGATAACTGGCACAGATGTCATAAAAATCTTGAAACTTCTTATCATAAGTCTCTATTGATTCAGGAGCACAAATATTGGTGTTATTTTCAAGATAAACTCTTAAAGAGGTTTTAAGGCCAGAAAAACTCATTCTGGAATCTCCTGAGTGCTTAAGACCAATAGGAAAATCAATTTTGTTTTCGTCTCCCCACTTGGAAATTTTATCTATGATTGCTCCGGCGGGATAACCAAGACCCAGAAGTTTCCCTCCTTTGTCAAAAGCTTCACCAGCAGCATCATCAATAGTCTGGCCGATAAGAGCAAATTTATTTTTTGAAAGGACATGAAAAAAAGCACTATGTCCACCACTGACAAGAACTCCGATATAAGGATAATCAACTTTCTCTGTGAGATGAATGGCCTCAAGGTGAGCATAGAGGTGATTAACTGGGAAAATAGGTTTTTGTGTTAAAAGACTAATACTTTTGGCGCTATTAAGACCAGTTAGTAGAGGACCTAGTAGACCTGGATAGGTCGTAACTCCAATTAAATCGATATCATGAATCGTTTTTTGGGCTTGTAAAAAACATTCTTTAAGAAGAGGAGTGATTTTTTTTAAATGCTCTCTTGATGCTATTTCTGGGACAACGCCACCCCAAATTTTAAAAATTTGCTCTTGACCAAAATGCAAGTGAGAGAGAATATGAGCTTGATTGTCTTTTTTTTCAAGAAGACAAATAGAAGTATCATCACAACTTGTTTCAATACCTAAAATAAGCATTATTATTCACCTTTGGGACAGGCTACTTTCTGTAACATTGATTCAAAGACTTGTCCATCAAGCTCTCCTGCGAGCCCTTTTTCATCTTTTTGGTACCACTGAGGAGACTGATCTTTGGTGTGGCAGCTTAAGCACTTTATTTTCATAGGAGTTTTGTGAGAGACGCCAGAAACATCAAAAGGATGATCACTATTCTTTGTATGACAGTTAAGGCATTGGACGTTGGCATAATTGTGAGAGACCTGATTTTTTAAATCTAATTGTTGCCATTTACCTGTTAACTCTTTTCTTTTTTCAGGAGTTAATTTTCTTATTTCATTTTTTTCTGAAAAAATGAAACTAAAGTCTTTCCAGTATTTTTCATGATCAAAGTTTTGGTTTGAACTTTTAATCATTTGCTTTTGAGTATAAAAACCATTTTCTTTCTCAAAATGAAGACTATGACATCCGATACAGTTTCTATTTTTTTGTTCACTGGCCTGGTGAAGAGTGACATAGGCGAGAGAGTGGGCCGTTGATTGCCAAAAGTTATACTGCTTCTTGTGGCATTCAAGACAAGAAATTGCAGTAGGAGCTGGCCCTTTTGAAGCAAAGTCACCAAATTGCTCTTTTTGCTCTTTCTCTTGAATAACGGAGAGTTCTTTTTTATGTTCATCAATAAAAGTTTGAAAAGGGTTAGGAGAGAGTTCTTTGGAAAGCTCTTCACTAACTTCATGAACTTGATAGGAAACACTATTATCTTCCAATGAAAAACGAATTTCTCCTAAATAATGATTACGAGAGAGAACTTGAACTAACTGAGTTTTTCCCACAACCTCAGCTTTTTGTAGAAAGCTCTGAGAGTGCGAGCCAATAATCCAATCTATTTCAGGTATTTCCTTGGCCATTATTTTATCAAAATCAAGTCCAGAGTGGGAAAGGACAATAATAGTAGGAGTTATTTTATTTGAACTCTCTCTCTTTATTTTTTGGAGCTCATTTTTTACTGATTGAATAGGATCAAGAAGAGAGTTTTTTAGTTTTGAATTAATAACCTGAGGAGAGCTTACTCCCAGGAAAATAAAATGGTGATTTCCTATTTTAACTTGATGAGAAGAGAGGGTTGGAAACCTTGTAAAATCTTTTGTGATATTTGTGAGTAGAACTTGAAACTGAGCTTCTGATAAAACTTTAGAGAAGTTTTTAATTCCTTCAGTTAAATCGTAGTCACCCGGAGTAAAGAACTTTAATCCCAAAAGAGATTGGGCCTTAATTAATTTTTGCGCAGTAAAGAAATGTGATTTTTGATAAGCTTCAGGTAAATTTGAATTGGGATAAAGCATATCCCCACTATCAACATAAAAAAGCTCAGATTCCTTTGATAGTTTATGGATAAGTCCTGCTACTTGAGGGAGTCCACCTAGTGGGAACTGTCTACATCCACAGGGATGAGTTTCTCCATTAATATTATTTGAAAAAAGAATAGAGAAAAACTTTTTTTGAGTTTCAATCTCTTCGACATTTTGTTTTTTCTTAAAACAAGAGATTGTTGTAAGGATAAGAAGAAAAATATTAAAGAGTTTCAAGTTGCTCTTTAGCTTTTTTGGCAATTGCATTTTTAGAATACTTTTTAACGACTTGGTCAAAACTTTCTTTGGCCTCATCATTTTGCTTCATAGCTTTAAAACATAAGCCGATGTGGTAAAGTGCACTGGGAGCTTTTGAAGAGCGAGGCCATCTGGTGTAAATCTTACTAAGATGAGTGAGTGCATCGCTATATTTTTTTTGATTATAACGAATGATTCCTAAATTCAGTAATGCTGAATTGGCCTTAGCTGCACCTAATTTGTTACTTCCTAAAAGATTCTCATAAAGCTCTGCTGCCTGGGCATATTTCTTTTTTTCAAATAGCGAGTGGGCTTCATCAAGTTGTTTTAAAGGATTACCACTTGAAGGGGCGGGAGTCGTTGTTTTTATTCCACTTAAAGATTTTGTGACTTTTTGGATAAACTGGCTTTGCTGTTTCATACTTTCTTGGAGAGCTGAAATAGCTTTTTGATTATTCTCACTTATTACTTTTAGAGCACTCATCTGTTCGTTCATTTGTTGCATAAATTGTTCCATCTTCTCTTTATTTTGAAGATCGTGTTGAAATTGTTTATGCTCGACTTCTTCAAATCGACCCTGATAAGCATCGACTTTTTGTTGTAAATCCTGGACTTGTATCAAAAAGTCTTTGTCAAATTTTTGAGCTTGTTCAAGTTGCTTGGAAAGGTTCTCTTCCTTTCTTATTTCCTCTGTTGTTTTTAAACATGAGGTCATAGCAAGAGTGAAAATAGATAAAAAGATAAATTTCATGGTTTTATTTTATCAAAGACTTTAATAACACGATAGTAGAAAAAGCCTATTCCTCACCTAAAGCTTGGGCCCTGATAGCTGCAAACTCTGCTTTTTCTGCGAATTCTTTGGAAAGAATAGCAAACTCTTTTGCCTTGTTAAAATACTTTCTGCGGTAATAAGATTTAGCTTTAATGTAATAAATTTCAGATTTTCTAAAAAGATTAGGGGCTTTTTCATCAGCTTTTGCTGTTTTGGCAGCAATAAAGGCAGCCTGGGCCATACTCATTTCAAGTTTTGGCCGTGCGGTCGTTAGACCGCACGAGCAAATAAAAAATGTAAGATTGATTATTAAGAAAGATTTAAGTTGCATCTACTTTGCTGTAACAACGAAATTAGCTCTTCTGTTTTTTCCCCAAGCACTTTCGTCGTGTCCAAACTCAAGAGGTCTCTCTTTCCCAAAAGAAACGATTGTAATTCTTGAATCAGAAACTCCAGCAGCAACGAGGTAATCTTTAACAGCTCGTGCTCTTCTTTCTCCAAGAGCAAGGTTGTACTGAATACCACCTCTTTCATCACAATGACCTTCAATTTGAACGTCTACACCATCATTTTCTTTAAGAAAAAGAGCATTGGCTTCAAGAAGAGCTCTTGTCGTTGAGCTTAATCGTGAAGAGTCAAAGTCAAAGTAAACAGTTTGAAGAGCTCCAGCTCTTCTTGAATCAGAATCTCCATTAAGCTCTAGAGTTGTATCTTCATTTATAGCACCATCTAAAGCAGCAGCCTCTGAAGAGTTATTTGACTTACTTGAACCACAACTTACGATAAAAGCAGTCGCTAGGATAAGAAGAATAATTTTTGAACGAAAAAAAGCTAACATTGATGTCTCCTTTAGGAATTTAAAACAAAAAAATGAAATATTGTTTAACTTATTATCGGGAATATTATCTCATAAATTAAGAATAATTGCCTACTTTTTTGGAAAGAGCTTTATGAAGAAAAAGTGTCAACTATCTGACGGGATGACAAGAGCGGTCGTCAAAATCATAACAGGATAACTTTTAAAACCTCCTTATCTAGAGGGGCTTTTGGGAAGGATGCTGTGAGTTGTAAAGTTGGCACTATGGTTGCATTGAAGAAAGGTGTGTGTGTGTTGGGGTTATAAGAAAAGGAATTTTTTATAGCTTCTCCTTACGTCTCTCGAAAAAAAAGCCTATCAGTAATGATAGGCTTTTTTTATTCCTTTTTTTAAAAATAGAGTAAATGGATAAGTCTCGCTAAGGCCCTTGCACCTTTAGTAGTGGGATCAAAGAGAGGGTTGTACTCATAAATGCCAACAGATTTAGATGAATTAAGATTTTTATACCATCTAAAAATTCTCTTAACTTCTTCAAGCGAGAGACCTTCATGATTAATAGCACTGACTCCTTCCATAATAGAAGAGCAGAGAGCATCAGCATCTAAGCTTAGGAAAAAGTAAGCTTCTTGCTCTCTAACTTGTAGCTCGATGTCTTTGAGTATTAAATCTAAATTGTCTTTTTCTTCAAAAGAGTAAATTTTCATTTTTTCTTTATCGATATTAAGAGTTGAAGGAGAGTTCGCGAAAAAGTGAACTCCAAATTGATAAAGTAGTGTCTTATTTTTTGCTTCATTGAGAAACTGTCTGAAACCTGTTCCCGAATGGGAATGAGTGGACTGTCTTGTATCACAGTGAGCATCGATGTTAAGGATAATTATTTTTTTACCTAAAGAATCTATCGCTTTTAACAAAGGATAAACATGATCATGTCCTCCTCCCAAGTGAAGAATTTCTTTTGAAGCAAATTTTTGTATTAATTGGGACTCTCTTTCTTGAGAAAGATTAAAGTTTTCTTTTTCAAGTTCCTGGTTTGAAACCTCAGAGAGATAGATTTCTGTTTCCTGTTGGAAGCTCATTTGTGAAAACTGATGAATAATGGCCTTTGGCCCATATTTACTTCCGTTGCGCCCTAAGTTTCTCATGACTCCGGTATCAGTTGAGCTTTTTAGTATGACTTTGCCTGCTTTTAGTGTCGAGGCTTTCTCTGATGGAATCTCTTGGATAAGTTTTTGGATTTTCTCGCTTTTTCTTAGCTCATCTGCTCGATAAATATTATCAACCATAATTACTCTCTTTCATTAGAACTCAACAAACTATACAATAAATAGGACCAATTGGAACTCTTATCCAAGGAAGGGATTAGAAAATTGATGGAAAAGATATGGTATATTGTCAGGCAAACCGACCACTTAGGTCCTTATTCGTATTTTGAACTTCAAGATTTAGAGCTGGAAAAGAAAATCGCCAATGATACACAGGTTTGGAAGGATGGACTAAAAAGTAGCGTCAACTTTTGTGATGTTCAAAAAGTTTTAGACTTTGAAGAAAAGAAAAAAACTCTTCAACTCCTCCCAAAACCAGAATTAAAAAAAAATAAAGAAATAGAACTTCCTGCTATTCCTATTGATGAGGAGCTCGTTCCCGTTGTTGAAATTGTTGCTAAAAAAAGAATTTTTTCTAAAAAGTATTTTCTTCTTGCTGCATTAATTCCCTTATTGGTAGGAGGCAAGTTGGTGATAGAGGCCAAAGAATTAATCCATTTTAGCTTGTTAAGACCTAATGGTATTAAGAAAAACGATTATGAAAGATTAGCAGAAATCAGTAAAAACTCCTTTGAAGAAATCACCTTGGGATTTGCTACTTCAAAAGATATGTCTGAAATCGTGATGTCGACTAATTTTCCTTATGAAGGGAAAGTTGAGCTTACGATGGTTAGTATTGAAGATAAAATGCTGAAACCTGAGGTAGTAAAAGTACAATCGATTGCCAAACTCAGCGGACGAATGGCCATTTTTAATGAGTTTAAATATGAAGCGGGAACAAGAATTCTGCCAGGGTATTATCAGATGCAAATTCGCCTTAGTGATTCAGTGAAAAGATCTTATTGGCTTGAGAGTTTTATCTCTCTTCCGAAAGAGCTCTCTCAATCAACAGTTGAACTTATTTCTATTTTGCCAAAGAGCATTTTTGATAAAAAACTCTCAGAAATAAAGAGTCAGAGAGAAAAAAAATCTCAAATGGCTTGGGTAAGTCTTCACCAAAGATTTTTAACAATCAAATCTGTTATGACACAAATTCAAGAAGAGTTTGAAATGCTCTTATCGAAAGAAGCCAAAAAGAAAAGATGGAAAGAGGATCTTGAAAAATTTACGAGTAAGTATGAAGGGTACTATGGAACTTTTTTAGGTTCATTTGTGAAAAAAGACTACCGCTTGATAGAAGGTTTTGAACTTCTTGATTTAAAATCCAAAGAAGAACTTAAGAGCGAGTTTGAAAAACTAGGTTTCATTGCAACTGATACGGCGACGAATTCAGCCAGAATACTGCATGAACTTGAGCAACCAGGAAGAGGGCCATCGAGTAAAAACGTCAAAAGGATAAAACTTCAAGTCAAAGAAAGTTTTCAGGAATTAGTGGAAAAGGCCAATCTCTCAATAGCAAAAATTCAATCTTTTATTTAAAAAATAAGTTTTTGGAAAAAGCTTTTCTCACTTTCTTTTTTTTGAATAAAAATAAAATCGCCTTTTTCATTTTTATTAACTTTTGCTCCCCATGTATCAATATCGTGATTAAAAATAACTGTCTGTTGAGATTGATAGAGTTTTTCTAGGAGATGACTTTTTTCTTGGGTTGTAACCCCTGGTCTCATGTCATAACCCATAACCCAAGGGAGGGGGATGTGATGAGAGGTTGGAATAATATCACCAAAATAAAAAAAGTGAGAGTCGAAAGGGTGGATTTGATAGGGAGTGTGTCCGTTAGTCGTGCAGTAATCTAACTGATATTCTCCATCCTGTATGAGAATCCCTTCATCGTCTTTAACTAAATGAAGTTGTTTTTTTTGTTGATATTCCTTCAAAGCAGGTTGAAAGTAATGATTTTGAAATGAGCCTTTGTCTCTTGCTGTTGGTGATTGAGAGTAATCCCAATGTTTTTGATGAAGATGAACGGTAGCGTTAGGAAAAACAGGAATAAACTTTTCTTCATGTTTCTTAACAAGCCCACCAACATGATCAAAATGCAGATGCGTTAAAACAATATCTGTTACGCTTGATGATTGATACCCAAGTTGGGTCAACGCATATTCCAAAGGAGAGTCTTGCGAATTAAGACCAAATTGCTCTCTAAATTTATCCGAATGATAATCACCAATACCTGTATCGATAAGTATTACTTTGTTCTCAGTCTCAATGACTAAGATACGCATGGTCATCTGAATTCTATTGAATTCATCAGGAGAGATTTTACGACTCCATAAAGGCAGTGGGATAATTCCAAACATCGCTCCACCGTCGAGTTTAAAACTTGAAGGATGAATAGCAGAGTAGTTTACCATTTTATTGTCCTCGTGCGTTGCCAAAAAGGGTTTGCTTATTTTACTCACGGGCTTTAATATTAAGCCAAGTTTCTTAAAGTTAGAATCAATATTATTAATAGAGAATTGGAGTTGTCATGAATGTTCATGAGTATCAGGCCAAAGAATTAATGAAAGAATTTGGTATAGGTCTTTTAAAGGGAGGCGTTGCTACAACACCTGAGCAAGCTGAGAAAGTTGCTAAGGACTTAGGCGGGAATATTTGGGTCGTTAAAGCTCAAATTCATGCAGGAGGTCGCGGTAAAGGTGGAGGTGTAAAGCTTGCAAAATCTTTAGAAGAAGTGAAGCAATACGCTAATGAAATTATTGGGATGACTCTTGTTACACATCAAACTGGCCCAGAAGGGAAAAAGGTTAACCAAGTTCTTATTGAGCAAGGCTGTGATATCGATCATGAGTACTATGTTGGTATTGTTTTGGATAGAAATACAAGCAAAGTAACAATGATGGCTTCTCGTGAAGGTGGAGTTGAAATTGAAAAAGTTGCAGCAGAAACTCCAGATAAAATTATTAAAGTGGCCATTGACCCAGCTGTCGGATTTACTTCTTTCGTGGGAAGAAAATTAGGATTTAGTATCGGGCTTGAGGGAGATACTCTTAAGAAAGCGATTAAGTTTTTTGAAGGTTTGTACAACCTTTATGTTAATAAAGATTGCAGTATCGCTGAAATCAATCCAATGGTGACAACAAAAAGTGGAGATGTTATTGCTTTGGACGCAAAACTTAACTTTGATGATAACGCCTTATTCCGTCACCCCGATGTTGAAAAACTCAGAGATGAGACAGAAGAATCAGCTCAAGAGTTAGAGGCTGGAAAGTTTGGACTTTCTTATATCTCTCTCGATGGAAATATTGGTTGTCTTGTAAATGGTGCAGGTCTTGCGATGGCAACTCTTGATATCCTTAAACTTTATGGAGGCGAGCCCGCGAACTTTCTTGATGTAGGGGGCGGGGCCACAAAAGAAACTGTTCAAAAAGCTTTTTCTATTATCCTTGAAGATGAGAATGTGAAAGCTATTATGGTCAATATTTTTGGTGGTATTATGAAATGCGATATCATTGCTGAAGGTGTTGTTGCTGCTGCCAGAGAACTGGAGTTAAAAGTTCCTCTTGTTGTTAGACTAGAAGGAACAAACGTTGAGATTGGAAAAAAGATTCTTAATGAATCAGGACTTCAAATTATTGCAGCTGACGGTCTTAAAGACGCTGCAGAGAAAGCTGTTGCTGCAGCAAAGGGAGCTTAGGTCATGGCCATTTTAGTAGGAAGAGATACAAAACTGATTACTGTTGGTCTCACTGGTAAACAAGGAACATTTCATACTCTTCAATCAAGAGACTATGGAACAAATGTTGTTGGTGGTGTAACTCCCGGTAAAGGTGGGATTAAGCACGAAGGAATTCCTGTATTTAACAGTGTTTTTCAATGTGTGAATGAAACTGCGGCCAACGCTGCCATGATTATGGTTCCTCCTCCATTTGCAGCAGATTCAATTCTTGAATGCATAGATTCAGGTATCGACCTTATTATTGCGATTACTGAAGGGATTCCTATTATTGATATGGTCAGAGTTAAAGCAGCTCTTAAAGGCTCGAACTCAAGACTGATAGGCCCTAACTGTCCAGGTGTTATTACTCCAGGTGAGTGTAAAATTGGAATTATGCCTGGCCATATTCATATGCCAGGAAATGTTGGTGTTATTTCACGTTCAGGGACTCTAACTTACGAAGCTGTTTACCAACTCACTCAAAGAGAGATTGGTCAATCAACTTGTGTTGGGATTGGAGGAGATCCTGTTAATGGAACTAACTTTATTGACTGTCTTGAACTTTTTGAAGCAGATAAAGATACAGAGGCCATCATTATGATCGGTGAGATTGGTGGCTCAGCTGAAACTGATGCTGCCAGATGGATTAAAGAAAATTCTTCAAAACCAGTTGTAAGCTTTATTGCTGGGGCTGCTGCTCCTAAAGGAAAGAGAATGGGGCATGCTGGGGCCATTATTTCTGGAGGAGATGATACAGCTGAAGCAAAGTTTAAAGTTTTAGAAGAATGTGGAGTAACTGTGGCCCGCTCTCCTGCTGAATTGGGAGAAAAGGTTGCTGAAGTCTTAAAATAATTGTAAATTGGCAAAAATTGATTTGAGGAGCTAAAAATGTCGAATGAAAGAACACTAAGTATCATTAAACCTAACGCGACAAAAGATAATAATATCGGAAATATTATTGCTCGTTTTGAGAAAGAGGGCTTAAGAATTGCAGCAGCAAAACTAACAAAGCTTTCAAAAGAAAAAGCAGAAGGTTTTTATATTGAACATAAAGAAAGACCTTTCTTCAACTCTCTTGTGAACTTTATGACTTCCGACCTTGTTGTTCTCATGGTTCTTGAAGGAGAGAACGCAATTACTCGTAACAGAGAAATTATGGGAGCAACGAACCCTGCTGAAGCTGCAGAAGGAACTTTAAGAAAACTTTACGCTTCAGGGATAGAAGAGAACGCTGTTCATGGTTCGGATTCAGCATCTTCAGCTGAAAGAGAAATCAGCTACTTTTTTGAGAAAAACGAAATCTACGATAGATTCTAATTACTTTCTTTCTAGAGTTTGAAAGGAAGTTGATACTTTATTTCAAACTCTAGAAATCCTTTTAGCCAAAAGGCTTTTCTAGGAACCTTAAAAATATCAATCAATAAATTTATATCAAGCCTATTATTTTTCTGAATAAGAGGAATAATGTTATAGTCTAAAACAGCTAGTTCTAAACACTTGTTTTGTGTGCACTCTTGAATATTTTGAACTTCATATTGATCTATAGAAGGATCTTTTTTTATCTTTTTTATGATTTGTTTCACATCTTGAGTTTCAATAAAAACAAATCCAGGAACTTTAGTTATGGCTGAAATTTGTTCACGGTATTGTACAGATTCTTTGAGGTATGTTTTTAAATCATAGGCCCATTTAGTTTTAATATAAAACAAATGAGATGTCGTATTGCTTTGTCTGATGTGTTTATTTCTTAATTTACGATATCCTGCGATGTGTGGAGAGTTTTCAGGACGATCTTTATTTTTAACAAGCTTATTAAATTCGAGTAGACCAACATCTTCAACACTAAAGCCGATTTCATCACCCAGATTTGATAAAGAGTTTGTCCCTTCAAGATTGAGAATGACTTTATCTATAAATTTGAAATTAAGCCTTTTAGCTGATTTTACTCCCTCAACCTTTCTCTCCCTTTTATAATCACCACTTTCAGAACAAGGAATTTGTGCGTTCATGACTTCTTTATCACACTTTCTATTATCCATAATAAAAACTGCTTTTGTCAGCTTGATGCTATTAAGATAATCAAGACCAGAGCTTGGAACGTCCATTGAAATAGTCAGCTTCTTTTTTCCCAAACCAGCATTTACTGCCAAATTGTAAAAAACTTGTTTGAAGTTTTCTAAAAGAGGAGAGAGAAAGAGAGCGTTCACATTACTGGGGTCATATGCGTAAGGATCTATAGTGTCACCGGTTAAGGGGATTTTTATTGTCTGAACAAGATAACCATCACCTGAGATTTTTAAATTATTAGTTTCTTTAAACCCTTGGGTGAAAACTTTGTTTAAAGATTCTTGCTCAGTAAAAGAGGTTATTGAATTGTGTTGGCCACAACTCAAAACGAGTAAATGAATAAAAAGAAAAACTAAGCGATTAAACATATGAGGAATATGATAAAGAGAACAAAAAAAATATATAGATAATAATAAGAAAGTTGTAACAATTATAAGATTTAACTTCTTTCTATTTAGGCTTTTATAAAACTGTCTAAACCTTAGACATATCTTTTGAAAAGATTATCTTTGAGAGAAATACTCATTGAAAGAAATCTTGAGTCCTATATCTTTGTTACTATGTTATTTGCATTTGTGTTTTTCTTCACCCAGCAAGTATTTGCTATTAGTTATGAAACGCTCCCTTCTGGCGTGAGAAGTGCTGGATATCGTTACACCGTAACGAATAAAATTGATACGTTGTATGGGAGTGATTTTACAGAAACGAGTCTCAAGCAAGATATTAATATCGATATGAAGCTTCTCTCAAGTTTGAATGACAGCGCGGCTTCTTTTTTTAATGAATTAAAAGTTAATTCTCCATCTGTTTACAACGATTTTTCTGCAGGAAGTTTCTCTATTAATCCTTACCTTGAAGTAAGTGTTCACAGTTTTGGGTTTGGTTATGGACTTGATAAAAAGACAACTATTTATACCAAAGGGCGATTTTATAAAGCCCGTTCTTCACTCAATTATACTCAAACTAATGACGGGAACGTAAAGGAAACGGGAGAACTCTCTGGATGGAAAGATAGTGATACTAATAATATTGCGGGTTCCGTCTTAAGCTCCATACCAAACGTGAATGGGGTTCTTATCCAATCAGTCTTTGTGAATGGCTATAAATACAATCCTCTTGGCCGATGGGAGTCTTCTGGATATGGGGATCTTGAAGTTGGTGTCATGAGAAATATTATTAAAGAAACAAAGTGGGGTTTTACGGCCACTGGAGGGCTTGTTCTTCCAACAGGTAAAACAGATGACCCTAATACATTACAAGATATTGGTTTTGGTGATGGCCAAATGGATATTTTTACAGAACTTGCTTATGGCAGTTATGTCTCAGATAAGTTTTTCTTAGATGGAATTTTTCGTTATGACCATCAACTTCCTGGTAGCCAAGATCTCAGAGTTATCAACGATCCCAATATTCCCTTAGGTGGTTATAATGATAAGTTTGACTTTAAGCTGGGGGACAAAATAGAGATCACCAGCAATATTAACTATATGAAAAATAATTGGGTTAACTTCTATGCAGGGCATGAGCTTTTTTATCAATCCCGTAGCAAATACTCCTCTGATAACCCCATTTCCGATCAGTTTTATTCATCAAATACTGAGGTTGTTGCTCATACTTTGAAATTAGGAAGTTTTCTTAGCTCGATTCAGCTTTTTCAAGCCAAAAAATTTTTATTACCTGGAACTGTCGAAATCATGCTGAGGCATGTTGTTGCAGGGAAAAATACACCTAAAGTGACAAGGGGGGAAGTTGAGTTTCGCTTATATTTCTAAGGTTTATCTTCTTTTTATTTTCTTAGTTGGAATTCAGTATTTGGGTGCTCAAACTTTTACACCTGGTGAGTCCTTTTCAGTCGAACAAAAGGAATTTTTAAACGAAATGATTTCTTCCTCTGTTGAACTACGGGTTTATCAATCATCTTTAGAGTCTCGTGCCTTTAAATTAAAAGGACTAGATAGTGAAAGAGACATTTTTCAAGAAAAAGAATTTTTCCTCTCTCTTGTAAATGAATTTAATAAAGAAATAAAAATTTTAGATGAAGATTACTCTTCATTAAAAAATCAACAAAATGAAAAGCTTGGATTCGCTGCTAATGAATATTTAGTAAAAAAATTATTATTGGAAAATTACTACTCAAACCACTTAAAAGGAAAGCTTTTAGAAATTTACGCTAAGACCAATTTTAGACCAGAAGTGAAACTAAGAGGGCTAGAGAAGAGATTGAAAAACATACTCGCTCAGGGCCGAAAATTTTACTTTAACGTTTATGCCGATTTACGAGCAGAGAATATTCTCTATGTTCATATGTCAGATAAATGGAGAGACTTTTTGGCCTACAAAGTATCGGCAGACCCTTATGTTTCTGGACTCTACCATCAGCTGAGGGAATTTATTTTAAAAATGAATGAAAAGAAAAGTGACAGTGAAGTTCTCATAAAAGAAGTCGATGCTTTCTTCGCAGCTCAAGTTGTAAAACTCAATAATGAAATCAGTCAGATGTCAGAGACCATTTATCAGTCTCAACTTATTTCGTTTGACGATATTGAAGTAATTAAGTCTTATAGTTTTACTGTTGAGAGTATCGTTGCCAAAAGATCACTTTTACATTCTTTTTATCATGATTATTTCAATGATTATTATTCTCATCATGCTCGATTGAGAAAAAGTGCGTTGAAAAAGTTTATGCGTGAAAAACATCATTTTTTTGAAAATTATGAACTGCTAACTCAACACCTTGAAGAAATAAGAGTGAGGGCTTTACTTAGGGTAAGAAAAAAGAAAATTCTTGGCCCTGAACATGAATTTAATATTATTCCAGAAGAAGAGCGGGACTTAGTTAAATTTCATATGAAAAATCAATAAGTTAGAGCTTTTAAAGTGAGTACTTTCTTAACACCTATAGCTGTAAAGTTTACAACTGAAATTGAAGGATATAATTCAATGCGTTATTATGTCAAGGTGGGAATTCAATAGTGCCTAAGTGGTACTTAAAGGAGCAAGATGTTTCAAATTGGTGATTATGTAGTTTGTCCAGGTCATGGAGTGGGACAAATCGCTAATGTGGAAAACAAAGATCTTTCAGGTGAAATAAAGTCTTTTTATATCATCAAGGTTGTGTCCAATGGTATGACCGTTATGGTCCCCACTGATAGTAAAGATGGTGTGAGAAGTCTTGTTTCTAAAATTGAGATCGAAGATGTCTTTGTTCTTTTGGGAAATCATGATGTTAAAGTTGATAACTCAACTTGGAACCGAAGGCATAGAGAATATCTTGCCAAAGTAAAAACTGGCTCACTCTTAGAAATCGCAGATGTTTTACGACAGCTACTTTTGTTAAAAGTTTCTAAAAAATTGAGTTTTGGTGAGAAAAAAATGTTAGAGCAGTGCAAGGATCTTCTTGTTAAAGAGATTGCATTATCCTCTGGAAACACTGAAAAAGATGTCCAGGGTAAAATAGAAAACCTTTATTCTTAATATTCATTTCAATCTTTCTCTTCTTTTTCATAACTTTCTATTGTCAGACCCTGAAAAAATGGAGACGATAATTCTCGGGGGAATTTAACTTTAGAGATTGAGGGTATGAGAATGGGAAACATTTCTTATACGGCTCAGCTTCTAGCTGCGAGAAGGGCAGTTGAGACACTCAAAAGTAGTTCACCCGTTCGAGATGAGTTTGCACACCTTTTTACGGCACCAGAAGTTCTGAGTCGTGCTGAAGAATCCAAAAATGAAGTTCACGTTGTGTTAATGAGACATGTTCTTATCGAAAAGTATTTCGAGGAAAAAATACCGCAAGTCGAGCAAGTTGTTATGCTAGGGGCGGGTTTTGATACCAAATACCAACGATACAAGAGGTGCCAGGAAATTAAGTTTATTGAAGTTGATTCGCCTGAGATGATCAATTATAAAATTGAAATTCTGAATAAAAATTCCCTGCCAGTTCCTCAATTTGTAAAAAAAAGAATTACTAAAAAAGCTGATTGGGAAATGGTACTTAAGCAGTGCGATCTTAATTTACCAACACTGTTTGTGGGTGAAGGTTTTTTTATGTATCAAACCTTTGATTTCATCAGAGATACGCTCAAGAGTGTGGTCAAAGAGTTTAAGAAAGATGTCTACTGGGCTTATGATCTGTTGGAGCCTAGGATTAAAAAAACTCAAATTCATCAGGAGAGTATTGAAAAACTTTCAGAGAAGGGGGAGATTTTTCGCTCTTACCTAACTCCAGATGAATCAAAGTTAATTGCTGAGATGACGGGATATCAAATTGATATCTGGGATACCCAAAGAATGCATCATGAGTTTTTCGGTGAGGCTTATCACGGGGAAATTCATTTATTTGTTAATCTTCTAGAAAGACTTAACCAATAATTATTGCCATTTTTGGCCCTAGAAGTTAATAATCTCTTATACTTTGGAGATTATTATGACAGTGCGAGTTAGATTTGCTCCTAGTCCGACGGGCTATCTTCATATCGGTGGAGCGAGAACTGCTATTTACAATTACCTTTATGCAAAAGCGACTGGAGGAAAATTTATTCTTCGAGTGGAAGATACTGATTTAGAAAGAAGTAAGAGGGAGTACGAACTCAAGCAAATTGAAGATTTAAAATGGCTTGGAATCGATTACGATGAAGGCCCAGATAAACCAGGTGACTTTGGTCCTTACAGGCAATCAGAGAGAACAGAAATCTACCTCAAACATGCTCAAGCCTTAGTTGAAAAAGGTTTGGCCTATTATGATTTCTGTACAGATGAAGAGCTCGAGGCCATGAAAGAGAGGGCCCAAAAAGAGAGTCGTCCTCCACATTATGATGGAAAGTGGAGAAACGAGCAGTTTTGGGAAGAGGCCCAACAGAAATTAGCTGCTGGTGAAAAAGCGGCCATCCGTTTTAAAGTTCCTCAAAAATCTTATGTTCTTAATGACGGCGTAAGAGGGCGAGTGGTATTTCCAGAGAAAATGGTGGGTGACTTTGTTCTTATCCGATCAAGTGGTCTTCCGGTTTATAATTTTTGCTGTGTTGTGGATGATGTTTTAATGAAAATCTCTCATGTTATTAGGGGAGAGGATCATTTAACAAATACTTTAAGACAATTGATGATTTATGAAGCATTAGGTGCGAACGCTCCAGAGATGGTTCATGTTTCACTTTTAATTGGTAAAGATAGACAGAAGCTCTCAAAACGCCATGGAGCAACTTCAGTGACTCTATATCAAGAAGAGACTTATCTTCCTCAGGCCTTGGCCAACTATCTTTGCTTACTCGGATGGTCTCACCCTGAAGAGAAGGATATTTTCACTCTAGAAGAACTTATTAGTGTGTTTGATTTGAATCGCTTTAGTAAATCTCCAGCGATTTATGATATGGAAAAATTGAAATGGGTTAATGGGCAGCATTTAAGAAAGCTCTCTAATGAAGAACTTGTAGCGCAGATGCAAACTCAAATTCCAGAAGAGCACTGGTATCACCAGCAAACTCAAGAATGGAAACTTAATTGCATGGAGCTTTTTAAAGAGCAAATTGAGCTTTATGCAGATATACTGCCTCACCTTGAAAGTTTAAAAAGTAGCGAAATTGTGAAGTCAGAAAAACTCAATGATGTTCTTTCTTGGGAGAGTACTTCTCAAATCGCTTCTTTTCTTAAAACAGAACTCTCAACTCTTAAAGAAGAGTATGTCACAGCTGAGATTGTTTCTGGGTGGATGGATAAAGCCAAAAAAGATCTAGGTATTAAAGGAAAGAATCTTTTTATGGGAATGAGGGTCTGCTTAACTGGTGTTGACCATGGACCGGACTTAAAACAATTACTTCCACTTACTTCTATTGATGTTTTAAGAGAGAGAGTTTCTCAACTAGGTTAGGAGTTGCTCTTTTTACTGGTCATCAGGGGGCTAAGGATCCTGGTACTGGTTCTGAAAATCAAGAGCTTCATCTTTTTTTCTTAAAGGGTAAATAAAATATCTTAATAAGTTCTGCTCTTCTTAAAAAGGGCAGAACTATAAATTTTGAGAATACTCTTCTTTTGAAAGTCGCAAAATAGATTTATCTTCTTGAATCAGAATCTGACAAGGTTTCACTCTTAAATTGTAGTTAGAGGCCAGAACAAAACCATAGGCCCCTGTATCAGCGATAGCAATAAATTGTCCTGGCTTAAGAAGAGGGAGCATTCTTTCATGAGCAAAAATATCAGTACTCTCACAAACAGGGCCAACAACGTCAGTGGAAATTTTCTCACTTAAGTCAATCGAAGGAAAGATTTCATGATAAGCATTGTAGAGTGATGGCCTCATAAAATCATTCATTCCTCCATCAACGATCATAAAGTTAACCCCTTCTGTTTTTTTGTTTCTAATAATGGAAGTCACAAAACAGCCAGCACGTGCGATGAGAATTCTTCCTGGTTCAAAAACAATATTAAGTTGAGGGTTTTTTTGGTAATAGGGATCTAGTTCACGTTGAATGAGTGTCATATACTCATTAATATCAATTGTAGCTGAGTCTTTTTCATAATTTATCCCCAGTCCGCCACCAACATCAAGAAACTCTAATATATGTGGTATTTTTAGGGCACATTCACATAAAGCTTTAAGGGCCTTCTTTGTGGCCTCAAGTTCAGTGAGCTGGCTACCAATATGAATACTAAGGCCAACAAGTTTTGTGTGTGAGTAGTAAATGTCTTGATTTAAACTTTCAAGAATATCTTGCTCTAAAAGACCAAACTTATGGATCTTATCTCCAGTTGCGATATGTTTATGAGTCTTGGCCATGACTTTAGGGTTAAGCCTGAAGCTAACACGAGCAGTTTGATTTTTCTCTTTCGCGAGTCTATTAATCATCTCTAATTCTTCTAGGGACTCAACATTAAAAGAATAAATATCTTGAGAGAGAGCGTAGTCGATCTCCTCTTTTGTTTTTCCAACACCAGAGAAGACTATTTTAGACGCAGGTATCCCTGCTTCTAAGGCCCTTCTAAGTTCATTTCCTGAAACAATATCAGCACCACTTCCTGCTCTGGCCAAAAGTTTTAAAATCTCTAGTTGCCCATTGGCCTTCATGGCGTAACAAATTGTTGTTTGAGGGAGAATAGAAGCCGCTTGAGAGAAGTGCTGATAACTCTCTTTAATACTCTTCTCACTATAGAGATAAAATGGAGTTGGGTTGTTTTTGATAATTTCTGCTATCTTTAAATTATCAAAACAAAGATCACTATCTAAGTAAGAAAGAGGTGAAGATTTAACCATGCTTTATTATACATGATTTTTCCAATTCTCAATCATCTCTTTATCAGATTCTTTAATGTAGTTAAGTTTGATGGCTTCTTGAGTTAAAAAATCCAAATTAGTCAGCGTTTGAAAATGAAGGTCTTCTTTTGAAAAAGCATCAATTGAGCTTTGAAAGCCATAAGTAAAAATAGCTAAAGTACAAAGAAGATTCCCCTCTTGTGCCTGGACAGCTTTGGCCGCAGCGATAGAACTTTTTCCTGTTGAAATTAGATCTTCAATCAGAATAATTTTCGCACCTTTTTGAAAATCTCCTTCAATCAGATTTTCAAGCCCATGACCTTTAGACTGACTTCTGACGTAGACCATTGGGAGATCGAGGTATTGAGCAATAAAACTGGCCCAAGGGATACCAGCTGTTGCTGTTCCGGCGATGACCTGAGCATCACTAAAATTTCTTTTAATGATTTTGATAAACTCAGAAGTTACCAGTTCTCTAGCTTCAGGTGAAGAGATAAGTTTTCGATTATCACAGTAAATAGGAGACTTAATTCCTGATGTCCAAGTAAAAGGATCTTCTGGTTTTAAATGAACCGCTTTATTTTCTAAAAGGACTTTTGCAACTTCTTTTTCACTCATTCTCTATTTCCTTAACAATATTCATAAAAGCTTGCTTGGGATCAATGGCCTGGGTGATGGCCCTTCCAATAACAAGATAATCACTACCATTAGAAAAGGCTTCTCGTGGCGTCATGACTCTTTTTTGATCGTGATTTTGGCTTCCCTTTGGCCTAATTCCTGGAGTTACGGTGATAAAATTCTCTCCACATCTCTCTTTAATAAGAGGGACTTCATGGGCACTGGCAACGACTCCATCAAGGCCTGCCTCTTTTGCCTTGAAAGCGTAGTGGGCCACAACACTCTCTAGATTTTGATGTATCAAAAGATCTTCTTCTAAGATTTCTTGGTTCGTACTTGTAAGCTGAGTAACGGCGATAAGAAGAGGAGGAGTTGAAATTTTATATTCTTTTACCCCTTGCTCTCTACCAATGCGAGCGGCTTTCATGACTTCACTTCCACCGGCCGCATGGATATTAATCATATCAACCCTTAGGCGCGTGAGAGTTTTTACTGCTTTAAGGACGGTATTAGGAATATCATGCATTTTTAAATCGAGAAAAACTTTAAAACCTAGCTCTTTTAAAATTTTGATAGATTCTATCCCCTTCGTATAAAAAAGCTCCATTCCCACTTTGACATAAGAAGCTTCTCC
This sequence comes from Bacteriovoracia bacterium, assembly GCA_030431635.1. GTDB lineage: Bacteria > Bdellovibrionota > Bacteriovoracia > Bacteriovoracales > Bacteriovoracaceae > CALFYV01. The sequence goes on from JAUIIL010000011.1 coordinate 67,934, forward strand.
TTTAAGAGCGTAGCAGAGTTTTAAAAACTCTTCATTATCTTGTGTATCTAAGGCAACAATGATTTTTTCTCTCTTTTTACTCAAGGCTTTGAACTCCATAGCTATGTGTTTCTAAAGAACTAATAAGAGCGCTAGTGGTATCTAAGCTGGTCAAACATTGAATTCCTGACTCGACAGCTGCTCTTCTTACTTTAAACCCATCACTTTCAACATCTTTACCTTTTGAGAGCGTGTTAATAACTAATTGAGCTTGTCCCGTTCGGACAGCATCGAGGAGATTTGGTTGTCCTTCTCTAATTTTTTTGATGGTTTTAACTGGAAGCCCTGCTTCTTGTAGAGCTTTAGCTGTCCCAGAGGTTGCTAAAAACTTAAATCCTAATTGATAGTAGCGCTTCATGAGTTCAACGGCTTCATCCTTATCCCCATCGGCAATAGTTACTAGAATAGTTCCAAATTGAGGTATCTTTATTCCTGCTCCAAGAAGAGATTTATACAGGGCCTTCTCAAAAGTTTTATCTCTCCCCATGACTTCACCAGTTGATTTCATTTCTGGTCCTAGGGCGATATCAACATCAACCAGTTTAGCAAAAGAGAAAACAGGGGCCTTGACACTAACGAGTTTTTCATTAGGTCTAAGACCAGTATCTCTTAGTTTATCTCCTAAGATAATTTTGGTGGCAACTTTGGCCATCGCAACTTTAGTAACCTTACTTAAAAAAGGAACCGTTCGAGAGGAGCGAGGATTTACTTCTAAAACATAAGGTTTATTCTCACTTAAAATAAACTGAATATTAATAAGCCCTTTAGTTTTTAAAGCAATCGCTATTTTTTTTGTCATTTCAACAAGACTATCCAGAATTTGAGGTGAAACGGTTTGAGGTGGGTAAACTGCAATAGAATCCCCTGAGTGTACTCCTGCTTTTTCGATATGCTCCATTATTCCTGGGATTAAAATATTCTCTCCATCACAAATAGCATCAACTTCCAGTTCTTTTCCAATCATGTAACGATCGATAAGAACTGGGTGAGTGGGAGAAGCTTCAACAGCATTATTCATATAAAAAAGAAGATCCTCTTCGTTATAGACAATTTCCATCGCCCTCCCTCCGATAACATAAGAGGGTCTAACCATAACAGGAAATCCAAGCTCTTTTGTTTTTTCTAGGGCCTCTTGAGTAGATGTGGCCGTTTTTCCAACAGGTTGAGGGATATCAAGAGTCTTTAAGAGCTCTTCAAATTTTTTCCTATCTTCACATTTATCGATATCTTCCAGAGAAGTTCCTAAAATTTTAACTCCTCTCTTAGAAAGAGGGGCGGCAAGGTTAATGGCCGTCTGTCCCCCAAACTGAACAATCACTCCCTCAGGTTTCTCTTTTCTAATAATATGATAAACATCCTCTTCATAGAGAGGCTCGAAGTAGAGCCTATCGCTCATATCAAAGTCCGTTGAAACCGTCTCTGGGTTTGAGTTAATAACAATGGCCTCCATTCCCATCTCTCTGATGGCCATAACAGCATGAACGGTTGCGTAGTCAAATTCAATTCCTTGTCCAATACGAATAGGACCAGAACCTAAAACCACAATTTTCTTTTTACTACTTTCTAGGACTTCATCTTCCTTTTCATAAGTTGAGTAGTAATAAGGAGTAGATGACTCAAATTCGGCAGCACAGGTATCAACCATTTTATAAACGGGGTAGAGATTAAGAGAGTCTCTGAGTTTTTCAATCTCTTCAACAGTTCGAGAAGTAAAATCACTAATGGCCCTATCAGTAAAACCTAGGATTTTTGCCTGAGTTAAGTTTTCACTATTGAGTCCATTCTGGGCAAAATCATTTTCGACACTAATAATATTTTTTATTTTATTTAGAAAAAAGAAATCAATTTTTGTTTGTTGGTGGATCCTCTCAACGGTATCACCCTTACGTAGGGCTTCAGCGATAGCAAAGAGTCTCTCATCATCAATTTTATCAATCTTCTCCTCTAGTTGTTTGAGTGTCTCTTGCTTAAATTTATTAAGAGCAAGATGATAGCAACCAATTTCAAGTGAGCGGCACGCCTTAAGAAGTGATTCTTCAAGGTTTCTACCTATGGCCATCACTTCACCGGTGGCCTTCATTTGTGTCCCTAAACTTCTATTGGCCGTAATAAATTTATCAAAAGGCCAACGTGGAATTTTAGTCACAACATAATCAAGTGTGGGTTCAAAACAAGCATAAGTTTTCTTTGTTACTGGATTAATAATTTCATCTAGACTCATACCAATAGCGATCTTAGCTGCAATTTTAGCAATCGGGTAACCCGTGGCCTTCGAAGCAAGCGCTGACGAGCGGCTTACTCTTGGGTTAACTTCAATAACATAATATTGAAAGCTATCTGGGTCTAGAGCAAGTTGAACGTTACATCCTCCCTCAATTCCAAGGGCCCTGACAATTTTCAAAGAAGCACTTCGAAGAAGTTGATACTCTCTATCACTTAAAGTTTGAGAAGGGGCCACGACAATAGAGTCTCCTGTATGAACTCCTACAGGGTCGATGTTTTCCATATTACAAATAACAATGGCGTTATCTTTTGAGTCACGCATGACTTCGTATTCAATTTCTTTAAAGCCAGCAATACTTTTTTCAATTAAAACTTGGTTAATAGGAGAGTTTTGAATACCACTTTTGGTATATTTAATAAGCTCTTCTTCATTCTTTGCATGCCCTCCACCGGAACCGCCTAAAGTATACGCTGGTCGTATTACGACAGGGTAGCCTATTTGTTTGACAAAGTTTAAGGCCTCATTGACATCATTAACAGATTGACTCTCGCAATAAGGCTCACCAATTCTCTCTAGTAGATCTCGAAACAGTTGTCTGTCTTCAGCTTCAGTAATTGTTCTTAAGTTACAGCTTAAAAGCTCAATTCCTTCTCTTTCAAAAATTCCATCATGAGCAAGCTCCATGGCGAGATTGAGCCCTGTTTGTCCTCCAAGAGTTGGAATCACACCATCTGGTCTTTCAAGATAGAGTACTTTAAGTAAATACTCTTTAGTCATAGGTTCTATATAGACTTTGTCAGCCAGCTCCTGGTCAGTCATAATCGTTGCAGGATTACTGTTAATGAGAATAACCTCAAGCCCTTCTTCTTTAAGCGAGCGCACAGCTTGAGTTCCTGAATAATCAAACTCTGCCGCTTGACCAATCACAATTGGGCCAGAGCCAATGACTAAAACTTTCTTTAAATGTGTTTTCTTAGGCATGACTTTCTCCTTGGCAGGTCATCGATAAAAATTCATCAAACATCCAATTAGTATCATCTGGTCCAGGGTTGGCTTCCGGGTGGTACTGAACAGAGAAGGCTGGGTATTTTTTATGTTTAAGTCCTTCTACTGAGTTATCATTTAAATTAATTTGAGTAATTTCTAATTCAGTTCCATCAATTGAGGACATATCAACCGCATGGCCGTGGTTTTGTGAAGTGATAAAAACACGGTCTCTTTTTAAATCTTTAACAGGATGATTAACCCCACGGTGTCCAAATTTCATTTTGTGAGTGTTAGCTCCATTGGCCAGAGCGAAAACTTGATGTCCCATACAGATACAAAACATCGGATACTTCTCTTGTAGTTTTTGGATGACTGGAACAACCTCTTGAATATCTTTAGGATCTCCTGGGCCATTTGAAAGAAGGATTCCATCAGGACTTAATCTATCGATATCTTCGAAAGAAGTATTGTAAGGCACAACGATAACATCACATCCTCTTCTTAAGAGGCTTTTTAAAATATTTTTCTTAAACCCAAAATCCACGAGAACAATTCTTTGATTATCTCCAGGATGATGAATAGGTTTAGTAATTGAGACTCTAGAGATTTGGTCTGTTGCAAGTTCTGTATTAAGTTTTTTATGAATCTCACTAGAATTATGTTCAAAAGGAACAATAACTCCTTTCATGACTCCTTTTTCTCGAATGAGTCTTGTAATGGCCCTGGTATCTACTCCACTAATTCCAGGGATTTTAAAGTGAGAGAGAAGATCATGAAGTGATTTTTGATTTCTCCAGTTGCTTGGAGCAAGACACTCCTCTCTAACAACAAAAGCTTTAAGAGAGGGAGTAAGACTTTCAAAGTCATCTCTATTGACCCCATAGTTTCCTATAAGAGGATAGGTCATGACGATAATTTGATCACAGTAGGAAGGGTCAGAGAGAATTTCCTGATAACCACTCATTCCAGTGTTAAAAACAACTTCACCAAAGCATTCATCTTTTTGAATTTGATGGCCAAAGGAGTTACCAACAAACTCAAAACCACCTTCTAGAACAAGTTTGACTTTCACTTTTGCCTCTCTTTATTAATATATTCTAATACTGCCATTCGAGTAAAAACGCCGTTACTGACTTGTTTGAAAATACGAGATCTCTCATGTGTTGGTAGCGATCCATCTATTTCGACACCTCTATTAAAAGGACCGGGATGCATAATAATAGCTCCCTTTTTCATTTTCTCGGCCCTTTGATGAGTTAATCCATATTTTTCCAGGTAATTCTCAGAGTTTACTTCCAAAGTTAGGTGTCTTTCTGTTTGAATTCTTAACATCATCATGACATCAGAGTTCTTAATAGCTTCATCGATTGGAAGGTTGGTGATTCCTTCTTCTTTTATAAGGAGAGAATCGGGGGCCGAGATTTGAATATGAGCTCCCAGTTTTTTAAGAAGGGCCATATTTGAACGTGCAACTCGAGAGTATTTTATATCACCACAGATGGTCACTACTTTATTTTCCAGTGAGCCAAATTCTTGCAACATGGTAAGAGCATCAAGAAGGGCTTGAGTTGGATGCTCTTTTTTTCCAGCTCCAGCATTGATTAAAGAGATATGAGTTTTATCTTTTAATTCTTCCAGAAGATTATCATCACTATGTCTAATAACCGCTATTTGAGGGCCTAGGGCTTCAATTGTTCTCAAAGTATCAAAAAAAGTTTCTCCTTTTTTTATACTAGAAGAAGAAGGGTTAAAATCTAGAACTTGTCCTCCCATTTTTTTTGTGGCCATCTCAAAAGAAAGTTTGGTTCTCGTACTGTTTTCAAAAAAAAGTTGAGCGACAACAACTTGATTGAGTTCTTGAAAGAATTGGTTTGGTTTTTGAGAAAAGAAAAGAGCTCGATCAAGAATATCTTGGATAACGGTAGTACTTAATTCATTAATTCCAAGTAAATGCTTGATAGATTCCTCCACTAAATAAAAAACAGAAATTTCTAAAAAGATGATTTGAGATTAAGGCTTCAAAAGATGTCGGCTTGTGTGTGGCCATTTTCGAAGAGTTCCTATTGTGATACTATTTCTCTGCCCAATAGACTCTCTTTATTAACATCATTTGGCAAGGAAAATCCTTAGATGAGTGAAGGAAAAATCTTTCAACTAACTTCAAAATTTTCTCCTAACGGGGATCAACCACAGGCCATTCAGGCCCTAACTGACGGTTTTTTGGAGGGGAAAAAGCAACAAACACTTCTTGGGGTAACAGGTTCTGGGAAAACTTTTACCATGGCCAATATTATTCAAAATCTTCAAAAGAAAACATTGATTTTAGCACATAATAAAACTCTTGCTGCCCAATTATATGCTGAGTTCAAAGAGTTTTTTCCCAAAAACGCAGTAGAGTATTTTGTGAGTTACTATGACTATTACCAACCTGAGGCCTATGTTCCGGGCTCAGATACTTATATTGAAAAAGATTCATCAGTTAATGACGAAATCGATAAACTCAGACACTCTGCCACTCGCTCTCTGTTAGAAAGAGAAGACGTTATTGTTGTGGCTTCTGTGAGTTGTATTTATGGAATTGGTTCTCCGGATGAGTACTCTGCCCATAAACTCTCACTTTTTATTAATGATGAAGTTGATAGAGATGATTTTTTAAGACAATTAGTGGCCATTCAATACAAGAGAAATGATATTGATTTTTCTCGTGGTTGCTTTCGGGTGAGAGGTGATACTGTTGAGGTTTTTCCAGCTCATGAAGATAGTCAAATTATCAGAATTGAATTTTTTGATGAAGAAATTGATGGGCTTTACTTGGTCGATCCTCTTACGGGAAAAATTAGGCATCAACTCAATAAAGTGACTATTTATCCTTCCTCTCACTATGTTGTGGGAGCAGAGAAGATGAAATCAGCTCTTGAGACCATTAAGGAGGAGTTGAGAGCTAGAATCCAGTGGTTTGAAAAAGAGAATAAATTAGTCGAAGCGCAAAGAATCTCTCAGAGGACCCTACTGGATGTCGAAATGATGGAAGAGATGGGTTTTTGCTCTGGGATAGAGAACTACTCGAGACATTTAACAGGTTCAAAAGAAGGAGATCCTCCTCCCACTTTGATTGATTTCTTTTTTAAAGATTTTCTCATTATTGTGGATGAATCCCATATGACCATTCCTCAAGTTGGAGGAATGTACCGAGGGGATAGGGCCAGAAAAATGAACCTTGTTGAATATGGTTTCCGTCTTCCTTCAGCCCTAGATAACAGACCTCTACAATTTAGTGAATTTGAATCAAAGCTTGATAAGGTTTTGTATGTATCAGCAACACCTGCTCAATATGAACTGGAGAAATCTTTCGGTGAATATGTGGAGCAGATTATTAGACCCACTGGTCTCGTAGATCCTTTAATTGAAGTGAGGGATGCAAAAGATCAAGTAGAAAATATTTTGGTTGAATCCAGAAAAGTAATTGAAAAAGGTTTCAGAGTTTTAATTACCACTTTAACTAAAAAACTGGCCGAAGAGCTAACAAGTTACTTTAAAGGAGTAGGAATGAAGGTGCGCTACCTTCATTCTGATATCGATGCTCTTGAGCGAATTGAAATTATTAGAGATCTTCGTTTGGGTGAGTATGACATTTTAGTTGGGATTAACTTACTTAGAGAGGGACTTGATATTCCTGAAGTGGCCCTGGTAGGGATTTTAGATGCGGATAAGGAAGGTTTCTTGCGTTCAGCTCGCGCTCTTATCCAAACAATTGGTAGGGCCGCGAGAAACTCTGAAGGAAGAGTTATTCTTTATGGCTATGAGACGACAAAAAGTATGAAAGTGGCCATTCATGAAACGAAACGCAGGCGGGAAAAGCAGGTCGCTTTTAATGAAGAGCATGGGATTATTCCTCAAACAATTTTAAAGAAAGTCTCTGGAGGAGTACTTGAAACTCTGAGGGGAGTTAAAGGAAAGAAGAAGGCCAAGAAAAAAATCATGGGTGAAATAGAGTTAAGTCTTGAAAACCTAGATAAAAGAATAGCTGAACTTAAAATTGAAATGAAAGAAGCGGCAAAAGGATTAAGGTTTGAAGATGCCGCCAAGATACGAGATGAAATAAAAGAGCTTACTGAAATGAAGCTGATGCTTTAGTACTCATATTTTTAAGCAGGGTCTTAAGTAACTCTTCTTTTTCAATTTGAATGTTCTGCTCGTCCAGAAAGCGCTCCCACTCATGAATAGTCTTTTCAATTTCGGATAATTCACTCAAAATAGATAAACAATTATTGATAATCATATCCACCTCGTATATAGTTTGGCATACCAAACATGGGTTTGGCAAGTGGGACAAAAAGGAGTTTTTGTGAAATGTATTCTTTTAATGACAACGTTTAGTCTCTTAGCTTTTTCTCATTTTGAAATAGGAGTCTACAAAGGAAGTACAATAGAAGGGAAGGACTGTACTTTTGAATTTATTAGCAAGTCGTTTAAGTCTAATGTGAAATCTCCTTATAATGAATTGGTTGCAGTTAGCTACGATGGTGATGAGCCGATTGAGTTAAATCATCCTATTCTTGACTATGAAGATCAGATAATGCTCAAAAAAGATGTTTTAAGAGGAGTCAGGGGGCTTGTTAATGAAAACGGAACTTATGCTGCAGAGATGGTTAAAGTTTATATGTCCCATGCTTCTGGGCACTCAGGTCCTTCTTATGCTTCGTATTCTTTAAATAAAATTTCTACTGGTGAGGTTTATTCTCAAAAATGTTATAATCTAAAGTATGTTCAATAAAAGAAGACTGGGAGGAGCTTTTTGAAATCTCAACTAGCGACTCTTCTCTTTGTCATTCTTGTTAATACTGGGGGCTTTTTTTATTATAAAAAAGTCCACGTTGATTCAGAGAAAAACATTCAATTTGTTGATGACATTTATTTATGTCTCCAGGAAATCAGTGACAAATTAAGGACAACCCCTCGGTGTGAGAGTTTCCTGACTCAAGGACAGGCCAAAGAAATCAATGAAGAAAAATTTATTCTGCTTGAGAAAAGTTTTTCTGAATACAAAAAAGCTGCCGTTGGTGAAAAAGGGCTTATTCGAGCAGAATTAAAAGAAAAACTCTCTTATTTTAGTGAGCAGGCCCAAGAGAGAAAGGACTATCTTTACGGACGTCAAAATTATTTTGAAACGCTTTTTTATCTTTTTAATGGAATGATAGTGGTTTGTTACCTCTATTTAAGTTTGCGTTTTTTGGGAAAAAAAGCCCTCGCGCAGTCTAGATTAACTCCGGCGCAAAAACTCTTCTTTCATTTAATTGAGAAGAATTTCCCCCAGCAAAAAAAAATTTATTCATCTATTGGTTTTTTACACGAAAAAACGGCTTTGACTGATGAGTTCTTAGGTACACTCTTTTTTTCTCTGATTAAGCTTAATGATAAACTTATTCAAAAATATGGTGATGTTGAGTATATAAAGATTGAAGCTCATGAAGAAAAAGAATTTATCAAATTTACTCAATTTTGCGAATTTAAAGAATTACAACAAGAATCATTGGGCTTTATTAAAGATCAAATTGATTTTAAGCTTTTAATGGGGTTAGCAGAAGAACAAGATGGTCATATCCAAGTTTTCCTAGAAGAGCAGAAACAACAACTTATAATGGAAATTTACTTAAATCTTGAGCAAATGCCTCCCCCTCTTAATGCATAATTTTCCTGGACGTTATGCTTAAGCACTAGAGTTATAATAAAGAAATGAAATGGTTAGTTATATTCTTCATGAGTTATTGCTGTCTGGCTTCTCAAAGAGGAGAGTCTTTTTCAGTGGAAATTCATGATAAAAAAGTCAAAGTTGTTTCTCCGGTTAAGCAAAAAAATACGGTTGGTTTTATTGTCACCAATCAAACTCTAAGCAATCTGAGAGCGAAAATCGCTACTGCCAATAAAGACTTCACTTTTTTTACAGTCGATAGTGGTAAAACTAAGAGCTTTGATTTAAAAATCAACAAAAATGAAAGAGTTTATCTTATTCCATTAGCACCTCCTGGACAAGAAATTGAGCTAGTAAGCTCTAGAGCAGCTTATGAGATTCCTCCAGAAAGGTAAGAGTTCTCAAAAAACAGTTATCGTTATTTCTGATATTCATTTAGGAGCAGGTGCTTATTTTCATGGAAAAAGAAACTTGCTTGAAGACTTTCATGTCGATAAAGAGTTCGTTGAGTTTATTTCTTATTTTTCTCGAGGAGAGTATACGTCCAAAGAAGTCGAACTCGTGATTAATGGAGATTTCTTTGATTTTTTAAGTATTCCCTATATTAAGTTCTTTGATGATGAATATTGGAGCGAAAGTGCGGCCCTTGAAAAATTGAAGATAATTATGCAGGCCCATTCAGAAGTAATGGAGTCTTTAAAGGATTTTCTAAGTAAAAAAAATAAATCCATTGTTTATATTATAGGAAATCATGATGCAGAAATGCTTTTTGAAAAACTTCAAAATTATTTAAAAGAGTATTTTGAAGAAGTCGGAGAGCGTTTAATCATCAAAAGTGAAGAAGAGATTTATTCGCCCTGCAAAGGTGTTTATATTCAACATGGACATCAATATGAGTTTGCTCATAATTACGATCCTAAAAAGAGTATTACTCAATCAGAAAAAGGGGAGAACTATTTTATTCCTCCATGGGGCTCTTATTATGTCATCCGAGTCATTAATAAATTTAAAGTTGAGCGCAGCTATATAAATGAAGTCAGACCAATCAAAAACTTTCTCATTCATGGTCTTATCTTTGATACTTTTTTTACTATTCGTTTTATGCTTGCAAACGCTTTCTATTTTATTATGGTTCGTTTTTGGGCCTATCGAATGAACCGTAAATCATGGTCAGAGATAAGTGAACAGTTTAAGAATGAACTGCAACTTTTTCAAAACTACCATCAAATAACCAGAGAGTTTTTTGAAAACAATCATGAAGCAAAAACTCTCATTGTTGGACATACCCATCATCCCAGTATTCATTACTACCAAGATGGAACAACTTTTGTTAACACTGGAACTTGGACAAAGATGGTGAGCCTTGATCTAGAAACACTCAAGCAAGGGCATTCCTTAACTTTTGCTCAAATTGATGTTTATCCTAAAGAGACTCAGGTCAATTTAAATGAATGGACGGGAAAAACTGAGCTTCCTTATACAGAATTTTACTAAATAAAATTCAAGTATTTACACTTAATTGAATAAAAGTCTGACACAAAATCAAAGAAATTAAAAAAATCTTAGTTAAAAGTGTAAAGGATTGTTCCGGTACTCCGATAAAAGTTTTGACAGTTATTAAAACGGGTCTAAACAAAAAAATGATATCAGAGCAGAAAGCTCACGATCCCCTTGATAGGGTCGCCATCATAAAGATGGAGATAAGATTAAGGAGGATAAAATGGGTTTTCGGATCAACACAAACACTGCTTCGATCGCAGCCCAGCGTGCTCTAAGTGACAACAACAAAAAGATTGAAAGCTCTCTAGCGAAGCTCTCTTCTGGAAGTCGTATTACGAAGGCCGCTGACGATGCAGCTGGTTTGGCCATCAGTGAAAAACTTCGTTCTCAAATTCGCTCAACTCAACAAGCTGATCGAAACGCGAATGATGGTATTTCAATGGTTCAAGTCGCTGAAGGTGGATTGAACGAAGTACAAAACATCTTAACTCGGTTAAGAGAACTTGGTATCCAGTCAGCTTCTGATACAGTAGGTGATACTGAAAGAGGCTTTACTGACATGGAATACCAACAATTAAAGAGTGAAATCGAGCGTATCTCTCAAGTGACAGAGTTTAATGGGATTAAACTTCTTAACGGACAGGGAGAGGTATATGATTTCCAAATTGGTCTCTACAACGATGACTTTCAAGACAGAATCAAGTTTGATGCTAGTTACACAAACTCTGGATTAGAGTCTTTAGGAATTGATTCTCTTGGTGTTTTCTCTAAAGAAGGTGCTCAAGAGTCTTTAGCTTCAGTTGATGCTGCTATTGAACAAGTTTCAAGATTCAGATCAAACCTTGGGGCCATTCAAAACAGACTTCAATCAACATCAAACAACTTACAGATTTCTAATGAGAATTTGTCTGCTGCGAATTCAAGAATTAGAGATGTTGATTATGCTCTTGAAACTGCACAGAATGCGAGAAATCAAATTCTTAATCAGGCTGGAACTTCTGTACTTGCTCAAGCTAATGTTCAAGGACAAAACGCTCTTGCCCTTCTTAGTTAAGAATCTAGTCATTAACTAATTCTCAGCTTAAAAAACCCTCTGAATTGAGGGTTTTTTGTTTTATGCGAGCCGAAAATCTTACGAAGTTTGATTTGAGGACAGAACACCACGGGCATGCCCGTGGATGAATGAGCACCGGTAGGCGAAGTACGCGCAGACATGCTATGCAAA
>JAUIIL010000015.1 GCA_030431635.1 Bacteriovoracia bacterium
AAACAAGCATCCTTTAGATGGTTATGCTTTTTGTCTTTTTTTATGCTGGTTGATGATTTTACCTCGTAAATATGCCAAGTATCGTCTTCTTTCTTTTCTAGGATATCAATACGAGCAAAAACACCTTTTTGAGTTACAAAAGTGGCTTGAAAAAACTGAGTATTCCCTTTGTCGATTTCTTGTTTAGTTAATTCTGCTGAGGCAAAATCAGGAAGTTTAATAGCATTTGGAAATAGTTGTTGTGCATATTCTTCAACCTCATAACCTTCTTTAATCAATTTTTCCAAAAACAAAGAAAACTCACCCTTCGGAAAGTCTTCAGGTTTGTTTTTCAAAAGCCAAAGGGATTCTGGGCAATTGAGATATTGAATAAAGTCTGTTTTGGTTAGTTGATGCATAAAACTATTATACGATTGTTAAGTAAAAAGCACCATTATTCTATAGGTGCTTTTATAATTTATTTTCTCGTTGCAATGTCAACAAAACTATCGTAGCTATTAGCTACTTCTAACTTTATATCCTCTCCTAGTGCTTCAAAGTGTTTTTTTCCACACTCAATCTTCCCTTTTTCTGTAGGACGTAAGAATTCCCATGACAAGGTTCCTTTAGTTTCAATAACGAAATAGAGTTTACTTGAGTTGCCATCATCCCAGAGTACAGCCCAGTCAGGATTATAGGTTCCAAGAGGTGTGTCAATTTTAAACCATGCTGGTAATTTGGCATAAACCTTAACTTCGTCGCTTAATTCAAAGTCTTTGGTAATATCCTTTTCAATAGCAGAGTCGTAAATGACGTGATCAAAAGGGCTTTTAGTTGATTCAGCGAGGTTTTCTTTAAGATAACCTACCAATTCATCGTTTTGAAATAACTCTTGTGTATAATAATTTTCTTCACCTATTTTTTGATATGAAATTCCATCAACAATAAAGTGTCGCATTTCTGTTTTTATCAATCTAATAGATTCGTCAATAAAACGTTGCGGGTTGTTTTTAAAGGCTTCTAAACGTCCACTTTTGACCAAAATATCTACAATGGTTTTTCTAGTTAAATTAGTTTCATTTTGAAGGTAACTTACAATATCAGGTAAATTGATGTATTTTGAATCTACAAGTGAGGTTGAGGTTGCAGTCTCCTTTGCCTCAACACCTCCTTTGGTTATTTCAGTTTTTGCTTTTTTGAACACAAACTTTCCTCTTCCTGCCACTAGATTATCTCTTATGGATTCTGCGCATTTTTCAATGAGTTTATTTGTGTCAAATTGAACAGAATAGGTGGTTTTATATTTTACCTTGTCCCATAGAGACTTAAATTCCTCACTTAAGAATACCTGCTTGTTGATTTTTATGTGCTTGCGCTCTTCAGCATTTTTAACATTGAGATTACCAGCAATCTTTTTGAGTGTTTTAAGAATAGGTGTCTTTAAATATTCATAAGCTTCTGGAATCTCTACATCATTATTTTTTAAATCTGTTTTAAGAGTGTCTTGAACTTTTCCTTTGAGGTCGATATACCCTTTTTCTAGCATATAATCATAAAGCTTTTGAGAGTTTTCTTCTCCAAAATATTTTTGATTTTCATCTTCAGAACCAGTAACAAGATTTGCAAAAGTGTGTGTTTCTAGTATTCCAAAACGAATACCTGTATCTTGCTCGATTTCTTTTTGTAACTCGGTTACAAAGTCTTCGTATGATTCATTTGCCATCACAGTCAATGTGTTTACCTCAAAGCCTCTAATACGTTCTCCTTCTTGGTTTACAGCCAGACGTAATCCACGTCCAATTTCTTGACGTTTTTTCATTTCTGAACTGGTTTCGTTTAAAGTACATATTTGAAAAACATTAGGATTATCCCAACCTTCTTTAAGAGCCGAGTGAGAAAAGATAAAACGAAGTTTAGAATCAAAGCTTAACAAACGCTCCTTATCTTTCATGATAAGATTATATGCATCATCATCTGCATTAGTAGTACCACTTGAATCTTTAAAGTACTCGTATTTATCTTTTTTATTACTCTTTTTACTTTTCTTATCGATAGAAAAATATCCGTTATGTATATGGTTTACTTCCTCATCTAAATCTTTTATTCCTTCAAAAAGTGTTTTGTATTTTGGATGCTGAATTAGTTTTTGATACTCTTCTTCAAACATCTGAGCATACTTACCATTACTAGCATTTCCATCTTCATCATATATGCGATAGTTAGCTACCTTATCTAAAAAGAATAAGCTTAAGACCTTAATTCCTTTTGGGTTAAGGATTAACTCCTTATTTAAATGCTCTTCAATGGTTTTACTGATTTGCTTACGTTTAATTAGATCATCATCTACAGAACCAATTACTTGTCCTAGAGTGAGGTAGTCTGGCTTACTCGTGAAATCGATGTACTCATTCCCAGGCTCTGCGCTAATGTCTTTAATGATATAACCTTCATAGACTTCTCTTCGTGTAACATCTTCATATAAATCAACACCTTGTTTTACCCATTTCTTTTCCCTTGTTAATTTTCCATTTTTAAAAGAATCTACTTCAACATAAGCACGTAGACCATTTTTATTATCAACCTTTAGAAGTTTGATATAGGCTTGATTGTGTACGTTCTCAACTTCAATAGAAGCGACTTCAATTTGTTTAACTAGCTTTTGTTCATAGGCATCAACAGAATCTAACTTGTACATTAAGTTGTGTTTGTCTTTATGAGTCGCAGAATAACGTAAGGTACACAATGGACTTAATGAGTTGATTGCCTCTTTTGCTTTTGAAGTTGTATCGACTGATTGAGGTTCATCAATAATAACCACAGGGTTTGTAGAACTGATGTAATCAATAGGTTTGTAGCCACTTAATTTATCATTAGTACGATGGATAATGTTTGCGGAAGTTTCTTTTGTTGGGTCTGTAAAACTTTTACGGAAAGCATCAATATTGATTACCATGATTTGGATATAATCATTGGTAGCAAAGCTTCGTACTTGTTCTAGTTTACTTGAATCGTAGGTAAAGAAATCGTAATTAACGTTGTCATAAATACCCTTAAAATGTTCTTTAGTAATATCTAAAGATTTATTTGTTCCTTCTTTGATTGCAATTGAAGGCACTACAATAATAAACTTGGTAAAGCCATATTTTTGGTTCATTTCAAAAATGGTTCTCAAATACACATAGGTTTTACCAGTACCTGTTTCCATCTCTACAGAAAAGTCTTTTGATGTAAGTGTTTGAGTTTGCTTTAAACCATTACGCAATTGTATTTTTTGTACATTTTCTAGAAGTTCTTCATCTAGTAACGATAGTTTATTACCAACACCTAAATCTGTGTTGAACATGGATGCTTGACCATCTGTATTTTGAAGAGGAGCGACTGTAAAGTTGGTACTACAAATTTCTTGACCTTCAAAAATATCTACTATGGACTTAATAGCTTCTTGTTGATACTCTAGATTTCCTTCAAATTTTAATTTCATTTCTTTAGCCATAATTAAATACTTCTTACTTCTTCAATGTTGTGTTGCTTCAACTTTTGCATCACATTTGTTTTTTGTGCGCTATCCTTAAACCCATTGTCTTTAAAGACCACTCTACATATTTCAGGATTCAATTTATTTTTTAACTCTGCAATACCTTCAGCTACTGCAACAGTAATTTCATCTGCTAGACACACTAATAAGGCTCCAGCACCTACATTAAACACTTTTGCTCCTGCTACGTCATGCTCTGTAATTGGTAACGTGAGGTCTAGACCGTACTTCAGTAGTATTTCAAACAAGAGGTCTTTTTCAGTACGCCCTTCTTTTATGTTCTCTACTGCGTCTAATAGATTTTGCTCTAGGTTTTCTGCTTCTGGAGACCACGCTTTGATATTAGAGCTATCTAGTTTAAAGACTTTGAAACCTAAATCTAAATCTTTAGCTTTATCTGGGTGTCCTTCTTTGATTTTATTACCAGCTTTACGTATGCGTTCTTTCCCTATGTCTGTTATGCGTTTATACCCATTTCTTTCAGCAATACTTTCTTTCTCAACTAATTCAGGAAGTTGAACATTGATAAAGTTTCTTTCAATAGAATCCTCTAAACAAATTTCAAAAACACCTTGGGCAGAAGTAGCTGATCCACTAAAAAAATCTAAAATAATATCATCTTTTTTCGTAAACCATGCTATAAACGCAGTTAGCATTTCAACTGGTTTTGGTGAATCAAAAGGTGATTCATCTAAGTTAAATAGTTCTGCAAGTTTTTTAGAAATACTTCCTTGCGATCCAAATTTTTGAGTTGTTTGTGGTGTTTCTACGGATCTTTCTTTTACAATTTTTAGCTTACCACTGGAACTAAAATAAAAATCTACAACTTTTTGACCTCGACTATCAACAAGTGTTTCTCTTTCACCATAAAAAAATTGTTTCATTTGATTTCCTTGTGTCCAGGAAGCTTCTAATGTTACATCGTCCGCTAAGTATCCATTTTTGGATTTCATTTTACCTTCTATTAGCTTAACCTTTTCAGAGCCTCCCCATTCATTGGTTAATTCAAAACCGTCTTCAGCATCAAATCTTGTTCCCTTAGGAAAAGTAAAAATCGACTTAGGGTGTCGTTTAGACTCTTTTTTCATTGCGCCAGCTTCAAAAAGGTCATTATTACGACTTTTAGGTGTGCTAATATTGTTAACATTTTTACTATAGACCAAAATGTATTGATGATATACCTTAAAAATTCCAGCCTGAGCACTGTGATTTGTATCCCAAATTAGACTTGCTAAAAAATTATCTTCACCAAAAATTTCATTACAGAGTTTACGTAAATTATCTACTTCGTGATCATCAATAGAAATAAATATTACACCGTCCTCTTTAAGCAAATTTCTAGCCAATTTCAATCGTGGATACATCATATTAAGCCAGTTGGAGTGGTAACGACCACTTGCATCACTATTGGTGCTTAACTTTTTACCTTCTTCATCTTTTTGGCCTGTTAATTCAAGATAATTAGACAGGTTATCTTTGTAATTGTCTTTATACACAAAATCCTTACCTGTATTGTAAGGAGGGTCTATGTAAATCATTTTTACCTTTTGATGGTAACTCTTCTGAAGTAGTTTGAGAACTTCAAGGTTGTCTCCTTCAATGTAGAGGTTTTGAGTGGTATCCCAATCTACACTTTCCTCTGGAGCAGGACGGAGGGTTCCTGTACTAGGTTTTTGTGCTTCTTTACGAGCATTAGATTTACCATTCCATGTGAAGTTAAAGCGTTCGTTTTCGGTATCGATATGTTCACCTAGTGTTGCTTGGAGTTCTTGCCAGTCAATCTTCCCTTCTTTAAATACTTCTGGGAATAGCTGTTGTAATTGCTGGATATTTTCAGAAACGATATCTGCACTTTTACTTAATGGGTCGTTATGTTCGATTTTGTTCATAATCTCATTATATGATATTTTGAGGTATTTAAAAAACGATGTCATATCATCGTTCTTCAAATTACCTTTTTATTTCTTCTTCAGATTAGACACTAATAATTCAGCTATCTTTCTTGCCTTAGACTTTTTATCTAAACCTTCTAAGCTTTCATTATTTGAGTCTACTAGTTTTACTTTGTTTTTAGATTCTTTACCCATAACCTAATTATAGGCTACTTAATTAGTAAAACCTAGTTTTTAAATACTTCTTACTTCTTCAATATTGTGTTGCTTTAATTTTTGCATCACATTAGTTTTTTGCGCGCTATCCTTAAACCCATTGTCTTTAAAGACCACTCTACATATTTCAGGATTAAGTTTGTTTTTCAATTCAGCGATACCTTCTGCTACTGCTACCGTTATATCATCAGATAAGCATACTAATAATGCGCCAGCACCAACATTAAATACTTTTGCATCTGCAACAGTATGTTCAGTAATTGGTAATGTTAGGTCTAGACCATATTTCAATAGAATCTCATAAAGTAAATCACTTTCGCTTCGTCCTTCTTTGATATTCTCTACGGCATCTAATAAGTTCTGTTCAAGATTTTCTGCTTCTGGAGACCAAGCTTTAATATTGGAACTGTCTAGTTTAAATACCTTAAAACCTAAGTCTAGCTCTTTGGCTTTGTCTGGATATTCTTCTTTGATTTTATTTCCAGCCCTTCGGATGCGTTCTTTTCCTATATCAGCAATAGTTTTGAAGCCTTCTTTTAAAGCCTTGCTATCTTTTGCTGTTGGTTCAGGAAGTTGAACCATAATAAATTTTCTATCAGATTCGTGCTTATTATTGATATTCATAACAGCATTTGCAGTCGAACCAGTACCAGAGAAAAAATCAATTATAACATCCTCTTTAGAGGAGCCAATTTGTATTAGTCTTTCAATCAGATTGACAGGTTTAGGATAATCGAATTCTATTTTACCGAGTAATTTCTCCAGATTTTGGGATGCAGATTGAGAGCTTTTTAACTTTTCAAAAATTGAAGATTGAATAGATAATACTGGTTCATTCTGAAATATTTTTTTTCTTGGCACACCCTTGCCGTCATCTGCAAAATATATTCTATTATCTTCTAATAAGTCATTAAACTCCTCTTCACTTATTGACCAGTCTCTATCAAATTCAACACCTGTTGGGTTAGTAATAACATAAGATTTTGAGCCTCCACTACCTTTACCACTCCCTCTTGATATGTTAGCCGACATCCAAGGGCCACGTGGGTCATTATCTGGATTCCCCCAATTATTATCTTGGTATTTGAATGACTCGTATTTATCTAAACTTTTTGCTAATGTGGTTTTGAAAGCTGCTACTATATATTCATGTTCTTTCCTAACGGTTTTTTTTGCTGTTTTTGGCATAGTACCATCTTCTCTTACATCCCATATATATACTTCTACATTATCTTCTCCAAAAATCTCATTACAAATATTCTTTAAATTGTTAATTTCATTATCATCAATAGAAATAAATATTACACCATCATCCTTCAGCAGATTTCTAGCTAATTTTAAGCGAGGATACATCATATTAAGCCAGTTAGAATGGTAGCGACCACTAGCATCACTGTTGGTACTTAACTTTTTACCTTCATCATCAGTTTGTCCTGTTAATTCAAGGTAGTTAGATAAGTTATCTTTGTAGTTATCCTTGTAAACAAAATCCTTCCCTGTATTGTACGGAGGATCTATGTAAATCATTTTTACCTTTTGATGGTAACTCTTCTGAAGTAGTTTGAGAACTTCAAGGTTATCACCTTCGATGTAGAGGTTTTGAGTGGTATCCCAATCTACACTTTCCTCTGGAGCTGGACGGAGGGTTCCTGTACTAGGTTTTTGTGCTTCTTTTCGAGCATTAGATTTACCATTCCATGTGAAGTTAAAACGTTCGTTCTCGGTATCGATATGTTCTCCGAGCGTTGCTTGGAGTTCTTGCCAGTCAATCTTCCCTTCTTTAAAGACTTCTGGGAATAGTTGTTGTAATTGCTGGATATTTTCAGAAACGATATCTGCACTTTTACTTAATGGGTCGTTATGGTCGATTTTGTTCATGTTTTGATTATATGCTAAATCCTTAAATTTAAAAAACTATACGGGTTATATGTATAGTTTTTTAAGTTAATTTCTCTATCAATTTTTGTCTTTTTTCTTCGCTTTCTTTTAGGTTCATATTTAACCTTACTTTATCGCTAAAAACAGTTTCTTTTTTTATTTGACTCTTTAGGCTAATAATATCTTTATCAATAGCTTCAATTTGTTTTAAGGTTTCAGCGTCTTTATCAATAGCCTTTCCATCTTTAGGACTAAAAGAACCTGTTAGTAAGCTGGTTTCATATTGATGAATAGCTTTTGTAAAACTTTCGTAAAATGCTTTTAAATGCAGATTATGAAATGTTTTTGTGTTTAACTGATTTAGAAAATCTTGGTTTACTTTTTTGTCTTCTTTTCTATTAAGCCAAGTAGAGGTAATAACTTCATCAATAGTCCTTTTAAGCTTATCTGCTTGGTTAATACTTTTTTTGGCTACGGAAACAGAAAACAGATTTTCTACTTCTAACAAAAGAACTAGAGGATAAGGCATACTTTTTTGAAGAAGGTTAACGACTTGTTTTGCGTATTTAACGTCTGAAAAACCAACAGAAATAATTTCTACTTCATCATAGCTATCGGTTTTAGTAATAAATTCTGGTATAGCACTATTAAAAGGTTTGTAACTGGCAAGCCAGCGAATATCATTAATAACTTCTTTCAGTAGCTTTTTCTCACTAGTATTAAGCGTACTATTATTACTAATAGCAACTTTTGTTATACGCTTATCGACTACACATCGCTTATCTATATTTAGTAATTCTATTAGGTTGTTCATGGGTCTAATTTTTTATTACTAAATAAGAAATCACTTCAAAATCATCAAGTGAACGTATTTCTTCATTAAGACTTGCGGTTCCTCCAGCAGTGAATAAACTTGCGATTCCCTTTTCTTCATTTTTACCAACAATTTCTTTAACCGCTGATTCTAGAAGTTCAACATAATCACTCATATCTTTTCCTTGTTTGGTTTCTTTTTTAAAATCATTAACCAAATCAACGAATACTTCTGTTTCACTTGATGAAAGTTTTTGATACACATCAAGAATTTTTTTGCTTTGAGTAAAACTCAAAACTAATTCCCCTTCAGAGCTAACATAAGTTAGAAAATATGGATCGATAGGATTGTGATGCTCTTCTTTTTTGTTTTTCTTACGTTGCTTTAAACAGAAAATCACACCTTCTGGTAAATCTTCAATGTTTACTTTAGTTACAGCGTGAATACCTGTAGGCGTTTGTTCTAGTATGCCTTCATGTTCTTTCAGGTATTCCATTAAATCCATTTTGAAATCATTGAACGTGAAGTCTGTTATGGAAATACCGCCATGTACATCTTCTAAATCAACAACTTCATTTTGCATTTGTTGTAACTGTTTTCTTCGGTAGTCTAAATCATTCATCTCTCCGTTGTCTTCAATCACATTTTCTTCACCAGTTGCAGAAATATCTAACAGCACCATACGACCACTTACTCTCGCTTCAAGGTTAATATATTCATCCAGCTCCATATTAGGCCAGAAATTTACAAGTTGAATTTGAGTGTTGGTTGAACCAAGTCGGTCAATACGTCCAAACCTTTGGATGATACGAACTGGATTCCAATGTATGTCATAGTTAATTAAGTAGTCGCAGTCCTGAAGGTTTTGCCCTTCAGAAATACAATCAGTAGCAATTAAAATATCTATTTCTTCTGTTAATTCAGGATAGATTTTATTTCGTTCTTTTGATCGTGGAGAAAAATTAGTAAGCAATTCATTAAGGTCTGTTCTAATACCTTTCATAGTCGTTTTATTGCTTCCTGTTCCTGTAACCAAAGCCGTATTAATTGTATGTTGGTCTTTTGCCCAAGAGCTTATTTGCTCATAAAGATATGATGCCGTATCAGCAAATGCCGTAAATACAATAACCTTCTTATTGTCTGTGTTTAATGGTTGACGAATTTTGTTATGTATTAATTCTTTTAACTGAACTAATTTAGCATCCCTTTCTGAATCAATAGTTTTGGTTTCCTTATGAAGTTTAGAGAGTCTTAATTTATCTTCTTCAAGGTCTTGTTTCCATCTTACTAAATCTAAATCTTGGATAAGCACCTTAACCTTGTTCCCAATAAGATAATCGTCTAGCGTAGGGTCATCAGTATCAATTTCTTCAATAGATAGGTCATCATCAGAATAATCCTCTTCATTTTGAATTTTAAGAAGTAAAACATCAATTTTATTCAATAAACTTTCAAGAGTTAGACCAAACGAGTTTATGGAGCTTTCCATTCTCTTTAATAAGTTTACACGCATTAAGTGAATCAAACTTTGTTCACGGTCAACTTGCTTAAAAACACTTCCTGATTCAAGAGTTAAGTCATAACTTCTGTTGTATTCTTCTTGTTTGTCAGGGCGTACATATTTAAGTGGCGAATAAGCACTTAAATTAAGTTTTCTTATTTCTCTATTAATGTCTTGTAGTGATGAAAACTCATCAAGTAAGTCGATATTAGATTTTACGTTTTTAGGAAGTAAACGTTCAGGAAACTTACCGATGTTTTTTAAATCATAATAACGTTCAATATGTTTACGTGAACGTGCAATAGTAATTAAATCTAGAAGTTTAAAGTACCTAGAATCTAAAGACTCAAGTAGTTCAGTTGTGTTTTTATTATCGTCAGGGTTTTTCAGCCATTTATTGAATTGCGTTTGAGCAATCTTCATTACGTGGTTGATGTTGTCTATGCCAAATTCAGAAAAAGCAGTTTCTTGTCCTTCAGTAATAAACGCAACTTGATTTTTTAAATCGTTCATTCTGTTATTTACAGGAGTTGCAGATAACATTAAAACTTTGGTTTTTACACCTGCCTTGATGATGTGATTCATCAATTTACCGTAGCGAGTTTCTCTATCTCGTCTTGGATTGTTGTTTCTAAAGTTGTGAGACTCATCAATAACAACTAAATCGTAATTCCCCCAGTTAATAGTTTCAAGATTAATTTCTCCAGATAAACCACGTTCTCGATTTAAATCTGTATGGTTTAGAACATCGTAATTAAACCTGTCTTCAGCTAATATATTTCGCTTGTCATTAAGAGTGTAAACAGTCCAGTTATCTCGAAGTTTTTTTGGACAAAGTACAAGAACTCTATCGTTTCTTAACTCATAGTATTTAATTACTGCTAAAGCTTGAAATGTTTTTCCTAAACCAACACTATCAGCAAGAATACAACCTCCATACTTCTCAACCTTATCGATAGTTCCTAGTACTCCATCTTTTTGGAATTTATACAGTTTGTTCCAAACAAGAGTATCCTTAAAACCTGTCTTGGTTTTGATGATTTTTTCTTCATCTAAATCAACTAAATAATCTTTAAATATGTTATACAGAGTGAAGTAATAGACTGAGGAAGGAGCGTTATCCTTGTATGCCAACTCTAATTGTTCTAAAACATCCTTTTTAACATCAGACATTAAAGCTTCGTTGTTCCAATTTTGATTGAAGAAGCTGAGCATTTGTTGAGTAACTTCAGGATCATGAGTTACTGTGTTCATTGTGATTTTGTCGTTCGGTGCAAATCCTAGATCTGATGCAGAAAGGTTTGATGTTGAAATATTAATTCCAGTTGATTTTTCACCTTTGAGATGAATTAAATTAGTTCCTATAACACCCGGAATTTTAGTCGATTTTATTTCAGTTTTAGCTTTAACCCAATCTGCACATTCTTGTGCTATTTTATGAATATTTAATTGATTTTTAAATCGGTATTCATATCTATCTCCATTTATGTCAGTAGTTAAATCAGTAAAAAACTGTCTGTCTTCGTAAGTAAACAAACCAGAACTCAATATTAATTTTAAATTATCAATTTTAGAGAGCTCTTTTTTTAGTTCATGAAACCCATAAATAGTAAAATAAGCAGCTATAATAGATGCTTTATCATTTTCTTTAATATTTTGGATTAGGGTTTCTCCTAATGTTTTTTTTGTATAGGTGTTGGTCATTTTTTTATTTTCTTCCTTTAACCTTGAAATTCTTCATAAGGGCGTCTAACAGTTTGATATTAATATCATACCACTGCGCCATTAATTTATAAATTACAAGGGGAGAATTTATCTGTTAAAAATAGGAAAATAAAAAACTCCAGCAAACCTGCTGGAGTTTTTAATTTTTTAATTTATTTTATCTTTCTAAGTCTAAGTTACGTTTTCTAGATTTCGAACTTTTTAAATCATCTAACTCTTGCGTTCTTGATTTTACTTTTTGTTGCTTAAACTCACGTTCTCCATCTTTGAGCCCTTGAATATAATCATTGGAAGAAGTGGTGTTTAAG
>JAUIIL010000012.1 GCA_030431635.1 Bacteriovoracia bacterium
AGAAACATAAGGTAGACTTTAAAATACATGTTTACCCCAAAACCTTGCACGGCTTTCACAATAATTCGACGCCGCGATACAATAAAGAGGCGGCTCAGCTTGCATGGGATCGGACCATTAAGCTTTTCAAAGAAACACTTAAGTAGATTTACAACAAATTTAACTCCGCAAAATCGAATGGGGCTGATTTCTCAGCCCCGCTCCTGATTACATCATAGGTGTCGATTTAGGCACGAAGTATTGATCAAAGTCTGATTCAGGCTCTTCTGAAACGTCATCTGTTCTGCGAACAGTCCTTGATTCTGGGTCGTATACGAAGTTTGCTCCATCATTGATCACATCTCGAATGATGATGTCACCATTACACCCGTTCTGTCGACAATGCTCGTCCACATCTCTGAGTACCTCGTCAAAGTCAGGCTCTCCATCGGCAAGAAAACCAGTTCGACCGTTTTCGTCGATGATAAACGATCCGTCCATACCGGGTTTATCGATAACTGTTTTTGTTGAGCCATCGGGATAGGTGTATTCATTCTGAGTGGATCCAGCACCATTTTCTAGAGTTTTTCGATCGACCCATCCGCTGCGCGGAAACTCACCTGATTCTTCGAGGATCTGGGCATCGTGAAGGTTAGAGCTTGTATCCGTACTTCCGAGCTCAGTCTTTTGATGTGAATTTGTTCCAGATGTCTTTTTCGAAGTACCATCTTGAGTGGCTTGTTTTTTCGAAGAGTCCTTCTTGCTTGATTGCTTTTTAGAACCACCTTTTTTTGAAGGATTTTTCTTGTCTACGTTTCTTCGAGGTGCTTGTACCTTAATATTTCGACGGTCGTTTTTAGATCCGTTTTTTTTGTCACGTAATCTGTCGCGGAGCCTATTAAATACATTTCGCTTGCGATCTTTTTTGCTTTCGTCGGATTTTGCATTCTGGTTTTTGTCGGTCTTGCTATCCTTTTTAGTATTAGATTTTCTATCGGACGTGCTGTCTTTGTCCCGGTCCTTTTTAGTATTAGATTTTCTATCGGACGTGCTGTCTTTGTCCCGGTCCTTTTTGTCGGCATTGGACTTTTTGCTGCCTTTTTTTGAGCTCGATGAGCTTTTTGTGCTTTTCGAGCCTCCGCTTACAGCCTTTTTTGTTTTCGCTTCGGCGGTATCGAGCATTGAAACATTCAAAAAGCCAATTGTACAAAATAGACTAACAAGTAAAATTAAATATTGTCTTTTAAAAATCATAAACCCTCCCAGATTTTTTCCGGAGACTGATCTCCCAAGACCTTTCTGTCAAAAAATACTCAGGTGCGCCATCCAATCAGCGTACGTGAATACGGACAATTTTTAGAGAGGTCTGTAAAAAATGATTTGTGTTAAATATCCGGAGTTTGAGAACATTATTGATTAGACCTGTAGACTTTTGCCGCCTTCTCTTTTACTTTATTGTTTATGAGTAATATAGATTTGCGCCCACTATTTAAACAAGCCGATGATTTTTCAGACTTCGTAAAGAGATTCCTTAACGAACTTAAATCTTTGGATAGCAAATATTCACTACGATGGCTTTCGGGGCGATTGGGTTATAAAAATCCCTCCATACTTTCAGATGTGGTCAACCGAAAGGTTATGGCAAGCCAAGATTTCTACGAACGTCTTTTACTTTATCTACAACTCAATGGCTTGGAGAAGCAGGCTTTCAATAATTTGTTTTTGCAAGATAAAGTGAAGTCCCAAGAACTCAAGGGTAAACTTCAGGGTGAAAATAAACTAATATTTGAGTACTGGGACTACGGTGACTTTGTAATTAAGCCCGTGACAACCAAAGACTTACTCGTTCGCACATATTTTGAGTCAGATACTTCAATACAGGGGGCCGTTGAGTGTTTTAGTCCCTATTTCAACAAAAATGAAGTTTTGGCCATTATCGAGAAACTCCTTCAAGTGGGAGAACTCGTTCAATCTGAAAATGGTGAAGTGGCGGCAGGGAAGAGCTCAAAGGTCAACAATACTCAGAAGGATACGGCTGATATTGTTGATTTTATAAGTGATCGCCTCAAAGAAAATAAATTTGATGGTGATATTCATTCACTGAATCTTTGGGTCGACGAGGATCAAATCAAAGAGATTAATCAAGCAATGATCGACACTCTTGAAAAGATAATCGTCAAAGCCATAGATTCAAAAAAAGAAGTTTCTCCTGATTTTCCAACAAAATCCAAGCGCCGGAGTCTAATAAGTATTCTGACGGCGATTCCGGTTATTGGTCATCAGAAAGTCGAGTAGATCGAAAGTTCATGGAAGAGCATCACTAGAGGCGCAATAAAGCTTAAATACATCCAGCGAGGCCAGGGTTTTATGGCCAAGGGGAGTATTAGAACCAAAAGACTAAGCTTTGTTGGGCCCATTTCGATCCAAAGAAGATTTTCTCCCATGGAAAGGCTGTCTAAGGGAGCGAGTATGGCTAAGAGAACTATCACTTTCCCTACTCTAGTGCTTTTGAATGCGAAGAGTTTTCCGCGAAAAAGAAAAAAGAATAGTACTGTCGATTGGAATAGGCAAAGGCCAAGAAGGTAATTCGAATACCAGGTAATCTCAGCGAAATAGTGTCCGTAGAAAGTGAACCCCAAAAAAAGATAGGTACAGGCGACCTTGGTAATGAATAATTTGCCTGACAGCGAACTCTTTGGCTTGAAAAGCAGATTATAAACGATTGTTCCGATGAACCCTAATAAAAGTAGGAGTATGATTAGGTGGTTATTGTCGATAAACGAGCGAAAGGTCCCATTGTAAACTTCACTTGAAAACATGATGAAGTCAGAAATAGAAAAGTTCTCGATCAAGAGAACCCCTTGGATAAAGCTTTGCGTAGTTCTGGTGAGAAAAAATCACCTTCGAGAGCTTTCATGTTTTCTACCATGTGTTGGACCTTTGATGTTGCCGGAATGGCGAGAGTCACTGTAGGGTGAGAAATAATCCATTTTAAAAACAATTCGGCCCAGCTCTTGATGCCGGCTTCTGTGGCGATGGCTGGGAGTTTCTTAGATTTAAAGTTACTCATGAGGTTTCCACCGTCATAGGGACGGTTGGCGATAACGGCGATTCCTCGATCCTTTGCTACTTTTAAAAGGCGGCTCTCGGCTTCACGATGAGTAATATTATAGGTCAGCTGCACAAAATCCAATGAATGGGATTTCATAATAGCTTCTAGTTCTTCGTGTCTTCTTCCATGGGAGGTTGTAATGCCGAGGTATTTAATTTCTCCCTCCGATTTCAGTCGCTGCAAATACTTTAAGTGATCCTGCCAGTTGAGGAGATTGTGGATTTGCATCAAATCTGCTTTTTTGACTCCCCAAAGGTTTTTGATTTCTTGATATTGCTTTGGACCTTCATCCGTTGATTGTGTCCAAATTTTATCCGCCACAAAAAGCTTTTTAGGATAAGCGAGTTTGTCTAGGCTATATCCGAGGACTGATTGGGCGGAGCCATACATCGGAGACGAGTCGATGAGTTCTCCTCCCAGCTCAAAAAACTTTTTCAGGACTTGTGTTCTTTGGTCTCTGAGTTCTGTATTTGAGCCTACGTTAAAGGTAATCCACGTTCCCATACCTATGGCACTTATTTTCGAGCCACTCGAAGGTATGGTTTTGGATAAGAGCTTTTTTTGTGGTGTCGCGCTTTTCTGTTTAGCCTTTTGTTGAGCACCAGAATTCTTTTCTCGGGCTAGAATGCTTTGGGGCAGGCAGAGAAGGCCCGAGTAAAGCCCCAGTTTTTTAATTAGAGTTCTGCGATTAATTTTTGAACGATCCATATAATTCATAGATTGATATTAGCTTCTTTGCCGAACCCTCTTCAAGTAGTGAACAGTATTTTTTTGTCTTCATGAAGGCCCGTATTAGTGAAGTTGCATGCCAGTAGTCAGTAAAGCTTTTTGTATTCAATTTGAGAGAATTCTGTTTTGAGTGCCGGCTCTATATCGACAAGGTGACTGGAGCCGTACACGACAAGAACTCGATCAAACTGCGAAAACATTTCAGTTATGGTCTCTACAAGGTTTTGATCTCTAATGAGTGTTATTTTGTTTGAGATTTTTTGCGAATAGGTCGCGTTGGCTCCACCATGAGGGGCAGCATCATTATTTTTTATATCATAGAAACTTTTCGGTGAAGGCATCTTCTGGGCGTACCAGCTCTTGAACTGTTCAAAATCAAAATTACTTTCAGCGCCGATTTTAGTCTTGAACTTTTCGATGAGTTCGGAAGCAAGTTTTGGGAACGTTTTTTTTGAGAAGGTTCCTTGGCGAATTAACTGGGGGATTTTACGAATCAGGTAAAAGCTGAGCAGGTCTTCCGTTGTAAAACCAGTAGCAAGAAGACGCCTGTGAATGAATTCGTCCGTAGGTTCGCCGGTAATATAGTGGCTTTTGTTTTTTTGCGCCTGATTGATCGTAAAAGTGGATTCTCCACATTTTTTGTACTGAGTTTCAATACAAGATTCCGCGTGTTTTAGAATTGATTGAGGCGAAAGTTCTTTGCCCGTATTAATGCCCTCAACGATTGAAACTTCGGGCTGGTAGTCAGAAAATACCTTTTTTATTGTTTTAAGAGTTGGATGTTCAAGAAGGTTAGGGTATTCGACAGATGAGAGGTGGCGAGAAGCGATAAAGTAGAGCTCTTTGTTACCTTTTTTGTAGATTGCAAGGTAGGGGTTTTTCTTGTGTTTTTTCTTTTCAAGTTCAAACGTGTAGGAAAGTACCTTTTCGGGGTCGAGGTGAACCTGAGTTTTGCTCTTTGAAATACAGCTGATCACGCTAAATAGACTTATTAATAAAAGTAAAAATCTCATCGCTCCTCCAATTCGCATGCAGAAATTAATAGTTCTGACCGCTTTTCTGCAAGCTTGCCCGGTTCTATTTACATTTCATTTGTATTTGGTGTTTGAGTTAATTACCTTTCGTAGAACTCTCTAGGGAAAGCCTCGCGCTCTTTGTGATTTTCCATGTAATCGGCGAGATTTTTTTGTTTAATGGAGTCGCCCATGGAAATCCAGTTCAAAACATAGGTCATTGAAATATCAGCTAATGTAAACTTGTTGCCAACTAGAAACTCTCTCGTATCAATCTCATCACTTAGTACTTCCAATTTTCGACCGATATTTACCATAGCTCTTTCAACTTCTTTGGGGTTTTTAAGGTTATCTGGATAAATAAAGCGATTGTAGAAAGAGCTTTGCTGCTGGGGTTCAAGTGTTGAGTTGGAGTAAAAACACCACTGGTCACATAGTGCTCGTTCCTGAGTGCCCTCTCTCGGAAGAAGGTCAGTGCCAGGGTGCTTTTGACAGAGGTATTGCATAATAGCTAAAGATTCATTGAGGACGAAATCACCGTCTTTCATTGCAGGTACGAGCTTAAAGGGATGAACCTTTTGGTAGTTTTCATCACCAAAGCTGCCATCTTTAAAATCAACATTAACTTCTTTATAGTCGATTCCCAACTCTCGAGCTGTCCAAAGACATTTTGTCCACCGAGTAGGGCCATTCCCGTAAATTTCAATCATAATAGTCTCGATCCTTTTTGTTTGAGGACCATATTCAAATCTATTTGGAAAGTCCACATTGATGAGGGGCTTGGAAAAAACAAATCAAAAGTGGTGAAGTGACAACAAACAGAATTATGGCTTTGATTTGGTGGACCTAGACACCGCCAGCGCGGAAAATGTGCTCAATCTTCATTTCTCAATGGAATCATACACTTACATTACTTCAGAGTCTATATCTGCTGATGTTCTCAGGCAAAAATATCTCGAAAATCGCCTCTCTATGAGGGATATTGCCAAGGAATTTATGTGCTCAAAAACCCAGGTCAGAAACCTACTTTTAAAGCACGAAATCCCCCTCAGAGAGCCTTCAAAATATCACAAAGACCATTCTCGATCCTTTGGAAAACGCCAGGTCAATGGCGAAGCCGTGGACCACAAGAAAGAACTACGCATCATTGAAACCATAAAAGGGATGCGTGAAGAGGGGATGACAGCCAGAGCTATCGCCCGCACACTCGACACTATGAAAATCCCCACCAAGAAACAGGGGAAGGGGTGGCATCACCACATGGTCATAACTATTTTAAAGCGAGAAGGGTTTTACGAAACCAAATGTAAACCAGGGAGGAAGAAATGAATACCATCGTCAACCTAATCATCACCGCACTATTTTTGCTTGGGTCGGGATATGCAGCTAAAGAACTACTTTTTACTGTAGAGAGGGCAGCTATCAAACGAATCGACAAAGGTTTATCAAAATCAGAGCCTTTTGCCCAAAAATTGACGGGAAAGAAACTAAATTTCTAACTTGCGCAGCAGCTTAAAGTTTTTACGTCTTTATCAAAAGTTTGAGCTGCAAGTTTCACAGCTTCTCCAAGTGTAAGATATGGATGCATCATAGCCGCCACTTCAGAAACGGGAATTTTGTATTTTATCATTAGACTTATTTCCATAATCAACTCAGAACCTTCAGGCGCGACAATTCTTGCCCCTATCAATTGATCCGTTCCAGTTTTTCGAAGTAATTTCACAAATCCTCTTGTGTCTCTCGCTGCTATAGCTCGGGGCACATTATCCAAAGTGAGTTTTGAAACATCGTACTCAATGCCTGCTGCCTTTGCTTCGGCTTCACTAAGCCCTACACCAGAGACTTGTGGGTCAGAAAAAATAACCCAAGGAACAGTGTTGTAATCTGTTTCCCTCTTGTTTCCATTGCAAGCATTTTCTGCTGCCAGGTTTCCCTCGTAGGCTGCGACATAAACTAGGGCTGGGCTACTCAGAACATCTCCGGCAGCATAAATATTGTCTTGGGTTGTTTGATTGAATTCATTTACTTTGATAGAGCCATTTTTATTAATTTCCAGTCCTGCTAAATCTAAATTTAAAGAATTTGTATTAGGTGATCTGCCTGTGGCAACCACAACTTCATCAACTCTAAGATCAGACATCTCGCCTTTTCGATTGATTTTGATAAGTTTTTCTTTACCTTCAGTTGAAACAGCTTCTACGGTCGATTGATTCATAACTTCAATTCCTTCTGCCTTAAAGCTTTCAGTCATGTATTGGGAAACGTCTTGATCTTGGTTAAAAAGAATTTCGCTTCGTTGAATAACTGTAACCTTTGTTCCGAGCCTGTGAAATAGTTGAGCAACTTCAAGAGCAACATAGCCGCCCCCTAAAACTGCCATTGAGCTGGGGAGTTCTTTCAATTCGAAAGCGGTTGTGCTGGTAAGGTATCCACTTTCTCTAAGGCCTTTGATTCGAGGGATAAAGGGCTTGCTTCCTGTCGTAACAATAATTTTGTCACTGGTAACTTTCTTTCCTGCAACTTCAAGAGTGTGATTGTCTATAAATTTTGCTTCACCTTCGATCAGTGAAATGTTCTCGTTTGATTCTAAAACAGAGTAATACTTAGCTCCACGCAGCTCCTCGACTAAAGAGTCTTTTTCCATCATCAATTTCTGGAAGTTAACGACCGGGCTTCCCATTTCAATTCCTGAAAACCCACTATATTCTCCACGGTGCTTGGTTTCTGCTGCCCGAATTAATGTTTTTGAAGGAACACATCCTACGTTGACACACGTACCTCCGAGAGTTCCTTTTTCAATTATTCCAACTTTTTTGTCAAACTCAGTCGCCTTTATGGCTCCGGCAAAAGCGGCAGAACCACTTCCTATAAATAAAACGTCATAATCGTAATTTGATTGGTCTTTACTGCAACAATCCATTTAGAACCTCACCCTTTTTTCTCGGAGCAAATTCTTTCAGTGGCTTTGTAGCCAACTGAGTTAATTTTTCCTTTAATAGCTTTTGAATCAACTAGAGATGGCTCATAGCTAACCTTGGCACTGCCTTCATCCGAAGATGCTTCAACATTTAAAATGCCTTCAAGTTTGTTCACCGAGGCCTTAAGGGTTGTGCTACAAGTTACACAAGTCATTCCTTCAACTTTAAAACAAGCTGTTTTTGAGCTTGCACTGGACTTTACAGGGGATGGTGATTTACCAGCAGTACATCCTGCAATTGAAAAACTCGAAAAAACTAAGAAAATTACCAGAGACCTCACTGGGTACCTCCTTTATCAACGTCTAATACTAAACCTAATTTTAAACTATTCTTCTTTTTTCCAATTAAGAATCCCTCTTCCAAACTGATCGAGAAGGTGTTTGGCTGATTAATTTGCCATTTCTCAAAGGCTTCTTCGGAGCTGAAAAAATGGATAAAATGGCAAAATTTGTTTATTACATTTTCTTCCAAAGAATCTGGGATTAGAAACGATAAAACTGTTTTCTGTGGAGAAAATGATTTTATCCCCTCAGGCGATACTGTTAGCTCGATTTTTTTACCCGATATTGGACAAACAGATTCAATGCGGGCCTCTTTTCCAATTATTTCCGGAAGAAAAAGAGTATCCCAAGCACACCATGCATTCATCTCTTTTCCATCGACAATAAATTTGTGAGGAGTATCCATTGCAACAGTTAGCCCCCAAAAACCGACAATATTTTTGCTCTCATCTTTATATATTCCAGTAAAGCTCTCTAAAATTTCTTCAATCAGATTTGGGGGTAAATCCATTTTCTGAGATAATTTTTTTGGATTTACGAAAATTCCTTCAGCCAACCCTTTGTATATACCCACAGCAACCCTTTGGGATTGTTTCCCCAGTTTGGGGATACATGGTTTTAAGCCCTCAATTACCTTATCCACTCGATTTTGATTATCCATTAGAACCTCTTTTAAAAAAACCACGTCACCCAATAGGGTGAGAAAATTCCCAGAATTGCTAGTACAAGGCCGATCCAGTATGCTCTAACCATATTTTTGTATTTTTTAGGATCGGCACAAATTGAACCTGGCTCACATACATCTTTTTTTCGAAACAGATAAAAACCAGCGGCGCCAAACAGAGCAACCACGATGATAATCATAGGAACTCTAATTATTTCAAACTTGGCCAACACCGCTGCCCCAGAAACCCCAAGAATTGTGAGGACTAAAGGCCCGATACAACAAATGGCGGTAGTTATTGAGGCAAGCACACCGCCGCCAATTAACCATCCGGACTTATTTTCAGGGTTCTTAATTTGGGACATACAAGAATCCTCCCTTTCACTTATTACATGAATTAGTATAAACTATGTACTATAGTACAAGCTCAAGCATTTTTATCTTACTGAAATCACTGAGCTTATAGAGGTTGATATGAAGCCAAAAGAGATTATTCAAGCTGCTGGGATAGACCGAGAAACCCTCCGGTTTTATGAAACAAAGGGGCTTTTGCCCAAAGCCAAACGGACTTCCTCTGGGTATCGGGATTTTCCTGATTCAATTCTTGATCGCCTAAGTTTTATCAAAACCTCTAAAGATGCTGGATTCACTTTGCGAGAAATCAAGGAACTCATAGAGTTAAAAAGCAAAAAAGTCACTTGTAGAAATGGACGTGACATTGCTTTAAGAAAACGCCAAGAAGTTCTTGATAAAATGAAGGCGCTTCGTGAAATGAAGAAAATCTTGGATTGCTTTGTCGACGCCTGCAATGAAAAGGGAGAAAAAGGCTTAAGTCGTCCCTGTCATTTTTCTTTTGACACCATTTCTTGCAAATTCGGAAAATAACTCATTGTTGACTCTGAGTAGTGTTTAAATTTCACTTTTTTCAACCACGAAGAATTTGCAATTACCGAAATAGAACTAAAGTTCGTCTGCACTCGGTGCTACGTAACACAAAATCTCTCATCATTCCCATTGCGGAGCTTGGTTTTGAACGGATGGCCTATCAAAATGACCAAATTCTCCAGGAATTACAAAATCCGAAGATGCTGCAAATAAGGCCAAATTAATGTTCATGCAGAGCTTCAACTTTTTTTGCTGCCAAATGATGTTTTTTGTCTTTCTCAACAGGAAGCTCCATAAACCGTTCAAAAACTAAATACAAAATCGGCAACACAACCAATGTGAGAAGGGTTGACGAAAATAGTCCACCAATAACCACTGATGCCAAAGGTCGTTGGACTTCTGCTCCGACTCCTGTAGATAACATCATTGGAACAAAACCAAACATTGCAACAAGAGCGGTCATTAGCACAGGCCGAATCCTTAACACTGTCCCTCGTTTTATTAGTTCCAACCCCCTTAATCCTGTAGCTCGTAGATCATTAAAGCAATTGACTAACACAACTCCATTCAGAACTGAAATTCCTGATAGAGCAATAAAGCCAACTCCAGCTGAAATACTAAAGGGGAGTCCATTGAGCATAAGCCCAATAACGCCTCCAACTAACGCAAATGGGACCCCCATAAAAACAAGAAGTGTTTGCGCGACACTTCCGAAGGCCATAAAGACCATTGCTAAAACCAATAGCAATGCTATTGGTGCGAATATCGCCAGGCGATTCCTTGCCTCAATAAGGTTTTTAAAATTTCCACCCCACTCCAAATAGCTACCGGGAGGAAGTTTAATCTCGCTTTCAACCTTCGCCTGAGCTGCCCGCACAAATGTTTCTGTATCAACGCCCCTTGGATTTATAAGTACAGCTACACGACGTTTCATTTGTTCACGATTGATAACTCCATAGCCCTCATCAAACTCAACCGTAGCAGCTTGACTTAGTGGCACCAAGGTTCTTTCACCAAGTTCAACTGGAAGAGAGCGTATGACACTTAAATCTGATCGATGTTTTTCAGCGAGCCGGACAATAACCGGGAACTTCCGAACTCCTTCGTAAATGTAGCCAACCTCTTCACCACCCATAGCAATTTTTACAGTTTCAAGTATCTCTCCCTTTGGCACTCCTAACGAGGCTAGGATTCCCTGATCCGGGGTTACTGTTAAGATGGGAGAAGTACCTTGAAGCTCGGTCTCGGCATCTCCAGCGCCAGGAACTGTGCGAACAATTTCAGCAATTCTTTCTGACACTTCAACTAAGGTCTCAAAATCGTCTCCAAAAACTTTAACCGAAACATCGGCTCGCGTTCCCTCTAGAAGTTCATTAAAACGCATTTGAATTGGTTGACTGACAAGAACACGCTGTCCCGGAATTTCTGCCTCTAGCTGACTTACTATTTTTTGTGTCAATTCAGCCCATGTTGTAGGTTGGTCCTTACCTGTTGGCCACTCTTCTCTATTTTTAAACGTAATGAAAGTGTCGGCAAGATTCACTCCCATAGGATCAGTTGCGACTTCTGCCGTTCCTATGCGACTAAACACGGCCTTTACTTGAGGAAACTCCTTAATGACAGATTCTGAGCTTTGTTGAAGCCTAATTGCTTGATCGAGGGATACATTTACGGGACGTACAAATTGTAGAGTTCTCGATGCCTCATCCATCTGTGGAAGAAACTCCCCCCCAAGTCTATTAAACAGCAACACTCCAGCTAGAATAGACAATACGCCAACTAATATAGTAATTGTCTTAAACCTTGCAGCGGAGGCAAGAAGAGGCTTGTAAAAACGCTCAGCCTGTCGCATAAGCCAGGGATCTTTTTCAACCACCTTTCCACTCATAAAGCTACTTGCTAATGCTGGTACAGTTGAAAATGAAAGAACTAAAGCACAAAAAACAGCAAGTGCGAATGTAGCAGCCATCGGTTGAAACATTTTCCCTTCGATGCCGGTTAAAGCCAAAACGGGAAGGAAAACAACAACAACGATTAGCTCGCCGAAACCAGCCGCTGTTCTAATTTCGACCGTAGCTTCGTAGACTACCCTCTGAATTTCAGCTCTCGTCAGGCGTCTTCCCAGGCTGCCCCCTGCCTCTTTTAGCTTTCTCACGCAATGATCGAGTACAATAACGGCTCCATCAACAATGATCCCAAAATCAAGAGCGCCGAGACTTAAAAGATTTCCTGAAATACCAAAACGCTTCATTAAAATAAAAGTTAAGAGCAAAGATAGTGGAATAACCATAGCTGTTATTATGGCAGCGCGAACATTTCCAAGAAGAAACAACAATATAAGTATGACTAGAGCTGCCCCCGTTAAAAGGTTGTGCTCAATCGTACCGAGTGTTTTGTTTACGAGATCGGACCGATCATACAAAACTTCTAGTTGAACTCCTTTGGGAAGTGTTTTTTCAATCTCCTTAACTCTTTCTGCTACTCGCTGGCTTACATCGCGGCTGTTTTCGCCAAGCAACATCATCGCGGTTCCAATTACAGCCTCTTTCCCGCGCACGAGGGCCGCCCCAGTGCGAAGCTCAGAAGAGAGTTTGACTTCAGCAACCTCCTTGATGAGTAATGTAGTAACTGAGTTTAGGGGCTTGAGCGGAGTGTTTTCTATGTCCTCTAGGTCAGAAAGTAATCCCTGTCCTTTAACTACAAATTGTTCTCCTGACTGTTGAACATATCCGCCACCCACATTAAGGTTAGTCTCCTCTAGAGCCTCGACAATACTTGAAAAACTGACTCCATATCGTCTTAACTTTTCTGGGTCTGGAATAACATGAAATTGCTTTTCAAAGCCGCCTATGGTGTTGACCTCTGCCACACCTGGCACAGTCAATAATCTGGGTTTTACGACCCACTCTTGAAAGGACCTAAGATCCATTAGATTTTCAAATTCTTTGCTGTCCTTTGATACGTTCTCATCATACTTAAGTGCATAAAAGAATATTTCCCCAAGTCCAGTTGAAATGGGACCTAGTTTTGGCTCAGCATCATTAGGTAGTTCAGAAGCTATAGTTTGAAGTCTTTCTGATACAAGCTGTCTTGCTCGATATACATCGTACCCATCTTCAAAGACTACGGTCACAACCGACAGACCGAAACGACTAATCGACCGTACCTGCTTAACCCCCGAAATACCTCCCATTGAATTTTCAATAGGAAAAGTTATCGAGCGTTCAGCTTCTTCAGCAGAAAGACCACCGGCTTGCGCAAATACCTGCACCTGAGTGTTGGTAATGTCTGGTACAGCATCAATTGGGAGGTGTGTAAAGCTAAACCATCCCAACAGAGCTAGAAGGGCCGTAGCAAAAAGCACCACACCACGGTGATAGACAGAAAAATAAATAATCTTGTTCATATAAATGTCACCTAGTTCCCGTCTGCACAGGCGTCGGCTTCAGGCCCAAAAACATCAAGCTCCACAACTCTTAGCAAGTTGCCGTTTCTAACGACAACCTGATCACCAGATCGAAACTCTGTGGAACTAAATATTGCATAGTCTCCCTTAAAAGTTGGCTCAACTTCTATGGATCGATACCAACCATCTCTTAGACGGTACACAGACAAAAAATCCAAAAAACTCACTAACGATTTCCTTGGCACAGTTACCGTTTGTCCCTCTACGGTTTCAGTCTCTATATTTAAGTTCTCGTTTGCCTTCTCAGATAGTTTGAACCCATCCTTTTCACTTGCAAAAGTAACTGCCTTTCCGGGACCAATTCGATCTTTTGACATTTTCTCTTCTTGTCCGTGGGCCGAACAAGCCAGGAAAAAGGCAAAAATTATCAGAGTATGTATTTTCATAAAAACTCCTTGGGGACTTCACCAGAAAACGAGCGAAGCATCCAGTATAGTTGATAAGCGATTAACTCTTTTTCTTGTACAGCCTCTAGCGTTTCGAGTGTAGAACGATAGCTCTCAACAATTGCCGCTGGCTGTATCATTCCTCTAGAAAAGAGCCGCAATGAATTCGCAATAGAGTTCTTCAAGCTTTTTTGAGAAGGACTATTCTTAAGAAACTTCACGACATCATTATATTGTTCTAGATACACTTTAACTCTAGAAGCCTCTTTAAATCGAGTTTGAGATACTATTGCCTCTGATCTCGACAGTTCGGCTCGACTTCGTTGCCTAGCACCACCGTTGGTGTTTAAAAGTGGAATTGTAAACTCGACTTTAGCTCCCCAGGAAGTTTCATTGCCGTCTTGTTTTTCCATGGTGGGGCCGACAGACAGTTCAGGCCAAGCTAGACTCTTTTCAAGTTCGACTTCCCCCCTTACTCGTTCTACGGAGGCCACGGCCAATCTAGTTTTGAAAGTTTCATTCACTTTGTTTGAATCCAATGGAGGCCACTCTCTTCTTTCACTGGAACTAAGTGTTTCTGAGCCCTTTAATACTCTGCCGATAGACGCTTCAAGATTAGTTTTAACTAATTTTAATTCCTGATTTAGAGTTAAAATTTGAGTATCGAGAACTGTTTTTTGCATTGAAAAAATTGAAACTGCTGTCTTCTCTTCCGGTGTGCGGACAGCTTTTGCTCTTAATCGACCAGTTAAATTCTGAAGCGAGCCTTTCATTTTACTAAGAAGTGATGACCTGGTCATAATTTGACGATATCGCACAAGTGACAATGCTAAATCTGTTGCAATTTTTGCTACTGTTGATTCATCTTCAATAAAAGAAATCTTGTTCTCCGCATCGGCAATTTTTATCCGCGAAGACCGTTTACCGCCAATTTCAATCGGCTGTACAATCGAGATGTTCTGGCTTTTTTCTGAGGTAAAAGTGAACTCCGACTCTACTTCAGGGTTTGGTATTTGTGCAGCCTCATCCCGTCGCCCTTGTCTTTCTTCATTTCTCATACTGAGAGACGAAAGTCTTTTATCTGCTTTAAGGGCGCAACGGTAAAATTCCTTTGCCGAAGCAATATTAGCTTCGCAAGTTTGCGCTAGTAATTTCGGGGAAATGATAAAAAGAGATATGACTATTATTACAATTTTAGCCATATTTTTAAAATCCTTGCTGGAGCTGTTTTAACAGTCTTTCACCTTTGGAGTTGCCTCTTCTGCAACGGTCAGAAGTTCTTTTTTTAATTTCTGATTTAAACCCAGAAAGATCCTTTTTAAAGGAACCGTCCTTATCAGGGAGACTAGCAATCACTTTATAAAATGGCAGCATTACTTTAGATGGCACGAGCCGGTGGTAAACCCATCGCCCTTCTTTTTCAGACATAAGAAGGCCAGACTGACGAAGCGCTTTTAGATGCCTTGACACGTTGGGCTCTGGTTCTTGCAAAGCGTCGGTCATTTCACACAAACAGACTTCCTCGCGAGGCATGGAAACAAGAACTCTTAGAATTCTGAGCCTAGTTTGGTCAGAAAGGGCTTTAAATATTTCTGTTGGTTCTACATTTAATTGATACATACTTGCATTATGGTGTAAGTGTGTTGCCTTGTCAAGAAATTAGAGAAAAGGTTTTAATACAAGGAGTAGACATGAAAAATGTAGTAATCGCTTTAGGCTTGATCGCAGGGTTTATGACAACAAATGCACTTGCCGAAGATGCGACCGATGATTTAGTAAAGAAATTTGTGAAGTCATGCCAAGAATACTGCAAGAAAGCTAAAACTCCTGAGAAAATCCATAAATGCATTGAGAAAAAGGGGCGTCTAAATAAATCCTTTAGAAAGACAAAGTGCTGGGAAGTAAACGAAATTTATGAGAAAAAGGACAAAGAGTCAAAGTAGCATCATGCAGTCTCAAAACCAGGAGTCCAACCTGTTTAAGTCAGTAGTGTTGATAAAAAAGATGGATTGTCCCTCAGAAATAAAGCAAATTGAGGCATTATTTGGGAGCAATGATGGCATAAGACAAATCAACTTCGACCTTGGTAAAAGAGAAGTCACATTTTACCATACGACACCTATTCAAGAGATTCTAGGCTCTCTTGAAAGAGTGAGCTTAAATGGCGAAGCCCTGGAAACAAATACCATATCTGAAAATGACATTGAAAGAAGCGAGGCCTCTGTTGAGACTGGCACTCTAAAAATATTGCTATTTATTAATTTTGGAATGTTTCTTTTCGAAATAGTCTTTGGGTTTTTATCAGAGTCCACTGGCCTCATTGCTGACTCTATTGATATGCTAGCCGACTCTCTTGTATACGGCGTTAGCCTCTATGCTGTGGGAAAAGCAGGCTCCATTAAAAACAAGGCAGCAGTGGCCAGTGGGTACTTCCAAATGGCTTTAGCTCTTGGAGTATTATTTGAAGTGGCAAGACGATACATTTATGGGAGCGAACCCTTATCTACTTATATGATTGGCATATCTATTCTTGCCCTTGCTGCCAACCTTGCCTGCCTTGTACTCATTCACAAACATAAGGACGGTGGTGTCCACATGAAGGCCAGCTGGATTTTTTCAGCAAATGATGTGATTGCTAATATAGGTGTCATAATTGCCGGAGCCTTAGTGGCTTTCACCGGGTCAAGGTATCCCGACTTAGTTATCGGAATTCTCATATCAATTATTGTTCTTAATGGAGCTATTAGAATCTTGAAGATTTCAAAAGAGACTTAATCCAAACGCCATAAATAGGAGTCCACAAGGAGTTCTTATTTTTCTAAAACCTTAAAAGTTGAATGTTTCCAGCTAAATTTTACTGCCAATCCTCTTCCAGCGTATAGAGAACCTGAGAGCATGAAGAAGGTTACTTAGAGAAAGACCAGTGGCAAATTGGACTTTAAAGTGACACAAAATGAGGATGTCACTATGACAATCAACTTTCCACACAAAAATCTCGCATCATGCCCATGGAACCATGCTCTAGGTTATGACAGTGAAATGGGAAGTATCCTGTATAATGCTGAGATGAAAAAAATGGGAATGAGTCAAAGCGATCTCGGCAGACAAGTTGGAGTTGAACGCAGTGACATCAACAAATATCTAAGAGGAAGCAATACTGCCGTGAGTTTTGAAAGAATATTAGAGATGGCTGAGGCTGTTGATTTAGAAGTTGACGTGACGATTAAAAGAAAAAAAGGATAATTCATACCCTGCGAAAACGTGGGTAGAGAATGTGGGAGATGTGCAAATTTTAAAAAATGGAATCAATTTCATAAAAAGAGAAATGGTCACTATGGTTATGATAGCCGTTGTAAAAAGTGTAGGAAAATGGAAAGAGCAAGAAGAAATAAAGAGTTGAAATTACAAAAAGGTTTTTTTGTAGATGAAGAAAATCTTGTTTTTGATTCTGAAATTGTAGGCGAAGTGAGTCAGGAGCAAATCACGATGGCTTCAATGATTATAGCACAGGCTTACAAAAATAGAGGAAGTCGCAATGGCTAGAAGAAGATTAAGCCATAAAGAGGTAAAGAAACTAGTTCTAAAAGTCGTTTCCGACTGTAAAGCACTTGCGAAAAGTCATGTAAAGAACTGGAAGCCTGTGGATAAGAAGTGGCCCACAATTAATGGAGCTGTTTATTTAAGACTTTCGGATGATACCCAGGTTGCCGTAGAGAGAGGATCACTTGAGCAGCAAATTCATATTGCTATCGCAGAGTCACAATATCGTTCTGAACAAGAGCGAATCAATTATAGAATTACTGAATTTTATATTGAGCCTGGAATCACTGGGACCCATGATAATCGTCCTGAATTCATTCGACTCCAACACAATATAGGTCTTCAAAAGCATAGATTTATTATCTTCAAAGAAATTTCTCGCTTGGTTAGAGATGTTGAAATCTGGAAGCGTTTTTTCAAATTATGCCAAACTTATGACTGTGAAATTTGTATTCGCGGATTGCCCTTTAATCCCAACGATCCAGCCTCAATTTTGCAACTTGACCAATTGGCTGCCTATGCTGAATTTGAATCACGCACTACTTCAAAGAGAATAAAAGAAAGCAATCACTCGGCTTTGATTACATCAGGAAAATTCAATGGCAATTTTCCATTGTTGGGTTTTGATGTCGTCAATAATGAACATGGCGAAAGCACAGGTGTTTACAGGCCAAATAAGAAGGAGCTAAAACAGGTCGAATGGATTATGAAATCATTTCTCAGAGCTGACCAGTATAAAACTCTAATTCAGTGGTGCGATGACAAAAATATCAAGAATAAGAGAGGTCAAAAGTTTAATCATGCCAGTATAAAAGCCCTTCTGAGTAATCCTCGATACATTGGTAAATGGTATCGAAATAAGCATAATGAAGGGAAACGGCAGAATAAACTGATGCCTTATGACAGATATACTGAGGTTAGTTTTGATTATGGTTGCGTTATTGAAGAGTCCTTGTGGAGCAAAGTTCAGGAAAAAATCAAGGAAATGGAAAGTGCAAGAGTCAGGGGCGTTAGACGATGTTACCCTCTGTCTGGTCTTCTTGTATTTGACGATGGATCAACTTTTGTCGGCCATAGTGCTAAGGGAAGAAGTAGTGGGCTGACTTATTATTACAATAAGCAGAATAATCTCAGAATACGGTCGGAATTATTTGAGACTGAAGTTGAAAAAATATTAAGACAAATTGTATGCAACTCTGATGAGTTCCAGCAAAGCATTTCTAATTTTATGTCTGAGAGAGACAATGCAGTTGATGTAATGAGTGCAAAAATTCAGGAGATAGATGATAGGCTCCAAGCCCTAGATGATGAAAAAGCTCAATTAGATAAACGCTTAAATTTTCTTTTAGATGATGACGACCCTGACATGGCCCAATCATTTAAAGAGGAATACAAAAAGCAATACTTGCTTGGGAAAAAAGAGCGACAAGAGCTTCTTGAGAAGAGGGAAAAATTCTGCTTGCTACAAGATCAGGTAGCGAGAGCGGAAGCCTTTGGCAAGGCAGGAGATATGAAAGTCGTAAATGCTGCCCTTGGCCATTTACGCCGAAATGACTTAATTTCACTTAAGTCTCTCTACAAAAAATTGTTTCCAAAAATTCTCGTCCGTTTTCAGGACAATTCCAAAATTCAATTAAAATTCTTTTTTAACAATGTGTCTTCAACCCTTGGCAGGGTTGAGGACATTTTCCGCGCTTGGATTAAAATGGTGGAATCGTCGGGATCTCACCTAAGTATATAGAATAACTGAAACCTACTTCTTTGATGTAGCCAAAGTAGCCAGTCTTCATATTAGGAATTCTAACTACATTTTTGGCCATTATCAAATCCTTTCTAGGAAAAAGAGACAGCTTATGCCGCCTCTTTTTTAATTAATGTGGGAATACTTAGCGCAGTGCCATCAGTCTTTTTTGGGGTCGGAGAAGTCAAAAATTGAAGCTTCTCCGTAGCACCTTTCTCACTGATACCAGAAAGCCTAATATAGATCTGAAAGCTCTTAATATCCTTCCAGCCTCCAATTAGCCTCACTACTGATGGTTCAACACCAGCAGCCAGCAAATGCGTAGCAAAGCAAGCTCTGAGCGTGTGAAATCGTACTGAGGGAATCC
Source organism: Bacteriovoracia bacterium (assembly GCA_030431635.1). Classification (GTDB taxonomy): domain Bacteria; phylum Bdellovibrionota; class Bacteriovoracia; order Bacteriovoracales; family Bacteriovoracaceae; genus CALFYV01. Next base: position 19,142 of record JAUIIL010000012.1, read on the forward strand.
CTATATGGTTGCAAAACTCTCTTAAGACTTTTGCTTGCTCCCTTCCTTGCCATTCCTTTAGGCGAGGAAGTAGGAATTCTCCATCTGGGTTTGCTTCCATAATTTCTAGAAGAAGTTTTTTTAGGTCTTCTGAAATTGGTACATTTCGCCAGTATGATTTCTTAGTAGGCTTAAGCCTTTCGTTCAAAAAATCCCATGAGTTTGTGATCCGAATTAATCCAAGTTCAAAATCAATTGATTCTTTTCTTAGGGCATAAAGCTCACCATTACGGCATCCTGTATTGAGGGCCATTGCCCATACATGATACCAGGCATGATCTAGCCTCTGAGCTTCAGACAAAAGCCTTTGGCACTCTTCAAGGGTCAAAATCTCCTTAATCTTATCTTCCTGTTTAATTTTAAACTGAAGATTATGAACAGGGGACACAGTAACTCCCTTGATGATTCCTTCCTCAATCCCATAGTTATAAACTGTATTGATGGCACACTTGATTTTTCGAGTATGAGACTTTGACAGTCCAGAGTCTAAAGCTTCTCTTAAGACTTTCTTTCCATGTCCTCTGTTTAGATCTTCACAAGGAAGTTCTAACCAGCTTTCAGTCCATTTCTTAAGTGTGTTTACTATTCCATCAATTGTTTTGTCGCTGAGATCGCTGAAATAACCTTGTTTAGCATCAAATTCCCAACGTCCAATAACAACTCGCCAGATTGAGCTTGTGCCTTCTCTGTGAGCTATTTCTTGAACAATCTCTTTAAGGTATTTTTTTTCAATTCTAAGGGCCTCAGCCTGTGAGGAAATCCCTTTTCTTCGTTTTTGAATACGAAGTGTGGGGATTTTTTTACTCCTTACATTCACATATACCTCATAACGCTTGGTATTTTCATCATCATTGTACGTTCTAATTGCCATTGAAGCCTCCTTAATGTGCAGAAGATTCCAACATCGAATCTAGATCGCTTTTCTTAAAATACAATTTCCCAAGCCATTTATATCGAGTAATTTGACCTCGATGAACAGCAATGCGAATTGCATTTTCTGATCTCCTCAAATACCTAGCGGCATCCTTAATCGTCATCCATATTAAATTTTCAAAGAGCCTATCAGTCTCACACATTTCGTGATTTACAGACTGACTTTTAATAGAATTAATCATATCAATATCTCCAAATAATTTTAAGTAAAAAAGTTGTTCCTGAATTTTTAAGCAGACAGACTTTGATTCATTAAAATTCCAAGAAAATCATCTTTAGATATTTTTCCGTTTTTCTTAACGTACTCACGAAATTTAATTTCAAGTCGATCAGTATTTGATAGTGAATTTTCCTGTAATTTTTTAATATGGTGATCTTGAATCAAATCTAGTGCTGATTCGATAATCTCCATTGCTAGAACACGTTTGCCGTAATCTTTCTTATTAGCTTTAGAGAGAATGTTGGATAGTTTTTTCTGAACTTTTGAGCTGATTCTGACAGCAGTAAAGTTGTTCTGTTTTTTAATTTCTTTTGTTCTATTTTCTAATTTATTTTGTTCCATTTTAAGTCCTCCGTTTTGTTAAAAAAACGAGAAGACCGCTTTGTGGTAGTAGGTTTCTCTTTGGTTAGGTTATCTACTAAAATCTAAACCTTTTTCTTTCGATCTAGATTTTCCAGATATATCAATGAAATTAACTTTAATTCCATGTTTTGATAGCTCCATCTTTTTTTGTGAGCTTAGTTCTTTAGCGTCAAAGCCAAACAAGTCAATTTCCTTAACTGACTTGTTGTTGGCCAAAAAGAAGTCAAGGGCCTCTAAATTCTTGTCACCCAAGACTAATATGTTATCGCTACTTTTATAGTTCATAAGACCCTTTGAGTTAGTTTCTTTCATAAACTCAAATGGGTCTTTAAAAAGGTGCATCTTAGGGCTAGTGCCGTGTTGCTTTAAAAAGCTGCTTGTTAACTTTCCAAGCAAGCTTTTGTTATAAGTTCCATCTTTTTTAGGTGAGTAACTTACAGCACCATCATTCTTATCACCCAAAAGGAAGCGAATCACTCCCTGGGTGTTAACTTGAACTCTTTTAGTCTTATATAGCCACAAAGACATTTCAGACTTGTGTCCAAGAGACTTTAAGAGTTTGCTTATCGCTGAGACACTTTCTTTTTCATTTTTTCTTCTTGAAAAAGGAATTGTGAACTCACGATAAGTTTTGTCCTCAAGTCCAAGATAGGACTGAAGTAGGTGCAATCTTTCATTCCCAGTAATAAGAGCAATTGATTCTAAAAGATTTACGTCCTTATGATTAGCTACAAACTCAATTAATGTTCCTTGGGTGCCAACCTTACGACCTTTCTTTGTCTTGATGTTTTCCCATTTATTACCTTTAATTAAGATATGCTCACGGCCTTTTATTGTATAACTTCCATCTTTGTTCTCATTAAGGGCAATTCCATTGTTTTTGCAATACTCGACAATTGATCTATTACTAGCTTCTGTAATGGATCTATGAATAGAATCATAAATAGTATAACCAAGGTTATCAGCAAATACTTTATCTTGATTTTTAGTATTTGATTCTCTGTCTCCATTATGAATAGTTTCATCTCTTTTTTGAATGAGTTGTTTTTTAAACTTTTGATGTCCGCCTGGATGGTATGGAAAATCGTCTTTATCTCCCAAAAGATTTCCTTTTCCATCATGAAGATATTTGCTTTGTTCTTCGAGGTATTTTCTAATTTTTGGTCTTGCTCTTTGCTCATACTCATTTCTTTTGAATGTTTCAAATAGTTGCTCCTTCTTATACAATTCTCCAAGTTTTCGATCACGGATACCTTTTTCTCTGTTTGCTGGAAAATAGGTTAAGACATTACCACGATCATTTACACGGACACCAAGTTCACCCATAAAAGATATAAACTCTTGCAGATTAACTGAAATTCTCCTCGCAATGTCTGCTTTTCTCATTACTGAATGTTGATGAGAAGTTCTTCCATGCTTAACAGCTTCTCTAGCTGCTCTAGAGAGTCTTTCTTTCTGCTTGGAGTTTCTTTTTTCCACAGTAGAAAGGCCGTTTTCTCTAGATGACTTATCACACACATTGTTCCAACGACTTCTATTTTTCCAGTCACTTTTCATAGCAATACCATCATTTGAAATGCGACAAAATAAGACATGAGTGTGGAAACAGCCATTGTCGTTGTAGTGTGGAACTACAACAAAGCTATGATTTGGAAATGCTGCCTTAGCATTATTAATTCCGATGCTATAAAGTTTCTCTGCGCCGACTCGTTTTGTTTCTTCTGGCGACCAAGATTCAACATATTCTATAGCTAGGTTATTATTCAATTTCTTATGTTCCTTTGCAATTGTCATAAAATCTATGTTCCAGTTTCTCCCGCAATCTTGATAATAAATGTCCATCTCAGGGATTTTTTTATCTTCAAGATATTTTTTATAATCTTCAGCATTTCGTTTTCTTGGTTTGTCTTCCTTTATTCGTCTGTATCCGACTTGTTTAGGCACTGACATGGGACACAAGTAGTTCTCTAATTTTTGAAATATCATCAGAACACTCTTCAAACGAACTGTGCCAACCTTTCCTAAAACCACTATTTAGGTGTCTTGCAATTTGATTAAAATTGTTTCCTATTCTTTTAAGTTCAGTCACAATTTTATTGCAACTATCTTGAGGCATAAGCGGTCTGTGAACTGCTTTGTTTAAAAGACAAGACTTCGCATAGCTATTAACTTTTTCGCCTCTTTCATTTGCAATTTTCTCAATATATGAAAGTTCTTCTTCTGTTACTCTTAAGTAAATAACAGGTCTTTTCTTTTTGTTTGATTTATTATCCATAGACTTCTCCTTTGTATTAAGAAAAGTCCTCATTTGTGATTGTTGACTTCTTTAGATTTATTTAAAGTAATACTAATTCTTTGATTTCTTTTACCAATTTTACTAGCTCAGAAATTACACATTTGACATTACTGAGATCAACCTCGTCGTCAAAATCTTCTTCATTGAGCTTTTCAGTGTTTTCTTCTAATTTAGCAATGTTTTCAGCTAAATTATTTTCCTTTTCAATCATTAGTTCTTTCATTTTTCCCACAATGACACTCCTTTTTTTGCTTTGGCGTGAGCTTATTTATAACAACTTTGTTTGAGTTATAAATTGTCTTGAGAGCTTCATTTTGAATTTCGTTGTTCTCACAAGTTGAATTCTTTGGATTTGAATTATTTGACATAACTGCTTCTATTGTTGAATTTTGAAGTTCTAATGTCTCAATTAATTTCATGTCTCTTTTGTTATTTGTAGTGCAGCCACTTGTTATTGTTATAATTAGTAGAGTTGATGTTATTTTTTGTAGTTTAGTTGGTTTGTTTATTTTGTTATGCAATTTTCCTCCTTTTTTTACTTGTTTCTTATTTTTGTTGTTCTTTGTTTGATTGACAGCAAGATAGACCTTTGCAAGCAAATGTCCCAAAACGTCCCTTCGGGCAAGGGCCTTTGGCCACGTTTAGCTTGTTGGGGGACACCCCCAATCCCCCGACGGTCGCTTCGCTCCCTTGTCTTTTATGCGCCATTTTTTGCTCCTGTTGATCCTATGGGAAGTCCTGTCGCTACTCCTGCAATGTTACTTGCTGAATTCTTAGCTCCATCAACGAATTCAGGCTTATGCTCTGAATCTGTCTCTGTAAGTATGGGTCTTAAGAAGTATAGAACCATGCCAGTTGTGGCAAATGGGACCATTGTTTGAGCTAATGTGAATACTGAGTAGCTATAATAGATCCTCTCTAAGACAAGCTCTGCGGAATATAGACTAATACCATCAGAAAGGCTTCCGTATGCAGATAGTACGTTTGCTGATTTAGAGATATTATTCATCACATGATACATGATTGTCCAAATAGGAGTCCACATACAGACTGACAGGTACACCCAAAACCAAGAAGTGATGACCTTCCATTTTCCAGCTACTACAAAAAAGATGAGCCAGGGGAAGATCCCAATAAGCACCATTTGTGTGATACCCTTTATATGGGGTGCTCTCGCCAAGAGTTCGCTAAATTTTTGCGCTCTCTCTGCTGCTTCTGATGCACCATGAATGTTTGACCATTTTCCAAGACTTATCATTGATAAGAAAGAATCCCAGGAGAAAAACCTGTTCATGTATTGGAAAACTGTGCCCGCTGTTCCTGGTGGATTTGAACCTTTATGAACGCCCCAAAACCCTTCTTTTTTGTCCTTGTAGTAATTGTTGAGCATTGAGGACATAGAGGCATTAGCTATTGAAACTCTTGCTTGTGGATCATTTTCTAATGCACCTGCTGTGGGATAGAACTTCTTTTTTGCCGTATAACGACGTAGGCTTTCACGAATATTACTTTTCAAGTCTCTACAGGTAAAGGCACTGCCAAATTCAGTTTTTGAAAGCTCAATCTGGTCTAGCATTCCATTAATCCAGCTATTTCCATTGTAGAAGCCACTGAGATTAATATGCTCATTTTCGGCCTTGTTCACCTTGGAATAAACTCTCATTATACAATTTCTTGTATAGCTATTTATTTGCTTTTGAATCTCTGGGTCTTCGATAGTTGCTGATCCAGCTAACATAATTGCTTTTGCATAGCCATGAGGTCCATTGAGGTATGAATCACTTTCTGTTCCGAAAATATACTCACCAGCATGAGCAGTATATCTACTGATCTCTTCAGCAGTTCGGCTTAATATATCGAAGATGAAGCTTACTTTATAATCACGATTAGCATTGCCGAATCTTTTTTGGATATAAGAATTTTCATTCCATGATATTCCGTTATAGCCTTTAATTTGTGATTCTGACCCGATTCTCAATATTGAAATACCAAGGACCAGGCAAAGAATAATTTTAACAAATTGAGATAGTGGAACATTATAGCGTTTGACCAAATTTCCCATAATATGTCGTGCTGTAAATTTCCAAGTAGTAAGTAGAAATAAACCACCAAATAAAAGGAGTAGAAGTCCCTTGAAAAAAGGTTCAGAAGTAATGATCTCAATAGAACCTGAGTGAAACATGAGTCCAAGGTATTTATAAAGAGCTTCATAGGCAGTATTTGAAAACATCAATGGCCCCCTTGTTCGCAATAAACACCATCTGCACAATCAAAGAATGAATTATACAAGTCATTTGATCTTGAGCTTGCGGTTTCATTGTTTAAATTTTGTTCAGTTTCACTTGATTCAATATTTCTTCCTTCCATATTTATTTGGGCTAAAATCGTGTTAATTGGTTGATTCACTTTTTGCTCTAGCTGCAAAGAAACCTCAACAGAGTCCTTGAATCGACTTGCTTTTCTCTCTAGCTCTCTTTTTCTATGCGGTGGTAGATTAGGGTTGTTACTTAATTCTGATAAAATATGAATTGATCGCCCCATATCTAATGAAAACTTAGACATTGCAATTGAAGCAGAAAGTTTTTCACAATAGCTGTTTCTTTTAAGTGGTGGCATTAAGGCTAGATAATATAGAGATTGTCGATCAATATAGTTCTTACCCTCAGAGTTGATTTTCTCTAGCTCCTTATTGCTAAACTGGCTTAAGACCTTATAGGCAGAGCTTGATTCATTTAGCTTTTCAAGTATTCCAACACAAAGCTCATTGTAGGTTTTCGATTTAATATCTCTTAAATACTTACTTGGTGAGAGTGCATTTTTATGAGGACCATACTCTACAGAAATTTGGCCTTGTGAGACTACGCTATCACCAACAAATGCTTTGACGAGGTTGACTGCTTTCTTTGCGCTTGGGCTAGTTAATCCAGCCCATTTTGCTGAAGAGTCTATGAGTTTGTTTGTTTTTACCTTTCCACCAAAGCTTTCTCCGGCCCAATTTGCTAAATCTTTTTGGTAAATTCCAGAGCCTCCACACCTTGATACAGCTTCCTCATGATTACCGCCTGTGCGCTGGAGTTCTTTATGTAGGCAATCCTGTCTCTCGGCATAATAGTCTTCAACTCTAGAGTCTACATACTTGTCCATGAGAGAGCATTGGTCCAAACGGATCTGAGACATCATTTGTGCATTCATACGGAAATGCTTTGCTAGTGAGCAAGCAGTTGGCGAGAAATAGCAGAGAGTTAGTAGTGGTGCCCCAGCTACAATTCCATCCAGAGCGTTACCGAAGAGGGAAGGATCTAAAATTTTGTCAATTGAGCTTTTTAAAGTACCTTTCAGGTTTAAACGCCCACAATCGACTCCAGAAGAGAGATCAATTCCAAGGTTAATAGTTCTATACTCATCAAAAACAGAGTCTTGAGAGCGTCCACGGTCCCTTAAAAGGTAATCTGAGGGAGAATGGCTAAATTCATAGGAGTTTGCTAGGGCAATGCTGTCACATAGTAGTAACATAATTATGACTAAAGAATATCTAAACACTATGCCACCTCCATGTTCTCGTCATTTTTTGAGAATTCAAGGAGGTGATCTAAAGTCTTTCCAGCTTCTCCAATTTCTTTATATGCTTCCTCAGCAATGTGGTTATCTGTGGAATTAGTGGGAGCAATCCACCTATCAATAGGGGTTCTTAAAAACCTAAATGCCCCTGATTCTGTTCCATCTTTGTTGGTATAGAAAACATCAGCATATAAATCCTTTACTGTGCGAATAGATTTAACAATTGAACTCGTTGTTTCATTTAATACGGATGAATTTTCTTTTATGTAATTTACAGAATCCGGCTTTAACTGCATGAAGAAGTAATTATCGGCTGATTCCCACGCAGCTTTTCCTGCATCACTCGTAAAAAAGTTTTCTGGCCTTGGGGCGATGCTAATTAACCAAAACCCTAATTTTCTAATTGTTTCTGCAAAATCTACGACATATTTAGCAGCAGTGGGGTTATTTTTTCCTAACTGACCCATTTCCTCAAAAACAATAAGCCCACCACGACCTCGGTTTTCATCAAGGCTTATAATTCTTCTAATTTCAGAAAAAATTGATAAGGTGACTAATGCCTGTAAAGTTGGGTCTGATTCAAGTCCATCAAGGTCATAAACATAGAAGCTATAGTTCTTATTTGAATTGCTGCCATTTCCACGAAAAAAATCAGCATACTTGCCATCACCATAAAAATCTCTAAGTTTTGTGACAAGCTCATCAATTTGAGCAGACATAGATTTAAAGTTTTCATCTTCATGGAGTGAACCCATAGAGTTGATAACATCATCCATGTTAATGACCTTATCTTCTTCTCCTGTACTTACGAAGTCACCATCTTGATACTGGATTGCTGTTTCTTCACATTTTCGTTTATATGCTAATTTTAGTGACTGACCAATTATTGAAGAGTGTTCACTTTCAACGACAAAGCTTGGACTTGTCAATTTAACAGCACTGCCGATTAATAATGTTAAGAAATTAACTTTAGAATCATCAAATTTCCCTCTAAATGGAGAAAATGGAATATTCTTTCCAATTTGAAATTCAGTAACTTCACCATCAAAATATCGGCAAAGCATTTTGGAGGAGGCCCTTTTTTCAACATAGAAAATGATAGGATCTGGGTTTAAACGCTTATATGCTTGAACACAGTCAAGAACAAAGGCAGATTTACCAGATCCTGTGTCGGCGACGACACAAGAATGATTACTATTTCTGTTTTCATTAATGATTGAAAATGGAACAAGATTATTTTCTCTTGATAAGAAAAGCTGCATTGGTTCTTTTGTGCCCTTGTATGAATCGAAAATTGGAAGAAAGTTTTGTAGATCACTTCTTAGTATTTTGATTGAACGCCTTGTAGAGAAATCAGTATCTGAACTATACATAAGGGGAAGTGAGTTAAGGCATAGTCCAAGTCCAATGTCTGTTTCTTTAATCGCCTCACATTCAAGATCATGCTTAAATATACTGAGTATTTTTCGTGTTCTTTCATCAATTTGCTCATCCGTTTCACCTTCAATGACGATTGTAAAAGTCATTTGTAGGCACCGATCATCATGGGCCAATTTTTCTTCAACTAAATCAAGATCATCTTTTAGTTTCCTTGATTCTGCTGTTGGAGTATTTTCGAGAAAGAATGCTTTTAGTCCTAGAGAATTCTTGACTTTATTCTTTTTGGGCAAGGATATATTCAGGCATACTCTATATGGAAAATTAAGTTTAAGAAAACTTGCCATTCCCCCAGGAAGACCGTATCTGGGACAGTTCTTTAAACTTATAGATTTAGTCTTTACATTTTCTCTTGATAGAGATTCATAAGACAACTCTAATGAGTTATATATGACTTGATCCGAAATAGAGAGGTTGGGATTGTATGATACAAAATCCCTTTTATAAAACTCTTTGGGGTTGAAAAACCTTCTGAGAGATTCAACAAGCTCGTCAGCGTTGATTCTTCTGAAATTAAGCCCTTTGATAACTTCAATATCTTTTAATATTTTGTCGAACTCGCGTAGATCTGTAACAAAAGCTTTTACTTCTTCTGGGAGAAGATTGTCTCCATTTTTAATTATACTCCTGTAAAGCCGTTGGTTTCTCTTTGTTGGATAATACTTGATGCAAAAAAATGTTTTTCTTCTTAACGGTCTAAACTCATTATCTTCAGTGCAAAGCTTTTTATAGGTTTGAATTTTATTTTTAAGAACCCTTTCTGATAGAGAGCTAGGAGCAGGGTAAAATTCTTGAACTTCATCCCACTTCTTATCAAGTTTTGAAATGGGGCTTTGCTCATGGATAACTTGTAAAACACAGTTGTCAGGAACACTAAAAAATGCCTTTGTTAACGCCACTTTTTCAACTATTTCATCGCCGCTTAATGGTTCATGTTCAACTAAATTTATGTCGAAAATTGCACCGAGTGAGCCGTCACGATTAGCAAAGATATTGTAATCGCTAATAAACTCTTCATAGGTTAAAAATTTTGAAAGTGAGTCAGGTCGATCAAAGAGTGCTTTTGTAAATCTATCTTTTTGAGATAGATATTCATTAAATAATTTTGCTGCCATGCTAATACTCCTTTTAAGTATTTAGAAAGCAGCATTTCAAAAGTGGTTGTTATGCTGATTTAATTTATTAGATTTAATAATTACTTAATTTCTAATTCTAACCATCCTCCCAAGAATCTATCTCCATTTGGAAGTACAGACTTATGTCTCCAGGCATAGACTGTAAAAGATTTGGCCTTTCTTTTTGGCTTATTTTTGTGATTCTCAAGACTTAAATCTTCAACATCTTTGAAGTATTCAGCTCTATTTTCAAGCATATTCTCTGCCTTATCTGAACTGGCGCAGCCAACAAGCAAACTATTTAACAAGATGCTTAAGCAAATTAATTTCTTCACGTTCCTTCCTCCTTTTTCTTAAATTAAAGTATGACTTAGGCAAGATTACTTTTTCGTTCATAATGACAAAGACATCTCGTCCACTTTTTACATTTAGTGTTGCTGATAAGTTTTGAGCTTGTTGTAAATACCACTGGGCAACTGACGTTGCTGCATTTGAAGCTCCTTGTTGAACTATAACATTTGATGTGTTTGTGTCAGGGTTGGCCCCACCAATGTTTTGAGCCTTTCTATTTATGATTTCTCCGATGCCATTGACAATGGAGTTCATAAAGGCCATTTGTGCAACTCTTGATTGGTTGGATTTCAATTCAGCTTTAATTGCTAAGTTCTGGTCTTTGTTATCTACAACAAAGCCATTTACTTTGCGTTCAAGCATTTTTCCTTTTGGTGATACACAACTAAGTTTATATACCTGAAACTCAATCCTTTCTGTACTCATTGATGCCTGGGCTTTGGCAAGAGCGAAGCAGCCTGATAAGTCTATTTTTGACTCATTGGGTCCTGTATAAGATTTCTCTAGGACTAGTAGAGATGGAGATATTTTTCCCTCTGGAGTTTGGACACCTGTCATTAATTTGGCCTTCACATAGCTCCCAGGTGGGACAACAACATTCAACTTTTGTTTTTTCTTCTTAATGGGAAAATTCACCATCTTTTTAGCCACTCTTTTTTTGGTTGAGGATTTTACGACAAAGTCTTTTGAGTTTTCGGCAATTGGTCCTGATAATGGAATTTGATTTTCAACTGTTTTTGCACTCGTTGATTCAACTTTTTTCCATAATGTTCCTTTAGTTTCTTTAATACATCATCCTGGGCAGTGGGTTCTTCATTGAGTTGGATACTGTTTTGTTTTTCAAGTTTTGTTAATGCGATTTGCAGGTCTTTGATCTGCTTATGGAGCTTGTCTTGAGAATTCTTAACGGTATCATATTGTTTTGACAGGAGCCTATCCTTGGTTTGGTAATAGTCAGATGCTCTATCAAAAACAATGTCACCACCCTTGAAGTCAGATGATTTTGATTGAATTACAACTGATTCCTTAAAATCAGAATTTTTACTAAAGGCATACATTGATAAAACCACAATAGTTATCATGCCGATAACAATATATTTTTTCTCATCTGAGTTGAGGTTATACATAAAATCAAAAATCCGATTCATTTTTTGCCTCCATCTTTTAATTTAGCTGTCGTCATTGGTAATTTAGTGTTCTTGTAGTTAGAACTAGGCTCTGTAACAACTCTTAGAAATGTTTCGTATGTTCCATTATTCTTAGGGTAAAGGACAGAATGATCTGATTGACTTAATACTGCCAGGTCTGGACTTCCAAAAGTTACATTTCTTACATCAATGTAAACATTATTCTTTTTTAAGTGGTTAGTTAGTTTAAAGACATAGCCATTCATGTTTCTTCCCTCGTATGTTCTAACGAGTCGAGAGCTAACACCTCTTTGCTTAAAGTTAACAGATTTGCTTACCTTTTTTCGCTTGAATCCAGATACCTGTGAGTCCTTAACCATTGCTTTAAGCAAGTCAACTTCACCAATAACAGGTGCTTTGGAAGGATTTGAATAAGTCTTTGATTTAAAGATGTAGGTTGTCTCTTTGAAAGTAGAAGAATCATTGACTTTCGTTTTGAACTTAATTCTAGCAATCTTTCTATCTTCTAAAACAAATGATACCTTTTCTCTGCCTGAAGTGAATTTCGGAACAATAACTAAAGTTGTATAGTCAGGATCATTTTCATCTTCAGCTTTAATCATATAGTTTTTGGCTGTTGAATAGCTCTTGACTCGTTTTTCAAATTTTAAAACTGTGGGTTCTCCAAAAGGTACTTCAAGTGTTTTTGTTGAAGTGCCAAAAAATACCACTTTTTCATTCTCTGCAAACGAATTCATGGTAAAAAATAATGAATAAAACAATATAAAATACTTCATGATACTCCTCTAAATAGGTTTCCTGGAAAAATTGTTTATTTGAAATGTCCATTCTTGGTCTGGTTTGGGTTGCTGAACAATCAATGTCATTTCAATTTTTTCAACTGCTGTGCCTAAAAACTCTGCGTTTTCACGACGATCCCTTCTGATTATTGCCTTAACTTTGAAAACGCCACTTTTTCCATCATAAGGAAATTCAATTTTTGTAGGCTCAACTTGTTCATAGATTCCCTTTTTCTCTGCTAAAGAAACCCATTCATCAACATCAGCTAAAAAGTTTGATCTCAATTTTGGTTCCATATAGCTTGCAAATCTGCCGAGTTGATCTCGAATTCCACTTGGAGTTGTTGTGCCAGCCATCTGGATAAATGATTTTATCGCAGATTTGACATAGGATTTTGGAACAGACTGAGGTGTAGCGGGAGTGTGGCCTACAATTTTTGAGGGTACTAATATAAATTCTTTTTCCCTGAACTTTGATTGCCAAAACTCAATTCTGTTATTTTGAATTACAAAAGTAGAAAGCCAAGCTGCGCCAATAAGTATTATTAAAAAATGTAGATTAATTTTTTCTTTCATTGTTGCTGCTTTATAGCTGACAAATTTAGGTAAAACTCTCAAGTCTACTTCACCGTAAACACCAGCAGGCGGCTTACTTAATTCAGCCGCCTTTATCCCTTTGTCTATTGCATTAAGCATTTCCTTGTTCCACCGAGCTATTGCTATTGTTTGCCTCAAAAAGATCGCCTTCACCTTGTTTTTTGAGGCTATCCAACTCAACCTTAGAAATGTAACTCCTCGGCACAACATGGATAGTAATGTCTTTAAAAACCCAATATTTGCCATCTTTTGAAATGGATGCTTTAAATTCTCTATTTGGTTTGTGCTCATAAAATCCTCTCCCTTTTTTCTGTTCATTTTGTTTCTTGTTCATAATTTCTCCTTAATCTGAATAGCGTTTATTGCCTCTTGGGTTAATTAAGCCTTTCAGTTCCATTTTTAGAGCTTTATAAGGCCAGTGAATTAATATTCCTCTGTTGTAGTGTTTTTTGATGTACGGGTTGATTGCCAGTGTCCATACTAGTGATACGAGCAGTAAAACCCATGAATAAAAAATAAGCCCAAAAATGAGAATTGAGGAAAGGCAGAGTAAAAGATCACTTAGTTCCCAAATGTTAGCGAACATAATAGGTGAATCTAATGTCTGACTGATTCTACATCCATGAGTCTTTTTTAATTCTTTATAGCTGTGCATACATTCTCCTATCTAAAGACACCGCCGCCACCACCAATTTCAAAAATATTTACAACCCAGGCAGGACTTGATCCGATAACTAGTGCGCCAAGTACACACACTACAGCAGGCCCAAATTTTTGTTCCTTAATGAGCCAGCCGCTTGATAAGATACAAAGGCCAGCTAAAACTCTAGCAAGCCATACAAAGATTGCTGTATCTGCTAGTCGAAGCAATGTTCCTGCACTTTGAAGTTTCTGTGATTGATCTTGCCCAGGTATCCTTACCTGTGCGTGGGTTTCAGCAGCTATAATTAAAAGCGGCAACATTATTGCGCCAATAATTATCAACCAATGATTGTGCTTATCCCATAGTTCTTGGAATGTTTTCCGCGAGCTAAGGGTAAGCGTTAAGATGGTATCCATCTTACCTCCTTTGTTAGCTCGCTCGCTTTTTTGTAGTAGAGCGATTAGATGTTTAATTTTTGCTTTTTAGTAGTTGTACTATGTTTTCAATTTGAGTTGGTGTCTGATAGCCTTTTATCGGTTCAGATATAACTTTACTTTTTAAATCAGCAATTAATACAAAGGGAACACTTGTTATATTGTGTTTCTTTACATCTTCTGGATTTGCGTGGCTAATTTTTAAAGGGAAATTTGCTTTATAGAGACTCCCTTTGTTTAATTGCATGGCTTCTACATAAAGACCCTTTTTTTGCAAAGAATAAAGTGTTTGCATCATTCTTTTGCAGTGAGGACAAGTTGACTCAAAATACATTCTTAATCTGAATCTATTGTAATCTTTTGTATTGAGTGCATTTTGTTTATACTTTAATCCTTCTAAAGTTTTAGGTGGTATTTTTCTCAAGTTATTATTCTTGGAGATATACTCATTTATTCTACTTTGAAGTCGCTTTGCTAGTTTACTTTTTGTGTCCAAATACCTTAACCACAGAGAGATGTTTCTATCTGATGGGTTTTTTGCTACCTCAATAAAAGGAGCAGGAGGCTTATGATTTCCTTCCTTATAGAATTCCTCATTGTTTGGATCTAAGTGTTTTTCCCAGGAAAAGCTTTTATTCACCTTTTTCCCAGCTTTTGAATCAGTTTCCTTATTGTTAGTTTCTGACTCTACTTTTTTTCACTTGGCCAATAATCTATACCTTCTTCAAAGTAGCTTATTGCTTTAACCTGTTTGACCAGGAAGAGGCTCAGTGCCAAAATAGTTGCCTTGGCGAAGTAATTCGTTTTCATCTATAACTCCTTTTTTTACTAAGTTTAATGCAAGTGTTCCTATGTTTTGTTTTAAGTTGATGGTGTCACCCTGAATTTCATTTGCAGTAAAATACTCAAATATTAATTCTCTTGTGCCGTCGATTCCTCCGTTACAGTTTTGACAACCTTTCTTGTTAATAAGTTTTGAGTTTTTAAAAAGTTTTCCTTTTAAAGAACAGTGTTGACACAACCTAGCAATCAATCTTTGATTTACGCCCAAAATTAAAGAATTCATAAGTTGCAATTTATCTGCACCATAGTATTCAAATACTTTTGGGATATTTAGAGCAGTATTTGTATGCATTGTTGAGATTACAAGATGGCCTGTAGAACCAGCTCGTACAGCAAGCTTTGCTGTTGCTTCGTCTCTGATCTCACCAATCAAGATAACATCAGGGTCTTGTCTCATTAATGCTCGTAATCCATCTGAAAAACTAAAGCTTGGAGTGATTGGGGTATGATTAACACCATCAATAGTTCTTTCAACAGGATCTTCCAAAGTTGAAACATTAAGTCTTTCTCTGTCAATATGCTCTATCATTGAATAGATTGTAGATGTTTTGCCACTTCCAGTTTCGCCAGTAATAATTATTAATCCTGATTTCTTTTCAAGAGATTGTTTAACATCATTGAGTGCAACTTTGCTTAATCCAATGTCAGTAATCTTTTTAGTAGATGCTTTATTGAAGAGTCTAAATACAAATTTTTCTCCATGAGTGACAGGAGTCTTGTTTATTCGTATGCTCATACCTCTTTCGGGTAATTCGACACCTCCATCTTGTGCAATGTTTTGTTTGCCTAACTGAACATTAAAGACAGATTTCAATGTTGTCGTGATACCATTTCTTAGTATATCGGGCTTGATAGAGTTATTTTTAGACTTTCTGAAATCATAAAATGTCATTAAAATGCCACAAATCCTTAGTCGAATTTTGTAACCTTCTTCTGTTGGTTCAAAATGAATGTCGCTTGCATTTGCTGTAATAGCAGAGTCAATTGCATCTCTAATAAGGCCAGTGTAGGTTCCTGCCTGATTTAGTTTTTGTTCTGGTGATAGGGTTATGTGAATTGATAGCCCATTTTCTTTTTTAATCGACATTGGCCATCCCTTTGCAAACAGACTCTATAATTGCCAATTCGGCTTTATATACTGGAACTTCATACCATTCTTTTTTACAGCTAACCTGTTTCCATGTTGTAAATAGATTTCCTTGTAGGTTTTTCTTAACTAGTCTTCCTCTATTGTTGGCTTGTCTAATTGTTTCTAATCCTCCGATATTCTCAAATTCTCTAAAACAACTACTCGAATTAGGGGATAGCATGGACCATTTTTCACTTGGGTCTGCTGGCATATTCTTGAAAACTTCTACTGAAAGACTTTTTATTCTGCTGGCAATAGATAAAGATCCAATAATTTCTGATCCTCCAACTTGTGTTCCGTATCTGGGGAACATTACACCCCATCCTGTGCAGACAGGCATCGAAGATGGTGGAAAGACTGGAAGCACTTGAAAGGGATAGCTACAAGTTCCTGACCCTGCGCCCATACTTGAAGGGCGGCCACCTCCAATTGAGGTAGCCGCTCCTTTTAGTAAGCACAACTTTGGGCTTGCTTTCCAAGCAAGAAAAGCTGGCTGCATAAGATCGCCCTTACCTGTAGACCAATGTGGCTCGATATGTTCACTCATGCCATCAAAACAAAGTTTTTCCTGTCTTTCTCCACCACAGGGCATCCCAGAAAAAGCTAATTGAGTTAAGGGAACTGCTATAGTTCTGGCTTGGAAAGCTTGAGTATCATCATCATTAACAGCTCCGAAAGGTGTAGTCTTATCCACTCCCGCGAGCTGAGAAGCCGCTATGGGGAGAGTATTAAAGTGTGAGATACCTTTTGACGTAGTTGTTTCTATAAACGTCTGTGGGATGAAATATGAGATTCTAGCGCAGCTATGAGGTGGCAGAGGGAAAGGGCTTGGGCACATATCTGGAGTTACTGTAAAAGTCATGCAGGACCTAAAGCTAGGTTGCGCAATTACTGTGCAGATATTGGGAAAAGCATTGGCGGTACTTCCTGCCAGTAAAAATGGAGTCGCCTTTTTGATAAATCCTTTTAGTAACCGCCAGGATTTTACCTTTTTAATTCCTGCCGCCTCATTGAGAATATCTTCGTGAGGTGTATTGGGTTTAGAAAGAAAGTTTGGCTTAGTATATATTTTTTGGAGACTAGTCTGAACACCATCAAAAACCAATGCCCATGCCTCAAAAATCTTAAGGTCCAAGAACTCTTTACCAGTTAATACCCATTCTTTTTGAGTAGAGACATTTACAGACTCGCTTATATTTGCATTTTCTGAGTCAAATCCTCCTAGTATAAAATTCCGTTCAGTTCTTTGGGCAATTTCTGAAATACTTCTGGATTCTTTATTTTTTTCTGTTTGTCCAACAAGCATTTTAAAATTATTAATTGTTTTTTCGTCTTCTGAATGAAATGCAATTTTAGTTCTGAAGTTTTGGATAAATTCATTAACAGCATTGTCATTTTTTACTGTGTTTAACAGTGACGAGTAACTTTGTGTTGCTAAGATGCAAATAGCGTTTGCTTCACGACACTTATCTATAAATCTATCATCTCCAAGTGCGTTTCCACCGCCAACTGTAATTAGGCCCTGGTATTCATCGCCAAAGATAAACGCTGGGTGACTAGTCTTTCTGTTTGGGTTTGCAAGTCTGTTTAAAATTGACCTTTGATAATGCAGTTTAATCATTGTTCCCATTGATCTTGCTAAAGCATCGTTATCAATATCAACAAGAAGAATTTCACCTTTATCTATCACTGAATCCATTGATAGAATTGTTATCTCTTCTTTTTTTGGACAGAATATTTTCGATGATCTATACTCTTGAAACTGATTTAAGAAACTAGTTGCTGTTGCAAGGATACCAGTTTTAACCTTTTCATCAAAATTTCTGAATTCCTTATTAAAAAACTCTATAGCGCAGTTTATGTTGTAAATTTCTTCAACATCAAATTTCATTTTTAAGCCACCAACGTTAGAGGCATCACTTTTTGTGGTCGCCTCATTGACTTTTTTCTTTCAATGATTTCTAAAAGATCGTTTCCTAAATTTGTACTGGTGGCATTAATCATTGATTGATAAATGTCCTTTAAGGTGAAGTATTCCTTGATTGCGGCACAGTAAATCACACAATTTTTAATCAAGTTAAAAGCACTGATTTCCCAAAAAGGTGAATCAGATTTTCCGCCAGAAAAGTTAATTGCACTTGCTCTAACCATTTCTGCAATTTCTACGAATCTAGAGGACTTTAAAGCTTTGTCCATGTAAACAGGATTAAAGGATTCACTTCCATCAAGCATTAATCTTCTTACTTTACGATCCTTGTCATGATTAGCAATGATTTTAACTGCATTTGGGATAAATGTTCTCTTTGGATCAAGGGCAAGAATTGATGATTTATTAAAGTTTGTTAAAGACTGTCTAAAAAAAGGAAGTATTGCACCTGCAGTTTTTCCACTTCCAGGTGATCCTGTAATTAAAATTGATCCATTTAACGCTTTTTGTGGAATAGTGATCCATTTTTCAGTTTTGTCTTCATTTTGTGTAGTACCTATTGTGATTTGATTCTCTTCTTTAGGAATTGTTTTGATTCTTTTTTTGTTTCCTTGCGAAAACTGAAAAATGTTTAAAAAGTCTGCTGCTCGATAACAAAATAATGATAAGAGCATTGAGGCATTTATTGAATAAACTTGCTCAACCCATCCGAAGTATTTGAGCTGACGAATAAATACTGGAATGTCACTGCTGAAAATGTTCAGAAGAGATTCAACAGTGATGTTGCAAACAACAGCAATAAATATAAATCCTAACAAATACCTTCTTTTACTGTTTTCAGCATCATTAATATTTCGCAGTCTTGCTCCTTGCTTAGAAAGTGTTAAGAATCTCCTTATATAGAGAGAAAGAATAATCACATTTAAAAACAAACAAATCAGGAATGAATATAGATAAAATGAAAACTGTTCATGTAGTAGATAGGCCCAATCACCAGCTATTAAAATATTACTTTTAAATTGAAGTCCCATAAAAAGTATAAAGACTCCAAATGCCAGTAGCAAAGCTACTGGCAAACTTATGTCTTTGTTATCATTCATACTGCTGACCTCGCAATCTGAAGTGATTTTGGCTTATCATTTTGAAGTTCACAAACTCTCAGTTTTGGCTCTGCCATAACACGAACACAGCTACCGTTATGGAAAATTAGTGAAATTTCACCAAAACGAAGATCAACTCCATATTTTTTCTTAACTTTTTGAATCATTTTTGCTGAAAATTCCTTAACTTCTTCGATTTCTTTTAAATCAATACTCATACATACCTCCCTATGAAGTTAGTTGTTCTATTCCGTTTCTAAAATATCTAGAATTTCTATGGCCATCCCAGTAGTCTTGAACCTCCAGAGCGAGTCTTTCCAATTTTAAGTATTCTTCGCTTACTTTAGGGTTATTACTAAGATTGGACTCTTTCATCTTATCCAAAAGCATTATTAATTTTTTAAATAGTGTTGCAGTCACAGTGCCTCCTCGTATCCTTCTGAAATATTCTCAAGATCAAATTGTGATTGAATGAAATTTAGTTCTTTCCTTATTTCCCAAAGTGACATTTCAATCTCTTCTTTGTTTTTGATTTTTGCTCCTATAGCGTTTACTTTTTCAGAAATAAAATCCCAAAGTTGTTCACTTGAAATAAATTGATGTAAATTTTCACAAGTGAACGGGAAATCAAGAATCTCTTCTTCGTTTCTTTCAGTTTTTAACAAATACATTTGTTCCCCTTATTTACAGAACCCCTCATCTCGAAGTTCTTTAAGTTTTTTCACCGCTCGGTCTGTATTGTAGACATCTGTTAGGTGAACATCTTCAATGCTTTGTCCTTCGTATCGAATTCCGTATTGAGTTCCTTTGAGAACGCAGAGGGGCGATGTTGGCTCACAACTGACTGTTGTAGCACCTGATGTAAGAAGCTCATCAACGGTCATAGATGTATTTTGCTCTAGTTGAGCATCAAAAGCATAAGAGCTAGTAGCACCAAAAAGAGCGGTTAAAAGAATTAGTTTTTTCATAATTACCTCCATTTTTGCGATTTTCATTAATCGCATACTAAGCCCTATAACAACTATGGTGCCAACTTTGGCCAACCTTATAAGCCACTGTTATTTAAGTATTATTTAGTTTTTCATTCGGAAAATCGAAGAAAAAAAATCAACGTAAAACGGTTTTCCGTTGCATAAAAAAACGTAAATCCGTTGTTTTAATAGTTACCTTTTTACAATCAAGGTTGCTTAGTTGTGCTGTGGTGTTAAATAGAAAGAGTTTATTAGAGGTGTAGCTCTAATAAGGTAGAGGGGTAAAGATTGACTGTTAACATCTTAATTGTAGATGACCATTTAGACTCTAGGTTCAGTACGCAAGCTAGAGTCACTAAAATGTTTTCTGATTTAGATTCTAATGAACTAATCATTAAAACTGCTGCGACCATTGATGAGCTATATGCTCAAATCAAAGAATTTAGTTTTCATGTTATTTTACTTGATCGTGACCTTGGTAAGGATTCTGAAGGCAAGATGATTGATGGTGTAGAGCATATTGAAAACATCTTAGAACTAAGGCCAAAGACAAGATTGTATGTCCTAACAAGCTTTGAGGACATATCTCTAGCAAATAAGGCTAGAGATTATGGTGCCCATGGATATTTAACTAAGAATCCTTCTGAAGAAAATCAGAGATATATAGATGCTCAAATCAAGCAAGCTGTTAAGGATTCTCAGCTTGAACTTGAGTTTGAGAGAATTAAGGCTGTAAGAGATTCAAGAGCGGCCACTTCTTATGTGAGTAAATCTCATTCAATGAAAAGAATTGAAGGAAATCTTAAGTCATTAGCTGAGATAAACACACCAGTTCTTATAACTGGTGATTCAGGTCTTGGGAAAACCTATACAGCCAAAAGACTTCATAAATTAACAGAAGAATTTCATGGCGAAAAGAATAGAGCTT
The DNA here is from genome assembly GCA_030431635.1 of Bacteriovoracia bacterium. GTDB lineage: Bacteria > Bdellovibrionota > Bacteriovoracia > Bacteriovoracales > Bacteriovoracaceae > CALFYV01. The sequence continues at coordinate 39,953 of JAUIIL010000012.1, forward strand.
TCTTGTATAAAGATATAAATACAATTCCTAAAACATTACAAATTTCCGAACTGTTTGGGCATGAGAAAGGATCATTCACTGGTGCTAGTGAGCGTAAAATGGGGCTATTTGAGTTGGCAACAGGCGGAACTTTATTTCTTGATGAAATTGGTGATGCTACACCTGAACTTCAGGGGGCATTACTTAATGTAATTGAAGAAAAGAGCTATAGAAGGCTTGGTGGAAAACAAGATTTAAAGATCAATGCAAGGATAATATTTGCAACAAACAAAAACCTAGAAGCTCTTGTAGCATCTGGTGAGTTTCGCCGTGATCTTTATGCTAGAATTTGTGCCATTGAGATTGAAATGCCACCACTTAGTGAGAGAAAAGAAGATATTCCATTAATATGTGAATTTCTTTCTGGAGAAATAAATCGTGAAAATGGAAAAAATATTTCCTTTAATGATTTTCCAGCTACATTGAAACAGTATTTTGTAAGTGCGAATTTCCCTGACAATATTAGGGGAATTCGGAACGACTTAGTAAGACTTGCAGCATTTTGTCCAATAAAGCAAAGCGGAAAAGTGGACTATAGCTCATGGCGTTCTATTTTAAACTATACAAAGAAGCCTAATCATCAAAATCGTATTTCTCAAAAAACATTAGATTCAATAGTAGAAGAGTTGGCTCAGTATGTAGGTTCACCAAATGGTCCAGGTTTGGCAGCAGCTTTAGATCTACTAGAGTATAAGTCATTAGAATATGCCTCCAGTAAGTATAAAAAACGTGTAAAGCAGGCTGAAATATTAAAGTTGAAACCATCTACGCTACAAACAAAGAAAAATAAATATTTTAAAAAAGAACTGAATGGATAGGTTATGAAAAAGCTAATCTTAAGCATATTAATAATTGGACTCCTTGCTGGATGCTCACTTCGAGAGGATTCAGAGCCACAGGTAAGAGAGGTTACACCGGAGCCTACAATAGAACAACTGAGAAGTGACCTGTTTGAAGCTGTGTTAAACGAAGATTTTAGGTCTGTTGAGAACCTTATTAAAAATGGAGCTGATTTAGAAGGGTATGACCAGCAAGGGCATACTGTCTTGATGAGAGCTGTTCAGTTAAGAAGCTCTATCATGGTTAATATTTTGGTTGATGGTGGAGCAAAAATATTTGCACCTATGAAAAATAATCCTTTAGAAACAGCGATCACTAAAGTTCATGCATCTGATGATGAAATTAAAAACATAATTAATAAAGAGAAAGTAAGGATTGCAAGTAAAGTTAAGTCTATAATCCTAGATGGTGATTACGTTGAGTTGTTGAGCTATGTGCAAAGCAATTTTATCCCTTATACGCTCTCAATCGAAGGGAGTTCAGATCTTGCAAGCTATTCTATTGAATCTATCCAGGGCGTTGAAAATGGTGAGTTTGAGTTTATTAAGTATATGGCTGAAGGAAGGGGTCATGAAAAGCTAAATGTTTTTGACTTCAAAGATCAGCTTGTTCAGCTTTCAACTAGATTATCTAATATTGCAATATTTGAATACACTGTATCTAAGATTAGAAGCCACTCAAATTTAGATACACACCTAATCATTGAAGCAGATTCTGCTAATGCAGATTGGTTTTCTGAGAAGTTGTTTGTTCTTAGGAGGCAGTCAGTATCGTTAAGCATTGACTTTCTATTATCTATGCTGCCTGGAGTAGAGAATTCAAATAGTAATTCTTTTGTAAAATTAAATAAGGAAGTTCTTTACTTTTATCAAACAAGTTATGATAAGAACCAATTCTTAAAAAGTGTAATTGAAAATTTAATTAATCATTCAGCGGGAAATCAGCAGTATATTTCTTGGATCTCGCCAACTATTGATATGTGGATGGGATTGAACATTGAATTATCAGGGTACTCAATTGATGAGTTGATGGTTTCCTTTTTAAGCACTACTGAAAAGTATGGTTTTGACCTTTCTAGAATCACTTCTATAAATAGAAGCTTCCAGAGTTTTACTAAAAATAGAGACACTGTTAAGACTTTTGAATACATTTTTGGGTCAAGCTACTCACTGGCACAAAAGTCAAAGTTATTAGATTTAGTCCTAACTTATACTGACAGACTTCCTGAAGGTGTTTTGGCATTAGCATCAAGTGCAGATTCTGTATTATTGCTTAACAAGCTGCTTGATTCCAACAAGCCTTTTGACCCCTCTGAGCAATCTGGTGCTGTTTTAGCAGCTCTTGAAAATACAAGCTCGGGTGATGTTGCAAAGTCTCTTTTGTTAACATTAAAAGAAAAAGGAATACCCTTTAATACTAGAGAAGCTGCAAATGCTCTACTTTTTGCATATCAAAAGATGTGGAAAGATAATGATATGACCTACTCAAAGGTTATTGACTTCTTAATCTCAATATCTCCCTCACCAATCAATGCTTTAACAAATGATGAAAAAGTTGATTTGTTGAGTAACCATCTCGATTTTGTGATTCGAGGAGATAAGAATTTAAGTGACCTAGAGCAAATTATTCAAAGACTAAATCCAGCTATAAGTGGATATTCCCTTTATACCCAAACGTACTACTTGGGTAATGTTCAGCATAATGCAACAACTACATTCGTCTGGGACTACATATCTACCATGTATAAGCATATCCAAAACAGCCCAGATGATATGAGTTCTGCAATGGCAGTCCTAAATAAGATTGTAAAGAAATTTCCAGGTGATGAAATGTCACTCCTTTTTTACAATAATAGTATTGTTCAAGAGAAAGAGATTGTAACAAGAAAAATACTCCCACTAAGCCTAATGCTTTCATTTGATAACACTCTATTTTATAACTCAATAGAGAATAGTGAAGGCTACCACCAGGCATTTTCATTTCCAACACAAGTATCTCTATTCTCCTTGTATAGCGGTGCTTTTTATAGTGAATTCGGTGAAAATAAAGAATATTGGACAAATGTAGTCAGTGTCCTGTTAGACAATGGTTATAAGGTTAATACGATTAATCATCCATCGTATTCAAGATTTATAAAATCTGTTTTTGCAACTGATTCGTTCTCTAAATTTCCAAAACTAAGGGAAGCACTTGGAGCAGAGAAGATTACATTACATAAAACTCACAGGGAATGTGTTTTTATACAGAAGGAATTGGCAGATCTTCATAGCGAAGGCGATTTGGGTACTGTAAGTGGCTGGACCACTTATGGATCATTTATTGCGCTAACTTCTTTAAAAAATAAAACTTGTCAGGGTAAGAAAGTTTCAATGAGTGAAATAAGTTATGCCAAGGAATACATCAACAATAATTTAGAAGTTCCTAAGTTTGATTCTGCTGATTTTAACTCTGGAGTAACACATAATACTGAGTGGGGGCCGATTACCATTGATAACACTTCAAAGATGGTAAAGTGTGCTGCTCATAGAGAAGAAAATTTGGGACCTTATTCTAGCGAAAAGTCTCCACTTGGTGTCGCTTTCATCCGCCCTCCACAAGAGGGTAATGGAGAGACTACTAGTGATTCAATATTTGATATTATTTCAATTTCAGAAATCTCAATTATGGGCCAAAAATGTACCTATTACCCTTACTCACAAGGTAGGCATAATAGAGCTAAAATCGCATTCTTAAATCAATGGCTTAAATGCGCAGTAGATAATAATCACACTGAATTGGTTAATATGTTTGAATCTTTAAACTCCGATTTTCACATTACAGCAAGTGATGAGGATTTTGGAATTAAAATATGTAAGTTTTAATTATGAGAAAAGATAGAATTAAATCTTTAGAGAAGTCTGTTGTTTGGGTCCTCTTGATCTCAGGCATCATTGTATCTTCTTTATACTTTATTCTTCAAAAAAATAAATACACAGAATACGGAGATAAAATATCATCTTATATTCAAGAAAGGGAGTATGAATTAGCGGAAAGTATTTTAGAAAAAACAAATTTAAAATCCACTGAAAATGCTTTCAAAGTAATTCAATCATTTAATGCTTCTGCCTACATAGTATCTGATTCAAATAAAGCTATTTTTGAATGGCCAAATGGTGCATCAGCTATTTTGAAGTCATGTAAGAATACCGTTAATTACTCACTTACCCGTGGAATACCTGTTGGGAAGGTTGAGGTTTGTTTGTCTTCATCTAAAATTGCGAAATCTACATTTACCACAGGTTCATTTTTAACGACCTTATTTCTAGTTATGTTCTCTTTGGCAGTCCTTTCTTCATTTATTTTGGTCGGATATAGAAAGTCTCTGGAAAAATCATTAGATTCAACAATGCTTGAACTGACAGCCTGGAACAGAGACTCTAATAAGAAACTTAATATTTCCTCTGATGATAGACTCACAAATAAGATTTTGAACCTTGTAAAGCAAGGTTTTGAAACGAGACTTGAGCTATCCGAGGTTAAGGCTGATTTTGATAAGGAAAAGGAAGTTAATAAAGTTATCCGCCAAGTTGCCCATGATATTCGTGATCCAATACGTTCTGTTGTAACAAATATTAATCTTGTAAATGAAAATCTCGATGATACTACGAAGAAGGTTATAAATTATTCTTTAGAGCGAATTGAAGAAACATTTGACGATATTTTAAAGACAAAGCGCAAATCAAATGAAGATGCCGCTAAGAGAGCTAAAATTGTTGATGTAAAACCAATTTTAGAATCATTAGTTGAAAGGAAGAAGGAACTATATTCTGATATTAATTTCCAGTTAATTACACCTGAGAAAGCTAATGCTTTGTGTTCACCGCCTGAGTTTAAAAGAGTTATCTCAAATGTAGTTAACAATAGTATTGAATCTTTGGATAAAGGAAAAAAAGATATAACAATTGAAGTGGTTCCTTTAGATAGCAGACTTCAAATTACACTTACAGATAATGGCAAGGGAATCCCTAGTGAATATTTGGACGTTGTGTTTGAGGAGGACTTTACTTCTGGAAAGGAAAATGGAAATGGGCTAGGTCTTTTTTATGCTTCAAAGAAAATGGAAGAGTGGAATGGAGAAATTGGCGTAAGGTCTGAAATAGGATCTGGTACAGAGTTGAAAATGGAGTTTCAAACAACTCTTTAACATATAGGTATAATATGAAAAAAAATATATTTACATTTTCAATTTGTATAATTCTTTTTGCTACTTCAGGTTGTGCAACCAACTCAAAAACAAGGTACGCCCTTATGGGGGGCGCAGCTTCCGCTGGTGCAGCAGTTGGATATGCCACAACCAAAGAAGGAGACAGTAAGCCAGCTCATTCTGCATTGTGGGCCGCCTCTTTTGGTCTTATCGCTGCTGTAGTAGGCAATTACTTTTTTAATGATGATGAAGAATTAACCACTCTGAGAAAAGAGAATGAGCTTTTAAAGACACCCAGGCTTGAGCTGATTGATGAAAAAACAGGTTATTACACTTCGCCATCTTTAAAAAATGGAAAGAAGCAAAAATATAAAGTCAGAATCTACAAAACAAATAAGTGGATTGATACAGATGAAAACACCAAATACCACCAGGACATGAAGCTTGAGAAAATACCATTGACAGGCGAAAAGAAGGAATAATGGTTAAGAAGAAGTTACTCAAAATCTTTTCTATTCTTTCTTTTTTGTCTATGGCTCTAATCATCATAGGACAATTCTACGTTTTAGAAAAAGAGGTCGGTTTTGATAAGGTTCTAAACAAGTATGTAAATCAAGAGTCTCAAGTAACTATAGGTGATTTTCAAACAGAAAAAGATCTTGAATATTTAAGAGACGTTGTTGTCTCATACTATTCTATGGACTCAACGGTTTCTTTTGAGGAAAAGAAAAGTATTCTAAAGTCATTTTTTTCAAAAAATGTTACATCAAAAATATTTTCGCAATATAGCCAAATGGTTTCATTCTTTATCAAAAATGGTGGGAAGCAGCTCGCTGATATAGAGAAGATAATTTTATCTACAGATAAAGATAATTTTGATGTTTATTTGTATGTTATCCAAGAAATACCTAAGAAGCCTATTTCAAAGCATTTAATTTATTTAAAGTTGAGATTAGATCGCAATAATGGAAGGGAGATTCTTTCTTGGAATGAGAAGATTTTGAATATTCCACCTGAAACACTTAGTCAGAAAGGTATCGCATTGAAGAAGGGAGCTACGTCGAGCATTAAACTACCTTGCAAAATTCTTTCTGTAGCTGCTGTTAGAAATAAAAACCAAGTTGATGCGAACTTGGATTCTATTTCAAATCAAATACAATTTCACAGTAAAGATGCTCTTATTGAGAAATCAATATTTAGAGCCAATTGCAGGCGACGATATTTTGATCTAATTATTTCAGACTCTAAGCCTGAAATAACAGTCTTTCAGAGGCTTGCTTTTGCTGATGGTGTTGGGCGGAAAAAGCTTTCGCCAGCAGAAAAAAGAAACATAAGTATAAGAAACCAACTGAAAAGCTGGGGTTTAGAAAGCAAGTAGTGTTAAATTAAATTTGATTTATCTATTATTTCAACCATATCAAAATTTAATACCCGACCATAGTTGATGGATTGCTCTCAATTCCTTTGGCCAGATTTCTCTTAAAACCCGACCAAAACCTATCAAGTGTAAATCCCAAGTATCTAGAATTACTTACTTTAAATACTAAATAGTAGAGCGCAAAAAATCGACACAAATAATAGCCTAAGTCTTTAAACTTACGACGTTTTATTCCGATTAGTTGGCTAGCGAATTGATTAAAAAAATTAAGGAGAGATTCATGTCGAATAAGAAACAGTGGATGGAAGGTGAATTAGATTGGTTTGACGAGTTATCTGGAAATGGTTTCATAAGAAGTAAAGACAATGAACTTTTTTATGTTCACAAAACGGCATTTGAAGAGTCTCCAAAGAAAATTGCTAAATCTAAATCTAAAAAAGTCAAATTCAAAGTATATGAAGACGTTTCTACGAAGCAAGTTGAAAAAGTAACTGGACTCTAGGATAATTATGTCAAAATCTAATGCAGCTAAGAAGCAAGAGCAATTACCTTTAACGTTTGATAATGAGCTAGTTTATAAATTTTGGAAAAGTTCATTGTTTAATGAAGTATATCTAAAAAACGATCTTAAAAATAAGTATAAGGATATTTGGGATTTCGATGAGACTGGTCCTTTCTATGAATTTTTAAATTCATTTAAAAATCTATGTACTGACCTAGAGGATGATGACTTCCACACATGGAGTGAAACTGAAACTATAAACAATTGGATCAAGCCAATTATGAAGTGTCTAGGATGGGAGCCTCGCAACAATGTCACTATGGAAGAAGTATCTTTTACAATTCCTGAAAATGGTAAAAAGAAAACATATAGGGCGGATATTTTATATGTAGCAGACCCAAAGGTTAAAAAAATAATTAAAGATGAAAAGGACCAAGAAAAGAGACGTTTACAAGGTAAAAAACATATAGAGATGCCTGTTGAAGCGAAGTATTGGGACCGTCTTGAACAATACAGGCAAGGCAAAAAGGAAACTTCTAAAAAACTCATAGGTAGAAAAAAGAAAGATGATGATAATTCGTTGTCTCCTGAAGAACAAACTCTTAAGTATATGGAAATTCTTGAAAAAGATTATGGTATTTTGTCAGATGGAAAAACATGGAAGCTACTACATTTAAGGGCATCCAATGATTCGATGCAGAGATGTTTTGAATTTGATTTAGGTGACCTAATGGAATTCTACTTGGGCAATACTCCAGATAGAATTAAGCATCCTATTTTAGAAGAGGCTGCAAAATTCTTTTTCTTCTTTTTCTCAAAGCAAAATCTAATAGATAAAAAAAACGACACCCCAATTGTAGATGAAGTCTTGGAATTTAGTGAGCAATATATTGATATGGCAGAGGAAAACCTCAAAGGTAGGTTTCTTCAGGCAATGAATATTGCTTGCAATGGTTTTCGATTTTCAATGCACGAGCAAGGAGAAGAAGAAAATCTAAATCTAATTAGAGCAATTTCAGAATGTCATTTATTTAATATGCTTTTCATTAAAAATTGCGAAGTTAAATATATACTACCATTGGATAATCTTGACTACAGAAGGTTTTCACTAACAGCAATTATTGAAAAACTAGACGCGGTAGGTTTTGATCCTAGTGTTGGGAAAGGTCTTAATGAATTGCCTCTAGTTAAGGCATTTAAAAATGACTTTAAGTATACGCACGATGGAAATCAGCTTTACAAAAGGTTAATTGATTTAACAAAAATAATACATTCTGGAACAAAAGGAAAAGTTGATTCTGGATTTGAAATTGAAGGGTTCCGAGAAAGTGTATTTTCCAAAGAAGAATGGGCTGCTGTGAGGAAATATTCTCTCACGAATTATGAGGTTGTATCAATACTATTTCAACTTGGTTTTGCTGAAAGCAAAGTTCCTGGTAGATTATTTCAACAAATTCCCTACAATGCGTTCTCTCCGCGACAACTTGGATCTATTTATGAAAGTTTTTTGGAATTTAAGCTTAAAGAGGCAGATGCAAATTATGAGTTTAAAAAGTCAGGAAAGACTCATAAATGGGTAAAATCGAAACTTAATAAAAAGAAATTTGATGCCTTATTGACAGCAAAGGTTGAAAAAGGTGACTTATATTTTGCAACTGATAATGAAGATCGTAGAGCTACTGGTAGTTATTATACTCCAGATTGGGTCGTACAGTATATTGTTGAAAAAGTTCTTAGCCCTGCTGTAGAGGGAAAAAAATCTTCTGAGATAAAAAAGGTTAAGGTTTGTGACCCCGCAATGGGATCAGGTCATTTTTTGAATGCTGCGCTTAATTTTTTAACAAAAGCCTATCTCAAAGCTCTAAGAGAGGAGCAAGGAGATAACTTCAATATGACAACACCTCAAGCAAAAAGAGATATTCTTGATAGTTGTATTTTTGGAGTAGACCTTAATGACCGTGCTGTAAAACTGGCCCAGCTATCTCTATGGTTAGAGTCCGCTCATCCCGATCTTAAGCTTGAAAGGCTTGACGACCAGATAAAGTATGGGAACAGTCTTATTCCAAAGCATGAGATTAAAAATGGGGAGAAAAGAAGGTGGAAGGTCGCATTTGATTGGAATGAGTTTGATACAAATAATATGTATTTTATTGGAAATCCACCTTGGGGCGCAACTATCTCTGAGGAAACTAGAAATAAAATATCTGAAATATATGGTCTTGATAAAGATAATTTAAACTCATTTGAAGCGTTTTTGTTACTACCTTCTGTAGTGGGAAGTCTGAAGTCTATGTATATTATTCCTCGTAACTTTATTCGTACAAATGATTATGAATGTGCTAGGAAAAAACTTCTTGAATGTCAAAACCTACTAAGTGTTGGAGACTTTGGTGCTTGTTTTGATGGTGTAACTCAGGAAGCTGTTACTCTAGAATTTTCAGGTGATGAAATTCCTAAAAACGGTGTAGAATTAATTCCTTTTGCCAAAAATAAAGATTTTAAAGTTTACGGAAATATTAAACAAAAGCATATTTTAGATGATTCAAAAACTAGGTTCAATTTACTTTTTTCTGAAGATCTAGAACATTTAGCAGAAAAAATTGAATGTGAAGCTGTTTCTTTAACAGATTATGTGGATCACTTTAGAGGTATTGAATATGGAAAGAATGGTGAAGTTACTGAATGTGCATCATGTGGAGTGTATAACTCTTTACCAAAAAAGAAGAATAAAACAAAAAAATGTCATGGATGTGATTCAACAATTTCAATAGATGATGCAGAAGTTTACAACTTTATAAATAAAGATAAAACTACAAGACATAAAACTCCTATCGTAGTGGGTAAAGTAATAGAAAGATACGGTTGTAGAGAATTTTACTATATGGAAAAGGGAGTTAATGGGATTGATTATAAAGAAAGAGCATTTCGTGATGGTGAAAAAATCCTACTAATGAAGATTTCTGAAAGTCTAAAAGGTTATCTTGATTTCTCTAATAGCTATACGACTCAAGGTATATATATGCTTTACTTAAAAGATGAGTATTCAGGTGAAATCTGCCTTGGGTCAATACTAGGAATTTTAAATAGTACCTTAATGAAATTTTATTATGAGTATAGAGTAAACATGGGGGCGACTCTAACAACAAATGTGATTTTTGATGACATACTAAAGCTCCCAATGCCAGTATCAAAAGCATTGGCATCTAAAGAGATGAAAAACATTGATAAACAAGTTAGAAGCCTTCAGACGGCATTAAAAAATGGATCTAAGTCAAAAGTGCTAGATGCTGAAGAGAAAATTGAGAAATTAGTGTTTCAAGCGTTTGGAATTGATTCAAAAGAACAGGAAATAATAAATTCATTTTTGGAGAAATTTAAAAATTCTAGAAATGAGGCTGTAGAGGAAGATGTCGATGAAGATGCTGCTTAGTATGTTACTAGGCATTCTTTAGCATATTTTATGCCCCTGGTTTTCGGGGGCATTTGTGGCTCTACAGCTCTGATAACTTTTACTACCCATCCCCATTTATCTTTTTCCCTTGTATATCCATAAAGATCATCTCCGTCTTCAACAAGATGTCTCTTTTTGTCATCTAACCATGATTTTTTAGTTTTATAATGAATGCAGCGTTCTACAATGATTATTCCAATTATTCGTGTTTCAACACCAATTCTTTTACCCTCTTTACCAGGAGTCTCTATTAAGGCAAGTTCTTTCCCGAGGTGCTTTTCTGGAAGTGGGTAATGTCTTGTTTCGACGGTTTTTTTACCCTCTAAGATGTATCTTGACCATGGGTATTGAATATTTAAGCCCGCGATTCGTCTTGTTGTTTTATTTTTTTGTGATCCCATTGCATACTTCTTGTTTGGAATTCCTTAGACATTATTTTATTACTTATCCTATTAATATCTAATTTTTGAATTTCGTGTTCTTTATCAAGTTTATTCTCCATATCTTGAACCTTTTGTGACATAAGAGTGTCTTTTGCGTGTTTATGTCTAATTTCCCACGCAATGTCTTGTGAAGTTTTGTTGAACTCTTTGACTTTCCCAACAATGTCGCAGCAGTCTTTTTTGTTGCTCCATAGATTTTGATATTGGTAATAGTCTTTGAAGTTATTGCCAATATAGCAAGTTGAAAATCTAACTCCACTAGCTGCTCCAAGGTTCGCTAGCATTTTATAATAGTATGAAATTTCTTTGTTTGAGAAATGGCTTTCTCCAGAGTTTGTATAGTTCTCAGGCTTAAAGAAATCTCTATAATTAATGTTTGTTGCTCTTGAGATTTGTGAAATAGATGTTTGATTTAGTCTAACCACTCCAGCAAGAAAGCTTTGTACTTTAGCCTCTTTCATCTGATCCATAAACTCACTTGCTTTTTCTATATTAAATAAATTAAAGCGTGGAATATTCTTCCCAAATCTTTTTTGGACAGATTCAAAATCAGTAAAATAACCATCTGGAAAACATGGAAAAAGGGGGTTTATTCGTACTGTTGAATAAATTCCACTTTCATTAAGTTTCTTTAGGGCCTTAAGCCTTCTTTTTATGCTTGGTGCTCCAGGTTCGATTAATTTAGTTAATTCTTCGTCATTACCTGAAATTGAAAATTGAACTGCTGCTATTTTTGGATCAATGACTTCAATGTATTCATCATCTGCCACTAAGTCAGACCGAGTGAAGATTACATACGGATACTGATAATATTTTAGGATTTTTAGTAGTTCATGAGTGACTCTATATTTTCTGTCCATCCACATAAAAGAATCACTCATTGATCCAATTCTTAGAGGGATTCTTTGCTCAAGAACTTCTCTCCATTTATTTTTCTTATTTGTTTCAAATACAGTATAAAAAATCTTTCTAACTTCAGATAAATCTAAAGGCATAGGGTGAGGTCTGTTCCAGTAACCTTTTAGGGTTAATTGGTCTTTAGCGTAGCAATACACACAATTGTGAATACAGCCTCTACCGTATGTATCTATTTCAAATGTATAATGGCATTTAGAACAAGAATGGTGGTAGTTGACGACCTTGAGGCTCGTTTTAAAAAGGACTCCACCTCTAGGCTGGTTGTCTCCAAACTTATTATAGAGCTTATCATATACAGACCAGTCAAAATTATCAGGATAATTGGAGCCAAGCTTGCTAACTTTTTTCCATAGAGGACCGGAGATTGGCCCGTTAAAACCTACTTTTTCATCACCTACTGAACTCGCTAATTCGAGGTTTCCAAACTTAATTTCATCTTCATCTGATCTATACATACATTGTAAGTAGCTTACATCACTGGTAAAAACCAGAAAAAATTACGCACTGTGTAATTTTTCGTAAGAATTTATGAGTGGTTGCGCTATATTGTCACTATGTCTATTTCAAGTGTGATTCAGGTGGGTGCCAATTTAAGTAGGGATCTTGTAGTTGGCTTAACAAAAAGCCTAAATGATGACTCATTTCCAGGGGTTGTTGACTTGTTTATGGATCAGGCAAGAGGAAGAGGGCATCGAGTAGTTTTTGGGCATGATTTGTCTTATCTGCCCGAGATTTATGACAAGTTTGGGCTATCTGGAGTTTCAGGCTATTTTAAGCATTTATCGAAAGATGTGATGAGTACGGACGGTGTGCCACTTCCATTTGCTTCTCAGGTTCAGGAAGTCTTAGAGTTATCTTCATTGCAATCTATAAATTGGCTTTGTCTTAATGTTGGAGATGTACTCTCTGGAGGAGTTTCGTTTTGGCATTCAAGGGAAGTCTTGTTGGTTTTGAAAAAAGGACAATTTTCTAACGGGTTTTTGGTTAAAGTTGTAGTCAGTTCAGGTTTAAAGGTTTTTATCTCAGTCTATAGTCCTAATCCACTTAGTTTAATTAGTGGATTGGTAGATTTGGGAAGTCTGGCTTATTTCACATACCCTTCATATTCTAAGTATTTTAGCTCAGAAAAGGATAGACTTTATATTCGACTGAGAAAGATAAGTTCTTGCTGTTTGGAGCTAAGACAACTTTTTAGTCGACAGACTCACTCTGGAAATGTTGTGGGATTGGATTATATTCCAAATTACAGCCATTAGTCCGGCCAATAGCTGATTTCAAAGTCTTAACCCGTTAATTTCATTCACATTTTTTTGCTTATGTTCCGATAAGTAACTCATAGATATTTATTGAATTTTGTAAATTGAGAGTTAGCATGGCAAATCCTAGATACTTAACAAAGTCTCGTTTCAAGCTTGGGCTAGAGTGCCCCACAAAGTTGTACTTTACGAAAAAGAAAGAATATTTGGATCAGAAAATGGATGATCCATTTTTAGCAGCACTAGCTGAAGGAGGGTATCAGGTTGGTGAACTTGCAAAGCTATATTTTCCAAATGGACATGATATTACAACATTAGACTATGAAAATGCTGAAGCTCAAACGCTTGAACTGTTAAAACAAGATGAGGTTATCATATATGAGCCTGCAATAAGGTTTAAAAATCTGTTTATTAGAATTGATGTTCTTGTCAAAAGTGGAAATCATTTTGATTTAATTGAAGTCAAAGCAAAATCATTTGATGAATATGAAGAAGAACCATTTCTGAATAAAAATGGAACAATTAAATCACCTTGGAAACCATATTTGTACGACATTGCATTTCAAAGGCACGTTTTATCAAGTGCCTATCCAAACTCTACTATCTCCTCATTTCTAATGATGGCAAATAAAAATGCTGAGTGTCCGACTGATGGATTGAATCAAAAGTTTAAAATTGTTCGTGATGAATCAAATATAAAAGGAATTAAAGTTTCTAGCACACTAACTGAAGAAGACCTGAAGAAAAGAATACTCATACAAGTTCCCGTAGAAGATGAAATACAGTTAATTTATGATTGCAAAGACTCCAAAGAGAGGCGCGAAAGAAACTTTTTTGATGAAGTAGAGTTTCTGGCAGAAAAATATCAAAATGATGAGAAAGTTATAACAGAAATTGGATCGAAGTGTGCTAAGTGCGAATTCAAATGCTCTAGTGAAGATGAGGAAAATGGATTTAAAAGTGGTTTTAAGGAATGTTGGTCATCTGAACTTGGATGGCAGAAAGATGACTTCAATGCGCCAAATGTTTTGAGTATTTGGAATTTTAGAAAGAAAGACTCATTAATTAATAGTGGTAAGATAAAGTTAACAGATTTGGTCGAAGCGGATATTTCACCAAAACACGATAAAAAGCCAGGCATTTCAGCAAGTGAAAGGCAGTGGCTTCAAGTTGAAATGGTTCAGAATAATGAAACGAAACCATTTTTTGATGCCCAAGGATTAAAGCGCGAAATGGATACTTGGAAATTTCCATTGCACTTTATTGATTTTGAAACTACAGCAGTAGCGATTCCGTTCAACAAGGGACGCAAACCTTATGAGGGCGTGGCTTTTCAATTCTCACATCATATTGTTTATGAAGATGGGACTGTAGAGCACGCAGGGCAATATTTAAATACTGAGCAAGGTAAATTTCCCAACTATGACTTCGTCAGAAGTTTAAAAGAACAATTAGAAAAAGATGATGGAACAATATTTAGATATGCTCCTCATGAGAACACATATTTAAACCTTATCTACCGCCAACTTTTAAATGATCCAAGTGATATAACGGATAGAGGCGTATTGTGTGATTTTATTAAGTCTATCACTAAGTCTGTTGGTTCGAGTTCAGAAAAGTGGGAAGGTGATAGATGTATGGTCGATATGTGGGATCTAGTGAAAAGATATTTCTATGACCCATATACTAATGGCTCAAATTCCATTAAATATGTGCTGCCTGCAATTTTAAACTCCTCTGATTACTTAAAGGAAAAGTACATAGAGCCCATATATGGCTCGCCTGGAGGTATAAAAAGTCTAAATTTTAAGAATTGGCAGTGGATTGAGTTGAAAGGTGGTATTGTTACTGATCCTTACAAAAGATTACCCAAAATGTTTCAAGATACCTCAGAAAAAAATATGGCACTGTTAACTGAAGAGGATGAGCTAGCAAATGGCGGGGCGGCTCTAACAGCGTATGGAAAGCTACAGTTTACGGAGATTTCTGATTATGAAAAGAATGAACTGGAATCAGCTCTTTTAAAATATTGTGAGCTTGATACGTTTGCGATGGTAATGATTTATGAAGCTTGGAGAGAGATGATAAGACTAGAATTAGAGGAAGACAGGGCGGCATAATGTCTGGGAAGTCACTTAGAGTATTTGTAACAGGTAATAGCCCAAGGTCATTAAAAAAAATATCAATGTTCAATTGGTCTGGGTATTCGTATTATGGAACAAGAGATCAAATTAAAGACTTGAAGAAGCGTGAAGATGCTTCTAGCCAGGGCATTTATTTTCTATTCTCAGAAAAAGATGATGGGCCAGCTCGTCTTTACATTGGTGAGACAGAAGACTTCACGAGAAGAGTTGAGCAGCACGCTCGAACAAAAGACTGGTGGTCAAGGTTCATCGTTTTTCAGTCAAAGGATAACCTTTTGAATAAGGCTCATGTCAAATACCTTGAGCATAAGTTTTGGACGCTCGCCAAAGATACTTTTGAATTAAACTTAGAGAATGGTGAACAAAAAGTTTCAGAAACAAAACTTTCAGAAGAAGATGAGGCCGACTTAAAGATATTCGAGGAGAATATTCTTTATATATTAGAGGGGCTAGATATAAGTTTTTTTAGTCAGAAAAATACAGCCCATAATGCTTGTGACTCTGACGAGTATTATATCGTAACATCCGATAAAGATTTCCCAGCTTTTATGATTAAAGCTGATGATTCTTATATTTTAAAGTCAGGGAGCTTTCTAAAAAGCGATGCTAAAAACAGCTTCATCAAACACAATCAAGGGTATTACAATAAATGGAAAGGCTTGATTGAGTCTGAAAAGGTTAAGCCTGTTAATGATGAATATGTTCTGTTGTTGGAGGATATAGAGTTGTCATCCTCTTCACTTTGTGGGTCCTTGGTTAAGGGGCGTTCATGTAACGGGAATGTAACATGGAAAAACAAAGTTACTCATAAAACGCTACAAGAAGAGGTGGAGTAATAGCTTTGCTTTCTCAAACAACGGAAAATATACTAAAAATTATTAAAGAAAATAGTGATAAATATTATAAGTATGTCTCTTCTTATTCAAGTCCGAGGCAAGCTGTATTGAATTATTTGATTTGTGAAGATCTCAAAGGGCAGCTTAAAGGTTGTGTAATCGAGGCAGATGTAAAGCTAGATGTTGATGGGAGAGGTCGCTTCATAGATATGATTATTAAATGTAACAGCAATGAATTAATCTATATTCTATTGGGTCGTGAACATGGAAAAATTCAAATGCCATCAATGAGAGATTTGAAAAAACTAGAGTCATTAACACTAGCAGATAAAAACGCCTGTGGATTACATTTGTTTTTTTTGAAACAACCAGAAAGTGAGATTCACATTTTGTTTTATAAATGTGGTCAAAAACTAAAACTGTCTTCACTTGAGGATAAATACTAATATTTTGACTTTAGTATTACCCATCTCTTATTTTCCAAAACACTGCTTTTAGTATTAAGAGAATAGTAGCGATTATCCATTTTCTTTTAGCACACAACCTAAGATTGTAGCTGTTCATTGCAATCTTGATTTTCATTTCAATTACAATTTCATTTGGATTAGATGAATTTTCGATAACGACCTCCTTTTGCCCTAAGCTGAGGGAGGTTGTTGAGAAATTTATTAAGCAAAATCTATGTTTGATTGAGAAAGAATTCGCCAATCTATTTGAAGGTGGGCTTGTTCTGAGAAAGGTGGGGCTTCTCGTTGCTGTTGTCTTAATTCTAAGAATGTAGAATATCCTTTAGTCTATTAATTTTAGTCAAGTTACCTCATGTTTTGTAACCACTCCTGCAACGACAAAACGTCTTATCCATTCTTGCATCTCTCACGCCATCCGCTTCGCTACTGTCATTCGATCTGCCGCCTTCGCTTACAGAATGGGACGTTCCGCGTAGCAGTCATTCAATAGCCCCTCCGTTGGGAGGCCTTCTCTTGGGGTGAAAGGCCCTCCACTTCGGGGGAGCCAAAAAACAAAACCCAGGAGGTAAACATGAAAAAATCAATCAGACTAACAAAAGACAAGCAAGCATTCGTTGTAAGAATTGGAGAGCAAACAGCACTATTTGATGTCAACCTCATCAAATATCATCTCGAAATTCCCTATACAAAGAAAAATGGCGAGTCAGTTTCTTTAGAAGAAATCAAGCAAAAGAAACAAATTGCTCAAGAAAATTACATTGCAGCAATCAACAAAAAACAAGCTCAGGGTGCATAACCCTGAGTTTTCTCAGCCATTGGAGGTCATCATGTTAAATGAAGCATTAAACAGTGAAACTTATGAAAATTTAGAAAAACTTGCATATCAAATGTCTAAGTCGTTTTGTTATGGCTGCTATCAAGAAGTAAAAGGTAAATATTGTAGTTCATGTCACTCAGACGACAATATGAGATTAGTAGAAGGTGTTGGCGTTGAATACGGTATAGAATGGGTAATTGAGCATATTATCGCTGATAACTGCAAGCCATTGGATGAAGACTTTGCGCATGATTCTTTAGCATCTTGTTATGAGGAAACCGTTAAAATTGGCTGGATTGAATATGATTTAATGTCAGCCATTAAAATACTAGATCCAATATCATACAGAATCGCATTGGATGAATATGTAGATGGTTTAAAAGAGGACCATCAAATTGTTGAAGTCGGAGGTGAAGACTATTGGGTAAGTGATCTGGAGAGTTTTATCGAAGAAAATCTTGAAGAAGTGGCTTAGGCTTAGGCCACTTCTTCAATTAATATGACACCTTGATAATTAAACCTGCATTTGATGTTCAATGTATCTCACCTTGGAAGGTTTGCAGTTTAAGATGTAGTTAAACTCAGCAGTGTACAAAGCTAGAGAGGATTCTAAATTCATTTGAACAATTTGAATTTGGTCTTGGTTAAGTTTTGCCACCTTTTTCATGCCTTCTGGAAAATGGTCTAGGTCTACTTCAGCGTGAAGACGTAAATATGTAGCAGTTCTCATTCCATGAGCACCCTCAACTCTGTCAGCAGTTGATTTACAGACTCTGCAACTCAAGCCTTCTAAGAGGAGTGCGTATCCCAGTAGTGCATTTGGGCCAAATTTCGTTATATCTGAGTATTGTGTGGCAATCATAGCTCTTGTTATTGGATCTATGACATCGCTATGTGGATTTCCTAATTTTTTTAGATCGTTTAAAATTAGCAAGTCATGATCCATTTCTTCACTCAAATGGTGTACCCATTCACGAAAATCCTGTCTTTCAGCTACGCCAACATGACTTGCTGCAAGTGCCAAATATCTAGTAGAATTTTGAACAAGATAAAATTGCTGATTTAACCACTGCCGATATTTTTCCTTATCTTCAAATGGGAATATGTTAACCACTTTTTCAAGTTGGTCTATTGCTTCACAAAATATTTTCTCGATAGACATTTTTAGTTACTCCTTCTTTATATTCATCAGATTTTTCATGTTTTTCCCAAAGTAGGTTTATCGCATTTTGAACTTTATCATTTGGATATGGTAATGCCCCTTCAGTAATCATTTGGCCGACAGGAACATTGTGCATTGTTATGTCGGTGCCAACTTGAAGCATTCCAAACTTTAAAGATGTTGTGTAAGAGGCATTATCTTTTCTTGCTAATGTTATAGTTGCATCTAAATTATTTTTGATTTGCTGAAGAAATCCCAGTCCAGCTAATATTGCAGCTATGTTTTGGCCCGTTTGAAAAGGTCCAAACCCTTCTCCAACAATATAATGTTGCATACTTTGAAATGTAGTAATTTTTCTTTTTTGCAGGTTCTGAAAAAACTCAATTCTGTAATCAGAAAAATACGAGGTATTTAAAAGCTCGTTAAAATTCAAATTATGATGAGTTAGCGACTGGAGGGCTACGATTTTGCCATTGTGAAGTAATAATGAAATTCTCGTCTGGTTATGAAATGACTCTTCCTTTGTTTCAAAGCCTGGGTCGATTTTGGCGAAAATTTTTGACCATTCACGCTGCCAGAAATCAAATGCAGCATTGTATATAGGTGTTCTTTTAAGTCTGTCTGGCGTTCCTTTTACTGTGACAAAGGATAGGTCTTCTAACTTCCATAAAGACCGTTTTCTTCCACTCAATACTCCCCCTTGATGCTTGATTTGTGAGCGCATCTATTAAATTGGAAGCCATCTTTTGAAGGTGAGTTAGCCCAGAACCGAAAAACTGGGCAAAAATCGACTAAAAACACCACAAAAAGGTTTATTTAAATACCTTTTTGGGTTAATTCCTGCTTGTGGATATTCAAATATTTGCCTTAAATAAAATCTCTGACTTGATGAGAAATAGAGGGTTAAATAAAAAAAGTTTAGCTCTGAAAAGTGGTTTGCCAGCTCCTTCAGTATATAAGGTTTTTTCAGGGCAGCGTGCGGTTACTCTAAACTTCTTGGAGAAGGTCGCCGTTGGATTAGAATGCAGTCTTGGTGAGTTCTTGCCGCCCCCTCACTCCCTTGAGTTCCAGTTTTCTAAAGAAGAGTTCCAAAAAGTTCTTCAAACTGTATTAGTAAATTTGAGAACTAACAGTGTGTTTGAAGGTTTAACCTCTACGGAACAAGCAGACTTAGATAAGTTAGTAAAACAATTTGGAGGGTGGAAGTTTCTTTTAAATTATTTAAGAGAAGAACTTGAGATTAGAAGCGAAGCTCAGAGTGACTACAATAAATTAAGAGATAGCATTACTTCAGATATGTCCTTAAGAGAGATTAGCTCAATTAAAAAGAAGATGATAGTTGCCAATATGATCTCAAAAGTAAACATGAATGAAAGGATTGACAGATGACACCACTAGGGAAGCTTCTAAGAGGAATGAGATTAAACAGAAATATGTCAGAGTTAAAAGTTGCTAGGAGATGCGGCTTTGAAATAGACAAATATAACGAATTTGAAAAAGACCCTGGGAAAGTGCCAGGTACAAATTTGGCTAAAATATTTGAGGCCATTGATATTACACCAGATGAGTATGCTGATTTCTCAATGGTTGCCTATCTGATGTATAACCCAAGAGCAAGAGAAAGCCGTGGTGAAGGCAATGTGGAATCTAAATTTAGTAGTGTGGATTCTAATAATATTTTATCGAAATTGAGAGAAGATAATGCTGATGGCGTTTTGGATTTTGTTAAGCGTTCAGGCATAAGAAAAAATAACAAGAAAAAAGAAGAGGAAGGGGAACTCTGATAATAGAAAGGAATACTTATGTTAGAAAACATTAAAGTTGTCGATTTAAATAACGAATATAATTCGGAAATTATTTTTAATAATTATATTAAGCTTGCAAATGAGCTTTGCGATTATTTGTGGGAAGTTGAAGGGGTTGAAGCTAGAGCCTTACCTGAAGAACAGGTTGAGCTAGTTAAAAATGCCTTTTTTAGCTTTCCTCTAGAGGTTCAAAAACACAAGTATGAATCTTTCAAGAACTATTTTCAAATTTGCCAAGAGTTGACGGCAAAGGGTGTGACTTTAAAAAATAAGCAAGAAGCCTTGTTTGCATTTTTGAGGAAATATGGTTTGAGTATTCCAGATGCAGATGAAGTATTTAATATGATTGATGACGACACATTTGTTGAAGTTTATGACAATCATTTTACACAAGTATTTAGGAGTGCAGACTTTATGAAAGTCACTAGCCACGGATTAATGGCTCTAGAAACTTGTGATTGGTTTAGCTTGTTTGAAAGGTCTCAAAATGTAACTGACGAGCAAATGGTTGTTGTGAAAAAGATTTTTGATGGTTCTCTCAAAAGGCCTATTTTTAAACCAGTAGATGACCATACAGTAAAAGAAATCAATTCATCATCACCAAAAACTTCTCAATCAGAATCGTTGGTATATTCACCAGTGTACGGTGTTGATGGATCATTTCACGGTGGCTTGCACTTGTTTAGGGTATTTCAACAGAATTCGTTAGAATTTGAATTGGTTCAGTGAAAAAGAGTGATTAATCAAGAGGTGGTTATTGTAGGCTCTTTTTCTTTCTCATTTTTTTTACTCTACTTCTTGAGCCACAGGTTTTTGAGCACCACTTGACGTTTGATCGACCTATAAAAAACTTTTGACAGTCAGAGCTTTTGCACCTTTTAAGTCCTTCAAGCCATCCCAAGGAAGCCATGCTAGAGAAAAGATAGCAAGCGAAAATACCTGGGTCTGAACGGTGCTTTAGATGGGCAACATAAGTTGTAATAATTTTTTTGTCCTTCCTTCCTATAAAGCATTGATGCCTTACGGGTTCGAGAAATTTATTTAATTCATCTATTAGCTGATTGGTTGGACCATTTTTTTCATATTCATTCATGAGGTTATACAAAGATTTAGAAAGGGCAACCTTGCTTTTAGGACCGTTTTCTCCATCTTCAAGGTAGCAGTTCGCTCCATCTATTAAAAAATCGACAGATTCTCTATCAAACCTTTGAGGTTCTTTGCCATCTTTTATTACCAAAACACAGTCATGTAACGCTTTTTTCATCTAAAACCTATCTTGAAGGTGTAACGGGTTTAATGTTTATATACCGTTACATTATTTATTGCAAATTATAGGGGGAAATATGAAATATGCGTTGGTAGAAGGGCTAAAAGAGTCTCCAAAGCCTAATCTAGAGGGTGTTTGTGCTTTTTGCGGTGCTAGACTAATTCCCAAATGTGGAGAAATTAAGCTTTGGCACTGGGCGCACCA
Source organism: Bacteriovoracia bacterium (assembly GCA_030431635.1). Classification (GTDB taxonomy): domain Bacteria; phylum Bdellovibrionota; class Bacteriovoracia; order Bacteriovoracales; family Bacteriovoracaceae; genus CALFYV01. Next base: position 61,665 of record JAUIIL010000012.1, read on the forward strand.
TTCTAAGCGAGATTGTGATGTTTGGTGGGAGAATGAAACAGAATGGCATAGAGGGTGGAAAAATAACTTTCCGATAGAATGGCAAGAGGTCATCCATTATGCAGACGATGGAGAAAAGCACATAGCTGATGTAAAAACGAAGCATAATTGTGTATTAGAAATTCAGCACTCATTTATTTCCAATAACGAGAAACACTCTCGAAACTCCTTTTACCCAAACATTGTTTGGGTTGTTGATGGTCTAAGAAGGAAAAGAGATAAGAATCAATTTTTTAAAGCCTTGGATGATGGAGTTAAGGTTTTATCTAGTCCACTGTTGATTAAAATATTATCTGATGAAAGTAGGCTTGTTAAGGAGTGGGGTACAAGCAATGCTCCAGTATTTTTTGATTTTGGAGAGGAAAAAAGAATTTGGTGGCTTTTGCCATTTAATGAAAATGGTTGGTCTTATGTTGTTCCGTTCTCAAGGGAAAATTTTATTGATTTTCACCTTGGTAAAATGGATAGAGATTTTCTTTCATTCTTGAATAAATGTATTCATGACTATGGAGAACTTTTTAAGAAATTAAAAAGTAACCGCCATAGTCATCAAAGGATTATTGACCCTAGAAGGTTAAGTGGTTTTCAGCGTTATCTATCTCGGAGAAGATCTAGGCGGCTTTAGGCCACCTCTTCAACATCTAAACGAGCTTTTAGTTTAAAAGGGGCTAACAGTTTATTTAATGTAGAAAACTTTGGAATATCACCAGTTGAAACAATTCGTGTAATTGCTGGCTGTTGCATATCAACCATTTTGGCAAATTCCTTGTGACCAATTATATCCATAACTTCTATTAAGCTTTCAACAAGGGTTTGAGGCTCATCACCTTCCATTGAAGCAATAATGTACTCTCTAGCGTAATCTACATTTTGGAGTCTTTTTGATAACATTTCATCAAATGATTTAGTTCTTCTCATTGAATTGCCTCCAATATTTCTTAGCTGTTAAAATGTCACGTTTTTGGGTGGATTTATCGCCACCCAAAAGGAGTAAAATAATAACATTTTCTACTTCTCCAAAGTAAACTCTGAACCCTGAAGAGTAGTTGATTTTAATTTCAAAAATACCATCGCCAAGTGACTTAATGTTCTTTTTAGATCCTCCTAAAGCGATACGTTTAATGTACTTATCAATACGAGCTTGTGCTGGCATAGGAAGTCTGCAAAGCCACTCATCAAATGGTGAATTTCCATTTGAGGTCAGATACATTTCGATCTTCTTCATGCTGACCTCTTTTTATTAATAACAAAATTGTTATCAATAGTCAAGTCCTTATTCTCAGGGCTTTTATGTGACCGAAATTCTTCTGGAAGATAGTCGTTTATTTCGATTTCATGTTCTTGAATAAGGTCAAAAAAGGCATCTTCTTTTATATCTCCATGTTTCTTAATGTAGTTTTTCCTAGCTATTTTTCTGCGATCAGAACCGTTTATAGTTTGCTCAAGAATTTGTTCAAAGTGATCTTCGCTTAAAAGAGAATATGCGAGTTCAATTAAATCAGAAGGGATTATCTTTTTAGAACCTTTTTTTCTTTTGTTCAGTAACTCTACCTTTTCATTGATAGATTTTCTTAATCCATTTCTGACACGGATATTTGAAATTGCTGAAACGTCATCTGGCTTTGTTGTTTTCTTTGTGTTGGTCTTCTTCATTACTATCTCCTTTGTGATTGGTTAAAAGTTTTCTAAAATTGCGTTAATGCTTTTTAGTTTTTCTGTGTCTAGTTCTAATATTTTTTTGATACATTTGTGTTCAACACTTTTGCGGTCAAATGAAGTGTCTAAGTATTGTTTGAACTTCTTAAGTGTGAAGCCAAGAATCTTTAAGATGTGCTTAAGTTTGTCCTCGGTAAGTTCTATTCTTCCTTGTTCAATGTGATTAATTGTAGTTCTATGCCAACCACATTTTTCAGTTAATTCGTATTGTGAATATTCTTTGATCTTGCGTAAGTGAATGAGGGCTTGGATTTCATCGGTTATGACTTTTTTATAACTTCTTCTAAGGTGATTGTTCTCAATAACTTTATCTTTTTGAACAATCTTTTCTTTGGAAAGTGTAATTTCCTTTCCTGCTTTGAAGCTCATATAATCAATTTTACTGATGCAATATCTTTCTAAGAAATAGTTAACCTTGTCTATTGAAAGATTACTGATTCCTGATTCATAACGCTTGAGAGTAGATATGGAAAAGCCAAGAACTTTAGAGGCTTCCGTTCTGTTCATGTCTAATTGAAGTCTTAGGTTTTTCAAAAAATGTGCATCACTAGTTTTGTCGATGACATAACTATTTTTTCTTTTTGATGTTATTTTTCCTAAGCGTGTTCTGCTATTTTTTGTGTGTGAATTTGCAATTAACTCATCTGTGATTTGATTGTTAAATTGCTCTCCATTGCAATTTTTCATTTTTACTTCTCCTATTTTTTGACCTTGTTTCTGCCATACGCGAGCTAAGAGTTTTGAACCACTTTCTGCCAGCGTTTCGCTCATTGATTTTGTTTTTAATTTGAATGACTTAAGGGCCACTAGGTCAGTGAATAGATTGAAAAGTGTTTGGTAGGTCAGCGTGTAGCCAAAAAGTAGCCAGAAAGTAGCCAATGGCTGAAATTTTCCGAAATACTGAGAAATATTTCGTAGACCAAAAATAGATAAGATATTGGAATCATTAGTTAATGATTCTAAGTGTTTAAACGAAGTGTGGTTTGCAATTCTAAATATAAATGGTGGACCCTAGCGGGATCGAACCGCTGACCTCCACGCTGCCAGCGTGGCGCTCTCCCAGCTGAGCTAAGGGCCCCCTTGGTGAAAAGAAGAAGCTTTTTTTATAGTTCAGCCCCTTGATTGTCAATTGTCACATTGCATTTTATAGCACTTTCTATTGAATTCTCTGTGAATTCTTTGAATCATTAAATACCTAATATCACAGATAATATAGAGGGAGTCCCATGAAGTTCACGGCATTGCTCGCAAGTTTAACTCTGCTTCTCATCACGGCAAATGCAAATGCTGTCGATCTCACGAATCGCTTAGGGGTCGGCTACAAAAATCAATTTAGTACGAATCTGCCAAGTCTTGCGGCCCAATACTACCCCAGCAATAGTTTGGGGTTTTCAGCGGCTCTCGGAATCGACACCGAATCGGAGAATTCAAAATTTGGGCTCATGCTCAAAGCCTATAAAGTGATATTCACAGAACGGCAAATGAACTTCTACATGGGGGCGGGAGCCGGAATATTAAGTCTGGAGCAAGCCGGTGAAAGTGAGTCGGGATTTGAGATCAACGCCTTTGTCGGCGGTGAATTCTTTTTTACAGGCCTTGAGAGTTTAGGGTTTACCTTTGAAACGGGGGTTTCCATTCTATCTATAGACAGCGGAACGCGCTTTAAAAGCTTTGGCGATTCACCGATTCGAGCGGGGATAATTTTCTATTTCTAACTTATATTTATCTGCACTACGAAAAAACCTATCGTTTGTTTGAGAACGGCCTGATATCAAAGGGCCGATTTTTTTGGTTTTGATTAAGAATGCTTAATTTTTAAAAGGCCCATTTTTTTTTAGAAGAACCTGTTTGAATTGGACTCCGGTATTGCGTGTTCATTGCCCATATAAAAAATCTAACCCACTGAAAGTCCAGTAAAATCAGTACGATAAAGAGTGAAATCCAAGTTATTTTCAAGCTAGCCTCAAGGCCTGCATAATCTGTCATTATCTGTCAACGCCTTGCAATCACTGAGAAATTCTTGACTGGACATTGGCCGCCCTCAATAATTTTTGGAGTGCTAGGTTCTTTCAGGAGGGGAAAGGACTGATGCTAGGGGAATTAATAGAATCGCTGGGACAGTTTTGGACAAACTCCCAATAGTTCAATTACTTCTTTAAAGCTGCGTCTATATATATAGACGGAGTTAGTATCAGATCGTCTCTCCCAAGAACATAATTAATAAGTCAATGATTGACGAATTACAGGGGGAAACCATGGAGCTTTTTTCTAAAATTTCAATGGCATTTGAATCAGGTGGTCTTTG
>JAUIIL010000016.1 GCA_030431635.1 Bacteriovoracia bacterium
GGTGGAGAGTGCTTAAGTGATAAGTATGTTCATAGTGAATCTAAATTAGAGTGGAAATGTTCAGAGGGGCATACTTGGTGGTCTAACGTTCATACAATTAAGAAAGGTAGTTGGTGCCCGAAATGCCAGAATGAGTCTCAAAAAAATGATATTTGGTATATGCACTTTTGGGCGGCCTTTAATAATGGAAAGTGCCTGTCAAAAGAGTATGTTCTTAACAATGTGCCACTTAAATGGCAGTGCTCTGAAGGACATACTTGGATGGCTCAGCCTACAAATATAGTTTCAGGAGAGTGGTGTCCTCATTGTAACCTAAATAGGCAAAAGCTTACGATTGAAGAGATGCAAGAAATTGCGAGAGAAAGAGGTGGAGAGTGCTTGAGCAAAAAATATGTAAAGTCATCGGCTAAGTTGAAATGGAAGTGCTCTAAAGGGCATATTTGGGAAGCTTGTGCGAGAAATGTGAAGCATAATGACTCGTGGTGCCCACTTTGTTATAGAGAAAAGTCAAAGAAAAAAAGTCTATGAAGATATTTATTGCCTGTACGTAAAATGTTGCAAAGGCAAATAATAATTAATAAAAGGAAGTTGAAAATTGAAGAAAATAAATGAATCAAGTGGAGCTCATTTTTATAAATGTGATTTTCAAGTGCACTCACCTAGAGACGAACATTGGAGTGGTGCTAGAGCTGTAAGTGAAGATGAAAGAGTAAAGTATGCAAGAGAGTTCATCGATGCGTGTAGAGAAAGAGAACTTGATGCAATTGCAGTCAGTGACCATCATGATTTGGAGTTTATAGATTACATTAGAGATGCAGCCTTTAGTGAAACTGACAAAGATGGAAATGAGTTAGCTGAAAATCAAAAGATAGTAGTCTTCCCAGCAATTGAATTGACACTCAGTGTTCCATGCCAAGCAATTTTGATCTTTGACTCTTATTTAAATTCTGAAGAGTTTCCTAAAATATATCAAGCTTTAGGAATAGAGCAGAATGCAAAAGAAGCAGAGAAAAATATACACCCAGTTATTGCTGCTAATTTTGCAAGACTTGATGATGTTATAACAAAGTTGAATGAAGTAAGGAGCTTGAGAGGTCGGTTTATATTACTGCCTAATATTTCAAAAGGAGGTCAGCATACATTAGTTAGAAACGGTTTCAAGGATAAATACAAGGAAATGTCTTGTGTTGGAGGGTATGCGGATGGAAAATATGACAAGTTAACTCGAGATGAAGGTCACTTTAAAAAAATAAATGGCGAAGATCCTGAGTGGGGTAATAAGAAAATCGGAATTTTCTGTACTTCAGATTCAAGAAGTAGGGATTTTAGCAAGCTTGGAGAGGCTCATACATGGGTTAAATGGACAGAGCCAACGGCAGAAGCTCTTAGGCAGGCTTGCCTTGCGCAAGAGTCTCGAATTTCACAAGAAGAGCCTAGTTTACCTAATATTTATATTTCCAGAATAGTTGTTTCAAATAGTAAATTCATGGGGCCTGTCGATTTAAATGTTAACCCTCAGTATAATGCGATTATAGGAGGAAGAGGAACAGGGAAATCTACCATTTTAGAGTACTTAAGATGGGCATTGGCAGACCAGTTTATTGAAGATGAAGAAGAAAATTATCAAAAAAGAAGAAGGAAATTAATCGAGAATACTTTGCTAAACTTTGATGGGCACGTTTCTGTTGAGTTCTATAAAAATGGAGTTATGCACACTTTAAAAAGAAGCACTTCTTCAAATGAAGCTTTAATTAAGATAGGCGAAGGAGATACTTTTAAGCCTGTCACAGATAGAGAAGTTCGTTCAATTTTATCAGTACAAGCCTATAGTCAAAAGCAACTCAGTAGTGTTGGTGTTCGTGTTGATGAACTCATTCGGTTAGTTACTACACCTATCAGTTCATTTCTTATATCTCAGAAAGAGACACAAGATGAATTGAATTCAAGAATTAAAAGACAATATAGCTTAGTTAAGCAGGTTAGAGATTTAGAGAAAGAGATTAATAAGTATGAGTTAGAGAAGAAATCTCTTGATGTTCAATTAAAATCACTTAGAAAAAATCTTAAAGGACTGGATAAGAAGGAATCTAAAGTAATCGAGGATTACGAAATATTGAGCTCGGATGATGAGATAGTATCCTCTTACTTATCTGATTTACAAGAAATGCGTGAGCTAGTTAATGAAACTGTTTCTAATATAAAAGAATTTAGGGAAGAATATGATCTAGACGAAGAAACTTTTAACAAGAGTATATTAACAAATATTTCTAAAGCTTTCACAGAAGGTTCAGGTAAAGTTATTCTTTTGGTTGAAAAAGCAAGTGAAATGTTAGATGAGTCGAGCGATGATTTTGTTTTTGATGATTTTTTGAAACAAACAGAAAGCTGGGAGGCAAAAAAAGAAGCATTAACAAAAAGATATGAACAGGTAAAAGAAAAAGCATCTGCTCATAAAAACACCTTAAAGCAAATTAAAGAAGCAGAAGATAGAAAGAAAGAAATTGTCAAAACTATCTCTGGTAGTAAAGCGAAGAGAGAAAAACTGGGTAATCCTAGCATAGTTCTTGATGAGTTATTCGCCGATTGGGTTAAAAGCTTAGAAGAGAGTACAGAGAAATTAAAAGAAGAGTGTGAAAAGCTGAAAAACCTATCATGTGGTATAATCGATGCCAGTATTATTCCATTAGGTGATGTTAAATTAAAAATTGATGAATTCAAGAATTTATCTAAGGGAGCTAGAATTCAGCATGAAAAAATTGAAAAGCTTTTTGATAAAATATCAAGAAGTGAAAAACCAGCACAAAAATGGCTTACGTTGATACTAGAGATAGAGGAATTGATAGCAAATAAGAAAGAGGAAGAAAAGCCTGATGTATCTAATGTAGAGACAATGTTATTGGATTCTGTGCAAGTAACTGATACGTCCAAAGAAGCCATTACTGATAAAGTAACATTGGATGCATTGCTGGAATTTGGACTTACACCACCTGCTGATAGGCCTGTTTTTAATTATTCTTCAATTGATGGAGATACTATACCATTTGAGGATTCATCTGCAGGACAACAAGCTACTGCAATTATGAATGTATTATTAAGCCAAGATGGTCCTCCTTTAATAATAGACCAACCGGAAGATGACCTCGATAGTCTCGTTATTAAGGAGATTGTTTCAAGATTATGGGAAGCAAAGAAAAAGAGGCAAGTTATTTTCTCATCACATAATGCTAACATTGTAGTTAATGGAGATGCTGAACTTGTAATTTGCTGCTCTTACAAAGCATCAGCTGGTCAAACAATGGGTTATATTGAATCTAAAGGAGCTATAGATAATAGCTCTGTAAGATCTTTTATAACTAGAATAATGGAAGGAGGGGAGGATGCTTTTAAATTAAGAAAAGAAAAATATGGGTTCTAAATATCTAACTTCTTCCCGGTCAATTTCTCCGTATAGGCTTCAAGAGAAAATGTCCCTTTTCTAACTTTTCGTACGGTTACCTCTTTAACCCATTGTGATAGCTTTTGAGGCCCATAATATGCACCACTTATGATTGCTCCTCCAAAGAGAAGAGCTAGCGAAAAATTTATTAAATCATTGATTACCTTAATCATTTCCTTTTTCTCCTATCTTTCAGCCACACAGCATAATCATCAAGAACCTCAGAAATAAGTTTCTTAAGGGTTATACCTGCTTGATTGGCTTCGCTTTCAAGCACTTCAAAAGTACCTTCTTTTATAGAAATTAACTTATCTTTCCTTTCTTCAATCATATCTTCTGGCAATTTGAACTTCTTATTCATGAGAGTATTTTATCAATTTAATATCAAAAAAGATATTAAAATAAATATTTAATTTAATATTGAATTGATAAAGCTTTCATTCCGCCGCAATTCCGCCGATTCCGCCGCAAATCGTGAAATGAAGTGAAATAACGTGAAATGAAATGAACCAGAGAAAGTTCTAAAGACTTGAAATCATTCGTAAGTTTTTGTTTTTATTGGGCTGGAAACGTACTTGTCTACACCTCGGGTAGTTCGGGCATAGCCCTTTAACTATTTGTTTTTATTCAAACTGTACAGTAAAAAAACGGCAAATACTCACTCATACTCACTTTTTATGAATTGGTAATCTATTCAGAACTTTGCAAATATATATTCTATCAATTACACAAGGTTTTATTTTGATAACCTACTGATATTACAAATAATTTTTACTCTTTACTCCGTAGTGTACTACAGGGTATATACTCATACTATGGAAACTCAAAATTATACAATTGGACAACTAGCAAAAGCATCTGGTGTAGGAGTCGAGACAATTCGATTTTACGAGCTAAAGGGATTAATTAAACAGCCTAAAGCTCATAGCGGTTATCGAAAATATCCTTCAGATGATGTTTTAAAAATTAAATTTATTAAAAGAACCCAAGAACTTGGTTTCACCTTAGCTGAAGCCAAGGAATTATTAAACCTAAGAGTTTCATCAACAGCAAAATGCAAAGATGTAAGAGAACAAACGAAAAACAAACTTTCACAAATTGAGAAGAAAATTAAAGATCTGCAAAAAATGAAACGATCTTTAAAAAGTTTGATAGAAGTTTGTAATCAAGAAGAAAAATCAGTATCAGAATGTCCCATATTGGAGCATTTTTCAAAGGATAAAAAATGTTAAATATCGAATTTATATATGATAGCGATTGCCCTAATGTTGCAGAAGCAAGAAAAAATCTACTCAAAGCAATCAAATTGACCCAAATAGAACATCAAATTGTAGAATGGGAAAGACAAGCAGTAAGTTCTCCTAAATATGTAAAAAATTATGGTTCTCCAACTATATTAATAAATCAAAAAGATCTTTTAGAAATGCCAGAAAATCAAATGAATTCTTGCTGTCGTCTTTATGGAGAGAAGGGAGCACCAAGTGTAGAGCTGATACATTCTGCAATATCAAAAGAGCTTAAAAAGGAAAATAATATGAAATCATGTGAGCATGGACATCATCATTGTGATCATCACAAACATCATCAGAAAAAAGAGATAAATAAACAAGTGGACAAAAACGCTATTTACACTTGCCCTATGCACCCGGAAGTAAGGCAAATGGGGCCTGGCAGTTGCCCAAAATGTGGTATGGCACTTGAACCAGTAATTGCAACTGAAGATGATAATTCTGAACTCATAGATATGAGTCGCAGGTTTTGGTTGGCCTCAATCTTTACTGTTCCTCTCTTTATAGTTGCCATGGGTGATATGTTACCGGGGCATCCTATATCAAGTTTTATCTCTCCAGATTGGAAAGTTTATTTAGAATTATTACTAGCTACTCCTGTTTGCTTGTGGTCAGCTTGGCCTTTTTATATGCGTGGTCTTCAGTCAATCAAGACAATGAATCTTAATATGTTCACACTCATTGCTCTTGGTGTAAGTGTCTCCTATTTTTATAGCATTGTGGCCGCAGTTTTTCCCCATGCTTTCCCTGATTCATTTGTTGATACTCATGGGCATGTAGCTGTTTATTTTGAAGCTGCTGCAGTGATTGTCACTCTCATTCTCTTAGGTCAAGTTCTTGAGTTGCGTGCCAGAAGTCAAACCAATGAAGCCATTAAAAAGTTGCTAGGATTAGCGGCTAAAACAGCAAGGAGAATAAATAATGATGGAAGTGAAGAAGATGTTGATTTAGAACTTGTTCAAATGGGAGATAAATTACGAGTCAGACCAGGTGAAAAAATTCCTGTCGATGGGATAGTCCTTGAAGGTCAAAGTTTTGTTGATGAGTCAATGATTACCGGAGAACCGATTCCTGTTGAAAAGATCAAAGGAACTAATGTAGTTGGTGCAACAGTCAATGGAACAGGTAGTTTCATCATGGAAGCAAAAAAAATTGGTTCTGAAACTCTGCTTTCACAGATTGTGCATATGGTAGCTGAAGCACAAAGAAGTAAGGCCCCAATACAAAAACTTGCCGATGTTATCTCTGGCTATTTTGTCCCGACAGTTATTCTTGTTGCGATTATCACATTTATCGTTTGGGCCATATGGGGACCTCAACCATCTATGGTTTATGCTATGATTAATGCTGTTGCAGTTCTTATTATTGCATGTCCTTGTGCTCTTGGGCTTGCAACACCAATGTCGATAATGGTGGCCACAGGTAAAGGTGCTTCTCTTGGCGTTTTATTTAAGAATGCTGAGGCAATCGAAGTTATGCGCAAAGTAGACACGCTTATCGTTGATAAAACAGGAACCTTAACTGAAGGTAGACCTAAACTTGTCTCTGTTATTTCAAAAGCAGGGATGAATCAAAATAAAATTTTAGAATTTGCTGCCTCCCTTGAAAAGGGAAGTGAACATCCCCTCGCTGCAGCTATAGTCAAAGGGGCCAAAGAAAAAGCAATTGCTCTTTCAGATGCGCAGGACTTTCAATCAATCACCGGTAAAGGAGTTCAAGGGAAAATCGGAAATCAAAAAGTTGCTCTTGGAAACAAAGCACTTATGACAAGTTTAAATATTTCACTTGAACATATTATGGATGAAGTTGAATCTTTGCGCTCTCAAGGACAAACAGTCATGTTCTTGGCCGTTGATGATAAACTTGCGGGTTATATTGGGGTTGCTGACCCCATAAAAGACTCAACTCCTGAGGCAATTAAAGAACTTCACCAAGAAGGTTTTAAGATTGTCATGCTTACAGGAGACAGTCATTCTACGGCCAAAGCAGTCGCAGAGAAGTTAGGAATTGACGATATTATAGCAGAAGTTTTGCCTGAGCAAAAAGTTGAAGCTGTAAAGAAGTTAATTGCGCAGGGACATATTGTTGCGATGGCAGGTGATGGTATTAATGATGCTCCGGCTTTGGCCCACGCTCATGTCGGTATTGCGATGGGAACTGGGACTGATGTGGCAATGGAAAGCGCGGGAGTAACGTTAATTAAAGGTGATTTAAGAGGTATAGTTCGTGCTAAGAGATTAAGTGATGCAACGATGAGCAATATTAAGCAAAACCTCTTTTTTGCATTCTTCTATAACTTAGCAGGTATTCCAATTGCAGCAGGAGTTTTATATCCAGCATTTGGAATTCTTTTAAATCCAATGATTGCGGCTCTGGCCATGAGTTTAAGCTCTGTTTCAGTTATCGGGAATTCAATTAGACTTAAAAATAAAAGTATTTAAAAACTAGGAGTGGGGTCTTTTTAAGCGCATAAAATAAATTACCTGGCTTGAGAAGACTCCACCTAAAGTAGCTCCAAACAACCAAATAAGACCTATACTCAGAGTGATATTAGCTCCAAATATAAGAAAGCTTCCAATAGAAAAGGAACTTAAAAGAAGAGAATGAATATAAGAATTTTTTTTAAGCATTCGTAGTTCATCAGGGCTTAGGATAAAGCTTGAGGCCAAAATACTGCTAGAAACAAAGAACAGACCACATAAAAACATACAAATTGAATGCCCGAAATACATAAAGTACTTCATAAGTGAAAAGTCTGTTTGAAATGGTCCCATTCCAAATTGATCGCAAATAAGGAATGATAGAAATGCTACAGGGATATGAATAATCAAAAGTTTATTAAAAATTTTGTAAATAGGAGGGTTTAATTCTTTTTTCACATAATTTAAAATATTTTGTGAAACATGAGGCGGAACTTCCTCTCCCTCTGTGTTTAAAAATTCTTTAAATTCATTCAGCCATTGTGATTCATTTTTTTTCATTCTGATTCTCCCATTTTGGAGAATGTGTTTTTTATACTCTTTATTCCTCGACTAATAAGCTTTCTTGAATTGGCCGGAGAGGTTTGCAGTATTTGGGCAATATCTTCGAAAGTCCAATCTTCTAGGTATCTAAGGGTTAAAGCCTTTTTCTGGTTTTCAGGTAAGTTGCCGAGCATTGGTTCTAAAATCGCTATTTTATTATTTTCTGCTACATCTAAATTTTGAGTAAGGATCTCTTCATTTATGGGAAGAGTTTTAATCGATTTTTTCATTTTTCTCATACTATCTACAATTGTATTTTTTGAGATAGTGAAAATCCAAGGTAGGAAAGGATAATCGCTGTTATAGCTATTTCTTGAGTTGTGAAGCTTAAAGAAAGTCTCTTGTAATAAATCAGATGCTAAAGCAGTATCGCCAACCTTTTTTGTGAGAAAGGCGTATATCTTGGGTGAATGTCGAGTGTAGAGGACTTCAAAGGCCATCTCATCTCCTTCCTGATAAAGCTTCATGAGTGATTCATCTGATAATTGTTTTAAATCGATATCCACTCATCACCCTATAATACGAAAGAAGTTGCTGATTTGTGACATTGGCCGTGTTTATTAGCTATATTTCACCTATTTTCAGTATTTTACATGGTTTTGTCACAAAAGTTAATTTTTTTTCGTAGTAGAGTGTATGAGAATTAAAATACTGACTCTGCTTATTCTATCACTATTTATAAACCAAGCTTGGCCTGCCAGCGACTTAAGCTTACAGTCATTTTTGAAGGCCGTAGAAGAAGCGAATTTAGACTTAAAATCTGAAGAAGCAGCGGCGGCGGCCATGAAGTCAAAGGCCATAGGAGTGAGGATACCAGCTCCAAGCGTAGATTACTTACAGAGAAATTTTAAAAATGAATCCGCCAATGGTTTTGAAGTTTCACAATCCATTCCTTTTCCGGGGAAAATCACAAGTGAAAAACGTGCTAGAGAAGAAAATGCGAGAGCTGCTAATCATTACTATGAAGCGAGAATCAATGAAGTTTTGAGTATGGCAAGACTCGCTTTTATTGAGTATTGGCTACAATTTGAAAATATAAGTGTTTTAAAAGAAAAACATAAAATTATCGCAGACCACGTTAAGCTTTCTCGCTCCGTAGTTCGCTCAAATAGTATGCTTAAAATTCATCTATTAAAAGCACAATCTGATTTAAACTTATTAGAGAATGAAATCTTTAAACAAGAGCAAATTCTTATTGAAAAGAAACTTAAAATTGCCGAGTTTTTAAATAAACCTGCTGATTATTCTCCACAAAGGCCAGCAAGGCCGCCACTTTCAGAAGTCAAAGAGATTCAAGTTTTGGATAGCCCTCAAATTAAAACATTAGAGACAAGGCTTTTAGCTGCACAAGCTAAGGAATCAGAAAATAAAAAATCATGGTTACCTGATTTAAAGCTTAGTTATATGGAGTTGAGTAGAACAAGTATGATGCCAGAGCATTCACAGATTTCAGTTGGCATTACTATGCCTTTTGCCTTTCCATGGGAACCAAGTTCAAAGTCGGGCGAGGCTTCGGCCCAAAGGCGTGTTAGTGAATATCAGTTGGCAAAAGGAAAGAGAGCAATTGAATATGCTCAGAAGCGATTATTAGAAGAATCAAAAACAATAAAAAAACAACTTGCGCTTATTGAAAATCAACTTTTACCTCGTGCTAAAGAGACGATGAAACTCGTAAACAATATTGCTCCCAGAGATATGACTTCATTACAAGATCATAGAGATGCGATGGAAGCTTTTACAGATTTGCGATTACAAGCTCTAAGTTTAAGAGGACGTTATGAACAAGTTGCTGCGGAATTATTAAAATTTACAGCAGATAAGGAAAATATATATGAATAAGTGGATTGGCTTAAGTTTACTCATTGTTCTTTTAGGTGGAGGTTATTGGTTTTCAAAATCCCAGAAACCCAAGATGACAAATGATTCACATGATCAACATCAAGAAGCAGAAATTTATACTTGCCCTATGCACCCTGAGGTAAAACAAGATAAGCCAGGCAAGTGTCCTATCTGTCATATGGATCTTGTCAAAGTTAAAAAGAAAAAACAAAATTCTAGTTCAAAAGGAAGAGGAGCGATTGAAGCCAGTGATGATGAATTAAAACTTATCGGGGTACAAAAACATACGGTAGAAAAAATGAGTTTAAGTTCAAGATTGCCTGTTTCTGGGCGTTTTACTTCGGCATCGCAAATTGCCTTTCAGATTTATGAAAGAGAGCTGGGTGAGATCAAAGTTGGAAATAAATTCGTTGGACAAGCAGCTTCTAATCCTGAAGTTGAATTAGAAGGAGAAATCACGACAATTGATGCCTACGTTGATCCTATTAGTAGAACAATTCGTGTTATTGGAACTCTCAGTACTCGTTCAAACAATGTTAGAGTTGAATCAAGTTTTCATGGACAAGTTGTTGTCGAAATTCCTGATGTGATAGCCATCCCTGAAGATGCCATTCTTCATACAGGAAAAGATGATTTGGTTTATATGTTTCAAGAAGGTGATTCCTTAAAAGCACATTCAGTTAAACTAGGAGTCAAAGTTAAAGGATATTATCAGGTTTTAAAAGGGCTTAGTGAGGGTGATGTAATTACAACTGGAGCAAATTTTTTGCTTGATTCAGAAGCCAAAATTCGAGGTACTCGTGATTAAGAAAATTATTGAATTTTCCGCTCATCACAAGTTCTTAGTCATGTTTATGACGGTCATCATGATGGTATTTGGTTATATTGCACTTAAAAAAATACCTCTTGATGCAATTCCTGATCTCTCCGACACTCAAGTTATTATTTATTCTCGCTGGGATCGTTCGCC
>JAUIIL010000017.1 GCA_030431635.1 Bacteriovoracia bacterium
CCAATAAATACTTCAGAGGCAGTATATAGTAATAATTCATTAGATATTTCAATAAAACCGCTACTTGCATGAATCATTGAATCAGATAAAAAAAGTAGAACTGAGCTACAAAAAGTTCCACATAAGTTGCCAATTAAGACGATCCCCCAAAGAGTAAGTAGAGACTTAACTTTAACCCTTCTATCAAGAACAGGATACAGAGCAGTTGCTGTATGTTCTGTAAACAACTGGGTTCCACTTATGATCGAAACTATAAAACCCAGTGGATAGACAAGGGCTATAGACAAACGTTGTATTTGAAAATTTTCTGTTCCCGAGAATAGTTGAGATGTGAGTGCAACACACATTCCTGCAAACCCTAAAATTAATCCTGCAGAAAGGGATGATAAAAATAGAGAAAAACCAGGTCGCTTATGCTGTTCGATTCCAATCGAAGTGGCCAACTCCAATATATCATCAGGGTGTCTTACAGAGTGATCATTTCTTTTAATAATTACAGAGGTAAAATCAGTATTTTCTTGTTTTCTTGATATAGATCGCTCTGTCTCATGATATTGTCCATTTTTATCAGAAATACTGTTAACTTTTAATTTGCGATCGCATTCGGTTTCGATTTGCATAAAGTAGTAAATTCTCCAATGAATGAACACATAGGGAAGAACTCGCTTTTGCTTATTTTAAAAGCGGAGTTCCCTATGTTTGATCTTTAAGATTGGTTTCTAGGATGCCTTGATTTAACTTTTCTTTAATGAATCAGTGAAAGCCTTACATTCTTGCTCGGCTTTGGCTTTATCATATTGGTAGGTTTTTTGCACTTTGTTTGGTAACTGATCCATATGGCCATTTAGACCATCAATGTCTGAGTCACTAAGCTTTCCAAATTTAGCTTTAATTTTACCTTTTGTTTCTTTCCAGTCATTTTTTGATGATGTCATCGTCTTTACTCCATGTTTAGGTTGTTAAAAAGAGAATAGTGCCATCACTAATTAAATAGGTATAATATATAGTTACTATATGATATATAGGATTTCAGTATGTATAACTATAATCACCTATATTACTTTTATATGACCGTTAAGTCGGGAGGCGTAACTATTGCGGCCAAACATCTCTCTGTTAGCCAGCCATCCCTTAGCGGGCTAACTTAAAGTCTTAGAAGACTTTCTTCAAATTAAATTATTTAAAAAAGTCGGTAGAAAGAATGAATTAACTCGCGAAGGTGCTGTCATTTTTGGTTTTTGTAGGCAGATGTTTGAACTATCTGAAGAAATGCACGAATCAATCACTGAAAAAATTCCCCATGCTTCAAGAAGAATTTATATTGGAGTTTCAAATGAAATTGCTCACTCGTTTGTTGTTGAGATTATAAGCCACTTTCTAAAAAAATATAATCCTCAACTCAGGCCTAAAGTTACAATGATTTCAGGTACTCACGAAAAACTTGAGGAACAACTTCGTTTTAGAGAAATAGATGTATTCGTTTCTCAGCTCTCAGCCAAAAGTCCTGACCTTGAAAATCTTAAAAAGGTTGAGGTTCCTGTTAATCTTGTTTGTACTGTAAACAAAAAGCTAAGCCTTCAAAAACGTTACATAAATATCTCTAATGCATTAAGTATAATCGAAGAAATAGGTTTACATCGATGGGTAATGCCCTCGCCAGGATTTAAACTAAGGTCAGAAATTAATGACTATTTTGAAGCGAATTCTTTAAAAGGAGATATTGTTTTTGAAAGTGATGTCATGACCGGCCCGAACTTTTAGTACCATTTACACGACTAAATTCTATATCGCAAGAGCTTCCCAATCCGGTGCCGTTGTTTCAGGACATGGAGGTCTATAATTCAAGCTCATATGCGGTCTAATCGTATTATATTGCTTAACCCATTTATCGATCATAATCTTTGCTTCCCTTAATGAATAAAATAATTCTCCATTTAAAAATTCATATCTCATCTTTTCATTAAATGATTCACAATATCCATTTTCCCATGGACTTCCCGGTTCAATAAATAGTGGTGCTATATCAAGCGTCTTAAACCACTTTAAAAGATTCTTTGCGATAAACTCAGGTCCATTATCTGAGCGAATATGCTTTGGAGTTCCTCTCTCTAGAAAAAGATCTGCAAGAATAAAAATGATCTCTCTTGAGCGAATTCTTCTCGCTGCATGAGAGATTAAGCATTCCTTGGTATACTCATCAATAATATTGAGAATCTTGATGGGTTTACCATCATGAGTTCTGTCAGAGACAAAATCATATGACCAAACATGCTTAGGATATTCAGGGCGATGTCGAATACAGCTCCCATCATTAAACCACAGCCTTCCTCTTTTTGGTTGTTTAGAAGGTACTTGTAATCCTTCCTCTCGCCAGATTCTATGAACAGCATCTTTGCCAACATCCCAACCCTCAATATTAAGAAGTCCTGTTACTTTACGATAACCGTATCTGCCATAGAGTTTGGCAAAGTAGATGACTCGCTCTCGTAAATGTTCTTTGAATAGATTTTCTTTTGGTTTATACCTATTCAAAGATCTTGAGATGCCAACTACTTTGCAGGCCCTTCGTTCTGAGGCGAAAAACTCGTTCTGAAGATGAGTAACGGCTTCTCGCTTTCGGGTTGGGTTTAGTAGTTTCCCCCGATAACTTCCTTCATCATGGCCTTATCAAGTTCTGCTTCAGCGAGAAGTTTTTTAAGCCTGGCGTTTTCTTTTTCTAGGTCTTTGAGCTTTTTAGCATCAGGGACACTCATTCCGTTGTATTTTCTACGCCATTTAGCAAGAGTAACCGGATGAATCCCAATCTTACGAGAAAACTCCTCAACTGTTTGCCCTTTTGCCTGAGCTAGCTCAAGAGTTCTGAGGTGCTGGATAATCTCTTCTGGTGAATACTTTTTACGTGCCATAAAACCTGCTCCTTTTGGTCCATCTTAGCATAAAAATTGGACCTATTTATGCCGGGCAGGTCACTTAGCCTAAGAAAACGACACTCAAACAAAAAGAAATGTCCTTGCGATTGTGGAAATCGAGTCGGAAAATGTAATTTTAGATATAAACTAGAAAAAATTAAAACCGTGGCAAAAAGAAAATGGTTTAGAAAGCAACACGAGATTTTTAAAAAAGAATTAAAACGTATTCAAGCAAATAAAAAATAGTTCAGTTTTAATTATTTACCTTGAGTCATTTAAACAACATTTTTTATATTTCTTTCCACTTCCACATGGACACTTTTCATTTCGTCCTACTTTTTTTCTAGTTTTAGAAGAATTATTTAAGTTGATATAACTTGTTCTCACTAAGTCCGGTAGGTGCTTGCTACTTTCTTCTAAAGAAACATCATATTCCCAAGGTTTGTAATCATACAAGACCAAATCAAATGGAGCTTTACTATTTTTAATACTTCCAAGCCCTAGCCAAGTATTAGCTTTGCTTTTATATTTGCGTAAACTGGATAAAACAAATAAACGCTTCTCAACCTCTTCTAAAGAATTTGTCTCTGAAGAAAAATATGTAATACCAAAACGATCCTCAAAGCTCTCATCCGGAGGAATTGATACACTATGAAATTGATTGTCTTCCCATGTTTTTCTCTTCCTATCCTGCATTAAACTTACAAGTTGAGTCCTAGCATTACCTGATAAATCATAAAGGTGGAAAATAATATCTGTAACTTTATCTTCAGCTATTGTTTTTAACTGTCTACAAAGAACATTAAACTTCTCATCTTTCCATCTCGTTTTAATGGTATCCCCTTCATCGGACACAAGAAGTCCCGCCTTCAATGGGTAATAATTTCTATCAATTGCTTGAGCGAAACTTTGATCTAGTAGACAAAAGTCTGATTCAGGGTCTTTCCACAACTTGTGAGTAAGATGATGCGACAGAAATGAAATTTCCTCATCACCTCTAAAGTAGTTAATAAGATTTATTCTTTGCCTAATATAATAAAGTAAATCATAAGGATCATTTAAGTAATGTGTCACCATTTCAAGATCAAAAATAGTGAATGCGAGAGGATAAGGGGAATTATTCTTTAGCTTTAGTAACGTGCTAGATTGATGAGTCAGAGAAGGATAGTTTTCTGTTGTTACTGCGAGCATATAGACTTCATCAATCCCTTCAGAAAGAATAATCTCGTCTCCATTTTCATCAAAGAAAGAAGAACTCTTATCTAAAATTTTTTCTCTAGCAATCCATGCTTGCTCGTAAGCATCTTGTACAGCTCCCTGAAAATCTCTCTGCAAAGCCTCTATATTCCCTTTTCGAGACAGTTCGGTCAATTTCTTTGACTTTACCTGAACACAAAGAGCCTTGCTTCCCAAAACGCATAAAATATCTATATCTGTTTCAATGTGATTTTTTCCAGTCTTTACCAAAACTCTTCGATAAGCTTTATTTTGGAAAACTTTTTCTAGGAATTGAAAAACAATATTTTCTCCAGCATTCCCCCTATTCGTTGCAGATATATCCCTGTAAGCACTATCGCCATACATCCAATAAAATGGTGCCTCATAAATCGCTTCAGATAAAATAAATGACATAGGGAGAAGAAACCTTTCTTCATCAAGCTCTATCAACGGATGTGAACTAGAAGCATTATAAGCTCCTATACCTGTAAATCGAGAACATAAAGGGTCTCCACTTTTTATGGAAAAGTTATCAATAAAGCTGCTACCTCCATTCATTTTCTCTAACTTCGACTTTTTGATACAAAAAAGGTCAATTAAGTTTTTATAAAACGCTTTATGTGAAGCATTTCTAAATTCTTCGCTATCTATATCAAGTCCCCTTATGGAATCATCAAAGAATAGCTCCGCATACTGATGCAACTGGGCCATGTCTGCCATCTGCTGAAAATCAGTCTCAAAATTTTTGCCTTTATATGATTTGCGAGCTTCTTTCTTCACCTCATCCAAATTCCTCGCCACATATAAATTAACTTTTTGAGACTTCTCTTGCTGAATACTTTTAATTTCCTTAAAAATTGTAATCGCCTCAGAAAATATAAACCCTCGGTTGACTCTTAACCACTCTTCATCGTATTCATATTTTTTAGAGAGAAAATCTAGATATTGAAAATCATAAACACCTGTTCCCGCGTAAAATATTGGTTCAAGCAACATATCACTCTGTGAAAAGAAGTCTTGAAAACTCTTAGGTTTTTCCCCTGATTCCATTTCATGTTTTAGATTGTCAATAAATGAATTATGAAATGTTCCATGAAGCTCCTTCATTAGACTATAAGTCTTTTTCTTAGCTTCAAAAACAAATTCAAACGACAAAGGAATAGTTAAATCAATAGAATTTTGGACTAAGAAACCAATCAACAAAGAAGCTTCATTCATATTTAGACGTTCTCTATAATTGATTTCATGTAATTTTTCAGGATTAATGTGAAAATCTTCAAAAATGATTAATAATAAAGGGTAGATATAACCGGGAGTATTTACAAGTTTTTTAATGTCATCCAATACATCATTGGTATTTCTTCTCTCTTCTTTCATTAACACATACTCTTAGCTCAATTTTTCACAAAAATGCACAACTTTCTTTGATTATAAATCACCGACGTTCATCTTTTTCACTTTGCTTTTAAAAAAATCAGAACTCCAAATATCCAATGATTGAGCCTTTTCTGGAGACAAGAACTTTCTCACATCCTTTTTAATATCATCCCAATCTAAAGATTCTATTTTTCCAACTAGTGCATCTTTCAAAAAATTTTCATCAACCTGAATGTCTTTTCCTTTCCAAGGGCCAAGCTGCTTTAAAGCATTTTCTAGTAATTTTAGATTTGGAGAACAATTATTCTTCACATACCAAGAATAATCGTACCAATCTCTTCCTTTTTCATAGGTTCTACACAATAGCGCGTGAAGTTTTCCAGACATCAGGCTTGGAAGATCATAGGCTAATATTTGAAAATCTTCAGGAAAGTCTATAAACTCCGACTTCTCTACAGCCCCACTTGGTGGATTCGTATCAATCTCAACTTTAATTTTAATTTTTTGTCTTTCATCTTGCTGATGCTTAAAAGTTAATACTTTCTTTATGGAATCATCTTTTAAAAATCTTGATTGAACACTTTTATCTGCAAGATCTTTTTCATCTATAGTAAGTCCGTAACCGTAAGGTTTCATAACTTCCATTGCCTTTTCTAAATATTCATCCAACTTGAAGTTAGGATCAACTTCTCTAGTTGAAAAGTCTAAATCCTCTGAAAATCGATCCAAAGAATGTATAATTCTTAGGCTCGTTCCACCCATAAAACATGCTTTTTCAAAGAAACCTACTTTATAAAGTGCATATAACGCAACTTCTTGAGTTACCTCTTTTAAAGCATTTAATTCATCTTCTGCTGTCTTTAAGTCATAATGAGTATCAAGTCGATTTTGAATAATATCTTTCACTTTAAGTCTCTCACTAAAATTGTTGCTAAGCTCCTCGTCGTTTTCTTTTTATAAAGTTCTCCAAGTTTCAAAATTTCACTGACTTCAAACTTCTCTAGAATTTTTTTTAGTTCCTGCAAATCAATTCTAAAATCACCTTCTAAATCTTTGACACTTGTATAAAGCTTTCTTCTTACATAGACGAGATCAAATAATGCCCTAACAGGATTTGCAACTTTTGCATTAGTCATTTCATCCTTCTCAACTCCCAAGTAAAATGGCTCAACGGGTGAATAAGTAAAGCTGAATCGCCCTAGTGAATTAGTAAAAATTTTATTTTTAACAAAACATGCAGAAGTTACCTCATAAACGGCTTCAGGGATTAAACCATGATGTGATAATGCTGACTCAAAGGAAATAAAGCTATGAAGAACTAGCTTGTTAGCCAGCTTAAACTTTGAAAAATCAAACTTTCCATTTTTTTTTACAGAAAGTGAATATAAACCCCTTCTATATCTTTCCAAATTTTTCTTCTTTAAGTGATATGCAAGGGAGTTATAGATAGCTGATGATTGTTTATTTCGAAAAACAAGCTTAAGATCATCATCTGTAAAAAGAGGCATTTTTAAGTTATTTTCAATTGTAGTTAAAAAGTCTGTATTCATTTTTACTCCAGTAACTATGATTATATCATAGTTTTCGGGAAAAGAAATAAAAACTTTACCCATTAACTATCAAATAATCATAGTTTTTGGATAAAAATAACAAAACGACGTATTTTTGTGTACTTATAGATGTATAGTTTTTTCAATAACTTAGAGCGATTTCAAAAGAGTAGATACTGAAACCTCAAGGCCTTCGGCAATAGCGACAAGAGTAGAAAAACGAGGATCTTTTTTGCCATTCTCAATATCTGACAAATTTCCTTTTGATATACCCATTTCATAAGCTAATTTTTCCAGGGTCATTCCTTTGCTTCGTCGCAATTTTGAAATTCTCTCACCTAGCTTACGCTTAAGATCTTCTTTTTCACTACTCATTCTAACAGTTTAAAATTGAATCACTTCCTCCTAGTTCGCAATAACGAACTATTCGCTATCGCGAACTAGCTTTTTTTGGTATAAAAAGGAGCCATAGGATTAACTATGGATAAAATGATCTTTAACAATCGAATAGAGTGGATGACGGTCAAAGATACAGCGAAGTATCTTGGACGAACAGAGAATGCTATACGCCAACTAATTCATAGAGGGCTTTTGAACCGCTATAAACTAGGTCGGCGCGTATACCTACGAAAGTCTGAAATTGACGCTAACATAGAGCAATCTTTAAAAGGAGGCTACTATGGCCATAAGAGTCAATACTGATCCAAAAACAGGGGAAACATTTTTTGAAGTTTATATAAATCTTCGTTCAAAAATCGACCCTTCTTTGAGGATTCAGAGAAGAAAAAAATGTAAAACGCGAAAAGAAGCCAAACTCAATGAAAGAAAGCTCACTCGGATTTGCTACGAAAATCTCATAAAAAAAGAAGAGCAAGGGAGTGCATGGAGAAAAGTTATTCTTTTCTGGAAAGCTAAAGCAGAACAAGACGGCAGATTTCAAAATCCTCTGAATGGAAAGAGCCTTGCTCCCAAAACGATCAATGATACAGTAAACATTTTATTCAATTGGACAGATCTCTGGCTAGACATTCCAAGTGCTGAACTAAACCGAGCACATGGCAAATCAGTTTTAGATCGAGCATCTCAAAAAGGGCTTAGTACAGGTTCAATCCGAAAACTAAAATTAGCAATCAACTCCGTTTATCAATTTGGAATAGAGCAAGAGCTAATTAAGGGTGTTAACAAAAGCCCAGTTGAAGGACTCTACATTGATTTTGCTGATAATGATAAAATTCCTGAAATCTTAACTGCTGATGAAGTCAAAAAATTACTTTTTGAAGCTAAAAGACAAAACCATCCTTGGTATCCAGTATGGATATTAGCGATAGCAACAGGAATGAGATCAAGTGAACTTTACGCCCTAAGAAAAGAAAATGTTCTTTTGGAAGAACGGCTTATCCGAATTGTTGAATCTTGGGATTTTTCAATTGGAGAATCAAAATCGACCAAGGCAAAATACTGGCGTAACTCACCTATAGCAAGTTCAATTGTAGATGAAATCAAAGGGTGGATGAAAACATCTAGCCCCTATCTACTGCCAAGATTTCCAGAATGGGATGGAGGTGAACAAGCTATGGTTCTTAGAAATTTTTGTGAACGTATTGGTTTGCCATCTGTTCGATTTCACACTTTACGGGCTTGCTTTGCAACACACATGATCGCCTCAGGTGTAGACTCAGCAACGGTTATGAAAATTGGGGGCTGGAAATCTTTCAAGACTTTTCAAATTTATATCCGTTTAGCTGGTATTCAAGAAAGTGGGGCCACAGATCGTATGGTCGGTGATTTATTAGAAAGAACTAATCATTAACAGTAAATTCAGCCGCGTGGCTACCTTTGGCTACTTTCTGTCCGGAAAGAAATAATTTCAATAAGTTAGTTGCTATTAGGATATTCCGCTCCATTTAAATCTTTTTAAAAAAAATTTTTTTCAAAAAAGGTCCGACCCGGACACATCCTTTACACTTTGTACCCGAGACTTAGTTTATCTGATGATGTACCACTTGAGTTAAAGTTGACTTAAAACAGCAAGGCCATCTTTTACAGATGGCCCTTTTTTTTGATCAATTTTTAATTTATAGAATTTCCCAAATTTCTAAATCTTAGACTCCACAGGAAACTAGGGATTTAGACTGAGCCCCTTCGTTTAGACACTTCAACCATATTTACTGAGTGCCTCGATTAGCAAAGGATTTCATGCTATGACATGAAGTCCCAAGCAATTGGAGATACTTATGGAAATTTTTGCAA
>JAUIIL010000005.1 GCA_030431635.1 Bacteriovoracia bacterium
TTCCAAAAATTTCGCAGCCTATTCTACTTAGGCCTAGTAATTGAAAAATATCCTCCCTATTTTTTAGTCTCAAATAAATCAACAATTTGTTTAGGTATTTCATTTTATATCCTTAGTTAAGAGGTGAATGAGATTTTCTCATCCACCCTTTTTTTGTTGTTTAGTCTTCTTTCTTTGAACTTTTCCTGTCCTAGATTTTATACTAGAACTAAAGGATTTCGCTTTTTCTGCTGCCTTTATTTCTTTCTTCTTGTAATAGTCAAAATTAATTGCAACAAACTGGTAAAATGACCTTACTTCTCTTAAATAATTTCTCATTACACTTCTCACTTTTACGCTGCAATAGCGATAGAATTACCAAATTCATCAAACCTCTCAACTAGCGGTTTGGTAAACCCATCTAGCAACCTACTGATTTTTTTTACAGAAATCCTTCTTTCCTTTCTCCCGTTTGAGGCCACATCTCCCCATATTCTCACTTTCTGATTTAAAAAAGGTATAAACTTTTTCATACCTAATCCATGTTCCAAAAGGATATCTTCGTCATCTTGGGTATAAAGGCTTGATTGATTTACATGGTCAAGTCGATCCCAACCTGCTGCAACTAATGTCCCTTCAAAAACTTGATTTTTCTTAATCATCTCATTCTCCTTTCCTTGAGGGTTGTTTTTCTCACCTCTATATTCTTTCATAAGTTTTCTGGCCATGTTATGCTCTCCAAAGAGTTCATGACATTCTATCGATCCTAATAGTGCTCTCTCTCGTAATGCATACATCTTTCCTCCTCGTAAGCTCCAATGTAGGTCTCGCTTACTTTGTTTCTTAACTAGATAATGTCGCTTTTTAATCAATAGGTATAATATATAGTTACTATACCAATAATAGGATTTAGGTATGTATTATAATAATTTTTTATTGCATTTTCTTTATATGCCCATAATTTAAAACACCTACAAATAAAGTTCCTCCTAGAAGATTACCCAAAGCTGCGCATGTAATAAAAATAGTCGACCCAAAAAAATCTGGTACTTTAGAGTGAAATAAGCCACTAAAGATTTCAGATGCTCCTGCTATAGAATGAGGAAGGCCACCGTAACCTATGATAAAAGTAATAATATATATACACAGGATTTGACCAACTGTTGAAGATGAAGCTAAGACAAGCCATCCCGCCTGTGCCATTAACCATCCAGCTAAAATTGCACCAATAAATACTTCAGAGGCAGTATATAGTAATAATTCATTAGATATTTCAATAAAGCCGCTACTTGCATGAATCATTGAATCAGATAAAAAAAGTAGAACTGAGCTACAAAAAGTTCCACATAAGTTGCCAATTAAGACGATCCCCCAAAGAGTAAGTAGAGACTTAATTTTAACCCTTCCATCAAGAACAGGATACAGAGCAGTTGCTGTATGTTCTGTAAACAACTGGGTTCCACTTATGATCGAAACTATAAAACCCAGTGGATAGACAAGGGCTATAGACAAACGTTGTATTTGAAAACTTTCTGTTCCCGAGAAAAGTTGAGATGTGAGTGCAACACACATTCCTGCAAACCCTAAAATTAGTCCTGCAGAAAGGGATGATAAAAATAGAGAAAAACCAGGTCGCTTATGCTGTTCGACTCCAATCAAAGTGGCCAACTCCAATATATCATCAGGGTGTCTTACAGAGTGATCATTTCTTTTAATAATTATAGAAGTAAAATCAGTATTTTCTTGTTTTCTAGATATAGATCGCTCTGTCTCATGGTATTGTCCATTTTTGTCAGAAATACTGTTAACTTTTAATTTGCGATCGCATTCGGTTTCAATTTGCATAAAGTAGTAAATTCTCCGATGATTGAATACATAGGGAAGAACTCGCTTTTGCTTATTTTAAAAACGGAGTTCCCTATGTTTGATCTTTGAGATTGGTTTCTAGGATGCCTTGATTTAACTTTTCTTTAATGAATCAGTGAAGGCTTTACATTCTTGCTCGGCCTTGGCCTTATCATATTGATAGGCTTTTTGCACTTTGTTTGGTAACTGATCCATATGGCCATTTAGACCATCAATGTCTGAGTCACTAAGCTTTCCAAATTTAGCTTTAATTTTACCTTTTGTTTCTTTCCAGTCATTTTTTGATGATGTCATCGTTTTTCTCCTTGTTTAGATTGTTAAAAACATGACAATGCCATTAATAATAAAATAGGTATAATATATAGTTACTATGTGATACATAGGATATAGATATGTATAACTATAATCATTTATATTATTTTTACATCACGGTAAAATCGGGTGGAGTCACTATTGCGGCCAAACATCTTTCGATTAGCCAACCATCACTTAGTGGGCAACTAAAAGTTTTAGAAGATTTTCTTCAGATAAAACTTTTTAAAAAGGTGGGTAGGAAAAACGAGTTAACTCGCGAAGGTGCTGTCATTTTTGGCTTTTGTAGACAGATGTTTGAATTGTCTGAAGAAATGCACGAATCAATCACAGAAAAAATTCCACATGCTTCAAGAAGAATTTATATTGGAGTTTCAAATGAAATTGCTCACTCGTTTGTTGTTGAGATTATAAGCCACTTTCTAAAAAAATATAATCCTCAACTCAGGCCTAAAGTTACAATGATTTCAGGTATTCACGAAAAACTTGAGGAACAACTTCGTTTTAGAGAAATAGATGTGCTTGTTTCTCAGCTCTCAGCAAAAAGCCCTGACCTTGAAAACCTTCAAAAGGTTGAGGTTCCGGTTAACCTTGTTTGTACTATAAACAAAAAGCTAAGTCCTCAAAAACGCTATGTAAGTATCTCTAATGCATTAAGTATAATTGAAGAAATAGGCCTGCATCGATGGGTAGTGCCCTCGTCAGGATTCAAGTTAAGGTCTGAAATTAATGAATACTTTGAAACTAACTCTCTAAAGGGAGATATTGTTTTTGAAAGTGATGTCATAGAATCACTTACTCGTTCAGTTGTCGATAAAGTAGGGATATCTTTTCTTCCTTTAATTTATATTCCAAAAGAGCTTGAGAGTAAGTCACTTTACTCCTTTGGACCTAAAAAAGGTTATTGGAAGCATCGAATTTGGATAGCTTCCCATAAAACAAGTAAAGATGACCATATTGTGAACTCCTTATCTCATTCATTTAAGGAGGTTTGCAATCCTATTATTTCGAGAAAGTTAATCGACGACTAATTTTAATTTACAAGAGTCAGTTACTTACTTTTAGATAACACCATTACTTAACTAGAAGATATCACTGAGTAAAATAATAATTAGGACAATGAGCTTATCTGTGTTAGAGTAAGTTAATTATTTGATCATGCGATAGTCATTTCGATATTTTGTTCTCAGAACGTCCTTCTAATTATTTCAATCAAATTAAAATTATAAACTTATCACCTCATAAGAGGTGAGTATGTGAGCTTTTGCGCTCAATGGAGAAACTATGAGTAAAAAATTGTATGTAGGAAATTTATCTTATAACACAACAGAGAGTGAACTAATGAATGAGTTCTCTCAATTTGGAAGCGTCGATAGTATTAATATTATCGTCGACCGTGAAACAGGCAGATGCAAAGGCTTTGGATTTATTGAAATGTCTTCACCCGAAGAAGCCAGTACCTGTATTCTTAAATTGGACACTAAAGAGTTTATGGGACGTGCATTAAGGGTTAATGTTGCCACTACTCAGAAAGAAAAGCCAGCATTTAGAAATAGATACTAATTAAAGTTTAAATTAGCGTTTCTCTGATTTAAAACCAGAGAAACGTTTGTTAGGCGGGTAAAAATGAAGTTTTTAAATAAAATTGCAAAAAAGATAGGAGTATTTGTAAATGATGCTCATTTCGATTTATTAATTGAAGGACTTCGCTTTAAAGGCATTAATGTTCAAAAAATTAAAATAGGAGATAAAATTGAGGATTTTTCATCAATCATCATTGATTTCTCGTATCCTTTAGAAATGGCATATAGGCTTTTAGATAAAATCGACTCTGATTCAGAGCTCTGTAATATAAATGTATTTGCTCTTATTTCTTCTCAGGAAGAGATAGATAAAATTACAAGAGCGCAGAATATTAGAATATGTGATTATATTGATATTAATTCAACAGTTGATGAGTTGAAGAGGAAGCTTGATGAAGGACTTTCACCTGAAGGTCAACCCAGAAAACATTATGACAATATAAAGGTGAATGTTGAGATAAAAGGCTTCATGACACATATTTCAGAAAGTGGGGCCCTTTTTTCATCACCTATTTTATTTAATCGAGATAGAAGAGTTAAAGTTACATCAAATTTACTAACTGAAATTTGTCAGAATAATCTCCCCATATTCAAAGTTTCTAAGATTTTTCCTTCCCCAAGTAGCATTTTTATAACAGAAATTGATTTTCTAAATTTAAGTGACATGTCTCGCTCAAATCTTAGGAGGGCAATTATGAGCTGGAGTTTAAAATGATTACACAAGTTCTTTTATCAAATGAGAGATATTTATCTTCGCTTAATGGATTTTTCAAGAAGTTTAACTTAAAAGCAGAGTTTTCAATAAATATAGAGGATTTCAAAGAGCAATCCCTTAAACGTCATCCTGCGCTTTTCTTTATTCAGGCAGATATTGAAAGCTCTTTGGACATTAAGAACTTAGTTGGTGACATAAGAGAGCTCTATGGCCTTTATGTTACAATCATTATCTTTGGTGATGGAATGTCACAAACCAAACTTTCAAGCTATTTAGTTGAAGGTGCAGACCAGTTCTTTTCTTTTCCTTTTGATCAAGCCCTAATTGAGGATTTTTTGAGCAAGCGAACTGAAAGTTCTTTCTTTAATGCTTTTAAGTATCGTAACATCCCAACAAGAGCTTCTGAAGCTTATTTTAATATTGGTTTAGAAGTTGTAGAAATTAATACTACTGGTGTTATTTTTCATGGAGATGATCTTATTAAGAATGGAACGATTCTTAATTTACCTCTGAATGAAGTATTCCAAAAATTCAAAGGAATGCTTTCTTTGCGAATTGTTCGCTGTGAAGTTATGGAGAGTGGTAGATTTATAATTTATACAGTCTATAAAGATATAGAGCAAGTAGAAAAAAATGTTATCGTAAATGAAGTTAGGAAAGCATAATTTTTATTAAACTGGAGAAAGTAATGAATCCTTGGCATGATGTGGAAATTGGGAGTGATATTCCAAACAATTTCTCAACAATTATTGAAGTTCCAAAAGGATCAAAAGTAAAATACGAATTAGACAAAAAAAGTGGTCTTATAAAAGTGGATAGAGTTTTATTTAGTTCTGTTCATTATCCTGCGAATTACGGATTTATTCCAAGAACGTACTGTGAAGATAATGATCCTTTGGATGTACTAGTTTTAGGACAAGAACCAGTTTATCCAATGTCAATTATGACTGCTATTCCAATTGGTGTTATGAAAATGAAAGATGAAGGCGAAGCCGATGATAAAATAATCGCAGTTCATGCTCATGATCCTGAATATTGTGAGTATAAATCAATAAGAGAGTTACCTCATCATCGTATGGCTGAAGTGAGAAGATTTTTTGAAGATTATAAAAAGTTGGAAAAGAAAGTAGTTGTAGTTAATGAGTTTCTAGATGTAGAAGATGCTAGGAAAGTACTGCTAGAAGCTATTAACCTTTATAAGAAGAAGTTTGGAGAGAGCTAGTAATTCTGAAATTAGGTTGTGAAAACAATTGAATTCGAAGGTTTAACTATCTCTTTCAGCTAATGGTCTAAGGATATTTTTAGATTCCTTAATTGTAACTTTGAACACTAGAGAGATTTCAGTTATTAGTGAGCCCGTGAGTTTATTAAGTAAGCTTGTTTCAAAACTATTAAGAGTTTTTAGAGAGGTAAGTGTTCTGAATAGCCTAAATAAACCTTGGATATCTTGATTTCGAGATTCCCTTTTAAAATATTTTATTCTTTGGGACCTAGTTTCAAAAACTATCGGCGAGCTATAAACTTGGCATTTTTCGATTGAGCTAATTAACTCATCTTTTGAAGACAGAAGCCTAAAACCAAGTTTACCTTTAGTAGGGTAATACCTTTTCATATTCTCTTTATATTTTTCGATAATATAAAAAGTACCTTCTCCTTCTATTGATTCAACCCCTGTTATAGTTGCTAGACCTAACTCTAGGCCTAAGACTTTCTTTCCAACTAAATTGGCTTCTGGTGTGTTTTTCATTGTAATTGTCCTTTAGGCAGGAAGAAGAGGTTGCTACTAAATCTGTTATATCATAGAACACATACTAATTATCTAAGGCATTGAATACAAGCCTTGTCGTTGATATTGTTCAAAAAATTATAATATATTTCTTTTACCTTGTTTATTATCTATGCCGTGTTATAATCAATATAACAGTTTTTTTCAGAGATTTTTCCTTCCAGTTAACTTCTCCTAAAAATTCAAGTTAAAAGTTTAACCATTTTACGAGGAGTAATTGTAATGAGTAACAAACTTTATGTAGGTAACCTTTCATTTTCTGTTAAAGAAGAAACTTTAACTCAACTTTTTTCTGACTGTGGCTCAGTTGATTCTGCTAAGATTATCACTGACCGTGATACTGGTAGAAGTAAGGGTTTTGGCTTCTTTGAAATGAGCTCATCTTCAGAAGCAGAAGAAGTTATCTCTAAATACAGCGGCTATGAAGTCGAAGGGCGTGAGTTAAAAATTAGTATTGCAAAACCACAAGAAAAAAGTGGTGGCTTTCGTTCTGGTGGCGGTAGAGGCCGTTATTAATAGTGAGATTTGTAAGTATCTTGATTTAAAATACCAAAGTATTGATATAAGAGGCACAGATGTACATTTGTGCTCTCTTAAAAATTCTCAACAATTTAGTGATAAAGATGGCAAAGCAGAGCAGCTTGGTATCAGCAGCGCTTTATGGCCATTATTCGGAACAATTTGGGATTCAAGTATTATTCTTGCAAACCATATTGCAAGCATTGATTTTAGTAATAAAAAGATTCTCGAAGTTGGTTGTGGCCTTGCCTTAACAAGTCATTTTCTTCAATTAAAGGGAGCTGATATTACAGCAACTGACTATCATCCAGAGGTTATTAAATTTTTAGAGGCAAACTCAAGATTAAATAGAATAAAAATAATCCCTTTTGTACAAACAAATTGGGATGATTTAGACTCAGAGCTTGGATGTTTCAACTTAATCATTGGTAGCGACATTATGTATATGCAAGAACACCCTGAAAAATTGGCAAAATTTATGGATAAGCATGCTGATTCCAACTCGACTGTTATTGTAGTAGATCCTGGAAGGCATTATATAAATCTTTTCACAAAGAATATGCATTTATATGAATTCAAGCACGAAAATATAATACCAAAAGATGTGAAAGATTTAAGTAAGCCTTTCAACGGTCTTATTCATTATTACACTAGGTTCTAATATGAATGAACTAATGGAAGCGATTAAGGGCACGGAACTTTTTGAGCGAAACCTGAACATTGATTCGAGAATTCATGCTAAAAGGTTAGACAGGATTCTTGGCTATAGCATACCAAAAATTGAAGTAAAACTTCTTCAAAAATATCGTGCATATTATAAAGGAAATGACAAAACAAGCAGGAAAACCCATTACGAGGGAACTCAAACTTGGATCGGCCTTCATCCGCAAGTTCTACAAACTCCTTATAATGAGCTTTATGAAGCATTAAAAAAGCTTTAAAAGTAGTTGATATTGGTTGTGCTTATGGAAGAGTTGGCATCATTGCTAACGCTTTATTTCCTGAAGCCAGGTTTATTGGTTATGAGATTGTTCGTAAATTTTTAGAAAATTCTATATCCCAATGGGAAGCATAATTAGAAGAACCCTCTAGTATTCTACGTTTTTCAAGAAATTGATCACATGCAAACACATCAGAAGTTAAGAAAATTAAAAAAAAGAGTACAAAGTATTTTCATTTTCAATATTTTTCAAATATATGGCCCATACAAATACAATGCACCTATTATCCCAGCTTTCGTGACCGCAAACCAGAGTCGTTGAACGATTTACAAAAGAGCTGTCAATTAAAGAGACAGCTTTGAATTTAGTGAGAAGTTAAAATTATTAACGCTTTAACAACCTTGAGGGTCATATTCAGTTGGCGCAGAGAAAGTGTTGAAAGAAACTAGCATAAGCTCTCCTAAACGCCCAGCATGATAGACGTGAACTCGCACAAATGCTAAAAATAGCCCTCAAGAGGGTTTTTAAAAGGGAGTCTGTTTTATGAAATCTATTCTTTTATTAATTGTTTTTTCACTAAGCCTTTTCGCTTACAACAGACCTGATAAAATTTTATGCTACGTTGGAAACCAAGCCGCCCCACAAGGCCCTGGCTACCCCCAACATAACGATAAATTTATTCAATCTTCGAGCACAAAAGCTGTTAAGCTTGGGTCTTGGCCAGAAGAAGGTATTATCTACCGTTCTGGAACAACTTCAGTTGTTCAGTATGGCTTCTTTATTAATACCCAAGAAGAACTTGAAGAATTAAAGAAAAAAAATGATGACTTTAGATTTTGGGTTAAAAACTTAAATTTTGAACAATACCTAGAGCGCCAAAAAGAAAGACCACATGCCATTAACTCTTTTGTTAGTATGCATTTAACGAGTGAAGGGATTGACGTTACTGTGCGCAAGATACTCAATGAATTTAACCTCTCTCATGGCCTTCTTGTTCCTTATCATAAACCTGAGGAAACATTTATACTTTCTTATGAAAACTTAGAACTTCCTTTTATTCTCAATGGTGTCGCCATCAGTTGTCATGAAGAGCTCAGTAGAAATGTTGATAGCTATAAAAAAGAAATTAAGAGACTTAAAAAAGAACTCAAAGAAATTAAAAGTTCTCGTTAAATAAAAAGGATTATCAAATGAAAAAATTTATATTTTTTATGACTTTGATTTTTACCTCTCAATTGTTTGCTTCTCCTTTAGAAAGATCAAAGGATATATCAAGACTTCTTATTAATAACTATAGAGAGCTCACTGATGAACTAGGTTATTATTATTCAAGGCTTGTTAAATTTGAAAGCCAAGAAGTGAAAAAGGGTGTTTATAAACATTCTCTCATTTTCTCTAGTAGTTATAGGAGTTCAAACGAAGCTGCCATTGTTGATATCACAGAAGATTTTACTGCAACTTGGTCAGATGGGCCTATTAAGTATAAGATCAAAAAGAAATATCAAGAAGATCTCAATACAACGACAGAGCTCTCTGTAGAACCAGAAGTTCAAGAAATCGCTCAAATTTTAATTGAAAAATATGATGTGACAAATACTCTTTTTTCGCTGGGAATAGATAGATTAATTAAAATCGAGAAGAATCAAACAGAGGGAAAAACGCAGTTTGATATCTCTTTTACAAGGTTTTGCATGTGCACCTTTTTATCAGCTTACATTAAAGTAGTGAAAGACAAGGACACATTTGAGTTTGAAATGCTCATTAAAGAAGACTAATTTTTTTGAAAGACAGTTTCAAAAGTAAATTCCCATACTTGAGACTGTCTTTTTACCGCATAAGATCCTATTTTAAATACCTTTGAACAACTCTCTATATAAAGCCAACTACCTTTCAGGAAAACTTTATCAATTCCTTTTAAATGATAATACCTATATTCTTCGTATTCACTCTCCCCTACAACGACATCTTGCTTAACTCTCCACTCAACAAGAGTTGGAGCTTTATTTAAGAGAGAAACGCTCTCTCTTTTTTCATCAAAATAAACAGGATTATTTTTGTATTGTTCATGGACGAATTGAGAGAGTTCGCTAAATTTTTGGTATGTTTCTATTCTTTTGCATTCATAAATAACATTATTTTCAGTTGCGCAGATAAAGTTATTATCCTCAAGAATCTCTTTTCTTTGCTTGGCATTTGCCCATCTCATATCAATGGATTCTCTTATATAGAGAAAAGTTGGATTGTAATGAGAAAAACGAAACTGACCAGAGAGTTTCTCTTTAACTGGAAGACATGAACTCCAGGCCATGCCAATAGACATCATCATGATAAAAAACTTCATACTCTATTTCCTTGAGTAGTAAAATTTTATCTAAAGCAGACAAAGCTCGTCAATCATTCAAAAACTGAGTATTTTTATCGGGAATCTATCTTGTTAATAAATAAAGAGATTCAAATCTTTTTAAAAAGAAATTAAGAGCATTAAGCCAATGTTTTTTCTTTTTCTTTTCAAATTCTTTCAAATAAGAAGCATACTTCTCTTCCGATTTTAAAGAAAGTTGGTGGGCCAGTCCTAAGGTAAAAGCTTCATAATAAATAATATCGAGGTTCTCTTGAGAGCTATATTTTCCAAGTTTAACTCCCTTATTCCCTTCATCCCTAATACGAAACAAATAAGTCTCATTATCAATTTCAACATCATCAAATAAGCGGTTAAATTGTGAACTTAAAAAAAGCGATTTGGCGATAACAATTTTATCTCTGGGTGCTGTGTCTTGTGTAGAGAACATTTGTTTTAATTCAACCCAGTAAATCTGGCCTAAATCATTTATCACATATTGATATCTTTTAAGTCCTGCAGAACCTCCGTCCTTCTTCACTCTCAAATAAAAGTCTTCTATCTTAACATGAGGGCCGACTAATAATTGAAGATAGAAGAGAGCTTTTCTTCTCTCCAGATCTGAAACTTCGGTGACTTCTTCAGGATCTTGATTAATAAAGAAATACCCCTTTCCCTCTTCATAAGAAATATCATCCTCTGAATACTCTCCAGCTTTTTTAAGGGCCTTCTTTTTTATTTCTTTAAGAATTGAAGGTAACTCAACCTCTTCTCCTTTAAGGCCTTTCAAGTAAAAAGAGAGGTAGAGCTCGGTATCAATTTTATTTTCAACTAAAACCGATGAAAGAAGAAGTCTAAGAACATCAGCGTAAGGCTGGGTCCTATGAATTTTATCAAAATCATTAATCATAAATTTAGGCTTCATCTCATCATTAATTAAAAATCCAAAGTTTTCAAAATGAACATCTCCAAAAGCATAGCTTTTTATTTTTTTTAATTTTCTATGCAAAGAAAGGCAGTTCAAACTTTGATTGAACTCATAATGAAAGAGAGAATAGAACGTTCTTAAGAACATATGTTTATCTTGATTTTTACTTAAGAGTCTCAGAATCTCTTCTTTTGAAAGATGGGGGTTATCATTTTGAATAACTTTAATAACTGAATCCTTATTCAAAAGTGTTTCTGAACACTTAGAAAAACTCGCTGATAAAAGAAAGTGAGAAAAAATAAAAATGGAAAATAGAGATCTCATAAATTTCAGGCCTTCTTAACTCGTTGCGGTGCTCTGTGCACCCCCATGAATGCTGACTATTTAAACAAAAGTCATGAAAAAAAGATAAACACGTCGCAGCTTTAATGTGTTGAGCTGTTTGCTGCTTGCCTATATAATGGCATAGTAGCCGTTCAACAATATTAAGGAGTTCCTCGTGTTTAAGTTCGCACTAGTGCTGAGTTGTCTTGTTTTTTTCATTTCTTGTAACAAATCTGAAAATAAATCATATGTCTCTATTGGAACTGGTGGAGTGACCGGGGTTTATTACCCTGTTGGCGGGGCCATTGCTAAAATGGTGAATACTCATTTTAAGGACACTGTAAAAGCGTCAGCTGAAGCCACTGACGGATCAGTTTATAATATAAACGCTGTTCTTAGTGGTGATCTCCAATTTGGAATCGCTCAATCAGATAGACAATACCAAGCGGTTCACTCACTTGCTGAATGGAGCACAACAGATAAAAGTAAAACTCAAAAACTACGCGCTGTTTTCTCCCTTCATAGAGAGGCCATGACTTTTTTAATTGCTGAAGATAAGGGAATTAGCTCCATTAAAGATCTAAAGGGTAAAAATGACGTTAGAATTAATATTGGTGCTATGGGTTCAGGAACAAGAGAAAATACTATTAACGTTCTTGAGCATTTTAATATTAAACCAGATGTTGATTTCCAATCAGAAGGAATTAAATCCTCTGAATCTTCTAAGTTACTCCAAGACGGAAGAATTGATGGGTTTGTTTTTACGGTGGGCCATCCAAGTGGAGCTTTCAAAGAAGCAACAAATGGAAAAAGAAAAACTCTCTTTATTAGTTTATCAGACAATAATTTGGATAAATTGATTGAAAAGTTTCCTTATTACGCAAAAACAAAAATACCTATTTCTTTTTATTCTCAAGCCACCAATAAAGAAGATGTTCCAACTGTTGGTGTTGTGGCCACACTAGTTTCTTCCAGTGATGTTAGCGAAGAAGTTGTCTACAACCTTGTAAAAAGTGTTGTAGAAAATCTGGATAAATTTAAACAAATTCACCCTTCTCTTCACGAACTAACAAAAGAGAGCATGATTGAAGGACTTTCAGCTCCTTTACACGATGGTGCCTTAAAGTATTTTAAAGAAATAGGATTAAAATAAGTGGATCAAAAAGAATTAGAAGAACTTAATAAAGCCGAAGAGCTTGTTGCCGAAACTGAAGGTGGGGCAAGACACTCTATTACTGGTTGGGGGAAAAATCTTTTTTGCCTAATCGCTGCAGCTTGGTCAATTTTTCAAATTCTACTGGCCGATGTTCTCCTACTTGACTCAATCGTTGTAAGATCTATTCACTTGGCCTTTGCTATTTTTCTCGTTTTTCTGAGTTTTCCCGCTTTCAAAAAAAATAAAGGCCTTGGTTTGAAAATTTCAAATGGCCCCAAGTTTTTACAATTCTTAACTCACGATAGCTCTATCCACTTTGTTGATCTCATTCTTGCGATAGTTGCCGCTATGGCTTCTCTTTATCTGGCTTATGATTATGTTGGGATTGGAAGTAGACAAGGTTTTCCTAATACCACTGATATTGTTATGGGTATAACTCTTCTTGTTCTTCTTATTGAAGCTGCCAGAAGAGCACTAGGTCCAGCTTTGCCAACAATTGCCTCTTTTTTTATTATTTATAGTTTTTTTAGTGAGTATGCTCCTTCTATTATTTCCTTTCAAAACGCAACCCTTTCAAAAGTGATTAATAAACTAACAATGGGATCTGAAGGAATTTTTGGAATTCCTCTCTATGTTTCAGCTTCAACTGTTTTTCTTTTTGTTCTCTTTGGTGCCATTTTAGAGCGCGCGGGAGGAGGAAAGTATTTTATCGATCTCGCTTTTTCTGTTCTCGGAAAATATAGAGGTGGTCCAGGGAAAGCCGCGGTCTTGGCCAGTGGATTAACGGGAATGGTTTCAGGTTCAAGTATTGCAAACACTGTGACAACCGGAACATTTACCATTCCTTTGATGAAGAAGGCTGGCTATAGTGGAATTAAAGCCGGGGCCATTGAAGTTGCGGCCAGTACTAATGGACAGCTCATGCCTCCTATTATGGGAGCCGCTGCTTTTATTATCGCAGAGTACTGTGGTCTTTCTTATTTTGAAGTTGTGAAAGCCGCTTTTATTCCTGCTGTTTGTTCTTATATTGCTCTCATTTATATTACTCATATTGAGGCTTGTAAGCTTGGTCTTGAAGGTGTTCCTAAGAGCCAATTACCTCAGTTTTGGAAGACTTTGAAATCTGGATTACATTTTTTAATTCCACTTATTTTTCTTTTCTATCAACTCATTATTCAAAGACGATCAGCTCAGCTCTCAGTTTATTACGCTATTATTGCCCAGGTTGTTCTCATCTATGGAAAAAATATTTTTGATGGCCATAAAGACAAATCTCACAGTATCTGGTCTTCAATTAAATTTAGTTCTTGGGAAGTATGGGAAGCACTTATTTCTGGTGGAAGAAATATGATGTCTATTGGGGTCGCCGTTGCCGCGGCTGGGATTATTGTGGGAATTGTCACTCTTGGACTTGGAAACGTGATTGTCGATCTCATTGACATCATCTCGGCTGGAAACCTCATCCTATTACTTCTTATTACTGCTGTGACTAGCCTTATTCTAGGGATGGGGCTCCCAACAACGGCCAATTATATTGTTATGGCCACTTTAACAGTCCCGGCGATTGTTACCTTATCTGGAGAAATGGGACTTGAGGTTCCACTCATTGCGGCCCATTTGTTTTGTTTTTATTTTGGAATTCTCGCCGATGACACTCCTCCTGTCGGACTGGCTGCTTATGCTGCTGCAGCGATATCTAAGGAAGACCCTATCCAAACCGGTTTGCAAGGTTTTATCTATGATATGAGAACAGCAATTCTGCCTTTTATGTTTATTTTCAACACCGACCTGCTCCTCATTGGAATCAATAGCATTCCTCACGCTTTATTTGTTTTTGTAAGTTGCTTGGTCGCTATGTTTAGTTTTGCAAATATCACTCAGGGGTTTTTCTACAGAAAGAATAAAGCTTTTGAAACAGTGCTTCTTATTATCGTGTGTGCTCTCTTATTTCGACCTTATTTCTTTGCTGAGAGAATTAATATTTCTCCAATCACTGTAGGTGTTATAGGAATTGTTCTCTACACGGCCCTCTATTTTTTCCAACGTCTCAATTCATCAAAAGCATAGCGTTAGAAACTCTAATTATTGCTAGACAAAATGGGCCGCATCATAAGATGATATGTAGACTCGTGGCTTTATAAAAGGACTTTATTTACCACTAGTTACAGCTGCACACGCAAATATGGGGAATAGAGATGAGACTTCTAAGATTGCACCTGCAAGGGTTTAAATCATTTCGTGATAAAACGACAATTTATTTTGACGATGGAATAACGGGTATTGTTGGCCCTAACGGTTGTGGAAAGTCCAACATTGTTGACGCCCTTTTTTGGGTTATGGGTGAGCAGTCAGCAAAACACTTACGTGGAAACAGCATGAAAGATCTTATCTTTGCTGGTTCTGATAAATACTCCCCATCATCCTTTGCTGAAGTTTCTCTTGTTTTAAGTAATGATAACGGAAAGCATATTCATATTGGTGGACAGGTTGCAAAACCAACTGAAATTCAAATTACCAGAAAGCTTTATCGTAATGGTGAAACTGAATACAGAATCAATGGCCTTCCCGCCAGACTCAAAGATATCCAAGAAGTTTTTATGGATACAGGAGCTGGGGCCAAGTCCTACTCCATCATTGCCCAGGGTGAGATTAACCGCTTAGTTCAGGCCAAACCTGTTGAGCGTAGAACAATGATTGAAGAAGTTGCTGGGATTACAAAATTTAAAAAGAGAAAAGTTGAGTCTCTTCGTAAAATGGATAACACTCAACAAAACTTAAACCGTTTAAACGATCTTCAATCTGAAATTTACAAGAATCTTAAAGCTCTTGAAAGACAAGCGGAGAAAGCTGAAAGAGCTAGAAGCTTAAAAGAAAAGATAAAAAAATATGACCTTCTTGTTGAGTCACACAAAGAATTTAATTTTCTGAAAGATTTTTCTGAAGGCAAAGACTTTATTGCAAAAAACCAAGCTCTCTTAAGTGAACTGATTATTGATAAAGAAAAGCTTGAGTTAACTCTCCAAGACGAGAGAATTCAAAAAAGTGTTTTAACTGAAGAAGTTGATTCTCTTCAGAAAGAATTTAATGAAATCTCAAGAGAGCTTGCTGGACTTGAGCAAAAATTGAACTATTCAAAGAAAAATAAAAATGAAAAAGAAACTTATCTATCTTCAAAAGAAGAAGATATTAGTGAGCTTCGTTCAGACTTAATGGTTCTTGAGCATAAGAAAAAAGATTTAGAAGCTCATTTGGAAGAAATTAAAAGTGAGCAAAGTGATAACTCAGAATTAAAAGAACTTGAAACTCAACTACAGGAATTGAGAGAGAACACAAAGAATAAAGAACAAGCTTACTTAACTCTTAAAGAGCAAGTTGAAAATCACAGAGATGAATTAAATCTTATCGAACAAGAGCAGTTTAGAGTGACTTCTCGTCTTGAAGAAATCTCTTCAAACCTAGAGGATATTTCAAAAGAAATGGAGCTTCTTGAAGAGCAGTCTTCACTTTTTTCAGGGGATCTGGCGAGACAGAAAAAAGAGTTAGAAGCTTCTGAAAAAACATTTACTGAATTAAAAGAAAAAGAAAATAATCTCAAAGAACAGATTGATACCCTTTCTGTTAAAGAAAAAGAATTGAGAATTCAAGTTAAAGAAGTTAATCAAGATTTTCTTAAAAAGGATTCTAAACTTCAATCTTTAAAAGAAATTAATTCTAATCTCGAAAAAACAAAAGAAGGTGCTTTTGAGTATCTTGATGAGACTCAAGATCAAAACACTCAGTTCTTATCAAACCTGATTGAATGTGAGCAAAAATACGAAAAAGCAATTGAATCTTTGGTTCAAAGTTACTCTCATTCTCTGATTACAGCTGAAAAATCAAATGAATCCTTTTTAAACTGGTTTCAAGAAAAAGGTGAAACAAACCTTGATTACTTTAGAGTTTCAAAAGCAGAAGCTTTAACAGAAGAGTCTTTGGAAAGACTAAGTGTTAACGGTCTTGAAGGGATTATTAAAATTAACGATATTATTAATATTAAAGATCCTAAATACACTTCATCTATTCAATCTTTATTTGAAGGTTTTTTAATTGTTGAAAATCTTGATTTGACCTTAGCAATGAAAATCTCCCCAGAGCTACGTTTCAAGGCTTTAGTTTCAGTAACGGGAGATCTTACTGTAAAAAGAGTCAATAACTCTCTTCAGGTATCACTTAGAAAGAAAGCTGACCTTGAACAAGGGATTATTCAAAGAAATAACGAGATTAAAATTTTAGAAGTTGAAGTTGAAGAACTGAGAACGCAATTAAGAGATGTTGAAGCTGAACTTAACGAAGTTGAAAACTCTTTAACAGCAGCGAAAGAATCTTACGGAAAAACAAGAGACTCTTTTAATAATGCTCAAACAGATTATATTACTAAGAAAAGTGCTCTGGAATCGAAGCAATCAAATTTCGAATCCTCACACGCTAGAATTGAGATTTTGCAAAATAGAAAAACAGAGCTCTCTTCTAGTCGTCTGGAGCTTATGGAGAAGGATGATAAAAATAAGAAAGTTTTATCTAACTCCAATACTATTATCACTGACAAGAAAGAGCAGCTGGAAAGTGTCAAAACTGAATATGAGACCTTGAAGGCTGAACTTGAAGAGAAAAAACAAGCTTTTGTTGATATGGAAGTTCAATCTAGAACTTTTGAAACAAGACTTGAAAGCGTTAATAATCAAATAAAAGAAAGTGAAGAGAACAGAGAAAAGTCAGAGAAGAAACTAGAGCAAGCTATTGAACAAACAAGTACCTTGCGTGAAGAAATCGAGTTACTTGAATCTGAAATAGATGAACTCTCTGAAAATAATCAAGAACAAGCTCAAGAAGTCAAACAAAGAGAAGAAGAACTAAGCATGAAAAAGAATGAGCTTAACTCGCTTCTTGATGGAATGCATGGAAGAGAATCTGAAGTGAAAGATATCTCATCAAAGATTAACAAGATTGAAAAAGAGCTTTTTGAAAGAGAAGTTAAAGTTAAGCAGATTGTTGAAGAAGAAGAGCTTGTTGTTAGAAATATTTTTGAAAAATATCAAATTGATTTAAGAGCAGTTCTAAGTGAGTTTCTCGAGCTTGGCCCTGAGACTATTAACGATCTTAACGATATTTCTAATGCTTTTGTCATGGAAACTGAAGAAGGTCCTCAAGCTATCCAGAAAAATAGTTATCAATTTGATAGACGCTACGGAGCTGCTTTAAGAGAGTGTAAGGACAAATTCAGACAGTACAAAGCAGAGTTTAATAGGCTTGGAGAAATTAACTGGCAAGCTATTGAAGATTATAATAAGCAAAAGCTTCGTTATGACTTTCTCAAAGAGCAAGAACTTGAACTCAAGAAGTCTCTTACCGATCTTGAAACAGCAATTAGACATATCGATGATAAATCTAAAGTGCGCTTCAAAGAAGCCTTCACTGAAGTTAATGATAAGTTTACAAAAATCTTCCCTATTATTTTTGGAGGTGGTGCTTCTAAACTAGAAATCACAGGAAGCCTTGATGATGCCGAATGCGGAATTGATATTATTGCTCAACCTCCAGGGAAAAAAATGCAAAATATCAACCTTATGTCTGGTGGTGAAAAAGCCATGACTGCGGTGAGCCTTATTTTCTCTATCTTTCTTGTGAAGCCTTCACCATTTTGTCTTCTTGATGAGGTTGATGCTCCTCTTGATGACGCCAACGTTGGTCGATTTAACGAGCTTTTAAGAGAAATGAGCTCTGAGTCTCAGTTCATTTTAATCACTCACAATAAGAAAACCATGGAGCTTAATGATAAGCTCTATGGGGTAACAATGCAGGAGCCTGGGATATCTAAGGCCTTGTCAGTACAACTACAATGATTAAGTTTCTTGTTGTTTTTATCACGCTGAACTCTTTTGCTTCAGATTTTTTACCTAAAGGCTTTAGCGCCAACTTTATTCAAAAAGTTATTAGTGAAATCTCTGGAAAAGAGCGAATAAGCCAAGGTCTATTGGAGTACCAGTTTCCTGGAAAAATTAAGTTTGAAATTACTCAAGGTGGATCTTCTCTTTTTATAAGTAATGGCCAAAAAAGCTGGTACTACACTCCTCCTTTTATCGAAGGAGAAAAAGGAAATGTTGTTATTCAACGCTCTTCTAGTATTTTTCTCTCAAAATTTTTTGATTCTCTTCAACAAGGCCTTAAGGATAATAAACTCTACAACATCAAAAAATCACCCACAACACTTGAGTTTATTTTTCATTCAAATGTTGCAGATTCAATTGGTCTTAAAAAAGCTCTTTTCCCCATCCAAGGTGTTGACCCAAAACAACTAAACCTTTCCAAGCTGAAAAAAATGATTCTCACACGCTCTGATAATAAGGAGATTGTTTTTGAATTAAGTGAATTTAAAGAAAAAAACCAGTTCCCAATTAACCACTTTCTTTTTACTCCTCCAAAAAATACTACC
Organism: Bacteriovoracia bacterium; assembly: GCA_030431635.1. Lineage (GTDB taxonomy): Bacteria > Bdellovibrionota > Bacteriovoracia > Bacteriovoracales > Bacteriovoracaceae > CALFYV01. Next base: position 18,917 of record JAUIIL010000005.1, read on the forward strand.
ATTCAGGAAAAATAAACTTTCATGGCTTACAAAATTTGACTTGAACAGAGCTATAAAAAGCTCTTACACCTTTTGTACTAATAATACTTACTTCAGTGAAACCATATTTTCGTGCCTGTTGCCCCGACCATGTATTTTGAGCTGCGTTTTCAAGAGGAACTAGAGAATTTAGCGTTTTGAAGTTAAATTGCTCTAAATTATCACCAAAAACCCATTCTCCTAAAACACATTTAACCTTATCTGCAAAATGTCCCATTACAAATTTATAACCTTCACTTCCATAGAGAACTCGGGAACGATTATTGTTGTTATTTTTATTTCTTGTTTCAAACCAAATATACAAATGACTATTGTCAGGATCTTGCAGCTTTGCCCAAAATCTATTTCCCGTCCCGGATTCATTAAGTACTAAAGAATCCTCCCTTATAGCCAAATGAAAATTATCACTCTCAACAATAAATTTATCCCCATCGTAATAAGGAGGACCATCATCAAACAAAGCCCATGGAGCATCAAAGCTACCATCTTCATCAAAGGAAATAATCCTATTTGTTCTAACATCTTGCTCATTCAAAAAGTACTTCCTAATAAACTTTAAATCGGAGTCGGTTACATAATCAGGAAGATTAAAAGATAAAGCTTTTTCGAAGTTTTCATTACAGGGAAAAGCAGAGGATGAAACAGCAAAAAAAGCGATAAAAAGGAAGACTTTCAACATAATTAACGCAACATATCAAAAAATAGACCTTTTTGCCAACTCTAAAAATAAACCCCTGGGATTTTGGCCCCAGGGGTGGCATTTGAGAGTGGAGAGAGAAATGCCGGCTGCTTATGCAGCAGCAATCTGATTGATATTGAAATTATTTAATTGAAAAGTGCAGTAATTTAAGCGGTTAGAATAAGCACCCATAAAGTCATGGCCAGTGGAACTAAACTTGCAAATTGAAAAATCATTTCCATAAATTCCCCCTAGTTGAAAACGACAATCTAAAAACGTACTCGATTGAAAAATGCAATTTCTAATCCCTCCAAAGACAAAACTGCAGTTTTCAAAGACACAATCCTTGAAAAGACAGTCCTCAAAGGAGGTTGCGTAAAAAGTGCAATTGATGAAATGGCAATCTTCAAACAATACATAAGTCACCAAGGCCCCAGATATTGTTTTTTCCTTGATTGTTGCAGCTTCCACCACTTCATTCGCCAATCTCATATAACATCCTGTATTTATTGTATTTTTTAAAATTAAAGTGGTTGTTTCCATGCTTTTACCTCACCAAAGCTCTCAAGTACTATCATAATGCAACTGACAAATTGCGTCAAGAAATATTTTTTCATCATGAAATTAAATTTCATTCCGATAAGAAAATTACCTACTTATAGGAGGTATAAAATGAGCAGATTTAATAAAGATTATTTAGATGCTTTCTTGGGAATCGTTCGTAAGTACATGCAAATGCGTGGGGGACTTTCTCAGAAAGAACTAGCAGAGATTACAGACTCCAGTGTTTCCACCATGAGCCGGTTTTTAAATAAGAAAACAGATGCCCTTGATGACATGATGATTGCTCAAATAGTTGCAAAGTTAAATATTCCATTGCACGAGATGATCGATTTCGTTGAGGAAGAGTATACCGATCGATTTAAGAAACTCGTCTCTTTTTATAAAGAAGCCGAAGAAGCCGATACAGATGGAGGAGAAGGAACTGCTCAAAACCAAAATGCGAGGGCCAACGTAAGCATTGGTGGCAAGAAGCGATCGATTCCATTTGGAATGGAAGGAGAGAGAGGAATTAGTGATAAGCTAGCAAGTCTTAGTCCAAGACAAAAGGCTTATCTCAAAGACTTCCTTGATCTTGATATGGAAGGACGTGATCTCATGGTTGATATTGGTAATTCACTTTTCCGCTACTTTAAACAAAGAGGTGTTGAATTTTAAAATTCGCTCTAATACTTCTTATTTCATTTGACCTGTATGCTGTCCCTGAGCAGCTAGAAATTTGGTTTGTCTCTGAACCAAGAGTGGCCTCTACTTTTTTAACCCCACTACTTAAAGACTCTTTTAAATACTCCGCTCCTTTTGCACAAAAACTAGCTTGTATTCCCATGGGTGAGCATTGCTTTGATCCTCAAATAGGACTTTATGATAAAGATAAAAGTGATACTGCTGGTATTGAAGCTACTCCCAACCTAGAATCTCTTCGTAATGAAAAGGAAAAACTTCCTACGGCCAGTAGTCTTGATAGAAACCTTATTGATTGCGAAAAGAAAGAGAATATTTTTGATATTTTCTGTGGAAAAGCCAGAGGAGATGACACCACATCATCAAGTCAATTTCAAGTTTGGATAGATACGAGTTCTAGCATGAAAAAAATTGATGATGTCGATTCATCAGGCACATGCCAACGTAAAAGCTTTATAGAGCTCATGCGAAACACTTGCTCTAAAGTTCACGATGTTGATTTTCATGTTTTTAACACGAGAAAAAAACAACTTGGTGGTATTGATGATGTTTGCCTTAACGTTGGTCTTAACGACAGCAAACGTTTGGTTGAATGGATTAAAACAGCTCAGATGAAAAAATTAATCATTATTACTGATATTTATGAACTTGATGTCACTCTTAGTAATTACGTCCTCTCTCAAGGTGGGATTATTCGAGGTGATATTAACGGTTCAGCTCTCACAGCAAGTAATCTCCCTGGACTCGCGATGGAAGTTGCCAAAAGCTGTCAAAAGAAATAAATCTTCTCTATGTTTTCAAAACTTTTAAAATGGTCGCAGAAGTTTCAAGATCTTCCATGGAGAAACAAAAGAACTCTCTACTCAACCCTTGTTTCAGAGATAATGCTTCAACAAACAACTGTTGGAACCGTTCTTAATCATTACGAAAAATTTCTCAAGGAATACCCCACTATTTTTGACCTGGCCCAGGCCAGTGAAGAACAACTTACTATTAGCTGGAAAGGTCTTGGTTACTATAGAAGGGCCAGAAATTTAAAAAAGGCTTGTGAGCATATTGTGAATGATTATAAGGGAGACATCCCTCTTCACTATGAAACACTCATTTCAATCCCGGGGATTGGTCCTTATACAGCAAGTGCACTTATTGCAATTGGAGGAAATAAGCCTGCAATCGCAGTTGATGCCAACTTAGAAAGAGTTTTAAGTCGTCTTTTTACAATTGATGAATTTAAAGGACCCAAACTTCAAAAGAAAATTCAAGAGAATGACAAAATTTTAAAACTTGCAAAAAAATTAGGGGCCAGGGATTTTAATGAAGCACTGATGGATCTGGGTAGAAATATTTGCCAAGCCAGAAAGGCTTCTTGTGAGATTTGTCCTCTTCGCTCTGGTTGTATGGCCTATGAAGAGAAAGCTGTACTTCACTATCCTCGAATTAAAGAAGTCAAAAAAGAGAGTTTTGAACTTGAATTGGCCCGCTTTATTGTTAAGAAAAAGGATTCCTTGCTTGTTTACCAAAAAAAGAAAGGTCAGTGGCTTGAAGGACAATGGGAAGTACCAACATTTATTCTTAGATCAGAAGACAAAAAACTTATTCAATACCCTATTCTCAAATATAAAATAAATAAAAAAGAGTCCCAAATTATTAAAACTGGTATCACAAAATATAAAATCATTAATTATTTGCTAGAGCTTGATTACTCAGACTTTAAAAAACTTAATGTTGAGGGAGACTATAAATTTCGACCAATTAAACCTGAAAGCAATTTAGCTTCAAATATTTCTAAGTTTTTGAAAAAATAAAATAGTCATCATTAACTTTAAATTCAATATTAGGAAATAAAACTTGCAACTCATCTTTACTAAAACCTCTCTGGATCCCTTTTATTCTAATTTCTCCTCCAGGTTTTAAAACTCGAACCATTTCTTTTAAAGCTCTAATCACATCTTCTTTATTTAAATTATTTAATAATCTGGATGCAATTAACAAATCAAATGTGTTATCATCATATGGAATATTAAAAACACTACCAGTTACAAGATAATCTTCATACTTATCAACAAATTGCTTAAATACTTTAAACGTATCAGGATCAATAGCTCCTCTCAATTTATCTAACTGAGAGTACCAAATATCTAAGCCTTTAATCTTAAGCCCATGATCTAACATAGAAGCAACATGAGGCCCAACTCCTTCGCCAATTGAGAGTATATTTTTCCCAGAAAGAGCAGCTAATTCTTTTTCAGAATCAAGTCCTAAGCCTAGTCTTTGACTGCTTACCATAAAAGGATCGGCTTCACCCGCGAAGGTTACAGCAATACCATTAACTCTTACTGCTTTCTCTTTTGTTTCTCCTTTTTGCACAATTTCGATTAAAGGTTTTTCTGTACTTCTCTCTTGAGGAAACCCATCAAAAGATTGGTGAAAAACTTTATTTTCGAGAGCTTTTTGGAGTAGATCATTTAACTTATCGACACAAGTCGAATAACTACAAGGTAGAGAAATAACTAATAATATAACCACAAACTTCATCAGCTAACTCATCGGTGTTTATTGACTTAAATTCCCGACAAGTTGACTCAGGTTGTAAAGTTTTCCCGTTCAAGTAATTCTTAAGGCAGTGTTTGGGTTTTAAGAGTATATTGCCTCTATAAGGAATTCATTATGTTTGCTCTATTCACAGTCGGCTGTATTTGGGGAACTTCTTTTTTGCTGGCAAAAGATTTAGTCGCTGTCGTTGGTGCTGAGACAGGAGCTCTTCACCGGGTTTTATGGGGCTCTCTTTTTAGCTTTGTTGTGGCCCTTTTTACTGAAAAATGGAGCTTTGAGAAAAAAAGGATTTTAAAAGCCTTTATCTATGGCCCTCTATCTATTGGCCTTCCGTTTTATTTTCTCTTTAACGGTCTTAAATACATGCCATCAAGTATGGCCGCTCTTCTTAATGGACTTATGCCTACTTTCGTTATTATTGGAACTCTCCTGCGTGGAAAGAAAGTTAATCTTTTTCTCGCTTTCTTAGGAAATCTGATGGCCATCACAGGAGTTTTTCTTCTTGTTGGTGATGTGGATTCTTTTTCTCATTTACAAGTAAATCAAAACCTCTTTATTGGGGTGAGTTACCTCATGCTCATGAATATTTTTTATTCAACTGGGGGGATATTTTACAACGAACTTCATCCTAAGCTTCCGATGTTTCAATCCCTTTTTTGGATTCTTTTAAGTTCATCTCTATGTCTTTTTCTTTTGGAAGGAGCTGAAGTTTCAAGCCTTAACTTATTTCACTCTAAAACTCTGAATGCTCTTATTTTGGGAGTTGTGAACACAGCTATCGCGTTTAAACTTTATTATTATGTAATGGAGAAGTATGGAGCTCTCATTGCTTCTCAAGCCCCTTTGATTGCTCCTTTCGCTGCAACAGTCGTTTCACTGTCTTTTGGTGAAATCCAATTTTCGATTTCTTATATGGTTGCTCTTGTTTTTATCGTAAGCGCTATCAAATTTTCACAAATGGCATTGAGAGAAAAGCCATTACGTTTTTTAAAGCGCTATCGGATTAAGTTTCTTCGTTTTGTCTCTATCTTGAGATAGAAAAAAGCTGAGAAAAGAAGTAAGCCGGATTCTGTTAACAACCATCATTCATCTTGGAATATTGTTACCAATACCCTCTTGCACTCTACCCGCAAACATCCCCCGGGAAAGGGTCAAACGTTTGCCTACATGAGCTTGCACCTCGTAGAGTTTACCTGGTTTCACTACAGCCGAACTGTACTTGCTTTCTGTTGCACTTGTCCTCACCTCACGGTGGACGGGCGTTACCCGCTACGACTCCCTATGGTGTCCGGACTTTCCTCCAGGAGAGAACTCCCAGCGATGGTCCTCTTTTCTCAGCTCTTGATTTATACACCGCGTTTTCTGGAGTGACAATAGTGAGTGAACATGCTAAATACTCCAAGTTAACTCTTTGAAAATAGGTCTTTATTGTGAAATATGCACTACTTCTTTGTTTTTGTTTTTCTGCTCATTGCTCTTTAAAAGATTTAGTTAAAGAGTACTTACAAGAGAACATGAATATTAAATCCAATGAACTTGATAGTCAGTCCGCTTCTTATAACTTAGGAATCACTCAGGCGCAAAACGATTGGATGTTATCAGCAGCTCTTTCACACGAAGAAGAAGAAGGTGTTGGTTTTTTTAGTTTTAACCAAGTCAACACAAGAACAGAGTATGCAACCGTTGGAATTTCTAAAGATAATTTTTGGGGTGGTGAATTCTCTCTTAAGCAAGAGATATACAAATACGATTTAAGAGAGTGGAGCTCAACTCCAGCTGTTGGTGTCTCTCCTTATGAAACTGTTACAACTATTAGTTACGCTCAAGATTTAGGGGCAAACTTTTTTGGATTAGAATACCGCACAGATGAGCAAATAACAGAAACAACAGCGAAAGTAACACAAGTCAACCTTTCGATTCAAAATCAGAATCTGCTTTACGACTTTTTAACCAATTATCTAAATGCCAAACTAGATAAAACTTTAGTAGACCTAAATGAAGAATCGCTCAAAAGAGCTCAAAAAAGAAGGGCCGTTATTGCTAAAAGAGTGAGAGACAGACTCAGTAAAACCGTTGACCTCTATCAGTCTCAAATCGCAGAGTACTCTCAAGAAGAAACTCTCCTCTCTCAGAAACGCTCCTTATCTCAAAACCTCAACCAACTCTCTTCTGACTTACATAGAAAAATTATGGAAACAGAGCTAACATCCTACGATTTAATCAATCCTCCTTTATCAGAGAAGACTCAAGGAAAACTTGAGAGAAGTTTAGACTTACAATCCCTTCAAGAGAAACTAGTTCTTGCGAAACTCTCTCTTAAGAAAGCAAAAAGAGGTTATTACCCATCCATCACACTCACAGGTTCTTACTCAACTGACTCTCTACAAGCTAACTTTAATGAAGCCTATTCAAGGGGAGCATTTGGTTCTGGAGCAGAAGTAGGAAGTATCTCACTAGCTGTTTCTTTCCCTCTTGGCATGAGACAAGTTCGCTCAGAAGTGGCCCAAGAACAACTTGATTTACAAAAAAACGAATATCTTCTTAAAAAGACGAAAACTAATTTAACTAACTCTCTCTTCAATTTAGAGTCTCGAATTTCATTATTAAAAACTCAAATTGATATTTCGAAGAAGAAAAGACTATTGGCCCAAAAAGCCCTTCAAGAACAAAATAGACTTTATTATCTTGGGAAGAAAGATCTTGAAGAAGTTATTCGCTCAGAAGAAACTTTGATTGATACTGAAATCAAGCTCGCTAATAATCTCACATTATATAACCTTCTTCTTGGCCAATATGCCTCAGTCAAGGGAAAGCTCTTAAGTTTTGTTTATCAATTAATTGAGTAGAATTTTATGACCAGGATTATTGATTTTTTTCTCAACCGCGCTATGTTGGTTAATTTATTCTCAGTCATGATTATTATTGTAGGATTAGTTTCTTTATTTTCGCTGAGAAAAGAGACTTTTCCCAACGTAGATTTTGATATTATTACCATAAGGATAAATTATCCTGGCTCCTCAACTGAAGATACTGAGAAACTCATCTCCATTGAAGTTGAAAGGGCTCTTAAAAGTGTTGATGGGATTAAAGAGCTCAATATTTTATCTGGAGAGGGTTATAGTATTACAACAATAGAAGTTGATACTGGTTACCATGTTGATGAAGTTCTTGAAGAAACCCGCAACGCCATTGATACTATTGATAATTTTCCCAATGAAGTCGAAGAGCCCATTATTAAGAAGGCCAATAACAAGCAGCGAGCTATCTTTGGGATTTCTATTACAAGCAAAGTACACGATGAATGGAAATTAAGAGAAGTTGCTAAAAAGCTAAGAGATTACCTTGAAATTCAACCAGGAGTAGCCCGCATAGAACTTGATGGATATCGAGATGAAGTCTTTGAAGTTCAGCTAAACCCTGAAAAACTTGACCAATACGAGCTCACTCTTAACGAAGTGAATCGATCTATAAAAGATAGAAATATAAACTTATCTGCAGGAACCAGTGAAACTCCTCTGGCCGATATTATGATTAGAACTCAAGCAGAGTTTGAATTTAAAAACGATATCGAAGAAGTAGTAGTTCGTTCTAACTCAACAGGAGCCCAGGTTAAAGTAGCTGAACTAGGCTCTGTGACTCAGAAACTAAAAGATACAAAACAAGAACAGAGAATAAACTCTGTAAAAACAATTTCTTTAAAAGTGGTGGCCAAAGAACTCTCTGATATTATCCAAACAACCGACTCCCTTTTTAGTAAAATTGAATCCTTTTGGATAAAAAATAATCTTCAAGACTATGAATATACAATTGTTGATGACATGTCTTTTTATGTCAAAAGACGTTTAGATATCCTTACGACAAATGGTTTTCAAGGAATGTTTTTAGTTTTCCTTGCTCTTGTTGCTTTTATGAACTTAAGAGTCTCTCTTATTACCTCACTTGGTGCTCCCATTGCTTTCATGGTCGCTTTCACTGTTATGAGCTTTTCTGGATTAACCATCAACCTTATCTCAATGTTTGGACTTATTCTCGTGCTAGGTATGCTGGTTGATGACTCCATTATTGTTGCTGAGCTCTTCTACCAATTTGTTGAAGAAGGAATGGATCCAAAAGTTGCGGCCAGAAAAGCAGCTGTTGATACTATTGGTCCTGTCACTGCAACCATTGTGACAACTATCATTGCCTTTGGTTCTCTTTTTTTCATGGGAGGAATCATGGGAAAATTTTTATGGCCTGTTCCAGCAGCTGTTTTAGTCTGCCTCATTGCATCTTGGTTAGAGTGTTTTTTTATTTTACCCAGCCATCTTGCTGACTTTACTAAAAGTAAAAAAATTAATGCAGAAAAAACAAAGTGGTACCAACCGGTCCTCAATTTCTATCGACGCTCTTTGAAATTTTCTCTTCGCTATTACAAATCAACGATTCTTTTTTTCTCTTTACTCTTGGTGGCATCAGTTGCTCTTTATGTTAAAGCAATGCGATTTGAACTCTTTCCTGGGGATGATGTTACAGTTCTCTACCTTAATTTAAAAGCACCTGTTGGAACGCCTATTGAGACCTCTAATGAAGCACTTAAAATTGCTGAAAAGCTCTCCCTTCAAGAATTAAGAGATGATGAGCTTAAAAACTTAAAATCTTTTCTTGGCTCTTCTTTTAGTAATAGAGGAACAACCAAAACAGGTGGTCATTATGCCAGTCTTATTTTCTACATCACAATGGGAAATGAAAGGCAAAGAAGCACTGATGAAATAATGAATTCGCTTATGGAAAAACTTAAAAAAGAAATCACAACTCATGAAGTTTTTTATGACAGGTTTCAAAACGGACCTCCTAAAGGAAAGCCTATCAACATCGAACTTTCTGGGAACAGTCTTGAAGAACTGAAGCTCGTTTCTAAGAAAGTCAAAGAGAGAATTGAAAAAATTGATGGAGTGACTTCAACAGAAATTGATTTTGAAGAAGGAAAAAAACAAATCATCATTGATATTAATGAATCTGAAGCCAGGCGCCTAGGCCTTAGTAATACAGATATTGCTTTTGAAGTCAGAGGAGTTTTTGAAGGTCTTACTTCTACTGAAATTAGGCGTAATGATGAGGATATCGATGTTGTTGTGAGATATGACGAAAAATCTCGTAATAATCTTGATATTTTGAATAAAGTTTATGTTCTTAATAACACGGGACAAAGAATAAGACTCTCTCAAGTTGCTACGTTCAAAGAAGCTCCAGGGGCCTTTGTTATTAGACGTTATCAAAGGAAAAGAACAATTTCGGTCTCTGGTGAAATCGATCTCAAGAAGCTCTCAGTCGGAATGGCCAATAAAGAAGTCACTCCCATTGTTGAAGAAGAAATAGCTTCCTACCCTTCTATGACTTATGAGCTTAGTGGAGAAGCTAAAGATACTGAAGAATCAATGGGAGGCCTACAAAAAGCTGCGCTTATTGCTCTGTTTGGTATTTTTTTAGTACTAGTTACTAACTTTGCTTCACTTGCTCAACCGCTCATTATCATGTCAGCTATACCTATGGGTCTTATTGGCGTTATCATAACCTTCTTTTTCTTCAAACTTCCTCTAAGCTTTATGGCCTTTATGGGTATTGTTGGACTTGTTGGAGTTGTTGTTAACGATTCGATTGTTCTTGTTTCATTTATTAACGAAAAACTCAAAACGGCATCCTCTCCACTAGAAGCTATTTATGAAGGTTCTATTTCTCGTTTTAGAGCTGTTATTCTTACAACACTGACAACTTCAGCAGGGCTTTTGCCTATTGCCCATGCTTCAGGAGGAGATCCTTTTCTAAAACCAATGGCCATGAGTTTTGCTTATGGGCTTATTTTCTCTACAACTTTGACTCTGCTATTCGTCCCTTGCTCTTATCTAGCCTACACAAAACTTTATAAAAAAATTTTTAAGAAAGAAGTTATAAGTTAATGGCTGAAGGTAGTAAAATTCTTCCACAATTTTGACAATTCATTAATTCAAAATGGTTTTCAACTTTCTCCTTATTAAAAGAAGAGAGCTGAAAGTAGCAATGCTGGCACTTACCTTGTGAAACTAAACTTAAACAATTCAATGGATTTCTTTTTTGAGCTTTTAAATATTTTTCTTGAAAAAGAGAAGGCAACTCTTCAACAAGAGTCGTTATTCTTTTTTTGAGGCTTTCTATTTTTTGTAAAGTTTCATTGTTCTCAGCTAAAACTTCCAATTGAATTTCTTGAAGAGACTTCGTGGCCCCTTGGATAAATTCATCTAATTCGTTTATTTCGTTTTCTTCTTCTTCGCTTACCTGCATGAGTTCAAAGATATCGTTTTCTATTTGGGATTTACTCTCTTCACATTGTTTTTTTTGATTTTCCCATAACTGTAGTTGCTTTTCAGAAGAAAGGAAATTTTCTGATTTTTGAAGTTGAGCTAATTCTTCAATTTTATTGGTCAAAAGTATCTCTAATTGCTCCAATTTAATACAACGCTCAGACTCTTCAAGTTGCTTTGATTGCTTTTCACTAATGGCCCCATCAATCCTTTTTTGGATGTTGATAACCCTGGAATTCGAGCCCATTTCTTCGTTTAAAAGGTCATTTTCCTTTTTTATTAGACTTTGGATTTCTCTAAGTATTCGGAAGTTTTCAATCATATCAGGAATTAAGCATAACAGATTTGACAGTCTCTAAAAAAGAATTATTTTTTAATGATGATAAAATATTTATTGTTTGCCTCTCTCTTTTCCTGTGCTGTAACTGAAACCTTATTTGGTCCTTATTCAAAGGAAAAATATTGCTCGGGACAAACTTTAGATGAAATGAAGAAAAGCAAAGAGAACTTTGAGATGGCCAGTAGAAGTTCACATAGAGATTTGAGCGAATTTCTCTACCAAAGCCAAAATGAGCTTAATTCTTGTTTTAAAAAATATACTGTTTCAAAAGTTAAGTCTCGCTATTACTGTGTGGTTGTAAAATTAAGAAAAAGAGAGAAGTTCAACAAAATTCGCTATATAGCTGTTGATAATAAGCAAGACGGTGTCTCTAGTGACCTGTTATCATGCTTGGAACATAAACTGGCCCAGGTAGAAAATGTTAAATTAGGCCTTTATATCGATTTAACATTTCACTATCCTTTGAAGTTATCAAGATGAAAAAAACTCAAATTCAAAAAATTCTTTTTCTTCTTTGCACTCTCGTTCTTTTTCTTGTTTTCTGTAAACAAAACTTTGGACAAGCGAATAAAATTCTTGCGATGGCCGCTGTCGCCTTAACAGTTGCTCTGTGGTGGATATTCGAAGTTCTTCCCCTTGCCGTAACTGCTTTTTTGCCAGTCGCTCTCTACCCACTCTTAGGTATTATGGAAGCCAAAAAAGTGGCCCCTGTTTATATGAGCTCAGTTTTAATGCTCTTTATTGGAGGGTTCTTTATTGCTTTGGCCATGCGCCGATGGGATCTTCACAAGCGTATCGCTTTAAATATCATCTCTTTTTTTGGCAACGATCCTCAGGGACTTATTCTTGGGTTTATGGTGGCCACTTCCTTTCTTTCCATGTGGATTTCAAATACGGCAACAACAGTCATGATGGTTTCCATTGCTTTAGCTGTCATTAATAATTATGAGCAGATGAATGGAGAAAATGAAAAAACCAGGCTTTTTTCTAGTGCCTTAATGATGAGCATTGCCTACTCTGCAACAATTGGTGGTATAGCAACTCTTGTTGGAACTCCTCCTAATATCGCTTTTATTCGAATTTTTTCATTAAGTTTTCCTGATTTACCAGAAGTAACTTTTGGACAATGGTTAAGCTTTGGTTTTCCACTGGCCGTCCTTCTAATCTTTTGTGCTTACAAAATTATTGTTTTCAAAATGATTAGGGGAAAAAATATTGACCGAATTGATCAAGAAATTATTAAAAAGCAAAAGTCTTCTTTGGGTAAAATGAAGTATGAAGAGAAATGGGTTCTCTTTATATTTATCACACTCGCCCTCTTGTGGATTTTTAGAAAAGACTTGAACCTAGGTTTTTTAGTTATTCCAGGGTGGTCACATTTACTTCAAACACCTCAATACCTAGATGATGGAACGGTTGCTATTTTTATGGCCCTTCTTCTATTTGCTATTCCTTCCAAGAAAGAGAAGGGACAAAAAATCCTTGATGGCAAAGCTCTTATTCAAATTCCTTGGCATACTATTATTCTTTTTGGAGGAGGATTTGCTCTGGCCAAAGGAGTTCAAGAAAGTGGACTCTCGCTATATCTAGGTCAACAACTCATTAGTATTAAAGATTATGATCTCACTTTTATTGTTTTCACGTTAACAGCAGGAATGAGTTTTTTGACTGAACTAGCTTCCAATATGGCCTCAACAGAGATGTTACTGCCAATCCTTGCTTCAATTTCAAAAACAACTGAAATTTCTCCTTATCTTCTCATGATTCCAGCGACTCTCGCCTCCTCTTCTGCTTTTATGCTTCCAGCTGCAACTGCTCCCAATGCAATTATTTTTGGGAGTGAGAAAGTTCAAATCATGGATATGGTGAAAGTCGGAATATGGATAAATCTTGTTTTTATTCTTTTTGCTTCGCTATTTAGCCTATTTATCGTTCCTATTTTATTTAAAATTTAAACAAAGTGCGTTATTTGATTTTAATCATGTTTCAAGATAGAAGAATTCTGGCATAATGGAGCCACTATGATGATAACTTATATCGGAATGTTTATTGTATTTGCTTATGTTCTTGGGAGTATCACTTATGTGTACGCTTTCAGAGGAACTCAACGCTATAGCTCATTCAAAGAGTATATTCGCAAAGGCTGGCCATTTACTTCACCACTAAATAGTTTTCTATATTTGTTTACTCAAAAGAGGGCCAAAAAGCCCATTATGAATTTTTCTGATTTTCCAGAACTTAATATCATTAAAGAAAATTGGGAAGTCATTCGTGAAGAAGCTATTGCTCTTAAAAATCAAAATCTTTTCGATCAAACAACTGATAAAAATTCAGATTCTTATTATGATTTAGGATTTAGAACTTTTTATAAATATGGGTGGAGTAAATTCTATCTTACCTGGTATGGTTCAACTCATAATTCGGCCAAAAGACTGATGCCAAAATCAACCGCTCTCCTTGAGAAAGTAAAGTGTGTGAACGGATCTATGCTTACGATTCTTCCACCTGGTTCACAATTAACTCGCCACTTAGACCCTATGGCCTGCTCTCTTCGTTTCCACCTTGGTCTTTCAACTCCAAATGATGATAAATGCTTTATTAACATTGATGGACAAAATTATTCCTGGCGAGATGGTGAAGCTCTTGTTTTTGATGAAACATTTCTTCACTATGCTCAAAATAATACGGATTCAGATAGACTGATTCTGATGTGTGATGTTGATAGGCCTATGACAAGTTGGATTGGTTATTTTTTTAACTGGTTTTATAAACTTATTGCTCGTCAAAGTGTTGTTCCTAATACAAGTGAGGATAAGAGAGGATTTATCAATAAAATCTTTTCAACTCTATCTCCAGCTCTTGCTAAATCAAAAACTCTCAAAGAAACAAATAGACCTCTCTATTTACTACTCAAGTACACAGTGAACACAACCCTTGCCTTAGTTCTTTTTGGTGGAGTTTACGCCCTTTTTCTTTTTCTCTCAAAGTTCTTTTAAAAAATTCACTTCTACTTAATAGACTTATAAAAATCTTTCTCTTAAAATTCCACCTAAAAAGGCAATCATATGAAATTCATTATTCTTTTTCTTTCTTGCTCTGTTCTCTGGGCCCAAACCACTTCAAGAGTTGATGCTCACGCACCAATTGGAATTATGGGAGATCATGTTCACCAAAAAGGTGAATGGATGTTTTCATATCGCTTAATGAGTATGGAGATGGAGAATCTTTTACAAGGGACAAGAACAGTTAAAAGTAGTGATCTTTTTAATTCTACTGCATTTATGATGGCCCCAAAAGATATGCAGATGTGGATGCATATGATTGGAGCCATGTATGCTTATAGCGATAAACTTACCGTTATGCTTATGCTTCCTTATATAAAAAATGAAATGACCATTGCCCGAAAAATGCAAAATGATGAAATTCAAAGAAAATCCTCAGGACTGGGAGATGTTTCTGTTTCTGCTCTTTATTCATTACTAGATCAAGAATCTAAAAAACTTGTTGTCTCTCTTGGTCTTTTTCTACCTACTGGAACAATTGATGAAGAAGTTGCTGGAACTAGACTTGGCTATCCAATGCAACTAGGAAGCGGCTCTTACGCTTTAAAACCAAGCCTAACTTATACTTTTCTAGGGAAAGGGTACTCTTTAGGTTCTCAAGTTTCACTTAAATATTTTGTTGATGAAAATGACGAAAAGTACACAAGAGGAAATGAGTATAACCTTGATGTCTGGGGTTCTTATCAATTAATAAAATACTTTTCAAGCTCACTTCGATTATCTTATTTTGCTAACGAGAGCATTGATAAAAATGACTCGCAAATAAATTCAACAACGTCTCCTGCTAACAGAGCTGAATATCAACACGCAGAAGCCCTCTCTCTTTTCTTGGGTGCAAACTTCTTAGGCCAAAAGTTTCTTAAAGATCACCGTTTTGCCTTTGAAATAGGAAAACCTATTTATCAAGACAGACCCGGAACTCAGATGAAAACCAACCTTATCTACACTTTTGGATGGCAAAAAGCTTTTTGAAACATCGCGCTATTTTAAAAAAGTTTGAGCTTTCTTTTTAAAGTTTGACATACCAAACAACTTAATCCATTATCCAGCTATTCCATGAATCTATTAAAACAAACGGAGACTTTCAATGAAGCCTTTTTTATTTTTGCTTGCTCTTATTTCATACCAACTGCATGCTCATAACGTTTTAGAAGAACTCCCTGGTTGCTACCAAGTTGATTACTCTTATTCTGAAATAGAATCTCTTAAAAAAGACTATCAACTCGATAGTCGAGTTTATGATGCTTCTTCAAAGAGTAATGTTTTTGAACTCTTCTTTCCTCTTATTATTGAAAATAAGAAACTTCATTTTCAAAGAGTGCTTTTTACAAGAACAGAGTCTGGTGAAGTAAAAGGCTTAATGAAACATTACGCAGAAGTTTTAAGTAAAAATGAAAATTTTTTCTACGCTTTTACTGGAAATCATATCTACTCTCCTCAACAAATTGAAGCTCCTACTTGGGTTAGAGAAGTGCGCTACCTCGATGATGGGCCAAGCTATTCTTGCAAAGGAAAATGGGGAGCTTTTAGTAATGATGAATATTTTGAATGTAATAGTTACGCAAGTATACCAGGAAGAGAATCTAGAGATATGGGTCGAAAAGACTATAACGCTCTAGAGAGAAATACTAAACTTATTTTCTCTTCATGGGGAATTTTAGAAAGACAAAATAATATTAAAACAATCCATCAAAATGATAATACCAAAATTCCTCTGGCCAAAGAAGTTGGTAAAGTCTTCTCTATTAAGGTCTCTGATGATCTTTGCTTTGAGGCAAAACAGTGGGCAGAAGCCAGGAAAGATTTTTGGCTCATAAGTATCGAAATTTGGAATGAATTTTTAAATGGAACAAGTGAAAAAGTAGTTGAAGTGAGTAACCAAAACGGATTGAGATTCATGAAGATTTGGGATCTTGCTGAAAAATATATCGATAAAAACCTCTCTGATAAGACTAACAGAGATGCCGCTAAAGAAGACTTAAGAAAAGTCATCTCCCAGTTCGTTAAATAGATGATTTTAAAAGGGCCATGAGAAATCATGGCCTTTGTTTTAATTAGACACATTCATTAAAACATTAACAGTAGCTGTTGTCTTAACAATAAGAATTTATCATTAGAAATAGTTTGTTTTTCCTGAAAAAAGAGTCCTCTTAATTATTTGAATTTTTCTTTTTAGAATCCTTGGGTTCTTAAAACCTAATTTGAGATTTATAAATATCTTTTTTTATACTTCTAGAACCTTTCACATATATAGCAGTAAAATTATCTTTCCGATGGTTATCACTAAACTTGAAGTCGACAAGAACTACATCTTCATCAATTAATGTTATTTCTCCTTTAACAAAATAATCTTTTCTCACTTCAGATATAAGAATTTTATTTTTTGATATAGAGCTTGAAAATTCTGCAATATTATCTTTACCAAGAAAATCACTTTTATAACTCTTATTAACACTGCCAATTCTTATTAGTTCATGGCCATTACCATCTACAATGTTAAGGCTTACATCATGCCCGACTTTATAATTTACTTGATTGATCTCAGTCCAAAAACCAATTGTCCTGCCTAGGAACCTACTTTCCACATCATAGCTAACAAACCCAGACTTCTTTACTCCAAAAGGATTTAACTTAGAGGTAAATCCTGCTTCGTACTCGTAAGTATTTAACCTAAAAGACATTGGTCCCTTATCTATGAAGAAAACCCCATCATTGTTATCTAGTTTAATATCCTTGATTGAACTTAATAGTTTAGGATCTTCTTTGATAAGTTGAGCTGGGTAAACTTCCCAGTTCCCTTCAAATCTCTCAATTGTTTTGACTAACCTGGCTCTTGTCCATGGAGTAAGCTTGGACATCAACATCTTATTACAAATATTAGCGTAAGAACCCAATGAAATAAAAAGTGCAAAAATAATATTTTTCATAAGGCATTCGTTCGCAATTTTGCATAAGTATGTCAATTTGCCTTCTTATGTATGTAGCTTTTATAGACTCTTGTGGATATTTAATACTATTCTCAAAAAAATGGTCGGAACGACTGGATTTGAACCAGCGACCCCTATCCCCCCAGAATAGTGCGCTACCAGGCTGCGCTACGTTCCGACTTCTGATAATTTTCTTAAATACCTAATATTTTGCTAGCAATCAAGTCTTTCCTTCTATAGACAGATATGAAACCACAAAAGATAATACTTATATGAGCGAGTTTTCCAAAGAAGTCCTGAAAGCATACGAAATGGCCAAAGAAGCGCGGCTACGATCTTATTCTCCTTATTCAAATTTTAAGGTAGGAGCCGCTATTAAAGTCAAAAACGAAGACCTTATTTGCAGTGCTCATAATATCGAAAATATATGCTTTCCTGCCGGAAACTGTGCTGAGTCTGTAGCACTTTACTCAGCTATTTCTCAGCATGGAAAAAAAGAATATGAGTTCATTGTCGTTGTTGCTGATACAAAAAACCCAACCGCTCCATGCGGTATCTGTAGGCAAGTTCTTTCAGAGCATGCTGGAGCTGATTTTCCTATATATCTCGCTAATCTTGAGAAAATAGTTGAGAAAACAACTCTTGGCACTCTCTTACCTTTATCCTTCAATGCCCTTAAATAAAAAAGCGTTTATAGGCAATTTTTGATTCTTCCTTGAATTTCATCAGCTTAGTTTTAGAATAAATGAATGGATTGTTCTTCATGGAGGAAATATGAATGAAGCAGGTTTTGACAAAAAATTTATAGCGACTCAGAGGGAGAAGCTCTTGAAGTTGAAAACAAAACTCATGAACAATCTGAAAGAAAAGGTTAAAGAAGAAATCACTGACTCAGATAAATCGATGACAGAAGAAGGTGAGATAGCTCAATCTTTGACGACTCAAACTCTTGCCTTACGCATGCATGATGTAACTCTTCAAAAAATCAGAGATATTGATATAGCTCTTCAAAAAATAGTTTCAGGTGAATATGGAATTTGCGAAGATACAGGAGAGCCAATTGAGAGAAAAAGGTTAGAAAGAGCTCCATGGGCCAGACTTAGCATTGCAGCTGCAGAAGAACATGAGAGAGAAAATAGAAAATTTCATCGAGTCGGTTGAAGCCTCAATCTATCCACCATAATAGAATCAGTCAAATTCATAAATAGGACGTCTGTAACTGACTAAAATCATTCTACTAAGTATTGAAGGGATTCTTCAAGTTCACCAACCCTCAGCTAACCATTTCTTATTTCAATAAAAAAATTCTCTGTAAAATATTCAACTTGGATGAAAGAGCATACGAATTTTGCAACAAAGCGTGTTAGTTTTATGAGAAATGCTTCTTAAAACTTACTTAGTTATTTTGATTTTTTTTAATCTTCTTTCTTTCGCAATATGCTGTGATACATCTTTCCTTGTAGCTAGTAATGATTTTAAGGAAAATCGATGGTCTAAATCTTTCACTAATCCGACTAAACATAACGGTTCTCAATATACTTATCTAGTGCATACAGTTGATAGTTGGAGCGAAGGAGCAGAGAAACTCCTACCAAAACCAGAACTACTTCAAGAAGCTTACGCTTTTTCTGCATCTATCATAAATCAAGATAAAACGGGAACTCATGCTGGAGTTGGCTTCATTATCTCGACACCTTTCAAAACTATAAAAGCTACTCATTTTCAAGATATGTTCTCAGGAGATATGTTTAAGCTTCAACCTGAATCAAAAAAAGAGTTATCTCGATTAGTTAGTAAATACAAAGTTTTACTACCAGAAGAAATATTACTCAAGTCTAGCCATAAGGTAGATTCATACAATGAAGTTATAATATCAGGAACGAGTGAGTTAAAAATTATTGGAATAGTTATAAAAAGAGGAAAGCTTCCAATGTATATGAAGCCAAATCGAACACAACTAGAAATAGTGACAAACTATGCTTATGAAAAGCAAATACCTATTATTTATATTAATTACTAATTTTTAATAACTCAATTAGTCTAAAGCACAAAATAATCTACAATCCCTTTTCTAATACTTCAGTGATTAAGAATTTGTTACTAAGGGAAAGCTTAACTCAAATGTTGTCCCTTTTTTTGAAGATTCAACATAGACCTTTCCTTTATAAAGCTCAACCATCCTTTTAACAAAGGATAGACCAAGCCCGGTTCCTGGATCAAAGATTTCTTCTCCTGGGTTTTTAGTTGAGAAGCCTGCCTTGAAAATTTTTTCAATATTCTCTTTTGGTATACCCTTTCCATTATCATGAATACTTAGTGCAAAAATTTTCCCAATAGGTTTTCCAATAATACTAATCGCTCTATTCTCACTCTGAGAAAGCTCTTCTATCGCATTATTTAGGAGGTTACTTATGATTTGTTGTAAATGGACTGAAGAAATATTAATACAACAACCTTCTTCTATATCAATTTCAAGATATTTTTTAATTTCTTTGTCTTTATTTAGCTCTATCGTGTTGATAACTTCAAGAATACTGCTTCTAACATTTGTAGGTGTTTCTTCAAAACTTATTTCCCTTGTCGCTGAAAGAGTATTTGAAACAATATCCAAAACTCTCTTGAGAGCATCATCAACTCTATCAATAGAGAGCTTTAAATCTTCATTATTTTCAATTGTTCGCAACTTTTTTGTGTTATGTATTGCAACGACAAGTGGATTTTTTAAATTATGAACAATTTCAGCCGCATGAATACCGACATTGGCCATACTTTGAAGTTTTACATTAATCGGTTTTTTGCTTTTAATAATTTGAAGATCATCTTCATAAAGAGTTTTTTCCCATTTCACCAAACAACTCTTCACAAGACTTACCTTCAATTTCCTCACTTTTTTTATTGATAACTTTTGCGGCATGCTCGTTTACTCGAACGATATTATTCTTTAAATCTTTAAGGATAAGACCCATGGAAACATTCGTGAGCAAACTTATTAGTGTTTCAAATGCTTTTATATCTTTTTCATTCATATTATCACTTCTGAATGTTTTATTTTTAAAAGTAGTATATAAAATTCTCTCTATACCACGAAGTTTTTTTTAAACAAACAGGATAACTTTTTCTGAATTGTATCTTTTTTTATTTAGTATATCCTAAATTTAGGACTGTTTCTTTTCTAGGAAACACACAACGCAAACACATTTTATGAGAGAGGAGAAAAGATGAGAAAGCTATTATTTTCTTTAATGCTACTATTTTCACTAGTTTCAAACGTTTACGCTGGAAGCGGTTGCGCCCAAGTTATTGTTGATGGCCAATGTATTCAATATGAAACTTTTACCATCTTTGGGGTTCATCTTATGCCCTCTGTTTTTTGGGATGATTGGGATGCTTATGTTGATGAATGCTACAATGGAGACTTTAACCACTTTATGTCAGATGCAATAACTTCTTGCTCTCCTACTTGTCTTCAATAAAAAATGTAAGAGGTAGGGTTCTGAAAGGAATCTTGCCTCAGTCTTAATTTGAAATCTAGCATAGATGTGGAACAACAAAAGCAGAGAACTGTTTTGGAACCACTTTAAGTTTTGGTGTGAATTTTGTATTCACCCAAGTTAAAATTACGAAAATTCAATAATGCTATGAAAAAAGGGCCAAAAAACGGCCCTTTTTTATTAAAATATAATATAAGTAAAAAACTTACTGGAGAAGGACAACAGCTAATAGTCTTGCGGCCATATAATTTAAATTAGCAGGGTTATTAGCGATGACGAAGATAACAGGGTAATTTCGAAAGAAAATGGTCGAGGCGATAGCTTCACTTGAAAAATTCTCCACTGAGACTTTTTCTTCGCTCAGTGAACCACGACCCAAGGTTCGCTGGTGCTTAAACCCAACTCCCACTCCAGATACACTTAATTCAAAATAGCCTGAAGCTCTAGGAAAGTTGAGCGAGAACGAGGGCGCGTACATAAAAGTACGTAACCGAGTTTGAGTCGAAAACTTGACGACGATGTTTAGGCTATTTTGGATTAAGTGGTCGGGGCGATAGGATTTGAACCTACGACCCTCTCGTCCCAAACGAGATACGCTACCAGACTGCGCTACGCCCCGACTTTAATAGAGTTAATAGGTATAAATGATCGAGGTGATTTTGACAATGAGCTTAAGCTTTTTGAGTGAAGAATTTTAAAGCATGCTCTGCAGCTTTTGCTCGGTGAGAGTTCAGCTTTTTCCATGCTGAGTTTTCCGCAAGTGTTTGATTATTAAGGGATTCTGGCTTAAAAATAGGGTCATATCCAAATCCTTCACTTCCCCTCATTTCGTGGGAGATCTCCCCTAAAAGCCTTCCTTCAAAAAAATAATACTCTCTTTCACTGAGATAAAAACAAAGCACACAAACAAAATAAGCCGCCCTTGTCTCCTTATTTTTCAACTTCTCAATGACTTGAGAGCATTTACCCTCATAATCACTGTATTCAGGAGCGAAGCGAGCTGAATACACTCCTAGTTCATCCGGAAGAGCTTCCACCACAAGACCTGAATCATCAGAAAGAGTAGCGCTTCCAAATTCCTCATAATAAGCTCTGGCCTTCAAAAGAGCATTTTCATGAAAGCTCTCTCCAGTCTCATCTACTTCAATTTTTTTTTCAGGGATAACGATATTAAGAAACGAATGAAACAAAGAGTTTAATTCATCAACTTTGCCTTTGTTTGTTGAGGCGAGAATAAATTGCATTACACTAAAACCTTTCTTTGTTCTTCAAAAACATCTCTTAAAGCTTTTTGAGCACATTCTAATAATGCCTGCAGTTGTTCAGGGGTAAAGGGCTCTTCTTCAGCCGTTCCTTGCACTTCAACAAAACGCCCTGACTCTGTCATCACAATATTCATATCTGTATGGCATGAAAAATCTTCTTCATAATTAAGATCAGCAATGATTTTCCCTTCTGGAGTAATACCAACACTTAAAGCTGCGAGTGACTCTTTGATAGGGTTTTCTTTTAATAATCCCTTTTGCTTCAAATCTTCTATCGCCATTTTTAGAGCAACAAAAGCCCCTGAAATTGAAGTGGTTCTTGTCCCACCATCAGCGACCAAAACATCACAATCAACTGTTATAGAGCGCGGACCTAGCTTTTCTAAATCAATGACTGAGCGCAAACTTCTTCCTATGAGTCTTTGAATCTCTTGTGTGCGTCCACCGACACTTTTTCTTTCACGTCGAGAGCGAGTGTGAGTTGAGCCCGGAAGCATTGAATACTCAGCAGTTACCCATCCCCGGGGAGTTTTTTCTGATCTCATCCAGCTAGGAACACTCTCTTCTACGCTGGCCGTAATATGAACTTTTGTGTTACCAAATTCGGCAATAACACTTCCGGCGGCGTAAGGATTAATGCCAGGGGTAAATTTAATTTTTCTTGGAGTAACTCTTTCAATGAGAGACATAAAAAACCTCGGTTTCAAACATATTCATTTAGACGAGTGTCATTCTACACAACAAATACTCAAAAACCAATTAAGCACGCATCAATTCTCTCATCCGATTCTGGTTTCAACCCAACACCAAACCCAGGGTGTAGGAAGAAGGGGTAATGCTTGGCATATTTTTAAAGATAGCTTGGCCTTTTCTTTTTCATGGCCCCTAAGAGATAACCTCACCCTCTCACCTCTTCAAATAGGAGTTTTACTAAAAAAATTTTTCTTCTCCTCTTTCCAAAAAAAAATATCTCTCAAGTGGCCTAATGATTTACTGGATATTCATGGAAAAAAAGTTGGAGGTATTCTTATTCATCATTTTGGTGAATGCTTGATTGTAGGAGTTGGAATTAATCTCAATCCTGATACTGAGAATAAAAAATTCGATTATCCCCATTCTTTTCTTTTAGATACGAAAATGGCCGTAACTCAAAGTCTTTATGAAGAAATTTATTCATATCTACTTCATCATCAGAACATCAATGATGAAGAAATAAAAAGAGAGTGGAATCAAGCTTGCTTTCATTTAAATAAAAAAGTTCTTATTATTGATGAAGAACAAAAAATAGAGGGAACTTTCATCGGAATCGGAGCACTTGGTGAAGCTCTCTTGGAAAATCAACAAGGCATTCAAAAAGTTTATGCTGGAAGTTTAAGATTTTAATTTTTTTCAATAACTGAATCAGCAATACGAGAGAGTTCTTGTTTAATAAGATTCTCAGCAAGATCAGGAATAATCTCCCACGCCACTTTCTCAATTGATTCTCGACAAAAATCTCTTACGTATTCTTCTAAAATAGGCTTTATTTTCTCTTCTAAGGCTTCTCTTAGCGAGTCTTCAGAAATTAAAGAAGCTTTTGAAAGATCAATTTCTTGCACTTCTTCTGCTTCATCTTCAAAAGATTCTGACTCATCAATTTCAGGATACTCTAGATCTTCTTCTTCTGGCTCCACATGAGATAATTCAAGCTCACTATCTAATTCTTCTGAAAAGTCTTCTTCGTCAAAAGAATCCGTATTAATAACCGTTGGCCCTTCATTTTCAATTTCATCAGCTTGCCACAACTCATCTTCAGATTCATCACTAATTTGAGACTCAAGACTTTCTATCTCTTCATCTGAATCTGTTCCCTCATTTTCAAGTTCTAAAGAATAATCTTCATCAATTGGAGCAAGCTCATCTAGAGAAACCAGTTTTGATTTGGGACCTGAGTCACCTGATATAACTCCTGGTATTTCTAAACTCTCAGAGCTGCTTTCACCGATAATACCTGGAACTTCTGCAGCTCCCCAATCACTAGCACTTTTCTCTAGCTCATTCATTTCATTATTCTTAGAGACTTCAAACATCTCTTCGTCTAGATCATCCTCTGACGACTGATCTTCAATAACAGGAGATTCCACACTCCATTCATCGTCTTCACTATCTTCACTTAGATTGATTTCCTCTCTCTGCGCTTCTGCTTCATCGGTTTCAATACTTTCAATTTCTTCAAGCTCCTCTTCTTGAGCAACTTCTCCAACTTCCTCAATAATAGATCGGCATAAACTTATAAGCTTGTTACTATCAAATGGCTTAATAATTTTATCAGAAGCCCCGCACTCACTTAGAGCTTGCTCGTCTATATTGTCAAAAGTCCCAAAAAGCATCAAAACCCTTAAAGAAGGATTCGCTTCTAAAAGCTCTGAACAAAGATCGTAGCCAGATTTATCTTCAGAAAGATTAAAATCCAAGAGAACGAGACTCGGCTTATCCGAAGTTGCTTTTGCAAGAACCTCTGATTCATTTGCACAATCAATCAGATCATAAGGCTCATTGGCCAAAGTAATCTTGATAACTTTTTGAATAGTCAAACTGTCATCTGCCAATAGCACTTTATGATTCATTCTTTTGCTCCAAAAAAATCAATAACATAACCATTATAGATTATAACGAGAAAAGTTAAAATAGAATTATTTTAGTTTAAAAGTCTAATATCATCAAAGTTTGATTATCAAAATTGCCCCGAGAATTAGACAATTTAAATAAGGTATTAATTTTCTCTTTAGTCTCTATTCCTTTATTGAGGACATGAGATATTTCATTTTCTTCCAAATAGGAGTAAACACCATCGCTCATAACAACAACACTGTCTCCTGTTTTAACCCTCATCTCTTTTAATTGATAGTGTAAATCTTGAAAAAGACCAATACCACTCAGGGGAGCTGTCTTAAAATGGCGCTCTATTTGATAGTCAGAACTCAAACACTCAATAGTATCAGGCAGAAAAATTGGGTTTAAGTGCCCATCTCTTAAAATAAAAGAAGAAACATTACCCGTTGAACATAAACAAAGAAGTTCCTCTGAGAAAGTCATAAAAATTCCGGCCGCACCAGCTTTCTGATTGACTTTCTTAGTCATGTTTTCTTTTAAAACTTTTTTGTGAATATAAAACAAGGCATTCATAAGAGCATTAGTCTCAAGAAGGTACTTCGAGCTGAAAAAGAAGGGAAGAGTTGAATCTGGATCTTGACTGACTCTGCCGAAAAAAGATTTCATATCTTCTTTAATTTCTCCGACACACTTATCTCCAATACCACTACCTCCAAAACCATCTAAAACCATAAATAGATTTTTATCTAAATCAAAATCATAAGCATCTTCATTGATTTGGAGATAAGGTCCTTGATCTGTTTTGGCCGTACATTTTTTCAGTTCAATCATTACTCAAGATACTCCTTTAGTTTTTTAGTGGCTTTTTTATAGTACTCACTGTCACTTGGTGAAATTTGCTGAACTTCCTGAAATTTTTCTTTGGCATCATTAAATAAACTCAATGACTCAGAAATAATTCCTTCTCGGTAAACCTTTTTAGCTCTATTATCCAGTTCACCCCTAATTTTATTCATCTCGTTCAGGGATTCTTCATTACTAGGGTCGATATTAAGTATTTCGTTATAAGCTTCATAGGCTCCTTTTAAATCTTGGCCCTCTTTTAAGGCACGAGCTTTTCCTAGAAGAGGTTCAACTATTGATTTTAAATTCTCCTTCGATTCCTTAAGCATATCAGTAGCTTCTTTCATGAGATCTTCATCCATTTCTTTTTTATCCAAAAATTCTTGTAATTTAATAATGGCCTTATACCACTCTTGTCTAAGATAGTAGTTTTTACCAGGAGAGAGAGCAGTAATCATCTCTTGTCTGATTCTCTCTTTTTCTTGAGCTACTCTTTTTTGACGCTCTTTTTCTTGTTTTACTGCATCTACTTCTAATTTTAATTCCTGCACTTCAACGTTTTCTGGATCAATTTCAAGAATTTTACTTATTTTTGCTTCAACCAATGAAAGCTTATCCTCTTCAAAAGCTTTCTTCGCTTCACTCAAGAGCTTTTGAACTTGAGCCTTTATTTTCTCTCTTCTCTCTTGCTCTATTCTTTGTTGCTCTAATCTTTCAAGTTCTTCTAATCCTTCTTTTGCCTGCAAATAAAGAGACTCTGTATTTTCATATGTTGGAGATATCTCTTTTACAAGATTTAGCTCTTCAATCGCTCTGGCGTAATCTCCTTTAATCGCATAGGCTTTCCCAAGCTTATAATGTGAAGCCACATATTCTTTCTCTTCAGGTGAGAGAATACGAACTTCTTTCACCTCTCTCTTTTCTTCTTTGGCCAAAGATTGCTCTTTCTTTTCTGTCTCTTTGACTTCTTCTTTGGGTTTTTCTTCATCTAGCAAAACCCAGACTAAAAGAAGACCAACTAGACCATACATTAACTTCTTTCTTTTCTCAGGATTTTTTAAAATAGATTTTTCTTCGACTGCTTTTTCTACAGAAAAATCCAAGTCCTCAGCGCCTGCTTCTCCTTCAACAAGGCCAAAGTTGGCCGCATCACCATCATTTTCAACTTCAATTTCTTGCTCAGAATCAACAGGCATTAAAGTTTCAACTTCTTGATCTAACATTTCTGATTTGAGTCTGACTGTGAAAGTTGTACTTCCTATAACAAATTCATCTCCATTATGAAGCTCAGACTTATTAATTCGAGCACCATTTAAAATGGTTCCATTCGTTGAATCAAGATCTTCTAGTTGTAAATTGATTTTTGTTTTAATTAATTTAGCATGAACTGATGAAACTTCGTGATCATCAAGGACTATCTGACACTTTTCTTGGCTTCTTCCAATAAATGTCTCATTGGATTCAAGCATAAACTTATCATAAGGAGCATGTTCACCGAAAATCTCCAACTCAAAAGAAGCAAAACTAGAGAACATTTGTGTACTATCTTCACTACTTTCGCTTTCAAATCCCCCCTGAGTTTGCTCTTGAGAAAATGATTCATTTTCATCAAATGCCCCCTCTCCATCAGAAAAAGACTCACCTACATCATTTGAAAAACTCTCATTATTCTCTAAAAAACCTTCTTCAATCTCATCACTTTCTTGATTTTCTTTTTCTTCTTCAACCAATAGAGGATCTTCTTCATTACTCTCTTCTTTGTTCTCAGGATCACCCTCTTCTTGTTCAATTTCCTCTTCTAAAAGACTACTCTCTTCTTCACTTTCATTTTGAGGTTCATTATAATCAGGTTTATCTTGAATTTTTTCTAATTCCTCTACCTCTTGTTCTTGCGAGCTCTGTAAATCAACAGCACTTACTTCAATAACAAATGGCCCAAAGTGAAGCCTTTGCCCTTCAGAGAGTTTTTCATCATAAATTGATTGGCCATTAATGAGAATTGTTCCAATATCTGTGAGTCTTTTTATTTTCCATTGGCCTTCTTCTAGGTAAATTAAAGCATGCTCCCTAGAGACTTGGGGGTCATCAATCTGAAGATGATTATCACTCGATCTTCCTATAAAGACCTCAAAGTTATCTGACATTGACAACTCTGGTGTCTCATAATTTGAAATGAGCTGATTATTTTTGTACGCAGCTAATTTCATTTTCTTCCATTCCTAGTTTTTCCTCTAATGCTTTCAAACTTTTTAAAGCATCTTTATATCTCTCATCTTCGGGATAGTTATGTAGGAGCCTCACAATTGAACAATAAGACACGATGGCCTTACTAAAATGTAGTGAATCTTCATCTCGTTTGGCATTAACTTCAAAGCTTTTAATTTTTTTATCTAAAGCATCTTTTGTTTTTTGAAGATAAAATTGAGCTTGCCCATCATTGGGACTTAACACTAATGCTAGATTAAACTCTTTAATGGCCCTAAAATAATTTTCTTCTCTAAATTCTCTTAGACCTCTTTGAAAAATAACCTTGAGCTTATCTTGAAGGTCCTTATCCTGGCTGTATTTTCTTTTTCTTAAAGCATCCTCAAACTCATTACTTACTTCTTTTAGCTTATAACTTCCAGACTTAGTTTTTTCATTCTGAGGAGAAGGTTTTTCATCGTCAAGAGTTAAAAGTAAGACAAGAATGCCACCAATCACAATATGCAAAGGTTTTATTTTTTTCTTTTCTTTCTCGGAAGAATTTTTTTTCGCTGGAGCTGCTTCTTTTTTTAAGACTTTAATCTCTTCAATATTAACAATTCCAAACTTAAAAACAGTTGAACCAATAATTAATTTATCTCCATTTTTTAATGTATGTTGTTTGACTTTTAAATCATTCACCATAATCCCATTCTGTGAACCCAAATCTGTTACAATAAAGCTCCCATCGACTTTTGTTATTTCAGCATGTTCCCTTGAAGCTTTAAGATCTTTCAGTGTAATATCTGCTTTTTCAGAACGACCTAAAATAATTCTTGAGTCTACTAAGAAGTAAGCATTTCCTTTATTCTCGCCCGTCAAACACAAAAGACGATAATGACTTCCCGGCTCCTTAGGTGTTTCAAAGTGCTTATAAATATTCACTTTTTTTGCTGTCATTAACTCTCTCTCACAAAAGTAATATAAAAGGCTTTAGCAAAGCCATCTTTTCCCATAAGTGAAGCCACGTTTATTTCATATTCATGGCCACCTATTTCATAAGTCTCTTTTTGATTACAACCATCGTTATTAGCCGATTGATCACACAAATCGATAACAGTTGCAGCAAAACCTTGATCTCTGGCCGTATCCAAAAGACTCATTCCGCTAGAAGAACTTTCTCTGATTCCCATCAAATCCTCTCCTTCTAGGTTTATTCTATTGATATTTTTTTCTGAGTTTAAAATAAGAACAGGACCTTGTGCCCCAGATAGAAAATCTTCTAGTTTTCTCAAATAGGGGCCATCATCTTCTAACTCATCAAAACCGCCCTCATCCGTACTTTGCAACTCTCTCAATCTTTGTAGTACCGAATTGATAGTATTTTTTAAAGGAATACTCTCTTTCATAAGAAGTTTACTCTCAAGTTCTTTTCTTTTCCCTCTCAAAGACTCTTCAATTTGAAGTTGCATTTGTTCGATATGTCTTGTTGTTAAATAATAAATCATGGCGAAGAAAAAAATGGCCACAAGAATGGATGTACTTAAAGCTTCAAAATAAGCTTGTGAACTATTGGCAGCTTCTGCAGTCAGGGAACGTGGAGAGAACCGAATGGAAATTCCCCCAACGACCTCCTCTCTTCCTGTTCTTACATCATAGGCTTTAATCGCTCCACCGATACCAATTTTTCCATCACTAAGGATTTTAATAAGTGGTTTTGCATTTTTTTGAATCCAATCTCTTGTTTCAATCGAAAGAGTATCGTTTGTATAAGAATTTAGTTGATTTAAAGGACGTACAACCCTTCCTTCTAAATCAAAAAGTTCATAAGAAACCACACCGTCTTCTTTATCTAAGAAATTTGTATTAATCTGCTCTAGATTTCTTCTTTGGAGAGCTACGTTATTAATTCTTGCTACCTCATCAGCATAATGCTTTCCTCTTAGCGCTATTTCATAAACTAAAATATTTTTATTTGTTCTTAAAACAGGAAATATAGTTAAAGCAATATTAATAATAATAAAAAGCCCTAGTAAAATAGCAACTAATTGAGACCATTCATATTGTTCGTTAAACCCATAAATAATAGGCATGATTTTCTTTTTAAAATGAAAACGGATCTTTCCAGGAAGGTGATTAGGAACAACTTCTCTTTGTTCAATTTCAACATCCTCTTTACTCTCTGTGTTTTTTAATGAAACTTTTTTTTCTTTGACATAAACGAGTTGAAAAATGGCATTAGGAACAGCTATTTTGTCATCTTTATTTAATGCCTGTCTTTTTATAATCTTACCGTTAACAAAAGTTCCATTTGAACTCCCTAAGTCTTCAATATAAACTTTACCCTCATTAACTGTTAGGCACATATGTTTTTTTGAGAGACCTTGTAGGGTTAAATTGTGATCTACTTCATTTCCTCTACCAACAATATTTTCGCCTTCATGTAAGATGACTTCTTTCCCTCTTATTTTTCCACCAATCGCAACTAATTTATACATCAACAATCTCCAACTCATCACCAACTTGAGTAGAAAGAGGTAATGCTCCACCGCTTAGTTCAATCACTTTATCTGCTTTAAAATAGATTTTACTAAAACGCCACGGTTTCATTTTTCGAATAATCGCAATCACTTCATTTTTTTTATTTAAAAAAAGAGCATCCATTTCACAACACATGAAATGAGTATGAATAGCTCTACAATTATAAAACAAAAGTGAATCAGAGTTTTTGATTTCTTTTTTAAACATCAATCCAAACAATCTTTCTGAGAAAGTTTTTGCCACTTTAAGCTCTGAAACAATCACACTATTTGTTTTTTTATCTTTTATCATCATTCCTTATTTCCCCGTTATAAACATGATGACAACGGGAGCTCCTAAA
Organism: Bacteriovoracia bacterium; assembly: GCA_030431635.1. GTDB lineage: Bacteria > Bdellovibrionota > Bacteriovoracia > Bacteriovoracales > Bacteriovoracaceae > CALFYV01. The sequence continues at coordinate 49,329 of JAUIIL010000005.1, forward strand.
ACAAGAACAACAGCAGGTAAAATAAACATCATCATTGGAAACAATATTTTGGTAGAAGCCTTCGAGCCTTCCTTTTCTACTTCAGAACTTCTTTTAGAGCGCATATCATTAGATAAAGATTTTAAAATAGGTCCGATTGAAGCTCCTACTGAATCAGCTGCAATCAAAGTCGCAGTAAAAGACGACACTTGTAATACATCCACTCTCCATGCCAGTTGCCTTAAAGCTTCAGCACGTGAAGAACCAATTTTTATTTCCTTAATCATGATTTCAAACTCTTCAGAAAGAGCTGTTGGAGGAGCTTTTTCAATCACTTTTGTCATCGCCGCAACAAAATCAAGTCCTGCTTCAACAGAGAGAGCAAGCATATCAACAATAAAAGGCATATTTCTAATGACATCTTTTTTTCTTCTCTCAATCTGTCCATTGACCCAAATATCAGGATAAAAAAATCCTATCACCCCCATGATAGGTGCATAACTAAGAGGATAATCCATTTCTAAAACTTGATTAATGGCCAGATAGAGGATAGGAAAACCAATAACTAGTGAAAGTTTATAAGCATAAAATTCATCTGGATTAAATTGTGAAGTAAGCCCAGCGGTCGCTAATTTTCTTTTATATTTATCTCTAATCCTTTTTTTATTTTTCATCCCATTTACAACTGGAACAAAATATCTTTTAAAAAAGGGACGCGCATACTTAAGAATAAAAGATTCTTTTTTAGAAACTAGTTTCTCTTTTGACTCATCAAGAGTCTCAGATGCTTTAAAAGAATCTTCATCTTCAAAAATAGTTCTTGCTATGATGAAGCACGCAAGACCAACTAGAACAATCGAACTCCAATAAAGAATTCCACTGGCCTGGACCAAAGAAATATCCATAAATTCTCCATAATAATCCGTACTTATAGATTACCAAATTTATGAAAGTTATTTTGGTTGGTGCTAAATTAGGGAAATATTGACCTAGTGCAAGCTGAACAGTGTACTCAACTATTTCTTTTGTAATTTCTCATGAATCTCTTTTAATTGAGAATTTGCATTGGCCGAGGAAAAACTCTTTGAAATTTCAGGTATATATACTGGCCTGTAATCAGAGAAATACTCTTCTTTTAAACTTTCGATTTTTTCTAAAGACTCATCAACTCTTTCTTTCTTGAGAGTTTTACTCTTATATGCTGCTTTTAAAGATTCAAGAGCAGTAAAAGCATCTTCCATTTTGCGGTAACATAAAACATTTGCCCCTGCATTTAAGGCCATCACCGCCGCTTCCTCAGTAGACCAGTTTTTTCTAATCGCATCCATATACATATCATCAGTAATAATAACGCCTTTAAACTTAAGTTCTTTTTTTAGTAACTCATAAGCTTTTTCACTTAAACTACAAGGAAGTTTAGGATCAATAGCATCACAAACTAAATGGGCCATCATAATAAGAGCAACTCTTGAACGCGATGCTTTTTTAAAAGGGATAAAATCAACTTGATGAAACTCTTCAATACTTTGTTTAATGTAGGGAAGAGCAAAATGAGAGTCTTTAGTTGTATTTCCATGTCCTGGAAAATGTTTAGCACAACCTAGAACACCATTAGTTTGTAGTCCCCTTATAGCTGCGCTGATGTGTTTTTCTACTTCAACAGGATCGTGTCCGAAAGCTCGATCTCCGATTGCATTTGTTGTATTTTTTCTTAAAACATCACAAACAGGTGAAAAATCTAAATTAACTCCACAGGCCGCTAACTCGATGGCCATTGTTTTATGAACTTCATAAGTTATTTTAGGAGATTTAAGCTTGGCAATATCATTCATAGGGGGAAAGTGAGTGAAATTTTTCTTAAAGCGAAAAACTCTCCCTCCCTCGTTATCAACTGATATAAAAAGAGGGTATTCGTCTCTGCATTCTTGAATTTCATTTACAAATTCTGCTAACTGAGCTGGATCTTCATAGTTATGAGTAAAAAGAATCACTCCTCCAATATTTTCACGAGACAAGAAATCTTTTTCCTCATCCGTTAAAGAGGTTCCACTTAATCCTGTTAAAATAAATTGGCCTAATTTATTTAATGCCACCTATAGCCTCACTATCTCCGAATTACTCGCATCCCTTGAGATACCCATAATAACTTATCAAATTTTAGGTCTGAGCGGAATTGATAAAAAAGTACCTGTCCTTTTACCATCAGTTTAAACCTATGGTCCTCTTCATTCTTTCCATCATAAACAAACTCTGATTCCGTAAAAAGAGTCGCTTTAATATTTCCATAAAGCTCTTCGTAATAAGGAAAAGAATCCCATATGACATATAGCTTTAGGCTACCTTCTTGTTTTTGAATACTTTCATAAAAAAACTCTGTTCCTTTAATGCACTCAGGGAGCTGTGAGAAAAAGCAGAAAACTTCACCTTTAGGAAAACGAATACTTCTTTTTCCATTCCATTTTTTTTCAGGACTTTTCAGGTAAACATCTAAACTCTTTTTTTTAGGATTGATTTTTAATTGAGTGAGAAATTCTTTCCCATCAAACCAGACACTATATTGAGAAGCATATGGCCTTAAAATAGGTTTTTTTCTTTTTCCAATCGTTAAGGTTCCAATACTTGAAATGGTCACACTTTTTTCAACAAGTTTATTTTTTTTAAAATCATAACTAGATAATTTAGAATACGTTATAACTTTTTTTGAATTTCTCTTTACTTCTCTTTCAAGAACATACTTTCCAGAAACATCATTATAATCAAAAGAAGCCCTCTCGCTTTCAATTTTTAGGGTTGAAGCAGGTTTAACGAGGTAGTTATGAGAACAACTAAAAAGAAAAAGACTAATCAATAAAATCTTCAAAGCTTTTCCCTCCATCAAGACGAGATAAAACGCCATGAATCTTCTGAACAAGAAGCTGGTCAACTCTTAAATCTAAGTTTAAAAACTTAACTCCAACTTTATAAATCGCTATATTATTTCTATCCACTTGTTTTGAATCGACTTTATAGACAATCTCTCCTGTTGGAATTTTGATTTTATCTCCTTCAAAATCAACAACAAGATTTGTGAGTTTTTCACCTTTTTTAAATAAACTTCCTTCCATTCTTCCAACGATAATGGCCATACCTGTTGCTGAGATATCTTGCACTCGAAAAGAGAGGTATCCCTCATCTAAGTTTTCTTCATTCTCAGAGTTTAATTCCTTTAAAAAATTTTTGAATAATCCCGTTTTTGAAAGCTTTGTTTTAAAATCGATAATATTACTCTCACCAACTTTCTCTTCATTGAAATGAAGTTGAGCTTTTATTTTATAGGTTGGATAAGCCAGTAGTCGAAAAGAAGCTCTTTTTTCCGTTTTATAAAGAACAACACCACTCGTTAAATAGTAACTATTTTTTGAAGAAAGAGATTTAATTTCAGCCTGAGTAAAGTAATTAACTCCTGAAGTATTAAAAGATATACAGTAGACCCCGGCTTCGAAAATTCCCTTACCAGAATAACTCAAATAGATTTCTCCTTTATCTAAGGATAGGGAATTGACCTGAAAGTTAAACCTATGCTCAGCTCCCTTTTTCCAAACAGTACACAGACCATCTGAATTTATAAGAAGCCTAAACTTAGACATTTTCTCCTCATCACTTAGAGGAGAAAATGAAATTTTAGGTTTGGAATCCATGTATGATACCTAAGAAAGAGTCGTTACTTGCCTAAGAAGTGAAATAGACTCGAGAGCTGTTCCACAACCTCTTACAACACAAGTTAGAGGATCTTCGGCCAAAGAAACTGGTAAGCCTGTTTTCTCTTTAATGAGAACATCAAGATTTTGTAATAATGCTCCCCCACCTGCGAGAATAATACCATTATCAACAATATCAGCAGCTAACTCAGGAGGAGTTTTTTCAAGAGAGATTTTTATGGCTTCGATAACTTCATTAATAGGATCTGAAAGGGCTTCTCTAATTTCATCAGAAGTTACTTCAATTGTTTTAGGAGCTCCTGCAATTAAGTCACGCCCTTTCACTTCGTATGTTTTAATCTCATCATCAAAAGGATAGGCATTACCAATTGAAATTTTAATTTGCTCGGCTGTTCTCTCTCCAATAAGAAGTGAGTATTTTTTCTTAATATAGTTTGTAATGGCTTCGTCAAACTTATCTCCTGCCACTCTCTCTGATTTAGAGAAAACAATTCCTCCAAGAGAAATAACGGCCACCTCAGTCGTTCCACCACCAATATCGACAATCATATTCCCGGATGGATCTGTAATAGGAAGACCAGCTCCAATTGCTGCTGCCATTGGTTCTTCAATGAGATAAACTTCTCTGGCCCCAGCTTGTTCAGCAGATTCTTTGACTGCTCTTTTTTCAACCTGAGTGATTCCAAAAGGGATACAGATAATAATTCTTGGTTTAACAAGTTTTGACCCATTCATTGCTTTTTGAATAAAGTATTTTAACATCGCTTGTGTGACTTCAAAATCAGCAATAACTCCATCTTTCATAGGACGGATAGCTTTGATTGAGCCAGGAGTTCTCCCAAGCATTTTTTTTGCTTCTTGCCCGACGGCCAATACTTTTTGTTGGCCACGGTATCCTTGATGAACAGCAACAACTGAGGGTTCATTAACGATAATCCCTCTATCTTTTGCATAAACAAGACAGTTTGCTGTTCCCAGATCAATGGCCAAATCATTCGAAAACCAATCAAGAATTTTCTTAAACATTTTTTATATCCTTTTATTTACCAACGATAATGTCTTATTTTATCACCTCTTTCAGCGATGTCGGCCATAATTTCAATTCCAAGCTCAATATGTTTATCAGTAAACTGCCTGAAAACTTTCGTCGCCGATTTCTTTGTTTTAATCCCCCCTCTCTTTAAGGGAAGATCAGAAACAAGAAGTAATGCACCAATATTTACTTTACTAGCAAAACCAGCAATAAACAATGTGGCACACTCCATCTCAACTGCAATAACTCTTTCTCTGTAAAGATTTAACTTAAACTCTTCATCAAATTCCCAAAGTCTCAAATCAGTTGAGTGAACGACTCCAGTTCTATAATCATGACCATGCTCAACTAAAACTTGGCTTGCGAATTTTTGAACTTTAAAGGTTGGTAAGGCCGGTACTTGTGAAGGCATAAAGTGCTCGGCCACACTACTAGTTCTAATCGCCCCAATTGGGAGTATAAAATCTCCTACTTTCAGTGAACTATGAGCTGCTCCACACATCCCCAAAAACAGAGTCGCCTTGGGCTCAATAACGGCTATAAGCTCAATAACCAAAGCCGCCATAGCAGAACCAATCCCAAATTCAATAATAGTAACATTAGCTGTATCTGAAGAAGCTGCTTTAAAAGCAGAACCTTCCGTATAGTGGGAATCAGCAAGTATTGTTTGAAAACGCTGCGTGTAATAATGAAAATTTGTTAAAATAATATGCTCTTTGAACATTTCAAAATCATGCCCTGTATAACGCTCAAGCATATCAATAGCTATTTTTCTCTTATCAGCATTAGCGTAGACCCTCTTAGAGCGAATTTTAAGCTCTCTTTCAGAAAGTTTTCTTTTAGAGGACTTCACTTTTGCGATTTTTTTCTTCGATGTCTTTTTCGTTGTTGCTTTTTTAACCATAATTCTCCTTAAGAAATACTACCTATGAGAAAACTCTTGAGCAAATTCTTTATTAATGGGTAGAATAGCTCATATGAGTGAAAAATATAAATTCCCCGATCGTTTTACTTCTGGTCAGTTTGTTAAGTACATCAACCGTGATGAAATCAAAGGCCTTATTGGCTCTCTTGGTCATACTATTTCTCAAAAGTACGCTAACCAAGAACTCGTCATAGTAGGTATTCTAAAAGGCAGCCTTATCTTTATGGCCGATCTCATTAGAGAGATAAAAAATGTTAAACTCTATGTTGATTTTGTTAAAGTGGAGGCCATTGGAAGAGATAAAGAGAGCAATGGTACTATTAGCTTATCAAGTGATATCAAAACAAATATTCACGATAAGAATGTTCTTATTGTAGAGGAAATCATTGATACTGGCAGGGCCCTGGAATTCGTTCACAACCGCTTAAAAAGCTCTAAACCCAGAAGTATCGAAATCATCACTCTTTTTGATAAACCCTACAAAAGGGCCGTTCCAATTAAGGCCGAGCTTATTGGGAAGAAAATTGATGACCAATTTATTATTGGTTATGGACTCGATCTTGAGAATTATGGACGTAATTTTGAAGATGTTTACTTTTTAAAGTACCCCAATTAACGCCACAAGTCTTTTTCCTTGCCATATTCTGCTCTTTTCATTAAATTCTTTATCCTAACTAACGGAGATAAAAATGGGTATTGGAAGAAAAAAAGTCGTTTATAAAATGAAGAGACGTAAAGCTCAGGCGAAAAAGAAGGCAAAACTTAAGGCCAAAATCGCTGCTTCAAAAGAAAATAAGTAACGACTAATTTTTTACAGGCTCAGCATCCTGGCTTGAATTAAAAAGCTTAACGACTTTTTTGCGACTTATTGTTAGTGGAGTAAGGTTCTTTAACCAAACTCCATCTTTCATATACCAAAGACCTGTTAATCCTCTTATCGATTTTCTTGTTTTTAAACTAATCTCAAGTTGCTCTCTATTTTCAAATTTAAGGTTATTAAGCGCCTTAAAACTTACGTTAAAAGCATCATAAGAAAGTGTTTCGATAAGCTTAGGGCTTTTACTATAGCGCTTAAAATATCTTGTTCTAAACTCAGAATCGATAAAATCAGGATCGTCTCCAACAAAATGCAGATTTCCTAAATCCTTTTGCTCTTTAACAATCGAGCGGCTTTTCCAACTGGGGCCACCAACGAAATGAATGTTAAGAGCGTCAAAATAATTAAAAGCTGGAATAATTTGAATCGCCTCATGAGGGTAAGCTGGCAAAAAGACCCAATCAAAATCAATAATTGGACTTAGGGTTTGAACTCTTCTTACTATTCTCTTGCCTTGAAGTTTATAAATATCGCTCCAAATTCTATACTCTTCATCTCTTTCTCTTTTAAACCTTAAACCAAGCAACTTCTCAACCGGTTCCCTATAATCAGTTATATTTTTTTGATAAGAATGAATACTTGTTAGGGTTATTTTTTTAGCCTTGGCTTGCCTCCATACTTCATTGATATAAGCATCCCCTCCCTCACTTTGAGGATAAAGAACAGCAAGCTTAGTTCCAAAACGAGTTAGCATTGGGTCTGAAAAAGCCGCAGAAACTTGAGACTCAACTGAACCAGGGATTTCAATAAGAAGATGATTCTTCTCATCCTTTGGTAAATAAATAGGAGAAAGAGAAATATAAAGAACCCCGAACTTCTTGGCCTCTAGATATTCTTCTTTGGCCGTATCAGGGAAAAGACCTCCAATAATCACAGAGACAAAGTTCTTCTCAACAAGTTCTCTCACGGCCATCGCACCAACAATATTACTATCAAAAGAGTTTTTAGTATAAATCTCAGGCTTCACAAGTTTAAGTCCAGAGTCTGTCGAGTTCATCGCAATAACATCGCTTAAAGCAGCATCAATTCCCTTAAGAGCTTTCTTTCCAAAGGAAGCTTTCTTACCAGTAAGAGGAAGAATAACTCCAATCGCATTTGGATTAATTTTAGAGTAATTTTCCATTCGAAAAGAAAAATCGCTCACAAAAGCCCTTACTTCTTCAATGTCGGAGTAGTAGTTTGATAACCAACTCACAACATCACGGGCCTTACCTTTTTGTCCTGAGTAGTAAAGTTTTTGAGCTTCAAGTTTTCCCATGAAAGCAACGTTAATGAAGCGCTCTTTCTCAAACTCTTGAAGAAGTCTAAGCCTTGAGGACTCATCCAGTTTAAAAAAGTAATCAATAAGTGTTTCGCTATAGGGATTGTTTCGAAAATCTTGAAAAGACTTCACATCTGAAGTTAAAAGAAAAAGCGACTTCGTAGCAACAGGGTTGTTATTAAGTTGTTGAGAGAGGACATAGCTTAGATGGTGATGTTTTTTGGCCTCTTTAGGCTTTAGGACTTTGTAATTAACATCTTGGATGTATAAAAAAGCTTCTCTAGCTCTTCCTAACTTAAAATAAGCACTCGCAAGATTAAGCTTAACTTGGGCCTTTAGTGAAGGGTCTGAGTCTGCTGTAACAAGAGCTTCATTAAAGTTAGTAATAGCGCTTTGATAGTTAAAATCAGAAAAATAAATAACCCCGATTAAGTTATACTTCATGGCCCTTTCTTCAGGGTTAATTGTCTGATCATTAATATTATTTAGTCTTTTTAAGGCAAGCTCGTTTTCACCTTGCTTATAAATGACCTTAATTTCTTCTATTTTTCTAAGAAAACCTTCAGAGTACTGGCCTGATATTAAGCTGACTTGAGAACAACTAAGAACGAGGATGAAAGTCATCAGGTATATGAATATTTTTTTTTGCACTGCAACCTCTGGATTCAAAAGATACAGTAGATTCTAACGAGAAAAACTCATCCCGTCACCTGAACGACAGACTTCTCTATTGAAAAAGCTCTTTTACCTTATCAAAAAAACCTTTAGACATTGGAGAATTTGATTCTTTCTCTTCATAGTGAGCAAGCTTCTCAAATAACTCTTTTTGTTCATGTGAAAGTTTTGTTGGTGTTTCCACATGAATACTAATGATTTGGTCTCCAAAACCATACCCACCCAGTCTACTAATTCCTTTATTTTTAAGCCTCATCCTCTTTCCTGACTGAGTTCCAGCTGGAATTTTAACGGAAACCTTTCCTCCTAAGGTTGGCACTTCTATCTCTGCACCAAGAGCTGCTTGAGAAAAACTAATAGGGACTTCACAGTGAACATCAAAGTCATCACGAGTGAAGAATTCATGTTCACGAATTTTTATCAAAACGTAGAGATCTCCCCTAGGTGCTCCGTTGGAACCAGGTCCACCTTCACCAGTGAGCTTTAATCTTTGTCCTTCATCAATTCCTGCAGGGATTTTAACCGATAGGTTTACTTTCTTACGAATCATTTGAGCGCTTTCCCCTGCCCCTGAACATTTTGGACAAGTTTGTGAGATCGTAAAAAACCCTTGCTGACGCCTTACTTGTCCATGCCCATCACACATATCACATTTTTGAGGAGTCGTTCCTTCTTTGATTTCATGTCTTGTTATAGACACTTCCTTTTCAACTCCAAAAGCTGCTTCCTCAAAATTAACCGTTACAACTTCTTGTATATCATCTCCACGACGTCCTCGAGGGGCTCCACCTCTGCGGCGACCGCCTCCCATGAAATCACCAAAAATATCTCCAAAGATATCGCCAAGGTCTTCAAAGCCTCCAAATCCACCAGCTCCGCCAAAGCCTCCAGCTTGTCCATCAACACCAGCGTGTCCAAATTGATCGTAAGCTCTTTTCTTATCTTCGTTTAATAGGACTTCCGCTGCCTCTGAAGCTTCTTTAAATTTCGCTTCAGCTTCTGGGTTATCTGGGTTTCTATCTGGATGAAACTGCATCGCTAGCTTTCTATAAGCTTTTTTAATTTCATCTTTTCCAGCAGACTTATCTACACCTAGAACTTCGTAATAGTCGCGTTTGCTCATTTTTCTTCCTAAAACATAGAGGGCCAGCTTAGTTTGCTGGCCCTTTTATTAATCACTTTAGTTTTTCTTAGACTTCTTTATAGTCTGCATCAACCACATCGTCATCTTTCTTATTGTTTGCAGAAGAAGAACCTGTCTCAGCTGAAGATTGCTCCTGAGCTCCAGCAGCTCCTTCAGCACCAGGTTGGCCATACATTGCCTGAGCTATTTTGTGAGACGTATTTTGAAGTCTCTCAGTTGCTGCTTTTAGCTCATCAAGATTTTCAGAAGTAAGTTTTTCTTTCGCTTCTTTAATGGCTTCTTCAACTTCAGATTTAGCTGAAGCATCAACCTTATCACCCGCTTCACTAATTGCTTTCTCTGTTGCGAAAACAAGAGAATCTAAGTTATTTCTGGCATCCACCACTTCACGTCTCTTCTTATCTGAATCTGCGTTGGCTTCTGCATCTTTAACCATTCTCTCAATTTCTTCTTCAGATAAACCAGACCCACTAGTAATTCTAATTTCTTGTTTTTTACCAGTTGCTTTATCAGAAGCCGAAACATTCACAATTCCGTTAGCATCAATATCAAAAGTAACTTCAATTTGCGGAACTCCTCTTGGAGCTGGAGCAATTCCTGTCAGATCAAACCTTCCAAGTGTTTTGTTGTCATTGGAAAACTCTCTTTCCCCTTGAAGAACATGAATACTAACAGCTGGTTGATTATCTTGAGCCGTTGAAAATACTTGGGATTTTTTCACAGGTATTGTCGTATTTTTCTCAATCAACTTAGTCATAACTCCACCAAGAGTTTCAATCCCAAGAGAAAGAGGAGTTACGTCAAGAAGAAGAACATCTTTAACGTCACCAGCTAAAACACCACCTTGAATGGCAGCACCAGCAGCAACAACTTCATCAGGGTTAACACCTTTAGAAGGCTCTTTTCCAAAAATACTTTTCACTCTTTCTTGAACAGCTGGAACTCTAGTTGAACCACCAACAAGAATGACATCATGGATTTCGCTTTTATCAAGCCCTGAATCTTTAAGGGCCGTGTTACAAGGAGTGGCCAATCTATCAAGAAGGTCTGAGATTAGCTGCTCAAACTTAGCTCTCGTTAAGTTCACATTCAAGTGTTTTGGACCAGAAGCATCCGCTGTAATAAATGGCAAATTCACATCTGTTGAAGTTGTACTTGAAAGCTCATGTTTTGCTTTCTCAGCTGCTTCTTTCAGCCTCTGTAGCGCCATCTTATCTTGTTTTAAATCAATTCCAGTATCTTTTTTAAATTCTTCCGCGAGAAAGTTAATAATTCTATAATCAAAATCTTCCCCACCTAGGAAAGTATCACCATTAGTTGATTTAACTTCAAAAACACCATCACTTGTAATTTCAAGAATTGAGATATCAAAAGTACCACCACCTAAGTCAAAAACAGCAATATTTTTATCTGTTTTTGAATCAAGTCCGTAGGCCAAAGCAGCAGCTGTTGGCTCGTTGATAATTCTTTTGACATCAAGTCCAGCAATTCTTCCGGCATCTTTTGTTGCTTGTCTTTGAGCATCGTTAAAGTAAGCAGGTACTGTAATAACTGCTTCTGTTACTTCATGTCCAAGATAGCTTTCTGCTGATTTTTTCATTTTTGTTAAAACAGATGCTGAGATTTCTTGAGAAGACATTTCTTTTCCGTTTGCTCTTACCCATGCATCTCCATTTTTATTCGCAATGATTTCAAAAGGTGCGACTTCCATGAAGCGCTTTACTTCTTCAGCATCAGCTTTTCTTCCGATAAGTCTTTTAATACCAAATAAAGTTTTCTCTGGGTTAGTAACAGCTTGTCTCTTTGCTACTTGACCAACGAGAGTTTCACCATCTTTTCCATAACCTATAATTGAAGGAGTTGTATTATGTCCTTCCTCATTTGGTATAATTTTGTATTTACCGTTTTCTAAAACGGCCACACATGAATTTGTTGTTCCTAAGTCAATTCCAATAATTTTACCCATTTCGTTCTCCTTATTTATTAACTATTTTTTGCTACTACCACTTTCGAGGGTCTTAAAAGGCGGCCATTTAAAATATAACCTTTTTCAAACTCTCTAATTACTTCCATTTCTTTCTTTCCTTCAACGGACTCTTGGCTCATGGCCTCATGGAAATTAGGATCAAACTCCTCTCCAAGGGCATTGATTTGTTCTAGACCAAAAGTCTTTAACGATTCGATAAAAAGCTTATAAACCATGTCAATTCCAATCGTAATGTTTTTCACTTTTTCATCTTCATCATTCTTTATGGCGCTCAAAGTTCTCTCCAAATTATCCACAACTTCAAGCATTGCTCTTAAAAGCTTCTCTGAGCCATATTTTAAGAGATCACTTTTTTCTCTTTCAAATCTCTTCTTTAAATTCTCAAACTCAGCAGCAAGGTAGAGAAACTTCTTTTTATAATCCTCTTGTTCCTGATCTTGCTTTTGCTCCTGTCCCTCTTCAACTTCCTCTTGAGCATCAACTTCTTGCTCTTTCTCTACTTCTTCTGTTGTTTGATTCTCCATTTTTCTTCCTTTCATTATTCAATCACTACCCTTAATCTGGGCACGAAATGACCAGTGTCAATGATTGAAGAGCAAAGATAAATGCTTGATAAAAAGATTGTCAGTAAAAACAAACACTTAGGGCTGGGTTAAAAGAAATGTAGGACTCTTAAACTCCAAGAAAAAGAATGAAAATACAAACCCCAAAAAACAAAGACATATTTTGCTCTATGAAATCTCCTTCTTGTGCATTTTCTTCAGCCTCTCCATTGTTCAACAAATGCATGAATCCTCCAGATATAAGGCCCGCTAGAATTGCTCTTTGAACTTTATATCCGACGGTTTTGGCGTTAATTGTATCGCTTTGCCACTGATTTATTCTTCGCACAGGACGCATTAAAGTAAAAAATACTTCTTTATCGACCGAAAAACGAATTTGATTTGGATATTTAATTCCTTCTTTTTTAGCTTGAGCAAAAGCCCCTTTAAGTAGCTCTTCATCAATTAGAGAAATTGTTTTTTCACGTGCCTCACTTCTTTGGCCGACTTTATTTAAAATTTTAATGATGAGTTCATGAAAAGTACCGATATCAAAAGCGAAATGCTTTTGCATCAAGGGTCTAAATGCTCTTTTGACAACAGGGTCCTCCGTGGCCACCATCAATAGCATTTTAAATCCAGTGTTAAACGCGTTAGAAAATTTTTCTTTGTTTTTAATTTTAAGTTTGGGGGCTACTTCTTCTTCCATGATTCTTTGTAAATTCATCATTAATTTAAATGCTCTAGAAAAATCTGAGTTTTTATATGCTTCTGTCCATAATGTAACCGCTTTTTCCGACAAATCTTTTTCAAGATCAATCAGATCGTCCAATAGTTGATTAAGTGCACCCCATTTGTAAAAAAATTCAATTTCTTCATCTGTAAGCTTTCCCATGCCAACATAGGCAAATAAAACACCTGTCAGACCACCTTTCGTAAAGGTAGTTTCCAAAATCTCTTTTTCAGTAACGTTCTTAATTGCTTTTTGTAATTGAGAACTTTTAACTTGAATATAAAGAAGTTTTTTTAATAAATGAGTAACAATCGGATCCTTTTGAGGAGGATATTCTTTTAAAAGATTTCCCGCTAAATAAAAACTAATCGCTTCAAATTCGTTTGAAGGATTTTGAATCTCTCCAGCTAGAATTTTTTTCGATTTTTCAATCATTTGTCTAACTTGATCGTCCATTCCACTGTCGAAAGCACTATCAGTAATAGGGTGAAGAAGAGAAATCGCATCAATTGCTTTTAAAGTTCCTCTATTTGTCGCTTCTTTTTCCGCCAACAATCCAAACGCATTTATTGCAAAATAATTGAATCCTCCCATCTTAATGGCCTTATCATTTAGAAACTTACTTCCAAAATTCTCTTGCATCCAATTAACTCTTTCGAAATAACTCTCCATATACTTATCAACTTTCATAATTTGCATATCTTGAATACCTGAGAGCTTCATTGAACGATTTGCTGATTTTATACTTTTCTCAACATTCTTCTTAATAGCATCCTGAACTCTTGTTCCCTTATAAACATCCTCTCTAACACTTTCTACAATTTCTTCATAAACATGCCATATGGTTTTGTTTGAGTTTGGTTGTATATTACGTTCTATTTCCTCTACTTTTTCTAAAATAAGTTTTCCTGAAACAGCCAATTTGTTTTCATTACCAAGCCTTTGAAAAAGATTAAACGTTTTACTCATCGAAGGAGGCATGAACTTATGTGGCACGGAAGCTGACTCTTGCAAGTATTTTCCATTCCAATTTAAAATAGCTTCATCTAAAAAAGGTATATTGTGGTGAAAATTATAATTACTCTTAAGATTTTTATTACACTTTTCTTCCGCTGAAAGGAGATTCAAACACAGAAAGCTCTGAATAAGCAGAAATACTAGTTTTTTCAGCATGGAACCTTTAAATCACGAATAACGCACAGGGCAAATAATCGATGAAAAAATGTAAATTTTACCTCGAGATATAAGAGATAACGTTTTTTAGGCAAAAAAAAGCCCGGATATTTATCCGGGCCAGTTTTTCTGTTTTTGATGTTCTGCCTTACGTTCCTCTAGAGAGTATTCACCCTTTAGATTTTGTTTCAAGCTCAATAATCCTTGCGGATTACTTTACTCAAAAACAGACCTCTTAACCTTTAAAAAGCACTTGGCTTTTTTGAGATGTACCCGTTTTTCAACTTCCCTATCTCAGGTCAAGACGCCAAAAAGCTTTTACCCTCAACTCTTGCAAGTTTCACCTTGCTTGACTCTCGTTCGAAGCTAGCTTTCACTTTACTTCTGCTCTCTGACCTTACGTAAATGGCGAACATTTACGCGTTTGAAACTAGTTTTTCCCTTGCGGGCTGAAGTGTACCAGTTTTGCAACTTCCCTACTTCATTCTAATTCCACCTAAAGCTTTTATCCCAAGACAAAATCGCATTTCACCGCTTTTTTGTTCTCGTTAAGATTTGAACCCAGTGAATTCAAATCAGCTTCAGTCATTTGGTAGATACCTACCATGAGAGCCTGTCCTCTTTCTCGTTACCTCGAATTTGTCCCTACTCTCACTTTTGCTTTTTTCAAAACTTGTTTTGCCAAAAGCTCAACTTCAGTTGCCTAAAGTGATACATTTATAGAACTGACTTGTTTTATTGTAAAATTGAATAAATAAATAACTTCAATCTAAATTTTAGATGATTTTTTGACTAAAAATTTCATCGAAAAGTCCGTCTAGGACGATATAACCTTTTGCGGTTAGTCTTAACTGGCCATGAGAAATTTCAGCAACACCTCGACTTACCCAAGTTTGAAAAAACTCTTGAGACTCAGAGGAAAAATGCTCTAAAGCAATCCCTGAAGATGTTCTTAAAGACAAATACATTGCCTCTAGCTTCATCTCTTCTTTGCCTAAAATTTCTATTTGAAAATCCTCTTTTTGAGTTTGCCATTTATACCTTAAAGCTTTCTCTGGTGAAAGAGAAAGAAATCCTGTCGATGAAGGACCGATGGCCCCAAAAGAGCGCCCTTGCCAATAGACATAATTATTTCTTGAATGAAAGTTTTCAAGAGAGAAGTTAGAAACTTCATAATGATTAAACCCATGAGAAGTTAAAAAATCAGAAACCTTTAAATACTCATCATGTGAATAGTCTTCGCTAGGAAGTTTTTGATAGTGAAGATAGTGTTTAGGGACAGTCAAAACATAAAGACTGATATGCTTAGGATTAAACTCTAAAAGTCTCTCTAGTTCTTTAACAATATCTCTTTTTTTCTCTTGAGAGTAAGGAAGACTTAATAAAAAATCACAAGAAAAATTCTCATGATGATTTGCTAAAATTTCGAGCGATCTTAAAGAATCCTCTAAGTCATGGGCCCTATCGCTTATAGACAGAAAATAGGGGTCGAGAGATTGGAGTCCTACCGAAAAGCGATTAACTCCTATATTTTTCCAAAGTCTATACTCGTTTTCATTCCAAGTTCCAGGATCGATTTCAAGTGTGAACTCATAGCTCTTATCAAAAGAGAGTTCGCTAAAAATAAATTTTTCTAAAAACTTAACACCTTCCTCTGACCATAAAGATGGCGTTCCCCCGCCCATATAAAAAGTTTTTAAAGGTGACCATTTAAATGAGTTTTCTTTCATGAGCTCTGAATGCTTTCTCCATGAAGTCAGATAAAAATCATTCAGGGACTGAAAATCTCTACCTTTTAGTTCTTTTTTGAAAAAGTCACAATAGTTACAAAGATGTTTGCAATAAGGAAAATGCCAATAAAGAGAAGTTAAATTCATCTGTAGAGCATTACCATTTTCTGAGGTAAACTAGAAAGATATTAGTGACAAAGTGTTAATGCGGAGCCTTATTTATGCCTATCGAAATTGAGAAAAAGAAACTTGAGAATAACCTGGAAACTCTTTTTATTAACTCTCCAGGAAGTTCAAGTGCGAGTGTTCAGATCTGGTTTCGCGCTGGAAGTGCTCTTGAGACGAAAGACAATGAAGGAATCGCTCACTTCTTAGAGCACATGTTTTTTAAAGGGACTCCAACAAGGCCTGGTAGCCAAATTGCTCATCAAGTAGAGAGTTATGGGGGAGAAATCAATGCTTTCACTTCCTTTGATTACACATGCTATTATATCAATACGCCTTCAAACCATTTAAACCAGACAGTTGATATCCTCATGGATATGGTTTCAAACCCAGAGTTTAAACAAGAAGAACTCGTTCCAGAGAGAGATGTTGTTTTTGAAGAGTATAGAAGAAGCCTTGATAATCCTAATCAATTTAACTTTATGGAACTTCAAAAAAGCTGTTTCCAAGATGGATATGGACATCCTATTTTAGGAAGAGAAGAAACGATTAAAAATTTTAGTAGAGAACAACTCAATCATTTTCGCGAGAGCTTTTATAATACAAATAATTCAATGCTGGTTGTCTCTGGCGATATTTCCAACAAAGAAGAAATTGAGAAAACAATTAAAAAATATCATATGCCCTCAGGAAAAACATCACGCTTTCCTGAGTTTAAATTAAAGTCTAAGGCTTCTATTAATATTCATCAAAAAGAGGTAAGACAAACAACTCTCACCATAACTATCAAAGCACCTCATTATGAATCCCCTTTAGCTGGTGCTGAAGATTTGGCCATTAATTGTTTGGCCTATGGAGAAACTTCAAGACTGTATCAAGGTCTTGTCGTGAATTCTTCTTTGGCCAGTGGACTTTCTGGTTCAACGATGTATTTTGTTGATGGAGGGGCTCACTACTTAAAGCTTGCTTTTCCTTCAGAAAATATTCAACAAGTTTTAAAAGAGATGAGTTCTATCCTTGCTCAAATTTTTAAAGAAGGTTTTAGTGAAGAAGAAGTTACTAAAATTAAAAATCAATATGTTGCTAGCAAAATCTATGAGAAAGAATCCATTGAATCTTATGCTTTTTCTCTTGGACATGGCTTTGCTCAAAACGGAGATATTCACTGCGAAGATGGGTTCATTGATAGATTAAAAAAGACAACTCCAACTCAGGTCAATGATAGCTTAAGAGAGATTTTTTCTCGCAATCTTCATTTAACAATTCAAACACCTAAAAAAGAGAGTGCCCAGAAAACTAAAAAAGCAGCCCTCTCCTTACAAGAAGCCATTAAAAAAGCGCTCCCTCAAAAAAAGAAATTAAATGAGAAACTAAAAATAAAAAAATCTAAATTTGATCCAGAAGCTTCTGTGATTGAATTAAAAAAAGGTGTTCAGCTCATTTATAGACAAAACCTAATGACTCCTACTTTTGTTTTTCATACCTACGTTAAGGGAGGATTAAGTCATGAGAACGAGCAAATTTGTGGGGCCCACTACCTTTTAGGCAAATGCCTTACTTATGGTTATAAAGGACTTAAATATCTCGATTTAAAAAACGATCTTGAGAATAAATCAGCTTACCTAAATGGTTTTTCGGGAAAAAATGCCTATGGACTTACTCTCCACGGTTTGACAGAGAATTTTGAAGATCTGATCGAGCACTCTATGCTCTCTTTCCTTCAACCCCAAGTTCCTACTAAATACCTTTCTTTAGAAAAACAATTAGTCAAAAGGGCCCTGGAAAATCAAAAGGAAGATCCTGTTAAACAATGTTTTAAAGCTTTTAATAAAATTATTTTTAATAAACACCCTTATTCTCTTGATTTGATTGGTACTGAAAGTTCACTTAAAAAAAATACTGCTAAATCTCTTCTAGAGCTTCATCAAAAAAATATCAAAAAGCATGAAATTGTTTTTACTTATTGTGGTGATCTCAGCCTTGACTACATTCTTAATACCCTAAAACCATATCTAAAAAGAATTCCTGCTAGAAATGGAACGAAGGCTTTAAAAAATAAAATAAATCCTCTCTCTAACCAAAAAATGAATTTGGAATTTGATAGAGAACAAACACAAATTTTTATTGGAAGAAGTGCTTTTGGTATTAAGAAGAAGGAAGATATTTATCTTAAAATGTTAACCTCTCACCTCTCTGGACAATCCTCTGAGCTTTTTGTTGAAGTCAGAGATAGACAAGGACTTTGTTACGCTGTTCAGCCTGTTCACCATACGGCTTTAGAAGCTGGTTATTGGGGAATTTATATTGCCGCAGGACATGACAAAACTCAAGCCGCTATCAAGGCCATCTTAACTGTTCTTGAACAAATTAAAAATGGTGGGATTTCTAAAGAGCAGTTTGAAAGAATCAAAACAATGATCGAGGGACAAAACCTCATTAACATTCAAACCAATGATGATTTCGCTAATATTTATTCTATTCCTGTTCTTCATGATTTGGGTCTCGACCTCGAGCATGTTTCTAATGAGAAAATAAAACATATTCAATACGATGAGTTCCAAGCTTTTATCCGTAAATTTCTCGACACAAAATGGAATATTGTTCAAGCTGGCCGAAATTAACCTACAAGAAGATGCTTCTGAGGATCGCTTTTATCCTTGGAAGCAACAACAGAGATGACATCAACAACATCATTAAAAAGATCGGCCATTAAATTATAAAAACTAGGCATATCCATATACTGAGGGGCAAGAGAGTTAAGTCTTAAATACGCACTCTCCCCAATTTGTTTGTAATAATTAATATCAATTAGTTTTGCGTTCACTGATTCAAAGAAGTAACCACAAAGAAAGAGAGAAGTATCGGCCACATCTTTATAGATTCGCTTCTGTTCAGAGAAAGGTTTGGTTGAAGCAGTTAAAAGTTTCTCTCCTAAAATTTTATTTTTTACTCTTCCTTCTGTTTCTTCAAAAAACTCTTTTGAATCACAATACTTATTCAAGACATCACTTGAATAAAAAAGAGTCTCTTGGGGCACAGGTTTAATGATCGCTTGATTAGCTTCTCTTAATGACTCGTAGAAGTACGACTTCAAATCTTGGACGGTTATTATTTCTGGTTTTTTCCCCATAAACCTCCTTAAAAAGAGGAACCATAGTTTATTATACCAGGAAATTGATTTTTTTGTGAAACCTAGTGAACTGCTAACTTATTTAAAATACGTTATTTTATGGATTACAAATGGACGAATCGTCTGAAACTGCTCTATTAAAGGCATCAGAGGATGCAGGAGCGCTTGAATCATTATAGAGAGTCGTGCAACTTGAGCTATCTTTCTTTCCTAAAGGAAGGCTTCCAGAAGAGAAAGTACAAATTCCTTGAGAATTTTGTAACAACTCTGCAAGTCTATCACAGGCCAGAGGCTCAATTTCTACATCATTAAGATCAAACTCTGCTGTCGTCGTTCCAATTTTTGATGTTCGAGAGAAAGCCGTAAAAAAGAAGGGAAGTTCAAGATAAACCCTTCTTGTTTCGATATCATCTCTCGCGTCTTCATCACTGTAACTGAACTCAATAAAATGAACATCTCCGTAGTCAGATAAATCACCATCTCTTGTTTTTCCAGCATTGACTGTTGAAATACTATCTGAGGAACAAAGCCTCTTCCACTCAGTATCAATATGAGAATCGTTATCAAGTTGAGTATATTCATAAAATTGCGAATACCCTTGGCTATCAGTAACGTAGAGAAGAGTATGCCTAATAGCTCCATTTAAGTAACTATGAACAAATTTGATATCACCAGTTCGACTTTCACTCCCACTGGTGTATCTATATTTAACTGTAAAACCTTTGGTTAAAACAAAACTATTTCTTGTGTCATTAATGAAGCTGTTAATAGGGGCCATCTTTTCACTGACCTTACATTGCTCAACTTCTCTTTGTCTTAACTGTTCTTTAATTGAATCCGGAAGATCCCCTATTCCTCTATAATCAGAATCAGTCACCTTACAGGAGCTGATAAAAAAACTAAGTAATAAAAGGTTTATAACTATTGTTTTCATTAGAAGTAATACCCCAATCCTAAGGAAAGACTATAAGCAGGCTCTCCAGTTGTAGATTCAACCTCTTGGTTCACTATTTCATTTTTAACAGGTGAAGTGGAAGATGAAAACTCCACTCCGTTTCTTTGTGCTGTCCCGGATAAATAACCTGAACGAGAGCCTATTAAATTAAAAGCAATTCCAGATGAGGAAATAACCTCTATTCCAGCTGATAAGGTGTTGTAAACATGGCTATCCTCGACTGTCATATTAAAACTTTCTGTATCTCCAGTACCTAATTCATACTGATAATCAAGCTTACTGTTTGAACTTCCTAGACCTACAGCGTAGCTCATAAAGGGTCTAATGATATAAGTTGAATACTTAAAGTCATGACCAAGCATTTGGGAGACCCCTACTCCATAGCCTTGAATGTCCGTTTTTAAATTTGAGATGCTCACCTTAATTGTCTCGTCAGCAAGAGTGTTATCTTGGCTTGAGCCCTGGTAATAGAAGGCCTGTAGTTTTGTTGCAGCAACTATTCTAGGAGTTAGGTGATAATCGCGTCCAAATTCAATTGTTGGCCCAAAAACAAGTGTTTTATCACTATCAAAGGATTTACCGCTTTTATCCGCTTTTGTTGATGTGTAGGTATAATTGGGTCTAAATTGGGCCGCACTCATATTAAGATTTAACCCCCAATGGGATTCTCTTACATTAAATTTTTTCTTTTCGGCCTCGAAAGTTAAAACAGCGTCATTAGAGGCTTCAATTGGTTTATCAGTAAAAAAACTCTCTTGTTTAGAAGAGGATTCTGATGCATCAAAAAAGCTCTGGGCCCAGGAAAGAGAGCTCACCATTAATACTAATAGAATCGTCTTTTTACTTTTCATCTTTGTTCCCTAAACAACTGTCTAAAAAATAGACGTTTTAATAACCCTAATTGCTTTAAATTAAACACTCAGAGCTTTTCTTTTTATTTTCAATGCAATGCTCATGCCAGTCAAGAAACCATCTTTTTCGCTCAACTAATTCTTTTTTCATAAAGTCATATATAATAGATAGAAAAATAATAACCCCCTTGAGGAGATCGAAATGAAACTATTGCTGACTTTATTATGTGCCCTTGCCTGTTTTTCAAGCTTTGCTGATATTGAAGAAGAGTTTGGAGAAATGAAAGAGAGTATTATGAAATTGCGCTTTGAAGAAGCTGAAAAAATCCATGAACTAAGAGTTCAGTTCGAAGATAAGAACTATGAATCAAAGAAAAATCACTTAAAAGAAATTGAAAAGCTCAATGAACAACTTAAATTTGAAAATAAAAAACAAAACAAGGTTTTAGAAAAACAAATTAAAGAAAAACTCAAAATAGCTAAAAAAGAAGCCCGCAGTGGAAGAAATAAACTCAAAAAGGAAGTTCAAGCCCTAAAAAAACAATATAAGGAAAAAATTAAAGCAGCTCAAAAACTTTATAAAGCAAACTTGAAAGCTCATAAAAAGCTAGAAAGAGAGAAAAAGAAGAAAAATTAAGCTTCTATTTCTATCATAAGTTGGCCAGAGTCTAGCGCCTGGCCTTCTTCGACATTAATACTTTTAATCACGCCTTCGATTGAAGATTTTATCTCATTTTCCATTTTCATGGCCTCTAGAATAAGAAGAGTTTCTCCTGCAGCCACTTTATCACCAACTTTGCATAAAATTTTGACCACCTTACCAGGCATTTGAGTTACTAAAGTTCCGGCATCGCCAGAGAAGAGACCTGAGGGTTTAAAACCTCGATAAACTTTATACGCTTGTGATTTATGCGCTAAATCAGTATCTAGTTCTAAAGAGTTAATTTTTCTCCATGATTTTTTGTCTTCAGAGAGATAGAACTTACCTGCTAGCTTTTTTATTTGAATTGTTTTTTGGTAATTTTCTGATTGAAGAACATATTGGTAATGACCAAATCCTATTTTTTTAGTTTCAGAAATATCAAAAATAACTTCTTCAGAGTCAGAATTGATAAGATAGTATCTCATAAATGACTCCTTAACTCCATGCTAAGAACTTTCTCAGCGAGTTTATCAAAATCATGCTCTTGACTAACACTATTTTGTGGAGAGACTTCCGCAATGTAGTTTGTTGTATATTTTCCTTTCACAAAGTTCTCTTCACTCATGATGACTTTGTGGAGTGATGTATTAGTTTTTAATCCATCAATAATTAAACCATTCAGAGCTGATCGCATTTTTCTAATGGCCACATCTCTTGTTTTCCCTCTTGTTACAAGTTTTCCAATCATAGGATCAAACTGAGGAGTAATCTCTTCTCCTTGAAATAAGCAGTGATCAAAACGTGTACCTTGAGGAAAGGTTGATTCAAAACCAATTATTTTTCCAGGAGCTGGCAACATGGTGATGGGATCTTCAGCACAAATTCGGCACTCAATGGAGTGTCCTTGAATATTTATTTCACTCTGATTCTTAAAATCTAGTTCTTCACCAAAGGCTGATTTTATCATATTGGCCAGAAGATCAACACCTGTTATTTCTTCTGTAATAGGATGCTCCACCTGAATTCTTGTATTCATTTCAAGAAAATAAAATCTCTTATCTTCCCCCATGATGAACTCAACCGTTCCTGCTGAATCATAGTTAACAGCTTTGGCAAGCTTTACTGCAGTTTCACATACTTTAAGACGAAGTTTTTCATCACTCCCAATAAATGGAGACGGAGCTTCTTCAACTATTTTTTGATGCCTTCTTTGAACCGAGCACTCTCTTTCAAAAAAATGAAAAATATTCCCCTTTTTATCCGCTAAAATTTGAACTTCAATATGATGAGGATTTAAAACAAACTTTTCAACTAAGAGCCCATCATAACCAAATGATGATTTCGCTTCCCTTTTTACAACTTCAAAGTTTTTTTGAAGTTCTTCATCATTAAAACATGTTCTCATTCCCTTTCCACCACCACCAGCAACAGCTTTAAGAAGAACGGGGTACTCTATTTCTTTTGCGATTTTAAGGGCTTCCTCAACAGTTGCTACTTCACCAACAGAGCCTGGTACAACAGGAACACCTGCTTCTTTAGCTATTGTTTTTGAAACAGCTTTATCTCCCATTTTTTCAATGGCCATAGAATGAGGCCCAATAAAAATAACACCTAGCTCTTCAAGCATTTTACAAAAGGAAGTGTTTTCTGAAAGAAACCCATAACCAGGGTGAACTGCATTGATTTTTTCAGTCTCAATAATGTGTTTTAGTTCAGTCATATTAAGGTAAGTTTCTTGATTAGTACTGCCCTTCATATAAATCCACTCATGACAATACTCGAGATGAGGGGCTTCTGGTTCATTATCTGTCCAAATACCAATTGCCGTATGTCCGAGTTCTCTAACGGCCTTGGCCACTCTTATAGCAATTTCACCACGATTAACAATGAGAATACGCTTATTCATAATGGAATATTCCCGTGTTTTCTTTTAATTTCTTTTACCGTTTTATTTTCCAAAGATTTTAAATAACGATAAAGCCTCTCTCGTGTATTTTCTGGAAGAATCACTTCATCAATATAACCAAGTTCAGCTGCTCTATAAGGATTAGCAAATTCTTCTTCATAATCTTGAACAAGCTTTGCTTTTTTCTTATCAAACTCTTCTCCAGATAATCCCTTAAGTTCATTTCTAAAAATAATATTAACGGCTCCATCTGCTCCCATAACTGCGATTTCAGCTGTTGGGTAAGCCAGATTAATATCAGCTCTAATATGCTTGCTGGCCATAACATCATAAGCACCGCCATAAGCCTTACGAGTGATAAGCGTTATCATAGGAACTGTAGCCTCAGAATAAGCATAAAGAAGTTTAGCTCCATGACGAATGATCCCACCATACTCTTGTGTCGTTCCAGGGAGAAAACCAGGGACATCAACTAAAGTAATAATTGAAATATTAAAAGCATCACAAAAGCGAACAAATCTCGCGGCCTTAATTGAAGAATCGATATCTAAAACTCCAGCAAGAACTGCTGGTTGATTAGCAATAATTCCGACTTTAATGCCACCAATAGAAGCAAAACCACAAATAATATTTTGAGCAAAATCACGCATAACTTCTAAAAACTGAGAGTCATCAACAACATCTAAAATAATTTCTTTAATGTCATAAGGTTTTTTAGGGTTTGCAGGAACTATATCAACTAGTTTTTTGTTCACTCTTGTCACAGGATCACTTGTCTGTCGCTCAGAAAGTTTATGGTAGTTAGCTGGAGGTATAAACTCTAACAACTCCCTAACTCTTTCAAAGCAATCATCCTCATCCTTGCACTTAAAGTGGGCCACTCCTGATTTTTCATTATGGGTGGCCGCTCCACCAAGAGCTTCTTTTGTGACTTCCTCGTGAGTGACTGTTTTAATAACATCTGGGCCAGTGACAAACATATATGAGGTTTCTTCCACCATAAAAATAAAATCAGTCATAGCTGGAGAATAAACGGCCCCCCCAGCGCAAGGACCCATAATCAGAGAAATTTGAGGAATAACACCTGAAGCTTCAACATTTCTCCAGAAAATTTCGGCATACCCAGCTAAAGACTCAACACCCTCTTGAATTCTTGCTCCACCAGAGTCGTTAATACCAATAACGGGAATTCTATTCTCGATAGCAAAATCCATTACTTTACAAATTTTCTTCGCATAAGCCGCTCCCAGTGCCCCACCCCAACAGGTAAAATCTTGGGAGAAAATGGCAACTTGTTGAGCGTTAATACTTCCAATACCGGTAACAACCCCATCTCCTAAAAATTTTGTTTTATCTATGCCAAAAGCGGTTGATTTATGAGTAACGAACTTATCAAACTCAATAAAGCTTCCAGGATCGAGAAGTCTGTTTATTCTTTCCCGAGCGGTATATTTTCCTTGCTCGTGTTGCTTCTCAACTCTAGCTTTTCCCCCACCTAGCAGGGCCTTGGTTTCTAATTCACTTAGTTTTTGACGTTTTTCTTCTAATGTTTGCATAGAAAAGAATTTAACCTTTTCATAGTAAATTCACAAGATTTAACGCTTGTCAGCACAGCGCAAACATCCTTACATAAAAACGAAATATCAATGAACTTTATGAGAAGGTAATAAAAAAGCCCTCTTAAAGAGGGCTTTTTTTTATTCGTTAGCTGCTTTGCTTCTTTTATCTAGGCCGTATTTTTCAACTTTCATGATAAGACCTGCTCGGCTAATTCCCAGCTCTTTGGCCAATCGTGATTTATTGAAATTACATCTCTTAAGACCTTCTTTAATCATAAGAGCTTCTAATTCTTCTAAAGCATCTTTTAACTTACCTGAAGTCCTGACTCCTTTTAAAGAAGTTGGGACTCCGCCAACATCAGTAATTTTTGAACTTAAAAGATCTGGGGTAATAACTTTATCCTCTCCAGCTAAAACAACAAGTCTTTCAACTTCGTTCTCAAGCTCTCTTACGTTACCAGGCCAGTCGTGATCGATAAGTTTTTCCATACATTTTTTAGAAAATTGCTTTGTCGCAACACCAAGCTCAGCACATCTCTTTTCTACAAAATACTCAATTAAAAAAGGAATATCATCCTTTCTCTCTTTTAATGAAGGAAGTCCAACATTAATAACATTAAGTCTATAGTAGAGGTCTTCTCTGAACTCACCTTTTTGAATCATTTGCTTTAAAGGCTTGTTTGTTGCAGCAATAATTCTTACGTTTACTTTTCTCGGTGAAGTCGCTCCTACTGGAAGAAACGTTCCTTCTTGAAGAACACGAAGAAGCTTAACCTGCATCGCAAGTGAAGTATCTCCAACTTCATCAAGAAAAAGTGTTCCACCATTGGCCACTTCAAAAAGACCTTTTTTATCTTTAACAGCACCTGTAAAAGCACCTTTCACATGTCCAAAAAGTTCTGAATCAAGGAGGTTATCGTTAAAAGCTGAACAGTTTTGAGCAACAAAAACCATATCTTTTCTTGGCGAATTATAGTGAATAGCCTTAGCAACAAGTTCTTTCCCTGTTCCGTTTTCACCTTGAATAAGAATAGTCGATTCTGACTTAGAGATCTTATCAAGAAGATGGTAAACCGCTTGCATCCCTTTAGATTTTCCAATCATGTTGTGATAGCGGTATTTACTTCCAAGCTCAGAGTTTAAGTCTTTTATTCTTTGATCTCTTGTTGAGATTTCATCGTGAAATGTAACAACTTCTGAAGAAACCAACCAAATAAGCTCTTTTAAATAACTCTTATCCTGAAGGCTTAGCATTTTTAAATGCTCTACCGCTGATGTTGCATCTTCATTTGTTGCACCACAATCGATCATTTGTTTGACAAGATTGTCTTTATCTTCTGTTGTAAAGTCTTCTTTAGTAAAAGGATAACCTACAATACTCCCTAGAAACTCTCCTTCATAGATGACAGGAGCAACAACCAATTTTATTTGTTCAAAGAAAGATTCAATAATGACAGGTTCTTCTACACCTCTTTCAAAACTCTCATGAGCTTTTTCGATATCACTATGAATATAATCAAATCCGTGTGGCAAACTCATGTTCACTTTAAAGAAATGATTTTTATAGTCATAATCTTTTTGATTGATTGTGTTTTGAACTTTTCCATGTTCATTAACATAGAGAAGTTCTACTCCAAACCAGTCTCCAATAATTTCTTCTAATTTACTAATAACGTGAAGGTCTCGAATCGTTTTCCAATCAATCATGCAGGTCTCCTGAGTATATAGTAGACAGTTAATACTTAAAACTTAGTCAGTTCACTCATAAGACTTATCGCCACGTTGTGAATTTTCTTAACACCTTTTTGTCAAAAAAAAGAACAGATAACCCATTGATTGTATAAAAAAAAGACTCCAAAATGCTTGAGCTATTTAGTTTTTTGATAGTTTAAGAGAAGATTAGAGAAATAATCTTGCTCCCATTCCATGGCCCCTGAGAATTTTCTGAGAGTTTTTTTGAATTTATTGAAAACATAGGTTTCAGGAACACGGATCGTTCCAAATTTTTCACGATAAATTTTTTGGTTATCAATAAGAACTTTAAGATCTGGATAAAACTGAGAAAATCTTTTAATAAATTTTTGAACTTTCTTTTTATCATCATCAACAGCAACAAACAAAAATTCAATTCCTTTATTCTCTTTTAATTTTTTCGCCAATCTAACTAACGCGGGAAACTCTGCCTCACATGGAGCACACCAAGTTCCCCAAAAATGTACCAACAAAACATCTACTTGCTCATTATCAATATAGCTGTAGAGATTAAAGCTTCTCTCATCAAGATCTGTTAAACTAATATTGGGTAGTACTTTTAGAACTGACTCATCTTCAGAGGAGACCAACGTTTCAAGTTTTTGCTCGTTATAAAATACATAAACAACGGTCAAGGCAACTGTAATTAGAATGATTATTAAACGCTTCATAATCTATTTTCTTTATAAAAAAAAAGGCTCGCGTTTAGCAAGCCCTTCTTTATTTTTCATTTGAAATTCCCAAGTCTAATCAACGAAAGAAATATAGCTCATTGGAGCTCCATCACCTACTCGTCCATCTGGAGTCTTAATTACACGAGTATACCCACCATTTCTTTCTTTAAACTTTGGTCCAACTTCTGCAAAAAGCTTTTGGACAGCTAACTTATTCCCTAAACGGGATGCTGCTAACCTTCTATTGGCCACAGAATCTACTTTTGCAAGAGTAACTAGCTTCTCTACATATATTTGAGTTGCTTTTGCCTTAGTATGAGTTGTTTTAATTTTCCCATGGTCTATAAGCTCAGAAGATAGGTTCTTCATTAAAGCCTTTCTATGTGCTGGACTTGAACCCACTCTATATTTATGTTTTTGATGTCTCATGAGTTATACCTCTTCATTCAAAGTTAAAATCGTCTTATTGCTCTTTATCAGCTTGTCCCATAATGCTGTCGACTTTCATTCCAAGACCAAGCCCCATGTTTGAAAGAATCTCTTTAATTTCATTAAGAGACTTACGTCCAAAGTTCTTAGTTCTAAGCATTTCACCTTCAGTTTTTGATACAAGTTCATAAATAAACTTAATATTCGCATTTTGAAGACAGTTAGCAGAACGAACAGAAAGCTCAAGCTCAGAAACAGGCTTAAGTAAAAATTCATTTGCTGGATTGCTTTGAGTTTGAGTAGCAACAGGCTTAACTGTTTCAACTGGAGCATCTTCATCTTCAAAGTTAAGAAAAACAGAAAGTTGCTCTCTTAAAATTTTAGCAGAATAAGCTACGGCATCTACAGGATCAACACCAGCATTTGTCCAAACTTCAAGAGAAAGTCTATCAAAGTCGGTTTTCTTTCCAACCCTTGCGTTAGTCACAGTGTAGTTAACTCTGTGAACTGGAGAAAAAAGAGTATCAAGAAAAATCCATCCAACAGGTAAGTCATACTCTTCTTTGTTTTCAAGAGCTGTTACATATCCCTTACCTCTACCAATTTTAAGTTCCATTCTAATAGAACCACCAGAGGAAATGTTAGCAATAACATGCCCTGGGTTAAGTATTCTTACATGATTATTTTCTTGAATATCAGAAGCCAAAATCGGCCCTTCAGAATTCTTCTCAAGAATAAGAGTTTCTTCTTCTGAACCAGATAGTTTGAATCTAACCTCTTTTAAGTTAAGAAGAATTTCAGATACCTCTTCCTTTACATTGTTGATTGTCCCAAATTCATGGTCTACACCATCAATTCTAACAGCAACAATTCCTGCACCTTGAAGAGATGAAAGAAGAACTCTTCTTAAGGAGTTTCCAAGTGTCAAACCATAACCTCTTTCGAGTGGTTTCGCGACAAACTTTCCATAGTTTGATTTAAGTGAATCGCCATCAACTTCTAGAGCTGCTGGCTTAATCATATTTGCCCAGTTTTTGCTTACAAAAGTGTCCATCTTGTAGAACTCCTAAAATAATCTATAAAATAATTAATTAAACTCTTCTTCTCTTTGGTGCCCTACAACCATTGTGAGGAATAGGACTCTTATCTGCCACAGAAGTTATTCTCATACCCGCAGCTAGTAATGCTCTGATTGCGTTTTCTCTTCCAGCTCCTGGTCCTTTTACCTTAACGTCTACCGACTGCACTCCATGCTCTTGAGCAAGTTTTGCAGCTTCTTGAGAAGCAACTTGAGCAGCAAATGGAGTTGATTTTTTAGAACCTCTAAAACCTAACCCTCCAGCGCTTGCCCACGCAAGAGCCTTTCCTGAAGGATCTGTAAAAGTCACAATCGTATTGTTAAAAGAAGCTTGAATGTGACAAACCCCATGCGGGATATTCTTTTTTACTTTTTTCTTTGTTTGTTTTGTTTGTTTAGCCATGCCTATTACCCTACTTCAATTATTTCATTGATTTGATTGATTTTTTACCAGCAATTGCAACTGCTTTACCTTTTCTTGTTCTTGCATTAGTGCTTGTTCTTTGACCTCTTACAGGAAGTCCTTTTCTGTGACGAATCCCGCGGTAACAACCTAGGTCTTTAAGTCTCTTGATATTAAGACCTACTTCACGTCTTAAATCACCTTCGACTGTATAACTTTCTAAAACACCTCTGATTGAATTAACTTCTTCTTCAGTTAAATCATTCGAACTTTTTTCTAAATCAATCCCTGCGGCACTAAGAACATCTACACCAATTTTTGGACCTACTCCATATAGTGCTCTTATTGCGATTCTCATTGATTTATTACGAGGTAAATCTACACCTAAAATACGTGCCATTTTATGCTCCTAAAAACTTAACCTTGCTTTTGCTTATGTCGAGGATTGGCCTTACAAATCACTCGTAAAATGCCTTTTCTCTTTACTACTTTACATTTATTACAAATTTTCTTTACCGATGATCTCACTTTCATTTCAATCCTCACAAAACTATCAAAAATCAACCATTTATGCACGCTTATAAACATGCTTAAATCTTAAAATTTGGACCTTAGGGTACCGTGTCTTATATAAGATCTAAACCGTTAATGCAACGGCCTGAACTAAAATTAATTTCTTTTTTTAAAGAAAATTTTCAATTTCTGAAAAAACTTCATCAACTGGCTTTTGAGCGTCAATTTCCTTTAAAATTCCCTTCTGTTTGTAAAACTCCAGAACTGGTCCAACTGTATCTCCGAACACACTCATTCTCTTGCGAATAACTTCTTCTCTGTCGTCATCTCTTTGAATGAGCTCTTGTCCCGTCACATCACAAACACCCTCTTTTTGAGGAGGGTTCGTCAAAAGATTGTAAATATGCTTACCATCTTTCGTGACTCTTCTATTAGTCAGTCTTTCTACCAATTTTTCTGTATCTACTTTAAAATATATTGCTATATAGTTGAAATCACTTAGGATTTCTTTATCTAAAACTTGAGCTTGAGTAATATTTCGAGGATATCCGTCAAAAATATAAGAGTGTGAGCTTAAGTCAATATTGGCCCTTAAAAGTTTGACAACAAGATCATCAGAAACAAGTTTACCAGCATCCATTACTGATTTAAGCTCTCTACCTAAATCACTACCCTTAGCCACTTCTGCTCGCAAAAGATCGCCTGTTGAAACATGAAAAAAACCTTTTGAATCTTTGAGCCTTGCTGACTGAGTTCCTTTTCCTGAACCTGGAGCTCCAATGAAAACTAAATTCCTCATTAAAACCTTCTCGCCCCGGCTCCGCTATGCTTACCTCTGGCTTTATAAGCAGAATCGTATCTTTGAGAAATAAGAAAGCTTTCTGCTTGTCCAATCGTATCAATAGCAACACCAACAAGGATGAGAAGTGAAGTTCCTCCAAAGTAGAAAGGAACTTTAGCTACATTTAATAAAATAGAAGGCATAACACAAATAAGAGCAACATAAATGGCTCCAACCAGAGTCAGCCTTGCCACGATATAGTCAAGAAACTCTGCGGTTTTTTCACCAGGACGTATTCCAGGCACAAACCCACCATTTTTCTTTAAATTTTCTGCCACATCCTCAGTTTTAAACTGAACAGCTGCGTAGAAATAAGCAAAGAAAATAATGAGCCCTACGAAAACTACGTTATAAAGCATTTTCCCTGGGTACAAAGAGTCTTGTATAGTTTGAAAATAAACTTTAAAAGAACTATCAGCTGGTACAAAGTTTGAAACCGTTGCCGGGAAACCGAGAAGAGCTGAAGCAAAAATAGGAGGCATAACTCCAGAAATATTAATTTTTATTGGTAGGTGTGTTGATTGACCACCAAATACTCTATTGTTAACAACTCTTTTGGCATATTGAACAGGAATCTTACGAATGGCTCTTTCAATAAAAATAATAATCCAAAAGGTCGTCACCATGATAGTAAAAACAATCAACAGGTTGAATCCAGATATTTCTCCGTTTTGAAACAAGTTAAGAGTATCTCTAAAGCCTGGAATAATCCCTGCTGCAATACCAGCAAAGATAACAAGGGAAATACCATTTCCAATACCTCTTTCCGTGATTTGCTCCCCTAGCCACATAACAAACATTGTCCCCGCTGTAAGAGAAATCACAGTCAAAAGACGAAAACTTATTCCTGGATTTAAAACAATGGGAAGGTTTGAGTTCGGAGATTGCATATTTTCAAGACCAACAGACAATCCATAACCTTGAATAAAGCATAAAAGAACAGTCGCATACCTTGTGTATTGTTGAATTTTCTTATGTCCTCCAGCTTCTTTTTGAAGCTCACCAAGTTGAGGAAAAGAAATGGCCAACAAAGAAAAAATAATTGATGAAGTAATATAAGGCATAATTCCCAACGCCAAAACAGAAAACCTCTCCAGAGCCCCACCACTGAAAGTGTTAAAAACTCCAAAAAGGTTTGTTTTATTTGTTGAAAAAAAGGAAGCTAGAGCATTTGCATCTACACCCGGCATTGGAACCTGAGTGGCGACACGGTAAACACCTAGCATAAAAAACGTGAAAAGAACCCTCTTCCTGAGCTCTTCAATCTTTCCCTGTGCTCCGTTCATTAAAAATCGCCTTTATATAATTATTTGGTTTTTTTCTTCTTTTTTTGCTCTTTTTCTTTTTTCTGGATAAGAGCAACTGAACCACCAGCTTTTTCAATCAGCTCAACTGCTGTTTTTGAAGCTTTATCAATTCCATTAAAGGCTAATTTTTTGTTAAATTCACCCTTGGCTAAAATTTTAATAGGAAGATTTTTTCTTCTTCCACTTAAAAGACCTTTCGAAATAAGAGTCTCTCTATTGACTTCTTCGTTGTCAAATTTCTCTGCTACATCGACAAGATTTACAACAGCAAACTCTTCTTTGAAAGGATAGTTAGAAAACCCTTTCTTAGGAAGTCTTCTGTAGATAGGCATTTGCCCACCTTCAAATCCTAAAGCTGTTGAACCACCAGCTCGGGCTTTTTGACCTTTGTGTCCTTTACCGGCTTGAGTACCCTGTCCAGAACCCTGAC
The DNA here is from genome assembly GCA_030431635.1 of Bacteriovoracia bacterium. GTDB lineage: Bacteria > Bdellovibrionota > Bacteriovoracia > Bacteriovoracales > Bacteriovoracaceae > CALFYV01. Next base: position 81,722 of record JAUIIL010000005.1, read on the forward strand.
CTCTACCAATTCTTTTTCTATTTTTTGTAGTGCCTTTTGGGCTTTTTAAATTACTTAGTGTTAACATGACCGACCTCAAATCAAATCTAAAATTTATTCCATAATCTCTAGATAATTAATAACTTTCTTTATCATTCCTCTTACCGCAGGAGTGTTTTCTAAAGTTCTTACAGAGCTAGTTTTTCTCAAACCCAACCCTTTGAACGTAGCTTTTTGTTTTGGAGTACATGTAATTGCACTCTTTTTTAATTTTATTGTTATTGTCTTAGCTGCCATAACAACTCCTATTACTTCTTAACTCTTATGTTTTTATTTTCAACACCACGGGCTTTTGATATTTCATTCACAGAACGTAAATTATCTAGAGCTTGAAATGTTGCTTTTACAATATTGTGAGGATTATTCCCTCTCATTGATTTTGTAAGAACATTCTTAACACCAGCAAGTTCAAGGATAGTACGGCAAGCACCAGCTGCTTTAATCCCTGTACCATCTCCGGCAGGTCTAAAAAGAATCTTACCCGCACAGAATTCACCATAAATCTCATGAGGGATAGTTCCGTTTTCAATCGGCACTGTTATCATTTTCTTAGCTGCAACTTGTCCTGCTTTTCTAATAGCATCAGGAACTTCTTTTGCTTTACCTAGACCGAAACCAACTTTTCCGTTTTTATCTCCAACAATAATAAGTGCAGAAAAAGAAAACCTTCTACCACCCTTAACAACTTTTGCAACTCTGTTCACAGCCACAACTCTTTCTTCTAACTCTACGGCCATATCAGAATCTGCAGCTGCAGCTTGTTGCTGCTTTCTTGGAGCTCGAGAAGCCTTTTTCTTTGGCTTTTGCTCCTCGGATTTAGTTTCCTCTACTTGTTGATTCTCATCAGTCATTTATTTTCCCCTATTAAATTTGGATTCCATTTTCTCTGATGCTGTCTGCAACAGCTGCGACAACACCAGTATAGAGTTTTCCATTTCTATCAAATACAGCTTTAGAAATGCTCTTTCCCTTAAGCCCATCAGCAACTTTTGCACCAATAGCTTTCGCGGCTTCTTTATTTCCACTCTTTGCAACAGCATTTTTCCCAAAAGTTTGAACAGAAAAAAGAGTTTTTTGAGCAGTATCATCAACAACTTGAACTTGGATATGCTTGTTCGATTTAATAATACAAAGCCTAGGTCTTTCAGATGTTCCGTTAACCTTTTTTCTTATAGAAAGTTTTCTTCTATATTCTTTAGCTTTCGACTCGTTTTTTATTTTACCTTGAGTTTTTCTCATCATATCACCTATTTCTTACCACCAGTCTTACCAGCTTTTCTGATAATGACTTCGTCTGCGTATTTAATACCTTTACCTTTATACGGCTCTGGTGGTCTAAAAGACCTTACCTTTGCCGCCGTCATTCCTACTAATTCCTTATCAATCCCAGAGATTTCAATAGTGTTCTTATTCACTTTTGCACTTATTCCCTCTGGAAGTTTATACTCAATTGGGTGAGAGTAACCTAAGTTCAATGTAAGAGTTGTTCCCTGGACTGCAGCTCTATACCCAACACCATTGAATTCCAACATTTTTTTAAAACCATCACTTACACCAACAACCATATTGTCGATCAAAGTTCTTGTTAGTCCCCAAAGCGCTCTACTTTTATTTGAAGAATCAACAGGAGAAACAACTATTTCTTTATCCTGAATATCAACCTTAACATTTGGAGTGAGAGAGTAATCAAGTTGACCGTTTGGGCCTTTTACCAAAACAACTCCGTTATTTAGTTTCACATCAACCTTATCAGGGATAGTGACGGGTCTTTTTCCTATACGTGACATCTGAATTCTCCTACCAAACCTTACAGAGGATTTCTCCCCCCAGCTTTAATTGTTTACATTTTCGAGAAGAGATAATTCCGTTTGAAGTAGAAACGATCGAAATCCCTAAACCACTTAATACTCTTGGCATATCTTTATAACCTGCATACGCTCTCAAGCCTGGCTTTGAGACTCTTTGGATATCAACTAATCCATTCTCTTTTAAACCAATTCTTAATTTAAGATCATTTTTTTCTTTTGCCACAACCTTAAAATTTTTAATGAACCCTTCTTCTTTTAGAACTCGGCATATATTTGCCTTAATTCTACTTGCAGGCACATCTACTTTTTCGTGACCAGCTCTGTTAGCATTTCTAATTCTTGTTAACATGTCAGCTATAGGATCTGTCATCATAGTTATATTCTCCTACCAACTTGCCTTAGTTACACCAGGAATAAGCCCTTCACTGGCAAGTTCTCTAAACTTTATTCTACACAATTGAAATTTCTGATAATTACCTCTTGGTCTTCCCGTTAAAGCACAACGGTTTCTAACCCTTACAGCACTCGTATTTCGAGGTAGTTTTTGTAGCTTTTTCTCAGCAGCATCTCTAGCTTCATCAGAAGCTGTCTCATCAACGATGATTTTTTTCAGTTCTTGTCTTTTAGCGTAATATTTTTTCGCTAACTTCTTTCTTCTTTCGTTCTTTTGAATAGCTGCAAGAGTTGCCATAAGTAATATTCCTCTTCTTTTTTATTATTTAGTTCTAAAAGGCATTCCAAACTGTCTTAACAATTCTCTACCTTCGTCATTATTAGTTGCTGTTGTTACAAACGCGATCCCAAGGCCACGAATCTTGTCAATTTTATCGTAGTTAATCTCAGGAAACATAATTTGTTCTTTAACACCCATTGTGTAGTTCCCTCTTCCGTCAAATCCTTTTGGGCTTAATCCTCTAAAGTCTTTCACTCGAGGAAGTGAGAAATTTATTAATCTATCAAGAAACTCATACATCTTTGCGCCTCTAAGAGTTACATAAGCACCAATAGCTTGACCTTCTCTTAATTTAAAAGATGCAATTGATTTCTTTGCTCTAGCAACGACAGCCTTTTGTCCAGAAATTTGAGTTAGATCTTCAACGATATTCTCAACCATTTTTCCGTTCTGAACACAATCTCTCGTTACACAGTTAACGATGATTTTTTCAAGCTTTGGAATTTGGTTAACGTTTTTATAGTTAAACTTATCTTTCAAAGCCGCTTTTATTTCAGTGTTGTATTTTTCTTTTAACCTTAATGCCATGATGCCATTCCTCTATTAAGAAAGAACTGTGCTGCTTTTAACAGCAACTCTAACGTTCTTTCCGTCTTTGTTTTCAATTCTAATTCTTGTCGCTTTTTTTGTTTTAGGGTCCAATAAAGCTACATTGCTAGCGTGAATTGTTTTTTCAACATCAACAATTCCACCAGTTGGATTCTCCTGAGTTGGACGAACAGCCTTTTTTTGCTTGTTCACACCTTCAACCAAAACGCGATTTGTTTTTTTATTTATTTTTAAGACCTTTCCAGTCTTTCCTTTATCCTTCCCTGCTAAAATAATTACTTCATCGTTAATTCTAAGCTTTTGCATATCGGCCTACCTTATAAAACCTCAGGAGCAAGAGAACAGATTTTAACAAAGTTTCTGTTTCTTAACTCACGAGCAACGGGTCCAAAAATACGTGTCCCGATTGGCTCTTTGTTATTATTTAAAAGAACAACACTATTGTTATCAAAGTTAATGTATGAACCATCTTCTCTCCTTATAGGATAAGCTGTCCTTACGATAACGGCTTTTCTTACGTCACCCTTTTTAACTTTTCCACCAGGAAGTGCTTCTTTAACAGCAACAACAATAATATCTCCAAGGTGGGCTATCATTCTTTTTGAACCGCCTAAAACCTTGATACACTGAACAGACTTTGCGCCTGAGTTATCTGCTACTTGTAATCTTGTTTGCATTTGAATCATAATATTATCCTTAAAAAATTACCTAACGCTATCTAGTAACCATCTTTTTAACTTTGAATACGGACGAGATTCAATAATTGTCACTGTATCACCAATCTTTGCCGTATTGCTTTCATCGTGAGCATGATATTTTTTAGATTTTGTCACAAACTTCAAGTAACGAGGGTGACGAAATCTTCTTTGTACCTTTACAACAATTGATTTATCCGATTTATCGCTAACAACTGTCCCTGTTAATTTTCTTTTAAATTTTGTTTTTTGCTCTGATGCTGTCATTTTATTTACTCACCTTTCTTCTGATTTAAAGCAGTGTTCAACCTAGCAATCTCTTTCTTTAAGTTTTTAACTAGATGTGGTTTTTCAACCCCAGAAGTATGTTTTTTAAACTTATAATTAAAAAGTTCAACTCTAAGTTCTTCGATTTTTTTCACTATTGCTGTGTTATCAAGTTTTGCAATTTCAGACATGTTCATAACTACACCTAAATATATTAATGTTCTCTTTTAATAATCTTTGTTTTCACTGGAAGCTTGTATTGAGCTAATCTCAACGCGTCTTTAGAAAGACCTTCTTCCAACCCACCTACTTCAAATAGCACTCGTCCAGGTTTTACCACAGCAACCCATTTCTCTGGAGAACCTTTTCCTTTCCCCATTCTCACTTCTGCTGGTTTTTTCGTAAGTGGCTTATCAGGGAAAATTTTAATCCAGACGTTACCACCTCTTTTCGTCTTTCTTGAAATCGCGATACGCGCTGCTTCAATTTGACGATTTGTTATATACCCACAAGTCGTTGCTTGCAATGCATACTCACCAAAGGTGATAGTATTTCCACGGTAAGCCTGACCTTTCATTCTTCCCTTAAACTGTTTTCTTCTCTTTACCTTTTTAGGACTTAACATAACCTAATCCTTTTTTGATCTATTTATAGATCTCACCTTTATAAACCCAAACCTTAACTCCAATAATTCCAAAAGTCGTTTTGGCTTCGGCGATATGATAGTCAATATCAGCTCTCAAAGTGTGAAGAGGAACCTTTCTCTCAGAATACCCTTCAGTTCTGGCCATCTCAGCTCCTCCGAGTCTACCTGAACACTTAACTTTAATTCCTTTAACACCAGAACGAAACGCTGATGTCATTACTTTTTTCATCGCTCTTCTAAAGGCAACCCTTTTTTCTAACTGAGCAGAAATGTTCTCAGCGATAAGTTTTGCTTCAGAATCAGGTCTCTTTACTTCAGCAATATTAAAGATAACTGGACCATTTACTATCTTTTTTAAATCGGCACGAATTTTATCAATTCCTGTCCCTTTTTTACCAATCGCTACACCTGGTTTTGCAGAATAAACAGTTACCTTTATCTGATCCGCTGTTCTTGAAATTTCTGTTTTTGAAATTCCTGCGGTTGCAAGTTCCTTATCAATGTACTTTCTGATCATAAGATCTTGCTTAAGTGTTTCTCCATAATTGTCTTTGGTATACCAGTTGGAGTGCCAACCTTTAATATAACCAAGTCTAAAACCGTAAGGGTGTACTTTTTGTCCCATTATTCCTTCCTATGCTTCTTTTAATACTACTGTTGTGTGACATGTTCTTTTGTTAATTCTAAAAGCACGACCCTGAGCTCTAGGCTGAATTCTTTTAAGAGTCGCTCCTTCATTAACAAAAATAGTATCAACTATTAAATTATCTAAATCGTACTTACCGCTTTCTGAAGCGATATTTAAACCGCTATTTAAAAGCTTCGTAAGCATAATTGCGATTTCTTTCTTTTCACTAAAGCGAAGAATTCTAAGAGCTTCTTCAACTTTTTTCTTTCTAATCAAGTCACAAACCTGTCTCACCTTTCTGGCAGACTTGCTATAATTGCTGTTTTTTACTTGAACCGACATATTCTACCTCTTATTTTTTACCTTTCTTATCAGCACCATGCCCATTATAGGTTCTTGTCAGTGCAAATTCTCCAAGCTTATGCCCAACCATGTTGTCAGTAATAAACACTGGAATAAATTTTTTACCATTATGAACAGCAAATGTGTGGCCAATAAAATCAGGAGTGATAGTCGATCTTCTAGACCAAGTCTTGATCACCTTTCCACCTTTTTTATCATCACCAGCTGCATCTATTTTTTTGTACAAGCTGTTATCTACAAATGGGCCCTTTTTAATTGAACGTGCCATTAATATCTCCTAAAAATTATTTTTTTCCTCTACGTTTAACAATGAACTTATTCGTTCTCTTGTTCTTTCTCGTCTTGTATCCCTTGGTTGGTTGTCCCCAAGGAGTAACAGGGTGACGCCCACCTGACGTTCTTCCTTCACCTCCACCATGTGGGTGATCAACAGGGTTCATAACAACACCACGAACAGTTGGTCTCCAACCTCTCCATCTATTAGCCCCAGCTTTACCAAGGTTAATTTTTTCATGTTCAAGGTTACCAATTTGACCAATCGTTGCTCTGCAGTTGCTTTTTACTTTTCTAAGCTCACCAGAAGGAAGTCTTAAAAGAGCATCTTTACCTTCTTTGGCCATAAGTTGAGCGTAAGCTCCAGCAGAACGAGCAAGTTGTCCTCCTGCTTTTGGGTGAAGTTCAACATTATGAACTAATGTACCCACTGGAATATCTTTCAATAGTTTCGAGTTTCCTACTTTGATATCAGCAGAGTCAGAAGAAATAACAACATCTCCTTGCTTTAATCCAAGTGGAGCGAGGATATATTTTTTCTCACCATCTTTGTAAGCAAGAAGAGCAATATTACAAGTTCTGTTTGGATCGTACTCAATTTGCTTCACAGTAGCTGGAATATCTAATTTATCTCTTTTAAAATCAATCACACGGTACTTTTGCTTAGCTCCACCACCTCTGTGACGAACAGTAATTCTCCCAAATGCGTTTCTACCAGCATTTTTACTCTTCTTTCTTAGTAAAGACTTCTCAGGTGTTGCCCCTCTTGTGATCTCATCACTAACAAGGACAGCCATTTTTCTACGAGAAGGTGACGTTGGTTTAAATCTTTTAATACTCATATCTCAATCCTAAATATCTTTAAAGAACTCTATTTTTTGTCCTTTCTCTATTTGTACATATGCTTTTTTAACTTTATTTGTTTTCTTCGTCTGTCTACCAAATCTCTTAAGCTTCCCAGGAAGAATTGTTGTCTTTACATTCAACACCTTCACATCAAAAAGCTTTTCAATAGCGCTTTTAATTTGATTTTTGTTAGACTTTAGATCAACAACAAAAGCGTAACGATTAAACGTTTCTGTTTGCATAGACGTTTTTTCAGTTAGTAATGGTTTAACAATAACTTGATCTATATTGGCCATAATTACACCAACCTATTTAGAAGCTTTTCAAGTGCTTCTTTTTCAATAATTAAATTTTCATATTTAACAGCTTCGTAAACATTGAAACTATCAACAGGAAGAGCGTTTCCGTATTGAAGATTTCTTGCAGCCACAAGAGCTTGTGAGTCCCTATCGTTAGTGACAACAAGCCCCGGTAAAAGATTTTTCCCGTTAAGAAGAGAAAAAATTTCTTTTGTCTTTCCAGTGGATTCAATTTTTTCTACCACGTGAAGTTTCCCAGCCTGTAATTTATCAGCAATGATTGAGCGAATAGCATTTTTAACCATTTTTTTGTTAAGCTTTTGCTCATAACTTCTTGGAGTTGGCCCCCCCCAAGTTCCCCCGCCAATCATAATTGATGAACGTGTTGAACCTTGACGAGCACGACCTGTTCCTTTTTGTTTAAAAGGTTTTGCTCCACCACCAGAAACAAGTGAACGACCTTTTGTACAAGCTGTTCCCTGCCTTCTACCTGCGAGTATTGCTTTAACTACTTGGTGAACTACGGTTGTGTTAATTTTTTCAGCGCCTAAATCCACATCAGTCTTTAGGCTTCCTGTTTTTTTAAATTTTGAGTCTAATACTGTTATCTCTGACATAACCTAACCCCTAAGCCTTCTTAATCGATTTTGAAACTCTAACAAAACCGTTTTTAGAGCCAGGAACCGATCCTTTTACAAGCATATAACCTTGCTCTGTATTTAATTCTACAATTTTTAAATTTTGAACAGTTCTTGTCTTGTCTCCCATATGACCTGGCATTTTCTTTCCAGCAAAAACTCTACCTGGAGTTGCTCTGTTACCAATTGAACCTGGTCTTCTATGAAAGTGTGAACCATGAGAAGCTGGACCTCCGCGGAATCCATATCTTTTCTGAACACCTTGGAAACCCTTTCCTTTCGTTGTACCTGTTACATCAATATATGTATCAGCACCAAAGTTTTCTAAGTTAACTTCTTGACCGAGAAGAGCTGCATCTATAGCGTTACCGGATTTAACTTCAGCCATTCTGTTGAAAGCTTTATCAACACCAGCTTTTTTCAAATGTCCTTTTTTAGGTTTTGAAACGAGTTTTTCTCTCTTCTCTTGGTAAGCAATTTGATAAGCTTCATACCCATCGTTTTCTACCGTTTTTACTTGTGAAATAACATTGGGAATGAGTTTTAAAACTGTGACAGGAACACTATTTCCGTTACTATCGAAAATACGAGTCATCCCTGCCTTTTGTGCATAAAAAGCAGAAAGGTTTGCTTTCGCTGCCTCTGCGACATTATTTTCTTCTGACATCTTCATCCTCCACAGCATCACCCCGTCTCGGGGATGCATACATGGGTTAATATTTGTATAAGCTACGAGTCAAGTCTATATACTAGTACTTGATCTCAACGTCAACACCTGCCGACAGGTCTAACTTCATTAGGCTGTCGATGGTTTGTTGTGTGGGTTCAATTATATCTACTAATCTCTTGTGCGTTCTCATTTCAAACTGCTCACGAGATTTTTTATCAATGTGCGGAGACCTTAGTACAGTAAATCTATTAATTTCTGTAGGTAAAGGAATCGGACCAGCAACACGTGCTCCCGTATTTTTTGCAGTCTGAACAATCTCTTGAACTGAACCGTCAAGAACACTGTAATCATACGCGCGCAACTTGATTCTTAGCCTGTTATTTTTCATCCGTACTCCGACAATTTAATACTTAATTAGCCCGCATAACTAGCATGGCCAAAATAAAAGTAAAAGCCAAAATTTTAGTAAAGAGACAAAAATTTATACAGAATGTCTCATTTTGTAAAGTTTTTAGATACTTACCATAGTTTTTTCTAAAAAAACACAGAATCTTACAGCTACCTACTCTTAACACGGTGTCTAACATGTAATATTTTCTTACTATTTTACCATTTCTCTTTCTTTAATCTTTCTAGAGAATTGAGGGGAATTCATTTTTAAGTAAATGGGTTTGTTCTCGAGGGGGAATTTTGAAAAGTTTTTTGTGTATTCTGTTCTACAGTTTTTTTCTGTATAGCTCTCGTATTACTGGGCCTATTCACCATAAAGAGGATTCCGATAAAAGGCCAAAAGCCCATTCGGGAAGATTTCTCTATGCTGGAGAAGTTCCCAGGTTTAAAAGTAGAGACATTGAACTTACAGCAAGTAAGCTTGGTCTTACTTTAAGAGTTCAGGCTTGGGTAACTAAAGATCTTGTCGATAGTTATTACTCTCAACTTTTTAATCGCTGGAAGAATATTAACGATGCCCTCAGAGATAAGCGCCTTTCAGTTTATTTATCTCATTATAAAAATATTCTAAAAAACGAAGAAATGTATGGAGTTGATAAGGTATGGCTTAAAGTCGCTCAAAACTATATGAAAAATGTCTATGATGATTTTACCCTTAAAAACATCTCTAACAAAAACCAAGAAGATCTAAAGTTGAAACTCTCCCTTGAAATAAAAAAATTTCTTCTCACTGAAGAGAATGAAAATAAGAACAAAGCAAAAATATCTGAAGAGCTTTTTTATCATCATATGGGAAAAACTTTTACAGCAACTAATGAAAGAGAAGGTTACATTGGTTATATAACTTTGGTTTACCCTATGGCTGGAGGAGAAGAAGGCCCAACTCATTTTCCCTTTGAAAAATTCACTACTATTAAATTTCCAACTTCTAACGATGCTAGATGGTGGAGTGATAAATGGGGTGAGAGCTTTGGAGGATTTCCTTTTCTTCTCTTGCACGATCAAATTGGATTTCATGGGCCTATTGATAGAAAATCAAGATTAAATACTTGGTTTCTTCAAAGAGGATATGTGAGCCACTCTTGTTTACGTCTAGATGGAAATGACATTATTGAAATTCTACAACTTTATCCGGAAGATTTTAAATCAATCGGAAATTATTCAGCCAAAGTAACTATCCTAGATAACTTTGATGTTATTGATTGGGATCTTGATGGGAAAAAAGAAGTCATTAATCTAGACTACTATTCGCTTCCTTATAATATTTCTCAAGCTTCTGTTGAGAATTTTAGTGTAAAAAAACAAAGAAAACTTTTTTGGATAAATCACCCTTACGCCCAAAACTTTTTTGATGAAACTGATATGACAATGAATAATATTCCCCAATACGATCTTACTGGTCGAAAACCTGTCATTATTGGTAGCTATAATAAAGCTCCTTTAAGCTTTTTTTCTCCAAGAAAAAACAGAATCATTCAGTATTTTGAAGAAGGGGTAAAAAAAATTCAAAATGACGGTCATTACAATGATAATTTAGGTGATTATCCACCTAGATACTTTAGAAAGTATTAAACAAAAATCCCGCGTTTTTCTAAAACTTCTTTCATGATTCTTTTTTCAAGAGTTTCGTAGTGTTTAAAACTCATTGAAAAATTTCCACGACCTTGAGTTTTTGAACGAAGATCTGTTGAATAGCCAAACATTTGCGCCAAAGGAACTTCTGCTTTTATCAGTTCTTTATTCCCTTTAGGTTGCATATTAAGAACTTTCCCTCGACGAGAGTTCAAATCGGCAATGACATCTCCAGTGTTATCAACCGGAGCAATCACTTCTAAATCCATCACTGGCTCCATTAAAGCAATAGAAGCTTTTTGGCAGGCTTCTTTGAAAGCAATTGAAGAAGCAATTGAATAAGCAACCTCTACAGAAGTTTCAGGATCGTATTTAATATCTTTGATATTCACTTTAATACCTAAAAAGGGATAACCAGCTAGAGCTCCACCAGGGATGGCGTCTTTAATTCCTTTCATTACTGAATCAATTAATTCTTTAGGAAATTCTCCTCTTGGTTTAAAACTATTTTCAATAATTACTTCTGAGTCATTTCCTAGAGAGCTTACTTCTAATTCACAATGACCGAACTGAACTTTGCCTCCAACCTCTCTTTGATAAGAATGAGAAGATTGAGCTGAAGAGGAAATAGTTTCTCTATAGGCAACTTGAGGTGAACCAACATTTACTCCGACTTTAAATTCTCTTTTCAGTCTGTCAGTAATAATCTCAAGGTGTAACTCTCCCATTCCGTACAGGAGAAGTTGGCCCGTTTCTTTATTTATATGATATTTAAATGAAGGATCTTCAACTTTGAGTTGTTCAAGCGTTGAATTAAGTTTTTTCTCATCATCTGATGTTTTAGGCTCAACAGCTATTGAAATAACTGTTTCAGGAAATTCCATCAGATCAAAAATAACAGGTTTATGGTCAGTGCAAAGAGTTTGCCCTGTATACGTATTTTTTAAACCTGTAATAGCAACAATATCCCCAGCAGAAGCAGAAGGAACTTCTTCTCTTTTATTAGAATGCATTCTTAAAATCTTACCTACTCGCTCTTTTGCTTTCTCTAAAGGATTATAGATGGTTTGCCCAACTTTCAGCTCACCTGAGTAAATTCTAGTGTATGTCAGCCTTCCAACAAAAGGATCGGTAGCAATTTTAAAGGCAAGACCGCTAAAAGTATCTTTAGGATCTGGTTTCTTTTCAATAATTTCATCTAAGTTTTTAGCACTATGCCCTTTAATTGAACCTATATCCAGAGGAGACGGAAGATAGTCATTAACAGCATCAAGAAGAGTTTGAACACCTTTGTTTTTAAAAGCACTACCGGCCAATACAGGAATAAATCCATCTTTGATAACCGCTTTACGTATTGCTTTTTTAAGCATTTTTTCAGATATCTCTTCTCCAGCGAGATAGAGCTCCGCTAGCTCATCATCAAAATCAGCAAGAGTTTCAATGAGGGCTTCCCTGTGTAGTTGCCACTCCTCTGATTCATCATCGGCCCATGGAGTAACTTCAAACTTTTCCCCTTGATCGTCTCCTGCCCATACATATTTCTTTTGAGCAACAAGATCGCTCACTCCAACAAAGCTCTCTTCACTTCCAATGGGAAAATTAATGGCCGCTGCTTTTTTACCTAACTTTTCTTGAATTTCAGATATAACACTTTCAAAATCTGCACCAGTGCGATCCATCTTATTCACAAAGGCTATTCTGGGAACTTTGTATTTATCAGCTTGGGCCCAAACTGTTTCTGACTGTGGCTCTACTCCACCTACGGCACAAAAAACACCGATGGCCCCGTCAAGTACACGAAGAGATCTCTCAACCTCAATAGTAAAATCCACATGCCCAGGAGTATCAATAATATTAATAATATGCTTATTCCATTCACATGTTGTCGCTGCGGAAGTGATGGTAATTCCTCTTTCTTGCTCTTGAACCATCCAGTCCATAGTAGCTGCTCCATCATGGACTTCACCTATTTTATAGTTCTTACCAGTATAGAAGAGAATTCTTTCAGTCGTAGTCGTCTTACCCGCATCAATATGGGCCATAATCCCAATATTTCTTGTATTTTCTAAATTACTCATAATGAATTGAGAATAATCTGGGGTCCCAGGGATGTCAAAGAGCTTAGTTAGCTTTTTTAAGCCCTAAACCAGTCAAACGTTGCCAAGCCTTAATGGCCTTTTGACTAAAGCCCTGACTGCGGTCTTTGAGAAAATTTGAATTTTGTTTTCTAGAATTTTTAAGCCTTTGGCTTGCTTTGTATGTGTTAAATGTTCTATCAAGATAAGCGTTTGAATACCATTTATTCCCCCAAGCTGTTAAACCAATTAAACCAAGCTGAAAAACATTTGGTTCAAATGTTCCAAACCCAAGGTTTATATTAAGAAAATCTCCTGCAAAAGGGATAATATCAGATAAAGGAAGTGTTCCATTTGAAGCAAAAAACAAAACGGCTGCATCAAGAACAAGAACGGGAATTCGAATATAGTTTACAAAAGTTCTTGCTAATACCTGGTCTTCTTTTCCATTTACCTGCTGTAGCCACCCCATAACTTTTTGTGTGCTTACTTTTTTGTAAAAATAAGTTTGTAGCCCTGTCGTTAAACCATGAGTGGCAACAAAATCACCAAGCTCTCCCATCATTTGACTCCAGCTTGGCAGTCCTTCATAAACAAGAAAATCCCTCACTTCAGTAAAACGACCAAAAACATTATAATTAACAACAAAAGGAAAAGATAAAGACATTTGCTTTAGGAACAAGCTTGTATCTTTAAAGGTAAACTTCTCTCCCCAAATAGGAATTTTCTTCACTAACATTTCATGAAACTTTCTAGGCTTTTGATGGTTTTCTCTTTTTTGAACCTCTCTGGATAACCATTCAGCTAATTCAATTGATGCTCTTTTGATTTCTTTTTCCGCATAAGTTTCACCTGGGGCCATCAACCAGTTTACTGTTGCTTTTTGATAAATATTATAAACGGCCAAAATAGCTGCATGATTTAATGTTGTTATGTTTAGGTTAGTTAAAGGCATTCCATTTGCTATAGCACTAGAGTAAATAACACCAGAGCTTGGGATTTCAACTGGCAGCATCGATTGAAAACCAGCACTAACTTCTCCTTTAAGTGGTTTTTGATAATTTCTCTCCATGCTCGGAAAAAAATAAAGAAAATCATGCCACATATTTTTAGTAAAATTTCTTGCCTGCTCATCAACAAGGTGGGCTGGAACTGTTAAAGCTTTCACTTTAACAGATGAAGAAACACCTGCGTTTAATAAAATTTCTTGGAACTCATTTTTAACACTTTTCTTCTTCCCCATTGGAACACCTGTTATATAAATTCCTCCTTGATTAAAAACATCGACTCCTTGCTCTTTTATGATTTCCTTTACAGCAAGTTCAAAATCATTTTTGTTATTACTAGATATTTTAAAACCAATTCCATCGTCAGCTTTTTTTAAAACGGGATCGTAAGGAGTGAAGAAAACACTACAACTTAACAGTTCGTGCCTGAAGTTTACTTGTTTTTGTAGTGAAGCATTTAGGGGGTCTGTTATAACTTCTGAAAACGAAGCTGTTGTTGAAGCAATAAATAAACAAAAAAACAAAATAGCAAAAGAATTAAAGTTCACGTTTTTCCCCTAAAAAGTTAATTTAGCTACTTAGTAACGAAGCGCGATAAGTCATTTCAACGTGATGTGTAATCTTTTTAGGTATAAAAAAAGCCCTCGGAATGAGGGCTTTTTTCTATAGTTAAAATCAGATAGGTTTTACCACTTAAGGTGAGCGAATGCTTTGTTGGCCTCTGCCATCTTATAAACATCCTCTTTCTTTTTAACTGCTCCACCACGGTTATTTGCAGCATCAACAAGCTCATCAGCTAATTTATCAGTGATCGTTTTTCCATTTCTATTTCTAGCATGTTCACGAATCCATCTAATAGCAAGAGACTGACGTCTACTTTGTCTTACTTCAACTGGAACTTGGTATGTTGCCCCACCAATACGACGAGATTTAACCTCAACAGAAGGCTTCACATTGCTCATTGCTTTTTTGAAAACCTTAAGTCCGTCTTCTCCCATCTTTTTTTCAGCAAGTTCAAAAGCAGAATAAACCATTTTTTCTGCCGTTGATTTCTTACCATCATACATCATACCGTTGATAAATTTTGTCACAACGATATCATTGTATCTTGGATCAGGTAGTACTTCTCTTTGTTTTGCTCTATGTTTTCTACTCATATTTCAATCCTATTTTTTTGGTCTTTTAGCGCCGTACTTAGAACGTCTTTGTCTTCTCTTCTCAACACCACTGGCATCAAGAGCACCTCTTACTGTATGGTAACGAACACCTGGAAGATCTTTTACCCTTCCTCCTCTGATAAGAACAATTGAGTGTTCTTGAAGATTGTGTCCTTCCCCACCAATATAAGAAATAACCTCGAACCCACTAGTAAGTTTAACCTTACATACTTTTCTCATTGCTGAGTTTGGTTTCTTAGGTGTTGTTGTGTAAACACGAGTACATACACCACGTCTTTGAGGACAAGCCTTCAAAGCTGGAGACTTTGTTTTTTCGTATTTTAATGTTCTACCTTTACGAACTAACTGATTAATCGTAGGCATTTTTTCTCCTTAAATATCACACTCATGAAGCTAAAGGTAAATAACACATACCAATAGCTTTCACAAGTCGTTGATTTAGATTGTTAAACTTACATGGTCCTCATTGCGTACCACTTCTGCTTCAAAATCTCTGTAACGTCCAATTCCAGTTCCAGCAGGAATCAGTCTTCCCATAATAACGTTTTCTTTAAGTCCTCGTAATGAGTCCTTTTTCCCCTCAAGCGTGGCTTGAGTAAGAACTTTCGTTGTTTCTTGGAAAGAAGCAGCTGAAATGAAAGATTCAGTTGTAAGTGAAGCTTTCGTAATACCAAGAAGAAGAGGTCTTGCCGTTGCTGGCTCAAGGCCTTCAGCGATAAGCATCTCGTTCTCTTCTGCTAATACTGCCTTTGTGATTTGATCACCTGGGACAAAAAGCGAATCACCCGAAGCTGTGACTTCTACTTTTTTCAGCATTTGGCTTGCAATAACTTCAATGTGCTTATCATCGATATTAACACCTTGAAGTCTATAAACTTCTTGGATTTCATCAACAATGTAACGAGCTAGCTCTTTTACACCAAGAACATTAAGAATTTCATGTGGGTTTGTTGAACCATCCATAATCGGATCACCAACCCTTACATAATCCCCTTCGTTAACAGTGATGAAACGCCCTTTTGGAACTGAGAATACAGAGACTTCAGAACCATCATCAGGCTTAATATGAACTCTTCTCGAACCACGAACTTCACCACCAAACTCAATAACACCGGCCTTATCAGCAATTTGGGCCGCGTTTGATGGTTTTCGTGCTTCAAAGAGTTCAGCAACTCTAGGTAGACCACCCGTAATATCTTTTGTTTTTGTTGTTTCACGTTGAACTTTCGCAATCGGAACACCGGCATCTACTTGCTGGCCTTCTTGAACTGTCACGTGAGCTCCAACTGGTAAACGATAAGAAGCTAGTCTTTGAGTTCCAGGAACAGTCACAGGACTTCCTGAAGAATCCACGATAACAACTCTTGGTTGCTTACTTACATCTTCTTTTGACTTAGCTTCAGTAACAACTTTGTGAGAAAGACCAGTAACTGCATCCATCTCTTCTGTTACTGTACTACCGATAACCATATCTTCAAAAGTTACAGTACCACTTACTTCAGAAAGAATAGGCATCGCAAATGGGTCCCATTCAAGAATTTTATCCCCTACGTTAACCTTATCACCATCTTTGAAGAAAATTTGAGCTCCATAGATAGCTGGATATCTTTCTTTTTCAGCACCCGTTTCAGTCTTAATAATAATCTCACCAACTTTATTAAGAATAACTAATGCCCCATCTTGCTGAGTAACTGTTTTAACACTTTCATAGTGAACAATACCAGCAGTCTTGGCTTCTGTTTTGTTAATCTGAGCACCCGCTGTTGCAGTTCCTCCAACGTGGAAAGTTCTCATCGTAAGCTGTGTACCTGGCTCACCAATTGATTGGGCAGCGATAACACCAACTGCTTCACCAACACTCACCATGTTTCCTCTTGCAAGGTCACGACCAAAGCATAAAGAACAAAAACCATATTTCTCTTCACAAGTAAGAACTGAACGCACTTTAATTTGATCCACTTCCTCATCTTGTAAAATGGCCATATCTTTTTCAACAAAAAGGTGATTTCTATCAAACAACTGCTTACCATCAGCTTTTAATACCGGCTCACTTGAAACACGTCCTAGAACTCTCTCTGAAACGTGTTGAACAATTTCTCCGGACTCAATTCTTGAAGTAAGAATAATTCCATCTTCTGCTCCACAATCGTGTTGTCTAATAATCCCGTCCTGAGCAACATCAACAAGCCTTCTTGTTAGATAACCAGAGTTAGCTGTTTTAAGGGCCGTATCGGCAAGACCTTTACGAGCACCGTGTGACGAAGCAAAGTATTGAAGAACTGAAAGACCTTCACGGAAGTTAGAAGTAATAGGCGTTTCAATGATTTCACCAGATGGCTTGGCCATCAAACCACGCATACCAGCTAACTGTCTAATCTGAGCAGCAGAACCCCTTGCTCCAGAATCGGCCATCATAAAAATAGAATTAAAAGATGGTGCGACAACGTTCTCACCTTTATCGTTAGAGAACTTCTCTGTAGAGAGGTTTTCAAGCATAACTTTAGAAAGTTTTTCGTTTGTCTGTGCCCAAACGTCAACGATCTTATTGTATCGCTCTCCGTTTGTAATAGAACCTTCGTTATACTCATTTGTGATATTATCAACTTCAGCTTGAGACTCAGCAATAATTCCTGCTTTTGAACTTGGGATTTCCATATCTTTAACGTTAATGGAAATTCCAGCTTTAGTTGCATAAGAATAACCTGTTCTCATAATCGCATCAGCAAGAAGAACAGTTTCTTTTTCAGTTCCACGTCTATAGGCCTTATCTAAAAGCTTACCTAACTCTTTTTTGTTAAGAGTTTTGTTAATGTCTTCGTAAGTCAAACAGCTTGGAACGATATCAAAAACAAAAGTTCTACCAACAGATGTCTCTAGAAGCTGACCGTTAACCCTCACTTTTACAGGAGCTTGAAGGTGAAGGTTTCCTGTGTGGTAAGCAAACTGAGCTTCTTCTTTTGAAGAAAAAGTTTGTCCATAACCACGAGCAAATGGTCTGATTCTAGTCATGTAGTACATACCAAGAACAATATCTTGAGAAGGAACAATGATCGGAGTTCCATCTTTTGGAGAAAGAATATTGTTAGTCGACATCATAAGTACACGTGCTTCAATTTGAGCTTCAAGAGAGAGAGGAACGTGAACAGCCATCTGGTCCCCGTCAAAGTCAGCGTTAAAAGCTGTACAAACAAGAGGGTGTAACTGAATAGCTTTTCCTTCAATCAATACAGGCTCAAAAGCTTGAATTCCAAGTCTGTGAAGAGTTGGAGCACGGTTAAGAAGTACTGGATGCTCTTGAACAACATCATCCAAAATATCCCAAACCTCTTGCTTTTGTTTATCAACCATTCTTTTGGCCACTTTAATCGTTGTACAGTGACCTCTTTCAATAAGTTTGTTGTAAATAAATGGCTTGAAAAGCTCAAGGGCCATTAACTTAGGTAAACCACATTGATGAAGTTTTAAGTTTGGACCAACAACAATAACCGAACGACCAGAATAATCAACACGCTTTCCAAGTAAGTTTTGACGGAAACGTCCTTGCTTACCTTTTAGCATGTCAGATAATGAGCGAAGAGGACGCTTGTTAGCGCCAGTAAAAACCTTACCTCTTCTACCGTTGTCAAAAAGTGCATCAACCGCTTCTTGAAGCATTCTTTTTTCGTTTCTAATAATGATTTCTGGAGCGTTTAATTCTTTTAGTCTTTTTAAGCGGTTATTTCTGTTAATAACACGTCTGTAAAGATCGTTAAGATCTGAAGTCGCAAAACGTCCAGCTTCAAGTGGAACAAGAGGTCTCAAGTCAGGAGGAAGAACAGGGATAACATCCATCATAAACCACTCTGGTCTATTTGGAGACTTAAGAATTGACTCAACAACTTTTAATCTTTTGATAAGTTTTGCTCTTGCAATATCAGTTGTTGCATCTCTTAATGCTGTTCTTAACTCTTTGTTAAGAATATCAATGTCTACTTTAGCGAGAAGTTCTTTAACAACTTCACCACCCATAGCTGCCTTAAAATCAACACCAGCGGCTTTAAGCTCATGAAATTTTACTTCTGAAAGAATTGTTCCAATATTAAGCCCACCATCTTGTCCGTCAGTAGCTGACTCTTTAACAATATAGGCTTCGTTGTAAAGAACTCTTTCTAGATCTTTAAGTGTTAGATCAAGAAGAGCACCAATTCTTGAAGGAAGTGATCTTAAAAACCAAATATGGGCCACTGGAGAAGCAAGCTCGATATGTCCCATTCTTTCACGGCGAACTTTGGAAAGAGTGACTTCAACACCACACTTTTCACAAACAACACCTCTGTGCTTCATTCTTTTGTATTTTCCACAAATACACTCATAGTCTTTAATTGGACCAAAGATTTTAGCACAAAACAAACCATCTCTTTCAGGCTTAAAAGTTCTGTAGTTAATAGTTTCTGGTTTTTTTACCTCTCCATATGACCACTCTCTGATTGTATCAGGTGCAGCCATGCGGATTGAAACGGCTTCAATACTAATTGGATCTTTTGGTTTATCGAAAAAATTTAGTAAGTCTTTCATGCTGAAAGCTCCTTATACTATAAAATAGTCTCGTTAGATTGTTCTTCTAGTTTCACATCAAGTGCTAATGCTTGTAGCTCACGTACAAGTACGTTGAATGATTCAGGAAGACCTGGTTCAAGTACTTTTTCACCCTTAACAATTGACTCATACATTCTTGTTCTACCAACAACGTCATCAGATTTAACTGTTAAGAATTCTTGTAACGTATAAGCTGCACCATAAGCTTCAAGCGCCCACACTTCCATTTCTCCAAGTCTTTGACCACCAAACTGAGCTTTACCACCAAGTGGTTGCTGAGTAACAAGTGAGTAAGGACCTGTTGAACGAGCGTGAATTTTTTCATCAACAAGGTGATGAAGCTTAAGCATATACATCGCACCAACAGTAACTTCTTCTGAAAACGCTTCACCTGTAATTCCATCAAAAAGTGTTGTTTTACCACTCTTATCAAGATCAGCAAGTTCAAGCATTTCCTCAATATCCTTTTCTGTCGCTCCATCAAAAACAGGAGAAGCAAAACGGACACCATCTTGAAGTTTTGTTGCTAGCTCTTTAACAGCCTTGTCTGATGCTTTCTTTAACCAAGCATCAACTTTTTCATCTTTGTAAATTTTTGAAACAAGATCCTTCAACCTGTGAACTTCAGCTTGCTCTTCAAGAAGTGCCTTGAATTTTTCACCAAGACCACGTCCAGCCCATCCGAGGTGAAGTTCAAGTAGCTGACCAATATTCATACGTGAAGGAACACCAAGAGGGTTAAGAACGATTTCAACTGGAGTACCGTCTGCCAGGTAAGGCATATCTTCTTGAGGAAGAACTCTTGAAATAACACCTTTGTTACCATGTCGACCGGCCATTTTATCACCAGCTTGAAGCTTTCTCTTGATAGCAACATAAACTGTTACTTTTTTAATAACACCAGGAGGAAGCTCGTCACCTTTGTGAAGCTTAGCGATCTCATCGTTAGTTCTCGTTCTTACGATATTGATTCTGTTTCTTACATCTGCAAAATACTCAGAAAGCTTTTCTTCAAGGTCCGCTTGAAGAGGAAGGTAACCAATAAGTTCAAAAGGAAGTTCTGCTAAAACTTTCTCGTTGATTTCAGCTCCCTTTCCAAGAAGCTCTGATGAACCATCTTCAGAAATAAGTTTATCAGTTGTCTGAGAACCTTTAAGCATGTTCGCAATCCTCTTCACAGCCGATCTTTGAATCGCTTTGATTTCGATTTGCTCATCACGTCTTAAAAGTCTTGTTTCTTCTTCAATAATCCCTTTTGAACGGGCATCTAGTTCAACACCTTCACGAGTAAATACGTGAGCATCAATAACAGTACCACGAACAGATGAAGGAACTCTTAAAGAAGTATCTTTTACATCTCCAGCTTTATCACCAAAGATGGCCTTAAGAAGTTTTTCTTCAGGAGAAAGTTGAACTTCGCCTTTTGGTGTAATTTTACCAACCAAGATATCGCCTGGCTTAATAATCGCACCAACTCTAATGATACCTGCTTCATCGAGATCTTTGAGAGCTTCTTCCGATACGTTTGGAATATCTCTAGTGATCTCTTCTTTACCAAGTTTTGTATCACGAGCTTCAACCTCAAAAGCTTCAATATGAACAGAAGTAAAGACATCTCGTCCAAGAAGAGCTTCGTTAATAAGAATTGAATCTTCGTAGTTGTAACCACCCCAGGGCATGAAAGCGACAAGAATATTTTGCCCAAGTGCTAAATCCCCGTATTGAGTTCCTGGTCCATCGGCAATAACATCACCAGATTTAACAGTATCACCTTCTTTTACAAGGGCTTTTTGGTTGTTACATGTGTTTTGGTTAGTTCTTTGATATTTAATTAACTTATAAACATCAACACCTGACTCATCATCAGCGAATTTATCTCTTTGAATAACAATTCTATTTGAGTCAACAAAGATAACTTTTCCGCCGTGTTTTGCAAAAAGAATCGCACCAGAGTCACGAGCTACAATTTTTTCAATACCAGTTCCAACAATTGGAGCATCTGCTCTAACAACAGGAACCGCTTGTCTCATCATGTTCGATCCCATAAGAGCACGGTTGGCATCATCATGCTCAAGGAATGGAATTAGAGAAGTTGCAATTGAAATCATCTGAGAAGGAGCAACGTCCATCAATTCAATTTCATTTGCTTCAACAAGAGCAAGTTCACCTTCTTTACGAGCTGGAATCAAGTTCCCTTCAAGACTGTCTCCTGTATTAAATTCAGGATTAGCTTGAGCAATAATTTTTCCTTCCTCTTCAAAAGCTGAATAGTATTTTAATTCTTCTTGAATTTTTGAAGTTTCATCAACAACTCTGTATGGAGTTTCAATAAACCCGTACTCTGAAACTTTCGCGTAAGTTGCAAGTGAAGTAATAAGACCAATGTTTGGTCCTTCTGGAGTTTCAACTGGACACATACGCCCATAGTGAGTGGCGTGAACGTCTCGAACTTCAAAACCAGCTCTTTCTCTCGTTAAACCGCCTGGCCCAAGAGCTGAAAGCCTTCTCTTGTGAGTAACTTCAGATAGTGGGTTTGTTTGATCCATAAATTGAGAAAGCTGAGATGAACCAAAGAATTCTTTAATAGAAGCAGCAACTGGCTTCTGGTTAATAAGATCGTGTGGCATCATCGTTTCGAGTTCTTGGATAGACATTCTTTCACGAATAGCTCTCTCCATTCTAACCAAACCAACTCTGAATTGGTTTTCAAGTAATTCACCTACAGCACGAACTCTTCTGTTTCCAAGGTGGTCAATATCATCAACTGCACCTTTTCCATTGTTAAGCTCCACAAGATACTTAACAGTCATTAGAATATCGTCTTTAGTTAAAGTGGTATTTTCAACAGGGATATCAAGACCAAACTTGTAGTTAATCTTCATCCTACCAACACGAGAAAGATCGTATTTTGATTCTTGGAAAAACAATCCTTCAAATAAAGCTGTTGAAGCTTCTACTGTCGGAGGTTCTCCTGGACGAAGTCTTTCGAAGATTTTAGTTAACGCTTCATCGGTTGAATTTGTTTTATCAAGAAGAAGCGTGTTTCTAATTTGATCACCAAAGTTAACATTATCAATGTAGAGAACCTTTAATGTTTTAATCCCAGAGTTAACAAGATCAAAAACATTTTGCTCCGTTAATGCTTCATTAGCACCAATGATTATCTCACCAGTTTCTTCATCATAAATATCTTCAGCAACAACTTTTCCTGCTACCTCATCAATTGTGGCCGGAAGTTTTTTAAGACCAGATTCGTTAAGTTTTTTAACAGCAAGTTTCGTAATTTTTTTGCCTTTCTTAACAACTATCCCGCCTTTCTTATCTAAAATATCCTCATCTGCTCTTGATCCGATAAGAAGAGAGAAATCTAATTCTCTTTCATATTTATCTTTTCCTAGATGAAGGATTTCTTTTTCATAAAAAATATCAAGAAGTTCTTGAACAGAGTAACCCATAGCTTTCAAGATAACTGAAGCATGAAGTTTTCTCTTTCTATCGATTCGAGCATAAAGAATGTTTTTATGGTCAAATTCAAAATCTAACCAAGAACCTCTGTGTGGAATAATACGAGCTGAATAAAGTAATTTTCCACTTGAATGCTTTTTCCCGCTATCATGTTCAAAAATAATACCAGGCGATCTGTGTAGCTGAGAAACAATAACTCTCTCAGTACCGTTGTAGATAAAAGAACCCGTCTCTGTCATGAGAGGTATATTACCTAGGTAAATTTCTTGCTCTTTAATAGAAGAAACTGTTTTTTGCTCGTTTTCATTCGCATCTTCTTCTTCGTTTTGCTCATAGAAAACAAGTCTTACTGTTACCTTAAGAGGTGACTCATAAGAAAGTCCTCTTTCACGACATTCTTTTTCAGAGTATTTGGGCTCTTCTAACGAATAGCTGACAAACTCTAAAGAAACTGTCTTGTTAAAATCATAAATAGGAAATACAGAGTGAAATACTGACTGCAAACCAACCATTTTTCTTCTTGCTGGAGGAACATCTCTTTGGAGAAATTCTTCATAAGAACTAACTTGAAGTCTCATCAAGCTAGGAGGCTGCATAGCATACTCACACTTTTTAAAGGACCTTCGGTACCACTCATTCGGGTTAAAAACTTCTGTCATTACATGACTCCTAGATAAACACTCTAAAAATATATGTTGTTCTTTCTTACTTCTTTACAAAAAACAAAATAATGGAAACATGCTAAGCACATTTCCATTATTCATATTCTAAACAACTTGAGCAAAATTATTATTTAAGCTCAACTTTAGCACCAGCAGCTTCAAGCTTTTTCTTAAGCTCTTCTGCCTCTGCCTTTTCAACGCCGTCTTTAATTGGCTTTGGAGCACCTTCAACAAGTTCTTTTGCTTCTTTAAGCCCAAGACCAGTGATTGCTCTTACTTCTTTAATAACATTGATCTTCTTATCACCAGCATCAGCAAGAACTACCGTAAATTCAGTTTTCTCTTCTGCAGCTGCAGCACCAGCTCCAGCAGCACCAGCAACAGCAACAGGAGCTGCTGATACACCAAATTTTTCTTCTAGTTCTTTTACTAGGTTCGCAAGGTCAAGAACTGTCATGTTAGAAATGTGTTCCATTAATTGTTCATTTGAAATACTCATTTTATTACTCCTTAAAATTTAATTATTATTCAGCAGCAGCTTCTATTTTTAGCGCGCTGGGATTTTCAACACCTTGTTTTTCACACTCATCTTTAATTGCGTTCATCAATCTCGCAAAAGCGGAAATAGGTGCATTGAACGTTGCAAGAAGAGTTCCAAGCATTTCATCACGACTTGGTAACTTCGCAAGTTCAATTACTTCTTGTTTACTAAGTTCTTTGCTTCCAAGAAGACCACCGTTAAGACCAATAATCTCATCAAACTCTTTACTGGCTTCATAAACGGCTTTTGCTACTCCAGGTGCATCCTCAAAAGCAAATGCAACAGCATTGGGCCCTTTAAGTCCTGAAAGTAGTTTTTCAGCAGCAGTTCCTTTTGCAGCTAATTCAAAAAGAGTATTTCTTGTAATAACAAGATTACCCTTCGCATCTCTTACTGACTTCCGAATCGCATTTGCATTGTTAGACGGAACTCCAATAAGATTGGTGAGAAAAACAGCTCGCGCGTCTTCGATGTTCTTTTTAAGACCATCTATAACCGCTGCCTTTTGCTCTCTGTTCATCATAGGCTTACCTCCATATTTGGGAGGGGGATTTCGGCTGGATTTATATCTTTCTCAAGAAAACCTGCTTTCTTCAACCCCTTTCAATCATTCCTAGTTAGCTAAAGACGTCGCTTGCTGAGTGTCTACGTTAATAGCAGGACTCATCGTCGCACTTAATGTAAGTGACTTCAAATAAGTACCCTTTGCACTCGCAGGCTTGGCCTTAATAATAGCTGTATTAATTGCTTTAAAGTTTTGTAATAATTTATCTGCATCAAAAGATTTTTTCCCGATAGGAACATGAATAATACCTGTTTTCTCCGTTCTATATTCAACTTTCCCTGCTTTTTGCTCGGTTACAGCTTTTGCTACATCCATTGTGACCGTTCCAAGCTTTGGGTTTGGCATTAAACCACGAGGCCCTAGAATTCTACCAATTCTACCAATTTTTCCCATCATATCTGGTGTCGCAATCATTCTATCAAACTCAAGCCAACCGCCAGCAATCTTGGCAACAAGATCATCTCCTCCAACAAAATCAGCGCCTGCTTTTTCAGCTTCCATTAGCCTTTCGCCAGAAGCGATAACAGCGACTCTCACTGATTTTCCAGTTCCAGCAGGAAGAGCAATCGCTCCACGAATCATTTGATCTGCGTGTCTTGGATCAACTCCAAGTCTGTACGCAACTTCAATTGTCTCGTCAAACTTTGCGTAGGCAACCTCTTTAACAAGGTTGATGGCCGCTTCAATATCATAAAACTTACCTGATTCAATTTTTTTCTGTGCTTCTAAATATTTAGGTGATTTCTTTTTCATTACTTAAACTCCTTACGGTTCAAACGACTTAACGTCTCCCGCTTTTTACTTGTAATCCAACTTAAGACCCATTGAACGAACAGAGCCTTCGATTGTTTTTTTACCGGCATCTAATGAAGCAGCTGTTAAATCTACCTTTTTTGCTTCATAAACTTCTTCAACAACCTTCTCAGGAACACTTCCAGCTACCTCATGCCCTGGTTTTTTTGAACCAGACTTAAGTTTAAGTTTATCTTTTAAAAGATAAGTTGCAGGAGGGGTTTTTGTAATAAAGGAAAAAGAACGATCAGAGTACACAGTGATAATTGTTGGTAAAACTACCCCCATATCTTTCTGTGTTTTTGCATTGAATGCTTTACAAAACTCCATGATGTTCACACCTTTTTGACCTAGAGCTGGTCCAATTGGTGGAGATGGGTTTGCTTTACCTGCTTGGATTTGAAGCTTGATAAATCCCGTGACTTTTTTTGCCATAATTTAACTCCTTCGGTTCAAACGACTTAACGTCTCCCGTATGTTTTTTATGCTTTTTCTATTTGAGAGAAGTCTAATTCAACTGGTGTTGGACGACCAAAAATAGAAACGTTTACCTTAACTTTTTTATCTGTAACGGCTTCAACTGTTCCCACAAATGAAGCAAAAGGTCCTTCAATAACCTTAACTTGATCACCTTCAGAATAATTGGTCGTCCCTCTTGGCCTTTTAAATCCTTCTTGCATTTGATTCGTCATGAATGCAGCTTCTTCATCTGATATTGGAGTCGGTTTTTCTTTCGTTCCTCCAATGAAGCCAGTAATTTTATCTGTATCTTTCACCAGGTGCCATGTGTTCTCATTCATGATCATTCTAATCAGAACATACCCAGGAAAAAATTTCTTTTTGATATTTCTTTTTTTACCATTTACATTGGAAACAACTTGCTCTTCAGGAACTAAAATATCAGCGAAACATTCAGTTAACTTATGGTTGATAATTCTCTCTTTAAGAGTTGCTTTTACTCTATTTTCGTAACCACTAAGAACATGAGCAACATACCATTTAAAATCAGGAGAATCTCCTTTCGCAAGACCGTTGTTATCTTCTTGTTCTTGAGCCTCTGAAGACTCCTGGCCTTCAGAAATTTCTTCATTATTTTCTTCTTGAATTTGCGAGTCACTCATTATTTTCCACCAAAATGTTAAAAGATTTTATCTTATAAAACTAAGTCCAGTCCCAGCAAGAATGTCAAAGATCCAGAAAATGGCTCCAGCGATAGAAACACCAATCATAATCCCAACAGTCATGCGAGCTGTCTGCTGCTTATCTGGCCAAACAACTTTGTCCGTTTCAGAGTAGACTTCTTTTAAAAAAGCTGAAGTCTTGTCTTTATTAACAATAATCAAAAAAGTTGTAAGTCCAATAGCAATTGCCAAAGCTTGAGCAACCCATTGAAAATTTGGAATAACAGCTTCAAGATCAAACCATTCTGAAAGAGTTTCAAAGAAACTTAGGCAGACATAGCCCAAAATAATGCAGACTATGGCAACACTGGTTTGAATCCATTTTTTTCCGTCATTTTTAGTCGCAACGGCCATAAAATCAATACCTTTATAATGTGTTTAGCTGGTCAGTTATGCGAAATAAAACGCACTTTGTCTATAAGAAATCAAAAAAATTTAGTTGAAAGACTTAGCGTGTGTAAATAAAAAATACTTACAGAATTTGTTTATTGGTTCTGAGTGCCTTGTTTCAACATGTTATAGCCTTTTAGGGGCCAAATAATAGAGCTTTCCTTTTTCTTTAAAACCACCAGCAAACTCTCCAGCTTTTTGCCCCTCGCCAACATAAAGATCAACTCTCCCTCTTCCTTTGAGTCCACCACCTGTATCTTGGTCGATAACAAATCTTGAAGGAATGAATTTATTGTCAAATTTTAAAAATGCCAAGGTCCCGTTTGAATAAAAACGAACATCAGTAGCAATTGTCCTATTCTCGTGAACTTGAGTCCCAAAAGAAGTGATAGGAGGAGTTTTTTCTGCTCTAAAAAAGACATAGCTCGAATCTGATGAAAGTATTTTTCTAAACTCCTCTTCCGAGGCTTCTTCACGAAGATAGCTTTTTATTCTTTGCATGGACATTTCTTCCATCGATATTTTTCCTAGGAGCTCTTTTCCAATAGGGTGGTAATCATGCCCGTTTTGATCTTCGTAATGAACATAGAGGTCTGACTTTCCTGGAAGGTCGACTTTCCCAGAACCTTGGATTTGAAGAAAAAAAGCTTCAACCGGGTCAACCCAAGCCAATTCAAGTTTTTTTCCTTTTAATACGTCTTGAAAATCTATTTGCTCTCGGCTCCAATAAGGAACAATTTTTTTCTCTTCTGTGATTCTTCCTCTAAATCTGGAAATCTCTTCTTCTTCAGAAAAGACATGGAAATCGTCAAAAACTCTTTGAAACTCTTTGACATCAACCTTCACTAAATCATCCGGTTTTTTATAAAGAGGTCTTGATAATATTGGTGTTTTATAACGGCTTCCTTGAATAACCGGAGTGTAGTAGGCAGTGACAAGTACCTCTGACCAGTCGTCACGTCCATAGACCTCATAGAGATCAAATTTCTCTTTAATTCTTCGCTCTTTTTCTAAACTTGAATCGTTGCTTTTTATAATTGCTATAAACTCAACCAATGAATCGGCATAGACTTCACCTGAGATTATTCGGTTCCCAAAATTTAACAGAGGTTTATTTTTTTTGAGTTGAGTAATATTTTCTTCAAGCGCTTTTATGAGCGAGTTGGTTTCAAGTTCATCTTCAAGTATCACCGATTCAGGTGAAGTCTCTCTTAGAGCATCATCTGTTTTCTTCAATAAAGAGCGAGCACAACCAAAGAGAAATAAAACAAGAAGTAAGTTTTTCATGTCTTAAGCATATACTGATAAATTCAAGAGGGGAAAAGAAATTCTCTTTTAACTAGCTAGTTGCCATCTTTGTAATCAACATAGTCTTTTCCAGAGCTGATATAAAACGCTCCGACAACAAATATAACAACGATTAAGGCCACAACAGCTATACCAATCCAAAAGTAAGCTTTATTTTTAAGAAAATCAGGAGAAAGATGACCTGGATTAATTTTATTCTGCCACCCAAAACCTTTATCAATAATAATATTATTAATAAAATTTTGAGGAAGATTTGTTTTGTTAAAAGAAATCAAAATAAGAGCAAGAACACCAATACCAATTGTTGTCCCAAAAATTCCAGCTTCTTTTACTTCTGGTTTTTGGGTCAAAGAAATCAACGTTGCTTCTTCTTGAGCGAGCTTCTCACTTGCTTGGTAAAGAGCTTCTGCAAGCTCACGTCCCTTAAGGTCCTGACTTATGGTTATATCAAAGTTTGAAACAGCATAGTCTTTAAAGGGTCCTTCCTTTTCATAAAAGTGAATATTTAATTCAAATTCATCGTTTAGGTTTTCCTTAATAAAAATTTTGTTATCGTATTCTGAAAAAATCGTATTTTTTTTACTACTTTTTAAAGAAAGATGGTCTTCGTGAGAAACTATTTCCAAACCAACTATCTTGGCACTTTCTTCTAAAAGAGAAAACGCACGAGAGATAGTTACTCTCTCATCTGTTTTATAGTGGGTTCGAGCAAATGAGGTTTGAACGTGAATCAACAAAATGAAACTAAGAAGAAAAGAAAAAGTTCGATAAAGCATATGCTGAATCCTTTAAAGTATTTACCTTTTTACTCTCACTAGACTTGCTATGCGTAAATAATTATTTGAAATTAGGTAAAGATTTTCATGAGAAAAAAACAGACTTGTAACTAGTTGAAATAACAGGATAATTTTTGTCAAGAAGAAAATAAAAAGTGTTTAACTTATAGACAGTTTACACTTCTTATTGAGGTGTCAGAAATTTTTACAGGAATTTCTTACTCAAAAACTCAAGAACAAACCTTAAGAATACAAAAATCATTTATCCTCGCTTCAAGAAAAACTTAAAAACTCAATCAATGATTAATGGAGGTTTATCATGAAAAGAGCAATGATTTTTATGCTGGTTTTAAGTTTCAGCGTCCCAACTATGGCCAAAAGCTATAAGAGAAAAAGAAAAGTAAGAAGAAACCATGCTAGTACTAAAAGTGTTACAACGGCTAAAAAACAAACGGCAAAAAGTGCTATTAATAATAGCTGGCAAGTAGAAGTTGGTATGGATCAGGTTACTTCAACCAATACCACTCCTGTTACACACTCTAATCTTCAGGCCACTCAAGGAAGAACAAATGCCATTAGCCGTGATGGCTCAAGAAATCTTTTAAAGCTTTCTGTAAGAAAAAACTTTTCTCTAGGAAATAATTTTTTCGCAAACATTGGAAGCTCCATTAAACAACAATCAACAAAAAGTGAAAGTGCGACTATTAACAATGCTACATTATCTGTTGACCCAAGTTCTTTTACTATCCAATCACAAATCAGAGAGCTTTTAGTTGAACAAAGAGTTGGAAAACTTTTTAACACAAGCCTACTTGGTAAGAGTTTTGGCCTAAGACCTTTTACTGGAGTTGCCGCAGGTTTTAGAGAAACAACTGTCGATTACTCAACAACATCAACTTATTTTGGTGGCGGATTGACTTCTCAAGGTCAAACAACAAGTTTCGTCCTAGTCCCAACAATTGGAACAGATATTATTATCACTAATAGTATTTCTGCTTCTTTAACTCTTTCACAAACAAATATTAAGACAAAAGGTGCTCAAGTTAGACAATCTAGTGGAAACGTAGTCTCTTTTGGAAGTGCAAATGATTCAGCAAGTATTTTAAGCCTTGGTGTTTCATATAACTTCTAAAATGATAAACCTCAACAAACGGCCTCTTCGGAGGCCTTTGTTATAGATTCATAACAACTATCCCAAAGCTTAATTCTCAACTCTAAAGACTTAACTGCAATTTGAAGTGCACGTTCTGTTTTCTCTTTATCACTTCCACAAATTTCATTCAAACATTTTTGGGCCATAGGTCCATGCTCGTCTGCATCCACCTCAATGTGTCGTTTCAAATAGAACATAAGGGCAGGGTATTTATTTTCTGATTTATCAAGAATAGAAACAATGGAAGAGAACATTAGGGGTATTAGCTTCTCTCTTCCAAAAAGAAAAGCAGAAGCCACTTCTTCAACACTTCCTTGAAGTGCGAGTTTTAAGTTAAATTCAACAAACTCACTAATGCCCTTTGGTAGTGCTGCTGACTCAAAAGTATTATTATCAATTCTTTCAATAAAGTCTAAAACTGGTTTGGTTCGGGCCCCCACCTCTCCCATGGCCTGTAAATACATCTGGAAGTGTGAATTAGGACGACCATAAAGATCGATATCACTTTCTTCACATAAAACAATTTCATTAATAAAACGCGTAACCTCTCCAGAATAAGAAGAAGGAGTCCACAAGGGATTTTTAAGCGTCATAAAACGCTGTAAAGATTTTAGTAAACACATAAAATCAAAAACAGCAAAAGAGTGGTATTCCATAAATATACGCAAGTGCTCAATTCTTGTTAGGCGAGCGTAGAGTTTATGTTCTTGTAGTTGTTGATTAAGGGCGTTGATTTTAGCGTTCATTTCCATAAGCTAACTTACCTTAAAAAAAACAAAGTTTCACTTGGATTTTTTTGACAAACTGCCCTGCTCCAAAGAAGCTTAGTAAGCCTAGTTTTTTTAACCATAAGGAGATGTATGAAATTTTTTATTTTAATGAGCGCTTTTTTTGTTTTATTTTCATGTAAAGAAGAAAAGAAACCTGAAGTTTCAACTCAAAATACAGAAGCAGCTTCAAGTGTTTTTGTTCGCGGCAAAGAAATGCAGTTATATAAAGAAGGTGGTAAGATTCAGGTTGGTCAATCCTTTCTACCTTTGCTTACAAAAATAGCAGACGACAGTTTAATTAAGGGGAAAGTTTCTCTTATTAGTATCGTCCCTTCTATTGATACTCCTACTTGTGAAGCCCAAACTCATATTCTAGGAGAAGATAAAGAACTTAAAAAAGATGTATTTAAAGTCACTATTAGTAGAGATCTACCAATGGCCCAAAAACGCTTTGCTGAGCAAGCCAAACTTGATAATATTACCTATTTTTCAGATTTCAATCTTGCTTCTTTTGGAAAAGACTCTGGTCTTTTAATTCCAGAAAGTGGATTACTAGCCCGAGCTGTTTTAGTTACTGATAAAGAAGGAATTATTCAGTATCTGCAAGTTGTTCCAGAAATTACAAAACTTCCAGATATGAAGAAAGCTATTGAATTTGCCAACTCACTTTTAACAAAATAAGGAATCAAATGAAAAAAATATTAATTTTTCTCTTTGCTTTTAATACTACTCTTTGTATGGCCAAAGATTTATTTTGTGGTGTTTACCTTATTGATATTAACTCTGATAAAGTTCTTAATCACAAAGTAATCGTTAAAGAAGGGGTTGGAATACTTTCTGGAAATAATATTGGTAACGGATTTTATATCGAGAAGAAAAAAAGACGCTTTTTAAGTAGACCTTTGATTTTATCTCAAATCTCTTTTAACCAAATTTTAATTAATGAGGGCGAGTATGGTGAAGCCATCTTTACTTTTTATCGCCAATCAAACCCTACAAAATATGGTCGTTTTTTAGATGTTGAGCTTCTTGGAGAAAAAGTTCAGGTCGGTATTCATCAATCAAAGGTAGATGTTATCGACGAACAATATATGGTTAAGAGCTATTGTAGTTTTAAAGAGGAAGTTTAGATTATTAAAAACTAAAACCGTAACTTAAAGAAGGGGAGAACTTCTTCTTTAAGTCTTGGTTAAATTGATCGCGAATATCTGTGTTGTAATAATAACGGTTGTAATAATCATAACCGGCCAAAACTCCTAATCCCATCCAATAGGTATTGGTTAATTCTTTGTTGCTAAGAGCGTCTGCAACCATCAAAGCTAAAATCCCCCAAGAAATATAGCTTTGGTAAGCCCTCTTTTCTAACATCTCTACTGAGCGTGGGGAAACGTCTTGCATCAGTTTTTTCCCGGCTTCATTATCTGCTCTTAATGAACCAACTTCTAAAAATCTCTCGCTTGAAAAACTTATCTGCTCTCTCGTAATAAAATCCACTTCAAAACGCTTGTACTCTTTTTGAGCAGCTTTACCTTTTAAATTGAAGTTTGGTTTCTCTAAAACTCTCTGAGAAGTCGAGCATCCAAGAAGAAATAGTAAAATAAAAATTAAGTTTTTCATTTTTAAAATAGAGATTTTACCAATTTATTTTTTGATACTTAAATTTTAGTATAACATCATTACCAAGAACTCTGGCAAGATCTCTCTGAGTCATCTTTTCATAATACACATCATTATTAAATTCAGTAGAATAGGAATCACCACGACCATAATGCTTTCTCTTAACAAACTCTTGAAGAACAATGTCATCAATAGTTCCTTCAACGGCCAAAGGATAAGACTTTTTTACTCCACCTACAAGAGAAAGAGTCTTTCTTCCTTCAAGTTTAATTGCTTCACCTGGATAATCTTTTACCTTTGGAAAATCACAGATTAAGAGATGAAAAAAATAATTTTCATCTTCAACTATCTCTATGGTTAACCTTGGAGTCCACTCTCTCAGTGTATATCTCGTTTCATCTGGAAAAATTATTATGCTATAGTTTTCATACCAGTAACCTGGCATAAATTCATACATCGAGAACTCGAAAGCTTTCTCCAATCTATAACCATTTGTATTTAGTATTGGTTTATCTAGTATGATATAACACATCTTGCTCACCCAATGCTTACAATTGCCGTCATAACAATCTTTCTTACTCATTTTCGTATGAGGAATCCAAGTGTTAATTTCAAGCAAGCCACCTGTTGCTTCATAGTTATTCACAACCTCTTTATTTTTTATATCAAACAAGCTTCTTAAAAATTCTCCAGGTTTATAAGCAGAAATAAAACCAGTTTCTTCAAACTGTTGCGCTTGCCCTATAGAGCTAAAAAGTAGCAAAAGTGCCAAAACCGCGATGTTCATATTTATCTCCTATGTTCGCTTTAAAACACCTCTACAACTGAATGTATAACCACATTAGAATGGTCATATAAAATTTATAGAATAATCTTTGTGCTCATGTGAGCTTAAATCAAAGTTTTGACGCGAGAAGAAAGAACAGGTGAACTTGATTTAAACTAGAGACTTTTAATGCATTCGTTAAAATCTTTCTCATCAGAAAAAGACACTTCATCTGAAGTTAGACCTGATAAATAACTAAGCTTTTCACTAAATAGGGCCACATCATTCACCTCGGCACAGTAAGAGCTTTTT
This sequence comes from Bacteriovoracia bacterium, assembly GCA_030431635.1. GTDB lineage: Bacteria > Bdellovibrionota > Bacteriovoracia > Bacteriovoracales > Bacteriovoracaceae > CALFYV01. Next base: position 115,331 of record JAUIIL010000005.1, read on the forward strand.
GACATTTCAATATCACTAGCGCTGCTAGAAGATAATCTCAAAAGACGACCAGCAGATAGTTCACTGGCCAAAAAATCTCTAATCATTTGAACAAAAACGACATCAACTCCTGCTCCATTATTGTTAACTTTTATTTTATAAACCGATTTCGAAAAAACGGAAACGCTTGAAAACACCATCAAACTTATTAAAAACAATTTCATCATTTCTCCTTTATTATTTCGTACTTTATTAAAGAAGTGAAAGATCTTCGACTTCTTTCTGCTCTATACACTCACCTTCAGTTGTTCGATTAAAGTCAACACCCAGCTCTTTCATGATTTCAGATTGCTGTAATGATCTGAGTTTTTTATTGATATATTCAATCCCATTTGGTGCTTTCACAACAACTCTGTAAGCATCTTTATTCTTGGTCACCGTATACTTTAATCCATTTTTATGAAGTAGGGCCATGACTGTACCAAGATTCTGTTCAGACACATTGGCCCCTGAACATGATTTTCCCAAGATAGCTTTTGCATAGTTAGATAAGCTCACAAATAATAATAAAGCGACTGCTAGTTTTTTCATTAAGTCTCCCCCAGGTTTTGTTAATAATAAAATTCGAGCAACGTTAACACACTAAGCTTAAAAATGTACCTGCATTGCAGCAGGTCTTTTATTCTTATGAAACTCTTGTTTTCACATATTAAATCTTTCAAAACCTACTAGAGTGAGTTTTATCTTATTAAGACGACATGAATCTTTAAAATCATGTATGTACTCAAGAACATCTATATCAATGTTAACTGAGTTAGTTGCATCAATAGTGACATCATACTCATCATCGATTCCTTCGAGTTTTTTCATAATAGAAGCCTTATTGATAAAGGTTACCTGCTCAGAGAGAGAGATAATAATTTTCTTAGGATCATTTGGGTCAACTTCATTAAAAAATGGCGTTCTATAATTATCTCTCAAGAGAATAAGGACAGAGGCCGCGGCACCAATTAAAATCCCAATAATTAAGTCAGTAAAGAGGACCGCAATAACAGTAGAGAAAAAAGGAACATACTGCCTAGCACCCTTGCTATACATTTCTTTAAATAGTGAAAGACTTGTAAGTTTGTACCCTACAACAAAAAGAATGGCAGAAAGTGAAGCAAGTGGAATCATATTAATTATGGCAGGAATAGTGATAACACAAATAAGCATAATCACTCCATGAGTCATCGTTGAAATTTTTGTCCTTCCTCCCGAGGCAACATTGGCCGAAGTCCTCACAATAACTGCCGTGACAGGAATTGCTCCAATCATACCTGCAACAATATTTCCAATTCCTTGTGCTTTTAACTCATGATTTGTGGGGGTTTGTCTTTTATAGGGATCTAGCCTATCTCCGGCTTCTGTACTTAATAAAGATTCAAGAGAGGCAATGAAAGCAATACTGAGGGCCACTTTAAAAATAATTGGGTTTGTAATATAAGAGAAATCTGGAGTTTTAAAAAAATCCAAAAAACTAGAGAAGCTCTCAGCAACGGGAAGTTGAACTAAGTGAGAGGAGTCTAATGCTAATTCTGGTAGAAATTTTATAAAAAAATGGTTGATAAAGACACTAATAATTACAGCACTAAGGGCACCAGGGAAATACCTAAAAAATTTATTTTTCTCTTTTAGCTTGGGGTCATCCCATAGAATGATAATTGCGAGAGAAAAAAGAGTGATTAAAACGGCTCCCCATTGTATAGCTCCAAGCATATGAACTAATTCACTAAAAGTGTTGTACCCATCATTTTGCTGAAACGAAGTCAGACCTTCGTAAGCAGAGTCATATCCGACAGCATGAGGAATTTGTTTTAAAATAAGAATGAGACCGATAGAGGCAAGAAAACCTTTAATCATACTTGAAGGAAAAAAATAGGCCGTTACTCCTGCTCCCATAAATCCCCAAATAATCTGAATGACACCAGAGAGGACAACTGCAAGAAGTACTGCTTCATATGAACCAAGTTCATTAATGGCCGTTAAAATAACTAGAGCAACACTGGCCGCTGGTCCCGAGACATTAACATTGGCCTTACTAAAAAAGCCAACAACAATTCCACCAACAATCCCAGCAATAATTCCCGTTATTAATGGAGCTCCGGAGGCCAAAGAAATTCCAAGACATAAAGGAAGAGCTATTAAGAAAACAACAAGTCCAGCAGAGATATCAGATCTTAAGTGTTCTTTGTAAAATTCCATTTTATTCATTAGCAGTTCCTTTTAAGTTTTAACTTAACCTTACAAGCTTCATAAGCAAATAAACAGAAGAATTTTATTTCCAATAACCCTAAATCAATAATTACGATAAGAATAAAAGTCGGCGTATCCCTCTATTGATGAAGTTCGATGATAGACTCTGGGGATAGAAAAGATACTTATAACTATCCAAAATAACAAAAAAGGACTTTAAACGAAGCCCTTATCTCTCAACTAAAACGTGGATAAGATGCGATTTAAACTAGGGATTGTACGTATAATATTTAAAAAGTCATTCCCTTAACCAAGGTTTTCAGCTTTTAGGATTTGGCGCTAGATACCTTGAAACCTCTACAGGTTTTGCCGTGTGTTTGTGACTCCCTGGTTCAATGAATAAAGGAGACACATCTAAGGTCTTAAACCAAGAGAGAAGTTTCTTCGCGATAAACTCAGGGCCGTTGTCTGAGCGAATATGTTTTGGAGTTCCTCTTTCTAAAAAAAGATCTGCTTCGGCGAGAAGCTTTTTGAGACGAGCATTTTCTTTCTCTAGATCTTTGAGTTTTTTAGCATCGGAGATGTTCATTCCGTTATACTTTTTTCTCCACTTGGCGAGAGTAACGGGATGAACTCCAATTTTACGAGAAAACTCTTCAATTAACTGACCTTTTGCTTGAGCAATCTCAAAAGTTCTTAAGTGTTGAATGATCTCTTTTTCCATTTAATATTTGTGAAAAAGAAGAAGCATCTATCTTTAACTCTCCTAACAAGTTCTTTTCTTAAATAGTTTTTAAAAGCTATATTTTTTCCATAGCATCTTATAACCATGTAAATACTTAAAAAGGGAGAATAACCCCACAGTGTGTGGCAAAAAATGCTACAATATGTAAAAAATATCATTTCGGGTTTAGAGAAACTCCTTTATTATTCAAGCATATATAACTGAGTCTGAATTGAAATATAGAACTGAGCAATTGGTTTAGACAGTATCACTTTAGTACAAAGACCAAAATAATAAGTTTGATACAAAAAGTTCAAGAGGTTTTCGAACTTATTAAACCCAAAGTAGAATATTATGAAAAACTCCATTCTTTTTATGACTTCATTTATAAGCTTTATTATTCTCGATCTTATTTGGTTTAAAATTTTTACTAATGATATCTTTTGGGAACTTTTAAAGCCCATTGCAAAAATTAAAGAAAACTCTTTTGATGTTAATTACTTATCAGCAGGAATCGTATATTTATTGCTTGCATTAGGAGTTTGTTTTTTTATTTTAAGATCAAATCACCTAAACTTTATAAGAGCTTTAGGCTCAGGTGCTGTTCTAGGCTTAGTTACATATGGAGTTTATGATTTTACCAATCACGCGTTACTTGCCCATTGGCCAGTTAAAATGATTGTTCTAGATGTTACTTGGGGAATATTTTCATGTTCAATGGTAAGTCTTTTTACATTTTATATTAAGGGTAAATTATAAATAAAAATACAGAAGATAGGGCAAAACTGTCTAGCTTGAAGGGCTCAGTCCAGCTTTTGGTATGCTCGTAAAACATTATTGTAGAATAACATCTGTATAATATTTCTTTGAGCTTCAACATAAGATGCATTAGCATTCATATCATCAGGTGCTAATTCATCGATAATATCCTTCGGAATCTGGTATTCTATAGGAGGAGCCAAATATTCTTCAACAGGTATGGCAAATTGCATATTATCAAGTAGAGAGCTTATTTCTATTGTAAAACAGGAAAGTTCTAAATCAAAAGCAATCTTGCCATTCTTTAAAGCATTTTGAATACGCTCGTTGCCTGCATCAAATAAAATTACAATTGATGAATTCTGAGCTACATAATTGTAGGAGAGATTTCTTAAGTTGTACTGACCTGAATTTATAAAAAATAATCGTTTATTTAAAACACCATTAAAGTTTAAGATTTCTGGAGAAGGTCTAATACCAATTAAGTAGTCTGATGGTTTGGCATTTCCATTATGATAATTAAAGTGAGCTCCTAATTTTTTAAAAATACCATCTCTTTTAAGTTCGAGAGCTAACTGCTCTCCAACAAATACCTCATAACTAGTGTAGTCTCGATCTTTTGAGCCAGGAGCTTTCATTCGTAAAAGCTTGCTCTTATAGGGCCTAAAGTCCAATCTAACCATCTCCCATATTTCAGAAGTGCTTGGGAATTTTTGAATTTTTTTTAAAGCTAGTTCTTTACTGGGTATTGGCAATAGATGTTTATTACATCCAATTACTGTATTTGATTTTATCAATAAAAATGTAATCAGGTAAAAGTATTTCATTAAAGTAATGTTTTTAATAAACGTGATGCATGCATTGTCTCAGCTTTTAGGATTTGGCGATAGATACTTTAAAACCTCTACAGAACGCTGTCTAGTTGTTAGACACCGATCCGGCAAATGTGCTCAGGAGGTCTAAAAGCCTATAAATTCTATAGATTTTGTCATGTGTTTGTGACTCCATACACTTGATAATGCACTATCAACTCATGAAAAGAGGGACATACAATCCGATTAGCCTTGAACATCTCTTTATTGAAGCTGAAGAGATAAGTGAGTTTGATTTTAAATATGCAACTCCAAGACGTAAAAAACTCCTCTACATCGGTCAGCTCTTTTCAGACACTGTCCTTGAAGACTTTCCCCAATTTAGAGAGCAAATTCAATCTTGTATCGGGAGTTTAGCTTCAAAGGAATACCGTATTTTAAACCATCTCGTTCTACAAGCATCACTCTTTTCAAATTATTCAATGCTCTAGGAAAACAATGAAAAATTGAGGGAGGATAGTTTAATACTATGTGAGCGAAATTTTTATGAAGTTTGACGACGATGATTGGATAATTTCAAAAGAAGTGGCGGGCGCAGAGGGACTCGAACCCCCAACCTACTGATTTGGAATCAGCCGCTCTACCGATTAGAGCTATACACCCGCTTGATCAAAAAAGCCCCGACTTGCGGGGCTTTCGTATTTTAAAGATGAGAAATTATTCTACAACTTCAGTTACAGTTCCTGCACCAATAGTTCTACCACCTTCACGAATCGCGAAACGTAGACCTTTCTCCATTGCAATTGGAGTAATAAGCTCAGCAAGGAAAGAAGTGTTATCTCCTGGCATAATCATTTCAACACCATCATTAAGAGTAACTGCTCCAGTCACGTCAGTAGTTCTGAAGTAAAATTGAGGTCTATAACCTTTAAAGATTGGAGTGTGTCTTCCACCTTCTTCTTTAGTAAGAATATAAACTTCACACTTAAATTTCTTATGTGGCTTAACACTACCTGGCTTAATAAGACACTGTCCACGCTCAACGTCGTCTCTTTTTGTCCCTCTAAGAAGGATACCCACGTTGTCACCAGCTCTACCTTCATCAAGTAGCTTTCTGAACATTTCAACACCAGTAACAGTTGTTTTTTGAGCATCTCTGATTCCGATAATCTCAATTTCTTCACCAACTTTAACGATCCCTCTTTCAACACGTCCAGTAACAACTGTACCACGTCCAGAAATAGAGAAAACGTCTTCAACTGGCATAAGAAAATCTAGATCAATCGCTCTTTCTGGAGTTGGAATATATTCATCAACTTTTTCCATAAGCTCAAGAATCTTAGCTTTACCAATAGCTTCGTCTCTGTTTTCAACAGCGGCAAGAGCTGAACCAGCAACGATAGGAATATCGTCTCCTGGGAAATCATAAGAAGAAAGAAGTTCTCTTACTTCCATTTCAACAAGCTCAAGAAGTTCTTCATCATCAACTTGGTCAACTTTATTAAGGAAAACAACGATAGCTGGAACACCAACCTGACGAGCAAGAAGGATATGCTCTCTAGTTTGTGGCATCGGGCCATCAGCGGCAGAAACAACAAGAATAGCTCCATCCATTTGTGCAGCACCAGTGATCATGTTTTTAACATAGTCAGCGTGTCCTGGACAATCAACGTGAGCATAGTGACGATTAGCCGTCTTATATTCAACGTGAGAAGTGTTAATTGTAATCCCACGAGCTTTTTCTTCTGGAGCGTTATCAATGTCAGCGTAGTTTTTCGCGTCCCCACCGAATTTCTCAGTAAGAGTCATTGTGATAGCTGCAGTTAAAGTAGTCTTACCATGGTCAACGTGACCGATTGTACCGATGTTTACGTGATCTAAACTTCGATCAAATTTTTCCTTTGCCATTTCTTTTCTCCTAAAAAATACTTATCGTTTTTTGAAACTCAAAGAGTATCTAATTTATAACACTAACTGACAAGATGCTTATAAGGGAAATATCTATCTCCTCCAGGGCCCCTCGTCAACGAAAAATCGCAAAAATATGGAGCTCACGACGGGATTTGAACCCGTGACCTCTTCCTTACCAAGGAAGTGCTCTACCCCTGAGCCACGTGAGCCTTGTTTCTCCCCTATTTAAACTTTAACCCTGAAGTTTGCGCGCAAGCAAAAACCACTTTCTCGTCTTCTGTGCTCAAGAACTCGATTTCTTTATTGTGCACACCGCCTTCGAAAAGGCCTTTCTTGGCGAACAGATCAATATACTCAGCCTTAAGAGTTTTTTTCTCTACAACTATCGATTGTACTAAATCTCCAGAATCAGAAAAAGAAATCAATGCTCCCCATTTTTTATTTCCTAATGAACAACTCGTAGAGTTTATTGTGTAAACTTTTTTTCTTGGCTTAAAAAGATACCATTCACCCAAATGACAAACCCCAAGAGACTTTATCATTTTTGATTTTTTCAACTCTCCGTCTTTATAAGTTTGTTTTTCGAAATAGCACTTGATTGGATAAGCTGCATGAGCCGACATAAGCGTGCTCGCCACCAGTAAAAATGCCAAAAACTTCATTCTTCTCTCCCTCTTAAAAATTTTTGTGAAAATGGAGCGGGCAATGAGGCTCGAACTCACGACCCCCAGCTTGGAAGGCTGGTGCTCTACCAACTGAGCTATACCCGCTTGACTTAGAAATGTATCGTAACTAAACCACCATCAAACATCAAGCTTAAAAGTGGTGGCGCGGGGTGGATTCGAACCACCGAAGGTATACACCGGCAGATTTACAGTCTGCTCCCTTTAGCCACTCGGGAACCACGCCTTGGAGTAAAATGGAGCTGGCTATAGGATTCGAACCTACGACCGGCAGTTTACAAAACTGCTGCTCTACCAACTGAGCTAAGCCAGCCAAAAAACTTCCGTGAGGATTTTTATAAAGCTAACTCCTTTAAACGTAAAGAGTTTTTCTACAAATTAAGAGAAAGATTTATCCATGGCCAGTGCGCTGGCCACAGAAACATTTAAAGAGGCAATTGGTCCTCTTGACGCAAGGCTCACTTGTTTCTCAATAACCCTTAAAAGAGCGTGGGAAATCCCCGTCTCTTCTGCACCAAGAACAAGTAGACGATGACCCATTGCTGGTTCAAGCTCGCTCTCCTTTGCGTGTTCAGATAAAGCAATAACTTCAACTCCCTTCTCTGAAAGTTTTTTTATTACTTTAGGAAAACTTGCCACTCTCACAATTTCAATATGCTCTCTAGCTCCTGAGCTGATTCGAAAAAAGCCCGGTGTGAGGGAGAAGGATCCTTTTTGAGGAAGCATAATGACATTAACTCCATAAAAAGCTGCTGTTCTAAAAATAGCGGCTCCGTTATGAATATCTGTTATTTGATCGAGGCAGAGAATTTTTAGTTTCTCTTGAGTGCTTATCTTTTCATTAAGCCAGTTCGGATCACGCTCTTCTAGTGAATTTGTTTCTAAAAGTAATCCTGAAGGAAGCCTAGAGTATGTTTGGTCATATTTTTGAAAAAGCTCTTTGCCCTTTTCTTGAAGATGGTGGTTTTTAAGAATTTCACTTGGAAAATCTTTGGTTAGAAGAGAATATTTTTTTTGCAGCTCAACTTTACCTTCTTCATTGGCGTAAAGTTTTATCAAATTTCTATTCTTGTTCATAAGAGCATGAGCAATACTATGAACTCCTATAATTAACTCTCCCACTATAACCCTTCCCAGTATTTTTTCACTTCACTTATAAGTTCATCTCTTTGAACTTTAAATTTCTCTCCACTTTTTCGTAAGAAAATTTCAATCTCACCATCTTTTTCAAAATCACGTTCACCAATAACAACTCTAATGGGTAGACCAATCAAGTCTGCATCTTTAAACATCACACCTGGACCAACCCCTCTATCATCAAAGAGAACTTCAAAACCTTCTTTTAAAAGTTCTTCATAAAGCTCTTGCGCTATTTTTTTTGTTGGATCTTTCTTAGCAATAACCCCTAAGTAAATATGATAAGGAGCTATAGGTTTAGGCCAAATAATTCCATTTTCATCATGGTTTTGCTCGATAGCCGCTTGCAAAGTTCTCGTCACACCAATCCCATAACATCCCATTAAAGGAGCCACAGCTTTCCCATTTTTATCTAGTACTGTTGCGTTCATGGCCTTGGAGTATTTGTTTCCAAGTTGAAAAATATGACCAACTTCGATCCCTCGTTTAATTTCAATCTTGTATTTCCCACTCTGATCGTAATCACCTTCTTGAGCTAGTCTTAGATCTGCTGTTTTAAAATTTTTCACATCTCTTGAAGGAGTTAAACCCTCAAAGTGAGTATCTACTTTATTAGCACCAGCAACGTAGGAGCAATTAAGATCAACGGCTTCATCAAAAACAATAGGAAGGCTTGCTCCTATAGGACCGATATAACCAATGGGTAAATTAAGTTCCGTCAGGATACTGTCTTTAGTAGGAGCAAGGTGATCGCAAGATAAGAATGACTTGAGTTTTACTTCGTTAAGTTCATCATCTCCTAAAAGAAGAATGAGATAGTGAACTTCTTTTTCTCCATAAATGGCCGAATAAACTAAAGACTTTAAGCTTTGGTGCTTGGGCTTACCTAGAAGCTCACAAACTTCAGCAATAGTCTTAGCGTTTGGTGTTGAAATTTCTTTTAACTCAGCTTCTGGTAAAAAATCGAGTTTTCCCCGTTTACTCTTAGCTTTTTCCACATTGGCCGCATAGCTTGTTTCATGACAAACAACAACAGTATCCTCTCCATTATCTGCAATCACTTGAAACTCGTGTGTTTTTTGGTCACTACTGGCCATCGCTCCAGCATCCGCCTCAACAACGATATAATCAAGCCCTAGTGATTCAAAGATGTTGCTATAGCATTGGTAAAAATCGTTATAGACTTCATCCAGAGAATCTTTATCAATATGAAAGCTATAAGCATCTTTCATCAAAAATTCTCTTCCTCTCATAAGACCAAAGCGCGGTCTTAATTCATCTCTAAACTTGGTATTAATTTGATACAAACTTAAAGGCAGTTGCTTGTAAGAATCAACAGTCATACGAAAAATATCAGTAATAGTCTCTTCGTTAGTGGGAGAAAGGCACATATCTCTTCCAGCCGCGTCTTTGAGTCTGGCCATTTCACTACCCATGGTGTCCCAACGACCAGATTCTTTCCACAAATCTCCAGGAGTTACCATACTCATTTGAATTTCATGAGCGTTAATTCTCTTGTGCTCTTTTCTAATAATGGCTTCTATTTTATGAATAGCTCTTAAGGCCATGGGTAGATAAGAATAAATTCCAGCTGCTGTTTTAAAAATGAGCCCTGCTCTCATCATGAGTTGATGAGAAGGAATCTCAGCATCACTTGGGATTTCTTTGTATGTTTTCCAATAACCTTTTGATAGCCTCATATTTTGCCCCTTAATCGCTCGTTATCATAGCTTGGAAAAAAGCAAATGGCCCTTTTAATGTGATATGGAGATGGCCTGCGGAAGTGCAAAAGAGTTATGAACTTCTTCTTGAAGTGAAGTAGCAGACACAATTTCATAAGCACTCGGATTTTCTAAGAGCTTCCGGCACAACAAATTATGAACATTATGTCCGGATTTGTAAGTGGTTATTTTACCAGCGATATCATAGCCCAGCAGACTAACATCTCCAATCGTATCGAGAATTTTATGACGGATAAATTCGTTCTCAAACCTTAACCCCTCTGGGTTAACAACATTATAATCATCAAGAACAATAGCATTATCGAGAGAACCACCCTTAATAAGGCCTTTTCTCTTAAGCATATCGACATCTTTAAGCATCCCGAAGGTTCTGGCCCTGGAAATTTGTTCAATATAATTTTCACAAGAAAAATCAAACCTAAAATTTTGTTTTTTGATTTTAGGATGGGCAAACACAATCGTTGATTCAATCGAGAGGTTTGGGTGAGGTTCTATTTCTGCCCATTTATCTTCAAATTCAACTCTGAGTTTCTCAAGAACAACGAGGAATTTTTTTGATTTATTTAGAATTTTTAATCCTGTCTCTTTTAAAAGAAAAACAAAAGAGGCTCCTGAACCATCCATAATAGGAACTTCAGGTCCATCGATTTCAATTTTAACATTATTAATTCCAAGTCCATAAAAAACAGATAAGAGGTGCTCTACTGTATAAATAGTTTCAATACCACTACCAATTGTTGTGTTATTTTCTGTGGCCCCAACTGATAAAGCATCGGCCTTCATCCAATTGGAGTTTTTAATATCAACTCTCTTAAATTGAACACCCGTATCAGCTTCCGCTGGATACAAATGCATTGTTACCTTTTTTCCCGAGTGAATTCCTATTCCAGTAACAATAACATCTTTGGCGATAGTTCTTTGATAAAGCATGACCTAAACCCTTAATTTTACACTTCTCCCAGGGTCTCTCCTCAAAACAAATGCGTGTAGCTCAATTATATACGAACTAAACATAAAAACACGAGTAAAAAAATTGCCCCAAGAGTCATGTTTTTAAAGGATTTGTTCAGACATTACAAGAGTAATTATTGCTATCGCAAAGCGTTGATATGTTCAACAGCTTGCTCAGATAGTGTTCTTCCTCGAGGAGTTCGAAGTATAAGACCGTTTTTCAATAAAAAAGGTTCATAGACATCTTCAATAGTCTGTTTATCTTCACCTAATGTAGCGCTTAAAGCATCTATTCCCACTGGTCCACCTGAATAAAAATCGTGAATGACTTTCAGAATTTTTCTATCCATTGAATCAAGGCCAAGGTTATCAATATCAAGGAGACTTAGCGCTTTCTCTACTTCTTTTTCACCTACAATATCTGAGTTCTCTACTATGGCAAAATCTCTCACCCTTCTTAAAATTCTGTTGGCAATTCGTGGTGTTCCTCTGGCCCTTTGAGAAATTGAACTTAGTGCCTCATCATTGAGCTGAAGCTTTAGCTTATGCGAGTTATTCTTTAAAATTGTTGCCAGTTCTTTAGGTTCATAAAAATCAAAATGAAGATGGGCCTGAAATCTATCTCTTAAAGGATTTGATAGAAGACCTGAACGAGTTGTTGCACCAATGAGAGTAAAAGGAACAAGATCTATTTGCATTGTTCTGGCGGAAGCTCCCTCGCCAATTAAAATATCAAGTCTGTAATCCTCCATTGCAGAATAGAGAATCTCTTCAACAGAGATATGCATTCGGTGGATTTCATCAATAAAAAGAACGTCTCTTGGAGAGAGGTTTGTTAAGACGGCAGCAAGATCACCTTTCTTCTCAATAGCAGGACCAGAAACAACATTGAGCTGACTACCTAACTCATCGGCAATAATCATGGCCAGAGAAGTTTTCCCTAAGCCAGGAGGACCAGAAAGTAGAACATGGTCCATAGCTGCTGAGCGTTTTAGAGCTGACTTCACCATAATATCTATATTATTAACAACTTTTTTCTGACCAATATATTCATTGAAACTTTTTGGTCTTAGTTGAACTTCTTGCTCATACTCAACATTACTTACTTGTGGGGAGATAAATCTCTCTTGCATCCGTCTACCTCAACTCTTGTAAAACAAGTTTAATTAATTCTTCAGAAGATTCAATTTGTCTTTCATTAATAATCACTTGAGCTTTTGTTAAAATCTTTGATTCTTGAAATCCAAGCTCCTTACAGGCCAGTAAGACGTCTTGAAGATAAGTATTCTCATCACCTTTTATTTCTCTTGTGCTACCTAGAGGAACAGATTGTTGAGTTAAAGTTGGTGAAATCTTCTCCATTTTATCTTTTAGACTTAAAATGATTTGAGCCGCGGCTTTAGGGCCAATTCCAGGAGCTGACTGAAGAGCTTTCTTATTTTCTAATAAAATAGCATTCACTAGAGATTTAACACCAAGGCTGTGCAAAAGTGAAAAAGCAGACTTTGGTCCAACACCGTTAACTCCTAAAAGAAGTTCAAACACATCTTTTTCTTCATAGGATTCAAATCCAAATAACTCGTGTGAAGTTTCTCTTACAATTTGAGCAATGAAAAGATCGGCTGGCTTTCCAACAGCTAACATTTTAGGGAAGTAGATCTCATACCCCATTCCTGTATTAAGCTTCATAAGGATCTTAACGCCATCACAATAAAGAACCTCTCCAGACAAAAAACCAATCATACTCTTTTCACCTTATGTTCAAGCGACTTGGCATATGAGCCTTTTCTTTTTTTACTCGCCCCTGAAACCAATCCCTTATTTCTATTAATTGCATGACATATGGCAATGGCCAAAGCGTCACTTTCATCATCTGTTTCAAAACTTTTAACACCAGTTAAGAGCGATATCATTTTTTGAATACTCTCCTTACTAGCATGGCCATGTCCTGAAACACTTGATTTTACAAGGTTGGGAGAATACTCAAAAATCCTTCCTTTGTGGGTTTGAACAAAAGCACTGATCATCGCTCCTCTGGCTTGAGAAAGTTTAATAATTGCTGTTGGACTTTTGACATAGATAAGAGATTCAAGAGCTATTTCAATTGGACTTGTAAGACTCACTAGCTCTAGAGCTTTCATGTGAATTTCATGGAGGCGATCAAAAAAATCACCTTTCAGGTCGTACCTAATAACACCAGAGTCTTTGTGGTGAATTTTGTGGCCAACAACTTCGATAAGAGCGTAGCCTGATTTTTGTGAGCCCGGATCTATGCCAAGAATGAACATGTGTTATTCTATCTTTTTGAGCAGATAGAGTCTAGGAAGCAGATCTATTTTTAAAATAACTTCCCGTATAAAAAACTAAACTTCCGATAATAAGCTGGGCCAGTTCGATTTTTCCATAGTCTCCTTGGCTAATTCCTGAAAAAAAACATAGACCAACTGCAGCGATACCAAAAAGCTGCATACCAAGACCAAAATAAAAAATAAAAGCGCTCATATGTAGTCATTTCTTAACTCATGTTTTATCGTTTGGGCAAGTTTACTTTTTTGAGATCACCAAATGTCTGAAATTTTAAAGGCCAACCCCATTGTTGAAACAAGATCACAAGAGCTCAAGAGCAAATGTGATGAGCTGAAAAATCAAGGAATTGAACCTTTTATGAAAGTGATCTTGGTAGGAGATAATCCAGCCAGTCTCTCTTATATAAAAAATAAAAAAAAGTTATGCGAAAAAGTTGGTGCTAAGTTTGAACTTATACATCTAGACGCGACGATTACGGAAGATGATCTAATTGAAGTTACTCAAAATATTAATCAAGATCCACTTGTTCATGGTTGTATTATTCAGCTTCCACTTCCAAGCCACCTTTCTCATATTGATGTTTCTCACCTTATAAATCCACAGAAAGACATTGATGGCTTTCATCCAGAAAACCTTTATTGTGCCATGGTCGGAGATTTCAATGGACTTCTCCCATGTACTCCTCAAGGAGTTCTCTCGCTTTGTGATTATTATAAAATTGATCTTAGTGGAAAAAACGTTGTGATTATTGGCAGGAGTATGATTGTTGGTAAACCTCTGGCCATCTTAATGACAAATAGAAACGCCACTGTCACTCTATGCCACTCTCGAACTCAAAACATGAAAGAATTAACCAAAAAAGCTGATATTATTGTTACAGCTATTGGTAAAGCAAACTTCCTTGACTCTTCTTTTCTTAATGAAAAATCAAATCAATATCTTATTGATGTTGGGATTAATAAATATAATGGAAAACTTTGTGGAGATATCAATTTCACAGAAGTAGAAAATAAAGTAAAGGGAGTAACTCCTGTGCCAGGAGGAATTGGACCACTTACTGTTTTAAGTTTAATTGAAAATCTTTTAAAAGCTGCAGGTAGAAATGAAGCAAACTAGTTTATTTGAAGAACATAAATCTCTTGGGGCCAAGCTTGCGGACTTCGCGGGTTGGCAAATGCCTATTCAATACTCTTCTGTGAAAGATGAAGTTATTGCTGTTAGAAAAAATGTAGGTGTCTTTGATGTAAGTCACATGGGTGAGTTTATTATTGAAGGTGCAGAGACTTATGAATTTTTAAACTACCTTCTTCCAAATGAAATTGAAAAGCCTGCTGTTGGTAAAGCGGTTTACTCACCTTTATGCAACTCTCAAGGAACAATTATTGATGACTTGATTGTTTATAAACTTGAAAATCAAAAAGCTCTCGTTTGTGTTAATGCTTCTAATATTGAAAAAGATTTTCAATGGATAAGTGAGCAAATTAAAAACTTTAACTGCCAAATGACTAATAAGTCTGAGTCTTATTCACTCCTTGCTCTTCAAGGCCCAAAAGCTCAGGAAATCTTGAAGAAGTGCAGTCTTAAATATCCTGATGAATACTATTCTTGCTTAGAAACAGATGAATTTATCCTTGCACGAACTGGTTACACAGGAGAGGATGGTTTTGAAATTTTTGGGCCTCATGAAAAAATAAAAAAAATCTGGAAACAATTGATGGAACTGAATGTTACCCCTTGTGGGCTGGCGGCCAGAGATGTTTTAAGACTAGAAGTTTGTTTTCCATTATATGGACATGAACTTAACGATGAAGTGACTCCTCTTGATAGCGCTCTTAAGTGGACTGTAAAGATGAATAAAAAAGATTTCATAGGGAAAAAACTTTTAAGTGAATATGCTCCAAAATATAAATTAATTAAACTTATTCTCGATAAGGGGGTCCCAAGACAAGGTTATAGTGTTTTAAATGACTCCGGAGAAGTGGTTGGCGAAGTGACTTCAGGCACAATGTCAGTCTCACTTGGCAAAGGTATTGCCCTCGCGAGAATTCTTGTTAACAAATACCCTCAAAATGATATATTTAATGTACAAATAAGAAACCAAAACTACCTGGCAAAAAAAACGCCAAAAGCTTTCATTAGCGGAGGACATAAGTAATGAGCTTAAATATTCCAAACGATTTAAAGTATACTAACGATCATGAGTGGGGAAAA
This sequence comes from Bacteriovoracia bacterium, assembly GCA_030431635.1. Lineage (GTDB taxonomy): Bacteria > Bdellovibrionota > Bacteriovoracia > Bacteriovoracales > Bacteriovoracaceae > CALFYV01. The sequence continues at coordinate 130,782 of JAUIIL010000005.1, forward strand.
CTTGAAGGTGATGTTTTAACCATTGGAATTACTGATTTTGCTCAATCCTCACTGGGAGATATTGTTTTTGTCGAGCTTCCTGAAGCTGGCTCACGCGTTGAAAAAGGTGGGGCTTTTGGAGTTGTTGAATCTATTAAATCAGTGAGTGATCTTTATAGTCCTGTTGGAGGTGAAGTTATTGAAAAAAACTCAGAGCTTGAATCTTCACCAGAGCAATGTAACGAAGATGCTTACGGGGCTTGGATGATTAAGGTTAAACTTTCAGACTCAACTGAACTAAATGACTTAATGGACAGCAAACAGTACGAAGAGTTTTGTCAATCATCGAACTAGTTTATCCTACTATCTAATTTTTGTTTTATTCTCAAAAAACATTATTGGTTTTTATCTGATGTGTTAAATAAATTCATAACTTTTTTTTAGATCCTTTCATGAACGTCTTTACTATCAAAAAATTAATGTCCATACTCACTGCTGTTAATCTGTGACAGGGAATTATGGACTCAATTCAACTTTTCAATACAGCAATTATTAAAAGCAAAGAAAAAAAAATTAATCCATCATATGAAGAAAGGCTTAAGATCATATGTGAATCACCAGCTCTCGAGGCCATTAATAAAGCTGCCGGTCATCTTGCTGAGTCTCAACATATCTCTAAGGATCAAGCAGCGATGGAGATTATCGAAACAATTCGAGAACTCGATTCTATTTGGGGTGATTATGTTACGATGGAAGGTATTGATAGAATTAAGAAAAGCTTAAGGCCTTCATAAAAATAAAGACTAGCTTTTAACGACAAAACCCCATTCAATAACAGCGCGACCGTTTTTAACCATTCCTTTGGGAGGATTAGGGAAAGGGCCTGCACTATTAAAGGATTCAACAGCGGCTTCATCTAGTTCTTTATAACCACTTGTTCCTTTAACTTTGACAGCTATAATTTTTCCAAGGCTATCTAGATGAATAATTAAAGACGTTGCATGGTTTTTCCCAGAAGCAAGGGAGCGACCACTTTTATAAATTTTGCTTACTTTACTTTGTATCGTTGCTCCCCAAAATTGCTCTAGTTTCTGCTTAATTCGGTGATAAAAACCGTAGAACTTGAATTCAGTTGTATTAAGTTGAGTAAAGTCTCCCATTGGTATTTCTTCAACAAAATCATTTGAAGCTGAAGCCCCATGAGAGTTTTTATCACCAGTTTTCAATCCCAACGCCGCACCTGAAGAACTTGGTTTAAACTCTTTCATCGCGTTTTGGCTTTTGAGAGCTTTTAAGTCTGAAAGTGATAACTTTTGAGACTTTTTTTCACCTTTTTTTCCTTTGGATGTTCTAGCGACTTTTGAACCGTCTTTAACGCCAATCCCAGCTCTTTTAAATTTTTCAATATTTTTTGCAACTGTTTGTCTTGAAACAGAGTTATCCTGTTTACCAAGAAAGGCTTCATCTAAAGGTTTCACTTTTTCGCCCCTATTGGCTTCAGTCTCAACAACTTGTTTTCTTTTTTGACTCTTTGGTGAAGGAGCAAAGGTTATTTTGATAACTTTTTCTTCTGGTCTAGACAATACAAAGTCTGAGTGAGTTGAAACCTTGCTAAGAAGAGCTATAAGGTGGAGAAAAAATGTGAAAGCAATGATCAGCTTAAATAGTTTTTGACCATTTTTGAAAAAACTAAAATCATTGAATGAAATCTGCTTAAAGTTCATACTCTTCATTTATCGGCATAAATGAAGAAAAAGTAATACTAGAAATTATTATCGGAGATTTTTTCCTGAGTTTATTGTTCAGCGTAGTAATCTTCGTCTTCAAGCAATATCTGACCTGGATTTTCGTTAAATTCTTCTGTTGTCTCTTCATTATTTTCCTGAGCACCAGGCTCAGTTGAACTGACAAAGGATTCAAGAAAAGGATCTTGAGTGCTTTGATCGGCCAAGCGTCCCGTTTTTCTGTCGATTTTCACATTCACAATTCCCTCTGGGATTGTGAAGTCTTTTTCACCTCTCGATTTAATGGCCACTTCCATAAAATCCTTCCAGATGGGTAACGCGGATTTCGATCCTGTTTCCCCCCACCCAAGAGTTTTATTATCATCAAAGCCTGTCCAAACACCCGTTACAACGTTTGAAGAAAACCCAACAAACCAAGCATCAACATAACTATTGGTTGTCCCTGTTTTCCCTCCTATAAAGGGGCTTACACTCTTGGCCCTTCTCCCTGTTCCATTACGAATAACTCCCTTTAGTAAGTTCGTCATAATATAGGCCAAACGTTTGTCATAAACTTGTTCATTATCTAAATTTTCTAAATAAGGATTAACCTTCTCCTCTTTGTTCTCATCCTCTGCTTTTTCTGTAGTAGACACCACTTCTTCTTGTGCGATAACAGGGGTTTCTTCTTTTGCTAAAGGCTCGTCTTTAGTAATTGTATAATTTCCGCCGTAACGATCTGTCACAGAAACAATGGACTTTAATTGCAGTCTCTTACCTCCACTAGGAAATAAAGCATAAGACTTCACTAAATTTGTCATTTTAATACCGAAGGAGCCGAGAGAAATACTCAAATCTCGAGGTAGCTCAACATCCAGGCCAACTCTTTGGACAAAGTCGATGAATTTTTCAACCCCAACTTCTTGTACGAGTTTAATCGTTGGGATATTTCGACTATTTTCAAGAGCTGCTCTGAATGTCATTTGTCCTTTAAATTTGCCATCATAATTTCTTGGTTTCCAATTTAGGCTTGCATCTGCTCCTCCCAGAGCTTGGGGAGAATCAAGAATAATACTTGCTGGAGTAAAGCCATTTTCTAAACTAACAGCAAAAAGTATTGGTTTAAAGGCTGAACCTGGTTGTCTATTTGATTGTAAAACTCTATTGAACTGTGATTTTGCAAAATCAACTCCTCCAACAAGAGAGATGATCTCTCCATTAATAGGATCGATTGATAGAAGAGCTCCCTGGGCCTCAGGTTCTTGCTCAAGTGAAGCAAGAAAATATTTTTGAGTTTGAATTTGTTGTTTAAATTTAGGAGATAAATTTAACTTTCTAAAATCAGCATGAAGGTGTTCCCACAAACCAGTTTCTTTATCTAGCACATTAACCAAAATTTGATCTCCGGGCTTTAAAATTGTGCTTGGATTTGTGACGTAAGGAAAAAACTGTCTATTTTCTTGGATATCTCTTTTATGGGCCCATCTAAAATGCTCGTAAGGAATAAAACCTCTTACTCCTCCTATTGAAACATAAATAATTCTTTGAATATCGCTCACTTTAATAACATAAGCTGGGTATTCCTTATTTTTTTTCAAAAAACTAAAAAACTTATCTTCATCACTATTTCCAGGGACAAAATATTTTTGATATTTTTTTTCCACCTCACTTAAGAGCTCTTCTCTTCTCTCTTTTATTAAAGTGAGTTCTGGTTTTTCTGTTTCATTTTCTTTATAAGTATATTCATACGTTACATTTCCATCTGTATGAAAAATAAAAAAACTAGAGTCTTCTTTATAAATTTTTTCTCGAAGTTCTTTTCCAACGCTCTCTAAATCTTTATCTATATCAATGTGAGAAATGGCCCCTTTAAAACCTTGCCTTTTATCAAGTTCTTTAACACCATCAAGAACTGCTTTTTCTGCTTTTTGTTGAAGTCCCCAATCAAGAGTTGTTTTAATTTCAAAACCATCTCTAACAAGACGTTCGTCACCAACAATTTCACTCACTCTCTGTCTAACCCAGTCAGTAAAATAGCCTGCTTTTAGTCCCTCTCTTTGACGAATTCTCATTTTGATATCTTCTGTCAAAGAAGACTCATATTCTTCTTGGGTAATTTTATTCGTATCTCTTAGCCTTTTAAGAACATAGAGTTGGCGAACTTTTGCATAACGAGGATTCACATAAGGAGAATATTTCCCTGGAGCAACTAAAAGTCCTGCCATTAGTGCACTTTCAGCAATTGAAATTTCTGTTAACTCCTTATCAAAATAACCATGGGCCGCGGCTTTAACTCCATAATAACCACCACCTAAGTAAACTTGATTGAGGTAAAGGTAAAGTATTTCTTTTTTTGAAAACTTTTCTTCAATCCTTTGAGCAAGAAGAAAATCTTTTATTTTTCTTGTAATCGATCGCTCGCGAGAAAGAAGAAGTTGTTTGGCCACTTGTTGTGTAATGGTTGATCCCCCTTGAACAACTCGTCCCGCTTTTATATTAGCAACCATGGCCCTAATCACACCTAGATAATCAACACCATTATGATTATAAAAATTATCATCCTCAGCTGCCAGAAAAGAATTAATAACTCTTTCGGGGATAAGATCAATTGGTACCAACTCTCTGTTCTCAATTCCAATTTCCAGTAGAACATGTCCATCTTTTGATAAAATTTTTGATGGAAGTGGAGGTGAATAATCTTCTAGAGAAGTGACCTCTGGTAGATTGAACGAAATATAAATAACAAAAGCAAACGTAAGAAGTCCACCCATAAAACAAAGGGAGAGAAATCCAATAGCAAACTTTAATAAATTTGAAAAAAACTGATTACTCAAAATGAACCTATCTATCTAAATATATTATATAATAAAACGTTTCGTGTGCTAATTATTATTTTCATCCCAGATTCTCATTAGTTGAACTATCTCTATGGAGTATAACTCTGCCTTCCTCTGCTCTTGACTAATATACTTTGATGTTTCTTTCCAATTATCTAAAGTTGTCTCACTTGCTCCGATACTAAAACTATTTTCAAAAAGATTGAACTCTGACTGGATCCTATTTTTGACATTATTAAAAATCCCCCAAACAAAGCCGTCGTCGTTATTAAAAGCTATCCTCTCTTTATAAGGATTATAAGTAATAACGATATCTGCTCCTAGTCTTTCTATTTCTTTCTGTGAGTAAAGAACAAGTTTTTGAGGAGGAATAACAATGAGTTTTTTAGCTGGGTCAAATTCAAAGTGAGACTTCAGGATAACTCGAGTCAATCCTTTTCTAACATAAATGACTTTATCGAGATCCCTACTATATAGAGGAAGAATAAGGGGAATTTCATATTTTTCAACTTTTTCGTTTTTAAACTCAGAATCAAGAAATTGATAGATGGCTTCCTTCCAGGAGTTGTCATAAAGCTTCATTGTCCCAATTTTTTGAAATAAAGAAAATATTTTCCATTCTACAAGTGATGTTTTTTTATATTTGGCATAGAGAGTACATATTAGGGCCCCAAAACCAGAAGCAACCAACATATTAACGGGAATATCTCTTTGTTCATACCTCTTAAGAATTCCTATGTAAGAAGACGAAAGATAAAGAGCATCAGGGAAAACATGTGCAACAACCGGCTGTCTTTTAAAAATCTCACTTGGAGGCAACTCTGCTACAACTGGACCGTACAAGTCTCCAGTATCTCTGGTATCAATAATGATTCCTGTTTCTTTAGAAGCCTGGATACTACCATCTGTAATTGTTTTTCTATCTGAAGAGCAACTACATAGCAGGATAATTAAAAGACTAGCTAAAATCTTCTTCATTTAACTCTTCTGTTAAGACTTTTATCTTTTTCTGAGCATTATCAAGGGTTGATTTACAGTTTTTATAAAGCTCAACTCCCTTCTCAAATTTTTTCAAACTTGATTCCAAATCTATTTTTCCTGACTCTAATTCTTCAACAATTTTTTCAAGCTCTTTTAAAGATTTTTCAAATTGATTTTTTTTTCCTTCACTCAAGCTTAATCTCCTTTAACTTTGTGCCAATATTTTGACATTTTAAGTTTTGGGCAGTCATTGATTCGCCATCAATAAATTTTTAATATTTTTTTCTCCCCAATATATAACTCATTAATTTTATAGCACTATAAACACCAAACATAAATTTTTTTAAAATAAGAGATTAAGATACTCAGAAGAGAGTAAAACAAGCTTACTCAAGTACTAATCTAATTTCTTAGGTTTAAAGCACTAGGTTTTTTTTTCCCAGTGACTATATTTTGGCACTAATATTGCTACAATTTTACCTGTGGAGAAGATGCTTTCATCAGGAAGATGGCTGCAGTCTCTTCAGAAGTTTTTGGAGGAAGGGTTGAAAAATATTTGGGTACCTTTGTCCGGCCAAATTGCTCAACAAAGGAAGGTTGAGACAATTGCAAACAATGTTGCTAACGCAAACACTCCTGGTTTTAAAAGAGATGATGTTGCGTTTAAAGAGCATTTAAGTGCGCTGGAAAATGGTATTGATGATGTTGACTTGCCAAACAAAGAGTGGAGTCCGAAAGATTTTTACCATACTTATGGTTCTCAGAACTCTTATGTGAAGGTGGATGGTAGTTATACAAACTTTCAACAAGGTCAGCTCACCCCGACGCAAAACCCATTGGACTTTGCTCTTAATGGCAATGGTTTTTTTGAGGTTTTAACTCCAAATGGAATTCGTTTTACTCGTAATGGAGCTTTTGCTTTATCCAAGGATGGAGAGCTGGTCACAAGCAAAGGGTACAAACTCTTAAGCTTGACCAACCAGGCACCGAATACTCAAGGAAGAGTTGAAAGTGCCTCATTATCACCGACAGATAGAATTATCAAAATTCCGTCTGCCAAAAGATTAGTTGTCACACCTGCGGGAGAAATTTTCTCTGATGGACAACTTCTCAACAAAGTCTCTGTCGTTGAATTTAAAGATCCCCATGCTCTTAAAAAAGAGGGGGATTCTCTTTTTGTTAACAATAAACAAGAGAATTTCTTAAAAAACGAAGAAATTAAAACAGCTGTTATGCAGGGATTCATGGAAGAATCTAATGTGAACGCTGTTGCTGAAATGTCTGAGCTTATTAAAGCTCATCGTCATTTTGAAAGTATACAAAAAGCCATTAATGCTTATGACGGTATGTCCGCTAGAGCTGTTAATGACGTAGCAAAATTCTAACTTTGTTCCAGGAGGGAACATGTTAAAAGCACTTAACACCGCCGCAACCGGTATGGCTGCTCAAGAGCAGAACGTTAACACCATTTCAAACAACATTTCCAACGTCAACACGGTTGGTTTTAAAAAGTCGAGAACTGAGTTTGAAGATCTTCTTTACGAAACAGTTGAAGAAGCTGGTGGACGCTCTTCTGCGACGACTCAATATGCTGTTGGGACTCAAACAGGATCAGGGGCCAAAGTGTCTGCTTCTCGCAAGGTTCTTACCCAGGGAGATCCCATTGTTACTGATAACCCTTATGATCTGATGCTAAATGGAGATGGCTATTTTGGAATTATTGATCCTAAAGGACAACTCAAGTTCACCAGAGATGGAGCTTTTAGTGTTGATTCTCAGGGTAATATTGTTAATAAAAATGGTTATAAGCTCTATCCAGGAATTACAGTTCCTCCTCAAACGAGTTATATCAATATTTCTGAAAATGGACAGGTTGAAGCTCAGTTTAAAAACCAACCAGAACCACAAAATCTTGGGCAGCTTCCAGTTTTTACTTTTGTTAACTCAACAGGGTTAAGGGCCGAAGGGAAAAATCTCTTCGCTGCGACTTCAGGAAGTGGACAGGCCATTGAGAATATTCCTGGAGAAAACAATGCTGCTGTCGTTCAGCAAGGGATGCTTGAATCATCAAATGTAAGCATTATGAAAGAGATGACAAATCTGATTAAGGCACAAAGGGCCTATGAAATGAACTCGAAGGTTATGAGTACCGCAGACCAACTTTTACAGATTACAAATAATATTAGGTAAGTATGAGACTTTTTTTTGCTTTTCTTTTTTCTTTCCACCTCATGGCCAACGAGCAATGCCAGATACGTACCTCTAAGGCGCTGCTTATTATTGATAATAATTCAAGTAGTCCCAACCAAAGTATTCAAGACACTGACTGTGAAGAAAGCCTTATTAAAGAGTTTCATGCTATTGTTTCAAATGCTTCCGGTGTGCTTACTCAAGAAAAATTAAATCTTTATCTAAAAAAATCAAAAATTAAACTTTCTCCTTCAAAAATTGAAATTCGTCAGTTTAGTGAGCTTTTAGAGAAAAATGTTATTAAAAATGAAAACATGGTAGTAAAAAATATCAAACAACTCTCTAATAACAAAATCATCCAACTTGATAGCTTAGATAGCGTTGATATTATCTGTAACAACTGCAATGAAAGCGGAGCGAAAAACGTCCAAATTGTTTATGATTCAAACCTTAAAAAGCAAAGAAAACTTTGGATAACTTTTGATCTTTTAAGAAGAAGATTTGCTCTTGTTGCGCGAAAAACAATTAATACGTTTAGTTCAAAACTTAGTAAAGAAGACTTCAAGAAAGTAGAAGTCCCTTTAAATGAAAACATTAACCTTTTTGATGATTTTGAAAATCTTAGATTTTATAAGACAAATAAATCTATTCATGCAGGACAAGTCTTAACTCAAGGGGATCTATCCCCTATCGACCTTGTTCGTTCAGGTAGAAAAGTTAAAGTTCTTATTTCTCAAAAAAGTGTCACCCTCAAAACAATTGGAGTTTCTAAAAGCTCTGGTAAACTGGGGGACTTAGTTGAAGTTTTTAACCCTAAATCAAAGAAAAAATTTGTTGCTGAGATTATAGATGAAAACACAGTTCAAATTAAATTATAGAGAGTGATTTTATGAAGTTTTTTTTAAGTTATGGTTTTATTTTTTTATTTTTTAGTTCTTGTGCAAGTTATATCAATAAACTTCACCGTCAAATTCAGTATAGTGAACAGCAAAATAGAAGAGCACATACAAGACCTACGGAAGAAGATAAACCTTATAATCCTTTTGCAAGAAAGAGATATGATAAAAGACCTATTAATAACCCTGTAACTTTCCAGAACAGTAGAGCAAGAGCTCAAAGTGAACAAAATAATTCTCATCGTTCTCAATCTCATCGGCGTTACCAGGCTAATGACTTAGTTGACCATGGCCACAGTGGAAGTCTTTGGGCCGGTGAAGATAAGGAAAATTTCCTTTTTGCAGCAAATAAAACAAAAGCTTTGGGAGATATCATCATTATTGATGTTCTTGAAGATTTAAAAAACGATATTGCTAATGAATTAAAAAGAGCTTTCCCTGTTGCAGAGAAAAAGAAACCTAAAACAGAAGGTAAAACTCCAGCTGGCGCTCAAGCAGCAGCCCCAGAACCTCCTGAACCAGCGAAGGCCGACAATCCTAACGACACTAAAATTTATGATAAAATTTCAAGCCAAGTGGTTGAGATTATCAGTAAAGACTATGTTTTAATCAGAGGGGAAAAAGAAGTTCTTTTTAGAAAGAAAAAGAGAATCATTGATGTCCAAGCGTTAATTTCTAAAAAAGATCTTTCAAATAACGACCGTGTAGATTCAGATAAAATTTTAGAACAAAAAATAACAGTTTTAAGGTAGATGTATGAAAAAAATTATTCTCTTATTTGCATTTCTTCAACTCGCCATTGGTTCTGAAAATAGAATCAAAGATCTTGTAACCATTAAAGGAGTTCGAGATAATCCTCTGATTGGTTACGGACTCGTTATTGGTCTTAATGGAACGGGTGATAGCGGAGGGGAAATTACATCTACTTCATTAAAAAAAATGTTCCAAACCCTCGGTCTTAATCCTACAACAGAAATCAGTTCCGCCAACGTTGCTGCTGTTATCGTAACGGCCAAACTTCCCCCTTTTGCAAGATTAGGCCAAAAAATTGATGTCATCGTCTCTTCTATTGGAGACGCTTCTTCTTTAGCAGGAGGAACTCTTTTGATAACTCCACTGAAAGGTGGAGATGGAAAAATTTACAGTGTGGCCAGCGGTCCTCTTTCTATCGGAGGTCTAACTCAAGGGCAAAGATTTGCAACTACAGGAAAAATCCCAAGTGGCGCTACAGTTGAGAGAGAACTTCAAGTTGAATTTGATCAGAAAAAAGCAGTCAGAATGGCTTTAAAGCATCCGGATTTTACAACTGCTGCAAGAATTGAAAAAACAATTAATCAAGAACTTGGAGGAAAATTTGCTTCGGCCAAAGATTCAGCAACAATTGATCTGATTATTCCTCCCAATTATCAAAGAAAAGTTGTTGATCTCATTGCTATCATGGAAAATTTTAAAGTTGTCTCTGATGCAAAAGCCAGAATAGTTATTAACGAAAGAACTGGAACTATTGTGGCCGGTGGAGATATCACACTAAATCACTCGGCTATTAGCCATGGTGATCTCATTATTGAAATTGGTGGAGAAGAAGGCAAGAAGGGGTTTCATATACTTGATGAAAAAACTTCGCTTAATGACTTAGTTAAGGCCCTCAACGCAATTGGAACAAAACCAGAAGATCTTATCTCCATTTTTCAAACACTTAAGCAAAATGGTTCTCTCATAGCAGATCTAGAGTTCATATAGAGGTAAATTTATCAGTTTTTTTATTTATAAAGATATTAATTAAAGCTTATGATATAATGGTAGTGGGCATATCAAGGATTGATGGCCTTTAAAAACAACTAGGATGGTTGTCTTGAAAGCAAGTAACGTATCAGAAAAAAAATTTAACGTTTCATCAGAAAGTAAGCGTCAACGAAATCGCGTTGATAATCTTAAAAATAAACCCTTATCAAAAGAAGAAGCAAGAAAACCATTTGAAAAAATAGCTGAAGGAATGGAAACTCAATTTGTCCATCATATGTTAAAACAAATGAGACAAACAATTCCACAAGATAAACCTGATAGTAGTGAAGTTAGTTATTATAATTCTCTTACAGACTATGAAAGAGCTAAAATTTTAGCAACAGATCCAAAGGGTGGAATAGGAATAAAGAAAATGGTTCTTGATGAAATTCTTCCTCACTATCTAAAAAAACAGCCTAATCATAAACCAGCATCACAAGTTCATTCTTCATACATGAATGCTGCAAAGGAGAACTCCCATGAGTAGAGAAGTAGACTTAAGCAATAGACCTGCTTTTTTTCCAAGTAACAAGTCTTCTAAACAAGAGAGGACAGGAGGCGCTCAAAAAGTTGGAGTTTCAAGAAATTCATCTGAAAGAACACAGCAACTCAAAGGAAGAACAGCAGGAGATGCAAAAGTTGAAATTAGCGATGCTATTAAAGATTTTTCAAGAATTAAAAAAGCTGTTGATGCTGCACCAGAAATTGATAATTCAAGTAAAATTGCAAAGCTAAAAGCACAAATTGCTCGAGGGGAGTATCAAATCGATTACGATGCTGTTGCTGATAGAATGCTTCAAAATGAATTTTAGAGGACTTTATGATTCAAGATAGCAAAGATTTTGAAAGACTTTTGAAATATGACAACTTGATCCAGTTATGGAAAGAGTTTTGTGGTGCTCACACGACTCTTTACGATTTAACCTGTGAAGAGTATTTGAAACTACTTGAAAGTGATATCGAAAGCCTTGAAGGAATTTTAAAACGAAAAGAAACTGTTTTAGAACGAATTAATAAACTTGAACAAAAAAGACTCACTACAATTGATGAAATTAATCAAAAAAATCTCTTTGGGTTACATATCTCCAAAGTTTCTGAACTTATTGAAGCTTTGAGTGTTATTGAGCAAGAGAGAAATGGAAAACATTTACAAAAATTCAATCTTCTCTTGGTTGATATTATTGAAAAGATCCAAGAACAGAATAAAAAAAATCAAATCTTCCTTAATAGAGCGATGATTAACTTAAAAGATATGAAAGAGAGTTTTTCAGGAAAAAAGAAGTATAAAACTTATAGCTCCATTGGGGTAGCTAAATAATTAGGATAATGCCTTGGGTGTAGATGTTTTAAATGTTGGACGTTCAGGCTTAGCTGCTGCTAAGAAGTCTCTTTCTACGACTTCACACAACATTGCCAACGCAAACACCGAAGGATATTCGAGACAACGAGTTAACCTAGAAGCAAGTAACCCTATTTCTGAAGGAAGTCATGTTCTTGGAACTGGTGTCGATGTTAAAAGTGTCAAAAGAATTCATGATCAACAAATAGAGAGAAGAGTTAACCAGGCCACAACGGTTAATGAATATAACCAAGAAAGATTTTTTCAACTCTCACAAGTTGAAGAAATCTTTAACGAAATCAACTCTGATGGAATGAATAAAGTTCTTAATCGTTTTTTTAACTCGTTTAGGGAGCTTGCCAACCAACCAGAGAATGAAACAGTTCGCTCTATTGTAAGAGAGAATGCTCGTATCGTTGTAAGAGATTTTAAAGGAATGAGAAATACCATTCATGACATACGAGATAACATTAATAATAAAATCAGGGCCACTGTTGATGATATCAATACAATGCTTCACCATGCTAGAAATCTCAACAATAAAATTGCTCAAATGGAAGCTTTAGCCGAAGAGACTGGAGACCTAAGAGATCAGAGAGATAAAATCGTCAAAAATCTTTCAGAACTCATGGATATTGATACATTTGAAGATGAGAAAGGACGTTATGTTATTAATGTCAGAGATGTTGGTTCTTTAGTTGTTGGTGGAGAGATTAATGAATTAAAGTTTGGTTCTATTAATAAAGATAATAAAGACGTTGGAAAATTTGAAATATTTTACAAAGACGGTGGTACAGGACCAGTTTCTCCCAAAATTAAGGGAGGAAAAATTGGAGCCATGCTAGAGACGAGAGAAAAAGAACTGGTTAAAGTTTCAGATAGGCTCGATAGAATTGCTTTTGAATTAGCAAATACCGTCAACGCCATTCACCGGCGAGGTTTTGTTAACGCAAAAATCCCTGTTGATCAAAACGGAAATCCTCAAGGCCGCTACCTTGCTTCAGGTAAGCCTTTTACGGGAATTAATTTCTTCAAAGAACCTGAAGATCTTTATAGGGCATCTGAGTATTTAGATTTAAGTGACGAAGTTAAAGAAGATTTAAATAATATCTCCACTGGACTTGAACCTAACCGTTCGGGTGATAACAGAATTGCTATCGCTATTTCTAAGCTTCAACATGAAAAAGTTTTACTTGAGGGAACAACCACCTTTGAAGAGCATTACCTAGAAGCTGTTGGGGATATTGGTTTATCTGCAAGTAAATCCAAAATAGATTCAGAACAATCAAGAGGAATTCTCGCTCAGGCCAGAAGCATTAAAGAAAGGGTGTCGGGAGTCTCCATTGATGAAGAAACTGCCAATATGGTTAAGTTTCAACATGCTTATGATGCTTCTGCCAAAGTAATAAAAACAGCAGATGAGATGTTTAAATCTCTATTAGATATGAAAAGATAGGTAATTAAAAAATGTCGAGAGTATCTGAAAATAGCGCCACTAATGCCATCAACTACTCAGTAGGTCGCTCGAAGTCGCGCTTAGAAGATTTGCAAATTAAAGGCTCCAATCTTAAGAGAGTCCAAAAACCTTCTGATGATCCTGTCGGAAATATGGAACTTATGTCTCTGCGCTCTGTTGAAGTTGATAACAAACAATTTTTAAGAAACTCAACCTACGCCAAAATGTATTTAGAATATACAGAGCAAGCCGTTCAAGACTTAACAGAACTTGTGAGTAAGGCAAAAGAAATTGCTATCGGTCAGTCTTCAGATATCTACAATCCGGACGTAAGAAGAGCCGTTTCAAAAGAAATTGCACAGCTCAGAAAACAAGCTCTAGGAATAGCTAACCGACGTGTTGGCAACAGATACATTTTTAGTGGATATAAAACACTAGAAAGACCTTTTGATAAGGAAGGTCAGTATGTAGGAGACAATGGAAGAATAAGTCTTGAAGTTTCAAAAGGTTTTTTTGTTCCTATCAATCTTCATGGAGCTGAAATTTTTTACTCAGACTTCGACAAAAGTGTTTCTTCCAACGAACCTCTTAATAATACACCCTTTGAAGATCTTAAAAACTTTCAAGAAGATCCCGAGAATGCTCCCGAGCTTCTTGAAACAACAAATAACCCTATTGAAAGAATGCCTGCGAACGAACAGGAAAAACTTCTCCAAGAAAAAAACGTTGAAGATTCAAATACTGGCCCCAGCAAGGAAGCCAATAAGGAAAGTCTTGTTAAAAAACTGACTCCACAAAATAAGAGTATATTCGATCATTTGAAAACTTTAGAAAATGCTCTTTTAACAAACAATCCGGATATCATTCAAAATACACTTGAAAATCTCGATGATGATTTTAATAGATTAGTAACGCTAAGAACAAAAATCGGAGCTTTTCACAACTCTGTCCTTAGCACTGAAGCCGACATAGAAAATCAAAAAGTTTCTAACGAGTCTTACAAATCTAAAATCGAGGACGCGGACGTTGCTGATCTTTTCTCTAATATTGCAAAGCAGAATAATATCTTAATGGCCACTTATAAGGCCAGTGGTGGAATGATAAACAGGACTCTTTTGGACTTTATACGATAGATAATATTTATAAACTCTAGAATTTTTTCTTGCCTTTTCTGTCATCTAAGACTATGAATTCAAGCTGGATACCATTGCAAGTGCCCTAATACTAGGCACCAACTTATTAAGGATAGACAATGCTGGTACTGACAAGGAAGCTTGGAGAAAGTATTGCCATAGATGACCATATCAAAATCGTTGTAGTTCAAATTAAAGGTAAGCAAGTAAGATTAGGCATAAAGGCACCCAAAGAAACAAAGATACACCGCGAAGAGGTTTATCAAGCCATCAAAGATCAGAACGAGGAAGCCTCTCAAGCAGCTCCTGACCAACTGCTCCAACTAGACCAAGAGTTAAGAAAGAAATAAATTTCCTCCTTGCACATTCGTATCTTTGACTGATACCATCAATGTGTTATGGGATTGATATCCCTGACCTAATGAGGTTTCGGAGGAGATTGTGGAAATTAATACAACACGCTTTGGTGAGCTGAGTGTAAACAAGGAAGATATTCTAAGTTTTACCGAAGGGATACTTGGCTTTGAAAGTTTAAAGAGATTTTTTATTGTAGATCCGGGCGATAGTACTCTAATACTATGGCTTCAATCAATTGATGATGGTTCTGTTGCCTTTCCAATTATCGAACCAAAAATATTTAAACCAGATTATGTGGCAAAACTTATGCCTTCTGATCTTAATAGTATAGAACTGGAAGATATCTCTAGTTCTAGAATTTATACTGTTCTTACTATTCCATCTGATATAACTCAAATGTCTGCAAACCTAAAAGCACCTATCGTGATTAACAACGATAAAAAGCTAGCTAGACAAATTGTTCTTCAAGATAGCAAGCTCTCTGTTAAGTTTGAAATGTATAAAGAGTTGAAAAAATACATTGTTGGCTACAGTTCTGATGATACTGTAAGAACAACAGTTTCAGAACCAACTCAACAAGCTACTTCTGAGAGTTCTTCTTCTGCTACTGAGCAAAGCAGTGAAGCTGAAACGAAAAAAGAAATTAGACAGTAAAAATTATGTTAAAAATTTTTAGATAAAAAGGTCCTCTTGAAGGACCTTTTTTTTATTTTATAAAGATTGTACCGCTTCTAATGATGTTTCCGTTGCGCCACTGGAAAGACCTAAATACATTTTCGCTTCCTCATTAGCAGGATTAAGAGAGAGAACATTTTGCCACTCATTTTGAGCTTCAAGAATATTTCCATTTCCATAAAAAAGAAGACCTAAAGCCATTCTTGCGGGAACATATCCAGGATATTCGTTTTTTAGTTTTTTAAGTTCTTCAAAAGCTTTAGAGATAAAACCTTTTTTAGCGTATGTTTTAGAAATTTTTATTCTTACTTCAAGATTATCTGGATCAAGACCAGAAGCCTTATTATATTCGAATAAAGCTTCATCATATCTTTGGTAGGAAAAGTAAAGTTCCGCAAGTTCATGGTGCTTACTTGAGAACTTTTTATTGATGTGAGTATCTTCAATTCCTTGTGTGGTATTTTTCACTTTAGCATTAGCTGCATTGAAGATTTTCTGAGCTTCTTCATAGCGACCAATATCATTTAAAAGAACAGATAAACTAATAGAGGCGTCTGTGTGATTTGGGTCGAGTTCTAAAACCTTTTGAAAAGCTTTGATAGCTTTTCCAATTTGCCCCTGCATATGAAAAATATTGGCCATCAAAAAATAGCCTTCAGTATTATTTGAATCAGAATCAATAACTTCATTTAAAAAATAAAGCGCTTTTTTAAATTCTCTTCTCTCAAAGCATTCTCTACCTTTTAATAAAATTTGTTCAAGACTTAATTTTTTCAACTCTCCACCTCTTTTTCACTTTTTTGTTTTCCCATTTTTGACCTACAATCATTCTGTGTTTTCAACACAGCTTCTTTGTCTGCACCAGAGAGGTAGGAAATAAACTCGTCTGCAAACTTTACGCATCCGATATAGTCTTCCATCTCTAATGAACTGGCCACGGCCCTAATCATTGCATGGTTTCTTAAGTTTTCTTCCTTAAAACTTTTAATGATATCAAGGTAGCGAAACCTAGCAGCATCAAAAACTTCTGTTTTGTAATAAAAATCAGCAATATACTTCTCTTTTTGCCTAATCATTTCATTACAATAATTAATTTTTTTCTTTGTATCCGATAAATATTGAGAATTAGGGTAAACACGAACAAGCTCATTGAAATATTTTATGGCCTCATGAGCTGAAGCCAAATCCCTATCATAGGTTTCTGGAATTTGCATATAGTAAGACTCTGCAATTTTAAAGAGAACATAATCACTCTTTTCATGTTTTGGGTGAAAATCTCTAAAAAGCAAAAAAGCGGCTGCCGCTTCTACATAACTTTCTTGAAGAAACAATACATCGGCTTGCAATAACTCTGCTGGAGTTGCGTAGAAACTATAAGGATGCTCAGACTTTATTTTGTTCAGTTTTTCAGTAGCAAGAAGGTAGTGGCCCTCATCAATAAGGTTCTTTGCTTCTTTATAAAGGACTTCCGCCTCAGTTTTTCCTTCTGGTTTTTCAGAAGCACAGGATAAAAGTAATAAAAGAAAAACAATAATGTGTGGAACTCTCATAGAGAGAAAAAGTATCATCTCTAGGTGTCGGTCGTCAAAAGTTTAAACACTGCACAACAACAATTATTCCTGTAAGCTGCTGGGATAGATCTCTTTATAAATTTCTAAGAATAATAATTGAACAAGAGCTGCCATTGGTATTGAAATAACCATTCCTACAACTCCCATAAACTGAGAACCAATAATAACACTTGTCACAACAAGCATTGGGTGCAAGTTAACCACTTTAGAAACCATAATGGGAAAAATGAGTGCCAAATCAACAATATTGGCCACAATGTAGAGAATAAGCATGGCCCCCATGGAAGCATTTGATTGATCCACTAGTCCAATAACGATAGCTGGAGCAATTCCAATAAAAGGCCCCAAGTAAGGAATCACGTTTGAAATGGCCGCAACAAGACCGAGAAGAACAGCAAAAGGATACCCAATAATGACAAGACCTATGGTTATAATAAGCCCCAGGATAGAAGCTTCCATAAACTTGGCAAAAATATAATCTCCAAACTTTTTATTAAACTGGTGAACAAGATTGTAGGTTCTTTCAAAGTAATCATTGGGTACGATTTTTAGAAATAAATGTCTAAAAGCTTTACCATCTTTAAGCATGAAAAAAAGAAATAAGGGAATAATAAAACTCCACTCCAACACAGAGGCCAGGTATTTAGGAAGAGAGAGAACAATATTTCTAAATCCACTACTCACTTCAGTAACAAAGTTTTTTACAAAATCAGTCTCAGAAAGACGAAAACCAGTCATCTCGAGTACTTGCTGCTGGAGTTTTTTATAAACATTATCAGCATAAAATTCAAATTTTTGTAAATATTGTTGAACGTTTTGTGATTCTTCTTGAATAGCATAAATAGCTTCAGTAAAAGGATAAAGAAAAAGAATAAACAAACAAAGAATACCAATGATAAGGACTATTTTTTTTGTCGTTGAAGCTCTAACAAATATTGGCTTAATAGGGCGTAGAACAAGCATTGAAACATAAGAGATACCAAGAGGGATTGTTAGTCTTGGAAGAAACGCAAGAACACAAACAGCACAAAGAAGTACTCCCAAAAAGAAAAATAAACGAAACTTATTAAAAGACTTTAAATTAACTATCGCCATTATCAAATCTCTTTAATTTCTCTTTAAGAATTTTCATTTCATTCGTGACTAGACTTAATCTATTCGCAACAATAAGAGAAATTGATTGTAGTAACTTAGCGGCAACACGAGGATAACAATCAATTAAATCATCTAGGTCTGGTTTAAAGATACCTAACAAAATGGTTTCATCTTTAGTAACTGCAGTTGCACTTCTTTTACTGTTATCTTCAAGAAGTGCAAGTTCTCCAAAGTAATCGTATCTTTCAAGATGTCCTAATATGGTGCTATTATTTTCTGTTTCAAGGACATTTTTAACATTGATCTCTACATGCCCCTTTAAGACTAAGTAAAAACCAAAACCAATATCACCTTCTTCAAAAATAACTTCATCTCGAGAAAAAACTCTTCGGTGAAGAAATTTAGATAAAATTCTTAGCTCGTTATCTGTGAAATTTTTAAGGACGTAGATATTTCGTAAAAATTTAGGAATCCCTTCTTTTCTTCTTGGAGAAAGAGAACTTGAAAGCCAAAAATACTTCAAAGTTCCGATATTAAGTTTACCATCAACTTCACCATTTGCTGATTGTTCTTTAACTTCATTTTCGTAAGTACTCATTATAAAATCCCTAATCTTTCTCTTTTCACCCAACCTGAAAATTGGGAGGGGTATCTAATATAGAACCATTCACCCTTTTGCTTACTCATAATAACTCTTATTCCCTCTGGAAGTTCTGAAGATTTTTCAAAAATATCTGAAGGACCTTCTTTAATATCTATTTTGGTTAAAGAAACTGCTTTTATAAGGGAATTCTCAATATATATCTTGCTCAAAAAAGGAAGAAAGCTCAAAAGAAGCAATAAAGCTAAAAGAAATTGATGAAAATGCTTTTTGAAAAAGAAGAGGATTAAGGTTGTTGTTAGAGCAACAAAAAAAACTATATCTATAGATGTGTTGGCCAGATGCTGAACAATCATCCCTTCTGATGAAACAGGTTTTTCAAGAATTTCAGTATTTAGCTTTGCTTTTACAGCGAAAAGATTATGCTCAATATCACTATTATAAAAACCTTTTGAAAGGGCTTTTTCTAAATGATAGCGAGAAGCTGAGAACTCACCTTCTTTAAAAAGAACTGTTCCAAGGTTGTAATGAAAAACCCCTGGTTCAAAGCTCTCTTTATTAGACATAAGGATTTCTCTAGATTTTTTCCAATCCTTTTCTAAGTAGCTTTTTTGAAATTCTTCTAGTTTTGAGTCTATGATACGAATCCTTTGATTTTTCCTTCATTAAAATATAAAACAGGTTCATCTTTAAGTGAAGAATAAGAAGAAAACTATGTCACCAGAGAAAGTTACTCAAGAATACTACCAGTTATGGCAAAAGAGCAAAGAACTACCACTTTATTCTGGAGCAAAGAAACCTAAAGAGGATTACCTGCGGTGCGTTGGTCCTTATTATCTTTATTCCTCATTTAAAGTTTTTAATCTTGAGAATCCACCTCTCTTTGGATATTGCCCTCCTTTTCTAACTCTTCCGTCCCTGGCAAAAGAGACACAAGAACTTTTAAAAAAATATGGGTTTACTAATGCTTATGAAGTTGATTTTGAAGAAGCACAGAAATTAAGAGAAAAAAACAATTTTTTTATTGATAGACTAAAAGTAGTACAGACTACTCAAGAGCAGAACTTAGAATCTTTTGATGAATCTCAGACATTTGGCCATTCTCAAACCTCAATTCTTTCCTCAAATCATCAATTGAAAAACTATTTACTTAAAATTAATGAAAACTCTTTTTTATTTCTTACAAATGGAAACTATAACCTAACACAGGCACCTGCGAACCTACTTTATTATTTTTTTCAATCAAACCTACTACAAGAACCTTCTCGAGTTACTCAATTAGAAAAACTCTATCAAAGTTCCCTATCATCAAATATTCATTACAATGGACGCTTTATTTTCATTGAAGGTAATATTAGTAATAGACTTATTCAAAAAGGAATACTTTCTCAATATAGTTTACAACTCAACAAAACAATACTTTCACTTCCTCTTTGTTTAACTCATAATGAAGTAGAGTATATACTCTGTCAGATTACAGAAAGGTTCTAGTATGTTTGCCTTGCGCAGTGTTTGCGAAAATGATTTAGAGGATTTATTTGAACTTAGTTCACTTGTTTTTTTTATTAACCTTCCCAATGATAAAAAACTTATTAAACAAATGATCGAAAGTTCTATAAAAGCTTTTGAAGATCCTTCTGAAGAGAAATATAAAAACTATTATATTTTTGTTTTAGAAGACATCGAAATTAATAAAGTTGTGGGGGTCTCTATGATTCATGCTCAGCATGGTTATGAACAAGAGCCTCATTTTTTCTTAAAAATTGGACAAGAGAGAAAGTTTAGCCAAAGTTTAAACACCGGCTTTATCCATGGGACCCTAAAACTTGGTTATGATACTGACGGACCTACAGAAATTGGAGGACTCGTTCTTCATCCTGATTATAGAGGAAGTAAAAATAAACTCGGAAAACAGCTTTCTTTTTCTCGCTTTCTTTATATGGCGAAATTTCCGAAACAGTTTAAAGAAACTATTCACTCAGAACTTATGCCCCCCTTGGATTCCAAAGGGAACTCCCCTCTCTGGGAAGCCATTGGCAGAAGGTTTCTCAATATGAATTACCAAGAAGCCGATAAACTCAGCCGAGAAAATAAAGAGTTTATTCTTAATCTTTTTCCTTCGGGTCTTATTTACCAAACTCTTCTCCCCCTTGAAGCAAGAGATGCTATTGGAAAGGTTGGAAGAGATACAGAGCCTGTAAAAAAAATGCTCGAAAAAATTGGTTTTAAGTATATGAAAGAAGTCGATCCTTTTGATGGAGGACCTCATTACCGAGCAGAGCTTAAAAATATCGATCCAATTAAAAAATTTTTTGAAGCCACTGTTAGTTTTGAAAAAACAAAAGAGAAAAAGCATGAGTTTCTCATTACAACAGAGCATGAAAAATTTAGTTTTGTTTGTTTAAAAGTGAAAGGAGTTCATAAGAAAAATAAACTCATTATTGAAGATAAGCATCGCTTATTAAAAGAGGGGGCCTCGATACAAGCAATTCCCTTTTAAAATTGTTTTTTATTTAAAAGAATACCAGAACTTGAACTCGCTTTAGGTGCCTCACCGTCTTCTTCTTCTGGGGAATTTTCAAAAGAGGTAACAGAGGACTTATAATTTTTCATCGCACTCTGACCTGATATTTTCTTGTTAGCACTATTTAATTTATTTCTTTCTTCAAGAATAAATACAGCTGCTGAAGGTTCTTTGGCCTTCTCTTTTTCTTGTCTTCTCTTTTCAATTTCAACCAATTTATCATTAGATAAAACTCCAATTGACTCGAGTTTATTTCCATGACTAAATACTGGCTTTGAATCAACTGGCTGGGCCATTTCATAGCTTGATCCAACCGCTCTGGCTTGAACTTGATACTCTTCTTCATCTTCTTCTTGATGCAGAGGAATGACTTTTGGAGCGTATTCATCTTCTCGTTCGTGTTTTTGGTCTTGCTTTCTTTTCTTTTTTTCTTCAAAGCTCTCGACAAATCTCTGGCCTGTATCTTCAACATTAACCTTCATGGCAGTAGAGGCCTTTTGCTCTTTTTTAAGTTGGGCCAGTTGAGTGAGTTTCTCCACCCCATCAGGTGTTAAAACCCGAAGCATTTTCATGACAGCAGCGCCAATAGGTTCAAGCATAGTTCTACTCCTATCTCTTCTATCGGCATCCACTCCTAAAAACTTGAGTTTTTTGGTCAAAATTAGAGAAAAATCCACTGCTCTAAGTTACTAAATTTACGTTAAAAATAATGTAGACATTTTTATTTATTGGCCCTATAAATGATCTCACGTTCAGAATTAATGGGGTGTAGCGCAGTTGGTTAGCGCAGTAGACTGTTAATCTATTGGTCGGGGGTTCGAGTCCCCCCACCCCAGCCATTTTTAAAAAACTCTTTAATTTCCACCGTTATCTTTGAGTAGTATTTCCAAATCGTCTATTATTGTTGAAAAATCAGCAGTGGGAACAATCCTTTGTTTGTAAAACTCTATATAAGGGTCTTTCTTCTCTAGTTTCAGAACGAAAGAACTAAATTGCTCCTCTGTTAATTCAGATCTCGTTTGTTCTAAAAAGCTAAATTTAATTTCGTTAATGTGATTTAATAAATCTTCATTTTGTTCACTGGTAAATGGTTTTTCCCAGCCTAGTTCTTTCGCTTGTTTTTGAGCATCGTCTTCAACCCAATTTATTAATAACTTGTATGCTTCAGTAAAAGCCTCTTCTTTGTTTATTATCTTTTCTACTTTGTAGCCCTTTGTTTTTAAAAGTTCTACAACTCCATAGTCTCCAATTAAATGGGCAGCCCCAAAAGTAGCAAAAACACCTCCGTTTTGATGAGCCTCTTCTAAAATTGGTATCCAATTTTTATTTCGTTGAACATCATCCTCTGTATCCGTTTCTTCTATTTTCAATACTTGCGAAAATACGTCTAGATCACCCGATTTAAAAGAATTTTTTGTATCTTGAACAAGACTAGAAATTTCATCATAATTAAAATGACAAGCGATTGAATCAATCACCTCGTCTTTACTTTCTTCAATTGCTTGTTTTCTTAATATTTCTCTTGAAGTTTTATCAAGTTCTATAGGTATTTTGCCGTACTCTTCTGCTATGGAGGTCAACTGCCCATCTAAAGAATTATATTCTTGAAAAGTTTCATTTTCTTTTAAAAGAATTGAATAAAGCAGGTAGGTTTGTAACTCATAATAATTAACAACACCAATAATAGAGTCTAACCCAGCATCTTTTAATAATTTTTCAGCTTTTTCAGTAAGCTTATAGTCATACTTCTCTATCGGTCTCAACAGATCGTATCTAGCTTCCATGGTACTTAACGGCCCTAGTTCGTTGGCAAATTGTGGTGTCAATTCCAAAAGATAAGCAATTGCTTGAAACTCATCATACTCATCAGCATGAATCCCAGCATGCATAGTTCCTAACAAAAAAGAAGTATTACCATCTTTCTCAAACTTATAAAGATGAGGCTTTGGAACGGTTTTCTGTTCTACTTGAGAGAAAGTATAAGCACTCCAAAGAAGCAGCAAAGAGAAAAGAAAGAACCTCATTTTTGCCTCCGCTTTTTGGCAATTGTTTAATCAGTTGACACTTTTAACGCCTTACTCAGGGGTAAGACCCTAATAAATCATTATTTCATCATTTATATGAACAAAACTGATGCCAAAAATTGTGGATTTCGTTGCGAAAATTGACTTTAAATATAATCTCAATTACTAAAAGTTTTTACCAGGTTGTATTATGAATATTTTTAACTACCCTGAGCTGAAAAATGCTTTAATTCAAGAGTTTCATTTCAGGTTACAGTCCCTACCAACTTTTGAAAAAGGACTTCCAAAGCCGGAGTTTTCACCAGCTGCCTTCTTCTGGCTTGATCAGTTTTCAAACTACCTTGAACTCTTGCCCTTTATTGATGACTGCGAAGATGTTGATAGAGAGCCTTTAACTGAGAATCAAGATATCATTTTTAGTGTTCTATCTGAAAGTGAGTACGCCAAAATCTTTTTAGAAGAGCATAAAAAAAGATGCTCCATTAAACTTGCCGCTCAAAACACCAGCATTTTTATTAGAGAAAAACTCAAAAACTTTGAAAACCTCTACTTTTATAACAAAAAAATTCAAGGCTTTTATGAACCCATTTTTGAATTTGCTGAATTTGATGATGAACAAATAGGGCCAAGAGAAGCTGATTTTATTTTTGATAAAGAGAAGATTTCTTTTTATACCTTTGATAAGGCCCAACAAAAAAAGCATGTCGAAAATATTCAAGATGCTTTTAAAACACTCAAAGAAGCCGCTCCAGAATCCTATGAGAGATTATGTTTTTTCACCAATACTATTATTCCTTTGAAGGAAGAGAAAATGGTGAGCTATTCTGAGCAAAGTATTCCTGGGCACTCTATGATTAATCTCTACCACAGAGACAGAGTCGACCTTCTTGACGATCTTCTGCATGAAAACGGCCATCATCATCTTAATTATATTCTTAATACGACTGAACTTATTATCGAAGATGAAGAGAAAATTTATTACAGTCCCTGGAGAGAAACGCAAAGACCTTTAAGGGGAATCTATCATGCTGTTTTTACTTTCTATTGGGCCCTGGATTTATTTCACTCACTCCTAAAGTGGGATCAATTTGAAACGTTTTTTAATATTGAAGAGAAACAAAAAATTAAAATGAGGTTCTTAGAAGAATTTATTATGCTTTCATTTTGTGAAGGCTATTTAGAAGAAGCTTATGCTCAAGAAAAAATCACTCCAGAAGGAAAAGAAGTCATCGATAAAATTTTTCAGCTACTTGAAAAGAAAATTCCTCTTTTTACTAAGCTAAAAGACGATAGCATTAAAGATCTAGTGAATAAATTAAGAGAAGTTAGGTCAAAAGAGAATTCATAAGAGATTGCATTTCATTAGCAGGCATCATATCTCCCTTTGATGCCGCTATTTCGATACCTTTTTTAAAAACTTCCACTGCCTTTTGAGAGTCTTTGTTTTTCATATAAGATTTTCCTAATGCAAGATAGGCCACTGAATACTTAGGGTCCGATTCTAACACTTTTTCAAGATAAGAAATGGCATCACTATAAAGAGATCTCTCTAGCGCAATCTCTCCAAGTCCATAATTGGCAAGAGTGTCTTCAGGGTCTAGGTCAAGAACTTGTTTAAACATTCCCTCTCGCCTATTTAAGTCTTCTTCTTTCTGTTTATTAAGCTCTTCTACTCTTTTTTTCTCTTGGGCTTCATCGCCATATTTTTTAAACGTTTTAATAGTGGCCTTGGTTTTTTCTTCTTCGGCTTCTTCTATTTTTCCCTGCTTCATATAATAAAGAGAAAGGTTTGTGTGGGCCATGACAGATGATTCATCTACCTTGATTAAGTCTTTCATTAAATTGATGGCTTTATCATATTCTTCATGGCGTCCATAAATAACTCCTAAAGATTCATATGCATCAGCAAAACTGGGATCAATTTCAATGACTCGGTAAAGAATTTTTTTTGCCTTTTCTTCTTCATTTTTTTTTGTAAAAAGCTCCACTCCATAGTAGTAGAGAGCCTGAGCTTTTTCCCTGTTATTTGTTGGGACAAAAGGAAAGAGATGTACTTTGAACTTTTCTTCATTCACTCTAATTTCCTTACCTTGCACCCTTAAGTCTCTAAAGAGTAGGCATAAGGAATAAGTTTGAGAGTTAAAACAAAAACTCTTAATTACTTCCCCTCTTTTTCGACCTTCAATTACAATATCGCTCCTATCTATTTTCCCTTCTAAAAGCACTGGATAAAAACTAGCGCCACGATTGTTATGAATTTTAGAAACAATTTCTTGTCCTAGATAACATCCCTTAGAAAAACTTACACTTTCATGAAGAAGGGTTGATTCTGTTATCGATTTATTAACTTGTTCAGGAAAAAAACCAAAAAGAGCTAGGTATTGAAAAAAATCCTCTTCCGCTAAATTGGCTCCTGTCTCAAAGGAAAAAGAACAAGACTGGCCAAAAATAAGCCCTTTATATTTATTGTCTGCAGAAATAGAGAAATTGAGTGAGGCGGAGGATGCTTCTAATTCAACATCTTCCATAATAATAAACTTTTCAAGTCTTTGAACTGTTTGCTCTGTTAATTCTTTCGGTACAAAAAGAGTAATACCATTATCCTTTAATAAGAAAAAATAAGACTCTATTTGTCCTTTTAAATTAAGTAAGGCGCTGAGGTGAAACTCTTTTTCTTTAAGAGTCGATACATCATTGGTTGTTTGACCCTGAATAAAAGCTTCTGAGTCTTTACCAATGAGTTTAATTTGAGTCCATTCGAGTTCAAAGCACGCACCTAAATAATGCCAGTTAAAAAGATCCATTAGATGGAAAAAGACTCGCCACAACCACAAGTATTTTTGGCGTTAGGGTTATTAAAAACAAACCCCTTTCCTTTAAGACCGTCTTCAAAATCAAGCGTTATCCCTTTGAGATAAATTGATGACTTTGGATCAATAAAGACACTGATCTCTCCAAGAGAAATGACATTATCTTTATCATTTTTTTTGCTAAATTCAATTTTATAGGAAAGGCCAGAACAACCACCACCAACAACTCCAAGCCTAAGCCCATCTTTATCGGACGTATCTTCTGAGAAGATTTTTTTTATCTGAGATATTGCTTTATCTGTAATTGTTAATAGTTCTTCACTCATGAGCCTTAATATAGCAAAATTCTTCATTTTTTACCATTGTTATCGATTTTTGCTATGGCCAATAATTAAACTCTTTTTTAGAGTTTAAGTTATTAATATTACATTACCCAAAAGGAAGTTATGAAGCTCTATCACTATGTTCACTGTCCTTTTTGTTTAAGAGTAAGAATGGTTCTTGGACTCTTTGGGATTCGCTACGAAAGCATTGTCCTTCCCTATAATGATGAAAAAACTCCCATTGATATAATGGGGGTCAAAATGCTTCCTATTCTGACAGATGGTCATTTTAAAACAAATGAGAGTCTTGAGATTATTAAACACCTCGATTCAAATGATGTCCTTAAACTCAGAACACTTGAAGGCCTAGAAGAATTTAAACAGTTGGAAAATTATTTGAACCAACTTGGTAGTAATGTTCATTCACTGGCCATGCCTTATTGGATATATACCAAAGAGTTTGATGAATCTTCTCGGAAATATTTTCAAGAAAAGAAAGAAATAAAAAGAGGGCCTTTCTCAGAGCTTGTTAAGAGAAAGGAAGAATTTATACTTGCTCTTCAGAAGGATTTAAAAGAGCTTGAAAATCAACTTAATCCCTTCTACGGAGCTTCTACTCTGCGTATTTATGATATAATGATAGCATCACATTTATGGGGTATGTATGTGGTGCCAGAGTTTCAGTTTTCAACCAAGATACATGACTATCTTCAAAAAGTGGGTAAGGAGTGCCATTTTGATTATCATAAAGATTTTTGGAGTTAATAAATGATCGAAGTTATTGTCAAAGTCACTATGAAAGATAAAAAAACTGCTTACTTTAAAATCCAAGAAGGACAAAGCGTGACTGTTGGCAGAAGTAGTAACAGCAATATTACTCTTGAAGATAATTTTTGTAGCTCAGAGCACTGCACATTTCGAGTTGAAAATGGTTTTTTTATTGTAAAAGATCTTGATTCTAAAAATGGAACAATTGTTAATGGGAATAAGACAAGTGAAAGTCATCTCTTTATTAACGACGAAGTTCGTATAGGAGATACTCTTTTTGAAATTGCCAAAGACAAGCTTTGCAGAGAAATGAAGAAACACTTCCGTTATAAGAGTGAAAGGCATGGAACTGAATTCATGACTTTGCCTGACTTAAGTGAAGAAAGTGAAACACCTGTTGAAAAAATTGACCTAGAAAAAAGTATTAAAAAAACTGGTCCTCGTTTCTCTGATATGAAAAAGAAAAAAGATCCTCTTAAAGGAAGATCTGATGAAACGATTCTCCAGCGCATTGGAAAAGTTTTTAAAAAGTAGTTTTTGCTCCTTGTTAAAGCCTTCACTCTTCAAGTTCTTCATTAGTTGACTTACCTCTTCTGAAATAATAAATATTTAGAAACACATAGGGAGAGGATAATGAAGAGTTTAATAATTGGAGTCACTTTACTTATTTCGTTAAACGTAATGGCAGGAAGCAGTCCAGAAACTTGGCAATGCCGAAATGAGTTTTATAGAAACTATGATTTTCAAAAAGAGTTTAAAAAGAAACTTCAAAAGAATGTTAAAAGAATGATTAGACGCGCCTCTCGAGACAAAAAATTTAAAGTTCTCAACAGAAGCATCGATATCTCTGAACCAAGAATTGTTTTTCATACTAATTCATACTTTCGTGGATTAGAAGTTTTTGTTGATGATTATTTCGAAATTAATATAGAGTTCGAAACTCGAGATGGCACAAGAGTTATTATCAAAGCTGATGACAAGTTTGATATTGATTATAGATATAGAACAACAGATAAAATGGGGAATAAACTTGATAAGATTGAGTGTGCTGTTTACACTTATCGTTCTGCCACTTTTAAAAATGCCAATAACCTTGATTATGACATTGCTTCTGAGTATTTTTTTGATTCCAGTAAAGAAGGTGTTAATTATTCAGTTTCAAATTAGTTAATTTGTAGAAGACTGAAAAACTAGCGACAACTATCGGGCTCTCCTTGAAGCCATAACTCTATTTTTTGGGGGAGCTTTCCTATTGGAGAGAAAAGCGAGTCCTTAGCGTAGAAGAAAACCTGAGATGTTTTTATTGTAAGGGCCTTAACTTCTATATAAAAATGAAGTGTTGAGGTCAGTAGTTTTGATTGAACTTGATGAGTAATAAAACCTATTTTTCTTTTTTTGTTCAAATCAAAAGTTGTTTTTTCCAAAAAATCGCTTTCTTTATTTCCGCTTTGTTTATAGCACTCAAGAATTTTTCCTTGTAAAAACTTCGTGATACTTTCATAGTCATCATCAGCGAGATAGGTACGATAAAAATACTTCTCTTTATATTCATCGATACTGTTTATTTGCGAGCAAGAAATTAAAAATAGAGAAAAAAGAAAAAGTCTCATGAGATTGCTGGCTTCCACAAAATTTCAGGGCTTTTATTTTTTTTATTCAGGTAGCGTCCAAGAATAAAATAATAGTCAGATAACCTATTTAAAAAGATAAGGGCATTCTCTGGAGCACTCTCTTTGCTCAGTTCCACAAATCTCACCAATTCAACCTCAACTCTTCTACAAACAGTGCGGCAAACATGAGAGTAGGCCGCCGCTTGACTCCCACCTGGAAGGACAAAATTCTTAAGAGGTTCTAATTCTTTATCCATCATATCGATAGCTGTCTCTAGCTCTTTTATTATTGAAAGTGAGACTTGTGGAAGTTTAAATTTTTCTCGCATCAGCTCTTCACAAGCCAAGTTTGAGCCAAGATCAAAAAGAGCTGACTGAATTTTTTGACCTAAGTTGAGAATTTCTTTATCCTCTAAAAAACTATGAAGAAAACCAATATGAGAATTTAACTCATCAAGGTCTCCATAAAGCTGAATTCGCTCACTTCCCTTCGAAATTCTTGTTCCAGAGACAAGAGATGTTTCTCCTTTATCTCCGGTTTTAGTGTAGACTTTGGCCATTACATATTCCTTCTGTATTTCCCACCGACTTCATACAGCACATGAGTAATTTGTCCGAGTGAGCAATAGCGAACAGTAGATAAAAGCTCTTCGAAAATATTTCCATTATTAAGGGCCACATCACGAAGTTTTTTTAAAGCTTCAGATGAGTGCTTTGCATGCTCTTTTTTGAAATGATTTAGTCTTTGAATTTGCTCTTCTTTTTCTTCTTGAGAAGCTCTGGTTAATTCAATTTCTTTATCCATTTGCTCGTTAATATTATCAGCTTTGTAAGTATTCACACCTATAATAGGAAGCTCTCCACTATCTTTTAACGTTTCATAATGAAGAGACTCTTCTTGAATTTGGCTTCTCTGATACATACTCTCCATCGCCCCAAGAACCCCTCCTCTATCAGAGATTCTTTCAAATTGATCTAGCACAGCTTTCTCAACTAATTCACAAAGCTCATTTACAATGAATGAGCCCTGTAAAGGGTTATCAGACTTATTCATCCCAAACTCTCTATTAATGATCATCTGAATGGCCATGGCCCTTCTCACACTTTCAACTGTTGGAGTCGTAATCGCTTCATCGTAAGCATTAGTGTGTAGAGAGTTGCAGTTATCACTTAGGGCCAGGAAAGCCTGAAGAGTTGTTCTTATATCATTAAAATCTATCTCTTGAGCATGAAGAGAGCGTCCAGATGTCTGAATATGATATTTCAATTTTTGGGCCTTAGGAGAAGCTCCATACTTATCTCTCATAGTAACGGCCCATATTTTTCTCGCCACCCTACCAATTACCGTATACTCAGGGTCAAGACCATTACTAAAGAAAAAAGAGAGGTTCTCACTAAATTCATCAATAGGAAGACCTCTACTTAAATAATACTCAACATAAGTAAAACCATTAGAAAGAGTTAGTGCGAGCTGGGTAATAGGGTTGGCTCCTGCTTCAGCAATATGATACCCAGAAATTGAAACTGTATAATAATTTTTAATTTTATTTCGAACAAAATACTCTTGAACATCCCCCATCATTTTAAGGGCAAATTCAAGAGAGAAAATACACGTATTTTGAGCCTGATCTTCTTTTAAGATATCAGCTTGAACAGTCCCTCTCACTGTTCTCATTATCTCTAAGCATTTATCTTTATCCTCTCTTTCAGAACCTTTAAGGTTTTGCTCGATAGCGGTATTTAAAAACATCGCTAAAATAATAGGTGCTGGCCCGTTGATTGTTTTTGAAACTGATGTAAAGGGTGAGCATAAATCAAATCCATCATAGAGGTCTTTCATGTCTTCTAAAGTACAAATACTAACCCCTGACTCACCCACTTTTCCATAAATATCAGGTCTATGATCTGGGTCTTCACCATACAAAGTCACTGAGTCAAATGCAGTAGACAATCGTTTTGACTTATCATTTTGCGATAAATAGTGAAAACGTTTATTGGTCCGCTTAGGTCCTCCCTCTCCTGCAAACATTCTTTTAGGATCTTCATCGGCTCTTTTAAAAGGAAAAATACCCGCAGCATAAGGGAAAAAACCTGGAAGATTTTCATCACGAGCAAAAAGAAACTTATCAGAAAGAAAATTTAATTTAGGAGTCCCTACTCTTGAAATTTTTTGATGGGATAGAGAAGCGTATTTTGTTCTAACCTTTACTTCTTTATCTCTTACCTTGTAAGAAAATTCTTCTTTTGAGTAATTTTTTATCGTGCCTTCTAATGTTTCAACTAACTCCCAGTTTTCATGAGAAATCGTCTCTTTTATTTTTTGAGCTTCCTTTGAAAGTGAATCTTTGAGAGCTTTGTCATGAACCAACTCACTTGCTTTTTTGAGTGATTCATAGTTTTCGAAACTTTGAGCAATATCTTTTGTTTGCTCATTATATTTTTTAAGCGTTGAAGAAATATCTCTTAGGTAGTGAATTTGGCCAGCGGGTATAATCGTCTGCTTCACCACGGAAGCTTTTTCACAATTAAGTTTTTCCAACTCAATTGTTAACTCAAAACCAATACTTTTTGTTAAATCTCTAAAAAGAGCATTAACTCCAAAATCATTAAATTTACTGGCCATTGTCCCATAAATAGGAAGCTCTTCATCCGTTGGAGCTCCCTCATGACCCGCAAAAAGTTTTTTATTTCTTCTGTACTGCTTTCGTACATCTCTGAGTGCATCTTCTGCTCTAGGCTTTTCAAATTTATTTACAACAATGAAGTTGGCAGACTCAAGCATTTCAATTTTTTCAAGTTGTGTAGCCGCTCCATATTCTGGCGTCATCACATAAATGCATTGATCGGAGACAAGAGTGATTTCATCTGAGGCCTGACCAATTCCAGATGTCTCAACCATGATTAAATCAAAGTCCTGACTCTTTAAAAAAGAAACGACTTTTTCAATCTGAGGAGAGAGTTCCGTCTTTGAGTTTCTAGTTGCAAGTGAGCGTATAAAAAACTGATCATAGCTCGCGCTCCCTAAACGAATTCTGTCCCCAAGAAGCGCTCCTTGTGTTTTCTTCTTGGTCGGATCGACTGAGATGAGCGCAATTTTCTTAGACGGATAGTACCTGTTAAAACGCAGCAAAATTTCATCAATAAGAGAAGACTTACCAGCCCCACCAGTTCCAGTTATCCCAAGAACTGGAGTTTTTGATTCTTGAAATGAAAAAGGCTCTTCGCCCTGATCTTCAATAAAGGAGATCACTTTAGAGATTTCTTTAGCTGAGAGCTTTTTATCTTTAAGTGACTTTAAATTAACTCCCTCTAGTGTTGAGTATTGAGAGAGCTCGATCATATTATCAATAATACCCTCTAACCCCATTTCCATTCCATCTTTGGGAGAATAGATACGAGTAATTCCTTTTTTATGAAGGGCCTCAATCTCTTTTGGAGTGATAACTCCTCCACCTCCACCAAAAATACGAACCTCTCGGGCTCCGGCTTCATTAAGCAACTGTCTGATATAAGCAAAGTATTCGTTATGTCCGCCCTGGTAAGAACTGAGCGCAATAGCATGAGCGTCTTCAGAGATGGCCGCATCAACAACTTCTTGAGCCGACCTGTTATGGCCAAGGTGAATAACTTCAACCCCTTTGGCCTGGAGTAATCTTCTCATAATATTTATTGAGACATCGTGCCCATCAAAAAGACTAGCAGCTGTCACAAATCTTAGTTTTTTCTCCATAAAAACCTCAAATAAATTTTATTTAAATCAAATAGAATTCTCTTTAATGTTCAATACCTATCACATTTACACTATGAGGACTATAGTTTATAAGTTTAGTAGCGCTTACAAGTTATTGAACTCTTTCAAACAAGGTTTATAATAGTTCCATGAGTAATATTAAAGTCGAAAACCCTTTTCATCCCGCCCGCTTTAAGCCTGTGAGAAAAGGGAAAAGACCTCCTAAATTAATAGCTGTTGTTCACCAAAGTGGTTGTACTGGGTGTGAAGTGTGTATTGCTGGATGCCCAGTGGATTCAATCGAACTTGTCCCTGGACCAGATCCAAGAAATCCTGGATTTCAACAAATGGTTGAGATTGATATCGCAAGATGTATTGGATGTCAGAATTGCTCACAAGACTGCCCTTGGGAAACTATCACTATGTACGAGCACGATGACGCTTTTTTGGCCTGGGGAAACGAAACCCTATCCTCGGAACTCTACGTTGACGAAGCCAAACTTCCCGAACTCTACGATGCTGCTGGAATGAAAAAACCAGAAGATGAAGAAGAGTCCGCTTAAATCAAACTAGTATCCACTATTTCAATAGGTAATTCTAAAGGCGTGTGTCTTGGAATATATGTTCCATCTTCCTTAAGTTTTAAGAGTGGGAGTTGAGAGGGATAACGATTGGGGTCTTTATTGATTTCATCTAAAAACCAATCTCGCCATTTTTTGTGACCCAAAACCACAAACTCATCTCCTCCAAATTCTTTGATATGTAAAACTGGAATACCTCTGGGAATTTTAAAATCAACAAAACCTAATCCTCCACTCTCTGCAACTTTTGTGGTTGTCATAAAAATCCCAGTAATATCACTATAAGTGACCGTTGTATGTGCATCACTTAGATTAGAGGATTTATGTCCAGCTATTAATTTTTTCGCTTTTAAAATAGACTCTATTCCTTTTTGATCACTGAAATGTCTGAAAATCTCCTCTCCAGTAGAGTAAAAAACTTCAAAGTTTTCTTGGGCTGGCAAGCCTCTTCTAAGTAGATTGAGTTTTTTTTGGCTTTCAAAAAGTACCTCTTCTGACCTTGGTATTGCTTTCAACTGAGTAACGAACATCTCTACTTCTGAAGAGTCATAATGAGAAAACAATCCTTCACACCCAGCGAAGGAATTCAGAGAAAAAAACAAAAATAGCACGATTTGAATCACAGGTGTTTTTAACACAAAAAATGCATCGCGTCAACAAGCTAACTGTTTGTTTTTCTTTGAAAAGTGATAAGTAAAAGAACACTTGTAAAAACAACAAATGCCACCCACTGCGAAGTTGATAGGCCATAGTAAAGCCCTCTAATTTTATCTCCCCTGAAGAACTCTAAGGAAAACCTCAACAAGGCATAAGAAGCCATATAGCTTAAAATCACTTTTATCTGAGGGACTTGAGAGTTAATAAGCCTTAAAAGAAAAAAACCAATAATAACAAGCCCAAAGCCCTCATAGAGTTGTACTGGATGCCTTAGCTCTCCATGTAGATGAATTGACCAAGGAAGTTCACAAACGGTTCCATAGCAACAACCGGCCATAAAACACCCGACTCTCCCAATTGCATGAGAGAAAGCCAGGGCCGGTAAAAAATAGGCCATTTTTTTTAACGAGAATTTTTTTAAAACCAAAGTATAAAATAAAGTAAAAAATAGACTGAAAACAAATCCACCATAAAAAACAAAGCCCCCTCCTAACCAGAAAGTTGTATTTGTTTTTAAGTGTGTTTGCCCTGAAGTTAACAAGAAAAAAACTTTAGCTCCCACCCAAGAACAAATAAAAATACTCCAAAATAAAAAAGTAAATCCTTTTGAGGAAACATTGTTTTTTTCAAGCAGATATTTAGTGAAATGAAAAGCAAATCCCCAAGCAAGACCCATCAATAAAGGGTAAGAATAAATAATAAGTTCTGAGGTTTTAAAAAGAACGGGCCACATGAGTTTTCTTCTTTTGGAGATAATCAATCAAGGCCAATAAAAAGCCTGAGGTAATAAAAGTATGTGCTAAGTTAAACTTAAGCTTAAAAGATGCAATTCTAAGCATAAAAAAAAGCGAAATATAATCATGGGTTAATGAATCAAGAAGATTACTAAATAAACCAGAAGAAACAAGAACAATCGCTATCACTAGCAAGAAATTTTTTTTCAAAAATTTGATTAAAAAAGCAAAAAGAGAAATCAAAAAAATAATCAACATGAGATTGTAAATATTTTGTCCTATTAGCAGAAATAAACTTCTTTCATTAGTTAAATAGAAGGTATTTTTAACCAAGGGCAGTTGTTCACCAAGAAAAAAGGTGCTTTGAATAGCACCTTTAAAAAGTTGGTCTGAGAGAATTAAACAAACGCTTAGAACTGATAACTGCCAGAACCGTCCCATTATTTGACCTAATAAAAGTCTTTTGGAGTCAGTTCGTATTTTTCAATTTTTCTTAAAAGCGTTTTCTTGGGAATATTCGCGTTCAAAGCGGTTTGATTGATTTTACCTTTATTAAGCTTAAGGGCTTGAGTAATGAATTCTTTTTCAAATTCATCTTTGGCCTTTTGAAAATCAAGCTTAACATCATCATCTTCAGTTTTAATTCCAAAGGTGAACTGAAAATCTCTAAGAATATCATCTCCTTCAGTATCTAAAACAGAATCCTTAATGGCCTTAATATCAATAATGCTTTCGTCTTTCTCTTCAAAGCTCGGAGTATTTCCTAAAACACTGCCTGGAAGAGAGCCTTTTGTAATGACGTCACCAGACTCCATAATAAAACAATGCTCAATAACGTTTCTAAGTTCTCGAATATTTCCTGGCCACTTGTAGGCATCAAATAGTTTTTGAGCTTCAGGATCAAGTCCCTTCATTTGCAGGTTGTGAACATTATTAAAATAATTAAGATAATAATTCACAAGGTGGGGAATATCAGAGGTTCTCTCCCTTAAAGGAGGGAGATAAACAGGTAGAACATTCAGTCTATAGAAGAGATCTTCTCTAAAAGTTCCATCTTTGATCATCTCTTCAAAAGGTTTATGTGAAGCTGCAATGATTCTTACGTCAGAAGAAACCTCACGGTTAGAACCAACTGGTGTAAACTTCTTTTCTTGCAACACTCTTAAAAGCTTCACCTGCATAGCAAGTGGGATATCTCCGATTTCATCAAGAAAGAGAGTTCCTCCATCAGCATATTGAAACTTACCAATTTTTCTTGCGTCTGCCCCGGTAAAAGCTCCCTTCTCGTGCCCAAATAACTCTGACTCAATAAGAGTTTCAGGAATGGCCCCACAGTTAATAGTGACAAACTTATTATCTTTTCTTGGCCCATTAAAATGAATGGCTTTAGCTACGAGCTCTTTCCCTGTTCCCGATTCTCCTCGAATAAGAACTGGAGTTTGAACTTTGGCCAGTCTTGAAATGATATCAAAAACTTTCTTCATGACATTAGATTCACCAACAAATTTATCATCTGAAGAGTTCTCATTGCTTAAAGAAAGCATTGGTGCAGAAAACGCTGTTGTTTCAACGAGGGAGCGGGCTTTAAGAGCTCTCTTAATAAGAGCAACTAAGTTCTCTGAGGAAATCGGTTTTTCGAGATAGTTATAAGCACCCTCTTTCACTGCTTTAACAGCATCAGAGACATTTGAAAAAGCTGTGAGAATAAGAACAATAATTGATGGATCGTGCTTTTTTATTTCTACCAAAGCTTCCAGTCCATCCATCTCCGGCATATTCACGTCCATGACGACGAGGTCATACTTCTCTCTATAGACAGCATTAACAGCTTCTTTTCCATTATCAGCAACATCTACGACAAAATGATGATATTCAAGGGCCTGTCTAACAGAGCTCTGTAAAACCTTATCATCATCAACAACTAATACCTTATGCATAACGGCCCTCCTTCGAGGCTTTTCATTTATTCATTTTTCAGCTTAACTGTAAAGGTTGTTCCTATACCAAGCTGAGACTCTACTCCAATCTTTCCCTGATGAAGCTCGACAAAGTATTTTACCAAATAAAGACCAAGGCCTGAACCTTTGATTTTGTGACTCGAGTCATTTTTAACCCGGTAGAACTTATCAAAAACGTGCTCGAGATCATCGGGATTAATCCCTACACCATTGTCTTTTATCTCAATATAGACCCATGTGTCATCATCCCATGTACTAATTTCAATCGTAGAGCCCTCTCCGGAGTATTTAATAGCGTTTTCCACAAGGTTAGAAATAACTCTGATGATTAACTCAACATCAACTGTTATTGGATAGAGTGGAGAGAGGTTGGTTTGAAAGGCTATTCTACTTGAGTTGGCCTCAAATTTAAGTTTTTCAATGACATTCTCAATAATAGTGTTCACATCTTTTGAAGCCATTTTTAGTGTGAGTTCTCGACTCTCGATTTTTGTTAAATCAAGAATGGAAGTAATAAACTTATTAAGCTCTTTGGTAGAATTAATGATATTTTCAATCAATTGTTTCTGTTCTTTGGTGTTTTCGTATTGAACATTCAAGATATCAGCGATTCCTGCAATTTTGGCCACAGGGGTTTTAAGGTCATGGCTCATTAAAGAGATAAAATTTCTTTTAAGGTTATCAACTTGTTTTAAAAGTTTGGCTTCTTCTTCAATGGCGTAACGAGTTTGGTACTCACCAATGGCCCTAAAAGGAACCCAAATATAGTAAACTACAAATATACCTAATATAATGTGAGATATTTTTAGCCAAATACCGCCTACGCTAAAGAGGAGATATGTCCCTACAAAAGCTCCTAGCATAATCATAATAGTAATAAAGAGTCCCTTCGTAGGCCTAACCTTGGAAATAATGTAGGAGAGAAAAATAGCAATTAAAATTGAAAAAATATCTGAAACAAAATCAGGGACTTGGTAGATAGTTTTGCTTTGAGCAAGAGCTTCCATGATGACAGCATGTAAACTCATCTTCGCAGACTTCGTTCCTTCTTTTCTAAAAGGAGTTTTAACAAAATCAGCAGAGTTGGCCGCATACTTTGGGCCAATCAAAACGTACTTATCTTTAAAAAAACCAGAAGGAATCGCAAAAACACGATGAAAAGGTATCTTTATAATCTCAGATTCTTCTTCATTGGGATTAGTATAAAAACGATAAAGGGCAAAAGTAGCGTCAGCCTCTTCGTTGTAATAAGAACCTTTATAGGAGTGAGCTGTTAAAGAAGGAAGATCTCTTTTACTTCTTATGAAATTCCCCATTTGTAAATGAAACGAGTCCTCTCCTGATATGTTAAGAATAGCTCTTCTTGAAACTTCATCCTTTGCAAAAACTTGTCCATCCTGGTTAATATGTCCAAGGGCATAGCCAAGCTCTCTTAACTCTTTTGGAGGAAGTTGTTCCCCCCAGGAATCAATGTCTGTTGCAAAAAGAAATTGCCCGCCTTTTTTTTGGTAGTCTAAGACCAGATCTTTAAACTCTTTGTAGTAGACTGTGTCTATTTTAGAATCAGGTTCAAGAAGTTCAACAAAATAGTTAATGCTTGATGGCCCATCACTTATTATTTTTTTCAGTAATCTCGAGTGAGTTGCATAAGTATAAGGGTAGACTTCTCCTAGAAACTCATCGCTCTCTTCATCTAAGGTAATTACGACGTAGTTTTTATTCTCTTTTAATCCAAGGTCTGTTTTTATCCATAAATCATAAAAAATAGCATCTAGTGTTGAGAAGGAATATTGAATTAGAATAAGTATAAAAACAATTGTGAAAAACAATGGATAGTAGTTGTTATTCTCAATACTTTTTAACCTTGTTTTAAAATCCATAAATTCTCACTAACGTGCTAATGGTATTTTTATTTCTGGAAAAGTTTCAAAAATAACAGGCAGATCAATTCTAAAAAACTCTTCTTTAACAATAAGATTCAAAAGACTATTATCCAATAAATCCCTATTGATATTTTTATAACTTAACTTTGTAATAACAGAACCGAGGTTGTGATTTTGATGAAGTTCATTTTCTAAAAAACGATTAAGTCTTTCAACTTCCTTATTTGAATAGGCCATCTTAATCATGAGCTGCATGATTGGCCTTAATCCTAAAGAAACAATAAAAAGTAGAGATTGAACAATTGGTGGATTCTTGATTATTTTTTGAAGAACAGACTGAATCATATGCAGGGTTCTCACGCACATGGCACAAACAAGATAACTAAAAGTTCTTTTTAATCCTCCCCCAATTTGATGAACAGAGAGCATATAAATAATAAGAGCATCTAGTTCATCTGAGTTAAGATCCTTAAGGATTTTTTCTTCAAAAACTAGAGTCATATGACTTCTTGATTGCAAAGCAAAAGCCCGGGAAAGCCTTCCCTTATAAAGATAAACCTGTGGTGTTGGAATCCCAAACTTATAGGAGAGGTGTTTTACCTTCTGAAGAAAAACTGTTCCTGGCCCAAGGAAAACCTCCCTGGATTTGAGTACATTAAGAACGATTCGATCAGAATAAACGAGGGTTAGAATAAAAAGAACACTTAAAAGCAGTGTAAAAAGAACAAAGTAATCCTCGCTTAAAAGGCAGTAACCCAGTCCCACTATAAAAAAGTAAATGGTTGAAATAATTATAGAGATAATAATCATGATTTCTATTATCCCTCTTTTTAAGCACTTAGAACAGGTTAAATCTTTTTGCCCCCGACAAGATCTTCCTTTTTACACTTTGCATTATTTGTAATAGACATTCTTCCCTCTCGGAGGTATAAGTCTAGGACCATTTTGGAGCCAATAAAATAAGATTGGGTAAGATAATAAGCCTTCCCAGAAGGTTAGTGATGCCAAATGAAATTCATAATCAGATCGACTCATTAGGTGAGTATGTTGATTTGGATGAACAAATGGACGAAGCTTTTTTACTACCCGATGACCACCTCATTTGCGAATGTAACTGCGTTAGCGCTGGTGACATTCGCAGAGAATTTTTCAGCAATAAAAAAATTGATACTGCTCTTTTGAAGAGAAAATATCAGTTTTCGACTGGCTGCGGTTCTTGTTTGAGAAACATTGAAGATTGGCAGAAGAAGATTTTTAAGGAGTAATGGATGCAGTTTGAACGTATTTTGTTTGGTACAGCCGGTGTTCCTAATAGTACAGTGAAAAAAAATAACCCTGTTGATGGGGTTAAAAGAATTCACGAACTAGGGTTGGATTGTATGCAGCTTGAGTTCGCCCATGGGGTGAGAATGAAAGAAGAAGTTTCTTCGGCCCTAAGAAAAGTCTCTTACGAGTTAAATATCCCTTTAACTTCTCATGGTCCTTACTACATAAATTTAAATGCTAGAGAGCAAGATAAAATTGATTCTTCTGTAGAGAGAATTATTCAAACTGCGAAGATTTCAGATCTTTGTGGGGCTGAATCAATGACATTTCACGCTGCTTTTTACATGAAAGACTCTCCCTATGATGTCTTTGATCTTGTTGAAAAAAGTATGAACGTTATTGAAGAAAGACTTTCTCGTTTAGATATTGAAATTGAGTTAAGACCTGAACTTACAGGAAAAACTAGTCAGTTCGGATCTTTAGAGGAGCTTATTTCTTTAACAAAATCGGTTGGAAGTTGTCAGCCTTGTATGGACTTTTCTCATCTCTATGCAAGAACTGGTGAGTACAACTCATATGAAGGATTTAAGAATGTTATCTCTACTATCCAAGAAGAAATTGGAGCAAAAGCTACAGATAACATGCATATTCATATCTCAGGAATAAGCTGTAACTCAAAAGGTGATCTAAAGCATCTTAACCTTGAGCAATCAGATTTTAACTGGAGAGAGCTTTTAAAAGCTCTTAAAGACACTAACTGTCGTGGGTACATGATTTGTAATAGTCCTAATTTAGAGAAAGATGCCAAAATGCTTAAAGACTATTACATGTCTCTTTAGACTTTAGCTGGCCCTTTTAAAAACCAAAGGCTCTTCAGTTAGAGGAGCCATTCCAGCGATACTCTCAAAGTACTTTTCGAATTTTTTAATATGAAACTGGTCGAGGAAGACAAATAAACATTTTTCTCTCTCATGAAAACAATGAATTTTTTTAATTTTAATCATTAACAGACGACTTAAAACTTGAGGGAATAAACTTTTATCATCATACTGCATACTAAAGAGGTGCCCTCTGTCCTTTTGATCAAACTTTAAAGGAAACGAGGCCCATGCTTGTGGGATATCAAGCTCATTGCCTGAAACTTTCAAGTTAAAACACTTAACCTCTTTTCGATAAGAGCCTTCAGAGTAGCGTATATTGTACTCATCACAAAAGATCTTTAAGCTTCTTAGAAAGCCTTTAGCGATAGGTTTCGCTTTATTTTGATACTCTCTAAACTGCAGGAGAGCATCCGTTTTTTTATGGTCGAGTTCTCCATGCTCAAGGCTTTCCTTGAGGGTCTCATCAACCAAAAAACTTATAAAATCATCAGATAATAAATCCTTCATACCTAGTTATTTATCGGTTTGAAGAGGATTTTAGTTAAGAAAATCTTTAGTCAGGTAAAACGCTCAAGATTTAAATAGATTCTTTTGAGTCGTGAAATGTTTTTAAATGGGTTATTTCTGAAATTCTCCATCCTTTTTCTGTGCTCACCAGCTCAGCTATCTTCTTAGTCTCGGTGTTAAACTTCACTTCATTTCCCTCCACCGTGTCATAAGAAATGATATAAGTAATGAAGCACTTTGTTTTTTCACATCTTTTAAAGGTTATTTTAAACCTCTTTTTTCTTAAATCATCAATTTCATTGTAGGAATTAAACTCCTCGGCCGACATGCTCGATAGTTCTTCAAGTAGCTTCCCATCAACAAATTCGCCCATATTTTCCTTCGTTATTTCTTTATTAAACCGCTTTTGAGCAAAACTCTGCAAAACTTTTTCAGGAGAATTCATCCCTGACGTACAGGAAAGAAGCAAAAAACTACAGAGTAAATAAGAAAAAAACCGCATTCATCTACCTCACGTTAAATACCTAGGGCTAAACCCAAGGTCATTATAAATACTAATAAGATCGCTCCATTTAAGTTCATTTTCTTCATCACGGACTTCAAATTTTACACCAATTCCGTTCAAAGTAGATGATTTTGAGATCAACCTCACTTTTTGGGAAAAGAGAGCTCCTTTAAACTCAATAGAGAGTAATCCTGTATCTTTAGCAATACTAGCTACTTCAGAATCTTCAAAAAAAACAAAGGCACTATTTTGGTTCCAGTTTGTTAAAGTTGCTTTATATTGCTTATCTCCAAAAGAGAGATTTGTTTTTATCTCATAAAGCATGGGAGAAAATAAATTTTTTGTACTGTAATTCGGATTGTAATAGGGCTCTCTAAGCTCTTCATCCCATATTTGATAAAAATAGTATGAAATAACCACATAACTAAATAACAAGAAAAGAATTAGCTTATTTGATTCTTGAAGAAGTAAAAATGAGCACTCCAAAACAACAATTGAAGAGATCAGAATCAAGAAATACCGAGAGTAAGACTTTATTTTAAGCACTAAAAAGATAGTCAAAAACTCTACTAAGCACAAAAACTTAAACCTTATTATGTTTTGATAGAGGTGCTGAACATTAAAAGCTGACAAATCATGGGCCAGACATGTAACAACATGAAGAAATAAAAAACCTAGTAAAATGTAACTAATAACATTGAGCTGAACTAGGCTCAGTTTTTGTAGTTTAAGTTTCATACAAGGAAATTATATCCTTTTCACTCAAGACAAACAAATATTGTATAATAAAAAAATGACATCTTTCCTTGAAATTTTATCTACCTGCACTAAGTGCGACAACTGTCGCTCTATTTGTCCTGAAAATGCGATTTTTTTAAAAAACGAAGAGTACTTTATCGACGATTGGAGCTGTACTCAGTGCTCGCTATGTATTGAGGTTTGTCCGGTTAACGCTGTCAAACTGGTTGAGGCTTCTGAATAAAGTGAACTTCTTCAAATAAATCTTTATAAAAAATACCAGCTTCTGTGCTATTAATACGAGAACCTTCACTGGAAA
Source organism: Bacteriovoracia bacterium (assembly GCA_030431635.1). Taxonomy (GTDB): domain Bacteria; phylum Bdellovibrionota; class Bacteriovoracia; order Bacteriovoracales; family Bacteriovoracaceae; genus CALFYV01. The sequence goes on from JAUIIL010000005.1 coordinate 173,216, forward strand.
TTATAATTTGTCCATCGCTCAAGGCTTCATTTTTTTTCGTTAGATTAATAGCATGCTCTTTTGAGTAGTAGCCCTTATTTTTAAAAGGTTTTCCAAACAAATCAACCGCTTCGTTATTAATAAGAAAGCTTGTAAAACTATATTCTCTTGATGAGATGTCATCTAAAATTAAAAACATTGAGTTCCAATAACGATCGATTGTTCCAAAATCCCAATATTCGTACTTATCTATTTTCATCATTTTTATTGGATTTTTTTCATAGTCAAAAATATCTTGATATAAAGAACTTGGACCTTGTTTTTGGGAGATTGAATTAAGTTTCACTAAGCCCAATCCTGAATAAGTGAGGATTTTATCCGCTCGCACCTCTATTTCAGAAGATTTTATAATTTTTTTCAAACAAAAATCTTCATCGACTTTTGTTTCACTATGACCAAATCGAGGATCAACTTCTACCGCCATCATCACTCCTTTATAGTTTTTTAAAGAGTTAACAGCTTGTTCTATTTGTTTGTAATCAAAAGTAATAAATTGATCTCCGTTTAGTATTAAAAGATTTCCTTCATATTGAACTTCATCTTTTTGGGCCAAGTTTTGAATAGCTCCACCTATATCAAGAATCTCTTCTTCAATTAAAAAGTTAATATCTTCATAATCTTCTTTTTGGTGAAAGTAATTCAGAACTTGCTCAAATCGGTAGTGTAAATTAACATAAATGTTTTTTACTCCTAACATTCTCGTGTAATCTATTTGTAACTCAAGAATCGACTTCTCAAAAATGGGCCAAAGTGGCTTAGGTAGTACTTGGCCAATTGATTTCATTCTTGTGCCAAAACCAGCTGATAAAATAAGGCAATGATCAATTTTCATAATAGATCTTATATAACATTTTCCTTAAAGAGTCATACCTCTCGTGTTTTAAAAGCGTTACACGGAGTTTCTCCATTCCAAAACCTATGTACTTTAAATAGCGGTGATCTTCCCTTGTGTGATAAATATAGCCAAAACTCCCAAGAGCTTTAAATACTCTTTGAATCTGCATGTCATAATAAAGATCTTTAAAAGATTCAAAACTTCCCTGTCCGTGAATTTCGGAAGGAAGATTATCATAATAGTATTTGATAAGGCGTTTTTTGTTCTCTCCATTCACTTTGTAATAACAATCATCCAGCAAAGAAACGAGATCATACTGAGGGACTCCCATTCGCGCGTCTTGAAAATCAATAATAATAAAATCTTTGCTTTTAACCATTATATTCCTTGAATGATAATCCCTGTGAGTTAAAACCTTGTTTTTATGATCTAATCTTTCACAAATAGGATTAAATTCTTCGCTGAGTTTTCCTAATGCTACTTCGTCTGATACGTTTAAAAAATTTTGAATAAAATATTTAATGGAAAAATCAATTTCTTCTTTGAGTTTTTTTTTATCAAAAGAGAGTTTTGACATATTTGTTTTATTGACATCATTTTTGTCTAAACGATGGAGTGCAAGAATATGATCGATTGCTTTTTGATAGAGTTCATACTCTTCTTGTTTATTTTTAATTCCACCAAGTTTTTGTAACAAAGTTCTATCTCCTAAATCCTCTTCAAGGATATATCCTTTTTTTAAGTTATGATCATAGATTTGAGGAACTCTAATTTGTTTTGAATATAGAAACTTTTGAACTGTAATAAAGGTATTTTCTTCATCTGAAGGTTTGTCTAAACAGACAACATAAGACTTTGTTCTCGTAAATAAGCGATAATACTTTCTAGTCGAGGCATCACCTGTTAGCTTTTCAACATCTTGTAGGTTTTCATCTGAAACTTTTCCATTGAGTCTGGATTGATTATAAAGTTCTTCAATTAAAAAACGTTCTGTTTGTTCTGGTTTCATCAGCTGTTCCTTGCTATCTCTTTTGTAAACCTATAAAAGTTTTTTGATGAGTTTGATTTAGATTTTCTAGCACTTTGAATTGTGCTCTCTTTAATGAGAAATCTTTTAAACAAAGTCTCTTCCCTTGATATGCTAGAATAATCCCCAAGATGAAATGAGAAATCTAAGTTATTTCTGTTTTGAATTTGAATCCAAGCTAGGTATTGATCAAAATCAAACCCTGCCTTTTTTATGCTGTGAAATGCCCATTTATGCACTTCTATTTTATTTTTTAAAGAGACTCTTAGAAGATTGACGACAGAAGGGGTTGAAATAAACCCTGTTGGTATTTTAATTTTCCTATTAAAGATTAATTTTTCACTTCTTACTAACTCATACGCAATTATTGAAGCCAGAATTCCTTCGTGTTTAATGTATTTCGCAATTAATCCAGACGAAAAAAATAGATGCCTATCAGGAAAAGAAAAATGAAAAGGTTGACTATCTTGGACAACATAAACCTTATTTAGTTTTTCTTGCTTGAAAAAAAGTTCGTTTTTTGAAATTATTTTTTGAATAATTCTATCTAAATAAGTCTGAGATGATGATGAAAGTTTGATGAATTTTACACTTGAGTTTTTTAGATAAAACTTCTCTATTGTTTTTAAATGTTCTTCATAATCTTCTTGAGCGTAAGGAGTATATCCTTCTAAAGAAAACTCTTTGACTTCTTCATCTGATTGAAAAATCATCGAACAACTAAAATTTAGAAATAATAATAAAACTATATACATAATAAAAAAAAGCAGACCCATAAGGTCTGCTTATATCCTTACAAAAGCTTGTAAGTTCTTATTTTGAAGCAACACCTCTATCTTCGTCTAGATAGTATAGCGTAAAACCCGCATAAATTTTATTGGGATCTTTTATCATAGGCTTATTATTATCCCAAATTGAGCGCCATTTTGATTTTTTTCCGTAAACCTTACCGGAGATGAGTCCAAGAGTATCTCCCCATCTGATTAGGTATGGATTTCCCTGAGGATTCCATTCAAATACTTCACCATTATCAATATAACTAATCTGCATTCCAGCTTTTAACTTATCAGCAGAAAGTCCTTCATTAATCTCTAGTAATTCTTTCCACTTTTCATAGTCACCATAAAGTTTAAAAGCCACAAGCATCAAGGTATCACCTTTTTTAATCGTGTAGGCCCCATATTTATGCTCACCTTCTACAAAAGAGAGTTTTTTTGTTAACTCCTTTGAATTTTCAGTCGCATCCCTTAAAACTTCTTCTTCTGGCTTATTTTCAACGACCTCTTGAACCTCTTCAGGTTCCATCATTTTCTCTTCCGCCAAAGGTGCGTTTTCTTCTGCGGCCATAATTTCTTGTTCAAGATTTTCAAGACCCTCTTCTGCTGCAACTTTTTCTTCAGACAAATCATCTAAAACTTTGTCATTTTCAGAAACATCTACTGCTGCGGCTTCATCTCCAACATCATTACTTTTCTTTGGTGCTGAACAAGAAGCGAGTGCAAAAAGAAGACTTAAGATAATAATTAAAAGGTTTTTCTTTTTCATTTTTCCCACTCCGATAATTTTTCTTTAAAGGGTCTACAAATATTATCGGATGAAAAAAAATAAAAATGAGACTAAAGATAATTAAACATTGATTGTTGCTCAATGGAGTCATGGATCTTCATAACTAACTTATCAAAATCACTCTCGTTTTCCAGAAAATCTAACTCATCTGTATCAACCAGCAATCTTTTCCCAAGGTCATAAGAGTCATACCATTGATCGTAGTAGTCGTTTAATTTTCTCAGGTAATCAACAGGGATTGTTTGCTCGTATCCCCTTCCTCTCATTTTAATTCTCTCTAAGAGTTTAGGAATAGAGCGTCTGAGGAAAATCATTATTGTTGGAGCGTTTAGATAAGTAGTCATTGATTCATAAAGATTAAGATAGTTCTCATAATCTCTTTGATCGATATTACCCTGTTCAAATAAAGCTCTAGCAAAAATATTAGCATCTTCATAAATCGATCGGTCTTGAATAGAGCTCATAGAAGAGCTTTCAATCATTTTATGAGTGTTAAATCTATGTGTTAAAAAATAAACTTGCAGAGGAAAAGACCATCTATCCATATCATCATAGAAATCAGATAAGTAAGGATTATCATTTACTGATTCAAAATGGGGATTCCACTTTAGTTTCTCAGCAAGCTTTTTTGTGAGGGTTGTTTTTCCACTACCAATATTTCCAGCGACAACGACGAACATTTTTTCTGAACTGCGCAATTGGTTATATGCAGACTCTCTCATCTCAATAACTCCCAGGTGTTAAGCAATTAACAAATGGTGATACCGAGCTTAGAAGAGGAGGTCAATGAAATCTTTAGAAAACAAAAATGCTTCTTTTAATTGTCAATGGTTTACGGAACTGCGTTATTTTATTAAGATCATGACTATGAGAGTAAAAATGAAAATTCCACATTGTTTATTGTATTTTGCTTTACTTCTGATTCCAGGACAAGGATTCGCTCAATCAGTCATTCAGGAAATCTCTTCTTATAGTAACGGGCCTGAGACAAGTGAGCTTTTCGTCGAAAAAATTAAAACCATTTCTAATTCTAAAAGAATTTTTATTCTGACTAACGAAAACAAACTTATCCAAAAGGGAGATTTTGTTTCAATCCTTATTGAAGGAAATTTAGTCACAAGGGCCCTGGTTGCCAAAGCAACAGAGGAGAGAGTTGGTATTAAAATGCTTAAAATATACTCTCTCGCTCTTTGGAGACAACTACGTCGTGGTCTTGATATTCAAATTATCAGAGGAGATGACAGCTATTACAGAAAAGCGATGGCCAAAAAACAAAACGTCAAAAAATCAGACGAAGCTTTCCCTAGTATAACTGAAGAAGAAGATCTTTTTAATAATAAGCTCATTGGAGAAGTTGATGACGAAAAGAAGAGAGTTCTTCCCAACGATAATCTCGTTGGAGTTAGTTATGGTTTTTATAGTGCAAAAAACTCAGATGGAGGAAATCAAAACTATGGCCACTGGGGTTTAACTTGGGCCTATCAAGCTTCTGCTAATATTTTTGTTGAAGGTCTCTTTGGTTACTCAAGCATGTCTCAATTCCCTGCTAGTGGGGTTAACTCCACATTAACAAATCTCACGGCAAGATTAAAATACACTTTTGCGCTCCCATTATATTCTTATGCTCAGCCTTATGTAGGTTTTCAAAATACAACTATTGCAACATCCACTGATAGTCTTTTAGACAGTGAAGCTCAACTTGTCTCAGATAGTGAAAACACAGGAATTATTCTTGGTGTGACGTTTTTAAGAAGGCTTGTTCCTGGTTGGTTTGTTAAAGCAGACCTGGGAACAGATCTTATCAATGTAGGTTTTAGTGTTGAATTTTAATTTCATTGTTCTATTGATTTTATGTTTTAGCTGTGGAGTCAAATCACCCCCTAAACCTCCTCCTGAAACTCAACTCCCTTCTTTGATTAAAAAATATCAAGAAGACTATATTCAAAAAAAGAAACAAAAGAAGAAAACTTAATGTCTCTTATTATTGCAACGGGTTCAAACCAGGGAGACAGTTTGTTGACGCTTGAAAAAGCCATTCAGGAATTATCCAAACATTTTACATTCATTGCATCAAGCCGAGTCTATGTTTCTAAGGCTATTGAATATGAAGATCAACCTGATTTTTTTAATCAAGTGCTTGAGTTCAAACTTCCCTCAATTGAACCTTGTGAAACGATGGATACTCTTCTGCAAATTGAGAAGTCTATGGGTAGACAAAGAAATATCCCCAAAGGACCGCGCACAATAGATCTTGATATTCTTTTTTGGGGAACAGAGTCATTTACAAAGGAAAATTTAACCGTCCCTCATCCTCGTTGGCAGGAGAGATCTTTTGTCTGCCTTCCCTTAAAAGAACTTCCCTTCTATGAAACTCTCAAAAAATGTTTTACAATTCCTAAGTCGTTTACAAATAATGCTTTTCCTTGTGAGGGTGCACAATGAATTTCGATTTATCCACTGAACAAAAAGAAATTATAGATATGGCCAAAAAATTTGTGGCCAATGAAATTATCCCTGTTGCTCAAGAGTTTGATGAGAAAGGAAAATTTCCACGAGAGATTTTTCAAAAAGCTTGGGAACTTGGTTTAATTAACACTTCTATTCCTTCTGAGTACGGTGGAGCAGGATTTAGCAATCTTGATGCTGTTATTATCACAGAGGCTCTAGCTTATGGCTGTATGGGAATGAACTCAAGTTTTATGGCCAATGACCTTGCTCTTCTTCCTATCGTGATAGGTGGATCGGACGAGCAAAAAAAGAAGTGGTTAACTCCCTTCACTCAAGAATTTAAAATAGCAGCTTTCTGCCTGACTGAGCCTAATAATGGTTCAGATGCTGCTGGTATTAAAACAACGATTAAAGACGATGGCGACCATTGGGTTATTAGTGGAAATAAAATGTGGATCACTAATGCTGGAGAAGCTGATCTTTATGTTGTCTATGGAACTGTCGATCCAGCTCTGAAACACAAGGGAATTAGTGTCTGCGTGGTTGAGAAAGGAGCTCAGGGTCTAGAAATTGGGAAAAAAGAAGATAAAATGGGTCACCGTGCTTCTGATACCAGAGGGCTGACTTTTAATAATGTCAGAGTACCAAAAGAAAATATGCTGGGAAAACCAGGTGATGGTTGGAAAATAGCCATGGGAACTCTCGATCACTCAAGACCACTGGTTGCTTCCTCTGCTGTGGGAGGAGCTCAAAGGGCCCTTGATGAAAGCATTACTTACGCAAAGCAGAGGAATCAATTTGGAGTTCCAATAGCTAAACACCAAGCTATTCAAACGATTATTTCTGATATGGCCATGAAGGTTGAAGCCTCAAGGCTTCTGGTTCAAAAAGCAGCTGTCATGGCCGATCAAGGACAAAGAAATACTCTTGTGGCCAGCTATGCAAAAGCATTTGCAACTGACTCTTGTATGCAAATCACAACTGATGCGGTACAAGTTTATGGTGGTTATGGGTATTCAAAAGAATATCCCGTTGAAAAACTCATGAGAGATGCAAAACTTCTTCAAATTTATGAAGGGACCTCTCAAATTCAACGCTTAGTTATCGCAAGAGAAGTATTAAGTTAAATTATTGTCATCGAAAGGAGATATCATGAATATTTTTGTCTGTGTAAAACAAGTTCCTGATACGGAAACAAAAATTCAACCAAGTGCTGATGGCACTTTTATTGAAACAAGTTCAATTAAATGGATTCTTAACCCTTATGACGAATTTGCTGTTGAGCAAGCTCTTCTCATTAAGCAAGCCAATAGTGGTGCCACTGTTACAGTCGTAAGAGTTGGGGGAACAAAAGATACTGAAGCGCTAAGAACTGCTTTAGCGATGGGAGCTGATGAAGCTATTCTTGTTGAAGCTGAAGATAATCTTGATTCTTATATGATTGCTAAAGCTCTTAAAGGGGCCATTGAAAAGTCAGGAAAAAATCCAGATCTTATTTTAACTGGAAAACAAGCAATTGATGATGACTGTTTGCAAGTTCCTCAGCTTTTAGCTGCTATGATGAACCTTCCTTCCGTTTCAGTTATTGTTGGCTTTGAAGATGGTGAAAAGCTGACTGTGAAAAGAGAAGTTGAAGGGGGCGCGATTGAAGTTTATGAAGTTTCAAAGCCAGCAGTTATTGCTTGTAACAAAGGATTAAATACTCCTCGTTACGCTTCTTTACCTGGAATTATGAAAGCAAAAAGAAAACCACTGGCAACTCACTCTCTTGCAGACGTCGGCGTTACTGCTGATGATAGAAGAGTTGTTTATAGTAATTTTCAATTACCTCCAGAGAAGCCACCTGGAAAAAAATTCGATGCAATGGATGAAGGGGCCCAAAGAGGAATTGTGAAAGAAGTTATTGGTCTATTAAGAAACGAAGCAAAGGTAATATAGTTATGGCAAAAGTATTAGTATTTACAGAAACAACTGCTAACTCAGTTAAAAGTGTTACTCTTGAAATTTTAGGCAAACTCTCAGGTCAAAGCATTGATGTTGTGGCCATTGGAGATGTTCCTGAAGAAGGAATTAAAGCTCTTGCTGCTCATGGTGCAGAGAATATTCATAAACTTAAAGGTGATAACCTCGATAAGTACTCTCCTGAAGGATACGCCAATGCTCTTAAAGGGTTTATCTCTTCAGGAAATTATGATTACGTTTTCGCTGGTTCAACCGCTTTAGCTAAAGATCTTTTCCCACGTCTTTCAGGTCTTCTTGATTCTGGAATGGCCAGTGAGGTTACGAACTTTATTATGGAAGGCGATAACTTCAATGGAACAAGACCTCTGTTTGCGGGGAAGTGCTTAGCAAAGGTTACCATTCAAGGGCCAAAACCACATTTTGTGACAGTAAGACCAAATGCTCTTGGAATGCCTGAATCACCTTCTTCTGGTGCAGGAAATGTTCAAGAAGCTTCTGGTTCCGCTGGAGAAATTAGAGCTGCTATTAAAGAAATTATTAAATCGGCGTCAGAGAAAGTTGATTTAACAGAAGCAAATATTATTGTTTCTGGCGGACGCGCGATGAAGAATGCTGAGAACTTTAAAATTTTAAATGAATTAGCGGAAGTTATTGGAGCAACAGTTGGAGCTTCACGTGCTGCTGTTGACTCAGGATATGCTCCACACTCAATGCAAGTAGGACAAACAGGGAAAACCGTTGCTCCTTCTCTCTACATTGCTTGTGGTATTTCTGGGGCCATTCAACATTTAGCAGGAATGAGAACATCTAAGTGTATTGTTGCGATTAACACTGACCCTGATGCTCCTATTTTCACTAAAGCTGACTACGGTATTGTTGGGGATCTTTTTCAAATTGTCCCCATTCTCACTGAAGAATTTAAATCCTTTCTTGGATAAAAACATAGGCCCTCTTTGAGAGGGCCTTTTTTTTTGCTATTATCTTACTCATGACTAGCGAAGAAGAATTCGAAAACTTTATTCCCCAAAAACTCATTGGCCTCATTATTGGTTTTCTCTATAAAATTTACGGCTCTACCTGGCGTTACGAAGTTGTTTTTAAAAATGAAGAAGACAGAAAAACTTTCTATGAAGATCTTTACCATACGGAACCTCATGAAAATAACCATCTTTATGCCTTTTGGCATCAAGATGAACTTTGTCTGATTAAATACTTTAGCGAAAAAAAAATTAATATTCTCATCTCAATGTCAAAAGATGGTTGGATTATTAATTCCCTGGCCGAGTATTTAGGTTATGAACCGATTCGAGGGTCAACTAATAGAAGAAAAATCGCGGGTTTTCTTGAAGCCATAAAAAGAGCTCGAGAGGGGCGAAGAATTTCGATGGCCGTTGACGGGCCCAAGGGACCTATTTATAAAGTTAAGGATGGCTTACCAACCATTAGCACCAAATATAGCAAAAAAATTGTCCCCATGCGTGTTCATACAAAAGATGCGTGGATATCACATAAATCTTGGAACAAAATAAGAATTCCCAAACCTTGTGCCAAAATAAAAATTGTCATTGGAAATATTGCTATTTATGACAAAGAAGCTCTCGAACAAGAGCTTCTATCGCTTGGTTAGAGTTATTCAATTTTTCCTTTAAGAACAAGAATTAATTTTCTAACGAAAAGAGCTTTTGCCATTCTAGAAAAATCATCTTTCATTGGATATTGATGAAAGAAAAATTTTATCTCCTTATCCGTAGTTGAAGAAGAGATATTGGAAACTTCTCTCACCTCTTCTAAAAAAACCGCCAGATCTATTTCGCCTTTTTTTAATTTCTCAGAAAGAGCAAATATATCATTATAAAGTTCTTCATAGACCAACAACATTGGTTCATCTTTTGTTTTTTCTTCAGGAAAATAAGAAGGGATTCTTTTTTGTGCTTTTCCTTTCTCATAATATTTCTCAAACATTTCTGGTGCTTTTTTTAATCTCTCTTTTGCTGGTATATTGATCTTCCCCTTCTTATTATAGAGCTCTTCATAGGTACCTTCTTTCTCCATTAGTCTTAAAAGCGCCTCATAAGAGTCTTCACCATTTCCAATACCTATTTGTTTCTTTTGAGTTTTATAAAGTTGTTCTATTTTTGATCCATGGTTATATTTCTTTAAAAGCAATTCATATTTTTCAAGGAAATCTTGTAAATCTATACTTTTTTGTTTCTTTTTAAAAACCTTCAATTCTGAAACATAGTAATCATCGTTTATTTTTTCGTGAAATTCACCCTCCATCTCACAAGAATGAGGTTGAGCTTGATGAACTGGTGTTTCTGTTTCTTCATCAATACATCCAAGATTTTTTCTCACTTCCTTATCTTGTGCCAAAATCCTACCGATTCTAAATTTATCATCTGGATGCATAAATTCTTGCACAAATGGCTCTTCTTGAGTTCCACAAATTAAGGCATATGATTTTTTAATGAACTCTAATCTTTTTAAATAAACAGCAGTGGCTCCATTTTCAAAGTCTTCATTTTTTGAATCGATTTTACCTATCTCTGATATAATACTAGCTAAACTTTGGCTACTCGCATAATCAGAACTAATTTCACTCATATAATTATCAAAATGAAGAGGCTTTTTAAGTTCTAGAGCAAACTGATAAAAACAACCATTAAAACTTTTCCATAAACCAGGTGTTTCATAAGAATCATAATTATGAGCTATTTCATGGCCTAAAATAAAAGACAAGCGTTTGAAAATTTCTTCAGGATCTTTTTTAAAGCCAACAATAAAACCTGGGCAAACAACAACTCTTCTTGAAAACTTCTCTTTTCCGTCTTCATAACCAGTGAGAGTTTTAAAAGTCATCGCATTCGGTAATAACCCGCTGTCTCCACAAGCAGTTTTATAAAGGTTCAAATCAAGATTGTTTTTTTTATATCTATCATAAATAGTCTTGAGAGACTCATTTTTTTCTATTTCTTTTTTTAAGGCAGCAAACTCATCTCTTACTTCAACTGAAGGAATAGATCCTTCTCCACCACAATCAAATACTTTTTTCTCTTTTGGGTCAATATATGTTCCCATGACGTCTATCTTTACGAGAGGATCATTAACAGGGTTATTCGAAGGATTATTTGAATCTGGCACAAAATGTAACTGTCCATATTCACCAAGAAAACCCGCATCATTAATAACCAAACAAGTATATTTATCATCCATTATTTTTTTCAAAGGAGAATCTTCTGGTATTGTTTCTAGCTTTTTTTCTAGATTCTTTTCCTCTGAATAGAGGTTTGAAAGAGAGAACGCTTTAACTTCATCTATCCTTTGTTTTAGCTCTTCTTTATTTTGAATTTTATCCTTTCCATCAATCACATTTTTGGCATAGCCTTTCATTTTTTCAACTAATCCGGGAACAACTTGGTCATTTAAATTTACATTAAATTTAAGCAAAAGCTCAAAAGATTCGCTTCTAGTCATTACTGTTATATCTTTTTCTGTAAAACCATCAGGGTTTCCGCCAAGCCCTAGACCTAAATCTTTACTTGGTGTTGTAAGGCTCATTTCAAGAGCATTTGCCCCACCTCCAGATTCGTTCGTCATTTCTAAAGACCTGTCCTGAGAACCTTGAGGGATTTTGGCACGAATATTTTCAAGAGCTAAAGATTCAATCTTTAATATTTCTAGTTGAATATTTTTATTAATTTCATTTTCTAAATTTTGCTTTTCTTCATCTCCATTACAAATAACGGTTGTATCTCCGTTGCAAAACCTAGCTAAGTCTTCAATTTCAAGACCTTTTTTTTCTTTTTCCTTTTCTTGCTCCTTATAACCTTCATAACAAAGACCAGCAACAGGTAGAACTAATGAATTTAAGCGTTTTTGAAATTTATCTAAATAAGAAAATGAGCTGGCCCAGGCATTAGCTAAAACCAACATTGAAAAAACAAATACTATTCGGACCCCACTCATAATGGCTTTATCGGCTAAAGCATCGCTTTACTTGAGTATTTTCCTAGAATTCGTAATCTTTTTCTTCTTTCTGCTGAAATTCTTCGACTTCAGCTACTTCTTCGTCGTTATACTGAGCTTCGTTTTCAAACTGCTCTACAGCCTCATCTGTGATTTCTTTATACTCTTGGGCCTTATCAAGCTCTCTATTTTCATCGTTGGCAATATTTCTATCTGCTTCAACCTCTGATTCTTCTCCAACAAACTTCATACGAGTGTCAGCAAAAGGACCATTAGTTAAATTTACCATATAGTTACCTTTGCCTGCTTCATATATCATCCCACTGTATTGCTCTCCATCAACTTCATATTGAAAAATATTTCCTCTCATTTCTGCATAAGAAACATTAATAGACTTACCACCAGGAAGACTTACTTCTAAAGACTCAATCATTCCATCATTTGTATAGAGAGAACCACTAAACTGAGCGGCTGTAAGTGGTTTTTTGAAAAGCTTAGCATTATAAAATTCTTTCAAGCCAAGATCGAGTCTCTTTCTAATGATAGGCTCAGCAGAAACAACTTGGTTTTCTAGAGGCTTAACAGCTCTGACTGTTTCTTGGATAGGTTTTTCTTCCACAATTTTGCGCACTGGAACTGCTTCAACAATCAAAGGTTTCGCTTTAATAACTTTATTGGCCTTTGCTACTGTAAGGTCTTTCCAATTATTCTCTCTCTTCCCTTTAATAACCTCACCCTCAAGCTCATCAAGCCTTTTCACAAGTTTAACACCTGCATGCTTTGAAAAAGACTTAGAGTTAAAGATAAAAGTATTATAGGTACCACTTAAGAAAAGGGCCCCACCCATAATAGTAAGAGTTACTTTTGAGAATTTTTTGGCATTTAGTTTTTTCATAAGCTTATCCTTTTGAGCTTATGAAATGCAATCACAATGCCAGACTTAACTTCCCCCAAAAAAGCATAACTTATTGAAAAACAAAAGCTTTTGTAACTCAAAAGAGAGAATAGAGTGTGAGTGTCTATAAACAAAACACTCTACTGTCTAAAATTTAGACGTAATTTTTTATAGAGAGCAAAATTGTCAAAGGCAGGTAGTAACCTGCCAATACTCTCTATAAGGAATATTCTGTTTTCTTTTTGGTTAGTGGCAGTTTCTATAAATCATATAGGTGATGACAAGATTGGTATTTTGTATCGAATGAGTACTTTCTTCATCAAATTGTGAATGACTAGACTTCGAAAACATTAAATACTGAGGATCAATTTTCTTGTTTCTTGTCTCGTTCTCTCCGGCCTCAGAGTAAAGAAGAAGAGGGCGAGCAGGGGCATTTTTTTGTTTTAAGTCTCTATATCCAGCAATAATAGGTGAAAGAGTCATTACTTCACCTTTGCCTAAAAGAAACGGTTCTTTTGAACTATTTTCAAATTTTATCCACTTATTTGAAGTTGATTCATTTAATACATATTTCCAATGAACTCTTTCTTTGGAATATTGGTTTTGATTCTCTATTATATAGAATTGGATTTTTTCACCTAACTCGTTTCGATCTTTAAAAGTGTCCTTAAATTTGACTGAAAATGGTTTAGCAAAATATTCACATGTCTTTTCTTTTCCGACATGCAATTGCTTAACAATATTTGCAACCTCAATACTCGGTGATAAATTTTCTTCTAAATCGTCAGAGCAATAAATGCTATCTGCACTAAAAACTGCTGTTTGAGTCATGAGAAAAATAATCGTCATTAATACTTTCATTACCAAAACCTTTTTGCTGAAACTTTTTCATCAAAGGTTTGCAATATCTTTGCCAAAAAAAGAATGAGGGATATTTTTTGTCTTTTGAAGCTTATATTTAATTTTTTAAATAGTTAGAATGAAAGTATGAAATTTATAAAAAAAGAATTTTCCTAAAAAGAACAACAATTGTTTATTAATTTGTCACATTTAATTGATGAGAAAGGGGATAATCTTATTATTAATAAGATATCCCATCTCTCATAAGAGATATTCCTATTGGTTATTTTACAAGATCACTCACGTCTGTCTCTTCACAACTTGTCATTGTAAACCCTTCTTCTGAAACACCACTTATTTGACAAAAAGTGACATTGGCCAAATCCAACTTTTGTAACTCATCCTTGGTTCGAGATTTATGTACTTCAGTTAAGATTTTTATACTATCGGTCTCTTCACCAGATATGACTTTACCGTTCACAGATTTATTGGCCATATAAGCAGGTTGATTCACATCTAATTCTAATTCCATGATTGAGGAGTAGTTTTGTTCGCTACCTTTGAAAGAGGAAACCATTTGAATTTTATAAACTTTATCACCAACCTCCTGGATTTCAGATGATTGTATTGTCGAAAAATCTTGAGGATTTACACTAAACTGCTCGCTCACAAGTTTTTCAGTGACTTGTCTAGTGTTTAAACTGGAAATATTATTTTGGATATAATCCTGGCACTCTTTTAGTGAATTATTAAAATCATATTTGTTTTCTTCTAGAATGTAATAGGCACTATTTCTTACATTTAAAATAGTATTGATTGTCTTTATTGAACCAGAGCAATTGATATCTCCTGCACCGTAATTTAAAACAAAAACGGATTCATTTGTTTCTGTCCAAGAATCTCCTACTCGAATTTGATTTAAAGTTAGAACATTCTCCAATAAAAGATCGAAAACTTTTTTTTGAGGCTCTGTTAGTTTAACAGGACCATTGATGAGAGTTGCTGCCGTTAAAAATGTCATTCCTAAATTAAGCATTTTGTGTCCTTATTTTAATGACCCAATCTTTATGAGCCATTATTTTCAATAAATTTAGTACACGAATAGTCTCAGAGTTTGAGATTTCAAGCTAGACACCTTGAAACCTTTATAAAAGACTGTCTAAGATTTTGACAGAGAGTAAGCTCAGAGCTTGAAATAGATGAGTTTATCTTGATCAAAAATAAAAGAGTGCTCTTCGTCTTTGCGATCAAGAACTTTCATTACACCTCTTTTCCCATCATAACTTGTGATTTTAACTTTACTTACTTTTCTCATTTGCTTGAGCTTGACTTCAGCATGATAGGTAGACCAATTAGGATTTGGCTCTTGAACAAAACGATGAGTTGTTTTTGAATCAAAAAAGAAAATATCAACGACTTTATCTTTATACTGCTTATCCTGAAAAAGAGCTGCTGAAATATACCCTCTCTTAATAAGTTCTCTCTTAACCCGACTAAAGGCCATTAGCTTAGAATCTCTTTTCTCCTCTTCTAATTCTTCAAAAGTCATATTTTCAAAATTAACTATTTTTTCAGATTTTGCCTCATAGGATTTATTAAAGAAGGAGCAAAAACTCCTCGAATAGGAAGAAAAAAGAAAAACAAACAAAAAAAGAGGCTTAAGCATGAGACTTGGTATAGCAAAACTCTACTTAAGCCAGAAGAAGAGAGTGTAAAACTTTCAGGGATTTAATCAAGTTTTGGAGCACAACCCATATAATCAGCGTGGGAAGCTCGAAATCTCTTAAGGGCAATGGCCACAATTTCTGCTTCTTCCATCCCACTATTTTGGGCCATTATCTTAACTGATTCTACCAATTCTTTTTCAATTTGAACTTTTAACTCGCCTAACTCACCCTGATTGTGTTTTTGTGATTTCATCACTAGCTCCTTAACTAACGTGCTTTATTTTCTTTAACTACTTTTAATGCTTTTTTCTGCCTTAATGATACCAAAGCATCCGTCATTTCAAAATCTAATAGAGTAGAATTTTTATAAATATCTTCTACTTTACTGTAGTCTGAAATTGTAAGCATCGCTTCATATTCATTGGCCGTAACTTCTTCTCCTTCAGCTAAAAAGGAAGCATTTAGTAAAATTTTCAAGTGCTTGGCCGGCTTTGATTTTTGGGCCATTTTATAGCGCTCAAGAAGAGGTTTTAACTTCTTTTTTAGAACAGCATAGGGGTAATAGAGCGTTCTTTCATAACCAGCAATAACTTCAGGTTCAACAATAAATTGAATTTCTTTTTCATCAAAGATAGCAATGAAAAGAGAATAAAAAGCCTTTAATCCCTGATGAGCAAGATAGGAACAAGACACGATATTTCCATCATCAAATAAAATATCTCCAACTTGTTGTTTCGTTAAATCGTTAAGAATACAGATCTTTCCCGTGAAAGAAACAATTGCCTGTTCATCTAAAATCTTTAACGCCTCATCAAGTCTGAGCTTCATTTATTTCCCAAAAAGTTTATTAAAAAAGCCCTTTTGCTCTTTAGTGAAATTTAATTTTTCAACCACTTGCTCACTAATACTAGTATAACTCTTCCAAACAGGGTTTTCCTTATTTTCATTATCAGACATATAAGGAACTCCATTATCTGAGCTCTCTCTTAATTTAGTTTCAATAGGAATTGACCCTAGATACTTAACACCTAATTTCTGACTGGAATTCTTCACTCCATCTTTTCCAAAAATAAAATGCTCTTTATCACAAGAATCACAAATAAAAGAACTCATATTTTCAACTAAACCCAATATTGGAGTTTCAACTTTTCTAAACATCTCAAGTCCCTTGGTTGCATCTAAGAGCGCAACGTCTTGTGGGGTTGAAATAATAATAACACCATCAACGACAGTATTTTGAATCATCGAAAGCTGTATATCACCAGTTCCTGGAGGAAGATCAAGAATAAGAACATCAAATCCTTCCCAGTCAACATCAAAGAGGAATTGATTTAAAACACCTCCTAACATTGGCCCACGCCAAATCACGGGATCATCCTCTCCTATAAAAAAACCAAAACTCATTAAGTGAATCCCATGGGCCTCAACTGGGATGATTTTCTTATTCTCGTTTGAGTAGGGCTTAACCCCTCTTTTTCCTAATAGCATGGGAAGTGAAGGGCCATAAATATCAGCATCAATAAGACCCACTTTATACCCTTGGTTTTTGATGGAAAGAGCTAGGTTCGTACTAAATGTAGATTTACCAACTCCTCCTTTACCAGAGGCGACTGCGATAATTTTCTTTACACCTGGGACTTTTCTCTTATTAGCAGCTGGTGCGTGTCCCACGTTTAACTTGGCTTGCTCTTGAGGTTCTTTAGGTGACTCCATTGCTTCTTTTTTCTCTTTTAGGTTGTCGTAAACTTCTTGAGAGCGTTGCGAGATCGTTAAAACCTTTATATTTTCTAAGGGAAAAAATTCACCAAAGACTTGAGCAATTTG
Organism: Bacteriovoracia bacterium; assembly: GCA_030431635.1. Taxonomy (GTDB): domain Bacteria; phylum Bdellovibrionota; class Bacteriovoracia; order Bacteriovoracales; family Bacteriovoracaceae; genus CALFYV01. The sequence goes on from JAUIIL010000005.1 coordinate 190,285, forward strand.
TTTTTCTATTTCTCTTTTATCAAGTGGAGAGATTTCATCTCTTTTGTATTGGATAACGAGCTCTCCAAACTCTTCTTTGCACTCAAGAATACGCTGTTCTTCAACAAGTGTTTTCTGAGTTTTAGGATTTATAATTTTTTTGACTAATGATTCAATATCAACGCTCATAGTGGAAAACCTTTTTATTATCTTAGCTTTTTAATACGATATTACCTTTATTTAAGCAAAAAATCTCATTTCTTGTTAGAATAAAATCTAAATTCTACTATTATAAATAAATAATATAAACAAAAAGGAAATAGTAAAATTGAGTTATAAGAGAAGCACCTTTATTATTGATAAAAAGTTTCAAATAAAGTTTAGTCTTTTAGTCTGTTTGTTTGTCACACTTTCTAGTTTGGCCTATCCTGTTGCTATTTATCAAATTTTTGAGCTTTTCCTGGGAAAACTCCCTGAATCAGAACAAGGACAAGTTGCATTAATTAAAGACAACGTCCTTCATATTCTCATTGTTTTTCAAATTGTTTATCTCATAGGTGCTTTTAGTGTTTTCATTTTCATAGGACATAAAATAGCTGGGCCTTTGTATAAATTGAGAAGACTTTTAAGAGGCATTACTGATGAACACCGACTAGAGAAAGCTTATTTTAGAAAAGGTGACTATTTTCATAATCTAGCTGAAGAATACAATCAAGCAATTAATGCAATACAAATGCGCAACGATAAAGATATTGAATATATTGATGAAGTCATCCTCTATCTCAATAATCTCTCTATCGTTATTCCAAGTGATAAAAAACCTGTTTTGAAAGAAATTATTTCACGTTTAGAACAAACAAAAGAAAGATTTATCAAGACTGAATAAGCCTCTGCCTACCTGATAAAAAAATCATTTAATGTTAGAATAAAAAAGTCATCGTTGCAGGAGGCATATTTGACAAAAATGGTTTTTTTTCTTTGTTTTTCCCTTAGTGTATCTGCCGCTAAGTTTAAATTCATTAAAAAAGAAAACCCTCTCGATGAATTATCTAAATCCAAAGAATTTAAAATTCATCCAAAAGAAGAACAAATTGCCGAAGAAGTTATCTCTTTTTACAAAGATATTAAAAAGAATCATCTCAATCAATATTCTTTAAAAAAATTAAAGAGTAAAGTTAAGTCAAAAAACTTATTCATCCCTTTTTATTCTTGGCTTAGTGATCTTGAAAGTATAAATAGTAAAAATAGCTCTTCTGAAATCATTTCTTTATGTCAAAAATTTCAAAGTCATAATCAATTGGAGTCTATTAAAACAGCTCTAAACGAAAAAACAATTTTCGTTTGCCATCGAACGGCTCTAGAGCAAATTCAAAAAGAATTTTTGTACCAGAAAAAACTTAGTAATAAAGTGAAAAACTATCTCTATAACTATTTAGAATATTTTTCTTCTTCATCATTAGATGAAAACCTCTATTCTCTCATTGATAAACTCTCCTTTAATAAAGATATTCACCTTTCACTATCAGAGCTCATCACAAAAAAAATCACTCAGCTTAATTTAGAAGTTGATAGAAAGTTACTTTCAAGAATTCATGTCGGACCTGAACTGACCTACTATATTCAAATGAAAGGACTAGATTCTTATCAAACCAAAGTTATTTTCATGAATGAACTTGATTCTATGATTGATGGTTTTTTTATTGAAAAAACGATTGATGTAAAAAACCCAACATTAAGAATTCAAGAACTTCTAGGGTTTGTGGCCAGAAATGAAAAATACCTCTCTTTTGAAAAGGCCAAAGACAAACTACTCTCTCTGGGTCGCTCTCTTTCTAGAAGTCAGTACTACTCTGAAGCCCGTGATGTTTTTTATTATGTTATTGGAAACTCTTCTGGAGAGCAAAAAAATGAGGCCATTTTTCAATCTTTATGGACTTTCATCAAAGATAAAAAATACACTCAAGCGCACAAATTTATCATTCAATATGATTTACTTACTAACTTTCATCATCTGGATTCAAGAATTAAGTTTTGGACTGCTTTTTCCATGATGAAAAATAAAGATGTCTCATCTTCCATTAATTATTTTACAAAACTCATTAAACAACACCCTATTAGTTATTATGCTATTATGGCCACAAAGAAAATTCAGCAAATTAAGGATAAAAAAAATAACGATCAGAACTTCTATATCGCCCAATTAAAAGACGCTGAGAACGACCTCATTTTAAGAGAGAGCGATTTTTCTTTGTCTGCTAAGCAAAGTTTAAAACGATTTAAATTATGGGGAAGCCTTGATTTTAGACCGTTTGTTCAAGCTGAATACGAAGGACTAAAAAACACCCCTGAAAACGACTTATTAAAAGACTCAAGAAGCCCACATAAAGATTCGGTTAAAAAAGCTCTTCCGCTTATTTGTGCTCGGTTATTAGGTAATGTTAATAATTATGTTCTCTCCTTTCGTATTCTTTATAGAGAACTTGCAAGAAATAGTTTGTCTCTTTCAAAAAATCTCTTAAGAGAACTTTTTCCAAAACCCTATTTAGGAAAAATTCGAAAAATTGCGAGTGAAGAAATAGACCCCATCATTCTACTCTCTCTCATTAGACAAGAATCTGCCTTTAATCCAGAAGCACGATCTCACGTAGGGGCCACTGGATTAATGCAACTTATGCCAAGCACGGCAAGAACTATTCAAAAAAGAGTTAAACACCAGCATTTGAAAAACCCAACCACTAACTTAAAATTAGGAAGTAAGTACTTTGAGTACCTCTACAATAAATATAAAGGAAATCTTGTTTACACTTTATCTGCTTATAATGCAGGGGAGTCGAGAGTTACTTCTTGGAGAAAAAAGTATTTTCTTACTGATGAAATGATGAATAATATTGAAAATATTCCCTTTAGTGAAACAAGAAATTATGTAAAGCTCATCTTTAGAAATATCTTTTTTTATAAACTCATGCACGAAGAGCTAGAAATTGTTGATTCAACAAGTACTCAAAGAATTTACGATATCGCTCTTCAAGGCCTTGAAGATTAAACATTAAACCTAAAGTGCATAATATCTCCATCTTTAACGAGGTATTCTTTTCCTTCAACTCTAAATTTTCCTGCTTCTTTTACCTTCACTTCAGATCCATATTGAAACAAGTCATCACAGTGAAAAACTTCTGCTCGAATAAAACCTCTTTCAAAATCGGTGTGAATCACTCCTGCTGCTTGAGGTGCTTTACTACCATCTTTAAAAGTCCACGCTCTTACTTCTTTTTCTCCAGCAGTGAAATATGTCTTTAAACCTAGTAAGTCGTATCCGGCTTTAATAAGAAGAGAGAGTCCTGACTCTTTAATTCCAATAGAGTCTAAGAATTCATCTTTTTCTTCTTGAGATTCAAGAGCTGCTATTTCTGATTCTATTTTTCCACAAATTTTAACAACACTTGAACCCTCTTTGAGAGCAAGTTCTCTTACTTTACTTACGTAGGCATTATCCTCAAGAACACTATCTTCATCTACGTTACAAGCATAAAGCATTTCTTTCATGGTAATGAGATGAAGATCTGAAATTACTTCTTTTTCTTCTTCATCAAATTCAATACTTCTAGCAGCCTTTCCCTCTTCAAGAGTTTTAATGAGAATTTCCAGTAATGGCTTTGCCATTTTGGCGCGAGTTTGAATTTTTTTATCGTGAGACTTTAGTAATTTATCTAGTGAGTTATATCTTTTTTGAACTGTCTCTAAATCCGCAAGTGCTAATTCAATATTAATAGTTTCAATATCATCAGCTGGATTCACTTCACCATGAACGTGCACAATATCACTATCATCAAAACATCTTACGACATGGATAATGGCCCCAACTTGACGGATATGTCCCAAAAACTGGTTTCCAAGTCCCTCTCCTTTACTTGCTCCCTTAACCAGACCAGCGATATCTAAAAACTCAACAATCGCTGGAACTGTTTTTTGAGGTTTGATCAATGAGGTTATTTTTTTCAAACGCACATCAGGAACAGAAACAATTCCCTGGTTTGGCTCGATTGTACAAAAAGGGTAGTTAGCCGCCTCTGCTGGAGCAGAAGTTAATGCTTGAAAGATCGTTGACTTACCAACATTTGGAAGTCCTACAATTCCACAATTTAATCCCATAATTTTTCCTTATAAAAAATTTTTCTTACTATAAAGAGACGCCGCTTTTTCAAAACCTTTCTGTAAACAAACAAGTAAAGCTTCATCACAATTTTGAATCACTCGAGAAAGTTTATCATCATCTTCAAGTGGAAATTTTCCCAAAACCCAATTGGAAACGCTCCCTCTATCTGGCCTACCAATACCAATTCTCATTCGTTTAAAGTTTTGTGTTCCTAAATGAGCAGCAATAGATTTTAGTCCATTGTGACCAGCTAAACCACCACCTGACTTAAAAGCAATTTCCCCAAAAGGAAGATCCAACTCGTCTTGAACAACTAAAATCTCCTCTGGCTTGATCTTAAAAAAATGGCAAAGAGGTTGAACACTCTCACCGCTTAAATTCATATAGGTCATCGGTTTAAGAAAAAATCTCCTCTCCCCATTAATAGAATATTCTGTATAAAGACCTTTAAATTTTTCTTTCCAAGGCTTTTCGTTAATACAGTCAATGGAGTCGATTAAAACCCACGCGACATTATGCCTTGTCATCTCATATTCGATACCAGGGTTTCCAAGAGCAACAATTAGCTTAATCATGGCAATGCTATATAAATAAAGAACTCACAGAATCATGATTAAATGTTCTATGAATAGCTTTAGAAAGAATGTCACTTGTCGTGAGCACTTTGATTTTTTTTAATTTTTTTCCTTCATCAGTTAAAGGAATCGTATCTGTAACGATGATTTGCTCCAAAGCTTCACATTCAGCAATTCGAGTTAGGGCTGGCCCAGAGAAAACACCATGAGTAGCACAACAAAAAATACGCTGAGCCCCTTCTTTTTTAAGTGCTTCAGCTGCTTGAACCAGAGTTCCTGCTGTATCAACCATATCATCTATAATAACAACATCTCTACCCTTAACCTCTCCAATAACATTCATTGCCTTGGCCACGTTAGGAGCTGTTCTTCTTTTATCAATAAGACCTAAGTCACAGTTTAACTTCTTCGCGTAATGCCTAACTCTTTCAACACCACCAGAGTCAGGAGAAATACAAACAAGGTTCTCAAGTGGTAGGTTTTGTTTCATGAACTTTAAAAAAACAGGCGAAGCATAAATATTATCAAAAGGAATATCGTAAAAGCCTTGGATTTGCCCTGCATGAAGATCCATAGTGATAACTCTCGTGGCACCTGCCGTTGTTAAAAGATCAGCAACAAGCTTGGCCGTAATGGGAGAGCGCGGACTTACTTTTCTATCTTGCCTTGAATAACCATAGTGAGGCATAACTGCTGTAATGGAACTGGCCGAAGCTCTTTTTAGAGCATCCATAATAATAAGAAGCTCCATAAGATTCTCATTCGCAGGAAAACATGTCGATTGAATGATGAAAACATCTGCTCCACGAACATTTTTTTCTATTTCACAGTAAATTTCACCGTTAGCAAAACGTCTTAATTGAGGATTAACCAATGGAACATCAAGAGATTCTGAAATTTCGCGCGAAAGTGTGGGGTTAGATGAGCCTGAAACTAGTACAATTCTCCTCACAGCTTACCTCCACGATTTTAATGGCTGGGGTGGCAGGGATCGAACCTGCGCATGGCAGAATCAAAATCTGCTGACTTACCACTTGTCGACACCCCAGTATTGGCTAATTGACACCATGAAAATACACCATGGGGTTAATGGTGGCAATATCTAATTTCTTGATATCATGCAAATTTAGAGGTTTATATTTGTCTTTGGCATCGCATGCATACAACCTAACTCGTTGAAGCGTTTCCCTCGATAAACCTGAAAATCTTGAAATATTTGAAAGGAGGAGCTTGCACCAGATAAACGTAACTTTTCACCTTCTCGACTACCTTCTATTCCAAACCAAATCGCATAAATATACTTTCCATCAAAGGCCACATACCAGTTATCCAAACCCTTGTTAGTCGTGCCTGTTTTTCCAAAAAAAGGGGCATCTTTAAGTTTAGAATTCACAATTTTTGAAATGGTTGTTTCATCGTGTTCTGAGAGAAGATACATTAAACTCTCTTCAAAACTATACTCTCCATCCTCTATTCTTTGACACTCCGTTTGAATATATTGCCTGTAAGTATCAAAAACATCTTTAACGGATAACTCTACGGCCCCTAACATTTGCGATGGGTACTGCGCCAGTGGTACCTTGAGCTGAGGTAAGTATAAAATGGCCTCGTTTTCTATTTTTTTAAAACCAACTTCACTGGCAATTCTTACAAGCGGAATATTGCGGGACTTTCTTAAGGCCCTAAGAACTGTAATTTCCTCTTCTTCTCCTTGAGAAGAGTCTTTAGGAGTCCATTTTCCTGATTTTAAATTTAGCGTTATAGGCTTCGTCTCTACCAGATCAGTCAATTTCACTCCATTATGAAGGAGAATTTGATAAAAAATAGGTTTCAAAATACTTCCTACTTGGTGTCTTTCTTCTTCAATGGCCTTTTCTTTACTTCGTTCAAACTTGCTATAAAAAGAAAAATAATCACAGTTTTGATAGCAACCAACTTCTCCTATGAGAGCTTTTACAGCAAAATCTTTCTCTTCTACTCTTTCATAAATTCGAGTCACAATATTTGTGACTGCTCTCTGGAAAACAAAAGATTCAAATTGATTAACAACATGTGTTTGCCTTTCTAATGTTTTGTAAATATCTTTTAACCAGTTTTGTTCATGATTTTTCTTTAAGTTTTTTACCCAGAGATCAAATTTTTTATCACTCCACTTAGAGTTTAAATCAACAATAAAATCTTTTTCTTTGAGCGTTTCAAAAACAACTTTGGCCCTCTCCTTTAATCTTTCTGGATGAAAAATGGGACTATAGTAGTTAGGTCCTTTGAGAAGACTCACAAGTATAGCAACTTCATATTCTTGTAATTTTTCTGGTCTCTTGGAGAAGAAAGCTAGGGAAGCCGCATAGAAACCTTTTATTTTGACTCCTGACAGTGTCCCCCAAAAAACTTCGTTGAAATAAGCGGCAAGAATTTGATCTTTTTCATACTGGCTTTCAATATACAAAGCATAGATAGCTTCTTTAATTTTGCGAATAAGCTTTCTTTCATTAGAAAAAAAGAGGTTTTTGACAAGTTGTTGGGTAATAGTCGAGCCCCCCTGGGCAAAGCGCATTTCTTTAATATCTGTAATTAGCGCCCTTGCAATCGATTTAAGATCAATCCCAGGGTGAGAAACAAAGCGTGAATCCTCAATGCCTATTAATCCTCTCCACAAAAGAGACGGAATGTTTTCAAACCCAGCTCTATATTGAACACAATAAAGAGCTTCACAACTATTTTTGTACAAAGCAGATAAAGAAAGATCTTCTGTTAAAACATAATAACTTCCTTCTCGAACGAGAGTTTGTGTGCTGACATCACTCTCGCTATGAAGAATATACTTCTCCAATGCCCCAACTCTTACTCTTGAGTCTTTTTCTAGTATTGGAGCTCTAATGGGAATATTCTCTAGTTCTTTATCAATATGGTTTCCCATAACCTTTTTAATGTGCCCAGAAACACTAAAAAGGTAGAAGCTTAGATAGAAAAAGAAAAAAACCGCCAGCAGCACTGCGGCATAAATAAGTTTAACGGTGATTTTTTTATTTAAAAGCTTCATTCTCGTGTTTGCCAGTTTAGCTATGTTTTCATACTATTTTTAACACTTACATTACATTTGGCCGAAGGAGAAGTCGTGTCCACTCGTTTCTTAAAGTCTTATTCTCTCTTATTACTCGTTTTGCAATCAACTGCCTTTGCTGGACTTCCTATTGAATGGTCTGGAACCTTGGGCTTTGACACTGTCCGTATCAACCGGGCCAGAAAAACAAGTAATAGTACGACCACCTATAACGAAGATTCTTATATCTATGATGGTACCAGCGAAACAGCAAAATTCCAGTCTTATGTTTTTAGATTAGAACCTAAGATTATTGTTAATGATGCCGCCACTATTAAAGGTGAAATCTCCATTGGAAACAATAGAGGGGGCCAGCTGGGAGATAACGGGACAACGAATTCAAGTAACTCAAGAAATGGTTTTTTTCATTATGCTAGACCTGCTTCAAGTAGTTCTCTGGCCGCGAATCAAATTTATGTAGAACTCTTCTCTGAATCAGCCATTTACCGTATTGGCCGTTTTACTAGAGGTTGGGGTCTTGGTGCCTTGTTTGATGATGGAAGTGATATCTGGGATCGATTTACAACAACTCAGGATGGAATTGAAGTTAACTACCGATTCGGAAATCTCTCGCTTATTCCTTCTTGGTCAAAAATTAGCTCAGAAAACTTTAACCCAAGAGCTGAGGTGAAAGAGGTTGGTTTGTCACTTGGGTATGATAACAAAAATAGTGGAATGAGTGGTGGTGTTTATTACGGAGCTCGAAGTGTTGGGGGAGCAAATACTTACTATACCTCTTACACACCTGATTCTTATACATCAACAAACTATACAATTACTTCAACCGGAGCTGCTCAATTAAAAGTTATCGATGTTTTTCTTCAAAAGAAGTGGGAAAAATTTAAGCTTGGGGTTGAAGCTCCTTTTATTTCTGGAGAGATTGAAAACCCTTATGGATTATCCACTCTTCCTAGTTCACCTGTTGATTATAAAGCAAGCGCTTATATTTTAGAAGCTGAGTACCAAAAAAACGCTGCTTGGAAGTTTGGTGTTAATGCTGGTGTTGTTAGTGGTTCAAACGGATCATCGACTGAGTTTGGTGCCATGGCCCTAAATCCTAATTATCAAATTGCTCATTTAATGTTTCGCTACAACTTAAATGCTATTGATAACGTTTTAGGTAACTCAACAACAACAAGTTCTATCACTCAGAGTGATAATATTTTTGAATCCTCAATCACCAACGCCACTTTTGCTAAAGCTTATGTCGAATACTCAACTGAAAAATGGACCTGGAAAGCAGCTTTCATTATGGCCAAAGCTAATGAGGTGGCCCAAGCTGGTCAAAACTATTACAACCATGAAAAAGGTCACTTAAGTACCTCTTCAACTGGCATCACTCAAGATGATGATATGGGATCAGAACTAGACCTTGGCTTTGACTACAAGTGGAACCCCAATATTCTTGTGGGTGGATTTTTTGGTTACCACTTTGTGGGTGACTACTACGGCTATAACAACACAGAAACCGTTACTCCTAAAGATAGCTATGTTGTCGGTTTAAATCTTGGACTTCAATTTTAATTAAACTTGTAAAGGATTCCAAATTCTTCCCCCTCCGCTTCTTTGATAGATAAGAGGAGAAGAGTTGTTAGCTGGAAATCTATTCATTGGCCCGTACATCATATAAGGGTCCATATAGTTCATATTCATATTATAGTTTCCATTAAAATACGGATTATATAGTTGATTTGGATCGTAATAATTCATGTTTTGATACATCTGAGCTTGTATGTAAGGGTTAAATGATTGAGTGTTATACATGTTATTGTTATATGTATAGGGGTTTGGTTGATTAAAGTAGGAGTTGCGTTGATAGTTATAGCTAAACTGACTACTTCTATAACTACTATTGGCTTGGGCCATTTCACGTGAAAGAAACTCTTGAAAAGCTCTATTTCTTTCATAAGCTGAAACTGGTTCAGCTTTTCCATCTTCGACTGCTTTATCGTGCGCAACTTTGGCACTCTCTGCTTTAGCTGTGAACTCTTGTCCTTTTTTTAATAATTTCATTTTTTCTTGAGAAGTTTTAATCTTAACCGAAACAAGTTGATCAAAAGACTGACAAGGATAAAAACTCACACTTGGCTTAACAAGCGTTTGAAGTTGATTAATTTGAGATTGAAGACCTGCTTCAGTGTTAACCTGAGCATTAAAAACTTGTCCAACTTCTTGAGTGAGCATTTGAGGACATTCTCTGGCCACGTTCTGAATAAGCTGTTGAGTAACTTGAGATTCTTGCATTGATAATTGTTGAAGCTCAACCTTCACTCCTTCAACACCTGCTGTGAACATAGCTTCATCAAAAGGTCTGAGTCCATCTTCTCTTTCTTTTTGAGCAATAGATTCATCTAGAATCTTTCTATAATCAGAAAGCTCATCAGCAATAATTTCGTTTTGAATATCTGGTCCAGCAGCTCTTGCTAAAAGTTTATCCGCTTCATAGTTTTTAGATCTTAAAATTACTCGCTGAAGTTGATAGGCCAGGTTAAAAGCGCCTTTCTTTTTAGCAGAATCCCTGAGAGCAACACTGACAAAAGGCTCTGAAGAGTACTTTTTAAGCTTCGCCTCTAAGTCTTTTAGTTTTTCAATAGCTTCATCTTTACTCATTCCGTTAACAGTATCATTATCATCCATAAAATAAATGGCTTCAGCTAAAAGCTGCATCTCATCCATAATGGGTTCTATAACCTTATCAACAAAAAGTTTTATCTGTTCTGATTTATCTTTATTCACTTTATCTAGTTTTCCTTTTTCTAGATCTATAAAAAGTTGTTTTAAATATTCTTTGAAGTCAGCTTCATAAGAAGAAACACGAAGCTCTTCTCTTTTTTCTTCATTAAGACCTTGAAATTTTTCAAGATAATCTTCTATAAAAGGATCGACCGTATAAAGGTCGTGTTGATTGAGTTCACATGCCTTTCTGAAAGCAATTTCTTGATTGATTCTTTTTAGATCTTCAGCATAGTCCTCAGCAGAAACTAAATTAACTTCTTCTTTTTCACATTTTTCATAAACATAACAAGCATCCTGAGTAATATCTGGATTATCCGCCACGAAAGCTCCCGACTGATTATGTAGACGCTTATGCGATCGACATCTAACATTTGAAGTTTCTTCAACCGGGAATGGATCTAAAATAATATTATCAATAACAATTCTTGAGTTACCTGGGGCATTATTAAATGATTTTGTGGCCACATCAAAAGCTTCTGTTTTAACTAAACACTCTCTTAAACCACCAACACTCACTGTAAAGTAAGGCTTCGTATTGATATGTCCAGGAAACTTTCTCACAGAACCATTGTGAGCTTTTTCTACATCAAAAGGGCATCTAACAGCTGAGTTTTCATCTGTCTTATAACAAACACAATCCTCACTTTTTTCACAGGCTTCTTGTTCTTCTTTCGTTTTCTTAATAACAGCATTATTCATTTCGCTATGATGAACTTTAGTCACAAAAGAATAAAAATCATGCTCTTCATCAGGTTTGATAAAATCAAATTTTAACATTTCCATACAATTTGAAACCATCGGAGCTGAAGTGACTGTCACAGTTTTATGATCAGAAGATGGCCCAAAATGAAAGCCATTGGTATTATCTTCATCTACCAGAAAAAGACTTTCAAGCATGGAACGAGGCACTTCTCTTTCTTGCTCTATATTAGAGAGAGAGCATTTTTTTGTGGAATAGGCTTTACCAGGCGTAACGGCCACAGCTGTCGTCGCTGGAGAAGCTGTTGTATTATTTAACTTTGCTCGTGGAATAGATGGACCTAATGACCAGTCAGAAATTGTCTGAGCATAAAGAGTCACAGAAAAGGCAAAAAGACTAAATAATAAAATTTTCATATCATACTTCCTTCGACGTCTTTATCGTCCCTTAGAAGGAAATACTTTAGTGAAGAAGTATAAGTGTTTAAAACTAGAGCAAAAACTGAGGATCTATGTCAATTTTGTATTCAACACCTTGATATTTTTTATAGTTAAGTTCAAAAGTCTTAATAAGATTGTGGAGCTGGTTCACATCTTCTGATTTAAGCAGACAAACCCAACTAAACTTCCCTGCTCGTTTTTCAATAACACTCGCTCGAGGCCCCAAGAGTTTTACTAAAGAGAAATGCTCCTCAATTAATTTTCTTAACTCATCAGCAACTCTCTGGCTCATTTCTTGAACGTTCTTTTGAAACCTTCCATGAAAGGTCAGTGTCGCAAGCCTTGTAAAAGGAGGGCAATTAGCTGCTTTTCTCATTTGCACTTCATTAAAATAAAACTCATCAAATTCATGTTTTTTAATAATTTCAAACAACTCATACTCAGGCTGATATGTCTGAATCACAACCTTGGAATCTTCTCCATAGCGTCCAGCTCGCCCTGTAATTTGAGTTAGTAGTTGATAGACTTTTTCTTCTGAGCGAAAATCTGGAAAATTTAACTGAGAGTCCGCTCCTAAAATAATAACAGTGTTGACTCTCTTAAAATTATGCCCTTTTGAGAGCATTTGGGTTCCAACAAAAACATCAATTTCATGACGATGAAAGCTCTCTAGCTTCTCTTCAATTTGAATTGAATTTTTAATTTCATCCCTATCAAATCTCTCTATCACTTTTTGGGGAAAAATTTCTTTTAAAACCATCTGGACTTTTTCTGTTCCAAAACCTTGATGAGAAAGAGTTAAACAAGAACATTTAGGACATGATGTTGGAGCTGGTTCTTTATATGAACAGTGATGACATTCAAGTGATTTTCTTGATTGGTAAGGAGTTAGTGTCACGCTACAGTTAGGACACATAAAACGATGGCCACAACCTCTACATTGCAAAAAGCGAGAGAAACCTAACTTATTAACAAAAACCAAAACTTGTTCATTTTTTTCTAAGGCCTCTCTTATCTTTTCTATTGATTGTGAATGTAGCGGCCAGAAAGATTGGTTCTCATCACCTTTTAAATCAAGAAGCTCAACCTCTGGTAGTTTTGAGTTATTAACTCTCTTTTTTAAGGTGAAATATTTATTCGTATTTCTTTGAGATTGAAAACTCTCTAGAGAGGGAGTTGCTGATGCTAATATAACAGGAATATTTAAAAGAGAAGCCCTCTTAATAGCAACGTCTCGTGCGTTATAAGCGCACCTATCATCTTGTTTAAAAGAGGAATCATGCTCTTCATCCACAACAATAAGACCTAAGTTTTTTATTGGTAAAAAAAGACTACTGCGAACACCAAGGATAAGGACTGGACCCTCTTCATTTGGAAGTTCTTTCCAAAGTCTATATTTTTCAGATTGAGAAACACCACTATGATAGCAATAAACTTTACAATCTAAAAACTCACTAAATGTTTTAATAAACTGTGACGTCAGATTTATTTCTGGTAAAAGAAAGAGAACATTTTTTTTCAAAGAGAATACTTCTTTAATAAGATTTAAGTAAATTGCGGTTTTACCACTACCAGTTACCCCATGAATAAGTGACTTATGAAAGGTTGTTAGGCCCAAATCCATTATTTTAGAAAAAACAGATGTTTGTTCATTTGACAATTTAAATGGAAGAGGACTCCCTGCACCTTGAATCCAAGTTAACTCTCTTGGTCTTTTAAGTATTTTAGGCATGCAATCATAAATGAGCTTACCTAATGAATAGTGATAGTAATGAGACATCCATTGATAAAGTTCAAGCTCATGTTCTGAAATAACTATATCTTCAGTGATGATTGAATCTACTCTTTTAATCTTTTCTATTTCTTTTGAATTTTCTTGAGATAGAACAATTCCTTTTTCTTTTCTTTTTCCTAATGGAACATTTACCAATTGCCCTCTTAAAAGAGAAATATCACTTTCATAAGTTAAAATTGATTGAATATGAGGAAAATTAACTGCAATGTTATATTTTTGCATTAAAGTATAAAATTAGGTGTAAAAACAAGACCATCTTCTTTTTTATTTTCAGAAAGCGATTTTCTATAATTGGTATATCTTGTTTCAAAAGAGGATTTATTTTCATCAAATTGCTTCATCGATAGCATTCTAATTTGATAGTAGTTACCTTGAAAATCTTTGAAATAAATATATTTAGGAAACTCATGACTTCCATCAAAAACCAGAAAATCCTTACACTGAATGGCCAAGCTTCCCCAAGTTGTCTGCAATTCCAATGTTTGAAGCTTTCGAGTCTCATTTTCAAATTTTGCGTTAAAATTCTCAGTTTCAACTTTCCAAAAGAAAGAACTGCGCTCTTTAACTCTTTTGACAATTGAACTTTCATGAAAAAAAGGTTGTTTTAATACCTCTTTGACAGAAACTCTTTGTTCTTCATTTTTTGGGTCTAGTGGAGATTCAAGGCTCTCATTTAGACTTGGATCGTCTTTTACTTTTTTCAGATAAAGCATGTATTTTTCTAAAAGAGCTGCCTTTTCTTTATTTAAAAGATCTTTGTTTAATTTTACAGAAACGCCTCGAGACCTCAAATAAGAGATCATCATGTCTCCTCTATTAAGAGCAAGTGACTGCAGCAAGGAGTAAAAAAGACCTTGTTCAGTTGATTCAACTCCTTTTGAGAAAGGAAATTTGACAAAATTATTAAAACTTCGAAGTGATGTTATTTCATTAACTCGCATGTTCTCTGTTTCATAACCCACTTGGACCATTTTGACAGAGTCATTAGAAAAATCTTGAAGATAGAGAAATTTGTAATAACCATCTTTAAATTCTTTTAGCTTTGCAGTTTCTTGATTTGTTTCCTGAACTGCTTTTTCTTCTCCTGTAATCATTTTGGAGATATGTAGATTAACAACAACTGTTGAACCCTCAATTTCAGTATTAGCTCCATTTCTAAATAAAGACTCAACACTTGGAATATAAGCAAACACACAAGATAAAGAAAAGAAGCAAGCCAAGATTAGTTTCAAAATATTAAACTCCGTTTTTTATTTTTTTCTCCATCAATTCTAACATGTAAGTTTTTAAATGAGGATCTTGAAGTGCGAAATCAATTGTGGCCTCTAGATAACCGGGTAATTGCCCCGTATCATACCTTTTTCCTTCAAATTCGTAGGCAAAGACTTTTTGCACCTGACAAAGTTGATTAATAGCGTCAGTTAATTGATACTCTCCACCACTACCTTTGGGTAAGGTTTTTAAGATTTTAAAAATTTCAGCAGGAAGAATATAACGCCCAGGTGTTGCTAACAAACTTGGTGCTTCTTCTTGAGAAGGTTTCTCTACCATTGCCTTCATAAGAGTTAATCCAGCTGCAATGTTTTGCCCATCAATCACTCCATATTTGTGTGTTTCGCTTGGCTTAATTTTCATCACACCAATAACTGGAGCCCCATCGTTATCTTTAGAAACTTTTATCAGTTGGGAAAGACAAGGATTTTCTTTTCCTTGAACAATATCATCCGGTAAAATAACAGCAAAATTCTCACTTTCATGAATGCAAGAGCTGGCTTGAGCAATAGCATGCCCTAGACCGAGCGCTTCTTCTTGGATAACTGTTTTAATTTTAATCTTATTTATTAAAGAATTAAGATCTTCTAAAATAGAACCTTTGCCGTTATTTTTTAAAAAATTATCCAGAACATCGTCGGCCATAAAGTAAGATTCAACAGAGCTTTTATCAGGTGAGGTAATGAAAATAATTTCTTCAATCCCTGACAGCACGGCTTCTTCAACGACATAAGAAATCATGGGACGATTAAGAATCGGAATAAGTTCTTTGGGAACAGATTTTGTCACAGGAAGAAATCTCGTCCCTTTTCCTGCCACAGGTATAATGACCTTTGATATTTTCATCTGAATGAACTACCCTATTGCTAATTTTTTTTATACACTAGGCTCTCATGAATAAAAACATTTTAAAACCTTTTCTTATTTTATCCTTCTTTTTTATCCCAAAGCTTGTGCACGCCCAAGTAACGCCAGGAGTAAGAGACTTTGAAACAACAAGGCTCATGTCCACTGCTGGGACTGGGGTCGCTTCAGTTCTACTTACTGAAGCCGCTGTTTTAAACCCAGCAACCATCGGAATTTATAAAAAATCTGCATTATATTATCAAAGCGTCAACGCAGACCTTGAAGATACTCATTCTACAAGATTAAGCTCTGGCCCAGATTTTGGAAAAGGCAGCTCCCAAGCAGTTGTGATTTCTGATACCTCGTCTCGTTTAAAAGGCTCGGCAGGCTATTTTCAACAAGAAGAGAATAATTTTGAACGAAAAAGATTTACTTTTACTGGTTCATCAAGTCTTGGTGCAAAGAGTTCTTTCGGAATAACTGCAAGAAGAACAGAAGATACAAAAAATATCTCCACGACGAAAGAGCTTGAGTCCTACACTCAGGTTGTTATGGGGGTTATTCATATTTTATCTGATAAACTTACAATAGGAACTGTTGTTGTCGATCCTTTTAAATCTCAACAAGAGCAAGGTAAAGTTATTTTAGGTCTTCAATATACCATTGCTGAGCAACTTATTTTCATGACTGATTTTGGTGCTAATTTTAATGAAAATTTCTCTGATACCGCCATCTATAGAGGCGCCTTACAGACAAAGTTTTTCTCTGATTTCTACTTTAGATTCGGTGTCTTTCAAGACGAAACAACTGGTCTTAAAGGAAACGGTTGGGGGATAAGCTGGATCGGTGGAAAACTTAATATTGATTTGGCCTATAAAACATCTAAGGCCATCGATGAATTTTCAACTGTCCTTTATCAAGAAGAAAGTATTAGTGAATCATCCTTATCGGCCACTATCTTCTTTTAATCTTCAGGAAAAATCCTAAACAGACGATAATTACTCTATGGGAAAAACAGATAACTCAGCTGATGGACTTGGGGCTGGCACGCCTGAAGTCGATCGCAAAAAAGGTCTTAAAAACAAGCAAGGTCTTCAAAGAAGATATAAAGAAAGATTTTCTCATATCAAGACGGCCAAAGAAGCAATGACAAATGATAATCTACTTCTTTGTGTAAAAAAATATCATGAATATTTAAAAGTGATGGCCGATGTTTTTGATTGTGAGCCGTATGAACTTAACCCAAGTTTTTTTAATAGAGAAACAGAAATAACTGAGCTTTTTTTAATCAGCCAAGTTTATTGGGAACTTGCAAGAGTTTACGATCTCACTCCAAAACTCCATCCACAATTTTCTGATTGTTTAAAGCAATATGTAGCATTTACACTTAATATGCCTTATCAAATCGTTAATGCAGAACAATTAAGAAAATTTATTAAAAAAGGACAACTTAATAGCGCGAAAGCCTATCATGATGCCTATGGAACTATTCATGTGGCCAACAAGGCTTGCTATATAGCAACTGAGTGTTTTGGATCTGAGCATGCCGTGACTCAGGATTTGAGAGTTTTTAAGAAAAAGATTGCTAAATCTCTTCTAGGACTAGAGTTTATTCACTACTACTACCGTTTTTCACCTCTTTTAATTTCTTACTCCAAAAAATTTCCACTTTTAGGAAACTTGTGCAAGAGCATCATCTTTAAACCTTTACTAAGAGTGTTTGCAAAGTTTTCAAATAGATTTATTATCTAAGTAATGAAAATTTTGTCTAAGATTATTGTCAATGAATGGGTAAAAGCCTTTATCGGAGCTTTTTTAGTCTTAATTGTCATTACAACAGCGGCAGATATTTTGAGTGGCTTTTTAAGAGGAAAAGATGGCGAATATGTTATTACCTATTATCTTATTAAGATGCCTGATTTCCTTTCAAAAATTATTCCTGCTTCTTGCCTTTTGGCCACATTGTTTTCCCTTAATAACCTTAAAAATCACAGTGAACTCATCGCTATTCTTGCAACAGGGTTTTCAACTAAAAAAATTATTTCAATTATCCTAGGTTTGTGTTTCGTTGTGAGTTTTATTCAATTTATTATCGTTTCTTTTCTCGTGCCTCTCTCAAATAAACTCAAGCTTGATTTTGACGAAAAAAGAGAATATGCCAAGGTTGAAAAATCTGGAATTCAAACAAGTAGTCTTGATACAGGAAAAGTTTGGTATAAAAGTAAAACGTATTTTGCTTCTTTCAGCGGCTTTGATAGAAAAAACAATGAACTTAAAAATCTCTCCCTTTATTTTTTTTCTCCTTCATTTAAAGGAAGTAAAATTATTTTCGCTAAAACAGCACGCTATATCGAAGGAGATATATGGATTGTTCAAGATGGAGTTTCATACAGTAAACTAGAAAATAATGAATTTCCAGTACCGATTAAATTTGACCAAATCTCTTTAAACCTAAATGAAGTTCCTGATGATTTTAAAAAGTTTGAGTCCGAAGTTAGAACCCTTAATATTTTTTCTTTAAGTAAATTTATTAACAGAATGGAAGAAACGGGAATCAGTGTTTCTGAGTATAAAATCCTCTTCTATGAAAAATGGACTCTCTCTTTTATTTGTTTTATTTTCGCTCTCATTTCTCTTCCTTCTCTCTACTCTCCCAATAGACGTTCAAGTTCTTTTGGAAAAAATGTTATTTTCACTCTTATGTTCTCTCTTGGTTTCTGGCTACTATATACATCTAGCCTGGCCCTTGGTGTCTCAGGAAAACTTCCTACTTTTTGGGCCCCCAACCTCGTTCCTTTTTTCTTTGTTATCTACATAGTTGCAACTTTTTACAAACATAGAAGGCTTTAAGTTTTCATTGTGTATTGGTTCTGATAATATTGTGCATTATGAGCACTTTTGATTACAACATAGACGCCAAAGAACTCGATATTGTTCTTTATCCAGACCCTATTTTATCCTCGATCTCTGAAGAAGTTCAAAACTTTAATGGAGAGCTTAAAGATATGGCCGAAAATATGCTCTTGACCATGTACAAAGCTCCTGGCATTGGTTTAGCAGCTCCTCAAGTTGGAGAAAAACTTCGCTTTTTTGTTCTAGATGTCGATTTTGAGAGGGAACAAACAACAAGTTCAAATACAGAAAAAGAATTTGAACTTAAGAACTTAAAATCACAAGTTTTCATTAACCCTGTTATTACCCCAAAATCATCAGAGACCATTAAATATCAAGAAGGATGTCTGAGTTTACCTGGAATTTATGATAATGTGATTAGACCCAAGGAAATTGTTGTTGATTACTTTGACCTTAATGGGAATAAAAAACAGATGGAAGCTGATGGACTGCTCTCAATTTGTATTCAACACGAAACAGATCATCTTGATGGGATCATGTTCATTGATAGACTAAGTCAGCTTAAGAAGAATTTTTACAAAAAGAAATTTTTGAAACAAAAAAGAAAATAGCTTATGAGAGCTTTAAAAACTGTTTTCATGGGGACTCCTGATATTTGTTTAAGTGTACTAAGTGCTCTTAAAAATAATGATCAAATTGATCTTATTCAAGTTGTTTCAATGCCAGATCGTCCAGCAGGAAGAGGAAAAAAACTCAAATCACCAGAAGTGATTGAATTTTGTAAAAATAAGTCTATTCCTTTTTTTCAGTCAGAGAAAATTAACAATGAAGAATTTGTCATTCAAAAATGGAAAGAGAGTAAGGTTGATCTGATTATTGTTTTTGCCTTTGCTCAATTTCTAAATAAAACTATTCTGAACCTTCCTCAGGTTGGTTGTTTTAATATTCATACCTCATTACTTCCTAAATACAGAGGAGCTGCTCCTATTCAATATGCCATTCTTAATCAAGAAAAAGAAACAGGAGTTAGTATTCAAAAAATGGTTTCAAAAATGGATGCAGGAGATATCGTTCATTCGAAGAAAATTACTATTTTAGAGAACGAAACGGGCGGTGAACTCTACTTAAGACTTAAGGAAGTTGCTGCAGTGGCCATTAATGAGTTTATTGACTTGGCCATTAAACAAAACTTGCATTACACACCACAAGATGAAAGCCTCGTGAGCTTTGCTCCCACAATTAAAAAAGAAGAGGGATTGCTCGACTTTAAAAATACTCCTTTTGCACAAATTCAATCCAAGGTTTTGGCCTTCGATCCATGGCCAGGTACATATTGCTATTTGAATAAGAAAAGACTTAAAGTACTAGAAATTGAAATGGTAAAGCATTCTCTTAAACCTGGTGAAGTTTCTAAAGAATTGGGCCTAGTTATTGGTTGTCTGGATGGAAGTTTGAGACTGAAGAAAGTTCAGCTTGAGGGGAAAAAACCTTGCAGCGATATAGAGCTTTTAAACGGAATAAGAGAAGAAATAAAAATAAACGAGTTATAGATGCAAACAATTATTTCACCTAGTATTCTCTCTGCCAATTTTTTGCGATTAGAAGAACAAATTCAAATGGCCAGTGAACAAAAAAACTTGTGGTGGCATTTAGATATTATGGACTCTCATTTTGTTCCTAACTTAACTTTTGGAGCCCCTGTTTTAAAAGAACTCTCAAAAGTTACAACTCATAAACTTGATGCTCATTTCATGGTTACCAACCCTGATTTTTTTGTGGAAAACTTTAAAGAACTTAATATTCATAATTTTACTTTTCATTGGGAAGCTGTCACTCACCACGATAGACTTATCTCTTATATCAAAAAAAACTACCCTAGCGCTGGAATCTCAATCAACCCTTCAACTGACTTAAATATTATCCCTGACTATATTTTTGAAAAAATTGATTTGATTCTTCTTATGTCTGTAAACCCCGGCTTTAGTGGCCAAAAGTTTATCTCTAGTGTTTATCAAAAAATTGAAAAGTTACAAAAAATAAAAAAAGAAAAATCACTCAACTTTCATATTCAAATTGATGGAGGAGTTGATGAGAGCAATGCAGCTCAATTAATTCAAACAGGAGCTACAAATCTTGTTTCTGGCTCTTATCTATTTTCTGCAAAAAATAAAGTTGAGTTCAACCAAAGAATTGAAAGTTTGAGGAAATAATGAAACTCGTTCTAGATGGAAAATCCCTTACCATTGATGATGTTTACAAAGTCGCCCATGGCACTCCTGTTACCACAGAAGTTGTTATTCATCCGAATGCAATAAAGAACTTAAAAAAATCAAATGAATTTGTGAATAAAATCGTTAATGAAGAGAAAGTTACCTACGGTATCAACACAGGTTTTGGGGCTCTTTCTTCGAAATTTATCTCAAAAGAAAACTTAGAAGAGCTTCAATATAATCTCATTCGCTCTCACTGCACAGGAGTTGGACAAAATTTTAGTATACCCATTACTCGGGCCATTATGCTTTTAAGGGCCAATTGTCTTATTCAAGGGCATTCAGGAATTACTCCAAGTATTATTTCTCTACTTGTAGATTTTATTAACCTAGGCATTCATCCTCTTATTCCTAAAAAAGGCTCTGTTGGTGCCTCCGGGGATTTGGCTCCTCTTTCTCATTTGGCCTTAGCACTTATTGGAGAAGGTGAGGTTGAGTTTCAAGGCAAGACTTATCATTCAAAATACGCCATTGAGCTCATAAAAAAAGAGCCTGCAAGATTAGGGCCTAAGGATGGTCTTGCTCTTATCAATGGAACAACAGTTATGGCCGCACTCGGATGCCTAAGTGTTGTAGAAGCAAAAATGATGGCCAAGTCTGCTGATATTATCAGTGCGATGACTCTTGAAGCCGTACGAGGCACAACGGCTGCTTTTGATCCTAGAATTTCAAAACTTAAACCTCACAAAGGACAGATTGCAGTTGCTCAAAATATGATGAACCTTCTTGAAGGATCTGAGATTTTAACTTCTCACACTAATTGCGATAAAGTTCAAGATCCTTACTCTCTTCGCTGTATTCCACAGGTTCACGGCTCTTGTAGACAGACTTTTAGTCACGCTGAAGAAATTCTTAATATTGAAATTAATTCTGTGACTGATAATCCTCTTGTTTTTCCAGATGAAGGAGATGTCATTAGTGGAGGAAATTTTCATGGTGAAGCGCTAGCTTTTTGTATGGACTATATGGCCTTAGGTCTCGCTGAGCTTGGAAATATGAGTGAAAGAAGGGTAGAGAAAATGATGAACCCTAGCTTTTCAGACCTGCCTGCTTTTTTGACTAAGGATTCGGGTCTTAACAGCGGGATGATGATAGCTCATGTCACTAGTGCCGCTCTGGTTTCAGAGAATAAAATTCTCTGCCACCCAGCTTCTATTGATTCCATTCCAACATCAACTGACAAGGAAGATCATGTTTCTATGGGAGTAACAGCTGGCAGAAAACTTTATGAAATTTTAGAAAATCTTAGCTATATTTTAGCTATTGAAATTCATTGCAATACTCAAGGGTATGATTTTTTAAGACCTCTTAAAAGCTCTCCTGCCCTTGAGGGTGTTTACAAACTTGTGAGACAACACGTTCAAGTTGTTACTAAAGATAGGGTTTTTAATAAAGAAATAGAAAAACTTGCTGAACTCATTCGTCGAGGTGAGGTTGTCCGTGAAGCAAGTGAGTCCATTAACGTTTTATAGGAGTTATAAATGAATATTCCTCTCCCTCCAATCGGTGATAAATTAACTTGCAAGGGATGGCACCAAGAAGCTGCTCTTAGATGTCTTTTGAATAATCTGCATCCAGAAGTCGCTGAAGATAGAGATTCATTAATTGTTTATGGAGGAAATGGCCAGGCCGCGAGAAACCCTAAAGCGCTTAATGATATTATTACTTCTCTACAAAACCTTGAAAATGATCAAACGCTTCTTATTCAGTCAGGAAAACCAGTCGCTATTATTCCCAGTAACCCTCAAGGGCCAAGAGTCTTAATCGCTAACTCTAACCTTGTTCCCCATTGGGCCAATTGGGATTATTTTAACAAGCTCAAAGATGAAGGTCTCATGATGTATGGGCAGATGACAGCGGGCTCATGGATCTACATTGGAACCCAAGGTATTTTACAAGGAACTTATGAAACCTTCATGGCCGCTGCTAAAAAACATTATGCAGAGACCTCTGATTTGACAGGTAGACTTGTTTTAACAGCAGGCATTGGAGGAATGGGTGGAGCTCAACCCTTAGCCGTTAAAATGGCAGGAGGGGTTTGTCTTTGTTGTGATGTGGAAGAATCTCGCATTCAAAAGAGACTTGAAAAACGCTACGTTGATACTTTGACCACCAGTTTTGATGAAGCCATTGAACTTGCCCTTAAGGCCAAAGAAGAAAAAAGAGCGACTTCAATTGCTTGTGTGGGAAATGCAGCGGACTTTTTTGAATATGTTTTAAATAAGGGCATTATCCCTGACCTTGTCACAGATCAAACTTCTGCTCATGATCCGATTAATGGATATATTCCACGAGGGTTGAGCTTAAAAGAAGCCCATCAGTTAAGAAAAAATAATCCTCAAGATTATAAAAGCAAAAGTTATCAAACAATGGGAGAGCACGTGAAAGCGATGCTTGCTTTTCAGAAAAAAGGCTCTCATGTTTTTGATTATGGAAATAACTTAAGAGAGGGAGCAAGGATTTCAGGAGAAGAGAATGCTTTTGATTTTCCTAGTTTTGTTCCGGCCTATATTAGACCTCTTTTTTGTGAAGGCAGTGGACCTTTTAGATGGATGGCCCTAAGTGGAGACCCTAAAGATATTAAAGTCACTGATGAAGCCCTTAAGAAATTATTTCCTGAAAATAAAGCCCTCATTAACTGGCTTGAAAAAGCTAGCGAGATGGTTGAGTTTCAAGGACTTCCTGCTCGGATTTGCTGGCTTAATTATGGAGCACGTGAAAAAGCAGGTCTTCTCTTTAATCAATTGGTTCGAGAGAAAAAAGTTAAAGCCCCTATTGTGATTGGAAGAGATCACCTTGACTGTGGTTCTGTGGCCTCACCTAATCGAGAAACAGAGTCTATGAAAGATGGTAGTGACGCTGTTTCAGACTGGCCGATACTTAATGCTTTTATCAACATCAATAATGGAGCAAGCTGGGTTAGTTTTCATCACGGAGGTGGTGTAGGCATTGGTTACTCTCAACACGCTGGGATGGTTATTGTGGCCGATGGAAGTGAAGAAATGGATTTAAGGCTCAAGAGAGTTCTTAACTCTGATCCTGGAATGGGTGTTATTCGTCACGCTGATGCTGGTTATGAGAAGGCCCTGGAGTGGACTAAGAAAACCAATATTTCTTTTCCTTCACTTTAAAAAGAAAAGCCCTCAAAAGAGGGCTTGATCTATTATTTTTCGTTTGAGCTTTTCTTTTCAGGGAGAACAATTCCTTTTGAAACATCAGTATAAAACACGTTTCTATTTAAGCTATCTAAAACAGCTTCATTATCAGAAACTCCAGTGATTGAAAAAACAAGTCTATCTTTAAATCTTTTATTTTGTTCAACAAAACTTGCAAATACTTTATCCACACAAGCCATGAGGGCTTTTTTCTCTTTGTTTCCAACTACGTCAAAGCGAACGCTTAACATCGCCTCACCTGAGACATAGATATAGCCTCCACATCCCTCTTCGTCATGAGCATCACCATGTGTGATTGAATCGGCGGGATAATTAAAAAAACGGTTATTGGAACTAGAAGCAACTAAATCATTCGGATCAAGTCCTTTCATATCTACTAAACTCACCTCTGATAATAAAAATTCTATCCCTTCAACTGAACCTTCGTCTTGAGCTGTATACACATAGAAATTAGAAAATGAGTTTCCAATCCGAGCATATGTTCTATCTGTTCTTCTCCCTTTATAAATAGCAGGTTCTTTTTCTGCTTCTTGAGAAGCAACATACTCTATCGTTTTTTTAATGTCCTCTTTCTTAAGAGGAACTTGAACAGCAGAGAGATAATGATACCCTTCAAGAACAGTTTCTTCTTCCTGCTGAGCAAAAGCTCCAAAACTAAGTAATGCTAGTAGTGATAGTGTTGAAAATTTCATTTGTGTCTCCTTATTTTATTTTAACTCTTACTTTTAGTTCAAATGAGTTTTGGTTATCTGAAAATTCACTAAAATCTGTAAAGCGACTTGTATCAGTATAAACTTCTGTCTCTCTAGAAATATTAAGTTCACTAAAGTTCCACACACCTAAAATTTCAATGTTTTTACCAACTGGACAAGAAAGCTCTGTTGAGAGTCTCGTGGACTCGATTGAAAATCCTGTTCCTGCTTTTTTTCCATATTCTCCAGAAACACGCGCATTTAATGAAGGAGTAATTCTTTTTTCAATTCCAACAGAGTGTCTTAGTAATCGATAGAACCCATCCATACTTCCGCCATCGATGACATTATCTTTTACTGCTGAAGGAAGTAATTCATAAGCTAGCTTAAGATCATTTTTTATACGAGCACTAACATCAAAAGAAACAGGAGCTACTGTTTTTTGAACTAAGTCGGCATCATAACAAAAAGCATTCACTTTAAAGACAACTAAAGTCTCACCAACTCTGGCCAAATTCCAATCTGGCTTTATCTCTATTTTTGATTTTCCATATCCTCTCTTATTTAATCTATAGTACTCACCTTCATAACCAAGCCTAATATTAGTATTGGTTAAAAGCTCAATTTTAAGATCTACATTTTCTCCTAGTTTGTCTCTAGCTGCAGTTGCTCCCGCTCCTACTTTTAGATCCATCACCTGAGAATAAGAGACCCCTATAATAAGAAATAAAATCATTGATAAAGTTTTCATACAATACTTCTGAGCAATCCTCATGCCAAAAGAAGAGAAGAGAAAAAGCTCTAAAGAAGTTATTGAGTGTTTAATCGGTGTTCAGTGTAAATTTCTTTGACACTCACGAATTGATTTTTTAGCTTAATAGATATGATTAAGGTCTATAAAGATATCTCTCAACTCGCAACCCTTGAAGGGGCTTACCAAAAAGATGGTCGAAACCTGAATCCTCAAGATCTTACGCTGATTAATGATGGTTGCGTGGTTTTTGATTCAAAAGAAATCTTATGGGTAGGAAAAAGCTCTGATATACCAAAGGATTATTCAAATCTTCCTTATCAGTCTATGAAGGGAAAAACCCTGACTCCAGAGATTGTAGACTCTCACACTCATCTCATTTTTGGGGGCGATCGTTCTGAAGAGTACGCCATGAGACTTAATGGAGAGGACTATCAAAAAATAGCTGAAGCAGGAGGAGGTATTCTCTCAACCTCCAGAGCAACAAATAATCTTTCTTCACAAGAGCTTTTCAAACTCTGTTGCCAAAGAATTGAGAGAATCTATTCTTATGGTATTGGTACTATTGAAATCAAAAGTGGTTACGGACTAAACCTTAATAAAGAAAAAGAACTGACACTTATTATTGATAAATTAAAAAAACACTACACTCCTAAAATACAAATTTTTAATACTTTTATGCCTGCTCACGCTGTTGCCCCTGGTTTTAAAACAGGAAGTGAATACATAGAGAAAGTTGTCTTTCCACTCTTGGAAGAACTGGCTCCA
The DNA here is from genome assembly GCA_030431635.1 of Bacteriovoracia bacterium. Lineage (GTDB taxonomy): Bacteria > Bdellovibrionota > Bacteriovoracia > Bacteriovoracales > Bacteriovoracaceae > CALFYV01. The sequence goes on from JAUIIL010000005.1 coordinate 216,391, forward strand.
ATCAAGATTATTGATGCCGTCGATATCTTTCACGAAAAAGGCTATTTCAACTCTCAAGATGTTGTTCTTCTTTTTGAAGAAGCAAAAAGATTAGGGCTTAAAATAAAATCACACGCAGATGAATTTCAAAATAATAATGGAGCTTTACTCGCGAGCTCCTATCAAGCTGTCTCGGCCGATCATCTTTTAAGGATTTCAGAAGAAGGAATTAAAGAGCTTTCTCAATCAAAAACGGTAGCGACCCTACTGCCTGGAACTGCTTTTTTTCTGGGCAAAGAGCAGGTTAATGCAAGAAAATTACTTGATAAGGGAGTCAAAGTCGCCATGGCCAGTGATTACAATCCTGGTTCATGCCATTGTGATAACCTTCTTCTTTTGGCCTCTTTAGCTGCGCCTACTTACAAAATGAATATTTGTGAACTTTGGTCGGCCATTACATTAAACTCTGCCCATGCTCTTGGGCTCAAAAAACAAGGGGCCGTCATAAAGGGACTCAAACCAAGATTTAGTTTGTTTGACACCAAAAACCTCAGTCAAATAACATACTCCTGGGGACGGAATTTTTCCCTCAACCATCTTTTTCATTAATAAATATTTTTCATTCATAGTGACTATTCAAAAGAAAGACTAAAAACGAGCTATTACTCTAGTGACCCTGTTGAGTACTTAATCTGACTTCAGGGCTCTACTTTTTTCAAGAGACTTGATTAGTATAGTGTTAAGCTCAGTTATTTCATTTTTTGTTTTTTTGTTGAAAATACTAATTGTTTAGAAACAATATTTTTTTATATCAGTTTTTAGCTGATCTTCCATTTTAAAACTCCAGAGTACTCTACTTGTGTTTTTTATCCTTTTTTATTTGTCGAAAATGCCTTGTTTCTAAGTATTTAAAATCTTAATTTGTGAATTTATTTTATTTATGTGTAAATATTTTTCATTCACTTTGTTTTTAGTTTTATTAATTAAATTTATTTATAGTGACTAGTCAAAACTATTTGTATTTTTAGTGTGTTGGGCTCATTTTCTCTTTTTCCTTTCAATAAAGTAATGATTTTAATTTATAAATAATTATCATTTGCAAAAAAGGTTAATTTTTTTACTCTGGCTAATGTTATACGTATATTTTATTGTTTTTCTTTTTTAAATAAAGCATATTTTGTTTACACCGGGAGAGGTAGTAATCCTTTGTCTTGAAAACATTTTTTATTTATGAAAAATACCATTAAGCAGATTTTGCTCTCATGAATACAAATAACTTTTCCACTGCTCAGTGAAAAGTCTGTAACTCTTTGAAATTTCGACAAACATTTTTTAGTTAATCACGAAAAAACAAAAAAAATTTATACCTGATTAGCACTTATGAATTTTTTTTGTTGAGACAGAATACTCAAAACTAAATGAAAAATTAGAAAGTTATCTGTTTTTGCCCAAAGTTCAATAATTTTTACTTAATAACAAGCACTTGATCAATCTCATCAAAAAATTTTTGAAAAAGGACTCTTTTGAACAGAGGTGTGAATAAAAAAAATTTACTTAAAATACAATTTATTTATTTACGTCAAAAAAGAAGGATTAGCAAAAAAACTCATAGAGCAAACAAATACTATTAACTCAAGTTCAAAAAGAAATTTCAGTCATCAATAATAGTCTCATCTCATTTTATGAAAACACTTCTAACTCATTGATTTTTTAATCAATAAAATTTATTTACATAAGAGTGATCAAGTTTCATTTATGGTAGATCTAGGCGTGAAAATTTTTTTATTTACAATGGATAGTCATTTTAGAACGAAAATCTAGCTATTTCTCTTTTTTCCCCAGCCATTTGTTGAGTTTTGCCGTGAATTCAGGAGAGGAGAAGTCTGTTTCTCCAGTAACGACATCTACGACTTTGCCTTTGTGATAAATAATAGACATGGGAATTTCTGAGATAAGGTATTTCGAAGTAACCTTCGATTCTTTATCGACCAGTACATCAAACTTGATATCATACTTTTGAATAGTCTTCTTAATGTTTTTTATTTGTTCTTCTTCATCACTGTTAACTCCCAAAATCTGAAGATCTTTTTTATCAAACATCGCTCTGAGTTTATTAAGCGAGGGAAACTCTTTCAAACAGGGAGTACACCAAGAAGCCCAAAAATTCATCAAAACAACAGGGGCCTTTATATCTTTAAAGGACAAGTTAGTGCCAACAAGATCTGGCAATGATGTTTCATGAAACAAGTTTTCATAAAGACCAAACTTCTCCTTTGATTTTCCAAAAGAGCCAGCCTCAGAGTCAACAATTTCAAAAAAAAGCTGACCGGCCATAAAGCCGCTGAAGGAGAGAATAAGAAAAAGGAATGGAAAAAATTTCTTCATTGTTTTATATCACTTCTCATTCACAATAATACTATATATGGGAAGTTTATTGAATTCAGGCAAAATCTTGCCGAGTCTTTATAAGTATAAGATAACAAAAGAAAGCAAACTCATCAATAACCAGAGTGGACAAACAATGGTTGAGTTTATCCTTCTCTTTTTAATCCTTGTTCTCATTTCTTTTTCTTTTATTAAAATACTCAACTTTAATTTAGCTAAATATTGGGTTGCCCTTGTCACGCTTATCATAGACGACCCATCAGTCACTATTAATATCCCCTAACAGAGGTTAAAGATGAAAGGCTATATTCTTGCTCTCGATCAAGGTACCACTGGCTCGACGGCCTTAATCATCAATTGCCAAACAAAAAAAATTGAAGGTCAGTATAACAAGGAATTTCCTCAAATTTACCCCAAGCCAGGATGGGTTGAACATAATCTGAATGACATATGGGAGTCTATGAAAGAGTCCATAGAAGGTGCTATTAAAAAATCTGGGATCAATCCATCTGATATTCTCTCTATTGGAATCACTAATCAAAGAGAAACAACATGTGCTTTCAACAATGATGGAGTCCCTTTTTGCCATGCCATTGTCTGGCAAGATAGAAGGACCGAAGAGTTTTGCCTGAAAAATAAAGATCATGAAGCTCTCATAAAAGAGAAGACAGGACTCCCTCTGGACCCTTATTTTTCCGCTTCAAAAATGAATTGGATTAAAAAAAATGTTCTCAATCATTCAAAGGAAAAAGTTCTATTTGGCACTATCGACACATATCTTCTGTTTAAACTAACTCAAGGGAAAAGTTATTTTACAGAAACATCAAATGCTTCTCGTACAATGCTTATGAATTTAAAAACAGGCTACTGGGATAGCGAACTTTTAAGTCTTTTTGATATTCATGAAGAAGAGCTTCCCGTTATTAAAAATTCAATTGATTCTTTTGGCTCAACTTTGGGGCTAGGTTTTCTACCTGATGGAATTCAGATTCAATGTATGTTGGGAGATCAACAAGCTGCACTTTTTGGTCAAGCCGGACAAGATAAAGGTGATTTTAAATGTACGTATGGAACAGGGGCGTTTGCTTTGGCCAATACCGGCTATGATGTTATTCATACGAATGATGGTCTTATTACAACAGCAGCTTATTCATATGAAGGTAAAATACACTATGCCCTTGAAGGAGCCACTTATATTGCTGGGGCCAGCGTTCAGTGGTTAAGAGATAATCTTAATTTCTTCGAAAAATCTCATCAAATTGAAGAACTTGCTAAGAAAGCCACTGATGAATCTACGGAGAACTTAATTTTTCTTCCCTTTTTTACCGGTATCGCCTCTCCCTATTGGATTTCAAACGCCAAGGCCTCTATCATTGGCCTCACGAGAGATACTTCTAAAGAGCAAATTTCAAGAGCCTGCCTTGAAGGTATTGCCATGAGTATCAACGATCTCATTCAAACTTTTCAAAAAAACTCTGAGGTTAAAACATTCAGTGTTGATGGAGGAGCTACCCAAAATGAATTTTTACTTCAAACACAGGCCAACTTTTCAAAAGTTGTTGTAAACAGACCTTCAATCATCGAAACAACGGCATTTGGAGTCGCATTGGGTTGCCTGGTAAAGATGGGTGTTGTTAAAATGGATGAACTCAAATCTATATGGAAGCTTGATAAATCCTTTTCTCCTCAAGAAAATCTCACCTATTATGAAAAAAAATACTCTCAATGGAATCGTTTTATACAGGCTTACTATCTCTCTTAAGCAGCCTGAGGTGAATATTTTTTAAAATAGTCTAAAGAGTGCTTAAGAACAAACCTATCTATAGTATCCTGGTCTTTTTCATTAATTGTTGTGAACTGTACTCCAACCCTTAATTCTCTTTCACTTTCAACAGATTCTTGAATCCACTTTATTCTTGCATCCGTCATGACTTCTCTACCTTCAATAAAAATAGAAATATTTGAAAGCTCTTCTTCTAAAGAGAAATCGTAAAACTGACCTTCTACAAGAAAAGCTGCTCCACTACCGCTTATATTTATTAACTGACAGAGGACTCTTTTTTCATGATAAGAGAATTGACCCGAAATATTCATCTCGGCTGATATATCTAAGCGAAAAAAATCTCTACGTTGGACTCGCCATATTTTATTGGGAATCGCAAGCTTTAATCTTTGCTTCTCATAATCAAGAACTGGTTTTTCAATGCTGAAAAAAACCAACCCCCTCTGTAGGTCCATTTTACAACACAGCTCTTGCTCTTTTTTTGAGACCAAGAGATTAAAATCAGACTTGGGCTCACACTCTAAGTAATATTTGTTCTTAAAAAAATGGATTGCTGAATGAAAAATGGAATCTTCACCTTTGTACCATAGGTTAACATGGTTTTTCTCTAGAACACTTTCTTTAAAAATACTCTCACAATCATTTACATTACTAATTTCTTGAAAATTTTCTTTTGTCGTTAGATGAGAGAACATCTCCCCAGATTTTATCTTATCCAATATTTTTTCCAAACTTATTGAAGGTCTCTCTACAACTATATCTAAATCTAAGTTTTCTTGATAGAGCTTGACTCCTTGAAGCTTAATTGCCTTCACAATTCCTTTTGGATCAATCGAAGCCTTTAAGTTAACAGCAACACCCATCATTTGTAATATAGACTCTAGGTTTACGTGCTTAACGTAGCTAATTGTTACAATTTTAAAGTTTGAGCTTTCAGCTGATTCATGAAGAAAGTTAAGAAAAGAAACGACCTTTTGAAGAAAATCAAAGTTTGTTATAAAAATAACAACAATCAGGTCTTTTGATTCAAGAATTTCTTCAGCGACTTCATCACCATGAATGAACTCATACGTATTTGCTTTAAGGCTTTTTTTCGTCAGCTGAAGAGATTGCTTAAGTTTTGAAAGCTTCCTATCTGAATAAAAAAAACGTCATTTATCATAACTTCGTTATCGGTTATCAGAGCAAAACAATAAAGGAGCCTTTTTTTGAAAATAAACTCTTAACTGTTCAATATTATTTATTTTTAAAATTGACAAAAGCTTGTTAGGGCTCTCTTGTGTATTCGTTATCAACTGAGTAATACCCTCTCTTATAATCTTGTTTGATATTTCAGGGTCAAGTTCAATTTCAGAAATATCACCTAGTAATCCCACTTCTCCGACAAAACAAGTATTAAGATTAAAACATAGTTTATGGTAAGAACTCAAAATAGCCATAATAATACAAAGATCACTTTCTCTCGAATTGAGTGTGAAATCTGATTTAATATTCAAGAAAATATCAAAATAAGAGAGTTTTAAGTCAAAATATTTTTCAATAATAGCAACAAGAATTTGCACCCTCGTATTCTCAATCCCATAACAAATCCTTTTCCCAAAAGAATTTTTATTCTCCACCACAAGAGCTTCTATTTCAAAAAGGAGTAAATGTTCATTTAACAATTGGAAACCAAAACATGAACCAAATTTGCTTTCGAGTCTATTAAAAAAAATCCTCTTGTTAAAACGCTCCACAGGAAAAAGACCATTTTCTTTCATTTCAAAAAAACTGGTTATATCTGTTTTTCCGTATCTATTTTTCAAAGATTTGAACTCGCGAATAGGACTTTTATTTTTTCTCTCTAACCGAAAAACACTATCAACTAAATGCTCTAATGTTTTAGGCCCTGCATTTTGGCCATCCTTTGTAATGTGGCCAACAAGGATAAAGGCCATTTTTTTCTCTTTCGCAAGATGCTGAATATTTTGAACAACATCTTTTATTTGGATAATTGAGCCTAGGGGTGCGCTTACTTCTTCTGAATATGTCGTCTGAATGGAATCAATAACAATGAGTATTGGCTCCAGAGACAATATAACATTACGAATACTTTGAATTGAAGCCTCGTTAAGAAGAAGGAGGTTTTTATTGTTAATATTTAATCTTCTTGCTCTTTGGGCCACTTCAAACTCATTTTCTTCCGAGCTTACATAAAGAATTTTTTTATTTTTATTTTTTTCAAAAATACTTTGGCAAAGCATGAGTAGGAATGTTGATTTTCCAATTCCAGGCTCTCCGCAAAGAAGAGAGGTTGAGCTATCAACAATACCTCCTCCAAAAATTTTTGCAATTTCTTTATTTGATATTTCAATCTTTTGAAATTCTTTATGATCTAAACAATCAAGAAGTTTAATTGATTTTAAATTTTCTTTTTTTAAATTTGGGACTTCTTTTTTCAAATGACCTTCAAAAAAACTATTCCAAAGGTCACAACCAGGACACTTCCCCATCCATTTCGTTGATTGATAAAAGCAATTTTGACAATAAAATCCAAGTTTACTCACATCATAAAGTGGTGCAAGGTTAGAAAAAATACATCTATTCTAAAACATTGAAATTAGGTTTTTTTGATTAAATCAAGAAGCATTTTTTCATTAATGATGGGAATTTTTAGACTATTGGCCTTCTTAAACTTTGAAGAAGAGCTTTCAGTATCGTTTGTTACTAGATAGTCCGTATTCTTAGACACAGAACTTACAACAGTACCAGAGTTCCCTTTAATAAGCGATTCAATGTCGCTTCTTTTCATAGAAAGAGTTCCGGTAATGCAAAACTTTTTATCTTTTAAAGCTCCCTCATGGTTAAAATCAACCTCTTCAACTTTAAAACCAAGATCGATAAGCTCTTGAATTATTGCCTTTTTTGATTTGAATGAAGAAATAAAATCTTCCGCTGACTTTTGAGCAAAGGATTCTATTTCAATCAATTTTTCAGAAGTTAATTTTTCAAAGTCCCCTAGCGTTCTGTAACCATAGTCGATGATTTTCTCTATTTTGTTTTGAGAAGCTCCAGAAATTCCTAGTGCAGTAAGAAAGTTAACTAAATTTATTTTTTTTGTTTTTTCTATATTCTTTATTATTTTTGAAGCCAATTTTTCTTTCACTTTATCTAGCTCAAGAAGATCTTCTTTTTTTAAACGATAAAGAGAAGGTATGCCCTTCACTAAACCTTTATTAATCATTTCTTCTAGCCTTTTTGAGCTTAAATCATCTATTCCTATCTTTCGAATAAAGTGAAGAATTTCTTCTTGAATTTGAGCAGGACATAATGGGTTTTTACACACCAGTCTTATATCATCAATTTCAAGAGACTCTGAACAAGAGGGGCATTTTTTAGGGATAAGGAACTTTTCATTTGAGCTTTTTATAACACTTAAAAACTTCGGTATCACTTCTCCTGAGCGAACAATTTCAATCCTATCACCCTTTTTTAATTGATGCTGTTTCACAATACCTAAGTTATGAAGGCTCACTCTTGAAATCATGGCCCCACTCAACTCGACAGGCTCTACCTCTCCTACTGGAGTGGCTATTCCATTTCTTGAGATTTGCCAAGAGATAGAGTTTATAATTGTTTCTTTGCTCATCCCTTGAAATTTGTAGGCCATTTTATACCGAGGGTGATGAGATGTAGCACCCAACCTATCGTGAAGTTCTAAGTTGTTAAAAACAAAAACAACACCATCAATTAAATACTCTTCTTCAGACATGAAGTCTTGAGCTTCTTCTAATGTTTCTTTAATCGTTTTTTCATCTTTATGAACTCTAACATGTGGGATGTGGAAACCTTGTTTTTTTAAAAAGGTAAGTTTTTCTTCTTCTGCTGCAAATTCTTTTTCAGAGAAAACTTCAAAAGCTTGAAAGTTTAAATGTTTTGCTAAAAAAACCTTTTCTTTTCGTCCCAGTAATCCTGCAACAATATTTCGAAGTGAATTTGGTTTCTCCAAACCTTCTTTAATCATATCCTCAGATAAAGCGATGAACTTTGATTGGTAACAAAATATCTCTCCCCTTACTTCCATATCAATATTTTCTTTGAGCTTTAAAGGAACAGAAGGGATGAAGCGAACTTTTTCAGTAATATTTTCTCCATATTCTCCATTACCTCTTGTTTTTCCTAATTTTAAAATTCCTTTTTCATAAATGAGAGAACAACTTGTTCCATCTATTTTAAACATACTTAGAATATCTTCACTTCCTTTCCAGCTAAGTAGTTCATCCAATTTATATGTTTTTGCCAGAGAGAGCATTTTAGTTTGATGTTTTACTTTTTCTCCTGAAACTTTTACTGTTCCTACAATCTGAAGGACTCGATTTTCAGGATCAAGATAGCGCAATTCTTCCTCTACCTGATCATATTCTTCATCTGAAATCTCTGCTTTCCCTGCATAATAGAGTTCTTTATGGTAAAGAATTTTATTTTCAAGTTCTTGAATTTTTTTAGATGTCATATTTTTTATTATACATTTTTAGGTTTCTAGTAACTTCTTTTGCCATAAAGACCATAATAATAATATTGGGAACAGTCATTAACCCATAGCAAATATCCATCAGGTTAATAACAATATCCATCTTCATAATGGCCCCAAAAAGAACAGTTAAACAGAAATAAAAAATAAAACTCGTTTCTTGAAAAAAACGCTTTCCTTTAAAAACAAAATTCCAACACTTTTCATTATAATTTGCCATTCCTATTATCGTTGTAAAAGAGAATAGGAGCACCGAAATTCCTAACAAGTGTCTTCCCCAGATACCTAGTGCGTTTTCAAAAACATGAGTTGTTAAAATAATACCACTTGAATCTAAAAAACTTGTCTCTTTATCAACAACGAGAACCGTTAATGAAGTTAGTGTACAAACAACAATTGTATCAAGAAAAGGGCCTAGCATAGCAACATACCCTTCCTTTACGGGCTCATTTGTTTTTGCATTTGAGTGAGCCATAGGAGCCGTTCCTAATCCAGCCTCGTTAGAAAAAGTTGCTCTTTTAATTCCAGTTATCATGATTTCCTTAACACTGTAACCAACAACTCCTCCTATAACACTCTTTCCAGTGAAGGCCATGCTAAAGATCTCTTGAATCAAGAGAGGAATTTTTTCGATATGAAGAAAGAGAATGAAAAGACAAGTTAAAATATAAATAATACCCATCAAAGGAACAAGCTTACTTGTCACTTGAGAGATTCTTAAAATACCACCCTTTAAAATAATAAAAACAATTAAAGCACAGCTCAATCCCGTTATATAACGAGGGACATGATAATTATACTCAGTGAAGTCTGCTAATTGATTTATTTGAAAAATTCCAAGTGTTCCAAATAAACCCAATAAAGCGAATGTATAAGCAAGAAACTTTCCTTTCCCTGGCCAAATTTGAGAGATAACATACATGGGACCACCTTGGACTTCTCCCTTGTAGTCTTCACCTCGATACATCACTGAGAGTGTGCATTCATAAAATTTTGTATTCATTCCAAGAAAAGCAGCTAACCACATCCAAAAAATGGCACCAGGGCCACCTTGCATGATAGCAATAGAAACTCCAGAAATATTTCCTAAACCAATGGTTCCAGAAAGAGCATTTGTTAGAGCTTGAAAATGAGAAATTTGTCCTTTGGCCTCATCATTTTTTTTCTTTTCAAATAAAATTCTTATTGCGTGAAAGAAGCCCTTTAAAGGTAAAAACTTTGAATAAGAAAAAAGGATAAGATTGGCCAATAAAAGAAAAACAAGTAGAGGCATCCCCCAAATATAATCGACTATTAATGCTGTTAATTCATTTAAAAATTGCATGAATCCAATTTACTAGAAACTAAAAGAACCGCCAAATTTAAATGCCGTACTGCTGTAGTGAATTTCATCGCCATCAGCAAAACTTGCTTTATTTGAAGTTAGTTGCAACGAGCCATTTAAGTCAATAAGAGGATTGTATTTGTATTTTACACCCAACTCAATCTGCATCGAGGATTCGCTTTGAGCTCCTCCATAAATACTAGACGTTTCTTTAAAATTAGGGAAAGGCATAACTTCAGCTCTTACATAACCTCGAAAAACTTTTTGAAGTGGTAAAGAAGCTTTAATACCCATAATAATTCCATTAAATTGGTTTTCACCAAATCCGTCAGAAGTAACATTATCCATGTTATAGGAGTAAACCCCGTAGCCTCCATAGAAATTAATTTGTGGGCCATAGAAAAACCCTAACGGAAGGTATTTGTAACCACCCATCAGCTTGAAAGTTCCCTCTGTTGTACTAACTGAATCAGTTGAAAGAGTTCCGGATTTTCTTGAAAGAGTCCCAAACCTTCGCCCTAACTCCACAATACCTATATACTGCCTTGTAATCCAAACTTCTGAATCGAGGTTTAATCCCAAAATCATCGCTCCAACACTACGAGAGCCACTTAGCTGAACTGCTGCATCTGACTTTGAAAATTCCAAGTTAAGAGTCGCTGTACCAATTTTACCAAATTCATTGGCCTTAATTTCTGGGTAATCATACTTTTGAGTAATATCCACTTCTTTGTTCTTAACAATCGTTACCCAGTCTCCTGCAAGAATTTTTTGTTTGGAAGTATAAGTTTTAATAGAGCCAAGGGCCTGGTTATCTGAGGTGTTAAAAACTTTTCCTTTGGCCAGATGAATTGTTTCCCACTCAACAACTCTCTTTAATAACGGATGACGTTTTTTATTAATAGGTCTTCTTACAATAAGTTCGTCTCCAATCATCACTTTATAATTTTTTCCAACATCAATTGTAATTTGATCTCCTAGAACCCCTACAACTTTTCCATCATACGGAATACTTTTCTCGTATGTATTAAGCCAATTTTCAATTGTTTGAACAATTAAAGGAATATCATCTTTGTTGAGTAAAACTTTTTCAGAGAAGAAGATATCCTCTCCATTACTACCAACAATATCCATCTGCACTTCAATTCCAGAAATGTGGTTTACAAGATTAATTCTAAGAATTGATCCCGCTTGTGTTTTTTCTGCTGCAACTTGAATGACTTCTGGATTTCTTAGGTAGGATGAAAGTTTATTTCTGTATTTAGAAAATATTGCAATAAGCGAAGAGTTAGAACTATAACTGCACCAACCACTATTAAGCAAAAAATTTTCAAGGTCTTGATGAACTTTATAAGCAATGGCACCACCAACAGTATCTGTGATTGGAAGCAACAAGCATTTTCTCATACTATAATCAGCACGTGCAACATTAAGAAAAAAAAGAAAAATAACAAAGCATCTGAATCCTATTTTCACCTCGGCAACTCCGGTATTATTTCTTTATTTTTTTTTTGAATTTGTGGAATAATTCCTAATTGAGCTTCGTAAAGATCGATTAACATTTTCATTTCATGGGTTTCAATTTTAAGTTTCCGATTTTCCTGTTCGAGTTTTTTTATTTTTGCTTCAAGCTCAATATGAGAATCCTCTTGGACATCAACAACAAAAGAATCTTCCCTAAAATTAGGACAAAAAATATAATACTTCCCATCCTCCATCTTATATTTCACTCTATTAGATTTGATATAGCGCCTGATTGTTGAAACAGACAGATCTTTATAATTTGAGTATTCTGTAATGGTTAACCATTTTTCACTTGAATCAAGCATATTTCCTCAATCTCTTTTATAATACTCCTAATATGATAATGAATATCTGGAAATAGAGCAAAAAAATAAGACATTCTCTTCCAGCTTAAACTCCTTTATAATGAAACTGATGGACAGTATTAATTTTTCAAACTTTAAAGATAAAAAAATCGCTCTTGTGCTCTCTGGTGGTGTTGTTAAAGCTGCATCATGGCATTTAGGCGTTGCTTTAGCGCTGGAAGAACTTGGCTTTACTCTTAAAAGTAATAAAGCCCATCTCCAAAATCCGAATTTAAAGAGAAGTTTTGAAATTTCTACTTATGTCGGCTCTAGCGCAGGCTCAATGATTTGCCTTTATCTGGCCCTTGGCTATTCTCCTCAAGAAATTATTAACGCAACAATTGGGCTTAAATCGAGTTTAAAACCGATCACCTATAAAGAAATATTTAATCTCAAAAGAAGTAAAATAAAACCTATTAGAGGGGACCTCTATCACCCGCTTGATGAGTTTCCTATAGGACTCAAACAAACGCTCAAGCTCTTCACTAGTTTTTCCGGTATTTTTTCAACAGAGGGAATCAAAGAGTACTTACTTAAAAACATTATTAATGAAATTGATCATTTTGAGGATATTGTTCCAGACTTGTTTGTTGTGGCGACCCAACTTGACCATTCTCGTAAGGTAATTTTTAGTAAATACAACTTCCCTTCTCCTGGCCACGATACGACGGCTAAATATTATACAGGGACAAAGATTTCAGATGCAGTGACTGCGAGCATGAGTGTTCCCCCTTTTTATACTCCATACCCCATCAAGAATTCCCTCACTGGTCAAATTGACTACTACATAGATGGAGAGATAAGAGAGACTCTTTCAACTCATGTTGCTGAAGATAATAATTGTGATGTTATTATTAGTTCATGGACTCATACTCCTTATCACTATCACGATGAAGTTGGATCTCTTGCAGCTTATGGACTTCCTAGTGTCTGTGTCCAGGCCATTCTTCTCATGATTCAGAAAAAAATCATTGCAGCTAGAACGAGAAGAAAGAATGCACTTGATATCATCAACACTGTTAATGACTATATGAAAGATCAAAATTTTTCCAATAAGAATAGACGTAATATTATGTCTATTCTAGAAAAGAAACTTCATATCAATAGAGATGTTAAACTCATTGATATTTTCCCCGATCATTCCGATTATCAGCTTTTTTTCGCTAGTCAGTTCTCTCTTAATCCTAAAACGGCTTCCCATGCTGTTAAAGCTGGTTATAAACGTACAATGGAAGTTTTTAGCAAAATAGAAGAATTATGATTGCTTTTTTTTATTTGTTTTCTTTTAGTGCTCTGGCTTTCAATCAGCTCTCTCTTACTGAAGAATTATATCAAGAGGTAAAGTCTTTAAAAGAAAAATTTCCCAATCAGAAAGCTAAGGCAAAACCCTTTTATGATGATGATTTGAAGAAAATTATTATTGAAGATAAAAAAAATAGAGTTTCAAATGATTTTAAAACAAATTCTTTTTTTAAAGCAAGGACCTCCTTTTGGATAGATGTCTATAGCCGATTCTCTAGTGAACAAGTTCTCATTCATAACAAAAAAGATCTCTCCATTCTTTATGATATTCAGGATTACAGCTTTATTAAATCAGATAACCTTGTTCTTAAATCCTACGTGCAAAACGACTATGCAACCGAGAATGTCCGTTCTTTTAAAAAAGCACTTCAAAATGTCGATAATGAAGAACTTCACCAAATCAGAATCCAAACAGGGCAAAGAGGGTCCATTTTAAAATCCTTCAAACGCTCTATCCCCTATTTAAGTTTTTTAGAACATTATCTAGGGTATTTTGAAATACCCGAAGAAATCCTGGCCTTGGCCATCGTTGAATCAAACTTTCAAACTGATTCAGTTTCTCGTACTGGTGCAACAGGACTATGGCAAATCATGTCCTTAACAGCAAAGGCCATCATGCCACTTAATGATTCTATTGATTCCAGACTTAATCCTTATATATCAACAATAGCTGCCTTTCATTTACTTAAACAAAACTACCGAATTCTTAAAAGATGGGATTTAGCGGTAACGGCTTATCATTCTGGAACACGACACTTATTACAAGCCATTAGAGAAATAAAAGGATCGCATGAAGTTTCACTTGAAAATATATTCAAATACTATGAGAGCGACTACCATGGCTTTGCTTCTAGAAATTATTATACGGAGTTTCTCGCACTAGCTTACTTGATTGATTACAAAGATCTTATTTGGGGGATTAAGAAAAACCATTTAGGAAAAAACGCTATTAAATTCTATGTTTCCAAATGCCCCCTTAAACCCTTTCTCTTTTTTAGAAAATATGGAGAGCATTTAAGTAAGTTCAACCAACACCTTTTAGATAGAACCCAGAGATATCAACCTGGACTTCTCTTGGTTAGTAACAAAGAGTTACCCAAAAGTAAGTACTATCTTCTTTCTGATGAACAGTTAAGACGAAACTTTCCGATTAACTATCAAAAGTTCATTAAAAATTCAAAATGCCAATAGTTTAATTACATTTGTTCTACGAGATAGGTATCTTCTGAACAGTAAGTTTGAAGATAATCAAAACTACCATCTAGGTAGGATATTTTTGCATTGATAACACCCTGGTTATCTCCAACTAAAAAGATTTTTGTTGTATTTTCACTTACTTCATCAAAAATTTGTCCATCCTCATCCAAAATCTTTTTATCAAGTCTCATATGTCCATAAACTGTTCTACCAGAGGAGATTATCTTTCTTGCAGCTTTTGCCAAGTTAATTTGAACAACACACTGACTTCCAATGTTTTGCATTCTAAATTTATCCATAATGAATTTGATGTAATCATCACTAGGGACTTCAACGATTGAATTATTCCATCGTCCAATAAACAGCGAATCGCTTAGGTGATTAAGAACACTGTATTGTCTTGTTCCTAAAGGATAACTCATGTTTTTATAAACATATCTATTTAGTGATTTTTTATTAGGTCTTTTATTAGAAGCGAGTAAGTTTATTTCTTTCTTGGAAAGTGTTAGGGCCAGGTTTTTATTTCCTAATAGGTGGTTTTCTACTAATTCGAATTCATCTTTCTCTTTTTGGATATATTCATTTGTATCAAAATAAACTTCATTCTCAGTGATAAAAATAATTTTCGAACGGATGTCTCTATTTTTTGTAACATAACTTAAGAGAGCATTTCCTGGCTCAACGCCAATGAATAGAAGAAAATTATAATCACTATTTCCTGGATCGACTTGTTTGAACTCAAAATCTAAATAAATCATTTTTTCATAACTCTTATCTAACCTGGCATCTTCTGTAATTCTTTCAGAATCTAGTTGAACAAGAAGATGACCACCTCTACCCGTTAACTTATTCTTATCAAGAATTTGCTCCATTGATGTTGTTTCAATCAAAGGAACATCAATGACAAAACTTTGAGGCTCAAAAACAAGATCCGTATTAGTTGGAATATGACCATGCAAGACGACATTGGCAGACCTCACGGCCATTCGATTATTAAGTTTTGTTTTAATCGTAATATCTCCTGCACCGTGATCAGAGAATGTTTCATAAAAATTATCATAAAACCTTATATCAAAATTGCTCTGCTTTTTTGAAACACCTTTTGAAAGCATGACACTATCAACGTTGATTTTCAGATTGCTATCTATTGGTAAATTCACTTTATGAATAACATCAACTCTTTTTTCAATCTCTTTCTTCACCGAGCTTTGAAGTGACTTAACAATTTGCTCACTTTCTTCAGCTGAAATTTCTTCCCCAATATTACTCATTACTTTTGCAACTTCTTCTTGAGTTAGACTTGATTGCTTAATACCGCCGACAAGAGTTTTATTTCCTTCTGATACAAGAGAATTTTGTGCCACCGTTTTTACTGTTTCACGGTTAGCGACAACTGCTTGATTGCTTTTCCCTTTTGGATCAAATTTAAAGATTGGTTTTACAATATTAGTCTTAACTTCTTTCTGAACATTTTGAGATTGCGTCTTATTTTGAACGACACTATTTACATTAGACTCTTCTTCAAATTTAGTATTCATTTGCTCAATGATTTGATCTAGTTGTCTGTGTTTCTTTTCTACTGGAGCATTATTTGAATAATCATTCTCTCTCTCTATTTTTTTAGCAACAGAACTTTGCTTAACAGATGAGGAATCGACTACTTCTTTTTCCACATTGTCTTGACTATCCAAAACAATCGCAGGAGAACGTCCTCTGTTTTCTTGATTAGTCATTTCTGGCTTAACTTCTTTAAAATCAGAAAGACTATGCCAAACTTTTTGCTCACTCTTTTTCGTTTTTGATGAATAATCAATATTTGCTTCTTGGTTTAAGCCAACCAAAGAAGCTATTTTTTCATTTTTCTTTTCAATAGCTTCCTTTGTTGTTTCTTTTTTTATCTTTTTGACTTCCTTATTTACTTTTTTAATGGCCTTAGGAAATTCTCGCTCTATTTTTTTTGAGGCCAATTGAATAGTCATCTTTTTCTTTTTTGCCTTTTCATCCTCTTTCTGCTTTTGCTCTACCTTATATTCTTCTAGGTACTGCTTTAAGGAAGAGGATTTATACCCAAGGTTTAAATCTGATAATTGAGGAATGGTAATCAGCTTATTAAGAGATACTTTTTTCTTAAGCTGATTTTTACTTTGAATAGTCTTTACTTTATCAGCAACAGCTTTTGCTTGCATTTTTTTTGAATAGTCATCGAAGTAGGCAACCCAGTTAACAACGCTTGGTTTTTTAATATTGAAACCGCCAAGTCTTATAACATCTGAATGCGTTAGCTCCGTTGCAGAAACTTTTTTAATAATAACTTTTTGATTTAAACTTTTTTCCGAAATTTCTTTATTCTTTTGACGAACTTTTATTTTAACTCTTTTTTTGTTTTCAATTTTTTTAACAATCTTTTTCTTTTCCACAACACTTACTATCTGCCTTTTTTCAACAACAGGTTTTTTTATCTTTGCCACAGTTTCATTTGATTTCTTTGCAGTAGTTAAGCTTACTTTCTTTTGTTGTGATGAATTTAAAGTAGGAAGTTTTACAATTTTTTTGAGATTTCTATGAATGGCAACTCTGGTTTTTTTCTCTAGGTTTTTTTTAACAGCAATGAACGTCACGGCGAATACCAAGACGGTAGTGAGCAGGAAAAGATTTTTTGTTATCATCCGTAATAACTTCATCACTAATTATTATTCTAAAGTGTTTTATTTTTATTCCAAGCAATAAAACTATTTTGCCCTCACTTTGTGAGTATCCAAAGATGAATAAATATGAAGACTTAAGTGACTGGCCACAAATAGGGTGGTCCTATAGAACCACCCTGTGTGGAAAAGTGGCTATTTCCTGAGAGTAAAACTCAGTCTTGTGGTTCTATAGGGGCAGATTCGATCTGAGTAGTCAGACCTTCCCCCTGGTTTAATTCTCTAAGCTGCTTGAAGGCACTGGAGATGCTCTGTGAATTGGCAAAAAGACTTTTTTTGTTTTTGTAGAGAAAAAAATGCATAAGATCTCCCATTATGGGAACATGACCATAGATCAAAGAGTACTGAAAAATACTTTGTGCAACAATATTGGAGACAATAGATCCGACTTCATTAAAAGCAAATTCTTGAACACTTTTTTCATAATAATTTTTATAAGCATACCGAAGTTCATCATAACTAATCAAATCATCGCGATTTAAATCAAAACATGCCAGAAAATACTCTCCATTCATTACTTTAAAAGATTTTTTTAGCTCCACGGAAGAACAATTATAGGGTTGTAGGGGAGTAAACTTTTCATTCACTTTTTTTAATAACTCAGACATTGTTTTCAACTTTTCTGTCGTAACTCTCATTGAAAGAGCTTTTTCAGAATTCTTCATTCTGTGAAAAATCGAAAAGTTGTTTTGTGAAGGAATTTCGTCATAGTTTAAAACATACAAACAAAATGATTTTTGCTTATTTTGAGTTCTAAATTGATTTTTGATTTCAGGGTAGGCGAGCTTATATTCTTTTAAAAATGAGGCGCAAAAACTCTGAGCTTCCTGGTAATCGATAACAAGATTTTTATTAAAATCAAAGCATTGAATGATTTCATGAGGGGTAGCCGAGTTTCGGCCCAACTCACAGTTCACTGCAAATGAGGTTAATACATAACTTAGAGCAATCAAAATTGTTTTCATAAAATCTCCTTTTTTGAGTGCGTGAATGAAGGCTAGAGTGAGAACTTGTGTTTTGAAAAGACCCGACTGGTCCTATGGGGGCATCGTAACTGTCTGATTTTATTTAAAAAGGGACCCTTAGGTCCCTTCATTTCTTAGAATTTTAAAACAGCTCTTAAGCTCCTCTTAAATAACCAGCTCTAAGTCTAGCGGCTGCTCGTGAGAGCTTTCTTTGGTATTTAAGCAGTTGCTCATCAGATAAAGACTCTTTACCAGCGAGCATTTCTTGAGCTTTCTTTTGTGCCATTTTTGCTCGATCTAAATCAATATCTTCAGCCTTTTCACTAGTTATGGCCAAAATACTTACTTCGTCTTTAAGAACTTTGCACAGACCATGAGTGACATGAAAATGCCTTTTTTCTCCAGAGGTCTTTACGCTCATCACACCCGTTGAGAGTTCTGTTAAAATATGAGTGTGGTCAGGGAGAACATTGATTTCACCCCGCACCGTTGGAATAATCAAATCCGAACACTCTAAATTTTTAACAACTACACCATTTGGTGTAAGAACACTTAATTTAAACATTTTAATTACCTGCTAATGTTTTTGCTTTCTCTCTTACCATATCAAGGTTACCTACAAGGTAGAACGCTTGCTCTGGAAGATCATCAACTTCACCATTGAGGATGGCCTTAAAAGAAGCCACTGTATCTTCAATTTTAACAAATTGACCGTCGATACCAGTAAATTGTTGAGCAACAAAAAATGGTTGAGAAAGAAATTTTTGGACCTTTCTTGCTCTACCAACAAGGATTTTATCTTCTTCAGATAATTCATCCATACCAAGAATCGCAATAATATCTTGAAGCTCTTTATATTTTTGAAGAATTTCCTGAACTCCACGTGCCACTTTATAGTGTTCATCTCCAACGATATCTGGAGTTAGAATCGTTGAAGAAGAAGTTAGTGGATCAACCGCGGGGTAAATACCAAGCTCTGCAATAGGACGAGAAAGTTCCGTTGTTGCATCAAGGTGAGCAAATGTCGTTGCAGGAGCAGGGTCAGTATAGTCATCAGCTGGAACATATACAGCTTGAATAGATGTAATCGAACCATCTTTTGTTGAAGTAATACGCTCTTGCATTGCACCCATTTCTGTACCAAGTGTTGGTTGATAACCAACAGCTGAAGGAATACGACCAAGTAGGGCAGAAACCTCTGAACCAGCTTGTGTGAAACGGAAAATATTATCAACGAAGAAAAGAACGTCTTGCTTTTCCTCATCACGAAAATACTCAGCAACAGAAAGACCTGTAAGAGCAACACGCGCACGAGCCCCTGGTGGCTCATTCATCTGACCGTAAACTAGAGCTGTTTTGGTAATAACTCCTGATTCAGTCATCTCGTCAAAAAGGTCACGCCCTTCACGAGTTCTTTCCCCAACACCAGCAAAAACAGAATAACCACCGTGTTGAGTCGCAATATTGTTAATAAGCTCCATAATTAAAACTGTCTTACCAACACCAGCTCCACCAAAAAGACCAATCTTTCCTCCTTTTAAGTAAGGAGCAAGAAGATCGATAACTTTAATTCCAGTAAAAAATGGTTCTAGTTTTGTTGACTGAGCTTCAAAAGTAGGGGCAGTTCTATGGATATCATAAGTTTTTTTAGCATTAACAGGACCAGCTTCATCAACAGGATCACCAGTTACGTTAATAATTCTTCCAAGAACTTCCTTTCCAACTGGAGCCTGAATAGGTCTACCAGTATCAACAACTTCCTGACCTCTCGCTAGACCTTCAGTTGAGTCCATTGCAATTGTTCTGACCATATTATTACCAAGGTGCTGTGCTACCTCAACAATCAGATTTCCTTCTTCGTCAGAAATCGCTTTATTTGTCATTTTCAAAGCATTGTAGATTGCAGGAAGATCTCCATTAGGAAACTCCACATCGATAACAGGCCCCATAACTTGTCTAATTACACCGTTCGCAGACATTTTCATTGCTCCTTATCCATTCAAAGACTCAGCACCTGATACAACCTCAATCAACTCAGTTGTAATTGCTGCTTGTCTTAATTTATTCATTTTTAAAGTTAACTTTCTTATCATTTCTTTTGAGTTCTTCGTCGCATTTTCCATGGCGGCCATACGTGAACCGTGTTCAGCTGCAATAGCATCTAACATCGCTGTATAGACAGTATTAATATAAACTTCAGGAACTAGAGTATCTAAAATACTCTCTGCAGAAGGCTCATATTTAAAATCAAAAGGAAAATCTTGCTGTAATTGTTCAACTTCAGTCGAATCTAGTCCTAAAGGAAGAACTTGGTTCACTGTAGGGGTAAAACTTATGGCAGAGTTAAAAACGTTGTAGGCCACAAAAACTTTACCAATTTCACCACTAGAAAATGCTCTTGATAATTCATCAGCAACAGCTCGAATCTCATCAAAATTGGGTTCAGCTTTCAAAAAAGTAAAAGTTTTAGCTGAGTTATAATCATTCTTGATCACGTCTCTTACTTTTTTACCAATATAAAAAAGCTTAAAGTCATATTCAGAGTTATTAGCAATGAAAGCCTTTACTTTTTTAGACAGACCCGAGTTATAACCACCACAAAGACCTTTATCAGCTGAAATTACTAATAAATAAGCTTGCTTATTTTCTTCATTACTCTCTAAGTACTTATGAGAGTAATCCTTGGCCAAAGCTGAAACTGTCTTAATCGTTGTTTCAAGCTCTTTTGCATAAGGTTTAAGATTTGTAATTCTTTGCTGAGCTTTACCAAGCTTAGCAGCTGATACAAGCTTCATGGCCGTAGTCGTTTTAAGAGTACTTTTTGTACTTTTAATCTTCTTTTTTAAATCTTTAATATTGGCCATTATTTACCTTCAACTAATATTTTTTTGTTTCAATAAATTCTTTAATAACAGCAGTTAGTTTAGAAGCGTTTTCATCTGAAATAGCTTTTTCGTTTCTAATCGCATCTAGCAAAGCCGCGTTTCTTGATTTTAAAGAATCAATTAAATCACTTTCAGCTTGTCTTACTTTTTCAACAGGAACAGAGTCGAATAACCCTTTAGTTCCAGAGAAAATTGTTATGACTTGTTCGATAACATCAAGAGGTTGATATTGACCTTGTTTAAGTAGCTCAACCAGTCTTGCCCCTCTGGCCAATTGTCTTTGAGTTGCTTCATCGAGATCTGAACCAAACTGAGCAAAAGCTTGAAGCTCTCTATATTGAGCAAGATCTAGTCTTAGAGTTCCTGCAACTTTTTTCATGGCCTTAATCTGAGCAGAACCACCAACTCTAGAAACAGAAAGACCAACGTTAACAGCTGGACGAACACCAGAGTTGAATAGATCCGACTCTAAATAAATCTGCCCATCAGTGATAGAAATAACGTTAGTAGGAATATAAGCAGACACGTCACCTTCTTGAGTTTCAATAACTGGAAGTGCAGTTAGTGATCCCGCTCCAACATCATCACTTAGTTTTGCAGCTCTTTCTAAAAGTCTTGAGTGTGTATAGAAAACATCACCAGGGAACGCTTCACGTCCAGGAGGTCTTCTTAAGAGAAGGGAAAGTTGTCTATACGCCTGAGCTTGTTTTGTTAAATCATCATAAACAACAAGTGCATGCTTTCCGTTATCTCTATAGAATTCTCCCATCGTACAACCAGTATATGGTGCTAAATATTGTAGGGGAGCCGTTTGAGAAGCTGATGCAGAAACAATAATTGTATATTCTAGAGCTCCGGCTTCTTCTAACTTTCTATAAACTTGTCTAACAGTTGATTGTTTTTGCCCAACAGCTACATACACACAAACAACATCTTTGCCTTTTTGGTTGATAATTGTATCAATTGCAACCGCTGTCTTACCAGTTTTTCTATCTCCAATAATAAGCTCTCTCTGTCCTCTACCAATAGGAATCATAGAATCGATTGCTTTAATTCCTGTTTGCATTGGTTCGTGAACAGGTTTTCTTTTAATAATACCAGGAGCTTTAATTTCAATTTTTCTTGATTCAGATGATTTAATTTCACCTTTTCCATCAAGAGGCTCTCCAATAGCGCTAACAACTCTTCCTAAAAGACCATCACCAACTGGAACTTCAACAATTTTCTCTGTTCTCTTAACTGTTGACCCTTCTCTGATATTTTTATCTTCACCAAGAACAACAACACCAACATTGTTTGTCTCAAGGTTAAGAACCATCCCTTTTGTTCCATCACCAAATTCAACAAGCTCACCGGCCATTACATTTTTAAGCCCAAAGACTCTTGCAACACCATCCCCAATAGTGAGAACTGTTCCAATCTCGTTTACTTCAAGCTTTGTTTCAAAGTTGGCAATCCTGTCCTTAATAATTCCTGTAATCTCTTCTGGTCTTAAAGATGTAGTACTCATTGTTTCTGTCCTTTATTCGCTTAACAAAGATTCTTTAAATCTATTGAGTTGATTATCAATTGTTGCATCTAACTGCATATCTTCAACAGTCACTCTAAAGCCAGCGCTAATATGAGTTGATTGTTCGTAATCTAGAATAGGCTTTTTGCCTAATTTTGCTTCGATATAAGATTCTAGTTTTTTCTTATCTTCATTTGAAATTTCATTTTCAAACCCTTGGATTGTTCCTCTTAAAAAACCTTTTCTATGGTCATCAACAATAATAACTTCTTTTGAAATAAGAGGAAGAAGGTTAATTCTGTTTTCTTCAATCAAAAAATTAACTGCATTAGTTAGAGCTTTGGAGAGGTTCATTTTACCTGCGATATCTCCAAAAACATTTTTCTTATCTTCTGGGGAGAAAACATCTAAAAAGAGGACGTTCTCAAGGTCGTTTGATTCATTGATAACTTCTGTTAAACTAATCAATTCTTGAGCAACATCAAAATTATATTCTTTTCCTAAATCTAAAAATGACTTCGCGTAAATTTTTGCGACACTCTGCTCTTTCATTATTTAAGTTCCTTTAACAAATTACCTGCTACTTTACCTTGAAGGCTTGAGTTAGTTTTGATTTTATCCTTAGCACCACTTATAACCTTATTGATAAGTTCTCTATTTAAACTTGCAACGAGATTATTTTTATCTGCCTCAATTTTTGCCTTAGCATCAATTTTTATCTTATCTATTCTTTGGTTAGTCTCGTTGATGTATCTGTTTTTAAAACTAACAAATTCATCTTTTGCTCTTTGCTGAATATTACTCATTTCAGAATCAACATTTTTTAGCTTCTTGTTTTGCTCTTCAAGCTTAGCTTTTGCCTCAGCCGATCTTTGAGACGCTCTCTTCATTGTTTGTTCAACTGTATCTGATTTTTCATTAAAATGTTGTTTAATGGGGTTTTTCAATTTGAAACCAAGGAATCCAACTAAAATAAAAAAGTTCACAGCTGGGGCTATTAAATCTGCTGCACTACCATGATGGGCTCCATTTCCAGCTGCAAAAACAACGGAAGAGCATAGGGCAAAAAGAAAAAATAATTTATTCATATTTAAAATCCTTACTGAGTAATTTTTCCAACAAGTGTTTCAGACAAAGTATCCACTTCTTTTAAAAGAGCTTCTCTTTGGGATTTAACTTCAGCTTCGTTAGCTTTATGGGCTTTTTCTATATCACCCAAAACTTCGTTTTCGATTTTTTTAATGAGAGCACTTTGTTCTTTAATCAAAGTCTCTTTTTCTTTAGAAAGAAACACTTGGGCTTTTTCATGTGCTGTATTAATTTTTTCTTTATACTTACTTTCAAGCTCTTCAACTTTTTCAAGCATATTTCCAGCAGAACCTTCTAACTTAACTGTTTTCTCTTCTCTTGTTTCAATTACTGATTGCAGTTTATTAAGAAAAAGAAATTTTGTTAAAACAAATAGAGCAACAACAACAACAAACTGATTGAGCACTGAAGAATCAGCACCAAGCTGAGTAAAGATAGCGGTAACAGTATCCATTAAATTAACCTTTGCTAAGCAAAAAATTTTTGTGTTTTCAGGGGGTTTTATATAAGAAATACGCAGATTAGACTAGTTATTTTTTTCTTTCATTTTTGTGACGCCATGGAAAATAACACCTTCTTCCACAATTAAGCTCGGAGCCGTTATCGTTCCTTCAAACCTGGCAGGCTTCCTAATTTCGACACGACTTGTTGCTTTTAAATTTCCTTTTACAGTGCCAGAAATAAGAATGATATTCGCGTTAATATCAGCATTGACGAGAGCACCTTCTGAAATAATCAAAGTATCATTAGAAAAAACACTGCCACTAATTTGGCCAGCGATTCTCACAACACCACTGAAAGAGAGGTTCCCTTCAAACCGACAACCTTCCTCAATTACTGCACAAATGTCACCTGAGCGCTCGAGCATGGAGAGATTATCTCATAAGATATTCAAAAATATCATTAAATTCTGCCTCATTCGAGAATTTAATTTTTATAAGCCCTGCGCCATTTTGCTTAGAATTAAGATCAAAATGAAAACCAGTTTGTCTCTCTAATTTATCTTTTAAGGCTGGAAGTCTTTCATCAAAAAATTCGTTTGATTTAATTTTCTCTTTATTTGTTTTTTTCTTTTTCTTAATAAGATTCTCAGTCTCTCTAACAGAGAGCCCTTCCGCTGCTGCTTGATTGGCCGTTCTAATTATTTCTTCTCGATCCTTAATTCCGCTGAGAACTTTTGCATGGCCAAAGCTTAATATTTCTTTTTGAAGAAGGGATATGACATCTCTAGGAAGTTTTAAAATTCTCAAAAAGTTAGCAATACTCGATCTCTCTTTCCCAACCTTTTTCGCAACTTCCTCTTGAGTTAAATTAAACTCCTCCATTAGTTGATAGTAAGCTAAGGCTTCTTCCACACAATTAAGATCAGCTCGCTGAACATTCTCTATAATGGCCATAAGAAGAGAGTCTTTCTTAGTTACTTTCTTAACAACAACAGGAACATCTTTTAGACCAGCAAGCTTAGCAGCTCGAAGTCTTCTCTCACCGGCTATAACCTGAAATCCTCCATCTACCTCTTCGACAATTAAAGGTTGAATGATTCCATTCTGAGCAATTGATTGACTCAATTCTTTTATCTCAGCTTCTTTAAAAATTTTTCTAGGCTGGTCCTTATTGGCCTTAATACTAGATAGGGGTATTTTAATACTTCCAGTCGCTGGTTCTATAGGGGCAGATGTATCAATTTTTTTTATTGATTTTTCTTTATTCTCTATCTCTTGCCCGATTGATGGACCCAATAAAGCGGCCATTCCTTTACCTAGTACGTTTTTCTTACCTTTGTTTTCTTTTTGAATGTCCATTTATGCGTCCTTAGTAATTAGTGTAATCTTCAAATTTGGGGATTTCTTTCATTTTACTTGCCAAGAAATTAACCTGGCTTTGCTCTTCTTCAGGTTTTTCAAGCGTATGAATAATCTCTCTAGCAAGAGAGAGATAGGCTTCACTTCCTTTAGAATTAATGTCATAAAGAATAATCGGTTTTCCAAAACTTGGGCTCTCAGAAAGTTTAACGTTTCTTGGAATTAAACTTTCGAAAACCTTGCCTTTAAAGTGTTTGTGGATTTCACTAGAAACTTGCTTAGAAAGATTATTTCTTCCATCAAACATAGTAAGTAAAATCCCCAAAAGTTCTATCTTGGGATTCAGAGAAGATCTTATAAGTTTAATTGTATTAAGTAGCTGTGAAAGCCCTTCCATAGCAAAATATTCTGTTTGCATAGGAACTATATAGTGGGTAGCTGCATTTAAAGAATTCACTGTTAACAAGCCTAAAGAAGGAGCACAATCAATAATGATATAATCATAAACATTCTCAACTGCAGCTAGAGCACTTTTTAACTTAGCTTCTCTAGCAAAAGCGCTGACAAGCTCTATTTCAGCTCCAATTAAGTTATTGTCTGAAGGAACAATATCAAGGAGAGGCAGATCAGTTTTATAAATACAACGTGAAATCTCTTCCTCACCAATCAATGTATGATAAATATTTCTCTCAGAAAAACTCTCCTTATCAAGACCAAGTCCTACACTTGCATTTCCTTGAGGATCAAAATCAATTAGCAGAGTCTTTTTCTCGGCTACTGCTAGACACGATGCAAGATTAATGGCGGTTGTTGTTTTTCCAACTCCACCTTTTTGATTAGCAATTGCAATGATTTTAGACATTTACTCTCCTAAGCTTAAAGAATCTAAGCTCTTAATTTTTAAAGAATATGTGACAATTTGACAAGATTTCTTTTCTTCTTTGTTCCACATGGAACATTTTTAGGCTTAAAGCCAATTAAAACCCTTTTATCAGTTCCAGGCACTTCTATTTCTGTATTTTCAATTATCTCCCAGGAAGAGCTTATTTTCTCTAAACCGGTTTTTTCTAAATCAAAAAAATTAGGGCCTTTATAAAAAAAGCACTCTATATCTGCATCAAACACAAGAGCATCGAGAATGTTTTCAACAGTAGAGACAGCCTTGCTAATGACAACAACTTTCTTATCAATCAAGATTTCTTCAAACCTAGAGTGAACCAAAGAGACATTCCTCAACTGAAAATAATCAGAAAGTAAGCCAACTGCTTTAACTTTCTTACTCTTAGACTCAACCCCAAGAAATTTTATCTGAGGTAAAATCCTGGCAAGAGGAAGAATAGGAAATCCTCCCCCAAAACCAATATCAAGAACATGACCAGTGCTCTCTATAGACTCAGAAAATAGAGAAGATTGATAATAGGGTAAAACTGAATCTAGGATTTGCTTATGATAGAACTCTTCTTCTTCTTTAATGGCCGTTAAATTAATACCTAAAAGCTCATTATTTAAGTAAGAAAAATATTTTTGCGAGAATTCAAGCAGATCTTGCATCTACAAAGCCCCACCCGCAACCACAGAAAGTGTTGCTGGCCTAATTCCTTCAATGCGCTTTAATTGTCCAAAAGTTTCAGGCTTAATTTTCAGAATTCTTTGCTTGCACTCAAAAGAGATGTTTTTTGAATCCTTTAATTGACTCCAATCAATCTTCATTGAATCTAGTTTTCTAATCTTTTCGAGTTGTCCAGAAGCTCTACCAATATAGCCTTCATACTTCTTAGAAATCGCCACAGATCTTACCACTGCCCTGGGATATTTAAGACCCATGTAATTCAACAATAACTCAAGGATTTCAACAGGATTTAGCCAAGATTGTCTTAATAATTCCGATAGGTTAAGCCTTTTATTAAGCTTATTAATACCAGGGATGTCCCTATAGGGGCACTCTGATGGATGGAAGAATTCAGTGTCAAGAATCTCTGATAGCGTTTCAAAACTTTTAACAAAATCTCTATTATAAAAATCCACAGGTAAATTCAGCATGAGGCTTTCCCTATATGGAAACAATCTCAGTACAGCATTATCCTCTCTAACATAAAGCCTGTTCTCAGAGCGAGCTGTAAACAGCCTATAGGGCTCATCTCTAGTATTTGAAACTAAATCCTCGATCATGACTCCTATATAAGAATCCAATCGAGAAATTGAAAATTCTTCTCTTCCTAAAATTGAAAAGGCTGCATTCACACCCGCAACAAAACCCTGACCAGCAGCTTCTTCATAACCAGAAGTTCCGTTCACTTGACCAGCAAAATAAAGACCAGAGAACTTTTTATGTTCTAGCGATAAACAAAGGTCGGTTGTATCAACAACATCATATTCAACAGCATAACCATATGTTTTTATTGAAGAATTTTCTAAACCTGGAATTGTTTTAACGTATAACTCTTGAATATCTTCAGGTAGAGATGAGGAAATTCCACTCGGGTAGAGTGTATCTCTATTATGCCCTTCGGGCTCTAAAAAAACATGATGAATATTCTTATCGAGGTACCTAAAAGCTTTATCTTCTATACTAGGGCAATACCTTGCCCCAACTGCATTGATTTGTCCGTTAAACATGGGGGATTTCTCTTTATTCTCACGAATAAACCCCATTGTTTTTTCATTGGTTCTTGTTAGATAGCAAGAGACTTGAGTAAGGTTTCTGCCTAGATTTTGATGAGACCAGTGAAAGTTTTCAGTCAATTCATCAGATTTTTGCTCTTCACACTTACTAAAATCCACAGTCTCAATTTTAATGCGAGGAGGTGTTCCTGTTTTAAATCTTAAAGGTCGTTTCTTTATTTGAGAAAATATTTGCTCAAGAGAAATAGATGACTCGCATCCGTCTCGACCACCATCTCTTACCCTTGCTCCAGTATGCAACCTTCCATTTAAAAAAGTCCCAACAGTTAATATGATTTTTTTTGAATAAAAATGCTCTCCATCACTAGTAGAAACACGATAAGTATCATTTTCTATAGAAATATTCTCTACTTTAGCCTTCACTATCTCAACGTTTGTTTCTTCCTGTAAATATTTTTCGGCTTCAAGTGCATAAACATCTTTATCAATTTGTACTCTCGTAGACTGAACAGCAAAGCCTTTAGACTCATTCAGTGTCCTATACTGAATACCAGCCTTGTCAGCTATAATTGGCATCACTCCACCAAGAGCATCTAGTTCTTTAACAACTTGTCCTTTTCCAACACCACCAATACAAGGATTGCAAGGAGCTGATGCTATAGGTACATTAGGCATAGTAATAAGAGCGACTTTTAAATGAAATCGGCTTGCGATAGCTGATGCTTCAACACCTGCATGCCCTCCACCTAAAACAATAATATCGAACAATCTCATCTCCAAATGTTCCATGTGGAACAGTTCATTTACCTATACAGAAGTTATTAAATATATGATGCAAAACATCATTTGGCGAGACAATTCCTATTAATTCGGCCACCGTTTTTTCTAAAATAAGAAATTCAGAGGATAAAATTCCAATATCTGTTTGCTCTTTAAGAAGCTGAGAGTAAGAGTCTACCTCACTATCTAACATATTGATAATATTGACATGTCTGTCAAGTAATAGTGGTTTTTTATTTATAATACTCTCCATTTTTTTACTCACTAAATTTTTAAAAGATTCAAATTGCTCAAAAGAAAAAGAACTTGCTTCTATTTTTAAATAAATTTTATCTATTTTAGGAAGAAGTGGTTCTATAGGGGCAAGTGCCTTACTAAAGCCTTCTCTATCTGTGTGAGTGATAAAAATAAGATCGAAAGAAATCTCTTTTAACTTTTTAAAATAACCTTCATCCCATTCAAAAGGGTTAATAACTAAAACATTAAAAAAAGAATTTCTCGCTAATGATAAACTTTGATCGATTCCAAGTTTTTCTATGTTATTTTTTGATTCTCTGACGCCAGCTGTGTCGACTAAAAAATAAAAATTATCTCTTATTTTTATTTTCTCGGTAATGTAATCTCTCGTCGTTCCTTTTATATCTGAAACAATGGCCCTGTTTTGTTTAAGAAGTGAGTTAAAGATCGTGCTTTTCCCTGCATTTGGTAAACCAAGCAAGGTGATTTTAGACTCAATTAATTGAGAATAATCAGACTGGGTTTTACTCGAAAGCCCTTTTACAACTTGAGAAAAATCTCTGAATGAGTTTTTTATATTTTGCCATGCTTGTTCTTCTCCAACATCATCAGAGAAATCAGTAAGTATTTCTAAAGATGAACGAAAAGTTAAAAGAGTTTTTTGAAGTTTTAAATACAATTCATACAAATCACCAGAAAGAAAACTTCTTCCATGTTCAAGTGCGTATTTATTATTTGCATTTAATAAAAGATCTAAACCTTCTACTTGAGATAGTGAGAGCTTTTTGTTTCTCAAGGCCCTAAAAGAAAACTCTCCTGGTTTAGCTATTCTAAAGCCTGCTTTTTCGACAAAGAGATTAATAATATTTTGAGTTAAAAGAGGATTTCCATGAACACTTAATTCAAGAATATTTTCGCCGTTGTAGCTTTTTGGAGCTGGAAAATAAACGAGTACAACATCATCCAGCACTCTACTATCGTCAATTACCTTGCAATAATGTGCGTATCGAGGCTTTATTTGAGAACTCTTTATTGAAAGAAATGGTTCTATAGGGGCGAAATTCTGAAATCCTGACAATCTTACTACATTAATAGCACTAGGAGATAAGGAGTTCGTACTACAAGCAATAATAGGATCATCTGAATAAACTAGATCCATTGTTACACCACAACAACTTTTCCTTTACCTTCACTTTTTTTGAACACAAAAGTTTGGCTAACGACTCCAAAAATAGTTGAAATGAGAATATAGAGAGTAAGTCCAGCTGGGAGTGAGCTCATAATAAAAGCAAAGATCACAGGCATGAACATTAAAACTTTCTTTTGTGTAGGGTCAGCTGAAGGTGATGGAGTTAGTTTTTGCTGAAAAAACATTGCAAGTCCCATTAAAACAGGAAGAACAAAGTAAGGGTCCTTCACACTTAAATCTTTTATCCAAAAAACAAAAGGAGCTCCAACAAGTTCTACCGAATTAAATAAAACTTTATAGAAAGCAAAGAAAAAAGGCATTTGCATTAAGAGAGGTAAACAGCCACCCAGGGGATTTGCTCCAGCTCTTTTAAAAAGAAGCATTGATTCCTGCTGTAGTCTTGCTGGATCATCTTTAAATTTTTCACGAATTTTTGTTAATTCGGGTTGAATTTCCTGCATCTTTTTCATTCCCTGAAAAGACTTATACTGCAAAGGAAACATCAAAAGTCTCATAATAAGAGTAAGGAAAATAATAGCCAAGCCATAATTAGACACATATTCATGAAAAAACTGAAGGATTCTAAGCATTGGTACTGCTATAAGAGACCATAAACCAAAATCAACAGAGAGCTTTAAATTATCCCCTAAGGCAATTAAGTTATCGTACTCTTTCTTAGTAAAAATTACTGAATAGTTCATCACTTGATAACTTGAAGTCAAAGTTGTGTATAAATATCCATCCACATTAGTGGCAAAATAACCTGCATGTCTTTCTGGAAATGTAAGAGCTAATAAATGATAATTAAAATCTATTCCAAGCCATTTTATTTTTCCTTCAGAATTATCCTCATCACCAACTTCCATTTTTTCTAAATCGTCAGTCAGAAGAACAAAAGAGCGAATCATGCCATTATCTTTCTTTTGGGCCGTTGAATTGGCAAAAAATCGAAACCTAATAGGAGACTTTGACTGAACTGAAAAAACAAACTTTCCGACCTTATCAAAACTCCCCAGAACAGTGATATTCATTGTTTCATTTATTGCTTCAAAAGACTGATCTTCAACTTTAGCGAAAGTAAAAAATAAAGGTTGAAATTTTCCGTTAATTTCAAGTTCAAGACCTAGTGAAGAATTATCTCCAATAATTTGCTTGTAATCAAAAACAGCTTTATCAGAAATAAACTCAGTAATACTTAGTTGAGAATTCAAAACAACAGTGTTTTTTCCATCACTAAAGCGATAGCTTTTTAATTCAGAATTTTCTGCTGTATCAACGACTTTATTTACCTTTTCTTCAGATTTAACAACCTGGCTTTGTACTTCTTTTTTTGTTAACTCTTGTGAAGTTTCAACTTGAGACTTTGGGGCAGGAAAAAAATAATTCCAACCAAATAAAATTAAAGCAGACAGAGAAATAGCAAGAAATGTTCTTTTTTGATCATCACCCATATTGGAACTCCTTAATCCTTACTCTTAACGGGATCGTATCCACCTGAGTGAAAAGGATGGCATTTAGATAAGCGAATTGATGAATACCACAAAGCTCTAAAAAATGAAAACTTTCTGAAATTTTCTAGAGCATAAGCCGAGCAGGTAGGATGAAACCTACAATTTCTCCCCAATAATGGGGAAATAAATTTTTGATAAAATTTTATCAATAGAATAAAAATCTGATTCATGAGTTTGATGATGTTAATTTACAAAAAATGGTTTCCAGACTTTTTTCAATGATTAGCTTTACTTCTTTTTTTTCTAATTGCCGTAAAGCAGGTTTTGTATTAACCAAGAAGCTGTATCCTTCATTTTTAAAAGAAGATTTTCTAAAAAACTCTCTAATTGTTCTTTTTAAAAAATTACGATTAACTGAATTTCCACATTTCCGAGAAATGGCCAATCCCATTTTTGAATTTATTCCACTCTCTGATGATTTTGAGTAATACAAGTTCAAATACTTATCACGATAAATCCGAGAGTTATCTTTCAAGCATTTAAAATCACTTTTTGTTCTTAATCGATTCGATTTAGGAAAACCGTTATCCATTAAATCTATTTAGTTCCGGTAGTAACCGTAAGTCTTTTTCGACCCTTAGCTCGTCTTGCTTTGAGAACATTCTTACCGCCTGGAGTAGACATTCTTTTAAGAAAACCGTGAGCTCTAAGTCTTTTTAGTTTTTTTGGTTGCCAAGTTCTTTTACTCATATTTAGCCTCTTGCACAGTTAGTCAAAATAAATAAATTAGTCTATCTACATACTTGATTTTTCGGCCGTTGGTCAAGCTAAGCCTTTAAACAATAGTAGAGAATCTTTTGAAAGATTTTTCGTCAAATTAAACTATAAATATTTGATTTCACACTGTTTGTTGTGCTTCTTGCTTTTTAATTCCTCTCCATGCTAGCATCCAGCACCTTTTGCGAGAAAGGGAAAAAAGAGGACAGAGGTTAATTTTTTATGGATAGCAACTTTCCATTTGAGCATTTTTTAAAGAAATCCCCAAATGAGGGTCAGTTCAATCCATTTATTTCAAATATAAAAGAAAACAAAGAAGAACAAAAAAATCATGATAGCTCTTTTTCTTCCGAAGAGCTGACAAGTATAGCTGAAGAAATCCTTGAAAGGCTTAAATCCCAGATTTCAGAGCAAAAATTTAATACTTTTTTTGCTAATACCTTCGCTATTTCTAATATCTTAGACAATAGAATCCAAGTTTGCGTTTCAACTGAGTTCATAAAAAAAATGATTAAAACTCATTATCTCGATTTATTAGAAAATATTATAGAGAGTTTACTTGGTCAGAAATTTTTGATCGATTTCAATATTGTTAATGAGCAACTGAACGAAACCTCGGAGACTGTTCCAAAAAATGAACAGCAAGACACAAGTCCTTACTCTATAAAGAAAGCAAAAAGCGTTAAAGAAATGTCTTTTACTATAAACGACCTTATTCCCACTCAGGAAAATATGATTGATGAAATCAATAGTAAGGTTATAGAGCATCATGAAAGCGATAAATTTGAGCATAATATAGACAAGAAAAAGACATTTCTTAATTTTATTGTTGGTCCATCCAATAATATGGCCCATGCTTCAGCTGTTGCCGTGGCCAAAAAACCTGGAAAAATTTATCCCAGCTTGTATCTACACGGAAACTCCGGCTTGGGAAAAACACATCTTCTGCACGCTGTTGCTAATCATATTAGAGAAGCTTCTCCGAATATGAGAATCATCATAACAACTGCCAATGAATTTATGGCCGAGATGGTTTCATCAATAAAAACTCAAAAAATTCAAGATTTTAGAAAGAAATACTCTGAACTCGTTGATGTTCTTATGGTTGATGATATTCATGAATTAAAAAACCGACCTGGAACTCAAAATGAGTTTTTTCATGTTTTCAATGAACTTCACTCAAAAGGCAAACAGCTTATTTTCACTTCGGACAAACCACCTAAAGAAATAGATGGTATTGAAGAAAGAATAAAAACAAGATTATCTTGGGGACTTGTTCTTGATATTCAGCAACCTGATTTAGAAACAAGAATTGCTATTCTCAAAAAGAAAGCAGAAGAAGAAGATA
This sequence comes from Bacteriovoracia bacterium, assembly GCA_030431635.1. Taxonomy (GTDB): domain Bacteria; phylum Bdellovibrionota; class Bacteriovoracia; order Bacteriovoracales; family Bacteriovoracaceae; genus CALFYV01. Next base: position 250,096 of record JAUIIL010000005.1, read on the forward strand.
TTTATCTTCCTGATGATGTTGTCAATCTGATAGCTCGCTCGATAAAAAGTAACATCAGAGAACTTGAAGGTTCTTTAATAAGGTTAGGTGCTTATTCATCTGTTTTTAAAGTTGATATTGACCTTGAAATAGCAAAAGAGCAGCTTAAGCTGGATGAAAATTTTGATGTAAAAACACATACCCTAGAATCAATTGCTAAAACAGTATCAAACCACTTTAAGATCCCTGTGGCAGATTTAAGATCTAAAGCAAGAATTAAGGAAGTCACCAAAGCAAGACATATTGGTATGTATCTTTCTTATCATGTGCTCAAGGCCACATTAGTAGACATTGGTCAATATTACGGAAATAGAGATCACACGACTGTCATTCACGCAGTGGATAAAATTAGAAAACAAATTAAAATAGACACCGCCACTCAAAATCAAATTTACGAAATAGAAAGCAAACTCTAAAAAAATTCCTTTTTTTGCTCATTTTAACATTTCCACACAATGTGAATTCATTTTTCATTGAGTATCTATTTTTCTTTTTCAACATGTGAATAAAAATGTGGATAAAGTATGTGTTTTCTTGGATAGTCAGCCTCTTTTCTGCCATTAGTTATTTATTTATGTTGAAAGCAATGTGCACTATTAGTTAGTTTTAATTTTTTTTTGAGGATAAAGTAATAATCTGCGATCTTAAATCATTTTTTCTTTTCATTTTTTCACAAAAGGTTGAATAAAAAATGCACATAACTATCTAATATTATAGATTTTATTATTAATATCCCCATTATCCCAGGGTATTAATAATATATTATATATTTATATATAGATTATTATTAAATTTCTCTCGCTTCCAGCTTCTCAATGCATCTTGATTTACTACTTGCTTAAATGCTAAAAGAGTTCATTGAATTGAGGGCTATTATGAAATTAACAATTAAATCAGATATCTTGAGAGAAGGCTTAAACAAAATTCTGACCGTTGTTGATAAAAAAAACTCACGCCCTATTCTAACTAATTGTTTAATCACTTCAGAAATCCCAGGTAAACTTACTTTAATAGCTTCTGATTTAGAAGTTTCAGCTAAAATCTATGTTGATGCTGATATTCAAAGTGGAGGGAGCTTTTGTATTAGTTCAAAAAGTTTCTTTGATATTTTAAGAGAGTTACCAAATGATAATGTTGAAATTTCTGTTGATAGTGAAGAAAATTACTTAAAACTTTCTTGTAAAAAAATTAATTATTCACTTCTTATCACCAATTCAGAAGAATACCCTCAATTAACTTTTGAAAATGATACAAATAAGTTTCAATTAAGAACTAAAGAAATTGTTAATATTATTTCTAAAACGTCACATGCCATTTCAACAGATGAAACTAGGCTTTACCTGAATGGAATTTATCTACAACTAATAGATGAAAAACTAAGAGCAGTTGCAATTGATGGCCATAGGCTAGCTTTATTAGAAACAACTGAATACCTAGGTGATTGCCAAGGCCTTACTGATGGGATCATTATTCCAAGAAAAGGTGTTAATGAGCTCAAAAAAATAGCTGAAGCTTACCCAGATAAAGAAATAACATTATCAGTTGATGATTCTTTTCTTTATATTAAAGCTGAAGAAGAATACTTTTTATCTATTCGTCTTATTGCAAGAGAATATCCTAAATATCAAACTGTTATTCCAAGTAAAACAGCTTTTGAATTAAATGTGGATAAATCTAGTTTTTACGATGCTATTAAGAGAATTAGAATCTTATCGAATGAAAAAACTAATGGAATTAAAGTCACTTTCACTGAGAATAGTCTTGAGATTTCTGCCAACCATCCTTCATTAGGACAAGCAAAAGAATCAGTATCGACAAATTACTCAGGAGAAAATATGGAAATAGGATTTAATGCAAAGTACTTAATGGATACTATTTCTGTTTTTGATGATGGTGATATTAAGCTTGAGTTTAATAATGAATTAAGTCCAGTTGTTGTTAAAGCAGAGAATCTTCCTGATTTTCTTGGAATTGTAATGCCCCTTAAGCTTTAATTTATTAAATAATGAATCAATTAAAGCTTCAAAAACTACAAGTCACGAATTTTCGTAATTTACAGTCTGATGTAGTTAATTTCTCTCCTGGGATAAATTGTATTTTTGGTAAAAATGGAAATGGGAAAACAAACCTTTTAGAAGCTCTTTTTTATTTAATTCATAGAAAATCCTTTCGTAAAAACACGGGTTTTCCTCAATTTTTAAGTCTTGATGGTGAGAACCCTGAAGTGGTTATTAATTCTTTGTTCTCTGATATTCAGGCCGATGAAAAAATTAGTTTTACAGGAAAAATTGAAAGAAATGGGCCACAATGGAGCTTGAACGGGAAAACGACTAAAAAAAAACTTAGTGTAGAAACAATTTTTATTAATCCCTTTGATTCATATTCTTTTCATCAACAAGCAAGCGAAAGAAGAGCATGGGTAGATCATCATCTTGCAGTTCTAAATTTAGAATATAAGAAAAACCTATCAAAGTTTAATCAAGTTCTTCGCCTTAGAAACACTCTTTTGTCCAAAAGACCTACAGGCTTTAAAGATCAGATTTTGGCTTTAGATGAGCAGTTTGCCCTATATTCGGAAAGTATTGTGAAGTTTAGGGAAGCTTTTATTAGTGAACTTAACCCTTTTTGCTTCCACTCCTTTCAGGAAGTTTTCTCAGAAGAGCATTTGTTAAAAATAACGATGAAAAGTAGTTTTGCTAAGCAAAATAGAGAACAAATAAGGGATTTTTACGCTAAAAACATAGCAAAAGATGAAGCTATAGGTCATACCCATTACGGAATTCATAGGGATGATTTCATTATGCTTTTTGATGAAAAAAACGCCTTTGAATTTTGTTCATTAGGACAGCAAAAAATGGCTTATCTGAGTCTTATTTTTGCCTATATAGAGCTTTTTAGGTATAAATTTAAGGCTTACCCTATTGTTTTAATTGACGATGTTTCAGGAGAGCTAGATTCGCAAAGATGGTCGAAGCTCGTGGAGTATCTCAATAAACAAAATTTTCAAGTTCTCATCACTACCGCGAACGAAGGTTTTAGGGATGAGCTTGAAAGACTGGCCAATATCCAACAGATAATGGTCACGGGTGGTCATTTTCAGATTGTTCAATAGGAGCTGAAGAGTAAATGGAAGGTCAAGAATCAATTTCAAAAGTTAAAGGTGAGTATGGCGCTGATAAAATTAAAATTTTAGAAGGCCTTGAGGCGGTTAGAAAAAGACCTGGTATGTACATCGGTGATACAGGATTTAGAGGTCTTCATCATTGTGTTTATGAAATAGTGGATAACGCCGTTGATGAAGCGTTGGCCGGTTATTGTTCTCAAATTAAAGTTGCTATTCATGTGGATAACTCTGTGACAGTTATTGATAACGGAAGGGGAATACCTGTTGATATCCACCCAACTGAAGGAATTTCTGCAGCTGAGATTGTTTATACTAAACTGCATGCTGGTGGAAAGTTTAACGAAGAAGGTGGGGCCTATAAAGTTTCAGGAGGACTTCACGGAGTTGGAGCTGCCGTTGTAAATGCCTTATCTAAGTGGGTTAAATTAGAAATTAAGAAAAAAGGAAAAGTTCATCAGCTTGATTTTGAAAACGGTGAAGCCAAGAAACCTTTAGAAGTTGTTGGTGAATGTGATGAGAATGAAGCCGGTACTTCTGTTACTTTTAAACCAGATAATGAAATTTTTGAAGTTCATGAATTTAATTATGAAACTCTTGCTTCAAGATTTAGAGAAATGGCTTTTCTTAATAAGGGTTTAAATATTTCAATCAAAGATGAAAGAACAGAAAAAACAGAAAACTTTCATTATGAAGGTGGAATTTCTGAATTTGTGACTTACTTAAATAGGGCCAAAACACCTATTCATAAAAACCCTGTTTATTTCATTGATACTAGAGAAGATTATGAAGTTGAAGTAGCAATGCAATGGACTGATAGTTATTCAGAATCAATTACATCTTATGCCAATAATATTAATACTCCAGAAGGTGGAACTCACGTCTCAGGTTTTAAAACTGCTTTAACTAGAGTTTTAAATAACTACGCTAAAGACAATAACCTTCTTAAAGGAATTAAAACAAATTTAACAGGTGATGATATGAGAGAGGGCTTAACGGCCATTGTCTCAGCAAAATTATCGAATCCACAATTTGAAGGACAAACAAAATCTAAACTTGGGAGTTCTGAAGTAGAAGGTATTGTAAATTCCTTAGTTGGTGAAAAGTTAAAAGCTTATTTTGAGGAAAATCCTAAAACAGCAAAAACAATAATTAGAAAATCCGTGGATGCGGCTGCTGCTAGAGAAGCAGCCAGAAGAGCAAGAGAGTTAACAAGAAGAAAAACAGCTCTTGATTTTGGTGGGCTTCCAGGAAAAATGGCCGATTGCCAAGAAAAGAATCCTGAAAATTGTGAAATTTATATTGTTGAGGGTGATTCAGCGGGTGGATCGGCAAAGCAAGGAAGGGATAGAAAATATCAAGCAGTTCTTCCTCTTAAAGGAAAAATTCTTAACGTTGAAAAAGCTCGTTATGACAAAATGCTTGGAAATGATGAAATAAAAATGCTTGTGCAAGCAATGGGAACAAGTATTGGTAAAGATAGTTTTGATATTTCAAAACTTCGCTATCATAAAATTGTTATTATGACTGATGCTGACGTTGACGGTTCCCATATTAGAACGCTTCTTTTAACTTTATTTTACAGGCAATTTCCTGAAGTCATTGAACGTGGAAATCTCTATATTGCCCAGCCTCCATTGTATAAATATAAAAAGGGTAAAGCAGAGAAATATTTAAAAGATGAAAAAGAATTAGAAAAATTTCTTATAAGTTCGACTCTTTCTGACAGTGAAATAAAAATAGATGGAAAAGAAGTTGATGTTGATGACGTAAAATCATTTTTAAACAAATATAGAATTTATAATGCGTCTTTGAAATCATATGACAGGCATTTTGACTCAATTCTTTTAAAGAAATTGATTGAATCAGAAATGCTAAAAGACAATTCACTAAGTTCAAAAGAGGAAACTCAAAAAATTATTGATGATTTAGATAAATATTTTAAAGAAAATGAAAAGCATACTCTGAGAAATTACTCATTTACTTTAGAAAGTGATCCTAGTCATAATAAATTCTATGCTCGTGTAGTAGTTAAAACATCTTTAAAAACCAAAAAATTCAAACTTAATTCTTATTTTTTAGATTCAGCTGAATTTGCTAACCTTAAAAATTTCTATGAAGGTTTTAAAAAGTATGTTCAATCGAGTTTTTCTATTTCAAAAGGTGGAATAGAGAAGGAATTTGAGAATTTAATTGATTTTTCTAACTATATTTTTAGTGAAGGAAGACAAGGAGCCTATATCCAACGCTATAAGGGATTAGGTGAAATGAATCCAGAGCAGCTTTGGGAAACAACAATGAACCCTGACAATAGAACTCTTTTGCAAGTAAAAATAGAGGATACTATTGATGCAGATCAAGTGTTCTCTGTTTTAATGGGAGATCAAGTTGAACCAAGACGAGAATTTGTTGAAACCAACGCACTTAACGTAAGAAATTTAGATATTTAAAATTAGGGTTAATCTATGAGTGATCAAGAAAATATTCAGCCAAGTAATGTTATGCCTCTTCTTATTCAAGATGAAATGAGAGAGTGCTATCTCGATTATGCGATGTCAGTTATTGTTGGTAGAGCACTACCAGATGTTCGTGATGGATTAAAGCCAGTTCACAGAAGAATTCTTTATGCCATGTATATGCTTAATAACTACCATAATAAACCATATCTTAAGTCTGCCCGTGTTGTAGGTGATGTTATTGGTAAATATCATCCACATGGAGATTCGGCTGTTTATAGTAGTATTGTTCGTTTGGCCCAGGATTTTTCGATGAGAAATCCTATTGTTGATGGGCAAGGAAACTTTGGTTCTATTGACGGCGATTCAGCTGCTGCAATGAGATATACCGAAATTCGGATGAAAAAAATTGCTGAGGAAATGCTCAGAGATATAGATAAAGAAACAGTTGATTGGCAATCTAACTATGATGATTCTTTACAAGAGCCAATGGTTCTTCCTACGAAGGTTCCTAATCTTTTAGTGAATGGTTCAACTGGTATTGCAGTTGGGATGGCCACTAATATTCCACCTCATAATCTAGGTGAAATAATGGATGGGTTAATTCATCTTGTAGATAACAAAGATACTACGATTGAAGAATTAATGGGAATTATTCCTGGACCAGATTTTCCAACTGCTGGAGCTATTCACGGAACAATTGGTATTAAATCGGCTTACTTTACAGGTAAAGGTGTTATCCAAATTAGGGCCAAAGCTGAAATTGAAATTTATGGAAAACAAGAAAGAGAAAGAATTGTTGTGACAGAACTTCCTTATCAGGTAAATAAAGCAAAACTCATTGAAAAAATAGCTCAACTTGTAACCGATAAACAAGTTATGGGAATTTCAGATATTAGAGATGAATCTAACAGACTTGGAATTAGGGTTGTTATTGATATTAAAAAAGGGGAGCCTGGCAGTATCATTCTTAATAAGCTCTATAAGATGACTCAGTTACAAGTCTCTTACGGGATAATTTTTCTTTCTCTTCATAATGGTCAACCAAAAGTAATGAATTTAAAAGAGCAACTTCAATGCTTTATAGATCATAGAAGGGAAGTTGTTGTTAGAAGAACGACTTTTGAACTTAAAAAAGCAAAAGAAAAAGCTCATTTACTTGAAGGATTAAAAGTTGCAGTTGAAAATATCGATGCAATTGTTGAACTTATTAAAAAATCAGAAGGACCTGCTCAAGCGAAACAAGGTTTAATGAGCCAATATTCGCTAAGTGATAAGCAAGCCCAAGCAGTTCTTGATATGAGACTCCAAAGGCTAACAGGGCTTGAGCGAGACAAAATTATTGCTGATTATGAAGCTATCATGAAAGAAATTGAACGATTAGAAGGAATTCTTTCTTCAGATGATAAAATTTACGGAATAATTAAAGATGAATTCAATGAAATAAAAGAAAATTATTCAGATGAAAGAAGAACTGAAATTGTCGCTATGGCCGATGAGATTCAAATTGAAGATCTTATCAAAAATGAAGAGGTTATTGTTACAATTACTCATAAGGGCTATGTAAAAAGAATGGATAAAGATACATATAAAGCCCAAAAAAGAGGTGGTAAAGGTGTTAAGGGAGCTGTAAATGATGAAGATTTTTTCACTAGTATTTTTACAGCAGACACTCACGACGAGTTAATGTTCTTTACTGAAAGAGGAACTGTTTTCTCTTTAAAAGTTTATACAATACCTGAAGGAAGTCGAACTTCAAAAGGTAGAAATATTGTCAATCTCATTCAATTACCTAAAGGTGAGAGGGTTAAAGAAATTATTGCTAAACCAAAAGATCCTTCGGGGAAATTTTTATTAATATCTACAGCTAATGGTTATGTTAAAAAAACAAGTTTTGATGAGTACGAAAGAATTAATCAAAATGGGAAGAAAGCCATTAAGGTTCAAGACGGAGATTCTGTTGTTAACGTTAAAATAACTGGTGGTAACCAAGATGTTCTTCTTTGTGCTAGTTCTGGAAAAATCATTAGGTTTTCAGAAGAAGACTGTAGACCTATGGGAAGAGTCTCTCAAGGTGTTAAAGGAATTTCTTTAAATTCTTCAGAAAAAGTTATTGGAATGGAAATTATTGATGATAATGTTGAAATTTTATCGATAACTGAGAACGGTTATGGAAAAAGAACCATTTCAAAAGAATACAGAAAACAAAGCCGTGGTGGTAAAGGTATTATCGCCATGAAACTAACAGAGAAGAATGGCGATATTATCCAGGTTAAAGAAGTATCAGAGAATGAAGATCTGATGATTATTACTGATAGAGGACAAGTTATTAGGACGAAAATATCAGGGATTTCTTTACTTGGTCGTAATACTCAGGGAGTCAGACTGATCAACTTAAAAGATGGAGAAAAAGTTGTCGCTGTTGAAAAAATTGCCGAATCAGAAGACGAAGAAGAAATGGAAGAATAATTTTCTTCTTTTTCTTCTATTTTTGTTTTCATGTGATTTTACTTCAGGTCTTCATCAATCAATTCTAGAAGCTCAAGATCTATTAAAAAAACAAGATTATGCTCATGCAACAAAAAAGTATGAGTCTGTTCTTCTGACTAAGGTTTCTCCCAATTTGAAACTCAAAATTCATTTTCAGTTGGGTGAAATTTATTCTTTGTATTTAAATCAAAATCAAAAAGCCTTAGAGAACTTTCAAAATGTAATAGATTTAACAGATAATCCAATATGGCATGTAAAATCACTGGAGAAAATTGCTGATATAAATTTTTCTTATCTTAAAAATTATAAAGAATCACTCAAGGCCTATAAAACTTTAGTTGATTTTATGCCTACATTAGAAAAACAAGATTTTTATGAATATCGATATGCTCAATCCTTTTTAAAAGACAAAGAATATAATCAGGCCATAACCCTTTTTCATAAAATTAAAGAAAAAAGATCACATGAGTATTATGCGGATTCATATTATCAGTTAGGGTTATGTCACTTTTTTTTAAAGCAATGGAAGTCTTCTATAAAGTTTTTTAAAGAATTTATCGCAAGAAGTAATTCACAAAAGGATATTACTATCGCTAAATTTCTCATTGCTAATGCTTATGAAACAGATGAAGAGCTAAAAAAGGCTTATAATATTTATTATTCAATTTTAAATTCTTATCCCAACCCAGATGTTATAAAAAATAGACTAGAATCTTTATACCAAAGACGAGTTTCGAGAAAGCGATGAAGAAATATTTGATTGTGATGGGGTTGGCTTTAGGTCTTCCTTCAACATTAATTGGAGTATTTGCTCTACTTTATAATTTGGTACAGGCCGGGCTTATAAGCTGGAATGTCTCTTTGGTGATAATGGTTTTAGTTTCTGTGAATACTCTTTATTTAATGATACGCTATGTTAATAAGAAAAAAGATTAATTTTCAACTCTATTTTGTCCTCTCGATGCTTAACCTACTCATTTGTAGCTATGCAAATTCTCGCGAATTTAAAAATTTTTTTTTCTTGTTAATTTTGTTTTTTACTACAATTGTGAATCATTTTTTTCTGGCCAGGGGAATTGAGCTTGTACTTCGACCAAGTCCAACCCAGAAAAACAAAGGATTCTGGATTTCTTTTTACTTTCTAGGGAAAACGATACTTTTAGCCGCAGTGCTATATTACCTCTTAACCTACCACCGGGATTTAGTCTTTTTTCTAATAATTTTATATATTTTTCAATTGATTATCTTGGTCTTAAGTATTAAAAAAGCAAAATAGAAAAATACTTAAAAAGGTAAAATATGAGGAATCTGGCCCTAATCACACTTGCTTTGTTTTCACATAGCACTTTTGCTTCAGGATATACATTTCTTTCTCATGTAGCTCATTCATTACATGTACCAGAACATGTAGTTACTTTTGTCATCATTGCTCTCTTGGTGTCTTTGTTTGGTATTTTTTATAATTTAAAAGCTGGTACTGTAGATAAAGCGGTAGTTCCTGATAAAGGAATTACCTTTAGAAATATTATTGAAGCGTTTGGTGAGTTTGTTTACAATTTAACCCGTTCAACAATGGGTGAAAAAGAAGCTTCAAAATATTTTCCAGTTATTTGTATGATTTTTCTTTTTGTTTTCTTAAGCAATTTAACAGGTCTTATTCCTGGTTTTTTACCACCAACGGATAATATTAATACAACACTTGCTTTAGGGATTTTTGTTTTTATTTATTACAATTATCAAGGAATTAAAGAACAGGGTTTAATTGGTCACTTAAAGCATTTTGCGGGACCTGTTTGGTATTTAGCACCTCTTATTTTTGTTATTGAAATTATTTCTCATGCGGTTAGACCTGTTTCTCTTGCTCTACGTTTAAGAGGAAATATGTTTGGAGACCACTTAGTTCTTTCAATATTTTCAGACCTTCTTCCCTATATAGTGCCAATTGTATTTATGGTTTTGGGACTATTTGTTTGTTTTATCCAAGCTTTCGTTTTTACACTTTTAACAATGGTTTATATAAGTCTTGCCACAGCTCATCACGATCATGATGAGGCTGGAGCACATTAACTAACATTTAAAAAATGGAGAAAAAAATGAAAATGTTATCTTTACTTGCTGTTGCTTTAATCCCTTCTTTCGCATTTGCTGAAACAACTGATGCTGCTAACTTTGCATGGGCTTCTGCTGTTGCTATTGCTGTTGCTGCTGTTGGTGGAGCTTATGCTCAAGGTAAAGCTGCTTCTGTTGCTCTAGATGGAATTGCAAGAAATCCATCTGCTGCTGATAAGCTCTTTACTCCAATGATTATTGCTCTAGCTCTAATCGAATCACTTGTTATTTACGCATTTGTTATTGCGTTCTTAATTAAGCCAGCTGTTTAATTTAAAAAATTATTTGTTAAGAATAGAAGCCCTCGCTCAGAGGGCTTTTTTTATGCGAGCCGAAAATCTTACGAAGTTTGATTTGAGGACAGAACACCACGGGCATGCCCGTGGATGAATGAGCACCGGTAGGCGAAGTACGCGCAGACATGCTATGCAAAAGTATGTCAT
>JAUIIL010000006.1 GCA_030431635.1 Bacteriovoracia bacterium
TGTAAGCGCTGTGAGGCGTTGAGCTGACCAATACTAAATACCCTTTTGCTTTTTTTTATAAAATGTCTTGTAGATAGAACTTAGGATTCTTGATTTTGTTTGGTCCTGTTTTTTGATTGTGTAAGATTTACCTCTTACTCCTTTCACTTAAAACTAAATTTAGAGAATAAAATACAGCTTTAGTATTTTGTTTTGACTCGTCGCACTCTCTTCTTTATGGTTTTTCCATGAAGAAAAAAACTCTAGTTATTCTCTTTCTCTTATTTAGTTCAGTTAACTCATACTCTAAAGGAAGATCTCTCTTCTACTACAGCATTGTTGCATCTATGAAGCCTGAATTTGTCTTGCACTTGACTCGTTCAGAGCTTGCAAAAGCGGCGGCCGAAGTAGCCGGAAGAAAGTTGAGGTCCAATGAAGTTATTGAACTTAACCCAACTCTTTTTAGAAAAATTACTGAAATGTATATTGATAAAATTGAAAAGGGGCTAAAGGACGATATTGAGGGTTATTTAAAAGTTAAGAGAGAAAAAGTTTTTGCGCAAATTGATAAAGATTATACTTTTATCGGAGAGGATAAAAGTTGGGAGTCAATTAAAAGCGTTCTTGATTATAAGGTAGAGCCTAACAAAAATTATGATAGTTCATATGGCCTTTCTCTTTCTTACGAGACGTTAGAGACTCCAGAAATTACTATTGATGTTCTTAGTTATTATAAGCCTAAGTTAGGAATAGAATTCTTTGAGATTGATAAAATCGAGTATCAGTTAAAGGCTCCAGGTGAAGGCTTGCAGGCCCTTGGGGAGAGCATTAGTATAGATCCTTTAAAACTAGATATTTACCCTCAGAGCAGTGATTTTGGCGTACCCTTTAAAACACTAAGAGAAATAGATAAAGCGATGTTTAAAAGCTCTCATGAACTAACAGAGGGAAGTCTTATTCTTTACCCTAAAGAGGGGCGTGGAAAACTTCCAAAGTCTATGGTTGTTTCAAGCCAGAGTTTAAAATATTGTCATTTTTTTAAGAAAAAAATGAAATAATTTTTAAAAAACTATTGACTCAATAAATGAGTTATTCTATAACTTGGGTGTGTGTTGATAGCGGCAGTGAAACACCCGGTCCCATCCCGAACCCGGAAGTTAAGCCTGCTTGCGACGAAGGTAGTGCCAGGGTGACTTGGTGTGAGAATAGTTAAATGCACGTCTTTTTTAAAGCTCTTCTTACGAAGAGCTTTTTTTTTGCCTAAATATCAATCTTTAGAAAATTCCTGAACAATAAAACTAGAATATGATCCCAAGACTCGCAATAAGTCCAAAACCATTTGAACTTCTTACTCTTAAAACCTCTGCTCCAGTTCCGATAACATAGGAAGCATTTTTACGGTGAAAAAGCCATTTGTGTTTGAGAATAAAACTAAGTCCTAAAGCAGAATCATCTTCTCTTAAATTAACACCATAAAGGTCGTGATAAGAATCATTAAAGCGTCTGTTTCTATCTATTCCAGTCTTAATGTAGACAATCGATGGATTAAGATAAATTCCATTGTGAGATGTCGACTCCTCAATTGTCCACTCTGCACCAGCAGAGAAAGAGCTAACAGCAGGATCTTGTCTTGTACCCATATTAACAACCACAGAAGCATAATCAAGATAGTTTCTTTGAAGGCTTACACCTGCCATTCCATGCTGGTAATTGATATTAACAGCATTCTTTCTTACGACAGAACCCGATTCAACAGATCTTTTAGACTGAGAAATCTCGGCAATGGCCGCTAAGGCAAATAAAGAAAAAAGAATAAGAAATTTCATAGAAACCACCTTTTGTCTTAAGGAGATTGTAGTATGTAGTATGACTACAAGCAACTTCTTATGAAAACATTATAGCCTGAAACACTTTTTCAATCGCTCTCTTGGCCGCTCGTTTGACGGTAAAAAAGTAATTTAAGATAGAGCTTTGGAGAGGCGGCAAATTTCTTAAGAAAGCTCTCTAAAGAATCCATTTCTTGGCATTGGTTGGATATCCAATGGGCCCCAAGATAAGTAGAAAAAAGGGATGTAAGAGAATAACGATGTTTTTCTAGGTCTATTTTTTTAGGGCTGGTAAGCCAACGGCCATAACTATTTGTAATTCTATGAAACTTGTAAAGAGAACTAAGAAGCAGAGGCATAACCTTTGCGAAGGTATTTTCCTTTATTTTCAAAGTAAGATAGGTGTTAACGTAGAAGTAGTATAAAGAAAAACCCAGCTGTTTCGTTGTATAACCTAAATCTTTTGGGTAGAGCTCTATTTGGTATTCTTGCTCTCTTAGAAATGAAGAGTTAAAAAAACTAAGCACTTTCTTAAAAACAAAAAATCGCTCATAAGAAGTGGAATCAGAGTAAAACATTTCTAAAAAATGAAGTTGAGCATTGTCTTCACTTGTATCTTGAAACATAACGGCCAGAACTTCCAAAGCGCTATCTTTGTCTTTCCAAAAACCTAGAGTGAATTCCCAGAGATTAAATTCTTTCAAAAGACCTTGGTGGAGAGACTCTACTGATTCAAGAAGTGATGAAAAATAGATGTGAGTTTGTTCGTTCTCCCAAAGAGCTGTTAGTTTATTAAGGAAAAGAACTCCACCAGGATTTGAAAGCAGGGGATGGTAGTAGTCCATTATTTTCGTTAATGAGTTTACAGTTGAAGTACATTGCCCAAGGTATTTACGAGAAAAATAAAAATAATTAACACACTTTAAGTTTAACAACGAACTGATCATGTTGTGGCTAATAAAATGTTTAAAATCTTTATTTTCCTGAGACCTGGCCCCAGGAATAAAACCTAAGGCCAGCAAACAGAAAAAAAATAGTAAAAGCCGTCTCATGCGAACAGTTGAATTAAAGCTTTATTTGATTACTTTTAGCATTATTAAAATAGCGACTTTCTTTAATGGAGATAGAGTATTTAAGGTCAACTTTCTTAACCTCTCGTCCATCCAGAGCGATACCAGTATTAATAACACTGCTACTAAAATCAGTAACCTCAATATCATTAAAAGGAACTTCTGTTCCTTTATCAAACCAATTCCATTGTTTTTTATCAAAGACAATTACTCCTGAAACGACAACGGCTCCTTGATTTTTCTTGATGTCATTTAAAACAGCTTGGTCAATATTAAAGTTAACCTGTGTTAAAGCAACATTTCCACCAGATTCACCAAGTTTTGCTTGAAGGAAGTTTGAAGGATTAATTCTCTTTCTCTCACCCTTAAGAGTGTAGTCAGTGTTTTGTCTATTAACATTAAAGTTATAAAATGTATTAGCAGTTTCAACTAAAACTGTTCTTGAATCACAGCTTAGTTTTGCTGTTAAAACTTCTTTTTCTTTATTAAGAGGTTCTATATTTAAATTAATTTTAATATCAACCTTTTCAAACTGTGCTGTTCTTTTACTGCGAACAACCCATTCTGATTTTTTCTCCCAAGTAGTCACTTTCCCTTTTACTAAGTAGCCAAGAGTTCTTTGGTTGCTTTCAGCCGAATCTTCAAGGTTGGAAACAAGTCCATTTAAATTATACTTTTGCTCGTATGTACGAGCTTGAGAAATGAAATTTTCCCAAGAAGATGGTCTCTTCATATTTACAATAAAGTTTTTATCGGCAAGGACACTTGCGTGCTCAGAACTGACACCTTTAAGAGAGTCTAAGAGCGCCATTCTCTTTTCCTTAGCACTGGATTGGTCATCATTACGTGCATCGTAGTACTTATCGTAAAAACTTGATTGACTTCCATCACCTTTAACTTCACCATCAATAACTTTTTTCTCTTCCCATGTTTTTTCAACTTTTGTGATCCAAATAGGTTCAAGTTCTAGTTGAGAAATAAAGTAGCTAGAGTCTTCTTTTGCCACTGCTTCAGCGTAACTTCTTCCTTCTCTTTTGCTGTTAATTTCAACTAATTTTTTTGAAAGAGTAATTGTTTGACTATCGTCATCGCAGCTTGTTTCAAATTGTCCGAAGCGCTCGTTTCTTCTTTCTTGAGCGAATAGGCTCGTTGCAACAAGCAAAATTAAGACGAAAAATTTCATAGATTTTCTCCTGTTAAAAGATATTTTGGTGATAAAAGTTTAGACATCCCTGACTTATGAATGAACTTATAAAACAAAGTTTGCAATAAAGCTAACATTGCCATATTTTTTTTCTAGATAGTTATTATTAATTTTTTAAAGGTCGTTAAAAATGAAGATAGAGATAATGAAAGCAAATGAAGCGATGCATTTGGAGCACATTGCACAGTTTCAGATTAAAATGGCCAGAGAGACTGAAGACTTGGAGTTAGATAAAGAAGTTGTATTAAAAGGAGTCGCAGCAGTTTTTCAAGATCCAACAAAGGGTCAATATTATGTTGCGTGTTACGATAAAAGGATAGTGGCCTCAACGCTCATTACTTTTGAGTGGAGCGATTGGAGGGCCAAAACAATTTGGTGGATACAATCTGTTTATGTTCTTCCTGAGTTAAGAGGAAGAAAAGTTTTTAGAGAGATGTATCATTATTTAAAAACCCGTGTTTTAGAAAGCTCAGACGTTGGAGGACTAAGACTTTACGTTGATAAATCTAATAAATTGGCCCAAAAAGTTTATACGGCAATTGGAATGAACGGAGAGCACTACCATCTTTTTGAGTGGCTTAAATGAAGCCGTTTGAAACTGAAAAAGAAAAAGCTAAATACTTAAAAAAAATCAAATTAAAAATTTACTTATTAGTATGTTTTATTTTTGCTTCAATCGTAGGTTGGCTTATTGTTTACCGTTTTACGGAATCAGAGTCTTTTTATAAAGGAGATTGTCTTCTCTTTAAAAATGCGGATATTCTTAAAATTGTGAAGCTAAGTCCCTATGAAGAGGTTTATCAGTTGGAAATCCTTTATTCTAAAGTTGAAAACCAAGACTTTCTTTCATCAAGAATAACAAAAACCAAAAATGAAATAATAAGTTCTCTCAAAAAGAAAATAGAATGCCCTTAATGAGTTGAAAGCACTATTGGTTGCACTTAGTCATTCTTGTCGAAGAGTGATTAACTTCATACTATAAATTGTCAATTTTTATCAGAGAAAGAGAGGCCATGTTGGAAAGATTAACATCTAGAATTGATACAAGTTCTTCCGAGTTTAAAGAAAATAAAATCTACCATGAATCATTGGCCAGCAAGCTTAAAGCTTGTTTTGAAAAAGTGCAGGAAGGTGGTGGAGAAAAAGCTGTTGAAAAACACCGCTCTCGAAAAAAACTTCTCCCAAGAGAGAGAATTGAGAGAGTTATCGATCCAGGTAGTGCTTTTTTAGAACTCTCAACTCTTGCAGGTCATGAAGTGTATGATTTTGAGGTTCCAAGTGCTGGTGTTGTCACTGGAATTGGAAGAGTTCACGATATTGAATGTATGTTTGTGGCCAACGATGCAACAGTCAAAGGGGGGACGTATTTTCCTTTAACTGTAAAAAAGCATTTAAGAGCACAAGAAATTGCTCTCCAAAATAATCTTCCTTGTATTTATATTGTTGATTCAGGGGGAGCTTTTCTTCCAATGCAAGATGAAGTTTTCCCGGATAAAGAACACTTTGGAAGAATTTTCTACAACCAAGCTCAAATGAGTGCAAAAGGGATTGCCCAAATTGCTGTTGTCTGTGGTTCATGCACTGCTGGGGGAGCTTATGTTCCGGCCATGAGTGATGAGACTATAATTGTTAAAGGAAATGGGACTATTTTCTTAGGAGGACCGCCTTTAGTTAAAGCGGCCACTGGAGAAGAAGTTAGCGCGGAAGAGTTAGGAGGCGCTTTAGTTCACTCTGCAGAATCAGGTGTAACTGACCATTTTGCTGAAGATGAAGAAGAAGCGTTTTTGATTTGTAGAGATGTTGTTGAAAATCTCAATAACAGAAATAGTGAGAAAAAAGAGTCTGCTCATCCAATTCAAGATCCTTTATATTCAACTGAGGAAATCTATGGAATTTTACCCAAGGATTTTAGAAAGCCAATTGATGCCAGAGAGATAATTGCTCGCTTGGTTGATGGTTCTGAGTTTCATGAATTTAAAAAGCTCTATGGAACAACACTTATTTGTGGTTTTGCTAAAATTTATGGAAGACCAATTGGTATTATTGCTAATAATGGAATTCTCTTTTCAGAGAGTTCTTTAAAGGGAGCTCACTTTGTTGAGCTTTGTTCGAAGAGAAAAATACCTCTTTTATTTTTACAAAATATTACGGGTTTTATGGTCGGAAAGGATTATGAAGCCCAGGGAATAGCTAAAAATGGAGCGAAGCTTGTTACGGCAGTTTCAACAACAAATGTTCCCAAGTTTACAGTTGTGATTGGTGGATCTTTTGGAGCAGGGAACTACGGGATGTGCGGTAGGGCCTTTAACCCGCGTTTCTTGTGGATGTGGCCAAATGCTAAAATCTCAGTCATGGGAGGAGAGCAAGCAGCGACAGTTTTAAGTACTGTTAAGCAAGACTCTTTAAAGTATTTGGGTAAAAAACAAATGAATGAATCAGAAGTCGCAGAATTTCAGAAACCTATCCTTGAAAAATATGAAAAAGAAGGCAGTGCTTATTATTCGACAGCCCGTATTTGGGATGATGGAATTATTCTTCCTCACCAAACACGAGATATTTTAGGTATAGCGATAAGTAGTGCTCTTAATAAGGAAATAGAAGAGACGAACTTTGGTGTTTTTAGGATGTAGATGATGAATTTTATTATTGTGGAAAAGAAGCAAAATTATGCAGAAGTTTTTTTAAATAGGGAAGAAATCCACAATGCCTTTAATGATGAACTTATCAATGAGTTAAAAACGACTTTTTTAGATTTAGAGAAAGACTCCAATATTCGCGTCGTGGTTTTAACAGGTAAAGGACGCTCTTTTTGCGCAGGCGCTGACTTAAATTGGATGAAGTCCATGGTTGATTATTCTTTTGAAGAAAATAAAAAAGATAGTGAGAACTTAGAGAGTTTATTTCAGGTTATTAATAGTTTTAAAAAGCCTTTGATTGGAAAAATCAATGGGCACGCTCTAGGTGGAGGAGTTGGTCTTGTTAGTGTATGTGATTATGCCATAACACATGAGAAGGCCAAGTTTGGTTTCACTGAAGCAAGACTTGGGCTTATCCCTGCTGTTATCTCTCCTTATGTGATTCGAAAAATTGGTGAGTCTCAAGCGAGAGCATGGTTTCTCTCTGGTGAGCGTTTTGATGCATCGGAAGCGATGAGAATGAATCTTATTCATCAAGTAACAACTCTTGAAGAATTTGAAGAAAAAAGCAAAGAAGTGATTGATTCATTTCTGCAGGCTGCTCCAAACGCTTCGATGGCCGCGAAAAGACTTATTACAGAGGTTTTAGGGAGACGTCCTGAAGAAGTTCGTGACTATACGACAAGTGCCATCGCTGATAAGAGAACTTCAGAGGAAGGGCAGGAAGGAATGAAAGCAATGTTAGAAAAAAGGAAGGCAAATTGGCTAAAATAAAAAAAATTCTTATTGCAAATAGAGCCGAAATCGCGGTTAGAGTTATCTCAACTGCGAGAGAGATGGGAATAAAGACTGTTACTCTTTTTTCTGAACATGATAAAAACTTACCTCACGCCTATCTTGCTGATGAATCTTATTTTTTAGAAGGTGAAACATTAGCACAAACTTATCTCAACCAAGAGAAAATCCTTCAAATCGCAAAAGAAACCAAAGCTGATGCGATTCATCCAGGCTATGGCTTTTTATCAGAAAACGCAGGTTTTGCTGATAAGGTGAAAAAAGCGGGCCTTATTTTTATTGGGCCAAGTTCTGAATCCATTATTGTCATGGGTGATAAAAAAGGCTCTAAAGAAACCTTGGAGAAAATAGGGACTCCTTTGATTCCTGGTTATCATGGAGAAAAACAAGACGCGGACTTTTTGCTCCTAGAAGCTAAAAAAATAGGTTTCCCCGTTCTTATTAAAGCAAGTGCTGGTGGTGGTGGAAAGGGAATGAGAATAGTCCATCAGGAAAGTGAATTTCATGAAGCACTTTCCTCTGCTAAAAATGAAGCTCAAAAAGCTTTTGGAAATGATATTGTTTTGATTGAAAAATACCTCGAAGGCCCCAGACATATTGAAGTTCAAGTCTTTGGAGATGAACATGGAAATGTGGTGCATTTTTTTGAAAGAGAGTGCTCTGTTCAAAGGCGCTATCAAAAAATTGTTGAAGAGTCTCCTTCTCCAGCATTAAGTGAGGATTTAAGAGAAAAAATTTGTCAAACAGCAGTTGAGATTGCCCAGGGAATTAACTATGTGGGAGCTGGAACTGTTGAAATGATTTTAGATAAGCATAAAAATTTCTATTTTTTAGAAATGAATACGAGACTTCAGGTTGAGCATCCTGTGACTGAAATGCTTACGGGGGTTGACTTGGTGAGACTTCAAATTCTGGTTGCTCAAGGGGAAAAACTTCCCTTTAAGCAAGACGAAATTAGATCACGAGGTCATGCCCTTGAAGTGAGGATTTACGCTGAAGATCCCGATAATAATTTTTTGCCAGTCATTGGAACAGTTTATAAGATAGGTAATTCACTCTCTACTCACGTGAGACTTGATACTGGAATTGAGAATGGTACTGCGATAACTCCTTTTTATGACCCTATGATAGCCAAACTTCTGACTTATGGGGAAATTCGTGAGGTTAATATTGAAAGGATGCTAAGTGCGATTGATGATCATCCTTTTTTAGGACTCACAACCAACAGAGATTATCTAAAAAGAGTTTTGAAAAATTCTTTTTTTAGAAAAGGGGACTATACGACCCATTTCATCCAAGAAAATAAATTAGAGAAAGAAAAAATAGATGATGAAAAGAAAGCAGCGGCCCTTGCTGCAGCAATACTTTTATCCTCTTCGTCGACATCCGTATCCAAACAATCTGTGGTGAGCGTTTGGGATAAAATTGGTAGTTTTAGGAATATATAATGAAAATGAAACTTAGTTTGAATCAAGAGGAAGTAGAAGTTTTTATCAAGAAGAAAACGCCAGGAATGGTAGCATTTGAATTTAACGGAAAAGATTATTGTTTTAAATTAAAAAAAGAACAAGAATCAGAGTTTATTTTGGAAAGAGAGGCAGGCTCTCTTTTCTCTGGATTAATTGCTCGAGATGAAAAAGAACAAAAAACTCATATAGGATTATCTGGTGAGAATTTTGAAGTTGTTTCTTTACAAGGAAGAAGAAAAGAGAGTGCTGCCGCAGTCGGTTCACTTAAATCTCCTATGCCTGGAAAAATATTTAAAGTCCTAGTGAAAGAAGGACAGAAAGTGAAAACTGGAGAAGCCTTAATTATAGTTGAGGCCATGAAAATGGAACATACAATAAAATCCAATAAAGATGGAGTGATTAAAAAAATCTTTTTTCAAGAAGGCCAACAAGTTCAAGGACAAGTGCTTTTGGCAGAGATTGAATAATGTTTGAACAAAAATACCCAGAGATTAAAATTGTTGAAGTTGGTCCTAGAGATGGACTTCAAAATGAAAAAAAAGCAATAGCCACTGAAGATAAAATCTCTTTTATCAATGCTTTGGCAGAAGCTGGACTTCAAAACATCGAAGCTACAAGTTTTGTTAAACCTCAGGCAGTCGCTCAAATGAGTGATAGCTCAGAGGTCTTTGAACAAGTTTTTTCTCCCTTGTCTCAAAAAGGGAAAGTTATCTCTGCCTTAATTCCAAATATGAAAGGTTTTGAACAGGCCCTCGCTTTAGGAATTAAAGATATTGCCTTATTTACAGCGACCTCTGAGTTATTTAATAAAAAAAATATAAACGCAACGATTGATGAGAGCTTTGAAAGGCAAAAACTAGTGGCCCAAGAAGCAAAGAAAAGAGGAATCAATATTAGAGTGTATATTTCAACAGCTTTTGGTTGCCCTTATGAAGGAGAAATCCCTGTTTCACAAGTGTTAAATATTTATAAGAGAGCTTTAGAAGAATTGAGTGCTGATGAGGTTGCTGTTTCAGATACAATCGGAAGCGCAACTCCTAAACATGTCCAAACAGTTATTAAGGCCGTTAAAAAGGATTTTGGTTTGAAAAAATGTGCTCTTCATTTTCATGATACTCGCGGAATGGCTTTATGTAATATCCTGACGGCCTTAGAAAACGAGATTTATATTTTTGATTCAGCAGCTGGAGGTCTTGGAGGATGTCCTTATGCCAAAGGAGCGACAGGAAATGTGGCCACAGAAGATCTGGTGTATCTACTAGAATCTTTAGGTGTTTCAACTGGAATTGATATGGATAAATTAAGCCAAGCGAGCTCTTTTATCTTCGAAAAAATAGAAAAGTCTTCAACTTCCAAGTTTTTAACTTCTTATTTAAAGGCCAAGCAGAGTGTATAATCAAAAATTTATCGATATTAAACTTCAAAAACAAAATAATCTCTTATGGCTAAGTCTTAATAGGGCCCAAGCAAGAAACGCTATCACTCTTGATATGGTTGATTCGCTGGAAAAGATTCTACCCTACGCAGATAATGACCCTGAAGTTCGAGTCATTATCTTAACAGGTGAAGGTGAGTCTTTTTGTGCTGGGGGAGATATCAAGAACATGCTGGAAGAAAAAGAAATGTTCGCGGGGCAGTCAAATGAGCTGAGGATGCGCTATCGCAACGGTATTCAAAAAATTCCTGAACTCATTCATAGGCTTAATACACCACTGGTTGCGATGGTCAATGGCCATGCGATAGGGGCAGGATGTGATCTTGTGGCCATGGCCGATATTGCGATTGCAAGTGATAAGTCTAAGTTTGGAGAAACTTTTAATAAATTGGCCCTCGTTCCAGGGGATGGGGGAACTTATTTTCTACAAAGAAAGATTGGGTTTTCTAAGGCCATGGAGATGTATCTGACTTGTGATATTTATAACTCTCAAGATGCTCTTAATATGGGACTAGTGAACTTTGTCTGCAGGCCAGAGGAGTTAAAGCAAAAAACCATCGAGTTGGCCGAGAAAATTGCCTCTCATGCTCCTATTGCGACAAGCATGACAAAGAGGGCGATGATCCATGGTTATGAGTCAAATCTTACATCTCAATTAGATTTATTGGCCGCCTTCCAAGGAATTTCTCAAAGAACTCTAGATCATAAAGAAGCTCTCAGAGCGACTCTTGAAAAAAAGCAACCAGATTTTAAAAACTTATAAGAGTTTTTTTTTGACATCCTTTGTTTTGCCCCTCATCATATTGTTATCACCTAAGTAATAATTAACAAGGATGTCAGATGGTGAAGAAGGTTAGCCTTTTTCTTACATTTCTTTGTTTGCTGAGCTCGTGCTCAACCATACACTACGCCACCTCAACAAAACCAGTTGCGCAGGTGAGTTTTTCTGAAAACCCCAATAATACTCAAGAAGTTTCTTTTCAAATTGAAAGAGAATTTGTGATGTGGGGCTTAATTCCATCACACCAAACCATTTATCTCGATAAGGAAATTAAGCTTCAGGGTTATGAAACACTTTCTCAAATAAAAATTAACGATAAAAGAACCACTGGGGATATGTTGTACCACTTATTCACATTTGGTTTTTATAATCCGAGAACAATTATCATTTCTGGCTTTACAGAAAAGTAGGGCCATAAGTGTCAGGAGGACTCATCTAGGAAGGGTCACAATTGCTCAGGCAGTTAGGTAAGCCAAGGACGGCTTCTTTTTATCTCACATTTCTCTTATTTCAATCACCGAATTCCTATAATACCTTTCGCTAAATTCAGTAATATTTCCTTGAAATTTCTTTATTATTTTTTGAGAAGAAGAATCATAAATAGTCCAAGTCATGCTCATTTGAGAATATTTACCAGAAACTTTAATTGAATTTTTTTCATTATGACATTCAACCATTGGGATAAAATAATGATTTTCTTCTTCGTTCTGAAAAGCATTATACCCCATATTGGGCAGGGCAAACCGGCAACCATGAAGATGACTTGTTTCTTCTAGCAGATGGAGATAGAGCGCGAAGACTTTTTTCTTATCAGATGAAGTGAAGTTTTTCTCTAAAAGGATTTTGATCGTGCTTTCTTGGGTTTCAAAACTATTTTGAGCGTATACCCCGTATAAGAAGAAGCTACTTAAAAGAGAAAATTTTAATAAGAAACTCATAAAAATCCTTAAAATGTCTAAAAGTTAAACGTTTTTTTTCACAAAATTTGTCTTAACTAATATTTTTTTGCTTTTAAGGAATTAAGGTTGCATAAATAGTGCCAAAAGTAGCATTAAAAAAATTAATCAAGAGAGCTGAGAAGGTCAGCAAAAAAATCTTGCTTATACTTTTGGGCTTCTTCTTCGCTGAGGTGACCAAAGGTAGTCCTGTCTTGGTGGGTGAATAGATCATCAAGTTCAAGTAAAAAACGAGATCGGTGTCTCGGGACAACTTTTCCGTAGAGCTTTCTCTCTTTAGTGTAGGTCATAATTAGTTTTTTCTTGGCCCTTGTAATCCCCACATAGCAAAGTCTTCTTTCCTCATCAATATCTTCACCAAGCTGAATGACTCTTTTATGAGGAAGTAACTCCTCTTCCATTCCAATGAGATAAACTTGTTCAAATTCTAATCCTTTTGAAGAGTGAAGAGTCATAAGAGTGACTTCATTTTTTTGTTCACCTTCTTCTTTAGAATCTTGAGAGTCGGCCAAAAGGATTTTTTCTAAAAAATTTGCCAGGGTTGCTTGATTCTCGAAACGAGCTTCAAATCTTTCAGCTGAAAGGATAAGTTGCTCAACATCAAGTTTACGGTAAGAAGCCTGTGTGGTGTTATCGTAGGTCTTATCAATATAGGAATAAAAATCTATCTTCTCCACCAGATATTTAATTCCTTGGCTCAATCCTTTTTCTTTGAAAATCCCTCTGAGAGAAAAAATAAGATCAGGGAATTGAGAAAATTTATTTGAGTTTTTTGAAGGGTGGTTAAGAGCAACATAAGAGAGTGACTTAAGAAAAGAAATATTTCTTTCTTGGGAAACACTGATGACTTTCTTAAGTGTAACACTTCCCACACCACGATGAGGAACATTAATGATTCTTCTTAAAGAAATTTGATCTTTAGGATTTCTAATAATGCATAAGTATGCAATAAGGTCTTTGATCTCTTTTTTCTCATAAAGCTTTTGTCCACCAATGACCTTATAAGGCAGTTGAGAGAGTCTTAGTTGGTCTTCAATAGCAGGAATTTGTGTGTTTGAACGATAGAGAATAGCGAAGTCAAAGAGTTTACGTCCTTCTCTTTGTTCTTGAACAATATCTTCAACGACAATGGCCGCTTCATGGGCAGAGTCTTGCGTGGCCCAAAGGAGTGGTTTTACTTTGGAAATAGTGTGAGTAAACATTGTCTTATCGGTTCTCTTCTTATTCTGTTTAATCACTTTATTGGCCAGGGAGAGAATCTCCTGTGTTGAGCGATAGTTTTGTTCGAGTTTAATCACCTTACAGTTTTGAAACTGTTTTTCAAAATTGAGAATGTTGCGAATATCAGCTCCTCTAAAGGCATAAATAGACTGGTCATCATCTCCAACTACACAAATATTAGAATGAGTGGAGGTGAGTGCTTTGACTATTTCAAATTGTAACTCATTCGTATCTTGATACTCATCAATCATAATGTATTGAAACTTTTGAGAGTATTCTTTCGCGACTTCTGGAAATTGCTTGAATAGTTTGACTGTTAAAAAAAGAATATCATCAAAATCAACAGCATTAAAGAAGCGAAGTTTCTCCTGGTAATAATCATAGAGGTACTCCGTGGCCAAATCATAATCATTGCCTGAATCAAAATACCTCGTACGGGAAAATTCATGGGGAGCTATCGCTTTGTTCTTTAAAAAAGAAATTTTAGATTGAATTTGTTTTTTATCGTAACTCTCTTTAGAACTTCTATAAGTCTTAAGTCCCTCACGGATGATGGCAAGAGAGTCATTGGTATCATAAATAGAAAAACGCTTATCATATCCAAGTTTTGTAATTTGTTCTTTAAGAAGTTGAAGTCCAAGAGAGTGAAAAGTTGATAGCGTCATGGCCTTAGATTTCGCTCCACCGATAAGGGCCCTGACTCTTTCCTTCATTTCAGAAGCCGCTTTGTTGGTGAAACTAACAGCGAGTATATTCTTAGGAGCGATACCTAAGTTCTCAACCATATGAGCAATCCGGTAGGTGACTGTTCGGGTTTTTCCAGAGCCAGCACCTGCTAAAAGTAGCAGAGGTCCCTCGATCGTCTCCGCTGCCATTTTTTGCTCAAGGTTAAGTTCGCTTAAATTTATCATAGAGTGGGAGTTTAATGAGTGCTATGTCCTTTGAAAAGCAGTAAAGAGTTTTTCAATAATTCAAGTTTAAGTGTCAGAAAATTTTATTTTGCCTCGCTGCCCTAAGAGCATAAAATAAGTTTAATGAAGATTTTGTTAAGCTTGTTATTACTCAGTGTGTCGCTTTGCGCTCAAACACTTCCACGTTCTCCGCTACCTGGAGTCGCTGAGTCAATTGGGAGTTATTCTAGTGGATGCCTTATCGGTGCAGAGGCCATGAACATCGATATGGAAGGAATTCATCAAATGAGAATATCTCGGGGAAAGTTTTGGGGACACCCAGAGCTTATTGGTTATTTGAGTGAAACAGCACTGAAAGTAAAAAAAGAATTGGGACGTGATTTACTCGTGAGTGATTTAGGTCTTGCTCGCGGAGGACCGAATTTAACAGGACATGTTTCTCACCAAAACGGTCTTGATGCAGATGTTTGGTTTAAAACAATTCCAACTCAGGCTCCCTTAAGTTTATCTGAGAGAGAATTAATGGGAGCCTATTCTGTGGTGAAAAATATTATAGAGTTAGAGACAAGTCTATGGGTTCAATTAAATAGAGATGTTTCTCGAATTCTTGCCAGTGATGAGAGGATTCAAAGAATTTTTGTTCATCCCGTCGTTAAGAAAGATTTATGCGAAAACTCAGGCTTTAGTGATGAGCTTCTTTCAAAGTTTCGTCCATGGTACGGGCACGATGATCATTACCATGTGCGTATAAGATGTCCTATAGGTAGCCCTGATTGTCGCCCTCAAGCTGAAGTTCCTGATGGAAACGGTTGTGATGAACTCGATTGGTGGTTTGAAGAACTGCAAAGAGATGATGAAGGAAGTTCTACTGATACTAGAACTCCAGAAGAGCGTTACCGCGATAGGCTTGATGCACTTCCACAAATATGCAAAGAAGTTCTTGAGCTTTAACAAGACAATTTCTAATCTCAAGTGTACATTATTGGTGATTTAAATTTAAAAAAAAGGATTTGTCATGAGCGAATTTCGTACAGAAAAAGACTCGATGGGAGAAGTCAAAGTTCCCTCTAATGCCCTTTATCAAGCCCAAACTCAAAGGGCCGTTGATAATTTTCCTATAAGTGGAATTAGACAAAAAAGAGATGTGATTAAGGCTTTAGGGATCATCAAAAAATCAGCAGCTGTTGCGAATCTAGAACTTGGTCTTATCGATAAAAGTGTAAGTGAGTTGATTCAACTTGCTTCAGATGAAGTCATCAACGGTAAACTTGATAACGAATTTCCTATTGATATTTATCAAACTGGTTCAGGAACTTCATCAAATATGAATACGAATGAAGTTGTTTCAACGAGAGCGAATCAACTAGCCAAAGAAAAAGGTGTTGATGTTTTTGTTCACCCGAATGATCATGTGAATTTTGGTCAGAGTTCAAACGATGTTTATCCAACTGCTTTAAGAATTGCAGCAGTTTTGACTCTTAATGAAATTTTCTATCCTGGTTTAGAGAATCTTTCAAAATCTCTTAAGGCCCAAGGAAAGAAATACGCTCATGTGGCCAAAACGGGAAGAACTCACTTGATGGATGCGATGCCTGTAACTTTTGAGCAAGTTTTTGGTGGGTATGCCCATCAAGTTGATCTGGGAATTAAGAGAGTGCAAAACGTCACAGAGAGAATTAGCGAACTTCCTCAAGGGGGGACTGCTGTTGGAACAGGGATTAATACTCACGAAAACTTTGGAAAAAAGTTTGCAGCAGCTGTCTCTAGAGAAACAGGTTATCAATTCACTGAGGCTCAAAACCATTTTGAGGCCCAGGCAACTTTGGATTCTCCTGTTGAATTAAGTGGAATGCTTAAGACTTACGCTGTGTCTTTAATGAAAATTGCTAACGATTTTCGTTGGATGAACTCTGGTCCAAACTCTGCTGTTTCTGATATTAAACTGGCCCCACTTCAACCAGGCTCATCTATTATGCCAGGAAAAGTGAACCCTGTTATTGAAGAATCTGTCACCATGGTTTGCGCGCAAGTCATGGGAAATGATGTGACTGTTAATATTGCGGGACAATCAGGAAACTTTGAACTTAACGTTATGTATCCAGTTGCTTGTCATAACTTGATTGAGTCTATTGAGCTTTTAGGAAGAGTCTCTTTAAACTTTGCTCAGAAATCAGTCGATCTTCTCACTGTGAATGAAGAAAATTGCAAAGATAAACTTTTTAAAAATCCAATTTTAGTAACAGCACTTAATCCTATCATTGGTTATGATTTGGCAGCTAAAATTGCCAAAAGAGCTTACGCTGAGAATAGAAGCCTGATTGATGTGGCCTTAGAAGATACAGATCTTTCTAAAGAGGATTTAGAGAAATACCTCGACCCAGTGAAGATGACTAAAGGTGGGTTCACAAACTAATGAAAAAACTATTAGTCACAAGCGCTCTTCCATATGCTAATGGGCCACTTCATTTTGGTCATATAACGGGAGTTTATCTTCCTGCAGATATCTATGTTCGTCATAAGAGGTTGCAGGGTCATCAAGTGCTTCATATCTCTGGTTCAGATGAACATGGTGTGGCCATTATGCAAAATGCTCAGAAGAAAAAGAAGCCTTATAAAAAATATGTCGATGGTTGGCACCAAAAACATAAGGCCCTTTTTGCAAAATATGACATTGAGTTTAGTTACTTTGGTCAAACAAGTGAGCCTTACCATCATGAGGAAACACTTAAATGGTTTAACAAGCTTTATGCAGAAGGGGCCATTGAAAAACAAGATGAGAAACAACTTCAGTGCCAAAACTGCTCAAACTATTTACCTGATAGGTACGTTGAAGGGACTTGTTATGTTTGTAAGTATGAAAAAGCCAGAGGGGATGAGTGCCCTAATTGTGGGACTTGGATAGAGCCACTTAAACTTATCGATCCTGAGTGTAAGTTTTGTGAATCCCACGATATTAAAGCGGTGGATGTTTTTCAGTGGTATTTAAAACTTTCAAAATACCACTCACCGTTTAGAAAATGGTTTGAAACAAAAAAAGGTGTCTGGCGTAAAAGCGTGACTTCTTTTGTTGATTCTCTTTCTAAAGATGAACTAGTCGATAGGGCCATTACAAGAGATTTGGATTGGGGAATCGATGTTCCTTTGGAAGAAGCGAAAGGAAAAAAGCTCTACGTTTGGTTTGATGCTCCTATTGGTTATGTGAGTAATACGAAGAAATACTTAGAAGAAACGGGTTCAAAAGAAGATTATCTGAAGGATTGGTGGCACAACGATGAAGTAGAGCTTACTCATTTTATTGGAAAAGATAACATTATTTTTCACTCTATTATTTTCCCTGTGATGAGTATGGGATCAGGTAGAGTCAAGATGGTTGATAACCTTCCGGCCAATCAGTATCTTAATTTAAAAGGTAAGCAGTTTTCAAAATCCCAAGGTTGGTATGTCGACGCAGATGAAGCAGTTAATGAGTTTGGAAGTGATAATCTACGCTATTACTTAACAACTCTGATCCCTGAGAGTGCGGATTCAAGTTTTACTTGGGAGGGGTTTGAAGCAAGAGTGAATAATGAGCTGGCCAATAATATTGGAAACTTTGTGAATCGTTCAATGTCTTTTTTCTATAAGAATTGGGAAAAAGGGATTGGGCAAGAGAAGTTTGATGTTTTCTTTGGAAGTGATAGGCAAAAAGAATTAGAAGAAAAAATAAAGCAGTATCATGAAGCGGTTGATCATTTTCACATTAAAAAAGGGCTTGAGATTTTAATGGGAATTGGAAATGAAGCGAACCTTTATTTTAGTGAAGAAGCTCCATGGGCGCAATTCAAAGAAGACCCTGACAAAGCAGCGGCAACCATTGCTATCTCGGCCATTTATACGGCCATTTTAAGTGTGCTTTTTGCTCCCTATTTACCGAACCTTTCTCAGAAAATGATGGCCTATTTTGGAGAGTCTTTAGAAAAAGTTTCAAGTCGAGTTTATGCAGGTGACTTAGAAGCTTTAAAAGAAGTCTTTCAAGGTCAGGTGATTTTGGCCAAAAAACCTAAGGGACTTGTGAAAAAGATTGAAAACGATAGAGTCAAAGAACTAGAAGAGCAATTTAGTTAATAGTCATTCGAATTGAACCAAGGCAAGCAAGAGGAAGTTTTATGAGCTTATGGAGTCCATCACAGAAGCGAGTATCTGAAAGTTTGATGTTTCAGTATATGAAGAAGATGGGCAAGAACTCTTACTCTGAACTTCATCAGTGGTCAGTTGAGCGTAATGAAGATTTTTGGGAATCACTTTTTGATTATTTTGAAGTTAATTATCAAGGTGAGAGTAGACCAGCTAACCCCAAGCAAGATTTTCTAAATTATGAGTGGTTTGAGAATGTCAAACTCAACTTTGCTGAAAACCTTTTGCGCTTTAAAAATTCAAATCATACAGCTCTGCACTTAATCCATGAGTCTGGTCTTAAAAAGAAAATTTCCTATCAAGAACTCTACCAACAAGTTGCTTCTGTTCAAAAAGAGCTTTCAAAATATATTAAAAAAGGGGATGTGGTTGCGGCCTATATGCCTAATACCATTGAAACAGTTGTGACAATGCTAGCAACAACTTCTCTTGGAGGAGTTTTTACTTCCACCAGTAGTGACTTTGGTGTGGGGGGAGTTATCGATCGTTTTGGGCAATCTCAGCCTAAAGTCATGGTCAGTGCCGTTAGCTATCAATATAACGGGAAAACGATTTCCCAAATAGACAAACTTGAAGAAATTAAGAGTAAACTGGAAGGAATTGAAAAAATTATTACCGTGGATTTTTTAAATTCAGGTCTAAAGCTCGCTGGTGCTATTTCTTGGGAAGAGATTTTAAAAGAAGATGGGGGAGAGATTGCCTTTGAGCTAATGAAATTCTCAGACCCCTTGTATATTATGTACTCCTCCGGAACGACAGGAAAACCTAAATGTATCGTTCACTCAACGGGAGGAGTTCTACTTCAGCACTTAAAAGAGTTGGGTCTTCATTGTAATCTCACTCCTGAGAAGAAGATTTTTTATTTCACGACTTGTGGTTGGATGATGTGGAACTGGCTTGTTTCATCTCTTTATTTTGGGGCCGAGGTGGTTTTGTATGAAGGCTCTCCAGCTTACCCATCACTTGAATCTTTTATGAAAAAAATAGATGAAGAGAAAATTAATATTTGGGGAACTTCACCTAAATTTCTTAAGGCCTTGGAGTCTTATACAAAAGAGCTTAACTGTCAGTTTGATAGTTTAGAAACGATTCTCTCTACAGGTGCCCCATTAATGCCAGAGCAGTTTGATTATGTTTATAAAAACATTAAATCAGATGTTCAGCTCTCTAGTATCTCTGGAGGAACAGATATCCTAGGCTGCTTTATGCTAGGAAACCCTATCCTTCCAGTGAAGCGGGGTGAAATCCAATGCTTAGGTCTTGGGATGGATGTCTCTTGTTTTAACGAAAAAGGTGAAGAACTTATTGGTGTTGAAGGAGAGCTGGTTTGTCGTAAAAGTTTTCCGTCTCAACCTTTGGGGTTTTTAAATGATGATAGTCAGGAAAAGTTCAGAAGCGCTTATTTTGATAAGTTTGATGGGATTTGGTATCACGGAGACTTTGTGACAATCACAAAAGAGAAATCAGTGATTGTTTATGGCCGCTCGGATGCCACTTTAAATCCAGGGGGAGTCAGAATTGGGACCGCCGAGATTTATAGGCAAATAGAGAAACTTGAATATATTGATGATGGCCTCTGTGTGGGAAAACAAGTTGATGGTGATGTTGAGGTCGTTTTATTTGTGAAGTTAAAAGAGAGTGAAAAGCTAAGTGATAGCAGAGTGAAGGAAATCAAAACTCAAATAAAAAGCGGGACAACTCCAAGACATGTCCCTTCTCAAGTTTTTCAAGTCAAAAATATCCCCTACACTCGCAGTGGCAAAAAAATGGAGCTCGCAGTGACAAGAGTTATCAATGGGAGAGAGCTTACTAACCTTGAGGCCATGTCAGATCCTAAGGCCATTGAAGAGTATAAAGAGTATGTTTGAAAAGTTAAAAAAATTATTTAAAAATGACTCTTTTTTAATTCTTTTTTTTATGCTTTTTTTATGTAGTATTATTTTCGTGAGAACTCATTTTCTTTATGAAGAAAAATTAAAAGATACAAAACTGCAAAGAAAAAGAGTTATCATTCCATGAAAACATTTAATTATGCTCTCTATTCAAAAACTCTTTTAAAAGATAAAAAACTAGCACCTATCATTAAAAAAGTAGGGCCATGTGATATCGAAATTCCACAAAGAGTTGGTCTTTTCCCACGGTTGGCCAGAACTATTGCCTATCAACAGCTCACAGGGAAAGCAGCGGCCACTATTTGGTCTAGAGTTTTGGATTTTCTTAAGACAAATAACCAAAAGCTCTCTCCTGAAATGCTTGAAAATATAACTGTAACTCAGTTAAGAAGTTGTGGTCTTTCCCAGGCCAAGGCCCTGGCCTTACTAGACTTATCGCTGAAGTGCATGAATAAAGAGCTACCCACAATGGGGAAGCTAAGAAAAATGAATAATGAAGATGTTATTACGGCTCTTACTAGCGTCAGAGGGATTGGTCCTTGGTCGGCCCAGATGTTTCTTATTTTTACCTTGGGTCGAGAGGATGTGGTCGCTGCGGGAGATCTGGGACTACGTAAAGGTTTTTCTCTCATTCATAAAAAGAAAGAGCTAGTGACTGAAGAAGAGTTCATTAAAGGAACTCAGAAGTGGTCTCCTTATAGGAGTATTGCCAGTTGGTATTTATGGAGGGCCTTAGAACTTTAGTGCTGGCCTTGATAGACTAATTGAACTTTATTTTTACCTGTGAAATCTTCAAACCGGCTTCTATCCCAAGTTTTAACGACACTACCAGACTGAGGATCCACCAAGGCCCTAAAAGTCGAGGTGCCAAGAGTGGAGTGCTTCATTTGAACAACTACTTTTTTCATAAGAAGAGTTTTATTATTGGCCTTAACAATTTCATCTTCAATAGAGTGAATTTCTATTTCGGCCTTTAGTCCTTCTGAAGTTAATTTAGAAACAAGCTCATCCTGCCAATTCTTATCAACATAATTATCATAAGAAATCACCTGGTTCGCTGGTTGACGAGAAGGGGCTGCAGGCAGTTGAGTTTGCGCAGCTTGACCCTTTTTATTCATTAAACTGAGAGTTGTAAATTTCTTTTGTGTTTGCTCCTTTACTTTTTTTTGGACCAATGAAGGCTTTTTTTCAGGTAAGGTCTGAAAGACGGCCGTAAAAATGAGAGCAAAAAGAAAAAGAAAAGAATACTTAGTTTTATTTTTCATTAGTCAATCACCGTGAATTTAAAATCAATAACTTTAAAAGGTTTCTCTCCCGTATAAAGATATTCAGGATAATCATCATTACTATTATTGGTATCATGATAACAGTTATCACAATTAGAAAAACGCACTCTAAACCTACACATAAAGGTCGTTCCTGGACTAACCCATTTATTGACTTCCATTAAGACTGCTGCTGAAGAATTAAAAGTAGGGGAGCTATCTCCTCCTTCTTGAATTGTTTCGGCCCAAGTTTTTTGTGGATTAAGAAGAGAGAAATAAGCTTGATTGGCCCCTGGGAGAACTCTTAAAAGACAACTGTCTCCATCAAAGGTTAAAGTGTTATCTTTACCTAAACATTCGTTATCAGTCAGGGCCATTTGGGTTTTACGATACTCATTTTGTGAGACCCATACTGTCTCGTTACTTTGCCTTTTTTGAACCATACAAATAGGTTTTAATTCATCAATCAGACCATCGGCCACAGGATCACCAGCGGCGAAAGGAGTTTGATAATTTTTTTGATTATCAACAATATCAATTTCACTGTAGGCGACTGAGTTAATGGTGACATTGGCCGCATCAATAACCCCGTTATTATTAAGATCGATATCTATTTCACTACCACCTAGAGTATTCATATAACCTTGACCAACATAGTGCTCACACCCTCCGGAAAGAGTCGAGTTGGTTGTACTTGCAGCTCCTTCGCTTGAAAGAGGAAAGTTATTAATTTGGCATGGTTTATAATAAGTCCCTTCTTTTCTCATATGATCCCAGTCGTTGGCCAAAACTTGAACTCCTCCAATTTGAGAATTGGAGTCATTAACAAGGTTAAGGACGAGACCTACAACTTCCCCTGGAGAAATTTTTCCATTACTGTTATTAAAACTGGTATCCGCAAGTCCAGAGGTGACTTGAACTTGAGCCCCTTTAAAGGTGAGGTCATTAACTAGTTCTGGAATACTAAACTGATCGTCAAAAACAAAAGCAGGCTGACGACCTTTAGGATCAGTATCAGTTTGTGGAAGTCTGATAAAGTCTTTTGAAACAAGAACAGTACGTAATCTATTATTACTATCAA
Organism: Bacteriovoracia bacterium; assembly: GCA_030431635.1. GTDB lineage: Bacteria > Bdellovibrionota > Bacteriovoracia > Bacteriovoracales > Bacteriovoracaceae > CALFYV01. The sequence goes on from JAUIIL010000006.1 coordinate 22,695, forward strand.
CATTCGTTGTATTTGAAAAATAAGGAGAATTCTCTAGCGCTACAAGATCCAGGTCGTTATCGTAGGTTTTAAATAAAAGAAGGCCATAGCTATCGAGAAGCCTTTCTAAGTCTTGCTGAGTGATTTTAAATAAACACTCGTTCTCAACGATTTTATGATAAAAGTGCTTACTAAAAATTTTAATAAAGCGTCTGAAGTTTCCTGGGTTATTAATTTCAGATTGCTCAACGGAGTAGAAAGGAACAAGGTTATTTTTAAAATTATTATCTAGAAAGAAAGGAGAGGTTGAAAAGAAGATAGGGTCAGAGAGTTCTGAACTTAAGTCTCCTATTTCACCAAGAGCTTCACTAATAAAATAGAGAACACGGTCTTCTGCTTGAGCATGATCCATCTGGCAGCGGCTTCTGATCATTTCCGTTGTCGCAACCAGAAAATGAGAAATCACTTGTCCCGAATAGTGAATATCTTCAACTTGGAGATCCTTATTATTGGCATTATAATTAACATAATGAGGATAATAGAGCCTTCCTGCATCGGTTTTGGCCAATCCACCACCATGAACATTTCCTACGGGATGCCCGGGGTAATTTTCATTAATATTCTCAGTCATTGAACGACCAGCATTGTAGTATTTCTGCATGGCCCATTCACCGATAAATGGACGATCGGTCATAACATAAGAAAAGTAATCAGCGATCCCTTCATTAATAGCACCGGCTTCATCATAAAAAAGGCTACCTAGATCAGACTTGATATTTGAAGTAGAAAATTCATTTCTCACATTCATCATAATTTTAACAAAGGCGTGACCTAGTTCATGATAAATAACAGTAGGGTCTTGAGAGAACGCGAAACCAGGGATATTGCTATCAATTCCCATACAAATTGATGGCCCTGTGGCGTTTGATAAAGGAGCCGGTCTAAAAACAGCATTTTGCTCTAGGGTACTACAACGAGTATATAAAGTAAGATTTTTATAAGTTCCGGCGATATTAAACCAAAAGGTCGTAGGGTCAAAAGGCATGGTTGGGAAATGATCTTTTACTGCAGCAGAGTAGGGGAAATCAACATAATCAACTGAGTATTTATAACTAAATTCTAAAAATTTCAAAAATCTATCAATGGCGAAATTGGCGTGATAAAAGCCATTCACTTGCAGGAACGAATCCGTATTGGCATCAAACCCCCAATTACCAGAAGAGTTCCTTTGAAGCCTTTGCCCAGGCAGACTCACATCATCATTAGCGACACTTAGGCAATTACTTGCTGTCTTGGAAGAACTGGCCGTGAACTTAGATGAGTAAGAAAAATCACAATCTTTATCAAGGAAGGGTTTATCAGTGATAAACGTTCCAACTCGTGACTGAACTTTATTCATATCAGTACTAACACTAAGATTATTGGCCATAATAACAGGGTTATCAGAGAGAACCTTTGCTTGATCAGTGGATATCCCAGAGAGGTTAGTAGTCGTAGTTCCTTCTTCAGGTGAAGTAATAGAGTTACAGGACAGTTGTAATAAAACAATTCCTAATAACAAAATCCTTTTTAAAAAAACTCCATCCATGTTTTAACTATCTCTTCCTTAAAACAAACTCACTTTCCTTGAGTCGTTATTGTTTTTTTACTTTCCAAAAACCCAGCTTGCTGGTTGTCTTTGGTTATTTCCGTTACCAAAAAAGTTAAGTGAATTGGAATCGAGTCCATTTCCTCTTTGTTCACCCACTTGTGCCGTACAAAGGGCAATGTCACTTTCACCCATATCAGAGAACTTAAGGTTTATATCCCCTGTGCTTGATGCGTTCACATTTCTGTTATAAACCGCAATGGCCTGAGCAAACTTATCGGCATAATCTGAAAAATCGCTTGATATCTTCTTTACTTTTCCATTTCCATTGTCAGTATCTACTTCAATGTCTTTAATTGCGTGCTTACTTGCGTAACTAACACAGTTAATATCTGGATTTTGTTTTAAAATAAACTCTAAAGCTTCCTTTTGCTTTGAATCATTGCCTGTTCCCTCACATAGCTTTAGTAAATCAGAATGAAATTTATCCAATTTAATTTCGAGCGCCACGTAGTTTGAGGGAACTGTATAGTAAGTGTTTCCACTTCCTTCATCTTCATTATTAAAACTATTACAATACTTCTCCATTTTTTCGACATTATTAATATCAGAAGGGCTTAGTCTGGCAACGACTTTGGCTGCATCTTCATAAAGATCTTTAGCTAGACCACACCCTGCTCCTGGGTGTTCAGCTCCTGCGACAGCGTTATATTTTTGGCAAAAAACACCCACATCTTTGGCCACTTCCATCGCTTGCTTTTGCTGCTCTTGATAAGCGTTATTATTTTGAGTATTGGCATTGGCAATAAAATTATCGACTGCACCAGAGCAAGTAGAAGCAACTTTAGACCAAAACCCCATCTCTTGATTGATTTGTTGTTCAATCACTTTCACTCTATCTCTACCTTCAGCGACAAGTTTCTTATTTTGATCTTGTACTGATTTGATGAGAAGGTCGTATCTTGCGTTAAGATTATTAATATACTCTTTCATTTGTCTTTCATCTGTCATATCAACTTGCAAGTTTTGGTCAAAAACAACTTGAGGCTCTTTCAGAGGAAGTTTAGAGTAATCCACTGGAGGCATATCAGGTGGAGAAGGGAAGTAACGAGTATAGAGCTTTGCCATATCTTTGACTTGATTCTCCATGGCCTGAAAAAGTTGTTTGTTCTGTTTAGTAAAATTATTGAAATTTTTATTATACTGATAAGAAATTTTTTGTTTCTCTTTAAGTTTGTCATTAATAACGTCTTGAACTTTTTTCTCACATGACTTCATATTAACTGAACAAGTGATAGCATTTTTTAAACAAAAACTTGAATTTCCTTCAAAGTTTAGCTGACTTCTATCACAAGAGTTTACTTCAGGTGTTCCTTTACAATTAATCATTCTATCAATAAGGTCATCATGAACATCTTTTTGGTAGTTATTAACAGTCTTATCATAACTTTTTCTTAATTTTTTAAGGTTTGTAATAATATCATCTGTTGAGTAGTTACTACCATCTCTATCTCTTGACTTGAAGATTCTCTCACAGGAAGCTCTATATCCGTCAAAGAGGCTTGCAACAGAGTGAACTTGCTTCGTATCTCTTGTCCCTTGTTCTTGAATTTCTTCAGATGTTTTATCAACATCACTTAAAGGCCCTACGGAACCAGAGCCAAAAAAGAAAATATCACTATAACCTTTTTTCTGAGCATAAGTTTTAATTCTTGAAATTCTCTCCTTTAAAGGAATATCATTATCTCCAAGAACCGTTGCAATATATTCTTGAAGATCATGTCCTCTTGTTGAACGGTTTCCAAGTCTTGAGTTATTACTTCTAAACTTTCCTACAAAAGCGTCTACATCACTTGAGGAGAGCTCGGCTGAATTATTGCCAAACATCTGCCTATTAATACATTTGGTGTATTCTCTGTTTTCCCATTTTTGAAGCTCATCATCAAAATTCACATCAGGGTCTTGCAAGTGCATAGCGATAGGATCCGAACTCATACCAAGTTTCTTTACCTGACGACCCAGATTTGTTCTCTCAGCACTGTAGTTAGCATAACTATTATTAATGACTTCTTTAAAAACACTTGAATCTTGAATATTAAATTGAGAGGTGAATTCACTTTCAAATCCACCAGCTTTTGAACCTGAGTCAATTTGACTAACACCTACATTACCAAGATAGTCTTTTAATTTTGTAGCAGTCGTTTTAATATCTTTTCTTATTGTTCCTTGGTTTTTTCTGATATAGTCTGCTAAGTCCCCCTGCTCACCTGCTCCTGGAATTGGTCCTCTTTTTTGGTTTTCAATATGGGCCATAAGACCATTAAGACCTTTTTTCCCACTGACTCCATCTCTGGCAGCAGATTTAAAGCCAGAGTCATCAACAAAAATACTTCGACATTGCTTATCGTTGAAAGCCTTATTGTATAAAGTGGCCAGTTCATTCTCATCAATATTTTTTCCATCAATAAGATTTTGAAGTTTTTCAATATTTCTTTTATCTAGTTCTGCTTGTGTCTCAAAGTTTGTTCTAAGTTCATTAATCTTATTTTTCATTTCAGTAAGTTGTTTTTCTCTTTGAAGAAGGATATTTTCCATATCTTTCAAACCATCTTCCAAACAAGTCATCCCTTCAAGAGTTCCAGGAGCTTGTCTTGCAAGATAATTTTGAAAAGTATTCACATTCTCTTGGGCCACTCGCTGAAGTTTTTCAGCTTCAACTTGTGATTGAGGATCTCCCACCTGGCAGTAAGGTTCAAAAGGTCTATCTCCTTTAGCATTAAAGACTTTACATTTTCTCCCCAAGAAGCCTTCGGTGTGAGTTTTCGCAACAAAAGTGAGGTTTCCCATTTGTTGAGAACCACCCATTAGGCCAGTACTTTGAAGCAATCCTCCCACTTGACTAATACCTTGGGTGATATCAGTTATCGTCTGTGAACGATTGAACTGACCTTGTCCATTGTTGGCCATAGACACAGCGGGTGTGAAAACCAAACTCAGGTTTAAGAGGAAACACAATAATTTAAAACTCATCTTTTTCATAACTAAGTCCTTAATGAGGCCTTTATTCATCTTTTTATCGGCACTTTGTGGCGAAAAATTTAAATTGGCCTTACGTTTCTGTTTTTATTTTAATACCTGAGCGTTTTAGTCTCTAGGGATACTTCGGACTTTGGTAATTAAAATTTTTCAGTTAAACTAAAAGAGAGTTATTACAAGGACTTCCAAAGCACTGAAATATATTTTATTGAGTCATCAAGATAAGATATAGAGTGCCAATAAAAATGGTCAAAATAAATGAGTAGGCATTTTTTTATTCAATTCGACAAACTCCCCGGAGCTCCCAAGCATAAGCTAAAAGGGGAGATGATTGTTGGTAGCGAAGAAGGGGATATTATCCTTAAGGGAAAAAACCGAGTTTCGGCCAAGCATTGTAGTTTAAAAGTGGAGGGAGATGTCGTTTGTCTTACTGACTTTAATTCTGATTCTGGAACTTTTGTGAACGGGCAAGAAATTAGGGCCAATAAAATTTTTCTACTCAATGTCGGTGATCTGGTTAAAGTCGGATCGATTAGTTTTACATTAAAAACCGATAGTCCTCAAGAACTTCCAGCAGTGGACTCCCATTTTGAGAAAGAAGAAAAGAAACCTCAACTTAAGTCTTTAGAAAATCAAGAACCTGAAAAAAATCAAATGAATGAGCTCTCTGAGTTAATACCAGCGAATGAAGAAGAAATCGATATCACTCAGGAGAAGAGTAAGAAGAAGAACAAAAAGCGCGCTGGAACTTGGGCAAGTTTTAAAGCTGTTGCTGTTTTCATGGATTTTCTCATGGCCATGACACTTGATACATTGATTGGGCCTTATCTTTTTTATCAACAAATTAACTCTCAAATTGAATCTATATTGAAAGCTTTGTTTGAACCACTTTCAAAGAAAACAGAAATCACTCATGAGATTTTTTTATTAGTTGTCCCTTACTTTAAATTTGTTCTCCTCTATTTCCTCATCAGATTTTTAGGGGCCATTATTTTCTCAGTTTCTCCAGGTCAGTTTTTGATGGGTATGAGAAACTTTGCTTCGGCCAGTATGGGAAGGGCAAGCGCAGTTGCAAGGACCTTCATTGAAATTTTAACCACACCTTTTTTGATATTTGATCTGCCTTCACTTTTTAATCTCAGAACTTTTAAAGAGGTCATCACTTTTTCGCAAGTCGGGATTAAGTATAAGGCCTATACTTTTATTGGAATTACTCTTATTCTGCCAACTCTAGCTCTGCTGGCTCTTGCATCACCACTTTATAAAGGCTTTCAAGTAAGAAACTCTGTTGATTTAAAAAGCTATGACCCAGGTCTTCACTTTCCTAAAGGAGAAATACAAAAAAGCTACAGTGAGTTTTTAAATCTCGATTTGTCTTATGAGAGGACAATGAAAATGTATCCTTTCTTTGAGTTATCTGAAAAAAAAGGGAAAAAGCAGCTTGTGTTTAAACTCAGAGTTTATGATTCTCAAAATAAATCTAGTGCTTTCTTTTCTTTAGTGAAAACGTTTTCTTTTAAAAAACTTTTTCAAATTGCAGCAGAAATGAATCCTCTTTTTCATATTCACTATCCACATGTTAACAATTACATAAAAGATGTGAGTTCAGAGAACAAAAACTTTAGAGAACATCAGTGGAGTGAGAATGATAAAGAACAAATCTCTAGAGAGATGCAATTAGTGATAGAGGAATCTTTTCAACTATCAGGACAAAATCTTATCAATCATATTCAAAAGAGAGGTCCCTTCATTAAGGGACATATTGATTTCGCTGATACCTTAAGAGAATTATTTGATGAAGAAATTACTGGAGTACAATTAATAACCCTTGATGAAGTTCGTTATATGAGAGCTATAGTTGATAAGTCAGGAAGCGCTCTTAAGCACTATCTGATTCCTTTGATGGCCCAGAAAGGGCATATTTTTATGATGGAATTTTATTCAAGAGATAATGTCAAAAACTTCTATCAAAACTTTTTGAGCGGTCTAAAATTAAAAGATGAAAAATCAGTTCAACAAGTACGACAGGCCAATCTTTTGACCATTGCTGATGATGTTATGAAAGATCGTATCAATGAGGAGCTCTTTAATAGTTATGGACAGTTCGTGTTTAAAACGTATTACAACAGAGCGAGTGAAACTTTGAAAACAGGTGATATGAAGCAATTTGCAATTATCCATGAAAGTTTAAAAAGCTTAGTTCAAATTTTTGAAATTCAATTAAGAAAGTTTGAACAAGGGAATAAAAACTTTGGGCAAAAAGTAAAAGTAAATCTTCATGATCTTCTTCAAGCTGTTGAGGATAAAAATACCGAGTTCTTCTCAAGTGGAGAGTAAGTGAATTATTTTATTGCAACAATTTATGGTATTATTCAAGGAATCACTGAATTTGCTCCCGTGAGTAGTAGTGGACACTTGGCCATCCTTCCTCGTTTTATGCAGATAGAGGATCCTGGAGTTTTCTTTGATCTGATGATGCATTTAGGTACTGCTCTTGCTGTTATTGTTTATTTTAGAAATGACATCAAGACTTATTGCAAATGTTTGCTTCCTGCTCTTTTTTCAAAAAAATCAACAGGCCAAAACATCAATTTTGTCAGAAATTTTGTCTTGGCCACAATGGCGAGTGTCATAGTAATTCTTCTGATTAAAGATTTTGCTAAGAGCTTTGGACGCGATCCTCTTTTTATCGCTTTTAACCTTTCTTTTTTTGGTCTTCTCCTGTGGCTTAGTGATCGTTTTGAAAATAAAACTGATAGTGAAGAAGTCATGAAAACAAAACTGCAATGGAAGCACAGCTTTCTTATCGGAGCTTCTCAGGCCTTGGCCATCTTTCCTGGAGTCAGTCGTTCTGGGATTACTATTTCGGCAGCGAGATGTATGGGACTCAATAGAGAACAGGCCAGCTCTTTTTCTTTTCTTCTCTCCCTTCCGATTATTTTTGCAGGAATTTTGTATAAAATTCCTGAATACATGCAAGCAGGACAAGGTGAGTCCTCTTTCTTGTTACTATGGGGAGTTTTTACCTCTTTTGTCTTTGGACTTTTAACGATTCATTTTTTCTTGAAAATGATCAAAAAAATGGGCTTTGGTAGTTTTTTTATTTACCGTTTGATTTTAAGTGCAATTCTTTTTTCTTTTCTTTAGAGTGAACCACCACTTCCTCCTGAAGCATCTTGCCCCTGACAAATATCGATGCCCCCTTCAAAGTCAGCAGGGACGCAGTAGAGGTGATTATTCCATTTAAGTTTGGCATTAAATTTATCAGCAATATTTCCTGTTATATTGTTGTTATCAGTATTTCCATCAGAATAGAGGAAGCGTCTTGTTCTTGCATTAGAATTGACCTCAGCTCCAGGAACAAAAAGTTCACTGATGGCCACTCCATAGGCAACACGACAAGAGCAGCAGATATTTTTAAGGTTGGCCACTGTGAGGGCATCTCCTGGATTTTTTAAGTATCCAGTTGATGGCTCAAATAAAGTTTCACTTAAAGTGTTGGCCTCTGAAGAGACATAGCGGTTTAAATAAAGAGTGACATCAGTAAAGTCTTCCAAACAACAACGATTACCATACTTTTTTCCTGTACAGCATTGCTGACTACTAATGTTGGCCGCAATAGGAGTATTAAGTGGAGTACTTGGTTGGCAGCAAGTAACTTTCTTTTCATCAAACATCATTTTAAGACCAGACTCACTTGTGAGATTGAAATTCTCAGAGTCACTAGCAGAAAGGTAATTTCCTCCAGCATCAGAGTATTCAGCAGTGGCCGCACTTTTAATAGTGTTGGGAACTGGAGTTGAAGCTGCGGCAGCATCTTGATCATCACTTCCATCACCATCAACAAGACATTGGACTCCGTTTGAGTGCGATGCTGTTTCAATCATGATTTGAGGAATTCCTAAGAGCTCTAACTTCGCGAGCCAATTAAGATAGCGGTTCTCATCACTTCCACTAATATTTCTTACTTCACACTCAGCTGTATTCCAGAAACTAGAGTCGCACGTATAAGGAGTTGTTCCATTTCCTGAGTAATCAATACTTGTATCATTGGCCTGCCATGAAAGACAGCGTAATCCTGATTTATTAAAGCCTTGCATTTTTGATTGGGTCCAATGATGGCCACCTCCATTATCACTATGGAAATTTCTTACCCAATTCTGGGTACAACATGTTCGACTGGCGATGGTGTCAAATGTTTTGTATTGTCCTTCAAGACTGAGGTTAGCGCTTGATAGGGCAGAATCTGTATTAGGTTTAATAAGATAGTCTTGAACAGGTAAGACTCCACTATCTTTTGTTCCTAAGATATCAGCAGCTGTATTAAGTCTGGAGTAACGAAGGTTACTATTTAAATCAATTCCAATTCCTGCTATATTTTTAGCATCAAAGCTTGGTGCCGTATAATCAGCGGTATAGATGGTCATCTCTTTTCCAACCTCACGACAACACCTGTTTTGTTTTAAATCATAATCAGGATTTGCTTGAATGCTATAGGGTAGTCTTTTTTGTTCAGGGCCAGAGCAAATAAGTGGCTCTTGCCAGAAAGAGAGTTCGGCTTCACTTAAACTTGTTGCAGTTGAAATTTGAGTCACTTCATTAGCAATAAAACTATTAGGAGCACATTCATAGTCAGAAAAACAAGAAGCCCCAGCTGCTTTCATACAAGTGTTTTCTCTTACTCCCACTTCAGAGAACATGGCACTACTATCTTTAAAAAGATCGAGAGAGCTAAACTCAGAGTGCTTTAAACTTTGAGTGAGAATGTTTTGTGAAGCAGAGTACTTACGAATATTTTCATTACTTGGTGCGATGAGATTGTTATCATAACTAATATCTTTGATGAAATAGTTTTTATCCTCATCTAGGGTTGGACAGGCTGAATAAAGAAAGTCAGCTTGAGTTGTTGAAGCAGGTGATGGACCTATAGAGAGAATCTTATCTGCTTCAGTACTAGTCGTGGCGTTTAATGTTTCAAAATCAACAGCTGCTTGAGAGGCATCTTTACCTGGCAAGCATAGTCCAGAGATATTAAGCTGAGCATTTTGAAAATGAGCAACTGTATCAGCAGGAATGTCTTGATTGCCTAAATAATTATAAGGGCGACCCGCTAGTCTCGCGGAATGTCCCACTAGGTCAGTACAATCATTATTATCAGAGTCGTCTGTTTGGCAATGAAGAGCATTCTGATTCACTGGAGCGCCGGCAAAACGAGCGATGGTAGTGTTAAACTTATTACTAGAAGTCACTTCTTCACAATGATAATTAGGAGCACACATATGGGCCGAAACATGAGTTGTCTTGGCATAAGAAAGAGAGCTATCAGATAGAGGTGCATAAATATTATCTTGGCAAGGAGCTCCTTTTCCCCTGTAAAGACAGCGCTTGGTGTATCCGTTACTTCCTCCATCAAGGAGTGATGTCAAAGAAAGAGTAGAGCTTTGTCCCGGAACTTCATTTCCTGAGTTATCAAATAAAGGCCAGCTCGTTTTTAGATTTGTTACATTTGAGCAGACATAGTCATGGCCAAGTTGAGTGATACAATCAGAGTCTGTTTCACAAAGGTGGTAGTTTTGGCATTGAGCTCCACTACTATTTAAATCGTCTTCAATATCTTCTTCATTACTTGAGAAGTCAGTCACTTCAGAGATAACAACTTTAAAACTATTGTTAACTGTTAAATCTCCCATCATGGAGTTTGTTGCAAAGTAGAGTTTATTACTCTTGGCAGTCGTCTTTCTTCTATTTCCAATAGAGAACCAGCGAACACCATCATAAGAAGCAATAAGAGATCCATAGTCAAATCCAAACCAATCACGGTTATATCCATTGGCCTGATAAATATGTTGGGCCTTAAGTCTTGCGAGTCTTTGCTGTTGAGTGGTTGAGTAAGATGCATGGGACCAAGGAAGCATTGTTAAAGGAACAAAGCAAGCTCTTCCAAAAAGAATATCATCTTGTCTCATTGTACTTAGATTATCCGTTGGATTTGTCACGACAGGATCAGGAATTAATCCTCCACCTTTTTCACTAAAAGTTTCAGGGAAAAGTCTTTTAATCCCTGAGTAGTAATCTACTCCACAGTTAAGACAAGAGCTAAAACCACCTTGGTCGACATAAATATTATAAACTCTTCCTTTTTTGACATCTAGTTTAACAGGAGGTCTAGGAGCATTATCAGGAACGTAAGTTGATTCAGAAACACTTGGACTTGCATTCTCATCAGTCAGTAAATTCATGTTCCCATAAACTTCATTTGGGCCGATGTATGTTGGTGCTAAACTCGCTGAAACATTATTAGGCTTAAGTTTATTTCCTTCTTTATAATAAAAAGGATTTCCTTCTTGGATGGCCGTTTGGGAGTCGATTTGATCATAGGCCACACCACTGATGTCAAAAAAGCGCATAGGAATACTTTTAGAGGGAACATAAATAGTTTTTTGTAAAGGCTGCTCTGGAGTGGCATCATTAGGGTAAGAGCATTTATAGTCGATAACAACATCAACACCATTTTGCTCTTCAGTCACTTCTTCTAGATTACAATCAGAGTCAGAAGCGCAGCCACACATTGTATTCACCTCACTTTGGGCCAGAGATTTTGATGCAATGACGGCTTGGGCTTCGTTCACTCCAGCAGTAGCAACGTTATCTTGGACAAAGTAGGTGATTTCTACGACCTGATTAGGATAAACGCTTTGAGTGAAACTTATTTGCTGTCCACCTATATCTCTTTGCCAAGTTGAAGCAGATTCAGGGATGATTGTATCCCCAACTTTAACAATCACATTAAAGTTCAGGTTAGCATAACTAGGCATCTTAAAATTCATGTTACTCGAACCATGATCACTTGGAAGTGTGGGACATGAACTCTGTCCTTGAACATAATATTTTTTACATTGAGAAAAACTTCCATTAAGTTTTTTACAAGTTCCATCAACTCGGTATTTAATTTTTAAGTAATCTTCATCACTATTTGTGGTTGTTTTTTTGATATTAACAGATTGAGCAGTTGTCTGATCATCATTAATAAGCCCAGCATTCAGTTCACCATCAGAAGAATTAAAATCAACTTCACATTCTTTATAAAGAGTAGAGCCTCCAAAGTTAACTTCGACAATATTATTTTTTGAACCAAGGGTACATGGGCCACAAGCAGTATTAACATCAGAGTTAATACTGCTAAAGTTAATATCATCAACACCAACAGAGAAGTCTGCCCCTAAAGCTCCGCCTGCGCTCACTTGAGAAGAGACATTACTAAACTCAACACTACAATAAGAAGTTTCATCAGAGTCAGATATTGGGTTCAAGCACTCATGAAGATTCTTCATATTTTCAAATCTTTTTTGCGCCTGGGCCTCTTCATCAATAACATCTTCTTCTTGATCATTGGCCGGAGAGCGAGATGGGCAAATATAATAAAACTCAGGATAGTTTTTATAGGATGCAGGGGAGCTAATGACTTCATTTTGAGCAGTCAAGAAATCATTAGAGGAGATATTCACTGAACTTTTAACAGCACCATCATTCACACATTGACCTTGAAGACAACAATCATAGTTTTGACTCAAACAAGTTGAATCTGTTGAACATGAACCAAAAGATCCATTATTATTTGAGTTGAGTGAGTTGGTGACGTTAAGTCTCACTAGTCCCGTTTGGATTTGAGTAATACTAGCGCCTGAGTTGTTATAGATTTCTAAAGGTTGTGCTGCAATAGAAGAGCAGTTTGGACATAGCTCTGAGAGTTTATAAGCGATGGCGAGAGTTGAGTATCTTGCATTCAAAGCATTTGAGAGAGAGATTGTAAGGCAATCATTTTGATTTCTCTCTTTATCATCGGGAAAGACTTTAAAGTAATACTCGCTCTCACCCGTTGAAAAATTATAAAAAGAGCTCTTCACAGCAGAGAGAACAAGAATTTTCTTTGAAAGAGAAGAAGGAAAGTAGCTAATCATGCAAAGCTTGCTACTTGATGAGATAACTTGAAGATAAGAATGAACACTTGGGCCTCTGAGATAAAAAGAATCATTAAAATCTGAGTTAAGAGTGAGAGCGGTTGTTGTTTGTACACTTCCTTCTTGGAGGTAAAGACTTTGTGTGCTTGAACCAGAGCCAGATTGAGAGCTGTTACCATTGGCGTTGGATGTCCCAACAGTTTGATTTCCCTTATCAGTTGATAAGTTTCTAGTAGTTGTCTCAGGTGTACAACTTGAGAGGGCCATAAAAATGGTCCCTGTGGCAATTATTTGTGTCAAATACTCAAACTTTCTCATTCTTTTCTCTCGACTCTTGGTTCGGGATAAAAGCGCTTTTTTTATACCTCTGGGTTCTCAATAGGCAGAAATAACCTAGTAAAAGAGGTGACATAGAATCTCTGCCGCTTTGACCGAAAAAGGATCTAGGGTAGAATTCTCAGAAGGGGTTCATATGAAGATTTGTTTTATCGTTTTTCTCTGCTTTTCCTTAACTTCGGTTTTTGCCTTTCAAGAAAAAGCTGAAATTCAATCAGTTATTAACAAAATGGTAGAACAAGGAGTTATCACCTCTGAACAGGCCCAAGAGGCCATTGTAAGAGCTTCTGATATAAATAAGGAGAAGTGGAGTGATCTTGTTCAAAAAGCCCAAGAGACACTTAAAGAAGGGCATCACTTCCAAAATCAAAAAGCAGCGCGCTCAATTGCTTCAGAAAATTAATTTGAAAAAATCTGTTTAATTCCACCAGTGACAAACTCTACACCAATGGCCATTAGAATAAGCCCCATAATTCTTGTCATGACGTTCACTCCAATTCGACCAACTCTTGCTGAAATTGTTCTGGAGAAAGAAAGGCTTAGATAAGTTATAACACTAATAAGCAGTAGAGAAATAATGGCTCCAGACCAACTAACTGTTCCATGCAGACGTTCTGAATAGATAATAGATGTTGAAATAGCACCTGGTCCAGCAAGAAGAGGGATAGCTAGTGGGACTATACCAAGTTCACTGAGATCTTCTTTTGTTTTAAGAATTTCTTTTTTATTAAGTTTGGATTCGTTTCTTTGACCTCTGATCATATTAATGGCGTTCATTCCGATAAGAATTCCCCCTCCAATACGAAAGGAGTCAATCGTGATTCCAAAAACCTCTAGGATATATTGACCGGCCAAAAGAGAAGTACAAATAGTGATAAAAATAGCAATGGCACAAGTTCTGGCAATAATTTTAATCTCTTCATTTGAGTGATCGACTGTTAGAGAGAGAAAAACAGGGATGGCCCCAATTGGGTTAATAATTGAGACGATAGCTATCGCAAATTTTGTGATTTCTTGAATTGATTCCATATTAGTTATTATCCAATATTTTTAATAATGTAAAAAGGGCCTTTTGAGAAAAACGAGATTTTAATAGAAGTCTACTCCCATTAAACTGATAAATGCTTGATTCTTGTTGCCCTTTTTTGGTTGCTAGAGCAATGCCAATTGTTCCAACGGGCTTCTCTTCACTGCCTCCTCCTGGGCCAGCGATTCCAGTTGTCGCAATTGCGATATCACAATCAAAAAGTTTGAGGGCCCCGTTGGCCATTTCTTGAGCGGTTTGAGTGCTAACGGCTCCAAACTCTTTAAGAGTAGATTCTTTAACTCCAAGAGTTTTCATTTTGGCTTCATTGGAGTAAGTCACGGCACTTCCCATAAAAACAGCAGATGAGCCAGGGATATCAGTGATTCGGGAGGCGTTTAATCCTCCAGTGCATGATTCAGCAAAAGAAAAAGTGAGCTTCTTCTCTTTAGCTCTATTTACAATAGTTTCTTCAAGAGAAATATTCTCTAGTTGCCAAATATATTCCTTTAACTCAGTTGTGAGGATAAAGTCGTGAATCTCTTCTTTTATTTCTTGTAATTCTTTTTGAGTTGAAGACTCAATGAGAAGGCTTAAATCTACACTTTGGTTTTGGGGAAGAGAGCTGAGTTGTCCAAAACTTGAAAGCTCTTCCCACAGCGAGGGTCTTAGGGTTTTAAAAATTCTCTCTTCAGCAATACCAACGGTTCTAATGGTGACAATCTCTTTAAATTTATCTTTTCTCACTTTGGGAAGTAAAAGATGTGGATAAATATTTTGCTCAAACATACTTTCAAATTCGTGAGGAACACCCGGAAGAGCAAAGATAAGCTTCTCTCCAAATTCATAATGAAGTCCTGGTGCAAAGCCTGTTGGGTTATCCAGAGCTTGAAAACCTTGAGGGATATGATGATAAAAACTCTGCTTAGGATTATATTCTCTTTTTTGTCTTTGGTAATTTTGAACACTTATTTCTAGAGCTTGTTGGCTTTTATGTAGAGGGAGAGAAAAGAAAGAAGCCAGAGCTCTTTTTGTGAGGTCATCTTCAGTAGGGCCCAGACCACCACTGATAAGAACAATTTTGTTACTTTGAAGTGCTTTCTGTAGGGCCAAATGCAATTCGTTTTCGCTATCTTTAATAATAGAGAGTCTAGATAATGAAATATTTTTAGATTGAATAAAATGGGCCAACCAAGGACCATTTTTATCAGCGATTTTACCTTGTAAAAGCTCATTTCCTACGATAATGAGTTCAAGATTCATGGCTACTCCCCAAACTATCAGCTATAATGAATTCATACACGAGATAGGGAAAGATGTCACAAAAACTTGAATTAAAATTAAACTTCGATGTGAATCTTGATGAATACTTAAAGAAGCATCATCCAAATATTACAGACTATCACATCTTGACGAAGAGTTTAGATTCCAGGGGGGCCCCTAGAGGAAAAAAACCTGTTTACTTTTATATTCTAGAAGTGGTGAAAAAAGGGGGTTCTTTTCAAGAAGAGAGTGAGAGCTTTAAAACGAAAAAACTCTCTTCTACTCCTATTATTATTGGCGCGGGGCCTGCGGGACTTTTTGCGGCCTTAAGGTTTCAAGAATATGGAATCAAGTGCAAGATTATTGAACGGGGGCAAGTTGCGACGAAAAGAATGCTTGATATTAGTCAGTACTGGAAGAAAGGAATTTTAAATACAGAGAGTAATGTTTGTTACGGGGAAGGGGGAGCTGGACTTTTTAGTGATGGTAAACTCATTACTCGTGTAAAATCAGATTATATTTCTTATGTCATGAAAAAGTTAGTTGAGTTTGGAGCACCTGAAGAGACGGCCTATATTTCAAATCCACATCTTGGGTCAAATAAAATTAGGGTTATTATTACCAAGATTACTGATTATCTTAAAGAAAAGGGACATGAGTTTTTCTATAACATCAGGGTCGATGAACTTCTCTATGAAGCTGATAAAGTTATAGGAGTGAAACTTTCTGATGGGAGAGAACTTAGAAGTGAACATATTCTTTTAGCAACAGGACATTCGGCCAAAGAGATGTATTATCATTTGAATGAAAATAAAGTTGCGATGAAGGCCAAGAGTTTCGCAGTTGGTGTGAGAATAGAGCACCCAAGAAAAAAACTCGATCGGATGCAACACGGAAAGTTCGCCGATGAGTTAGAGGCCGCTCGTTATCGCCTAAGTTATCATGATAAACAATCAGATAAAGGGGCCTATAGTTTTTGTATGTGTCCAGGAGGGTATGTTCTATCTTCTGGAACAGATAGTGATGGTATAGTCGTTAATGGGATGAGTAACTTTGCTAGAAACTCCCCTTGGTCAAATTCGGCCATTGTTGTGAGTGTAAAAAGTCCTGAAGACGTTGGAGAAGATTTATTTGCTGGACTTCGTTTTCAAGAATCTATTGAGAAAAAGGCCTATGAACTCTCAAAAGAATTAGCAACAGGTAGAGAGCTCCCAGCAATGACAGTGGGGGAGTTTTTAAAAGAGAAACTCAATTCAAAAGATCTTCCTGTGAGTTCATCTCCTTCTAAAATTATTAAGGCCAATTTTATTTCTATTTTTCCTCGTTTTGTCGTCGAGCACTTGAAAGTGGCCCTCAAGGAATTCGATCGCAAAATTCAAGGATTTCTCGATCATGAGGCCCTTTTAATCGCTCCTGAGACGAGAACTTCGGCCCCTCTGACAATCTTAAGAGATAAAGACACTCTTGAATCTATTTCCCATCAAGGGCTCTATCCTTGTGGCGAAGGAGCTGGCTATGCTGGTGGAATCACATCCGCGGCCGTGGATGGAATTCGAGTTGTTGAATCAATTCTGAAGAAAAACTAGAATTGTTCAAGAAAAGAAAGATCGATTCCTTGCTTGAAAAAAAACTCGGCACTCATAACTTGTTCCCCTGATTTACCTACAGATGGGCCATATGAGTTCTTAATTTTAACGTATTCAAGCTCATTTTTTTCGTTAAGTTTATAACCAATCAAAACAACTTGATGTGGACCTGTATCATCTTCCTCAAATACCTGATTATAATTAAGAAGGTATCTTGAATGGTTGAGTTTATAAGGCACTTCATAAGCAAAAAGAAGAGGGAGGTTGTTATTAATTTTTTCTATAAGAGTTTGAATGATAAGTTCTTTGTTTTCGTAAAAATCAATACTCACCATGCGGTACTGGCTTAGGTTTTGATCCTCCTCTGTTAAGGGTGGAGTCTTAGGTAGATTGAGACTTTTATCAAATAACAGATAAGTTTTCTCTTTAAACTCAGAGATAAGATTATCTAATTTTTGAGTATAAAGATTAAATTGCTTTGTGTGTTCAGGGTTTGGATTTGATGAGTTCAGATAATCGAAGAAATTTAATTGTTCGTATAAAGCCTCCACTGCATACTCCCAATGCTTAGTATGAGCGAGTTCATCTTGAATTTCAGTTAATGTGTAACTTAAAATCTTTTCTTGTTGAATTGATTGAAAAAAATCAAGAGCAAGGAGTGACCACTCAGTATTATAAGCCTTAATTAACCGGTCAAATTTTTTCTTAAATAATTTAACTCCCCAAAGAGTATGAAAAGTACTTTTTTTGACTTTAAAATCGTTATAGTAAACGAAAGGATACTTTTGAAAAAGAGAAAAGAATTCTTTCGGTTCAGAGCTTTCCTGAATTAAAGTGGGACGATCAGTAAATAAATTCTGATGAATATAAATATCTCTTTTTTCTAAATGCTCTAAAAAGTTATCCCTTAGAAAACTTGTGTAGTAGAAATCATAAGAGAGTTGGTTTTTATTATGGAAATAAAGCTGAGTATAAGTACAGGCACTGGCCACACTACAACCACCCCAAAAACCTTGATTAAATGATTTTGCAGTTTGAGTAAGCTCTCTGGTCATTGGTATTTGACGACTAAAGAGATGAAAGCAGGCCATCGAAGCGTTACTGAATAATAAAATAATGAGGATGTGTTTTCTCACGAGTGGAAAACTAGCATCAAGAAGGCTTTGCGTCAACTGTATAAGTGTTTGATATTACAATGTTCTTAGGATGTAGGGTTAAAGGAGCTTAAGTTTTATGATTCCTGAGCCGATAAGTCAGGTATAGGAGTAAGTTATGCTACACCGACTGGCCTTTGTTTTATTTTTTCTTCTAAGCCTTAGCCCTAATACTTTTGCTAAAAAGGAATTCAAGGATTTTCACCAAAAGCTTTTTGAAGATATTGAAAAAACAAAAGGCAACGAGCATATCTACCGTAAAGGACGCTTTCCAGCTTCTGTAGAAGAGCAAGATGAGTCACAAAGAACTAATGTTCAAAACTTTGAAGAAGAGAGAAAAGATAAAATTCAAGAAAGAAATACCAATCAAAACAGCACTGGGCTTAAAAATTGGTGATTCAAGCTCTATAGAATTCCCCAAATTTCTAAATCTTCGACTTCACAGGAAACTAGAGACCTTAATTTTGCTTATAAGATCTTATTTGAATTTTATATTTTGGACTATCTAAATACTCTATAACTATTTTTTCAAAACTACCTTTTCCTTGAATATTTAGATTTGGGGTATAATTTAATGTTGATGCTTCGAGCATGTTCATAACTTGGTTACCTAAATCCAGAGCTTCTCCTAATAATTTTGCGCTCTCTTCACTACCTTCTTCAAGGCCAAATTCTCTCATGAGTTCAGACATAAATTCCATTTGCTCCCCCATGCTCTCTAACTCTTGCCCCATCCCTCCAATTTGAGAGCTCGTACTCCATGAAGAGTCTGAATGGCCTTTTTTTATTGATTCAAGCAATTGCAAGGAGGCATCTTTAGCCCCATTGGCTGTAGTTGAAAATTCAACATCAGCTCCGACTTGCCAAGCTTGGATATTTCCTTTTTTAAACTCAATTGGAACTTTGATGAAAGAGTGAAAACCTCCTTGTCCCAATTCTCCGCCTAAGGGGCCTGCTTCGTAAATGGACCATGTTTCCTCTAGAAGTAAGTAAGGCATTCCGTCTATCTCTTCAAGTTTCATTTTAGCATAACTTCCATTTTCAAATCGAACAGCAATACCGTTCTTAATCTTGTCCATTGACCATAGGTTAGTATTGCTTTTATTAGAATCGAGAAGAGGATTCTTGATATTTTCAATATTTATGCTTTCCGTTCTTCTGGTTGTTGCTATTCCCTCGCCAGAAGCAAACTCCGTATAACCTGATGTAAAGGTATATTCATCGTGTCTTTCAGTAAGAACTTCTCTTTCACTATTCATTAAATCATTACATATATTTTTATCTTTATTGTCTGCAATGGCATTGAGGGATGAAAGTAGTATCAGAAGAGAAAGAAATTTCATTTTTATTAGCTCCATTTTGCTTATGCAAAGATTAATAACACTTCCAGTAGTCCACAATCCAACATTTCTAATAAACGTAATGCACGCATTATCTCAGCTTTTGAAATTTGACACCACTCTATTGCTCACATTTACATAGTGGTGTGTAAAAAGTAGCTATAAAACTCCGTTATCGTCTCACTTTTTGAATTAGATACTTAGAACCGAACCAGCTCTCTTTCTCATATAAAATTTTCACTTAGAGTGAGTCATTCCTAAAAAGCGTGCTATATCTCTAGGCCATGAAATATATTCTTTTGTTCTTTTTGATTTCTATCTCAAGCTTTGCTCAAACTGATGAGTCTCTTCAAAGTGAAGTAATGTCTCGATTTATGATGGAAAATCATCAATCTAATGAGAAGGAAAGAGAAGGAAAGAGGTATGGTGTTTCCCTGGGGGCTTTTGTTAAGTATTCTGGCTATAGTTCACAGAGTATTCAATTTGACTATTATTACGATCAAAATAATTTAATTGGGCTGGGTTATACTCATGTTCCAGAGAATATTGATTTTCATTATTATAAGGCAGATGTGTTTGATGTGAGTTGGAAGCATTTTACAAGTGATACATTTTATATCACAAGTTCGCTTTATTACCGAGATGCCGAAGAAGAGACATCTCAAACATACAGATTTTCTTTATTTTATGATGAGGATTTTGGAGTCACGACAAATACAGCAAGGTACCAAGATATGGGAGTTGGGTTAACGATCGGAAACCAATGGCAATGGGAAAACTTCAACATAAGTTGTAACTGGATTGGAGTTAATCAATCTCTCGTTACTTTAAGTAATGATAGAGATGAGAGAGATACGGACTTTAGAAAAAGAACTCTAACATTACTTAATCTCAACCTTGGTTGGGCCTTCTAACTTTTCTTTTCTAATAACTTCGTAAAAATATCAATAGGGATAGGAAAGAAAGTCGTATTGGTTCCGCCCTGCCCAGAGATTTCTCTCATGGTATCAAGGTAGCGCAAAGTAATAGCATCTTTTTGCTCACCTAAGACTCTTGCTGCCTCAGCAAGCTTCTCTGAAGCTTGAAGTTCACCTTCAGCACTAATAATTTTTGCTCTCTTCTCTCTCTCTGCTTCAGCTTGTCTGGCCATGGCCCTTTGCATTTCAATAGGAAGATCGATGGCCTTAACCTCAACGTTAGAAACTTTAATCCCCCAAGGCTCTGTCTGATCATCAAGGATGGTTTGAAGTTTAGAGTTAATCTCATCTCTGTGGGAGAGAATCTGATCCATTTCAAACTGACCAATGACAGATCTAAGTGTTGTTTGAGATATTTGGCTTGTGGCATGGATATAGTTTTCAACGCTAATAACAGCTTTTTCAGGAGATTGCACATTAAAATATACAACGCCATTCACTTTAAGTGTAACGTTATCTTTGGTAATAACATCTTGAAAGGGAACATCGAGAGTCAAAACTCTCAGATCAACTTTTTGCATTTTTTCAATTCCTGGAATTAAAATAATAAGCCCTGGACCACGAACGGCCGTGAATTTTCCAAGCCTAAAGACAACACCTCTCTCGTACTCATTAAGAATTTTAATCGTACTAAAAATAAGGGTAGCTCCAATAATAATAAATGGAATGTAATTTAAAATCATGATGACCTCTCTATATGTGGTTCTAGTTCAAGTATTAAATTTGTATTATCTTGCTTTATGATTTTGACAAAATCACCTTGTCTATATTTTTGAAGTGAACGAGCTTTCCAATGAGTTCCTCCAATTTTGACTTGGAAGTAGAAGTGACCTTCTTTTTCTTCACTAAACTCAACAACTTCAGCTGTTTTGTTTACCAGACTAAAAAATTGAGTGTCTCCTTGATTTTGTTTTTTATCTTTTAAAATAACATAAATAATTAAAAGAATAAGAACTCCAATACCAGAAACAGATGAAAAAATAAGAGACTTTTCTAAAACAATAAGTCCTTCATCTGAACGATAGAGAAATAGAGAACCACTCACGAGAGAGGCAATAGCAGCAATAGTAAGAATTCCATAGCTTGTTATATAAACTTCAAGGAAAAAAAGAATAAAAGAGAGAATAATAAGACCTAAGGCTCCCCAGTTAAGAGGAAGAACCTGAAAACCAAGGCCTGCGAAAATAAGAAAGAGAACTCCAATAGAGCCAGAGATAAATCCACCAGGAGCTTGCATTTCAAAATAAAGGAGGGCCGCTCCAATCAGAAATAAAATATAGGCTAGAGAGGGATCGGCTAAGATATTTAAAAGTTTCTGTCCTTTATCCATTTCAAAAACTTCGATTTTAAAAGTGGGAGAAAAAGTAAGGACTGTGTCTTGTCCTAGGATTTTAATTTTTTTCCCTTCAGAAAAAGAAATAATATCTTCCGTTTTATTTGCTAAGGAGTTAATAATTCCCTTTTCAAAAGCTTCTTTGGATTTATATGAAGCCGCGTTTGAGATCATTTGAGCAAAGGCCTTGGAGTTTCTCCCTCTGGCTTCACTTAAACTACTTGTTAAAGCAACAAGATCGTTGACTGCTTTTGAACGAGCATCTTTTTCAATATCTTTTCCTATTTGAATTGGTGTGGCCGCACCGATATTGGTTCCTTCTGACATGAAAAGTAGGTGAGCACTACTTGAAATAATTGCACCAGCACTAGTGGCCGAAGCCCCTTCTGGTGTTACCCAGATAATAACAGGAGCAGTTCCTTCTCCAAGAAGAGTTAATATCTCTTTTGTTGTGGAAACAAGTCCTCCTGGAGTATTCATCTTGATCAGTAAAGCGCTTCTGGGGTTTTGACTAGTTTTTTTATAAGCTTCTTTAAGATAACTTAAAGTCGAAGGGTTAATAGAGGAGTTGATTTGAAGTTCATAAAGCGTATCAATCTCTCTACTTGTTTGAGCAAAAGCACTTGAGAGAAGAAAAACAGCGATAATCAAGAATCTCATGAATTGACTGTACGATTTTTTTTCTCATCCGTATAGATTGAGAGCAACAAACTAGATATCAATTTCAAGAATTAAAGGGCAATGATCACTTCCCATCACCTGAGGTTGATAATAGCAGTCTTTCACCAGGTGAATAAACTCCTTTGGAAGATAAAAATAGTCGATACGCCATCCTATATTGCGTTCTCTGCAGTCTCCTCTATATGTCCACCAGGAATAATGACCTTCCTCGTTAGGATGAAGGAAGCGAAAGACATCAACGAAGCCGAAACTTTCAAGTTTGTCTAACCAAGCTCTCTCAATTTCGAGGAAACCAGTTGTTTTGGTGTTGGATTTAGGATTGGCCAGATCAATTGCTTCATGAGCTGTATTAAAGTCACCACATAAAATAACAGGTTTTATGGTATTATTCATTAATTCGAGAGAATAATTTAAAATACTCTCGCTATATTCAAGTTTAAAGGGCACACGATTGAGATCCCTCTGGCCATTAGGGTAATAGCCATTAATAAGAATAAAAGAATCATATTCGCATATTACTGTTCGGCCTTCATTATCGAATTTAGGAATGTCAATGGAGGTTTTTACATTTTGCGGAGAAATTTTTGTCTGAACTAAAGTTCCTGAATAACCTCTTTTAACAGCGCTCGCAGAAAAAATTTGATATTTCTGACTCATCATTTCTGGTGGAAATTGCTCGGGTTGGGCCTTGGTTTCTTGTAAGGATACGATATCTGGTGATTCTTTAGTAAGCCAGTCAACGTATCCCTTGTTGACACAGGCACGAATTCCATTGACGTTCCACGACGCAAGTCTTTTCAATTTTTTCCTCCAATTTTTTTTTCTCAAAACTTCTATAATATATTTTTTTATATCCGTTAATAAATGGTGAATGACATTTAAAAAAAAACTGATATATTAACCACCCAGAAGAAAAAATTTAGGAGAACTCATGCGTTGTTTTAAGAATATTGCCTACCTTATTCGCACGAAAAGAATTAATCATCCAAAAGGTTATTCTCAATCAGAGTTATCGAATCTATTAGGTTATAAGAATGGGCAGTTTATCAGCAACGTTGAGAGAGCTCTTTGTAATATTCCATTAAAGATGTTGAAAAAAGTTTCAGAGGTGCTTGATATCTCCTCTGAAGAGTTAAAAGATGCTATTTTAAAAGATCAAGAAGAAACTCTTAATAACTACCTTAGTTCTGGTTCTGGAAAGGTTAACACAACATCTGCCTCTCATACGGAAAATGAATCAACTCTTGCAACAGGGACTGACTCTATGGCCGCAACAGGAACTGGTTACAGAAGTTTTTAAATTCTCGAGTCTTTGTATTTTAGATAATCGTCCATTGTTCCAACACTCTCTTGAGTGTCTCGACTAAAATCCTCTCTCTCAAGTTGCTCTTGAGTTATGTGAGGGTTTTTAAAAGGACCGTTGGGTGGAGCTTCTCCCTGAAGACCTGTGTTGTGAGCTTCTGAAAAAATAGTATCAAGTTTATAGGCATTAATTTTTTTCTCTAGAGTTTCTCTTTGCCAGTCTTCAAGCTTTTCTTCAAAACGCCTTAAGTTTTCGAGAGATTCATCAAAGATTTTTTTGAGTTTTCTCAAATTTCCATCACTGGCCCTATGAAACATTTCAAAATACTTACGCCTGGCTTGTAAATGTTGTTCAAGAAGGTTGTCATATTTTTGAATGATTTTTCCACCTGAAAGAGGCTTCTTAGAAAATCTTTTTTGACCACTTTTTCTCGCATTATTTTTATTACGATGACGAGGGCGGTGGCGTGAGTTATTTTTGTTATTTTGCATAAATCCCATCTTAAGAAACTACCGGCAAAGTGTCCAGGCATTGATTGATTTAAGCGCCTGGACTATACTCAAAAAGTTATAAATTGAATCGAAGGAGACGTATGTCAAAGAAAGTTAAAGTCGCCGTTACAGGTGCAGCTGGTCAAATTGGTTATGCTATTGTTTTTAGGATTGCTTCCGGCCAAATGTTTGGGCCTGATACGCAAGTTGAGCTCTCTTTATTAGAACTCCCTCAGGCCTTGGGTGCCCTTGAAGGAGTCAAAATGGAGCTGGATGACTGCGCTTTTCCACTTCTTAAAGGAATTACTTGTACAGATAAGCTTGATGTGGCCGTTAAAGATTGCAACTGGGTACTGGCCATTGGAGCTGTTCCAAGAAAGGATGGAATGGAGAGAGGGGATCTTCTCAAAGTCAATGGAGGGATCTTTGGCCCATTAGGAAAAGCAATCGCGAGTCACGGTGCCAGTGATTGTAAACTTTTTGTTGTTGGTAACCCTTGTAATACAAACTGCTTGATTGCTATGGAATCATCTGGTTTAGATAAGAGCCGCTTTTTTGCTATGACTGCTCTAGATGAAAATAGGGCCAAAACTCAGCTAGCGCAAAAAGCTGGAGTTGATGTAACTGAAGTCACGAACCTCACTATCTGGGGAAATCACTCTGCGACTCAATACCCGGACTTTTATAATGCTAAGATTGGTGGAAAGCCAGCGGCCGAAGTCATTAAAGATGAAGCTTGGCTTAAAGGTGAGTTTATTGAAACTGTTCAAAAACGTGGTGCTGCTATTATTAAAGCAAGAGGAGCATCTTCAGCAGCTTCAGCAGCTAATGCTTGTGTTCAAGGAGTTTATAGTCTCACTCACGATACTCCGGCGGGAGAAACTTTTTCAATGTGTCTTGCCTCAAATGGTCAGTATGGAGTTGATGAAGGACTTATTTTCTCTTATCCTTGTCGTGTAGAAGGCGGAGTTCTTAAAATTGTTGCAGGGATTAATCATAATGAATTTGGACAAAACAAATTTAACAAGACCCTTGATGAATTAAGAGTAGAAAGAGATACCGTTAAATCTTTAGGACTTATTTAATTTGAAATTAATACTGCTTTTTCTTTTATTCGCATTCTCTGCCATTTGTGTCGAGAGTGCGAATAATGTCATCATCAACAAGGCCAATAAAGCTTACTTTTTAAATCACGGACAGAAAGTTGCGATTTCTCTTACTGGAACGATGAGGGAACAGTTTATTTCTAGATGGGAAGTTAAAAAAGAGGAAATTCCAAACGGTTACCAGGTTTTAGATTTTGCTCGACTGCTTGACACTCAAAAACCTGGTTTACAAAAAAATAAAAATAATAGAAAAGAGATATCTGCTAAAACACCGAAACTCGATGGGGTTTTATAAAAGGTTGAGATATGGATTTTAAGGAAAGTGCACAAACTAAGATTAAGCTCTCTGGCTTTAATAACTTAACAAAAGTATTAAGTTTCAACCTTTACGATTTTTGTATCACGACAGATGAAAAACAAAAAGATGACTATGTTAAGTATATTGATGAAGAGTATAATGCTAAAAAAATCCTGCAAATTTCAGAAAAAATATGCAATATCATTGAGGCCAATATCCTCAATGTTTCTATTCAAGACTATGATCCGGTAGGGGCTTCAACGATGGTTCTTATGAGTGATGTAAAAGGAGGGAAGTGGGATCATACTCCTCAAGTCAACCTCCACCTTGATAAGTCTCACATCACGGCCCATACATATCCAGATGCACTTGCTCCTGATGGTATTTGTTCTTTTCGTGTTGATATTGATATTGCAACTTGTGGAGAAATTATTCCACTAGATGCTATTAACTATTTATTTGAAGCTTTTCACTGTGACGTTGTTTTTATCGACTATGTCGTGAGAGGTTTTACTAGAACAGCTGAAGGGAAGAAGATATATAACGATCATTATTTTAATTCTATTCAAGATTTCATTAAACCTGAAATCCTTGAAAACTTTCAATACCGAACTGATATTAATCTGGGGCATGAAAATATTTGGCAAACAAAACTCATGGTTAAAAACTTTGGGCCAGAGAGGTATGTGATGGAACCCAAATATGCGTCTCACCCGGATATTGATAAAAAAATGCAGCTTCTTCATCAAGAAATGAGAGAAGTTTTTCATCTTAATAGTTAAGCACTTTTTTTAATTTTACTCTGATAGTTTCCTAGAACTTTGGAGAAGTCTTTAAATTCTTTATGGTAAAAAGATTGATAAACATTATGAATAAGGCCTTTGCAGCCAATACCAAGCATTAAGTTTCTAATGGCCATAGCATCATGAATAGAGACTTCGTCAGATTCTCCATGGGCCAAAATTCCTCTGATTTCTAAAATTTTATTGCTCTTTAAAATGGTGCTCAAATCGTTGGTGACAAAATCAACAAAAGGTTTATGGGGTTGAAAAGCCTTCTTAAGACAAAAGTTTGTTTGATGAGCTTTTTGGAGAAAGTAAACCAGTTGCCCAATGGAGTAGTTTTTTTGAAATGCAGATATAGGGATGAGGTTTTCACTGGCCTGCTCAAGGTAGAGCTTGGGAGGCATCGAGGTCGCGTCTACAAAAAACTCATCTCCAAAGCCTTGTCTTTTTAAATGATGAATGACGAGATCATTCATAATAATTTCAAAGGCCTTAATATAACTAAAAGCAATTCTTTTATTGTTGTGGTGTCTATTTTCAAGAATATCAATTTCAGCAATTTCAATCTCGGCCCTAGCTGAATGAGGGAGTTTCTTATAAAGTTTTTCTGGTAGAGCGTAGGAGTGAATGTATTTTAAAACTTGAAGCGAAGCCATATTATTAATGGCAGGATGGCCTTGTAAAATAAGGTGAGAGAATTCTGTTTCATCAACTTCATCAAAAAAAGCTTCTTCACTCAAGTCCTGCACAAAAGCAGGATAGGAAATACCTGTTGTATAAGGAGAGATTTCATCAATTTTTAATGATGAATACTCGTTATCAATATAGAGTTCACTTAATTTTTGAGCGCTAGACTCAGGGTGATGCTCTAGAAGAGTAAAATCTGTTATTTTAAACCAAATTTCAACTTTTTTATCTTCATAGAAAGAGAGAGTCTTGAGTTTTTTAGGTTTTTCTGAAGACACGCTTTCAACCTTACCCACCCAAAGGTTATTAAAATCTGTAATATACAGATGAGTACTTGCATTAAGTAATTTATTCTTCTCTATCGTTTCTTCAAATTTTTTAATCTCTAACTTAGATTCTCTTGAGCTTCCAATGATTTTTCCCCAATAGAGGTAGGCCTCTTGAGGATTTGTTTTCACCTCATTTAAAAGCCTCTCATAAAACTCATGGGCTTGAGTATAATGAGGTTCTTCGTGATTATTTAAATAAGGATTAAACGTTAAATAAAAATGAATAGGTGAACTCATAATTACCCATATCGGATTTTTTCAAGAAAACTTGATAAAAAAAGTAAAGATTTTTCTTAAGCTTTTTCGCTACCTTACCGAACAGTAGGCATGAAAAAATACAAATATTGGTTATTCATCTTTTTATTTTCTCAACTCTCTCTTGCTCAAGAGGTTATCCTTTGCTCCTTTAAGTTTGATATGGGAGCTTTATACCAAAATAAGGATAAATTTAGGGAGCCATATATTAGTTTAATGCTTAATCAAGAGAACAACTATAAAGCAGAGGGAGAGTACTACGAAGATGGATATGAAAAGGGTTGGTTTTCTGGACCACCAAGAAGAAAGGTTCTTCTATCCTATGATAAAGAGTCAAAAGAGCTTAAGGTAAAATTTAAAACTAGGCACACAACTTCAGCAGCACTTTCTCACCACTCAGGCTCCTCTTTCTTAAAAATAGGAAGTGAAGGGAAAACCTTTCTCACCAATAGTAGCGGAAAAGATTATGATGTTCATTACTTGTGTTTAGATATCAAAGAAGTCGAAAAAATTCTCTCTAACACTCCCAATGAAGGAACTCTTCTTTATGAGTTATATGAAAATTTCAACCACGCCAGAGAAGAAGGAAAAGTAACAGGCAGTAGTGGTAAAGGATTAGGAGAGGGAAATAACTCTGATCAAAAAAGTTCAGGACGATAATTTTGTCGCGAAAATGCCGATATTTCTCGGGGAGAGCTCTCTTTTAAAAAGCTCAAACACTTCAACGTTATATTTTTTTTCTTGCAAATAGATTGCTCTATCTAAAATAATATAAAGCTCAAGAGCACGACCTAGTAGGTTTCTAATAAGACTTAAACGAATATAAAAACAAACTTCATGAGACTTTTCTTCAAAATATTGGTTGAGAAATTCTTCACAAAAAGTGTGTTCGATACCAACTTTTTGAAATTGAATATTGGCATACTCAGCAAAACTCAGCTCATACTCAGTAGGGTGTGCGTTTCCTAGAGTGATAAAATGGGGTGCGAGCTGATGGTCTTGAGTGAGCATATGAAGGCTATAGCGGTATCTTTTAACTTTTTCTCGGCGGATTAAATCTTTTGGTTCGACTATCGTATGACTTCTTGTTGCAAGCATCAACGCGTGCTGTGAAAGGGGAAGTGGATCTCCTTGTGAGAGTTGACTCAGATTATACTCATCTGAAACCTTATGGTAGCAACAGCCAAAATTCAAAAGCATTGTGGCCGAGCTCTCTTCAAAGTATCTGATAACTTGGTTACTTAAATTCCCGCAGCTATGTAACCCAAGACAAAGAGAGCCTGGATGAATCATACTGATTAGAGTCTTTCTATCTTTAATAATATCTGCTTGTCTAAATTCAATAAGAGGAGAGTTTACCTGGCGACCTTTTGAAATAAGAGTTCTATCTGAATCAAGACATAAGCACTGAATTTTATTTTTTGTCGTTAAGCAGTGACTTAAATGACCAGCTCCACCAGCGAAATCCAAGGCCCTACCAGGAGATTTATTCTGAAGAAAAGAACTCACACATTCAATTTCATGATGTTTCTTAAGAGTGACTCCTGGTTTTAATTGACTCTCTTCAAGAGAGGGTACTTTGTTAGGAAGTTGAATCAGATCTTTCAACTCCTTTAGAAAAGATTGAAAAGAAGCCTCTGCCTGTAAAAAATTTAGTTTATTCTCAAGTTCAGTAAAAGAGTCGAAAGAATAATGAGCGAGGTCTTGGGCCCATTGAGTGTATTCTTCTTGAGGGAGGGTAGGATAGCGTTCAATGATTTCCATTTCCCATAAATAGTGATATTTCTTGAGAAAATCTCGAATATGAATAAATCTTTGTTTTATATCCATAATGTTATTTAACAGAGTTTTAAAAAGGTTTAAAGAGGATTTATGGCCCTGGGAATATTAGGATTAGGAGTTTCTGGACTCGCAGCTCTTAAGCTTGCGCTTAAAAACCAAGAACAGGTTTATGCTATTAATCAAGGGGAGCCAGAGAGTTGGGAATGTTACTCTGAGCTAGAATCTCTTATGAATACTCAGCATATGCTTGCTCAAAAAGAGGAACTTGAAGTAGAGCTAGATGAGCTCATAATTAGTCCAGGAGTAGACCCTCGAATTCCCTTTATTTCAAAACTGCGCTCAAAAGGAGTGAAGATAATTTCTGAAATTGAGTACGCTTCGCGTTTTATTGAAATTCCTATTATTGGTATTACGGGAACAAATGGAAAAACGACAACATGTACTTTACTGGCCTTAGCACTTGAGATGCTAGGAAAAAAAACGTTCTTAGGAGGAAATATTGGCAATGCACTTAGTTTGCTCCCATTAAGTTCTGAAGAATTTGATTACGCTGTTGTTGAACTCTCTAGTTTTCAACTAGAGGCCATAGAGACTTTTAGACCTAAAGTTGCCTGTATCCTTAATATTAGTAAAAGCCATTCTGAGCGTTATGAAAACTCGATAGAGTATGCTCAAGCAAAATTTAATATTATTAAAAATTTACAAAACACAGATGTTTTCATTTACCCTCAAAACTGTTTTGGTCTCGATGAGAAAGTTTTCAATCACTATTGTCATAAAGTTGAAGTGACTCAAGAGATGATCATGGCCACTCAAACTTTACTTGATTTTAGTCAAATGAAAGTCGTTGGTGAACATTACCCGGAGATGTTTACTTTTCTAAGACTTATTCTTGAAAAACTCAATCTTTTTTCAACAGAAGCCTTAGAAGAGATTATCAAAAATTTCACTGGTCTTGAGCACCGAATTGAGTTTGTAAAAGATGATGGGAAGCGAGTTTTTTATAATGATTCTAAAAGTACAAACCTTGCTTCAACGGTTAATGCGATACGCTCTTTTAAAGGCCCTGTCCACTTAATCATGGGTGGACAGTTAAGAGAGAATGATATCAGTGATTTTGAACGATTAATTAATATTCAGGAGAGAATCTCCTCTCTTTTCCTCTTTGGTGAGTCAAGTGATTTGATTATGCAAAACTTTCCACATGCATTTAGGTACAAAAAAATTGAACAATTTGTAGACGCTTTTGAAGATGTTACAGAAGGAGTTCTTCTTTACTCGCCTGGATTTCCTTCTTTTGATATGTTTAAAAACTATAAAGAAAGAGGAAAAAGCTTTAAAAATGCGGTTTTGAAAGTATGATTTATAAATTTCTTTTTTTTCTATTAATATTACCGGTTTTATCCTTTTCAGGTGTTAACTGCTCATTAATCAATAAATTAAACCCTGATTGTTTTCAAAAGCGAGTAGAGGCCAGACTTAATATAGCTCTCCTTTATTATGGAGAGCAAATGATAGAAGAAGAACTACAGGATATCGGCGACCGATTAAAAGAGGAATTCAAAAAAAGTACTAGGAATCTTATTTCTCTTAATGTTAAAGATATAAAAAGAATTAGTTTTGAAGACAAATTGCCTAAAAACTTTCAAATCCCAGGTGTTCATGATGAAGAAGATTTAATGAATCTATGGCATCATGGCTTCTATAGAGGAAACCTTATCTCTAAAGTCTATGAGGTTTATAAAAAAAGAGTTTCTCAAAAAAAATTAAAAGAAATAGATGCCATTGTCGTTATCACAAGCGCTCAGTTTGAAGACTTGGCCCTCTCTTATGGAAGATTAGCTGTTATTGAATATCCGACCTACGGTCGATGGGGGCACCCAGGGGAAATGGTTATCTTTTATCCTTCACAGACAATGTTAGTTGATACTCTTATTCACGAAGTTGGGCATATCTTGGGGTTAAAACATTCAAGTGAAGAATGTTTTGATCTTGAGACAGAAGAGCAAAGAGCGCAGTGCTGCGCTGAAGATCCTAATAGTGAAGGGGTTATGAGTCATTGTAGAAATCGTTATTCACCAGAAGTTGTGCATGAATTTAGTCAGTGTCAAATTGAGAATATAGAAAAAAGTATTTTACCGAGTTTGCTCAAGGGTAAAAAGCATCAAGCTTTATTCAGAGAGAAATGTTAGTTAATTTCGTGTGGAATTTCAGTCGCCGAAATTTTTCTTACTTGGTGAGATTGTTCAATCTCTCTTGGTCGATTTGAAGCAAAAGAAACTTCGAGAGTGATTTTGACGAAAAATATTCCAAGTATAACAACAACGAGTGAACTAATTCTCTTATCCATCTTTGGCCCTTTTTAAATAGATAACTTTCACCATTCATGTCGGTTAAGTAGTGGAAATACTTTAGGAAAAAATAGTAACCTATTGATTTAGTTGGTTTTGAGGCGAGAGAAAAACTCTTCAATATCACTCTTATCTGTATAGAGGGCAAATCCTAAGCGGAGGCGGTTGTTCCGGTAGTCACATAGGATTTTGTGCTCTTTAAGCCTATTATAGGCTTCCTGGGCCTCATGTGAGCTCTTAAATTCATGAACAAAAAAATGTCCATGGCCATTTAAATCTTCAAGTAAGAGTTTACTTGAGTTTAGTAGTGTTGAAGTTTTTTTTAATAGAGATAAGTATTCTTTTTGTCTTTCTTGAACATATTGATGGATTTTCTCAACTGTTATGTTGTTTTCAAAAAACATTTTCCAAATATAGCTAAAGCGGTAAAAACCTGTTGGCTCGATTGTTGAACCCCAAAAGCGCATTCCATCTTTGGCGAATTGAACTTTTTGAGGTTGCTCTCCAGAGAGTTCATCAAACCCAGAAAACCAACCTGTACTAAGCGGTCTAAGTTGGCAGTTAGGAGGAAGAGTCATAAAACAAACTCCTTCACCTGCTTGAAGATACTTATAGCCTCCTCCCAAATAGAAAATACGGTTTTCCCACCTTGAGATATCTACAGGAAGAGCACCAACGCAGTGATAGCCATCGATACAAATAATCGTTTCACTATTGTTCACAGAGCTAATGATTCTATCAATTTGCTCTGAGCTCAGAGCGTAACCAGAATTAAAAAAGACATGAGAAAAATAAATAAAATCATAGTCCTGAGAGTTAATTTCTTGAATAAAGCTTTGAACAAACTCATCAAGTCCTCTCGCTGTTGTTATTTTTGTTGAGTTTACTTTTTCCCATTCTTGAAGTCTTCTGAGTTGTCTATCAAAGGAGTAGAATTCAGAGTCACTTGTGAGGATACGGATGTGATCTTTTTCAAAAAGAGTGGAGAGAAGTTTAAAAACCAGTTCGTGAGTATTTGTTGCAAAAGAGATGTCACTTGGACGTGAAAAATTTAAGATTTTGGCCAAAAGAGTTTGGCAACTAGGAATAATTTTTTCAAAAAATTTATCCCACTTATCATCAACTAACTCGCAAGCATCTCTCCAGCAGTCATTAACTGCTTGATGGGCAACATCTGGCCAATAGTGATGGGAGTGAGCTGCCAAGTGGATATGGCTTTTTTGGGTCTCAAGAAAATGTTGGTAAAACTCTTTCATCGGTTTTTGTAGAAGCCAAACCCAAGCTCACGTTTGAGAGTTTCTGGGAGTTCGGGCCTAAGAGATTTTGGAATAAGAAAAGTGGCCAGGTTAAAAAAATCAAGAAAAACACGAGAGTTCTCTGTTGTTTTCTTCAAGTACTCATGCCCAGAAGATCCTCCTGTTCCGATCTTAGAACCAAGAAGCCGATGGGCCATAATAGCATGGCGATAGCGCCATGTTGTAAAGAGCTCATCAATATCAATAAGTGATTGCAATAAATCAAAGGGAAGAGAGAGAATAGGCTCATCGCGGTTAAGAAGAATGAAAACGGCAGCAAGAGTGGCCTTCCTCGATAAGCGTCTTTGTCCTGTTTTGAGAATTTTGTCGTACTCTTCGTCGTTAAAAAGAACATCAAAAGAGTGTTGTGTTTGAACAAGGTTATTAAGTTCTAAAGCTTTGAGTTCTTGATTTAAGAAGGGGTTATTCTCAATAGTGACTCTATCTCTTTGAAACATTCCAATCACTATTTGTTGAAATTTATGCCAATAATCAAATCCCTCGATGTCGGTAAAGGGCATTCTCTCAAGCCATCTTTCAACAAGGCTAAAAAGTCCAGGTTGCTTTTCCACATCGGCCAAAGCCTTCTTGTCTACCTCATTAAGTCTTGAGTTAAAAAACTTCTTCTCCATAGGTGTTCGGTACTCACTTTTGAGTCCAAGTTTCACTTCCACAAAACGAAACTGGAGAGATTGAAAACCAGAAGCAGGTAAAAGGTAATCCCTGAAATCCATAAAATCCAAAGGAGTCATTGTTTCCATGACTCTAATTTGCTCAATTAGAATTTTTTGAATCTCAACCACTCTCTTAAGTCTTGAGACAATTGTATGTAAAGACTCTTCGGCCACGAAGTTCTCTTTAAAAATATGAATCATGGAGTCAAGTTCATGAATAATTTGTTTAAACCAAAGTTCATAGGTTTGGTGAGTAATGATGAAAAGCGTTTCATCATGGGCCTGTTCTCCAAACTTCGCACTTTCACAATCCTGGGCATTAAGGATTTTGTTCAGTTGGAGGTAGTCTGGATAATAGAGGGGTTGTTTTTCAATCATGAATAATAACTTGCCTGTAAAATTCCAAATTGTCAGTAAATTGTGGTATAACCTATGGGAAGAAAGGAATTATACTATGCAAAATAATCTTAATCTCACCCATATTCAAATAAAAAAATATATTGATGCTTTGAAAGACTTTATGCGCCAAGAAAAACTAGAGGGCTTTTATATTTCAAGTTTTGATAAGTATATCAGTGAATATAATCCACTAGAGGATTGTCACCGTTACTACTTTACGGGCTTTACCGGTTCAATGGCCGAAGTTTTAGTTCTACCTGAAGCCAAGGTTAAGCTCTACGTTGATGGAAGGTACTGGGAGCAAGCTGATAATGAAGTAGATTTAAATGAGGTTGAAGTGGTAAAGTGTGAAACACATCCCGCTCAAGAACTTGTTGATACGTTATCTCGTCTTAAATTAAAAAATATTGCCGTTGAATCAGAGAGAACCCCCTTATCTTTTGCTCAAAAACTTGAAGCCCAGTGGAACATTTCCTATATCCCAACCACTAAACTGCAAAGTCTTATTCCTTTTAAAGGGTATAGCTCTCAAAAGCCAGTTGAATTCTTGGCCCCTGAGTTTAGAGGTCCAGATACACAAGAGAAACTTAACCGAATTATTTCAGATGATTCAGAAGGTTTTTTTACTGCGGCTTTAGATAGTGTTGCTT
Organism: Bacteriovoracia bacterium; assembly: GCA_030431635.1. Taxonomy (GTDB): domain Bacteria; phylum Bdellovibrionota; class Bacteriovoracia; order Bacteriovoracales; family Bacteriovoracaceae; genus CALFYV01. The sequence goes on from JAUIIL010000006.1 coordinate 57,355, forward strand.
GGATTACAAATTGCCGAGGATACCATCTGCCAAATCAAAGTAGTTTTATGGGAAGGGCCTTATTAACGAAAAATAAGGTTTATGTTTTGGTAGATGAAGGAATTAATGTTTCACAAGAAGCACAGGCGCAAAGTGGGCTTGCTTTTATTTGGATTAAGGAAGGGCAATTACTAAAAGTATTGCAAGAAATCCAAGCAAAAGAGAAATTAACTTTTGTAAAATATGATAAAACTCAGATTAACTCAGCGGACTTTAACGATCTCAAAAAAACTTTTGGTGAGTCTTCTCTTATTAATCATACCGGAGGTCTTACAACTTATCATTGTATAAAAGAAGCCTCTGAAGTAGCAGAAATAGAAAGGTCATTTGAAAAGGCCAACAAAGCTATTTACAACACAATCAACTATGTCAAAGAAATGGTAGGAGAGGGTAAAAAAATCACGGAACTTGATATTTATCATCAGACAAGCAAAGAGTATAAAAAAATGGGAGCGAAGTCTCAAAGCTTTAATACAATTGCTGGAGTTGGGAGTAATAGTTCTATCATCCACTTCTCTTCTCCTTCTGATGAAAGAGTCGTGAAAAATAGTGATTTTATCCTCCTTGATTCAGGAGGATACTTTGACGGAGGGTTCGCCACAGATACCACCAGGACATTCTTGGCCGATGACTCTATTGCAGCCGATAAAAAATTTATCAAAATGTACACTCTTGTCCTTAAAGGATTAATCACGCTTCAAAACTCAACTTTTCCAGAAGGAGTGCCTGGAAGTGTCATTGATGGTTTTACTCGTTATGCTCTTTACCAAGAGGGATTCGATTATAAGCATGGAACAGGTCATGGTGTTGGTATTCATGTTCATGAACCAGGAGTGAGAATTAGTACTGTTTCTCAAGTTCCGATGAAGGAAGGACAACTCGTTTCCCTAGAGCCAGGTTGTTATGAGCCAGGTTACGGAGGAGTGAGGCTTGAAAACATTGCTTTGGTTATAAAGAATGAAGAGAAACCAGGGTTTTTAAAGTTTAAAAACCTTGTCTGGATAGGTTTTGAAGAAGAACTTATTGATGAGTCTTTACTCAATTATCAAGAGAGACAATGGCTTGAGCAGTATGAAGCTGAGTGCGAGAAAAGAGGAAACAGTTTTCGTTAGAAAATTTTTTACTTATTTTTTAGATAAAGAAAACTTCTTTTTGTCAGTCCCACGAGAAGAAATCCTAGTAAAATAAGGGCAAAAGAAAAGCCAGTAGGATTACGAGGCTCATTTTCTTCATCAATTCTTTTAATGGTTCCAAATAGCCCACAACCATCAAGTTTAACAGGATAAAGATAAGAAACGCCAAGAGCATCATCCACTGTCAGAGCTGTCCTGACGCCAAGACTTTGCTCGTACATGAGAGAGTGAGTTTGTTCACTATGTCCAAGACCAACGGCATGGCCTAGTTCATGAGCAACGATAGCGATAATTTCACTGGCACTTTTATCTTTAATGGCCACACTCGAGTCAGCTGTGTTCATTAAAACAACAGAACCTACAATATTAGTTCCAGAGAGATTATTCATCGTTGTTGCGGCCAGAATACTTGTACTATAAGTACCTGTTTGAGGAAAATTTTGATTATCATTTGCGTTTGTACTACAGGCAACATAAATTCCAGAAACTTGTGGAACTTTGGTTGCATTCGTACAATCTGATGGCGGGTAGCTAGCATCCCAGTTACAAAGCTCTCCTGTTGTAAAATCCGTTGAACTTCCACTGACTTTTCCAGCAGGAACGAGGACTAGTTTACTAGTTGAGACACTATTCCACATACGTGTGGCTTCTTCTACATAACCAACGAGATCATCTTCAGTGAAGTTTCCATGAGCACAAGCATTGTTTCCTTCATCGACAACATAAACAGGAACTTCATGATGGCCAAACTGCAGAGTGACGTTGGCAAAAAGAGTAAACCCCCAAACATGGAGAGGAAGAGTGGAGAGAAGTGAAATCCATTTCATCATTGGCTTAAATCCCAGGAATAGTTAATACTTAAAGTGTAGCTATATTGAGTTTTTTCGCTATCAAAGATGGAGTAGGCAATAAGTTGCGCTCTTGCACCCCATTCTTGGTTAAAGCGGTACTCAGCACCTAAATCAAAAGTGTTATTGTAAGTTGTTTGCGTGAGTTCAGGGCGATAGAAAGTCGTTGAACTTCCAGCGTTACCAAGAGTTGTGGTTCCGCCATTTCCTTTCATGATCATCATCATGATACTGCTACCAATAAGAAGTTTTAGTCTTCCTCCTAAAACTCTATAAGCAAAGTCAGAACGTAAAAATAAAGTGTAGAGAGTAAGCGCCTCATCAGCAGTTGTTTCGGGAACGGTAAGTCCTCCTTCAACTGTAATAAACCAGTCTTCAGGAAGAGTGTATTCGAGACCGCCTGCAAAATAGGGATGAAAATCAAAACTACTTGATTTCGTTCCGGCCGTATCAATTTGATATTCCCCAGGAAACTGGGTAAGTGAGCCAAAAGTAAAATACCCGCGGTTAAGTTCATAATCAGCAGTCTGCTCAGCTAAAGCAGCTAAATGCAGCAAAATAAGACAGACAAGAACAATCAGTTTCATGGGTTTTCCGCTCTCCAGAAAAAATTATCTCATGAGGGCCTATGGGAAAAAAGTGAGCAAAATTAGACCTTTTGAAACAGAAAGAGAAAGGCTATAATGCCGCCATAATCAAATAAGGAGACCTCATGTTTGAAAACTTTACTGTCCCTAAAGAGCTTATTCCTTCAGATCCAAGGTTTGGAAGTGGTCCAGCTCTTATTCCGGTTAAACACTTAAACTCTATGGCCGAGACGGGGACTAAGCTTTTTGGTACAAGTCACAGACAATCTGCAGTCAGAAACCTTGTTAAAGAAGTACAAGAAGGAATGAGAAATTATTTTAACCTCCCAAAGGATTATGAAGTTGTCTTAGGAAATGGAGGGGCAACATTTTTGTGGGATATGATTGGAACAGGAATGGTCCAGAAAAAATCGACTCATTATGTTTGTGGAGAGTTTTCTCAAAAATGGTATAAGGCCCACAAAAATATTCCATGGATAGAAGCGGTTGAAAAAAAGGTTGATTTTGGAAAAGGAATTAACCCACAAAATGATCGTGATTCAGATATAATTTGCACAACTCTTAACGAAACTTCAACTGGAGTGCAGTTAAGTTCTCTTTGTGAGGTGGATGACTCAACTCTTTTAGCAGTTGATGCCACTTCTGGAGCGGGACAAGTTCCATGTGATATTTCTAAAACAGATTTTTTCTATCTCTCTCCTCAAAAGGTTTTCTCAGGAGAGGGTGGTCTTTTTATTTCCTTTATGTCACCTAAGGCAATTGAGAGAACAGAGAAAATAGCAGCTGATTCTTCTCGCTACCGTCCTATTATTATGGATTGGAAGCAGGCCATTGATAATTCAAAAAAGAATCAAACATACAACACTCCTGGTATTTGTGGAATTTATCTTATTAACGAGACTCTTAAGGAGATGAATGCTCTTGGTTATGATAAGGTTTGTGAACTCGCTCAGAAAAAAGCACAACTTGTTTATGGTTGGGCCGAAAGTAAAGACTATCTTTCTTGTTATATTCAAGAAAAAGAGTTTCGCTCTCAAGCTGTTGCAACCATCGATGTGGATGAAAAAATACCGGTTGATGATCTCATCAAAAAGCTTAGAGCAGATAATATTGTTTATGATATTGATGCTTATAGAAAATTAGGACGTAACCAGTTTAGAATTTCTTTGTTTCATAATGTGAAATATGAAGATCTAGAAAAACTAACAAAGCTCATTTCTTTTGCGATTGAATCTTTATAGAAAAGAATTATATTTAAAATGAAAAAGCCAGGTTATTAAGCCTGGTTTTTTTTCATATAGCCCTCTAAAAATTCTTTCTTAAACTCTAAAAAACGATCCTCAAGAATTGCTTCTCGTGCTCTCTCAGCGAGAGATTTATAAAAAGAAATATTATGTTGAGTAACAAGAATGGCCCCAAGAATTTCATTAGAGTCAAACAGATGCTTGATATAACTTCTCGTGAAATTTTTATTTACATAATCATCTAAGGTTGGGTCGAGAGGAAAAAAATCTCTTCTATAATTCTTGTGTTGAATTCTTATTTTTCCTCTATTGGTAAAGACAGTTCCACCTCTGGCAAACTTCGTTGGAATAATACAATCACTCATATCAATTCCGTTTTCCCAAATCATCAAGAGATCCTCAGGATTTCCGACTCCCATCACATAACGAGGTTTATCTTTTGGCATTAGGGGAGCAGTGTAACTAACTATCTTCTCCATTAACTCTGGGCCTTCTCCTACAGAAACTCCTCCAATGGCGTAACCCGGGAGATCTCTAGAGCAAACTTCTTGAATACATTCGCTGCGGTAGTCATCATAAATAGAGCCTTGAATAATCCCAAACAGAGCTTGCTTTGGATTTGTCCAGCTTGCGATACAGCGATCGAGCCAACGGTGAGTTCTATCAATAGAGTTTTTAGTATAGTTTCTATCAGCAGGGTAGGGAATACACTCATCAAAGGCCATCATAATATCTGAGCCAAGGTTTTGCTGAATTCCAATAGAAGTCTCGGGAGTTAAAAGAATCTTTTTTCCTTTATGATCCTTAAATGTAGAGCCTTCTTCAGTGATACTGTTTCCTTGAAGAGAGAAAACTTGAAATCCACCTGAGTCAGTTAAAATAGGTCTATCCCAGCCCATCCATTTGTGAAGTCCTCCAGCTTTGGCCACAAGATCTGAGCCAGGAGAGAGATGCAAGTGGTAGGTATTTGAGAGAATAATCTTAGTATCCATCTCTTCAAGCATCTTAGGTTGAAGGGCCTTTACCGCAGCATGAGTTCCAACTGGCATAAAGACGGGAGTTGGAATGACTCCATGGGGAGTAATGATTTCTCCAGCTCTTGCACCTGAGTTTTTGTCCACATGAACGAGTCTAAATTGGAAATGCTCTTTAACTTCCTCTTGAATTTTCAATGGTTTCTCCATTTTATTATTTTTCTTACCCTTGCATACAATAGTTTCCAAGGAGTGTCACCTTGAGTCAAGTAAGTCCCTTAGGCTCCCATTTTTTTCTTCTTGTTCTTATGGTGACACTCTTTCTTCCTGTTATTGAAGAGGATCAAAAGACAGGATATGGGGTTGTCACTCAAGTAATTGACGGAGATACAATTACGGTTCGCAGAAAAAATTCAAGTCTTATGCGTGTAAGATTGGCCTACATCGACGCACCAGAAAAAGACCAAAAAGATCTAGGACATAAGCACTTAATAGGGAAGTGGTCTTCTCAGTTTTTAAGAGAGTTAATTGAAGGAAGGGAAGTTAAATGGGAGGTGATAAAAAAAGATATGTATGGACGCTTTATTGGTAGGATCTTTAGAAATCATCAGGATATTAATTTAGAGATGATTAAAAATGGCTTGGCCATTATTTATCCTTTTGCTCAATTTAGTACTGTTGAAGATAAAAATTCTTATACCATTCATTTTTATCAAGCTTATGCAAAAGCGAAAGGAATTTGGTCAACTGAAGGAATGTTAAACCCTTACTACCATAGAAAGCAGAAAAAAAATTCTACTGGCCGCAAATAAGAACTCCATTATAATGATTGATATTAGGAAAGGAGTTTAGGGATGAAGTTACTTTTAACTTTTGTATTATTATTGTCTTCACTGGAAGTCTTTGCAACTACAACCAGAGCAAGTTTAGATCGCTATTGGTTAATGCATGATAGGGTTAATACTGACGACTTAATGAGACCTTATAAGAGAGACTACTTTCGTCTTAACGTCGACGCCGCTTTGAGTGCTGACTTTCAAGATTTTGCTGATGAAGTTACTGAGGCCATTGATAACAACAGTAACTCGGCTCTAGAAGCTGCTGTTGAGAAATACAAGAATACTGAGCATTTTGTGAAAGCTGATGTTGGGTTAGGGATTTGGCTTCCAGGCTGGAATATGGGAGAAGTTGAAGCACTACCGTCGCTTAGAGCTGAAGTGAGTGTTGGTGGTTTGTTAACTGCCAACGGATCATCCATTGACCTCTCTAGTTACTGTGCGGAGTACGGAATTCCAGCAGCAGACTGTCCTAGTTCTTCTACAAGTTCTCTTTTTCTTGATGCTTATGTACAAGGAACTGGAAAAGTTGGTTTTGATATAGAACTATCCCATGAAAATAAGTGGAAGTCTGATATCTATCTTTATGGGATGGTGAGAACTGACCAGATTAAGGCACTAGACGCGGCCACAGCAGCGACACAAACTGAAGATATTGATTTTAATGCTGATGAAACAAAGACAACGACTGCTAACCTTGATTTTAATATTGGTTTTGATGATGGGACATCGAAGTTTTTTGCAGGAGTCTATGAATTAAGACTTAAAGAAATAGAGGGGGACGATGATAGAAAAAGTGAAGTAGCAAACGCTAGACCACTTTATGTTGGTAACAGCCCTCTATATAGAGCTCATGCAGAGAGAAAATTTGAGTTCTTGGCCACAGAAATTACTCCCTTTGCTGGAGTTCACTATAGAGAGCAATATAAGTTAGATGATGGTTACTATGCTGGTTTAAAACTTCTCTGGGGGTGGAGAGCTCTTCATTTTGCTTTAACAGGAATGTATGATCCTCAGTACATAACAACAACTCTTAGAACTCAGCTTGGAATTGTTGATATTGAAGGGACTGCCAAAACTCCACACGAAGAAAAAGATGATTATGGCATAGAGCTTGCTAGCATTTATGCCGTCAATTTTAGATTTCACTTCTAAAGTTGTTGGTAGAGGATGGGGAAAGTTTTAATAAGTTTTTTATAAAACGAGAGCCAGAATTTTTTCTTTCGAGGAACTGGATAAAGGTATCCTCCTTCTGGCTCAAGTGTTTCAGGATCGATCTTTCTGGAAACGCTCTCATCAAGATTACGTGTGAAGGATTCGAGTAACTCCCCAGCAATAAGAACGTCTTTAACGACTACAGCGACCTCTGTATTGAGATTTGCAGAACGTGGGTCCATGTTGTAGGTTCCAATAAAAGCATACTCACCATCTATGACAGCTGATTTTGCATGAAGATAGTTAGGACCTTGGTACTCATAGAGTTCGACTCCCATTTCTAAGAGTTCTTTCTTTTTTAACTCATAGGCCGCTTGGGCAACCATACCATCAGTTGAATTAATTGAGTTGGTTAAGACTTGAACTTTAAAACCAGGGATTTGAAGTTTCTCTTTAAAGATTTTCATTAACCGCACTGTTGGAATTAAGTAGGGAGTTTCAATTTGAATAGAAACTTGAGCATTCATTGCGTATTCAGCAAGAGTATCTGAGAGTTTTGTGGGGTCTACGACACCATTTTCAATACCATCACTTAAAAATTTAATTCCTGATGTTTTATAGGAAACGTCTGTCCAGTCATAACCCGTATTTGAGCGAATAAACTCACTCTCTTCTAGAATTTTTGAAGCTTCTTGAAGCTGAACTTTCGCCTCTTCGTATTTTGTTCGAGAGAGTTTTTTGTAGTTAGGAGATGAGACCGATTGAGAATCCCAAAGGTTTAAATAATAATTTCTAGCATCAGCAACGGCGGGTGATTGGATGAGTACATCTCTATCGTCGTAATTTTTTTGATACTGTTCAAAATAATCACCTTTAACATTTCTTCCACCTGTAATAAAAATTTGTCCCCCTTCTTCAACGGGAATTTCTCCATCAACAATAAGCATTTTGTCATGCATCCTGTGAGTGAGTTTAAAAATTTGCTCAGCAGTATAGTCTCCAAAGGAATAATCAGAACTTTTTACTTTATCCCAAAAAGAGCCTGGAGCGAATGTTGGGTGGAAGATTTTGACTTCGACTCCGCTATCTTCGAGCACTTTCATTAACCCAAGACTTATTTCATTGAAGTCATCATCAAAAATAACTTTTACTTTCTTGTTCTGTTGAGCAGCTTGAGTAAGAAGAGCAAGTCCTGCCATTCCTGTTCTATCTTTATTAAAAATAAAATAGGAGGTTAATATTTCTTCCTTGGCCTGTTGGACAATATCAACTCTGGCTTGGGCCCCTTCCAAAGCAGTATCTAAAATACGATATATTTCATTACAATCAGTTCGTGTATGGGAGGAGAAAGATAAGAAAAGGAGAAAAATAACCAACAGCTTCATCATTTGTTGTATATAGATTTTTCTCTTAATTGAGGACCAAATCCTTAAATGGTGTAAAACTTATAGAGAATATTGCTATTGCCTTCCTTATTAACCCTAACTTTTGCCAATTGTTACAACTAATAAGGAGGCAATAGCGATACTTTTTGTTGCGTTGCCTCGAAGCCCTCTCTTTATCTCATACAAGTGAACGGTGAGGAAATTGATAGTTTTTATCCCCCCATAAACGAGCTTTATGATAAAATGATAATATGAAGCGCTTTATTTTCTTTTCCCTAATGCTTGGTTTATTGAACGGGTGTTCGTGCTCAGATGAGGACAAAGAACCTTTATATTCGAAAATTGATATTATGGTTAAAGTGATTAAAGCCGATCCTAATGCCAGGGAAGTACTACCTGATACTATGGATCAAGGAATTCACTGCTCAGATTATGGCCCAGGGTGTGTTAGAGGTTATACGGCACAAGTTGTGGGGTATAAAATGATATTTGTAGAGTTTAAAACGGTTAAACAAGCCCGAAATGAAGCCCTAAGAGTAAACCAATTTTTTTCAAGGAATTGGTTATTCGATGATGTAAGAGGAGAGCCTCCTCTAGAGAAATTCTTTAAACAAGTTTTTGAGGCAAAAAATCCTAGCGAGAAAAAAGATGGGGGCTTGTAAGAAATTTTTGCTTAAAAAAATCGATTCTCTCTTTCCATTTTAAATACTCAGCAATGTGATGGCCCTCTTGTTCTCTAACTTCGGCCAGAACGTCTTCAAAAATTTTGACCCAGCGATTGAGTTGTCCTAACTTTATTTGCAGTGGAATGTGAGATTTAATGAGATCAAAGGGGGGAGAGACATTTTCTGAACTTTTCCCGTTAAGCTGAATTTCCCAAAATTGAACGATACGAGGAATATGCTCATCAAAATCGGCAATATTTCTAAAATGAAAGCCAATAAGAATATCATTGGTTGCTCGTTGGTAAAATTCAGTGACAATTTCTTGGATTTTTTCTTTTGGTAATGACAATTTAAACTCACTCTTTTATTTCACTCATACAACTTGGACAAAAGTTCCAAAATTGCAGATCAAGTTGATAATCACATTTATGACAGGAGTAATTTTGAGATAATTCATCAAGATTATCACCTGCGGTCAAAATATTTTTTTTCATGGCCATAATTGTTTGAGGATGAGCGAAATATAAACCTGGTCTTAAAGGGTGAGGTTTGAAATTACCTGGGGTGATGCTTTCATCAGGTTTGATATCAATTTTTTTATCTTGGAAGTCCTCTAAATCAAAAAGAGGAAGATTGGCCGCATTTTGAAGTTGTTTGAGAAAATCAAGCTGTTCTTCAAGAGTCTGTTTTGTTTGATTCTTCCTTAAATCCACCTGCCCACCTCCTGTGAAACATATCGATCAGTTGCACGCTGGCCCGTAGGTGTTTATTAAAGATCCATAAAAACTTCGGTCGAATTTTTTTTATCTCTTTATAAAAGAACACCCCTTGTGGACCACATTCATCAATGACCCTCAATGTCCATTCTAACACTTCTGGGCTTGGGTGGAGTAATAAATCTTTCAAACACATCAAAAAATCTGCACTTAGTCGCTCTCCTGACTTAATTCTGGCATCAATTGAGTGTTTTCGGCAGGCATTCAGAAGATAAATTTTGATATTTCCATCGACGGTGGGTTCTTTCAGAAGCGCGATGAGCTCGGGTTCAAATTCGGTAGTGAGAGTTCTCGTATTCTCAATTAAACAAATAACTTTAACTAGAATAGATGGATTTTTTTTATTTTGAATAAGGGCATTTTTTAAAAAAGTTATTTCAGTAGGAGATAATTTATCAAGGACTCTCGATCCTTTTTTCAGGCGAGAGATAACTGATTCGTAGCGCTCATCAATATTCATTGCTTCAAAGGCCATCCGACACAAATAACATGAGCATTATCTTCTTTATCATCAGTACTTAAAATACCTTCAACACCGTCATAAAGCCAAGCTTTCGTTTTATCATAAGAGACAGTAGAAGCACTCCAAACATTGAAGTTTGAGCTTGAACTTGAACGATTTGCCAGACGAAAAGCTCTATGAACAAAGCGCAGTCCATTGATATCAGCTTGCAGAAGCTCGTTGCGTGTTGGAACCCTCCAATGAACGACCTTATCTGTTGATGTCGTTGAGTTAATATATCCTCTTGCTGCATTATTCTCATCTTCATTGGAAACCTCTCCACAAAGGTTCACTGAATTTTGAGAACAATCACCAGAGTTTCCATTATCCTCAGTATTTCCAGTGCTTTTACACCAGTTAGAGTCAATAAGTTTATCACTCCAGAGAAGACCAGTTGAGACGTCTTTCCAAACTTCTTTGGCATGGTTTGAACTATCGGTGGCCCTGGAGACAAGTACCCAGTTTGTTTCACCAGCAAAGCCCCTTAGTCCCCCTTGCCAGATAGCTTTTGAATTTTTTTGAGAACAATCACTTATAAAAGAACTCAAAGCACTTCCAGGAGTTGCACCGCAATTCACAAATTCGTTCGCATCTTCACAGATAGAAATAGAACTATTAGTGCACAGATCATTTCCTTCAGTGTGAATACTCTCAACCATATCTACAAAGCCAATATCTTCTAGTTTTCTCTCGTTAAGAGCGAGAGCAATGAGTTTATCCGTATTTTGCTTGCCTTCTTTTCTGTAAGCAGAAGAAAAAATAAGAACATTTTCAGGTTCGAGGGAGGTATTTTGTTGGGCGAGGGATTGAACTTTTCTTTCTGGATTTCCTTCAAAACAAGAAAATAGGGATAGTAAAATAGCTAACTGAAGAACTCTCATTGGATACTCCTCGCGAAAAAATAATAACTCTTTCAGAGCTTATTATGGCTTTGGCCCTTGGGTTTGTAAAATTTACTTAAAACACTTTAGAAGTCGACTTTACAGGGCGTCTTGCACCGGGTAAATTGCCTCTCTATGAGTGATACATGTGCCATACATTCGATTTACAGGGCCACTGAAGGAGAGGGATTATTTATTGGAACCCCTCAGATTTTTGTGCGTTTTCAGGGTTGTAATATTGGTTGTGTAAACTGTGACTCGAAAGATACTTGGGAGTTTAACGACAAATCCTGGCCATTATCTCAGGTGATTGAAGAGATTTACTCTCAATCTGGTCATTACCCCCACCAATTGAAGAGAGTTTCTTTAACCGGTGGTGACCCATTGCATCCTAAAATTGCACCCGGGACTTTATCCCTCGCTAGAGTGCTTAAAAAAGAAGGTTTTTTTATCAGCATTGAGGCCGCAGGAACACGAGTTATTAATGAGTTATTTGACGTCGTTGATTTTATCAACTTTGACCTTAAAACTCCCTCAACAGGAGTAAGAACTCCTCTTTCTTTGATAGAGAAAATGTATGAGCAATACCCAAATCGTTTTCAGGTGAAAGCTGTCATTGCAGATAAAAGAGATTTTGATTACGCCTTTGAAGCTTATAAAAGCGTTCAAAGTAAGCAAGAGACATTACTGACAAATTGGTGTTTGACTCCTTGTTATGAAAAGGATGAAAAATTTCCTAAAGAGCGTTTTCTTGAAATTATCAATTTGAATGAACAACATGGTGGAGCTTTCCGTGTGATCGGTCAGCAACACAAATGGCTTCATGGTCCTAACGAGACGAACGTCTAAGAAATAAAAGAATCAATAAGGCCCAGCCAACTAAAAAACTCATTCCCCCAAAGGGAACAATCATCGCAAATGTTTTAATTTGAGTTACTGAGTAGAGATAACAATTGAAACTAAAAAGAAAAATTCCTAACAGAAAAAACTGAGATATTTTTTTTATTTTTTCTTCTTTTAAAATTTCATAGAGAACTCCAAGCATAAGCAGAGCAAATCCATGATAAAACTGGTAGCGAACTCCTGTGTGAAAAGTTTTTAAAGAGTTCTCAGAAAGAGTTTTTTCTAGACCATGGGCCCCAAATGCTCCAAGTGCAACAGCTAAAAAAAGAATGATAGAAGCATTAACGAGGATGGTATTTTTTTTTGAAGTCATAACAATGGTATCCTTTTGACACTGATGGTATCAAAAAAACGTTAAAAAACCAAAACAATATGACTTCGCTTTACGCTTATAAAAACAATGACTAATTTAAAAGATGTAAGTAGGAGGAAGATTTGTTTTCAACCCCCCGATGTATAACAAGTTTTCTTCCTGCTTCCTTACCTAAATGATGAGAAGCACTGTGGGTATTTGATGCTGAAGATGTTTGTGAGAGTCGTCGATAAATTTGGTTCACTCTCTCATCAAGTTTTTTTTCAATAACAACGAGAGCTTTCTGCTCTTCATTGGAGAATTGGTTTATGGAAGATTTTATTTTTGATTTGTATCCCTCTCCCAATCCTGAAAAAAATGAGTTTTTGTGCTTAATTCCTCTTAACTGTGGATTAGCTCCTTTGGCCGCTTCCCAAAGCCTATCAAGTTCATGGGAAAGAAAGTCACAAATATACTGGGCCATGGAAACATTGTGTTTTTCTCCAGCAACTTCGATGTAGACTTTTCCTTTGCCATAATTAAAGACTGGTCTGACCATGAATGTCCCTAGAATTTGATATAGGCAGGACATTTTTCCATCTCGTCTGTTTTGTTCAAAAACTTTCTTTATAACAATCTCTTCTCCTTCAGATGAGTCGAGATAACTTAAGTTGTGTTTCAAAAGAAGTTGATTGGCTTTCAAGGTCGCTAGTTCTGCTTCATGGGTATTTGAACTCGCTGCAAGACTTAGAAGTTTTTTAATTCTCTCTATTATTTTTTCACTTTTAAGATCCCCTTGAATTTGCTCATTAGTAGTGCCCAAATCAACGGTTGCGACTTTGACTTGAGGGGGGAAATTAAAGCGATCACAAACAGCCTTGAATTCTTCTCCATGAGCATGTTCAGTTAAACCATAATCAATATAGCAGAAGTAATGAGCAAGCTCATGTCGGATGAGGTCTCGCAGAACACTCTGCTTGGCAGTATACATCAGAGATTTGTGAATACCAATTTGGTAGCTATCTGGATCAAAATACCCCAAAAGATTTTTTCGCTCAAAGACGACAATGCTAAGGGGGTAAGTATATTTTTTGTAAAGAAAGCGAGTTCTTCTTGGTTCAACTCCCATTTCTTTTAAGAGAATTTCTTTTGCTATTTTTTCGCATTTTTTAATGAAAGAGAGAATTGTTTCTGAGTATAAAAGCATAGTTTGATATTAGAAGAAAAAGCTCTATCTTTCTAGGAAACTTTTAAGAAGAATTTGATAGGTTGAATCCTTCTTTAAAACGTCCTGAGGAACATTTAAGCTATCATAGTTTTTTATCAGGTAATCATTGAGAAATTTTCTTCCCATACTATCTAGTGCAATATCAAGAATTTCATCTGGTCTCACGCTATTTTGATAAAGAGAGTCGATTTTATTAAAAGAATTTTCAATTTTTTCAATCTCTTCAGAGTTCTCTTCGACTCCTTCTTGAAGATTCTCATTGATATAATAACCAACCCAAGAAAGATAGAAGGCCCAAATCAGCGCTTGTCTTTTAGGTGAGCGTCTCTCAATCTCAATGTCAGCTTGAAAAAGAAAATCTTGATAGTCAGCTGGTGAACCATTGAGGTATTTCTCAACATCAGAAGAGGACAAGTGATATTTACTTAAAGCTTTCTCAGAAGGAGCTGCGATAACAGGTGAGAGTCCACCTTGAGAAACAGAGATGAGAAAAGAGAGGTATTCAATATTTTTTCTGACATGAGGGATTTGAATAAATTCTCGGAACTGAATCAAAGGAAAATTTGAATAGGCCCTGTTCTTCTGTGCCGTAGATTGGAGACCAAAAACGAGCGCTTTTTCCAACTGAATTTGATAGAGGATTTCATCAGAAGCATGGTTAGGAACTTGACCAAATAATGATTGAGGGTAAGATTTGATGAATCCCAAAACTGTTTGATAGGAGTAGTGCTCTTTTCCCATTTGCCATTTCATAAGTGTTAGAACTAAGTTTTGTAATTTTCTTGGAGTCAGATCTTCTCTTATAAACTTAAGTAATTCTTTCGCAATTTTTTTCTTCTCATATCTAGCCGACGCCTTGAAATGCTGGATGAAAGAAACTTTTTTTTGAGAAGCCGATTTTTCAATTAAAACATCCATAGCGGCTATAAGTTCATAGATACTCTTTGTTGAAAGAATAACCTTTCTCAATCTTTGAGTAGAATAAGCTTGATAACTTTCATAATGGGCCAGGTAATTAAAACTCTCAAAAGAATCAACGGTTTTTCGAACTTTGATTTCTCTGGGGAGAATTTGGCCGACTGTTTTTTCATGGAGAGCGCTAGTTTTTTGATTAAGCCAATCGGTGAAATTAGAGAAAAAAGACTTATCACAAAGATCTGAAGCTTGTGAGCTTATGGCTAAAAAAAGAAGAAGGCCGATTGTTTTTTGCACACACTATTTCTACTTTGATATGTGATTATGGACAAGTAAGATAAGCAGAATTTACATACTCTAGAGTTGGTAAACCTGTTCGATAATGGCCACTGATTTTAACCACTTATTTTGTAAATAGGTGCTCTCAAGAGGTTTAATTTTAAATTTAAGCTGCTCAAGAGTCTTCTCATATAAATCCACACTGATACAGGAGAGGCTTTCTCGGTTCTCCTTGCAAGACTCTTTTCCTCTTTTTAAAGTGAGTACCACAAGCTTAGTGTATTTAAGGAGTTCTTTGGCCACTTGTTGTTCATTTTCTTTAGTTGCATTTTGAACATTCTCACTAGCGAATTTGATAAAATTGTTATGTGTTTTTGAAATATACTCTCGAGTGAGTAGGTCTTTGACTTCCTCTTTCTTTGAGCGCTCTTTGATTCTATCGAGGAATGAGAGGTAGCTTTTCGTGATGTAATTGTGAGAGCATAAAGGCATTTTGAACACTCGTCTATTACCAGACTTACTTGAAAACCTCTTTATTGTTCTAAAGCTAACTCTGGCTCCTTTATCCCAAAGGTATTGGGCCATTTGTTTATTACACTCATCTCCTTCTGAGACAGTCATGGCCATGGCCTTATTAAGCACTGCTTGATCGTTTCTAGAGCGGTTTTGATCTGGTATTTTCTCAACATGCTGAGCGAGGGTTTTAATATCGCCTAGAGCGATAGATTTAAAAATAACCTTTCTATCTTCTTTGCTAATAAAAGAAGGTGCATCCTTTTTCTTAGGAGTTGATGAACAAGCGATAAGAAAAAAAAGACAGAATAAAGAATATTTCATAGTTATGGCCTCACTTGTCTTTATTTTTGCTTATTCAGCTGGATTGGGCAAGGACTCTAGTATTTTAGGTCACTTAGAAGGAAATGAGACCTATATTTTTTACGCTATGCATTGTAATTATCTTAAAGACCTCGTAAGCTCTCTTGGTCATGAAAACTTTTACATTGCTTTTGACTCTTCTCTCCTTGAACGCTCTGGCCCAAATAAGAGTAGATTTACTGGTTAGTGAAGAGCAAGCTTCATTTTCAAGACTCTACTCTCTTCATTCTTATAAGCCAGAGTTAAACGAGAAGTATGATGCTATCATTTCTGATTTGATGGATCTTATCGATGGGGAAGATAACTACGTAAGCTTCACCAAGAGTAACTTTTACCTTTTAAGCCAAGATGAATTAAAGCTTAATGCCATTATCAAGAATCTTCCAAGTCAAAATGGAAAACAAAGAGCAGTGTGCACGATTGAGCTTTCAAAGAACCTTGCTAACTTTAATAGAGTTCGCTCTTTTCATCAACAAATAGAAGATTTTTTCTATACTGAGTTTAATAAAAAATATCGTTATTATCTAACGAAGGTTTACAGTAAAATTTTAGGGTTAGAAGCAAAAATAGAGGAGCTCTCTCCTGCAAATTATTTTCAGAACCAACCTCAAGTTAAAGTTTCAATGCTTTTAGAGAGTTCAAGCGAGCATCCTTGCCATAATTTTTATCGTAAAAGGTGGTGGGTAAGCTCAAGGGCCGAAGATGTGATGAAGGAAGCTAATTCTCTCATGAGAGATTATTTTAAAGAGCTAAGAGAATTAGATGAAGAAGTTCGAGGATTGATGAGTGTATTAAATCGTCAAAAAATAAAAAGAACATAAAAAAAGCCCCTTTTGTAAGGGGCTTTTTTTCTAAGCTTCGTTATTAGTAAATTTGGCCTTAAAATACTCTCTATTCATGCGAGCAATATTTGAAAGGTTAATTCCTTTTGGGCAACTGGCTTCACACTCAGCGTGATTCGTACAGTTTCCAAAACCTTCAATATCCATTGAGGCCACCATTGAGCTGGCCCTTCTTGCAGCTTCTTTTTGTCCTTGGGGAAGAAGAGCAAACTGCGAAATTTTAGCAGAAGCAAAAAGCATTGCTGAAGCATTTGGACAACTGGCCACACAAGCGCCACATCCAATACAAGCAGCTGCGTCCATGGCCAGGTCCGCATTCTCTTTTGAGATAGGAATAGCGTTAGCATCTGGAGCATTTCCAACTGCTATCGAGTTATAGCCTCCAGCTTGAATAACTCTATCAAAGGCACTTCTATCAACCATAAGGTCTTTTACAACTGGAAAAGCTTTTGCTCTAAAAGGTTCAACAACAATGGTATCTCCATCGTTATAATGTCTCATATGAAGCTGACAAGTTGTTGTAAGGGCTTGAGGTCCATGGGCCTGACCATCAATCATCAAAGAGCACATTCCGCAAATTCCTTCACGGCAATCGTGATCAAAAGCAATCGGGTCATCACCATCACGGATAAGTTTTTCATTAAGCATATCAATCATTTCAAGAAACGACATATCAGGTGAAACACCATCGAGTTTATAATCGACCATCTCTCCTTTATGCTTATTTGTTCTTTGTCTCCAAATTTTTAAATTTAACATCATTGTTTTATCACTCATATTTACCTCAATTACTTATAACTTCTGGTTGCTAGTGGAACGTTTGGAAAATCAAGAGCCTCTGTATGCCTAACAGGTTCTTTATCAACTCCAGTAAATTCCCAAGCGGCCACATGACAAAAATCTTGATCGTTACGTTTGGCTTCACCATCTTCAGTTTGATACTCATCTCTGAAGTGGCCACCACAAGACTCTTCTCTGTTAAGGGCATCTCTGGCCATAAGTTCACCAAGCTCCAAGAAGTCAGCTACACGAGCAGCTTTTTCTAATTCAGTGTTAACGATATTAGGATCACCTGGAACGTTAACATCTTCCCAAAATTCTTTTCTGAGCTGCTGAATCTCTTTGATTGCTTTCTCTAAACCAGCTTTATTACGGCTCATTCCGACGTACTCCCACATAATTTGTCCAAGGGCCTTATGGAAAGTATCAACAGTCCTCTGACCTTTGATGGAGAGAAGCTTCTTTGTCAGTCCTTGCGCATCTTGATAAGCCTTCTCAAACTCAGGGTGGTTGGTCTCAATCTTATCAAATTTGTGGGAAGCTAAATAATTTCCAAGAGTATAAGGAATAACAAAATAACCATCGGCTAAACCTTGCATAAGAGCAGACGCTCCTAATCTATTAGCACCATGATCAGAGAAGTTGGCTTCTCCTAACACAAAAAGTCCATCGACAGTACTTTGAAGATTGTAATCAACCCACAGTCCTCCCATAGTGTAGTGAACAGCAGGGTAGATTCTCATTGGAATTTTATATGGGTTTTCTCCAGTGATTCTTTCATACATTTCAAAAAGGTTTCCGTAACGAGCTTCGATGGCGTCGCGACCATCTCTTTTAATGGCGTCAGCAAAATCAAGATAGACTGCAACTCCAGTTGAACCAACTCCTTTGCCCTCATCTACTCTGTACTTCGCTTGACGAGAAGAAACATCTCTAGGGGCAAGGTTACCAAATGAAGGATAAACTCTTTCGAGATAGTAATCTCTTTCATCTTCTGGTATTTCTGTAGGGTGTCTTTTGTCACCTTTTGCTTTAGGGACCCAAACACGGCCATCATTTCTTAAAGACTCACTCATGAGAGTAAGCTTTGATTGGTTTTCACCATGGACTGGGATACATGTTGGATGGATTTGAGTAAAGCAAGGGTTCGCGAAACAAGCACCTTTTTTGTAGGCCTTCCAAGCTGCTCCACCGTTACTGGCCATGGCATTCGTAGAGAGGAAGTACACATTTCCGTAACCTCCAGTTGCAAGAATAACAGCATGGGCTTCAAATTTTTCAATCTCACCCGTAACCAGGTTTCTACTAATAACCCCTCTGGCTTTCCCATCAACAATAACGATGTCCAAAATTTCTCTTCTGGTATACATCTTAACTTTGCCTTTATCGACTTGTCTCATCAGTGAAGAGTAAGCACCAAGTAAAAGCTGTTGACCAGTTTGTCCTTTAGCATAGAAGGTTCGTGAAACTTGAGCTCCACCAAAAGAACGATTTGCTAAATACCCGCCGTAATCACGAGCAAAAGGAACACCTTGAGCAACACATTGGTCGATAATATTATTAGAAACTTCAGCTAAACGATAAACGTTGGCTTCACGAGAACGAAAGTCTCCACCTTTAACAGTGTCATAGAATAATCTCCAAATGGAGTCGCCATCATTAGGATAATTTTTGGCCGCGTTGATTCCCCCTTGAGCAGCAATTGAGTGAGCTCTTCTTGGAGAGTCTTGAATACAGAAGTTAAGAACATTATATCCAAGTTCAGCGAGTGTGGCAGCGGCAGCACCTCCAGCCAGTCCTGTTCCTACGACGATAACATTGTATTTTCTTTTATTAGCTGGGTTTACTAACTTATAGTTAAACTTTGCGTTTTGCCATTTTTTTTCAACTGGCCCTTCTGGAATTTTTGAGTCTAATTTTGTCATATTAAATCCTTCATTAATTTTGAAAAAAACAAAAAAGTGAAATACCTGCAAATCCCAATGCGACAACAAGAGAATAGGCAAGGCCTAGTTTTTTAATTGTCGGTGTATATTTAGGGTGGTTAAACCCAAGGGATTGAAAAGTTGAAGAAAAGCCATGCCCAACATGAAAGGCCATGACAGTCATCGCAAAAATATACCAAGTAAGGTTAAGTGGAGCTGCGAAGTATTCAATGACTGTGCGGTAGAGATCTCTCATCTCAACACCATCAACAACAGTTGAATAAACAGGTCCAAACTTAAACTGAATAAGATGAAGAATAAGAAAAACTAAAATCACAAAGCCAGTGTAAGGCATTGTTGAAGAAGCTAGCGTTGCTCCTCGCCCTGTTCTCTTTTTCATATAGTAGCCATCTTGTCGGGCCATTTTATTTTGGAGAGTTAAATTTAAGGCCAAAAATAAGTGGAGTAGAAAAATAAAAGCTAACCCTGCTTCAGCCACATAAATAAGGTTGTTGGAAGTTAATTTGTAGGCATAGAAGTTAAAAGCATCTGCACCGACTAAGATAAGTAAATTGCCTAAAAGATGAGAAACAAGGAATCCACAAAGAGCTAGTCCAGTAACGGCCATAATTTGTTTTTTGCCGATAGAAGAACTGAAATAAACTCTTAAGGACTTTGTGGCCGCTTGGGACATGAAAGCTCCTTTTGAAGATGAAAAATATTTGAGTTTATTATAGTACTCTAGATGACTTTTGTCAGTGACAATAACCTGTTTGATAATTCAAACAAGGAGTTTTCATTTGGGAAGTAGATGTTGCACCTAGTTATGATGAAAAAGTGGTCGGATGAAATCTTTCCCAAAAGTTAAAAGTCTCTTCAAGAATAAAGAGGTTAATAGATTGAGTCTCTTTTTTGCTGAGATTGTTAAATTCAATTCCCATCTGCAGTTGGCCGTCTTTCTCGGAAGGGATAAGTCTTTTCACACTGGCATGACACCTAATAGCTTCATCATTAAAGAAAAGGCTAAAGTCATCAATAAGATCATCTTTTTGAAAGAAAGCTTCTTCCTCTTTAAGAATATTTAAGCAAGCTCCGCCAGCACTAATATTAAGAAGCCTTTTATTGGCAAAGGATTCTTGTCTTGATTTGAGCCTTAGTTGAGCAAATTGAGGAGGATGAGACTTGAGGTTAAGACGATGATACTTCCTTCTATCGATCTTCCACATCCTCTGTGGAATGTTGATAACTAAAGAATCTTCTATAGGAGAGAGTTGAGGAGATCTTAATTCAAAAAATAAGCATCCTCGGTTTGTATCCATTTTAATAAAAAGAATGTCACAGTTTTGCTCTCGAATAAGTTCTTTTACTTTTTGAGTACTTTTGCTGCGGGTAAGAATGATTTGATATTTCTCTTCAGAGATTTGAAAGAGTGTTGTATTGATGATTTCGCTTCTGTTTCTAGTCCAAATAGTAACTTCTTGGTTATAGGTAGAAGCCTCATTGAAATAACTTATTTTTTCTTGATGATTTTTAACGTCTACAAACCCCGATCTCATTTGAGGTGTTTGATGGGCATGACATATTTCAAGGTAATAGCATCTGATTTTTTGGTCATCAAGAGAGAGGGCGTTCATAGGGGTAGAGAAGTCAAGGGCTCGCGAGAAGCGATTCTTTGAGAGTATTTCTTCCTTTAAGATTGGCTCTTTGACAATTTCAATCTCATCATCAAAACTTTTTTGCAAGTTTTGCATAAAAGAGCTCGAAGTGACTTTTTTCGAAAGTGGTATCCCTATATATTTAACAAGTGTTGCTTTAAAAAAATTAAGACTTGCTGAGGACTTTATAATCTCGGCACATCCTACTTTTCTTAAAAGCTTTTTTAATTTTGGATGCTCAACTTTATGAGAGATGAGAACTTTGATCAAAGACTTGCCTACGTATTTTTTGATGCCTTCGATGAATGAGAGGCAATCTTTTAGATCATCCATTGTTTCCAGATGAAAAATAACCACGCCACTTTGGTTGACCTCAATGTCGACTTCAGCTTCTAGATAATCATTATAAATTCTTGATTTAATATTAGGTGTTTCTTGATAAAGCTCCGCTAAATCAAAGAATTTTTGGTTATGTTCAGTACTGATGAGATAGAGATCTTTAAATTGTGTTTCATCCGTCATTTTATCGATTGTGGCACCATCACAAGGACGATTCAAGTCTTATTGAGTTAGGACTTTACTTCCTGATACATAATAAGGGCAAGTTCGCGGTTCTTTTTATAATCGACAACAGGAAACGGGTAATCTTGGCCGATAAGACATTTGGCCTCGTGCTGAATGAGCATGTCAGCTTCATGAGGGGCATGGATTTGTTTAGCAGAAAATCCAGCTAGTTCAGGACAAAACTTTTTAATAAATTCTGCATTTTTATCAAATTTCTCTGATTGGGAATAGGGGTTGAAAATCCTGAAATATGGCTGAGCATCACAACCAGAAGAACTTGACCATTGCCATCCACCATTATTGGCTGCCAGATCAAAATCAAGTAGTTTAAGCGCAAAATACTTTTCACCTTCCTGCCAGTTAATAAGTAAGGTTTTACACAGGAAGGAAGCAACAATCATTCTTAAGCGATTATGCATCTGACCTGTTTGATTAAGGCACCTCATTGCAGCATCAACTAAAGGAAAACCTGTTTTTCCTTCTTTCCAGGCCTTGAGATGTTTTTTTTCTCCTCTCCATTTAATATTGTCATATTCTGGTTTGAAGGATTTTTTCTCAATATGAGGGAAATGGAAAAGAATCATTTGATAAAACTCTCTCCAAATGAGCTCACTTAACCAAGTCTGTGCTCCTGAAGAATTTTGGTGAGAGCAAGCTTTTATCATTGTTCTGATAGATATATTTCCATGTCTTATGTAAGCCGAGAGGTTACTTGTTCCTTCTATGATGGGATAGTCTCTATCTTTGGCATAATTGGGGATTTTTTTCTCAAAATTTTTAAGCTTTTTCTTAGCTTCACTTGTTCCTCCCTTTAATTCTGAAGGAGTGAGTGAAAAACCAATTTCTCTGGCCCAATCAAACTTTTTTATCGATTGTTTATTCTTCCATTGGGCAATATTTTTTAGAGGACACTGATAGTTGGGTACTTGCTTCTCTTGTTGAGAAAAATAGGTCAGCCATTTGTTTTTGTAGGGAGTAAAAACCTTATAAACTTCGTTTTTACCATTTAAAATGGCATCAGGTTCAAAGAGAACATGATCAAGGTAATCAAAAGCATTTGGAATTTTACTCTTGACCTCTTTATCTCTTTTAAGAGCATAGGGTTCAAAATCTTTATTAAAAAAGAGAGCGTCACAATTAAACTCTTGAAATATTCGAGGAATCTCTTTAATAGGATCTCCATGCGCAATAATAACAGAGGAGCCTTTTTCATTTAAAAGAGATTCTACCTCCATGAGGGAGTCATAGATAAAAGTCACTCTCTGGTCATCTTCGGGTAGTTTTTTGAGAATATGTTCATCAAAAACAAAAGCGATATAAACTTCCTGGCAGTTTTTTAAAGCTGCACTTAAGGCATGGTGATCATATAACCTAATATCGCGACGAATCCAGCAAAGCCCTTTTTTATACATGGAGGCATTCTAGCAAAAACTTCTTTACGAGACACTCTTTTTTCCGATAGAAAATATCTATGTATATAATTGGTGATGATGAATTTCCCAAAGAACATCTTTTTGAACTAGAAAATAACCCCGATCATCTTGGAAGGGTCATTATTTATGCTTTGAAAGAATCCTTCAGTGTTGAAATTGATATTATTGTAAAAGAAAGCCATAAAATTTTTTTTCATGTAGATACTCTGTATAACCAAAAGGAAGAAAGAGATGCTCTAGAGAGTGCTGTTCAAAAACTCTCTTCTTTTCTAGTTGGTAAAAAAAGAACTAAGGACATTTAAATTTTTCGGTGTATTTTTGTGCATCTTGCAGCTCAACTTGAACTCCCGCATCTGTTGCTTGGAGAGATTGGATTTTATGTTTAGTTTGATACTCTTGGTAATAGTTTGAGTCCTCTGGTTCAAGTTTTTGTTCCTTTAAAATATGGAGAATATGAGCTTGGTTAGTCCCTTGTTGGGTTGAGTATATCATTGCTTGATAAATAGGATGAGGAATTGTTTTAAAATCTCTTCTAGATAAAAATTTTGTCATAAATTTACCAAACTCTTGGTTAGATGAGAGACGCTTTAATGTGCATAAGTGATCAGTGAGCTTTCTATCATTTTGAGCGCTAAACTTTGTGTTAAGGAGTTCTTCTTCATAAAGAGGTTTTAAACTGACAAAACTCTCGGGATCTTTTTTTAGAACATCAAGCTCAGAGAAAAGATCGATAAGATTTTCTTGGTAAAGGGGATTAGTCTTTTTTTTCTCATACGCTTCATAAAGAAGTTCGTTGATAAGGTTTTGAGAGATACTCTCTTGATTTTGGTTTAAATAGCGAGTGAGTTGATAATTCCCATAAGTATTGGTGACATTAAGAAGTGATAAGAGGTTCTTTATATCTTTATCGCTTTCTGGAGGAGAAAAACCTTTCATGATTTCGTTAATTTCTAGCGGCAGAGCTCTCTCTCTAAGCGCTTTTTGAATAATATGCTCTTTCAAAATATTTTTTAAATAAGTCTTCTTCTCTTTTAATTCTTTTGAATCCGCTTCCTCATGATTTAATTTATCAATAACTGAGGAGTAATCAAGAGAAAGGAGCGTTTGTTTATTTTTTTGCAAAAATTCAAGAGGAAGTTGGTAAAGAAAAGATAGAGCATATTCACCTTGAAAGTCTTTGAGAAGAATATTGTTTTCAGCTAAAAACTTAAATAGCTCAAAAGCTTTTAAAGGTTCTTTTTGGCCGTAAACTTGAAAGAAGTTATTAATATAGTCATAGCTTGCGTATTGATAAAAACTCTTCTTCATCTCATCACTAAACTCAGACTGAGGAGTTCCACACAGCCTACACATAAACTCTTGTCTTGTGATTTTCTCTTCTTTGGTATTATTTTCATTAAGATAAAAAAACTCAGCATCAACTTCGCAACACTCCTTACAAGCAACAGTGTAATCTGGAACATCAAAAAGATGGTGTAGATTCTCTGATGAGAGTAGATGAAACATTTCATGAGAGAGGGTTTTTTCAAGTTTCCCTGATAGTTTCATCTTTTGCCAGTCATCTTGTTGAGTTTGTGCATTAAAGAAAAGATAGGGAACCTCATCAATAACTTGAGCACTTGCAATCCAGTTACTCCCATTAGCTTCGTACTCTTCTTCAGTACAAAGCATTTCGATAGGATGGACTCTATCTTCTAGAAGTCTTCCTAAATTCATCAGATGAGATTTTCCTTGCTCATTAGCAACCTTACTGGCCATACAATTGACTTGCTTTTGAAGGGACTGGGCCAAAATCTGATTTAATTCTTCTGAGTCTTTAAAAATATTTTCACAGTTAGGATTATAAGTAATATTGATTTCAATATCTTTTGTCTCATTCTTCTTTAACATCTGATAGAGTGTCTTAAATGAAGCGAAGATTTCTGGATCAAGAGGATCGGTAAGAGGAGTTTGGCAGATAGCATGTTCTTGGTTTTGCTGTTCAGGTTTTATTTCTTCACTGGACCCAATACCTGGAATCCGCAAGACTGCGGCCAGTAAGAATTGAGAAGAAAAAAAGAAAAGTAAAAAACACTTCATCAAACTCTTTTCGGGGGAAAAAGAGTAAGAGTTAAGTACCTAACCCTTTTTGTCGGAATCCAGGCTAAAGAGACGTCCCGTAAATAAGATCAAGTGCTGCATTAACATCTAGTACACCTTGAACAATAGTTTGCTCTTTAATGAGAGAAGAAATGCCTTGTCTTTTGGCCGAACGCCATAAAAGCCACTTTAGCTGAGGTGGAGTAAGGCTTGGATTGGCCTGAAGAAGAAGAGCTAAAGCTCCTGTAATAAGTGGAGCGGCCATAGAAGTACCACTCATAGGGATAAAGCTCTCACCATCTAAGGCCAGAGAATAAACATCGACTCCGTAAGTACAAATATCAACTTCTTGTTTTCCGTAATGACTAAAAGAAGCAAGGTTATAGTTTTTATCATGAGCACAAACAGTAACAGCGTTTGGTGATTTGACATTAGCAGGATAAACGCTCACAAAATCATTGTTCTTAAAATAATTGCCTGAGGAGATGACAAGAGTGACTCTTTTCATAAAAGCTGATTCATGATCCAGAAGATCGTCCCAAACCCTAGCCGAAACATCATCGGCCATTCCACCCAAGGAGAGATTAATAATTTGGGCCCCATTTTTAGCGGCATCCCTAATGGCCGTTCGAATAACACTTTGGCTAGTTTCTCCGTCTTTAGAGAACACTTTATAAGCGCTAATCTTAACTCTTGGGGCAACTAATTTAACCAGACCAGCAACATGAGTACCATGCCCCTCATCATCATGAGGATAAACATTACGAAGAACATAATTAATTCCATTTCCGTACTGAGGATTATAGGCATTAGGATAGTTATAGTTTTGGTAATTAAGGTTTGATTTCAGCCAACTTGAGTTTTGATTAACACCCGTATCAATGATTGCAACATGGACACCTTCGCCAGTAAATTTAAAATCATTGCCTTTGATGATTTGCTTTCTATTAACCCATTGATTGTGTTCAAGAACATAAAAATTTTGGTAGCTAAAGCTTTTTTCATTAGCTCCAACTGCATTGATATATTGCTTTTGTTCGAGATACTTTTTGTGTCCCTCCGTAAAAAGTCCTGTAAGAATTTGAGCATGAGTGACCAAGCAAAAAAGTAGGGTAAAAATCTTCATTTATTGTCCTTATTTTATTTAAAGGCTTTATTAGTCAAAATACTCGCAATATTCAATAACTAGCTGTAATTATTATAGTGATAAAGAATGCAAGTCATTGAATTTTAATAAACTTAACTTAGCTTCTCCTCACTATTATCCGAAAAATATTTTATGAATATTGACTTGGGCTACGAGCGAGAATTTCTCCAATTATCTGAGCAGATATATGCTGTTCTTGATCATAAAGGATGCTTTCTAGATGTGAGCGAAAGCTGGGGAAGTAAACTTAATTGGAGAAAAGAAGAAACGATAGGAAAATCTTTTCTGGATTTTATCCACCCTGAAGATAGAGTGAATGCCATTATTTATATTCAAGAGTTACTCTCGGGGGAAAAAGAAGAAAGTCCTCTCCTTGTAAGACTTAGAACTTCGAACGAGGACTTTCTTTATATTAAGCTTAAGGCTTCTTATTGTGATATCAAAAAACATATTCTGGCCGTCCTGACAGATAATTCTTCTCTGGTGCATACGCAAGAAACTCTTGCTGAAAAAATAGCGAGCTTAGAAGAAATACAAGAAAGTGCAAAGGTTGGGAGCTGGTTTTATGATGTTCATACCCATGAGATTAAGTGGTCGAAACTTATGTACACTATTTTCGCAGAAGACGAAAAAAAAGGTGAACCTAGTTTTGAAGAGCACTACGAATCAGTCCATCCTGATGATAGAGAGGATTGGTCTGAGGTTATCACACAATGTGGTGAGGATGGTCTTCCATATGAAACACTTTTTAGAGCCGTTCATCCTGATGGGAAAATTGTTTGGGTACAGTCAAACGGAAGAGGCATTTTTGATGATAGAGGAGAGCTCACTGCCTTAATGGGAACTTGCCAAGATGTGACTTACGAAATTAATAAACAACTTGAACTTGAAGAGGCTAAGCAAAAAGCGGAAGACTTAGCGAAGGCCAAGTCAGTCTTTTTGGCCAATATGAGTCATGAGATCCGAACTCCTTTAAATGGAATTGTTGGGATGATTGAAATTCTTCAAATGTCAGAGATCAAAAAAGAGAATAAAGAGTATTTGAAGATCATGAACGATGCGAGTATGAGCTTGTCTGAACTACTGAACGATATTCTTGATATCTCTAAAATAGAATCAGGAAAACTTCAATTATTACCAGAGCGCAATTCAGTTGATAAAGCCTTAAATGAGGTTGTTTTATTAATGCGTCCACTAGCAACGAAAAAATTTCTCAACTTAAGACTTATCTTAGAAGAAGATGTGAAAGAGAGTGCTGTTTTTGATTATCTTCGTTTTAAACAAATCGTTATTAATCTTGTGAGTAATGCTGTTAAATTTACCCCGATGGGTGAAGTCACGATTAAGGCCTATAGGCGTGATAAGCTTTTTCATCTTGATGTGATTGATACAGGAATTGGAATAGCACAAGAGCATATAGGGAGTTTATTTGAAAGCTTTCAACAAGTGGATCAGGGGATTCAGAAAACTTTTGGAGGAAGTGGCTTAGGTTTGGCCATTACAAAAAAGCTGGCCCAAATGATGGGGGGAGACATTGCTGTTGAATCTAATCTTGATCAAGGAAGTGTTTTTCAGGTTACCCTCCCTCTTAAATTTATTAAAGCTCCCAAAAAAGAAAAAGCGAAAGAATCAAAAGAAGATTTGAGATTAGATAAATTAAGAATTTTGATTGTGGAAGATAATGAAATAAATCAAAAAGTTATTTGTGCACTCATTAAAAGACTCGGTGCTGAGTATGAGTTATGTGTTAATGGAGAAGAGGCCGTTGAGAGAATGGCCCATAATAATAAATTTGATGTTATTTTAATGGATATTCAAATGCCTATTATGGATGGATATACAGCAACTAAAAAAATTAGAGACTTCAACAAAGAAATTCCTATTATCGCTCTTACGGCCAACGCTTTTTCTGAACACAAAAAACTCTCTATTGAAGTAGGGATGGATGACTTTTTGACGAAGCCCATCAAGAAAGAAGCCCTTATTTTGTCTTTGAAAAAACACTGCAGAGCAAAAGCTTAAACCTTTTCACCTACTTTTGACATTCACCTGACAATTCATTCTTTTATTATTCTATGATGAAAGACGTAGAAGAAAAAAGGATGTTTTATGTCTGATAAAATTCAATTGTACTCATTAGCAACACCAAACGGACAAAAGGTTTCGATAGCTCTCGAGGAAATGGGCCTTCCCTACAACGCTCATACCATAAATATTATGGATGGCGATCAATTCTCTGACGAGTTCATAAAAATCAACCCCAATTCCAAAATTCCTGCAATCGTCGACCCAAATGGGCCTGACGGATCCCCTCTGGCCATCATGGAATCGGGAGCTATCCTTATATATTTGGCGGAAAAGTCAAAAAAGTTTTTACCTCAGGATGAGCGTTTAAGAAGTGAGACTCTTCAATGGCTTTTCTTTCAAGTTGGAGGAGTGGGCCCTATGTTTGGGCAGTTCGGACACTTTTATAAATACGCTGGTGATAAATGCGATCATCCTTATCCTATACAAAGATATGCAACTGAAACAAAAAGGCTTTTAAGTGTTCTAGAAAAAAGACTAACCAATCGAAATTTTATTGTTGGTGATGACTACACAATAGCAGACATGTCCATTGTCCCTTGGATTGTTTGCTTAAAAAAATTCTACCAAGCTGAAGATTTTCTTCATCTTTCTCAATTTGAAAGAGTTAATGCCTGGGTAGACCGCATCCTAGACAGACCCCTTACCTTGGCAGGTACGAAAGTGTGCTCCTTGAATTAAGTAAAGTTGTGTAGTCCAGCAAAAGGGCCCCTACATGGGGCCTTTTTTTATGATTAAAGGGATAATAGTTTAAGAGGAACTTTAACCACCACTTTTTTAACTCGTTCGTACCCTTTGGATCTGAGTTGAGTCATGTGGGCATCTTCTGGCCACAGGGCCGTAAAAAAACCAACTTGATTTTCAATTATTGCCTTTGGCCCATCGGGGTAGTGGTAGAACTGAGCATCAGTGGTGTCGTTATAAGGAGTTTTAATTTGTAAGTAGTCTCGATAGAAATATTCTATCACTTCGGACCCTTCTAACGTTACTTGGATATCAACATACGTTTCATGGGATTCTAAAATGGTATTTTCATCGCGCTCTTTAGTTGAGTAGCTCATAACAATAGCAAACATACCGTGATCAAGCTCGTAGCGCTTTTCTTCACTCTTTTCATTTAAAGAATCAATAAAAGAGAAGGCCTCTTTCCAAATTGCAGAATAAGGATATTTTGAGTAATTTTTAAGACTGTCATGAATCATGAGAAGAGTATGCTACGGAATAAATATCTACACAAGTCTTGAGTTATAAGTTTGAGCTTTTTTTCAGAACAGGGTAGACTCTTCCCATGACTCGACTTATTAGTTACTTCACTCACCAGCCACTTATCTCAAACGTTATCTTTT
Source organism: Bacteriovoracia bacterium (assembly GCA_030431635.1). Taxonomy (GTDB): domain Bacteria; phylum Bdellovibrionota; class Bacteriovoracia; order Bacteriovoracales; family Bacteriovoracaceae; genus CALFYV01. The sequence continues at coordinate 86,729 of JAUIIL010000006.1, forward strand.
TTGGGTTACTTATTCTTGGTTTTTTTACTTGGTTTCAAATCGGCAAAGAAGAGATGCCTGAATTTGCAAGTAACTGGGTACGAGTGACAACGAACTATCCAGGTGCGCCGGCTGAGGATGTTGAGCTTTTTATCACAAAGCCTATTGAAGATGAGTTAAAAGGTGTTGTTGGAATTGAAGAGATTGAAACAACCTCCAGTGTTGGGACAAGTAGCTTTAGAATTGTTGTGGATGATAATTATCCCGATAAAAATGAAGTTGTTCGTGAAATCAAAGATGCTGTTTTAAGAGTCGATCTGCCATCAGAAGTCAGGGACCTTCCTGCCATCAGGCAGTTTAAGAGTTCTGAGAAGGCCATCTTGGATGTGGGGTTATACCTTAAAGGGGAGAAAAAACTCACAACCCAAATGAGACAAAAATTACAGAAGTATGTGTTAAGTTTTGAAAACCAATTGATTGCTAAAAATGAAATCAGCTCAATTGAGAGAAGTCACTACTTAAAACCAGAGCTTCAAATACTGGTGGATCCAAAGAAGGCCCATGAACAACAAATTTCGCTTTCAAAAGTTAAAGAACAAATTCAAAGCTACAACTTACGTGTTCCTATTGGAACTCTTGAAGATAAAGGTGAGAGTAAGGTCACTGCTTATAATGAATTAGAAGACGTTAAGTCTTTGAGCTCTCTCATGCTTCGTTCAAACTATGAAGGGCTGGGAGTTCACCTGGGCGACATTGCTCACGTGCAAGATAGTTTTGAAAAATCAAACTCTATTTTTAAGATTAATGGGCATGAAGGAATTTTTCTTAACATCAAAAAAAGTATCGCTACTGATATTTTAACAGCTCAAAAAGTGGTGAAAGAGCAAATCGCTCTTTTTCAAAAGAATAATAAAAATGTGGGAATTGGTGTGACTTTAATGGATGATGAGTCTTACGCCGTTCAAAATAGATTAAAAATCATCAGCTCCAATGGAATTTTAGGTTTCATCCTGATCCTTATTATCCTTTTTATCTTTCTTGATTTTAAATCTGGTTTTTGGGTGGCCATGGGAATTCCATTCTCCATGAGTTTTACTCTTATTATCGCTGCTATTGTGGGCTATACAGTGAATAATATGACTCTGGCTGGAGTTATTATTGTTTTGGGAATCGTTGTTGATGACGCCATTATTATCGCTGAGAATATTGCCAGAAAAAGAGAAGAAGGTCTAAGAGGAGTTGAAGCAGCTATTGAAGGGGCCAAAGAAGTTGTTAAACCAATTTTTGCTAGCATTATTACAACCTGTGTGGCCTTTGTTCCTCTTATCTTCTTTGAAGGTTTCTTTGGTAAACTCGTTGCCTATATCCCTCTTATTGTAATTTTGATGCTTTTAGGTTCTCTCTTGGAGTCTATTTTTATCCTCCCTTCTCACTTGGTGACTTACAAAGAGTATATTCGTAAGGAGAATTGGTTTAATAGATATGAAGAAATGTATGCGAATTTCTTGCAAAAAGTTTTTCAGATGAGAACTCTGGCCATTAGTATTTTTACTTTGCTACTTGGACTTTCTATTTACTTTTTCGTTTCAACTCTTCGTTTTGAAATGTTTCCAAGGGAAGAGAGCACTGAAATTATTGTTAAAGTCAAGGCCCCAAAAGAGACTACAAGAAATGAGATGTCTGAGCTCATCGACCCCATTGAAAAGTTTTTGGCCGAAGATACAAAAAATGTTGTAGGGGTAAGAACAAGTATTGGGCTTAACCGTAGAGGGGGAGAGGTTAAAGAAAATGAAGCTTCAATTCTGGTGGAGATTTTTCCAAGGGATGAAAGAGATACGGATTTAAATCATTTAATTGACGGGTGGGAGCTCGCGAGTAAAGAAGTCAAAGGACTCGATGAAATTAAATTTTTAAGAGGTCGCTGGGGACATGATTCTGGGAGCTCGATTGAACTACAAATTCAAGAAAGTGATGATAAGTTAAGAGCACAGCTGGCCGATGTTCTCGCACAGAAAATGAAAGACCTTGGGATTATGGATGATGTTGAAATTGAAGAGCCACTTATTAAGAAAGAATATATCTTTCATCTGATGCAACCAGAGATTATGCGTTTAAGTGTGACTCCAGAGAAGATAACCAGTGCTCTTCGATCTTTTGTTCAAGGCTCTATTGTTTACTCTATTAATAAAGGGGAGGAGGAAATTGATGTCAGGCTCTCGGTTCCAGATTCAGATAAGACTAATATCTCTAAACTTTTAAAGCTGAAAGTAGAAAACTCACAAGGCGAATTAATTCAATTAACTCGCCTTGTAAAAATGAAGGAAGTCATTCGTCCTGTGAATATAAAAAGAGTGAACTACAAGAGAACGACGATGATTTATGCGAATAAAAAAGAGGAACTTAAAATAACTCCTTTAGAAGTGGCAGAAAAACTAGAGCGTGATGTTTTCCCAGAAGTTCTTAATGATTTTCCTACAGCGATTCTTAAATTTAGAGGGGAAATCGAAGACTCTCGCGAGAGTCAGGGAGAATTTTTAAACTCAATTTATATGACGGTTATTTTTATCTATTTCATTCTAGTTATTATGTTTAACTCTTTAACGAAGCCTTTTATTGTTTTGGCCATTATTCCTTTTGGGCTCAGTGGTGTTGTCTACACTCTTCTTCTACATTCTATGAGTATCTATGGCTTCTTCGCTGTCATTGGCGCACTTGGAATGATTGGAGTTGTTATCAATGATGCGATTGTCATGATTGATAAGATTGATAATACTCCTGGGGCCCAAGGCTCTTTTGAAAAAATCGCCCAAGTGGCCTCCACTAGACTCAGACCTATTCTCGTTACAACACTCACGACTGTTGTGGGAATACTCCCCACTGCTTATGGTGTAGCAGGTTATGATTCTATGCTGGCCGAGATGATGCTTACCATGGGATGGGGACTAGCTTATGGTACAATTATTACTTTAGTTTTGATTCCAATTCTCTATACTTTCTCTAGAGAAAAAACTGTTTAAAAAAAAGAATAATAAGAGAAGAGCTCATAATAACAAGTGGCCACAGAGTTAACTGCATTCCTACAACTCTTAATTTAAAATTTGTTTTCTCTCGCGCTACTCCCAGGTAGTGCAAAAGTCTTCCTAAGAAAATACAGCTTCCTAAAATCACAACCAAAGCGCGAGGAACAGCAGGAGATTGCTCTAAAAAATAAAGAAGAATGAGTAGAATAGGAACGTAGGCCGCAAAGTTTGAGTGAGCACTCACGTAGGGAAGAATCTCATTATTCTCTCCAGCTCCGTAGGAGATTTGTTTTCTTTTGCGTTGTTTAATCACTTCAACCGAGATTTTCATGTACAAAAGAGCTAATAAAGCAGCGAAAAATGAAGTTATCATGCATAAATATTAGGTCCACTACCTCGGCAGTGGTATCCTCATCGCGTCAAGTGTGATATACTGTTTTTCTCAATGGGGGTGCACTGGTTTCGACAGGGCCCTTGAAAATTTGAGTGCGTGTCTGGGTTGGTCGCTGGGCCCAGTAAAAAGGCGACCGAACTATAATTGGTAATGAAAATTACGCTTTAGCTGCCTAATCTATAGATTATTGCAACTAATGAGGGACCTACACCAATAACAAAAAGTAGGTAAAGAGCGTTGTGGGCCTCTCGGTAAAAGAAACCCTCTGGAGCTGTCGGTAGTCTCCACAAAAAAGCATCCGAGGTTTTGGTTGTTTTCACAAAAATAGCTTAAGGTGTTCATTCCTTTTAATGAACTACACACGTAGGACTCTCTTTGGACGGGGTTTTGGACGCGAGTTCGATTCTCGCCACCTCCACCATCGCAAAAATAAAAACAGCTCCACACAGGGGCTTTTTTTATTTCTATAATTTCAAATAGTTGATCCCATTCTGTAAATAGGACTTATTTTTCATGTCATTGGAAATCACCCAAAATAACAACCGTTGTAGTATTTTGTAGTAACTGGGTGTAATACTTTGAGATTTGTCATACTTAAAACTATACATGTAGTCAAAAAGTTTAAGGTGAGATAAAGTAGGGTTCATGTCTATAAGAACAAAACAAGTAATTATGAGTAATGAAGCAAAGGTCTTAAAGCTCTTCAGAGAGAGGGCCAGTCTTTCTATGAGAGAGGCAGGAGAAAAAATGGGAGTCTCGGGCTCTCTTATATCTCAGATTGAAAATGGACGTGAAAATATTCCTAGAGGTGAGAAGCTTCAACGCTTTTTGGATTGTTATGGCGTAGGACTATCGACCTATAAAAAGCATGTTAAGGAGTATGAAGAGAGTCAGACGGATAAGGATATTGTGAAGTCATTAATAGACAAGGTGTCAGACAAGGATATGAAAACTTTAAGAGTCATAATAGAACATTTCATAAGTGAAACTTGAAATCACATCTTGTGACTTCAAGATGGACTAAGAACAAAATAATCGTTACTGAAATGAGTTGAAATAAGGAAGACTATGAAAACAGATAAAAGTGAAATTATTCTTTATAATACAGATGATGGACAAGTTGAGCTGGAAATAAAACTTGACCATGAGGGGCAGACTATTTGGTTAACTCAAAGCCAGATGGCAGAGCTTTTTGAAGTCAGTGTGAAGACTGTTAATGAGCATTTAAAAAATATTTACTTAGAAAACGAACTCAATGAAAAAGCAACTATCCGGAATTTCCGGACAGTTCGACAAGAAGGGTCAAGAGATGTTGAAAGGGAGCTAAGTTACTATAATCTAAATGCTATTTTAGCAGTCGGTTACAGAGTTCGCTCAGTGCGAGGGACGCAATTTAGAAAATGGGCCACGAAGCAACTTAACGAATATCTGGTCAAAGGTTTTGTCATGAACGACAAGCGTTTGAAAAATCCAGGAGGATGGGATTATTTTGATGAACTTCTTGAGCGTATTAAGGACATTAGGGCCTCTGAGAAAAGGTTTTATCAAAAGATTCGTGATCTTATTAAAGAAACGAGTGTGGACTACTCTAAAGAGCATCACCAAACAAAAGATTTTTTTTCGACAATCCAAAATAAGCTTCTATTTGCAGAGACTGGAAAAACGGCTGCAGAGTTAATTATAGAAAGGGCCAATTCAAATAAGCCTAATATGGGTCTTACAAGTTTTGAAGGAAGTATCGTTCGTAAAAAAGATATTGAAGTTGCTAAAAATTATCTTAATGAAGGTGAAATTAAGAACCTCAATCGACTTGTAAATATGTTTTTAGACTTTGCTGAAGATAGGGCCAATCGAAGAAAAGAGATAACCTTAGCTGAATGGATAGCGCAAACTGAAAAGTTCTTAGAGTTTAATGAAAGAGAACTATTAAAGGGGGCAGGTAAGAAATCTAGACAAGAAATGCTCTCTCATACAGAAGAGCAATATGAGGTATACAAGTTAAACAGAAAAAACTCAGAAAAAGATAAGGCTGAAGAAGAATATTTTGATGAGTTGGAGGAGGTATTAAAAACAATAGAAAAAAAGAAAAAAGAGTAGCGTTATTGAAACATTAAATAGACTTGGTATTCTACTCATTTTTGTATCAATAGCTTCTTTATTAGAAGACATTTCTTTTTTTACAGATTTACTTTCAAATTTCAGATTTCAATATTTATGGCTTTCTCTATTATTGTTTTTAATAAATGTTATCCGTAAAAAGCATTTCTATGGAAGTGCTTATCTTATTGTATGCCTTATCAACTTAAGTCTGATTTATCCAACATGGACGAATATTCATAGAATTGAGATTCCTGACATCAAAGTTTATTACGCAAATATTTTATCTTCAAATAGAGAATACCTAAAAATAAAAGAGAGTATTAAGAACGAGAATCCAGATATTATTGTTTTACAAGAAGTGAATCAAAGTTGGGTAGAAAATCTTAATTTCCTCACTGATGGTTATAAATATAAAATTCTACTTCCAAGAGAAGACAACTTTGGCATGGCCATATTCTCTAAAGAGAAAATTCTTAGTGAGCAAATTCTAATAGGTAAAGCTGAAGTTGAGTCGATTTTGTTTGAAGTGAGCTTTAAAGGTAGAAAATTAAGTATTCTTTCAACCCATCCAGTTCCTCCCATAACACTAGAGTATTGGGATTTAAGAAATAATCAATACATTGAGGTAGCAGAGTATTTGAATAGTATTGAGGGAGATAAAGTTTTAATAGGGGACTTTAATACAACTCCATGGTCACATTATCTGGGGGAAATGGCCCAAAAGACAAACTTGGAACCAGTTAATGTTTTTGAAGATACTTGGAATAGTTTTTTTCCTATAGGTATGCGTATTAGGCTAGATCATGCTTTTATTTCAAAAAACTTTCAAGGGGAATTAAAAGTATTAAATGAAGTGGGTTCAGATCACCTGCCTATGCTATTAAATTTAAAATATAAAGGAAGTTCAATATGAAATGGCCTCTAGAACTAATGGAAGAAGCAAGAGATGAAGCTTATGAATATTTTGATAAAAATATAAGGCCATTGCCAAAAGATAAAGATGGTAAAATTGATTTCACTGCTTTTGGATTAGAAAATAATGATATAGATGCCTTTAGGCATGCTCATGTGAGTGGGGTGTTCGTGATTGAGTACAATGAGGTGGCTTCAGATTTTCTAGGTAGGATGAATGAATATAAAATTGGAGATTTGTATTCAAACTCTAAAGACTCAAGATCTCTGAATATGGATTTATGGAATAACCAAGTGGGACGTAAGTATGCTAAAAAAGTAAGTAATAGAAATGAGTTACTCAAGAGACAGTAGGTTAAGATAAATTATATAGCACTATTTTCTTCTAGAACTATTTTTTATAAAAGAGTTTGATGAGTGAGACGATATGGATTAATAATATTAATTTAATTGGTATAGCTTTATAATGACTCATTTAACTAATGCGACAAGGCTTTGGATCTATCAAAATTTTAAAAAATTTATAGGTAATGATCAGTATTTCAAAGCATTTAATTCTAATGTTTTGTTGTCAGTTCTAAAATATGTTCTTAGTGGTAAAGCAGACTTAAATTTGATCATAGCTGAAATGAAAGAGTTAGGGCTAGATAAAGATTTTAAGCTGTTTAGAAAAATCGATAAAACTACAAATAAGCCTCAATATTTCAAGTATCCAAATCTTGTTTTTCAAATGGAGTCTTTGATTGATTGCTGGCCAGAAATAATTGAATTAGAGAAAAAAATACGTGAAAATTATTATGAATATGAAGATACCAATTCAGCTCAAGCTTTGATCGATCCAGATGAATACAATGGCTATGAAAAAGAATATATTAAAAGAGGGCTATACGGATTAAAGCCAAATATAAGAACTATCATTGGGCTTGATGAAAATGAAATTACATTGCATGGATATGAACTTTCTAAGATAACATCGATCCGTTCTGATTTCTCATACGAGTACGATAGTTTTAAACATGAAACAAAAAGTAGTGTTCAGAATATTGCAAAAAATGAAAATAGCTTTGGTATCTTTTTTCAAACAGACATAGCCGCTTTCTATCACTCGATAACTCCTACAATTTTAAGAAAGTTTTTTTACAACAATTATCCGAAGTCAAAGAATATAAGAAAATACTTAAGAGAGCTTGAAAAAAAGAAAGAAGATGAATTGCCAATTGGTTGGATATTAAGTGGAACCCTTGCCTATTTTGTCTTACTTAAATTTCATGAGCTTTTAAATAAAAAACTTAAGAGGCACCTAAATAAATCATTAAAAGATGAAAAATCTAATTTATCTGTACTTTCAGTAGGTATCACTTCTTATGTTGACGATTTTATTTTCGTTGTAAAAACAAATGAGACAGTAGTTGATGAAACTATTCTAGAGAACTTTGAAAAGCTAATCCTTGAAAAGTCCAATCAGACATTAAAGGAACTCCTAGGTAATGATTGTAAAGTAAGGTTCCATGATTTTAAGGCTCCAAAAAATAAAAAATTTACCATAACCCCTGAGTTTGCCACTTTACTTGATAGTAACTTTCATGACTTTATGAACAATGCCTCAGCGTTAGGAGATGAAGCAGATTTACTAGATGATTTAATGGCTCCTTGTGAAAACGAAATGATTCTTAATGAAAGAGCTCAGTTTGTAAAAAGTTTAAGGGCCTTGAAGAATAAGATAGAAGACGAAGAGGTAATTGATCCCGATAAATTTAAGAAAAATTTTGATAAAGTTCTATATAGATTAGATTCTGAGGGAGCCAGATATATTTTATCTGTAATGTCTTTACTGAAATCTTTTTTCAATAAACTAGAAAGCGAAGAGAAATTTACTGAGAATATGTACTTTCAGTTTATAAACCAAGTTTATGAGAAGTTGATACAAAATACGCTTTCACCTGAAATATTTGTTAGATTTTTTTTAAAAGCCTGGTCATTTATTCCCAAGCCTTATGACTCTAAATATACCTCTAAATATTTCGATATATTTAATAAGTGTAGAGAGGGGTATTTTAATTCAAGCGACAATGGCTTTTCAGAAGCTGATAGAGAATACTTTGATCTTGTTTCGCAAGCGGTAAGAAGGGACCTCTTGATTCATTTCCCCAGTGACCCAAAAGGAAATCCGAAACGAAAGCATAAAGGAAAACTTCCTTTCTATCAGGTTCATAAAATGTTTTGTGATACAATTTCAATTTTAGTAGGAAAATCAGATAGCAGTTTAATATTAGAAGAATCAGATGTATTTACAGTTATAGAATCCGTAAAACACTATTTTTATGGGCTAGATGATCCTCTTGGTTTTAATTATCTTAAGTGTTTTGAAGATTTTTTTGTAAAAGTAAAAGAGAAAGATAAGAAAAGGTTTATTGAGAAATATGTAAACGAAAGTTTATATCATTTTATATCGATTATGAATAATAATGATATAAATGCTCTTGTAGTTTTTTTAGAAAAGAACAATAAAAGCCATATGTCCGCATATAAAGAACTTAAACATCAAATCAAGCAAGCAGGTTTTATTGAAAATATAGCAACCTCTCATAGCAAGGAGAGATTTGATGTAATGATGAGTTATTTTTCTATGCTTGGAGAAGATGATGGAAAAAGTATTGATAATGAAATAAAGAAAATCTCGCCTACCTTTTTAATCGTGCCATCAAAAAGTCAGTTTTTAAGAACTTACCTCTTTTTATGTCACCTGTTTCTATGCTCAACCGTAAGCGATTTGAGAAAAGTCATATTCTTTCAATTAACGAGGTTGGATTCATCTTTCTTTTTATCTTGGAAATCAAATATTCAGGGTTTCTCTCCTTTGTCACCTTATATTGCCCGATTATTAAGAGGTATTTTAACTGTTGGGTATATAAAAAATTTTAGCATATTTAAATTTGTAACTAACGCTCTACTGGAACAAGAAAAATATTATTATTATTCAAGTCCTGATTTTGATACTGACGGCATAGCAAAGGTTTCACTTGATGGTTTAGGCTTTAAAGGTAGTGGGAGGCTTGAAGAGTTAGACCCAAAGAGAGTAATGAAAATTACTTTAGCACCTATTGGAATATGGGGGAAATCCTATGATTTTAAACGAGGTGGGAAGTTAAGAAAGGGGATTATTTATAATATTAACAGAAGAATAGTTAGTGCTATAAATCATGCGATAAGGGTTAAGTCCAACCTTGTTATATTCCCTGAGTGTAGTATTCCTCAGGAAAACCTCAATTATTATCTTAAGCTAGCAGGTGACAACGGCATTATTCTTATAGGAGGCTTGGAACACTCTTCGAATCGCTCTAATCAAGCTTGGAATTCAGCGATCGTATCTATTCCTTGTAATGTGAAAGAGAATCCTTTTGGGAAAACTTATTGGCCTTTCATACAAAATAAAATATATCCTGCTGCAAAAGAAAGTTTTGAATTGAGAAATGCTGGTGGAAGTTTTGAATTTATTGGAGGAAAAGAATTAATAATTTTCGAATCAAATAAATGGAGAAACTTTTCTATTCTGACTTGTGCTGACTTTCTATCTTTAAAGCATTTATTTTTACTACAAGGTAGGATACAAAGTCTTTTTGTACCATCTTTAAATAAAGACTCAAGCACCTTTGAGCATAATTCTCAAACGGCAATTAGGCAGTTATATTGCTATAGTATCATATGCAATAATTCTTTTTGGGGTAAAAGTTCTGTTTATGCTCCATATAGGAAATCATACGAACGAACCATATTTTCTATCGAAGGGAAATCTACACCCAATTTTCATACAATTGAGATCAGCCCACAAGAATTTAATGAAGTTCAAGATAACGAAGCTGAAACCTGCTTTTTTGAAGATAAAGAAAAAGGCTTGAAAAAATATAAACAGTTGCCGCCAGGATGGAAAAAGATAAGTTAGTTTTGACAGGTGCAACTCTTCTTTATTTTTCATAAGAAGTAAATAAGGAGCTATTTTATGTCCAAGGAACTGTATGGGAAAATATTTCCAAACGCTTTTAGCGATGAAAAGGATTTAAGCAATAAGGATTTTCAATTAGTGCATTATACTTCTGCAGAAGCTCTTGTAAGTATTTTAAGAAATAAGTCGTTTTGGCTACGGCCTACTTATAATATGAATGATTATACTGAAGTAATTCATGGCTTAGACTTTTTAATAAGATCCTATAACAATGGAAGCGACTTTACTTTTAGGAAAACAATTAATTCAATATTCCCAAATAAAGGGGATGACCTAGAAAAATTTTTAAACGAAAACCTACATAATAATAAAAATGATATATTTGTGGGTTGTTTTTCTCAGCATAAGAAGGAGGAGGATCTATTCGGGCGCCTTTCTATGTGGAGAGCTTATGGTCGTGGGGCTGGTGTGGCATTAATTTTAAATAAAAACTTCTTTCAATTAGACTCAAGTGAAGTTTTATTCTTTTCAAAAGTCAAATATGATGATGAATCAATTTTTAAAAAAGAATTTGATCAACTGGTCGAGAATATCAAGAAGTATAAAGAGGATATAAGGAAGCTGGGGTTTGAAGGATTTGCGAGCATGATACTAGTATATTTTTTAATAAAGCTATCTTCTCAAAAACATCCTGGATTTAAAGAAGAGTTAGAATGGAGATTGATTCATTTACCTCGAGTATTTCCCTTAAAGCATGTTTTAGAGTCAGTGCATATTATAAGTAATTTGCCACAGAGAGTTTACGAAATCGATTTTGTAAAATCTCCGTTTCCTGTTACACTTGACTCATTAATAAAGAGGGTTGTAATTGGTCCATGTAAAGATGGTCTTGCTGTTTATGACTCTATATTGATAGAAATGAGGAAAGCAGGGATTAGTGAACCATATAAAAAGATTGTAAACTCTACTATACCCTTGAGAATTGATTAACTGGATTAATAAATAGTTTGCCTTAGCATGAGTTGTATTCTATCCCGTGTAAGGCTTTTAATTAGAGAGGTTAATATCAATCCATTTTATTCTCGCAATTTTTTTACAAATGAATTTAATAGGGGAGCTGCTTATGAGGAAGGCTTTGCTCGATTGTTTGTTTATTTCATGCCTGGAAATAACAAACCAACTATTCAAATAATGTGTGATACTGATCCAAGTAAACTTATTGGATTTTATCTTCAGTTTCCATCTCTGGGTGAAAGTTCTTTTAAAATGGCGAGAAAGAAATTAGAAGCGATGATAAAAGGATCAACATTAGATAATATTTTAAGTTTTATTGAGGATAGAGTTTATTTTCATACTAATTTGCTAACTGGTAATGAGGTTAGAGAGTTTTTAGGCCAAATACCATGGGTACAAGATGGGATCCGTTCCGCAATGATGGATTTTTCAAATACTGAAAAGGGCATTCTTTTTAAGGCAATGTTTCATAAAGACTTTTTAACAGTTTCTGGGAAATGCAATTCAAGTGTATTTTCTATAATTGGGAAAAAAGGTAAAAGCATAGGTTCTGCATTTGCATTTTGCTTTGAGCTTGGAACACATGGAATTTTAACTGCTAAGCATTGTCTTACAAATATTAAGGGAGTTGTTAACTTGCAAACGGCTAGCGGAAAATTGTTTCAGTGTCATATTAAGAAGATTTTTAGTTCTAAAATAGATTTAGCACTTCTAGAGCCAGTTGGTGACATTCCTTTTAAGTATGGGTTCTCTTTAGGTGAATATGTTAAATGTGAAATTGGGGACAGAGTTTACTGTGCAGGTTATCCAAATAAGTTGGGAATAAGTCCCACTATTTCTTTAGGGCATATTTCAAATACTAATGCTAAATATAAAAACGAACTTGAATTGTTACAGATTTCAGGACTTGCTATTAATCCTGCTAATAGCGGAGGTCCAGTATTAAACTCAAATGAAGAAGTAATTGGTGTTTTAACTGGAAGAGGTTTGGGGAGTGACCACCTTCAAAATATAGCTTTTTGTGAGCCAATCAGTAGAATACTAAACATGTAGTTGTTTTTAATAGTGAGGTTTTATATGAAGATTGCTTTCCATATTTTTTTGATGTTTGTTTTAGTTAACTCTTGTGCATCTTCTAATAAGATAATTGGGCCAGATGGTTCTGAACATCAACTAATAACTTGTGAAGGAATACAATATTGCTATGAAGAAGCGACCAAAGTTTGTGGAGGAAAGTATAAAATTGTAAACTCAACTTCTAAAACTGAAGGGTATAACGGTATTACGTCTTCTGAAGAAAGCTTATTGGTTAAATGTGTGAAGTAATTTATAGATTGTAGTAATTTGTAGTGAACTTAATCTTTTGCTCGAGTAATATTAAGAAGTTATAACTACTTCGCCACCTCCACCAGCCTAGGTAATTAACCTTACTTAGTTTACTTACTTAAATTTAAGTATATATAATCCATATTCTTATTTAATTTCTCAAAGAAACTATATGAGTAAACCATTTTCCGCATCATGTGAAAGAAACCAAGGTCCTATTCTAGAGGTTTTAAAGCAATATATTGATAAAGGCCTTTTACTTGAAATAGGTAGTGGAACCGGGCAACATGCAGTTTACTTTGCCAAACATCTCCCTGAGCTGCAATGGGTTTGCACTGATTTACAAGAGAATCATGATGGAATAGAAATCCGACTTAAAGAAGAAATGCTTCCAAATATCCATGGCCCAAAAACACTCAAAATTGGACGTGATGATTTTCCCGATAAAAAATCATATGAATATGTATTTAGTGCTAACACTTTACATATTATGACTTGGAAAGAAGCAAAGACTCTATTTAAACTACTTGGAAAACGCTTAAGAGAAGGTGCCCTTGTTTTCTTCTATGGCCCTTTTAATTATAATGGTGACTACTCTAGTGATAGCAATCAGAAATTTGATGAATGGCTTAAAAATAACTATTCATCAGCTTCTAGTATTAGAAACTTTGAAGATGTTCTATTAAATATGAAGAAAAATGGCTTCAAGCTCTTAAATGACCATGAAATGCCAGCTAATAACCGTATGTTGGTTTTTGAGCGCTTAAAGTTTGTTGCTCAATAAAGACTAGAGCTTCTTAAGTTCTATCGATAAAATTAAGTATGACTGAAGTCGTAAATAACTTTCAAGATTTTTCGTGCAATAACTGTGGTTGATGCTGTCAGAGAACTTCTTGCCAAGTGGGGTTTTATCTTGGACAGAGACCCATGTCTTCTTAAAAGAAACAGCAGAGAATGAATTGTAACTTCGCATCGTTCAACCCCCAAATAATATAAATGGAGTCAATAGTAGCATTGGTTTGTTCACTATATGTCATTAGTACAAAAGTCAGCAATGCTGATAATAAATAGATGATTTTATTAAACACTAGTTACTTCTTAGTGCCAGCTTTCATTCCTTCGAGTATTCCAGTGTAAAGTTGAAATGCCAGGGGGGGGATATCGATGATTGGTAAAGCTAAGGGATTCTTAGTCTTGTTCAATTGGTGTTTTGTGGATGTGCCTCGAAATAAAAAAATGAGAAATATGAAATTTAAAGTAATAACTGAAATTAAAATTCCTATTTTCCATTCTAATGCATATTCGAATTTATTTAACCATAACAAAAAAATATTACTGAAATGGATGATGGACGTAATAAGTATTGAAGTGAGGATGAAGCCTAGTAAAAGTCGAAAACTTAAAGCAGAGATTATCTGCTTTAAGTCACGTTCGAGGGGTGATTGGTCCTCGCCACTTTTTAGTAAAAAAGCGGCGAGGATTGGACTGAGGGAATTCAAACTCGACTACCTCGCATGGCCACGGTTAGGAGGCTGCCTACGACAACACCAGCGGTAGCTGCAATGGCGACACCTTTAATCGGATTGGCCTTGACATAGGTCTTACTGGCTTTAATGTAGTCAGAAGTTGCGTTGGATAGATCAGCGGCATAAGAACCGATTGTCCTTCCCGCATTATGAGTCATTTCTTCTAATTTGTCAGCGCTTGGAATAATACCATTTATTTTTTCTTGATCTTGAATTTTGTTTTTTTCCATTTTCGTTTCCTTTGTTAAGTTTTACTAATTATTGAGATTTATTTCGACCTGAAGCCCAATAGAATTCATACTGGGCTCCATTAGTGTCATTTCCTAAAATGGTTTTACTCAATTTAAGTGTGTGCATAAATAAGGCAATCACCCCATAGTACTTTATTTCATAGTCAGATATAAGTTAAGCAAGAAGATTTACTACAAAGGAGCGATATTATGTTAAAAGCTGCTGTTTCACTTTTTGCAATAGGGGTATTGGCTTTTATACTTGGGGCTAACAATATAGCAGGCATATCTATTGAATTAGGACAGATTCTATTGTTTATTTTTATTGTACTGTCGATTTTAAGCTTCTTAGTCTCAATTTTTAAAGGCAAAAAACCTAAAAAATTACTTTAACAGTATTATGAGATTAATCATGTTATACCTGTACTTGTGAATATTAACAAACTTAAGGTTGAACTTGATTTGGCCAAGAAACTTAATACTAAGTTGATTAAAGAATCGCTTGCGAATCAAAGAAAATCGCAAAATTTAATTCAATTACTTATCAAGAAGCAAGAGGATTCTCGTCGAGAAATTAGTCGTGAACTTCACGATGAAATTGCTCAGTTGCTGACTGGAATTAATTTTGAATTATCAGTTCTGAGTAAGGAAACTGATAGATATGGTGAACGCTTGATAGATAAAATTGCGAAAACTCAAGTTTTAGTACGTGACTCGGTGGAAGTTATTCATCGCTATGCAAGAGAACTTCGTCCTTTAATTTTAGATGATTTGGGTTTAGTGCCGGCACTTAAATCTTATATTAAAGAATTTGTTAAACAGAATACTATTGAAGTTGAATTCAAAACACCTCATAGTATTACCAATTGTAATTATTATAGCAAAACAGTTCTTTTTCGAGTGGCGCAAGAGGCGATGACAAATATTGCAAAACATTCGAAGGCGACCCGTGTGACTATTAAACTACAAAAATTGAAAAATACTGTTAAGTTAGAAATAGCGGATAATGGTCAATCGTTTAAATTAAAAGCACATTCAGTATCTTTAAAACATAAAGGAATGGGGTTGTTGATTATGGAAGAGCGTGTAAAAATGGTGGGCGGAAAATTTGTTATTTTGGCAGCTCCTAAAAAAGGCACTAAGGTTACGGCAACAATTCCTTGTAACAAAGATAAGTTTCAATGAGGCAAAATCAAATTACGATTTTGTTGGTTGAAGATCACAAAATCGTTCGTAAAGGATTACTGGCACTTTTAGATTTAGAAGAGGATATGGAAGTCTTAGGTGAAGCAGGAGATGGTCTTGAGGCCATAGAGCTTGTCAAAATTTTGCAACCGATGGTTGTTGTAATGGATATAGCCATGCCAAAATTAAACGGAATAGAAGCTACTCGAGAGATTTTAAAAAAATTTCCAGAAACCAAAATACTTATTCTTTCCGCTTTTGCTGATGATGTTTATATTGAAAAATCAGTAGAACTTGGAGCTCATGGTTTTTTAATTAAACAATGCTCTCCTCATTTATTAACGGAAGCTATACGTAAAATTTATATTGGAAAATATGTTTTTTGTCCTATAGTACAAACTCGGCTTGAGTATCTGAAAAGCCATGAGTTTGATCATAATGGTATTCAAAAAAAAGCGAATCAAAATCTGAGTCAAAGAGAAAGCCAAGTCCTACAATTGATTGCTGAAGGTAAGGCAAATAAAAATATTGCAAATATTTTATCAATTAGTATTAAAACAGTAGATAAACACCGTCAAAACTTAATGAAAAAACTCACGATACACGATACAGCAGGTCTCACTCGTTATGCCATGATTCATGGTATGCTTGAAAACGGTCCCATTCGAAAACGCCACTAGTATGGGGTATTCACCCAATCGACGATAATCGCTAAAGTCTGTAGAAACAATTCAATTAAAAGCAATAACTCTAACAAAGGAATTAAAATGACTTTTACTTTTAAAAAGAATGTTTTTTTACTCGTCCTGCTCTGCTCTATTATAGCAAGCTGTAGTAGGGGACCAGTTGTCCAAGATTTTGCAGCAAGTGCTAGTCCTACAGTCGAAGTGGATAGACTTGAAAGTGACATGCATAAAGCTCACAAAAAACAAGTGAATGTGCTTGCACCAACAAACTATGAAGCTACTGAAAATGCTTTAGCAGATGCTAAAGAATGCTTGGCAAACAATAACTCGGCAAAGGCAGTCCTCCATCAAGTGGCGATTGGACGTGCTTATCTTAAGAGAGCAAATGAATTTGCTGAAAGATCACGAATGAATCTTAAAGGAGTTATCAATGCAAGATCTCAAGCTATTGAAGCAAGATCTCCACAAATAGATAGTAAAGAATTTAAGCAAGTTGAAAGGAAGTTACAATCTGTTACAGCTGACATTGAAGAAAATGATTTATCTAGTGCTATTAGTGAACGAGGATCACTACAAAATGATTACCTAAGAGTCGAATTAAGTTCAATTAAGCATGCAATTCTTGATCAGGCCAACGCCAATATTGCAAAGGCTGAAAAAGAAGGAGCTGGACAATATGCTCAAAGAACTTTGGCCCTTGCAAATCAGAGTGTATCTGACCTTGATGCTTATATAACAGCCAATCGTCATAACAAAACAGAGATTGCGAAAAGACAAATAATTACTGAAAGAAATACAGAGCATTTATTAAAAATTACAGGTGAATCTAAGGCCGGAAAGAACATTTCTTCTGAAGACATGGCACTCAAAATTGAAATTGAGGAAAAGAAAACGATGGATTCTCGAGTAAGAGCACGAAGAGGAGAGGCAAGAAATGTAAAACTTGTGGCCATAAATAATAATCTTGAAATGGAAAAAGAAGCAGATTTACGCTTTGAAAAAGCCAGAAATGAATTTTCAAGTTCAGAGGCAGATGTTTATAAGCAAGGTAATAAGTTAACCATTCGCTTGAAAGGCTTAGAATTTGCTCAAGGAGATTCAGAGCTTAAAAGTTCTAATTTTGCCCTCTTAGCAAAAGTTCAAAATGTGATTAAGGCCCTTGGTAATAGTTCGGTCGTTGTTCAAGGTCATACTGACTCAACAGGTGGGAAAATGATTAATAGAAAATTATCGTCAAGACGAGCGCAAGCTGTTAGGAAATACCTTCTTTCTAATACTGATGACCAGGCATTGGAAGTTAAAGCGATTGGTTATGACTATCAAAGACCACTTGCAACTAATAAGACGGCGAAAGGTCGTGCCAAAAACCGTCGTGTTGATGTGGTAATAACTGCTAAAAATAATTAAGTTAAAACTAATGAGGCCAAGTTATTTGCTTGGCCCTCTTTTTAATAAAGGGAAAAATTATGAAAACGCAAAATTTTAA
This sequence comes from Bacteriovoracia bacterium, assembly GCA_030431635.1. Lineage (GTDB taxonomy): Bacteria > Bdellovibrionota > Bacteriovoracia > Bacteriovoracales > Bacteriovoracaceae > CALFYV01. The sequence continues at coordinate 104,527 of JAUIIL010000006.1, forward strand.
TATTTATTTTTTGACAATATTTCTCTCTCTCTTTTCTACTGCTTGCAGTAAATCTAATGAAACAGTGATGGAGAAAATAGGTTCACGTACTGAGAAGTTAGCAGATGGAGCTAAAGAGATGTACTCAGATACGAAAGATGGTCTTTGTAAAATGGTCAATGGTGAATTAGAGTGCGCAGCTAAAAAACTAAAAAATGAAATTAAATCTCAAAGTAAAAAATAAGGACGCTTTAAGGAGTATTTATGACCATGTATACATTACCTTTGCCCACACCCTCGATGAACTCATGCCCTGCAGTTCTGCAAACTCTATCGATTATCAATATAATCGCCACTACAAAGGTTATGTGAAAAAGCGCATTGAGTTCATCATAAATACTTTGTACAAGCAATCATCACTCGAAGCGATTATCTTTAAATCTGCTTCGAGTGATGATTGTGAAATGGAAAAGATATCTTTGATAATACTGGCCATACTTGGGTTCATTCTTTCTTTTGAGATTGCTTGAGTTGGCCAAATAAGACTTCATCAACTCCATAAACTAGCATGCTGTTCGACCTCCTGATTTTAAAAAAATAATTTAAATTATTTCCATATTAATTTTAATATTCCTATCCCTTGGTAGGAATATTGATTATGAGTAGAGGTATCGCTAGGAACAATCAATCAATATAGGATTGATCGCAGCTTAGGGGATGGAAAGAGTGCTCGCTACAGAATGGGTAAGGATAGTATTCAAATCAAATAGGAATAAGTTATGTAGGACATAATAAATATATATTATACTTCTATACCTGAATCTTGTAACTTGAGTTTAAGATTGAATAAGCAATCTTAAATAAATAAAAGTTCTGAACACGAAAATTTATATAGAACCAATCTTCTGGTTATGTTTAGTTTACAAATATATTTTAAAGGAAATTGAGTAATGAAGTCGAATTATCTTAAAGTTTTATTTTTAATATTACCCCTTCAATCGATTACTAACCTTTCGTTTGCGAAGACCTGGGGATTAGGGGCCGTAATTGGTGACCCAACAGGTTTGTCAACAAACTACTTCATAAATGATAACAGAACAATACACACGACATTAGCTTATGATTTGAATAGTGATAATGATCTTCGGCTCACATCACATTACACGTTGCGGGTAAATAATTTAAATTTTGAAAAATTAAATTTAGGTTGGTTCTATGGAATGGGTGCACAGATATCTTTGGAAAATCATGACCATAATAATCATCATCACGATCATAAAGATGTCGAATTCGGTCCAAGTGGAACGATTGGTCTTTTTCATGAATTTACAAAAACTCCCTTAGAGTTTTTTTTGAAAGGAAATCTAACTGTAAACGTTATCTCACACACTAATGCCGACTTAGATGGAATGTTGGGACTTCATTACAATTTTTAAAATATATAGAGCTGTTTTATTAAGCTCTGCTTCAGCAAAAAGTTTTTTAAGGCGAGCATTTTCTTTTTCTAAATCTCTAAGCTTCTTGACATCAGGAATACTCATTCCATTGCACTTTCTGCGCCATTTAGCAAAAGGGTAACGGGGTGAACTCCAGTTTTGCTAGAGACAACTCCTCAACAGTTTGTCCTTTTGTCTGAGCTACCTCGAGAGTTCTTAAATGCTGAGTGATCTCTTTAGTTGAATACTTCTTACGCGACATAAACCCTGCTCTCTTGGCCCATCTAAACATAAGCTTAGAAAGTGAACCTAATTATGCCGGGCAGTTCAAGTTACAAAACAAGTAAGAGGATTATTCCTTTATAAGTTCTATTCCTTTACTTGTGATGAGAATTCTTTTTTCTTTATAAAGCATTCCAATGACACTTTTGAATGACTTCTTACTCATTTGTAGAGCATTCTTAATTTCTTCGGGAGTACTTTTATCGTGAAGGGGAGACTTTCCACCCATCTCTTTTAGATAGTTAATGATAACCTCTTTTGAATCAACTAAGTTTTGAATGCCTTGTGGTTGCAATGAGACATCAACCAATCCATCATCTCTTATCTTCTTTACCTGCCCTTTAATTTTGCGGCCAATTCTAATATCTTGAAAAATTTCATTGTGATAAATCATTCCAATATATTTTTTGTTAATAATGCAGCGGTAACCGAGCTCTTCTTTACTAACTGGAACTAATTGAACTTCATCTCCATTAGCGATATCAAACTCTGATGATTGGATGTATTTGTTAATTTTAGTTGTTCCATAAATTTTTTCAGTTCTCTCATCTATGCAAACTCTCACAAGATATGACTCGCCTCGATTAAGCTTCTCTCTCTGTTCATTTTCAGGGATAAATAAGTCCTTTTTCACTCCCCAGTCCATGAATGCACCAAAGTGTTGAGTTTCAATAACCTTCAAGAAACCAAACTCACCAACAAAAGTATTCGGGATTTCAGTTGTGGCAAGAAGAGATCCTTTATCATCAACTGTAATGAAGACTTCAATCTCATCACTTACAATAAGATCTCTAGGGGCAAGTGTTCCTGGCAAAAAAGCGCATTCATCATCATCGGGATGATCAAGTAAGAACCCTGACTTGTTCTCTGATACGACTTTTAATGTATTAACTTCTCCTACTCGTATCATAAGAGGTTACTTGTTAAGTACTCATCAAAAGTCGAGTAGGTATCATTTACGAGCTTGGTATCAATTTCAATAATTCTATTGGCCACAGTTTGAATGAATTCGTGGTCATGGGAGGCAAATAAAACAGTTCCTTTATATCTTATCAGACCATCGTTAACTGAAGAGATACTCTCTAAGTCTAAGTGGTTTGTTGGCCCATCAAGAATAAGAACATTAGCACCAGAAAGCATCATTTTTGAAAGCATACAACGAACTTTCTCTCCACCTGAGAGAACATTTGTTCTCTTAAGGGCTTCCTCTCCAGAGAAGAGCATTTTCCCTAAAAAACCTCGGATAAAAGACTCATCCTTTTCTGTTGAATATTGTCTTAACCAATCAACTAATGTGTGTTCTCCTGAATCAAAGTAGCTCGAGTTATCATTCGGAAAGTGAGACTGAGTTGTCGTCACCCCCCATTTGTACTCACCACTATCAGGCTCTAGCTCTCCGGCAAGAATTTGAAATAGGGTTGTCTTTGCAACGTCATTATTACTAATAAAAACGACTTTATCTCCTTTTTGAAGAGTAAAGCTAATATTATCTAAAACTTTCACCCCATCGATAGTTTTCGAGATACTATCAACTGTAAGAATATCTTTTCCAGCTTCTCTTTGAGGCTCAAAATGCACATAGGCATATTTTCTAGAAGAAACAGGAAGGTCGACAATTTTAAGTTTCTCAAGTTGTTTTTGCCTTGAAGTAGCTTGTTTTGATTTTGAGGCATTCGCGCTAAATCGCTGGATGAAGGATTTTAGTTCACTGGCCTTCTCTTCGGCCTTTTTATTCTCAGCGGCCCTAAGTTTTACTGCAAGCTCACTTGCTTGACGCCAGAAAGCATAGTTTCCGGCATAAGTTGTAATTTTCCCAAAATCAATATCAGCAATATGAGTGCAAACTTTATTAAGAAAATGTCTATCGTGTGAAACAACAATGACGGTATTTTTAAAACTCAGAAGAAACTCTTCCAACCAATTAATGGCCTTAATATCTAAGTGGTTTGTTGGTTCATCTAATAATAAGATATCAGGATTTCCAAAGAGCGCTTGGGCAAGTAGAACCTTTACTTTTTCACCACCGTTAAGTTCTTTTACAAGCCTTTCATTATACGAGACAGGTATTCCTAATCCTGCTAGAAGTTGGCCAGCCTCAGACTCGGCCTCCCAGCCATTCATCTCAGCAAACTCTGTTTCAAGCTCTGATGCTCTAATACCATCTTCATCTGTGAAGTCTGGCTTCATATAGATTTCATCTTTTTCCTGCATGATTTTGAAAAGTTTTTCATTACCCATCATTACAGTTTTTAGAACGCTAAACTCGTCATATGAGAAGTGGTCCTGCTTTAAGAATGAAAGCCTTTGTCCCGGAGTTATATTCACGGTGCCGCTTTGAGCTTCAACTTCACCTGAGAGAATTTTTAAAAAAGTAGATTTCCCTGCACCATTGGCACCAATCAGTCCATAGCAATTTCCAGGAGTGAACTTGATATTCACTTCATCAAAGAGTTTTCTTCCACCGAAGCTTAGTGCAATATTATCTGTACTGATCATCTATTCCTCAAATTTCCTAAAATATTTGCTCTGAAACATATCACCTTTGATGCGAAAAGCCAAAAAGGCCCAAGAGCACGCTACAAATCTTTCATGGATAAAATTGAATAAGAGATTTGAAACTAAAAAGCTATCTAATCGAGTAAAACAAATGGTCTGAACTTAACATCTAATTCACGGGAATAATAACAAGATTCATAAGAGTTTAATGAGTGAAAACCAAACTCTTGAGAAAAGTTATTTTGATAAAGTAGATTATTTACTTTTTGTAGTTGCCATGGGGGGTGAATAACATCACCTCTGTATATTCTATTTTTTTTATTAATTGTAAAAAGGCAATACCTTTCACAAATCCAGTGCTCAAGGTCTCCATGTGATATTTCATCAGATATAGTACAAGAAACTTCAAATTGCCTATTGGCCTTGAAATTAAATTTTTTATGATGAACCTCTCCATGCATTTGTTTGTAACGGTAGGGAAGGTGAAAGAGCTTGTTGGCCACCAGTTTACCAAGCCTATCATTAGTATCTAGAGTGAAAAAATAAATTCCTTTTTCTCCTTTGTATTTTACATAAGTTCTAAGATTGAGTTCCCATAAATTAAAGAACGAGAAGGAAGGTGTAAAGGGAAACCTAATATGAGACATGAAAAATGGAACGATACTGAGATAAGCTTTTGAGTTACAAGTATCTATCTCTAATTGTTTTGGCAAATGTTCTCTGAGTATATTCCTATCAACTTCGAAGTTGATAAATAGAACATTTGACCATTTTTGAGATATAACCCAATCCATAGGCCATTACTTGTCAGCAATCGATTGAGAGAAGTTTTTATTCAGGTTAATCCCTAATACTTCTGAGTTTTTTGATGACTTTAAAGTAAAGGTAAGAACAAGACCTGTAATGAATAATAATGATAATGCAGGAACCATTTTAGGTAGGGGATTTTTAACTTTTAAATGAGTCAGAAGAGCAAAAAACATTAATAAACTCAACATTACGCAACCTAGTACAACGACTTCATTAGATGGGTTAAATAACATCACAACACATGATATTTTTAAAATACCAACAAAGTCACGTAGCCATTCAGGCAACTGGTACTGTTTGAACTCGTCTCTAATATACTTATACTTTACGACCCAAACAAATAAAACTGATGAGAGAGTGATAATTTTAAGAGCAGCTAAAAAAGTTTCTGTATTCATTGCTTTTCCTTATCTTTAAGCTTTTCAATTTCATTTAAAATTTCTTCAGACTCAAAGGATAACTTGGCATAAAGTTCGATTTTTCCATTCCTCTGAGCTTCCATGGCCTTCTGTAATAAATCAGCATACTGTTTTTGAAGCTTTTTCTCAGGGTTTCTTTTAAATATTTTAAACATGAGACAATATGGCATTATTAATATAATTGTTCAAGTTTTTGTGAACAATTTATATTGGCTTAAGTGCCTGAATTTATTGGTGCAAAGTTTCCATTTTAAAGAAAAATACCGCTAAATGACTTTGGGTACTCTCTTGTTATAATAAAAAATATGGGTGATTGTTGTTCAAATAATAGAGAGGGAAAAGTTCAATCAGTAGATTTGAAAAATCTTGATGGACTTATTTGTTATTGTTTTGAAAAATCAAAAAAAGAATTGTTTAATGCTGTCAAAAATGGTGAAGAAGCTTTGATCATTGAAGACATAAAATTGAAGATAAAGAATCCTGGTTGTTTTTGTAAAACGGCAAATCCATCAGGAAAATGTTGTTTGCCAGATGTTCAGGAGTTTATCCGTGCCATATATCATTTCTCCAATGATAAAGCTTAGTTCAAGGGGCGAGTGGTTTGAGGGGGATGCTTATGAAAAAGAGAGCCTTTATTCTATTCAAGAAGGAAAGCTTCCTCCCGTAAACTACGACAAACATATACTTAAACCTCATAGCCTGACTCATATCGAGACCCCTCTTCACACCCAAAAAGAGGGAAAGGGAATAGATTATTATTTTTCAACTCACCCAGAACATTTCTATGGAAAATGTCATGTTATTAAATTTAAAAATAACAATTGGGTTGATAGAGGAAATGGAATTAAGCAAAAAGAGATCTTACTTAATGAGCTGAAGGATAAAATTGATAAGATTGAAAATCTAGAAAAATTACTCATTACAATTGAGTCTGTTCAAGAAAACGAGTTTGGCTACCATGACCCCAATTATGTTTTGACTCTCTCTTTTGAGGCGGCCGAGCATTTAACTAGCTTGAAGGGATTTAATCTTTTTGGCACATCCTGGAAATCTAGTGATTTTATGCCTGGTTCAGCAGAAAGACCTATTCATAATGAATTATTCAAAAGAGCTCTTATTTTAGAATATATTAATCTGAAGTATGTCCCAGAAGGAGAATACTTTATAAACTGTTTTCCATTAAATTTGGAAGGAGCTTCTGAAACACCTGTGACAGCAGTTTTATTTGAAAAAGGAATATTATGAAAAACGTTTTAATTCTTGGTGGCTCTAAAGGGCTAGGATATGAGTGTGTGAAGCTCTTCTTAAAGAATAACCACCGAGTGACTGTTTTATCAAGAAGCATAGGACTACTTGAAGTTCATGAAAACCTCATTCATATTGAAGCTGATTTTAAGTCTCAAGAAAGTGTAGAGAGCGCAAAAAGTAAAATTTTAAGTGAGAGTTTTGATGTTATTATTAATAATTCAGGAGGGCCGGAGTCAAAACCTTTCTTAAAGGTAGGAGTAGATGAACTAGAACAAGGCTTAAAGTCACACTTGTTAGTCGCCCATGAGTTTACTCGTTTAGTAACTCCAAAAATGATTGAGAATAAATTTGGAAGAATTATCAATATTGTTTCTGTAACGGCCAATAACCCATTACCTAATATGATTGTAAGTAACACAATTCGAGGAGCGATGATTAACTGGTCAAAAACACTATCAAAAGAACTTGCTGGTTATGGGATAACTGTCAATAATCTCCTTCCTGGTTATACAGAAACGCAAAGACTACATGAAGTCATTGAGTACTCCTCAATAAATACTAAAGTGGAGAAAGAGAAAATTGTGAACAACCTTCTTTCTCAAATCCCAGCCCAGCGCTTTGGAAGGCCCGATGAGCTTGCTCGTATAGCCTATTTTTTAAGTCTCGAAGAAAATAGTTATATAAATGGACAATCAATTGCTGTAGATGGTGGGTGGACACCATGTATATAAATTCAAGATTATTTTTTAAGAAGTTCTAAAAAAGTATCAATTTCAATCATGAGATCACTTGGCTTCATGGCATTTAGCTTAAGGCTTATCCCTGCACCAAAGGTCATAATCAAACTGGCCATGGCCTGAGTTTCTTTTTTTATTCCAGCTGCTTTGAGATTTTTCTCAATTAGCTTGAGATAATCCTGAGAGTCTTCTGTCATTAAAGATTTGGCCTTTTTAGGAAGAATCGCATGCTCACGAAGAGAATTACTCATAAAACATCCCTTACGTCCTTTGCAGGTCAAACTTGCTTTCATAAAATTTTCAATATTGGCCCATCCAAAAGGAGCAGTACTTAAGATCTGATAACCTGGGTGATTAGTTTTATAATGTTTAAGACACTCAAAAAAAATATCTTCTTTATCTTTAAACTCTGAGTAGAGGCCAGATTTATTGACTCCTGTGGCCTTTTCAAGATCGGATAAACTCGTGTCAGCAAATCCTTTTTCCCAAAAGAGTTGGGTTGCGGCATTAAGAACATCCTCACGAATAAATTTTTTCGCTCTTCCCATATATCCCTTATTTTACAATAAAAAACCGATTGGTTCAATATTTTCTTGCAATTAATTTGGAATGACTCTATATTGAACTGAACGGTTCAAAATAAAGGAGAAACCATGAAATTAGAGAATAAAGTGGCCTTAGTTACAGGCGGAAATTCAGGTATTGGGCTTGCAACAGCTAAGCTTTTTAAAGAGCAAGGTGCCCAAGTGATTATTACGGCAAGAACTGTAGAGAGTTTTGACAAAGCCCAAAAGGAGTATGGAAATCATTTTGATGTGATTCAAGCTGATGTGAGTAAAATTGATGAAATCGATAATCTTTATGCACGCATTAAAGAAAAACATGGTCGATTAGATGTGCTTTTCGCTAACGCTGGTATTGCACTCTTCTCTCCAACAACAGAGAGTACACCTGAGTTTTTTGATAATCAGTTTAATACTAACGTAAGAGGGTTATATTTCACTGTTCAAAAAGCTCTTCCTCTTCTCTCTCCAGGTAGTCGAGTTGTTCTTAACGCTTCCGTAGTAGGTGTTAAAGGTTTCCCTGGTTCAAGTGTTTACTCTGCGACAAAAGCAGCAGTCAGAAGTTTTGCAAGAACCTGGACAGCAGAGATACCAGTAGAGCAGGTCCGCTTTAATGTTCTTTCCCCTGGACCAATTATGACTCCTATTTTTGATAAGATGGGTATGGACTCAGAACAAAAAAATGAAACGGCAAAGCAATTTGCAGAAATGACTCCTATTAAGAGAATGGGAAAACCTGAAGAAATGGCCAAAGCCGTTTTATTTCTCGCAAGCGATGATTCCAGTTATATCGCAGGAGTAGAGCTGTTTGCGGATGGTGGTTTTGGACAAGTTTAGAAAATAAACACAGCAGCGCTTCTGTTTGACTTTCTTAAGTAAAACTTCTAGATTACGCTGGCAGTGGCGCTGCGTTCTCTATTTGAGTTCCTAAAATTTATGCTCTGAGTTTACTCAGTAACTTTGTAATAAAGGGAGTATAAATGACAGAACCAAAAACTAATCAAAAAAACTATAACCTTTGGTCTTCTTACTATGACAGTTATCCAAACCCAACTGTTGCCATTGATGAAATGAGTGTACCTGAGTTTTATCAAAACTGGTCTAAAGCTAAAATTTTAGAGATAGGATGTGGAACGGGAAGGCATACAGTACGACTAAATAGCAAAGGTAACCAAGTTATTGGAATAGATGTTTCTGAGGGGATGTTAAAGAAAGCGAAAGAGAAAATACCAGAAGGAGAGTTTATCCATGGTGACTTTATGGAGCAGGAATTTGAGCAATCTAGCTTTGATAAAGTTTTTATGAGTCTAGTCTTAGAGCATATAAGTAATCTTGATTCTTTTTTTCAAAAAATAGTAAACCTACTTAATACTCAAGGAGAAGTTTTAATCTCAGAGTTGCATCCAGAAAGAGGGAAACAAGGTTCTCTTGCCCATTTTACAACAAAAAGTGGAGATGAGGTTCGCTTATCAAGTAAAGCTCACAGTGAAGATGAAATTTTAAGGGCCACAGAAAGAGCTGGATTAAAACTCAATTTCAAACATGATATTTGGGGTAATAATGAGTTGGTCTTGTTGAATCAAAAATGGAGTAAGTATCTAGATAAAGCGATGATTCAAGTATGGTTCTTTTCAAGGTAGTTTGAACATTGTTATCCTCTTGAAAATACTTGCAGATATTGAATCGTTGTTGACATTATTACAGATAGTGGTATAGTGTAATAGCTTTCAGGGAGATGAAATGATTGTAAGCCTTGAAGGCAAGGTTGCGAAAGATATTTGGAATACGAACGAGTCAAAAACTTTGCCTAAAGAACTATGGATACGGGCAAAAGCTTTAATGTCTATTATGCATGCAACAAGTACTTTAGATGATTTAAAAATAAAAGGTGAGCCTCCAACAATTCGTCTGCACAAGCTCAAAGGAAGCAGAAAAGAATACTGGAGCGTGACGATAAAACTACCTTGGTGTATAACCTTCAAGTTTAGAAGCGGTGAGTTTTCCGAGGTAAAAATAGAAAATTATCATAGAGGTTAGTTATGATTGAGAATCCATTACCACTACATCCAGGAAAAGTTCTTGCTGAAGTTTATATGAGCGAAATGAGGCTGAATCAAACCTCTCTTGCTAGTCTCTGTGGATGTTCTCCACGAAAAATTAATGAAATAGTTAATGGTAAAAGAGGAATTTCACCCTCTTTTGCTATTGTTTTAGAAGAGAAGCTAGGAACATCTGCGCAAATGTGGGTAAGATTGCAAGCAGAATATGATCTTTGGGAAGCTCGTAAAAAAGTTGCTTAACACTTTTTATGAGCAAAAAGAAGGCACTCTTTTTTATGGTAGGGTAGTTGAACCATTTCTAAAGAGCTAAAGCCCATTTCCTTGGCCATGCCTTTATAAGTAGGGAGATCCTTAACCATCACTCCATCAGTGAGTTTGAGGGTAATAAAAAGAGAGTGGAGCTTAGGGAGAGACTTATTAATCCTGGCCACTTCCCTGAGAACAAGCTTAGGAGAAAGATTCATATCAGAGACGATGATTTCAAATTTATCTTGAGAGACTTGAAAATCTTGAATTGAAGTTTTCACATGTTTAAATTGAGGATGTTCAATGAGTCTGTTATCCATTTGAGCAGGATCGACTCCTAAAACATAATGGCCTTGTTCAAGAAGAAATTGGCTAATTCCTCCAGGGGCAGAGCCTAGTTCAAGTACGTTCGCCTCTTTTTGATTAGGAAGGAACATAGGAAAGGCATCAGCTCCCTTATAATAGGCGCGAGAAATAACATCTTCTCTTTTGGCCGAGAACTTTCTCATCCAAGGAGAATTCCACCTATCTTTATGCCTGAATCCTAGTAAAACTTCATCTCGATGTGTGCGAATGATATCTAGTTTTCGCTCTGCTGGGATTGAGGTTATTGGTAGAGTCCAAGAGTCAATAATGCCTAAATGATCGAGTTGGTAGAAATGAAGCTCACTCTGAGGGTAGTCTAATTGCAGTGAAGTGAGACTCTCGTGGTTGATTTCAGTAAGTTTTTTAATTGCGATTGTTTCTCCCCAAGTGAGTGCGAAGCAAAAGGAGAGTTGAGAGATTTCTTCGAGCGAGAGATACCGGGAAGTATTTTTGAAAGTACAAATCCCTGGTCTTGAGTATGAAAACTTAAGCCAAGGATAGTAGAGTTCTATTTCAGACTTAAGCAGTTTCTCGTTTCCAACAACAGTAATAAAATAAAGAAATTGTGCTTTTTTCATTTTGACTCAAACAAAAATTCGAATTTAGGAAAGTCATTACTTGGTAAAATCGCTTTGAGATAATGCCGGTAATGCTCTTTATGGGTGTTCATATCACTAATAAGGTAGAAGAATTTTTCTTTAAAGTTTTTATCCTCCAAGTAAGGAGACCAGAGGTGACTCTCAAGAGATAGTTTAACTTGGTTGAAAAACTCTAATTGCATATTCTTTTTCTCTTCATGGTAAAAAAACATATGGCCATGCTCTAGATCGTGTAGAAAAAACTCCAGAGAGTCATCACGGTTTAAAATTGGTGATAACTTTTCTTGCAATATACATGTCACCGGTCTAACACCAGCTGCTTGCCAATTAAGAACTTCATAAGGTGAGGGGATATAATCTATTAATACAAAATTCCACTTACCTTCAAGCCAATGAGTGAGCGAACTGAGAGCTTTTTGTTTTACTTTTTTAAATTTTAGTTCATAAAGGGCTTCACAAAATTTTTGTTCATGAATGTAGTTTAAGATTTTTTTATGAGGATATTTAAACCAATGCTTAATAACAAAAAATTGCACGGCCATGTGGGCATCGGTTATCTTGTTTTCTTTCCAAAGAAGAGATTGGGATTTAAGAAACTTGAACACTTCCATCATTTTCACTTGAGGCTAGATAGTTGTACTGTTCAACTAATTCAATGGCCTTAGATAAAGAAATATTAATCGGGTTCACATCTTTGGCCAGATAAGGGTCAATATCATCTAATAATTTTGTCCAGTAACTAAAAGAGCTTTGAAAATCAAGTCCTTCTATAGAATCGAGGTTTCTCTTTTCTTGTTTTAAAACGCTACACAGAGCAAGTTGGTAGCGACCTGATTTGTTTTTATGAGCATAGGCCCCAAAAATACGACAGATAATAGGTCTATATTGATAGAGAGAACAAAAGCCTTTTGTTCCATCAGAACCTATGGGTTGAAAGAGATGACAAAGAGAATCTGTGGGGCGGTTTTGAATTTTCTCTTTCATTTCTTGGAGCTGCTCATTCTTATTCAGATAAATGGCCAAAGGAATTGCTTCAAGAACAGAACATTGTATATCAGGGTAGGTACAACACTTCCCACAGGAGCTTGGACAAGCTAGGTTATTTTTAGTTTGAAAAGAGAGAAAATGGCTTGAGATCTCACGATGGAGCTCGTCAACTTGAGAAGCTTTTAAATCAAACTTAACCATCCCCAATTAATAATACAGTTATGCTAAATAAGTCTCCAAAAATTTTCACTTTTGGGCAAAATTTTAAGGTTAAAGTGATATTTAAGCGGCTTTTTCTCTGGCCTGGTGAAGTTCCCACTTAGCTTGCATCGTCACCCAAAATTCAGCACTGATTCCAAGTACTCTTTCAAGCTCTAAGGCAAAAGTCGCTGATATACCTCTTTTATTATTGCAAATTTCGGAGACCTTTCTTTCTGCACATCCGATTTCCCGAGCTAACCATTTTTGGGTAAGACCACGTTCATCAAGGATCATAATTTTAAGAAATTCTCCTGCTGAATACCTACTTTTAAGCTCAATCATGATAATCTCCAATTTCTACATCAAAAAATTCACCATTTTTATACTTAAAAATAATACACCAAGGCTTCTCAATAGTGATGGACCAAAACTCTTTCATACTACCTTTAAGCTTGTGTAGCTTAAGTGAGGGAGGTTCACAGATTTTCTTCAAATCATCCATTCCAGTAACATCACTTAGGGCCATAAGTAGAAAAATAGCTCTTTTATTAAGTTTCATGGAAAGCTTTTTAGAACTACCTTTTTCAACAATATCCTTAGTAATCTTTCCATTAATGGACTTAATCATTGATTACATATTAACACATTCTGTAAATATATCAATAGTTAGAGAAGATTTAAGTCTTTAATGACAAAAGGAAAAGGTTGGAACAGTGTAGGTTGTTGAATTAATTGACTTCTTGTTCCCAGTTACACTTTCCTTTAATTTATTGACTCAACAACAAAACATGCATTACATTGAAGCGTTAATGTAACCCTAAAAAGACCTTGGTGGAATGATGAAAAAATACGAGTCAATTACCCAGTTTATGAGCGAGAACTTCCTACACTTTAATGCGGCCACTTTGGTTGATGCAGCGAAGGGGTACGAGAAGCACTTACTTAATAACGGTAAAATGATGATCACTCTAGCAGGAGCGATGTCTACGGCTGAATTAGGGAAGTCCCTGGCCGAAATGATTCGCGAGGATAAGGTGCAAATTATTTCCTGCACTGGGGCCAATTTAGAAGAAGATATTATGAATCTTGTGGCCCATAACCATTACAAAAGAATTCCCAATTATAGAGAGCTCAGCTCATCTGATGAAGTGAAGTTATTAGAAGAAGGACTAAACCGAGTGACTGATACCTGTATCCCTGAAACAGAGGCTTTTAGAAGGCTGCAAGGTCACCTCATCAATCATTGGAAAGAGTGTGAGGCCAAAGGGGAGCGCTTTTTTCCTCATGAGTTTATGTACAAGATTTTAAACTCAGGGGAGCTAGAGCAGTACTACCAAATCGATCCTAAAAATAGTTGGATGTTAGCAGCTGCTCAAAAAAATCTTCCTATTATTGTTCCAGGTTGGGAGGACTCAACCATTGGAAATATATTTGCAAGCTACTGTCTTCAGGGGGAGTTAACTCCTAGTACAATGAAGTCAGGAATTGAGTATATGGTATGGCTTGCTCAGTGGTATAAGGAAAACGCGACAGGTGCTGGGATTGGTTTCTTCCAAATTGGAGGAGGGATCGCTGGTGATTTTCCCATCTGCGTTGTTCCGATGCTTAATCAAGACTTAGAAGATGAAGTCCCTCTTTGGGGGTACTTTTGCCAGATATCTGATTCCACGACAAGCTATGGTTCTTACTCTGGAGCTGTTCCTAACGAAAAAATCACTTGGGGAAAACTCTCTGGAGAGACACCTAAGTTTTTAATTGAATCAGATGCCACTATCGTGGCCCCTTTAATTTTTGCTCATGTTCTTGGGTACTAGAATATAGTTCATGAGTGAAAATAAGTTCGGTCTGAGTAGAACAATTCCTACAAGTGTAAAAAGAGAAGTGAGACGTCGCTGTGGGTATGGATGTGTTATTTGTGGAAATGGTATCTATCAGTATGAACACTTTAATCCTGTTTTCTCAGAGGCCAAAGAGCATAACGCAGATGGAATTACTCTTCTTTGTGGTTATTGCCACGACCGGAAAACAAGAAAGCAGTTTTCGATAGAAAAGGTCATTGAGGCCAATAATTCTCCTAAGTGTTTTGAAAAGAATTACACCAGCTTTACGCTTGATCTTGGAGAAGAAGTTCCGGTGGTAAGAATTGGGAGTAATCTTTTTGAAAATCCCGAAGTTGTTCTTGAAGTTAATGGGAAATCTATTTTTAGTTTTACTAAAGATAGTGAATCTCAAACCTGTCTTATGAATTTTAATTTTTTTGATAAAGATGGAAATTTAATTTGTAAGATAGAAAATAATGAACTGATTAGTAATATCGGAAAGCTTGATATTGAGGCCATTGGAACAAAAATATCCTTCTACAATCTAAAAAAAGAAGCTGTTTTATTACTGGACTACCTACCTAGAAAAGAGCTTCTTATTAAGAAAGCGCATATGAAAATCGAGCAAACTGAACTTTATATTGATGATGATAATTCAATTATCAGGTCAGGCTCAGCGAACGCCAATTTTAGTAATAGTGTATTTACTAACTGCAAGGTTGGCCTAAAAACGAATGAAAATGGGTTGAGCATGGGGCATCAATGCAGTAGCTGTAGAATAGGTTCAGCTGTTTTTGACCAAAAATGAAAGGAAGCTGTAAGGCCGTTTACGGTTATCGTTAATTGAAGTTAAAAACCATTTTATAACGTCTATTTTCCAGTTGGGTAGGAAAGGTCAGAGATTCAATTTGCTTTTGAACACAAGTTTGAAGTTTGTTGATGATTCCTTGCTGCCCAATGCCTTCAAATTTGACATCCACAACATTATTGGCCGGATGAGTTTTAAGAGAAATACTTAGATGACCTTCAAGTAGTTCATCTAGTTTCTGATGGTTTTGGTAACACCCCTTGATATTATTTTTCCTCGTATTAATAATACGTCTAGCGAGTGATCTTTTTTCATCCTCAGAAAGAGTTATCATTTCACCGGTATTAGTAGAGCCAATATCAAGTCCAGTGAAGTCTTTTTTATAACGAGAGAGACCACTGAGTGTGGTTGAGATTTCTTGTGTTTTATCGAGCTTACTTTTCATTAAATCATGAAGTTTAGATTGATAGATAATATCAACGGCCCCCAGATAAGTGATACCGATAAAGCGCATTTTCTTACCTAAGAGCATCTCTATTTGTTTTTCTCGACTCTCTTCCTTCTCTTTTTTAACTTCTTTCTCTTTCATGACTTCGGCCACCTGGCTTTGATAGAACACGCTATCAGGCAATCTTAAAATAAAAAGATGAATAGCTATAATTATCAAATAACTCAGATGTTTTTCGGTGAAAGTTAATGTTAATTTATATTTAAATCTCACTAGTTATCTCCTCCATGAGCTCATATTGAGCATCAAGAGCTTTCTTCTTGGCCTGTTCATCTATTTCTTGCTTTAATTCATTGAAAACATCTTCTTCTCTCTTAGTCGCGAAGTTAAAGAGAGCACTTTTTTGGTTTTTATTATTTCTCTTATAATGAATTCCCATCTTGTAACGATCCATTTGGGCCCCAAAGATTCCCAGATCTACTTCCTGCTCTTGTGCAGAAAGAGCAAAGCTCATAAGTAATAAGAGAAGAGTTTTCATAACGACATCTCCTCTAAAAAAGTCATAAGTTTCTTATCCTGGATTTTCCGAGCTGCCAAATGCTTGATTCTTGATAGCTTTTGATTAAAGCTTTCCACAGTTCTCTTTCTCAGCTCTTGAGATAACCATTGGTTTTTTAAAACTTTATTTCTCATATTTTTGAGTATTGAAATGGTATTAAAAAACTCATAGTCATCAAATTTAAAAAAGGATTTATGAAAGTTCATCTGCTTGATAGAACTGTTTAGGTAGAGATCTTTTCTTAAGGATTTAAAATCTCTTTTAGGTTGCAGCTTTTGAAATGAAGGAAGCTGGTAATTCATCTCATTTCTGAGTTGGTAGTCAATAAAATGAGCAAAAAGATTTTGATCAGACTTTAGCTTCTCTTGAAAGCAATCTTCAGGAGTAAAGATATTCTTTGTTAATTTGGCCATAAAAAGAAAGTTTTGTAATATTGGTGTTTGGTCGCAGACAGCAAAATCTAAGGACTCATCAAGAGGGAGTCCTAGAATATACTTTGCAGCAATCCTTGTTTTTTGATCTTGGATTGTAGATACAAATTTCTCTTTCTCTTCAATACTCTGAGAGTGACCAAGTACAAATTGAAAAGAATCTTCATCAGAAAGTCTTACTTTACTCTTAATATAAGAAGACACTTCAAAGTCGTTGAGAGTATAGGCAAAGAGTTTTTTTAGTTGAACTTCATTAAGTCTTGTTAAAACAGGCTCTCTTTCTTTTAGTTTTAAAATATTCTTTCCCATAAAATCAATCGTAATATCAGAATTAACTCCAATTTGATTGATAACACTAACCAAGTCAGACTCATTGCAGTTTTCACGTACTCCTTTAAGATAGTCTTCTTGCTCTGACAAGATTTGACAGCTTAAATAAGCATCACAAGCCATTTGTTTTTGATTTGTTTGTGAAAAGACAACGGCCCTAATTTGCCATGCTGGTAAAGTGAGATCTTTTAGTTCCTCAACAAGCGGGGCAATTTTTTTGTATTGAGGTGATTTCGAAGAAAGGCATCCATTAATTTTTTTTATGATAATTTCTTCATCAATAGAGTTTTGAGAAAGATAATCTAAGTCACAAGATGATTCAAAAAAATCATAGTTTCTTGCTACCATATTTTTAAATTGAGGATAATCTTTGAGAAATTTAACTTCAAGCTCATATGGGGATATTTTACTTAATTTCTCTAAAACTCCTGCTAGAAGTAATTCTTCAGATAGATATTTTCCTTTTAAAATAATCTTCTTTCTTTTCTTGAGATGGTTAACAACTAAAATTTCTCCCATTTTTTTGAGTGCAATATCCCAATATTTGTTTTCCGTGAGCGCAACTTGATTATTTATCCAGTAATCAATCGCTTTCTGAAATTCTCCTTTATTAACGTAGAGCCATCCTTGCTTTAACTGAGCATAGACTTTAAACTCCTGGGGGCACTCTTTTGTAATTTCATTAATACTTGCTTGTGCTGATTTGAGATTAAATGTATTAAGCAGGTATTCAGCCGTTAGTGTTTTCAGTTCACAAATCTGCTCTATTGAAAGGTAGTCAGATTTTTTTAGAGCATACTTAGTATAATAAATAGGGTGATTCTTTGTTTCCCCTGGTTTAGCAAAAGATAGAGTATAGGCAAGAATTGATTTGCTCGACGCTTCTTCTTGGTTGAAGCTCTCTTCTAGTTCTTGATAATTGATGAGGTCTTTTTTTGAAAATAGAACAAGTTTCTCTGCTGAATTATTAGCAAAAGAAGTAAAACTTAATATCAACATTACTACATATCTTAACATTTTGATTTTACCTCAATATCAAGATAAGGGTAAAACTCATGAGGGATTTCTTTTGGCCTTCTGACCGGCCACTTTATTTCAGAGTTTTGAAATTTTTGAGAAGAGTTAAAATCATCCCATCCTCTCAAAATTTCTAAGTATTTCAAGTTTTGAGAGGATTTCTTATAAACATCTTGTGAGCGATTATATTTTTGGGCATAGAACTTACCGACTTCTAAAACTTGTTCAGAGGTCTGATGCAAGCAAAGTTTTTTCAAAATAAATGATTCTATGAGAATAGGGCGGTGGTCGTAGGTTAAGTCTGATCTTCCGAAAAAATTATCTCTGTACATTTTTGATAGCGCCAGGGCCTTAGAGTATTCTTTCTGTTTAAAATGATTTTGTATTTGCTTGATAAGCTCAAAGTGGGAAGCAGCAGCTCTTCCAGAAAGAGAGTAAGCCAGGACAGAGATTGTCAGTATGAGAGAGTATTTCATCTATTTTTCCTTATGTTTCATTTTTGCAAAAACAATGCCACTGAACACATCTAATATCTTGTAATTAGGGAGCTTTCTGACTAATATCGTGTCTATGAAAAGACTATTGCTTACTTTATTGACACTTGTAATTTCAAACTCTTATGCAGCTCCTAAGGTCGATGACTACGCTCAGGTGGTATTAGAGCAAAATATGGCCAAGCTCCCTAAATACTCCCATTCGTTATATGCCTCCTATGTGATGGACTCAGCTTTTGATGATATTCACTCATTTAACTATGCGTTTAAAAGGAATGAAAACTATATAAGCTACGGTATTTCACTTTCGAAATATACAAAGAGTTCAAATCTCAATCAAACCCTGGCCCAAAACATCACTGCTACGACAATTTCTCCAGATAAAGTCATTGGAGCAGAGCTTGATATTCACCTGGCCAGAGGTGTAGGCTCAATTTTTAATGTAAAGTATTTCTCATTTTTATTTGTTCTGACAGCAAGTTATGGAAGTGCGAATACAGAGAACAACGGGACTCAAAATATCTACTCTTACGGGGGAAGGTTTAGTTTTCCAAGTCATTCAAAAAAGGGTTTTTTCTCTGTTGGGATTAAACAAACAGTTTTAATGCCTGGAGATAGTTTAGAGCAAAATTTCAATGAAGTTTACTTAATGTATAGTTTCTAAATAACTCGTAAGGTTATGAGTCAAAAAATCTAACTTCTATCTCATTTCTGGTTTCTGCTTTTTTATCAGAGTCCCAGTTCCAAGCTACTGTTTTAACACTTTCATTTTCAAAATATAATGAATCACAGCACCCTTCAACTCTATTCGATTTAGTTACTGTTTTATTATCAGCATCAACTTTCCATACGATATATCCAGGGTTTTTATCTATGGCCCATTGAATGAGGTAACATATTCTTCCATTTTCGGAAATCAAGGCTATATCTTGAAAGGTAAAATCTCCTAGTGCCGGTACATAATCACCAGTTAATTTTACATTAGCTCCATTGTAAGGAGACCCCATTCTAATTTCACCTAAAACTTCAAATTCTATATTATATTTAATCAAGAATAATCTCCTCTATTACGTCCGATAATGGAACATCATTTGGAATAAAAAACTGGTGACCACTTCCACCTTCAACCTTACCAGCATAACCTGATACACTTTCTTTGACTTTGAATATTCTTAGTTGGCCGGCATCATTACTCCACTTCTCAATATTTAATAATTCTTCTGCATGGTCAGCATCGATTGGTTTTATCGGAGTAAACCAACGACCAGGTTTATCTTGGCCAGTTCTCAAAGCCTGAAAAAGTACTTCACCTGGTTTATAAGTCCCTTTGTGAATTGTACCTTCAAAAGCCTCCTTAAAACTATCAGTTAGGTCTGGAAGTTGTTTCACATATTTATCACCAAGTTTTGGACTGACATTAATCGCGGACTCTGCAATTTTGTTTATATGCTTAAATGTATTGGAGTCTGCTCGAAGAACTTGTTTAGACAACTGAGCAAAATTAGAAATCTCATTTTTCGCTTTTAACCCTAACTTCCTTGCGGAATCATATATATTGCTCACAGTCCCTAGCGTGGATGCACTTATAATTGAAGTTATTTCTCCTATTTGGTTGAGCTTACTTCCCATTCTCATAAGGTACTTTCCAGCTGTTTTAACTTGAGATCCAACTCCAAGAGTCACAAAACTAGCAGCAGCAATAGCGCGTTCCCAATCCTCTAGCTCTACTCCTGTAACAAGGTTTACTCCCGTCGTGGCTTCATATAGATCTTTAACCATTCCAACTCCAGGAGTAAGCCCGAGAGCAATATCGGTAAAAGTTTGAGCATATCCGACTAAGCTGTCAGACTCAGAGTCAGCACCCGCAATAGAATCACCAACTGTTGAGTATAAAGCTTGAGATAAACTATAAACCTCTGAATGACTTTCATAAAGATTGGAACTCTCAACAGAATCTTTCATTTTTAGAACTGACTGAGAGCTGGCCCTCAGCTGATAAATTTCTTTTTGAGGACCTTGGCCATAGTCAGTATTTAAATACTGACCTAAACGACCGCTCTCTACACATTCATTGTATTGAGTTAAACAGGTATTGATATTAATCGTATCAACAGCTGCCTTCATTTCATCTGATTGATATTGATTATTATCTTTAACAACTTCAGACGTCACATTATGTATTTCAGATGAATCTCTGTCTCTTGAAAATTCATCTCGATTTAAGTTGTATTCATCCAAATCTTGAGTTGTTTTGATCCGAGATAATTCTTCTAATTCTCGTTCTAAACGATAACTAGTTTTATCTTGATAATCAGAAGTATCACTCCAATCAGTCACTGCTCGGTCGAGTCTTTGAATGTCTGTATAAATTTCGTTAAAAACAGATACTGTTTTTGCGACTCTTAGTAATTCTTGAGAAGAGTTGCAATCCCCCTGTAAGCAGTTTGCTCTAAGAAGAGAATTTAAACTTGATTGAATTCTCATAGCTTGATTCAGTTGATGCCGAAGATGTTTTCCAATGGGAGAGTTTTTGTCAGTTCTAAAATCAACATTTGGTCTTGGGGTCAGAGGAAGTGATTTGAGTGTATTATCTGGATTTAAATAAGTCCTATAGAGCTCAGTTTGATAAAAGGACTTACTGGCTTCATCCATAAGATCAAGTTCATCAATTTTATTCTGAATTTGTTCAAGCAGTTTCTGGCTTTCTGAATTTTGAGCATACTTATGAAGTTGATTAAAGTAATCCTGGGCGATAGTTTTGTTAACCTCATCGGGTATTGGAGTTGGTCTGCTTTCAAAAGAAATTGGCGTTGTGTAATCTGGATCCTTAAGAGTTTGAAGAAGAGATTCCATCATTTTAGCAATGGCCTCTTCGTTAGCTTTGACCTGACCGTTGTTTGAAACATGTTCTTGTCTAAAATTACTAATATCTTGAGCTAGCTGAGGATTATATGGGGCCCAGCCTCTAATACTATCAACAATTGATTGGGTTGTGCTATTGCTATGACTTCTAAAGAACTGAGAAACAGTTGAAGCTAAAGTTGATTCCCAGAATTGTCCCATAGAAGACTGAGGGATATCTAAACTAATGTTTTGATTATAATCATAGGGCTCGATATCAGAGTTATTTTGAATATCAGCAAGATATTGACTTCTAAATTCATCAAAAACATCACTAGGGCAGCTTTCATATAAATATTGACTAGAGACAATCATTCCATGGTAAGGACCATCTGTATCATCTATTTTAGAAACAGTGACTTCACAGTGACAATAGAGTCCAGCTTGAAAATGACATTGCCCTCGAGTCTTAAGTGTCTTGTATTGAGCAAATAAAGAACCAGAGAGAAAAAAAGCAATAAGAAGTTTATGGATTTTCATTTTTAATCCTCTCAATAAAGCTTTGGCTCCAATTTAGTCCTTTTTCGACTTCTGGCCATTGCTCTTTTGCGACTTTATTAAAAATGACAGAGCTCTCTTCTTGCTTTTGCTCAAACTCTTTATCAATTTGTTGCAAGAAATTCTGCATTGATGAACGCTTCATTATACTTAATTCGTTCTTTAAAACTATCTTGGTCATATTATATCTTCTGAGGAGATCAATAGCAGGATTTCTAAAGGCAGGAGAGTCCAGATGAAAAGTCGCTACTGTAAGTTCAAGATATTTTAAAAGTTCAGCAATTGAGAGTTTGTTAATAACTTCAAGGGACTTATACTCCTCAAGTAATCCAAGCTTAGGAAAACTAAGTAGTGAGAGATATTTTCCACAGACAATACCTTCAGAATTTTTAAATCCATTAAGGGCTCTCGTAAAGTTAATTTTTTGCTCAATGGCCTTAATCGTACTAGATCTTTCAAAGTTTGAAATATAATCATTGTACTTTACAGACAAAAGTTCTTTGTAATCCTTTATTGTTTTTTGAGTACAATTTTTAAATTTATCAAAATTAAGTTTTTCGGAATTTTCAGTTGGAACGGTAATGGGGGATGAGATTTCATTTTCATCAACTAGAACAGAGTTAACAACTTCGTTAGTGACTTCTTTTGTTTTGGTGTTGATGCCTAGATAGCGGTTTTTTTCATTTTTTAAATATTCTCCCATATTCTTTGATTCAACTACTTGCTGTTCTATCAGAATATTCTTACCAATAGGGTATCCTCTTAACATATATTGAATGGCAGTTTGAATTGGTAACTTACTGGCATTAATAATATATTTAATATTTCCATTTTGATTATCTTGAGCGTAAAGACAAATTGTAAAAAAGAATATAAATAGTACTTTTTTCATTACAAAACCCCTTCAATAACTTGTAAGGACTGCTTTCTAAATACTTCCCAGTTAATACTTTTAGGGCCATTTGTCGCATTAAACTTGGCATCACCAACAATCAAATCATCCCACATTGAATAAGCTTCATTAACTTTTAAAAGGGATTTTTCATAGAAGTTTATTTTTTCAATCGAAACAGCGCTTTTAGTTACGAAATAGTTCATGGCCTTTTGGTCAAGCTCTTGTTCGTAAGCAAATAAAAGGTCTGTTGATTCTCTATATTTTGTTGAAATAATACTTTGATTTTGGTTGAGAAAATCAAGATCACTTTGGACTTGACCAAAGATTTTGTTTTCTTCTTCAGTTACAATGTTTTTCATATCCTGATAAGTCTGATTCACTAACTTTTCTTTGTTGGTAACTAAGACGATAGATTTGTTAATATTTTGAACAAAAATTCTCTCATCATTATTCATTTTTGAAATTGAAGAGCTACAGTAGTCTTGAATCATTTGAGATGAGTTCTGGGCCAGTTCATCATGAACAGTATAGATATCATTATTTAATTCATCATACATTTTGATGACTTTCTCCATTTGTTTTTTGTACTCATCTTGGGCAGCACTTCCCATAGAAAAAGCAGTAAGTAGTTTCATAACTTGGACTGAGCCTGCAAAAATAGCAGCTCCTGCTGTAGCACCCCAACCAGTTCCTGCAATAATAAGACCCGTGATAATTGCCGCACCGATATAGACAACAGCTTCTTGTTCTTCTGTCATTTGTTCTCCATCTACTTCTGTGTTGTAGCCAAATTGACCACCATCGGTGTTGTAGTTAACCTGAAAATAGATTTGCATGTTAATCTTCGGTGCTTCCCCTGCGGTGAAGGCATATTGAGGAACTGGAAAAATGTATCTCGGATCAAACTCATTAGCTTTAGAAATTAAGTCTTTCTCATTACATTCTTTATCAATAGATACGCTTAATTGTTGCAATGATTGCTGATAAGATTCTAATTCATCAATTTTTTGAACTAATGTATTGGAAATACTCCTTAAAATAGTTATTGATTGAACAGGTGTTTCATTTGATTGAAAAAGGTACCTATTAAAACTTGCTTGTGCATCTTCAATCTCAGCATCCATTTGTGCTAATCTCAAGTTAATTGCAGTTGATAAAGTTTTAAGATCTTGTGCTCTTTTCCAGAAATATTCACTTAAAGCAAGTTTATATTTTTCTTTTAAATAGCTAGGATATTCATCTTGATAAAATTTCATTTGTTTTTTTAAAACGTCTTCAGGGGTTTCTTCGTCTCCTCCAGAAATTGAATAAGGAGGAAAAAAAAGGAGAAAAGAAAGTAATAAGCTAAGTATTCTCATTCAATGGCCCCTAATCTTAAAATTTTCAAATAAACCCCAAGATTTGCTGCCATAACTTTGTTGGCCTCTGGTAATTGCATTGAAACAAGCGTCGCTTTTAGAGGGGCTTCTGATTTTTCAGGATTAGGTCTTACGACGTCACGTTTCTTATACCTTCTGTTATTGAGGATAATAACCTCAGAAGATTGAGCAATTTCACGGGTCACATCAATTTCTGTTGTTTGAACCTCAACATCATCAAGAGCATCTTCTGGATAAATATGCTTGCCTCTTGATTGAGAAAGTTCAATTTCCATATGAGGATTTTGTACGAGTTTTTTTAGGCTACTTTCTTGGCAAAGGGGAACATGTAGCCTTTCAAAAAGTTGTGATGTTTTACTTTCTGCTAGTAGTGAATAGTAACCAGAACAAAAATTGACTAACTTATTTAAATTTATTGTCACAAGTATCTTATTATCTTCTAGTATTGATTTTAAATTAGTTTTGATAGATTCAAAGTGAGGCGCTTCTTCTTCA
Organism: Bacteriovoracia bacterium; assembly: GCA_030431635.1. GTDB lineage: Bacteria > Bdellovibrionota > Bacteriovoracia > Bacteriovoracales > Bacteriovoracaceae > CALFYV01. The sequence goes on from JAUIIL010000006.1 coordinate 129,031, forward strand.
AGCAGTTTTAACCAATCAACGACTTCTTTTGTTTTTTGTACAAAAATATTGGACTCTTGCTCTTGAGTTAAATCTTTGGTTAAAAAATGCTCCCATTTAAGCCTGATATCTCTTATTAGTTCTTTGTCTGATTCTTTTAAAATTTCAAAGAGAGTAGGTGAGAGTAGTTCTACTTGCTCTCTTGTTACTTGAGAGTTTGTTGCAACCCTAATGCTATCTTGAATAAGAATTTGAAATAATCTCACAGTATGAAATTTGTGTGCTCTCTTTAATACTTCTACTTTTTGTTCTTGAATGTATGAGATATCTTCACTCGTTGTCTTTGCTTTTTCTCCTGAAAAACTATTTCCTTTAGCACCAAACCTTGCCTGATAGGCTTGGATGCTCTCATTTACTTTTAAGGCCTTCCCTTTGTCTCCACCAGATACTGAATCAGAACATTGATATAAGAGGCATTTCGCTGTATCACTTGCTCCATCTCCACCCTCTCCTGGAGTTCCTGAAGGACCATGCTCTCCTGGTTTCCCTGGATCCCCGGGAATTCCCAATAAGCTAGAGTAAGTAAAAAGATCTTTAGGCATCAGTAGGTTCAAACCAACATTTCTACCCGCCGTTCCCCCTTGGCCACCAATTCCACCTATTCCTCCTGCACCTCCATTTCCTCCATCTCCACCTCTTCTTTTAGGAATTCCTCCTACAAGTTTGCATTTGCAATCAATGTCAATATATCCACCAATTCCCTTTACCCCGTTTCCACCTTTACTGCCTGGACCTCCTTTTCCTCCTTGACCACCTTTCTGTCCATCTCCATTAACTAGTAGCTCTCCATCGATATACAGCGCCGCGATATTAATAGGAGAAGGGTTTTGATGACCTTCGTTGCCTGTGAAACCAAGAACTCCTTTTTGGCCGGGGCCTCCATGTCCACCTTGCCCAACACCAGGAGCTCCCATCGCTGTCGGAGCAGGAGGAATTTGCACCTCCGGAGCAGGAGAATCAAAAGCTTGAACTTTTCCTTCTCCTGAAACTTCAATTTCTTGAGCTTCGATATCTAATTGATGACCATTAGTGATAAGTGGTGCTTTAAGAATTAGTTTATCAACCTTAATGACTGTATTTTGTTTTAAGTAAGTCGTTTTATCTATAATGACTTTAGAATATTTATCCCACTTATCACCGATAGGTCCGATGTATTCTTGAGAAAATAAACTAGTTGATAAAATCATTAGAGGTAAATATTTTACCATCATCTCCCGCCTCTCCTTGTTCAAATGTTTGTCCATAATTAGCTGGACTTGAGATATAGCTTTCTTTCATTCTTTTGATAATGGAGTCAAAATCATTTGCAGCATAGAACCTTTGTAGTTCTGAAACGGCTTCATTAGTTGCTTTTCTTAACTTGCATTCAAAGTCTGGACAATCCCAGTTTCTAATTTCATTAAGACGGTTTAATGAGTGATGAAGAGTAAAGGTTGCAGAATCTGTGAGTGTTTCAGTAAAAGCAGGATCGACATAAACCTTAAGCTCATTATCTTCATTCCTTTCGGCCACACTAAATAGACGATTGATATTAGATTTTCTGTGGTAAGAGTCATCCATAAAGTAACTGATATCAAGAATATCACTAAGCCAGAGTTCTACCGCTGTAAATTGAAATCTTTCGCTATATTGTTTTCCTGGGAATATAGCTTCTGGGGGGAGTTGTCCCTCTGAACCTTTGGATATAAAAGTAAGAGGATTTTTTTGTCCGTTTGGAAGATTCAAATTTCCTCCACTATGTCCTTTTAAAGGCTTTAAATTGGAAGGTGTCTTTTCACCATCGAGGGCTTCCTGAGCTATATAATGATAATTCATATAATAAAAACTATTTTTTTCAAAATTCACAGTTCGATTTATAGACTTAAAACCGAATATAAGAGGAACTCCAATAGCATTATTAGTATCATTTTTTGTTTCTATTATTTCTCTTGGTATAATTTTTGTTGAAGAAAGATTGATAATTCCAAGTTGATTATTATTTTTTTTAAGTTCAAGGTTAACACCATCTATTTTTAAAACACTAAAAAAAGAAGAACTTAGTTCTCTGTTATAACTGAGGTTCGCTTTATTCGTGACAAGATGAAAACATTGTGGAAGTTCAGTGAGATCTTGGAGTTTATTTATATTTTTAATACCAATTATTTGGCATATCCTTTCTGAAGTTTGGTGTGCTTTCAACATATCCTTTTCAAGTCTGGTCTTAAAAAAGAGGTTTGCCACTTGAACAATTTCTCGAGTTGAATCACTAAGTTTTAAAAGCTCTAAAGAGCTTTGTGTCTGCGATTTAAAAAGAGCAGTGGTTGCAATAATAGATCCATGAGAGACACCTTCAAGAATCTCAAGAGCTTCTTTAGAAAGAGGCCTTGGAATGATATCTGCCAAGATTTCTAAAAGATGAAGTTGTTGGTTTATACTCTTATTATAAGTTGTATAAATGTTTAAAAAGGTTTCAGTTGAGTCAATGAGATACTCATAAAAATCTGTCGTTCTATTTGTAATATTTAGATAGTAATCTTTTATTTTTTTGAGAAAATATTCAGAAAACCATTCAATATTTGAACTATTTAAAATTAATGGATGAGAAACCTTAATAATATACTCTAGCTCTTTAAGATTTAAGTTATCTCCAACTTTTTTTAACGTCTCTAAACTTGTAATAAAATCTTTAATTGGAGAGAGAGAAATATCAGAATCAAATGGGTGTATTTTCTTGAGAACAATAGAGAACTCGATGGCCGAATTGATATCATTGGCCTCTTGAATTGACTTTACAATTTGGCTTGTAAAAGTTCGGGTAAACTTATGTTGTAGGACTTCTTTGATTGTCTGTGACTCTGAATAGCTAATAATTTTGATAAATTTGATGAAGGTGAGATTTTTTTCGATATTTGGTTCTGTGTTCACAATGGAATTAAAAGTTTCAAATGTTTCATGAAGTTGGCCGGGAGGTAGAGAGACTCTACAATATTCGACAAAGTTAGCAATGAGTTTAATAATCGTGTGATGTGAGTCTTGAAATTCCTGTTTTCGTCCTAAGTAATCAAGAAATTGAATATAAGAACTTGCGTCTAGTTTATCGCAGCTTAAGTGACCGATTCTATCTAAAGCTTCAAGTTTCTTTGAGTTCAAAAAATAAATATTGTAATCAGGATATCTCAAGGCATCCCAGAAACGATGAAAGCTAAAGCTTGTTTTCATTAATCTTATGACAGATTCTATGTTTTGCTCAAAATGTTCAGGTTCAAGCATCAGGCTTCTGAGTGCTTCTGTTTCCCCCACAACCAAGGGACTAGGAATAATTTCTTGTTTTTCGACTGATACGTTTGGAGTGTTTTTTGAACACCCAACAAAAACAGCTAGAACAGCGATGATAAAGAGCTTCATAAGTAACCTCTGTGTGGATGCGGAAGTATATCGCTATGCATTAACATGTCTAGTACTTCTGCAAACATTACATAATAAATAGGTCCCAAACTCTTGAAATTTAAGAGCAAACTTTTGAATTGAAGTTATTTTTTCACTTTTGAAATAATGGATCTTGAATAATTAGAGCTAAATATTTGTTTTTACTATAGGAATACTTTTATTTTTTCATTTTCCTCATCACTTGCCACATAGGCTTAATAATACTTCCCATATTAGGTCTAACGGCTAAAACACGCATAAAAATCATTGGTATTTTCTTTGATGCAAAAATAATTTTCTGAGGAAAGTACAAAAGAGTTGAAAAACGCAGAAGAGAAGAGATGGCGAAAATCATATAGTAAGTTTGCGCATTGGCCTCAAATCGAGAAAAGAGCCATAATCCACTTAAGCTTCCTATTCCAATGGCGATCGTATGAAGGAAATTATAACGGCTAATAACTTTTGATTGATCCTGAGTAGGAATAACTTCAAAACAAATGATATAAAAGGCCACCTCAAAGGCCCCCCAGAGCATACCGGTAATGATTTCAAGAAGAAAAATAAATTCAAAGTTAGCAAAGAATATCCAAAGAAGTGGGATAAAGCTAATACCAGTTGAGGCCAAAAGATAAACTCTGTTAATATCAAGATTTTCAAGTCTCTTCTTTAAATAATGACTAAAAAAGGCCCTTCCTAAAAAAGCAGATGTGAGTACTAAAGAGAATTCAATATAACTGAATTTGAGTTGTTTAATCATATAGGGAGCAAAGAAAGATGCACTAAAATAAACACCTAATTTAAAAAGAGCACTGTAGCGTATGAACCTTTTAATAAAAGGGTTCTCAGGTACCTCTGTGCTTAAACGCGGAACTAACTTTTTAAACTCAACATTAGGATGAAACAACAAACAAAGAGAGGAGAGAAATCGAAAAAGAAAGCAAAAAAGAAAAAGCACGCTAAAGCTTTTGATTCCCCATATTGTCTTAGGAGCATATTGCAAAGAGAGACCACTTAAAAGTAGTCCTGTGAGTGTACCAAGAGCAAGAATGATATTTCTTTGAGGAAAAAAAGTGCGAATTTGTTCAGGTTTTAAATAGGAAGAAATCCAAGAGTTCCAACTAGGAGTTATTCCAAGAGAGAGTGACCAATAAAGAGAAACAAGAACAAAAAGTAGAATGAAGGATGTTGTTAAAGTATGACTAAAAAAAACAAAGATCAAAAAAATACAAGCTTGAAGAAATGCTCCTACAACAGTCCATGTTTTATAGGATTTAACGAAGTTAATACCGTAGGGAGAAACCATTTGAAGGATTCCTCCAATAAAAATAGGAACTGTAACAATGATTCCCGCTTGAAGTTGGGTGTAACCAAGGCTTAAAGCATAAGCGACAAAAAAAGATTCTCCTGTGCCTATCATCAAGCTATAGAAAAAAGCATCAAAAAAGACTAAGTTATTTTTTATTTTCTGAAGCAATCAAACCTCTTTATCAACGAGACCTGGTTTTATTTTAGCTGATAAAAGCTTGATTAGTCAGGAGGAACTTAAATTCAATGAAGTAAAATACTCAACTTTGAACTAGTTTCCACTAGCAATTTGGCGAAGCGACTTACACCAATTCATCTTTTTCTTTTTTCCGCCGCGATAGTGATACGCATGTCCATTTTTTAAAAGGTATTCAGATAGAGATTTTCCATCATAAATGACGTCGGCCACGACTCGAAAATACTTACCTCTTTGAATATGAGTAAGTTTAATCTCCTTAGCATTTGAAAGAAGTTTTTTCACTGCATCTCGAGCATTAATAGCTTTTTCTTTTTCACATCTATTTTTAGTTTTAATTTCAGGGGTATCCACTCCTACAACACGGATACTGATTTTTTCTCCAATCAGAGGGTGGATATTGGGGATATTAAAAGTGATAGTATCAGCATCATAGTTTTTAACGTATTGAACACAATTAAAATAATCTTTTGTATGCTCACATTTATCCATAGAAAATAAAGCTGAGCTAAAGAGTAAGGTAATAAGGGCAAAGTTCATATTTGATTATCGGCTTTTTTAAAGAAAAACCAAGAACCCCATTTTTTTATCAACTTTTTGTCAATTTAATAAGTTAGCCTTACCATATACCCCATAGGGGTATATGGTTAAACTATGAGGCTGATTACTTATTTAGTTTTATCTTGTTTCTTTGTTTTTGCTCATCCTGTTATATACAAGGGGGGATGGGTTTATCAGGGCTCTTTTATGCCTCAAATGAATGAGATTAGAATGGGATATACCGCTTCACCTAAGTACTCTTTTGTTTATAACGCTGATTATTTTGAAAACATGGATAATTACCAAGACCATACAGTTGGAATGAATTTTCTTCTGAAAAGATGGCTTCAAAATGATTCTCAAGGGAACCTTTACTCCGGCATTCATGGTGGTTATTACTCTGATGACATAAATGATGGGGAAGTTGGACATCTTTTTTTTATGGGGGATTGGGAATCAAGAGAGCATTACACTATGCTAAAAACAAAAGGATATTTTTATGATGGCAAAGATCGCTATAGCGTCACGGCCCGTTATGGGTTTGCCCCTTTTGTTGCAGGTATGGACGAACTACAAACATGGCTTATTTTACAGACAATGTATTTTCAATATCAATCAAAAGAAGTTGTCGTAACTCCAATGATTCGTTTTTTTTATAAAAATGTTTTATGGGAAATAGGGCACTCAACCCGTGGGCAATCTTATTTAACCTTAATGGTTCATTATTAGGAGTCTTTTATGAAAGCTTTTATATTTTTATTGTTAATAAATATTGCCTTTGCTGGATTTAAAGTCAAAGTGGATGTTCCTGGGATGGTTTGTCAGATGTGCGTGCAAGGAATGAAGAAAAACTTTAAGTCTGCTGTAGAGAATCCAGATAAGGATGTTATTGTGGATTTAGATAAAAAAACAGTTACTCTCAACTTAAAACAAAAAATATCTGAAAAAGAAATTAAAGAGAGAGTAAAAGATGCTGGCTATAATGCAAGTAAGATTTTGTGGTTAGATAAATGAAAAAAATAATAACTTTTTTTTCTCTTTTTGGGTCTTTGAGCACTCTTTTTTGTTGTGCTCTACCAGTACTTTTGGTTTCAATTGGTATGGGGGCTACATTTGCTTCTCTAACTTCTAGTTTTCCTCAAATTATCTGGCTTACAGAAAAAAAAGATCTTTTATTTTTGATAACCGCAATTCTTCTTTTCGCTTCTTATTTACTGATGAAGCGTTCAGAAAAGCTAGCGTGCCCTATTGATAAAGAGCAAGCTGAGGTTTGTCAAAGCTCTAAAAAAGGGACTACTGCTATTTTTTGGATAACAGTGACTATCTATATAATAGGCTTTTCTTTTTCTTATATTATTCCAAGGATAATTTATGACATGTAAACCTGATCACAGTTCACAAATTCAGAGAATTAACCGGATGATCGGGCAATTAAATGGGGTAAAAAAAATGATTGATAACGGTGTTTATTGCCCCGAAATACTTATTCAAACGAAAGCTGTCTCTTCCGCTTTGAGGAGTCTTGAAACAGCACTGCTTGAGGGGCATCTTAATCACTGTGTAACTGAAGCCATAAAGACAGGAAAAGGTAGAGAGGAAAAAATAGAAGAATTACTAACTATTTTTAAAACCAGAATTAAATAGTGTTTTTTTTCTTAATCTCTTGTCTCTTTTTAATTTATTAATTGAATTTTTTCGGGAAGGTTTATCTTCAAGTGTGATTTTTTCTTGAGTTTTTATTGTCTCTTGTTCTTGTCTTTGAGCCAGACTTACTTTTATTGTTCTTCCAAATTGAAGGGTATTATTAAGTTTTTCTATGGCCGTTTTTACATGGTCATATTTGGCCATCTCAACAAAAGCAATCCCTGTATTCTTTTGATTCTTTTTATCTTTGACAACATTGATTTTTCTAATAAATCCATATTTTTTAAATAATCCCAAAAGATGGTTTTCATCTAGCTTGTAGTTAAGGTTTCCTACATAGATAGAGTAAAATGGGTGTTCTATATTTTTCGCATTTTCTTTTTTCATGAGAAACTAATAGCATAAGCCCTGAGTATAATCTAGAAAGTAATTTTTATAGGAGTGATAACACAGCTTTAGACCGTGAATTTGAGCTTCAGATGGTGGCCTTATAGTTGATATTATTGAGTTTTGATAATAAACTTCTTTTAACTTGTTTATTTTAAACAACGTGCTATAACCTGTGAAACGATTTTTTTTCCGAGATTTTTTTCTTCTTCAGTTAACTTCTCCTAAAAAATTCAAGTTCTAATTTTAAACCATTTTACGAGGAGTAATTGTAATGGGTAACAAACTTTATGTAGGAAACCTTCCTTTTTCAGCTAAAGAGGAAACTTTAACACAACTTTTTTCAGACTGTGGCTCTGTAAGCTCAGCTAAAATCATTACAGACAGAGATACTGGTCGAAGTAAAGGTTTTGGATTTTTTGAAATGTCATCTTCAGATGAAGCAGAGGAAGTGATTTCAAAGTATAACAGCTATGAAATTGAGGGCAGAGAAATGAAAATTAGTCTGGCAAAACCTCAAGAACCAAGAGAAGGTGGATTTCGTTCTAATAGAAGTCGTTACTAGTAGTAGCGATTTCTACCGCAACTGACTTATCATTTTAATGTCGAGTATTTTTTTAAATACTCGACCTAATAAAACTAGGAAATTTCTTTTTAAGCTTTATGATAAATGAAGAAAAACTTTATAAGCGCTTGCTTAATGTTTCCTCCCAGACACACGCTAAAAAACTTGATAAGTTTTTAGGATATAACATACCCAAGATTGAAGTAAAGCTTTTACAAAAATATAGGGCCTATTATAAGTCAAATGACGAAACAAATAGAAAAGCTCATTTTGAAGGAACACAAACTTGGATAGGTTTGCACCCTCAAGTTTTACAAACTCCCTATAATGATATCTATGAAGCCCTTTCTTATTTTAAGGATTTGAAGATTAGTAAAGTTGTTGATGTAGGAGCTGCGTATGGGAGAGTAGGGCTTGTTACCAATGCTTTATTTCCTCAAGCTCGCTTTATAGGTTACGAAATTGTTAAGAAAAGGGCCCAAGAAGCAAATAGAGTATATGATAAGTTTAATTTACTTAATTGCGAAGTGATTGAAACAAACGTTCTTGATGAAGATTTTGATATTCCTCTCGCTCAAGTTTATTTTATTTATGATTTTAGTGAAAAAGAAGATATTAGAAGAATGCTTACTCAAATTGGACAAAAACTAGAAGAACGAGAGTTTTTTCTCATAGTCCGTGGTGAGAGAGTTGAATCACTACTGGAAAAAGACTTTAAACACATATGGAGAAATACAGGTTGGCCAAAAGAGTCTCAGCTTAATATTTATGTTCCTAAAAAAGTTTTTGAAAGTTAAAAAACTACATTCCTCTGAAAAACTGGCGTGACCCATCCACGACACCTTGAAGGTTTTCTAACATTCCTCCTTTTATTTTTTCATTGATAACTTCATTAAGACTTTTAGAGCCAAGACCAAAAGGGGTTTTAATAGGATAATTAAAAGATACAATATATTGTGTTGCCAGAGTTTCTTGGTCGCTAAGTTGACGATATAAAGTCACTGTTCCAGCAGCTTGCGCTGTCTTGAATAAACCTCTAAGCTTCCCAAAGTCATAATTACGATGAAAAGTGGCAGCTTTTGTTTTTAAGTTAGAGAGCATAGAATCCATTTCTTGAAAATAAAGAACAGCATCATCAGTTTCTTTTAGATGGTTAATGATAAACTTCATTTCGGGGGACTTTCTTGTTGATTCTATGAAGAAAAAATTACTTTTCTTTTCAACCTCATATCCTGGAAGTGTACTCTCAACATATTTGAGCTCATTTAATACATTCAATTGCTTAGGCCCAAATTGAGAAGGAATAATATAATCCATTCTAAGAACTGCAATAAACATTTTTTCTTCTGTTTCCTCTCCTTGAAGAGTTTTTTCTGTTAATGGGGAAAGGATCTCTAACAGTTGACTTGCTGAATAGTCTCTCTCTGTATTAAGTGCCATTTCAACAATATCATCTTCCTTATCTTGCTTGATAACATCAAAGTAATATTGAAAATTTCCTTTTCTTAAAAAAGATTCATCGAGCTGATAATAAATACTATCCATTTCTCTACTTTGAACAGAGCTAGGTTGTGAAAAACCTTGTAAAGAGAATAAACTGATGAAAAGAACAACAAATTTTATCATTAAAAGACCTTTTGGAGTTCATTATAGGGCAAGACTTTATTCTACGACAGAACCTTTGAAGTCTTTTTAAGGGGCGTCAAAAAGTTAGACATTTATTTGCTCTTGTTAGGAAATAAAGCTTGAATAACAGGCTTTAGGAAAGAGTTTCGACAAGATTTACTCTTTGTAGGCAAAGGAGGAAGATGAGGGGTAATGAAAGCTCGAAATTCGTTGGCCGTTGTCATGAGAAGAAATTCTCCATCTCTAAGTTGAGCGTTCTCAACAACTTGAAAAGATGTTTTCCTTGTGAAAAGATTTTTTCCCATTCGATCAGTATGAGCATAAAGAGGTAGGTCACCTTCGTTGAGGGCTCTTAAGTTATAATGAATGTCAGAGAGAACAATGTCTAGATTGAGATTACTTTTCTGAGAGATAGCTAACCTTCTAATCTCCAATCCAGGTTCTAAGTTTGAAAGGTGAGGATATTTGTGTTGAAAAGGAAGCTTTGATTTAGGGAGGTGCTTAAAGTCTCTAGAGTCATAAATAGCAACAACTCCAACTGTTTTGCCTTCAAACACTTCTTCTTTTATTTGCTTGTACTCCATTGAGTACATCCTTGCTAAGTTAAGGTTTTCATCCTCTCGCTTCAATATTTCAATGAAGTCTGGTTGAAAAATGTCTCTTCTTTGTATTTGTTTTTCAAATACATCATAAACGAATTTCATTTTTTCATCGTAATACTTCCGATCATTCTGAGCATACCTACTGATAATTTTTAGTTGATTGTTGTGAGATAAATCAATTCCAATGACTTCAAATCCCCCAGAAATTAAATTAAGTGGGTTACGATCCTTTCTATTTGGCTGTGACCAACGGGTTGAAATTTTTCTTTTAGTATCAACTTTAGATATTCCAAACTGGGTAATAGCTGTATGAGGATAGTGAAGAAAACCATCATAGTGAACCCACAACTCACCAGCCCGATCGTTAGCGAAAGTGGCTGAGATAAAAAAGAAAAATAAAAAAGATTTGAGCATATTCGATAACTTTAAATTGTTTCAAGCATTGCATCAAGCCAGAGAGGGGCCATCTTTCAAGTAATTGTAATAATTATAGAGCTATTTGTTATTTGCGAAGGATGAGCATCTTCATATGTTTAAAAAACTACACACTTTTTAAACTTCTAGAAGAGGATTCTTTTTTCGAGAAATCATAGAATAGTTTTAGTTCAGAGCAAGGAGGTTGAAATGCTCTATTGGGCAGCAGTCTTTTTTATTATTGCATTGATTGCAGGATTATTTGGCTTTAGCGGGATTGCGGCAGCTAGTGCAAGCGTGGCCCAAGTCCTTTTTTTTATTTTTATTCTAGGATTCATTATTTCATTAATTCTGCATTTTGCAAGAAGTGTTGATGAAAAAACAAAATTATAACATGAGGAGTTTTACATGTTGAAAAGATTAGTTTTAGTAAGTTTTTTTACAATGATGTCTTTGTCTGCTTTTGCGGCCATTAATTTTAAGCAAGAGTACAAAGAGCTTAAGGATGTTACGGAAGAGAAAATTCAAAAAATCGATGAAAAGCTAGAAAAAGTTGAAGGAAAAGTCTCTCAGTTATCGGGGGACGCAAAAGAAGAGATGAAGAAGATGTACGAGGATTTAATTGAGATGAAGAATAACTTAAAAGAAAAACTTGCTGACGCAGGTGATGCCACATCTGATACTTGGGAAGAGACGAAAGACAAAGTTGAAGATTATGCAGATGCACTTGAGAGTAAAGTGGATAAAGCGATTAATTAACTCTTAGTCGTATTTGCATGAAGTGGGGCCCATTAAGGGCCCTTCTTATTTATACTTGGTAAGATAAATAAATCATAAATGAGCCCAAAAAAGATAGTCAGTGACATACTAAGTCCAAACTGCCAAATTGGCAGGAAGTGATGAAAAGTGAAGTTTAAAAAACCTATAATTAAGATTAAGTTTGAAAAAATCATTGGTGTATAAACAGTTTCAGACATGGTCTGGAAAGACATCTTATTTTCAACTGCATGAATAATATGAATTGTCGAATCAACTATTATCCCAAAAGAAACGCTAAATGTGAGGACTGTAGCAAGGTTTAGCGATAGCCCAAATAACTTAAAGCTTATAAGTGTTAAAATAGGAGGGATAATATTAACAATAAGGAAAATGAAAAATTCTCTTAATCCTCGAAAGAGAACTCCTACTACGAGACTAACGAGTAAAAGCCCTATCAAAAAACTTTTCACTAGAGTTGTAATAATTCCAGTTTGAGATTTCATCAACCGGTAGTAAACTCCTGAAAAGTAATATTCTCTTTTTTCTTTTTTGAGTCTATTTTCTAGTTCTTTTAATAGCTCTTGGTATTCAAGGGTATCTCTCGATTGTCCAAATAAGATAACTCTATAATCTTCATCAATTTGGCTTGGGGACAAAGCAGAGGGAACTTGACCTAGAAGAGGAAAAGCAGCGGCTTGATAATCAGGTAGTTTCATTTCGCCAGAATAAATATAGTTAGCTTCTTCAATGAGAGAACTTTGAGAAACACGTTTGGACTCTGCTCCTATAATACTAAGAAGCTCCTTTTCGAGTTTGTTGATTTTTTTTACTTCATCATAATTTTGAGCAAGATTGATACCTGGGAAAACAATTTCCAGTAATGGAGTTCCAATAATGGTTTTTTCTATTTTCTTTGCATCTAAAATTAGTTTTGATTTTTGAGGGAAGAAATATAACGCTTCAACTTGAATGGGAATATTATTAATAAAAAAGATCCCAAAGAGGAAGGGAAGTGTAAATGACAAGTAAAGTAGGGGGCGTTGTACTTTTGGAGGGAGATATCCAATGATAATTGTTTTTAAATTACTTAAAGATTCTTTTTTATATAAAATTTGAAAAACAAAAAGGTTATAAAAAGATGAGAGCAAAAGAGAAGCAGAGGTTGTGAACGAGAAGATTTTGATGGCAGGGACATCACTAATACTTAGAGATGCAATCCCCATTACTGTTGTAATGAGCATGAAAAGAATAGGTTTTGTTTTAAGCCTTTTAAGTTCTTTAAAGGTTTTTAGAGACTTTAGAGAATAAAAAAGGTGGAAATTCAAGCTCAGTATTACGACGAAATTAACAAGAGGGGCGAGGGAAGAGAGAACATTACTTTCACCGTAAAAAAATTTTAAAAATAGTTGGGCCAAGACAATTGCTAGCAAAGGAAAATGAAAAAAGACAAGTGTTTCAGAGAAATTCTTTAACAAAAAAAACGACAGTAAAAGAGAGAGAATAATAAGACCAGGGAGAATAAATTTTTTAATATCAAGAGTTGTTTTTCCTATTTCGTAGTTAAGATAGGATAGACCTGATACAGAGTAGCTATTAAGAGGCATTTGTTCTTCCATCTTTTTAAACAATAGAGGAAGCTTAAACCTCTCTTCTGCTTGGGTAATGAGAATGAAAGAGATTTCGGACTTAGTTGCTAGTTGTATCGATAACAGAGGGTGTTGTTGATAGAAATGAATTTGATCTTCTAAAGACTCTTTCTTAGTAAGAGTCTTGGCAGATATAAGATCGTAATCTTCAAATGTTTCATCCAAGAAAGTTTCAATTTGACTAATATGGGAAGACTTTAAATCAGCTATCTCTGGGAATTGGATGATTGTATGTTCCGTTTTTGAAGCCTCAAAACTTTTCTGTGACTCAGAGGTAATAAGCAGATTTTCATCATTGTTCTGTTTTAAATCGTCCGTATAGATAAAACCACAAACAATTAAAATATAAATGAATAAAGTATAAAAGTTTTTTTTCATCACTCAATCTTGAGATCAAATTTAACATCAAATGTATCTCGTACTGATGCAACGGATATAGATGGGTCTGGAATTCCATACTCCTTAAGACTAAAAGAAGAACTTCCTTTGATATAAAAAGATTTTTCTTTTTTATAAATCTTATACTTAATAGTTTTCATGAGAGTCTTATCTCTGATTGTAAGATTCCCCTGAAATTTTCCAACATGTTCTTTTAAGGGAATCCGTTGATTACTTGTAAAAGTAATTTTATTAAATTTTTTACTTTCAAGACATAGAGTATACATTTTTTCGTTACGAGAATCGCTATCTGTATCAAGACTATTGCTATTAACAGTAATAACAACGTTATTAATAAAGTTAGAGTCCTTAATAATTTGAACTTGAAATTCTTTTGGATACCCTTCGAAAGAGGTGGTAATAAGACCTAACTTAGTACTTTCGCTCTCAAAGAAGAGATATTCTTTAGATTTTTTTGCCTCATCGAAGTTCTTAAACTTCAAATCTTTAGCTTGAACTAAAAAAGTTAAGAAAAGGAGAAGAAAAGTTTTCATAGAACTTCCTTTGAGTAGAGGTAGATATTCTCAGTTTCTATTCTAAATTTTAAGAAGATAATCTTAAAAAGCAAGAAAAAGACAAGAGTGTAGTAACATTGAAAAAGAGCCGGAACTGCGATGAATTCAATGATGACAGCAAGATAATTTGGTTGATTAAAATACTTATACAACCCAGTTTTAATAATAGGAGCCTTTTGGGAGTGAGAGAAGATTTTAGTGTTCCAATAAACACCTAGCTCTCTCATGCTATGAATTCTTAAAAAAATTGAAATGAATAGGAGAGCTATGGATAGTAAGACAACTGGGATAGTATTGAGAGAGCCAACTGTGAAAAACTCAAAAATCAGAGACACGAACCACAAAGAATGCAAAATAATCATTAATTTCCTCTGAATTTGTCCGACTTCTTCAATATTACATCCAGACTTTATTTTTAATTTCTTTTCGTTTCGTTGGGCGACTCTAAGTTCAAATATCCTATAGAAAATGAACCCAACGATAAAAAAAATAAAATAAAAGCTATCATTCATTATGATACCTTTCTTAGTAGAGTTATTTCAGTATTAAAAGCTGGCCCCATCGCCATGAGTGTTCCAAACTCTCCTGTTTTTGCATTACATTCATTCAAATTTCTCTCTAAAACATTTAACACAGAGACTGAGGACATATTTCCATGTTCCCATAAACTTTTCCAGCTATGGGAAAAATCATCATCACTCAACTGCATTGCTTCAGCGAGTGCTTGCAGAACCTTAGGGCCACCAGGATGGCTTATGACAAATTTAATATCTTTCAATGACATCTGATTTTTATCTAAAAGAAGCTTCACATTTGAGGGGATCTCTTTTTTCACAAGTTCAGAAACATCACCACTTAATACTATTTTGAACCCACTATCAACAATATCCCATCCCATCGTATCAGGAGTATTGGGGTAGAAGAAACTCTCATAATCTTTAATCTGAAATTTTCCTTGCTTAGATAAAGGATGTTCTTCACCTGCCAACAAAACAGCAGCAGCTCCATCTCCAAATAAGGCCGTGGCCACTAAATTGGCCATTGTTGTATCTTGCATCTGAAAGGTAAGAGAGCACAGCTCCACTGCTGCAACAATGACGAGCTGGTCTTTATGAGTTGCTAAGTAGTCATGTGCTCTATTTAGGGAAGAGCATCCTCCAAGGCACCCAAATCCAAACAAAGGAAGCCTCTTTGTTTGGGGTGAAAACTCAAGCTCGTTCATCATTAAAGTATCTAGAGAAGGAATACTGAAACCAGTTACAGAGGTTGTAATAAGCATACCAATATCACTGGCCTTGAGTTGATTTTTCTCAAGCAGATCTTTCACGGCCTTAACACTAAGCTCTTTTGCTTTTTCTTTCCATACTTGATTTCTTTGAGCAAAAGTTGTGAGAAGGGCGACTTCATGTAAAGGAATACATGTTGCTCTCTCTCCTACCTTGACGCTCCTATGAAATTTTTGAATAACAGATTTATGAGAAGGCCAAATAGTGCTTAAAAAATCAAAAGCTTGGTCTTGTGTGAAGCGGTTGTCAGGAAATTGTGTTTTAGCATCAATTATATAACTCATAAGTACCTCCTTCTTTTAAGGTAAGAGTATTTTTTTTATTCCCTGAAAAGGAGAATAGATATTGCCAATAATCCCAATGAAGGTATCTGCCTTCATCTGGTTCCTTTTTAAGTAGCGAGCAATGGAATTACTTAATCTGGGAGAGCGAATAATCATTTGAAAAACATGGTTAAGAATATTTTTTTGTCTGAAATGTCTTTTCTTCATTTTTTTATAATTTTTCAAAGCTGCATATAGAGGATAGCGCTTAATTTGTTCACAAAGAAGATAAGAGCTAAATAAAGCGTTAAAGATTCCTTCACCAGTCAGTGGATCAATAAAGCCTGCACTATCTCCGACATAAGCAATTCCATCACCAGCAATGAAATGATTTTTTTGTGATATTGGGTAAGCACAATGGATTTCTTGAGAGGGTTCAATTTTTTTAAACATTGCACTTAGATGTTTTGAGTGCTCAATATAATGGTTAATGATTTGAAATGGTCGTTTATTCTTTAAAAGCTCTTTATCACAGACGATAGAGAAGTTGGTTTCTTTTTCGTGGATGGGGTCTAGTCCACAATATGATCCATCTTTAAAAATATGCATTTGTCCCACTCTCGAATAATGAGTAAGGCCTTTAAGTGGCAGAAAACAGTGCAGGGCGATTCTATTGCCTTTTTTCTCTTGGGTATGATGAAATATCTTTCCAACCTGAGTGTGAAGTCCATCAGCAGCGATAACGAGATCAAACATTTTGAGTTCATCATTAATAGATGTGTGAAAAACACCGCCTCTGCGGATAAGCTCTTTGAGAGAGTGCCCTTTAATAAAATTAACATTTGAGAAGTCTTGCAGTTTGTTTTGAAGAGCTTCATCAAATTTCTTTCTATTCACAGAGAGTCCGAAAGCCTTGTTTGATAAATTTTGAAAACGGGGAAAAAAGCTCAATAGTTCAGTTTGATTGGGTGAGATAATCTTCATCCCATGTAGGGACTTAAATTGTTCTTTTAAAGGTGCTAGAAGCTCTAGTTTTCTCAAAAGCTCAACTCCTTGAGGGCAGAGGTACTCTCCACAAACTTTTCTCTTCGTTGTTAAGTTTTTATCAATAATAGTTATTTGATGACCTTGCTTCGCCAGTTGAATGGCCGAAAGCGAACCAGCAGGGCCAGCACCGACAATAAGAATGTTAAGTTTTACTGATGTCATAAAAAACCTCTTTCTTGCTTGATGCTATTTTCGCACTATAATGGAGAAAGATATATCCAACATTTGTAATATTGTTAGTAATATTAGGAGGTTAGTGCACATTTATGCAACAAGTGTTCTATAAAGATATTATATTGAACATCGTTATTTTAACGTTTATTTCAGCGTTTGTCGGAATTGATGTTGTTCACGATATGGCCGAAGGGCTACCAGCGAGGCATTATTGGCACGAATTAGTGATGGTAGGTTTTTGTCTTATATGGATTTGCTATCAGCTTTCAGTTGTTATTAGAAAAAGGCAAAAAGTAGAAAGACTAAATCTAGAACTTTCAAAGGTCTCAACTGAAAGAGATTACTATCTACATAAAATTTCAAGTATAAAAGCTGACTTTCAAGAAACAGTGGATAACCAGTTTAACCTTTGGGGTCTTAGTTCAGGAGAGAAAGATATTGCTCTTTTACTCATCAAGGGGCTTAGTATGAAAGAGATCGCTCAATTAAGAAGTTCAAATGAGAGTACGGTAAGGCAGCAGTCTCTCTCTATTTATAAAAAATCTCAGCTTTCTAATAGACAACATCTTGCGGCTTTTTTTCTCGACGATCTTTTTTAATCTTTATAGGAAATCAATTTTTTGTTATCTATAATTTTAAAATCACGTCCTTGTTTTTCAATAAGACCAAGTTCTGTTAGTTGAGTCATAACTCTTGTAACTGTTTCAAAAGTACTACCTGAGTACTCAGCGATTTCTTTTCTTGTCCAAATATGATGGGGGTGTCTAAGTTTAAGAAAAAGTAATGAATCAACAATTCTCTTTGTGACTGATTTATCACTTAACCCAGACATCCTCAGCTCAATAGAACCTAAATCTTTGGCCATTATCTGAGCAAGATTCATGATTAACTGAGGTTCTTCTAAGCAAATTCTTTCGCATTCATCTCTTGAGATAACAATGAGACTTGTTTTTTCAAGGGCAACTGAGCTCGCGTGGTATTGTTCCTTGGCCAAGTAAGAACGATGCCCCATGACACTACCACTGGTGAAAATTCGTAGGAAAGTTTCTTTACCAGACTCAGTGATATGAAAAAGTCCAACAATTCCCTCATGAACAAAATAAATATTTTGAGGAGTATCTCCTTGGTAGTAAATGACTTCGCCTTTTTTACACTCTATCTCTTGGTAATTTTGTAGGAAAGGTTTAACAAACTTAAAAAACATAACAAAAACAATGGGTTATAGTTTATATAAAATTGATCGTGATCAAAGTTTATCTTCTTCTTTTCAATTACGATAGAAAAAAGACTTTGAGCATGGAGGATTTAAAATGCAAGTACAAGTAAAAGAGTTTTATGATCCCGATACCTTTACCCTAACTTATGTTGTTTACGATAAAACAAGCCATGATGCCGTTGTCATCGATCCTGTTCTTGATTATGACCCCGCCGCTTCAAAAATTAGTTTTAGCTCGGTCGATAAACTCGAAAAATTCATCAAAGAAAATGAGCTTAATCTTCACTTTATTTTGGAAACTCATGCCCATGCAGATCATTTAACGGGGGCCGCTGAACTTAAGAAATGCTTCCCTAAAGCCCGTATTGGTATTGGGGAGAATATTACTAAAGTGCAAGATCTCTTCAAAGGAGTTTATAATCTTAAAGATTTTAACACCAATGGAATTCAATTTGATGAACTCTTAAATGAGAGAGAGATTTTAAAAGCGGGAACTATTTCTATTAAAACATTCTTTACACCTGGGCATACTCCTGCTTGTTCTTCATATTTAATTGAGCAAAACCTGTTCACTGGGGATGCTTTATTTATGCCTGACTTTGGAACTGGAAGGTGTGACTTTCCAGCAGGGAGCTCAAAAGATTTATATCACTCAGTTCATGAGAAGCTCTATTCTTTGCCAGATAAGACAAGGGTTTATACTGGACATGATTATCAACCCAACGGAAGAGAGTTAAAGTTTGTCTCTACGATAGGAGAAAACAAGAAAAATAATATTCAACTTAATGAAAAAACAACTGAAGAGGAGTTTATTGTTTTTAGAGATAAAAGAGATGCAACTCTTAAGGCCCCAAGGCTTTTGCTACCAAGTATCCAAGTTAATATTGATGCGGGCCATCTGCCCAAAGAAGAAGATAATGGAGTAAAGTATTTAAAAATCCCGGTAAGATAGGAGTTTATCAATGGAAAATGTTTTAAATCCTCTCATTGGAGGATTGCTAATTGGACTTTCAAGTTCTCTCCTTTTAGGAGGAATTGGAAGAATTGCTGGTATAAGTGGAATTTTAGGTTCAAGTCTTGCAAAGTTTCACGTGGATAACCTATGGAAATATTACTTCTTATTTGGTCTTATTTTAGGAGGTTTTTTCATGTATGTGGTTTACCCTCAAATGTTTCATTACAAAATAAGCTTTAGTGAAAGTAAGTTGATCATAGCGGGACTTCTAGTTGGCTATGGAACTCGTCTAGGAAGTGGGTGTACCTCTGGTCATGGTGTATGTGGGGTGGCCAGAATGGCGAAGAGATCTTTCGTTGCAACTTTAACCTTCATTCTTTTTGGCATTTTAACTGTGGCAGTTCAAGGAGCATTATCATGATTGGACATATGATATCTTTAGGTGCGGGTGTTATCTTTGCAATAGGTCTTTCTTTATCGGGAATGATTAATCCAGATAAAGTCATTGGATTCTTAGATATATTTGGAAATTGGGACTATGCACTTGTCTTCGTGATGGCAGGAGCTGTTATTTTTAACTTCTTTTCCTTTCGTTTTTTACGTTCTAGAAAACCTATTTGTTCCCATTCTCATTTTTGGCCAACAAAAATGGAAGTTGATAAAAACCTTTTCATTGGTTCTGCCTTGTTTGGAATCGGTTGGGGGTTAGCGGGAATTTGTCCAGGCCCTGCGATTGTCAATCTTGTTACGCTCGAACCAAAAGCTTTTGTTTTTGTTCTCTCTCTTGTCATGGGCATGTTTCTTTTTAAAGTAACACAAAAACTTTGGGAGTAAGTATGATTAATCTTAATCTTACCCAAATTGATCAAAACTTAAATGATGGTTCTTTCACTCACTTTGTTAGACTCGATGAGATATTTATAGGATCGGCCATTGAGAGTGAAAAACAAGTAAAATTACTCAAAAACTTTCATGTAACAAGGGCGATTAATATTAAGAATGAATCAGAAGTCGAGTTTGATGAGAAAAAGGCCATTGAGTCAGCTGGAATTGAATACATTAACTTTCCTATTAGTTCCCCGAGCGAATTGACTTTAGAGAAGTACCAAGAGTTTAAAAATATTTTAGAGAAGAATACTGGTAGAGTTTTTATTTTTTGTCTATCAGGGAACAGAGTGGGTGCCTTCATCTCTCTTTATTTGGCCTTAGTCTGCGGCCATCCTAAGAAGAGGGCCCTAGAAGTAGGAAAAAAGATAGGACTTACAAGCCAAGCCCTTATTGAGCAAGTTTGTAAGGTCCTTGAAGTGGCTTAATTCTTCCAGTTAGGTTTAAACTAACTATCAAGGTAAACAAAACGATTTTTAACTTACCGGTTTCATGGTGGATAATAGGACCAATGAGCAGGAGGTTAAGTCCCATGCTTCTTGTAAAAACGAAATTGGCACCATCACTCGTTCATGGTATCGGTTTATTCGCAGATCAGGATATTAAAAAGGGTGATCTCATTTGGGAGTTCGATCACATCTCTGTCGAAGTTTTTTCTCCTGAGGAGTTTTGCGATTTATGTGATGAGATTCCTCTCATTGGTATCCAAGAACTGACGAATTATTCTTATATTAAAGACAGTCAAATTTATTATGTTTGTGATAACGCCCGCTTTATTAACCATGGACTAGAGCCCAACATTGCTTTTATCAACCATCGTTATGAAGCGGCGACTCGAGATATTAAGAAGGGTGAGGAGTTAATTGAAAATTATTTAAGTTCATATGATGCAAATGATTTTTTTCAGTATAGTGATTTACTTCAAGTAGAGAATAAAGATCTACTTGTTAATTACCTAAGGATGATTTGTGTTGACAGTAAAAACATATCTCGGAAAGTCTTTGGTTAGTGGTATTGGACTTTTTGCGGGAGAAGATATTTCTCGAGGAAAGATCATCTGGGAATACTTTCCCATGATTGATATTACCTACACTCAAGAAGAATGGGAGAATCTTAAAGAAAGTCTGAGTTCAGAGAGTTTTTCTGTTGTGAATAGATATAGTTATAAAGAAAATAATCTTTATATTTTGTGTACGGATAATGCGCAATTCATGAATCATAGTGTTCAAAAAGTCAATGTCGCTAATACAGATGATTTAAAGTCAATGTTTGCCACTCGAAGTATCAAAAAAGGAGAAGAGCTTCTTTGTAACTATTTTGAGTACTCAGATAAAGATGATTTTCATGTTAAAAAACTCAAAGACTAGAGAGCTTTTTATATTTAGGAATCATTTCTAAAAGATCTTCAGAAGTGGCATAGATAATCCCTTTGTGATTCATAAAAGTTGAATGACTCTGATTAAGGGCAAGAGGGTTGTAGTAAAAGTCGCTATTAAATCCACCAGCTTCTTGTTGAATGATTGAACTTGCAGCAAAGTCCCAAAGGCTACCTCCTCCTTGTACTTTTTTGGGATATTTATAGTATAAAGCAGGTCCCATCTCAATGGTACTGATTCCGTTCATAACTGCGCCACCAAGGTGATGGAGTCGAACTCCTTCAAGTCCTCTCTCGTGAGCTTTTTTTTCAAGAAATTTAATATCCTCTTGAAACTGAGGATGCTTGGTATAACTTTGATCGTAAAGCAGTGTTAAAAAATGGCCTTCTCTTTTTTTTAAAAATTCTTGGTTCTTGAATGAGCCATGGCCTTTAAGAGCATGGTATAGAGTATTGCTTCGTGGATTGAAAACGGCCCCAATGATAGGGATCCCATCTTTTCTCACCAGAGCAATAGAGCAGCTATACCCGTCTTCATCTTGACTAAAGCAAAGTGTTCCATCAAGAGGGTCAATACACCAAAAATATTCGTTTTGAAAACGAGTACTATCATCTTCATTTTCTTCGGCCAAAAGACCAAGATGATATTTTGAACAGCTTGGAGTTAGTTCTTGAAGAATAATCTCTTGTGCTTGTAAGTCAACTTCAGTGACCACACATGAAGCAATATTCTCTCCGCCTATTTTTTCTTGAGTTGCTATTTTTTTTCCTTGTTTTGATGCGATATAGCTCCCAGCTTTCGTCGCTGCACTTTTCGCTAATTCGTAAAGTCTTTTGAGTTCTTCTTCTACAAGTGGCATTTTATAACCTCATTTTTCATTTTCTCTGAGTATTGATGCAATTTGGGATGTTCTGGAGACCAGCCTTGAAGAAAACGGTAAAAATCACACCAAGCATAAGGATAGAGTAGACGCCAGTCTTCTTCTAATTGATCAAATTGAGAAACGTTGAATTCATTCATGGCCAGTTTTAAAAAAGAAAAATAAGAATTAAGGGCCCATGGCTCGTTTTGAAAGAGTTCTTTCTCTGTATAAACACTACTTAAAAAATAGGCAAGATCTTTTACTCCAACCCCTTTCCCAACATATTGAAAGTCAACAGCACTAGCTTCGGTCTCATTAATGAGAAAATTCGCTTTCTTGGCATCACCATGAACAAGAGTTTGAAAAGGCGAGTCTTTTAATTTTTGATCAATAATAGGAGCTATTTTTTTTAACTCCATATCTTTTAGAGCATCAAATTCATCTGGGCGTGTATCGAGATGCCAATAAGTCCCTGTTTCCCATAAATGAGGAGCTTCGTGGTGGAGGTAAAAAGCATGAAAATAAGCAAGCCATTTCAAGCAAAGATTAATTTTTTGTTTTGAGTTGATTTCAAAAGGAGAGAATTGAAATGACTTAAGATCTTCAAGAATGAGGCAGTAAGTATTGTCAGTGACTTCAGAGTGAATGAATTGTGGTGTTCGAGCATTGGGTATCGTCGTATTATGTTTTTGGTACCAGTTTCTTTCAACTTGATAAGATTTTATCTTTCTTTGATGAGAATTTACTGTATTCCATCCATAAGGATGCAAATAGGTATTCTTAGAAGGTGGTTGGATGATTTTTATAATGAAAGATGTTTTATCGGTATAGATTCGAATAATTTTTCCATAACCACTCCATAAAGATTGAAGGATATCATAACTCTTTATTTGTACAGATTGAGTTGTTTTAAGCAGTATTTCTTGTATTTTATGATCCATCGGAATAGATTATAAACAACAGAGGTACTGATATGGAAGATAAATTTTAGTTAGAAGAGGATCTAGAGAATTGATAGTGTTAATCCTGTTGAGCCTTGAGCGCATTGATAACTGCCTTCCCATTTACCACTAATGGGTGAGCTTCCTTGAGAAGAAGTTCTTCTTAAAGTAAATTCCTGACAACTTTGAAATTCAATTCTACCTGTAAACGTTTTTTCACTTGGACCAATTTTTCCTGAGAGGGGAACCATGTCATAGTGTTGAGGTTTTTCTATCCAACCGACACCACCTAGCTTCAAGGCACCCGTCTGTTTGTCATAAGTACCTTGCATTAAGTACTTCCCATCTGGAATATTGGGATTTGATTGAGTTCTATAAAAATGAAACTCGGCCTCAACTAAAAATTTTGTTTGTTGTGTACTCTTTTGTGTGACAGGAGTTGTTATTTCCTTTTTCTTCATTTCTTCTTTCACCGCCTGTGGGGCTTTTTGTTGCATGAGAGAGACAAAGATCATAACAAACAGAAGATCAAGTAGTGAAGTAAGTTGAACTACTGTTTTTTTAGGTCGTCTATAAAATGAAGAGTCGTGATTCAAAAAGCCACCTATTTGGGAATATTAATTCTTGAAACTAATTGTTTATAATACAAACTTTCTGAAATAATCCTTTCGATTTTAGGTTGAAAGGTACTTTCAATGACCATAAAAACAATGGAAAAGGTTATACCTAAGATTGTCGTATCCATGGCCAGAACAAAGGCGCTTGAAAGAGAAGAAACATCAATAGCTCCGTTATTAAAAGCAGTTTGAGCAATGGCCAAAATTGTTCCAAGGATTCCAAGTAAAGGAAATATTTGAACAAGGGTAGAGATAACACTAGCAAAAATTTCAATTTTGTAGTGACGACTATAGAAAGGCCTGCGACTAATTGTATTGGCATTCTTGGCAAATTCAACTCGATAATCTTCATTGGCCGATATTTTGTGATTAATAAAATCTAAAGCAGCTTGAATTCTTTCATGTACATTTTGATCGGAGTCGTAATCAGGAGCATCTTTAAATCCTTTTAGTAAATTATCACTTACATCTACAAGAATATTCTCGTGCTTTTTCATAAGAAGAAAAATAGAAACGACCAAATAAGTTTCTATTGCGGCAAAACAATAGATAATGGCAAAAATATTATTTGAGATGAAAGTAAAAAGATTCTGAATGAGTGATGAATCCACATGAGCTCCCTAAAACTTAATAATATTATTATTTTAATGTGAACAAAGGTTTGAGTCTAACCTGAGCAAAAATATTCACAAAGGGGGGAGTTTTTTACTCGGCCATAATGAATTCTTTCTGATCGTAGATAAAATCAAGCAATTCATCATAGTCAATAGGTTTAGTGAAAACTTTTTTTATTGAAGAGTTTTGTAGCATTTTTTGATCAACGTCGCGATAATGTCCAGTGATCATAAAAATGTGGGCAGGGTAGTTTTCTTTCTTAAGCCTTTCAGCTAGTTCAACTCCATCCATTCGTGGCATTCTTCCATCAGTGAAAATAAGGTCAATTTGATTTTCTTTGCAAATCTCATAGGCTTCAATTCCATCCCGAGCAGTAAAAACAACTACATCAGAAAATGCTTCATTAACTTCTTCAACATAGAGATCAAGAAGTCCTATTTCATCATCAGCAAATAATATCTTCATCCGATTGCCTTTTAAATTTAAGTTGGAATCTTACCATTGAGTCTTGGGTAAGAACCAAGTCGGCTCCCATATCCTGAGCAAGTCTTTTGCTTAGAGATAGACCAAGACCGGTACCTCTTCCAACTTCCTTTGTTGTAAATAAAGGATCAAAAATTTTATCCTTTATTTCATCGGAAATTTTAGGCCCGTTATTAGCAATTTCGACAATATTATAGTTATCTGATTGAAAAAAGTTAATTTCCAACTTTTTTGCTTCAGTTTCTTCTAGTGCATCAATCGCATTAGAAATGATATTGCTTACAATTTGAAAGAAGGAGATTTCATTAATTAAAATAGAAGTGTTGTTCTCAACATCATTGAAATTATTTTTGATCTCAACACTATTATTTTCTAGTCTTTTATTAAAAAGTGAGAGAATTCTTTCTATGATTTGAACAGGGTTATAGTGGTTTTTATCTTCAATGCTTCCTCTTGATAGTCTTTTGAGGTTTTCAACAATTAAAAAAATGTTATTAACGGTTTCATTGATGGTTTTGATTGCTTCTTCTGCAGCTTGGTTTTCTTGAGAGTCAAGTTTCCTTAAAACTCTCTCAAACCTCCTTGTATTACCTTTAATAATTTGCAAGGGAGTATTGATTTCATGAGCAATTCCTCCGGCCAGTTCTCCTAAAGAGACTAGTTTTGACGTAGCAATAGCTTCAGATTTTGAAACTTCTCTTTCTGTTACATCAGTGAAGTAAACAAAAAGAGAATCCATATGAGGTTTTCTGTAATAAATGACTCTATAGTAGCGATTTAGCTTAGGGTTATACTCAGGATCAATAGTAAGGGTTTTGCTTTGTTCGTAGGCTTTTTTGGCCCTCTCAAAATGACCATTCTCCATGACTTCAGGAAAGGAAGTGATAATAGAATTAGTAATGAGTTCTTCTTCGCTATTAAGACCGGCTTCAATATGAGGTTCTCCAAAAACGACACTATTAGAAAAATCGATTAACTCATTAGAGTCATTAAATATAGGATGATATTTTACAACTGCACCTTGATGCCCTTCTAAAATAGTGTGAAGAATATTGTTTTGGTTTTCAATAACCTTTGTTCTCTCTTTTACATTCTCTTCAAGATTTTTATTGAGCTCACTTAATTTATTAATGACTTTTTGATGTTCGTAAGGAGAAGGAATTTTCAAAAGTATAGGAACAAGTTTAAACAGGATAATGGCCGTCAAAACACTCACAATGGCCGTAATTATTTTAAAAACCATTTCAATGGTGTACTCGGAGTACCAGTAATTAATAGCTGAAATGAGATGAGTTACACCACAGGCCAAAATAAAAAGGATGAACAAGACAAAGACAATTTTGGTTTCCTTATCTATATCCTCTCTTTTCTTAAGAAAGGTAATAAGTCCAACCGGGATAGAAATATAAGATAGAAAAATAAGAAGATCTGAAATCACTATAGGATAGAGAATACCTGGTTCCCATAATATACAGTGCCCATGGGGCATAAATTGTGATGAATCAAAGTTAAATAGCAATTCTCTCTTCCTCTGTGGACATTCTAGTTTATAAGGAGAAATTTACAAATCAGAAAGCCTCTCTTTAGAGCGGGGTTAGAAAATTTTTACTTTTCTCTTTTACAGGTTTTTCACATGAAAAACGATAAGTATTTGTTTTTATAACTATTTAAACTGTTGACTAGTTGAATCCATTAAATATGATAGGCTCAATGAACGAGCATACGTACTATTTGGTGACATACAGAAATCCAGAGAAGGTCAAAGAGTTAGAAACAATCTCTATCAAAGTTAAAGAGATCAAAGATTCAACTCTTGGGTTAGGTTTTATTTCTTTAAGTGGTTTTATTTTTGACTCTCAAAGCCTCATCGTAAGCCCGATTGAAGATAAACTAAAAGCTAAGTTTGAAAATACAAAAAGCCTTCATTTAAGTATTCATCATATCATCTCGATCGAGGAAGTTGGGACCCAGAATAAGGGATTAAAGTTTCGCAGCGACAAATCCAATTTGTATATACTCAGTCAGGATCCTCTTAACTAGAAAAATGTTTCAATAGTCTAGGACGGCTGTTAAATTTAGTGTATAAATAAGACATGAACGTTTTATTTTTGTGTACAGGCAATTCATGTCGCTCTCAAATGGCAGAGGGGTTTGCTAAGAAGATGTTAAGTGAAAAATTCTATGTTTACTCCGCAGGTGTACATAAACATGGAATTAACCCTTACGCTATTAGGGTAATGAAGGAAGAAGGAATAGATATTTCCAACCAGGAGTCAAAAACAACATCTGAACTACCAAAAGTGAAAATGGATTATGTGATTACTGTTTGCTCTGATGCTCAAGGGAGTTGTCCTTCATTTCCTGGTTCTCACAGTAAGCATCATACTTTTGAAGATCCACCTCAGCTTGCAAAAAATATTAGCGATGAAGAGAAAATTCTCTCTATTTATCGCCAAGTTCGTGATCAAATAAAAGAAATGGTTGAAAACTTAAAACAAGAAATTGATTAAATTAGTGGAGTTTTTTTATGGGAAGAAAGTCGGCCAAAATTGCAGCGAAAAAAGGGGCTGCAGATAAGGCGAAGAGTCGTATTTATGCTAAAGCCCTTCATGATGTTGCTGTCGCAATTAAAAATGGAGGAACTGATCCTGCCACTAATTTTTTGTTAAAAATAGCGCTCGATAGATGTCGAAAGTTTAATGTTCCAAAAGATAATATTGAAAGGGCCATTAAAAAGGGAGAGGGCTCTGATGGTGTTGGATATGAGGATATTACTTATGAAGGGTATGGCCCAGGTGGAGTTGGTATTTTTGTTGAAGCTTCAACAGATAACGTGACAAGAACGGTTTCTAATGTCAGAAGCTATTTCAATAAAGTCGATGGTTCTCTAGGCAAGGACGGATGTCTACAGTTCATTTTTGAAAGAAAAGCTGTTTTCATTATCCCTAAAGGGGATCTTATCGAAGATGATTTTACTCTGGAAATGATTGATGCTGGAGCTGAAGAAATAGAACTGGATGAGGAGCAATTTGAAGTTATAGGACCGATGGATTCTTTTGGTGATATTCAATCTAAGCTTCAAGAGCTCTCGATTACTCCTGAAGAAGCAGGTTTAGAGAGAATCCCAACGACTACGAAATCATTGAGTGAGGACGAACTCGCTCAAAATGAAAAACTTATCTCTCTTTTAGAAGATGATGAAGATGTAGTTAGTGTCTATCACAATATAGAATTTTAGACTAAGTAATAAAAATGAAAAAAGTTGTTCTATTTAGTTTATTGTTATTTCAAGCTTGCTCTCAACAAAAAGTAACTCATAAAGATTCACACCATCATTTCAGTGATGCACAAAAGTGGTCAAAAATTTTTGAAGACGAAAAAAGACAAGACTGGCAAGAACCTCAAAGGGTTATAAAAAGAGTTGGGGTTATGAGAAACTCTATTGTTGCTAATATTGGTTCGGGTACAGGATATTTCTCAACAAGACTGGCCAAAACGGCTTTTAAGGGCAGAGTCTGGGGAATTGATATTGAACCAAACCTTATTCGCTATTTAAATGAAAGAGCGCGGAGAGAAAAAATTCATAATCTATTCAGTTTACTTGCTTTAGAGAACGACCCTCTTATCCCTGAAAAAGTTGATTTTATTTTTATTGTAAATACTTATCATCATATTCAAAAAAGAGAAGATTATTTAAGGAAATTATCCTCCTCACTAAAACCAAAAGGAAAAATAGTTGTTATTGATTTTAAAAAAGGGGAACTTCCTTTCGGCCCTAATGATGAAATGAAGTTATCTTCAGATAAGGTTATTTCTGAGTTTAATGGTGCGGGATTAAATTTGTTTGAGAGTTTTAACTTTCTAAAATATCAGTACATTCTCATTTTTCAAGCTCAATAATTATTTTTTACAGAAAAATTAACTTCAGTTATTTATTTTTTTAGGGACTTACACCGATAATGTTCGAAAGGATTTCGATGAAAAAAGCACCTATACCAAAGAATGAGAAATCAAGAGTTCAAGAACTTTGGGATTATTCTGTTCTAGATACAGACCCAGAGAAAGTTTTTGATGATATTACTACTTTGGCAAGAAATCTTTGCGGAACGAAAATTTCATTAATTAGTTTAATTGATTCAGATAGACAGTGGTTTAAATCAAAATCTGGGTTAGATGCATCTCAAACACCAAGAGATATTTCTTATTGTGGGCACGCTATTATGGGAGATGAAATATTTATCGTAGAAGATGCAGATAAAGATGAGAGATTTCAAGATAACCCTTTATGTACGGGAGAGCCATACGTAAAGTTCTATGCGGGAGTCCCTCTTGTCACGCCTAACGGGCAGCGTATTGGAACTTTATGTGTTATAGATGATAAGCCCAAAAAATTAGAACAACTTCAAAAAGATACTCTAAAGCTTTTAGCTGTTAATGTCGTGAATCTCCTGGAACTAAGAAAAAAAAATAAAGAACTAGAAAAAACACTTAATCAGTCTCTTGATATTCAAAGAATGGCCTCCACTGGAGGGTGGGAACTCGACATTAAAACAGGTAAGACCCTTTGGACCGAAGAGGTCTATCATATTCATAAAATACCAGTTGGAACCCCGACTGATAAGATCATGGGGATTTCTTATTATGCAGAAAATGAGAGAGAGAAAATCTTGAAATGTGTTGATGAGTGTATCCTTCAAAAAAAAGAATATGATGAAATTTTTAAATTCTATGACTCTGAAGGAAATCAAAAATGGGTAAGGGCTCTAGGGAGACCTGAGTTGGGTGATGATGGGGAAGTTCTAAAGTTAATAGGTACTTTTCAAGATGTGACTCAATTTGTTGAAGGTGAAAAAAAAGTGAATAAACTAAACCAGTATTTAGATTTAGCTCTTGAAGGAGCGAATTTGGGTATTTGGGATTGGAACTTATCTAATAATGCAGTTTCTTTTGATAAACGCTGGGCCGAAATGCTTGGACTCAAAGTCGAAGATATTGAAATGACCCTTGAAACTTGGGAGAGCCGAGTCCATCCGGATGATTTAGAACAATGTTACTCTGACATTAAGGCCTACTTAGATGGAGAGACAACTTCTTATAGAAATATTCATCGAATGAAACATAAAAAGGGACATTGGGTGTATATTCTTGATCAAGGAAAATTTTCTGGTTGGGATGAAGAAGGGAAGCCAATTCGTTTCACTGGGACTCACTTAGATATAACAAAACAAAAATTACAAGAGCTCATGACTGCCAGGCTCGCAAAAGAAAAAGATGTTCTTAATCAAATGCTACAAATTGAAAACCATCGTCAAACTTCGCTCAAAGAAAAACTTAAGCAAGCTTTATATTTTGTAATGCAATCTCCTTGGGGGGGATTTTTTGATAATTGTGCCGTTCTAAAGAGCGAAAACAAACAAAATATTCTTTTTGTCTTTTGCGGGAAAAATGAAGGCTCAACTTATGAAATAAAAAGAAAAATTACTGTAAGAGGTGAAAAGTTTGGAGACTTTGTTATTTCTTTGAAAGATAAAAAAGAAAAACTGATAGGACATGAACCCTTTCTTAATGCTTGTGTTAAAATTTTCTCTCAAATGATAGAGCTTCATAACTCTCAGGAAGAGCTTATTGTTTCAAGAAATAAGGCCCTTGAAGGGCAAAAAGCTAAATCTCTTTTTTTAGCGAATATGAGCCATGAAATCAGAACTCCTTTGAACGGAGTTCTTGGGATGGTTGAAATTTTATCAGATACAAAACTATCGACTGAACAAAAGCAGATGCTTGAGACGATTAGCTCAAGTAGCTTAACTTTACTGGATACTTTAAATGGAGTTCTTGATTTAAGCAAAATAGAAGCTGGTAAATTAGAACTGGAAGTGGCCCCTTTTAATTTGAATGAAAGCTTAAAACAAGTTGTTGAGCTTTTTAAATTTGAAGCAGTGAAAAAATCAATCCATTTATCCTATAAAGAAAATACGAATAGTAAAAAATACTTTAAAGGTGATGTCACTAGAGTAAAGCAGATTATGACGAACCTTTTATCTAACGCTATTAAATTTACGGAAAAAGGTGAAGTCAAGATAGTGTGTAAGATGAAAGAGTTTCATCCAGGCAAGCAAAACGTTGAAATCGTCGTAAAGGACACTGGCATTGGAATGGATGGAAAAGCGAAAGAAAAACTATTTCAAGCCTTTACTCAAGCGGATAATTCCACGACGAGAAAGTATGGAGGGACCGGACTTGGCCTATCTATTTGTAAGGAATTAGTTGAATTAATGAATGGAAGAATAGAAGTTTCAAGTGAGTTAGGTAGAGGAACTGAGTTTAAAGTTTTGTTGGAGTTAGAAGAAGTAAATAGTTCTGAAACTTGTCTTGTTAGTTCAGAGAAGAAAAGTAGAGAAAAAGAAGATTATCAACTAAAGGTACTTGTTGCTGAAGATAATAAGGTTAATCAGCAGATAGCTCAAATTATGTTAAGAAATCTGGGCTGCTCCTGTGATGTTGTTGAAAACGGCAAAGAAGCTCTGGGGCAAATAGAGCGTAAGGGGGCTAATTATTACGATGTGATTTTTATGGATATGCAAATGCCAATAATGGATGGAGTGGAAGCAACAAAAAAGATAGTTAAATCATATCAAGAATGTCGGCCATCTATTGTCGCCATGACAGCGAATGCTTTCAAGGAGGATAGAGATCTTTGCTTAAGCGCAGGTATGGACGACTTTCTTGCTAAGCCCATAAAAAAAGACAAAATTAAAGAAATTTTATTTTCTCTTCAAAAGCTTAAAAAATCCTCTTAATTTATAAAAGTTATTAATTAACTGAAATCATAGATATTTTCTTTATCTCTTGCTATCTTTGTACAACATCTGTAAATTAAACGAACGTTTGAATTAAACAGGTGTTTTATGAAATTAACAATAACTCTTCTTTTTTTATTCCTCCATTATACTTCTGCTCAGTCTCAAAACACGGTCGATACTGTTGTTTTATCCGAAAACTTTGTAGATAAGCTGGTTAGTGAGACAACTCCTAATATTCAGCAAATTGAAGCGAGTTACTTGAGTGTGAAAAAAAGCTATTTGGCTTTAGAGGATGCTCTCTCTTTTAGTCTTGATTCTGAGAGTTCCGTTTATGAGTCAAAAGAAAGGCTATTAAGTGCATTTGATGGAGGCGTCACAAACAATTATAACTCCTTTTCTTTAGGAATAAACAAACCTACCAGTTATGGTGTTGATTTTGAATTAAGTGCTTTCAGTGAAAAAACAACTAATGCTTTTATTTCTGGAGCTGCGAAAGCAGGAATGAGCCTTAGTATGACAATGGATTTATTTGAGGATTTTTTAGGTCGTAAAACGAGATCTAACCTTAAAACGAGTTACTTGGAATTAAAAAGGGCAGAGCTTGAGAAAAAGGTTAACCAAAAAACTTTTTATTCAAATTTAAAGAAAATCTACTGGGGTTTAGTGGCCAATAGTGAAAGAAAAAGACTTCTAACAACTCTGGCCGAGCTGGCAAAAACTCAATTTGAAGAAGCAAAACGCAGAAAAAAATCAGGGGTTGCAGACTCAGGAGAGGTCGCGAGATACCGCTCTCAGTGGACAACTCGTAAGGCCAGCTTACTTTCGTTAAAATATCAAAGAGGTGAGATTATTAAATCTCTCAAAGAGTTAATCCCTGAACTTAATGATAAAAATATAGAACTAGCTCCTTATAGTGTAGATAAAACGATAGTTGAAGTTTTATCATGTTCGGCCCAAATAGCTTCCTATAAAGAAGCTCCATTTCAATTCACTCCTTATGATGAGATTGTCTCCTTTTTAAAAGAAGAAGAAGTACTATCACAGAAAGTGAATGAAACTTATGATAATCCTACTGTAAAACTAGTGGGAGAGTACTCTAATGTTGGGCGTGATTATGGAATTTCTAATGCGAGATCGAATTTTAATAGTGATGGAAGAGACGTCACAAGTCTAACACTTCAAGTTTCAATCCCTTTTGGAGGGCGTAAAAGGAAAACAGAAGAAGTTTTAAAAGAAATGACTAAAAAGAGCTACAGAGCAAAAGCACAAAGCTATCTTTCTCGCATCCGTTCGTATCATACGGAAACAGCAAGAATTATTACTATTTTAAAAGACGTCGTTCAAAATCAAAGAGAGACAAATTATCATCTTGCTCAAAGTATCAAAGTGAGCCAGAGAAAGTTCAAGCAGGCCCGAATTAGTGTTCAAGAGCTCATAAGTGAGCAAGACGCGCACTTAGAATCTCAGTTAAATGAAATACAAACAAATCTTACGATTATTAATACATTAATGGATTACTTTAGTATTTATACTGATATTCCATGTGAAATAAATAGGACTTAAAATGAAATCAATTGCTCAATTTTTTATAGAGAATGCGAAGCTGACAATCGTCTTGTCCTTGGGACTCTTTCTTTTTGGGTATGAAGGTTTAAAAAAAATGAATGCAGAAAGCTATCCTGCAGTTTCATTTGCTACTGCTACCATTGTAACTGTTTACGATGGGGCCACTGCAAGTGACATTGAAACAAAGATAACAAAGCCAATAGAAGATGAAATTAGAGGGGTGAATGGTCTAAAAGATGTGCGCTCAACTTCTCAAGCGGGATTATCTACAATTACTGTTAGAATAGATATGGATGACCCAAAGGTTGATGTTGATGAGGCCATGGATGAGGTTCAAAAAGCAGTTGATAGAGTCACCGACCTCCCAAAAGACTTAAATGATCCTCCAAAATTTACAGAGTTAAAGAGTGATGAGTTTCCTGTTATCGAGTTAGCAATTACTGGAGATAATAAAAATAGGGCAAGAGATATTATAGCAGATACTTTAAAAGAAGAAATTGAAGATAACCGCTCCGTTAAAGAAGTTCGATTGGTTGGATTCAGAGAAAGAGCTTTTGATATTTTTTTAAACCTTGATGAATTGAACGAAAAATATATATCTGTCACTGAAGTTTTAAACAAAATTAAAGCGAGAAATTCAAATACTCCAGGGGGAGCTCTTAAAGCAGAGCAAACTCAGAAGCTTGTTCGTGTTGAGGGGAAAATAAGCGATGCCCAAGAACTAAAAGATATTGTCGTTCGTTCAAATTTTACCGGAAGTACAGTTTTATTAGGAGATATAGCTGAAGTCAAAGATTCAGCAGAGGAATTAAATGTTTCTTCTCGTTATAATGGGAAGGATGCGACACTATTAATTGTTAATAAAAAATCAGGTGCTGACACTATAAAAATGGTTAAGCAATTAGATGAAATTTTAAAGGACTATAAGAAACGCTATCCCTCTTATCAATTTAACGTGTATTTATCAGAGGGACAAAAAGTAAAAAATAGAGTGGATGTTCTGACAAGCAATGCTATCACTGGGCTTATTCTTGTTGTTGTTTTTCTTTTCTTTTTTCTTCCAGGCAAGATTGGAATGGTTGCTTCTTTATCACTTCCTTTGGCCATGATGGGAACGCTAGGATTTATGCCCAATTTTGGAATGAATATTGATGCGATTACAGTACTTGCTCTTGTTATTGCTTTGGGAATGATGGTCGATAACTCAGTTGTTATAAGCGAAAACTTCACTCGTTTAAGAAAAGATGGATTGGATACGATTGAAGCTGCTGTGCAATCTATTCAAAGCTTATGGTTACCAATTACAGCAACTGCCTTCACGACAATAGCAGCCTTTTTACCAATGCTTGTTACAAAAGGAGTCATGGGACAATTCATTAAATGGATTCCCATTGTTGTGAGCCTTGCGCTTATTTTATCTCTACTCGAGTCTTTTTTATTTCTTCCAATGAGATTAACTTGGGCAGGTAAAGATGTTAAAGACGAACGTGAAGGAGAAAAGTCAAGCGATTGGTTCAGTAAATTTGAGTCAAAATTTGAGCAATTCATGGATAAGGTTGTTAATAAACGCTATTGGGTTCTAGGATCTTTCTTTATCATTGTTATTTTCTCTTTTTTTATGATGGGAGTGGCCAATAAATTTATTCTTTTCCCAGCAGATCAAACTGAAGTTTATATTGGAAGATTGGAAATGCCTAAAGGAACTCGTTTAGAGGTTACTCATGAAAAGCTTGAAGATTTATCTCAAAAAGTTAAAGAGGTCTTAGGAGATGATGTTAACCATATTGTTGCGAGGGCCGGAACTTCTCAAATGGGTCCTAATGACCCAAAGGCCAGAGAAGGTAATAATATTGGTATGCTCACTATTTATGTGAGTGATTATGCTAAATATAACCGAGTCTATACTGATGTACTAAAAGACCTTAAAACGATTAAACCGGATTATGTAGAAAGTTTAAGTTTTCAAGAGCTTGTAAATGGGCCACCTGTGGGGAACGCCGTAGAAGCGACATTTCGTTCTAACTCAGATGAAGATCTTGATAAAATGATTGCTTTAATCAAAGAAGAGTTAGGGCAAGTTGATGGGGTTGAAAACCTTCAAGTGAATGATGTCATTGGAGATGATGAAGTTTTTGTTGATATAGACTACGCTAAAGCTGCTCGATTAGGAATTGACGTTGAGCATATTGGTTCGACTATACGAACAGCCCTTTCAGGAAAGAGAATTTCTGATGTGACATTAAATAATAAAGAAGTTGATCTGATTGTAAGGTTTAATCAAGTCAATAGGAAAGACATAGATGATTTGAAGAAATTAATTATCCTTGACCCTAGAGGAAACTTGGTAGAATTAGGTAGCTTGGCAAAATTTAGGAAAGCACCGGGTACTCCTCATGTGAAAAGATTTGATTTTAAAAGGGCCAAAACTTTAACAGGTGATGTAGATACAACAAAAGTAACTTCAATCCAGGCCAATAAACTTTTGTTAGATATCTTTAATAAGAATAAAGATATTATTCCTGGAATCAGTTTGGTTTTTGGAGGAGCACAAGAATCTACAAATGAGTCAATGTCATCTTTGTTCTCTGCTCTTAAATTAAGTTTGATTGGAATTTTTGCTCTACTTGTTTTTCTTTTCAAATCTTATTTAAGGCCTCTCATTATTATGACGACAATCCCATTGGGGTTGTTAGGTTTCTCTGTTGCTTTTTTCCTTCATGCTAGACCGATATCATTTTTGGCCTTAATTGGAATCATTGGCCTTGGTGGAATCATTGTAAACTCTGGTATTGTTCTCATTAGTTTTATTGATGAAATGAGAGAAGAAGGAAAGTTAAGTCTTCATGATATTCTTGTGAAAGCTTCAGGAATGAGACTAAGAGCTGTTTTTGTCACTAGTTTAACGACTATTAGTGGATTGTTGCCAACAGCTTACGGAATAGGAGGAAATGATGCTCTTCTTATTCCTATGACGTTGGCCATGGCCTGGGGGTTGACTTCAGGGACAATTTTAACTCTTGTTTGGGTTCCTGCTGCCTATGCGATACTTGAAGACTTTGAACTCTTCAGAAAAAGAATATTAAATAAAAAATCAAAAGTTGAAGCTCAATCTGTTGAAAAGGATAAGTCAATAATGGCAGAGTTATGAGTAAAATAGATACGAAAGAAAAAATCCTTAAAGTAGCTGGGGAGCTTTTTGCTAAAAAAGGATTTGGCTCTACATCAATTAGAGATATTTCACAAGCAGCTGAAGTGAATCTAGCTTCTATTAATTATCATTTTAAAAATAAAGAAAACCTTTATTGGAGCGTCTTTGATCATAATTATGATTGGGTCAAGGAAGGGGTTAAAAATTTATCAGCTAAGTCCCAAACAACATCTGATCTTGCTGTGAATGTATTTCGTTTTTTCCTTCAAGAAGAAAGCGCTCTCATGAATATTTTTAAAATATTTCTTTCTGATAATATTACAATTCCTGTGGAAGATATATCAGAAGAGAAAGCAGAGAGGTTTGGTCCTCCTGGGCATGAGTATTTTATAGAAAAAATCAATTCAGAGGTGGATTCTGAAGTTTCAGAAGAATCTAAGTATTGGGCAATGAAAATGAGCTTTTCTTTGATTGTTCATTTTGGGATTATTCTTAATACAACTTTAATGAAAAAGAAGTGTCAAACTCAAAAAGATTTAACTCCCGAATACATGGAAAAATCATTAAAAATGGCAGTTGAATCTCACTTGGACTATATCAAAAGAAATCCTAATTTGTTTTAAATTAATTTCAGAAATTCATGGTAGTCAGAGATATGAAAATCAGCGAGAGATTTTAGGTGAGTATTTTTATGATTAAGGTAAAGAGCACTATAAGAGCCAGCGTTTTTAGCCGTTTCTAGATCAAAGCGAAAATCTCCAACATAGAGCATCTGCTTAGGAGAAATTTTCCATTCATCTTGCATTTTTACAAGTCCCTCTGGTTCAGGTTTTGGAGCACAATCATCTCGTGTAAGAACTAGATCAAAATGAATGGAAAATTTATTAAGGGTTTGAGATGTTACTTCCTTACTATTGCGGGTAAGAAGACCAAGGAAAAAGTTCTTTTCTTTAATTTTCTCAAGAAGCTCTTTCACTCCAGGCATTAAAGTTGAGCGTTTAGCACCTTCCTGCTCGTGTCTGTGTATAATTTCATGGGCCTTTTCTTGAGTTTTTGAGCATTCAATAAGTGCGAGATGTTCAAGAATCGGAACCCCTAAAGGAAAATTCAATTCCTCTCGCATGAGATCAAAATCAAGTCCTGAATCGACAAGTGTTCCGTCCATATCAAAGACAAAAGCTTTAATCTCAGAAAGAGTTTTGGTCATGAATTTCTTTTAATAATATGAAAACCAAACTGAGTTTGGACAGGCCCTGAAACTTCTCCTGGAGAAAGTGAGAAGGCAGCTTCTTCAAAAGGTTTAACCATCATTCCTTTTCCAAACTCACCTAAATCCCCACCTGAGGAAGCCGAGCCACAACTTGAATAATTCTTTGCTAACTGCTCAAAACTCTCTCCATCATCTATCTTTTTTAAGATATCTTCAGCTTCGTGTTTATGATCAACTAAAATATGCTGCGCTCGAATTTTCAAAATGACCTCTTTTGTTATAAGTTTTAATTAAAGAAATAGCATGAAAGAAATAAATGTCCTAATAAAAATATGTTGTTTTTGGAGTGAAATCTAATGTCTGATTATGTTTGGGGTGATAGCAATACCCAATTCTTTTATCAACTTCAACCTCATTTAATTCTCGATTGTGTGGAATTACTAGGATTTAAAACAACTGGGAGATGTTTAACTCTTAATAGTATGGAAAATCGAGTTTACGAGGTGGAAATAGAAACAGAAGAAGATATCGCCTCAGACAGTGATAGGTTTGTTATTGCTAAGTTTTACCGACCAGGACGATGGTCAAAAGAGCAAATTCTGGACGAACATGAATTTATGTTTAATTTAGAAGATAACGATATATCAGTTGTGGCTCCACTTCGTTTTGATGGAAATAGTTTGTTTACGACCCCTGACAGTTCTTTATTTTTTGCCTTATTTCCCAAAAAAGGGGGAAGAATGGCAACAGATCTTAATGATGAAGAGTTAGAAATATTGGGGCGAATGTTAGCGAGAATGCATAATATTGGTAGCTCAAAAAAAGCTTCCCACCGCTTAAGTATGACTCCTGATAATTTTGGAATGAAAAACTTAGATTTCCTTTTAGAAACTTCTTTTATTCCTATCCATTTAAAAAAAGACTATGAAGAAGTTGTGAAAGAAATTTGTCGCAACATAACTCCTTTATTTGAAGGGATTAAACTTCAAAGAGTACATGGAGATTGTCATTGGGGAAATATTATTAAGAGAGAGAATCTCTATTTTATTGATTTTGATGATATGGTGAATGGCCCATGTGTTCAAGATATTTGGTTGGCAGTACCAGGAGAAGATGAAGAAGCTTTGATGGCCAGAAATAAACTTTTAAATGCTTATGAATCAATGAGAGAACTTGATGACAAAGAGCTAAAACTCATTGAACCATTAAGGGCCCTGCGTTTTATTCATTTTAGTGCTTGGATCGCAAAGAGATGGGAAGATGAGGCTTTTAAAAGAGCTTTTGTTCATTTTGAAAGTGAGTATTATTGGCAAACTCAGATTTTTGATTTGCAAACTCAGCTAAGAAAAATTCAACACCAAAATGCTTTAGGGACAAGTGTTTTTTAAATTATCACTTTTGCGCTTCCCTTCAGGTCTGTTGTAGCCATATTCTTTGTTGAGACAAGTATAGGCCCCTTGGCAAAAGCTAGGGTCATGTCCAAAAGAGTTGATACACTGTTGGGCTCTGGAGCGCTCTGACTGCCAAGTCACTGTATACGTATCTCTTTCTCCTCCTCCACAATCTCCTTGGAGAACAAATTGAGTTAATGGTTCAATCTTAGCAGCTCTTGTTTGTCCCTCTGACAGAATATAAGGATCGAAAACCATATCATCTTTAAATGAGCAAGTCGGATTCTTTGGGTAAAGAAGAAAAGCATTATGTTGAAAATTGGACCAACAAAAAACTTTGTTAAAAATAATACTAAACCTCCAGGCAATTCCTGGCCCCCAGCATTTAGGCTTCACTTTAAGGAAAACATTTCGGTAAATATCTTGGGTCAGATCGATACATCCAACAAAGTTATTTTTTAGTTTCGCAGAAAAAGCCTCGTAAGCTTTTGTCAGTAGTTCCCACTCACTTTCAAGTTGCTCACATTGACAGCTATCAGTTTCAGGTGATGGCGTATACTCTGGAGTTTTTTGTTCAAAAGTCACAGGAGGTGTTTCGTCAAATTCAAGAGGAGGATTAACTTGATTGTTTTCTTCTTGAAATAGGGGACCTTCATTGAATTGGCCACCTTGAATTCTTCTTATCAATTGCATTAAGTTTGTGATTATGACATTAAATCCAATAAGGTTTTCATCAATCCACTTGTTCTCTTTAAAATCATTACTGAGTTCTGATTCGCTTGCTTGGTATATATATTCTTTCAAGTAAGAATAGTTTTTTTCGGTGTAGGAATTGAGTTGCTCGTTTAAGTTTAAAATAACAGCTTCAATATAGAATTTTTCTCCTAGATAAACATCAAACAGTTTTTCCTTCACTTCCAAAACATCATCCTCTCTAAAGGCATAAACTTTCTCTAATAAATCGATAGTTGTGTTAATAGTAATAGCGGCTTCTTCATTAATAGGTTTGAGTTTTCGGTAAAGCACATAAAGAGGACTAAAGTAGGGAAGCAAGGATCTATCTGTTTTTATAAATTCTTGATGAACCTCTTTCATGACTTGAGGGAGGTCTTCCGGAGTTCTTATTTGAGCAAATAGACAATGAGCAAAAAGTGATACCAAAATAAAAAACTTCATGAGATTC
The DNA here is from genome assembly GCA_030431635.1 of Bacteriovoracia bacterium. Taxonomy (GTDB): domain Bacteria; phylum Bdellovibrionota; class Bacteriovoracia; order Bacteriovoracales; family Bacteriovoracaceae; genus CALFYV01. Next base: position 169,130 of record JAUIIL010000006.1, read on the forward strand.
TCTTTAAATTTAATTGGCTGATAGTACTACTTATCATATAAAGAAGTGTCTGTTTATAAACGTAGCAACGTGTTAAAAGGAGTCCTCATGAGTGAATTTCAATTAAAGAAAAAGAGCCTTGTTGGAGATTTATATATATCAGCTGATGAAAAAGGAATTACTTCAATATCTTGGACAAAAGGAAATTCTCCTTACTTAAAGACTAAGGATGAACAAACAATTCAGGGTAAATTGATTAAACAGGCCAGTTCACAACTCGATGATTATTTTTCTGGAAAGAGAAAAGTCTTTGATCTCAAATTAAACTTAAAAGGAACTGATTTTCAGAAAAAAGTGTGGAATCAACTACTAAAAATCCCTTACGGAAAAACTGTTTGTTATCTTGATGTGGCCACTAAAATTAAAAATCCTAAAGCTGTTAGAGCTGTTGGTGGTGCTAATAACAAAAATCCTATTTCAATTATTGTTCCTTGCCATAGAGTTATTGGAAAGAATTCAAGTTTAACTGGATATGGAGGAGGACTGGCCATCAAGAAGAAGTTACTTGATTTAGAGTCTCATTAATCATGTCTATTATAGAATTAGAGATACAAGCACAGGCCAAAGATATTGGGGACAATTTTATTGTCAGGCGTTCATTACCACGAGCGGAAAGAAAAATGGTTGGCCCTTTTATTTTTTGGGATCATATGGGTCCTGTTAGTTTAAACGGCCAACAAGAAATGAAAGTGAGGGCTCATCCTCATATTGGTTTAGCAACGATTACCTATCTTTTTAATGGGAGAATTTTGCATCGTGATAGTCTTGGAAACGAAGAGTATATCATACCAGGGGAAGTTAATTGGATGACAGCAGGGGAAGGGATTGTTCATAGTGAAAGGGCCCGTGCTCAAGAAGGAGAGGAGCTACTTCTTGAAGGAATCCAGCTGTGGGTGGCCCTTCCACAGAAGTTCGAGAAAGTGAAGCCTAGTTTTGTTCATTTCAAAGAAAAAGACCTACCCTTGATAGAGAAAGAGAGTATTGAGTTTCGATTGATTGCTGGAGAGTTTAATGGTTTCAAATCTCCAGTGCCAGTTTACTCCTCTTTGTTTTATACAAACGCAAAAGCTTCTTCGGACTCAACATTTAAATATCAATTAAAGACAAACGAAGAAGCTGCTCTCTATATGGTTCAAGGCGAAGCGAGTATTGAAGGGAAAAAGTTTACCCGATTTGATATGGTAGTTTTTAAAAAAGGAAGTTCTATATCAATTGAGTTTTCCTCAAATAGCGAATTTATGTTTTTTGGGGGAGAGGTATTTTCTGAGAAAAGATATATATGGTGGAACTTTGTCTCAAGTCAAAAAGAACTCATAGAAGAAGCGAAAATACGTTGGAGCAATGACGAATTTGGCCACGTTATTAACGAGGAAGAGAGAATTCCTCTACCTGAAATTTAGCTCTCAACGACTCCCCAACGTTTTATATTCTTTCTGTGTCTTAGGATGAACAAGAGTTGTTTTGTTCTTATACAACCTTGGAGTTTTATACAACTCATACAAGGCCTTGTATTTTGGCATGATATGATATCTTTCAGGGTAGAGCTCTTTAAGTTTATCGCTTACAATTTTAGCATTATTCATAGGCATCTTAGGAAAGATATGGTGTTCAGTATGATAACCAAAATTAAGGTGAAAAAATTCAAAAATCTTTGGGTTTGTTACAGTTAGTGAGTTGGCCAAAGGATCGTTAATATTTGTATACGGACTAATGTTATGGTTGGTTGAGATATAACTCATAACAATATAATTCTGAATCATAAAAGGTAAAATAATGAGAAAAAGTGGATCACTTAATCCGATGAAGTAAACATAAGTACTCATGATGGCCACTTGAAGAATAAACTCAAGACTGACTTTGGTATGATTCATTTTTCCCCACATTTTTGTATTAAATCTAAAATACAAAACGTTCATTATTGATTGAAAAGGGAACCAATAAAAAAAGTAAAGAAAACTGATAGGATTTTTAGAACCTGGAGTAAGAGGAAAAATAGCTTTCATAAATTTGCTTTTTTTCCAAACAAGACGAGTTGGGAAGGCATCAGGATCTTTACCAATCATCTGAGTATTTCCATGGTGTAGTTTATTATGCCAAAAACGCCAATACGTTGGAGGAACAAGAAAAGGTGTCATAAGGAAAAAACCACAGATGTCTTGAATTTTTCGATTCTTAATAATAGAGCCATGCATGATTTCATGGGCCAAAAGAGCTCCCCCAGCACTAAAGTTTCCTATCAGAATAGAGACGATAATTTTAGCAGACCAATGAAGGTTTAGGTTCAGAAGAGAGTAGATAAGTGCAGCATTGGCCCCTAAATAGAAAAAAAGCCAAGCGATTCTTTTTGGGTTCATTAAAAAAAGTTCTTTAGGTAATTTTGAAGAAAGAATTTTATTATATTCACCAAGTGAAATAAGATCTTTATCTTGGAGTTTCTGGGTCGTTTTTGGGTCAACTTGTTTGTTATCCTGAGTGCTACCAGCTTGAAAATTAGCACAAGTCCCATCAATTGAATTCACTGTGTCCACGAATTTACCCCTGTATTGCGTTTTGTTGAAAGCCCATTATGCCTCTATTTAAAAGTATTTGTCAGCTGTTTACTTGAAAAAGTCATTTGCAGGACTCGTCATTTCAGTTACTTAGGAGGCACTCTTCGAAAATATGTCACAAATGGTGAATTGAGAGCGAAGCTATTCTAGAGAGTGAAAAAACAGTGGAGTGTATGATGGTTAAGTTTTTTGTTTTTATTCTGATTTTCTCCCAGTTTTCTTTATCTAATGAAGGAGAAAAAAATCTTCAAAAAGCAACTTTCGCTGGAGGTTGTTTTTGGTGTATGGAGCCACCTTTTGAAAAACTTGAAGGTGTTGTTTCTGTTATTTCTGGTTTTAGCGGTGGTAAGAAAAAGAATCCTGCTTACCAAGAAGTGGCCAGTGGAAGAACAAAGCATCGCGAATCTGTTCAAGTTCTCTTTGATCCTCAGAAAGTAAGCTACTCGAAATTATTGAAAGTGTTTTGGAGTAATATCAATCCAACAGACAGCGGAGGGCAGTTTGTCGATCGGGGGCATCAGTATTCTAGTGCCATTTTTTTCCACAATTTAGAACAAAAAAAACTAGCATTAGAATCAAAAAAATTTCTAGAAAAACAAAACTATTTTAATAAAAAAATAGTGACTCCTATTTTAGAGTTTCAATCTTTCTATCCCGCAGAGGATTATCATCAGGATTTTTATAAAAAAAATCTCTACACCCAAGCAAAATATAAATATTACCGAAATGCTTCAGGTAGAGATGATTTTATCGAAAAGTACTGGAGTGGTAAGAATTTAGATTTTGATAACAAAAACCATTTAAATAAATATGTAAGACCATCAAACGAAGTATTGAAAAAAAAGCTGACTCCTCTTCAGTATAAGGTGACTCAAGAAAACGCAACGGAGAGGGCCTTTAAGAATGAGTATTGGAATAATAAAAAAGAGGGGATTTATGTTGATATAGTTTCAGGAGAGCCTCTTTTTAGTTCAATTGATAAATTTGACTCCGGTACTGGTTGGCCTTCATTTTCAAAACCTCTTGTTCATGAACATATTCTTAATAAAGAAGATAGTAGTTTTTTTATGAAAAGAGTTGAAGTCAGATCAAAGTATGGTAATTCTCATTTGGGGCATGTTTTTGAAGATGGCCCAAAACCGACTGGACTAAGATACTGCATTAATTCGGCATCCTTAAAGTTTATACCAAAAGAAAAGTTACAAGAGAGTGGATATGGAGAATTTGCTAAAATCTTCGATGATAAAAAGTAAGTTTAATGAGTTAACTTACCTGTCTTCTTCTCAAGAAGTTGAAGGCTGGCTGGATTCATTATACTTCCTAATAAAAAAAAGAGTTAATGAGCTCAACCTCACGGATTATCCTTGTTCTTTTGAAGCCAAAAGCCACTGCAAAAAAACTCTCTTACAAAGAAAAACACATTTGGGAACATTAAGCTTTGAAGTGATGTATTTTAGTGAAGGGAATGAAACAGGAGCTCATTCTCATCCAGAGTTTATTCTTGATGAAATCATAGAAGGAGCGTTAGAAGAAACTCAATTGGAAAAAAAAGGGAACTTCTTTGTAAGCAAAGAGAAAAAACTGGTAAGGAGCTGTGGTGATAAACGTATGATCTATGATCCGAATGAATTTTACCCCCATAATGTAAGGGCCATTAATGGCCCTTGTCTTGTTTTTTGTTTAAGTTTAGGAAGTAAAAAAGTCGAATCAATTCAGGAGTGTTGCTTATGAAAAAGATAATAGTTTTTTGTTTTTTTATTCTCAATCTAGGTTTTGCGAAAGAGGCAAACTTTTATCAAGAGGACGGTGTCTTTTTGCGAGGCTATGACCCCGTATCCTATATAAAAAAGAACAAAGCAGAAAAAGGGAATGAAGGAATTTCAAGCCAATATAAAGGGATAAAAGTTTACTTTACTTCGAAAGAGAATAAAGATTTATTTCTCAGAACACCTGAAGCGTTCATTCCTGCTTATAATGGCTGGTGTGCCTATGCCATGGCCGATTCTGGGGATCTGGTTGAAATTGACCCTAAATCCTTTAAAGTAGTAGAAGGTAAAACATACTTATTCTATAATGGATTTTGGGCCGATACCTTGAAAAAATGGAATAAGAAAGACGATTCTTCCCAAATTCAAAAAGCAAATCTCAATTGGAAAAAATATCAAAAAAAATAATGTACTAGTTTTCCCTTTGAGAAAAGATGAAGTTAAAAAAAGAAGTTACCATTGTAATGATGGCCAAAGCAAATAGGAAACCTCCATCTGACTTAACTTCTATACCTAAAATGAATATATGAGCAAGGATGGCCCCAGCCATGACTCCCATAGCACCAAGGCTTCCCCATTTTGTTGTCTTAGGATAAAGGAGCATGATTCCAATAATAAATTCAACAATGCCTGAACCTATCCTTCCAAGTGCACCAAGATGGAGCGTTTCAAATATATAAACAGATTCTTCTGCTGCAGTGAATTTGAAAAAAAGGGTTTGGAATAGGATTAGAGCAGGGATAATTCTCAAGCTGTATTTTAAAATTTTCATTTAATTCCTCCTTATTATGTGTAAGACTCAATGAAGCTTCGTTTGGTTGAGCATAATTGTGACATAATGATAGATAATAAAGAAGAAATTAAATATTTACTGATTCAAACACAAAAAGGGGATAAAAAAGCTTATCACCTTTTTTTAACTAAACTTTCTCCCTATATCACAAAAAAAGTACGTTTTAGGATCTTTAACGAAGGAGATGTGGCCGATGTTGTTCAAGAGTGTCTTATCTCCATTCACCGCTCACTCCCTACTTATGATAGCAAAAGAGATGTTCTTCCATGGGTTGTTGCTATTACCGAAAGAAGGATTGTGGATTATATCCGTAAGAAAAACAGGCAGATGAAATTACAAAATGAACTGGGCCCAAATGTCACAAATGAAGAGTTTGTAGCGAAGTATGAGTTAGAGGATTTGAAGATTCTTGACCAACTTCCCGAAGTGACTAAAAAGGCCATCGAGCTCACAAAACTCCACGGGCATAGTACAAAGGAAGCAGCCCTTAAGTTAGGGCTAAGTGAAGATGCTCTTAGGGCCAGAATATCCAGAGGATTAGGGAGAATTCAGGAAATGGTGAGAGAGGAGTCTAATAATGAATGAAAAAGACATTATAGAGCAGCTGGTGGAAGAGTTGACTCCAATAAAAATCAATAAAGGACCAGGAATGAGAAGTCTTTTATGGTTGGTTGGAAATTTAGTACTTCTTTTCTTCGTTTTAAACTTAATCTCTCCCATACAACTAAAAATGGGTGAAGTTTCTCTTCATTTTTTTGTGGAAGTAGCACTATTTTTTCTTGCTCTATTTACGGGAGCTTTTTTCTTTTTTCTTTCTCTCATCCCTGGAGCAACAAAAACGAGAAAATTGGGTATAGTCAGCTTGGGCATATCAGTCGTTCTCGTTGCTTCTGTATGGTTTCCAGGGAAAATCATAGGAGGGATGAGATCTTATTGTGAAGTAGAAATTTTGTTATTCTCTTTATTTCCTATTTTAAGTTTTGTTTATTTTTTAAAAAGGAATGATTTTTATAATATTAGATGGAGCTTTTATCTTTTAGGATTCTCCTCAGCTCTCTTGTGCACTTTTTTAATGTTTTTTTTCTGTACAAATGAACCCTGGCACGTTTTCCTTTTTCACTTACTCCCTGTTTTCATTGTAGCGCTTATTTGTCATTTTTGGGGGATGAGAAGGGCCAATTAGCATTGATACTTTTGATAACAGGTAATGACCTTTTTAAAATTTATTTCATTTTGGTTTTGTTCTTGAAAATGGGGAAGTGGTAGAGATTTTTCTCTGGCATAATGTTCATAAAAATCTTTTTTGGTAACGTGTTTTTTTTCAACTGCGTTGATAATCCTAACTTCCTTATCCAATAAAGATTTCATAATTATCTTGATAAGATTTTCTTGAGAAATAAGGTTTATATAAGAGAGAGGATTTGGAATATTATTTTTTCCTGCCAAAAAATTCCCTGGATGTCTTGAAGGACCATATAGACCACCTGGGCGTATAATTAAAGAGTTTTTAAGTTTGAGAACCTCCTCCTCACATTGTAAAAGAAAAACTCCATTTGGGGATTTAGGAAGTGGGTTTATTCTTTCATCAACCTCACCTTGTTCTGAATAAACTGAGGTAGAGCTGATAAATAGAAAGCGCTTTTCTTTATATGTAGAGAGAAAGGTTTTAAATAAATCTAAATTTTTTATTTGACCAGGTGGAAGATTAAAAAACACAATATCACTTTCTTTGATAGGTAAAGAAGCTGAATTATGTTGGTAATCAAAGAAAAACTCCTTTTTCACTCCTTTAGGTCTATTAAAATAGGAGCCAGAGACATCAAAGCCTTTTTCTTCAAGTTCATGGTACAAAGAGAGACCTAGCCAACCAAGTGAAATAATTGAGATTTTCATAGGACTAGAGTAAGCAAATCTACTGGATTATGTCTAGCGTTCATGATATCTTGAACGATATGAAAGCTCAAATAATTCTTGGCAATCAGCTCTTTCCATACAAGTTCTACAAAGATACTCCTCATAAGATATTTATGTGTGAAGATTGGGAACTTTGTACTCATTTTAAGTACCATAAGCATAAAATTATTTTTTTTCTGAGTTCAATGAGACATTTTGCTCAAGAACTTGCAGAAAAAGGAAAGGACGTTTCTTATTTTCAGTTAAAGAAAGAACCTCATTTTTTCAATTGTCTGAAGAGGTTTATTAGGAAAAATAAAATTAAGGAAATTCAACTTTATGAGGTTGAAGATAAGTTTTTTGAAAAACAAATCCAGGATTTTGCTAAAGAAAATAAATTAGAGCTTGTTGTAAAAAAAACTCCTATGTTCATGGTTTCTAGAAGAGAGTTTAAGGCTTACTTGGAGAAAGTTAAAAGACCTTTTATGAAAACTTTCTACGAGCAGAAAAGAAAGGATTTTAATATTCTGATGGATGAGAATGGTCCGATAGGAGGGAAGTTCAGTTATGATTCTGAGAATAGAAAAAAAATTCCTCTGAAGTTTGATGTCATTAAAAACAAATTTCCTTCAGTTAGAGATGAAATAACTGAAGAAGTTAAAAAAATAGTAGAGTATTTTTTTTCATCTCATCCTGGAGATGTGAATAATTATTGGATTCCTGTCAAAAGACAAGAGGCTCTTAGTTGGTTTAACTTATTTTTGAAAAATAAGTTTGAATCCTTTGGGGACTTTCAAGATTCAATTGATACGAGAGATCCATTTCTTTATCACTCTTTATTAAGTGCTTTTATCAACATTGGTTTTTTAACTCCTGATGAAGTCGTAAAGAAAGCAGAGCAAGCTGCTGTTTCACTTAATTCAAAAGAGGGTTTCATCAGGCAAGTGATGGGCTGGAGAGAATTTGTAAGAGGTATTTATCAATTTTATTCTGACCGCCAAGATAAGAGCAATTTCTTCTCTCATCAAAGAAAGCTAACTAGTGATTGGTATGAAGCAACCACTGGGATTTTGCCTTTAGATGATGCTATAAAAAAGGCCAATCAATTTTCCTATTGTCATCATATTGAACGTCTTATGATTCTCTCTAACATGATGCTTCTGTGTGAAATCAATCCTCAAGAAGTTCACCGGTGGTTTATGGAGTTTTTCACTGACTCTAGTGATTGGGTTATGGGGCCCAATGTCTATGGTATGGGGCAATTTAGTGATGGAGGAATTTTTGCCACAAAACCTTACATTTCTGGTTCAAACTATATTTTGAAAATGAGTCATTATAAAAAGGGTGAATGGAGTGATATTTGGGACGGCCTATATTGGAGGTTTATCGAAAGGAAAAAGGATTTTTTCCAAAAACAACCTCGAATGAATATGATGGTGAAATCTCTTGAAAAAATGGACCCTGAGAGAAAAAGAAAAATCTTTAGTGCTGCAGAAAAGTTTTTGAAAGAAAAAACACTTCTCTGATATTCCTCCAAATAGACTTTTGTAACGATTTCGTTGTAGGATTCGAATATGCTTCTTACTCCTCCTGTTAATTATGATTTTCCCATATACCGCCCTCCTTCCGAAGGTCGTAGCTTTTTGATTCAAGTGACAATAGGGTGTTCTAATAATAAATGCACTTATTGTGATATGTATCGTTCTAAGAATTACAGAGTGAGAAAAATAGAGGAGATTGAAAAGGAAATTATTGAATCTAGTTTATATTACCAACAAATAGGATATTATCCTGAAAAGATTTTTTTGTGCGATGGAGATGCTTTGGGTGCACCAACATCTTTATTAGAAAAAGTTCTTGAACTGATTCATACTTATTTCCCTAATGTTAAAAGAGTTGGAATTTACGCGACGGCAGAAAATATTCTTCTAAAAAGTAGGGATGAGCTTAAAAGTCTAGCAAGCAAGAAACTTTCAATTGCTTACCTTGGTCTTGAGAGTGGGGCTGATGAAGTTCTTCACATGATTGTGAAAGGAAATTCTTCTCAGGAGATGGTGGAGGCTTCTTTAAAAATCAAAGAAAGTGGATGGGAACTTTCTACGATGGCCATGTTAGGAGTTGGAGGGAGAAAGTTCTCCTCTATTCATATGGAGAAAACTGCAGAGGTTCTCTCCTTAACTTCCCCTCACTATTTTTCTTTTTTAGTCACTAGACCCGTAGAAGGAACTCCCTTTTATAAAATGGTAGAGAGAAATTTAATAGAGCTTTTAAGTGAGAAAGAGCTCTTAAACGAGATGTATTGTATTTTAGAGAGAGCGACCTTTCGAGACAATAATGTTCTATTTAGGGCCAATCATGTCTCAAATATGCATCCCATAGGAGGAGTTTTGCCCCAAGATAAGGAAAAAATTACTAAACAAATTAAAAAATGGTATGACCAAACCCCAGAGGGGGTGTACCCTGGGTTTCCTAGACAAATGTAGGTAAAAAGGTCGAATTTTATGAAGGTTTTTGTCATTATTTCCTTTCTTAGTTTTTCTCTGCTGGCCGAGACGATCTTAACAAGCCATAAGGGTGCTTGGAATGATAACGAAGTTCCACAGAATTCACTTGAGTCCTTAAAAAGGGCCGTAAGGAATGGTTTTAGGGCGGTTGAGTTTGATGTTTTATTAACAGCTGATAATCAATTTATTCTTGCTCACGATCAAAAACTCAAACGGATCACAACATGTAAGGGAGAAGTGAGTGAAAAAACAATGCTCTCTCTTCAAGAATGTTTCATAGATAAAAACACCCAATTACCAATGACTCAATTGTGGTTAAAAAAAGTCGCTCATCCTCAAAAAATGACATCTTTAAGTGAAGCTCTCGATTATTTGTTAACAAAATCTCAACTTGAGCTCATCTGGATAGATATGAAAGAGCAGAGTCCCGAAGCAGCTTATGCTATGGCCAATGAAATTAATGGAAGAGATTTAGAAGAGAGAGAACTGAGAAAAATAGTGATTAATAATGGATCGATTGAGATTTTAAGGCTTATTCAAAAACTTATTCCAGCAGTAGGAAGAAGTCTAGAGGGGAAATGGGGTTCAGAGCCTCTTTCCAAACTCGATTATTACTTTAATGAAGTAAGAGATTCCTACACTCATCTTTCCCTCAATGTTGGGATTCATCTTGGAGATGAAAGCCCAATTAAAATCTTTGGGAGAAAAAAAAGGTTTTATAAGAGGCTCAAAGAACTAAGTGAGAAGGCCAACGAAATGAATATTCCTATTATCGCATGGACGGTGAATAGAGAAAAGAAAATTGAAAAACTCATGGAGTTTGGTTTTACTTATCTCTTAACTGATCATGTTGATCCTAACCATCTGTCTAAAAGAAAGTTAGAAGAAGTAAGCCAAAAACTAGGTCATTTTCGTTAGTATTCTTTTAACTCTTCCATTAATAATTTGAAGAGGCTTTTCTCTTCAGAAGAGTGCTGCTGTTGCTCTATAGGTAGGGAATCATCATAAGGAATTTGTTTTAAATAATGGTAGAGCTTTGTTGTTTCGACTTCCCAGTTAATGAAAGGCATTTCTTGGAAGATAGGGAGGGAGTGAATCTGCTCTTCAGCCTCTTGAAAACTAGAGGAAAGCCCTAGTTCTAAATAGGCATGAGCGAGAGATTCTACATACTGTCCGTTATCTTTAATTTTTCCAATAGCTCCAATAACATATGATAGGGCAAGGTAGTAAGGTAGACTAAGTGTCATAGGAGAAGTTTCTTTAGGTGACTCTTCGTAAATAACATAGGGAGAGTTTCTTAGTTTTTGATTTTCAAGAAGTTGGTTAAAAGCTTTTGCACTACTTTTGCCAGCATCATCAGTAAAATGAATGAGACCTTGTAAGGCATGGGCATAGATAGGAATCCACCTGATATCTCTTCTAAACTCGTGAACCCCTTCTTCTAATTGATTAAACTCGTACTGGGTTAATTCAAGATCTTCTAGTTCTTTGATTAATTTTTTTCTGATGAACGCCTTATCTTTTTTATAACTTTTCCATTCGTGCTTTGAAAGAGTTTCAATAAAAGAGTGAAAGCCTTCTTGGTTCCATTCTTGATTAATCTTTGTTACCAAGTTTTCGTAAGACTTTTCAGTATGCAGATTAAAATAATCAATCACGGGAGCTGGAGCTTGAGCTTTTTTCGCAAAATCTCCCCAATCAAGGAAGGCATCGTAAGCTCCTATACTATCTTCCAGGCTTTTAATTTTGTTGTACAAATCTAAAAGGTGAGGTCTTTTCTTTTTTGATTTATAAAGCTTCAGTAGACCTTCAAGGCGAAAGATCCATCCCCTTGTATCCTTCGCAAGCATATATTCGATGATTTCTTTGGGGTCTTGTAATTTAAGAGCATCATATAAGGCTTGTGAAGGAGCAGCAAATCTCTCAAGGGGTCTTGGGATTTCAAGTTTTCCATTATACTCTTGCATAAGTTCTGTACAGTTTTTTTCTGATGAAAAAGACACCATTGAGAGGAAAAAAAGAAGAAAAATAGTCATATCTCGAGTTAGCATGGGTAAATAAAAAGGTCCATAGTCTTGAAAAAAATATCAATGAGACAGATTATTGAATTTATTGAAAAAACTCTCATTTCTTTTTATAATTTTCTCTAGCTAAAAAAAGAGGATTTTATGGATTATGAAAACTTAATCAAGAAGCTCCCTAAAGCAGAGCTTCATCTACATATTGAAGGATCTTTTGAGCCAGAGTTGATGTTTGAAATTGCTCAAAGAAATAAAGTGGATATTCGATTTAAAAATATAGAAGAAGTAAGAGAAGCCTATAACTTTCATAATTTGCAATCATTTCTTGATATCTATTATGAAGGGGCCAAGGTTTTGATAAAAGAAGAGGACTTCTATGATTTAACCTACGCTTATTTACAAAAATGCCATGAAGATAATGTTGTTCATACTGAAATCTTTTTTGACCCTCAAACTCATACACAAAGAGGAGTTTCTTTCGAAACTTGTTTTTTAGGAATAAAAAGAGCTTTAGACGATGCTCAAAGAGAAATGGGAATTTCTTCTGAAATTATTATGTGTTTTTTAAGACATCTAAGTGAAAAAGAAGCGTTTCAAACTCTTAAGGAAAGCCTACCTTTTAAAGATAATATTATTGGAGTTGGCCTTGATTCCTCAGAAGTTGGACATCCTCCTTCGAAGTTTCAAAATGTTTTTCAAAAAGCAAGAGAACTTGGTTTTGTAACAGTTGCTCATGCTGGAGAAGAAGGACCTCCTGAGTATATCTGGGAAGCTCTTGATTTATTAGAAATTAAGAGAATAGATCATGGAGTGCGCTCAATTGAAGATGAAGAACTTTTACAAAGAATTATTAAAGAAAAAATGGCCTTAACAGTTTGTCCTCTTTCAAATATTAAGCTTCGTGTTTTTAATAAAATGGAAGAGCACAATTTAAAAACTCTGCTTGAGAAAGGTGTTAAGGTTACTATAAATTCAGACGACCCCGCTTATTTTGGTGGTTATATGAATCAAAACTTTCTTGAAACCGCCAAGGCCTTGAAACTGACTTCGGAGCAAATTGTTCAACTCTCGATTAACTCATTTGAAGCTTCATTTATTAGCGATGCTCTCAAAGAAAAGTGGATAAATCAGTGCAAGGCTCTCATTTAGTTATCGATTGAACCAAGGACTCTTTTCATAAAAGAATTAAGGGCATCTTTTTGAGATTGGCCTTCCTTAATTGATTTATCGACTTCAATAGCTCCATACATATTAGAGAGTAGCTCTCCTATGACGTTGAGTTCTTCATCTTTAAAAGAGCTCACCTGAGAGACATGTTCAAGAACATCAATGGCTTCTTGAACATAGTCTTCATCGTGAGATTCAATAAACTCAACAAGAGATTTAATGATTGGTAACTTCATCAATTAACTCCTGTACTAGCTCAATTTTATTCCCTTGATTTTGTTTAACTAGTTCTCCATTAACAAAAGCTGCAAAAGTCGGAAGATTAGTCACGCTGGCAAGTTTTCTTGATTCAGGAAGCTTTTCTGCATCAACATAAACAAAAGAAATTCCTTCAGTCTTCCCAGAAAGATTCTTAATTTGTGGTTTAATCATTCGACAATTCCCGCACCACTTGGCCCCGTATTGCACAATTGTTTTAGGGTTATCAGATAAAAATTCAGCTAAATTGTCATTTTCTAGTTCTATCATATGAACTCCTTTTTTTAGTATTATAGAGATAAAGTAAAGCAATAAAATTCGATTCTCTCAACCGGCCGATAGAGAGTAGTAATAACAGCCTGTAAACTAAAATTATTTAATTGCGTGGGATAAGCCTTTGAATAGTGGAGAAGATAAGCTATCTTTCAACAATGAATAGTATTTTCAAAGCGCTTTTTTTAGCAATAGCTCTGTTTTTTGTAGGAGTCGTTATCATGTTTTTTTCTAAGGGGCATAAAAGTAAAAAAAAGGTGGCATCGAAAGGGGTTGAAAACGGACAACTTGCAGCTTGCTTTAACAAACCTAATTGTGTTTCAAGTTTTGATAAGAGGGATGAGTTTTTTATCTCCCCATCGGAGGGAAAGACTTTGGAAAAGGTTGAGTCTGTTCTTCACGATCTTAACTTTGATATTGTAGAGAAGAAAGAGAACTATATTCATGCGACAGAGACATCAAAAATATTTGGTTTTGTTGATGATATTGAAATCCTTTTTAAAGAGGGTAATCTCCATTACCGTTCTAGTTCAAGAGTCGGTTATTCAGACTTAGGTGCCAATCGTAAAAGAATTCAAAAGATAAAAAACTTAATTGAGAAATGAAAAAGCGAGAGAATCTAAAATTACTTCTCATGCAAGTCAGAGAAGACCAAGAAACAATGAGGGAAGAGTGGGAGAGTTTCGCTCGGCATAGTTGTTTGAAGAAAGAGCAAATTGATGTGTTGAATGTTTTTCAAACTCCTCACTTCTGCTCAAATATTATCGATGAATATGATGCTCTTCTCATAGGGGGAGCTAGTAGTGCCAATGTTCTTGAACAAGAAAAAAATAGCTTTTATCCAAGCGCCTTTTCTTTAATTGACTACTGTTTGAATGTGAATAAGCCCGTTTTTGCCTCATGTTTTGGTTTTCAACTGGCCACACTTCACTTAGGAGGGGAAATTAAACATAAAGAAGAGGGGTTTGAAATGGGAACGCCTTTAATTGAGCTGACAAATGAGGCCAAAGATGATCCTCTTTTTCGTGATATTAAAAAAAGTTTTTATGGTGTTTCAGTTCATAAACAATATACAGATACTCTTCCCCCTAACTGTATCCTTCTTGCTCAAGCCGACTACTGCTTACATTCTTTCAAGGTGAAAGAGAAAAAATTTTGGACATTTCAATATCATCCTGAACTCGATACTCCGACTCTAAAAAAAAGGCTTAAAGTCTATCAAGAGAGTTATGTTGATAATGATGGGGGATATGAAAAAATTATTGCCAACTTAGTTGAAACACCGGAGTCAAATCAAATTGTAAAAAACTTTATTGATAGAGTTTTATTGGAGGAGAGTTGAAGTTTCTTTTTATGACTCTTTTTTTCTTCTCTTGCTCACATAATTACCCTAGGCATTGGTGGGAGCCTGTAAAAAATGAAGAGTTACAGTGGTGGGAGGTTTCTCCACATACGGCAAAAAATTGTGAAGTTGTTATTAGTAAAAGAAATGAACTTGGAATTCTTTCTAACTTTGCTAACACCCCTTTTATTTTAGATGGAAAGAAGTACCCCAGTGTTGAAGCTCTTTGGCAATCAATGAAATACCCTGAGAGTTCACAAGATGAAAGACTCAAATGGGGGAAATGGCCATATAAACGCTCAGAAGTAGAGGTTATGAAGTCAGGTTTCAAGGCAAAAGAAGCAGGAGAGCTGGCCACTCAAATAATGCGAAAAAATCACGCCAACTGGGTCAGTTACAGAGGTAAGAAAATGATTTATAAGACTCCAAAGAGGGGAGAGCATTATAAACTTATTGTGAGGGCCATGAAAGCTAAGTTAGAGCAGAATCCCCAAGTCAGAGAGGTTCTTATTAAAACGGGAAAACTTAGTCTTATCCCTGATCACTACACCACTGAAGAGGATCCACCTGCTTGGAAATACAATAAGATATGGATGGAAATAAGAGAAGAATTAAAAAAATAATGTCAATTTTACCGTGCCCGTAAATCCCCTTGAATTAGCTTGCCGAGATGATAGATACAAATAAAAAAACTCTATTAGGTTCGTGGCATGAAATTTTTAAATACTCTTAAAAGTTCAATTTTACTCTTTGCACTCTCGCTTACTTTTCTCTCTCAATCGCTTTATGCTGACTGCAAGCCTCCTCTGTTTTGTCCGGGCCACCCTCTATACGCAGGAGCTTTTGATAGAGGACCCAATCCAGAACTTGATTCCCAAAGGCTACTTCTTGATATTCAAGCCAATGCTCCTTACGATCCAGCTTTAGCTGATGCACTCATGCGCTTTGGGTATCAAATGTTTAGAAGTCCTGATGGAAGTATCACTCATCGTGGCCCGTTGGGATTTAACCAAGTAAAGATTCTGTTTTGGGGGCAAGATGGAACTCACTTTGCTGTAGGAGGTAATTATCCTGGAATTTCTGGTTTTGGAGGAGCTGTTCAAGGAATGGCCATGCACCATGGTGTAGAATACAGTCTTGCGACGATGAATGCTTACTTCACAACAATTAAAGGTCAATACTCTTCTTATAATGCTGTTTTTGTTATGGATGGAGAGGTGAGAAAAGGTAGTATTACGCCTAATGATACTTGGCTTATTACGAACTCAATGATGAGTCCGATGCAAGAGTCTCGTAGTAAGCAGCTTGAATGGTTTATAAGAAATAATCCTGATAGCCTTCAGCTAATTGTTTGTTTTGGAGGAGCCTCTCAAGACGCAATGGGAAGCTTTATTGAAAGAAACGGAGGAAAAGTAGGTTCAAGGTTTGAAAAAGAAATTCGATCTGGACAAATTATGGTGCCAGAGTTTTTTAAGGCCTATTCTGGGGGGAATAACGAGTTTCCTGTTCCTTTTTCAAAAGATGGACAAGACTTGTATAAAAAGCTTACGGGAAAATCTTTTAATTACACCAATGCCAATCACCAAAAAGAAGCATTAAGTTTTGCTGCTAAAAATGATGATTTAATGATTAAAAATATGCTCTTTAATCATGGGGGAGTTGGAAAAAGTGGCCTTATTCATCCTGCTCAGTTAGGTGGGTATGATCTGGATAAAATCAGTATTAATGGAGGAGAGTATTCCCGCTCAATAAAAGGTCTCACTTTTGATGATGGTTACCAAGTTAAAAGAGATCTCTTTGTTGGGACATGGAAACATCCTACTTTTTTGGCCAGAGCTAAAAGGCAAGCTGGAATTGATAGCCTCTTTAACAAGCTTATTAGACAAAGAAAAGTTCAAGTTAGTGTGCTTAAAGATTCAGATCCCTCTAGCATTAAAGATAGAGAGAAATTTAACAAAGAGGCCATTAAAGAATTAGATTATGGAGTAGCTCGTAAGTTGAAGTCACAAGCTTATGAAGATTCTCTTGAAGCAGTTCGCAAGGAAATGGGACCAGAGAATAGAATTTTTGAAAAACTTAGGAATGAAGGAAGATTTTATATCGAACCTGATATAGGGCCTGATGGGAAACCTTATATTAATAAGTTTCATGAAGGAATTCCTTATGAACATGAAAAGTCTCAACTACCACAGTCTCACTTTATGGCGATGATGCCTAATTCTAAAATTGGAACCTCTGCTAATGCGACTAGAGGTAAGCACACACTTTATCTTGATGGAGAAAAAATTAAAGCAGGGGCCAATATTATTGTAATGAACGATAGGGCCATTCCTGCTTATGATAAAAAAAGAATGGATGAAATTCTTTTAAGCCAACCCAATACTTACCCTGATAATAACTATATGCTAAGAAGAGCTGTCACTGAAGATGGAAGGTATATTTCAGAATCTCCTATCTCTCAAGAACTCTATGCTTTGATGAAAACATACGATTTTTCACCTTTGTATAAAGAAAAAGAAGGAATGACCTGGGAGAAAGATGGAATAAATGCCTTTTATATAAAGTCGCACCCCGAACACGGGGACTTTGCTCATTTTAGAGGAATTTCTCAGTCTCCTTACGTTTTTACTTTGGCCGATCCTGAGGGTTGGGACTCTTACACAACTAATAGAGCTTTCACAGGAAAGAGAGGGCAGTTTCATCAAGGCTTTATGGATGACCTAGGTGTAGGTGATAATCATGCTGTTCTTTCAACTGTTCCTTTTATGATGGATGGAGCAACTCCTGAAGAGTGGGAATATGTTATTGAGCACACAAAAGGCTATGTTGAGTCAATCCTTGAACACATTCTTAAGAATAGTGCGGATGAACCAGTTCTCTTTCTTGCTGATGGAGAGAATGCGAAAAAAGTTTTAGAAAGAGTTTTAACTTCTGAGCAAAGAAAGAGGATGGTAACAATTTATCGTAAAGGAAAAGGAAGAATAAGAGCAGATAATAATTCTGGAATGGAAGCTGCTTTTAATTATATAAAAAAGAATTTTGATGAATTTAGTATAGGTCAGTATAAAGCCGTTGCAAGTAATATCCCTCGTACTCACCTTCCTATTTATGCTCCTATGTGGTGGGGAACAACGGGGGATACGACTCTTAATGCCATTGGGAAGAACAAAGGAAAAGTTGTTCAAACAGCGATTAAACCTCTCTGGGTAACAGATGCTGAAGCTATTTTAACGAAAGAGCAAAAACTGGCCCATCGAAAAATGTTAAACTACTTGAAAAAAAATAATCTTCCCCTTCCTTATGAATCTATTATAGATTTTCTTGAAAGGCAGAAAGATTATATCGCTTCAGTTGAGTGTAATGATAAATTTAGCACCGTTAGTTTGAAGTCAAATAAGAAGCGCAAAATTACTGATTTAGATGTCGATTAAATGTATTGTTTGAGAATATCATTTGGGTTAAATCGGCATTTTAAATGTTTTAAAACATAAAAAATACTTGCAAGCTTTCTATCTGCAAAAATCGTTTCACTAGGAAGCTTACCTCCGGGTAATCTTTTTAACATTTTAGGGATATACTTAAGAATTTCACTGACCATTTGGCTTTCTCCCCAGTCATAGCAATCTTGTTTAAAAGGCTCTCTTAAAATTTCTAAGTAATCCCAGTAAATATTTTTATCAACCCCCTTGAAGTTGTTAAAAATGTTTAAATTTTGTATCACTTCAAAGAATAACTCTTTATCTCCTTGAGAGCTTGCTATGATGAGATTTTGATAATTCTTTAAAAAGTCTTCTCTGAGTTCGAGTGTTGCGCCAAAGTCAAGCATAACCCAGTCGGGTTGTTTTTTCGTCTCAACTAAAAAGTTACCGAAATTCCCATCTGATTGAAATAGTCCCCACTTAAAGAGTTCGTGGTAGAAAAGATGAAGATAGTTTTGTCCTAAATAATTTCGCTGTCCTAAACTAAGGGAGTCAACATTAAGGTCTCTTAATGGGATTGCATCACTAAACTTTGTTGTAAGAATATTGCTGGTACAATACTCTGTTATAGGTTCAACAGTTTTAACTCCGACAACAGAGGTGACTTTTTCTTGATAGTTAAGAAGATGTTTTAATTCTCTTTCGTAATCCATTTCTTGATAAAGCATTTTTTTAATTTCTTGGTACATCGGAGAAAGATCGAGCTCTTTAGGCAGAACTTTAAGAGTTTTGATAAAAAGTTTTAAAATAAAAATATCTCTTTCAACGGCTTTAGTGATCCCCTTATAGCGAATTTTAACAGCATATTTATCTTGGTTTTTTTTATTTGTTGCAAGGTGAACTTGTCCAATAGAAGCTGCCGCGAAAGCTTTTTCTTCAAAATCTAATTCTTCCAAAAATTCAGGAGGGATTTCCTTTTTTATTATTTCCCAATCAATAAAGTAGGAATTCATCTCTAATGAGGATAGGAGTTTTCTAATGTTCTCAGGAAGTAGTTCTCCTAGGTTGACACTAATTAACTGGCCTGCCTTCATGATACTTCCTTTCATCATATTAAGTTCGTGGGCAAAATGGGTTGAATTTTTTGAAAGAAGTTCTTTTAAAAGGGTTTCCGGATCTTTATCTCGGTATTTAATTAAATCTCCTCCTAATTTGAGAACCATTTTGGAAAGGGCAATATTGCGTGAAAAGAAACCATTTTTTAGCTTATTTATCTTCTGCATTTCGCTAATTTAGCATAGGAAGAATGAAATAGAGAATTAATTAATCCAACCGGCACAAATAAGACGCTTGCCCTTTATGACTTTTAAAACGCGGTGTTCATAATGGTGAACACCCGTTAAAAACAGAGTGAGAGTTCCATATGGAGGAGTTGGGATAGTATAAATTATTTTGTCCTCTTTATGCCTAAGTTCTAAATCGCCTCCAATAATTTGCTCTTGAGTCAGGCTCAAAGTGAAGGCCAGTTCACGGCTCCCGTCGTCGTGCCAAATACCATCTTCATCTGGGTTTTGTCTGAGAGATAAAATGAATTCTGTTTTTTTAATAGCAATAAACTTCTCTATTTCTTGATAAAGGGAACCTTCAGGATTTAGAATTGTTTGGATCTCTCTATCAAGCTCATCCCATTTTTCTTCTTCTATGAGAAGAGTAAAATGAGAGGGTAGAGAGAATGCAATTTGATGATAAGCTTTATTATGACCAAACAATACTGCGCCTCTCCCATTTCTTTGATTGCTCTCTCTCACTTGGCTCTTTATAGGCCTTATGATTTCGACGGTATCCCTTTTTATTTGGATCTCTTGCGCATTCAATTTGAAAATTAACGAGTTTCTTTAAACTTGTAAGAAGTACTTCTTTTTTATTTTTGGTATCTTCTAGCCTCTGTCTTTCAAGCTCTTGAATAACAACATAGACTGACTCAATCGTTGAAAGACAGTACTTGGCCGGTTGATGTTTAATTCGAAACTGAGATTCATATGAGCTATCAAAACTTAGTCTAGGAATAGTGTGCAAGGAGGTACTGAGCTTCATCATTTTTTTTGCACAAGGCCAGGTTCCATCAATAATAAAAATAAGTGGTTTTTTGTTCTGAATAAGACTTTTATTAAGCTGATGATGAGAGAGATTCAAACTATCATCGCTCGGATAAAGGATGAAAGGAGAATAGCTTTTATCTTGTAAGAGATTTTGAACCTCTTTGTTTTCATCAAAGTTGATATCAATAATAATGCGTGAGTTTTTGAGGGCCTGATGGGTAAGTCGTCCAGTTCCTAGGCGTTGCTTTTTGGCTTCCATAGGATGCATGAGAATAATAAATTCAAAATAGGTATCAAAAGCAGTAATACTTTTACAAAAACAAACTTTTTGTGGTCTGAGACATTTAAGACAGAGCTCTCGCATACTTTGATAGTAAAAGAAAGAGCTAACTATTGAAAGAGTTTATTAGGAGGGTTATAGTTAAAAAATGAAATGGAATGCTGATCCTGAGATTTTTCGAATAGGGCCAATTGCTCTACGTTATTACAGTTTAATGTTTGTTATTGGTTTTGTAACGATGGATCTTTATGTTAAAAGTCTATTCAGAAAGCATGGCAAAAATCCCCATCTTGTTTCAGCACTAACAAACTATATTGTAATTGGAATGATTATAGGAGCAAGATTGGCCCATTGCTTCTTCTATGATCCAGGCTATTATTTTTCTCATCCATTAAGTATTCTTAAAGTTTGGGAAGGAGGACTTGCTAGTCATGGAGGCTACGTTGGAGTTATGGTCGCTGTTTTTCTCTTCCTTAAAAAATATAAGGAACTCTCTTTTGCATGGGTGATGGATTTAATCGTAGGACCTTGTCTTTTTCTAGGATTTCTTATTCGAATTGGGAATTTTTTTAACTCTGAAATTGTTGGACGACCAACCGACATGCCTTGGGGAATTATTTTTGAAAAAGTTGATTACTATCCAAGACACCCAGCACAGCTTTATGAATCTTTTGGGTATTTGTGTATCGCTCTTTTTCTTAATTATCTGGCCACAAAGAAATTTGATAAACTACCAAGAGGTAGTGTTTTAGCTGCTGCCTTTATCGTTAGTTTCACATTTCGTTTTTTTATAGAGTTCTTCAAAGATAATCAATCGACGGTTTCAGCTGGGTTTCCCATTAATATGGGACAAATTTTAAGTCTTGTTTGCGTACTTGCTGGATTTGTGATGTTAAAGATGAGTTATCACAAGTCAAAGAGGCATAGTCCTTGACCAATATGCTTGGGCAATCTGACACTTTCTCACAATTAGTTATGTTTAGTAAACTTACTAGACAAAGAATCACAGTCTTTTCATAATATTCTCATAAATTCTTTATTTGACTTTGCATGAAGCAATATCACTGAAAGGGGAGGGAACCTCATGAGTCTCATCGAGCAATTTCAAGCTGGCGGATCTTTTATGTACTTTATTTTACTCTTTGGTCTTTTGACTATTGGAGTAATTGTAGAAAGAAGCCTCAGCCTTTATAAAAAATGGAAAGACATCCCGGTTGATTTTAGAAAGTCGTTGTTAGCATTCATTGCTGCAGGAGATTTTAAAGGAGCCCAAACGTATATTGAAACCGCTGGAGCTGGAACAAGTATTGGAAAGATTTCCTTGATTGGAATTAAAATGAGAGCAGCTGGAGCTGGTGATGAAGCTCTTCAGGCCAGAATGGATGAAGCTCTCTCGAAAGAAATTAGCTCTATTGATAAAAGAACAGGTTTTCTTGCCATGTTTGGAAACGTGGCCACTTTATTTGGTCTTTTAGGGACAGTTACTGGTCTTATCAGCTCGTTTGCTGGTGTTGCAGCTGCAAGTCCTGTAGAGAGAGCAAATCTTCTTTCTCAAGGGATTTCTGAGGCCCTTAACTCGACAGCTTTTGGTCTTTTAGCTGCTATCCCTGCTCTTGTGGCCTATGCGATTTTTCAAAATAGAACAGAGCAAATTATTAATTCTATCACTGAAAAAGCTTCCGAGATTTATCACGACATTCTTTTTTATAGTGAGAATAATAAAAAAGAAGATACAGCAGAAAGATTCATTAAAGAGTCTGAAGAGATTGCAAGTTTTATTCAGAACTAGTTGAAACTCGTCACAAGGAAGTGATTTTATGGCCAGAAAAGTTGGCTTAGGACAAAAAAAAGAACTCGATGCGCAGTTAAATTTAACTCCATTTATCGATCTACTTTCAACTTGCGTTTGTTTTCTTCTTATCACTGCGGTTTGGATTGAAATTGGCTCTGTTGAAATAAAACAGAGCCATGGAACTCAAGCAGCTGCTTCCAAGAAAATCTCCTACGATCTCGATGTTGTTTTTAGAGGGGAGAAGAGCATAAGTCTTAACTTGAAAAAAAATGGTAAGAGATTGAAGGCCATTAATGTAAAAGGCAACTCTTTTGAAGACGTTCTCAAGCAACTTGATACGGCCATTGTTGATAAAATCCTTGGTTTAAAAAAGAAAACAATTGAAATTGCGAGTGCAACTATAACGCCCAGAAGTTCTGTTAATTATGGTCAGATGATTTCTGCGATAGATGTACTGAGAAAAAATGAAATTGTTAATATCGGTATTATTTCCGCTAGGGGAAGATAATGAGACTTAATCATAGCTTAGTTGGTGCAAACGCTTTCGAAAAGCACCTTATTAATAGAAAAAGAAAAAAAGCTTGGGGGAAACGCGGCGTCGTGATGGCCTTAATGCTGACATCCATGGTGGATATGTTCAGTATGTTGGTTGTTTTTCTTCTGCAAACGTTTTCAAGTTCCCCAGAGATTTTGGTAACAAAGGGTATTGAACTTCCAAATTCTTTAACGCCAGCAATGGTAAAAGAAGCTCCTGTTATTGCTTTGTCTAAAGATGGCAATCTTTATCTAGATCAAGTTTTAATCGGCTCTATTAAAAAAACTGTAAATAGTCCTAGTAAATTAATGAATAAATTAAGTGAGATAAAAAAATCATGGGGAAAATCTCATCCAGAAACTCCTTTTCCTGGTCAAATTAATATGCAAGCAGATAGGGAAGTAACAAGTACTCTTGTTTCTCAAGTAATGGGGATTTTAACGGGAGGACAATTTGAAGCTATTGAACTCGCTGTTATTGGAGGAGGGCGATGAAAAAGCTCTCGATCTTTATTCTTCTTTTTTCTTTATTCTCCAATGCTGATGAATACCTCATTCAGGAAATGGAGAATCTGAAGGCTTCTCTTTCTTTTGATGATCCGGCCAGAGGAGAGTTAACTTTAAGACTAGCTGACCTTTATTTTGAAACTTCTATTAAAGAAGGAGTTGATATTTCTGGAGAAGGTAAAAGAAAAGCGCTTTCTCTCTATCAAAGCTCACTGAACGGTAGTGATGGGCTCATTGCAGTTGAAGGTAAATTACGTATTAAAGTTCAATTCCAGGTAGCAAGACTATTAGATAAGTTAAAAAAGCATAAAGAGGCCATGACTCTTTTTGAAGAAATCTACAACAACCCTAAAGTGATGAAAGATTTAAGAAGGGAGTCTGCTTTTTCCCTAGCTGAGTGGAACGAGAAAGAAGCTCAGTTTGAAAAAGCTAATAAGTACTATAATGAAGCGATTAATCTCTGTAATAGTATTGATACATGTAATTATGCTCATTACAAAAGAGGATGGCTTCTTTATAAAGAAACAAAATTAGAGGAAGCTATTTCTGAACTTAAGCTCTCACTTTGGGACAGTAAAGGGCAAGTTAGAGAAAAAGTTTTACGGGATTATCTCTTATTTACTTCAAACAAAGCAACGGATGGGATTTCAGAGCTAAGAGAGTTAGAAAAATTAGAAGAAAAAACGAATGATAATACTTTGATACAGCAGCTAGCAGAAAGTTTTTATACAGCAGGTAATGCTGTTGCTGGAAGCAATCTTCTGGCCTTTGTGGATAAGCGTTTACCTGATTCATATTACAAAATAAGACTTCTTGAGCATCACTATGGAATGAGAAGTTGGGATAAGTTCTCCCATTATTTAGGTTCGCTTGAGAAACGAGCAGCTTCAGAGCTTCCACAAGATAAAGAAAAATCAAAAGAGGCCAACAATATTTTAAAGCGATTAATCGTTCAACTTGACGCTGAAGTTGTTAATAATAAAGAAGCAAATTCTTATTTATTAAGAAGTATTGACCTTTATCTTAAGTACTATCCACGTGACGAGATGAGAAAAAAGATGATCTCAGGATGGTTAAAAGCACAACATGATGAACAAAAGAAAATAGATAGACTTGCAACTTGGATTAATGAAGAGAGTGAGTTAGAGCAAGAAATAAAACTCAGACAAAATCGTTTAGCTCTTGCTCAAAAATTAAAACTAAGCTCCGTTGTGATTGAAGAAGCCCAAACTCTTGCAAGTAAGACGAAAGAGCAGTCGCAATCACGTGAATTCTCTTACGTTGCAGCGAGAGAATTTTATGAGCAAAAAAATAATGAAAAGGCCAAAATTCTTTTTAAAGAGCTTGCTAAACAGGCACTCAAAACAGGTAAGGCCGATAAATGGGCCATTCTTTCAAAAAATCTTTTATTAGATATCTATAACTCTGAGAAGAATTATAAGGCCATAGAAGAAGAGGTTGCTCTTTGGTCTAACAATCAAAATCTACAAAAAGATTCTCAAGTCTCTAAAGAGTTAACTAGTCTTTCTCAAGTGGCCAAGCAAGCTAAGTTTGAAAGAGCAGCTTCTCTAGGTGAGAGCTCTGAGGCGCTAGAAACATTCTACTCTTTTTGTATGAATGGAGAGTTTTCTCAAAAATCATGTTTAAACGCTAAAGTATTATCAGTGAAACTTAGCGATCAAGAAAAATTGATTACTCTTCTTGAAAAAGAAGGAGATGAAAAATCTCTGATGAATGAATATGAACTCATGGGAAGGTTTGTGGATGCGGCTAAGTTACAGGAAAAAATAGTTTTAAGGCAAGACAAGACAGAGAAGAATTATCTTAAAATTGCTCTTTTATATGAATTAGGTTTTGATTTTGCTAATAGAGATAGAATTCTTAATCTATTGGCACAAAAAATAAGAAAAACTAAGAAAATGGATGATGAGTTAGAGCCTCTTATTTACACAACTTTAAGTGAAGCAGGTCTTATTAGTGAAAGAAGCTTAACTCTTCCATGGTCACTTAAAACCAAAATAAAGCTGGCCAATAGGCTTGAAGAAGAAAAACCTCTTAAGGATGCACAAAAAATTATCTTATCTCAAACAAGCTCCGTTGGGCCATCTTGGGGAAAACTCATTTTACAAAAGGTCCAGCCATTAGATAAAAAACAGAGAAAAATCTCTTTCTATGGAAGAAGAAGTAAAAGTCTTTTTGCAAAAAGAACAAAGTCACTTCAAACATTTAATGATGAAGCTAAAAGTTATCTAAATGGAGCGATGCCTGAGACGAGAATTTATCTTCTTGATATGCTCGTGAAGGCCTATCATGATTTTTCTGAAGAAATCAAAAGCACTCCACTTCCTAAAGATTTAGATGAAGAAACTCTTAATAATGTTAAGATGAACCTTTCTCAGATGGCACAGCCTTTTGAAAAAGTAGCAGATGATTATAAAAGACTTCTTGATGAAGAGTTACTTAAGATTAATGATACAAATGAGAAAACTCGAGTCTCTGAGAACATTTCAAAAGAGAGTATTGAAGATTACTCTTCATTGATAAAAATAGAGAAAAAATCTTATATTCAGACTGTACAGTTTGATCCAGGTAGTGCGAAAGAAATTCTTAAAACGCTTAATAAAGCACCAAAAAATTCCTTAGCTCTTAAAAATTTAGAAGAATACTATCAGATTAACCAATCTCCAAGACTAGCAGCTTATTTTAAGGGGCGTCTTGAGAGTTTAAAGCAATAGGAAGAATAATGAAGTTTATACTTGTTTTACTTTTCTCTGTTTTTCTTCTCGGTGCAATCGCAGATGAAACAAAAGGAGCGATTCGTTACCGAAAAAGTGGAAAAATAGACTTTGAAGCTCTCTTGATTGAAGGGGAGAATAAAAAAGCAGAGGTTTCTGTCGTAACTGGTAACAATGGAGCCAAAGATCTAGGGCTTCTCAAGCTCAGGGAAGATTTTAATGATTTTATGGCCAATGATGCAGGAGAGGAAATCAAGTGATATCAATACAAACACCTCAAGGCGAATTAGTTAAAGTTCTTCAGAACATCTCCCAAACTCAAGTGGGGGTTCATAATCTTTTTGGTTTTATTACTAAAGAGAAAGCTCGAGAAAGACTTGCGGCCAGAAAAAGACAAGGTTTTGAGTTTAATACTTCTCAGTGGAAGTGTGAGTTTCAGATAAATAAAAAAGAAAACTCTTTTGAGGTTTCAAACTTAAAAAATTGTGAAGTCATAAGAAAAGAAGAAAAATCTTGGAGGCTTAAAACTCCTATTGGTGAACTCATCCTCTCCCAAGTGGCCAACGCAAGTGTGAGTGGAATTTCTCTTCCCACAACTCCTGAAGAAGCTAGTTGGGATTCAAAATATATCAAAAGAGCAATTGGGATTATTCTAGCTCTTTTACTTGTTACTGCAATATTGGATATGACTTCAAAAGAAGAAGAGGAAGAAGAGCAAAAGAAAAAAGATTCCATCACTGTTACTGTTGTAAAGCAACCTCAAGCGGTAAGTATTAGACCAACGCCTGCTGTGAAAGCTCAACCATTAACTCAAAAACAAAAATCTCATAGAGCTGTTCAACGTAACCTAGGATTTTTAGGAATGGTTGGTTCAAAATCACTAAGCAAAGTAACAGGTGGAGTTCCTCAAAAACTCAAAGAGGCCACAGCTGGAGCAGGTGAAGGCGGAGACGCTGGAAGTGGAGGAGAGCTTGTTGCTGGATTAGGTAAAGGTCTAAAGAAAACAACTGTCGGAAATACTGGAGTTGCTGGTCTTGGTGGAGTAGGAACAAAAGGCCGCGGCGGCGGTAAAGGCGGTTATGGAACAACTCAAGTCGCTTCTGGTGAAGGAGTTGGAATTTCTGCCATTTCTGTTTCAAGTGGAGAGATGATTGTTGATGGTGGACTCAGTCGTTACGCTATTAATGCCACCATTGCTAAATATCTCAATCAAGTAAGAAGATGCTATGAAGAGCAGTTGAAATATAATCCTTCTTTAGAAGGACTAGTGGGTGTGAGTTTTGAAATTGGTGGTAATGGAATGCTTAATTTTGCCAAAGTCTCAAAGTCTTCATTAGGAAATAAAAAAGTTGAAAATTGTATAACGACAAAAATGATGGGATGGAAATTTCCAACACCTAAGGGTGGGGTTAATGTGAGTGTTAACTATCCTTTTATGCTTAGACCTGTCGGAATATAAATAAACTTCTGGGGAGAAGGTTTATGAAAAATTTGTTAATGCTTCTTTTGCTAGTGTTTGTTATCGCCTGTAAGGAAAATCCTTATCCTGTTGATACCGGTTCAAAAAATGTTTATGGGGCTGAAGAAACTCCGGAGTCTCCAAGAAGATCCGGACTGGCTGCAGTTGTCCCTGATTTTATTCATTTAAAAGAAGGAAAAGAGAGAACTCACGCTTTTCAAGTTTCTGTTCCAGAACCAGGAAAACCCATTATAACTTTAAAAGATCTCCCTCCAGGAGCCCAATTTGACGCTCAAACTCAAACGCTCTCTTGGACTCCAGGTTTTTTTGATGGCAATAACCCTGAGGATCCAACTATAAAGAGCAAGAGTTATAAGGTTGGTTTTGAATTAAGAAGTAGTGTTCTCGCTAAAGAAGCTATCACTAAAGAATTTCATCTTGTTGTTGAAGATGTTCCTAGACCAGCTAATGTTGAGTCGCTAAGCTTCACTGCTGATGTTGTCGAAGGACAGGATCTTGCCTACGAATTTGATATTGTTGACCTTGATTATCCTCTTGGTCCTTTTTCTGTCAGTATCTCCGATTTTCCTCCCAATTCTATTCTTGAGAAAGTCACTGATGTTCACTACATCATAAAGTTTCATCCAGATCATCAGTTTGTGAAAATCCCTAACAAATTTCTTGAGTTTGCTGGAGAGATCTTTATCACAAATCCAGCTGGGCATCAGACAAAAAAACAAGTTGATTTTAAAGTTATTGATGAGAGGCTAGAGCCTTTGATGGAAGTTACAGAAAACTTAATTCAAGGGTTGGATGTTAGTTTTCAAGTCATGGCCCACGATCCTAATGATGAGATGGAACCACAAATTAATATTACTTCTAGTCTAGATACACAAATTGGAAATTATTCTAAGCAGATTATTAATGATGAGAAATCAAGAACCTCTGTTGTAAAAATCAATTGGACTGAGATTCCCCCGAGCCATAATGGAGAAACAATAGAGTTTGATGTCAAAAGTTGTGTGAAAAAAGAAACGAAATATGATAACTCGCTTTGCGTGACTAAGAAAGTTAAAGTTAGATTAGATATTAAAGAGAAGCGTCCTCCTATTTTTGCTCGTGGGCAATGGAAAATGGGAGAGGTGAAGTATCTTAACTTTAGTGAATATAATAATTATTATCTAAGTATTAAGGATGCTGATGGTTATCAATATGAGCCAAAGATAGAAATTTTCCCTGAAGAGATAAGAGAGATTGTTCGGTGGGAAAACAACCGAATCTATATTGAACCAAAAGTCCCGGGTCTTTATTTCTTTAACATCGTTGCAACGAGTGAATATAATATTCAGACATCAGAAAGTTTTATATTTGAATTATTTCCTCAGGAAAGAAGCGAAACTCTTATTTTTTCAGATTCAACACAAGATAAAGAAACATCTTTTTATAAAAATACATATGCCAAAATCAATATCATGAACCCTCTTATTCAAAATATTAATGAAAGGGATTATACAAAGCGCGAAACTCTTATATTAACGACGAGTGTTTTAAAAGATGAAGCTTCCCTTGATAGAATGCTTGGGGCCATTAATTATGCGAGTAATCTTATTATTGCCACCCCTCTTATGAATAAACTTCCAGATGTTTTATTAAAAGAGATAAAAGAAGTATTAGGGATTACAATTAAAGGTCGCTATAACGATTTTAATCTTCCAGCTATCAAGGATTCAGTTATTGTGACTTCTCAAGATTTCGCGAAGGCCCAGTATGATGTTGGGCTTTCTTCTGACACAAGTTCTGAATCAATAAACCCAGCTCTTTTTTCAGTTGGAGTTGAGACTTATGAAGGTTGTAAGGCCATTATGGAAATAACAAATGCTCTTAGAACTTTTAGAGAAGGAATTGGTATTTCTTGCAACCGTAAGGGAGGAGGGAGAATTGTTCTTCTCGGAGTTGAGTGGGCCGATTTTAAAATTCATCAAGATGAAGACGCTGATCTGATAAAAAAATGGTTTAACACTGCTTTTAGAATGATGATTCCATAACAGAAGGGATAAAAATGAAAAAAATAATTTTTTTATTGCTATTAATAAATACTGCATTTGCTCAAGAAGATCTTTCAAGTAAGTTAGATGAACTTAATATTCCATCAGATAAAATCACATCTGTTGTCAGTGAAGATAAGCTTTATGCTGTTAATACAAGATACTCAAGTCTAGAAAATAGACATGAATTTACTCTTATGGGGGCCAATAACTTCAATGCTGAAAGTTACATTCAGACAACTCAAGTGGGCCTTTCCTACCGTTATCATTATAGTGATAAATGGTCATTTGCTCTACGCTACACAGACTTTAATAATAAGTTAAGTGATTCAGGTAAGGATCTTTATACGGATAAGCTTCTTTTACCAGATACCGATTACGCGAGTAGTTCAACTGAAATATTGGCTTCTTATAATACGATTTATGGGAAACTCAGGCTTTCAGAAAAAAGAATCGTCTATTTTGATCAATATGTAGCTCTTGGGCTTGGGCAAATTGATTTGGCCAGTGGAGTGGAGAGAATGATCTCACTTGACCTTGGTCTTGCTTTTTGGCTAGGAAGAAACTTCTCTACCAGAATAGGCTTAAAGAATGATTTCTTTACGGAACAGCTAAGAATGAGAAGCCGCAATGTTCACAATGCCATGGGATACTTTGAGATTGGGTATCTTTTTGGTGGAGATAAGATATGAAAGTTCTGATAACTCTCTTACTCATTGCTAACCATTCGTTTGCACTCACTGGAGCTGATATTCTTGGTAGTCAATCAGGGGATGATATACAAATTGA
The DNA here is from genome assembly GCA_030431635.1 of Bacteriovoracia bacterium. Lineage (GTDB taxonomy): Bacteria > Bdellovibrionota > Bacteriovoracia > Bacteriovoracales > Bacteriovoracaceae > CALFYV01. The sequence goes on from JAUIIL010000006.1 coordinate 199,394, forward strand.
TGAAGTGATAGGACAAACTCAAGAAAGGAAAGAGGCCGTTGAAATTAAGGCCGTTCAAATTCAGCTCCATGATGATTTCCAAATTGAAGCTTTTAATAAATGGAAGGCTTTAGGGGATTCTCCATATGAGTTAAAAACTTGGATGCATAGTATTTTCAATCAAGAGTATGAAAAAGCATCTCACCTCATGAGTGTGATGAAGCAGAAGTCTCCGGAGAAGTTTCATGACTTAATTGATGCCACTTCTCTTTATCTCTTATGGAAAAATAAATTAAATCAAACTTTTTTCAATCAGTGGTTAGAGCTCTCTTCTCAAAACGATTTTCTCAAAACATCTTATTGGAAATCCTTGGAACCTATTGTCTTAAAAGAAAATACTTCAGATTGGTTTTTAAATAACTCAATTGTTATTGGAGTGAACCAGAAGCTTCAACTTGAAAAAATTAAAGATAATAATTCTGAGTTTAATATAGTGGCCCAAGCTTGGGCAGGTCTTCGAAGTGGCAGTGATGTGATTGAGCATTTAAAAAAGCTTCCAGTTGGCGATCCAATTGGGTTTGAGTTATCAAAAACTTTAGTTGTGGACTATGCCAGAAAAGGAAAGTTAGGAGCTGCCGCAGGTATTCTTAAAAAACTGTTTGAACCAAGGATGTCTGCTTCAGAGAATACTGAAGAGATTGTTTCCTATTATATGTTACTGGCCAGGCTTCTCTACCAAGCGGGAGCACTTGAAGCGTCAAAAGATTATTACTCAAAAATTCCTGATGAGTCTTCAAAGTTTCTTCAGGCCAGAGTTGAAAGATTATGGATTCTTTTAAGAGAAGGGGACATGTCTAAAGTAAAAGGAGAGCTTGCAACCCTGAAACTAGATATGTTTGCGGATTATTATCTGCCAGAGGTTTTTCTGGTTGGCTCTATTGCTCATTTAAAGATGTGCCACTTTGACGAAGTGAAAGAAGCTTTTGATAAGTATGTCTCTATTAATAAAGTGTGGTCACAAAAAATTGATGAGAATATTAAAAAAGAAGAACCTGAAGAGATCGAGAAGAATGATTTTTATCTAGAAATGGTGAAGAAATCACTGAGCAATCTTGAAAAGGAGCGAGCTCGTCTTTCAATTCTTTCTCAGGAGTCTATTGAAGCAGTCGTTCCGGCCATTGGAGAGCAAAAACACTGGCTAGAAGCTCAAGCAGAAATAAAAAAACTTATTTCTCATACACAAAAAGCAAAAACGTATGAACTACGTAAGCGTTGGGTGAACAGAAAAAAAATTCTTGAGAGCTCAATTCGAAAAATGCGTTTTGTGAAGGTTGAATTTATTTCTCTTATGAGGAAAATGGCCAGAAGACTCAAAGAGAATAATAAAGAGATGAGTGATAAAATTACAACTTTCTCTGCGGCCACGAGTAAGAAAAACCAAGTCAAATTTCCTATTGATGGAGTTCTTTTTGCTGATGAGCTTTTTCACATGAGTGCAGAAGTGAAGAGTTTATGTTTATCGGGAGCTAATTGATGAATAAAAAAATTCTTATTTTCTTATCAGGGATTTTTCTTTTCTCTTGTTCTAAAAATTCTGATTTCTTAAACCTTAATCCTGAGCCTCAAAACAGAAATACCTTTAGTCTCACTGAAGTTGATAGTGGGGGAGAAGTTGATATTCTCTGGGTAGTTGATAACTCAGGAAGTATGTCTGGCATTCAAAAAAAGGTTAAAGACAATCTAACGGAGTTTATGGCCTTATTTACGTCTCAGACAAACCTGCGATGGAAAATGGGATTAATATCTACGGATAAAGAACAGAAGCCTTTTCTTGGCTTTGAAAAACCGTTTGATTATAACTCGATTGATCCAGTAGATCAGATAACTAATGCAATGACTAAGCTTGGTAAGGGAGGTTCAGATACAGAGATTTCTTTTTATACTGTCAACAAACAGCTTAATAACTATCCTGATTTTTTAAGAAAAGAGGCCCATTTTTTTGTTATTTATGTAACTGATGAAGTCGAGCAAAGTTTTGAGATGAGGTATACAACAGATGATTATATGAGTGATATGAAAACATTTGTTTCTTCTTATGCTATTTTTAGAAACTATGGAGTTCTTAATTTTAAAGGGGTTGGATCCTGTGGAGGCCCAACGTATAGTGGCAGTGAGTTTCAGCAAGTGATTGAAAAGACAGAGGGGTTTGCGATACCCGCTTGCAAGGAAAACTTTGCAAAAGAAATGCTTGCTATTGGTGAAGATATTATATCCGTTGTCATTAAGAAGAATTTTCTTTTGAAGCAAAAACCTATTATTGATTCAATACGAGTTTATTATAAAGGAATTGAGCTTCCTTTTGGCCCGGAAGAAGATGGAGGAGTTTGGTATTACGATGACCAAATGAACTCAGTAAATCTCTATCATACTGGCTTTGTTAGCAAAGATGAGAAAATAGAGCAATTCCTAGAAATTGAGTTTGACGTGGATGAGTTTGATTTTTAGTTTCTGAGAGCTACTGAACGTTCTTGATTTTATAAACTCTTAACTCTTTAGGGGTTTCTAATTCAAAACTCTCTCCCTCTGAAAGGTTAATCATTTCTTGTCCTAAGGGTGAGAAGGCTGAAAGGACGAGGATCACTTTTCCTTCTATTGTGAGAAGTTCTCCTCCTAGGGCACTACTTAAAAAATACCATTGCTCTTTTTGATTAAATTCCATAAGAACAAGTGAGCCTATAGAAATTTCTTTTCCTCCATGAAATTCAATACTCTCAAGAAGCTCAATATCTTTTTCTAGTTCATCAACTCTTTGTTTTTGAGCACTGGCAAGGTAGCCTGCTTCAATGGCCCTTGTATCGTATTTATCATCAGACTTCATTTCTTCAGAATTGGTTAACTCCTTTGAAGTTTGGTAGCTTAATTGGGCGACTTCTAATTTCTTTTGAGCCCTTTCTAGTAACTCTTTTTTGATTTGTTTTTTCATAGAGTTTATTAACTCATAAAAATGTTCTAGCGTGAAGAGGGGATGTTTTTTTGACGATAAGTGTCTTTATTTGTACACTCTGGAGAAAAAAGTGGTATTTGTATGAGCGTCTTATGCTCTTTAAAAAACTTAACTCTCACTTATCCTCATAAAACACTATTTCAAGAGGTGAACTTTACTCTCAATCAAGGTGACAGGATTGGAGTTTTGGGTCTTAACGGCCATGGAAAATCTTCTTTATTTAAAATAATGAATGAAGATGTGAGTGCAGATACGACTGTTCCTCCTTTTCTTTTTGATAAAAATAAAGATTTTTCTCTTTTCCTTGTGCCTCAAGAGCTTCCGATTAAAGAAGGAATAAAAGTTTGTGATTACTTTTACGAATTTTTTCCCAAACTTAAGGAGCTTAAGAGTAGAGTTCACGAGATTTCTGAAAGAATAACTCAGAATATAGGTGATATAGATAAACTTATTCATGAGCAGACAGCTCTTTATGAAGAGTTAGAAAAACTAGGTGAGCAAAAACTTTATTCTAGTTATACAAGCTTTCTTAAGTATTTTGGTATTGAAGATATTGAGATGGATATGGCCCTCTGCTCGGGAGGCCAGCAAAGAAAAATGGCCTTGGCCTTGGGGCTAAGTGCTCCCCAAGAAATAATTCTATGGGATGAGCCAACAAACCACCTGGACTTGGAGACAATTGAGCTTTTTGAAGATGAATTAAGAAGTTCCAAAAAAACTTTTATGCTCATCACTCACGATAGAACTCTTCTTAATAATATTGTAGAGAGAATTATTCATATTAAGCAAGGTAGGCTTGAGTCTTTTAAGGGAACTTACAGTGATTATCTAAATTTCTTGCAAGAAGAGCAAAAAAGACGTGAGAAAGAGCTTGATAAGCTTAGTAATATCCAGAGAGTTGAAAACCTTTGGATGTCTAGAGGGGTTAAGGCTAGAAGAACTAAAAGTAAAAAAAGAATTGAAGGGTTTCATGAGCTAAATGAGCAAATCAAAGACTTAAAATCCAAGGCCCATCGGAGTGCTCAGATAAATATTCAAAGCTCGGGAAGAAAAACAAAAATCTTGGCCGAGTTTAAGAATGTTTCTCTGCGTTTTGGTGATAATGAACTTTTTCGTGAACTGAATCTTCAAGTGGCCAAAGGAGATAAGATTGCACTTATGGGGAAAAATGGAGCGGGTAAAAGTTCTTTGTTAAAAATTCTTCAAGAACAGCTGAAACCAACAACTGGAGAAGTGAAGAGAGCTCTTGATTTGAGTGTTGGTTATTTCTCTCAGAAAAGGGAAGGGCTCAACCCCGATGAAACTCCCTGGGGACTTATTGGAGAGGGAATTGATTATGTTATCTCAAATACTGGTGATAAAAAACATGTGGCCGGTTATTTAGAAAACTTTCTTTTTAAATCAGAGGAGTTAAAACGCCCTATTAGTACTTTTTCTGGTGGAGAAAAGAATAGACTTCAGTTGGCCCAGTTTATGAAACATGCCCAGGATATTTGGATTTTCGATGAGCCTACAAATGATTTGGATCTAGAAACAATTGGAATTTTAGAAGAAGAGTTAAAAAATTATAAAGGGGCTCTTATTGTTGTTGGGCACGATAGATCTTTTATCGAAAATGTAACTGATAAATGTTGGTTTTTGCATGAGAAGAAAATTGAAGTCTTCGAAGGGGGACTAGAGCAAGCCATGCCTTATATGGAGGCCGTTAAACTAGAAGAAAAATTAAAAGAACAGCAAGTATCTAATGAGAGAAAAACATCTCAAGAAGTTGGAGGACTCAACTACTCTGAGAAGCAAGAATTGAGTGAGTTACCCTCTAAAATAGAAAAACTAGAAAAAGAGAGCTCAGAGCTTCAAGAGGCCATGGCCAGTTTTAATTATGAAGAGATGGATGGAAAGAAAAAATTTGAATTAAAAAAAGTTCAAGATTCTTTAGAGAGAGTAAAATCTAAACTAGAACAACTCTATCAACGATGGGAAGAATTAGAGAGTAAAAAATAAATGTCTCTGGCCACTTTAACAATTCTTACATTTCAAAAAAATAAATTTTGGGCATTCAAGCAAATGGGGTTGATGAAAGCTCCTTTAAAAAAAGTAAAAGGTGCTAAATTTATTAAACTTCTTGGATGTGGCTCTGGAAGTGGTTTTTCTCTATGGCCAGACTTTTCAACCTATGCGCTTCTTGTCGACTGGGAAAGTAGAGACTTGGCCAATGAGTTTTTTGAAAAAGATTTGCTCTTTCAAAAATTTAGGGAAAGAACAATTAAGCAAAAAACATTTTGGCTTTGCCCTTATAAGAGAAAAGGGCATTGGGAAGGAGTATTTCCCTTTCAAATAGGAGAGAATACTCATCAAAATAAAGAAATTCTTGTTTTAACCAGAGGAAGAATTAATTTTTGGAGGCTTTTTCTTTTCTGGAGAAAAGTTCCGCGAATAAATAGCTCACTCTTAACATCTAAGGGACTAAAATTTCAGTTGGGAGTTGGGGAGTGGCCACTTATTCAGCTAGCGACCGTGAGCATTTGGGAAAACGAAAAAGATATGTTAGGGTTTGCTTATCAAAAAAATGAGCATAAAAAAATCATCAAACTAACTCAAGAGAAACATATCTTTGTTCAAGATATGTTTGTGAGGTTTGATATTGTTTCTAACTAGGAGGAGTTTATGCAAGCAGTTGAGGCATTACTCTCTACCGTCGTCGATTACATATGGGGATTACCGACAGTATCTTTATTAATTTTATCTGGGCTAGGCCTCTCTCTCTATCTTGGTGGACCTTGGGGAGGGATTCAAAGAAAAGCTTTCTTTCATGGTATTCAAGTAGTAAGAGGAAAATACGACGATCCTAGTGACCCAGGTGAAATCTCACATTTTCAAGCTTTATGTACGGCACTAAGTGCTACAATTGGGTTAGGAAATATTGGAATTGTTGCTGTTATCATCAAACTCGGTGGACCAGGGGCCATTTTTTGGATGATTGTGGCCGGAGTTATTGGAATGGCCACAAAATACGCTGAATCTACTCTTGCTATCATTTTTAGAAAAATCGATAAGAATGGAGTTGTTCATGGTGGTCCCATGTACTACATAGAACAAGGTTTGGGCCCAAAGTTTAAACCAATGGCCAAATTTTACGCTCTCTCAATTGCTATTGGAAGTTTTGGAATTGCAAATATGTTTCAAACAAATCAGTCGGCGATTATTTTATATGAATCGTTTGGAGTCGAGCGCTGGGTAAGTGGAGCCTGCCTTACATTATTTGCTTTTGTTGTTATTGTAGGGGGAATCAAAAGGATTGCAAGTGTAACTGCTTATCTTATTCCCTTCATGGCCATAAGTTATGTGGTAGGTTGTTTGATTGTCTTAGGTTTTCATATTGAAAAACTTCCCTCGCTTTTTGTTACTATTATCCATGATGCTTTTAATGGTTCGGCCATGGCCTCAGGAGTATTTGTTGGTGTTCAAATGGCGATGTTGCAAGGGGTGAAGAGGGCTTGTTTTTCAAATGAAGCAGGACTTGGTTCAGCTGCGATTGCTCACTCTGCCGCTTCAACTAAGGAGCCAGTAAGAGAAGGTGTTGTCGCTCTTCTTGGACCTTTTATTGATACTGTCACAATTTGTACTCTGAGTGCACTTGTTATTTTATCTACTGGTGTTTGGGAGAGTTCTGATAAAATAGGAGTTCCTTTAACCGCACAAGCTTTTGATTCAGTCATTGGAGGGTTTGGGCATTACTTTATCCCAGTGGCAGCCACTCTCTTTGCTTTCTCAACTCTCATTAGTTGGTCTTACTATGGAGAGACTGCTGTTTATTATCTGGCTGGTAAAAAAGCTGTGGGTCCTTATAAAGTCATTTTTTGTTTTGTGGCGTTCCTAGGATCTCTTTGGTCTATTAAAGCCGTTTTAGATTTTTCAGATATTATGACAGGGCTTATGATTTTTCCTAACATTTTTGCCATTTGGCTTTTGAGTCCTCACTTAAAAAAACAAACCAAACGCTATTTTGAGAAATTAAAAAACAAAGAGTTTGTTTCTCATTAAAAAGGGGAGCCATATAGCTCCCCCGAAACCATTTAAGATATGAAGTAGTAATTAATGTTTATGTTTCTTGCAACTTTTATCACCCTCACATTTTTTGCAAGAGTTTTTGCAACAGCTTTTGTCTTTTTTACACTTACCCTCTTTACAAGACTTGTGAGCTTCATTTTTTTTACAGCAACTTTTTCCACTTGAAAAAACAGAGCATCCAGTTAAGGCCAAAGTTGAGACAATAAGTGCTAATCTAAGTGTTTTCATTTTATTCTCCTTTTATATTAATGAAATAATTTTACCTAAGTGATGGAGAATAAAATAGGGGGTCTAAATAGGTTATTACGGTAATTTTTAGGTTTTTTCTTTTCAAGAAACTTAAATGTGAGAAAGGATTGCCTAAGCTCTGGAGGTATTCCTTTAAAGCTCTTATCAACAAAACTCTTGCAACAGCACTCTTGTGATGTGTGGTTTTGCTCTGATTGATTTTGATTTTTTTGATGACAACTTTTTTTCAATGACTTTGATAGAGTTGTTTTTGAATTTTTTTCTTTTAAACAACCCTTAAAAGCATGGGTATTTCCAAGAAAGAAAAAGAAAAAAATAAAAAAACTTAAAACCCGAATGCTCATCTTAATTATTATATCGGAGCCTAAAAGCTTGCTGGTAGCTGTTTTTTGTCATTTTCTTGTCAACTGTGAGTATGATGCGCGACAAGTCATGAAAATCAATAGATAATTTACATACGGTAATAAGTGAACTACGATCATCTAACGTGTTAATTACTCGTAGAAGTCGAGTAAATGAATTCAATATCAAGGCCAAAAAAGGAAGGCATTATGACATTTAAAGTCGGAGATTTTGTTTCAACGAGCGGTATTTCTGTTGGTGAGGTCATCGCTATCGATGAAATAGAAGTATCAGAGCATAAGTTCAGAGCTTATATTATTGCTGACACTCAAAGTGAATTGAAGTGTATTATTCCTAAGGGTAAGGAAAGCGAAATTAGACCACTTCCTTCCAAAAAATTGGTTACGGATATTTTTGGTAATAAAAAGACGTTGCTAAAAAAGCTTGAAAAAGATCTCGATCCGGAAAACTCCTATCATACGCTCAAAGAAATGATTGGTTCTAATGATAATCAGAACTATATTTTGGCCATGCTTCACCTTGTGGATAAGGAAAGAAATGGAAAAATGAGTACTTGGGAGAAAAAACTCTTTAATAACAATTATGATCTTTTCTTAAAAGAGATGACTGCTATTGTAGGAGAAACTGCTGAGAAAACTCAAACAATGCTTCATTAAAGAGAGTTTTTTAGTTTAAGATCTTCAATTCCAAGACAACTATAATTTCGAGGGGAGTTTTCATAAACTCCCTTTTTTATCAATATAAATCTCTGAGTTTTATTATTGCATTGGTGGATAAAAGACTGGGCAATACTTAACTCATCTGAAATGGATTCAATCACTTTAATTTGCTGGCAGTAATTTGAGAACTCAAGTTGTTCGAACAGTTCTGGCCATGTTTGAAAACTCAGGGTTTTTGTGACACGACTTCCTTTTTGTATCGTATTGCCAACCTCGATAAAAGTTTTCAAACGTATATGTTTATAGAGATGATTTTTGGGGGCCGAAATTTTAAGAACCTCTAGTGGACTCTCTAGATAATATTGTCCATTCTTTTGTGTAATTTGGCAGGACTGAAAACTAAAAATATCGCTCTTGCTAGAAATGGTGAAGAAGGTATCGTTTTCTAAAGAGCGGTAGAAAGTACGAACATGGGGAGTTCTTTGTGAGAGATCGTGGTTGATAAATCGGTTGATTTTCCTGAGAGCACTGATGAGAAAGTTATTAATACCTGAGCTTGTAAAGTGTTTTTGATCTGTTAGAGAAGTCCCATAGGCACTTATTGGAGTCTTAACGACGATAGCGTCTTCGTTAGCACAGATATGAACCTCAACGCTCTCCATAGGATTGCTATGGGACAAGGCCTCTGTGATTTCTTTTGCAAGCCTTTGAACAATTGGCTTTTTAAGAGTTTCTTCTACTTCTTTCAAAATGGCAGCTGAGCATACTTGATCTCTGATATGGTAAGTATCTCTTATCAGTTGGGCGAATAGGGCTTCATCAGGCTCTAGAGGATTATAATGGATACTATTATTCCAAATAATTTCAATTGGAGTGCCTGCCCATCCCACAAAGGCCATTAAGAATAGAAAAAGAGTGCTTTTCATGGAGACAAATTAGACTTTAACTCTTCCTTTAGCAATAATGCACGTGGTCTTTAGTGGTGGTAAAAGGGAAAGATTTCATTGATTTTTAAGTGCACTGTGTTATATAAAGGGAATGATATCATCACGCAAAACCATCGCTTCTCTAGAGCTCGATTTAAGAGAGAGTTGGTTTTATCCGCTAATTAAGCAGGTCAAAGGTGAGTTGCGAAAAAAAGGACTTTTTCATGATATTGATTTTTGGTTTTCTGATGAATGGTTTTGTCCGGATAAAATAGCAGGGGTTGCTATTCCTTTTTATTTAGCAAATAGAAATCTCATTCATTTTCACAAAAAAATGGCCTTTGAAATTGAAGGAGAGACTCCTGCTTCTTTTCTGAAACTTTTAAGACATGAGTGTGCTCATGCCCTGGATAATATTTATGGACTTCGAAAAAAGAAGAAAAGGCAGAAGCTTTTTGGAGTGAGTTCGAAGCATTATCCAAGCTCCTACTTGCCCAGGCCCTCAAAAAATGAATTTGTTAATTATATCTATCCTTCTTATGGGCAATCTCATCCTGACGAAGATTTTGCCGAAACTCTAGCGCTGTGGCTTGATCCTAAAGGTCAGTGGAAGAAAAAATACCTTCATGGAAAAGTAAGAGAAAAGTTAGAGTATATTGATTCTTTGATGAAAGAACTACGAGGAGTGAAACCTAAAAATATAAAAAAGAGAAGAGTGGATGAATACACGACCTTTAACTTTACGATAGGAAAATTCTATCAAAAACGAAGACAGAGTTTGTTTTTCTCAGAAAGTGGTTTTCTAAAAAGTTTTATCCAAGAAAATCTTTCATCTCGAAAAGGAAAGTATGAGACGGCCAAAATACTAGAAAAAGAAAAGAGAGTTATTCTTAAAATGCTAACAAAAAATTCAATTTGTCCTGACCAGTCTTTTCCCGTTATGCAAAAAATGATTGCTTATTGCCGAAGTGCAGATTTAAAATTAAATAAAGCGCACTTAAAAAATGATTTAGGTCAAAAGCTTGTACTGAACTGGTCAGCTGTGATTAAGGCCAGAGAGCACAGGATTAGAATGTGAAACAAAAAAAAATCTTGCTTCTTGTTCATAAACATCTGACTCCCAAAGATGAGCAACGAAAGCAAGAGCGCATTGATAAGAAAAAGATTGCCAATATTACAGAGCAAGATGTTTACGATGGGTTAAAAAAACTAGGACACAACGTTAGGGCCTTAGGGGTTGAAAGTGACCTCGGAACTATTCGTCATAATATAGAAGAATTTTCTCCTCATATTGTTTTTAATCTTCTTGAAAGCTTTCATGGGATAGGTTTGTATGATCAAAATGTTGTGAGTTATCTTGAGTTATTAAAAACAGCATATACTGGTTGCAATCCTAGGGGGCTCATGATTGCAAGAGATAAAGCATTAACTAAAAAAATCCTTACTTATCATAAAATGAAATGTCCTAAGTTTTTTGTTTTTCCTAAAAATAAAAAAGTGAAAAAACCAAAGTGGCTCAATTTTCCTTTAATCGTTAAATGTCGGTTAGAGGAGTCTTCTACTGGGATTTCTCAATCCTCGATTGTTCATAACGAAGAAAAACTAAAAGAGAGAATTGAATTTATTAATCACTCTCTTGCTGATGATGCGATTGTGGAAGAATTTGTTGAGGGAAGAGAAATCTATGTAGGAATTATAGGAAACTATCGTCTACAACACTTGCCTGCATGGGAATTAACATTTGGGACGGCCAAAAGCCCTGAGAAAGAGATCTATACTTCTAGGGCCAAGTTTAACTATGAATATAGGAAAGAAAAAGAAATTAAGGCACAAAAGGCCAAACTTTCTCCCGAATTAGAGAAGAAAATTTATCAAATATGCAAACGTGCTTATAAAGTATTAGGGTTAAATGGATATGGCCGAATAGATTTAAGAATTACTTCTGAAAATGAAATTTATATACTGGAAGCGAATCCTAATCCTGGTTTAACTTTTGATGACGAGTTTGTAGAGAGTGCAAAATCTGAGGGAATAAACTATAATGCTCTTTTGAACAAAATTGTAGGCCTTGGTCTCACTTGGCACTCTTATGAAGTTTAACTTCCCCCATTATTTTTATTTAAAGGAGAAACGATGTCTAAAGAATTTAAAGTGATTAATCCCTACACTGGAGATGAAGTTAATTCATTTCACTTTAGCCATGAAGCTGATATTGAAAAGGCTTTGACTTTGCTTAAGGAAGGAGAAAGTGAAGTAAAAAAAATGAGCTCTCAGCAAAGAGCTAACATTCTTTTTCAACTTGCTGAAGTTTTAAAAAAGAATCAGCAAAAAATGGCAGAAATGATTTCTCTTGAGATGGGAAAGACGATAAAGGATGCTCAAGTGGAAATGGCCAGGGCCGTAGATACTATTGTTTGTAGTGCTGAAGAGGCGAAAAGAATTAGTGGAGAGAGCATTGATGCTGATTCATGGGGTAGCTATACTGATAAAACAGCAGTCGTGAAGAGATTCCCTCTTGGTATTATTGCAGCTATTACACCTTTTAATTTTCCTATTAACTTAGCGGCCCATAAAATTGGGCCAGCGTTTGCGGCAGGGAATACAATTTTATTCAAACCTCATCCTCAGTGTTTTTTTTCATCAAAAAAACTTCTTCAGTGTTGTTATGAAGCTGGGATGAGTGAAAAAATGATTCAATTGGTTTGTCCTGATCTTAGTGAAATGCCTCTTATTATTAAAGATAAGAGAGTACGTTGTATTTCTTTGACCGGAGGAATTCATGCTGCTGAGTCTGTTTGCAAAACTGCTGGGGTAAAGAAACTATTATTTGAACTTGGTGGAAATGATCCTCTCGTTGTGATGGATGACGCTAGAATTGAGCAAGCTGTTGATGTCGCCATTAATCAGCGTTTTGGAACTGCTGGGCAGAGATGTACTGCAGCGAAGAGGGTTTTTATTCATGAAAATATATATGAAGAGTTTCAATCCCTTCTTTTAGAAAAAACAGAAAAACTCAAAGTGGGAGATCCTCTCAATCCTGAAACTTTCGTTGGACCAGTTGTTTCTGAGAAAGTTGCTGAAGATGCTCTTCGAAGAATTGAATCAGCAGTGGCCTCTGGAGCAAAACTTCTTATGGGAGGGAAAAGGCAAGGAGCTCTTCTGTGGCCGACTATTGTTGAAAATGTGTCAATGGATTGTGAACTAGTAGCCGACGAAACTTTTGCACCTATTATTCCTCTATTTAAATTTTCTCAAATTGAAGAAGTCATTAAACTTATTAATTCTTCAGATTTTGGGCTCCAGTCAGGTCTTTTTACTAATAAGCTTGATATTATTAAAAAATTCTACTCTGAAATAGAAGTTGGGGCTGTTGCAATAAACGATGGACCTGGCTATAGAAAAGAGCATCTTCCATTTGGAGGAGTGAAAAAAAGTGGTATTGGCAGAGAAGGAGTAAAGTACGCCATTGAAGAGATGAGCTATACAAAATCACTCATTTTTTAGTTGTTAACAGCTTCTTTTAATTGAATCAAAACATAAGGGCTAACAATGAGAAACTTAAACATCTTAAGTGCAGGTTCGGCTTGCCAAGTTTGAATTTCTTTTTCTTTTGGTTTTCTGAGCTCTCCAGTTGAAAGCCATTTCTTAACTATTTCAACATTATCTTGGGCAATGATTTCTCCTGCAAAGGAGAGATTAAGAGAGTTTTCAACTAAATAAAGGGCCTCTCTTTTATGATGTAATTCAAGCATGGCCCAATTGGCCTCTTGAATTTCTCCTTCAAAATTAAATTCATCTTTCATAAGGGTTCATTAAAACAAAAAAAAAGCGCGGTCAATGCCGCGCTTTTAGTTTTTTTGACTTTTATTGTCTTTCGGCTTTTCTATCAGCTCTTCTTTCTTGTCTAATATGTTTTGATAGTGCTCTAGCAAAAACACGGTGCTCTTTTGATCCTTTTTTAAATAATCTCAATTTCTTCTTAAAAAGTTCCCACTTAAGATTTTGTTTCTTACCATCAAGACCTACATATTTTAGTTTTGCATCGGCACTAACAAGAGTTTTTGAAAAATCAAGTTCTAATCCTTCAATGCTATCAGAGAGGGCTGTTTCGTTAGAAAAGTTAATGAAGTTAACATTAGCACCTCTATCAATGAATAACTTAGCGGCTTCTAAATTTCTCACGTCATAGGCAGTCATAAGAGGAGTATCAATATAATTACCTCTGATTCGGTTTACATCAGCTCCTCCATTAAGAAGAGTTTCAAGCATGGAAATCGTAAAGTTTGTATTAGCGTACTTATTATTCACTATTTCTTCAGTTGATTTCACAAGAGTTGTGTAAAGAAGAGAGTTCGCTCCTTCAATATCAACTTGAATTCCTTTATTTGTTAGAACTTTGGCCATCTCAAGGTCTGCGTTTTGAACAGCGTAAGAAAGGGCAGATTTATTCTTACCATTAAGAAAGTTAATATCAACTTGCTCAAGCTCTGATAAATATTTTACCGTATCAATTGCGCGGTTTTTAGCAGAGAAGGTAAGAGCTGTGTCGGCTTCTTTCCCAAAAAATCTGTTAACGTCAGCTCCTGCACCAATAAGAGTTTTAAAAATATCAATATTTGTTTCTAGTGCAAGAGAGAGAGGAGTCTTAAGTTCTTTACCCAAAAGTCCAGCTTCTTCTAAAGAAGGGTTATATTTCAAAATTAAATTAACCATTTCTTTGTTGTTAGCTTTTATTGATTGAACAAGAGCTGTATCGTAGCTTCTTCTGGTTGCGTAATTAATACCAAAATTATCTGTTTGAGCTCCATTTTCTAGTAACAGTTCAGCGATTTTAAGATTACTTTGAGAGATAGCAGCATTAAGAGCTGAACCATTATCATTGTAAACATTCACTTCAGCATTATTTTCAATAAGAAGTTTGGATATGTCATAAAGATTACTTTCTGTTGCTGCCATAAGGTGAGTTGTAAAACCGCCTTGAGTTCCTAACTTTTTATTAACATTAGCCCCTGATTGAATAAGAAGTTTGGCCATAGAGACATTTTCTTCAGTAATGGAGACTTTTAACGGAGTGTCACAAGCATTTTCATTATGACTAAAACACTTATTTAAATCAGAGCCGTATTTGATGAAGAGTTTTGTATAATCCATTTTATTCTCAAATACAGCGTAATGAAGTGCATTTGTTTCACTGACATTTGTACCTGTTTCAAGCAGAGCATTCATGGTATCTACTTTGTCGGTAACGGTCGCGCATTCTAGGTTTGAATTAATAATGAAGTAGTTGCCACATGAAATAGCCGCTTCGAGCTTATCTTTTCCTTTCGTTAGAGCGACACTCCCATCAACCACACCTTCTAGATTTGAAGCTTCTTCGCTCCATCCATAGTGTTGAGCGTAGATGTAAAGAGCATTTTGGATATCTGTGTTTTTAAAACTTGTAAGTGAGTCTGAGAACTCAGAAGCGATACTTTTATTTTTATACTTAAAAGTTGTATGAAGAAAATCAGGGAGAACTTTTTCTGAGACTTCATGTTTTCTAATGAACTTATCATAGATATTAAGGGCCAGTGGAGCTCTCTTAGCAGCAAAAGAGTTAAAAACAATATCTTTTGTCTCTTCGCCGACGTTATAGAGTAGGTGAGGGTCCTGAGTTCTGTTAGCAAGAAAACCAATACAGTTATTTTTTGCTGCTATTTCAACAATAGATTCCAGGCGCATACTTTCATAATCGTACTCAGTGTATTCGTATTGAATACGACCTGTTTGAATTAGTTCATCTACTTTTCTTGTATCGCACGCTTTGACAGCTTCAACGAAGTCTACCATATCAACAAAAGTTCTCTCTTTCATGTTTGCATCGAGGTAGGTGAAAAGCCTAGGGTTTCGATGCATATGAGAATAAACAGAGGCTGTATTTCCGTAGGAGTCTTTGATTTCAATATCAGCGCCTTTATCGATAAGCATCCAGGCCATAACTTCATTATTATGTTCCGCTGAAATAATAAGAGGTGTTCTTCCTTTTTCGTTAAGAATATTAATATCAACGCTTGGATCGTTTTCGATAATATCCAAAGCCCTATTAAAGTCATCATTACTAACGGCCTGAAGTAGGTCTGCGTTAGCAAAACTTTCAAATGATGCAAGTAGTAAAAGAATCGCTAAAACTTTCATTCTCTCTCCCCTTTGATTTAAATATGTAAAGATTATAGGGAAAAAAGTAAGGATGGAAAATGCTCAACAGGGAAACTCGAGTAATATAAATCAATTAATTCCTTACAATAGCGCACTGGGTTGTTTAAATGGTAATTATGATGTGCGTTGTTTTAGAAATATGAATTTTACGATACTCTTTTCGGCAATAGAAATGAGGGGTTTTAGAACATGAATTTTTTGTCCATTTTTTTCATCGTCATTAGTTTTGCTTTTGCAGCGCAACCTCCCTATAGAAAGGCAGAAGAAGGTATTCATGAATACCGGTTAAAGAACTTCGCCAGAAGAAATATTGAAAGAGAAAATTTTATCGAACAAAAGGTTGATGAAGAAAGACCTGCGCAAGCTTATTTAAGTAAGGTTGAAGCGGCCAGAAGATCGTCATCTGTTTCAAATGTTTCTTATGATCTTAAAATAGATCTTTCTCGAAGTTTAAAGAAAAATAGGTTTCATGGGAAAGTTAAAATCAAATTTGATTTTAATAAGGAAGAAGGTTTATCTCATCCCCTTACAATTGATTTCACAAAAGGGCATATTAAAAGTGTTACCATCAATGGATGGCCAATTGCTGTTAAATCAAAGAGAGAAAAGGGTGTTTTCTACAATGGCTACTTTCTTTCTATTCCACTCAAAAAATTAAGACAGGGAACTAATAAAATAAAAATTCGCTTCTCTCATGAATATGATTTAGACGATCCTTCTAAAACTGAAGAAGAGCAAGAGCCTCAAGAAGGGCTTCATCGAATAATTGAAGAATATGAGGGAGAGGTTAATAATTATCTTTATACTCAATTTGAGGTTTATGCTGCTAATAAGATGTTTCCTTGTTTCGATCAACCTGATTTGAAAGCGAAATATTCTCTTCAGGTTAAAGCTCCAAAACATTGGGAAGTTATCTCTTCAACGAATGTTGCCGAAGTGAGTAAAGGTGGAAAAAACAAAATTTGGAAGTTTGGACAGACTCCAACTAGTTTCAGCCCCTATCTTTTTTCGTTGCATGCAGGAGAGTACAAAAAATGGGAAGGCAAGAGTTATAAAAACAGAATCCCAATGTCTCTTTATACAAGGCAATCAAGAGCGAAAGAATTTGAAGCTCAGGTAGAGGAGTGGTTTCAAGCAACTCATGAAGGTTTTGAGTTTTTTGAAAAATATTTTGGAATTAATTACCCTTTTGAAAAATATGACCAAATCATCGTTCCAGAATTTTGGGCAGGGGCCATGGAAAATGTTGGGGCCGTGACTTTCAACGAAGGACGCTTTGTTATTGATGATGAATTAAGGGCCGATGAAAAAAAATTGGCCGATAGAAAAAGGTATATTATCAAAGTCATTTTACATGAAATGACTCACATGTGGTTTGGAAACTTAGTAACGATGAAGTGGTGGGGAGACCTGTGGTTAAACGAGAGTTTTGCTACTTATTTTCCGTCTTTGGCCATTAAAGAGTCAACTTTAATAACTCAAGGACATGAGAGTGATTTTCACATCAATGAAAAACTAAAGGCCTATAGAGATGATAATTCAGAAGCAACTCCGGTTGTCTCTTCTGCTTCAGATACTTTAGAGGCGGAGCTTTTGTTTGATAGAATGAGATACCAAAAAGGGGCATCTCTTTTAAAGCAGCTCTCTTTTCATATTGGGAAGGAAATTTTTCAATTGGGGATTCAAAAATATTTAAGTAAATTTCGTTACTCGCAAGTTGAGTCTCAAGATTTCTTTACCATGATGGATAACAACTCTGTTATTAATTTAGAACAATGGTTTAAAGATTGGTTCACGAGAAGTGGACATAATATCATCAGTGCTGATTATAAGTGTAATAATGGATTAGTGACAGACTTTGCTGTTGTCCAAGAAGAAGGAAGCTCAGAAGTATTAAGAGAGCATAAAATGAATTTTGCTTTTTTTAATCTAGAGGGAAGCAATTGGAATAGAACTTTTTTAAGAACTGATGCGTACTACAGTGGAAAAAGGACTGATTTTCCGAGGGTTCTAGGGAAGAAATGTCCTGATTTTGTTTTTCTTAATTATGATGATTTTGATTATGTAAAAGTGCGATTAAATGAGAAGTCTAATCGAAACTTTAATAATTTTATCAATTCAAATTCAGAGAGTCTGCTTAACCAATCTTTATTACAAGGCGATTCTTTTATTAAACCTTAAATTTTAAGTTTTTTAGGTGATATAGTCATAAGGAGTTATTATGAAGCTTATTTTAAGTTTTGTTTTTTTATTGTTAGTAGGTTCTTGTTCTTCCTTTAGAGAATGGGAGAGCACTGGTGTCTTCAAAGGGCCTGAGTCAGCTTTTTACGATAAAGAGTCAGGATATATTTTTGTTTCAAACGTAAATGGAATGCCTCACGAAAAAAATAATGCTGGTTTTATTTCTAAATTGAGTCTCGCTGGAGAAATGATTGATTCTAAATGGGTCAGAGGGCTTAATGCACCCAAGGGGCTAAGAAGTCATAAGGGTTATCTTTGGGTGGCCGATATTAATAAAGTTGTCAAAATCGATATAAAGACGGGAAAGAAAGTCAAAATCTTTTGGGTCGATGGGGCCAAAATGCTAAATGATGTTTTTGTTATAGATAATGAACATGTTTATGTTTCAGATACTCTTCGCTCAAGAATTTATTTTATAGATGGGAAAAAAGCCGATGTTTTTATGAAAGGCAAAAAATTAGAATCTCCGAATGGTCTTTTTGCTAAAGATGATTTTCTTTATGTCGCAGCCTGGGGGTATGCGACAGGGTATGATTGGAAAGCAAAAACTCCTGGGAATTTGTATAAAATCAATTTAAAAACAAAAGAGAAAACTCTCATTACAAAAGAACCTTTAGGGAACCTTGATGGTCTTGAAATGGATAAAAATGGAAACTTTATTGTTTCTGATTGGTCTGCAGGAAAAGTGTATAGAGTTTCTCCGGAAGGTGAGAGCGAGCTTGTTTTTGAAAATGGTCAAAATATAGCAGACTTAAGTCTCAATGATGAACAAACAGAAGCGATTCTCCCTATAATGAATCAAGGCAAAGTTCATAATATTGAGCTTTAGTTTTTATGATAATAGACCATGAAACGCTAAGACTTATTTTTGGTCTCAAGCTAAGGAATGCCAGACAGGAGAAAGAACTTTCTCTCAAGGAGTTGGCCCGTAGAACTGGTCTATCACCGTCCTATTTAAATGAAATAGAAAAAGGTAAGAAATACCCTCGCGAAGATAAAATTTCTCTTATTTCAGGAGCTTTAGGGCTAAAGGATGAAGAGTTAATATCAACTAGTCTTAATAAAGAACTCTCTTTCATTTCAAAGGTTTTAGAGAAAAATTTAATGCAAGGAATTCCTTTTGATGTTCTTGGAATCCCTGCTCAAAATTTATTTGAATTGATTGCTCAAAGACCCAAACAAGTTGAAACTCTTGTTGGGACTCTTCTTGATCTCTCTCGAACATATCATATAGAGGCCCATGAGTTTTTATCAGCAACGTTGCGCTCTTACCTCGATGTTCATCAAAATTATTTTATCGATTTAGAGGAGAGTTCGAAGGAGTTTTGCCAAAAGTTTTCATTTAATGCCAATAAGTTCTCTTCTATTGAAGAAACATTTGAGTATTTGAAAAAGATTCTAGAAAAAGATTTTTATTACAAAGTAAAAGAAGTGAACTTCAGTATTTTGGATAAGGAGATGAAGAAGCTCTACTTTTTTATGAATCAGAAGAATAAAACTTTTTATTTAAACCAAAATCTTTGTGACCGAGAGAAAGTATTTATACTTCTTAAAGAAATGGCCTATGAGTTTTTAAAGCTAGAAAACCGCTTGTACTCGAACTACACATCTTCAGCAGAGAGTTTTGATCTTATTTTTAATAATTTTAAGGCTTCATACTTCGCAAGTAGTGTGCTTATTCCTGAGAAAGAT
This sequence comes from Bacteriovoracia bacterium, assembly GCA_030431635.1. Taxonomy (GTDB): domain Bacteria; phylum Bdellovibrionota; class Bacteriovoracia; order Bacteriovoracales; family Bacteriovoracaceae; genus CALFYV01. Next base: position 218,770 of record JAUIIL010000006.1, read on the forward strand.
TTTCTCGATGAAATATCTTCTTTTTTTTCACAAGTGGACTACTCGCCAAGTCATTTCTTAGCTTGGGTTGAAAGTTATCCTGGAAACTATTCAAGTTTTTTTCACAGGTTAACTCAGCTTCTTCCTAAAAAACCTGAGTTTAAAGAGATTTTCTTTTTTCGAAGTCTTTATGACACTCATTCTCAGAAATTTAGCTTAGAAAAAGACTTTCATCTCTCTAGTTCTCAAACTCCTCATCGGGTGAAAACTTCAGAGCATTATTGCAGAAGATGGATTACATCAAGTCTTTGTCAACAAATGGAGGAGAATAAGAGTAGTGTAGAAGCAGCTGCACAGCTCTCTCGTTTTTGGAATACGACTAATCAGTATTTATGTTTCTCTCTTGCTCATCGACATGAACTTAATCAAAACCAAATTTCTTGTTTAACGATTGGCATCCTTGTTAATGAGAAAGTGAAAGATAAAATTAAATTTTTTAAAAATGTAATCAGTAAAGAGGTTTCTTCAACGTGTGAGAAATGTGGTCTTCTGGATTGCGAAAGCCGGGTCGTTCCTATGTCCATTTATCTTGGAAAAACTCATGATGAAATTCTTAAACAGCTGGCCACAGAACTAGAGGAGAGACATGTTTGATCTTTTTCTAGGCACGACTGAAATCATAGAGGCAAAAAGTTTACAGGCAAAACTGCAAAAGCAGGGCGTTGAAATTACCTTTCGTGCTAATGAGAGAACTTGTTCTGGAAGTTGTCGGATTATCGTTGAGCTCTGGGGAAGAGAAGAGGATTATAATAAAATTAGTCAGTTTTTTGAAAAAGAGTCTCAGAAAAACTTCTCTGGTCTTGAGGTTAATCATAAACTACTTGAAGAAGTTTATGATCAGAGCGCCACAGAAGTCATTTGCCAGGCCTGTGGGCATCATTTTTCTCCCAATGCGAGCGAATGTCCTGATTGCGGGCTTCATTATTGATAAAAAACTAACATTAAGCCTCATAAAAACAGATATTTTCCAGGAAAAATTGTGCTAAAATAGTTGAAAAGGATGGGAAAAGTGAAGCTATTTACTCTTTTACTACTATTTGGATATTACAGTTTTGCTGCTGATTGGAAGTTTGAAACTGAAAAAGATGGCGTCAAAATTTACTCTCGTAAAGTGAAAGGGACTAATATTCTCTCCTTCAAGGCCGTAGGATTTGTTGATGCTCCTCTGGATAAAATGCTAGCGGCTCTCAGAAATGTTGAAGTGGCGACAGAGTGGGACAAAAGTTTATTAGTTAAAAAAACTCTAAAAGATCACTCTCTCATTGAAGCAGATACTTATAGTGTTGTAGACTTACCAACTTTCTTTGATGATAGGGAGTTAGTTCTTAATAATATTTTAGATTATGATGAAAAAACCCATGAGCTAATAGTAAGAGCTAAGTCAGTTGATCTTAAGGACGCGCCAAGGAATAAAAAATATACGAGAGCTGAAATTAGAATCGCAGAATTTAGAATAAAACCAGAGAACGATCTTTTTACCAAGATGAGTATGGAATGTATGGTGGACCCTAAAGGTGATATTCCTCCATGGTTGGCCAATATAGTCCAACAAGATATGCCTTATAATTTCATTAAAAACTTAGAGAAGTTTGCTAATAAATATAAAGGTGAGGCCAATAAAGAAATTTTGAAATTTATAGCAAAGCAAAAAGAAGATATCGAAAAGGCTAGTAAGACAGTAACAAAAGCCCCCTAATTTTTATACCGAAGTGACAAATAAAAACAATAAAGGAGATTTTTATGGGAGAGATTTTAATTCTTTCAGCCAGTAGCGGGAAAAACCTAGAACTTTCAAAAAAACTCCAAGAAATTATTGGAAAAAGAGCTTCAACTAAACTTATTGATATGACAGGTTTAGATTTTCCTCTATACCACTCAAAAGCAGAAGGAGAAAGTCTTCCTCAAGGGGTAGAAGATTTAAAACAAGATTTTATGCACTCAAAAGGAGTTATTTTTGTGGCCCCAGAGTACAACGGAGGAGTACCTCCAGTCTTTAATAATACAATTGCTTGGGTAAGTCGTGCAGGAAAAGATTGGAGAGAAGCATTTAATTCAAAACCCGCAGTTATTGCAACTCATAGCGGAAGTGGTGGCATTCATGCTTTAAGTGCGATGAGAATGCAGTTATCTTATGTTGGAATGAATGTTTTTGGCCGTGTTTTGCATACTCATTACAATAAAGAGCTTAATGAAGACTCAGCACATGCACTCATGGATGAACTTATTAAATCTTTGATATGAGAAGTATGAAAAGCAAGAGGCTTTTATTTGAACTTGTTAAAGAAGATGATTTAGATAATATTTTTAAGCTTCATTCAAATGATAAGGTAATGAAGTACATTAGAGAGCCGGATACAAATCTCTATCAATCACAGCAAAAAATTTTAGAACTTCAAGAATACTCTCAAAAAAATTCTGGTTATGGTCTATGGTGTGTTAAGACAAGAGAGAGTCATACTTTTATTGGTTGGGTCCTTTTAATTCATATAGAGCTAGACACAAAAAATCCAATTGAAGTTGGTTATCGGTTATTTCCAGAATACTGGGGGCAGGGATACGCAACAGAGATGGCATTAAAAATGCTCGAGCATTCAAAATATATGATGAAATTAAGGACAGTAAGCGCCATAACCAAAGAAGAAAATAAAGCTTCCATAAGGGTTTTAGATAAATGTGGTTTTCGTTATATAGGACCACGTTTTTATTATGGTGTTGAAGTGAGCTATTTCGAAAAAGAGCTTAGCTGATCTTACTTATTATTATTTTTTAAAATAGCTTGGTATTGAGACTGTTGTTGTTCCTCTGATTTCTCTGTCCCACAGAAAGGGCAATGGTTCCAAATAAGTTCAAGTTCAGAGTTGCACTTTGTGCAATAAGGGTCATCATCGTCATGCCAACGATCTTCTTTATGAATAATAATTTGTGCAATAATCACACAGACTGGAATTGTTGTTGCAATTTGCTTCACTAAAAAAATGAGTGAATCTTCAACCCAAGCTGTATAGGCAAGAATTCCAAACCCTAGTGCAAGGAAAACATGATAAATCATAGAAAGGTCACGAACTTCTTTGTGAATATGGATTTTCCATATTTGAAACCAATAACTTGTGGAAAGCAAAAAAACGGCTATCCAAGAAAGTATTTGAACAAAATCAGAATGTTGTGTTCCTTCCATTATTAGATTATCACTTATAATAGTAGAATCGCCTATAAAAAAATCATTTCTGATTTTTTTTGTCTCTTAATTCTCTCCCCGAAAAGAAGGGACAAAAGTAAGAGTCTGCTTTGCATATCGAAACTCTTTTGAATGAGGCATTTTTTCAAAAGTAAGACCAGATAAAATAATTTTAATACAATCTTCAAGTTTCCTTAATTTAGTATTAGCTGAAACTTCAGGTCTCCTTACATTTCCTTTCGGATCGACTAGAAATTCAAGTGTCACAAACTGTCTTTTATCTTCACCTTCACGATCGTAGCAACCTTTAAAGTTTTGTAAATTGCTACTAATTATATATCTTACGTTTTGAGAGTTCATTTTGGGGTAATTCGAAAAATTGGTCTTACTCTTAATAGGATTATTAGAACAAGAGAATATAAGAAAACTCATATGAACAAGGCCAATTTTTTCTTTATTCATCACTTTGACAAGACTTGAAAAAAATTCCTTTAACATCATATGTTCCTCCAATTCTTTGCAGGCTCCAATAAAGAGTTCCTAGCATAATACCTAAGAATAAAAATTCGGAATGAATTTTAATTTTCTCTTTTATAAGGTATTGAAAGATATCTTCAAAAGAAGATATGAACTCCTGTATATTGAAACTCATTTCTTGAGTATTACTTTGTTCAAAATATTTCTTAAATAAACTCTTGATTTGTTCTTTTTGAGTGTCGGTTTTATAAAGTTTAAGTTGGGTTAAAGCTAAATTAAACACCTCTTCATTTGAAAAGTAGTATCCAATATAAATATTTTTTAAACCTTGGGCAAATGAATCTGAGAGAGAAAAGACTAAAGAGTTTTTTTTCCAAAGTAATGATTCTCCAACTAACTGAAAGTAATCTTTTCTAAAATCAAGGATAAAAATGTTAGGAGAAGTACTAATTTGTTTAAAATAAAACTGTAATAAGTATTCACCTGTTTTTTGATCATGTTTTATGGTCTCAAAATCATTAACAGGATTAACAAAAGAAGAAATTCCATGAGTTGGAGCTTTACCTAAGTAATTTTTTACCAACTGAGTTGAGAGTAGAAAAAGTTCTTTCTTGGGTAGAGTTGCGAAGAAACTTGGGGCCATTAAGGTTGTGAGAAAATTGAGTTCATTAGGTAGTTTCATTTAAGTCTCTCAAGTGTTGTTCAAACTTTCTCATGACGTAGAGGTGAAATATAGCTTGGGTAAATTTATAAATAAACCAAGGGAGAGTTGGTTGAAAATCATGAATAGCGACTAATAAATATTTATTCTTAATTATCCTAAATTCCAACCTTCCCTTTAATTCGGCCCTCTTTCTTTGTAGCAGTCCTCCCGTTATATAAAAAATATATCTTTGATCTGAACTTCGCTGTGAATTATATGATAGATTTAAAAGTTTGATTTTACTAAAAAGAGTGAAGTAAAAATTAGGGTGGTTTTCCTCAACTTTTAAATAGGGAGAAAAAAAAGAAGAAAGCCATTTAAAGTACTCAGCACTGATTCTTTGAGCATTAAATCCTATTGGTAGTTTCATCCTTTGGATTGAGCGTACACTATGCAGCCATTTAAAGTTCAAGTTAAATTGAAAAACTGCTGGAACATTTATTTTTTTTGATACAAGTCCTTTCTTTTTACTTAGAGTTCTTTTTAATGAGTCTTGGAAACTAATCTTCTCTTCAAGGGCCAGTTCATTTTGAGGGTTGATAATAGTCTCATTTTTTAAACTAGAAATAAGGGGGTATACCAGTTCTTTAGGGGAGCCTGTGATTAAACGAACCCACAGTCTAGAAAGGGTGGGGGTAAAAAAGGGAAAATTGAGATAGTAACGTTTTTTATTTAAAGCTTTTGCTGTTTCATCAAGCATCTCTTTATAAGTTAGCAAACTTGAACCTGCAATATCGTAGGATTTATTAAAGTGTTCAGGTTTCATAATTACTGAATGAATAAGTTTGATAACATCTTTGATATCGATAGGTTGAGTTTTATTTAAAGTCCATGCAGGACAAATCATAACAGGAAGTCGATTTACGAGTTTTGTTAGAATTTGAAATGAGGAACCATTTTCTCCTACTATCATACCTGCTCTTAAAGTGGTGAGTGGAATATCTGTTTGAGATAATATTTCTTCAACCTCCAGTCGGCTTTGAAGATGCTCACTGAGGTTTTCTCCAGATATTAAACCACTCAAATAAATAATTTGCTTGATTCCACATTTTTTTGCGGCATGGGCAAAATTATCGGCCAAGCATAAATCAAAATCTCTAAAACTACCTTGGGAAAGACGGGCCGTAGGTAACATTGAGTGAATGAGGTAAATAGCGACATCGCATCCCTCGAGGGCATTCTCTAGCTCTAATTGAGAGAATAGGTCACATTTCTTCCAATGAATAGAAGTTGCTTCATCGATGGTATTGAAGCGAACTCTTCTACTGAGAGCATGAATTTCGATTTCAGAATTTTTAATGAAAAACTCGATGAGATTTCTTCCGACAAAACCAGTAGAACCTGCAATAGCAACTTTGACCATGCTCAAATATTATCTTATATTTTTAAATAGATCTAAAATATTCTTGATATTCTTTTAGAAATAAATCGGAATTTCTTAATTTGAAATGCTCATCTTCAAGTTTTGCCTCGATAAAGCGATCGATACGAAAAACTCTGATGTCTTCTCTTAAACAATCCCAGGCCAAAATATACCAAATAGGCCAGTTAAGTAAAAGAAAATGAGGTTCAATAGTTCTTTGAGTTTTCCTTCCATCTCCAGTTTGATAAAGAATGTCTAATTTTTTCTTTTCAAAAAAAGCATGAGAAATAACTTTTGTAACTTGGTTTTTCACTTTTCCATAAGTTTGCATCACTTCTTGGCTTGCTAGTTCACTTGTTAAGATTCTTTTTCTGAGTTCGCTAATCACTTGTCTCTGTGCAGGAGGAAAGCTGATGGCGATTTTTTGAGAAATAGAACGACTCTCACTAGTTAAAAGAGGTGAGTTGAGCTTCTCAGTAATAGCGAGAGAAACAAGAAGGTTAATCACTTCCAAATGATTAAGATGTAGTTTACTTATTCCCCATCTATCGTTGAGTCTAACGCCACCCCCTCGTCCTCTTTCAGTTTCTAAAGGATATCCTTGTTCTTTTAGAGAACTGAGATCTCGCATAAGAGTGCGCAGACTGATATTGAGCTCTCTGGCCAAATGAGAGGTTATCCAAAAGGTTTCACTTCTTAAAAGCCCTAAAAGCCTTTGTTTTCTATTTTCTTGTTCTACTAAACTGCTTTTACTCATTTTTAAACAAATGTGACATAAAATGACATATTTAATTATATTCTAACACAAGAGAGACGTAAAGGAGGAGTCATATGAAAGATTGTTACGAAATAGTTGTGACAAAGTTTAAAAGAGACGTGGATTTTCCAAAACAGAAAATCGCCATGGAGAAGCTTAATGAGATTGTGTTTGGTCTTGAAGGATTCAAGGCCCGCAATTTCTATTATAGCGATGCTTTAAATAGTTGGATTGATTTTGTGATTTGGAAAGATGAAAGTTCAGCAAAGAGCGCTGCAAAACTGGTTGGAGAACATTCTCATGCCAAAGAAATTTTCGATCTTTTTGATCAGGAAAATATGTTATTCTCTCAATACGAGATAGTAGGAAGTTTTCAAAAAGCGAGTTAAACAATGAGTAAAGTGCGATGCCCCTGGTTAAAGTTGAGTAACGAAATGTATGTTGAATATCACGATAAAGAATGGGGTAGACAAGAGCACGATGACATTAAATTATTTGAAATGCTTACTCTGGAAGGGGCCCAAGCAGGATTAAGCTGGGAGACTGTTTTAAAAAAGCGCGCACACTACCGCAAAGTCTTCAAAGGATTTGACCCCCTAAAAGTTTCTAGGTTCTCCCAGAAAAAGATAGAGGAACTTTTACAAGACCCAGGGATAATTAGAAACCGTTTGAAAGTTGAATCAACGGTTTCAAATGCAAAGGCCTTTCTAAAGGTCCAAGAAGAATTTGGCAGTTTTGATAAGTATATTTGGAGTTTTGTTGACAGAAAACCTCTCTATAATAATTTTCAATCTTTAAAAGAGTATCCCTCAAAGACTCCTCTGAGTGATATCATTTCAAAAGATTTAAAAAAGAGAGGCTTTCGTTTTGTTGGCAGTACTATAATCTATGCTTTCATGCAGGCCACCGGGATAGTTCAAGATCACTCTAAAAATTGCTTTTTGAATAAAAAAGTTCTAAAAGCAAAGTGATGACTATCCCCATTCTTTTTGAAGATGAGCACTATATTGTGGTTGATAAACCAAGTGGTCTTCTTATTCATCCTTACAAAAAAGAGACTAATGAGAGAGAAAATCTTCTCAAAAAAGTGAAAGAGCAAACTGGACATTATCTCTATCCTGTTCATAGGCTCGATCGCCCTGTTTCTGGAATTGTTCTTTTTGCTCTTACTTCAGAAGCGGGAAAAAAAATAAAAGAAATTTGGCATCAAGAAAGCTGTGTTAAAGAGTATACGGCCCTAGCTCGAGGTTATTTTGATGAGGATGAAGGAGTTATGAACTTTGCTCTCACAGATGAGAAAGGAGTCAAAAAAGAGGCCATCACTCATTATCAAGTTCTCAAACAATTCCAGAAGACAGCATTAGTAAAGGCCCAAATTAAGACGGGGCGCCATCATCAAATACGCAGGCACTTCTCTCGCAGATGTCATGGGCTTATTGGAGATACGACTCATGGAAAAGGAAGAATTAATCAATTTTTTCGAGAGCATTTTAATCTTCACCGCATTTTTCTTCATGCAAATAGACTCGAGTTTGTTCATCCTTATACTAAAAATAAGCTCACAATTAATTGTGAGCTACCAAATGATTTAGCAGAGGTCTTAAAAGGATTGAGTTAAGAAGCTACTTAGGCTTCTCTGTTCTAATAACAGAGCGCTGGCCTTTCTCGAGTATTTTCTTTCTGATACGGACTTGTTTAGGAGTAACTTCCACCCACTCATCTTTATCAATCCAGTCCATGGCCTTCTCTAAAGTCATAGGTTGGACTGGAGGTAAGATAATATTTTGATCTTTTCCTGCAGTTCGAACACTACTTAAGTGTTTTTCTCTTACGCAGTTAACATTTTGATCGTTGGTTTTGTTGTGTTCCCCGATGACTTGTCCTTCATAAACAGTATCTCCAGGTACAATAAATTGTTTTCCATTTGGAAGAAGATTAAAAAGAGCATAAGGTGTGGCCTTACCTGCTCTATCTGATATAAGTGATCCGTTTTGTCTTGAGAGCATTTCTCCCACATAAGGGCGGTATTCTAAAAACTGAGAAGACATAATTCCTTCACCTTTTGTATCAGTGAGAAACTGAGAACGGTATCCGATAAGTCCACGAGAGGGAATTTCAAACTCAAGTCTGGTTCTGGTATCTCCAATTTGATTAAGAGATTGCATAACACCTTTTCTTATAGAAAGTGTTTCTGTGATAGTACCAACATCTTCATTTGGAACATCAAGGACAACCAGCTCAAAAGGTTCGCATTTTTTCCCATCGATTTCTTGGAAAAGAACTTCAGGTCTTGCGATCATAAGTTCGAAACCAGCTCTACGGATTTCTTCAAAGACAATGGCCAACTGAAGCTCTCCACGCCCTTTTAAAATAAATTCTTTAGGGTCATCACTTTCTTGGTATTGAAGGGCCACATTATGGCGGCAGGCGTTTTGAAGAAATTCTTCTAATTTTCTCGATGTCAGGTATTCTCCTTCTCTTCCAGAACCTGGAGAGGTATTAACAGAAACCTTGACTGAGACAGTAGGAGGATCGACTGAAATTCTCTCTAAGGGTTCAACCGCTTCAGGAGAAGTTAAAGTATCTCCAATAAAGCCTTCTTGAAGTCCCGCAATAATGGCGATTTCTCCTGCATAAGCTTCATCAACTTCCTTCATTCCAAGAGCATCATAAATTTGAATATTACTCACTTTAAAAGTTTTATTTTTTCCATAACGATCACAGTGAACATATTGTTGATTTTTTCTGATACTTCCTCTTTGAATTCTTCCAATAACCAAAGGACCTAAATATGTTGAGTAGGTGAGGTTCGTCACTAAAAGTTGTAGGCCTCCCTCAAGAGAAACTTTGGGTTCTGGGAAATAGTCTTCGGTAATAAAATCTAGTAATGGATGAAGGTTTACGCTTTCTTCATCAAGAGATTTTTTAGCATAGCCATCTTTTCCAGAAGCGTAGAAAAGTGGATAATCCAAATCAAAATCGTCTTTATTTAAAACAGTCGCTAGATCGAGGAAAAGATCTTCTATTTCAGCGATGACCTCATCTATTCTCTCATCAGGTCTATCAATTTTATTAATAACAACAGCTATTTTAAGTCCACGCTCCATCGCTTTAGTTAAAACAAAACGAGTTTGAGGAAGAGGACCTTCTGAAGCATCAACAAGGAGAATAATTCCATCAACCATCATAAGTGAGCGCTCTACCTCGCCCCCAAAGTCAGCGTGTCCCGGAGTATCAAGAAGGTTAATCTTCATTTCTTTCCAGTTAATGGCACAGTTTTTCGCTGTAATCGTGATCCCGCGTTCTTTTTCCAGTTCTCCAGAGTCCATGACTCTTTCTTCGACTTCAGCGCGAGGATCGAAAGTTCCTGATTGAGATAAAAGTCCGTCGACAAGAGTTGTTTTACCGTGGTCGACGTGTGCCACGATCGCGATATTCTTTAGTTTTGTTTTCATAGAGGAAGTTGTATCAGAGATGGGAGGCTTGTGACAAACAATTACTGCCTTGGGAGTTGAATATTTCCATAAAAATCTTCAAAATTTGAACGAAAAGGATTGATATCAAGCCCCCCACGTCGAGTATAGCGGGCATAAACGGTAAGCTTTGTTGGTGAACAGTGGGTGAGGATATCATGAAAAATTCTCTCAACACATTGTTCATGAAATTCGTTGTGTTCACGAAAACTCACAATATATTTAAGCAAAGACTCTGGACAAATTTTTCTTCCTTCATATTTGATGAAGACACTGGCCCAGTCTGGTTGGTTAGTGACCAAGCAATTTGATTTAAGTAAATGCGTATGAAGGGCCTCTGAAGCCTCAACATTCAATGTTTTAAGTAAGCTCGGCTCCACAGAGTAGTTTTTCACTTCAATATCCAAGTGATCAATACAAGCCCCTTCAAAAGATTTAAGTTGATAGGGTTGAGCTTCATTAATGGAGAAGAAGGAAACTTTGACTTCAGACTGGCATTTAGCTGACAGATCTTCGCTCATCGTTCTTATAACCTCTTTTTCGTTTGTAAAAGAAGTCTGGTTAAAGGAGTTGAGATAGAGCTTAAAAGATTTTGATTCAATAATATGGGAGCTCTGATATGGAAAAAGAAATTGAGCAAGCCTTACCTCTGGTTTACCTTTAGGGTTTAGCCAAGAAATTTCGTAAGCATTCCACAGATCAACTCCATGAAAAGGAAGCTCTTGTTCCTCTAGTCCGATTTCTTCACGCTTATCTTGTCTTGGAATAGGGTAAAGTAGTGAGCTGTCATAATGGCTTTTATAACCAGTTTTTTTACCAAGCGAGCTTTTCTTCACATCGTTCATGCTCTATGTCATAGCGCATCTTGTTTAAGATATGAAGGGAAATAAAATAATGAGTGTTAATAAAAAAACCAGATAAAATTCCCTCAAAGACCCTCCTCGATAGTTCTCACTAATAAAGTAAGCAAAAAACGGGCCATAATTATTTGAAATTAAAACACTTTTAAGCTTAGAGTAAGGGGCGAAGAGCACCTTGCAAAGAGTCATAAAACCGAGTTCTTTGGTTCCAACATAAACTTTCTGTCACAGTATTTTATTGAGAAGTATTAAGATGCTGTTAGGATTAAAGTATAAAAATTGAATAGTTTAGACATGGAGGTCAACTGTGAAAATCACTCTCATTGCTGGGGTTTTATTAGGGATGATTCACTCTGGTTTTGCTAAGATACTACCGGATAATAATCTACATCTGGAAGATAATCTTAAAGCGGTTAATCAAGTAACGGAAGAAGACTTTAAACGCATTACTGGTGAGATTGCGGATATCTATTCTCCGATAGTTGCTCTTCATGGTGCTTCGTTGAATATGATTGCAGATTGGAAAGACTCAACGGTGAATGCCTATGCAAGTCGTTCAGGAAAAACATGGAACGTTAAAATGTTTGGAGGTCTTGCCAGAAGAAAAGAAACAACTCCGGATGGTTTCGCTTTAGTTGTTTGTCATGAGCTTGGACATCACCTTGCTGGTTTTCCTTTTTACAGAGGAGGAGATTGGGCCGCTTCTGAAGGACAGTCTGATTACTTCGCAACTCATGTTTGTGCCAGAAGAATCTGGTCTAGACAAGCAGAAGAAAACGCTAAGTATAGAAATATTGTGAACAAAACGGTGAAAGAAGAGTGTGATAGAGTTTGGCACTCTGAAAGAGCACAAGATCTTTGTTATAGAATCTCTTTTGCTTCTATGTCTCTTGGTTCTCTCTTAGCTTCTCTAGGTTGGGATGCAGCTCCGGCTTTCGATACTCCTTCTAGTTATGAGATTTCAACAACGCTAACGAGCCACCCTCAAGCTCAATGTAGACTTGATACTTATTTTCAAGGCTCACTTTGTAATCAAGGGTATGATATCACTATTATTCCTGGAAGAAGCCATGCTGATGGACAAGAGTCTGAGGGAGCTGAATTAGATGCTGCTCTTTATTCTTGTTCAGGTTTTGAAGGACACGATAAAAGACAGAGACGACCACGCTGTTGGTTTGCTCCTGAAATTTAATCAATATTTTTTAGGGGAGGTTTTTCAAACCTCTCCTTCGCATCTTTTCTTCTAATATATAATTCCTTTTCAAGAGCTGCTACGACTTCGCCATCTGCATCTAGTACTTCACATTTAAAGATTGGAGTTTGCTTGAACTCTTGAAGCGCTTTTTCTCTAATTTGCTCAATCTGTCCCTGGTCAATTTGAAAAGTCGCGCTGACGGTGGATTTTCCAGGTTTTTTAAAATCAATTTTAGCTCCTTTATCCCAAACAATATGATCTTTGCCTAAATGATAAAGCAGAATAAACATGAAAAAAGGATCGCACATACTATAAAGAGATCCGCCAAAGTGAGTTCCTACATAGTTCACATTAAAGGGAGTTAATTTCATTTGAACTGTAATTTGGGTAAACTCTTGGTTCACATGGGAGACCTTTACTCCTGCGCCAAGATAAGGAGGGTAAAAGCGTATAAGTTTCATGGCCATTTGAGGAGACATTAGACGCCAAATCATGTTCTTCCTTAGGGATATCAGTTTCTATAGTGTGGCTTATGATCTATCATGAGTCTATGAAAAAACAAGTCAAGGGTTCCTGCCATTGCGGCAAAGTTCAATTTGAGGCCAATCTTAAAGATAATAAAGTTATTTCTTGCAATTGCTCTATCTGTCATATGAAGGGATTTATGCACGTTATAGTGGATAAGCAAGATTTTACACTTTTAACAGGAGAAGAGTCCCTCCAGCTGTATCAGTTTAATACAAAAACAGCAAAACACTATTTTTGTCAAAACTGTGGGATTAGCTCTTTTTATATTCCTCGCTCTCATCCAGACGGGTACAGTCTAAATTACCGCTGTCTTAATGGTATTGATGATAACGATTTTGATTTCTCTCATTTTGATGGGAAAAATTGGGAGAAATCAGTTCATAAACTGCGATAAGATTTCGGCCCACTGATAGGGAATGGACTGTTTGATATAGGGATACTTACTCACGTCATTTTTCCCACAGTGACCTATTCCTAAAACATGAAGTGATTCGTGAAAAAGAGTAGCACTCCAGGCTTTAATTGAGCGTTTTTTATTTTTTCTATTGAGATAAATTTTACCATTGAGTGTTTTAGCTATGACTTTCTTTTTCCAGTACCAATAAGTTCCAAGAGGAATATCGATAACTCTCTCTTTTAAAAGTTCAATAATATTTTGAGGATTTTCATAAGGAGGAGTTAGGCAGGTATATTCTTCTATTCCTTCGATAGCGGCCCAGAGCCTTTTGTCAGAGAGAGCGTAATTAAGTTTTTGGATGGCTTCCTCAACATCACTTTTCATAACTCCTTCGAAAGTTGAGTCAACTTCAAAATGAATTTCTAAAGCCAGTGTTTGAAGGGAAAATAAAGTAAGAAAAATAATAGTTAAAACTCTCATGGGATTTATCATGGAGAAAAGAAAGAGCATTGGCAATCAGGTGTTAGACTTTTTTTCATTTTTGAAAAAATCAGGAAACTCGGAAGTAATCGTTATGACGTTTTCTGTCTCAGGGTGAGGAAATTTAAGAGTTAAGGCATGCAGACAAAGACGAGAATGAACTTCATTAGCATAAAGTTTTTCTCCCAAGATAGGACAATGACTTTGTTTCATGTGAACTCTAATTTGGTGTGTTCTTCCTGTCAAAGGAGTGGCCTCAACAATGGTATAGTTTTCTTTTTTCTCCTGAATTCTAAACTTTGTATGGGCCAGATCTCCACCTGAATGAGTTTCTTGCATCTTTAAAATTCTCGAGTTTTCTTTTTTAAGATAATTTTTCATTTCCCATTCGTTTGAAGGAGTTGGATGAGTCGTTAGAGCAATATAGGTTTTTTGAATTTTCTTTTTTTCAAAAAGCTTTTGCAAAAAAATGGTTGCTTGTTTTTTTTTAGAAAGAAGTAAGCAACCAGAAGTTTCAACATCTAAGCGGTGCATGAGAATAAGTTTTTTCTGGCAATAGCGCTCGGCCATAGCATGAGCGTGATCTCTGGTTGGATCCAGTGTTTCAGCGCTTGGAAAACCAGAGGGTTTATCAATAATAAGAATAAAATCATCTTCAAAAAGAATATCTTTTTTTTCAAGAGAGTATTGCGGGGTAACTGGAAGTTTGTATTTCTTTAAAAGTGTTACTGGAAGATGAAGGGTTATTTTATCTCCTGTTTGGATGAGGGTTTCCCAATGAGTTGTCATTTTGGAGTTGAGCTCAATCTTAATTTTTTGAAAAATTTCAGGACTCTCTTTTAAGTGGAGAGAGTCTTTAAGTTTTTGCTTGAGAAACTCCTTAATAGAGGTTTGAGTTCTCTCTTTAAAATGAAAATAAAAAGTTTTGTTTTTCATAACGAGTTATTTTAGTCTTTTGAAGAGCATTTGACGAAAAATCTTGCCATTGGCGCACTATGACGATAAAAAGTGAAGCACATGATGAGAATGACCTATATTCCTTTTTTTGTACTAAGTGCTCTGCTTCATCTTCTGATTTTTTCAAGAACTCATAAGGATATTTCCGAAAAAATAGGTCTTGTTTCAGTAGAAAATTTTCAACTCAAACAAGAAAAAAGTATGAGCTCAATAAAAATCATCTATGAGGAAAAGAAAGGACTTATGGATGAGAGTAAAAAGCAAACAAAGCAGAATCAATTGGGTTCTCAAAACTCAGTTCGTTCAGCTCAAATGATAGGGAAGAAGGTTGATGATTATTTCGTGGAACTTCAAAAATATATCTCTTCCAAACAATCCTATCCTTTTTTGGGGAAAAAGCTAAAACAAGAAGGCAAGGTTTTAGTTGAACTCTCGATTGAGAAGTCGGGGGAGTTTAAAGAGGTAAAACTTATTGAGAGTTCAGGGTCAGAGATTTTAGATGAGTCAGTGATTGAGAACTTAAAAAAGCTTCGTTATTTTAAACCTTTCCCTTTGGCCATAGAAGAGAGGGTATTAAAACCTCAAGTTCCAGTCGAATTTAAATTAAAATAAGGGTGTTTTTAGAAAGCAAACTCTTTAAGTAGAGTGAGTGGGATAATGGCCAAAGTTTCTTCATGAGTCGATTCAAGGACAACCTTAGGGGCACAATCATTTTTATAGGCCTCTAACCACCTTCCTGCACATAAGCACCATTGATCTCCAGGCTTGAGTCCTGGGAAATGAAACTCTTCTCTAGGTGTTGAGAGATCGTTACCGGCAGCTTTGGAGAAGGCCAAAAATTCTTTGGTGAGTTTGACGCAAACTGTATGCATTCCTTTATCTTCATCTCCAGTGTTACAGCAGCAATCTCGGTAAAAACCCGTGACTGGAGTTGCGCTACATGGCGTCAAAGGTTGGCCAAAAACATTAACTGATTCAAATTTCATATTAAAGAAATACCTTATTTCATTTTATTTGTCTTTTTACGTGCAAATACTTAAATTACACCTCATGTCGACTTTAGTTACTATCATACTTTTTGGGCTTTTGATGTCTCTTATTGCACTGGTAGGAAGTATTTCTCTTTTGCTTCCCGATCAATGGCTAAAGAAATCAATTCTTCCCATGGTGGCCTTTGCAGCTGGTTCACTCTGGGGAGGGGCCATGTTTCATATGCTTCCTCGCTCTTTTGAGTTGTTACATGAAACACCTGATACAGCTTTTATTCTTCTAACAGCAGGCTTTCTTGCTTTTTTTGTTTTAGAGCATGTTCTTCATTGGCATCATTGCCACCACTCAGATCATAAGCATATCCATAAACCAATAGGCCCTCTTGTGCTTGTCGCTGATGCTTTTCATAACTTTTTAGGAGGGCTCACAATAGGGGCTTTGTTTGTTGTTGATATTAGACTGGGAGTGGCCGCTTGGGTGGCTGCGGCCTTACATGAAATCCCTCAAGAGATTGGTGATTTTGGACTTTTACTTCACAGTGGATTTTCTAAGAAACAAGCCCTTTGGTTTAATTTTCTGAGCTCTCTTGGATTTTTATTAGGCTCTCTCATTTCTTACTTTATGGCCGGTAAAATGAATATTTATTATTTCATTCCTTTCACAGCTGGTAACTTTATTTATATTGCAGCAGCCGACCTTATCCCTGAACTTATTCAGCATGAGGGAATAAAAGAAAAGCTACTTTCGCTGCTTTTCTTTTGTTTAGGAATTATTTGTTTGTACTTAACCCATTCTCATCATGTTCACTAAATAAAGTGAAACAACACGCTGCTTTTTATTCTAAAGCAACGTGCATTCTCTGAGAGCCTGAAACAGTGATAGTTTTTCTTAAGTGTCCAAAACTAGTCACTCCCTCACTGTGAAAACCGTTTCTTAAGAGGTACTCCCCATCAGGTAAGACAAGATTAAATCTTCCATTTGCTGAGAGCTTATAGTGAGTATAGTAGCGGAATTGACCATTCACTTTTTTAAGAACTTGAATAAATCCTTTTCCAGAAAAAACACCAACTGAGTTTCTTACTTGCCCAACGATGACTCTTGTTTGCAGTTGCTCAAGTAAATATTGCCAAGCAGGTCTTACTTTTTTCACTGTTCTCTCACGAGTTGTCGCGTACGGTGGTTGAAAGCCTTCGGAGCGAGAGTTTACTTCAAGAACATAAGGGATAACTTGGTACTCGTTGTTCATCCAATCGATATCTCCACCATCAACACTGTAGAGGATTTCCCAAGATGTTCCTGGGGTATAGCCAAGGAGTTCTCCTAGTTTTTTACCGATAGGCTCTACAATTTCTGCGTTAACAGCTCTTTCCCCATCACAGCCCATAGGGTAGATGACAAGCTCACTGTATGAGTGAAAAGAAATATCAAAGACAGGTCTAATATTAGAGACAAGTTTCATGATTGTTTGAGTTTCTGGCTCACTTGCGGCCTTAGGACCTCTATAGACATCAGAGAATTTGCTCCCACTTGAACCATTACAAGACCCCCACATATGAGGGTAATTTCTGTTGATATCAACTCCGTGGCCATCACGAGTATTTTTTCTCCACATTGGGTTTTCAGTCCAAACTTTGTTGTTCCCATCAACATTTAACATCGGCATTACCCAAATCTGGTTATCATTTACCCAAGAAGTGATTTTTTCATTTTTCCCATAACCGCTTGTCAGCTGCTCAATAATATCGAGGGCCACTTCTGGAGTCATAACTTCTCTAGCATGATGCATTGAGTTGAAAAGAATCGCTGGCTCATCGGCCTCATTGCGTTCTGGATTATCAGAAATCTTAAGAACCCAAATAGGTTTTCCTTCGAAAGAATCCCCAGCTTTAATGAGTTTTGTAATATTAGGGAAAGCTCTGTTAACACGCTTTAGGATTTGCTCAATTTGTTCAGGATTTTTATAAAGAGGATCGACTCCACTTCTTCTTGGGTCATTTGGAGACTTTGGTGTAGAAAGAGTTTGGACTTGACCAAACATAACAAATCTTCTTTCTTGAAGTTTTTCGTACTCTTCAGAATTAACATAAACATCAATAAGCTTTCTTTTAAAATCGATACCGGCAATATCTATGTCCATTCTTTTAAGTAAAGCCATTTGTGAACGATACGCAGTAGGTGAAGACTTAATGGTTACTTTAATTTTTTCCGTTAAAAACTCGGGATAAAAATCCGCTTGCGTGTGAGCTAATGCGCTCAAACTGGTAAAAGTGATAACACTTAGAATCCATGCTGATAAAAGTAACTTCATTGTCTTTCCTTGTTGGCGGGTAAAAGAAAAGCCTAAAATACCCGAGGATAAAGGTAAAGGATTAAAATCTTAAGTGTCCTTACATCTGAGAGGATTCATACAGCTGGAGAAGATTAAGGAAATCAGATTGAATTTTTTCGACTCTGCGTGCAGATTCAAGTGATAGGTTTTTCAAGGCCTCTTCATCCAAAGAGTCGGCCAATAACATGAGAACATTCTTTACAGCAGCAGTATCTGCAATGATATCGTGTCTTAGTTTTTTAAAGTTGTCTTTCATGTGAGGATACTCAGCCTATTGTAACTTAATGGCCAGTATAGTTTTTTTAACCTACAATAACAAGATGAAGGAGAGCGTTTTGAAGAAGATTCTCATTATAGATGATGATCAACTTGTTCATACATTTTTTAAGCAAATTTTTAAAAATGAGTATGAAGTTTTCTCTGTCATCTCAGGTTATGAAGCTCTTGAAATACTAAAGAGCACAAAATTTGATTTTTGTGTTATCGATCTTAAATTATCAGATATTTTTGGTATTGATTTGTTCAGAAAAATAAAAGAAGCCAATACGCAGGATTCATGTGTTTTTATTATTTTGACTGCATTAGAATCCGTCGATGTAGAAATCCAAGGCCATGAATTGGGGATAAGCGAATATATGAGAAAACCCATTGTCCCAAGATTAATTAAGGCCATTTTTAACAAATATAGTATAACTCCATTGAAAAAAGAGGTTGTGAGTGTTGGGAAGTTAAGAATAGATCTCAATCTCATGAAAGCTTTTTATCAGGATGACGTTATTCAATTAACAAATAGTGAGTTCAGAATTCTTCACCTTCTTGTCACTAATATTGGCTCTGTTTATTCGAGGCAAGAACTTTATGATATGATTAATGCCAAAAGCACTGGACCGGTTGATCGCTCTATTGATATGCATGTCAGCAGTTTAAGAAAAAAAATTAAAGATGCAGGCAATTTTATTAAAACCAAAAGAGGCAGAGGCTATTTCTTAGAAGCTCATTAATGAATGACAACGATTTTCATATTAGATTTAATGGAATTAAGCGCCTCTATGGTTCTTCAGCTTTTGAAAAGATAACTCAATCCCATGTGCTTGTGATAGGTTTAGGCGGCGTTGGTTCTTGGGTTGTAGAATCTCTCGCAAGAAGTGGAGTTGGAGAGTTAACTCTGATCGATCTTGATGAAGTTTGTTTAAGTAATACCAACAGACAACTTCAAGCCTTAAGTTCCACTGTCGGACAATCTAAGGCCCAGCTTCTTGAAAAAAGAGTCTTAGACATAAACCCTCTGTGTCGAGTTCATGTCATTTTAGACTTTGTGACATCAACAACTATTGAGCAATATTTTCAAAAAACTTATGATATTGTTGCTGACTGTATTGATGGAGTTGGCAGTAAATGTGAAATCATCTCTTTTTTGAGTCAGAAATCCCAGTCGTTGATTTGTGCTGGTGCGGCAGCTGGAAAAGTTGATCCTTTAAAAATTAGAATTGATGATTTAAGTCGGACTCGAAATGATTTACTCTTATCAAGAGTCCGTAAAAAACTGAGACAAGATTATGCTTTTCCTAGAGGAAGAAAGAAGTTTGGGGTGACTTGTGTTTATTCTGAGGAACTTGCTGTTTATCCAGATGAAGAGGGAGAGGTCTGTTCAAAGGTAGATTCAGCGGTTTTAGGCAAAGCAATGGATTGTGATAATGGAATGGGCTCGGCCACTCATCTTACCGGCGCTTTGGGATTTGTCATGGCCAGTGAGATTTTGAAAAAAATAGGGCAGCAATGACTTTAATTGATTTTCATACCCATAACCCAAAAGCTGAGAAAAATGTGTTTCATGTGACCAATTTCGATTATTTTAAAGCTCCGAGTCTCTCCAAACCAAAGGGGAGTTATACCATAGGTCTTCATCCTTGGTGGATTGAAAAAGCAGGCAGTAATTGGCCAGAGGAGTTGATTAAGATTTATTCAGACTTTTATTGTGTTGGTATCGGAGAGATAGGTCTAGATAGAAAATGCATGGTCGACTTTGAAAAACAAAAAAAAGTTTTTGCTATTCAGCTTGAAATAGCAAAAAAATTAAAATCTCCTTTCATCGTTATCCATTGTGTGAGGGCCTACAATGATATTATTGAGCATTTGAAAGAAAGCTCTTTTGAAGGGAATATTGTCTTTCATGATTTTGCTGGTAATGAAGAAGAATTAAAAGCTTTAATGAAGTTTCGCTGTTTTTTTAGTTTGGGGTGGCGTCTGTACAAGAGCGAAAAAGTACAAGAAATGATAAAAAAGATCCCTGTCGGTAAGCTTTTTTTAGAAACTGATGATCAGCTTGATTATTCCATTTTTGAGATTTATCACAGGGCCAGTGAGCTCTTAAACATTGAGCAAGAGAAATTGGCCAAAGAGCTCGTTCAAAACTATGAAATCCTTTGCCAATAAAGCTATCAGCATGTGATAATAAAAAGCAAAAATAGGTAAATTTTTGAAAGTTCTTATCAAGCTCACTCTTTTTTTCTCTTTTGTCATTTCAGCTCTCATTTTGGGATTACGCTTCTATACTCAATATAAAACATTAGGGATGGCCCAAGATTATTTTTCAGTTAAATTAAAATCCAAGGTCGAACAAGTTTCTCAGGATTATGATTTCCTTTCTAACTCATACACTTTGAGTATTGTTGATCCTGAGAAAAATAAATATTTATTAAAAGTTATTATTGAAAATGATTTTGCAAACTTTCTTCCTTTGAAACTCAAAGCTTCCTTTCAAAACGATCAGAAAAATCAAGGTATTTCAGCTTTTGAGATTCAAACTCAGATAAACTTGTGGATGGAAATTGAGAGTACTCTAAAAAAAGAAAATTATGAGTTTCAAGAAGATGAAACAATTGTGAAGCTAGAAGGGGTTGAGCTTTTCCATAAAATAGGACTTTCTCAACAAATGGTTTTAGAGGGAATTAAATGGAGCGATCTTATTTGGTCAGAAGTTAGGCTTAAAACTAAGAAGTTCATGCTTAAGAACTCTTTGTCGGAAATAAGGCTTTCAGATGCTTCATTAGAAGCGTCTTATTTAGGCGGTCCTGTTGGGAGCTATCGACTCAGAATTAAATCAGTTCCAGGAGGTGAAATTCAAATAACTTCTAATGAGAAGTTTCAGATGAAAGATGTTGATTCAACGGTTGATTTAGAAGTTATTAGTAAGGAAGGAGTTGAACAAGCACTTAATAGTAAGGTCTCTCTAAGGCAATACTTTAACTTCGCTCGGATGTTCGATAAAACAATTGCTCTTGTTTTTAAAAACCAAATGCACTTTAAGCAAGAAGGGAAAAATGATCTTTTCTTTAAATTATCAACAACAGGGAAGAGAACTTTCAAAGATGCTGCGACCAAACTTGAGTTTCAATTAAAGGGCAACCTTCATAGGAGAGTCCTTAAAGAGCTAGTGACCACTATTTTATACGTTAAACTGATTGATTTAAACCCTTCATTAACTAAGTCTAAAGAAGGGACAAAGGCTGAATATTGGCTTAAACCGATTGTAAGTTCTCTCGATCCTATTTCTGATAATATTGTTCAGAAGATGCTAGATGATGGGTATTTTAAAAATGATAACAGCATTGTTGTCTTAGAAGCGGATGCAAAGAATATGAATCTTCGCTTTCATGGCAAAGAGATGACGTATGAAACGCTTCAGACTTATATCAATGCTCGCTCACTTAAAAGAATAAGCTCTATTTTAGACAAACATGATTTCAAAGAGGTTAACCTTGAAATTCTTCCTTTTTTTGATTTTCAGGAAAAGGTGAATATTGTTCAAGAAGAAGTTTTTAGGCCTAAGGTGGAAGAAGTCAAAGAACAAACTCAGATTGAGAAAATTCTTGGTGATACACCTGATGTTGATGAAGAAATTAAGCAAAGAGAAAAAACTCAGACGCCATCAATTATTAAAAGTAAAGTCATTGCTAAAAAACAACTTCCTCAAGCAAGAGTTTTTCAAAACTCTCATGAGGGGATTTGGTATGATCCGAATCGGCCCAATGTGAAATTTCGTTTGTATAGAGGAGCTAATGGAATTTTTGAAACAGAGCAGTTTGTTTTGGGAAAAAAAGCTAAAGTCGGGAAGTCTAAGACAATTCTTTTTTTAAAAGAAAAAAATAAATACCAAGTGACAATACCAGGATTTAAAACAACTTATTTTTTTAGCCCGGTAAGCTCAGGCAAAATAGAGTACTCCTTTGATAAATATAAAGGAGAGCTTGAAAAAGATAAAACTTATAGTGCTCAAATTGTTAAAAAATATATTCAATTGCGTGAGAAGGGAGAAATATGAAATACTTTTTTATTTTGTTGATGACAATAAATGTTTGGGGACAAAAGCTAGATGAGAGAGTTTATCTTTCTCGCCCCACCAAGAAGTTTGTTCGCTACCTGTCTCAGTTTCCAAGTTTAACCATTGACCATCCTTCCCGATGGGGAGTTGAGCTCTATGGCCCAGTTGGAACTAAGAAGTGGCTATCAGAAATAGGGATTGATTATGTGGAAATCCAAGAAAATGAACATCAACTGAGCGATTATCCTTCTTACGAGCAAGTAACAGCAAAACTTAAGCAGTTGGCCCAAAGTCACCCTCATATTTTTCGTTTATTTAGTATTGGTAAAACTCATGAAGGTAGAGAATTATGGGTAATGAAAGTTTCAGATAATGTGGCGGCCGATGAAGTTGAGCCTGAGTTTAAGTATATTTCTAGTATGCATGGAGATGAGATTACTGGTAGAGAGCTCATGATAAGAATGCTAGAAGAAATAGCTTTTAAATACCAAGTCGATAGGACCATTACAAGGCTAGTGAACAATACTGAGATTTTTATTATGCCTTCGATGAACCCTGATGGTTCAGAACTCCAGCAAAGAGGGAATGCCCATAATATTGATTTGAACCGAAATTTCCCTGAAATATTCACTCAAAATAGAGTCTTTCAGGTAACTCAGCCGGAAACTCAAGCCGTCATCAATTTTCAAAAAGGTAGAAACTTCTCTTTTTCTGCTAATTTTCATGGGGGAGCTGTTGTTGTGAATTACCCATGGGACTCAACTTATAAAAGGCATCCTTTTGATGCAATGGTTAGGGATATCAGTCTTAATTATTCAAAAAGAAACCCTGAGATGTATCAGTCGACGCATTTTGAAGATGGAATCACTAATGGAGCTGATTGGTATATTGTTAGGGGAGGAATGCAAGATTGGAGCTATTATTTTTATAACGATCTTCAAGTGACCGTTGAACTCTCTGAAGCCAAATGGCCTCACTATGATAAAATTCCACTCTACTATCAAAGAAATAAAGACTCTTTGTTTTATTATATAGGGGCCATTCATCAAGGAGCCGGATTTAAATTTCACACTCCACAAATAAGTGGGAGCGTTGATATTATTGATTCAGATGACAATCATTTGGGAAGATATAACTTTAAAAACTCTGAGTTTTATAAGGTCTTACCTGTTGGCCGTTATTTATTTAAAGTCCATTATCAAGGCATAAGTCGAGAGCTTTGGATGGAAGTTGAAAAAGACCATGTGAGTGAGAACGGAAATTATAAATTGATCAGATAATGAAATTCTCTGATGATGAGCTTTATTTAGGTTTAAACGAACAAGCTCTCTACACTTCAACAGAAGATTATCTTAATATTTTTCACCACCTTGGTATTCATGAGGGGGACTCTATTGCTGATATTGGAGGTGGGGATGGAAGAGGTAAGCTTCTTTTTGATCAAAACTATCCCAACTCTCACTACTACTGTTTAGAGAAAGTGTCTGATCGTTTTTCTCCTTCAGTCAATAAGGCCCAAGAAATGGGTCTTGATGTGAGCCGATACTTGCCCTTTGATTTGAAAACTCAAAGTTTGCCAAAGTGTGAGTACTACTTTTTCTACTTTCCTTTTGCTCCTTGGATTTACTCTCTTTTTGAACAAATCATCTCTTTTAAAGGAAATCTTATTATCATTGAATCTCACGGAGATTTTGTTGATAAGTTTGAACGCAGTTATTCTTATTGCTTCAAACAAACCAAAAAGATAAAACTGTATTCCCAAAGGCATAGACCTTATGCTTATTTTTATGAATATGATCTTAAACAAATGAGCGATGAACAATATCAGATAAGAAAGATAAGAGAGTCTGATGTTATCGAAGTGAGGCAGCAAGACATTCTTCTAGGGGAGATAACTTGGGTTCATCCTGTTGATGATTGGGCATTAGGTGATAAAGAGGGAGAGTACCAGTCGCTTTCCTCAGGTAGGTGTTATAAAAAAGAAGAAGTCATCAGAGCGCGATTTTTTTATCCTCATGAGAGAGAGTATCTACTGGCCTTAAGGTCACGACCTGAGTTTAGGAGATTGATTATTTCGCCAGAGACTTTAATTGAAAATAGTAAAGGATATAGAGTTAGGAGCTCTTTTTATGACGGGTTTGATCCTTTAGAGTATCATAGCAACTATTCTGATGAATAAAGTTTTTTATTTTCCTGACTTTATCTTTGCTCTCTAAAAGTTTTTTGATGAAAAAGCCTAAGTTTCTTTTATCTTCAACAAGTTCTTCAGCACTCTCAATATCTTGAAGAAGGAGTGTCTTCGCATCCTCAAAATTCTTCCCCTGGAAAGAGTATCCATTCTGCTCTTTGTTAGCATAAAGAAAGGAGAGAGCATCAGCATAAACTTTGGCCTTATGATTACGTCCATATTTAAAGAATAAGAACTTTCTTCTCTTATTCTCAAGAGGATTGAAAATTTGTTGATTGGTATAAACAAAGTCACCGGCCAGTTCTGCTGCATCTTGGGCCAATAAAAAACTCTCATCAACTTTAATAACTGAATTGCAGATAATATTTTTCCCAAAATTACTAGTTTCTTTTGTGAAATCTTTTTCAAGGAAGGGAAGGACTCGAGCAAAATTTGACTCAAAGTCTTCAAGCTCTTTTTTGATTTTTTTCTTCAAGAAACGAAAAAAACGCTCTCCTTCTCTTCCAAAGAGAATATTATCAATTTCATCCTTAACTAAGCGTATATTAAAAGAGTTAAGAACACTGTCATCATCAAAAACAAATATTTCATCATTTTCTAGATTATTAAGAATATCAATGTGGTATTGATAAAAATGAATGAAGTGTTGAAGTTCTTTAATCGTTTGTTCGTACTTCCCTGATAACTCAAGTTTTTTGACTCCACTAATGAGATCATCTTTTTTCGTGAGATCCCACTCTTGATCTGCAAGGTTATAAGAAGGAGTGAGTTCCGCGATAATTCTTTGAGAATGAGTATAGAAGCTAGAGTTAATATCATTAAACTCTTCTTCGCTGGAAGCAAAGTAGCTCTCTATTTCATTTAGAATACTAGTTTTATTCTCTAGTAATATTTCTTGAGATGAATAGCTTGTGAGTCTTTGAATCTTTACCCAAAAGTCATAATTAATAGAGCGAGAAGTGGTTGTATCGTGTTGGATGTATTCTTTCAGCAGAGGCTCGATTTTTGGGGCCAGTTGAGCGAACTCTATGAGTCTTCGCTTTTTCTCATTTTTATCTATCTGTACAGTTGATGGTTGAGCATTTTTTTGCAGAACATTCAAAAGATTAAAAAGGGAGTAGTTATTCTCTCCCATTTTTCCTTTGATAAACTGATTCTTCTCTTTTGTAATGGCCCCAATATTTTTTTCTTGCTCTTTTTGAACTTGTAATAAGATATCTTTGGCCTCGCTAAGAGACTTTAGGTATTTTGTTTTAGTTTCAAAATTATAATCATTTTTATTATTATTGATGCCAGAGTATTGCATTTGTTTTCTGAGTTCAAAATAAGCACAGTTAAAATTAATAAAAGCATTTCTATCTTTCTCGAGATTCCACCTTTTATGTCCAGTAAGAACTTGACTGACTAAGGTTGAGAGAACTCCAAAGACAAGTCCACTAGAAGAAAGAGTACTTCCGAGAGTTTTGACAGGATTTCCCTCTTCATCAACGGAGCGGGGAAAGATGAGTCCCACTTGGGAAACTTGAAGGGCCAACTCACTAATGGCATTTAAGGCCCCACCTTTTTCAGAGAGCTCTTCAAGACACTCTTTTTTCGTTGTAAGTGCGCTTAGGCCAGTCAAAAGAGTGCTTAAGTCAATATTATCTGTTATCCCTGTACTAAAGTTAAGTGCAGCAGTAGAGAGGTTCCCCGAATTAGCGAATGTAAGTTTTCCTACGGTAGAGAGGAATTTATTTAAAAGTTCTGAGTTACTGGCGCATTTTTTACCAATAGACTCTTTAATAATCTCAATTTTATTGTAAATGTCAGAGTAGCGTAGGGAGCGCACAGGACAGTTAATTGGCTCAATTAAAGGAGATTTGGCCCCCAGCTCTTGCGTTTGATTCTGAATGAACACTTTGGCACTTTCAAGCGACGACGTAGGGTTTGAAGCTATTTGTTCTGATTTAATTTTAAATGTGAGGTGGACTTCGTTATTTTCAAGAGAGTCTTTAACAGTTTCAGTTCTTCCTTCAATAAGTGGTGTGCCACTGGCCTTATCATCTTGACATGACAGTAGCACCACACTTGTTAATAACAGGAGAGGGAAGACTTTCATGAGTTTCTATCTACCTTCTACGATTTCAGTCATTTTATTAATTCTATGAAAATCAGACTTCTTAATCTTAAGAGTAATTTTCCCAAAAAGAGGGTTCATATAAACACCTTCAGAAGCTGGTGTTAAAAATCCAGCAACAACACCTCTATCAACTTTAGAGTTTAATTTAACTGATAGATCTTTTTTCTTTACATCTAAGTCATAACTAGGGATTTTGACTTTAACTCCACTATACCCTTCACGAGCAGGAACACCTGCTAAAAAGAATTTTCCGTTACGGGCCACAAATTTAAGGGCACACTCTTGAACTTCACACTCTTTTGTAAAAGAGACATAAATATAAGAAGGATTTGGAGAAGAAGACCAATCGATGATATTTCCTCTAATTTCATTTGTATAAACAACATCATTAATATCTTCAGATGTTCCTAGAGAGACATTATCTTTACCAACTTCGTACTTATCTTCGTTTGATTGAGAGTATTTGGCGACAAAATCACGAGAAAGATAGACATAAAGATTTTTCAAAGAATCTCCATCTTTTTGATTTAAAATCTTAGCAACTTCTTTTGTCTTAAGTTTTACTTTCTTTTCTTCCTTTGCGAAACTTTGATTAAAACTAGCAATTAACATAACGATAGCAAGATATTTCATGGCAGGGCCTCCTAAAAAATTGTTAGCTTATTCTAGCTGAGAATTGGGTAGAGAATAAGAGAGATTGTAAGAAAGAAAAGTGCTGTCTAAAAGTTAGGCGATTTAGGTTAAGCTCTTGATTTTCTGAATCAGAACCAGAATCAAGTCACAGTGGACAGTTTCGGTGAAGCAGATATAGCTGAGCTCCGATGATATCTGCCAACTTTGTTAATTCACTAAGTTCCTCCATCTCAATTAAAGCTTGAACTTCTCTATGAGAAGTAAGCGCAATATTAAAAAATTTCTTTCTATCTTTGAGTCCATTTCTATTATTTCCTTCTGCTAGATTTAAACACACACTCATAGAAGCTCTTATTATCTGATCTCTCACTGCTCCTTTGAGTTTTAACGCCTTCACTTGTTGATAGAGTTTGACTGCTTTTTGATAAACTTCAAGGTTTGTCCCCATTCTCTTCTCCTTTTTTAGGGTTGCACTATGGGCAGAACCCTAAAAAAGGAGAAGAGAATGTTAAACAATTTTATAACTTATCAAAAAGCAAAAGAGCTCTATTACAACTGCAGAGAACTTAAACTCAAAGGAGCGATGAGAGATCAACTTGA
>JAUIIL010000007.1 GCA_030431635.1 Bacteriovoracia bacterium
TGTAAGCGCTGTGAGGCGTTGAGCTGACCAATACTAAATACCCTTTTGCTTTTTTTTATAAAATGTCTTGTAGATAGAACTTAGGATTCTTGATTTTGTTTGGTCCTGTTTTTTGATTGTGTAAGATGAACTTATCAAAAACTTTATTCAAAAAAACTCTGCTGCTTTTCTTGATACATTTTAAGCTTCGGTTTTTGTTGAACTTCAAATGTGAATTTCTCTAAAAAATACTGTGCTAACTCAACTCCAAGATGTTCTTGGGGTTGATGAAAAAAGAAGTAGCATTCATTGATGTACTCAAAAGATTTTTGAATAGATGAAATCCACTGATCGATTCTCTCATAATCAGTTTGATGAAGAGAGTTACCTGTAAAGCGGATAAAAATTTTATCACTGCTAACATAAGGGTGTAGAACGTCTCTTCTTCCTGAAGTATCGGTTAAAATAAACGTCGTTTGATGAGTGCTAAAAACATCAAACACTTTTTCTAAGTAACTATTTTCTGAAAACCAATCAGGATGTCTTAGTTCAATCGCCAGAGGAATAGGTCGTTGATAACAGCGAATAAACTTATGAAGAAGCTCAAATGAATCAGGAGAAAATTGAGGAGGTAGTTGAAGCCATAAAACCCCCACTTTATTCTCTAAAAGCTCAACAGCATCTAAAAATTCTTTGATGACATGTCTATTGCTGCCTAAGTTTTCATTATGAGAAATAAACTTGGGAAATTTGAAACAAAATTTAAAATGCGAAGGAGTTTGCTCATCCCATTTTTTTATATTCTCTTTAGAAGGAGTGGCGTAGAAAGAGGAGTTAAATTCAATAGCGTTAAATTGTCTTGAATAGTGATAGAGAAAATCAGAGGGAGAGCAATCTGGAGGATAAATTTTTCCTTTAAAACCAGGATCGTTCCAAACGGGGCATCCGAGAAAAAGTTTTTTATTATCCTTTGTTTTAATGAGTGAAGAGTAAATAAGAGAGGGAAGTTGATAATTTACTTCCTCAAAATTGTGAATTCTTCCAAAGTCCATGAAAAATACATACCTTTAGAGGTCTTTGATGACAATTAATTGCAACATCCAATTGCAGTCCCAAGAAGGATAACCTAGTATTTTATTATGAGTTTAAAGTTTCGTCTAAAAGTATTGAGTTTCATTTCTTTCATTATTATTGGAATCGATCAGCTCACTAAAAGATGGGCCTATAATGAACTAAAGTTTCAATCACCCATTTATTATCTCTCAGGACTTATTAAAATTATTTACGCTGAAAACAGAGGGGCTTGGGGAAGTATGGGTAGCGAGCTTGACCCAGTGTTTCATTTTTTTCTTCTCATCCTTATTCCTTGTATTGCTCTCGGTGCCTTTAGTGTTTACACACTTAGAAATAAAAAACTAACCTCACTAGAGCTATATGCATACGCTTTCATCATCAGTGGTGGTCTAGGGAATATTATCGATCGTATTTTGTATGGTTATGTTATTGATTTTTTGTATATCGGATACAAATCAATTGGAACCAATATATTTAATATTGCTGATGTCGCGATTATGTTCGGAGTTGGTGTTCTTGTTTGGCAATATTTTCAACAAAAACTCGCGGAAAAAAACTCCACACAAGAGAGCTAAGTTGCAATTGTGCATAAGGCCTTTTAAAATAGATTAGTAAGGTCAAGGATTTTTAGTGAGAGAGAAATTAACTCGTTTGCAGTACAATTTTCTAAGTGTGATTTTTATCTCTTTCATACTTAATGCTCTTTTATCTGATTTCACATTAGATAGCTCTTTAAGAGTAAGCTCTTCTGGAAATTATTTTAGTTTTTTAACTTATTCTTTTAGTAGTTATTTGGCCTATATTGATTACTTAACTGGTGATTGGCTTGTTCTGTTTTTTCTTTTTTATTCTTTTTTTTATTATTTTATTTTTCGCAAAAGAGAACACTGGAGTTCTCAAGCAAGTTTACTCATCACATCTTGTACCTTTATTGGGCTTTGTTTTATTTTCTCTCCTAATCTTTTAGGAGATGGTCTTTACTACATTCTTAAAAAGCAAATTGAAGAGAACTATCTTATTCTTTCAACTATTTTTTTTACTCTTTTCTCCTTTTATATCTGTATAGGAGAATCTTTCAGTAAAAACATTGAAAAAATAAAAGAGGCCATAAATATTTTTTCAAAAGGATTAAATAGAAGTCTTGAAGTTGTTAATTCTGCATCTCAAACGGGAGCTCAGGTTGTTGGAAGATTTATTCCAGGTCGATTTTTAGAAAAGAATATCAGTGATATGTTAAGAGGTAAGACCACCTCTGTTAGAGAAATTTCTTATGGTGGAATCGAAGAAGAAGAAGAAGAAGAAGAGATTGAGGAAGAAATTGAATCTCTTGATGAATCTGACGATGAGTTATCAATTGATGAACTCATTGAAGAGACAAAAGATTTAGTGCCAATGGGCATGACTCCAGCACCAGAGAAAAAAGTCGCGAAGAAAAAAACTGTCAAAAGAAAAGCTTCTTTTACCTCTGGAGATTTAATTGAATCGATTTCTCTTGGGTCTAAAAACAATAAAATTAAGACTCCAGAGAGTGAATACTTTGATGAGATTATAGATTCCATTGAAAGCAAACTGGCAGAGTTTAAAATTGCAGGAAAAATTATTAATATTCTCAAAGGGCCAGTTGTTGATACGTTTGAGTTAGAGCTTGGAACAGGGGTCAAAGTTTCAAAGGTGAACTCTATCTCTAAAGATCTATCACTTGCTCTTTGTGGTGCTCCTATTAGAATTGTTTATCCAATGAAAGGACGTTCAACAATTGGAATTGAAGTTCCAAGAAACCCTAGAGAAATTATCTATCTTGATGAAGTTTTAAAATCAAAAGAGTACGCCTCTTCTCATTATCGGCTTCCAATTGCGATGGGAAAAAATGCTTTTGGTGAACCAGCCATTGTTGACTTGGCTTCTATGCCTCATATGTTAGTTGCAGGTGCAACTGGGGCAGGTAAATCTGTCTTTATTAACACGTTACTTGTTTCTTTGTTGATTAAACTACCACCAGAGAAGATGAAGTTAATACTTATCGACCCGAAGCAGTTGGAACTTGCTCTTTACGCCAATCTTCCTCATTTAATTCTTCCTGTTATGACTGATAGTAAGTCTGCGGCCATGAGTCTTCTTTGGGCCTGTCAGGAGATGGAGAGACGCTATTCTATTTTAAAAGAAGTTGGGGTGAGAAATATTGAGTCCTTTAATAAAAAAATTCAAAGAGGCAATACTGAGGATCTCACCAAAATTCATCACCTTTATGAAGAGTCGGACCCAGATACAAATGGATATGAACTTCCTTATATTGTTATTATTGTTGATGAGTTTGCCGATCTTATTTTAACCAAAATGGGTAAAGATATTGAGAATAATATTTGTCGTTTGGCCGCTAAGGCCAGAGCTGCAGGTATTCACTTAGTTCTAGCAACTCAAAGACCATCAGTTGATGTCATCACTGGTCTTATCAAGGCCAATTTTCCAACTAGGGTTTCATTTCGTGTTACTTCTAATATTGATTCAAGAACGATTCTTAATGCTCAAGGAGCGGAGATGTTACTTGGGATGGGAGATATGCTCTATAAGCATGGAATTGAAATGTTGAGGCTTCACTCTGGTTATGTTGACGAGGATGAAATTGAAGGCCTTGTTGAAAAGCTCGGAGAGATACCAAGTGAATTTGATCAATCGGCCATGGAGTTTGTGGAAAACGAAGGCAACCTTGATGAATCTCAGATTCCAGAAGGAGTAAGTTATACTCCAGTAGAGCCCACCGGAGATGCTCTCTATGATAAGGCCGTCCAAGTTGTTATGGAACATCGGCAGGCCAGTGCTTCCATGCTTCAGCGTCGTCTGCGTATTGGTTATAACCGAGCAGCCAACCTTATCGATCAACTAGAAGAAAGTGGTGTCGTAGGGCCTCAGCAAGGCTCTAAGCCACGGGAAGTTCTTGGTTCTGGGGAATAAAAAAATTGAACAATAGTTATTCAATAGATAAGAAAATATCTTACTTTTAACCTTAAACTACTAAAAATACTCAATATAGAACTAAGTTTTTTGGCATATTCTTTGCAAAAACTTTAACATATGAAAATATTGGTTCTCTTCTTTTTTTTAATCCAAGTAACTAGCTTAAGGGCTAATGAGAATTATAATTCCGCTATCTCTTATAAACTTAAAAGACAAGACCAAAGACTATCCATTGCTTATATGAATATTCAAAATATTATTCACCAACAGTCTCGTTCTGAATTTAAAGATCCGATTATTAAAAAATATTTAGACTTGTTTGAAAAACTACCGCTAACCAAGAAGCAAAAAACAACAGTTAATGATTTAAGATTATTATTAAAAAAACAAGAATACGGACAGCTATCGAAAAGTATTGATAAGTATATTTCTTTATATTTAAAAAATGGAGAACAAACATGAATAAATTAATTCCTTTATTTCTTTTATTTGGTCTTCTTCTATCGTGTGATGAGACGATGGAAGAGCTCGCTTCAGCTCAAGTTTCTTTCAATAGTATTAACGTTGATATTGATTACGAAGCTTTTTGTTCGAATACAAAAGACTCCACAGATTACAAAATAACCGGTGTTCTTAATATTTTCTCAAACGGAGTATTGAGAACTGTTAATTTTGCGACAGAAAATGCAAGTCAAAATTCAGAAATGGCCGTTATTAACTGCCCTGCTTTTTCAGCCAAGTGGAAACAAGAAGGAAATGTGATAGCTCAAGATAGTAGTAACTGTAAGTTAAGTCGTTCGCAAACAACAGACGAGACAAAAAGAAATCATATTATCAAACTCTCAACAAATCTAAATCCTTCAAATGTGATTTATCCTGCTAGAGTATCAAATTCGTTTGATGTTTCGTCATTTAGTTATACGCCTGTAGGATTTGAAGCTGTAATTCAGTGTAGTATCTCAGGAAGTGCAGCTGCGGCGACATTTATTTTTGAGGGAGAGAGATTTAAAGTAGATTTAGATAAAAACAATCAAGGAAGCCAAAGTAGTGGAGCCCAAGCTCAGGGATTGTAAAATTAAATAGTTACATATTAATAAAACGAAGAGCAGACTATGTGTCTGCTCTTTCATTTGAAAGAATTCTTGCCTCTTCTTATGCCTTGTGCTAGTTTTCAGTCCACATATTAACGATATTCACCCTTATTGGTTGGTCCGCTGCATTGCGGCTAGGGTGATTAGACAATAACCACCAAGGAGAAAATTATGTCTAAGTTAGAACTCAAGAATCTACTTGAATCAGGCGCGCACTTCGGTCACCAAACTCAAAAATGGAATCCAAAAATGAAGAAGTACGTTTATGGAGAAAGAAACGGTATTTACATTATCGATCTTCAGCAAACACTTCCTCTAGCTGAGAAAGCTTACAACTTTATTAAGCAAACAACTCAAGAAGGTAAGTCTGTATTATTTGTTGGAACAAAAAGACAAGCTTCACATGTTGTTAAAGCAGCAGCTGAGAAATGTGGTGCTTACCACGTAACAAGTCGTTGGCTTGGTGGAATGCTTACTAACTATAAAACTATTGCTCTTTCTGTAGATAAACTTCGTAAAGTTGAAAAAATGAAAGAAAATGGTGACTACAAACTTTTAACAAAAAAAGAGCAATCTAAAGTTGAAAAAGAAGTGGCCAAGCTTGAAAAAAACCTTGGTGGGATTAAGAACATGAGAAAACTACCAGGAGTTGTTTTTGTTGTCGATCCTAACGCTGAAAGAATTGCTGTTAAAGAAGCTAAGTGTTTAGGGATTCCAGTTGTTGCTATTACAGATACAAACTGTGACCCAACAGACATTGATTATATTATCCCAGGAAACGATGATGCGATTAAATCAATAACGGCTTTTACTGATTATTTTGCTGATGCTGTTATTGCTGGTGCAAGTAAGGCCAGAAAATCAACAAAAGTTGATGCTGATAGAGATGTTTCTTTAGAAAAAGAAATCTTGGCCAAGTATGAAAAAGACATTGAATTAAAAGACGAAGAATAATTTAAAAGATTAGGGGTAGGAAAATGGCAATCTCTGCAAGCGATGTAAAAAATCTACGTGAAACAACTGGAGCTGGAATGATGGCTTGTAAAAAAGCTCTCACTGAATGTGAAGGTGATTTCGAAAAAGCCGTGGATTATTTAAGAGCAAAAGGTTTAGCAGCAGCAGCAAAAAAACAAACACGAATTGCGGCCGAAGGAATTGTAGGTGCTGTTGTTGAAGGTAGCGTAGGTGTTCTAGTTGAAGTTAACTGTGAAACAGACTTTGTTGCGAAAAATGATGATTTTAAAAACTTTGTTAATTCTGTAGCAAATCATATCATCAAAAATAATCCAGCAGATGTAGATTCTCTTAAGGAGCAAACTCTTGATGGAGCGAAGATTTCTGTTAGTGAAGCCATTAATGAAGCAACTCTTAAAATTGGTGAGAAAATTGATATCAGAAGATTTACTCGTTATGAGTTAGCTGGAACAGGAAAGCTTGCTTCTTATACACATAACGGAAAAATTGGTGTTTTAGTTGAGTTAAAAACTGATTCGGACGTTAGTTCTAATGAGAAGTTCATTGATCTTGCTAATGATATCACTCTTCATATTGCAGCAGCTTCACCAGCTTTTATTAATGCTGATGATATTGATGAAGATTTCAAAAATAGAGAAGCAGAAGTTTATGCTGCTCAATTAAGAGAGCAAGGCAAGAAAGAAGAAATGATTCCAAATATCATTAAGGGGAAACTTAATAAATTGGCCCAAGAAGTCTGTTTACTTGAGCAGAAGTTTGTGAAAGACCCAGATCTTAGTGTTAAGGATTTAATGGCCAAGACAGCGAAAGAAATTGGAACCAATATTTCTGTCACAAGATTTGCTAAATTAAATCTTGGAGAAGGAATTGAGAAAAAGGTAGACAATCTTGCTGATGAAGTAGCAAAAATGACAAATAATTAATAAAGGGCCCCTTGAGGGCCTTTTTTTTTTGTGGAGAATAATATGAAGTACGAAAGGGTATTGTTGAAGCTATCAGGTGAGGCCCTCGCTGGAGATAAAGGATATGGAATTGATGCTGATGTACTTAAAGATATAAGTGCTTCAATCGTTGAATGCCATAAGTTAGGAACGCAAATTGCTATTGTTGTTGGTGGAGGAAATATTCACCGAGGAGTTGCTGGTGCAGTAGGAGGTTTAGATAGATCGACCTCTGACTATATGGGAATGATGGCCACAGTAATGAACTCTCTCGCTCTACAAGCGGCCATAGAGGAAGCCGGAGTTCACACGAGAGTGATGTCGGCTATAGCCATGCAAGAAGTAGCGGAATCTTACATTAGACGCAGAGCAATAAGACACCTCGAGAAAAATCGAGTGGTTATTTTCGCCGCTGGTACCGGAAACCCTTACTTTACAACAGATACCACAGCTGCTCTTAGGGCCAATGAAATAGGGGCGAGCGTTATTATGAAGGCCACAAAAGTTGATGGAATTTATGATAAAGACCCAATGGAGCATAGTAATGCGAAAAAATTTGATGCTCTTACCTATATTGATGTATTAAATAGGGGAATTACAGTAATGGACTCAACGGCCATCACTCTTTGCATGGATAATGACATGGATATTATTGTTTTTAATATGTTCACCAAAGGCAATGTAAAGAAAGTGATTCAAGGTGAGGCCATAGGAACAAAAGTTTCAAAATAAAAAAGGATTTAAATATGATGAACGAAATTAAAAGCTCGATGCAAGAAGCGAGTTTAAAAGCAATTAAGAACCTTCAGTCTCAACTCTCAAAGGTAAGAACTGGAAGGGCCTCTGCCAATGTTCTAGATGGAATTGTTGTTGATTATTATGGAAGCCCAACTCCTATTGTTCAAGTTGGTCAGGTGAGTACTCCTGAAGCAAGACTTCTGCAGATTCAACCATTTGATAAATCACTTATTGCTGCCATTGAAAAAGCTATTTTAGGAGCTAATATAGGATTAACTCCATCTAATGATGGAAACCTGATTAGAATTCCTTTTCCAGCTTTAACTGAGGACAAAAGAAAAGATCTTGTCAAAGATGTGAAAAAACTTGGTGAAGAAGCCAAAATTGCCATTCGAAATCTAAGACGTGATCAAAACGATGCTGTAAAAAAAGCTGAGAAAGATAAAGCGATTACAGAAGATGAATCAAAGAAATTTCAAAAAGAAGTTCAAGACTTAACAGATGCTCAAATTAAGAAAGTGGATGATGTTATTGCTGCAAAAGAAAAAGAGCTATTAACAGTTTAATGGAGCAGTCTATAAAACATGTTGCTATTATTATGGACGGTAATGGCCGCTGGGCCAAATCCCGTTTTAGACCTCGTTTTTGGGGTCATGTCAGAGGCTCGCATGTTGTTAGTGAAATCGTTGAAGAAGCCAGTGATTTAGGTTTAGAATCATTAACCCTCTACGCTTTTTCAAATGAGAATTGGTCAAGGCCATCAACAGAGATAAAGACGCTATTTAAGCTTTTAGATAAATTTCTTAAAAAAGAAAAGCAGCGCATTTTGGCCAATCAGATTTGCTTCCGAGTCATTGGTGATATTTCAGATTTACCTCAATCAACCAAAAAGAAAATCGAAGAGCTTACACAATTGACGGCCAAGGCATCGGGTTTGAAGCTTAACTTCGCCTTTAGTTATGGCTCAAAACAAGAAATTATCCAAGCAGTTAACTCATTTATTCAAAAAAATCCAGGTTCTCTCATTGAGCAAGATTCATTAGAAGCAGAGTTATTTGCTCCGGATATACCGGCCATTGATCTTCTGATTCGAACAAGCGGTGAGCAGAGGCTTTCTAATTTTCTTCTGTGGCAAGTCGCTTACGCAGAGCTATTTTTCACTCAGACCTTTTGGCCAGACTTTTCTAAGACTGAATTTCGCAGTATTATTAATGAAGTCCTAAAAAGAGAGAGAAGGTATGGAAGTCTTGAGTCAAAAAGCACTCTTGATGATGTTTCTCAAAAAGCTCTTTTGGCACATGCGCAGTTTGGAAAAGAAGAGAACCTTGAAGAAAAACACTAAATTACGAATTATTTCAGCTTTTGCTCTTATTTCACTCTTCTCTCTTGCTATTTTTTTAGGCAAGCAGTCTCTTCTTATCTTTTTTCTTATTTTTTCTTGTTTGATTGTTGATGAAATTGTCCACAATTTTATAGAAACAGGGCGGGCTTCAAAAACATATATTTTTTCTCAATTGCTCTTTATTGCTCCTTTTGTGTATCTGCACTTTGTTTCGCCAACGCAAGAAGCTCTCTTTTATGTTCGTTTACTGGCCCATGCTCTTAATTTGTTCTTGCTTTTATATTTACTTAGCGAAAACAGGTTAAAAGGATTTTTAAAAAACTGTTTAAAGAAAGCTCCTTTCCTTATAGGTCTTTTTGTTTTGATACCTGTACTGACTTTTAGCTCTGTTGTTTATTTTGAAAAATGGGAAATACTTCTTTTTTTCGCCATTGTTCTTAATTTTAGTGTCGACGTCTTTGCGTGGTTTTTTGGAAGAAAAATGGGAAAACATAAACTTTGGGTTGAAGTAAGTCCTTCTAAAACTGTAGAGGGAACTATTGGCGGAGTTTTATGTTCAGTTATTTTAGCGAGTCTTTTTAGCTATTATTTTCTTAATTCACTAAACTCAGTCATTGTCATAGGCCTATTTGTTCTTGCTTGCTGTGCTCAAATTGGCGATTTAATTCAATCAAAGCTCAAGAGGCAATTTGATTTAAAAGATAGCTCAGGTTTAATTCCTGGACACGGAGGAGTCTACGATAGAGTCGATAGCCTTCTCTTTGTTGGGCCATTCTATATTTTTTTCTTAGTTTGTTTTAGTCATTATTTAAAAATTTAAGGTGCATGTATGTTTATTGAAAAAGTTATTATATTTTTTGTTTTCCTAGGACCGTTAGTCTTTTTTCATGAGTTAGGGCATTTTCTTTTCGCTCGTTTGTTTGGTGTCAGAGTCGAGGTTTTCTCATTAGGATTTGGCCCTAAATTATTTAAAAGAAAAAAGAATGATACAGAGTACGCTATTTCTCTTATTCCTCTTGGGGGATATGTGAAAATGTTCGGAGACGATCCGATGAAAAAAGATGAAGTTCCAGAAAACGAAAGAGAGCATGCTTTTACTCACAAGTCGAAGTGGGCCAAATTTTGGATTGTCTTTGGAGGCCCGTTGGCCAATTTTATTTTGGCCTATTTTATTTACTTTGCTCTTCTTGTTGGAGGAGAGAAAGTACCTGAGCCGAAGCTTGGTTTTATTCCATCAACCTCTGCTTATTATCAAATGGGATTAAGAACAGCTGATGTTTTAACCAAAGTTAATGATAAAGAAATTCTTGGCTTTGACGATCTTAATCTAGTTGATACTCAAATCAACACTATAACTGTTAAAAGAGGACAGGAGGACGTTAAGGTTAATATCAACAAAGAGTCTTCCGAGTTCATTCAAGATATTATGAGTTTTGCTCCAAACTTAAGAGCTCCAGTTGTGACAAACTTAAAAGGGGAAACATTTATTCTTTCAACTAAAGAGAAGAGTTATTCTCTTTCAGATTCTCTAGAGGATTTTGCTCGATTAGAGAGAAAAGAGTTTTATCTCTATCCCTTTAATATTGAAAAAGAAGAAGAGGTGGGAGCTGATTATGAGAGGGAGCAAAAAATTGTTTTTGACTCTAACTTGTATGAAGAACTTATTAATAAATATCAACTTTATCCAGCGGACTTAATGGTAAGCAGTATTGTGATGGGGTCTCCAGCGGATAAGAGCAAACTTAAGAAAGGAGACATCATTTTAAAAATCAATACAGAAACTTTGTTTGGGTTTAATCAATTAAGAAATAAAATCCAAGAGCTAGGTAATGATGAAGAAGTTAAGATTGAGTACTACCGTGATTCTCAACTTTTACAACTTTCTCTAAAACCAGAAGTTCAAACAATTCAAGAAAAAACGATTAAGACAATAGGTGTTTATAGCTCAGTTGTCCCTGCAAAACCTAGGATGGTTGAGAGTTCAAAGAAATCATTCTGGGATTCTCTTATTTTGTCATACAAGAGAACGTCTGAAGCTATGGAGAAAACTGTTGCTGGTTTTTTTAAACTCTTCTCGGGAGAAGCCTCTTTAAAGAGTATTGGTGGGCCTGTGGCCATTGCAAAAGTTGCTGCAGATTCATTAAGCATAAGTCTTTCTTACTTTTTTAGATTAATGGCCATCATTTCTATTAACCTTGGAATTATTAACTTATTCCCAATTCCTGTTTTAGATGGGGGACATATTGTTTTTCTTATTTTAGAAGTTATTAATAGAGGCCCATTGTCGCAAAGAAAAATGGAAATAGCGCAACAGTTTGGAGTTTCATTACTGCTACTTCTTATCACTTTTGCTCTCTATAATGATTTTTCAAGACTCTTTGGTTAATCAGTGAGTTACCTTTTTCTTGATACAACCTCTGGTGTTCGTATTGCCCTTTGGGAAGAAAAGAAAAACGTATTTGCCCATACCTTTACTCAAAATGCAAAAGGCTCGCAAGTCCTTCATTCTCAAGTCTATCAAATATTGAAAGAGAACAATCTTTCAATAGAAGATTTAAAAGGACTTATATATATAGCAGGTCCTGGTTCCTATACAGGAATGAGACTCTCTGTTGGTTTTGCTGATATTTTAAAATGGCAAGAGATGAGCGTTTATTCTTTCTACCACTTTGAAGTTCCTCATCTAGTTGGCGTTGATTCAGGTCAATGGTTTTCAACAGCTTTCAAAGGAGAGTATTTTCTTTATGAGTGGGAAGGGGATAAAAGTGAAAAAGGTTTGTTTTCTCAAGAGGAGTTAATGAAGCGATTAACTCATAAAAATATTTATTCTCTTAATCAACTCTCTTCGCTATCAGATATTGAAAGTGAGTACACAAATGAACTTATTTTAAAAAAAGCTGAAGTGCTTTTTCCTTTGTTAATTTCTAAAAAATACAATAGAGAAGCTTTTTATTATAGAAATATTGATGAGGAGTTTAAAAAGCCCAAATGATAGGTTTATTAAACATTTTGTGCTAGTCTGAATTATGATGAATAGAACTTTTATTCCTAAAAATATTCAATATTCGATACTCTTTTTTTTAGTAGTAAGTTTGTTTTTTTTTCCTTTTTCTTTTTTTCTTCTTTTCTCACTAATAAGCTCTTTAATTTTTATTGCTTTTAGAAAACCTAAACCTATTTATCGAGATAGGGTCAAAAAAAGTGCCGCTATTTTTCTGGCTCCGGTCAACGCAATCGTTGAAAGAGTAAGAGATGTTAGGATTGAAGAAAAAGAGTATAAAGAGATAACGATGTTGGTGGGTGTGTTTTCACAATGGG
Source organism: Bacteriovoracia bacterium (assembly GCA_030431635.1). Taxonomy (GTDB): domain Bacteria; phylum Bdellovibrionota; class Bacteriovoracia; order Bacteriovoracales; family Bacteriovoracaceae; genus CALFYV01. The sequence continues at coordinate 12,411 of JAUIIL010000007.1, forward strand.
CCCTTCACCTACCCTTAAGTGCTGAGGTCGACGAAATTCTCTCCCATGAAGGAAAAAAGAAGTGGAGCCTTCTTTCTTTACCTACAGCGATAGAGGATTTAAATGCATTGAAGCAAACCCAAGTTTTTTTACGCTCAAAGCATGATAAGAGAGTTATTTTGAAGTTCTTTCCCTCCATTCTCGGGATTTCTCCTGTGATTTGGCCTACTTCTGGGGATAGAGGAATTGCAGCTTCTTGTTTTGGTTTTTTTCCTTTAGGAGGCAAAGTTCAAATTCTGCTTCCTTCAGCAAGTAAGATATTCGTATCAGAAGGAGATATATTACTTGCTGGTGACAGTGTCGTGGCCAATTTACAATAAAAATTATAGGAAGAGAGTATGCAAGAGAGCAAAAGAATAGCTTATTTAATACCAAATTTATTCACGGCCCTGAATATGGGATGTGGTTTTACTGCCATTATGATGGCCTTGCGATTTGATTTTTATAAAGCTTGTATGTTTCTGGTACTGGGAGCTTTGTTTGATCTTGTTGATGGAAGAGTGGCCCGTATGATGGGGACTCAAAGCTCATTTGGAGAGCAGTTTGACTCTTTAAGTGATCTTATTTCTTTTGGAGTGGCTCCGGCCATCATTTATTACTTGCGCTTTCTCGATCATACAGGACGCTTAGGAATGGTCGCTTCTTTTCTCTTTCTGCTATGTGGAGCTTTAAGGCTTGCTCGCTTTAATGCAAACATTGATAAGATTTCTTCAGAGTTTTTTCAAGGTCTTCCAATTCCAGGTGCTTCAATCGCTATTATTGGAAGTGTGCTCCTCTCCCTTGAGCTCTCTGTTGATACAACCGATCCAGCTATTCAAAGTGTGGCCATCGCTTATATTACTTTTTATTCACTTTTAATGATTTCAAATATTGCTTTTCCTTCTTTTAAGAATTCTCCATGGCTCAAAAAAAGAAAAAAACAATTCTTAATGCTGGTTTTTGCTTTAGTTGGATCTTTATTTCTCTATGAAGAACTGATGGTTTTAGTGACTATTACTTCTTACGTTATCCTTTCGATGATTTATTTTTTCTTAAAAAGAGAGAAATTTGAAGGGGTGTTTGAATGGAAAAATGATGAATCTGATGAAGAAGATGAAATTTCAGCTAGTCTTCCTCATGAACAAACTCAAGACAGTACCCATTAATGAATCATTTTAAGATAAGTCTCGCTTATAAGGGGACAAATTATTTTGGATGGCAAGTTCAACCGAATCAAAGAACAATACAAGGGGAAATCAATCATGCCCTTGAAAAAATTCTGAAAAATAAAAACTTTAAAACTCTCGGTGCTGGAAGAACAGATGCTGGGGTTCATGCGAAAGCGCAAGTTTGCAAAATCTCAATTGATTTAACAATTGAAGAAAGAGGTTTACTTAAGGGCCTCAATTCTTTTTTACCTCAAGACATTAGAGTTCTTAGCTGTGAAAAAATAAATGAAGCATTTATGCCAACGGTCGATGCTATTTCTAAAAGATATGAGTACCTCTTCACAAATAATGAATACAGCCATCCTCTAACAGCAGATCTTATTTCTAATATAAGTTATGAGCTAGATGTTCAGTTGATGAAAGAAGCCTGTAAGCTCTTTATTGGTGAGTTTGATTTTGCTAACTTTCAAACAACCGGCACAGAAGTTAAATCCACAGTGAGAAGGGTTTTTGTTTGCGAACTTTATCAAGAAAACTCACAAGAGTTTGGAGAGTTCTTTAGGTTTAGTGTTGAGGGAGATGGCTTTTTGAAGCAAATGGTCAGACTCATGATGGGAGCTGTTTGGGAGATTGGACGAGGGAAATCAACCTTGGATGATTTGAGAGAAGCTCTAAGTATGCAAAAAACGATTCGTGTCGGCCCAGTGGCCCCTCCTCAAGGGCTTTATATGTGCGAAGTTCGGTATAAGTAGAAGGAAATATTGGACTTTTCGTTCTCTTATGCTATGTTCTGCCAGCATTCATTAACAAGATAAGGATAACAAATGGCCTACGAAATTGAGTCTATTAACGGTTGTACAAAAAAATTCAAGTTTAACTTTGAGTCAGTAGATCTTTCAAAAGAAATCGATCATGCTTTGGCCAGAAAACGTGAAAGCGTAAACCTTAAGGGATTTAGAAAAGGAAAAGCTCCTCTTGAGATGGTGAGAAATCTCTATGGCCCTCAAGTTGAAAACGATGCTCTTTATCAATTTGTTTCAAAAGAGTATTTTGATGCTGTTCAAAAAGAAGGACTTCGTGCTGTTGGTTATCCAAAGTTTGGAAATACTGAATATAAATCTGATGTTAACCATGTTTCTTTTGAAGCAACTGTTGAAATTTTCCCGGAAGTCGAAATCAAAGATTACTCTTCATACGAATTTTCTGAAGACAAAGTTGAGGTGACAGACGAGGAAGTTCAAGAGCTAAGAAATAACTACCTAAATTCTAAATCAGAAATGCTTCCTATTGAAGATACATCAACTGCTCTGGCCATTGGTCAACACGCAGTGATGAACTTTGAAGGTGAGAAAGAAGATGGAAGTAAACCAGAGAATATGGCCGGGAAGGAATTTGTTCTTGAGATTGGTTCAAATCAGTTCATTCCAGGTTTTGAAGAGCAGATGGTGGGAATGAAAGCAGGAGAAAAGAAGACAATTGAAGTTACTTTTCCTGAAACTTACCATGAGGAATCTCTAAAAGGGAGACCAGCAAAGTTTCACATAGAGCTTCTTGAAATAAAAGAAAAGAAGGTTCCTGAGCTTACAGATGAAATAGCAAAAGAATTTGGATTTGAGTCTTCTGAAGAGATGAATACAAAGCTTAAAGAAAATCTTAAATTGCAAAAGCAAAGAGCTTCTCAGGAAAAACTTCAAGGAGAAATTCTTAACAAACTAATTGAAGAGAATAAGTTTGATGTTCCTCAAGCCTTAGTTGAGCAACAAAAAGATGCAATTAAAAAAGATCTGACTAATAACTTAAAACAACAAGGCTTCACTGATGAGATGTGTGAGCAGTACTTTTCGAAGTGGAGTGATGATCTTAATCAAAAAGGTGAATTTCAAGTTCGTTCAGGACTAATCCTTGATAAAATAGCAAGAGATCTTGGGATTGAAGCGAAAGAGTCTGACCTTGATGAGAAACTTGAAGAGATGGCTTCTCAATCAGGAATGGAAAAGGGTCAAATCGAGCAGTACTACAAGTCAAATGCAAACTTAAAACAAAATATGCTTTATGTGATTAGAGAAGAGAAAACTTTTGACGCTCTAAAAAGCAAAATGAAAGTTAAGTAGTCATTACTTATTTCCTGCATTTGATAATCCAGATTTCGTTTTTGAGTTGATGGCGGCATTTATGAATGCCTCTGGGAGAATATATTCTTTGAGGAAGCTTTAGGGGAATATGTTTTCTTTTTTGAAAATTGACATCATGAACACTCAAAAGAATCAGCCCAATTGCCCATTTTCTTTTTCCAAATAAGAAAAGACCAAACCCCACAAGTAAAAACATATTCACCTGAATCAGAGGGAAAAAACCCACGACAAGTGAAGCTTTTTGAACAATGACCAAAAAAACTTCAACTAAGTATTTTGCCATTTGAAGCTGTAGAGAAAACAGGGGAAGGAAGTAAGTCAAAAGAAGAAAAGGAAAGAAGCAGACAAAGATAAAAGTGAGAAGAGGTGAAAGAAGAAAAGCGATAGGACTAATAGAGGTTTGAAAAAAGTAGTTAATCATTATTTGCCCCATAAAAAAATGAAGCCACATTCTAGGAGGCCTAAAAAAAAGAATGCCTAGAAACAGTAGGCTAAAGCAGAAACTGAGCGGTGAAGCCTGAAATCCTCCTCTTATAACATCTCCTATAAAAACAAAGAAAAGCCCTATCAAAGGAGATATTCCTCTAGGAAGAAAATGAAGGAGGACAATTCTTTTTAGAGAAAATAAATGAGGAAGAAAAAAAATACCCATAAAAACAAAAGAAAAAAACCTCATAAGAAAAGTCATTCTAAGTAAACTCTTCAGTGGAGCGAGATGAATTCCAGATGGAGTCAAAAGGTGAATGAGCCCTAGTTTCTTGAGTTGTTCCTTGAGAACTCTTAGTCTTTTGGTGGAAAAAGATGTTGTTGTTTTTGAAAGAAAATTTGTCAGTTCACTATTTTTCCAAATTTTATCTATCTCGTTATTTCGTTGCCTGATAAAAGAAGGGGTTTTGTTTGAAAAGGAAAGAGTGGCCTTTAATGTCCTCTCCCTAAAAACAAGGGAGAAAAACAAAAAATTAAAGAAATAAAAGTAAAAAAGAGCGTTTTTAAGCATTTCAGAACTTTTGCAAGGAAGTAGACAAAAATCGCTCCTCCAAAGGGTCTAAATGAGGTCTTTTTTGGCCTTGGTTGAGCAAAAAATACTCTATGAGCTTGCAAAAAAAGGCTAAATTATCTACAACCTCAGATTGAGGTAAGTATCATGAACCTAGAGCTTAAAAGCATCGAAAGCTCACTTCAAAAATTTTTTGAAGAAGACGACCTGAGCCGTCATTTTGCCTATATATCTAAACTTCCAGCTGATGAAGTGACCTGTTGTTTAAAATTTAAAAGCGATATGCTTGTTGCTGGACTTCCTTATTTTTTTGAAACTTTTAATTACCTCTTAACTCAGAAACGTGATTTTTCAGAATTAAAAAACCTTGAATCTCATGCTGTAAAAAAAGAAGATAAGGTTGAGTTAAAGTTTAAGCTTCCTTTTTGTATTGCCCTAACGGGGGAGAGAATTGCTCTGAACCTTCTTCAGCACGCAAGCTCTATCGCTACTTATACTCATCAATTTGTAGAGAAAGCGAAAGAGAAAAAAATTAGCATTATTGATACGAGAAAAACTCTTCCAGGTCTTAGAAGTATCGAAAAATATGCAGTGACTATCGGTGGGGGACAAAACCACCGCTATGGCCAGACAGACATGTGGATGATTAAAGATAATCACAAAACTTTCTTTGGAGGGCTTAAAGAAGCCTTTGATTTTTTCCGCTCGTTAAATCAATTCTATACTCCAATCCTGGCCGAAATTCATGATTTGAATGAGCTAAAAGTGGCCGTCGAGCTTGGTATAAAACATGTTATGCTTGATAACTTTCTTCCCAAAGAGATTGAAGAAGCATTAAAAATAAAGCCTTCAGGGATGACCTTTGAAGTCTCAGGCGGAATTCGTTTAAGTACTATTGATAATTATTTAATTGAAGGGATTGATGCCATTAGTATTGGAGCATTAACATATGCAGCTCCTCAAGTTGATGTATCGATGAAGTTGGGCATTTATGAACGATAAGAGTTTTGATGTTCTTATCATTGGAACTGGAGTGGCTGGGCTTTCAGCAGCTCTTAAACTCGCCAAAGAGAATCTCTCTATTGCTATTGTCACAAGGCAAGAAAAACCCAAATACACGAACACTTTCTGGGCCCAAGGAGGGATTATTTATCCCCAAGAAAAAAATGCAGGGATAGAGAGCTTAGTTCAAGATATCAATAATGCCAGTGCTCATACCTCTAATTTAGAAGCCGCCCATTTGCTTGCAACCCGTTCTGAGCAAATCTTAAAAGAAGTTTTATTAGAAGAAGCCAACACTCAGTTTGCTCGCTCTGAAACAGGAGAACTACTTTTTACGAAAGAGGCAGCTCATTCAATTGAGAGAATTATTTATAATGGAGATCATACGGGTAAAGAAATTGAGCTCTCACTGTTAAACTTCATTTCTAATAAAGATCGCTTTCCTAACATCACTTTTCTGACAGCTCATACAGCCATTGATTTAATTACTCCTAATCATCATGGAGTAAGCATTAGGCAAAGATACGAAGAAAATAAAATTTTAGGGGCTTATCTTTTTGATCAGAAAAAAGCTGAGGTTATTAAAGTTCTCTCAAGAGTTACTGTTTTAGCAACCGGTGGAATCGCAGCCCTATATCAACACCATACAAACTCAGATGGTGCTAGAGGTGATGGTCATGCCATGGCCTACAGAGCTGGGGCCCAAGTGATGAATATGGAGTTTATTCAATTTCACCCAACAAGTTTCTACCATCGTTCAACGCAAAGACGTTTTCTCATGTCTGAAGCAATGAGAGGAGAAGGGGCCATCCTTAAAAACTCAAGAGGTGAAGCTTTCATGGAGAAGTATCACCCTGACAAAGAGCTTGCGCCAAGAGATGTCGTTAGTCGTGCTATATGGTCAGAGTTGATTCGGTTAAAAGATGATTGTGTTTATTTGGATATGACTCATAAAGAAAAACAATGGCTTCAAGAAAGATTTCCAAGTATTTATGAATACTGTCTTAAAAAAGGTGTTGATATCTCACAAGAGCTGATTCCTGTTGTTCCAGCTGCTCACTACACTTGTGGTGGTGTGAAGGTTGATTTAGATGGAAGAACAACCTTAGGGAATTTGTACGCTGTTGGTGAAGTTGCTTGTAACGGACTTCACGGCGCTAACCGTTTAGCTTCGACTTCTCTTCTTGAAGGTCTCACTTTTGGTTATATCGCAGCCGAAGACATTATTAAAAAAATTGAAAGTTATCCTCTATATGAAGCCTCAAAAATTAAGGACTGGAGCTTATCTAAGCAAGCAACTGACATGGCACTAGTCGAACAAGACTGGCAAACTCTTAAACAAACGATGTGGAATTACCTTGGTATTATCCGTTCTAGAAATAGAATAGGCAGGGCCAGGGCCATGCTGAGAGAACTCTCATCTCAAGTTCAAAAATTTTATAAGGATGTAAAATTACATGATGAACTCATAGGCCTAAGAAACGCTGTGGAAGTTGCTTACATGGTCCAAAAGGCTTCTGAAAAAAATAATGAGTCCATTGGATGCTTCTATCGCCTTGATGAATAATCACTACTTAACTTTCTGCGTTTAAAAAAATTTCACGAATTTCTGCGTACGGCAAAGGCCTCTAACTAACAGTTTCTTACATCAGTTGTAAGGCGATAAGAAATCATTACACTCTCAACTAATTCTTTTGTGAGAGGGAGAAGTTTTTACATTTTTAATTTTTTAAAAGGATGAGATGTGAGAGTTTTTTCCCTATTCGCAGTTGCGTTGCTGTGCGCATTTTCTAGCTATTCAAGTGAACCGACTCCTAAGGAAATTGAGGTTATTAATCTTTTAAAGAAAACAGATTTTCTTTTGAAAGAAACTGTCCAGTCTGATTTTGCCGTTAGAGTCTCTAAATTTAAAACTCCTCAGGAACTAATAAAGGTTCTAGATAGGGCCATTGAATATTTACAAGAAAACCTTCCTGCTGAATCTAAAGTTCATAACGACATCGTAGTAGGACGATTATATGCCAATACTATTTCGCTATTAATTGCAGGAAGAGGTAGAGAGCGTTTTCAAGACCATAAAAACGTTTGGTATTTAAATAACAAAGAAGGCCATTCAGGATTTGATGAATTAATGGATGTTATTTCAAGGGGTAAACTGGATAAGACTCTTAAGAGAGGGATGATCGATATTGTTAAAAGAATCGATCCAAAAAACTTTAAAATAATGGGAGAGATCCCTAATAAGACAAGTGGATTTATCACTGCTTCTATTGTGGAGGATATTTTAGAGGCCCTAGAGCAGTCAAATGTTGTGCCAGAGTACACAAATCTTTACGAAGGTATTCACTACGATAAAAAAATGAAAAATGGCATTGAAACAACTCGCGCCGTAACCAAGATAACGAACTTACCAACAAAACAAGAAAAAGAATTTAAAGAAAAACCATATTATAAAAATGCCCAAAGAAAGAAAAAAACATTTGAGCAAATACTTAAAGAAGCCAACTTTATTGACACACTTCCGGCCAATATTAATTTTTATAAAAGATCGGTTGAAATCTATAACAGTGAAGGTAAAAAGTTTCCACATCCTATTGGAAGAGAGGATTCTTTAAAAAGAATCGTGGATATTCTTGCTAGGCCTAATAAAGCTCATATTGTTCTGACTTCTAAAATAGGAGTGGATAGAGGAGGAGTTATTCAGCTTCTATCGGATGCATTAATTAATAGAACTTATGTTCTTGCTGATGAAATGACACCAATAGTACTTGAAATAGACCCATTATATTTAATGGCCCAAGGGGGACCAAGTAAAATCAATACAATTCTTAATAACCTTTCTAGTAAAACAAATAGAAGAGTGGTTGCGTATTTTGATGAATCACAGGTAACCCCTGATGTGAATAAAGAAACAATGAAATCATTTCTATCAGAATCTGTTTTAAGCAGTGATGATTCAAAAGTTCAGTATATTTTCTCTTTAACCTCAGCGGACTCTAGAAAATTTTTAGATGATGCTTCCTTTGCTTCAAGAATGGAAGAAGTTTACTTGAAAGAACTAGATAAGGATCAGAGTAAGCAATTAATAAGAGAAAACTTTGAACCAATGTGGAAAGCACATTTTAAGTTAGGAGATTTGAAGTTTAATCAACTTGAAGATGAAGCACTGGAATTTGCTGCCAGAAATTTTAAATATGAAAATCCAAATACTGTTCGTTCAAAGGCCATGAGTGAACTTTTTGAAGGGGTTATTGCTCACAGAAGAAGAGTACTTAGGGCGGAAGGATATGAAGGTAGTTTTGATATCTCTATTGATAATATAAGAGATTATTTTAGTGATAAATTTAATCAAGACTTAATTCCAGGGAGCGAAAAATTTAATAGTGCTTTTGAAAGACGCTGGGATGACTTTCAAGCTGTTTATGGTGGTAACGAAGGTTTTAAAGAAGAACTCAGAGAACTTCTTTATTTGCACTTTTCCGATCCTGATAAAAAACAAATGACTTCAACTATCGTTTTTGGGCCTCCTGGAGCAGGTAAATCTTATGGGGCCCAAAAAATTGCAGATGCTTATTTTGATGGAGCCGTTTTGGAGTTAAATGGAGCAGATTTTAAAAAGCCATCGGATGTGAATAAAATTACTGGTTCACCTCCGGGATATGTGGGATCAGAACAACAGCGCTCTGTCTTTACTAAGTTTATTAAAGAAAACCCAAATGGTGGAATCATACTGATAGAAGAAGCAGATTATATCCACCCAGACATTATGGAGCTTTTTACTAACATGATAACCAGTAAAGAGTTTAGGGATGCTCTTGGGAAAGATTATGATGTTGGTAAATATGTTCTTTGGTTAAACTCTAATATTGGGCAAGAGTATATGATCCCAACAGACTCAAAAAATAAGATGGATTGGTTTCAGTTTAATGTAAGACTCAACCAACTGACTCAAGAGAAGAAAATTAACGGCAGAGTCGTTCCAATGGTTAGATCTGATAAAAAAATGGAGATGATGAATAAATTTATGGCCGCCGTTGTAAATAACGGCAGAGTTGTGGGAAGTGCTAATAACGAAGTCGATGAGAAAGTCTCTCAAGCTGCCCAAAAACAGAATAGAAGATACACTCCTTTATATACAATGCTCCCAAGTAAGGAAGAGCTAAATCAAGCAGCTCAAATGGTTTTCACTAGCTATAAAACAAAATTAAGCCTGGATTATAACATTGAGCTAGAGGTTTCAGAGAAAACACTTGAGCAGATTATTGATGTTGAGAATATGGAATTTGAAAAAGGTTACTCCTATGTTCAGGAAAGACTAGATACTTTTCTTTTTAATAAAGTCAATTTTCATAAATCAAAACAAGGAGCAAAAATTTCTGTAGAGCTTAAACAAGAAAGAGCAGCTTCTCCTGTTGATAATAAAAACTTATTAGAGCTAACGATTGATAATAAACTCACTAAGTACGATCTTGGAAACATGCTTCCAGCTTTTGAAAATCAATGGGCAAAAAGTGATGAAATAAAAAACAATATCAAAAATCTTCCTAAGATATTAAGTCAGTATTTAATGGGAGATGAAGAGATCATTCTTGATATCCAGTCCCAATTAAAAAGACATGTTGTTGATTGGAATTCAAGACCTACAATCACTCTCTTAGGAACAACAGGAAATGGTAAAACTCAAGCAGCGAAGGCCACGGCCAAAGCGGTTTTTGGTTCCTCAACTGCTTATAAAATTCTTCCAACGACAGATGTGGAAGAGTTTAACAGTTTTCTCAAAGGACAAGAGTTTAAAAACTGGATTGAATCTCGTATCCGCTCAGGTGGAGGAGTTATTGTTTTAGATGAGCTCTTATCAATTCAGCAGAATCCTCAAGCGAAACTCTATATGTTTAATAAGCTCTATAGTTTCCTTGATGAGGGATATATGACAATTCAAGGGAAGGAGTATGATTTAAGAGCTTTTATTCCATTTATTACAGGAAATGCCATGCAAGAATTTTTTCAAGGCGTTCCAGATAACCCAGATGGTGAACAACTTGTTAAAAGAATAATTGAAAAGACTTCTAAAAAAGATATTGTTCAGTATTTTCAAAATTTTGGTTTTGATGCTCCTAAGATAGCAAGAATGGGGCTCATTAGACTTAAAGGACCTCTTGAGAAAGCAGTTGCCTATAAAATTGGAAACTTTCTTCTTCAAGACTCATTTGAAAGTATTCTCCATGGCTCTGGGATTTATGTTGATTTTACAGTAGAGCCTAAAGCTATTGAGCAAATAGTTGATAACTTCTCAACTATTTTACTTGGAATGAGAGACGTCAAAGAAGAGGCCCTTAATAAACTCATTCTCAATCCAATAGCGAGTATTATCATTGATATGCCTCAAGTAAAAAAAGTAAAACTCGGCCTTGATAAGGAAGGTAAGTTCATTTGGTATGCAGATGAGAGAAGAATTATCCTTCAAAATGAACAAGTAACTGAAAAGTTAAATCAACAAAACTGGGTCTTTTTAAGTGAAGCTAAAAAAGAAGGCAATACAAAAGATTTTACTCTTCAGCTTGAAAATGTAAAACCAAAAAGAAGAGAGATGACAAGGGCCATGAAAGAAACAACACGTATTCACGAGGTTGAAGGTCACTGGATGGTTGATTATCTTTTAAATGGAAAAAATGGGGCTGAGTCCATTAACCTTATTCCAGGGGAAGGTTACCTAGGTTATATGAGACCTAAGCCTAAAGCCCAAATTGATGTAAGCACTCTTTACACAGAAATGAAAAACGTGATTATGCTTGAAGCTGGTCACCGTGCTGTTTTTCAAAGAGGAACCTTTGAATACGGAGGAGGCTCTAGTGGAAGACAGCGAGATCCAAAGTCTTCAGCGAGTGATGATTTAGGAAGAGTTGAAGAAGCCTTTAATCGTATTCTTTCTCAAAATATTTTTGAAGATTATGTTGAGTTTTCAAAACCAGCGAATGTTTTTCTCTTTAAAGACACTCTTAGAATGATTGGGAAATACTCCGCTGACTATGTTATTGCCTATGGAAATGAAATAGGAGTTTCAGAGGGAATTAATTCTGAGTTCACGAAAAAAATCCAAAGAGGTGAACAAGAGTTTCTCAACGAAGAAGAAATTGAGCTTTTTGTGAAGGAATTTCAACAAAAGCATAAAATGAAAAATCATGAAGAGCTTTTCTATGAAGCCATTATTTTTGCTATAGAAAAATATATGGATAGGGAAGACTTTGCTGATGAAGCTGCATTAAAAAAACTCAAGCTTCTTAAAGATTTTGCCTCTAGCCTTAGTGTTGAGATTAGAACAACAACGAGAAGACTTAACACTGCTTCTGCTGTTTATGAAAATCACAAGAGATTAGAGGAAAAATTACTCAAATCAAGAGCAAAATTTCTCCAAAATTCAGAGTGTAACAATCATTTCAAATAATAATAAGAGACTTAATTGTTGAGAATTCAACATATTAGAGTCTTTTCAAAGATTAGGATAAGTTTGACGGGGGGAGGACTTATCCTAATTTTCTTTTTCCATTGGCCACACCGTGTTATCTAGAGTAAATTCTCGCCTATGCAAAATACGGTAAAATTTGAACACAAATCTCTTTATTTCAGCTCTCTAGGCTGCTCTAAAAACCTTGTCGATTCTCAGGTGATGTTAGGGCATTTAGGTTTGGATGGTTTTCAAATAACCCATGAACCAGAAACAGCAGAAGTTATTATCGTTAATACATGCTCTTTCATTGAAGCAGCTAAAATGGAGTCGATTGAAACTATTCTGGACTATGCAGATTATAAAAATCCTGAAATAGGTAATTGTAAAGCCCTTGTGATGTCTGGTTGTATGGCCCAAAGATACGCTCAAGATCTTGAAGACTCGATGCCTGAAGTCGATATGTTTATTGGAACTGGTGAGTACAACAAAATAGTTCCACTCTTAAAAGCTTTTGAAGAGGGAAGACTTGAGAAAAAATCTTTCGTTGAAATTCCTAAATTTATTCACACAGAGTTTGATCCCAGAGTCAACACCTCTCCTGGTTACATGGCATGGTTAAAAATTTCAGAAGGGTGTAACAGAAATTGCACTTTTTGTATTATACCAACGATAAGAGGGAGATTGCGCTCTCGAAGTATAGAGTCATTAGTTTCTGAGGCCAAGGTTTTGGCCGAATCAGGAGTTAAAGAGCTTAATCTTATTTCTCAAGACTTTTCTGACTATGGAGTTGATTTCTCTCGTGAGCAAAAAAAGAAAAATGGTGAAAACCCTGAAATTTATAAACTCTTAAGTGCTTTATCAAATATTGATGAGATAGAGTGGTTGCGTATTTTTTATTTCTATCCTGATGATCTGACTGAAGATGTGATGGATTTGATGGGGAAAAGTGAAAAAATTACGAAATACCTCGATATGCCTATTCAGCATTTTTCAGACAGTGTTTTAAAAAGAATGAATCGTAGAGCAACCGGAGAGCTCATTAAACAAAAGATAAAAAAACTTCGTGAGAAAGTTCCAGGAATTATTTTAAGAACATCAGTTATCGTTGGTTTTCCAGGAGAGACTCAAGAGGACTTTGATTCTTTGTTGGATGGAATAAAAGAATCTCGTTTCAATCACCTTGGCGTTTTCAAGTATTCAGATGAAGAAGGAACTCCGGCTTTAAAGCTCGGCCCAAAAGTTGAACAAGATATTATTGATGAGCGTTTTGAAATTATTTATGAAGCTCAAAAGCAAATAGCAAGAGAACTCAACCAAGAGTATATTGGAAAAACGATTGATGTCCTTATTGAAGGGCCTCATGAGGAAACTGAGCTTCTGCTTCAAGGAAGGCACCAGGGACAGGCCCCAGACATTGATGGGAAAGTTATCATTAACGATGGCCAGGCCAGTGTAGGTGATATTGTGAAGGTTGAAATCACTGAAGTTCTAGACTACGACCTCTTAGGTCGAATTATTTCTCAATAATTTCAAGCAGTTAAGCTGGTTAATGGGTATGTAAATTATACTCCAAAGACGTAGTTTTATTGAAAAATAACGCAATGCAGTGTATTCTTGGGCCAAGTTATTTCAAATAATTAGAATTGATTTTAACAAAGTGATAAGTCTTTAAAGGTTTTTTAATAGTGGTGAGATTTTTACTATCTGCTTTTATTCTCTGTTGTATCCACCATAGTGCAATGGCCACTGATCCCTGTTACCCTGAAAGTGTAAATAAGTTTTCTCAAAGTCTATCAGAGCGAATCAACGAACTTTCAAAAGCGACTGACTCTCTAGATAAACTCTCACAAAGTTTGGGTGTTTTTTATGCCAAAGAGCCCTCTGTCAGCGCCAATCAACTCCAGTACTTACTGGATGAAATGCTCCCAACGCTTAAAATACTTTTTAATGATTTAGAAATTTATAGTTTTATGAATCGTCATTTCTACGAGCAGTATTTAGAACAAGTGATGGTTTACTCAGCTCAGCTTATTGAAATTAAAGCTCGTATTTTTAATCTTTATTTTAAATTTTATCACTCCCCACTTCGCTATCATTCAAGTTTTTCAAAGCGCTTCTCAATGGATGAGTTAAGAAAGCTCAATTTGAAACTTTCTCCCAAGTTTGCTTTTGAACTAAGAGAAGCGATGTTTTCCGATGAGGGGAGAACTATTATTTTTAACGGGTTTCAAAGTAATAAAGCCAAGCATACTCAAGGAAAATGTGAACCAGCCGTTGTTGAATTTGAAACAAGTGAGCTTGAATTTATCGAGCATGAATTTAATGGCATGGCGACTCCTGAGAGTTTAAAGGAATACGCTCTTCTTGTTCAGTTTGCTGCTGTTAATACTGGTGTCATTAATAGGGGATTTTTGGAGAGGATAAATAAAGAATCAATATCAAAAAAAGATATTCTTCAATGCTCAGAAGGAAGTCTTTATTATAGTGATGAGAGAAATAAACAAAAACTTATTAAAAACTTCCCTCTTCTCCAAGAAGAAGAGAAGAATATTATTTATTACGATAGGTTTTATTTTAATATTCCTCGTATTGTAGAGGATATTACTTCTTTTCACGCTCCTAAAGAAGAATTGGTTTATAAGACCATAAAAGAAATCATCAAGGATCCAAAAAATAAGAAACTCTTTCAAGCAAAATTTAGTGAATATCCCGGTGATACAGAATCCGTTGATTTTTGGATAGAAAGTTTATCCCAAGCTATTTACCAAAAATTAGCAGAAAAAATTAATTCAGAAATTAAATTTGCTGTCTTTACTGCTAATTATAATGGAGACTCTCTTTCAGTAGAGAGCATTGCTAATAATATCCAAAACCAAATTCACTATACCTACGTAGACCTAATGAGGTTTTTACTAGAAATAGAGTTTTCAAATGTTGATACCTTACAAGATCTTAATAAATGGCAATATATTAATCTTGTTTTAGAAAAAGTAAAAAAAGAGAAAGAATTATGGACGACTGGAATTAGAGAAGTTGTCATCGAAAGATTAAAGCAAAACTATGATCCGAATGTGGATAAGAGCGATTATTATAGGAAAAAGAAAATTCATGAAATACTGACTGCGATTGTAACGAAAGTTGATGCTATTTACTTAAAAGAAATTTTAGAAAACAAATTAGATGAAGAAAAAATTAACGAAGAAAGTGAGCAAAGTCTTCACGAGTTTGAAGTTCTTAAGTTTCCTGAATACAAAGGTCAAGCAAATCTATCTCCTTCAAATATGGAGCTTTTAGGAGAATTTTTCTCTTATAAACTTGAAAAAATTAAAACAAATCCACTGCTCTCAAAAAGATATATAAGATTATTTCATGGATTAAAATTCAATGGCCCATTAAAAGCGTTAGTAATGAAGTTCTTTGTAGAGCTAAACCAACGTTTTACAGAAAGGATTAGTAAAGAAGTTCAAATGGATCCTAATATTGATTTAACCCTTGGCCAACTAAGAGAGAGATTTGTTATAAATAAAACAATTGTACAGAAAATTTTATGGCAAGAAGCGACTTTATTAGCTCAAGAAATGATGGCCCAATATTCTGAAAAAATCTCTGCTTCAAGGCCAGAATACCTAACTTATAAAGAGTTAAATAGTTATTTAGAATATGACAAACTTTCACAAAGGTGTTTGCTTTCAAGAGGATGTCGAGGATATAACTCGTATGCCAAAGATATTGTCAATAAAATGGAGAATGTGACCTTACAGGAAAACCTAGATGAGAGCCAAGTCACGCGCTATGTTCAGGCGATAGATAACGGTGAGCAAATTCCGGTTGATTTAAGTGAAATAAAATCACCTCAAGGGATGCCTACTTATGGAAATGATAAAATAAACTATATTGAAGGGAGACCTTTTATCCCTATGTATAAAAAATTAGATGAAGCACTTTATGACTTTTTCTCCTTTGTTAATATTGTCCCTAGTTTAAGATATCCCAATAAACTGCTTCCAGAGAGCCCTGGATTTCTTCGTGATATCTATGAATATCAATTTATGCTAGATAAGTTTTTGTCAGATCTTTTGGTAAGAGAGCCTATTTTAAATATTCCTTTTGATAAAAAAGAAACTGCGATTAAGAAAGTTAATGTATATGATCCTCAATATAAAAATAGATCAGTTTATTATGAAAAAGAAATAGAAACAGAAAAGAAAGCTCTTTATGCGCTACTGGATGCTTATGACATAAAAACGAATGTTTTTAATTTGGACAAAGCTCGAGAAATAATTGAGAAGATTATTACTGTTGCTACCCAAAAAAGTGGGGAAACTTTAGAGAAATGGTGCTCTGCCAGTTATGCTAATTACAAAATTGATAATAATTTTAAGGAACTCTTTAGAAATTTAACTGGAGTAAGAAAAACACTACAAGCTCAAATTCAAGGTAAGATATTAAGTGGAGATGAAAGAATAATAGGAGATGGCCAACAAATTTTAGAAAGAATTTCTAAGTTTGATAGTATGCTTGAACAAGAAACCCAAACAAACTGGCAAAAGGCCCAAAGAGAAATTGTGGAGCCTGTTTCTCTTGTTGTTGGAGCTATTGTTGGTCTCTCTCTCATAGGTTCTATTTTTCTATTTGCTGGAGGAGCTCTCTCTACCGCGAGTACGTTGTTTGCTTTTGCAGGGAAAAATATTTTTCTTCTCATCTTCGCAGGTTCTTTTGGGTTAAGAATGGTAACTCACTTTTACACGACTCCAACACAACTTCAAAAGCAAAAAAGTATTGGTCAGCTCTATCTTAAAGGACACTCTGCCGTTGACTGGGATAAGTATGAAAAAGAAGTTAAAGAAAATTTTCATGAAAGAACAAATAAATGGTTAATACCTGAAGCCGTACTGAATATTTCTTTTTTACTCCCTATTTACCATAGTGCTAAAAGCTTTCTGGGACTAAAAATTCCTAAAATTCTAAAGAAGTGGGGCGTTCCTATTATCAATGAAGGAAATCTATATAACAAACCAAGAAAGATAAACCTTAAAGCGGTTTTTAAGTCTAAAACACCTAAAAGCTTTTTTTCGAATACTCAGTCTTATATTTCTTATCATTTAAGACTGTTAAAAAAAGTGAATGCGAGAAGATACCAACCCTACACGGGAGAGAATATCACTTTATTCTTCAAGAAGTATCTGGAACTTCTAGGAGGAAAGTATCTAAAAGATTCTTATGCTCCTAAAGCAGTTAAATGGCTAGAGGAGAAAATTGCCAAGATTAAAGGACAGCTTGAGTACGCTGAGTATCACTATCTTCCTAACCCAGTAGCTGAAGAAGGTGTTTTAAACGTTGTCGACGAATCCCAACGTTTTTATAAACTGAGGTTGGATAAATCAATGAAGCTCATTGAGTTTATTCAAAACCCAAAGCTTTCCAAATGGTATTTTGAGCGCTTTACAGAGAAGAGGTTTATTCCTAAAGAGTTGATAAGAAGAGTTCGTGCAGGCGATAAGGCAGCTATTAAAGAGTATATGAAAGAGTATGGGGAACTCATTGAAAAATTTGAAATTTTAAGAGGACGTCAACGTTTTGAACTCATGAGATCTCTAGAATCTGTCCTAAAAAAGATAAAAGAGTTACAGTTGGCGGCAAAAACATCAATTATTGATGATACTGAAGGTGCTATTGCAGCTGAAGGTATTTTTGAGCAGTTATTTAAGATGTCAGGTGATTCATCTATTGAAATGCGCGAAATCCTTGCTCTTAGACAGTCAGGCTTCTTTAAGATTTTCCCAAAAGAAATCAAGGAAGTCTTTCATAATAGTTATAAAGACTACTTCGAGTTGCAATCTGTGAGATACCTCGATTTTATGGGGAAAAGTAAAGCTGCATGGGCCGCAGAGGAGTCAGGTGATACATTTTTTCTTAATGATAGCTTCTTTGATCCTAGAGAGTTTGGAAAGAGAAGGTATTTTGATTCAAAAAGTGCTACCATTTTTGGAGAGGAAACTGGGGAGAGTATTAAAAATGTACGAACCTTTAAAGGGATTAGTTTCAAAAAATTAACAGATGCCTCTGTTCCACTTGTTGTGGCTTCATCCTTCATCTATAAGCATTGGCAAAAATATAAAGAAAATAAAGATGAATCTCAATATGAAGAGGCCATTGAAAATGTTTTAAAAGAACTTCAGCAGTTAGAAAATAGTAAAATTTGGCAAAGCGATTTAGACCAAGAAGAACTAAAGGAAATAGCAGATAGAGGTGTTTTGGAAGAGTTAAAGGCTTTTTATGCCATTATTCAATATGAATTGGACCTAGAGCTTGCGAATGATGTGGTAGATGGAGCAAGCATTGATACTTTAGGGCAAGCTCTTGAGAAGATTGAGGAGTTAGAGAAAAAATGAAATTGAGCATTCTTTTTTTTATTCTCTCTTTCTCTTTATTTGGCAAATACGATCCTTTTGTCACTCTTG
The DNA here is from genome assembly GCA_030431635.1 of Bacteriovoracia bacterium. Lineage (GTDB taxonomy): Bacteria > Bdellovibrionota > Bacteriovoracia > Bacteriovoracales > Bacteriovoracaceae > CALFYV01. Next base: position 30,635 of record JAUIIL010000007.1, read on the forward strand.
TTTTCTTTGATGATGCTGATTTTAGAGTAAACCAGCAGTTAGAGTGTTCAACGAAAGGAGATTTTTATGGTCTATTTAAGATGAAAAGACCACATTATTTTCACTTTCTACTTTCTGAAGATAAAGAGAAGTATAGCGAGGAATACGTAAAGCTAACAACTTTAGATTTTTATTATCCGGTTGAAAAACAAATAGGAGTGGCCAATTTTTTACAAAAAGACTTCGAGCTATGTCAGAAGGTTTTAGTACATCTGCAAAGTTTAAAACAACAAGGCAGGCACCGCTTTAGTACTCTTTTGCATGAGTTAAGAGAGGAAGGAATTTTTTATAAAGACGATAAATTTTGGAAAGAAGAGAATTATATTGGCCCTTCAAAAAGTTCGGCCTTGTTAAAATGGTCATTTAACCAATAAAAAAGCCTATCTTTCGATAGGCTTTTTTATTTGAGCTTTATTTATTTGTTCTTAGAGAGAGCAAAGAACACCCGTGATGGCCGCAGATTTATCTGGACAACCTCCACACTGAATTTTTGTTTGTAGCTCTTCTCCCTTAATAAGGTCACCATTTGTAAGAGTTTCAGCGAAAGCCACATCATAAACACCTTGAGCTTCCTCAAGTGTTAAACTTCCCTTTGTCTTAAGCTTAGTTAGGTAGAGCTCATCAACTAAGCGAAGATTTTTCATTGAAGCAGCAGCTGTTACATCACAAACTCCAGAAGTTGTTGTCGTTGATGAATAGGGTACTGGCTTACCGATAGCAACATTCTGCACATTCGCAATTTCTACACGGGCTTGAGCAACCGCAGTAAGGTCTGATCTAAGATTTGGGTATTTAACAGCATGTTGTCCCATAGCTTGTAAGTGACCGTATAATCTCTCAACCTGTGGCTTTGGAAGACTTTTTATTTGAGCAGCCACAAACTGATTCACCTTTAAACTAAAACCAGTTCTTCTTGATGAAGTTGCTTTAGAAACTGAGCTAGTCATTGATATTCCTGCTTCAGACTTCATTTCTGCTGATAAACTTTTTGAGTCAGCTAGCATTTTTTCAAGTTGCTCAGATTGAACTTTGTTTAAAAGAAGAGTGTTTTGTGAATAAACAGTTGCTTTGACACTTTCAATAAATTCTTTAGCTCTTGCTTCTCCAAGGGCCTCAACTAAAGCACCTTCTTCAGAAATATTTCCTACTTCTTTAAGAGCACTTATTTCGCTAGAAGTAAGTCTCATTCCTGTTAAACTGTTCTTTACTGCAAGAGAGAAAATTTGAGAAGCTGCAGCTTCAACTTCAACACTTGCTCTTGTTATTGAAGCGATCTCACTAATAGTTCTCACAACACTGATAGGGTTGTTCGCATAAGTAGCATGAGTGTAACTCAGGGTTAGACCTAAAACGCTTGTGTATAATATTCTTCTTAATTTCATTGTTATTTCTCCTTAACTTTTATTTTTTATTGTTGTCTTGCGTTTTCTTCTCGGAACTTTTTATTTCTAAACTGTCTTACAATATTTAATGCTGATTGAATGGACTCTTCTGAGTAGCCTAATTCATCAATCATAACTCTTGAAAAGTTATCAAAAACTTGGGCAAAGTTTTCATCAACATTGCCGTTGTTTCTCGTATAACTCCAAAGCTTATCAATACTTGCTGAATTAACTTTTTCTTCAGAGAGGTATTCCAATATTGTTTGTCTTAACGGTTTCCAAAACTCACCATCTTGACCAGTTCCTTGCATACTAATGAGGTTATTGGCCGAAAGAGGTTGTCCATTTCTTTTGTGAAATATCTCTTTGATACGGGCAAGTCTTTTATCATCAATAAGTTCAGGTGTTCCAGTTTGAGTATCATACGTCTTTGCATATGGATCAGCATTTCTAGCGAGTAAAGATTGCTTGATTTCATTGTAAATTGGAGCCACTTCGTCAGAGCCACTGTTATAAGCTAAAATAATATCTTCCTCTATTGAAGGAATAATCATTTGTAAGAAAACTCTTTCAGCAAGACCCAGCCACTGATTTCTAATGGTTGGACTATTCTTTGTTACCGCAATTTTCTTTTGCAAGAGACTGTCATTAAGGACGTGCAAAATTGAATCGTAGGTAATACTTGAAAAGTTTTTATTAACAGCATAATCAAAAAGTTTTCTAATCCAGTTACCAGCGGCATCCCTGTTAGAAATTCCTGTCAAGCCTTCTTTAAGAGCGTGGTGAAGTTGAAAAAGTTCTTGCTCGACGGAAGGTGGTACCTCATGATCTCCAATAAAGTATCTAATCCTTACGATAGGATCTCTGAAGACTGGTTTTGTTGGAGTATGCATGTGCCCTAAGCCTTCTTTGTTAACTTCGTTAAGGCTTGTCTTAATACGAGTTGCTGAAATGATGTAGCTAATAGCTTCAAGAGTATGGGGTGGGATATCAATTGTTTTTCCTCTGTACTCCATACTTAAAGCATAGTTTGATTCATGTGTTTGTAGTTTTTGCGATTTGGTTCCATTACTTTGAGGTATAGGGTATAGTTTATTAATATCAGCAGTTACCCACTTTTCCCCGCTTGTCTTAGGTCCAATTTTTTTCATTTTCAGTGACTGTTGAGTTGGTCTCATCATTAAGACCATTGTTCTCGCAATGTCTTGAGGAACGACTCCAAGGTTCATATCAACAGGAGTCATCCTATCAATAGTTGCCTTGAGTTGCCCCCCTTCAGCGATTGCTTTTTCAATAGACTCAGTGTTGGTAATAACAAGAGGTACGTAATCGAGTTGGATAACTTGCGAACCACCTAATTCAATTTTTCTTGATTCAAAGGATTCTAAAAGATAGTCGATAAGATCTTGAGGATTTCTCATGAACTCGTCAAATAAAACAACCCCTCCATGCCCTCTTAGAACCTTACCATTATAGTGGTAAGAATGAGCATCTTTGGGACCTTTTGTAATCTTTACGATAGGGTTATCACTAACAAATAAACCAGCAAGATCGACATCCTTACCTTGTGCACTTACAAGAGGGAAAATATCTTTTCCTTCCCTAATAATTCTTTTAACTTTAATGTGATTGTCCAAAATTTCGATGACTTTTTCATCAGTAAGTTCACCATATTTTTGAGGATATTCTCTCTGATAGTGAGCGATAACTTTATTATAGATAGACTCAGTAATAGGGTCTTTCCCATTGAAAACTTTTAATCCCGAAGTTATTTTCTCTTTTACGATGGGTTCAGCTTCTGTAATGATTTGCTCCTGTAAGCTTTTTGGAAGGAGAACAAATGGGGAGTCATCAATAGGAGCTTCAATTGGAGACATGTACTCCACTGTTTTATTCCCTTGCTTGTAAGAAACGAGCTGGCTTTGATAGTAGAAGCGTAAATCAGGAATATTTTCAAGACCAACCCATTCAAATGTATAGCGGTAGTAGAAAGGATGTGTTTTAGATAAATTAGATGAAAGTGCTGAGAAAACTCGAGGAAGCTCAGACTTACCAGTTCCAGAAGTTCCTGCAAGAAGAAGGGCTTTCCCTTTAACTTCGTTACCTTCAGCTTGAGCTTCAAAGTAAGCACCTATTTGTTCAAGGGCTTCGTAGTTTCCAACAATCATCAACCCATCAGTTAGTTCGGGTGCTCCCCCACTCAATGTAGGATAAATTTTTCTTGTACCGTTATTGTAAATAGGGTCTTTTACTTCATAAGCTGGAACAGCGTTAAGCCACGCAGCTGTTTTTTGACCGGAGTGCATTAAGTTAATAGGACTTTGAACTAAAAGTTTTTGTTCAATCATTTCCTTCAAACTAAACCTTTTGTTCTCAATGTCTCTTTTTTCTGAAGTTGTGAGCTTAGTCACTTTACCACTATAACTTTCATCTACATTACAACCGGGCTTGGCGGCTGCTAGTAATTTACTTGGTGAAGTGGCAAATAAACTCGCTGCTAGTAAAAACAGTGGTAATTTTCTCATTTTTTTCCCGCTTTTCTTTTTTTGATTTGTTCCCTTCATGAAGTCTACCCTTTGAAAAATTATAACAATCAATTGCAACAGAAATTGGCTGTAAAGATTTATCTAAAAATTAAATCCATTGCCGCGCTAATATAAATAAATAAATCTTGAAAAAAAGCCCCATTGTAAACTCTACCCAATTTCTTTTTATGACGCTTTGCGCAATCAGGAGTTTTTTAATTATACCCTTATAGAGTTTACATAGGGGCTTTAAGGGTTGAGTCATTTTTGACTAATATCCAGGATGTTTTAGATCTAAATGGGAAAAAGGTTGCTCTTCTATGAATACGGACAAAGCTCTACATTTTATAAAGAATACTCTCTTGGTGTGTTTGCTAAGTATCTTAGTTAATCAAAAGATAAGTTTTGCTAATACTGAGGTCATGTACAATATTGATGGCTCAACTCCTTACATGATTGTCTATAAGGATAATGTTGGTGCTTCTAAAAGAGCTCCTGGTATCTACAAAGCCGACGGATCAAACTGGATAGAAATTTTTCAAGGGAAGCTTCTCTCATTAAAAGGTAAGCACGGGGTTGCTCATCCATTGAAAGAAGTTAGTCGATTTACTTCTCTCTTTGACTCTATAATTGTTATTGATGGTGAACTTGTTTTGTTTAATTGGGATTCTGACCAAAAAAACCCTGAAAGTTTTACAAATTTTTCTAATTCAAGTGTACTTAGAGACCCCTTGTCTAGGTTGCCAATAAAGCTGAATGAAATAACAAGCCTAGATCAAATTAGTGTTGTTGAAGTTGATTCTTTAGATGACTATCAAACAATTCTCGTTTCAGTTAGTCAGGAGTCTTTGTATGGTAACGGGTTTACTTTTTTCGCCAACCTTTCTTTTAACTCAGAGGGACCTAGAATCATAGGTGTTCCCTATATTATTAATTATGATTTTTTAAAGTCTCATGAGTTAAAAAAACTCTATATTGAAGAGGAAGAAAGTGTTTTTTCTAAAAATATATTAAGAAATATGATGGCACTACTGGAGGGTTCGAACAGCGTTCAGGCACAAAATTGGGTCTCTCAAATTTCCCTTTCTCTTCCAAACCTCACCTCGCCGAATGATTTGCCAGTACAAATAGAAAATCTTCCTCTTTTAAAAACGGAAACGGGAAAGGTTTTTGTGAAAGAACCTTTAACAGAAAACTTTAGTTCTTCTAGATATACGGTTTTAGATGAGAGTTTTAATCTTCTTAATGGTGAGAAGAAAGTTGTTTTTCAAAGCCATGTTACCCAGGGGAAGAAGACAGAAATCAAAGGAGAGTTTTCAAGAGGTAAAAAAAGTAAAGTATTCACCTCTTTTGATAGTCAATCAAGCTTGGCAGTGATTGATAGTGAAATTGTTTGGTTAGATGAAAGAATGATTTTAAAGAAGGTCGAAGATATTGAAGGGTTGAAAAACATATCCCATCGTCATTCTGATTCTTTTGATCAAAACGGAAGAGAAGTTAATATTATGGTTCTGTCGATGGAGTTTGAAGACAGTTCAGAAAATGTAACAGAGGCGTTTTACTATGAGGTTGAAGATGAAATCTCTAGGCTTACAAAAAGAGTAACTTTGGCGAACGAGTTTTTTGAAAAAGATGAATTAGAATACAGACTAGTAGAGCATGAAGGTACTCCTTTATTTGATAATATAACAAAAGTTCCCAAAGGAAAATCATATGGAGAGGTCGAAGATTCTCACACGGCAAGGGTCGACCTTACAACTTCTAATGATGGTGAATTAAAATACTTTTTCATGTACCCTATAGATGAAACACTATTATCTCGAGATGTATATTACATGAAATATAACTCAAAAGGTTTAAGCGAAAACCCTTCTGGTTTTTATCTGGGTGTTAAAAACTCAAGTGGATACGAAGAGAAAAAGTTAATAAAGAAAGCGGAACTTATATCTTACAAGACAGGAGAAGGGGAGCAAATTATTAACCTTCTCCCTGTATCAAAGTCAGAGATTAGCATAACTAAGAAAAACTCTCTTAAGGTTGTAGCAAATCTTTTTGCTCTAGATCCAAGTTTTAAAGCGGGGGAAGACGGAATAGAGCTGATGTTAAGGTTATTTCCAGATGGAACTGATAATGTTGGTAAAGCTTACTCAAGTTCAATTGAGTACATTAACTTGAAAGGAATGAAGTTAAACCAATTGGATGGTGCTCAAGTTTTTTTTAATCGAGCAACAAACGGAATTACGAAATTTTTCCTTGCATTAAACTTTGTTCAACAACAAGGGTCAAAGTTTTTTCCCAAAGGAGGAGTAAGAGTCTACTCTTTAAACCTAGAGGTTAATCCAAGCACTGGGAAATTGAGTATTGCAGAGGATTCTTATATTAATTTTGAAGGAGAGGAGTTAACTCAGGAAGAGGTAAGTACCCGTGTTGTTTTTGACGAATCGCGCGGGGAGTTCTTCTGGATTATGGATCCTGATAAAGCGAGAGATTCAAGAGATTATGCTCTTAAGAACCTTGCAAATAACTCCGTCATTTATCCAGCTGTTGATAAAAGATATAACATTAACTTTAATTACAACTCACAAAAACTAGAAGAGAGCATGGGGGGGGATAGTCTTTCTGCTGCATGGGGAAATCAGTCGAAATACGATGCCTCATGGTATCGCGCTGGTTTGAGTCGATATTCAAAATCTGAAGATGCTCCTGAAATTTTTGGTCAGTTTTCAGGTGAAGATTACTACAAATACTTTATTGCAAATTCAGTTCTTGATATTAAAGATGCAAATGGATACCGATTAACTCTAACAAAAGATACCCATGAAGAAATGCTAAACAAGTTATCTGAACAGATGGCGACTTTAATGACTTCTGAAACTCCCAAACATCTATTTTTTGTAGCGGATAGTCCGTTAGAGAAGGAAGTCATAAAAACGTTTTTAAGCTTTATTCATTTACATGGGCATGAAAAAGCGAAATGGGAGAGAAAATATAGCGACGATTTTTATTACGTTCGTCCAAATAACTATGATGTGGCAGAGATTAGGGCCAATTATAAAGCAATTAGGGAGTCTAAAAAGAAGTATGTGTTTGCAGATCTTGCAAGCTTTTCCTTAAGTGAACCTTTCTTACTTGATGATGAATCAAAAGAGACACCTGCTTGGGAATTACCTCTTGATAACGGGGTTCAAATGCCCCTGACTGTTCCATATTATCTATTAACTGACGGTAGAGAGTTGACTCTCGATGAAATAAAAAAAGGGATAACGCCTCAAAATAATACAATTTTCATTGGAACAACGAGTGAGTTTCAAAAAATGCAGCAGAGTATCCAGCCAGCAATTGATGTTGGTTTAATGGATCACGTTGAAGTTATTTGGGATAATGTTTACGATAAATACCTTTTTAACAAAAGTTCAGAACTGTATAAAAAAGTTTCTAGAAACATGGTTCGGGTATCTGAAAAGAATCTATTTGAAGATTTAGATAAGTTCTTGGAGAAAATCGCCTCAATAGATGAAAAAAATGGAAATTATATTATAGAGGTAGATTCTAGCATTAAAGAAACATTACAAGAGATCATTTTTACTTGGTATGCGTTCGACTTCAGAAACGATGAGGGTGAAACCAAATGGAATTTAAAAAACAAAGATTTAAACCTTGTTGTTCTCCCCTCTAGTGAATTAGGAGAGGATACAGACTTGTCAAAATTGAAATTCCAACAAGGCTTGCAAACAGTTATGGAAGCAATGAAGGCCAGCGCTAAAAACAAGAAGGGAATTATTTTTGGAGATTTAAAGGATATCATTGATTACGGTCCTCTCAAAATGAAGAGTAGTAAAAAAGCTCTTAACTCAGAGGAGCTTAAAAAAGTTACACTTGTTGATGATAAACTAGATAAAGCTAGCCAAGAGAGTGTTGCTCACTACGCTTGGCATTTAGTTAGTGAAGAGGTTAATAACAATCCAAACGCGTTATCTAAAGCTGCAGATAAAAAGAAATTATCAACAGTCTTTATTGGGACTAAAAAGGAAATAGAGCGCTTTTTGCAAGATACTAGTTTTGAAGGTCGTTTAGGTCTTCATGATGCTTTTGAGACAATCAGCTTGAGTGAACCATCAGTTGAGGACATGGTTTCTGTTATTTATGAGTATTTTGATAGTGAAGAGTTCAAAAGACTTGGTTACCGTTTTGCAATGAAAGGAAAGTCAGAAGAGAACGCTCGCTCAGGGATTATTGATTACTTTGCAAACAAGGTAATGAGCTACAGTAATATGGAGAAAAAATCCGTTGTTTTGATGTTCTCAAAAGCACTAGATGAACTTTCATCAATTTGCTCTAGAGACATAAAACTTAGAAAACTTAAAGTTGTTAACGAAGGAATTATTGAAACCGTTATTACAAAAACTTTCAACCTCGCTATTAATCCTAAAATATTACCACCAGAAGATCCTTTGGTTTTGATTAATAACTCAGATGAGTTTATTGAGAAATTAGGAGAGTTGAATAAGTTAAAAGCATATGATGCTCCTTATGAATTAAAACAATTAGTTGCTGAGGTTCTAAAGTCTCAATCGACAAGCACTTCTTCAAGTATTGCCATACCTTCCTCTGTTGTTCTTTATGGTGATTCATCTACCGGTAAAACATTTCTTTTTCACAAGATAGCAGATGTTCTAAATCTTGATTATTATGATTATACGAACCCGAATAAAGAAGGTGTTGGAGCTCTTGTTGTTGATGTTAATAAAATTGTACCCGATCCAAGTAATATGCCAGCTGATGAAAAAACGAGAAACACGGTAAAGCCTTTATATAAAGAACAATTAACTATTTCTGAACAAATAGCCCATATTAATAATTTTTTAAGTCAGCCAAACGGTTACAGAGGCTTCATTCTTTTTGATGATGTTCATAAAGCATCAGACTCCACAGTATTAAATGCCTTGATGGATTATATTAAATCGATATTTGAAGCGAAAGAGGGGGTATTCAAAGTTGGAACTTCTGACGGAATAAAAGAAATACCTGTAAGAAATCTAAACCTCTTTATGACTTTAAACCCATCTGAAGCTGTTATTGATGCTTTAGCAAAAGATCCAAATGCTTTTGATGATTATAGGGCGATTGCAAAGTCTTTAGAAAAAGAAAATGCTTCTTTTGAGCCTTCTATTTTTCAACGATGGGGAAGAATCATTAATTTAAGTGAGTTTCATTCCGAAGCGAAAGGCTCAGCTCTCTTAGGTGAGTTGAGAGGTGCTGCAAAAAACTCTTTTACTCAAAACAAAGGTGTTTTAATTCCAACTGCGGAAGCTGTTGAGGATTTGGTTTCAAGTTTTCCTAAGGCCAATGCAAGAGAGTTCTTGGCCAATGCAACGATGGCCATATCTGAAAAAGCTTTTTTCGCAGAATCTCCTCTTGAGGAAACTGTAGCAACGGGGAAAATTTTAGTCCCCACTTCTAGCTTACATGTAATTAAACCAGAGGAAGAAACTATTGAGGGAGAAGGAGTTGTTAAGCCTGTTACAAGCTCTGGCCATAGATGGGATAGAAATTTCGAAGCTTCAGGTTCAGATAGAGGGAAAATAGTAAAATATGTAAATGAAAACTTTTCAGCGATCCCTATTAACTCAGAAGCAGTCGACTCGAAGGTTCTATTTACAGATTACCTTGTTAATAATTTTAGGAACTACTTTCATTCTGAATATTTAGGGTTTTTATTAAAAGATAAAAACTTTTCCGTTGGGAGTAATCGAAAATTTATCCTTAATCCTTTCATGCTAGCTCTAGAGGACCTCTATGTCGATGTTCCGGTTCTTCCTCGAGCAGCTTACTTAAAAGCACCTGGGAAACTAGGCGTTAGTACAATTTCTGGTAAAGGAAAGTTTCGCTCTCTTGTCAAAAGTGGAACAGCTGCAGATGACATGCGCTACTTTATGCAAATCCCTATAAAGGGTTCAGGAGATGTTCAAAGTGAAAGCTTTTTATTTGAACCAGTCGTGAAACAACGTAATAGATTAAATGTTTTCGCTGACTACTACAATAGAATTCAACATATCCTCAAAGAAGTTCAAAGTTACTATTTAAGAGTTGATAAAGTGAGAGATCTACCGAGCTCAGAGCAATGGGTAGATGGTTTGAAACAAAAAGAACAAACGTTTAAAGGTTTCACAGATAGTTTTGAACAAATAAAGCAGCTGTTTTTTGAATTCAACGTAGATATGGTTGCTGATGATTTACATGAGGTTGTTGAAGGTTATCAAAACTACCCAGAGATAAATCAATTTGAAACTAGTCGTATTTTCCTCTCCCTTGTGGATCAGGCGATTGCTGGATTACCGAATGAAGATTTTTCTTATTTCATGATAAAGGTATTGGAAGAAATCTCAAGTGATGTAAGCCTTGTTCAAAAAGTAGATCTTCTAAATTACCTTTTTGAAAGTCAGGTGAGTTTGTTTCAAACAACAACACCTCAAAAACTTATGCAAACTCTTCACAGCTCAAAAATTTATAAAGATTATAGGAAAGAGAATTTGGATAAATTGTCGAAAGGTTTTAAGTCAAGATGTAGCAATAACGAGCTTTATAGTGGAAAGAATCAGGAATAGGAAATGAATATGTTAGTGAATAAATTGATAATATTGTTGGTGATACTTTTTTCTTTTCAAGCATTCTCATGCGGGAATAATGAACACTATAATGGGAGCAATTTTGATATTATTCTCCTGGATAGAGAAGGAAGCACAATTGTCCCAAGTGGTCGAGAAGGTCATGAGCTGGCAAAGATTAAAGAGGTTGCTAATGATTTTTATAAAAAAGGTGGATTGGTTGAAAAACTTGGCCTAGCAAACCCTCCCCAAGAGTTCAATATACTTGCTTCTGCAAAGTTAGCGGCTCTTGCTTCTTTAGGACGCTATCCAATACCTCATTGGATTGATGGGCAAACAGCTTTATCTAATTCAGCTCCAGGAGTTTTAGAGTTTTATTTGGCTTCATGTGATACTTGTCGTTCTTTTTACAGTGATACAAATAATTTTTCTGGACAAGTTTCTATTCTCGCTCACGTGGCAGGACATACTGATTTCGGTTATCATTCTCCTTTTTATGCATCAAGAGGAGCTGATAATGACATAGCTCACTCTTCTTTAAAGCTCGCTCAGATTGTTGAAAAATACTCAACAGTAGTAGGAGAAGAAGATGTAAGTCTTTTTTATCAATACATAAATAGTTTTACGATGAGTCAGGATATCGGAATAACAGGAGCATTTGAACATCCAGATAAATTCAAAGATGTGGCAAAAATTCTAAGGGATTCTAACGGAAAAAAGTTTCCTCGTACTCAAAACTTATTACAGTACCTGGTTAAAAACCTTGGTGCGGAAGTACCAGAGTGGCAACGTGAGGTCATTGAGTGGTTTGAGAAATCTCATCGTTTTGTTGCTATTAACAAAACAATGAATGAAGGATGGGCAACCCTCATGCAAGAAATGCTTTTAAAGCATTACTCAAAACTGGATGACAAACTTAATTTTGAGCAGTCCCAATTATTAGAAGGAGTAGCGTACCCGTCAATTCAAAATCCTTATTTTTTAGGTCGAGAAGCTTGGAGATCTTTATATCGTCAATTTAAAATGAAACCCGAAATAGCTAATATGACTGATGAACTTGAAATTGATAAAGCTTTTGTTAGTTGGGCTCACGAGAATTATATTGGAAATGGTGTACCTGATACAATTTTCATTTATGATGCTTTCAAAGATGGTCACTGGATAGAAAAACATGGGCTTAACCTACAACGTAGAGTGAATTGGGGAGAGTTTGATCATAACTTGCCTCCTTCTAGGGATCCAAGAGAAACAGATCAGAACGTTATTGTTACAAACAATCCTGAAAGGGTTGCACGTGTTATTTCAAGAAAAGCAGCTGATTTTACAACTTACTTTCCTCAAATTGAGGTCGTTGGAGAAAAAGGCTTCGGAAAGAACATGTTTATTCTTAAGCATAAACCCGTCAACTCCATACCAATGGTTTTTGATACAGCAGCACAAACACTATATGTATTAGCTCAGCTGAAGAAAAAAGCAACAAGTCTTATTACTATTAAAAATAAAATTCTTAAACCTTCTGAGCTTTCAAGAGGTGAGATAAGAAATATTTATGACAAAAATTTGGCAGGTGATTCTTGGTGGTTTCATGACTTTGAGGAATATTATGAATTTGTGAAATCAGGAGGACTTGATTTCATGACTGCAGGAAATAATTCTGGTTTTGGACCACCTTCTATATGGTTTCCTATGCCTCCAATGAGACCTTCGATCCCACCAGAGCTACTTAACATGTTAAAGAATTCTGGAAAAATCAGAATTGAGGTTGAACTTGGTGGAAAGGTTCAAGTTTATAACCTTGTGACTAAAAAAGAATTTGTGGAAGGAGAAAGTGAATTTGAAGAGTTTTATGATGAAAAACTTTCTGAAGAATTACAAGAAGCAGTAGATGTGTATAAAGAAGATATAGAAGCTTCTGTGAGTATGGAGCTTTTTCAAAGAGAAGTTCAATCCGTAGCCAAGATGGATGATTTTATTCTTAAAATACAAGACTCTCAGGTTGAAGGAGCTGTCAACTCTCTTGTTCAAGTTCCAGGAATGGCAGCAGCAATTGATAAATATACTCAGCTCATAGGAGATAGAATTTTAAGAGCTTTAAAGAAAGCGAGTTCGGGTAAAACTAAGCCGAGAAGAACAAGACGTGGTGTTGCTATTAAGGCCATGCCGACGATACCTTCATTTCAACTCGACATGAAAGCTGCTAAAGAGATTGAAGAAGGAATGAGTCCTACTCCTGTTGATAAAATTGATTACATCGCTGAAGAATCAGTTAATAAAAGAAGAGCAAGTCCTGGAGCGAGAATTGATCTTTCAAATGGTTTTGGAGCTGTCCGTGTTTACGATCGTTTCCTCCTTGAGGAAGATGGTATTATTGTTGTGAAAGAAGAGCTAAACAGAAAGCATTCTTTAGAAATAAGCCAGCGATTTACAGAAATGTCATTAGATGAAGAGTATAAGTATACTTTAAGAAAAGAGAAAACTCTTCTTCAGTTTATGGCCAATTATCTTGATGAAGAAATTGAAAAGAGTAATAGCTTACCACAAGAAAAGCTTCGAGAAATTGTTTCATCAAGGGCAGATGATAGAGATCTTGATATAGGGGTCGGAGACGGCTTACCAGGGGATAAAAAATGGACCAAGCCTAAGAACAATAATGGTGAAGGTGATGGAGACGGTGATGGTGATGGTGATGGTGATGGTGACGGAGACGGTGATGAAGATGGCAAAAGACCAGGTGGTGACGGTGCAGGTGATGATACTTTAGAACCTGGAGAGGTTGAGATACCACTTGAGTTATGGGGAGAACACCTTTCAAATGAAATAGAGCTTCCAAACCTTAAACCTAAAAGTGGACCGAGTGACATAAAAGAAGAGCGTAAACATGGTTCAATAAGAAAACCTAAAGGAGAAGCTCTCTACACAAGAATGATGTCAGAAGCTTATGCTAAAGGTTATGCCTACTTTATTGCCATAGGAGAAAAAGAGAAGGCTAAAAATTATCATCTTTGTATTAATGAAGGGCTAAAATATCTTGCTCCTGAAGATAAAGTTGTTAAGGGCACAACATTAATCCCCACCCCAGATGTTAATGCTGTTGTGACATTTCTTGTGGATAAGTCGGGATCGATGCTGGGACAACCGATTAAAACGGCCTTGGATTTTGTATGGAACTTTAAAGCCCTCTTGCTTGCTAAGTACAAGAAAGTAGAATTTCGCTATATATCAGTTGATACAAAGCCACATGTATACAAAAATGAAAGAAAGTTTTTTAGCACTTTTCAAGGTGGAGGAACTGATTATATTCCTGGAATTGCTAAGCAGGCTGAGGTTCTATCAGAATTTCCAGAAAGCAGTTGGGATAGATTTGCAGTTATCTTGGGAGACTCCGGACATGGAGGGGAAGCCCAGGGAGTTATCCAGGAAATTCAAAATAGTTTACAACCAGTAACAGAGCATATCTCTTACCTTCATATTGATAACGGTTGGAACCAACAAGAACCTTTAAATTTAGCTGTGAAAGCTTTTGCTGAAAACGAAGAGTTTGTTGACCACGCTGAAGCTGGCATGGGAGAAGATGCAGGACTTGAAGCTATTAGAAAACTTTACGGGAAAAATAAGCAGCAAAACTAATCTGCTTTCTTCTTAGGCTTCACTTCATGTAATTTGTAGTGAAGCATTCCATACATCTGTTTATCTTTCAGATCTTTAGTGAAAAGTTTATTATCCAACTCTTGAATCGAGAGTTGGTTTTCTTTTATAAGAGCTTTAAGCTCTTTGAAGCTATTGTCGATTTCAAGTTTCATCTGCTGAAGGTACTTGATAGTTTCGCTCTGCTTTTGTCTTTTTCTTCTGAAAAACATAACAACTCCTTTTATAATCCTCTCATAGCTTTTAAAATTATTCATGCAGGCAAAATAAACAGGGATTCATTTTCAAAGGGTTACAATGCTTAAAATAGTACTTATTTCAATTCTACTGACTTCTTGCGTGGAGAAAATAAAAAATCTATTGATTGGGCCTAAAAAAGAAAACCAAGAGACTATTGAAATAACAATGCCTCCAGTTGGCCAGATTCTTCAAGAAGCATTAAAAGAACCTCAGCAAATTGAATTTAATGAGTTTGATAAACTTTCAAGAGCGCAACAACTCAAATTTGATGGTGCTTATATCCAAGAGATTTTCTTGGTCACAAGAAGAATAAAAATAAGTGAAGATGAATACTCTAACTGGATGAATGTTCTGCTTCAGGGGGGAACCAGGGAAGGAATTTATAGAGGGATGACTGTTGATAGTTACTATAGAGAGTTAGAAAATAGTCAGTCAAAGGTCATTAAAGCTTCTGTTTTTTATACTCAAAAGTACATGAATCAATTTTTATTTCAAAAATTTGATGAACAATTATTAGAAAAAACAAATATCTATAAATTAAAAAGAATTGTTTGCGAAAAAACACTCGATTTGATTGATAAATTAAGTTTTAACAGAGAGTTTCTTGCTAGCTGGTATGCTCTTTTAAGTGAAGATATGGCCCTTAATTTTCCAGGACTGTTTCAAAGCGATTTAAGAAAAAAACAAGATAAGATGACACACTTTTTATGGGCCTCGCGAATGCCTCTAGGACATATTAAGTCCGAAGTCTTAGTGAAGTTACATAAAATTTATAATCTTCTTAATCAAATCTAAGAAAAGAACGGGTTCTCAGTCTTAATTAAGGCAGCAAAAAGTCTTTCAACTCCAACAGCTATTCCTGCAGAGATTGGATATCCTCTTTGCATTGTTTCTAAAAAATCTTTAGGCCGATTAAGCTGGTAAGAATAAAGTTGCTTCTTCATTAATTCTTGATATTGAAAACGCTTTTCAATAACAGAGAAGCTAGGCTCTTCATTAAAGCAATTTCCGATTTCAACGCCATTAATATAAGCTTCAAAGCGCTCACAGACACGACGATCCTCTTTTTTAATAGTAGAGAGGGCTGCTAACTCACTGGGATACTCATAGAGAAAAAGAAAAGGGTAGTGCTTGAGCTTAGGTTCAATTTTATTTAAAAAAAGCAGAAAGTAGTAATCCTCCCACTCAAGTGAAGATTCAGGTAGGGGAACATCTTTAAAATTTTTTTGAATAAGATTTTTTAATTCATCTTTCTCAAGAAATTGCAGAATATCAATCTGGCAAAATTCATGAAAGATTTCTTGAACGGTGACGGCCACTGGCTTTGGTAGTTTTTTCTTCTGAGGCATATGAGTTGTTTTTTGAAAAACAAATTCAACAAGCTCTTCAAAATCACTCATTATCTTTTCATACCGCTCATTTTTTCGATACCACTCCAGCATTAAAAACTGTGGCCTATGCTCTGGAGATACTGGCTCATCTCTAAAACAGTATGAAACTTGAAAAATACGTTCGAGTTTTTCTTCTTTGAGAGAAAGAAGTTTCTTCATCATAAACTCAGGAGAAGTATGAAGATAGTTTCCATTCGACTCATTTTTAATCGTATGAAAAACTTGAAAAGGGTGGATGTGAACTTCCATTCCAGGGTTTTCAACCATGGGAGGAGTAATAACATCGACGAAATCGGAACTGGTAAAAAAGTCTCTTATGGCCTGAATAAATTCAAATTGGTATCTTAATCGCATATGAAATTGGATACCAATAAACTTAAAGAACATCTAGTTGATTCTAGTGAGAATATAAATTTCAATTGGGGTGGAGTCACATTGTGTTTGATCGTTGAAGATTCCTTGTTGTTTATTGAGCGAAGTGAAACGATGCCATCACATAAGGGGCAAATTGCTTTTATAGGTGGGCACAAAAAAGAGGGAGAATCTCCCTATGATGCTGCAAAAAGGGAGTTTGAAGAAGAGAGCTCGTTTAATGCTGAAATTCTTGAATTTTTGGGTGTTTCCACTCCTGTCTATACATCGTTTGATACTCAAGTCGTACCAGTTATAGGAAAAATTGAGATGGATAAAAAAACTTTCCTACGACAGGTAAAAAGCAATGGAGAATGGGATGAGGTATTCTTTGTTCGTTTAACAGACTTATTAGATTTATCAACCTGGCACCACGCATGGCGTAGAGGGATAAAATCTGAAAACTCTCTCTTGTTTCGACCTCTTCTAGGTGGTAGTTATATTTCCAGAGGGGATAATTCCAAACACAGGCTTCTTTGGGGAGCAACTGCTAGAATGGTTTGGAATTTTTTAAGATTAATTAAAAAGGATGCATTAAATGAATAACGGACAATTATGGGCCTTAGTTGCGATTAGTTTCATATTAGCTCTGGCCATCATTAATCTTGTCATTGCAATTGTCACTGCTCCAACTCCACCTAAGCTTATTCAACAAGAAAAGCCTCAAAGAAAGGAATCAGTTTCTTGGTCACAAAGGTTAAAGTTGGGACTTGAAAAATCGAGAAATGACGTTTGGGGTAAACTGAGCTCTATTATTTCCCAAGGGGGACTTAATGAGGACAGTAGAGAGAAAGTCGAAGAATTGCTCTATTCAGCAGACATGGGAGCAGAGTTAATAGACGAGCTTCTTGAAAATATTAGTAAGCAATCAAGTGGTAAAGAACTGAATTCAGATCAAGAATTGAAAAAAATTATTTTCGATTTTTTGAAATCAAAACTTGTTCCTGTTCAAGAAAAAGCCTCTCAGCAACTTTTTCAATACTCTGCTGGTGCTGGACTAAAAGTCATCATGATAGTTGGGGTGAACGGTGCGGGCAAGACGACGACAATCGGTAAACTTGCTACAAAATTAAAAGCTCAAGGAGCAAAAGTCGTTGTTGGAGCTTGTGACACCTTCAGGGCCGCTGCCGTCGAACAGCTTCAAGTGTGGTGCGATAGAGCAGGTGTTGAAATGGTAAGGGCAAGTGAAGGTCACGATCCTAGTGGCGTAGCTTATGACGCTCTTGCTAAAGCTGCTTCATTAAAAGCAGATTACTGCTTATTGGATACAGCTGGGAGATTACATACTGCAAAAAATTTGATGGAAGAGCTCAAAAAAACCAAAAGGGTTCTCTCAAAAATAGACGCAAACGCACCTCATGAAGTTTTACTTGTTCTTGATGCCATCACTGGACAAAATGCTTTGCGTCAAGCACAAGAGTTTAATGAGGCCCTAGATCTCACAGGTCTTATTTTCACTAAATGTGACGGCTCATCAAAAGCTGGAAATGCCGTGGGGATTGCGAGCAAGCTTGGTGCTCCTGTTGTTTATGTGGGAGTGGGTGAGAGCGTTGAGGATTTAGATGTCTTTGAAACAGACTCCTATCTCAAGGCCTTGATTGGGCTTTCATAAGGACAGCTATCTACTGGATTAGATTGACTAAAATCCATACCTGACGTAATGTAAAAAGGATGAGTAGAACTGAAGAGTTTGAATTTGAAATATTGGGATGTCGGATTAGATTTAATCCGGATGCTGATGGAAATCTTGATCCTAAAAAGGTGATAGGGCTTGTTTTAAACGAAATACAAGAAATAAAAAAGGCAGCGCCGAATCGTTCGGATACGGAAATTGCGGTCTTAGTGGCGTTAAAGTTTGCCTCAGATAAAATGGACATAGAGTCAGAGTACAGAGAGAATATAAATAAGCTTGAAAACTCTGTTTCGGATGCCCTTGATTGTATTGAACAAGTTTCCTCCTCAGCAGTTTAATCCTACTTACATATGATAGTGGTAGGAAGTGAAAACAAAACCTCAATGGCGCCAGTTCGCAAAAGATATTTTAGAGCAAATCTCACTAATTGAGAGAGATAAGCTAAGTAAGCAAATATCGAATCAATTGGCCCAAGTTTTAAATCAAATTCATTCAACTCAGTTTATGGAACAAGAATTTCTGCGAATTGGAGCTTTTGCTCCGATTCAAAAAGAAGTTTTATGGTTCAAAAGCAAGTTGTTGGAAAAGCATTGTTTTTCTTTTCCGAAACTCAGCAAAGAGGACCATTCGATGGTGTTTTATGAAGCACCAATAAAGAGTTTACAAGATGAACTCTGGGGAATTTCGGTACCTGAGCAATATTGCCAAAAACCGAAAGATGAACATGACGTGCTTCTTATTCCAGGTCTTTTGTTTACACCAAGAGGACAAAGACTTGGTAGAGGAGCCGGCTATTACGATAGGTACTTAGAAAAATCCAAGGCCATTAGAATAGCTGTATGTTTTGAAAAACAAATTGTTAATGAATTAGAGACGCAAAAACATGATGAATTAATGGATTTTGTTGTCACTGAAGAAAATATTTATACAAGGGGAAAATAATGGGAATGGAAGTAGTTCTCGCATCTATTTTAGCTATTGTAGTTGGTGCTATTATTGGTTTTGTCATTAAAGGTAGTGTTGCTAAGAAAGAGCTTGAAAAACATGGCGAACTTATCATTAGAAATGCAAAAAACGATGCTCAAGACATTAAAAAACAAGCAAAGTATGAAGCAAAGCAAATTGTTAAAGAAGAGAGAGTTGAACTTGAGCAAGAGTTTGAAAATCGCAAAAAGAAACTTGCTGAGCTTGAAAGAGGTCTAACGAAAAAAGAAGTGGCCTTGGATACAAAAATTGAACTTAAAGAGCAAGAGATTCAAAAATTAAAAGAAAAAGAGGAAGCTTTAGAAGAAGCAAGAAGAAAAGCTCAACAAGAAATTGAAAAGTTTAAAATTAGACAAGAAGACATAGCAATTAAGCTCACTGAAGTTGCAGGAATGAGCAAAGACCAAGCCAAAGAAGAGCTCATGAACCAGTATACAGAAGAAGCTAAGGTTGACGCTGCTAAAATGATTGCTCGAATTGAAGAAGAAGCAGAGGAAGAAGCAGAGAAAAAAGCAAAAAGAATTATTGGAATTGCTTGCCAAAGGTTTGCTGGGGAATATGTAGCAGAGCAAACAATAACCTCAGTTGAACTTCCTTCTGATGAAATTAAAGGAAGGATTATTGGACGTGAAGGAAGAAATATTAGAGCTTTCGAGCAAATTTGTGGGATCGATCTTGTCATCGATGATACTCCTGGGCTTGTTGTTATTTCAGCTTTTAACGTAGTGAGAAAGCAAATCGCTAAAATGACTCTTGAAAGACTTATTGCTGATGGAAGAATTCACCCTGCAAAAATCGAAGAGTTCTATGAGAAATCAAAAACAGAGTTTGAAAGTACATTAAGAGAGTTAGGTGAAAAAGCACAAATGGAAATTGGTGTTCATGGAATTCACCCAGAAGTCTTAAAAATGATTGGTGCGCTTAACTGGAGAACGTCTTACACCCAAAACCAATACCAACACTCTCTTGAAGTGGCTTTTCTTTGTGGGGCCATGGCCGCTGAGCTTGGCTTAAATGTCAAACAAGCAAGAAGAGCAGGACTATTACATGATGTAGGAAAAGTAATGGATGCTTCAGCAGAGGGCTCCCATGCGGTTGTAGGGGCTGACTTTATTAAGAAATTTGGAGAAGCTCCTGATATCGTTCATGCAGTGAGAGCTCACCACGAAGACGTGAAACCTGAATCTATTCTCGCTCATTTAGTGATGGCCGCTGATGCTCTTTCTGGTGGTAGACCAGGAATCAGAAAAGCCCTCAAGGAGAGCTACGTATCAAGACTTTCTGATATAGAGTCGATTGTGAATAGTTTTGATGGAGTGGCCAGAAGCTATGCTATTTCAGCTGGTCGTGAGATTAGAGTTATCGTAGAAAACGATAAA
The DNA here is from genome assembly GCA_030431635.1 of Bacteriovoracia bacterium. Taxonomy (GTDB): domain Bacteria; phylum Bdellovibrionota; class Bacteriovoracia; order Bacteriovoracales; family Bacteriovoracaceae; genus CALFYV01. Next base: position 50,869 of record JAUIIL010000007.1, read on the forward strand.
ATTAATGATGAACAAACTGTTATTCTCTCAAGAGATATCGCTAAAAAAATAGAGTCAGAGCTCTCATATCCTGGAAGTATTAAAGTGAATGTGATTAGAGAGACAAGGGCGATTGGAGTTGCTAGATAAATCTGGTAATTTCAGTAGCTTGGGCTATTTCAAGAAAGAACTGGATATAGAGTGAATTTTACGTTAAAACCCCTGTTCAAAGGGGTTTTTCTTGTTTGTAAAAGTTATACTTACACTTATTTTTTCTTTTTATGCTTATTCGGGTGACCCTGTTTATCAAATTACTGATGGTGGAATTTTCTCAGTTAAAGTTTACCCGGATACGGATGAGCAGAATCGTTTGGGATTAGGTGAGGAAACTTATATTCTCTATTCTTTTAAAAAGGGGCTGAGAAAAAACTATGATCATGGAACAAAAAAAATAGAGACTTATTCACGTCTTTACATGGCCATTCATTTTTGTTCCCAAAACGTATGTGTCAACATCCTCGACCATAGAAAACAAACCCCGTCTTTGACGGCCAATTTTTACAACCTCTATGATATTATTCACTCAAGTGCTTTCGATGATTTCAAAACTCATTCTTTTATTTCAAATGCTCTTATTAATACGATTAGGGGGGCGAAGAGTTTGTACGAAGTGGCCATGATAGTTCATTCGTTTGGACTCGCAAGAGTTGTTTCTTCTGGTGTCTATGGCTGGGCCACTGCAAAAGCACTTGGTCTTTCTATGGCCCGAGCTTTTACTCACTTATCTTATCATACAACAGTTTTTACGACAGTCTCAGCTATTACTATTTTTGAGGGGGCTATTCATCCTCAAAACTTTTGGGATTCTTATTATAGGAGAAATCCATTTTCAGAGTTGAATTTACTTTTAGAACAAAATAAAGATTACCTGAAATCAGAAAATTTTTATAAATCAAAACAAAATATTTCAACTTTTAATACTTTGGTCAGGGCTTCCGATGGTTCAAGAGCAAATTGGAATGGAAGGTCATACAACCGCAAATACTGGAGAGCTCAGAAGAAAACGATGAATTTTTCTTTGAAAAAGAAAGAAATTGTTTTTAAATTTTATGATTTAATGAAATCTAGTCATTAACGAACGCTCAGATTTATCGTAAAATACCTCTATGTATGCAATCGTCACGGGCTCTTCTTCTGGTTTAGGAGATAGCATAAGTAGGTATCTTTTAGATAGGGATTACACCGTTTTTGGGGGAAGTCGTTCTCCTTCTGAAATTGAGCATCCCCAATTCATTGATATTGAACTTGATGTTTCTCAAGAAGATTCCGTCGAGCTTTTTTACGAAGAAATTGCGAAAAGCACAGATGAAATTCATCTTTTTATTAATAATGCTGGCATTTGCGAGATGAGCTCTTTGGGTGAAACAGAAAGTGAAGATTTTATGAAGCACTTTCAGGTCAATACTCTCGGTGTTTTTCACATGCTAAAGTATTTAGAAGATTTTCTTGTTCAAGATGAAACTCATATTGTAACGATACTTTCTACAGCCGCTAAATATGCTTATCCTAACGTCGGAGGCTATGTTTCATCAAAGTTTGCTCTTCAAGGTCTCATCGAAACTTGTAAACAAGAGTGGAAGGATTACGAGGTTCGATTTTCAAATTTCTATCCAGGGGCCATTGATACACCTCTTTGGCAAAAAATTGGGTTAGAGTTTGGTCAGGACAAAATGCTTACTGTGGATGAATTTATGGATGTTTTTTCCATGGTCGTTGAATCAAGCCCTGCTATACAATTTCCCGATATCACTTTTTTACATAAAAATGGTTATCTTTCATGAGGCAAGAGTATAAGCAACTACCTTTTTTGGTTTGTTTTTTACTATTATCTTTTACGATAACCCAAGAAATACAAAACATTATTTTTTTAAGTATTGGTCTTTTTTGGAATTGGGCAAAAGAGTCGAATTCTTTGAGAGAAAAATCTCAAACAAAAAAATACTCTTTTTCTTTAGTAAGGTTTTTTTTCTTTTACATAGATCTTTTTCCCAAAAGCAAAGGTTCTATTCAGTGGTTTATAAATATTTTACCTGCTAGTTTTTTTATTGGAGGAATTTCACTTCTTCTTGAAAGCAAAGCTCCTTTTTATTATTCCTTTCTAGGCTCTTTAGTTTTTGAAGTCTTCTATTTATGTTGGAAACAATGGATAACGAAAAAAGTAGCAAACTAATTTCTCTTGTTGTCCCTGTTTCAAAAAAGGGGAATGAGTATTTGTGTTGGATGCAAACTCGCAGAGAAGAGGGAAGACTAAATGGAAAGCTAGAGTTTCCAGGAGGAAAAATTGAAAACAGTGAATCTCCTAAATCTGCAGCAATAAGAGAGTTTCAAGAAGAAGTTGGAGTTGAATTGAGAGAAGAAGATTTAGAGCTTTTTAAAATATATCCATTTGAATACGTGGATAGAAAAGTTATCCTTTATGTTTTTACCCTTTTTAAGGACTTTGTTTTCTCTCAAGGAAATTGGTATAAGTTAAGTGAGCAAGATTTAATGAACCAAATACCAGATGCCAATATTGAAATATTTGAGGATCTGAAAAGATATTTGAAGAATGAATGAAATAAAACAAATGAGTGAATATTTTTTGCTAGCTTTAAGCCTCGGTTTGAGTGGCTTTTCAATTCTTGTTTCAACCAATTTAACTGGAGCTGGTTTTTTTAGATTACTTCAAAGTATCGTCCTTTCTTCCCTTGTGATCTTAGGAGTCATTGAGTTTTTTTCTCACACTTTTAGCTTAGTTTTTCTTCTTTATCTAGTTTGTCTTTTACTTATTTTATTAAGCTATCGTTATCATCTTGATGAAAAATCAAAATTCATGTGGCTTATTTATTTTTTACAATTTTTCTTTATCACTTATATAAGTTATTTGATTTATTCTAAACTAGATCTTTTTGTTTATTACCTCATAACAACAGGTCTTGTGGGTATTACAATGTATACAATGGTTTTGGGCCATTATTATCTTGTTGTTCCTAAGCTTTCAGAAAAGCCCTTACTAAATGCAACGGAGATCCTTTGGGTTATGCTTGTTCTAAAAATAGGGGCTTCTTATATTGGGTGGTTGAAAGGAAGTCACTATTTTGAAGAGGGAACAATGCTTGGTGCAGGTTATTCGTTTAATTGGATGATTCTGCTCATGCGAGTTCTATGGGGGTATTTGGCCCTTTTTATTTTAAGTTTATTTGCATGGAAGCTTTGTCGGATAAGATCTATTCAGAGCGCGACAGGATTATTTTACGTAATGGTCTTCTTTATGTTAGTAGGAGAACTGATTTCTAGTTATCTCTATTTTAACTTTGGGTTAATGCTATGATGGAAGTGCAAATTACTTGTTCAGAGTGTGGTTCAGGGATTAATGTCTACGCAACCAAAGAAGCCAATGCAGCTCAGTGTGCAGTTTGCCATCATATTCAAGAAGTAGAGTTTCATGAGGGGCATGAAAAAGGGATTCTTACAGATTGCCCAGTTTGCCAAAGGAGAGATTTTTATCAGCAGAAAGATTTCAATCGAAAAATAGGAGTCTTTCTCTTCATTCTGGCCAGTATTCTTACAGTGCTGACCTTTGAATATACTTATGGTTCAATTTTCTTTCTTTTTTACCTAATAGACTCTTTTCTTTTTAGGCGTCTTAACACCATTGCCATATGCTATAAATGCAAAACGATTTTTAGAAAAGTGAGTAATATTAAAGAGATAGCTGAATACGATCATGAAATGAATGATAGAATTGTCTATTCAGATCATGATTTCAAAGGAGAATCTCTTCATCATTAAAATAAAAAATATTTAATTTAATCTTAATTTTTTTTGTCCGATAGGTTATCATAGGATTTATTTAAGGAGTTTGATCATAGAGCCCCCGTCTGAACCTTATTTTTTTGATTTTCAAGTAATTCGTATTTTGAGTCTAAGGAGAGTACACAGTGGAAGCTGAGCCTTCTGAGGTTGTCTTCTTTGTTCTCAGTTTAATTCTCTCTGGCTTTTTTTCTGGCTCAGAAGCTGCGCTCATGTCTATTTCTGTTGATAGAACAAAACAGCTTATTGAAGATGGTGGGGCAAGAGGGAGGGCCCTTGATTTCTTGGCCCAAAGGCCAAATGAAATGCTCACGACGATTTTGGTTTGGAATAACCTGGTCAATATTTTCGCGGCTTCTTTAACGACAGCAATTGCTCAAAGGGTTTTTGATGAACAGGCCATTGCTTACAGTGTTGGTGTGACTACAATTCTGGTTCTTTTATTTGGAGAGATTATCCCTAAAACGTTTGCACGAAGTAGGGCAGAAGCCTTGGTTGTTCCTATTATTCGAATCCTTCAGGCTTTTTATTATATTTCTCTACCGGCCATTAAGTTATTTACTTTTATTATTGAGAAAGTTTTGGGGAAAAATGCTCAATTAAGAGGAAGGCTTGTATCTAAAAAAGATATCGAATATTTGGTTGAAAGAGCTGAAAAAGAGAAAACAATAGATTCCAAACAAATTGATTTATTAAACTCCATACTGGAATTTCCTACCATAAAAGTAAAAGATATTATGGTAACCAGACAAGAGGTATGTGGGATTAGTTATAATACATCTTTTGAAGATGTGATTAAAATTATTAGAGAACAAGGTCATAGCCGCTACCCTGTTTACAATGAAGATATTGATTCAACAATTGGTTTTCTTCATGTTAAAAACCTTGCCTTTGTTGAAGATCTGGAAAGAGAGACCTTTAATATTAAAAATTATTTAAGACCTACATTTTTTGTCTATGAACATATGAAAATTCAAGCGGTTTTTGATCATATGAATCGAAAGAAAGTTCACCTGGCTTTAGTTAAAGACGAAAATGGTTTGGTTGTAGGGATTGTAACTCTTGAAGATATTATGGAAGAGATCTTTGGTGAGATTCAAGATGAACATGATGATGAAGAGAATATAGTTCCTGATTATGAATCAGAAAAACTCTATGAAGAAGGTGTCGTTGTTGAGGCTGGAGCTTCTTTGAGAGATCTTTACAATGATTATGATATAGAAATTCCTTTGAACGATAACTACTCTACTATTGCTGGGTTTATTCTTGATAAACTTGGAAATAGTTTTCCAGCACAGGGAAATATTATTTTTTGGGAAGGGTATACGTTTGAACTTTTAAAAGTGGCCAATCACGAAATAGTTAAAGTGCGAATTAAAAATACAAGAGGCCAAGAAGAGGATGAGTCTCAAAAAACAAGCCATGCTGAAATAGATAGAGGCGACAGAACAAGGTTTAACCAAACTCATCCAAGTAAGATAAAATCTTAAGAAATAAGGAATAAGTTATGAACAAGGTTTACCCTATCGCAGTTATTGGCGGAGGTGCCGCTGGCACAATGGCAACAATAAGAAGCGTGCTCAATAATGATGAAACAATACTTTTTCCAGGAAGTCCTAAAAATAAAAAAAGATCTCGTGCTTTATGGGTCAGCAAGGTTGAAAACATGCCAGGGCACTTAGGTTACAAAAAAGGCATTGAAGAGCCTAATCGAGAGTCCCTTGAATGGTTAGAGAAAGGAAATTTTTCAGATAAATTTCATTGGATGAAAAATAAAGGAATAGATTCAATTATAAAAACAAAAGAAGGCTTGTTCGAGCTCACAGATAATAAGGGAGAAAAGTATCTCTGCCATTTTGTTATTCTGGCCACGGGAGTAATGGATGTGCAGCCTAAAATCAATGGAGAGATTTCAGACTTTTTCCCCTATGCTAATCTTCAAACAATTGATTACTGCCTTAGATGTGACGGGCATCATGTATTAGGAAAAGAGCTTGCTGTTATCGGACACACATCAGAAGCCGTTTGGGTTGGGGCCATTTTACATGAGCGCTACCATCTTCCCAATGTTTCTATTTTAACCAATGGTGAAAAATCGCAATTTGATGAACAGGCCAATAAACTCATTGAAGCTTATCACTTTGATGTTTTTTACGACAAAATAGAACAAATTATTGGTGATCCTAAAGAGGGTGTTTTAGAGGGCTTTAGTATGTGTTGTGGAGAATTGGTTGCAAGATGTGAAATGGCCTTCGTCTCACTTGGTATGATTGTTTATAATGAGCTTGCTGTTTCTCTAGGAGCGAAAACAGATGAGCGTGGTTTTGTTATTGGAGATCATAAAACAGGTTTAACCAATATTGATAATCTTTATGTGTGTGGTGATTTAAAGGCCAATACGAAAAAGCAAATTTATACAGGTTGGGATAATGCTGTTGATGCAGCCGATGCCATCAATAGAATCATTCGTTCTCAAAGAAGAGAGAAAGTCTTTTCTTCATATTAAAATTTTAAATGTAAAACTACCTTTAATTTTTGCTCTGCAAGACAAACGGATGTGCTCTAATGGAACTTCTTGATTTTTGTTTTGTAAGTTTTTATGAATAGATTCAACTGTATTTTTCTCAATAACACCTGGTGGCTCTAAAGACTCTGGTTTATCTAAAATGTGCACTCTACAAGCTCCACATGAACCGGACAGGCATCCGCTTGGTAATTTGTATCCTTGTTTTTCTAAAGCGTTGTAGAGGGTTTCTCCAGACTCTAAATCAAAGCTTTTTTCACCTTCTAATGACACAATGGGCATAAGCATGATTCCTTGTATTTTTAATCACTCCAATCTATAAGATGTTAACAAAAAGAAAGAAAAAAACAAAATATATCCAGGAGCGAGTGAAATGGCGTTTAGTTTTGAAAAGTTGTATTCCATGGGGCATGAAGAAGTGATTTTTTTAAGCGATCCTTCCTGCGGTTTGAAAGCGATTATCGCTATCCATGATACAACTCTTGGACCAGCTTTAGGTGGAACAAGAATGTGGCCTTATGCTAACGAAGAAGAGGCTTTAGAGGATGTTCTTCGTCTTTCAAAAGGTATGACTTATAAAGCAGCGGTTTCTGGACTTAATCTAGGTGGAGGAAAAGCTGTTATTATTGGAGATCCTAAAATTGATAAATCTGAAGCCCTATTTCGTTCATACGGACGCTATATTGAATCACTTAATGGACGCTACATAACAGCAGAAGACGTTAATATTACAGTAGAAGATATCGAGCATACTTATACAGAAACAAGCTTTGCAGTAGGTGTTGCAAAGATTCACGGGGGATCGGGTAATCCTGCTCCATACACAGCTCTTGGTGTTTTTAGAGGAATGGAAGCAAGTTGTACTAAAGTTTTTGGTGATCGATCTTTAAGAGGGAAAACTGTTGCACTTCAAGGTGTTGGTTCAGTTGGGTTTGAGCTTGCTAAAATTTTAGATAGAAGTGGGGCCAATATTATCTTCACTGATATTGGTGAAAGAAATATCGAAAGAATGAAAGAAGAGATTCCACAGGCCAAGTTTGTTGGGGCCAATGATATTTTTGATGTTGATTGTGATATTTATGCTCCTTGTGCTCTTGGTGCTTCCATTAATGATGAAACCATTGGAAGACTTAAGTGCAAGATTGTTAACGGAGCTGCCAATAACCAATTAAAAGAAGATCGCCACGGACAAGAGTTAAAAGATAGAGGAATTCTTTATGCTCCTGACTATCTTATCAATGCTGGTGGGCTTATGAACGTTTCAATTGAGTTTGAAGGATGGAATGATTCAAAATCCAGAAGAATGATTGATACTATTTATGATACTACTCTTAAAATCTTCTCTATTTCTGATGAAGAAAATATTCCTGTAAATAAAGCAGCAGATACTTTAGCAGAAAGAAGAATTCGCTCAATTAGAAAGATTTCTAAGTCGTACCTGGGAAATGTTGGTCACAGATTCCCTGGACGAAAAAATAGGCATGCTCAATAAATTGTAATTCTAACGACTTAACTTGAGTCTTGAAGATTTGATTGACACTCATCCTTGGTGTTGATATCCCTACTTTCAACTATTTAGAGGGTTCAAATCCCTCCAGATTCAGATCTGAAACAAACAGGAGATACTAATGGGTAAACGTAACCCTTACGCCTCATTTCTTGAGAGCGTTCAAAAACCCGCACGCTATATTGGTGGAGAAAAGTACGAAATCAAAAAAGATTGGAATGAGTGTATTGGTAAAATGGCTTTATGTTTTCCTGATACTTATGAAATAGGGATGAGCCATTTGGGTTTCAAAATTCTCTATGAAGAAATCAATAAACATGACTCTTTACTGGCCGAGCGAGTTTTTTGTCCTTGGGTTGATATGGAAGAGCAGATGAGAAAAAGAGAGCTCCCTCTTGTTTCTCTTGAGTCTTTCACCCCTTTAAAAGATTTTGATGTGGTTGGTTTCTCTCTCCAATATGAGATGAGCTATACTAATATTTTAAATATGCTTGATTTAGGGGGAATCCCTGTTCTGCAAAAAGATAGAAAGGAAAGCGATCCTTTCGTTACTTGTGGTGGCCCTTGTGCGACTCACCCTGAACCTCTTGCGATGTTTATGGATTTTATTGTTGTTGGTGATGGTGAGAAGCTAAGCTCTCGCATTGTTCACTTTATTGGTGAAGCAAAAGCACAAGGATGGTCTCGGTTAAAAATTCTAGAGCATTTGGCCACATGGACTGGAATTTATGTTCCGAGTTTTTATGAAACAGAAATTTGCGATAAGACTGAACTTCAATACGTCTCCGGTCCCAAGCCAGAATACTTAGGAGTCATCCCGGAAAGAGTCTCTCGTCATATGATCGACTCCCTTGTGAATTATCCTTTTCCAACCAAATCTCCTATTCCTCATTTGACGGCTATTTTTGATCGCTTCTCAGTTGAACTCGCGAGAGGTTGCACTGAGGGGTGTCGTTTTTGTCAGGCGGGTATGATCTATAGACCAGTAAGAGAGCGTGACCCTCGTCAGGTTATTGATATGGTAATGGATGGAATTAAAGCAGGAGGCTTTGATGAAGCTTCGCTAACTTGTCTTTCAACAGCTGATTATTCTGCAGTCACGCCTTTAGTGGTTGAGTTACTAGATAAACTCGCAGCCGATGGTTCAACTTTGGGAATTAGCTCTCTTCGTGCCTATGGGCTTGATAAGAGAATTTTAGATAAACTGGCTTCTGTTAAAAACTCTTCTTTAACCTTTGCTCCAGAAGCTGGAACGCAAAAGATGAGAGATGTGATTAACAAAAACGTTTCTGAAGAGGATATGCTTCAAACAGCGAGGGATGTTTTCTCACGAGGTTGGAAGAAGATGAAGCTTTATTTTATGATTGGTCTTCCAACTGAAACAATGGAAGATGTTCACGGAATTATGGATACGGCCAGAAAAGCCAGAGAAGAGGCCAAGAAGGTTGGTTGTAAAAACCCAACTGTCACAGTTTCTGTTTCATCTTTTGTTCCTAAACCTCACACTCCTTTTCAATGGGCATCAATGATTACTCTTGATGAAATTATTGATAAGCAAAATAAACTTCAAAATTGGGCCAATGAATATAAGTTGTCATTTAGGAAGCACTATTCGAAAATATCTTATCTGGAAGGAATTGTTTCGAGGGGAGATAGACGTGTCGGAAATCTTATCTATACTGCTTGGTCTAAAGGAGCCCGATTTGATGGTTGGCATGACACTTTTGACTATGACTTGTGGATGGATTGTATCCAAATCAGTGGAATTAAGCCTGCAATTTATCTTAGCACTATTAGATTAGATGGAAAACTTCCTTGGGATCATATTGATGTTGGCCTAAAAGAGAAGTTTTTAGAAAGAGAGTGGTTAAAGGCCACGAAAGAAAGACTCTCTCCTCCTTGTGGAAAAATTGCCGGACATATTATTCATCATTCAAGCTTAGATAAGCTTGCTCAAGACTTTGATATCGATAAAAAGAAACTTGTTTGTTATCACTGTGGAATTGCTTGTGATCTGAAAGGAATGGTTGAGGAGCGCCGTGATTTTCTAGAAGTCATGAATGCACAAACTAGTGAAGACTATGTTGAACCAGAAGTTCTTAAAAAGGATATCGCTGCTTTAAGAGAAAAAAGAGGGCAGTTTCTTGGTTTCAAATACAGAATTGAATTTTCTAAAATAGGGGCCCTGAGTTTTATTTCTCATCTTGATTTACAAAAAGTCATTGCTCGTATTTTTAAAAGAGCAGAAATAGAACTCCTTCACACTGAAGGATATAAGAGAAGACCTTTGATTTCTTTTGGCCCAGCTTTAACATTAGGAATTAGTTCTCTCTCTGAATACTTTGATGTGAGAGTACCTGCTCCTTGGGAAAACAAAGAAGAGATCCTTCAAAAGCTATCAGAGGCTTCAGAAGAGGGGCTTTTATTTAAAAGGATTTTTGAAGTAGAAAAAAAATCAACATCCATTCAACATGCTGCTTTAAACTTTGAATATTTTCTTCCTGTTACAAATGAGATTAATTACGATGAAGTTTTAAAGAAAATTCAAAATGAAGAGAAAATTGAAATTCAGTCTTTTTCTAAAAAAAGACAAACTTACATCCCTAAGGATATTAAACCCTTTATTAGCTCTGTTTCCGAGTACGAACTTGATTTACCTCGTGAGCTCATTGATGTGATTGACGAAGTCTCTCCTTGCAAGGGAATGAAAGGCATCATGATGAAGACAGTTGTTGATGAGGGAGTCTCCATTAGACCTAGTGAAATCGTGGATTATCTTAACGGTATAGGGGTTGAAGTCTCTAGACCGATTAAAGTGGCCACTCACTTGTGCGAATGAGTCAATTTTCTTTAGTGCGCATTGCTTCAAATTGGATTTTTTAGAGGAAAAATCATATAGTTTTTGCTCAACATTAAGAGATGAATGGGAGTATTCATGGCAGTTCAGGCCCAAACTCGAGCAAAGAAAAATATAAAGCCAGCGCCTAAATTAAATAAGAAAAAAGTGGCCACTAAAAAAGTTTCAAGTAAACAAAAAAAGAAACTTGATATCATCAAAAAATATAAATTAAGTTCTGATGACTTGAAGAAAATGCTTCACAATATTTTCACTTCAAGAAAGCTGGATGACACAGAAATTCAAATGAAAAAACAATCAAAAGCATTTTTTCAAATCTCTGGTGCTGGCCATGAAGGTATCTTAACTGCCGTTTCAAGCATTCTTAAGCCTCGTTATGATTATTTTATCCCTTACTATAGGGATAGAGCTCTATGTACGGGACTTGGTGTGACTCCTTATGAAATGCTTTGTCAGGCCAATGGTAATATTGGGGATTCTGCTTCTCATGGAAGACAAATGCCTGCTCATTGGGGAAATGTAAAACTCAACATTATTAATAAATCCTCATGTACGGGGACTCAGTTTTTACAAGCTGTAGGGATCTCAGAGGCCGGAAAGTTTTTGGCTTCTCTAAGTCTAAAAGATTCCCCAGTCTATCATGGTGATGAAATTGTTTATACTTCCTGTGGAGACGGGACAACTTCTCAAGGAGAGTTTTGGGAAGGATTAACTACGGCATGCGTGAATAAGCTTCCAGTTTTATTTATGGTTGAAGATAACGGGTACGCTATCTCTGTCCCTGTTGAAGTTCAAACACCTGCGGGCTCTATTTCTAAAGCACTAGAAAATTTTCCCGGATTAAAAATTTTTGAAGTCGATGGGAATTGCCCTATTGAAAGCTATGAAGTGATTAAAGAAGCAGAGAAATATCTAAGAGCGGGACATGGTCCTGTTCTCGTTCACGCTCATGTTACAAGACCTTATTCTCACTCTCTTTCTGATGATCACTCCATGTATAGAACTCAAGAAGAGCTCCAAAAAGAAAAACAAGAAGATGTCATTAATTCATTTCCTCAATTTCTAATGGAAACAGATCTTTTATCAGAAGAAGAAATTGAAGGTTTAAAAAATCAGGTTACAAAAGAAGTGAAAGAAGCACTCAAACAAGCGCTGGAAACTTCATGGCCTGAGAAATCAACTTATGCTGATCATCTCTATTCTGAAGAGGTCGATCCTACTTCATCTGAGTTTGAAGCAGAAGCAAACTTCTCTGGAAAAAACGATATTCCGATGGCTAGTGCCATTAATATGACTTTGAAAGCTGAACTTAAGCGTAATCCTCTTATGAGAATGTTTGGAGAGGATGTAGCGGACTTTACTCAAGAAGAAAAATTAAAGTCTGATCTCAAAGGAAAAGGAGGAGTTTTTAAGGTAACGAGTGGTTGCCAGCGCTCCTCAATTGATGGCCAAGTTTTTAATTCTCCACTGGCCGAAGCTAATATTATTGGCCGAGCGATTGGACAGGCCATGCGTGGTCTCAAACCAGTGGTTGAAATTCAGTTTTTTGATTATATTTGGACTGCTTATATGCAGCTAAAAAATGAAATGGCGACGACTCGTTACCGCTCTGGCGGAGATTTTAAATGTCCTATGGTGGTGAGAGTTCCTATTGGTGGATATTTAAGAGGTGGCTCAATTTACCACTCTCAGTCTGGAGAGTCCCTTTTTACCCACATACCAGGAATAAGAGTTGTTTTTCCTTCAAACGCCTTAGATGCGATTGGGCTTTTAAGAACAGCAATTAGATGTGATGACCCTGTGATGTTTTTAGAACATAAACATTTGTACTATCAAGGTTATAATAGGACAGCAGACCCAGGAGAGGATTATATGATTCCTTTTGGTAAGGCCCGTTTGGCCAGAGAGGGAAGTGATGCCACTATTGTATGTTGGGGAGCACTTGTTCAGAAATCAATTGATGCTGCTAAAGAGTTGGAGTCTCAAGGTTACTCGATTGAAGTACTCGATTTAAGAACTTTGGCCCCATTTGATATGGAATCTATTAAGAAGTCGTTGTCAAAAACAAATAGAATCCTCATTGCTCATGAGGAGCATAAAACCTCAGGTTTTGCCGGTGAAATAGCGGCCAGAATTAACGAAGAGTGTTTTGATTTACTGGATGCTCCTATTCTTAGAGTTGCTTCAAAAGATACTCATGTGGCCTATTGTCCTGACTTAGAAGAAGTTATTTTGCCACAGGTAAGTGATGTGAAACAAAAACTCACGGAGCTATTATCTTTTTAATTCTTTGTTGGAAAAAAGTGCAAAAAAAAAGAGAGTGGGGAACATAAGATTAAAAAACTCTCTCCACTCTCTTTAACAAAAACATCTCGAACCTACTCTCTACTTTAGGTCCAGCTTCTCTCTGTACTCATAATACCTATTAATGAACACAACTCATTTTGCATTTGGCTAATTCTGTAAAAAGTTCATACTTTTTGTGAAGATGTAAGAAATTTTTTGATTTAAAAGATCAAGAATAAAATCCGCCACTAACTATTTAAAAATGAGAGATTTGTAAATTAGTTAATCTTAGATGGAGGATGTCAGACTATGTGCAATAAAATTAGTTTTGTATTTGGGGCGGAATTTCGATTTTTTCAATCTTATCTTTACCTGATTCACTTAACTCAAAAAGGCTTTCAAGAAACTTAACAGGGCCAGTTAAAGGAGATTTTAAAGTTTTATAAATGGGGTCAGTTTCAAAAGTCATATTATCGAAGCTATTCTGTTTTTCAAAATCCTTTAATATTTGTTGTTCTAGTGAAAGCCAATCTTGATAAGCGTCATGTGTTTTTAGTTCTTTTTTAGTTCTAAAGTAAAGTAATGGTTTTATCTCGCCACGAATCGACTGATTGGCCGCGTATACGTGACCACCTTGCTGAAGAAATTTATTTCCCATTTCAACAACAAAATCTTCTCCAACTCTGTTTTTGACAAGTTTATTATCGATAAGTTGGCATGAGGTTAAGATCAAGTCCGCATTGGGCGAACCCACATTTTTTAAATTTAATTTAGAAAGGCTTTTGTTATTGAGTAATTCATTATTTAAATGCATTTCTCCTGGAGTTCCATGAGCGAAGAAAAAGATCTTATCAAACTTCTTTTGTGCCGCATGGTGGTTAACTTTACTATTTAGTAATTCAATTGTCGGAGCATTGATAAAAGTAAACAAATGTTGAGGATATTTCTTTTGCAGTAGAAGATATTCCTTTGCAGCAACAAGATGGAGGAAGTTTTCAGTAGAGGATGCATTGATAAAAAGTATATTTTTACTAACGTCAGTATCTAAAGATTTGTAGTGAGTCTCTAAGTAATTATCTAAAGAAACTGAGTTTATAATGGCACTTAATTTTTCTATTAAAAAAGCATAGAAAAAAACTTGAAACGCATAATTGGTAATAGAGGATTTTCCTTGCTGTAGCAAAACTTCCTGAATCATTGATTTATATTCTTGTGGGGTAAGATTTTTTAGTTCTTGTATTTGCTCAATTGTTTTCTTTGTTTTTGAATTTGAAAGAATATTAAAAATAGCAGGGTGAAATCTTGGGTCATAAATTTCTGAAATGGTCTGGGATAAATGCTTCTTTATGATTTTGTTTTGAACCTGACTTTTTGTTAGGAAAGGAGTTTCGATTAGAATTTGTTGATTTAGAAAAACTTTTTCGATTTCATTCCATTGCATAGGAGTAAGGTAAAGGTGGTTATTATTCAGATCTTTGAGCTTAACAATACGTGGGTTTTCTGAAAAAGTAATGATGAGTAAACGGCCTTTTTGATCTTCAATAACTATTTTTTTATTTTCAAAATAAATAGATTTAAAACGAGCTTGATTTTGTTCAATGTTTTGATGATTAAGGTAGCTTTTTATTTGAGAGAGAAAAAAATGTTCTTCTAAAATATTTATAGAAGAAACGAATTTGTTTTTTAAACAACTTAAAAAAGTCGAAGAATAACAGGGTATCGAGATAAAAATTAAAAGAAGGGAAATCTTCATTCTTATTTTATCGGAATTTACAATTTAAAAATTGAGATAGTTGATAAAATTAGTTTTGTATTTGGGCCTTCATTTGCCTTTCATACTGAACTCGTTCACTGCATTTAATCCAGTCGTTACCGGCACCGCGGCCAATTGGGTTATAGATATCAGTGAGAATCCTTCCATTATCAAGAAGGTCTTCTCTTACATGAATTTTAACGACTTCTCCTGTAACTAGAGAGCCTGCTCCAGGAGCATCACCATAGCTAATAAGATCTCTTAATTTACATTCAAAATGAATAGGAGACTCAAGGACTCTTTTGGCCTTAACTTTTTCTGAATCAATAGGGGTTAAATTTGCGTAAGAAAATTCATCTTCTCCATAGGGAAGTTCAGCTGAAGCATTATTTATTTTTTGAGCAATTTCTTCAGTTGTGAAGTTAATCACAAATTCTTTTTCTCGTTCGATATTGATGAGGGTATCTTTTTTCTGTCCAGTTGAAGTGCGAATGACAGGAGAGAAGGCCACAATCATGGGTTTAGGGCAAACACCGTTAAAAAAAGAAAAAGGAGCGAGGTTATTGCTTCCATCAAGATTAATTGTTGAAACTGTCGCAATTGGTCTTGGAAGTATGGCGCCGATTAAGAATTTATAGTTTTGTGAAAAATCACCATTTGTATCAAAAGATTTCATATTCATTTTGTCATCCAACTTTTCCAGTAGTCTTTATTCTCAGATTTATTGAAACTCTCACTTCTTTTTAAAGGATACCTGGTATCAATCATAACTGCGTATTCATCTGTAAAAGTTTTATCGTTTGCCTTTTCAAAAGCATTGGGATGAGGGCCGTGGTTAATCCCTTGAGGGTGAAAGGTGATAGCACCAGCATCAATGTTATCTCGACTAAAAAAATCTCCTTCGTGATAAAAAAGGACTTCATCATAATCTATATTGGAGTGATAAAAAGGAACTTTAAGAACTCCTTCTTTCGTATCTTCCAACGGTCTGGCCACAAAAGAGCAAACTACAAAATTCTTGCACACAAAAGTTGTGTGTCCTGATGGGGGTATATGATAACGATGACTCATAATCGGACAGTAATCATAAATAGAGATTTTCCAAGGGTAAACAGAACCTTTCCATCCTTGTACATCAAGGGGGTTAAAAGGATATGTCACACTTGTTATTTTTCCTTCTCTTTTTATTTTAATAACATACTCACTTTTATCTTGCTCACTCCCAACGGCTGCCTCAGGAGTTTTTATGGCCGTCTGATCATAAAGAGCATTTGGCCCTAAAATTCCTCTGCTGGGCTCTTCAAACTCAGAACTGGATTCTACTTTTAAAATCTTAAGAGTTTTTTGAGTGTATATTTTATAGGTCGTTCCTCTTGGGATTACGATATAATCTCCCTTAACAAGAGGTAAATGCCCATAGCTTGTTTCGATTTTTCCATCTCCCTCATGAATGAAGTAAAGCTCATCATAGTCAGCGTTTCTAAAAAAGTTCTCAAAATCACGATTAAATTTTGCAAGAGAAATAACAACATCATTATTATAAAGAAAAGGAACAAAGTGATTTTCTAATTCTTCATCATCAAAAACAGGGGGAAGATTACGAGGTTTTAGTTCTCCTTCAATTTTACTCCAACTTGTCAGCGGGTTTTCATGGTAGAGATGGCTCACTCGTCCAAAAAAGCCTTTTCTTCCATGTTCTTCTTCATAAAGGCCTTCTGGAATTTTAACGTGGGCCTGTTTGGTATAAGTTCCTGATGATTTGAAGCTCTCCATATATTTCCTTAGTGAGGTGTTCCTACAATATTTGAAAGTTTACCGATTGATTCTATTTCCAACTCAACTTTATCTCCAGGCTTTATCCACTTATCAATTTCAAGCCCACAACCTGTTCCAACTGTCCCACTGCCTAAAAGGTCGGTGGCCAGCAACCACTCTTCTTTTGAAGCATGTTCTATCATTTGGGCCCAGCTGTAATGCCCTTCACTAGAGCGACCCTCGGACCATTTTTGACCGTTAATAGTAGCACTCATTAAGAGATCTGGTTCTTTAAAATTAAATTCATCAGCAGTTGTAATCACTGGTCCAACGATAGAGCAAAAATCTTTTCCTTTAGCAGGTCCTAGCCTTACGGCCATTTCCTTTTTTTGAATATCTCTGGCAGAGATGTCGTTAAGGATGGTGTAGCCTAGTATATGCTGATGAGCATGACTTGCTTTGATATTTTTTCCGTCACGCCCTATAATGACAGCAAGTTCTAATTCATAATCAAGTTTTTTAGAATAACTTGGCCAAAGGATAAAATCATTATTTCCTAAAAAGTTAGTAGTTGGCCCTTTATAATATACAGGCATTTCATACCAAGATTCAGGAACAGGTTCTCCTCTTTTTTCAAACCCTTTTTTGACATGTTTTTCATGTATATAAAAGTCACGATAACTATTAAAATGATCAAGGGGAACATCAAAGTCGATATTCTTATAATCATTTAAGTGATAAGAAATAAAGTGTCCTCTTAAGGTCTTAAGATCCCCTTGTTTGGATAAACTCTCATAAAGAGATAGTGTTTGCTGAAGTTTCTCAAGAGGATTTTCATTTCTTTTAATCAGTTCACTTAATGAAGAAGGGGCAAAGACATCAGCTCGCTGATTACTATTAAAGAATCCTTGTTTTTCAAAATACAGTTGCCATACATAGTTGATATCAACAAAGAGTTTACTATCAAGGTAAATAGCAGCTCTTTTTATTTCTCCCATGGGAGTTTGTAATTTATAAGTACATAGCTTCATCTATTTTCTCCAAATAACTCTCTATATTGAGGCAAGAGCTCGTTCATTGCTTCATAAAAATGAGTCATCTCTTCTTTTGTTCCAATTGAAACTCTTAAGAACTCTGGCATACCACTCGCTTTCAAAGGTCTAATGATAACTCCTTTGTTTAAGAGCTCTTCATACAACCAAAAACAGGCTTTTTCTGAACTGGCACTAAAAGTAATGAAGTTAGTCACAGAAGGAAGTGGGTTTAATTGATTTTTCTCCAAATAAGAAAAAAGCTCTTTATAGCGTTTTTCATTATTTCGAAGAGTCCTATCAAGGTGTGGATAATCGTTAATGGCCCCAATAGCACCTTTCTGAGCAATAGAGCCTGGTTCGAAAACAAGTTTAACTCGGTGGAGGTAATCAATAAGTTCTTCATGTCCAAAGCCATAACCAACTCTTATCCCACTTAAACCATAGGCCTTAGAAAAAGTTCTTAGAGTAATAACATTATCGTAGCGGTAATCCATGGAATCGGGGTAATCCCAAGCAGCTCTTTGGGCATATTCAAAATAAGCTTCATCTAAAATAACAAGAACATGCTTAGGAACTGATTCCATTAACTCATCAAACTCTGCTTTGGTAATATAAGTTCCGGTAGGGTTGTTAGGATTAGCGATATAAACCATTTTGGTATTTTCAGAGATTCGACTTGCAATCTCTTTCACATCATAGCGGTAGTCAGGAGTCATCGGTGCTTCTATAATTTTTGCCCCTGCTCCTTGAAAAAGAATTTTGAAAGCTAAAAAAGTATTAGCACTTGTTAAAACTTCAGTTCCTGGTTGAATAAAGGTTCTGGCCAATAGTCCAATAATTCCCTCACTTCCGTTGGCCAAAATAATATTACCAGTTTGAAGTTGATAGAGTTTTGCTAATTCACTTTTTAAATCATAAGCATGCATATCTGGATAACGGTGAACATTCCAAAGTTCATATGTCATTTCTCTAACAGCGTAGGGAGAAGGTCCAAGAGGGTTTTCATTACTGGCAAGCTTTGAAATACGCTTTAACCCTTTTTCTCTTGCAAGCTCTTCTATGGGTTTACCCGCAGGATAAGTTTTTAAGGATTTAATGTATTCAGGGATCAATTCTTTTGACACAGCTTTAACCTCGTTTATTTTTCAATACGTTAACATAGAGATAAATTTTCCGCCAATCTTTAGCGATTAGTCTTGCAGCAAGAGAGCTATTTTCATAGAGTATTAGTTTAAAAAAAGAGGTAGAGAATGACTTTATTAGCTGGAAAAAAGGCACTAATTCTCGGTGTGGCCAATGAGCGCTCAATCGCATGGGCCATAGCAAAACAATTAAAGGCAAGCGGAGCGTCAATCGCTCTTTCTTATATGAACGAAGCTATCGAGAAGAGAGTGAATCCTCTGGCAGATGAAATTAGTGCTGATTTTACGTTTGAACTTGATGTCACAAACGATGAGCACTTAGAAAGATTACCAAACTTAATTAAAGAAAGATGGGGGAACTTTGATATTCTCGTTCACTCACTGGCTTTTGCTCAGAAAGAAGATCTCAAAGGAAGATTCGTTGAAACTTCTCGGGAGGGATTTAAAATGGCCTGTGATATTTCGGCTTATTCCTTAGTTGGCTTGTGTCAAAAATTGCATCCTCTTATGAATGAGGAAGCTAGTGTGATGGCCATGACATATCACGGCTCTCAAAAAGTCTTGGCCAATTATAACGTAATGGGAGTGGCGAAGGCTGCTTTAGAAGCTTCAATTAGATATTTAGCAGATGATTTGGGGCCACAAAAAATAAGAGTGAACGCGATATCTGCTGGTCCAATTAAAACATTAGCAGCATCAGGAATATCAGGTTTTCGCTCTATGCTTAATGTGGTTGAAGAGAAAGCTCCTTTAAGAGAAAATGTTACTGCTGATGATGTTGCGGGGACGGCTCTTTACTTAGGAAGTGAGTTTTCTCGTGCAGTGACTGGGCAAATTCTCTACGTTGATTCTGGATTATCTATTCTGGGGATTTAATGAGTGAGCCTTGGGGAAAGTTTAGCGATTATCATCTTAAAAGAATGAAAGCAGGAGTAGAGTGCTTTAATACGCAAAAGTATTGGGAGTGCCATGAGGCCTTAGAAGAAGTTTGGCTTGAAGATAGAGATGACCCTGTTCGAAATGTTTATTGGGCCGTTATTCAAGTCGCTTCAGCTCTTGTGCATTACCGAGAAAAAAACTTAGTTGGAGCAAAGGGACTTTTAAATAAATCAAAAGAAAAATTTATTCGGTGTGAAGAAAAAAATATAGAGACGCCATTGCTATTTAAAGAGCTTGATTGGGAAAAATTGAAAAATCTTGTTTTTGAAGTACCCGAAGAACCAAAGTTAGAGGATTTTCAGGATTTATATCATTTTAAATTTGAAAGTTATTCATTATGAAAAAAGCATTAGTATCCATAAAGCCATCTGTTCAACTTTTACTTTCTAATAGAGTTAATTTTCTTTTGGCCCTAACTCCAGTGTTCATTGGAATTCTTGTTTATTCTTTCTTAGGAATGGGGTTTTATAATTATGTTATGGGAGAAGGCAGGGCCTATTTGGATACTTATATAACGAGTAACTCATGGAACTCTTTCGTCTACTATATAATGGCCGCGTTTTTAACAGTGGTTCTCTTTTTTGTTGTTAATTGGAGTTTTGTTATTTTTATTTCGATACTCTCAAGTCCCTTTAATGATTTATTAAGTGGGAGAATTGAAAAACTTTTAATAGGGGAGAATGTCCCGCCTCTATCCTCTTCTTTTAAAGCGATGTTAAAAAATATTTTGTGGACAATTTTTAATGAGTTGAAAAAAATTTTAGTAATTGGTTTTATTGCTTTCTGTGGATTTGTTTTGGGGTACATCCCTCTTTTAACTCCATTAAGCCTTATTATTTCAGCTCTTTTAATTGCTGCCCAATTTATAGATTATTCATGGTCTCGCAATGAATTAAAAGTCAATGATTGTCTTATGGATCTCAAAAAACACTTTTTTCAATATACGCCGATGGGAGTTGTTTTCTTCTTTTTGATTTCAATCCCGCTTATTAATCTACTTGTTCCCTCGCTGGCAACAAGTTATTTCACCGTTTTATGGGTTAAATTAAATAAACAATGAATGAATACTTAAAAGTTGTTGTTAAACTTCCTAATAATAAATCAGAAGTCATGAGTGCCTTTCCTCTTCTTCATGCAATAAAAGAGTTTATCAGGCCAACAGATTTCCACTTGATTGCGACTAAGGAGAGCTTTGAGCTTCTTACTTTATTACCTTTTAATGCTTATTTTCATGAGTTTGATGCTTTAGAAAACACAAATATCCTCGATATCCATCGTTATAGTGTCCAAGAAAAAGCACTAAGTAATGTTGATATCTTTTTTGCTCTGTCAAATGAAACAAATGATAAGTTTATGTCCTTGTTTTTTAGAGGAAAAGAGCGAGTTGGTTTTGAAGGGAAATGGAATGCTTTCTTTTTAAATAAAAAGAAAGAAATGCCTATTGGTTTACATAAAGCAGAAGAATTCTTCTCTCTCCTATCCTTTTATAACTTAACTTCTCTTGGTGAGTATAAAAAAGTTAAAGGAAAAGAGTTTGATATTTTAGTTCCAGACTGGGATGAAAATCCTTACTTAATGGTTAATCTCCCATATGACCCTATTAATAATGAAGTCCCACCGGATTGGAGTGAATTTTTTGAGTTAATAGGGGAGCGAAAAGTTTTCATTTCCTGTTTCGAAGCAGGTGAAAAAAATCAAAAAAATGTTGTTGAAAGATTTATGACAACTCTTGAGTCCAAAGAAGGAATTTACTCTTTCTATTTTACGACCGTGAGTGAATTTGCAAGACTGTGCCAATATGCTCAAGGAGTTGTTTCCCAAAACTTAATGTTAGCAGAAGTTTCGTGCTATCTTGGTGTCCAAACAATTTGTTTATTTGAAAGAGGAGAACCACGCAAAATTGCACCTCTGTACTTTTCTGGTCAATGTAATATTCATGATGCTCAAGACATTTCATTATTAAAAAAACCAGGTGAAATGAAATCAGAAGACATCGTCACTAAGTTTGATCTTGGAAAACTCGCTGATAAACTGGGAATTCTCTTTCCAGAACCCAAACAAGACTAAAAAAAAAGAGCAATAAAAAATAAAGTTTGGTGCAAAAAGCTCTCAACAGTACGATTTGTTAGGTTTGTGTTAATTTGTACTATACGATATAATTTTAAGATACAAGAGAAAGGGAGATGGTCTTGATTCAGCAAATTCAAATAGAGCTTTTAGGCCCTGTTAATTTCTATGTTGGAATGGGGTTAAAAATTTTTAGTGCCATTCTTTTAGGTGGAATAATTGGCCTTGATCGTGAGAGCAAGCACAAATCAGCTGGATTTAAGACCCATATACTCATTTGTATTGGAGCTACTCTTTATACTGCAATTTCTTTAATTAACCTTTCGGTAGGTGGACAAAATGCTGATCCTAATAGAGTTGCCGCTCAAGTTGTAAGTGGGATTGGTTTTTTAGGAGCCGGTGCGATTTTTAGAGGAGGGGGAAGTGTTACTGGACTTACTACTGCTGCAGGGATCTGGGTTGTTGCAGCTGTCGGGGTGGCCATAGGATCTGGATATATTGTTTCAGCTACAATTTTTACTTTCACAGTTCTTATTGTTCTTAAAATTCTAGACCCTCTTCATCGTTATTTAAGGCCAGAGCTTGATTATTTTTTTGAAGTTGTTGGAACAACGGCTTCTCAAGAAGAAGTCATCAAACTCACAGAAAAAATGTGTGAGCAAATTTACTCTTATGAAATTTTTGAAGATTCAGTTAACAAATCAAGAGAGATTTCTCACCTTTATATAAAAATCTCTCCTAAAAAAGTGAAGTTACTTGTCCGTCAAATGAAGGCCATTCACAAGGTTGAACTTATCAATTACCGGTTATTAAAAGAAATACCAGAGTTTGATGCGAGGAAAGTTTAACTTTTTCACACTTTATTGAAAGTTTTCTAAACTAATTTTGAGTGACTCTAGTTTTTCTTTGAAAGCTCCAGCTTTCTGCTTCGCCTCTTCTACTGCTTCAGGTTTAGCATTTTCAATAAACTTAGGATTCTGTAGTTTTTTATCAAATTTATTAAACTCTTTTTGTGTTTTTTCAATTTCTTTAGTGATCCGACTCACTTGTTCTTCTAAGTCAATAACTCCCTCAAGCGGGACATAGATTTCACAAAAACTAGTGGCGGCCATCAATGACTTTGAAGGACGAGTCGATTTTTTATTAAAGACTTTCCCTGAATTGACTCTTGCTAAATCATTCATAAAACTTCTGTTTTCATAAAGAAATTCGGCAAAGAATTTATCGTCAGTAAAAAAATATGCTGAAATCTCTTCTTTAGGCTTTATATTAACACTGGCCCTTAGATTTCTAATGTTTGTGATTGTTTCGATAAATTTATTCATTTGAGTCTGTTCATCAGGAAAATTAAACTCTTCTTGGTGTTCAGGATAAGAGCTAGAGATAAGAAGTGGTTCATACTCATCTTTAAGATAAGACCAAATTTCTTCTGTAATAAAAGGAATAAAAGGATGAAGAAGGGCCACTATTTTTTTGAAACAATATTTAAGAACACTAGAGCGAATATTTTGAGAGTGCTCATTATCTGAGTGGAGAATATTTTTTGAAAGTTCTATGTACCAAGAACAAAACTTATCATAAACAAACTGATAAATAGCGGAGCTTGCATCGTCAAAGCGGTATTCTTCAATAGATTTATTAACTTCAGCACTAACAGTATTAAGTTCAGATAAAATCCACTTATCATGAGTCCCAAGAACTCTCATTTCAGGTAGTTCATTGCTTGCTTTTTCTAAAAATGGAGCAATAAAACGAAAGGCATTCCATATTTTGTTGATAAAATTTCTATAACCCTCAATTCTTTCTGGATCAAGGTTGAGTCCTCTGTTGTATCCAGATCCTGAAGTAAGAGTAAACCTCATCGCATCGGTGCCATATTCATTAATAATATCAATAGGGTCGATTCCATTACCTAGCGATTTACTCATTTTTCTTCCATTTTTGTCTCTAACAATTCCGTGGATGTAGGTATGAGTAAAAGGAGATTGACCACTAAATTTTTGGCACATCATCATCATTCGCGCGACCCAGAAAAAGATAATATCAAAACCTGTGACGAGAGTTGAAGTAGGATAAAATTCTTTGAACCCTTTTTCTCTCATTGCTTCTTCATTTGGCCATCCCAAAGTGGAGAGAGGGAAGAGACCCGAGCTAAACCAGGTATCTAAAACATCTGGATCTTGATGAAAATTCTGAGCTTGGCATTTGGGGCAAGATTGAGGTTCAGCTTCACTTGCCCAAACATGAGAACAGTTATTTTCTTGGCAGTAGTAGACAGGAATTTGATGGCCCCACCAAAGTTGTCTTGAAACACACCATGGTTTTGGGTTTCTTAGCCAGGAGAAATAAGTATTTTCCCAAGTTTTTGGGAAAAACTTCATCTTTTCATTCTCAACACTTTTAACGGCCTCAGAGGCCATTGCTTCAGTGTTTACAAACCATTGTTTTGAAACAATTGGTTCAATGATTTCATCTGAGCGCTGGCCATGACCAACTTGATGAATATGTTCTTCGATTTTTACAATAACAGAGAGTTCTTCGAGTTTACTCACAATAGCTTTTCTTGCTTCTTTAACACTCATTCCCTTAAACTCAAGTCCTTGGTCATTAAGTGTTCCGTCTTTATTAAGAATATTAATAATTTCTAATTGATGTCTCTGTCCGATTTCAAAGTCATTAAAGTCATGCCCCGGAGTTACTTTAAGGCATCCTGTTCCCTTCTCTATATCAACATGTTCATCCCCAATGATAGGAACTTCTCTGTTACAGATTGGGACAATTGCGTATTTCCCAATAAGATGTTTAAAACGTTCATCGTTGGGGTTTACAGCAACAGCGCTATCTCCTAAAAGAGTCTCTGGTCTAGTTGTTGCAATTTCAAGTTGAGTATCACTACCTTGAACCTGATAAAGAATATGATAAAAAGCACCTTTTACTTCTTTATGCTCAACTTCAGCATCAGAAATAGCAGATTGTAAAATGGGATCCCAGTTAACAATATAGTCTGATTGGTAGATGAGTCCTTCATTGTAAAGTTCTGTGAAAACTTTCCTTACGGCTTGGTTAGGGATTTCATCCATGGTGAATGTATCATAGTCCCAATCACAACTCACTCCCATAAGCTTGAGTTGATTGAAAATTTCATCTCCATATTGCTCTTTCCATTGCCAAATTCTTTTTTCAAACTCTTCTCTTCCAAGATCGTGTTTGGTTTTACCCTCTTCTTGGTAAAGTTTTTTTTCAACAACTGCTTGGGTTGATATTCCAGCATGATCTTTTCCGGGGATCCATAATGTTTTATATCCCTTCATTCTTTTAAAGCGAACAAGCACGTCCTGACAGGTTTGATCAAGAGCATGCCCCATATGAAGTTTTCCTGTGACATTTGGTGGAGGCATGAGTAATGAGAAGGTCTCCTCTTTTTTCCCGTCAACAGGTTTAAAAGACTTTTTCTCTAGCCAACAATTATACCACTTTTGTTCAACATCCTTAGGGGAGTATGTCTTAGACATTTCGCTCATACATTTAACCTTTTAAAAAATTAAAAATATTTTGTTCATTTTTAAGATCAAAATTTATTGACTCTTTTGTTTTTAAATTTTTGATTTGAATTTGTTTGTTTTTAAGTTCTTCCTCTCCAATGAAAGCGACAAATGGGATTTCTTTCTTTTCAGCAAGTGTGAAGACTTTCTTAGGCCGTACAACCTCAAGGTATGTTTCGACATTAAAGTTTCTCCTTAGTTTTTTTGCTATCATTAGTGCTTCTTTTTCAGCCGCTTCATCTTGATATGTAATAAGAATATGTGTTTCAGGTTTACTAAAATCCTTAAGAAGTTGGTGAGTTTCTAAAAAATCAGTAAGAGTCACATCCCCCATACCAAAACCAACGCCACTTAGAGCTGGTTCTCCAAAAATTTGAAGAAGATTATCGTAGGAACCTCCTCCAGAGATAGCTCTTCTATTATCTGGATTCTTATCAAAAACTTCAAAAACAACACCTGTATAATAGTCAAGACCTCTGACAATCGCTGGGTCATATTTCATAAATTTTCCGAGTTCAAGTTCTGAACAAAGAGAAAGGAAGTTTAGAAAAGATTGACAGGCATTTTCTATATTATACTGTTGGCAAAAATGAACAATTTCTTCATAAGAAGAGAGTTTCAAATAAGAAAAAAAGATTTCTTCTTGTTCTTTGCTGAGGGAGCAGTTTTTAAGCAATTTTTTAAGACCATCATTATCAATTTTCTTAGATTTATCAATAGCTTTATAGAGTTGATAGGCCTGTTCTTTATTGACCTTTAAAGCATGGTTAAAAACAGCATCGACAAATCTTCGATCGTTAATGAGAATTTCAAAATGTTCTTCATTTGCTCCGAAAGAGCAGAGAAATTCAGTTAATAGTAAAAGAATTTCAACTTCTCCTTTATTCTCTGGTGCTCCAAAGATATCACAGTTAAATTGCCAGTGTTCTCTGAGTCTTCCTTTCTGAGGTCTTTCATATCTGTAGAGATTGGGAATAGAAAACCAACGGATTGGTTTGGCCGTCTCTCTATGAACAGATGCGATCATTCTAGCAAGAGTAGGTGTCATCTCAGGACGAATCGCAACTTCTCTTTCTCCTCGATCAAGAAACGAGTAAATCTGCTCATCAATAAGTTCTTGCCCTGATTTTGCTCGGTAGAGTTCAGTTGATTCTAATAAAGGTCCATCATAAGGTTCGTAACCAAAAGATGTGGCAACTTTATTCATCTGAGAAAAAAGATAATTTTGTTGTCTTTTGAGATGAGGGTAAAAGTCTCTTGTTCCTTTATAAGGTTTTTTGCTCAGTCCCATTAATACTCCTTAAGTAAAGCGAGTATAGCTCAAAAAAAGACGCTTCGTCTAGCACTGCGTCGCATCTTCTTAGTTTTTTGGTGTCCAGGTAGGTGAGGTAGGGTTGATACTCTTCTCAATTTTATCGATTTCGGCCGATAACTCTTCCTCTGTTGGAATAATCTGTTCCAGAGTTTTTGTTTGTGAAGAGTTAGATTCCTCAGAGAGGGCTGTTTTTTCTTGATCAAACTTAAAAAACTTAATTTGTGTTTGCTCAGGTGTGAAGAAGGAGTTTTTAGTAAAAGTTTTTGAGAAAAGGACAATTCTATTAAAAATACTTAGAGAAATTTCACTAGTTAATTGGTTAAACTCTTCAGGTGTTTTCTGAATCATATGTTTAAACCATGGGCGCAAGAATTTATTCTCAGGTCCTTTTTCAAAAAGTTGATTATTTTTTATTCTAAAATTTAAATCAGAGAGAAACGAGCGAAAAATCCAGTGTGAGACTTTAGTATAGCTTCCTTCATTAAGAGTTAGTTTTCTCTTCATTTGTTCAAGAACGTTAGCGTTAAGAGCGATAGAGGGGGTGTAGGAGTCATATTCATAATCAAGGATCGATTTATAGATCTCTGACTTTATGACGTAGAAAGTATATTTTTTAGGAACAGAGAGGAGGTTGTTTTCTAATTCAGTACATTTATCATAGAGCTCTTGGGATGAGATTTGTTTTTTGACAGCTGAGAAAATGAAATGAAATTCAGTTGGTAGAGAACTTGGGATAAGCTCAACTTCAATTGAATAGGCCGGTAACAAAATAAAAGCTAATAGAAGAAGTGTTTTTCTTTTCAAGGTTTCTTCTCCTTCTGGAAACTATCATTTTTAAGATTACTACTTCCAGATAAAACAAAAAACTTCTCTCTATAAGGAATGAGAATTCTTCCATCCATTGAGATAATTTGGGTTACCTTTTTTAAATCAGAAAGAATGGAGAGTTTTTTATTTGAAAGATTAATACTAGCAACCTCAGTATTAAGATAATTTTTATTCTTTATTTTTTTGACGAAAAAGATTTCATCAGAATCAGTACAAAGGATATTACCAGGATCATGGAGAGAGGATTGATAAATCTCTTCTTGATTAACCAGACTTCCTGTTGCGTCAATTTCGATTTTTGAGATTGAACTTCCCCTGTTGAGGGTTGGGTAAGAAAACTGACCAACAATGATTTTATTTTGAGATTTACAAATTTCAATTTTAAGTCCGTTGAACTTACTTGTGATGAGATTGATGTATTGCTTGTCTAAAATATTATACTTGAAAACAGCAAACATTCCTTGTTTATTCATATTAGTGAAAAGAATATTCTCGGGGTCTAGCATAACAACATCTGGTACGAAAAAAGGATTAATAGGATGATTGAGAGGAATAACAATTGTTTTCGCTTCTTTATTCTCAAGATTCATCAAATGAATTTCACTCTCTATAGGATGGTAAAAAGAGACATAAGTATCATTAAGTTGAAGTTTGGGATGGGAGCCTTCAGCAACAAAAAGAGCTTCACTACCACCGTACTTTAATTGATAAAGTTTTTTCTTTTTTAAAAAATGATAGTTTTGATGAAAATTCTCATCAACTTCTATAATCATTTTCTTTCGATGAAAAGAAGAGTGAATGAGATAATTCGTATTCATCTTGTTTTTAAGAATGACTTTATTCTGATAGTTTGAAGTTAGAGAAAGAGAGCCTGAGCGCATTTGGTAATACGTTATTTTGTTATCTTGAGAAATAAATCTAATGTTATTTAAAGACTGCTTCGTACTTAATTCAGGAAGCCCGGCGTAGGTGGAAGCCATATAGATGAGAACTAAATTAATAAGTCGCATGAAGGCTCCAGGTGTTTAGTGGGTGTAATGCTTGATAATTTTTAACCGAGGTGAAAATATAACTCCACTCAATCAGGCGAGGCGAGTTTATATCATCAAAGGATGTTCTTACGACAAAAGTAAAAAAACCATTTTTTTCTTTATAACCATCAATAATAAACGGAAGGGGCGAGCATTGGTTGAAAGTTGTTTTCTTGAAAAAATGAGGCAAAATATCTTCAGCACATCCAATTCCATGCACCAGAGCTTCAGCGTGCTCATCCAAAATATTTTTAATAAAAGTTGTGTTTAACATTGCCTTGTTTTTCTTTTGCAACTGACGTTCCAGAACTTTTAACTGAGAGTACTGTTCTTGGTTTATCTCGTTGGTCAAATAGCCAAAATTAAACTGACTTGAAAAAGAAAAACCATCTTGAGGTTTTTCTTGATAATAAACCTTAAGACCACAATGGGAGGCCAAACAATTGGGTTCAGTCGTAATATAGCAACCTGTCTTATATTTTAAAATAGCAGGGTTATATTCAATTGATGGAATTACTTTGCATTTTGTTTCAGAGCTAAGCCCTTTTGTTCTATTTAAAATACTAACAAGTACTCTTCCCTGATCAAGATTGCTGTCACTAACATTTCCAATCACTGTTGGGTGACAAACTTCAGTGTTTCTAATTTTATCAAAATAACAAAAATGAGTTCCCCAGCTTTTTTCATTATCAGCTTCCAAATTTAACTTAGCAAAAGCATGGGAGGTATCTGTAAAACAATAACCATCAGGACTTCCTTTATCTTTTGTAAAATGCCTGATAATTCGGCCAATGTTGCTAATAGACTCATTACCCATTCTTCCAGGACAGTCATTATATTGAGAGAAGATTCTTGAGTAGTTAAGGGCCGTGGCAATCTCATTGCAGTTAGGTTTAGGTAACAAAGCAGGATAGTCTTTATTGATGTAGGCACATTGCTCAGGAGAGTTATTAAGTCGACTCGCACATAATTTATAATCAGTGGGACCAATGGAGGTTTTTCCTAAAAGCTCCTGGCATTTGAGAGTTATATAGTGAGTGTCTTTTTCTCCCGAAGAGATTTTGTCCCAAAAAGAAGAACTAAAAATTTCTTCACAGTATTTCTCTGGATAGTTAATGTTTTCACAAAGTGAACGAATGGTATTAAATTGATTTGTTGTTATTTTCTTTTTTAATCTTTCAGCATAAGAAATTTGATTCTCAAGAATCCCTCTAAGTCTTTTATTTTTTTTAGGAGTTCTAATAAGTTGAGTTTTAAGACGATTGGTGCTTTTTACTTTTTCATAAATGTCACAAACATAAGGTGATTTGAAATCCTTTATAAAAGCTTGATGATGATCCGTGCACTCTTTCTGAGTTGTAAACTTAACAGTGTTATACTGTTCTAAAGTTTTTAAAAGATTGTCTTTATTAAAAAGCTCTCGGCTTTTTCCAATTTGTTTACAATTTCCAGGAACTACCTTTTTTAAAAAAGCCTCTTTTGAAACAAGGGCCTCAAAAGGAACATTTTTTTTATTTTGATAATGAATAAACAAGTTTTGAACAGGACCTTCAGCCGAATACACGAGTTGAGTGTTCAGTAGATTCAAAAAATGACAACTATCCTCGCTTGCTAATGCTAAATATCTAGATTGAGTGTGCAAGAATAGAGATGTCATAAAATCAACATCGATTTGAATATCTTTAACATCCTTGAGTTCATCCAGAATTTTAACTCTTCTTAAAAGACTTTTATTTTTTTTCAAATAGACTGATTGGTTGATATCAACAAGTTTTTTAAGAGATCCAAAGATACCAGGAGGGAGATCTTTTGTTTTTTCTTTAGAATATGAGGAGGGGATAAAAATAAATAGACTCAATAAAATGAGCCTATTCATTTTTAATAAACTTTTATTCAATAACCGATTTGGCCAAAATTTGAGCAACATCTTCAACTTCAAGTTCCTCAGTTTGTTTAACTGTTCCTTTAGAGGAGTTAAAGTTAATCATACAATATGAGCATGATGTCGCAAGCTTGTTTACTTGAGTTTCTCCAATATGTTCTAATCTTCCATGGGCAAGCTCTTTCCCTTCATTAATCTCATACCACATATTTCCACCGCCCATTCCACAGCAAAGAGATTTATCTTTATTTTTCTCCATCTCTTTAAGGCTGATTCCAGGGATAGATTTTAAAATCTCTCTTGGGGCATTGTATTCACCGTGGTGGCGACCCAAGTAGCAAGGATCGTGAAAAGTCAGCTCTTCCTTAACTTCTTTTTTAGGGGTTAATTTTCCAGAATTCACGAGTTCGGCCAATAGTTCGGTGTGGTGGACTGTCTCAAAATCTCCATCATCAAATTTGGCATATTCCTTCCCAATAGTATGTAAACAATGTGGGCAGTGGGTCACCACTTTATCAAACTGGTATTGTCTCATATTCGCAATATTCTCTATAGCAACTTCAAAAAACGTATATTCATCTCCAAAACGACGGATCGGATCACCATTACACTTCTCTGTTTTACCCATAACAGCAAAATCAACCCCAGCTTTCTTTAAAAGCTTAATGGTATCTTGAACGACTTTTTGGTTTGAAGCATCGTAAGAACCTGCACATCCAACATAGTAGAGGTAGTCTACCTTCTTACCCGTCTCGATAACTGGAACATCAAGTCCATCGGCCCAGGTAAACCTTTCATCTTGAGCAATTCCCCAAGGGTTGCCGTTAATTTTTATTTTATTGGCCGCATCAGCAGCAGAAGGTGGAAGTTGTCCAAGAGTTAGTGCTTTATATCTTTTGAGTTCCATAATGAGATTCACATGTTCAATATTGGCCGGACACTCTTCCATGCAGGCCCCACAAGTTGTACATGAATCAAGTTCATTATCTGAATATATAGGGTTTTCCCAAATATCAGCATCTTGATTTTTATTCTCAAAAGAGAAATCTCTGGCCTTAGTAATAATTGTTTTAGGGTTAAGAGGTTTCTCTGCAAGGTTAGCAGGACAAACTTGAGTACATCTTCCACACTCAACGCAGGTTAAAGTATCAAGTCTATGTTTAACACTAAGTTCAGATAATTTACCGAGCCCAAAGGTTTCAGCAGTCTCATCCTCAAAATTCATAGGAGAGAGGACAGCTCCTCTTCGGGGAGGAGTTACAAGGGCTGCAAAAGGTAGAACAAGGAAGTGAAGAAACTTACTATAAGGAATGGTGGCCACAAAAACCATGGTGTTAACCATGTGGACAAACCATGTCACTCTAAAACTTAAAGCGAGAGTTTCATCAGTGAGTTGAAAATTTGAAATTAGTGAGGCCAAAAACCAACCAACAGGAGACCAAGTGGCCTCATTAACCGGCATGCCAGTTCCAAGTATACGAAGACCCTCAAGTAAGTAACCAAGGAGAACAAGTAAAGCGAGCATGAGGTACATATACTTTTCTTGATTAGGTTTTGACGCACTTAAATATGATGGTTTTTTAATATATCTACGTTGATAGGCAAGAACTAAACCAACAAGAATAGCGACACCCGCAATATCAGCTAAAAAAGAGACCACAATATAAGTTGTTCCTTGGAAAACTTTAAAAGGAGTATCATAGTGAACGGCAACTAGATCGGTTGCAATCCATAAAATAAAAAAACCGTAGAAAATAAGAGCGTGAAAAAAACCAACATGTCCATCTCTCTTCACTTTTCCTTGCAAAAGAAGAGTTTGAAAAAACTTGCCCCAGTTTAGTTTTTCAGGCAAAAGAGATTTAAATCCTCTCCCTCCAGTCACGTATTGATACTTCTCATAAAGTCCTTTAAAGAAGACAACAAGAGAAAGGGCAAATAAAGCATACATCGCTATCTTAAAGGAATAGGGAATATTCCACATGATCTCTCGTGTTGCTAATGAACTCATTTAAACTCCTTCATGTTTTGCAAAGCAATAATTTAAATTTCAATAGACTATTCAAGTATATAATAAGTTGATAGTCTCGTCATAGGTAGGACAAAGATTATTCATGGCAATTATATATTTTTCTGTTGTATTTGTTGTTTTTCTGACTAGTTTACTTCAGTTTGGAAATACTTTCACATTAGCATCGATATTGGGGCTTTTGGCGTTACTGGCCAAGCTTGTTGAGGTCTATCTTCTTTTTTGGGGAGAACAGTCTGGGGTTTATGCTATTCCCATCTTTTCTAGTCTCTCATTAGGTTGTTTTTTAGGACTTTTTTTTGGGGGGATTTATCAAGAAAAAACAGATCGTGCAGGAGCAATGGCCATTAAAATCTCCTTAATTGTGGGATTACTTTCTTTTATGGTTCGAGCTGAAAATTTATGGATATTAAATATGGCGATAATTCTGATTTCATGGCCAATTCTCTTTCAAAAAAAAAGCTATTTAGTTCAACTCTATAGGGGCATGAATTATTTTGTTTTTTTCTTTCTTTTTTCCCTTATGGCGCAAAAAAATATTTTCCTAGGCAATATGGGATTACTCTTTGAGTTCATTGGCTTTTTCTTTTACTATAAAATCATCCATCAACTTATTTTAAAATATAATTTATGCAAAAAATTACAAATATCATAATTTCACTTTTTTTTATTTTTCTTGTAACTACCTGTGCTAGAGTGACTAGTTTAAATTTAAAAAAACACAGCTTTGGTATACAGCCTAATCGTGTTGTGTGGTTACAGATAGCAGGTTTTGATGAACAACTTATCTCTCTCATGAAATTTGAGAACGCTGCCTCTACTTCCTCTTTTGAAAATATGACATGTCAGGGTTCTTTGTGGAGTTATAATTTATTTAAGTTGAGACCAAATGCCTATGATGCATTTTTATCTGAATTAACAGGAAGTAAAAATATAAAGGGGAGTTGCCAGGATTATCAACACACTCCTATTTGGAAAAAGTTTGATGAGTCAGGCTATTCGTCTGTTATTCTTGAAAGACCTATTCAACAGGAAAATTCTCTAATACAAGCTTCGAAATGTGATGATAATAATTTTTTGGAAAAAAGTACTATTTTTTCGATGCAAAAATCAAAAGAAAATAGTGAGCTCTTTCATTACTCCGAACCTTTAGGGAAAATGACTCCAGGGTTTTATTATGATAGATCCTGTAAAAAAGAGGGGTGTCATGTATCTTTACTGGAAAATACAATAGCAACTTATGAGAAATTTTTAAAATCAAAGAATGATAATCACTTTATGCTGGTAAGGGATTTTGCTCTTGAAAATGAGTTAGAGAGAAAAAATATAAAGGCAATCCAAACTCTCTTGATTGAGTATGAAAAAATAATAAAATATTTTCAAGAGATTCAATTTCAAGATAGAAACTTTCTTCTCATTATTTCAAGCGCAGCCCCCATTAATATTGATTTCCCGGCGCAAGGGCCAGCATGGGAGAGTCTTGCTAAAGGATTGAACCGTCTTGAATTTAGAGCAAGAAAACTCAATGCTCCCATTTTTGTTCAAGGGGCTCGCTCCGAGAATTTCTGTGGAACATTTGAGCAGTCTGAAGTTTTTGTGAGATTGCTGTCCCGTCCTAAAGATTTAGGACTTGAATACAAGTTCTATAACCCTTTTAAGTAATTTGTCTTAAATTTCACTTTTTGAAATTTGATAACTCTTATGGCAATAATCACAATTAACATGAATATGATTTTCGTTTTGAAAAAGCTCTTCTTGGTCAGCAAGGACCAGTGTTTGTAACCCTGTTATCATATTTTCTTTTGAGCAACCGCAAAAAAAGTCAATTTGATTGCTAGAGAGATAAGTGAGGTTCTTTCTCTCTAAAAAGCTCACGATTTTTTCAATATCATTAAAGTCTTTTTCAAAAAGATCGTGAACAACATCGTTATTATTTTTTATGTAATTATCAAGTTCAATATCCAGACTATTGAGGTTACTTCCAGATAAAGGAATTTTTGAAATTTGTAGACTCTGGTCTGTCATTTCAGAAAGAATAGATCTTGCTTCAAGTTGATATGAGTTTTCAATAATATTGTTGATAATATCTTTGGTTGATGTTTGTTTGAGCTCCAAAATAGAATTATATGGTTTGCTATTTTTCATTATTTTGACATAACGGCAGATTCCCTTTAAACGGTCAGGGAATTTGTTAAAGTGGTGGGGCAATATAAGAGTTCTGAACTGTCCACTAGCGTTTGCTTCAATCTTGAATTGGAAATAAGGACTTTCTGAATCGATATAAAGCCCTAACTGTTCTCCCGCTTTGAGAAAAGAAATCATTGGCAAGGAGCTTAAAACAAGATCTCTGTAATAGGTAAACCCCGCCCCTTCAAGAGAATGCAAGGTGCTTAAGTCAGCAATAACTCTTTGCCCGTCAAAGAAGTGCCAGGTAAATCCTAGTTTATTATCCAAAAAAGTGTAAATCCTACTTTTGTGCAATGTTTAATCTCCTATACAAACTAGTATATTTACAATAAAAAGATTAGAAAAGCTACAAGCCGAGGGAGTCTCGTTTTGCTTTATATTCCGCGCTATCATCAAACACAAACTCTTGAGACAGGAAGCTTTCTTAAGCAATCTGAAAGTGAAGAAGTTCTCTTTGTGGCCTCTAATCCTGAAGCTGCCGATAGAATGAGAAAGGCTTTGCAAAAAAATCATCTTAATTTTGATGTTATTACAATCTCTCAATTTCGAAATAATGAATTTGGTTTTTTTATTGAAGAAGAAGTTTCTATAAAAAGAAAATCAGAGTTACTCCTTATTTTTGGAACGATTTGGAAAAAGTTTTTCAATGATTACGAATATGAATATTTTCAAAGGGCCTTTAACCTTTTAACAGATTTAAGAAGTTTTGGGCTTTATGAAGAGTTATATACAAGCGTTTTGGGAGAGTATGATGCTGTTCTTCAGAAATCTATTCTTGTTTTCAGTAATCTCTTAAAATCAATGGAAATTTATGACGAACACGCAGCTTATAATGAACTTGCCAGCAAAATACGTGAAGTCTCTTTTGAAGATTACTATGAAAAGAAGAGACATCTCGTGTTCTATGGATTTCAGCATTTTTCAACTATCCAGATAGACTTTTTAAAATCCCTCTCAATTCGAGATGATGTTTATGTCTGTTTACCAGAACTCGTCTTTCAGAAAAGAAAAAAACACGATTGGATAAGTTGGTTGTTGGAATCTAATGTAGAAACCCCTCTTTTAGATAAAGAGTTGAAAGAGAAGAAAGTTTTCTACAAAGAGTTCGCCCCTTTTACTTTGAATAAAACTCTTAATAGTTCGAAGTGGTATAACAGTGACTTTATTATTGCTTCGCCTAGAACTTCTTTTGAAGATATTAATGAACTTCCTTTGTTTGAATTAAACTTTAAAGTTTCGATCGATATTTTCTTAGATGTAACAAATAGGATAGAGAAGAAGCTTGAAAAATATTTTCAAAGTGACAATTCTAGAAATATTTCAGAAATAATAAGTTTTTTAAACGATGAAAAAAACAAGATGTTAGCCAAAGAAGACTTTAGGTCCTATAAAGTGTTAATCGAGCTTGAATCCTTGTTTAATAATTGGATTGAATTATCAGAGGATAATAGAGAAATTAACCAAAGAGATCTCAGAATTATTTTTGAAGCAAGTCGACTTAACCTTCCCAGAAATTCATATTTTCCAATCTCTAAAGAACAAGGAAATAGAGTTTATAATCTTAAAAATTATATACACAGTCCAAAGCAAGCAGTGATATGTGCAACAAGTAAGCAAGCTCAATTACGTCCTAAGCTAAATCTTTATCCTGAAAAAGTAGAAGAGTACCTTTTATCCATAGGACCACTAAAAAGTCCTGATATTGATTATTATTTCATAAGACACGATATAGAAGAAATTATGCATCAGGAAAATAGTGTTCTCTTATTAGAAAAGGGAATGAGGCAACAGAGTGAGGATTGGGATAATGTACTTGAGGGATGGGAATTAGAAGGAATTAATAAAGAAAAGATAGTAGACAATAAAGGCTTCAAATTTAGAATAATGAAAGATAAGAAGGATCTACTAGAGAATATTTCAGCAAGTAAACTACAAACCTATCTTGACTGCCCTCAGAAATATTATTTTAACTATCTAGAGAAAATATCACCAGAGATAGAGTACAAAAGTAAGTTGATGCCAAACCATCTAGGAGAGCTTGAACATAAGGCAGTAGAAGTTTTTTTTCAAGAATTCCCACAAAAAAGAAGTATTGAAGAGATTTCTTTACATTTGCTAACAGCTTTTTTAAAGAAAAATCAAATTGTCATAAGTCAAAATGATTTTGAAAAATATTTTATTGAATTGAAAAACTACTCTGGAAATGCCGTTCGTTTCTTACAGGAACTTAAAAAAGTTGAAGGTGCTATCTTTGAGTTTGAGAAGAAAATTCAAAAACAAAAAGGTAGTGTTGCAAGACGGGGAAGCATTGATTTCTGGGGACAATCTAAAACAACTGGTTATTTAATCGATTTTAAAAGATCAAAAACAAGTATACCATCTAAAAGCCAAATTCTCTCTCTTGAGAAGATTCAACTTTGGTTCTACCTTAACTCTGTTAAACAAAACTTAGAAACAAATAGTTCATATTTTGTTGGATATTTGAATTTATCCGATATAGCAGATTCTCTCTTTTTTTCAAATAACCCAGTTCTTGTTGATTTCCTCTCTTGTTATGATGATCTTGGTTTGAAAAGTTATGAATTCGAAAATCTGAAAGAGCAAATTCAAGAATATGATAATTATGAAACAAGTTTGATTGAAACGATTAAAAAAGATGAATGTTTTCATTCCATCCCCAGCAGTCCTCAGAATTGTCTTTATTGTGAAGTCAAAATGATTTGTCCAAGGAGTCATGGTGAGACAGCCCAATAGCGAGCAACGCAAGGCCATAGAGCATTTTGGTGGTGTTTTACTCAAAGCCGGAGCTGGATCTGGAAAAACGTTTGTTCTTGTTGAGCATATTATTTATTTAACAAAAAAGTTTTTATTCAATGACGAAGAAAACTTAAAAGAGCAAGACCAAGAGGTCGTATTATTAACGTTAAAGAAGTATTACAGTGCAATTGTTTTAATGACCTTTACCAATAAAGCGGCTGGAGAGTTACTGATAAGACTGAAAAAACGACTTCAATATGAAGAGGAACAAGCAAGTTGTAAGTATGAGTTCAACCCTTGGAGTTTATCTATTGAAGCGATCTCCCAGATGACAATTGGAACCATTCATGGTTTCTGTTTCAAACTTATAAAACAAGGCTTTTTTCCCCATATTTCACCTGATGCCACAATTGTTACTGATACTCAGTTTGAAACATATATAGAAGAATCCTTTGAAGAATGGCTTGGGATAAATCAGAGCTCATCTGATTTACTTGATATTATAAGGAGCAACTCCTCGCAAATTTTAAGTGCCATGAAAAATATTTTCAAAGATCCTTCGTTGAGACTTTCTTGGGAGCAAACAGGTGAAAATCTGAAGGCAGATGAAGATTTATTTGAGGATATTTATCAGCTCTCAAGTTTTAATGGAGTTTACACAGATGAGATTAATCTAAATGAGTTAGATGAGTATAAAAAAAATAAATGGTATCAATTTTTAGAAATTTTTCTGGAACTTAGACAAACAAGAATTAAAGATTATGATAGTTTTAATAAGTTCGATCTTTTCTTTAAAGAAATGTCGAGAATGCCTCCCTCTCCAAGGAAAAATCTTGGTCTTGTCGAAATAAATAAATATTTTGATAAAATTAAAGAGTTTAAAAAATTCTTTTTTGATAAAAGTAGTAGAGAGAATTTCATTCTTTATTTTGAAAATAAGAATGGTGTTATTCAAGAATGGAGAAAAGAGCTTCAAGGACTATTTGACTATTTAAACAAAGAGTATGCAAAGTTCAATGGTTTAACATTTTCAGACCTTGAGTACCATGTTCTCAAAGGAGTTAGGGAGCTTGAGATTTGTTCAAAGATTTCATCAAATTATCAATATTTTATAATTGATGAATTTCAAGACACTTCTTATATCCAGTTTGAAATTATACAAAAACTCATTAAGGATGATTACTCTCGCCTTTTTTGTGTCGGGGATGAAAAGCAAGCTATTTACGGTTTTAGAGGAGGAGAGTTAGGAGTTTTTTGGGAGTGTCAGGATAAAATTAACCAGGTTTTAACTCTTAAAAATAATTATCGTTCATTAAATGAGATTATTCATTTTAATAACGCTCTTTTTGATGGAATTTTTAAAAAAGGTCTAAACTATGACGGTGAAGACCTAATGGCCGTTGATGTTATTTATCAAGAGGCCCCTCTTGATTACGAGAAAACAGGTGAGGTAACTCAGCGCTTATGTGAATTGGAATTAGAGGATGAAAAAGTTTTAACTGAGGATATTTACTCAATTGAAGCATTTAGAATTTTTGAATATTTAAAACAAAGTCAATCAAAAGAAATATGTATTTTGTACAAAAATTTGCGTCCAAGCAGTGTTTTAATAGAGCTTCTTATCAAGGAGAAGATGAGCTTTACCGCTCAAATAAAAATCCCATTTGAGGAAGAACCTTTAATTGGGATTTTTTATACCTTACTGGGGTGTCTTTTAAATTCAAAAGAGAATAAAGATGTTTTTGCTCATTTTGTTATTGAGAGTTATCTGAAAATTCTTAATGTTGAAAATTGCCCTCAGCTGAAAGAGCGTATTTCAAACTTTTTTGTTAATATGAATTACTTAGGTTTAATCCCGAGTTTTAATAAGTTTCTTTTTGATTTAGGACTCTCTAATTCAAACTCAGTTAATAATATAAGCTTTCTTAATGACTTAGTGAATACAACGACCAATTCAGAGGAGTTGTATTTAAAACTCAAACAAATGGGTGGCCAGAAATTTTCAATGGATTTTAAGTTTGGAGAGAATCCAGACTCTATTATTATAATGACTGCTCACTCTTCAAAAGGATTAGAGTTTGAAGAGATTATTCTTGCCGGTATCCAAACAAATGCTACCCGAGCAATTAATGTTGATTTATTTGGGAAACTTCCAGGAAGTTTTAGGTGGTATTTATCTTCAAATAAAAAGAAGTCCTTTAAGAGTCTTATTTATATTTATGAAGGATTACTTAACAAGCATAAAGAATTTGCTGAGTCCAAGAGGCTTTTTTATGTTGCAAGTACCCGCGCTCAAGAGAAAATTACTTGGTTTGATTTTTATGACGAACAGGGAAGCCGTTTTAATCAAAAAAACTCTTGGGGAAATGGGTTTGAATTTTGGGAAGGGAGTAACAAAGAGCTCTTCAGTAGTATTATTGAGGATAAGATAAATTTAAAAAAATTAAAACAAGAACTTTCCCATCTTAATACAGAGACTCCCTTGTTTCATAAGCATGAAATGGGGATAGTGAAGAAAAATAAAGAAAATGAAAAATTAGGAATAATCTCTGAGATATCTGTTACAAGGCTTGCGACTCTGGCGGAGTGTGGGAGAAAGTTTTACTTACAAAATATTTTAAAAATAACAGAAGGGGAAAAGGAAAACTTGCCTGATTTGATTGATGATAGTGAAGAGACGTTGTTTTTCTCATCAGCAGAAAGAGGAAGCAAGGTTCATGAGATGATTTCAAATGCAATCAAAAATAATTGGATTATTGAGAGAAAGGATTTTCAAAATAAGTATACACCTCCGGTAAACTGGGCACTTGAAAAGTTGAAACCACTTAGGGGGAGTTCAACATTTATATCCGAGGAAACAATAAAGTTTCCCTTTTTTGGACATGTCATCACTGGGATTCCTGACTTAGTTATCTTGTCCGATGATTCTTCTCAGGTATGGGACTTTAAAACAGGAAGCCCAAATGAAAAAAAGAACATCGGCTATCTTTTTCAATTAAAAGCTTACGCTTATGCTCTCTATAAACTTGATAAAGTTTCTAAGGAAAATAGTGTTAAACTTGTTTTATGCTATGTAGACACTGAGGAGCTCCTTGAGATCAGCACAAATTATCAACAATTAGTAGAAGATCTCTATCCCATTTGGCAGAGAGTGACAGATTTTAATCATAAAGGTGAAGAGTTTTGCTCAGGTTGTGGTTTTTACAATCTTTGCTATTTCAATAGCTAATTGGTGTTGCGCCGTAGACTGGGCATGATAAAATATTCTTAAGTATTTAATATTAAAAGAACAAGAGTTTATTATGAAAAATGTTTTATCGGCCCTTATCTTTCTAACCGTCTCTGCCTATTCAATTGCTGCTGAAAATTCGGTTTACGATTTTTCGTGGCTTGATCAAGATAAGGAAGTCTATGTTCTTCAAAATAGAAAATTTAGAAAAGATGGCGCTGTCTATGTTGGTTTAATGGGAGGAATTGCAACCTCTGGAACTTTTACTGACACGACGTCTGTTGCTGCTAGAGCGGGTTATTTTTTTAGGGAACAATGGGGAATTGAACTCGTTTTTGCCAATAATAATGTTGAAAAGAGTGAAACCGCAAATAATTTAAAAAGTGCTTTTAGTGTTCAAGGGTTCTTCAATACACCAGAAGCCTACACTGGAGCGATGCTTATGTGGTCTCCCTTTTACTCTAAAATTAATACATTCAATAAAATCGCTTACTTTGATTTTATTTTAGGTCTAGGACTTGCTTCTATTGACACGCTCGATAACAGACAAGAAGTTCCTACTAGTGGAAGTAGCACTGGAGTTTTTAATAAAGAAACTGAAACAGGAGTTATTCTTAATATTGGAACACGTTTTTATATTAATGAAAGTTGGTCATTTCGGATTGATTTGACTCCTCTTTTATATAATGGGTTTAATCGAACTCCTGGTACAACCGAGAACGGGACCGACTTGCATACTCATTATGATTTAACGATTGGTTTTAACTATTCTTTATAAATAAATGAACAAGGATGTTCATGAGAGTTTTAAGTTTTATTTTATTGTTTTATAGTTCTTTTATTCACGCTTCTTTAAAAGAAGCGGCCATTTTGTTTGGAAAGGGTCGCCCCCGTTTAAGCCAGTTAGACGACATTATTGTTAATACTGTTAACGCAGGCTTTCCTTTCTCTGCACTACCTTGGACGAAGGAGTACATCGTCAGCAGAGGAGTCATGTCGACTTCCATGAACTCTGCACTTGAAGAAATTATAGATCAAACAGGTGTTAGACAATTTCAAGTACTTCCACTTGAACTTCTTAATAGAGTTAAATCATCATCAGTTCATTTTGTAGTGGCCAAAAAATATTTTGCAAGAGGAAAGTTTAATCTTGCTTTGAAAGCACTTGAACTAGTTAAGCCTGGTTCAAAAGTTTTTCCATTTGCTTCTCATATGACTGCAGCAATACACTCGATAGAAAATCGTCAAGAGCTAGCGACAGAAATATTTAAAGAGTGCGTAAGAACATCAGAAAGAGCGGCCAGTTATGAAAAGAATAAAATAAAAATGAAGCAATACCAAATGAACAAGGATTATTGTTTGACAGGCTTGGCCAGGGCACAATTTGCAAGACGAAACTTCAAAAAAGCAGACCTAGCTTATCTTGATATTCAAAAACAATCACAAGTCTGGCCAGAGATTTTGTTTGAAGAAGCATGGAATAGTTTTTATTTGGGCAACTATAACAGAACATTAGGAAAGCTTGTCACATATAAGGCCCCAGTTCTTGACCATTTTTTTAAACCTGAAGCAGATGTCTTAGTTGCTCTTAGCTATCTCAAGTTGTGTTTATATGATGATGCAAAAAAAACTGTTGATGACTTTTATTCTCAATACTTAAAATCCTCTAGAGCGTTAAGAAAACTTCTAAAAGCAAGAAGACAATTTAGCTATTATTACGACCTTGCAACTGAGACGGAAAGAATGTCGACAACAAGAGGTGGACTTCTAGGAAGAGTCATCGAATCGATAGTTATGGAGCAAGCTTATAAAGAAATTAAAGAAGGACTCAGGCTAGCAGAAATTGAGTTAAAAAGCGTTTTAAAGATTCCAGGGAATTCAAGATTTAAAAGAGCTTTGGTAAACAATATAAAAGAAGTCATTCGAACCCAAAAAGTTATTCTGGGAAGTTATGTCAGAAATAGGGCAATCGCAAAATATGCTGAACTATACAGAGCTTTTCAAGATATGAGTTACATTAAATTAGAAGTTCTAGGGCAAAGAAAGAAATCACTTTATGCTTCTAATTCTGCAACAACAGGAAAAAGAGGAAGTTTTGAGTACATTGAGACTAACGATAAACAGTATTTTTGGAACTTCAATGGTGAGTTTTGGGCCGATGAGCTAGGAGATTATGTCTTTGCTCTAGCATCGAGGTGTAGAAACTAATGAAAACACTACTAGGGCTCGTTTTATTTATCCAAGTCGCTTTTGCACTAGATATGTCGGAGCGGCGTCAGGCTATCATTAATATTATTGATGAAGAAGTAAGTGAAGTCCAAAGGCTCTCAGGACAAGTTAATCATCAAAATCCAAGTCTCTTCTTAAGAGAAGCTGAACTTTATTTAGAAAAAGCTCGCTTAATCAGAGAAGTAGAAAATGAATACTATCTGTCCTTACCTGTAGAGAAAAGAAGAAGAAGTCAAAAAAAGAGTTTCTTTAATTCGTCAAAAAATCTTTTTGAAAGAGCTCAGTTTATTTGTGAAAAGCTACTGAAAAAATTTAAAAGGTTTAAACAAAAAGGTGATGTCTATTATATTATGGCCTATAATGCAAAAGAACTTGGCCAAGTAAAAAAATCGAAAAAATACTTCAAGCTTTCCTTAAAAAATTCATCTAGAAATAGTAAAACGACGGTCAAATCTCAAGTTGCCTTGGCAGATATTTATTATAATGAAAAAAAATACTCTAGTGCAGTACCTCTTTATAAAAATAGTTTAGAGAAAAATGATGATAAATGGTGGACTAAAGATGCTTTTAACCTTGCTTGGTCCTATTTTCGAGTAAAAAAATACAATTTAGCGATCTCTTATATGAGAGAAGTTCATTCAAAAAGTAAAAGTGAACAATATATTGATATGTCAGAAGCTGTAGAAAGAGATATCGGTCTTTTTTATGCACAAGCGGGAAGAACTAAAGAAGGATTGAATTTTTATGAACAGTTAGGGAAGAACTTCACTGAAGTTCTTATTAATATTTCTCTAAGACTAAAAGCAGATAGCCGGTATGCTCAGGCAAAAATGGTTTTAATAGAAGCTCTAAAGGTAGAAAATAATGATTCTCAAAAAATCAAAATTTATTCGGAGTTAATGGAGCTTTATGCTCAGTACTCAAGGAGAGCAGAGTTACTAAAAGTTTGTACAGTCCTTTCTCACTTTTATAAACAAGGTTCTTTAAATAGTGAGCAAATTGAGAGGCTTAAGTTTCATACACAAAACCAAGCCGCCGTTTTGCAAAAGCAAGTTGCGAGTAAAACTTACAAGAGATTAAAAAAACAAAGAGAAGCAAAGGCGAACAGGGCCATTGCTTTTTTTGATATTGTATACGAGTTAATTCCATCGAAGAGAGCTGAAACACGGTTTCTACAAGGAGAAACTTATTTTGCCATAGGTGATTTTCATAAAAGTTTATCCTATTATGAAATGGCCCATGTTGAAGCGTCAAA
This sequence comes from Bacteriovoracia bacterium, assembly GCA_030431635.1. GTDB lineage: Bacteria > Bdellovibrionota > Bacteriovoracia > Bacteriovoracales > Bacteriovoracaceae > CALFYV01. The sequence goes on from JAUIIL010000007.1 coordinate 94,845, forward strand.
ACAATCTGATGTGAAATTTAAAAAATTATCAACAGAAGCGATGCTGGCCACCCTTGGTCAAAGAAAACTTGATCAGAAGGTTAAAGAGCGTTACTACACTAACGCTTATAATAAATATCTTGAATTAGATTCATCATCAAATAAAGCGAGTTCTATTTTTAAAAAGCTTTTTAATGTTCATTTTGAGCAAAAAAACTATTCACAGAGCGAAGCAACTCTCTATCGTTACAAAGAAAATTTCCCTAATGATTATAAAACTCAAGAATCAATGATTGCGCGCTTAATGGACCAATACAGAAAAGAGAATAATTTTGAAAAAGTTTCAAGCTGGATTAATAAAGTTGAAGGTAATGAGTTTAAAACAAGTGCAAATTATAAAATAAAAGTAAAAGAGCTTTTAACAAATATGCAAATGAAGAGTGTTCAAGTTGCCTTGGCTAAAGGGGAGAAAGTGAGGGCTCTTAAGGGATATCACGAAGTTTTTGACCAGCCCAACAGTACAGAAGAAGCCAAGAAAAACTCAGCTTATAACATAGCTGTTCTTTATTATGAACTTGGAAATGAAGCAAAGACTTATGATTGGGCATTAAAGTCACTGTCATTAATGAAGCCTCGAGATGTTAAGAGGTTTGAAGATTCTTTTTTAACTTTCTCATCTTTTTTCTTTGATAAAAGAGAGTTTGATATTTCAGCAGATTTAAGTCTTAGAACTCTAGGTAAGCTTTGCAGACAGAGAACAAAATCCAAAAAAATATTTTTTAAGAATAGTGTTTTTGTTTATCTCGCTCAAAACAATCTCGCAAAAGCTAAAAGCGTTATTGGAATTGGTGAAAAATGTCGCCTCCCTCAACTCTCTATCTCTGAAGCTAAGATAGAGGTTCTAAAAGAAATTGGAAAAAAAGAAGAGTGGGTTGAGTATGAAAAAACTCTTGTCGAATTAAAGTCAATGGTCATAAATCAATCAGACTTAATTCCATTTTTTAATAAGTTATATAAAGTTTATCAAAAACTTGGAGAACAAAGTAAAGCTCTTGGACTTAAAGAACAAGCTCTGAATATTTATAAAGCTGATAAGTCGAAAAAAAGAAATATAAAGCTTGAATCATTGGATATTATAGCGAGCTATTTGTTTGAAGATGTCTATAAAACAAATAGTGTTTTAACCAATATGAAATTATCTTTTCCTGAAAAGATGTATAACCAAAGGCTTAAGAATAAGCTCGCAATGCTAGATAGGTTAACAAACTCAGCACTCAAAGTTCATGAAACAGGAAGTGGAAAAGGAATCGTAGAAAGTTATAAAATAATTATTGAAGCTTATAGAGGCGTTGCAAATGAAATTGAAGCCTTTGTTCCTCCTGGAAAACCTGAAAGCTATGTCAAAAGTTTTAAAGCTGACATGAGAGGAATTATTGCACCTTTAAGGCAGCAGGCCGAGAAGTATAGAGTTGAAGCTTTGAAACAGATAAATCAGTATGACATTTTGTCTAAAGATACATTTTATTTGTTAGATCAAAATGAGAACTATATCTTTGACTACTCTTATTACTTAAAAGCTAGTTCAATGGATAGAGGAGGTAGAAGATGATAAAGAAAGTTATTTTTATCCTTTGTAGCTTCGCTCTTGTATCCTGCTCAACAACGAGAAAGGAAAATAAAGATTTAGGGGAATTAAAAGATCAAGACTTTGTAAGGCCTAAAGCTCAAAAATATAACTATCGAGAAGATTATATAACTCATGCCCATTCAACTTTGTTTCCACTCCTAAGCGATGAATCGATGGAGCGTTATACTGAAGGTGAGAAAGAAAATATTGAGGAAAAATCAAATGAACTAGATAAATTAATGGCTTTATGTCATTTGAAAAAATCCAAAGAGGCATTTGAATTAGCTGATAATATTTACCTTAAAAACTCAGAAAATCCGATATATTGGAACTCAGTAGGTTTATGCTTCTTTTATCAACAAGATTATAGAAAAGCTCAACTTTATTTTAATAAAGCCCTTGGAAAAGAAAAAAATTATGCTCCAGCGATGAATAATATTGGTGTTCTTTATCGTATGAAAAATGAAGACCAAAAGGCACTAGAAGCTTTTAAAACGGCCAAAATTTATAATAGGTTTTCTCAGACTCCTAAATTTAACATAGCACAACTTTATCTTGAATATGGTCTTATTGATAAAGCGTTTTCTGAGTTTATACGGATGAAAAAGATGGCCCCCAATGACATGGATGTGAGAGCTGCTTTAGCAACAGCTTATCTATTAAAAAAAGAATTTAGGCAAGCAGTAAATGAATTTGAAAGCTTACCGGAGAAAATTCAAGAGAGAGAAGATGTTGTTATAAACTATGCTCTCTCTCTTTACTATTCAGGCAATAAAGAAAAAGCGAGAGATATAATTAAAGATGCAAACATAAAAGATACTCAAACGAAAGAGTATTACAGCTTTGCGAGAAAAGTGGTGATGCAATGATGAAGTTTTTATTATTAGTTATAATTTCTTTTAACTACTCTTATGCTCAAAGTAAGAAAAAAGTCATTTATAAATATAAAAAATACGAAAAGTTTGATTTTGAAAATTTAAATATTGAGGCAGAATCTTCTTCTCCGGGTGATATTTCAATCTCACCCAGGTTCAGAAAGAGGTTTAAAAACCAACTCCCTTCAAGACTAAATTTTAATCCTGAAATGAAGAATGCCATACAGGCAATAAGATAAGAGGTTCATGTGGAAGTATCAATTTCAAAGAAGAATAAACTTTTCCAGTTAAAACCCGTTTTAATTGAGGAAGGTTTTATATCGACGACTTTTACAAATGGAAGAGTCATAGTCGGTCGAGTTGAAAGTTGTGATATTGTGATTCCCAACATCACTGTTTCTGCTGTTCACGCGGTTATTGAAATAACAAAAGACTCCATGAAGATTTATGATATGAATTCAACTAATGGAACGTTTGTTAATGGAAAAAGTTTAATTCAACAAGAAATTAAACTTGGCGATAAAATTAAATTTGCCGATGTTGAGTTTATTTTTGAAGAGTATACATTATCTTCCGATCTTCCTCCGGTCTTAGACTCATTAGAACCAGAAAAAGGAAGTGCTAGCATTCTTCCGAGTGCTCCAATACCCAAGCAATCTCAGTATGGAGCAAGTGATGTAGAAAAAATTCTCCCCGTAGCTCCAGATTTAGAGAAAGAAAAAGATGAGACTCCATATATTGTTTATCCCTTGGCATCGGACCCAAAGGCAGAATTTAGTGAATATATTTTTGAAGATGTTGATACTTTGTATCCAATTTTTAAATACGAGATTGGTAGAACATCTGTTGAAATAATTATCTTATTTAATGATGTTGTTTACTCCGTTGATTATCTTCCTTATATAAAAGGTCAATATCATTTGGTTGGAGAGAAACCTCAAAAAAATGATGTAGAGTTTGCTTATCTTGGAAAACAAGACAGAATTCCTTTTGTAGAAGTCGCTAACGATTCTGTGCATATTCATAAATTAAATGGTTATGAATTTTTTCATCTTAGTGACAAGGAAGAAAAACAAAATAGTGAAAAAGCACAATCTTTTATTTTAGGACATGATGACCTTGTTAGATTTAAAAAAGGTGAACTTGAGATTTATGTCCGTAATGTGGGAGCTCCTCCCAAAGTTGCCAAAGCTCCTTTTTTTAGACGAGATAAAGATTTCAAGAAATATATTTTGATGATGTTTTTTATGATTCTGTTACCTTTAATTGGTTTACAAACTTTTGAGGTCAACGAAGAAATTGAAAAAGAAAAAGCACCTGAGAGGATTGCAACGATTTTGTATAAGAAGAAACTTGTTGTTTCTCAAAATAAAGCGGTTGAAAACACGAAGAAAGCATTGAAAAAGATTCAAAAAACTCCTCAAAAAAAGGAAACGCCTAAAAAAGAGCAAAAAGCAGAAAGTAAAACATCTCCACAAAAAAACCAAGAGTCTAAAAAAGTTGTTGAAAAAGATCCTGGTCAAAAAGATGTGAAGATTGTGAGAGATGTTAAGAAGGGAACAAAAAGTCCTGTCAAAAAAGCAGAAACTTTAAAATCAGTGCAACGAGCAAATAAGCCAGGTGTGGGGGCGCTCTCTTCTGCTTCTCGGGCATCAAATTTTAAATCACCTAATAAAGGGCATGTTGAAACATACCGCTCAGCAGATTTTAAAAGTACAGTGAGTAGTCTTTTGGCCAAAGGGGGGGCTTTCAAGAATACTAAGTCAGCTTCTGGTTCCGGAAGTTCTTCTTTGACTGGGGCTAATGTTGGAGGTGGATCAACTGGAGGGCTAAAAAGTGCTGACATTGCTTCTCCTGTTGGAAGTTTATCGGGGGCCACAACAGGACGTTTTGATACTTCCAAAGGGGCCGAGGGTCTTTCAAATAAGCGCTCTATTTATACTGCTGGAATTCCTTCTGAAACAGTTATTCTAGGTTCCATGGATCCTGATATTATTAGGCAAATTCTAAAAGAGCACATTCCTCAATTTCGCTACTGCTACCAAAAAGAACTCGAGTCCAACTCAAACATCTCTGGCGTCGTAAGGCTTGACTTTATCATTGGTGCTTCCGGTCATGTTTCTAGGGCCAGTGTTGGAGGTAAGGGAATTCCTGTTGATGTAAGAAGATGTGTCGGTAACGTACTTAGAGGAATTCAGTTTCCTTCACCCAAGGGGGGAGGACAGGTTGAGGTTAAACAACCTATTAATTTTCAGGCCAAGAAAATCAACTAGACGCACAGCGCGATGTGAACTTATTATAGCTTCGGGTGAACTTTCGGCCCTTTTCGAGTAAGTAATCAATTCTTATGAGAATTTTTACTTACTTTTTGTGCTTATTTTCTTTCTCTGTTTTTGCGTTTAATGATGATGTTTTCCCTCCTCATATTAAAACACAGACTGATTTGGCCTTAAACCGATTGAAGGTTTATTTTTATAAGCAACTGCCTTCAGAGGTTCTTGCCTGTACAAAATCTTTTATGGGTGTCTCTGAGTATCAGCGTTTTTTACGTGAACTCAAAAAAAGTAGTAAGTATAGTAAAGAAAGTATTTTTCGAAGTGTTCTTAAGCTAACTGATCATAGAAGGTATCCTAGAACTGAAAACCAACCTCCGTTTGATAATAATGATATTGGCGATGTTTGTGAAAGAGAGTATGGGTTTTGCTATGGTTATACGTTTTCAGAAGTTTTATGGAATCGTAACGCCCATTTTATTCCAAACAAAATAGCTAAACTCGAAGTTCCTGATAAGTCCAAAGAGCCAGAAAAGTGGTTTCAGTTTTACAAAGAAAGAATGGACGATCTATTCATTAAAAGAAAGCCGACTATTATTCCTGATTTTGAAAATCTTCATCTTTTTTTAAGCTCTGATCCTAGAATAAATACACATTATAAAAAGCATGCGGCTTTAAAGTGGGCGGAAAGAAATATTAGCTTTGGGGGCGTTGATATTCTTTTAAGTATTAGAAGTTCGATGACTAAAAAAGAAAGTCAAAAGCTCTATGATGAGCTTTCTTATAGTATCAACACGATTGGATTTAACCCTATTATTTATCTTTCAAGCCGCTCTTTTGATGAAAAAGAATGGAAAATCAAAGATATTATAAAAGATTTTAAAGGGTATATTAAATACTTAAAGACTAAATATACGCAAGCAGGGATTCATGTAGTGCAAGCTTTTGAGATATCTCCTATAGTCGATGGAAAATTTACTATCAAGACTTGGGATATCTATTCTCCATTTGATGCTGATGAAGCTATTAATGAAATCTATGTCGATTTAAATGCTAAAAATGCAGATGGTCAGTTCTTACTTGAAACATCCAGACCTTTTTCTTTTGAATCAAGTTCACCTCTTGGAGGAATAAGAACTTTAGATAAAGGAAGTGAAAGTACTTCCTTTTACGCAGATATTGAGCAAGTTCCTTTTGATAATTACTTCTTAGGCCTTGATGTTAAAAATAATTATGAATTTTATCAAAAACATCCAGAGGTTTACTCTTATGAGTTACTCCAATATGAACAAAGACAAAAGAATCCACCGCCTAAATGGTATCCTCCGTATAAAGGTGAAGGGGTTCCTCCTATTATTCTCAAGGATGGTAGCCACTGGTTCTGGCCGGAAGACTTTCTTATTTATAATGGAAGCATTCACTTAACCCAAGAAAGAAAAGAGCAGTTACCAGAAAGTGTGAAAGAAATTCTGACTTGGTTTCATGGTGAAAAATGGAAAGAGAAAAAGTTTATTAATCCTTATTCTTTTCAAATTTCAGAGAAATTATATCGTTCAAAATGGGATTTAAAGAATATCGATTATAAGGGATTCATTACTCTGTCTGAAGAGCAACTTAATGCCCTTCCTTTAGAAGATGTAGAAAAGATTAAAGAGAGAATATCAGATAAAACGAAGTTTCCTTATGTTTTTAATTTAAGAGCTTATTTAAATGACTATGTTTTTTATTATGTTGTTAATGACTTTGGAGAAATGGAAGCTTGGTATTGGCCGATTGATTGGTTTAATGAAGCTGAACAAGTTTCAATTCCTTCAAATGCTAAAGAGATGATTCCAAGTAATGTTTATGCACATCTAGATGCTCTTGGTGTTTTTAGTGTCCAGAAACCTTTCTATGTAAATCAACTGAATAGCTCTATTGAGATTGACTTTGGAAAACATAGTAAAAGAATACCTTTTCATTGGTTTGATAATAACGGCCAGGTAACATTTCCTTCTTCTGTTGAAGAAGTCGATAAGGAGTTAGTCGAATTTTTTGTTGGAAGAGCTGAAAACTGGCCTCCGAAAAAAGAAATAAATGCACAAAAAATAATAAATGCTATGAGCTATCTAAGATATGATAGAGAAGATAAGACTCTTTTTTATATTCCACTAGATTGGCTTGTTAAAGAATTAGATGATTATGATTTTGGGTTTTCTTATATAGAGATGCCTGCTTCAGAGAAAGAGCTTGCAACTCGCTACATGCCAAAAGATGTCATCTCTCAAATTATTGCTCCAGAGAAATATCCTCCGAATAAAGCCGTTATGGTTTCTAAACCGGTTGAGGTTTATTTATCTAATGGGCAAACATGGCACTTTTTAAGTTCATGGTTAGATATTGGCCCAAATGGAGAGCATGCTAAAATTCCAGAAGATGAGTGGCATATGATTCCTGAAAAAGTCAAAGAAGAGCTTTTTATGAAAGGTGGTCCTTATGAATGGCCACCTCGTGAATCTTATCCAATATATGAGTTTCAATCTAGACCTGTTCGCTTTGGAGAGCCTGAAAAAAATGATTATTGGCTTTGGCCGAGAACTTGGCATCAAAAAGATGGTTCTGTTCTTATTCCAGTAGGCGGAGAAAAGTTAATTGATGATGAGCGTGTTTTAAAAAGGCTTGGAGAGAATATTGAGCTTCCCATTAAAAAAGAAACCAAAATTGATCCATGGCAATTTGAATATGATTCAACTAGTTTTGGAAGATTTCCTATTGAAGATTTTTAATTCTACTCTTGTCCCATGACGACAAACTTATAGGTTTTGAAACCAGCTTCAGCACAAGTAAACATTATCTTTTTTAGGTATGAGTATTTCATCGATTTATCAACAACGAGGTTGGCCACTCCAGAAAACTTCTGGGCGTTAGGCGCTGTTTTTTCTACCTCTTTAATTCTATTTTTAATTTGAACAAGTTTATCAAACAAAGGAACAATTCTTCTTCCACCATAATCATAAACCCTGTCTGGTAGGGCCTCAGAGTTGAGAACTTCTTCGTTATCAACCCATATCTTAGAGGCAGATACTTGAATCATAACCCCAGCTGTATTAGGGGATTCAGATGAAGAAGATGGTAGTTCAATTCCACTAGGAACATTGATGACGATATTAGATGTATTGTATGAGTGCAGTAGAAAAACGAGCAAGATAACGAGAATATCGAGTAGTGAAGTAATATCAATATCAAGAGGTTCTTTTTTTTGTCTTTTAATTCGTTTTCTAATAGGTTTTTTCATATTAGCTCATTAAATTTCCAAAAACGATGTTATTAAAAAGAGTTCTAACTCTTTCATCAAGTCCATCTTTTGTCTTTTTATATATGGCTTCATCTGTTTTATGAAGCATCCTAACAGCATCCATAATTTCTATAAGTTCTTCGTATTTAATATCAATTTTAGGTTCAAAAATAATTGTTTCTTCTGATACATTATTTTTTTTAATTGAAATTAAATATTCATGAAGAGATCTCGAATCGTACTTATCATTATCAATTTTACCAAAAGTTTTAACGACTCTTGAAGGAACTCCTGTCATTAGCGTTAAGTTATTTGAGTTAATAATAAGAGTTAAAGCAAGAGGCTTTTTATCCTCCTTAGGAGGAGGAGCAGAAGACACAATAGGAATATCACTTCCAATTTCAAAAACTTTTAAAAAATTAGCAGACATAAGAAGGAAGAAAATAAAAATAAAGACTGAATCTAATATGGGGATTAGATTTAATCTATCCGTTTTATTTTTCCTTCTTCTTGCACTAGGTGTTCTATACATTATTCAGACGCTTCTTTTTTGGTTCCTAATAAGTCCATCAATTTCACAGAAAATTCATCAATTTCATTGGTGATTTTCTCTGCTTTACTAACAAGAAAAGCATGTATCATCATGATAGTAATGGCCGAAAAAAGTCCTAAAGCTGTTGTGTTCATTGCTTTTGAAATCCCTAAAGCGAGAAGTTCTGCTTTTTGAGCTGGATCAGCTGCAGCAACAGCAGAGAAAGATTGAATAAGACCTTGTATTGTTCCAAGAAGTCCAAAGAGTGTTGAGATGTTAGCAATAAGGCCAAGATAATTCAGTCTTAGTTCAACCTTAGGAATGACTTCAAGTGCAGTAGCATCGATAGCGTTTTGAACTTGCTCTGAACTTTGGTTCGCTCTTTTTAGACCACTTTTTAAAACTTTGGCCAAAGCAGAAACGGAACCAGAGCAAACTCGAATAGCCCCTTGAATATCATTGGAAAGAATATAGCGTTGAATTTCATTCATGAACGAAGGTCCATCAACATCTTGACTGGATAATTTCCTTAATCTTTCTAAAGCAATTGCTATTCCAACTCCCCAAATGAAGAGAATAACCCACATGAAAACCCCACCGCTTTGAATGAATGAGGCGAGATTATTAATAATTGATACGCTTGCTGATGGTTCTGCTGCAACACCTTCCATGGATGCACTCCTTTTTTATTGGATACACTAATAATTTTAAGCTTTTATCTGATTTGAGGAAAGAGGAAAATTATAATTATTGGTAATGTTGAGGAAATAGCTCTCTTTCTATTCCTTCAATAAAAATATGAATGAGTTTTATGTGAATTTCCTGGATACGATCGCTAACCTGATTGTCTACGATAAGAGGAATATCAACCATCTCTTTAAGCTTTCCTCCAGATTTTCCTAAAAGACCGACAATGTTCATCTGTTTTTTCTTGGCCGCTTCTACTGCTTTGATGACGTTTTCAGAGTTACCACTAGTTGATATGGCCAGAAGAGTGTCTCCCTTTCTTCCCCATGCTTCCACGTGACGAGAAAAGATGTATTCATAGCCATAATCGTTAGCAACACAAGTAATGTGCGAAGGGTCTCCCATAGACATAGCGGCCAATGGGGGGCGATCTTTTCTAAAGCGGCCTGTAAGTTCTTCGACAAAATGCATAGAGTCGCACATGGAGCCACCGTTACCACAAGAAAGAATACGTCCATCATCTTTGAGAGTTTTGACGAAAAAATTAAGTGCTTGTTGCATTTTTTCAATATTATCTGAATTCCCCATAAAACTCTCAAGAGTTCTATGGGCTTCTTGAAATGCTTCTGTGATAAAATTCATGAAAAATTACACTAACTCGTTAAGATTTTTAAGAATTTCGCTTTTGGGCTGATTACCTACCAGAGTACTTTTAACTTCCCCATCTTTAAAAAAGATAAGAGTTGGAATCCCTCTGATTCCATATTTTTGGGCAAGCTCTCCTGATTCATCCACATTAACTTTTACCAACTGAGCTTTTCCATCAAGCTCTCCTGCTATTTCATCCAAAACGGGTGCTAACGCCTTACAAGGGCCACACCACTCTGCCCAAAAGTCTACCAGTACTGGTTTATCGGAATTGATAACAAGATCTTCGAAGTTACTTTGGTTTACGTTTTGTAGATTAGACATGCTTTTCTCCTAAATTATCTTAACATGAATCCTATAGGATTTCATTCAAGTTCTCAAATAGATATATCCAATCATTTGCTATAAAAAGTTGATTTCAGCTAATTGCTGTGCAACATAATGCAAAAATTCACTCATTTAAAAGGGGGAGGAAATCCAGTAAGATGGAGCTATGAATAAAAAAAAATACCTTCTTAAAGGGGCCATTCAAACATCCCAGTTTGCAAGAGTTTTGGCCAAAGCTATTGACTTAGGTTTGGTATTACTTTTAAGCCTTTTTTACTATCCTTTAGGAATTATTCTTGGTTGCTTGTATCTTGGAGTCAGCGACCATATTGGAGAAGGGCAATCAGTTGGAAAGAAGTTTATTGGTTTTGCTGTGATTTCTCTCAAGGATGGAAAACCATGTACGTTGAAACAATCAATAATAAGAAATTTACCTTTTATTGTACCACTTTCTTTTTGTGTCATCCCTCTTTGGGGATGGATCTTTAGTGCACTACTTTCTCTTGTTCTTATTTTTCTCGAAGTTTATCTCCTATTTAAACTAGACTCTGGTCACAGGCTTGGTGATGTCATGGCCGATACTTCTGTTATCGCTGGTGATAATGAACGCTACGGGCAAAAGAAAGAGAAAAAGGGATGGTTTGATGAAGAAGTTAAACCAGTCATTTCCTAAAATTCATCATTTGGTGTAAAACTTCTCAAAGGGAAATTCTATGAGCAAAAAAAGATTAATCGTAATCGACGTAAGTAACTTTATCTTTAGGGCCTTCTACGCTATTAGGCCAATGTCAGCTCCTGACGGAACACCAACCAATGCTGTTCATGGTGTTATCAGTATGTTTCTTAAGCTTTTCAGTGATTACCGTCCCACACACTTGATTTTGGCCAGAGATAATAAGGGAGGATCTTTTAGAAATAAGCTTTACCCTCAATATAAAGCCAATCGCTCGGAGCCGCCAGAAGAGCTTGTTCCTCAATTCGCTCTTATTGATGAGCTTTTTAAAAAAATGGAACTTCCCAATATACAGATTGAAGACTATGAGGCCGATGATGTTATTGGGAGCGCAGTGACTCAATTTGAAAAAGACTTTGATGAAATCTTTATTGCTTCTGGTGATAAAGATCTTATGCAGTTTGTGAGCGATAAAATAAAAATCCTTGATACGATGAAAGGAAAGGTTTTAGGCCCTAAAGAAGTTAGAGAAAAAATGGGGGTTGGACCTGAGCAAATTGTTGATTACTTATCATTAATAGGGGATTCATCAGATAATATTCCTGGAGTGAAAGGAATAGGAGCCAAAGGGGCGGCAGCGCTTTTGGGAGAGTATAAAACCCTTGATAATATTTTAAAAAACAAAGATAAAGTAGAAAATAAAAGGGCCCATAAAGCTTTAGAGAGTGATTCAGAGTCTGCTCATCTTTCAAAAAAACTTATTCAAATTGTAACTGATGTCGATTTGGGCCATACAAAAGATCAAATAGAGTTTTCTTTCTACCCAAGTGATGATTTGGTGAGTTTTTTAAAAGGGTTGGGATTTAGAACTTTAACAGAGAGAATTCTTACCTTTAAGCAAATCGATTCTCAAATTCATCAAGAAGAAAAACCTTCAGTTGTTGTTAAAGAAGATTACGAGATTGTTAAAACAAAACCAGAGTGGAAAAAATATTTTGAACAATTAAAAGAGCAAAGCTTAATTTCCCTCACTCCCTTTTGGGCCGATGATAGTAAACATTTTGGGACTCTTCTTTATTTAGCTATCGCTAATGAAGGTGAAAAGCCCTCCATCCTTTGTTTTGGATCATTATTAAGACCAGAGGCTGTTTTAGATGAACTTTTTTCATTAGATAAAATTGAGTTTGTTTCCCATGAATTGAAAAATATTTTTTCCTTTTGTTTCCTCAAAAATAAAAAGAGGCCTTCTCGGTTTTTAGATCTTTCACAAGTTCATTTTGTAGTCGATCCATCACTTCGACATGATTGGCATTCAATGACAACTCAATATGGTTGTATGGTAGAACCTGTAGAGCTAAAAGGTGTTGGCAACTTAATTGATATCGACCAAGAAATAAAAAACTTTCTGGCAAAAAGCTCAAAAGCTTGTTTTACAGTAAGAGAAAATGTTTTAAATGAAATTAAAGAACTTGATTGTGAGAAGGTTCTTAATGAGCTAGATCTACCTCTCATACCTCTTCTATCTCAAATGGAAATGAACGGAGTAAGTCTTGATATTGATTACTATCAATATTTAGACGCTCAGTTTTCTCAAGAACTTAATGAAATTCAAGATAAAATAAACCAAGCAGGAGGAGAAGGAATTAATCTCAGATCTCCCAAACAGCTAAGGGTTTTACTTTTTGAAACTCTTGGACTTCCTATCATAAAAAAGACAAAAACAGGTCCATCAACAGATTCCAGTGTTCTCACTGAGCTAGCGAGTCTTGGGGAAAGCGAAATCCCAGAGCTCATTTTGCAGTACAGAGAAATTGATAAACTTTTAGGAACTTATGTTAAGACTCTTCCTCTTCTCGTTAACCCTTTGACAAAAAAAATTCATACAACTTTTCATAGCAATAATGCTGCAACAGGAAGACTTTCGTCTGATAATCCAAACCTTCAAAATATTCCGATGAGAACGGAAAGAGGGAGGCTTCTAAGACGGGGGTTTATAGCAAGTCAAGGATACCGTTTTTTATCTGCAGACTATTCTCAGATGGAACTAAGAATTTTAGCTCATTGCTCAGGTGATGAAACAATGATTGAAGCTTTTGAACAAGAAAAAGATATCCATCGTCAAACTGCAGCTGAAGTAAATGGAAAAGACTTCTCTCAAGTAAGTGGTGAGGAAAGAAATCAAGCGAAGGCGGTAAACTTTGGTTTAATGTATGGCCAATCTTCTTTTGGATTGTCAGAGCAATTAAAAATATCTCGAACAGAAGCAAAAGAATATATTGATAAATATTTTACACGTTTTAATAAGGTTAAAATTTTTCTCGATGAACTCAAAGAAAAATGCGAAAAAACCGGTTACGCTGAAACGCTTTTTGGAAGAAAAAGGGTACTAAAAGATATTCATTCCAATAACAGAACAGTAAAGTCTATGGCCGAAAGAGTGGCCATTAACTCACCAATTCAGGGAACCGCTGCTGATATTATTAAAGTGGCCATGCTCTCTATTGATAAGGAAATGAAAGATAAGAACTTACAGTCAAAAATGATTTTACAAATTCATGATGAACTCGTTTTTGAAATAACTGAAGGTGAAGAAGAAATTATGACCGATCTCGTAAAGAAAAATATGGAAGGAGCGATGGAGTTAAAAGTTCCTCTAAAAGTCGAGATTGGAACAGGTGAGAACTGGTTTGATTTAAAATAGTTATCTTAAATCTAACTCCAGCCAAGCTTCAACAGGAACTGAATCGTTTGTCTCTTCGATATCAAGTTCAAACAAAGAGTTCGCCGGGAGGGTAATTCTATCTCCTGGTATTAAGTGAGTTGGGCTATTGTCACCAAAGTAACAAGATTCAAAATTAACAAAGTTATCTAGACCTTGACGACCTTGGTAAAAACAAAAATAAGAAACAAATCGAATATCATCATAGATGGTTAAAATTGTTGATGTCTGAGCTGCGTCTCCAGATAAAATTTCAACTTGTGAAGGAATTCTAAATTCGGCTTGACGACTTAGTTCAAATAGAGATTTTCTTTTTTCAACTTGATCAAAAACTTTTTGGGCCTTTATTTCAAAGTAGGATCCTTGATCTAAGTTTTCAATAACGGCATTCACTGAGTGTTTATTATTTTGTGGTGTCCCACTTTCAACTATCAAGCGAATATTTTCGTTACTATTAACAGTATAGATTTGAGAAAAACTCTCTATCTCATCCATCCCCTCAGAACAAGAGTAAAATGAGTAGCTTTGATAATTCCAGTTTGCGGTATAGGTACAGACAACCTTGTCTGTTAAGGACTTATCATTAATGATAAGTTTGACTTTTCCATTTAAGCTCGAACCTGTTTGTATTGTAATAGAACTAGGAATTTTAAGATCAAATTCTGTCGGAGCTTGGTATAGCCCATCAATATGTTGATGAAAAACACTTGAGCGGTAAACACTAACTTGAGTTTCACCTGGATTAAGGGTTTCTAGAATTGTATTCTGAGTAGAGTTTGACCCTTCATCATTACTGAGGTTTTTTGCACAAGAGAGCAAGAAAAGTCCCAAAAATACGAGGTTGAAATATTGCCTTACCATGAAATCTTAAATTCCTTTATTTCCAAAGGAATCGGTTTTTTGGGATGTCTGTTTGATTAATTTTACTTTGGCGGAAGAATTAACCCATTTTTAACAGAGCTTAAACTATTGAAAAGACAGAATTAATTGAATTTAGCGCTCTGATGACTGAGGAGATGGTGAGGATTGATTGAGTTGAGCACTCTTCTTTTCGTACTCGTCGATAAAATGATCGATAACATCACATTTACTCTCTTCTTGGATATGAAAACCAAAGTGGCAGACAATATCCTCGGGAGTAATAATACCAATAAGTCGTTTGTTGTTAATTCTTGAAACAACGAGTAGACGAGATATTTTGTGTTTATTTAATTTATGAAAAGCAACCATAAGAGATTGATCGGGATAGATAGTAATAACGTGTTTTACACAAATATCGATCAGTGTGGCCTCCCCTTGAAATCTTGCGTAAGCAGAACCTATTTCATGACTTGAAATAACTCCTGCAATATATTTCCCTGACATAACAGGATAGCCAGAAACTTCAGAGTGGTTAACAACATTCATCGCTTCTTTAATCGTCATTTTAGAGTCTAGTGTAATCACTTCTCTTATCATGGCATCTTCGACAACGAGGGACTCTAAAACATCATAGTCTTCCTTGGTAGGAAGATGAACTCCGTCTTGTTCAGAAATATTTTCATAGATAGAACCATCTAAAAACTTACTTGATAGGACATAAGAAATAATATTAGCAATCATCAAAGGGATGACAATTTTATAATCATGAGTCATTTCAAAGATCATGATAATAGAAGTAAAAGGAGCTCTAATGACAGCAGCAAAATAGGCTCCCATTCCAACAAGTGCGTAAGCCCCAATTGTTCCAACATGATTAGGAAAATAAAGATCAGCAACAGCTCCAGTAAGACCACCAAGCATGGCCCCCATGAAAAGTGTTGGAAGAAAAAGTCCTCCACTCACACCAGAACTATAACAAATAGCCGTTAGAATAAATTTGAGAGCGAAAAGAATAAGAAGCAATTGCCAGTCTCTTATCTCAGAGAGGAGTGCTCTATTGGCCACATGGTGTCCGCTTCCGAGAATATCTGGAAAGTAAAGAGAAACTGCGGCCATAATGAGAAAACTCAGAGTAATGGTAATGAACTTATGATCTCTAAAAACGGATTTATTAATTTCTCGAAGTTTTAAAACAGTCTTGACCCATAAGGGTCCAATGAAAGAAGCTAGAATCCCAATAGCAAGGTAAATGGCCATTTCGTGTGAGTCATGCCAAGTATAGGCCACAGGAGTAAAAACAGGTTGGTTACCGACAAAAAATGATGCCGTGATGGCAGCAATAACAGTTGAGATAACCATGGAGCCTAACATTTTAGTGTTAAGGTTTCCGACCACTTCTTCTAAAGCAAAAATAACAGCGGCAATAGGTGTATTAAAAGCAGCCGCAATCCCTCCAGCAGCTCCAATAGAAACGAGGGCCTTTATTTTATTTTTTGAAAGAGAGAGCATATGGCCAAGAGAGCTTGCTAAGCCAGAGCAAACGGCAACGGTAGGACCTTCCCTTCCTAGAGAGAAGCCTGAAGCAAGAGAGGTCACTGAAGCTATCATTTTAGCGACCCAGTCTCCAAAAGAAATTTTTCCATTGTTCACAACAAGGGCAATTTTCACGTTAGGAATCCCCGAGCCAGAAGTGCTGGGATAGAATTTACTGGTAATGATGGCCGAGACTAAGACAAGCAGACCAGCTTTCCATAGAGTTTCAAAAGTAAAAGCGTGATATGTTCCTAGGTGGTGCGTGAGGAAGTGAATAGACTCTCGAATTAATACCGCAATGAGTCCAGAACAAACTCCAACGATGAGAGTTAAAACAAAGTAGAGAGTATCTTCATCGATATTTTGCTTGTTTATACGCCTGAGGACTTTTATCTGCCAAATTTGACTTAACTTCATGATTCTCTATGGTTAGTGATTAATGATGGCCAATACTTAATCTATCGGCTATAAGTGCTTAATTTTTTAGTTGATTTTCAAGGTTTAGTCACTTTTTTTTTCTGACTAACCTTGACAACGATGAGAACGAAATTACTTTGCATTAAGTTTATTTTGAATTTTAAACACTACTGAATGGAGGATCTCATGGAGTTAAGACCATTACAAGACAGAGTTTTAGTTAAAAGACTCGAAGAAGAAACAAAAACCGCTGGTGGAATCATTATACCAGACAATCAAAAAGAAAAACCTGCACAGGGAGAAGTTATTTCAACTGGCCCTGGTTATCGTTTAGAAGATGGAAGTTTTAGAGCACTAGATGTTAAGAAAGGTGATCGGATTATTTTCTCAAAGTATGCTGGAACTGAAGTAAAGGTTGCTACCGGCGATTATTTAGTAATGAAAGAAGATGATATCTTGGGAATTCTTCAATAAGTTAGAACAAAAAATAGGAGATAAATATGTCAGCAAAAGAATTACAATACAGTGAAAAAGCAAGAAACTTAATTCTTAGTGGAGTGAACTCTTTGGCCAACGCGGTTAAAGTAACTCTAGGGCCTAAGGGAAGAAACGTTGTTATTCAAAAGTCTTTTGGAGCTCCTGCTATTACAAAAGATGGTGTTTCTGTGGCTAAAGAAATTGAGTTAGAAAACGCTTTTGAAAACATGGGAGCACAGCTTGTTAAAGAAGTTGCTCAAAAAACAAATGATGATGCCGGTGATGGAACAACAACAGCAACAGTGTTAGCTCAAGCTATTTATAGAGAAGGGGCGAAACTTGTTGCAGCTGGGCATAACCCAATGGATCTAAAAAGAGGAATTGATTTCGCTACTGGTAAAGTTATTGAAAAACTCAAGTCTATGAGTAAGGAAGTTTCAACAAATGAAGAAATTGAACAAGTCGGTACTATTTCTGCTAACAATGATGCTGAAATCGGAAAACTTCTTGCTGAAGCGATGAAGAAAGTTGGAAAAGAAGGCGTTATTACAATTGAAGATTCTAAAACAGGTATCACTGAACTAGATGTTGTTGAAGGGATGCAATTTGATAGAGGCTACCTCTCTCCTTATTTCGTAACAAACGCTGAAAAAATGGAAGCGAGTTTCGATAATCCTAATATCCTTATTACAGATAAAAAAATCTCTAATATGAAAGAGCTTCTTCCTATTCTTGAAAAAACAGTTCAAACAGGTAAGCCACTTGTTATTATTGCTGAAGATGTAGAAGGTGAAGCTTTGACAACGCTAGTGGTGAACAAGTTAAGAGGAACTCTTAATGTTGCAGCTGTAAAAGCTCCTGGTTTTGGAGATAGAAGAAAAGAAATGCTTAAAGATATTGCAACTCTAACAGGTGGAACAGTTATCTCTGAAGAACTTGGAATGAGTTTAGAGTCTGCTGATCTTGAGCACTTAGGAACTGCTAAACGAGTTTCTATTGATAAAGAGAATACAACTGTTGTTGACGGTTCCGGTGATAAAGCAGCTGTGAACGCGAGAGTTGCTCAAATCAAAGCTCAAATTGAAGAGACAACTTCTGATTATGATAAAGAAAAACTTCAAGAAAGACTTGCTAAGCTTGCTGGTGGAGTTGCTGTTATCTACGTTGGAGCTCCAACTGAAGCAGAAATGAAAGAGAAAAAAGACAGAGTTGAAGACGCTTTGAACGCGACTAGAGCAGCAGTTGAAGAAGGAATTATCGTTGGTGGTGGTTCTGCACTGATTCATGCTTCAAGTGTTCTAGACGGACTCACAACAAAAAACGAAGAGCAAGACTTTGGTATTAGAATTGTGAGACGTTCAATCGAAGAGCCTTTAAGACAAATTGCAACAAACGCAGGTGTTGAGGCTTCTGTTGTTGTTAATAATATTAGAGGTAAAGAAGAGTCTTTTGGATATAACGCTCGTGATGATAAATATGAAGATCTTGTAAAGGTTGGAATTATCGATCCGACTAAAGTAACTCGTTCAGCTCTTCAAAATGCAGCTTCTGTTTCAGGGCTAATGCTTACAACAGAAACAATGATTGCTGACCTTCCTAAGAAAGATGATGGGCCATCTATGCCTGCCGGAATGGGAGGAATGGGTGGAATGCCTGGAATGATGTAAGAGAAAAAACTCACATTATGATAAAAAAGGGGCTCTTTTCGAAGGGCCTTTTTTAATGGTTTTCATGAGTTAGAGACCAAAACAAATCACTCAAGTATTTAGCTCTTTTCGCCGATACTCTCTATGAGATTCTTTTAGGAGTGGAAAGTGAGAGCAATTTCTTTATTGGTTTTATTATCATCTTTATCTTTACTAGCGCAATCCATAGATAAAAAACGAGTAAGTGAAGTCGTTGTTAAAAATAATACTGAACATCCAGGTTTTTATAAAATGAATGGAAGGGAGTATGAACTTGTTCCTGCATTTTTAGAGAAAGAGAAAAACAGTAACAATCCTCAACTCTCATATGTCATTGTTGAAGATAAAGATTTTTACCCATTTATTCACAAGCAAGGTTCTCATGTCATGGGGGAAAATACGATAGTTTCTTTAAATGGGAAACAAACTCTCATTCTTAAATCAAGCCAAGTTATATCAGATCCAATTGCATATGCTCATATTGAACCTCAAAGAGAAGGTAATGTTTACTTAGGAAATCAACAAACAATTTTTGTACCTGCCAATGATAAAAAAGTTGGTTATAGGGCTTTCTTGGATAGAGGAAAACCTCCTCATACTAAATTGAGTGCATTCTCTGAATTTAAAGATTATCCAGAAAACTACCTTGTTATTGATGAAAAGGTTTTTGTTGTTCTTCCTATTAATGATGATGATAAAAAAATGGCAGTTGCCATAAAGAAGAAGTTTTTTGAAAAAGAAATTCAGCGTTGTGAAGAGAAACAAGAGAAGAGAATCAAAATTATGATAAAAGCACTCAACTCAGTAGTAAAAAAAGGTGGCCAGAAAAATAAAACCTTCCACGAAGAAGTTGAAGAAAAAATTAAAAGAAAAGGTCTCTCTCTTGAAACATATCATTTTGGCCAAGATGACTCTCATTTTGCTTTCGAAAATGGGGCTTACTTTTACACTGGAGAGTATTGTTCAGAAGAAAAACTCGCTATATACAAAAGAGAGTTCGCCAATTTCGTGAGAGAGAATCCAACACCTCAAGAAGGTGATGAAAAATCAGCATCTGAAAACTAATTTATTCCATGATATTCTGAAAGGATGCGATTAAGTCCATGTGAGAGAGCTTGATAAGCTTTAAGATCTTCAAAAGCATCACTGTCGATTTCATTTTGAAAAGAAAACTTTTGATTATTATATTTAAA
The DNA here is from genome assembly GCA_030431635.1 of Bacteriovoracia bacterium. Lineage (GTDB taxonomy): Bacteria > Bdellovibrionota > Bacteriovoracia > Bacteriovoracales > Bacteriovoracaceae > CALFYV01. The sequence continues at coordinate 114,625 of JAUIIL010000007.1, forward strand.
CTTTTCAGCACTTCTTTGAATATTGCTTAAAAGATCAACGACTTCAGAAAGATTAAGGTTTTGACTTGTTTGAACTGATATTGTTTTGGCAACTTCATCCACCGTTACGTTGACACTCATAAGACCTCCATGTCTATGATTCATAGATATAATAATAATTATCCCAATTTTTTAAAAAAATGCTAGTTTAATTCTTTTTCTGACAAAAGAGCTTTTGTTTTCAATTCTATTTGGGTTTCTAAAAGTTGTAGTTCGTAGAGCATATACTGTGCATCAGCAATAAAGTAGCGTAGTTGAACTCTCTCATCCTTAGAGTTTCCTGAATAATAATAACGTTTAAAAATTTGCTGTAAAAGAAGAAGGCGATCTTCAGGCATATCATCGTAGTTTGTTGGAAAATTTTTATCAACTCTCATACTTTTTTCATTATTGGAGAGAAATTTTCTTAATTTTTCTAATTCTGCATTGTAAGGAACGATAAGAGAGGCTCCGGGGGCGTTGAGTAAACCTAGTTTTTTATACTGATCTTTCCTACCAATTTCGTAAAGATAGCGAGCTCTTTGTTGCGTGAGGTTGAGTTGGGCTATATTTTGGGCCAGTTCTTGGGTAAAAATATTCTTCTTATCTTCTTCCCAGTTTAAGTAATACTGGCTCCAGCGATTTCTAAAACTATTCCAATTTTTGTCAATGAGCTCTTTTGCTTCTTCTGAGTTAAAGCTCTCTAAAATGAAAGCTGTTTTTTCTTTCTCACATGGATGGGGAGCATAGATTTTATAAAACTCTTCTCTCTTTTTTCTTTCTTTAAGTTTTTTCTTTTTCTTAAACTGCCACCATTTAATTTTTTGATCATAATAATCTTGGAGAGCTTGCTCTGCTTCATAAGCGCCACAATCAATTTTAGCTTCTTCTATCTTTCGGGTCATTTCTCCAAGTTTGTCAAAAATGGCATCTTCATTTTCTTTAAAGTACTCTACAGCTTCATCAGTGATACGCTCCATTTGAACCTTTAAAATTTCATTAATGGAGTTACAGATAGTTCCATCTATCTCTACCATTTTAACACTATTTTCAGGGATGATTTTATGATAAATCTTGGGAACAACAAAATAGGGTTTCTCTTCAACTTCGTCATAATAGACTTCTAGGTTGTCTCTATTAAAATCAAGAAAGCTTGCTTCTTTAGAGAGTTTTTTCGAATTAAAAACGTTGTACTGAACTGAAAAATACGGAGAGTTATTTTTCTCTAAGGGATTTGCGATGTCATGTTTAAAAAGCATATTGTAACAACCGCTTAAGAGAAGACCCATGTATTCATTTGTTTGGGCCATCTTAGCGTTTGACTCTTCAACGTTTTCGTTGGTTCTCTTGGTAATATCGATTGTGTCGTCTATTTGTTTTGGTAGTTTTTCACTTCCACAAGAAAAAAGGAGCAATACCAATATGGTATTTAATAGTGTCTTCATAAATTCTCCTACTTGCTTCCGTATTCAATACATATCCTATGCTGAGCTTATATGTCTAAGAAATTGTCTATAGATAATTTCTATAGTAATAATGAGTAATGAATAGAGAGAACTTAGATAAAAAAGTATTGGATTGGCTAAAGCAAGCGAAGGAAATCGCTCCTGAGATATGTGATTGGATTGGAATTTATTATAAAGCTTCTTTTTATCTTAATGAAACATCAACAGATCTTGTTTTAGGCCCTTATATTGGAGCTCCAACTGAGCATACACGCATTCCATTGACTGAGGGCATTTGTGGTCTTGCTTTAAGGGAAGAAAAAACGGCCAATATTGATGATGTAAAAGCCCACCCTGAGTACATCTCTTGTTCTATAGAAACTCGTTCAGAGCTAGTCATTCCTCTTGCTGACAAAGAGGGTCGTTATGTTGCAGAGCTAGATATAGATTCTCATTCTTCAGCAGCATTCTCTCAACAGATTCAAAACGAATTTGAGAAGTTTTGCTTAACTTTTTCAAAACTGTTGTAAGTGCACCCATAGGCAAGGTCATAATGACCTACGGTGGCTTTTTGCCAGGCTTATTTCTTTTCTTATCTTCGTAATATCAAAGAGTTATTAAGTCATGGTGATTGGCATTATTCCTGCACAAGATAGGTCACAGTGCAATGGAGTGCACTTGCTATATGGCCCAAGGATGGGGCACAATATTTGGTAAATGGAGAGAGACCATGCTCAGGATGAGACGTTATTTTTTTCTTTTATTCTTATTTGTCCCAACTGCTTTTTCAGTACAGTTTTCAGCTCCCTCATGTTCAAAGCAATATTTAGGAAAGGTGAGAGAAGTGCAACCTCCAAAAGGTGCTGTTCATGCTTTCTCAAAAAATACAGTTATTTTTGATGTTGTGAAAAAAGTGAAAGGAGAGGTTTCTGGTGAAGAGAGAATAGAACTTTTAAAATTTGGCCCTGTTTCAGTTGAAGTTGGAGAGGTTTATGAAGTTCAGCAAGAGAGTGGGAGTGTTTGCTATATAGCTAAAGCACAATTTTAGTAAATTTTTAACTAACTTTTTAAGGATGAGAAGTTGATGAATGTTAAATGGATATTTCTATCGATATTATTTCAAAGCTCAGTTGTTTTTGCCTATAGGTTTACAGATGATTTTAATAATGGGTTTTACTGGGAAGGTGGGCCTGTTACATTCACCGTCGTTGAATCTAACTCAACCAGAGCGCAACTTTTAAAATCCGTTATTGAAAGTGCCATTGATGAATGGGAAGACTCCTTAGGGCAACAGCTCTGGGAAGTGAGTCCAACAGTTTTGGCCAATGTTGAGGGAGGGCGTAATATTATTCGATGGTCAAACGATATTGAAGGAGAAACTGGATTTAATAGATATTCAACATTAGCTGTTACCTTAAGATATATAACGGGGCCCTATTACACACAAACAGAGATTCTTTTAAATGCTCAGCATCCTACTTTATCTAACTTGCAAGCATTGAAGGCCACTTTAGTACATGAATTAGGTCATACTTATGGGCTTGATCACTCGAGCGTTCCGCAAGCAATAATGTACTATTCCTATGGAAGCCAATCTCTTCATAACGATGATATCGATGGAATGGTTGCTCTTGTTGACGAAACAAGAAGAAGGCAAGCGATTGGATACATTTCTCCTCTGGCTTTTGAAGAAGGAAAATCTTCATCACAAGCTATTTCTTGCGGAACTATTGATACTCAATCTGGGAATGGAGGAGATGGGGGTGGGCCTTTTAGTGTTTTATTCTCCCTAATTCTTGGACTTATTGCTTTATCTCCCTTTTCAATCGCTAAAAGGAAAATTTTACCTATTAAGATATAGATTTCTCATTGTTTGTTTTTCATATTCCGAAAAACAAATATGGAAACTGATGAGAACCTTAACCTCATTTTTTATCTCACTTTTGGTCAAAAACTTCCCAAAGTTTTTTATGACCTAGCTGTGACTTTTAAAAATAAAGGACTAACCCTTGTTCCTGTCGAGTTGGATCAGCTTTTAGATTTTTATCAAGGGAAAAAAAATGTCCATGTGGTTGTTGTAACCAAAAATCAATTTGAGAAGAAGGCCTATCAAAAAAGTTTGAAGATTATTAATCATGCTCTTCGATCGGGAAAAATGTTTTTTTATCATTTATCAAGTTTTTCAGATATTGATTTGAGAAAAGAAAAAGGTCGAATTAATAACTACTCGTTTATTTCTCTTCCGATATCAATAGAAGTCCTTGCTCAAGCTGTTAAAAACTCTTTTCTCATTAAACAAAATTCGATCCAAAAGTGGCCAGGTGGCCGTAGAGGAAGATTGCCTTTCGAGGAATTGGTGTAATTGTGAAGAGCAGTCTTGATGAAAAATCCCAACGTTATTTACTACTATTTAAGCTAGATGCCATTAGGCTTTTTGAGCGATTAAAAAATCGCCGTGCTGAGTATATCGAAATTTTTGCTATGAAGAGAACAAGAGAGCACTTTCCTAGAGTTTTTTATAGCAGGTATAAAGATTTAAGAATTCAAGACCTTGTTCACGCTAGCTCTGACATTATTCTTGCTCTTGATGAGTTTTACTCTTTAATAGATTCCCTTCAGTGGTATCTTGAACACACTGAAGATATGCCAGTGACTGTTGAAGAAAACCTTGGGAGAGAGCTTAAAAAGCTGAGCTCAGTCTTAGATAAAGTAACTCTTTACATTGACGCAGAGCTAGGAGTCATCAAAGAGGGCCATTCTATTGGGGATATTCCTTCCTAAGCACTCATAGATTATCTCTATAAGCAAAGTCCTTTTAAAATGAAGTGAAATTGTCTATAAATGCGCTATGTTACGCATAGTCTTATTTTTTGCTTTTTTCCTTAGTCAATCGCTTTTAGCCAGAAAACCAATTTCTGCCAATCAAGCGGCCAGACTCACTGGCGTTCGAGAAAAAAATAATCTCAAATCCCACTGGGATTCTATGTATAGTAAAAGATCTTATATTTATGGAAAAACTCCAGCAAAATTTTTGGCCGAGAACTATGAGTTTATTCCTTATGGAAGTACTGTCCTTGATATGGGAATGGGAGAAGGAAGAAACGCAGTATTTCTGGCGCAAAAAGGATATCTTGTAACTGGTGTTGACGTCAGTTCTGTTGCTGTTAAGAAAGCAAGAATTTTAGCAAAAGAATTTGGAGTAAAACTTCAAACCATTGTCGGTTCTTTAAATAAATATGAGTTTTATAAAGAGAGTTTTGATTCGATTATTATTTTTTATTATGTTGATAGAAGCTTAATTGCCCAAATAAAAAAATGGTTAAAACCAGGTGGGATACTTATTTATGAAGCTCATACGATTAACCAAAAAAAGAAGAAGAGTTTTGCCAAGGATCCGGATGAGTATTTTCTTAAGGAGCAAGAGCTTCTGTCGATGTTTAAAGGCTATCGAATTTTAAAATATGAAGAACCCCTGCATCTCAAAGACTATAGAGCAAGTATTATCTTAAAAAAACCATTGAGAGGAAAAAAATGAAAATATCACTTTTTTATGAAAACGTAACTGTTCTTGATTATGCTTACCTAGATGAACACTTAGGAATTGTTGGAGATTCCTTGAAGGTGAATGTAGAGTTCTTTGGCAAAACAGATGAGGAGGGTGTTGTTTTTGATTTCTCATATGCCAAAAAGAAAGTGAAAGAAATTATTGATAGAGATTGTGATCATCGTTTAGTGGTTCCTCATCAAATTGCTAATTTTCAACAAAATGAAGTTTCACTCAAGTATTTTTATGGTTTTAAAGATTATTGTATTGATTATAAAGGGCCAGCTGAAGCTGTTTGTGAAATTCCTTCAGCCTACTTTTCTAAAGAAAATCTTCTTTATCATTTAGAAAATCTTGTAATGAAAGAGATGCCAACGACTGTTTCAGCCGTTAAGCTAAGCTTTGAAGAAGAAAGCCTTTCAACTAATGACTCTTTTTTTCATTACACTCATGGACTCAAAGAGCACTATGGAAATTGTCAAAGGTTGTTGCATGGACATAGAAGTACAATCAATATTTTTGTTAACGGTCAAAGATGTTTTGAAAAAGAAAAAGAATTTGCTCAAGAATTATTCTCAGGCAATATTCATTTTTGTTTCTGGGATAATGTTGTGAATAAAGACGAAATTATCAAGTTAACAGGTAAACATGAACCTGTGGGAAGATTTCAGGAAATACCAAGTGTAGAGATCAAATATATGGCCAGCCAGGGTGAATTTTCAGCGAAACTAGCAGGAAACAGTGTTTATTTTGTTCCCTATGAAACAACAGTAGAAAACCTCTCTATTCATTTCTGTGAATTGGTGAAGGCCCAAAGAAAAAACTCTTATGATATTGTGAGTGTTCGTGCTTTTGAGGGAATTGCCAAAGGAAGTAGGGCAACTCTTTAACTCAAGAATAAAATCAACTCCCTTGGAAAAATGAAGAACCATGGCATAATATTACTATGGTTTTCATTGTAGTTTTGAGTATTTACACAAACATTCTGTTAGCTTCAGTCAAAGAGATAGATTCTCAAAGCACGTACTTTTCTGGAAGGGTTTCGAGGCTTAATCAAAAAGCAGCCTTGCTAAGAGTTAAGGTCGATTTTGAAAACGCGAAATTTTTGACAAAGAAAGATAAAGTTGAATTTTGGACCGAGGTCATACCTTCAAAGAGATGTGCTTCTTACGTTGAAGGGAAGAGCACCGAGTACATTTTATTAAAAGTTCCAAGGTATTCAGAGTGCGTGAGCAATGTCTATCTTACTACGGGAGCTTATTTGCATTTCTATAGTCCTGATCTAGAAAGAAATCTTAAGGCCGCAAGAGAGTTGCTTGATATTTTGATGAAGAAAAAAATGGCCTTAACAGCTAGAATGGAGCGCTATAAGAAAAATCTAGTGACTTACCCTGATAAACTAGAAGCGATTAATAAAAGATATCAAATATTAAGACAAAAATTAGAACTTGAATGGGCGGATGAGCTTTCTAAACTAGAAGAAGATAAAGCTTTTGTTTATAAAAATTATAAAAATGCTCAAACTAGAATGGATGAAGTCGAACACAAAATAGAAAAATATAAGATAAGTGATCAGAATTTCGTTGAAGATAGATGGTCACTTGATCCTAAACTATACATAAAAAAATAACAGGGATGGATAATGAAAAAGTATGTAAGCTTAATGGTTTTACTCGCGAGTATTTTTAGTTGTAATAAAGAAAAAAAATTTCGAGGTAACTCTTTTTACCAAAGTATGTTATCAGAACCAACAACACTAAACCCAATAACTTCAGCTGATGGTTATGCCTCACAGGTTCAAAGTTATATCTTGGAAAGTCTTTTAGATAGAGATGAAGATACTTATGAGTATCGTCCTGCTTTGGCTGAATCCTGGGAAATCAGTGGAGATAAAAAAGTTTTTACGTTCAACTTACGGCAAAATGTCACTTGGCATGATGGAGAACCTTTTACAGCAGAAGATGTAAAATTTAGCTTAGATGTTATTTTTGATGATGCTTACAATGCTGCTCATAAAAGACCTTACTTTGAAGGCCTTGAGAGAGTTGAAGTTATTTCTCCATACAAAGTAAAATTTTATACAAAAACGAAATATTATAAAAACTTTGATTCTGCAGCTGGATTAACGATAGTCCCTAAACATATTTATTCAAAAGATAAAGAAAATAAAAAATTAAATAGAATTCTTGTTGGAACAGGCCCTTATGTTTTGAAAAAATATGACAAAGGAAAAAAGATTATTTTAGAAAAAAATAAGTTTTGGTGGGGGAATAAAGTTGATTATCTTAAAGGGCAACATAATTTTGAGAGTATTGGCTTAAGATTTGTCGGAGATAAAACCGTTGCTTTAGAAATGCTCAAAAAAGGAAACCTTGATTTCAAAGGGCTCGATGCTGAAGAGTACATGAATAATACATCGGGTGATGAGTGGGGAAAAGAATATATTAAAGTTAAAGTAGAGAATAAATCACCCAAGGGCTATAATTTTTATGGTTGGAATCTTAAAAAGAAAATTTTTCAAGATAAGAGAGTTAGAAGAGCTCTTGCTCATTTAGTGAATAGACCTTTAATGCTCGATAAATTTGAATATAACTTAAGTGCCTACGCAACAGGTCCTCAGTACGTTCAAAGTGACTACGCTTCAAAAAAAGTAAAGCCTATCCTCTACGATCCTAAAAAAGCATTAGAGTTATTAAATGAAGCCGGTTGGTCTGACTCAGATGGGGACCTTGTTTTAGATAAAATGATAGATGGTAAAAAAGTTGATTTTAAATTTTCAGTTATCGATCCTTATGAAGGGTTTAAAAAATATAACACTATTTTCAAAGAAGACTGTCGAAAAGTGGGGATAAATGTCGAATTAAAAGTCGTTGAATGGAACACTTTTACAAAACTTTTAGATGAAAAGAACTTTGATGTTGTTAGACTTGCCTGGGGAGGAGGAGGAGTTGACTGGGAGCCGAAACAAATTTGGCACAGTTCATCTGCCGTTAAGGGTGGTTCAAATTTTATTAGTTACAGCAACCCTGAAGTTGATAGGCTTATTGAAGAGGCCCGAGAAATTTATGATAAATCAAAGAGAATTGAGGTTTTGAAAAAAGTTTATGAAATGATTGCTGATGATGCTCCCTACGCATTTTTCTTTAATCGCAATGAAACTTTATATGCCCATAGGAGTAGGATTCAAAAGCCTAAAGACACGTTTATGTACTCAATTGGGATTAATCATTGGAAAGTGGTGGAATAATTAAATGTTACAATATATCTTAAGACGCTTACTTATAATGCTCCCAACACTCCTTGGAATAACGCTCATAGTGTTTGTTATTGTTAATTTAGCTCCAGGTGGCCCCATTGAGCAAAAGTTACAACAAATTCGTTTTGCAGGAGCATCCGGTGGTGGAGAATCGATGTCTAACAGCTCGACTCAAGTTGTAAGTGAAGAAGTTTTAGAGGCCCTCAAAAAACAATACGGCTTTGATAAGCCACTACACACTCGTTATTTTATTTGGCTTAAAAATTTAATAAAACTAGACTTTGGTGAGAGTTTTACTTACGAAGAACCTGTTGTTGACGTCATTGTTAGTAAATTTCCTGTTTCACTTCAGTTTGGAATTCTCTCTCTTATATTAAGTTATTTAATATCAATTCCACTAGGAGTATTAAAGGCCATAAAGAAAGATTCTAGCTTTGATGTGCTTACAACGGTTCTTTTATTTATCATGTACTCGATACCTCCTTTCATGCTCGGTATTTTACTCCTTGTCTTTTTTGCTGGAGGGAGTTTCTTTGATTGGTTTCCAATTGGAGGGCTTTATAGTGATTTTTATGATGAAATGAACTTTTTTGAACAAATTTTGGATAGAATTCACCACTTTATTCTCCCTCTTATTTGTTATGTCATGGGTTCATTTACAGTGTTAACAAGTTTGATGAAAAATTCTCTCCTAGAAGAAATAAAAAAAGATTATATCAGAACTGCTCGAGCAAAAGGATTATCAGAGAAAATTATCTATTTAAAGCATGCTTTAAGAAATGCCCTTATTCCGATTGTGACAGGGATTGGTGGATTTTTATCTGTCTTTTTTGCTGGCTCTCTTTTACTCGAGAGAATTTTTCAATTAGACGGTGTTGGCCTTCTCGGTTTTAATGCTGTTCTTGCGAGAGATTTTAATCTTCTGATGGGATTAATTTTCATCCAGAGTTTTTTGATGCTTATAGGAAACTTGTTAAGTGATCTCGCTTACGTTGTTGTTGATCCAAGGATAGATTTTAAATGATAGAAAGATTTATAAAAAATGAATTGAATTTAAAAAGATACCGTCGCTTTAAGAGCAATAAATTGGCGATTATCTCTACCTTTATTATTTTTTTCTCATGCTTTTTTAGTTTTACCGCAGAATTTTGGGCCAATAGTAAACCAATCCTTTTAAAATATCAGGGAGGATTTTATACTCCTGTGTTTAAAAATTATTCCCCACGGGACTTAGGAATAGAGGAAAATATCGTTGTTATCGACTATAAAAAACTCAGTCTAGGAAATGAGGATTGGGCACTATTTCCTCTTATTACATGGGATCCCTATGAGTCTAACAAAAAGATTGATGCTTATCCCGGGCCACCAACTCAAGTTAACTTGATGGGCACAGATGATAGAGGAAGGGATGTACTTACGCGAATTCTTTATGGATTACGCTATAGCATAACCTATGCTCTACTTGTTTGGTTATTTAGTTTTATTATAGGAACGCTACTTGGTGGGGGAATGGGCTACTTTGGTGGAAAATTTGATTTTTATGGCCAAAGAGTTACAGAAATCCTAAGTACTGTTCCCTATCTTTTATTACTTATTATTCTTATTTCTATTTTCAGACCGACTATGACCTTACTCGTTTTATTAACCTGTTTCTTTGGGTGGATCTCAATTAGTTATTATGTAAGAGGTGAGTTTTTAAGAAATAGAAGACTTGATTTCATTGAAGCGGCCAGAGCAATGGGAGGAAGTCATAAAAGAATATTTTTTAAACATATTCTGCCAAATTCCCTAACCCCCATTATTACTTTTACTCCTTTTGTTATTGCTGGACATATAACAGGTTTGGCCAGCTTGGATTACCTTGGTTTTGGACTAGCTCCGCCGACACCTAGTTGGGGAGAGCTTCTTAATCAGGCCCAAAAATATTTCACTACGGCTTGGTGGTTAGCTTTATTTCCATCTTGTGCTTTATTTTTTACTCTGACACTTCTCTCTCTCATTGGTGAAGGGGTGCGAGATGCAATTAATCCAAGGGAGTAAAATGATTAGGCCTTCAAAAAGAGTTCAAGTGTTTCAAGATTCAATTTTTGGAATTATGAGTAAGAAGGCCAATGAACATAACGCCATTAACCTATCTCAAGGGTTTCCTGACTTTGATGGGCCTGATTTTGTCAAAGAATATGCTTTGGAAGCAATTAAAGATGGAAAAAATCAATACAGTCCATTTCCTGGAATAATTGAATTAAGAGAGTCTGTTTCTCAGTATTTAAAAAGTTACTACGATTTAGATTATTGTAAGGAAGGAGAAGTCTCTATTTGTTGTGGAGCTACTGAGGGTATATTTCTCTCCATCTTATCAATTATTAATCCTGGTGATGAAGTTATTGTTTTTGAGCCTTTCTATGACTCATATATCTCCTCTATACAGGTCGCAGGAGGAATACCTAAAGTGGTAACCCTTAATTCTCCTGATTTTAGTTTTACTCCAGAAGATCTTGAAAACGTCTACTCTTCTCAAGTTAAGGCCATCATTCTCAATAATCCTCATAATCCAACTGGAAGAGTTTTTACTAGTAGTGAGTTAAAGATAGTGAGAGATTTTTGTTTAAAATATGACCTTATGGCCATAAGTGATGAAGTTTATGAGTTTCTTACTTTTGACAAAGAAGAACATATTCCTCTTGCAAGTCTTGAGGGAATGCAAGAGAGAACTCTTGGAATCTATTCTGCTGGAAAAACATTTGGTTTGACGGGCTGGAAAATAGGCTGGGTTTGTGCTCCTGAGCGTTTATCTTCAGGTTTAAGAAAGTTACACCAATATATAACCTTTTGTGTTTCAACTCCTATGCAATATGCTCTAGCGCGCTCCTTAATGCATTTAAAGGACTATGTCCCAACTTTTAAAGAAGACTATCAATCGAAGAGGGATTTGTTTTATTCAGGGATGAAAGAAATAGGATTTGATTTTAAAAAACCAGAAGGAACTTATTTCATGATGGTTCCTATTCATCAAATAACTAAGATGAGTGATGTTGATTTTGCTTATCATCTTATTGAAAAAAAGCGAGTTGCTGCCATTCCTCCCTCCGCTTTTTATTTAAAATCACGAGAGGGAGAAAAGTTTCTTAGGTTTTGTTTTGCCAAAAAAGAAGAGACACTACTTGAAGCTTTGAAATTTCTTAAAGAGCTTCAAGTTTAATTTTTAGTTTCTCCGTGTTTCCTTTTTCTTCTTTTTTAACAGTCACTTCAACAAGATCTCCTACTTTATAAGTATCAAAGACATGGTAGATATCATCATAAGAATTTACTTCCTTGTCATTGATTTTTAAAATAAGGTCTCCTTTAAATATTTGACCTCTTCTACCTCTAGAGAGTCCCTTAATTCCTGCTTTATCAGCAGGGCTTCCTGAAATAACTTCAAGTACAGCGACTCCCTTATCTCCAAAAAACCTCTCTTTAATATCATCATCAAGTACTGTAATTCCAAGACTTGGTCGAATAATCTTTCCGTGCTCAATAAGCTGAGGGACGATTCTATTTATAGTATCAGAGGGGACAGCGAATCCTAATCCTGCATTTGTTCCTGATGGTGAATAAATCATTGTGTTCATTCCAATTAATTCTCCATTTGAGTTAAGCAGCGGTCCTCCAGAGTTCCCTTGATTAATAGCTGCATCAGTTTGAATCATATTATTAATAGTTACTTTACCTATTCCTTCTATTTTTCTTCCTAGCGCAGAAATGATTCCTCTACTCATTGAATGATCAAGGCCAAAAGGGTTTCCAATTGCAATGGCAAATTGACCTACTTGTAAACTTTTGGAACTTCCTTTCTTGATAGCTTTAAGAAAAGGAGGAAGTTTCTCTAGTTTTAAAACAGCAATATCTTTTCTGGGAGCGACTCCTACAATTTTCGCCTTGTAAGTTTTTTTATCGTTATAAAAACTTATTTGAAAATCTTCTCCACCTTCGACGACATGAAAATTTGTTACAATATGGCCATCATCGTCCCAAATAAAACCTGAACCCTGACCAGCAGGTATTTTTTCAATAAAACCAAAAAAAGGATCTCCTACAGCTTTAATATTAGTAACGTTAACAACAGAAGCAGAACTTTCTTTATAAATATTAATGAGTGCTTTTTCTGAATCCAATAGTTCTGCTTTTAAGTTTTGCGAAATGAGTAAGACAAAAAAAAGTAAAATCATCTTTTGCATAATCTCCTCTTTGAAGCCATTATTATTATGTTTATAATAAAAAAATGAAGAAAAAGGTCCAGTCAACACATGTCAGAAAGCAAGCAAATAAAGTACTATAATAGTACAAATAATCAAATAGAATGTGAGAAAATATATGGAGATAAGGCCGTGAGATGGCTTTATCATTCTCTAAGTGGAAGATTTTTTTCAAATCTTATAACAGGGCGGTTTGTAAGCTCTCTGTATGGGAAATTTCAAGACACACAAATGAGTGCCAAAGGAATCCCTGATTTTATTAAAAACTATGCGATAAATATTTCAGAGTTTGAGAAAGGAAGTTTTGCAAACAAGCCTATTGAAGACTCTTATCGCTCTTTTAATGAATTTTTCATTCGTAGGTTTAAACAATCAAGTAGGGTTTTTAACGAGAATTCTGATAAAATGGCGGCTTTTTGTGAAGCTCGTTACCTAGGCTTTGAAAGAATCGATGAAGAAAGAACTTTTCCGGTGAAAGGCGTCTTTTTAAAGGCAAAAGATCTACTGGGAGAGGGTTATGAGTATCAAGATTTTATTGATGGCCCTTTAATGATAGCTCGACTATGTCCCGTTGATTATCATCGCTATCATTACCCTGATAATGGTAAGACGGTAGAGAGTTTTGTGATAAAGGGACAATACCACTCAGTTAATCCGATCGCACTTAAATTAAAGAATGATATTTTTATAAAAAATCAGAGAAGGGTTTCTTTGTTAGAAACTCAAAACTTTGGAAAACTAGCTTTTATTGAAGTAGGAGCAACTTGTGTTGGTAAAATTGTTCAAAGTTTTGATGAATCAAAGACTTTTAAAAGAGGAGATGAGAAAGGATATTTTCTTTTTGGCGGGTCAACAGTCATCTTAATGGGACAGAAAGGAAAATGGAAACCATCTGAACTCATGCTTGAGAATACTCATAAAAACTTGGAAACTTTTTATCAATTAGGTTCAGCTATTGCTGAGAAAGTCTAGCTTGGCAATGACGGGGTAATGATCTGAAGGAAAGGTATTGTCTTTCTGTTTGTTTGAGAAATAAATTTGATTACATTTAAAATCAGGAGAGTGGAGAATCCAATCAATTCGTTTTCCTTCTGTATTCAGAGGATCAAAATGATGATAACTAGACTTTTCTTCCTTATTTAAAGTAATCCAAGGATCTATAAGGTTTAGTTCTTTATTCAATATGGCCCTGACTTCTCCATCTGGTGGAGAATTAAAATCCCCACATAAGACAATTGGAAGAGAGGCTTCCCTTTTTATTTGTGAGATAAGAACCTCCATTTGTTTACTCCTGGTTGTCTCACATTTATGATCTAGATGTGTATTGATAATGAGAACTTCTTGGCCCTTAATTTTCATTATCATAAATGTTGCGAGCCTAGGAAACTCGCTATTAAAAGAACTGCTTCCGGCCAAGTGAGGAGTTTCAGAGAGCCAAATATCATAACTTTTTAGTATCTCGAGCTTTAGATTATTCCTTACAAAAAAACAAGGATACATTCTCTCAGGTATCCAAGAGCGATGATTATCAATGAGATTGTAATGAGGAAGTATTTCAGAAAGCTCTCTAAGTTGAGGTTCTCTTCCTTCTTGAGTGGCTAAAATAAGAGGTGATTCTTCATGAATAATTTGGGCCAGTATATATTTGCGAACACTCCATAACTGGCCTTTGTCATGAGGATTATCAAAACGTATATTACATGTTATGATTTTAATCATACGTTTATTATAATCCCAATAGAGACTATATCTCAAATACCTGAACTAATATGCTCTAAGATATCGGAATATTTATTTGAACCCCAAAAGATAATATTTTCTTTTTTCGTCATAGAGGTTTGTTGTTTTTCTGTAACTTGAGAAATATAGTTTTTAATTTCTTGAAACATCGAGTTGATGATCTTTTCATTTTTATCACTAAGAGAAACTTTTTGTAAGGAAAAACTTCCTCTGTTTTCTTTTAAACTTAAATGAAGAGAGTAATCAATTAATTCCTGTATTTCTGCTTTGATAGAGTTTTTATCCTTTATGAGTTCTTTAAGCATTTTTTGTGAGATTTTTGTTATTTGAAAGAACGTATTTTGCTGCTCTAAAATTTCTTTTGCTATTAATGATTGAGTAATATTTTGAATAACTTTAATCTTTATCCCTGTATCTTCTACGAGCTGATGTATATTTTTAGGACTTTTATTCAAAGACTCTAAAACAACTCTTTCTAATGTCGTTAAATAAAACATGAGACCTCCTTATATTTAATTATGCTGACATCATTTTTTTAAGACTTAACTTTCTCATAAGACCAATTTTAATTTCTTGAATAGATTCAGATGAAAGTAAAAACAAACTTTCTTCTATTAGCTTCAAGAATTCACCATTTTGATTGTCTTGCTTTTTGTGAATGGCTTCTTGAAATGCTTGGTACTCAGAAAGTTTCATTTCTTGACCGTTCATAATTCTAAAGACACGTGTAATTTGAATTCCAGTGTGATTAGAGATTTTTTGCAAAGTGTGTTTAGGATAAAGTTCTTTGTATTCTGAAATAATTTTTTTCTGAAGCAACATATTTGCCCTCCTATTTGTTTAAAAAACATAGAGCAATTATTGTGCCAACTATTGAAGAGTTTCTTCTAAAATACGATAAAAGGCAGAATTAGAAATTTTTAATTCCTTAATACAGTGAGTGATTTTTCCATTATGTTTTTGATAAAGCTCTTTAACTATTTGTTTTTCAGTTTCTTGGATAAACTTTCTTAATCCAAATTGTGAAATAAATTCTTTTTGCTTCTTAGTGATAAAGTGATTCTCTTCTGAGAATAAAGTCTCATTGTTCTGAATATTCTTAGGCAATTCTTGTGCCGTTATAATTCCGTTTTCCGAATGCTGGAGAGCAAGAAACACTTTTCTAAGCTCTCTAATATTACCTGGCCATGCGTATTGTTTTAGATAAGCATAGGCGTCAGCCTTGATAACAAATTTGCGAGGAGAGGATTTAAGCCATTTTTTGATAATAAATTCAACATCATCGACTCTTTCATTAAGGGGTTTTATTTCTAAGTGATGCCCATTAATTCGGAAAAACAGATCTTTTCTAAATTTATTTTTTTGTATTTTTTCAAAAATATCTTCACAAGTTGCTGAGATAATAGAGAAATTTGAACGAACAGGCTTTGATGAACCAACAGGGAAAAATTCTTTTTCTTCAATGGCCTTAAGAAGCTTTTGCTGCATTGAAACTGACATCGTCGTTATCTCATCGAGAAACAAAGTTCCGTTGTGGGCTTGCAGTAGTTTGCCCTTTTTAGCTTCATGAGCACCAGTGAAGGCGCCCTTGGTGTGACCAAAAAGTTCGGATTCCAGAAGGTTTTCTGCTATTTCCGAACAATTCAAATGAACAAAAGGTCTATCTTCCCCTAAGAGGAGTTTATGAATAAATTTGGCCAAATGAGTTTTTCCGCATCCCGTGGCCCCGGTCAGGAAAATGTTGATTTTTTTTAGGTTAAGCTTTGTTAGTTCTTTTAAAGACTTAATAAAGGGTTTGTCTCGAGTGAAGTATTCATTTTCTAAAAAACTTACTAATAAAGATTCTCTGTTGTTTTTCAAAAGTTTTTCAACAGTCTCTTTTAATGAGATATGAAAATGCTGCTTAGAAAGGAAATAGTCACAACCAAGTTTGTAAGCATCTTCGAAAATATCATCAGAGTCTTCACTACTTAAAACAATGACGGACATCTCTTTCATTTTGGCTTTGGCCAAAACCTTGAAGCCAGCGAGTTCATCTGGAAGGTTTAAATCAACAACAGCCAGGTCGAAATTGCCCTTATCTAAAGCTTCAAAGGCTTCTTGTTGACTAGTTGCAACAGTAATCTCTCCAAGGCCGCTTAAAATGAGTTTTATTTGAGAACGGTAGAGTTCATCATCATCAACAACAAGAATAGAGAGATTTTTTTTCATAGCGAGAAGTTAGCGAAAAAAAATTCGGAATTCAATATTTATATTCCTTTTGAGAATTTTTTATATATTAAGCATCAAAGTTGCTGTTGTGAAGTAAATTAAAAGTCCCGTGATGTCCACAGCGGTTGTAATCGCAGGGCTTGCTGCCACAGCAGGATCTCCCCCCAGTTTTCTTACAACAAGAGGAAGTCCTGCGCCGATAAGGGCCGAGCTAATAACCTGTAAAGCAAGAGCAAGAGATACAGTGAGTCCTATTAAAGTAAGGCTAAATCCATTAGGGAGTGTAGACTCAAAGGAGAGAAAGTTGATTTTGATAAAAATAAGAGAGGCCACACAAAGTGAAATAAGAAATGATATCTTCAGCTCTTTAAAAATAATTTGCCACCAATCACTCAGGCTAGCTTCACCCAAAGAAAGGGCTCTAATCACAAGAGTTGCCGATTGGCTACCAGAGTTACCTCCTGTTGCTGTCATCATTGGCATATAAACAGCCAAAATGATAAATTTCTCTAGAATAGATTGGTACTGATGAATAATTGTTCCAGATAAAATTCCAATCATTGCGAGAACTACAATCCAAATAACTCTATTCTTAAAGTGGGAAAAAGTTGAAGTACTTAAGTAGTCCTCATCGTCTTTCGATGGAGTGATCCCCATAAACTTTTCCATATCTTCAGTCTGTTCAGCAATGATTGTTTCTAGAGCATCATCGTGAGAGACAATTCCGACCAGTTGTTTAAATGGGTTTAACACAGGAATAGCAACAAGTGAGTATTTTTCGATTTTTTGTGCAACAGATTCTCTGTCTTCATTAACTTCAGCATAAACGAAAAACTCTTGCAAAATTTCTTCAATTTTATCTTTGGGATCGGCCATAATTAAATCTTTGAGAGTAACTAGCCCCAGCATTCTTTGTAAGTGATCGACAACATAGATGTAATAAATCATTTTTTTTGAAGGATTATCTTGTCTTATTTTTGATAAACTATCTTGAGCTGTCATATCAATATAGATAGTCGCAAAATCTGTGTTCATAATCCCACCGGCTGTTTCAACAGGATAAGAACTTAAGGAAATAACATCTTCACGAATTCTTTTAGAAAGGAAGGGAAGAAGTTCAACTTGTTCTTCTTGATTAAGCTGTTGATAGAAGTCAGCTCGAACATCAGAGGCCATATAAGAGAAGAGTTGGGCGAAATGAACTCTCTCTATGAAGTAGAAGATTTTTCTTTTTATCTCAGTTTCAAGATCTCCAAAAATATAACCTCTTTCTTCAACAGGAAAAAGATTAAGAACCTCTAGAATATTTTCTTCACTTTCTTCATTTAAGAAGTCACAAACTTCAACAGTGGGCATCTCTTTGAGTATTTCAAATAATTCAGTAAGATTCTTAAGAGTCAAAAGCTCTTTTAATGTCGTAGTCTTATTATCAGCATCTCTTTCAAGTTGCTCCATTTCATACCTACTCAATTCTTTTCATTGATAACAGCTTATCGTCTTGTTTTTCAAAAAGGTTATCTTTTTTCCTATAAAGAGAAAGGAAAAATATCTGACTAAACTTGTTTTATTTCAAGGAGTTTTCTTAACTAAATTCTCAGAATACCGATAGGGTAATGATTCCAAATTGGAGAAGGTCAGCCAGAAAATATGAAGAGAGTAGAAGTGAACATTTTATTTATGAACTTCGGAGACGAAGGCACACCATTTACTGAAAATATAGCAAGACTTTACGGGGATAATGCTGATTTTCAGCACCGATATGTTAATTCTCGTGAAGAAGCACTGTCAACATTACAAGAATGGGAAAATGCCATTGTTTTGGCCAAGACATTTGATAAAGATAGCCTCACTGAAACACTAACTTTTCTAAAAGTTTGTAAGAAAAAGATCAAAGAAAATACAATTAAAGTAGGTGTTTTTAATACAATCAAAAAGAAAACAATTGAACCTGTTTTAAGAAAAATGGGAACGAGTGAATTTTTAGAAGAAACAATACGACCCAAAACGCTTAAATTTAAAATAGATTTTTGGTCAAAAACTCTTAAACCTCAAAATGAAGAAAATCAAAATGATGATTTTAAAGTCCATGAACAAAGCAACAAAAACTTGGGGAATAACGGACAATACGGAAATAGCGAACTTTCGATTAAATTTGTGGACGGTCTTGATGTTGAAAATGATTGCTGGAGTATTGTTTCGAAGAAAGATTGTAAGAAGGTTTTAAGAAGAATACTAGTGAGGCTTTCTGGTCCAGGTCCTTCTGCCGGGGGATGGAGCGAAGCTGAAAATAAAAATAACGATGGCAAAACCTATTGGAAATGGTCATTTCATGAAAAATGGAAAAGTAAGTTTTATGCCCAGAGTGGTGCTTTTTGGTATTTTTCAGGGAATAGGCCTGAATTTGATTGGAAGACAAATAAATGGATCTTCTCAGGAGAATCACCTTCTCTTTTCTATAAAATAGATTCAGAAAATCACTATAAGTTGAAGTTTGATAACAGTGAGTTGAAAATAGCTAAACCATCAACTTTTTCTCAGGCCCTCCAAGACGTCATTTACGAAACAATCGCTGATGAAACAAGCTTTGAACATGAAGATGAGAGTTTTCATGATGATTTTTCGGCTTCTCGTGATAAAGAGGATTTAGGGGGAACGTTATCAGGAAATGCTGAAACTGAGAAAATTAATAATAAACCTCTCGCAGGTGATGTTTACGGTTTTGATGATGGTGAATTTGAAGATTTAAAAGGACAAAATAATTATAGGGAAGAAAAAATTGGAGGTAATCTCCAAGGTAATGGTAGCACTGATAAAATAGAAGATGATCCTCTTAGTGGAGATATTTACGGGAGTGAATCTAAAAAGAAAAATCTTTCAGGTGAAAATAATTTTTCAGAAAATGAAATGGATGATGACTTAGATGGTTATGGTTCATCCTCTGATATTATTGCCGATCCGATGAGAGGTGATATTTACGATCGAGAAAAGAAAAAAGAAAAACTGAAGAATAAAAATGCTTTTCAGGAGGATGAGATTGATGGCCATTTAAAAGGTCATGCTTTCATGGGAGAGGAAGAGGGGGGTGATCTTGATGGAGAGTCTTCAACTGATCACTTAGATAGAAGCGCTCTCGGAGGAGAGAGTGGGTTTCAAGAAGATGCTCGAGAGGGACATTTAAGAGGGCAGAATAGCTCTTTAAGAAAATCAAATGATAATTCAGAATCGAGAGAAGAAACTGAAGAAAGAGAGATTTTTGGTAAAAAACAATCTTTTTATAGAGAGCCTGGAAAAAATAATAATTCCAATATCGACTTAGAGCAGTTTGAAAGAAGTGAAGATGATGTAAGTACACCCACAACAAAAAAGACACAACTTTTTGTGGATAGTGGTAAAAATAAGAAAAAACAAGAGCAGATTCCTCGTTACGAAAGAGCTCCTAATGAGGACGAAGTTTTAGAAGATGGTCAACTTAACCTGGATGAATATGAAACTCTTCAAGATGAAAATGGTGAAGAAATTAGCTTAGAGTCAGGAGAAGTTCAGGTCGTCTTAGTGGTTGAAGATAATAATGGGCAAGAACTAAGCCAAGTTGGATATTTTGAAGATTTCATTGAAAACGAACTTGTTGTCAAGCTTCAAGCTGGTGTGATTCAGAAAGATATGATGACAAGAGTTCAACTCAGTCTTAATTACTCTAGTGATAAGGTTATGATGAATATGCCGGGAGCCGTTTTAGAAGTAGAAGATGACGAGGAAGGATTTGAACTGATTACATTAGAAGTTCAAAACGTAGATGAAGTGAAAAGAGAGAAATTTTTAAAGCTCTACGGGAAAAGACAAGAAAATATTAGTAAGTTCTTAGATCAGGCAAAAGGTGTTGCCTAGAGTAAAAAATGAGAGAAATATCAAGTGTGCTTAAAAATTTCTTGGAAAATAGGCGGATTTTAATCGTTGATGTTGATCATTCGTCAAAAAATAGACTAGCAAGTAGCTTGACCAAAATTGGGTGCCCTAAAGATAATATTTTTTTATGCAGTGATGCCTCTCAAGCTTTAGATATTGGGGTAAAGAAAAGCATCGGTATTATTATATCTAGCGATGAAATAGGTCTTTCAGGTCCTTATGAGCTATTCAAGGAACTTAGACAAAAACTATCAAAGATGCATCAGGCAACTTGTATTCTAATTGCATCGAACCTTTCTCAATCGCTAGTTGCCAAAGCAGCAGAAGAAGGGGTTGATTCAATTATCTTGAGACCATATACCATGAATCTTCTCATTGATAATCTTAATGATTTAGTTGAAAAAAAAGTTAATCCAAGTACTTACTTAAGTGGTATCAAAGAAAGTGAAAAACTAATAGAAAATGAAGAGTTTTCTAAGGCCAGTAGTATTCTTTTTGATCTTATTGCTAAAGAAAAGAACCCTTCACTTGCTCATTACTATAGTGGTCTCATTAAAGAAAAATTGGGAGAAATACCAGAAGCAATCAAGCATTTTGAGGAAGCAAGTAAAAAAAATAAATTTCACATAAAATCTCTCGATGCTCTTTTTAATGCTTATAAAAAAGATGGGTCTCATTTAAAGGCCTATTCAATGGGAAAAGATCTTCTTCTTTATTTTCCTGATAACGTGATGAGATTTAATGATGTTATTCGCCTAGCGATCATAACAAAGGCGTATGATGATTTTAGGTTCATTTATGATAGTTTTAAGAAACTAAAAAATAAAGATTCAAGTATTGTTAAGTTTCTCTGCTCTGGTTTATTTATTTCAGGTAAGTTTTATCTTTATAAGGGTAATGATTCAGAAGCAAAAAAGTTTTTTGATATGATTGCCGAATCTTTTTCGGCCCATTCAAAGTTTTTAAAAGTAATCATTGAAACGTTGGTTGAGTTTGGAAAGTATAATGAGGCCATTAATTATTTAGGTTTTTTTTCAGACGATAAAAAACAAGATCTCAACTATCAAGTCAGTGAATTTCTCATTACTCATGAAATTTTTGATACGGAAGAGCTTACCGATAGAGCTGAAGAATTTATTAATAATGGAGCGGAAAGTTTTGTTCTTTACCGAAAGCTTATTAAGGGTTTATATCTGACTGGAGGCAAAATTCGAGCTGAAAAACACCTGGAGAAAGCTAAAGAAATTTGGAAAGAGCACGCTCAGACTCTTGATAAAATCAGAGAAAGCTTCTCTGAAAACGCTGCTTAAATTTTTTGTTTAAAATACTCTATTGTTTTTTCTAATCCCTGCTCAAGTTCAATCTCTGGGTGCCAATTCAAATGTTTTTTAGCAAGAGAGATATCAGGTTTTCTCTGAAGAGGGTCATCTTTAGGAAGCTCTTGGAAGGTGATTGATGAAGAAGAGTTTATTTTAGCAATGATTTTTTCTGCGAGTTCTTTGATCGTAAATTCGTTAGGATTTCCAATATTAATCGGTCCTGTAATATTTGAGGAGGAGTTCATCAGCCGAATCATTCCTTCGATGAGATCGTCCACATAACAAAAACTCCTTGTTTGAGAACCATCTCCATAGATAGTTAAGTTTTCCCCTTTAAGGGCCTGAATAATAAAGTTTGAAACAACTCTACCATCCTCTGGATGCATGAAAGGTCCGTAAGTATTAAAAATTCGTATTATTTTCGTTTGAATAGAAAATCTTCTTTGATAATTCACAAAAAGTGTTTCTGAAATTCTTTTTCCTTCATCATAACAAGCTCTCGGGCCTATGGGGTTAACATGTCCCCAATACTGTTCGGTTTGTGGATGGACTTGAGGGTCTCCATAGACTTCACTTGTTGAAGCTTGAAGGATTTTAGCATTATTTTTTTTGGCAAGTTCGAGTGTATTTTTGGCTCCTAAATAAGATGTTTCAATAGTATATAGTGGATCGAGTTGGTAGTGTGGAGGAGAAGCTGGGCAAGCTAGGTTATATATTTCATCAACTTCAAACTCAACAGGCTCTCTTATATCGTGTTCAACAAATTGAAATCTCTCTTCTTTTATCAATGAGCTGATATTAGCGAGATTACCAGTGTAGTTATTATCAAGACATATAACTTGATGACCTTCTCTGTGGAGTCTTTTACACAAATGAGAACCTAAAAAACCACTGCCTCCAGTAATTAATATCTTTTTCATTAAAACAGCGCCTCTGCGATGGCCCTAATTGATGAAGAGCGACTCATGGAGTAATAATGGAGAACAGGGGCTCCTTTTTGCATAAGTTCTTTTGATTGCTCAATGGCCCACTTGATTCCAACCTCTTTCGCTTCAGCATTATTTTTACATTTTTCAATTGCTTCAGATAAACCCTCTGGTATATCAATATGAAAGACTCTGGATAAGTTTGTGACTTGTTTTTTTGTGGTAATAGGTTTTAATCCAGGGATAATGGGGACATTAATTCCATTGGCCCTACATCTTTCAAGAAATTCAAAATACTTTTTATTATCAAAAAACATTTGAGTGACAATATACTCAGCTCCCATATCAACTTTCATTTTCAAGTGCTTAAGGTCCGTTGTCATATTAGGAGCTTCAAAATGCTTTTCAGGGTATCCAGCAACACCAATACAAAAGTTCGTTGGATGTGGGTTTTCAATATCATCATCTAAATAAAGACCATTATTCATTTGAACGACTTGCTTGATAAGATCACTAGCGTAGTGGTTACCATCTCTTTCTGGAACAAAAGTGGGCTCTGTTTTAATGGCGTCTCCTCTTAAAGCAAGAACGTTATCAATACCCAGAAAATTAAGATCGATGAGAGCGTTTTCTGTGTCTTCCTTTGTAAAACCACCACAAACAATATGAGGAACAGCATCTATTTTAAACCGGTTCATAATGGCTGCACAAATACCGACCGTCCCAGGTCTTTTCTTTACTGATTTTCTCTCAAGTAGTCCATCAGCTTTCTTCTTATAGACATATTCCTCACGGTGATAAGTAACATCAATAAAAGAGGGATTAAATTCCATTAAAGGTTCAATTTCACTAAACAAGTCTTGAATCCCTTGCCCTTTAACTGGGGGAAGAATCTCAAACGAGAAGAGAGTTTTACTTGAGTTATTAATGTGATCGATTACCTTAGTCATCTACTTATCCTTATTAATTATTCATGTTAGCTTGAAGCCATCTTTGTGCTTCGTTTTGTGATATTTTTTTTCTTTGAGAATAGTCTTCAAGTTGATCACTATCAATCATACCGACATTAAAATATTGAGCTTGAGGGTGGGAGAAATAGTAGCCACAAACTGAAGATGAAGGTGTCATGGCACAATTCTCAGTGAGGTTTACCTCAATATTTTCTTTTACTTGAAGAAGTTCAAAAATTGTTCTTTTTTCTGAATGATCAGGACATGCTGGATAACCCGGAGCAGGTCTGATTCCTTTATATTTTTCTCTGATAAGGTCATCATGGGAGAGTTTTTCCTCTTTTTCATATCCCCAAAATTCTTTTCTCACTCTTTCATGCATAAATTCAGCATAAGCTTCAGCCATTCTATCTCCCAGGGCTTTAATCATAATGGCTTTATAATCATCATGCTCTTGTTCATATTTCTTGGCATAAGCATCAATTTTGTTTCCAGCAGTAACGACAAAGAAACCAAGATAGTCTTGTTTGCCAGATGTTTGTGGGGCTATAAAATCAGCCAGGCTCATATTAGATGATTCTTCTTTCATCATTTTTTTCTGAGTTCTTAAAAAAGAAAAAGTTTCACCGGAAGTTAAGTGAACATCATCTCTAGAGTTTGAGTTCACTGGGTAAAAGCCAATAATAGACTTTAAATCAAAAATATCTTCTTTTATCATGAGTTCTAAAATATCTTGAGCTTCATGATAGAGAGTTGTGGCTTCTTCTCCTAATTTTTCATCATTTAAAATTTGAGGATAAGTTCCTTTAAGTCTCCAAGTATGGAAGAAAGGAGTCCAGTCAATATAAGCTCTTAGGGTTTCAGCCGTTACATTAGTAAAAACTTTATTGCCTAGAAAAGAAGGTTTTACTGGAGTGTAGTCATTCCAATTGAGTGCGAGTTTATTCTTAAGGGCCTCTTCATAGGGCAGAAGCTGAGTTTTTTCTTGAGATTGCTGATGCTTTAATCTCATAGTTTTATAAGATTCTTTAATTTCGCTATAAAAAGATGAATCATTTGTATTTTTCAATTTAGCGGCGATAGGAACACTTCTGGAAGCATCTGAAACATGAACGACAAGACCATCAAGGTGAGGGTCTATTTTGACAGCTGTATGAATTCTTGATGTTGTGGCCCCTCCAATCATGAGAGGAATTTTAATGTTCTGTCTTTTCATTTCTTTTGCGACATGAACCATTTCATCCAGAGAGGGAGTAATAAGTCCAGATAGACCTATCATATCAACGTTCTCTTCAACGGCTTTACTGAGAATTGTTTCACAATTAACCATAACTCCAAGATCAACAACCTCGTAGTTATTGCAACCTAGAACAACGCCAACAATATTTTTTCCAATATCATGAACATCGCCTTTTACTGTGGCCAAAAGAATTTTTCCTGCATTACTGGTCGAACTTCCAACTTTCTCTTTTTCGATGAAAGGGTTTAGGTAGGCGACAGCCTTCTTCATTACCCGGGCTGACTTAACGACTTGAGGAAGAAACATCTTTCCTTCACCAAATAAATCCCCCACAACATTCATTCCATCCATAAGGGGACCTTCAATAACTTCAAGAGGTCTATCGTATTGTTGTCTAGCTTCTTCTGTATCTTCATCGATAAAATCAACAATCCCTTTAACGAGAGCGTATTTAAGTCTTTCTTGAACAGGGTTGTCTCTCCAGGAAAGATCTGCTTCTTTTTTCTTGCTTCCTTGACCTTTAAAAGATTCGGCCAAGTCAACGAGTCTTTCTGTGGCATCTTCTCTTCTATTGAGAAGAACATCTTCAACATGTTCAAGTAGCTCTTTTGGGATATCTTCATAAACTTCAAGCATTCCAGGGTTCACGATTCCCATATCCATGCCGGCTTTGATGGCATGGTAAAGAAAAGCTGAATGCATAGCTTCTCTGACTCTGTTGTTCCCTCTAAAAGAAAATGAAATATTAGAAACCCCCCCGCTTACCTTCGCTTTAGGTAGGTTTTCTTTAATCCATTTGGTGGCATTAATAAAATCTACAGCGTAGTTATTATGTTCTTCAATCCCAGTGGCAACAGTCAAAATATTAGGATCAAAAATAATATCTTCCGCAGGGAAGTGAACTTTTTGAGTAAGAATATTATAAGCTCTTTGGCATATTTGTATTCTACGTTCATAGTTATCAGCTTGACCTTTTTCATCAAAAGCCATGACGACAACTGCTGCTCCGTATTGCTTCACAAGATTGGCTTGTTTAATAAATTCTTCCTCTCCACCCTTAAGAGAAATAGAGTTAACAATCCCTTTACCCTGAATACACTTTAGTCCTGCTTCAATGACTTCCCACTTTGAAGAGTCAATCATGATAGGAATTCTTGCAATATCTGGTTCACTTGCAATGAGGTTGAGAAATTTAACCATGGCTTCTTTGGAATCAAGCATTCCTTCATCCATGTTGACATCAAGAACTTGGGCCCCACCCTCAACTTGATTTTTGGCCACTTCAAGAGCGGTATCAAAGTCACCTTCCATGATTAGCTTTTTAAATCTAATAGAACCAGTGATGTTTGTTCTCTCTCCAATATTAATAAAATTAGAATTTTCATAAACCAAAAGAGGTTCAAGACCACTCAGGCGAAGCCTTGGTTTGTATTCAGGAACGGGACGAGGGGGGTATTTTGCAGCTACTTCAGCTATCTTTTTGATATGGGTGTCTGTTGTTCCACAACAACCACCAACAATATTAAGAAATTGGTTTTGGCAAAAATCATCAATAATGTTGGCCATAAAGTCAGGGTCATGATCATACTTCCCAAACTCGTTAGGGAGTCCTGCGTTTGGATAAACACAAATAGGAAACCAAGCTTTTTGAGCGATTTCTTCGACAAAGGGTCTCATGAGATCAGCTCCAAAAGCACAGTTAAAACCAACACTCATGATTGGAAAGTGCGATATGGAATAAAGAAAAGCTTCTGCAGTTTGCCCCGATAGGATACGACCAGAGCGATCGGTGATCGTTCCAGATATCATGACAGGAAGGTTTATTTTTTTCTTTTCAAAGAACTGACCAATAGCAAAAAGAGCAGCTTTTGAATTAAGAGTATCAAAAATAGTTTCAACCAGGAGTATATCAATCCCTCCTTCAACGAGAGCTTTTATTTGCAGTGTATAAGCTTCAACGAGCTCATCAAAAGTAATGGCCCTAAAGCCAGGGTTATTAACATCGGGCGAAAGGGAGGTTGTTTTATTGGTTGGCCCAATTGAGCCAGCGACAAAGCGAGGTTTATTTTTCGTTGAATACTTCTTGGCTGCAGCCTTTGCCAGCAGAGCTGATTCATAGTTAAGCTCATAGACCAGCTCTTCCATTTCATAATCGGCCATGGAGATAGTTGTTCCGCTGAAGGTATTGGTTTCTATGATGTCTGAGCCTGCTTCAAGGTATTTTTCATGAATTTCTTGAATAATTTGTGGTTGAGTGAGAGAGAGAAGATCGTTGTTTCCTTTAAGGTTACAATGCCAGTTCTTAAACCTTTCTCCACGGTAGTCTTCCTCTTCTAGTTTGTAGCGCTGTATCATTGTTCCCATCGCTCCATCTAGAACAAGAATTCTCTCTTTGAGTGCCTGGTCCAATATATTCAAATAAAACTCCTGATAAAGCTTTATTTTTACAATGATTGAAGCCACATAGCAATTCTTGTATGATGCTCAAATGGAATCATCGAAAAATTTTAAGCAAAATAATCCTAAATATTCATTTTGTACCCTAATGACAAAGCCACAACAGTATGACGAGATGCTTGAGAGCTTAAAAAGAATGGGGTTTGATAGCAATAACTCAGAATTTATTGTTATTGATAATAGTTTAGAAAACTCAAAAGATGGTTACCAGGGAGTTAATTACTTTCTAGGAAAAGCCACTGGTGAGTATGTTATTCTCTGCCATCAAGATCTTATTTTTTTAGAGCCTGAGAGTAATCTATCCCAAAAACTTGATGCTCTTAATTCCCAAGATTCCTATTGGAGTATTGCTGGTAATGCAGGGGCTTCTGATGTTAAAGACTATGCGCTTTATCTTACTCACGCTGATGATCGTTTTGAGTCAAGAGGTGCTCCTTTTCCCAAAAAAGTGCACTCTCTTGATGAGAATTTTCTCATTGTTAAAAATGGTCTAGGGCTTCGAGCTTCTGATGATATGAGTGGGTTTCATCTCTATGCGACAGATTTGTGTTTTCAATCATTACTGAAAGGTTTTAATGCCTATGTTATTGATTATAACTTAAAACATTTAGGAACAGGCACAATGGATAAGTCTTTTTTTGATTGCCAAAGAAACTTTGTGAACAAATACAGTGCTTTGGTTAATGACATGGCTGTCCAAACACCTTGTACAAGGTTTTACTTGAGTAAAAATCCATTGAAGAGATTTTTTCTGAATACAAAAATAGGACTTTTTTTTGTGAAAGAGTTAGGAAAACTAAGACTCAAAAGTCGAGAATAGTTTTTCTATCCGAGAAACCATTGTTTCACTGCTGTAATTTTTTACAGCATTTTGATATGCTTTTTGGACAAGCTCTTCCCTCTTAAAGCTTTCGCCATTCATGGCTATTTCTAGTTTTTGACATAAATCTTTCGGATCGTCAGGTTCAAAGATAAGCCCAAGCTCCCCGTGATTAAGAATTTCAGCAGTCCCTCCAGCATTGGCCCCAATGACAGGAGTTTGGGAGACCATGGACTCAACTGTTACCATTCCAAAAGTTTCGGCCAAAGAGGGCATCACAAAAACATCAAAAGTTTTGTAGGCTTCTTCAACTTTTTCCATAAATGAAATGATGTGGATCTTCTCTGGATAGGGAGCTTTACCAATAAGTACTTGTATTTTTTCCCAGTAAGGATAATGAGGAGTCCCTTTTTCAGGGATGGTTGTGACAATGACTAAGTGAGTGTCTGGGTTTTTCTTTGAATAAAGATTGTAGGCCTCGCAAACTGTGTGAATCCCTTTAATGTAGTCGCAACGCCCAATAAAACCAACAAGGGGATTAGCTATAGGGAGAGCGAGTTTTTGTCTTAACTCCTCTTTTGTTTGTTTGATGTTAGTAAAGCGCTCTAGTTCAATGCACAAAGGAATGAGGTGAACTTTATGGCTCTGTATCTTCGTTCTTTCTTGAAGTTGCTTTTTAAGCCAGGGTAGTGGAGTTATCCAACTATCAAGCTGTTTATATTTAAATGTATGGATAAAATCTCTTTTGTTTACGCCAATTTCCATTTGCTGGAGAAAATGGGCAAGAAAGCCTCTTTTCCCCCCTAAAATCTTGGCCAAGACAACAAGCTCCATATCTTGGGTAGAGCTTGCAAATAGGTGGTTAATTCCTCTTTTGAGACACTCTTTTTTTAGTTGCTGGGATGCTTTTAAAGGAAAGTGTTTTTTAGCGTTTTTTATAAGAATAAAAGGAATCTTATTCTCTTGGGCTCTTTGGTGGAGGGGGCTTCCTTCTGTGACAAAAAAAGTACAGTCATGACCCTTTGCGAGCATCCATTTATTTAAGTTGAAAAAATTAAGCTCTAGCCCACCAAGGGAGCGAAGTGTACAAACAAAGGCAATTTTTAGATTTTTTTCCATATCTTCTTTTATCAACTCTGGGGAAGTTGTTAAAGTTGTATTTTTGATTGTTTTTTGAGAAACATTAGGGATGAAGATTCTTATAACGGGAATGGCCGGTTTTATTGGCCACCACATGGCCAATAAAATGATTCAACAAAACCACTTTGTTGTGGGAATTGATAATCTCAATGATTATTATGATGTTGAGTTAAAAAAAGCTCGTCTTCATGAATTGGGTCTAGAGAGTCAAGAATCGACTTCAACTAAATTTCAGGATGTCTTTTTTCATCCAATGGATTTATGTGATGAAGAAGGGCTCAATCAACTTTTTCAGAAATACCAATTTGATAGAGTCATTCACCTGGCTGCTCAAGCAGGTGTTCGCTATTCTTTAGAAAACCCCAAGGTTTATGTGAAATCAAATGTTGAGGGATTTCTTAATATATTAGAGCAATGCCGACATCATAAGATTAAGCATCTTATTTTTGCTTCTTCTTCGTCAGTTTATGGAGAAAACAAAGAAGTTCCTTTTTCTCCAGAGCATGCAGTGGATCATCCTATTAGTTTGTATGCAGCAACCAAGCGCTCGAATGAACTGATGGCCCATACGTACTCTCATCTTTTTCAACTTCCCTGTACTGGTCTGCGTTTTTTTACTGTTTATGGTCCTTGGGGAAGACCTGATATGGCCCCTTTTCTTTTTACTGACGCTATTATTAATAATAGGGAAATTAAGGTTTTTAATCATGGTGACATGATGAGAGATTTCACTTTTGTTGATGATATTGTTGAGGCCATCTCAAAGCTTGTTGATGTTCTTCCTGAGTCTCTTGAAAAAAATAAACCAAATACTTCTGATGCCCTTTTTCGTCTTTATAATATTGGCAACTCATCACCTGTGAAGCTTCTTGATTTTATTGAGACAATTGAAAAGCATCTAAAGATGAAAGCTCAAAAGAAGATGTTACCAATGCAAGCAGGAGATGTTCCTACAACCTACGCTGATGTTAGCGATATTTATCAAAAAATTGATTTTAGGCCAAATACTTCTCTTGATGAAGGAATTGGACAATTTATTGATTGGTATAAGAAGTATTATCAAGTCTAATAAATAATAGCTGATTTGAGTTTTGAATCTTTCAATCTCTTAATTGGCAAAAAGTACTTAAAAAGAAAATTTCTCTTTCAGACCATTAGTAGCTGATCTAAGAAAAAGAGCATCAATTCCATAAGCGATAAATTTACTTCCATTTTTAATGGCTTCAGCTAAATCAGCTTCTATTGGGTTAACAATATGAACTCCCATTTTAACATTTGAAGCATTAACTTGAAGTTCTATATTTTTCATGACTTCTTTAAACCGATCGTTATGAAAAATTCCAGGTTGTCCCATGGAGGCAGAGAGATCGTATGGTCCAACCATGATAGCATCCAAAGAGTCGTTCTTGAGAATTTCTGATAAGTTTTCAACTGCACTAATACTTTCAATTTGAGCAATAATGACGATTTCCTCATTAAAGTTCTCATAATAGTTCTTAAAATTCTTTCCATACAGATTGGCCCTAGAGAAACCAACCCCCCTCTTTCCTTGAGGTGGATACTTAATATAATTAATGACTTTTTGAAGTTCAGTCGCATTGGAAATCATCGGAACAATAATTCCTTTTGCCCCACATTCAAGAGCGGTCTTAATCGCTTTTTCGTCTTGTTCTCCCACTCTGACAAAAGGAGTTTTTTGTGCTAGCTCAATACTCTTAATACACTCGAGCATACTTTCTTCATTAAAAACACCATGCTCTAGATCAAGGGCTACCCAGTCAAAATCAGTATGGGCCAAGACTTCGGCCACTTCAGGGGATGGAATTTGCATCCAAGTTCCAATTGTCAGTTCATTATTTTTTAATTTTTGCTTAATCTTTTTCATTTTGATTATCTCAAATAGGTTTTCATTAATTCATCATTGAGCATAAGTTTTTCAACTCTTTGAAGATCTTTTTCATTATCAACAGAGTAGGACTCATCAGGAGATTCGGCCATAAGAACATCTATTCCATGCTCCAATAACCTAAGCATATCAATGGACTCTATTTTTTCTAGTTCGGTAGGCTCTAGTTGGTTAAAAAGTTTTAAAAAATCTTTCTTAAAAGGCATGATACATATTTGTTTATAAGCATAAGTTAAAGAGGGGTTTCTATTAAAATTAGGAATAGGCTCTCTTGAGAAATAAAGAGCGCGGTCTTTTTTCTTATTTAAAACAACTTTAATCTCATTTTCATCTTTAAATTCTTCCTCCGTTCTAATTTTTCCATAAAGGTTAAGAACGCTTGGGCCTTCAAATTCAAGAAAGTTCTTACAGGCTGTGTCGATCATACGAGGAGTGACCATTGGCTCATCGCCCTGAATCATTACGATTAAATCAACATCTTCACCCGTTTGCTTCTCTATAATTTCAATGGCCTCAGCAGTTCTATCCGTAGCTCTTTCATGAGAAGAGCTTGTCATGACTGCTTTTCCTTTTAATTCGTTAGTAATAAAGTCATAGATTTCTTGATTACATGTTGCAACATAAACATCATCAAGTACTTGCGATTGCTGGCTTCTTAGATAAACGTGCCCAACCATCGGGAAATTATGAAGTTTGGCCATTGGTTTTCCTGGGAAACGACTGCTCTCCATTCTAGCAGGGATAATTCCAATTTTCTTTGACACTGTTAACTCCTTAATATTAAAAAAAAGACTATTATTCTTTATATTTGGTAAGAGGTAAAGTAAACCTATATTGGTAAGCACAATTGAGTAAAGAGTTTTATTAGATGAAAAAGAAACATAGAGCTTTAGTTATTGGTGGTAGCGGTTTTATTGGCAGGGCTACGGCTTTAGAATTGATAGAAAACGGTTACCAGGTCAAAGTCTTTGACCAAATTGAAGTTGATATTCACCCAGAGATTGAATTTGTTAAAGGTAGTATTCTTAATAAAGAGGAAGTTCTTAAAGCTTGCCAAGATTGTGATTATATTTATCACTTTGCTGGCTGGGCCGATATGGCCAAAAGTATTGATCACCCTGCTGAAGTAATAGAATCAAATATAATGGGTACAACTCATATCCTTGAAGCGTGCAGAAAAATTGAAATTAAAAAACTTGTTTTTGCAAGTAGCATGTATGTTTTTAGTAATAATGGAAGTTTTTATAAAACAAGCAAGCAATGTTGCGAACTACTCATAGAGGAATATGCTAAAACCTATGGTTTTGATTATTGCATATTAAGGTATGGCTCTTTATATGGCCCAGGAGCAACCCACGGGAACGCTGTGTATGAACTTATCAGACAAGCTTTAGAGACGAGGAAAATTTCTTATTGGGGAACAGGGCAAGAGGTAAGGCAGTACATTCATGTTAAAGACGCTGCGAAGGGATCTGTTAAGGTGATAGAAGATAGTTTTAAAGAAAATTATGTTTCGTTAACAGGTTTGGAAGATATACAAACAAAGAACTTGCTTGAAATGATCAATGAGATTTTAGGTGGTGATATTGATATTCAAACGACTGACGATCCTCATCTAAGAACTCACTATATGCTAACTCCCTTTAATTTTATGCCAAAAACTGGTGTTAAACTGATTTTTTCACAATACAAAGACTTGGGACAAGGCGTCCTTGAATGTATTCATGAAATTCATACTAAGATAGTTCAAAGTGATGCTTAACTACTTCACCTATGATGAAGATAAAATAACAAACGAAATTATTGCTCTTTCTTTAAAGGCAGAAGACGAGTTCACCCTTGCTATCTCAGGAGGAAGATCTGTTACAGGAATACTTACTCAGCTGAAAAATGCAGACGTTGATTTTCATTCATGGCATTTTGTCATTGTGGATGAAAGGGATATTAAAAAGAATTCAAGTGAATCTAATTTCAATCAACTGATAAGTTTCTTAGGCCATGAAATAAAAATAACTCACTTCTACCAGGAAGAAGAAATAAACTTAGAGCATTCCTTAGAGAAATACGAACAAATTAAAAAAATTGATCTGGCCCTTTTAGGAGTTGGGGAAGACGGACATATTGCAAGTCTGTTTCCCGGAAAAGAGTACGGAAATAGTATCATTATAGAAGTGTTGGATTCTCCTAAGCCTCCAATGAGAAGATTGAGTGTTAATTATTCTTTTTTTTCTCGTTGTGAAAAAGCGTACTTAATCGCTAACGGAGAAGAGAAGTTTGAAACTGTGATGACAAAAAAGTCAGACCTCCCCTTATTTAGGCTTTCCCAATTTACTGTGGTAGAACTGTATTCAGATCAATACAAAGGTTAAAATGAAAGTAGTGGTGACATCTTCATCTTTTTCTCAAAACAAAGCTCTTGTGAAGGAACTTAAAGAAGTAGTTCAGGGTGATATTGTTTTTAATGAAGAAGGAAAGCGCTTCAATCCTCAAGAGTTGGAGGCTTTTTTAAAGGAAGCAGAAGCTGCAATTGTTGGACTTGATCACATCACACCAGAGCTTTTAGATAAACTTCCTCATCTAAAATTTATTTCAAAATATGGAGTCGGGTTAGATAATATTGATCTTAAAGCTTGTGAGGAGAGAGGTATTAAAATTGGTTGGAAACCAGGGGTGAATAAACTCTCAGTTGCTGAAATGGTTTTGGGTTATATGCTCTCTTTATCTAGAAATCTTTTTCAAAGCTCTCTTGAACTTAAATCGGGAACTTGGAAAAAAAACGGTGGTGGGCAACTCACAGGAAAAACGGTTGGCATTATCGGTTTTGGGCATATAGGGCAAGAAGTTTTCAGGCTTCTAAAACCCTTTCAATGTAAAATATTGGCCAATGATATCAACAATAATGTTTTTCAAAATGTTGATGTTTTTCAAACTTCTAAAGAAGAAATATATCAGAGTTGTGATATCATTACTGTTCATACTCCTTTAACGAAGGAGACGCAAAACCTTCTTAATCAACAAACGTTTTTACAAATGAAGCAAAAACCCATCATCATTAATTCCGCTCGTGGAGGCCTTGTTAACGAGGATGATATAATAGAGGCCCTCAATAAAAAACAAATCAGTGCTTATGCAGTAGATGCTTATATTAATGAACCAAATCCCTCTACTGAATTAACCCAAAGAAATGATGTTTTTTGTACACCTCATATTGGTGGTAATTCCAGGGAGGCTGTTTTAGCTATGGGTAGGGCCGCGATTGAAAACATCAAGGAGTTTATTAAGTGAGTTCCTCTTTAGTTCTTTTTGATTTTGATGGAGTGATTTTTGACTCCTCTGATGTCAAAACACAATCTTTTGTAGACGTATATAGAGAAGAGGCGACTCCAGAACAGTTAAAAGAAATAGAGCTTTATCATAGAGAAAATTTTGGAATAAACCGAATTTATAAGTTCCAACACTATGAAAAAGAAATTTTTAAACGAGAATATACAGAAGAGAGGATAATACACCTTTGTGATAAGTTTGCTCATATTGTTTCACAAAGAATTTTAACGAAGAGTATTTTTCCTCGGACAAAAGAGTTCCTGGAGAAATTAAAAGCCGATCAATTGAACCTTGTGATTGTTTCTGGAGCTCCAGAAAAAGAGATAAGAGAAATTTTAGATGCTAATGGGCTTACTTCCTATTTTGAGGAAATTTATGACGGGATGAAAAGTAAGATAGAGCATATTCAAACAATTTTATACAAATATAAAACAGTTCCCTCTCAAATGATTTTTTTAGGAGATGGGACTACTGATTACAATGCCGCTACTCATTATGATATCCCTTTTGTCGCAGTGAATGCTGCTTTCCCACCTCAAAAAAATGAGGCGATGAGAGTAGAATCAATTGCAGAGCTCAAAAGTAGGTACTCCGAGTTTCTTAAGCACTTTGAAAATCTTGGCAGTAAAGCGAATTCTCAGTAATATTGAGATTTAAAAGAGCAAGAAATGACACTAAATAGACTAATTATTGATATTGGAACCCATGAGGCTCAAGAACTACGGGTTTTAAACGGCAATAGATGTTACACCTCAAAAATTTATTTATACTGGTGGTATGACTGGTGTAAAAGACAAGTGAAAAAACTCATTCGTTATAATGGTCTTATAGAGTACGGAACGGGAGCTTTTAAAATTTCACCGGCTTCTTTTGGATTAAAAAATCACCTTAAGATTATCAAACAAATTTTGAACCCAACCGATTACTTACAGCATACTAAAATTTTAGCTATCGATCCTGTTGCCTCTATAACAACAAGATTTATAAAAAAAATTCAAACGACTTTTCAGGTTTACTTTCTTCCTGTTGCGATTCTTCCTCATCAACAAACAGATGACTCTAAGCTTACTAAGTTTTATATTGAAAAAAATTCTTTAAGCTCATCATTAGACAAAAGTTCAACTAGCCGAGACTTAATTCTATGCTCTGCCTTAAGAACAAAAAAAATTGTAAACTCTCTTAAAGAGCTTCAGATCATTGATCAGAATACTGAGATTGTATTAAGAATGAATTGTGAAGGGGCAGAGTTTGGAGTTATTGAAGACATTGTTTCAGAAGGACATATTCCTAAAACAATTCTTGGAAGTCTAAATGATGTGAGAAAAAAGTATGGTGAAGAAGAAGCTATGAAAATGAATAATTTTTTAGAAAAAAATAACATAGAATTTAATTATTTTAAGGGTAGTGATCCTGGAACTTGGATTATGGCCTTTGAACACTTGGGTTAATATTATGGGAGAAAAAATGTATACCACGCCTTTAGTTTATAAAAGTAGGGAAACAAAAGCTCGTTATATCTTTGACAAGTATAAGCCTCTTTTAAAGAGCGAAGTTTTAGATGTTGGGGCAGATGCAATGTATCTTAAACCTTCTATTATAGGACAAGGTGGGAAATATAAAGGGATTGGTTTTGGAGAGGGAATTGATGTTGAACTAAACCTTGAAAAAACACCTTTGCCTTTTGAAAATGAAGAATTTGAAACAGTTATTTGTTTTGATGTTCTGGAACATTTAGAAAACACACATGAAATGTTTGATGAGCTTTGCCGTGTAGCTAGAAAGAATATTATTATTTCTTTACCAAATCCTTGGTCCGATTTTTTTACTGTCTTAAGAACAGGAGATCACTCAGAGCTTGAAAAATTAAAGTTCTACGGTCTTCCAAAAGAAAAACCTCAAGATAGACACAGGTGGTTCTTTAGTGAAAAAGAAGCGAAAGATTTTGTCTCCTACAGAGCTCAGAAAAATGGCTGGAGAGTCGCTCAAGTTGATTCTATAAATGACCATAAGAAAATGGGTGGAAATGGGATTAAGGGTTTTATTGGACGAGTGATTTTAAAAATATTATTTCGCTCTGATATTGATAAACTGGGACTTCACCACTCTACGATTTGGTTTGTTCTCGAAAAGAATAAATGAAAATATTAATTGTTTCTCAATATTTTTACCCCGAGAGATTTAGGATTAATGATATTGCTCAAGGTTTAATTGAACAAGGTCACGAAGTGAGTGTTTTGACGGGACTTCCTAATTATCCAGAAGGCTCATTCTTTAAAGGCTATAGTTTTTTTGGCCCCTATCAAGAAAATCATCAAGGAATAAATATTATTCGAGTCCCTATTATTCCAAGGGGAAAAAAGAAAGGTCTTCAGCTTGCTCTGAACTATCTTTCTTTTTTTATCACTTCTACAATTTTAGCTCCTTTTTTTTTGAAAGAGCGTTATGACAAAATTTTTGTTTATCAACTCTCACCTGTTACAGCTGCCTTTCCTGCTGTGGTGATGAAGTGGCTTAAGAACATCCCCATTGTTTTTTGGGTTACAGATTTGTGGCCAGAAACTCTTGAGGCCACAGGTATTGTTAAAAGAAAATGGATTCTTGATTTATGGGGGAAGTTTGTCAAATTCCTTTATGACCAAAGTGACGTAATTTTAGTAACCTCCAAAGGTTTTACGGATAAAATTGCTGCTCGTGGAGTTCACCCTGGTAAAATTAGGTACTGGCCTCAATGGGGAGAGGAAATCTTTGCCAAAAATATTATTCAAGAAGATGCTGTGGGGGAGGGAGAAATTCCAGAAGGTTTTAAAGTTATGTTCGCTGGAAACATTGGGACAAGCCAAGGATTTGAAACAATTGTTGCTGCGGCCGAAAAACTTAAAGATCATCAAGACATTAAATGGGTTATTCTGGGTGATGGACTTAGGAGACCATGGATTGAAGAACAAATCAAAAAAAGAGGACTAGAAAAGTGTTTTTTTCTTTTAGGTTCAAGGGCCTTAGAAGCAATGCCAGCTTACTATCAGAAAAGCGATGTTCTTTTGGCCTCTTTAAAGAAGGACCCTCTTTTTGCCATCACTGTTCCAGCTAAGGTTCAATCTTACCTTCCAAGTGGGAAACCTCTTATAGTTTCAATGGATGGTGAAGGAGCTGAGCTTTTAAACGATGCTCAAGCTGGTATTTCTTGTGCTGCAGACTCAGTGGATGAGCTAGCTGAAGCGGTTTTGTCTCTTTACCGTATGAGTCAAGAGGAAAGAGAAATTTTAGGAGCAAGAGCTAGAGAATACTTTTTCAAAAATTTTGAAAGAGAGAAACTTCTTAATCAGTTGATAGAGATATTTGTCCAGACTGACGCAGGGCAAAAGCAAGAGTCTTTCTAACTCCTATTTGCCATCGTAAAGCTTAAAATATAAAACTGAATTGATTTAAATATAAGGGGAAT
Source organism: Bacteriovoracia bacterium (assembly GCA_030431635.1). Taxonomy (GTDB): domain Bacteria; phylum Bdellovibrionota; class Bacteriovoracia; order Bacteriovoracales; family Bacteriovoracaceae; genus CALFYV01. Next base: position 152,498 of record JAUIIL010000007.1, read on the forward strand.
AATGCGTGTATTAGTCTTAGGGGCTTCGGGGATGATTGGACACCGAATGTGGGCCACTCTTTCTCTTTGTGGGCATGAGGTCTTTGGGGCCATCAGAACTCCTATTCTTGATAAGTTAGCACTTATACCTGGAATCTCTAAAGAGAAAGCTTTTGTGGGGATAGATGTTTTCGAACTAGCGAGCATAGAAGAGGCCATAAAGAAATCAAGACCAGACATTGTTCTTAACTGTATTGGAATCGTCAAACAGCTTCCTATTTCCAGAGACCCAGTGACATCCATTCATATCAATGCGCTTTTCCCTCATCAACTGGCCGAGATCTGCTCTCGTTATAAATGTCGTATGATTCACTTTAGTAGTGATTGCGTTTTTTCTGGTATAAAAGGTCAATACAAAGAAGGAGATTTTCCAGACGATAGCGATATCTACGGGCGTTCGAAGGCCCTTGGTGAAGTTGTCGATCAAGACCATGTTTTGACAATAAGAACTTCAACTATTGGTCGAGAGGTTAAACCTCATGGCGGACTTGTTGAGTGGTTCATCTCTAATAGGGAAAAGAAAGTGAAAGGTTTTTCTAAGGCCATTTATTCTGGATTCCCCGCTCATACATTGGCTAAGTATATAGATAAATACATTTTAAATAAGAACATAAGTGGCCTTTATCACCTTTCAACAGAACCTATTAATAAGTATGACTTACTAACTAAGGCTAACGATCTTTTTCATCTTTCAATAGAAATTGAAAAAGAAGATAAGACATTAATCGAGCGAAGCCTTGATTCAAGTCTATTTAGAGAAAAGTTTGGAGCTCCAGAGCTTAAGTGGAGTGAAATACTTGAAGACATCTTAATTGATAATGAAATTTATGAGCAGCTGAGAAAAAATGATGAATAAATTTTTAGATGGTAAAAGAATTCTAATTACTGGTGGAACTGGTTCAATGGGAAAAACATTGGTCAGAAGAATTTTAAGTGGAGAGAGAGGAGTTCCTCAAAAGGTAATTGTTTTTTCTCGGGATGAGGGTAAACATCACCAAATGAGGCTTGATTATCTTCATAAAACAGTTTCAACTGAAGAGATTACTTATAATAACTTTCGCAATCTTCTTGAGTTTCGAGTGGGTGATGTGAGAAATTATGATGATGTTCTCCTTGCTTGCCAAAATGTTGATATTGTCATTAATGCCGCTGCTTTAAAGCAAGTTCCTTCTTGTGAGTATTTTCCTTTTCAAGCCATTCAAACAAACTGTATTGGAGCGGAAAATATTGTTAAGGCCATTACGATGAATAAACTTCCTGTTGAAAAGGTAGTGGGGATCTCAACTGATAAAGCAGCGAAACCAGTCAATGTCATGGGAATGACAAAAGCTTTGCAAGAGAGGATTTTTACGACGGCCAACGTTTTAAATAAAGAAACAAGTTTTATGTGTGTGAGATATGGAAATGTATTGGCTTCAAGAGGGTCTGTGATTCCTCTTTTTCATGAACAAATTAAAAGTGGGGGGCCTGTTACATTAACTGATCCAACTATGACACGTTTTCTTTTAAGTCTAGATGATGCCGTTGATACTGTGTTTGCTGTTCTTGAAAATGGTCGACCTGGAGATACTTTTGTTCCTTGTGCCCCAAGTACCACAGTGGAAAATCTGGCGAAGGCCCTTATTGGGGATAAGAATATTGAAATGAAAGTCACGGGAGTTCGCCCTGGTGAGAAGATGCATGAAATTATGATCTCTGAAGAGGAGCTTCATCATTGTCGGCGAGAAGGTAATTACTATGCAATTGAATCAATGTTGCCAGAAGTGGGAACAGGGGCAGGAAATAAAACAGAATTATCTAAAGAGTATAGCTCAGAAGATGATGTCATGGCTCTTGAAGAGACTATGGCTTTATTAAACAAACATAACCTGTTAAATTTAGAAGGAAATAATACAGAATTATTGAGGTAGATTTATGGCCTTAAAGGTAATGACAATTGTTGGAACACGTCCAGAGATTATTAAACTCAGTCGTATTGCAGCAGAACTAGAAAAACATACAAATCATATACTTGTGCACACTGGGCAAAATTATGATTACGAACTCAACGAAGTATTCTTCAATGATTTAGGAGTCAAAAAACCGGACCATTTCCTAGAAGCTGCTGGTGAGAGTGCTGCTCAAACAATTGCTAATGTCATTGCAAAAATAGATGTTGTTCTTGAGAAAGAGCAGCCTGATGCCGTTCTTATTTATGGAGATACAAATAGCTGTGTTTCTATTATTTCTGCTAAAAGAAGAAAAATCCCTATTTTTCATATGGAAGCTGGTAATCGCTGCTTTGATCAAAGAGTACCGGAAGAATTAAATAGAAAAATTGTTGATCACCTAAGTGATATCAATATGGTTCATAGTGAGCATGCGAGAAGATATTTATTAAATGAAGGTTTAAGACCTGAGATGATCATTAAAACAGGCTCTCCAATGTTTGAAGTTCTCTCTTACTACAAAGAGAAGATAGAATCCTCAGATGTTTTGAGCCGTCTTGGATTAGAGAAGGATAATTTCTTTATTGTAAGTGCTCATAGAGAAGAAAATATTGATTCTGAAAAGAATTTTAATAATCTTCTCGATACTCTCAACCAAGTGGCACAAAACTATAATAAAAAAGTCATTGTCTCTACTCACCCTAGAACAAGAAAAAAACTAGAAGCATTAGGTAGAAAAGAGTTTGATGAGAGAGTTGAGTTTATGAAACCTCTTGGCTTTTTTGACTACAACAAACTTCAATTAAGTTCACACTGTGTAATTTCTGATAGTGGAACGATTACTGAAGAAGCTTCTATTCTTAAGTTTCCTGGTATTATGATCCGTCAGGCCCATGAAAGACCTGAGGGAATGGACTCGGGGATTGTTGTCATGTCAGGTCTAACATCAGATAGAGTTATCGAGTCGATTGATATTGTCACTTCTCAATTTAAGGAGGGTGCACCTCTACCAATTGAGGACTATAGAGAGCAAAAAGTTTCCCAACAAGTTGTCAAAATCATTCAAAGTTATACGGATTTTGTTAACCGAGTTGTTTGGCATAAATTCCTCTAGGTCGTTCTTGATGTTTACTGGAAAATTTGAGTACCAATTAAGAGAGAGTAACCACAGAGCGATAAGAGTTTTAGCTGGTCGCTACTCACTTTTAAGAGATAAAGTTTTTAAAACTTTTTCCCAAATGATAACGTTCTTTATTAAACTCCTTCCTTTTAGACTTGTAGCTATGATGAAAGAATCTCTTCGTCTAAAAGCGCAAATGCCTTATGTGGGAGAGATTAAGGTTGATGTTGATAGTTACAAAGAGGTAAGAAGAGCCGGTTTTTGTTTTAGAGAAAAAGAAACTGTCCAATGGATTGAGCAATGTGCAGATAAGGGAGGAGTCCTTTATGATGTAGGGGCCAATATTGGTGCCGTCTCTTTGATTTATGCCGCAAATCTAGTTCATAAGAAGAAAGAGTTTAATGAAGGGACTATCCTTTCTTTCGAGCCTTCTTTTTCCACTTTTTCCAAACTTTGCAAAAATATTTATATCAATGGATTCTCGGGTAAAATACTACCTTTTTCTCAACCTCTCTCTTCAGCACCAGGACAGAGTATATTTAATTTCTCTAGTATTAACATTGGAGAGAGTGGGCATAGCTTACAAGAATCTATGGGGAAGACTTCTTACCAGATGCAACTTCCAGTTTTTATGATTTCTATCGATCAGCTTGTCTATGATTACGGTTATAGGCCCCCTCATTGGCTAAAGATAGATGTCGATGGACATGACTTTGAAGTTCTTAAAGGGGCCAGCAAAGTCATCACAGAAGGATATGTTCAAAGTGTTCTCATCGAAAAAAATTCTCATGAAAATAAAATTAGAGATTTTTTAGAAGAAAATGGGTTTAAGGAAGTGAAGTTTGATGTTATCTCTGATGATATTAACTTAAGATTCGATAGAGCTTAGATAGTCTTTTGAAATTTTCTCAATATTAAATTCACTTTGAACTCTCTGAAGAGTTTTCTCTCTGTAGGTTTCATAGTTTTGCCATATCTGAAAAAAAGCTTGGGCCATCTCATCAACAAACTGAGGGTTATAACCCCATTCAGGTCCTTCGATTGAGATACCTGAATCACCGACGAGTTCTTTGGTGCCCCCCCAAGAGGGACATAAGACAGGAAGACCACAGGCCATGGCTTCAATAACTGCATTTGGACACCAGTCTCCAATTTTTGCGTGAAGAAGAATATCACAATTTTGAATTTGAGTAGGAAGTTCATCGTAATAAACGATTCCATGACACTTAATGGCCTTAGCAGTTTTCGAAGAAAGGTTCATTGTTTGAATAAACGCTTGTACTTTATCTTCTCCATTTCTCAAAGGGCCTATAATGTGAAGCTCGACAGACATCGACTCTAAGATTTTTTCAATCACTTCAGCAGCGAGCTTTAGGTGCTTAGGGTAGTGTTTACCTAGCATTAAAAGTTTAGGAATAGAGCGCTCTGTATTTTTCGGGAAGAATCTCTTTAAGTTTGTTCCATTATGAATAATTGAGTAGTGCTTTTCTCTCATGTAGAGATAGCGGTCGCAAATATCTTTAGAAAATTGAGATTGATAAATAATATGATCAAATTTTTCTAAATCATTCTTAAGCCTTTCATTGACGTACTGGCGATAGTCTAATGGATGTTGAAATTCTTCATCGATAAGATCATCAGGAACATAAAATCCATCTACCCGAAGAATCGTTTTAACTTTAAAAAATTTAGCCAGCTTGGCGAAAGAATTTCCCCAAGAAGCTGAAAAGACGAGGGCACTTTTACACTTAGATAAGTCCCAATATTCTACTTCATATGATTCTTTTAAAGAAGAGCTAGCTAAGATTGTTTTTAAAAAACGATCAGGTCCACCAACTTTATTTTTCCCTTGAAGATTACAGTAGATAAATTTTTTCTTACTAAATGTTGGGATAAGCTTCAAAAAAAGAGCAATGAGGAGGCGAATAAAGTTTTTTATTTTGAGTTTATACATCTTTTTGATTAATTAAAAAAAGCCCATCTTTGAATTTTTTGATTTGAATAGAGTTTATATCGAGTGAGAGAGACTGAGCTATAAAATGGGTCCTTTGTTTTACCTCTTCTTTGGGAAGACGCCCTTGTTTGGTTTTCCCATAAGCGTAATAGTTTTTATTAGGCTTGTACTTCCCCTTAAATAAAAAAGTGAAATCATCAATCCATCCTAAAATCCACAAACACCGAAGTTTAAGTTTATTAAGGATTATATCGATTGAAAAATTAAGCTTAAACCAATTAGGAAAAGGACGACTTGGAGGTTGAATTTTCAAAGAGTCGAGTTGGTTTAAAATATTAAGAGAGGATTGAGAAATATTTTCTTTCGAACTATCAATAATAATATTTTCTAAGTCAAAAGAGCTTGGATTTATCTTTCCTTGTAGGGCATTTTCAAGAAATTCAAGAGCTTGTTTGGTATCATGAGCAACTGAAGAGGCTTGTTTTGCATGGGGATTTAGACGAGAGAGAAGTTCTTGAGGAAGATCTTCTGGAATAAGAGTAATAATGCTTTTTCCAAAATAAAAAGCCTCTATAGACGTAGTGCTATTAAAGTGAATAAGAACATCGCTTTCTAAAAGTAGTGGAGAAATTTCTCCACTTAAGCTCATTTCAACATTCTCATAACCTTTGGCCATGTTCTTCCAAACTTCTTGGTTTTCTGAAGGATGAGGTCTAAGAATAATTTTACACTGAGGGTAATTCTTTATAACTTCTTTGACTAAATTTTTAAATAATGGATAGACTAAATCTTGCAACTTTCCATCTAAGAAAATCTCATTCAAGTGCTCATCGGTAGCATTTTTTCCACTAGCAGCTCTAACAGAATCATAGGACATTTTTCTATCAATGAAATGGTTAGGGTAAGGGAAGCTTGTTGCGATAAGAATTGTTTTCTGCTTAGTTTTCTCTACTGTTTTCTCAAAGTTTCTTTTTAAAAGTCTCCAATAATCAAAAATAGGGCTACCTGTGATGAAAGAATTTTCTTCAATAAGAGGAAAGTACTCTTTAACTTGGTTAAATTGCTCTCTTCCCCAAAAAAAAAGCTGATGTGATTTTTTTATGGTTTCTTCACTATAGCGAAGTTCAACACCTGACTTTCCATTACTAGGCAATAAACCTTCAGCATCAATGGATGTGATTTTATGTCCATAACTAAGTATTTTTTCTTGAAGTTCAAGTTCACCAGGAACGATACTTTTAAGGAGCACGACTCCTTCAGGAAATTGATGCAAATTAGGTAGAATAAACCTCTTCCCTCCAATAACAACATTCCATCCCTTTTGGGAGGCATTAAGAGCAAATAAAAGCATTCCATTTAATTCTCTACGGTAAATCTCGATAGGAATATAAAGGTAGGGTTTGGTAGTGGAGTTCAAGAATTTTTTTCCTCTAATGCGTCAATTATATGGCCCTTGATAAACTCAATGGCATTTTTCTCTCTTTCAAATAAACTATTAAAAACTTTTATTGATGATGACAAGTTTTCTTGAGGCTTTGTAAGTATTGATTGAACCTTTTCTCTTAAACTATTCTCATCACTTGCCCCAAGAACAAGTCCGAGATAGCGATAACTTAAACAAGGGATTCCATCTTTATCTCTTATAGAGTCATCTTCATCGTATCCCTTGAGGTTTCTTAAATCGAGATATTCAATAGTAGATTTTCCTAGGGCCAGCATATCAACACAAACCCCCGAGTAAAAAGAAAGGGCGAATTGGGCCGTATTTCCTAGAATAAAAGGGTGAAGATTGGAAACGAGCCATGTTTGTCCGTAACTTTCTTTACCCAGAATTTCTTCAAACAATCCATCATCAGGCTCTTTGGGATGTTTTTTGATCACCAGTTTTAATTTCATTTCATCAATAATAACTTTCTTAATATCTTCGATGGCCTGTTTTTTTCTCTCAAAAGGAAAATAAGAGGAAAGCGAACGTGAAATAAGAAAGACGTAGTTTTCCCATGGTAGAGGTGTTTGATTGTAAGAATTAATCAACTGCATCCAGGATTCTTGGTGTCTTGGAACTCCTGAAATAAAAAGGTTACTATTATCTAGCCCAAAGCTTTCTTTGTAGTAATTTGTTTCATTTGGAGAATATAAAAAAGCTTTGATGTTCTTTATTTTATCTTTTGAGTGGTAGCGGTTAACAATTTTATCCTGGCTGATATCAATCCCATGATTAAAGGAGAAAGCAGGGGTGTTTTTAAATAATGAAACAAGCTCCTGATTGTATTCTTTCTGTTGTTCATAGACATCATAAAGTAATACTGAGTTCTTTGGTGAATCTATTTCTTGATTAAGATCGAAATAAAGATGATTAAGTCTTAGTGATTCAACTAATGTGAGAACATTTTTGATAAGAAATGAGATAGGAGCTAAAAATTTTCTTCTATAAGTTTTAAGGTAGATTTTGTTTAAAAGCTGTTCAAAAGAGTGTCGTGAAGAGTTCTTTTTAAGTTCTTTAAAGCTTGGTGTCTTTAGCCACTTTCCACTTGGTGAAATGGCAATGACAGTATCAAAAACCTCTTGGGCCATCTTGATTAAAATATTATCAAGATCTAGATGGTCGATATTGCCGGCCTTAGAGAGTAGGAAAACAAATTCATCTTTTGGACGCTCTTGTCTTAAAGAGTGAATGACTGGCAGCCAATTATCTAGAATTCCTAGGCTAGGCGAGCAGAGAAAATAGATTTTTTTCTTCAAATTAAGACCCCAAAACTCTGAGCTTGTTCAATATTTTGTATTCTCTAGTTTGGAGGTGTATGCATGGCGTGTCAAGACCTTGTTTGGAGGCTCCCAGAGGGCGTTTTTCCTAGTCTATTCTTGTTGGCCGTTATAAAGTCTTGGAGAAAATTAATTGAAAAAGGGTCAAGCTATTATGCTAAGCGGTAAAAACATTCTTATCACAGGTGGAACGGGGTCTTTTGGTAAGGCCTTTGCTGAAGCCGTTTTAAAAACCTATCCCAAAATTAATAAGGTCATTATTTTTTCAAGAGATGAACTTAAACAGTTTGATATGAAAAATAGTGAAACGTTTCAGCCTTATACAGAAAAGGGAACTAACCAATTGCGTTTTTTTATTGGAGATGTTCGCGACGGTCAAAGGCTTAAAAGAGCTTGTGAAGGTGTTGATTACATTATTCATGCAGCAGCTCTCAAGCAAGTTCCCGCTGCTGAATACAATCCTCTTGAATGTATTAAAACAAATATTAATGGAGCTCAAAATATTATTGATGCTTCGATTGATTGTGGAATTAAAAAAGTGGTAGCGCTCTCAACAGACAAAGCTGCTGCTCCTATTAATCTCTATGGAGCAACCAAGCTTTGTTCAGACAAACTCTTCATTGCTGCTGGTAATATGATTGGGGAAAGAAAACTAACTTTCTCTATCGTAAGATATGGTAACGTGATGGGCTCTCGTGGTTCAGTGATCCCTTTCTTTATCAAAGAAAAGAAAAATGGCGTACTTCCTATCACTCATCCAGAAATGACTCGTTTTAACATCACTCTTGAAGATGCAACGAAGATGGTTCTCTACGCACTCGAAAATACGATAGGTGGTGAAATCATTGTCCCAAAGATCCCTTCTTACAGAATAACTGATATCGCTAAGGCCATTGGCCCTGAGTGTGAGTTAAAAGATATCGGTATAAGACCTGGGGAGAAGCTTCACGAGGAAATGATTACAGAGTCTGATTCACCTCACACTGTTGATTGCGGAAAGTACTATGTGATTCTCTCACCTGCTATGGATAATTTAAATCAATACGTTGAAAAGTTTAATGCAAAAAAAGTACCTATTGGTTTCAAGTACAACTCCGGAGCTAATACTGAATGGTTAACTCATGAGGAGTTAAGAACACTCATTAAAAATCACGTTGATTCTACCTTCGAGGTTTAGATTGCAAAACATTCCCTACGGAAGACAAAGCATAAACGAAGAAGACATACAGAGTGTTGTAGAGGTCTTAAGATCGGACTTTTTAACCCAAGGCCAAAAAGTCCCTGAATTTGAAGACTCTCTTTGTAGGCTTACAGGAGCTTCTCATGCGGTTGCCGTCAATAGCGCAACTTCGGCCCTTCATCTTGCTTATTTAGCTTTAAATGTCAAAGAGGGAGATATAGTTTGGACAACTCCTAATACTTTTGTAGCGACAGCAAATGCGGCGAGATTTTGTGGAGCAAAAGTTGATTTTGTTGATATCGATCCTCGTACCTACAATATGTCTGTTGATAAGTTGAAAGAAAAACTTCAAATAGCAAAAGAGCAAAAACGTTTGCCAAAAGTTGTGACTCCTGTGCATTTTTCAGGACAATCTTGCCAGATGAAAGAGATTCATGACCTAGCAAATGAATATGGTTTTAAAATTGTCGAAGATGCCTCTCACGCGATTGGAGGACGTTATCAGAATAAACCGGTTGGTTCTTGCCAATACTCTGATATTTGTATTTTTAGCTTTCACCCGGTGAAGATTGTGACAACTGGAGAGGGAGGAGCAGCCCTTACAAACGATAGAGAGTTGGCCAAGAAAATGAGACTTCTATCAACTCACCATACAACTAAAGAGCTTCCTGCTGATAAATATAAAGTTGATGGTCCTTGGTATTACCAACAAACTGGACTTGGATTTAATTACCGTTTAACAGATATGCAGGCAGCTTTAGGAATAAGCCAGCTCAAGAGGATTGATGATTTTATTAAACGTCGTCATGAAATTGCTCATAAATATGAGTACTTATTAAAAGATCTGCCTTTGGTAAGGCCTTTCCAGCTACCAGAGAGCTTTAACTCTTACCATTTGTATGTCATTAGAGTTCAGAAAAGAGATGAAGTTTTTGATCATTTAAATAAAAACAATATTAAAGTTAATGTTCATTATATCCCAGTTCATCTGCAAGAGTATTATAAAGAACAAGGATTTAAAGAAGGGGATTTTCCTGAAGCTGAAAAATATTACCAAGAAGTAATTTCTCTTCCGATGTATTACAATTTAACAGATGAAGAGATTGAGTATGTCGTTAAAACTCTCAAGGAAGCTCTTCTGTGAAACTTGCGATCATTCCAGCAAGAGGGGGAAGTAAAAGAATTCCTCATAAAAATATTAAAAACTTCTTAGGAAAACCGATCATTTCATATTCAATTCAATCTGCCTTGGATTCAAACTGTTTTGATGAAGTCATGGTTTCTACTGATGACCCTGAGATTGCTGATATTGCTAAAAAGTATGGTGCTCAAGTTCCATTCTTAAGGAGCGAGGAAAACTCAGGGGATTTTGCTACAACAGCTCAAGCCATTGAGGAAGTTCTTTATCAATATAAAAAGGCAGGAAAAGAGATTCAGTACTTTTGCTGTCTCTATCCAACCGCTCCTCTTATTAATAAAGAGATTCTTAAGGAGTCTTTCTCGCTTTTTAATCAAGAGGAGTGGGATGCTCTGATCTCCATCTGTCGTTTTAGCTATCCTATCCAAAGAGCTCTCATAAGTGATGAGAAAGGTGTTCGTTTTGCTGAGCCTCAGTTTTCTCAAACCCGTTCTCAGGACTTAGAAGAGAGATTTCATGATGCGGGAGCTTTTTATTGGGGAAAAACGACTACTTTTTTGAAAGAGAAAACTCTTTTTCCAAAAAAAACACGAGGTTTTGAATTAAGTGAATTAAATGTTCAAGATATTGATACTCTTAATGATTGGGCATTGGCAGAGTTAAAATTTAAACTCCAACTACATTAAAGATATTTTTTGCTATATTGATAAAGATGCTTCATTCCAAATAGGTTCATGAGCGCTTCAAATTCTTCCTTTCGACCTTGAATCATTTTTTTACCATTCTCACGTGTCCAGTCTGGGCAGAACCATGCATCTCCATGCATAGGAAGGACAGTTTCTTCATACCTCTTTGAAGAGAGGTGTTTATCTGGAGCACTTCTCGCGTAATATGTCTGATGAAACATTAGGTATCCCTTATTATAAAGAAACTTTCCCAGTTCAAAGAATAGGGCGCCATCTTTATAGATAGGGACAAAACTTATTTCTGTCTTAATAAAAAGTGGTAGGTTTTTGTTAAGACCTGAGAGTATATCGAGTTCAGACCCTTGAGTATCAAGTTTAATGTAGTCAACCTTGAGTTCTTCATCATCTAAAACTTTCTCTAAAGTTGTCATAGGGAGTTCAATTTTTTCCACAATATTAAAACGATCAGAGTTCCCTGATGTGTATAACTCTAAAAATTCTCCAGTGGGTTCATAATAAGAACTTGTTCCCCCTCTTTGACCGATATTGAGAATTCTTGTTCCTACCTTCTCTCCCAAGAGGCTCGGAATGACGTGATAATTTTTCTCTCTAAGCTCTTGGGCTTCTTTGGGATCTGGTTCAACCAGAATAAATTCGCACTGATCGAGATAGGGAGCAAACTCACTCTCTGGACCCCCTCTGGCGCCAATATCAAGAATACTTAGTTTTTTCCCTTTAAGGATTTTTTTCAGCTCTGTTGGAGAAGTTTGAAAAAATTTTTTTTCAGCTTCTCGTTGAGCTAGATAAATGAGATTAAATTTTTTCTCAATATGATTTAAAATGGGCCGATAGAGGCAATTGTAGCGACAGCTCTTTATTAATGCCTTTAATTTTTCAGGAACAAGCTTTTTCAGTAAATTCATAAGGACTCTATTTTAGATGAATAACTTCATCATAGCTACCAACTTGAATAATTTTTCCCGAATCAAGCTTATATATTCTGTCGCAATGCCTCAATGTGGAAAGCCTGTGGGCCACAATGATAACTGTTTTTACTTTTTTAAGAGATTCTATCTCTCTTACAATTTCCTCTTCTGTTTCAGTGTCGAGTGCACTTGTTGATTCATCCATGATGAGGACATCTCTGTTGTGATAAAAGCCACGGGCCAGGGCAATCCTTTGTTTTTGTCCACCAGAGAGCCTGGAGCCTCTCTCTCCTAAATTTGTTTTCAAAGCTTCAGGAAGAGTTTGGATAAAGTCATAAAGATTTGCTTTTTTAAGTGCTTCTTCAACTTCTTGAGGGTTAATAGAGCTAGGGGTATCTCCCAGAGCCACGTTATTGAGGACATTATCATCTGTAATAAAAATATCCTGGGGAAGATAGGCCACTTTTTTGAGCCAATGAAAAATATCTTCTTTCTTAAGTTCACTACCATTAACTAAAATTTTTCCTTTCTGAGGGTAGAGAACTCCAAGGAGGATATCAAGTAAAGTTGATTTTCCAGAACCTGATGGGCCAATAATCCCTATGGCCTCACCTTTTTTGACTTTAATCTCAACCTCTTCAAGGGCCTTGGGAGCTTCGGTTGTGTAGCTGAATGAAATTTTTTGTAATTCAATTTCTTCAAAAGAACCAAGTTTATCTTCTTTATTAGGAGGGGCAAGTTCTAATTCATATGAACTTGTATTTAAGCTTTTTATATCTTTATAGAGGAGTCTAACGGAGTTTCTATTACTACTTAATGTGGCGATTCCACTTGAAATAAAGTTAATAGAAGGGGTTAATCTCATAGCGGCAACAACAAAGACACTAAGAGTTGCTGTAATGTCCTTCCCTCCATTAGGGTTAATTTTATCAAACACCACAACTAAAAAAACGGTAAAACAGACAATTGAAAACTCAATAAGATAGCGAGGAATTGTTTTTATTGCAGCATTGCTAGAGCCGATATCAGATGAAGCTTTTGAATAATAACCAATATCTTGATAGAAAAAATACTCTTTCCCTAGTACGCGAATTTCTTTTAATCCACTTAAAACCTCTCCGACTCTTTTAACAAGATTTTTAACTAAAGAGTCGATTTGTTTTCCGTCATTAACAAGCCTTTTTCTAAAAATAAGATCATAAAGGAAAAGAACAACCCCAATAACAATAATAAATAAAAAAAGTTCTTTCCCATGTTTGTATAAAAGGTAGCCGAAAATAAAAAGAACAACGAAGCCTTCACTGAGTATTTTTAAAATTGATTGAAGAGTGCTTTGAGCAAAAGTGGGAGCTAGTGTTAGATAAGAATAAATATAGGAAGAGGAGTTCTTTTTTAGGTAGTGAACATAGTCTAGTCTTAGGAAAGACTTTAGAAGTTCTTGCCTGATACTAATACATTTATTGTAGGAAAAAGTGAGAATGAAAGCATTTACTAAATAAGAGATGGTGATTTTAAGAGCAAAAACAAAAATGAGCAGAAGTCCAAAATAAAGTTTTCTATCCTCTGGCGAAATGAAATAAATTTTTTGAATTGATTGAAAAACAATATTATTTTGAAAAGTTTCAGGAGATAGAATAAGACCAACATAAGGAGCAATTAAACCAAGTCCAATGAATTCGACGAGTGAAGCAAAAATGAAGGCCATTATCATTAATGGAACTTTGTTTCGTTCATCACTGATAAGGAAATAGATTTCTTTTAGGTAATCAATATATCTTTTCATGACAATTTACTTTCAATAAACTCTCGCCAAATTTGTGGAGTCTGCTCAGATACCTGGCATACGTGTTTTAAAAAACTCTCTCTTGCGTTTCTTATTTTTTGAGAATACCACCACTCCTGCGGGTTGTCATACACTTGAGCGAGTTTTTTTGCTGCGCTCAAGGGAGATTCATGGAAAATTTCAGCATCAAACATTTCTTGATAATAGGGGGTAAGATCCTCTCTTATAAGGTTGGCATCTGTATTCCAAAAACAAAGTGTTGGATGGTCGAGAACAAGAGTTTCCAAATAAGTTGTTTGCGGGAGGGTGTGTATACATATTCGAGATTTTTTAACTGAATCTATAAAGGTGTTGTTATTCTGAAAGAGAATCTCATTTTTCAGACAAAAATCTGAAAAGACATTTTTGTTAATTTTATTAGAGTTATGATAATCCCTAACGACAATCCGGGAAAGATGTTTGGGATTCAGTTCATTAAGAAAGTTTAGTAACAAATGATGATATTGAGGGTCCATCGTATAAGGATAAATGGAGTTATAACTATAACGATTGGGGTAGTAGCCAGTAAGATAAAGAGTTATTTGATTTGAATTATTAGCATATGTTGTACTTTTAACATGTTTATAAAACCTTAAAGAAGGAAGAGTCAGGCAGTTCTCTTTTTCACTATATTGCTTGGCTTCACTCCAAAGAGCATAGTACGTAGAAATTCTAGACCATAAATATTCTTGAAAACTGACTTCCATAGCTCCATAACATCCTCCATGACAGGCCATAAGATATTGGGAGTTAAATTTCTCTACCGATTCGGCGACTAAAAAATCAATAGCTTCCCCTCCAGAGCAATTTTTAGAATCAAGAAGAAAAAGTTTTCTCTTAGGCATATAGGGGATTATTTGTTCTTTTGCGTTGAAATAATTTTCAAGGTAGCAACTTGGTAAAAACTTTTTAATAATCTGATAGAGAATAACCTCGTCCGGGGTCTGAAGAGAGCTCTCTAAATTTTTTAAACTATTCCTCAACTCAAGCGAACAAGGAGCAAAGTTCTCGGTATTTATATTTTCTAAATAGGTATAGAGTTTATACTTTTGTTTGTGAGGGAAAATTTTCTTCAAGCTTTCATTTTTCAGATACTGATCGCCAAGTAAAACAACATCTTGATTAAATAAATGAAGATGTTTCAAATGAACTCTTCCTCTATAGAAATCGATGAGGGGTCTCACACATTTTTTGAGTCGTGGGAGTAGAGTTGTTTTTTTATTATTTTGAGCACTTGATAAGCTTTTTTTCCCATCTCCGAACTTTTGAAGGTTTTGGTGGATAAGTTCGTTCGAAACTACTTCAAAATGAGAAGTGAGGGAGCTGACGATCTCACTATAAAGACAAAAATGATAAAGACGACTGGAGCCACCAAGCATACGGTGGCCTTGTCCCCATTCTTTGGTATCTAAAATAAGCGCTTTTTTTCCACTTAATAAGACTTCTTTAGAGATTCTTAAGTGATCAATAAAAGTTGCAATGGCTTGATGAAGAAAAGGACTTAAAAGAATCTCCCAGTATAAAAGAGAATAATTAATTTGATGAATGTTATTCAAATCTTTTGCAAGGGCCTTAATAACATTTAAATAAAGTAATTGGGCCCAAGCTTCCTCTTTGATGAGTTCTTCTTTAGAAATTTGATTTTTTGAGAGATAAGTTGTTTCAATATGTGAGAGTTGTGGGATCTGACACCAGTTTCCTGCAAGAAACTTAAAGCTTTCATCAGATTGATAACTATAAGGAGAAAAATGTAGTAAATCGTTCTCCATTATTAGACTTGTATTCTTTTGGCCTCGAGAGCTTTGTTGTCTAGTAGTTCAATGAGCTCTTCATAAGTCATCGTTTCATCACCTGGAAGTTTTATTTCTGTATCCTTACTTACTGCCTGGTAAGAAGGTGATTCATCAAGGTATTGAATAATATCTCTAAGAAGTGGGATGCCATTATCTGAAGGTACATTTTTATAGATTTCTCTGGCAAGTTCTATATCGGTATCATAATCAACAGTTAAAGAATAATAGGGTCTGTCATGTTCTGGAGAGGGAGATAAAACCAAGCAATTAAACTTTGAAGGATTGAAAGAGAAAAAAGAGAGGTAGCCACTATGATTAGGGTCTGGAATTAGTTCTCTTAATTTAGGAAACATCTCTTTTGAGTGGATTTCAGCGGTCACTCCTAGCGGGAGATGGTTAGTTCTGGTGTATTCACAATCGTGGTTAACGTGCTCCTCAATCATGCGATCAATATATTCATGATCGGTAAAGGGATTATCGCCTGTGACTCTAATAATAAGATCTCCATTATGAATTTCAGCAATATTCATGAGTCTATCCAGGACATCTCTTTCATGACCAGCATAGGCCTTTATTCCCCAATTTTTTGCTTTTTGCATAAGAATCTCATCTTGAGGGTGTGTGGAAGTGGCCAAAACAATCTCATCAATATACTTGGAAAGTTTAAGTCTTCTAATAATCTGCTCACTCATTGTATATCCATTGAGATCAATGAGTGCTTTTTCTTTGAGCCTGGTTGATTTCATTCTTGTGATGAGGCAAGCAATAACTTTTTTCTTTTGATATCCCATTTCGTTCCTAGCTGTTGATATCTTGATAAATATTTTTTCGGTGCACTTTCGCTGAATACCCAATCATTGTTGTGTTCTCAGGAACATCTTTACTAATTGTTGTTCCCGCAGCAATAAAAGCAGAGTTACCAATAATAATATCAGGTAAAACGGTTGAGCCAATACCAACAAAAGCAAGATCTCCCACTTTAACTCTTCCTCCAGTTGTGCAGTTTGGGGCCATTTGAGACGCTTTTCCTAGAACATTATCATGTTCAATGATTGAAGCTGTATTAAGGATGCAAACTTCTGAAATATAAGCACCATTTTGAACAACAGATTTTGCTCCGATAAAACAACCTTCTCCGATATGAGCAGAAGGGCTTACTGTGGCCGAAGGGTGAATCACTGTAAGAAAATTCCCTCCGAGTTCTTTAATAAAGTGGAAAATTTCAAGTCTGGCTTTATTATCTCCAATACAAATATGGAAAAAATCAATCTCAGCTATTTTCTCTCTAGCAATATCATAAATATTCCCAATAACAGGAATGTTTCTTATTTGTGTTCCTTTGAATTCTGGAGTGCTGTCATAAAAAGCAACAACTTCATAATCAGGCAAATAAGAAAAAACATCTAAAACAACACCGGCTTGACCGTCTATTCGGGCTCCGATAAGAGCTATTTTTTTCTTACTCAACGACGTCACTCCATTTTAAAAGAGTATCGGCTTGATAGTCTGCGTTTATTTTTTTGCCAATGAGAGACTCAAAGTATTTTGGCTTAATTCCAGTTCCTGGTCTTTTAATTGTCAGATTTTCAATAGAAAGAGTATCTCCTTTTTTCAAATCTTGAGAGACAACAACACTTCTGCGGTGAACTTTTCTTTGTCCAATTTCTTTTTCAAAGAACATTCTCTTTGTTGAACCAAGTCCTTTTTCAACTTCTCTAATTCCTTGAATTAAAGCCTTCATTTCATCAGGTTCAATTGAAGCCGCATGATCGGGTCCAAAGTCTTTTTTATTCAAAGTAAAATGCTTTTCAAGAACGGTGGCCCCTAAAGCACGAGAAGCAACACTCATGTTAATACCAAGAGTATGATCAGAGTAACCAACAGGGTATCCAAAAGCTGAGTGAAGTGTATTCATATAGAGTAAGTTTGTTGTTTCAATTTCAGCAGGATACCAAGAGATACAATGCAAAAGAGTAATCTGATTATTTCCTTGAGAAGTAATAGCTTCAATGGCCTCTTCAATTTCACCAAGAGTGGCCATACCAGTTGACATAATAATTGGTAAGCCTGATTTGGCCATATGTCTTAAAAGAGGAAGGTTTGTGACATCACCTGAAGCAATCTTTACGACATCAATTCCAAGTTCTAGAAGAAAATCAAAAGACTCATTATCAAAAGCTGTACTTAAAAACTTAATTCCTTTTTGATCACAATAAGACTTAAGTTCTCTATGCCCTTGTTCATCTATTTCAAGACGCTTAAGAACATCTCTAAAGCTTTCCCCTTCATGGCTCCCTTCATCTATATATGAGCTTGTAAGAGCATCATGAGTCACAAGTTTCTTTGCTTTAAAACTTTGAAACTTAACGTAGTCAGCACCAGCTTCAACGGCCGCATCTATCATTTTCTTTGCCTTTTCTAAATCACCGTCATGGTTAATGCCCGCTTCTGCGATGAAAATGGCCCTTTCGTGTTCTTGGTTTGTATGAGTCATAAAAGCTCCCTAATTTAACATTGTAGTTAATTGTTTATAAAACAAATGAAGCCCATTTCCAATACCTAGCTCTGCGCAGCAACTAATCTGTTGCTCTCGTAGCTGTGAACTATTAAGGGACTTCTTCAATTCTTCTCTTATTTGTTCAGTCGTGAGCTCTGGGCCAAAGCCTATGTTTGCATTGGCCCCTAGTTTTTGAAACTGATTGGCAATTTCCATCTGACGGGTAAGTTGGCAAATAGTGACTCCGGGGACTCCTAGAGCTATTCTCTCAAAAAGAGTGTTGCCTCCAGCCGTGATGGCAAAAGAAGCCTTTTCCCAAAGACTCATGAGGCCATTGAGATCGAGCTCTACTGATATTTTTTTTGGTGATTTTTGGACTTTTTCTTTAAGCTTGTCGATATATCCTGTTGCTCTGGAAGTTGCGATAATGATCTCTTCTTTTATCTCTATACTTTCAATAGCATCAAGAACTTTGAAAACGAGGTTATTATGATCAGAGCCTCCAAGAGTGAGGACAATACAACTATTTTTTTTGCTACTAGCTTCTTTATGAGCATAGCCTTCATCCATAAGAAAATATTTAGGCCCAAGTAAGTATGTTGTTTTTAAGTGAGAATAGTCTTTATCAACTTGAAGGGGGTTGCCATTAAGAACAAGGTCGACATCAACCTCTCTGTAGTAACTGTCATCAATAATTGAAGAGATAAATAAATCTTTATTCTCTTTTTTAAGACAGGCGAGGAATTCTCCTTCAAAATGATGCTCAAGAAGATCAAAAATGATGGTCTGAGAGTTAAAGTGAGATAGTAGAGAAGAGAGTTCTTTGGCATGAGTTTTATCATCCAAACTCTCTTTTAAGAGATGAACATTGTTTGATTTGAATCTCTTGCTCACAAAACCGATTGCGTCTTGATTATCATTGATAACTAAAATGGGTGTGTATTCTTTTTTTTGTGAAATAAAATCAGCTAAAAGACAAGCTCTGGAAAGGTGGCCCATTCCAATATCTTTACTACCAATGGCCCTAATGAGAATTGATTTCATAGCTTGAGAAGATTAATAATTTTTTTCACCTCTTCGTCTTTTAAATCAGCATAGAGAGGGAGGCAAAGGATTCTTTCTGAAATATTTCTAGAAACAGGCATATCAAAGTTTTTAGCGATATAGGGAAGTGTTTCTAAAGAAGGATGGAAATAGCGTCTTGGAAAAATTTGGTTTTGATGAAAGCACTTGAGAGCTTCCTCTAAGTGTTTCTCGCTTTCAAAAACAATAGGAAAGTAAGAATTGTTCTCAACACAATCAGGATGAATTTTTTGAAGTTTGAATTGGGAAGAGAGTTCTTGTCTATAAAAGCTAACAATTTCTTTTCTGCGATAAAGGATGTCCTCAATATCTTCAAGCACAGCAAGTCCCATGGCCGCATGAAACTCACTCATTTTAGCATTAAGTCCAATCGAGTTGATTTTTCCGTCACTAAGACCAAAGTTGATCATTTCTTTGGAGCGCTCAAAAAGATCATCATCGTTAATGATAACTCCTCCACCTTCAACTGTATGAAAAAGTTTTGTCGCATGAAAGCTCACTGTAGAAATATCTCCATATTGAAGAAGGCTTTTATTTTTATAGCGAACACCAAAACAATGAGCTGCGTCATAGATAACCCTTACGTTCTTTTCCTTGGCAATTTTTTGAATACTCTCAACATCACAAGGGTTTCCAAAAACGTGAACTGGTAAAATGGCCCCATGCAAGTGTGTTGTTCTTTGGGCAAGTTCAACAGGGTCAATATTAAAACTTTCAGAATTGATATCACAAAAATCAATTCCGATGTTGTCCCACTCTAAAGAGCTTGTTGTAGCCACAAAAGAAAAAGGAGTTGTAATGACAGGCTTTTTTACTTCGAGTAGTTTATAGGCCAAGTTGAGAGCAATGGTTCCATTACAAACTAAAAGAAGATTTTTGATGCCAAGATAATCGCAAAGCTTCTTTTCAAGCTCTTGCACTAATTGACCATTATTTGTTAACCACCTGCTTTGATAAATTCTCTTCAAGTATTTTTCATACTTCTCTTGAGCTGGCAGATAGGGTTGTGTGACATGAATCATAAGGTATATATTTACTATCATTTATAAGGTTCGCAAAATAAATACGTCAGAAAATCTTTTTTGACTTATCTAGGCTCTTGTAGATAAATCATACGAATGAAAATACTCTTTCGAGTAGACTCTGGGGACCATATTGGCACAGGGCACATAATGAGATCTTTAACGTTAGCTTCAGCCTTTAAAAAACAAGGACATGAAGCACTGTTTCTTTCTCGCGAGCATAAAGGAAACATGAACTCTTATGTTTCCAAGTTTTTTGACCTTGAAATACTTCCTGGCAGTGTTCAAGAAAAACTTAAAGAAGAAGAAAAAGATGATTACTCCAAGTGGCTTGGGGTAGAACTTGAAACAGAGATTAGGCAGGTTAAAGAAATTCTTTTAAAAAATGGGTGTGATCTTCTCGTTATCGATCATTATGCATTGAATGAGTCTTTTCAAAAAGAGGTCGAAGCTTCAAAAACTTTAGTCATAGATGATATTTTTGAGTCAAATTATGACTGTGATTACCTTTTAAACCAAAATTTAAATGCTCATCAAGAACTCTACCGAGGCAAACTCTCAAGAGCACAAACGAAATTAATGATGGGTCTTGATTACGCTCTTTTAAGACCAGAGTTTTCTTTACTTAGGCCTCAAAGTTACAAAAAAATTCAAAAGTTAAGCCGTGTGCTTGCTTTTTTTGGAGGCAGCGACGTGACAGGAGAGTCACTTAAACTTACTCATGCCTTTTTAAAACTTAATCCAGGCTTTAGCTTAACTATTCTTCTCTCTAAAGAGCATCCTGATTATTTGAAAATAGAAAGACTCTCTCTCGAAAATCATCAACTCAAGTTAATTGAGAGGGCCCCAGAGATGGCCAGCTTTCTACAAGGTTTTGATTTTTGTTTTGGAGCATCTGGTTCAACTTGCTGGGAGAGGGCTACTTTGGGGATTCCGAGCGCTTTAATTGTTTCAGCGCAAAATCAAAAACCTATTATGGAAGCTTTATTGCAAAAGAAAGCGGCCCTTTTTGTTGGGGATGGAAGGAAAACAGATGAAAATCAATGGGTTGAATTTTTAGAAAAGAATTTAGAGCTAGATGTCATAAATAAGATTGGTCAGAATTCATATCAGTTATGTGATGGATTGGGGTGCCAAAGAGTCGTGTCCGAGGTTATGAATGCTTAATTATAGACTCGCTGATGAGAAAGATTTAATGCTTTATTATGAATGGGCCAACGATCCCTTAGTTAGGCAGAATTCATTCACTAAGGGGACAATAGCGCTTGACTCACACAAAAAGTGGTTTCATCAAAAAATTAGTGATAAAAATAGTTTAATGATTTTGTTTTATCTGGAGAAAAAAGCTGTCGGACAATGTCGGATAGAATGCAGTGAAGAGTTAGGGAAAATTAATTTTTCAGTAGCTTCTGAGTTTAGAGGAATGGGAATGGCCAAAGAAATTCTTAAACTCTCTTCTGAGATTTTTTTTGAAAAAACAAAATTAAATAGGCTCTATGGAGAAGTTAAAAATGAAAATATTGCTTCTCAAAAAGCTTTTTTAAAAGCTGGATTTGAGCAAAAAGAAGAAGCAACTCATTTAAGTTATTGGATAAAAAGAAATGAAAAATATTAAAATCGATAATCGAGAAATTGGTCCCAACCACGAACCCTATATTATTGCTGAAATATCGGCCAATCATAATGGTGATATTACTAAAGCTTTAAGGCTTATTAAACTGGCCAAAGAAGCAGGTGCTGATGCAGTAAAAATACAAACCTATACAGCTGATACGATGACCGTTGATTCGAACCTTAATGATTTTCAAATTAAAGGTGGCCTATGGGATGGTTATAATCTTTATCAACTCTATCAAGAAGCTCATACTCCTTGGCAGTGGCATAAAGAACTTTTTAATAAAGCTAGAGAACTTAACATCACACTTTTTAGTTCACCTTTTGATGAAAGTGCTGTGGACTTTTTAGAGGAACTCAATACACCGGCTTATAAAGTAGCTTCATTTGAACTGAAAGACTTGGTTCTTATTGATTATATGGCCAAAACGAAAAAGCCTATTATTATCTCTAGCGGTATGGCTACTCCTGAAGAAATAACAGAAGCTTTGGAGGTTATTCGTAAACACCACGATCAAATTGTTCTTCTTCACTGTGTGAGTGGTTATCCAACGCCACTAGAAGAATCAAATATTTCAACAGTCGCTGATCTCTCACCACGCTTTGGTGTTATTGGAGGATTATCTGATCACACTCTAGGGACAGCTGCTTCTGTTGCAAGTATTGTTCAAGGAGCTTGTGTAATTGAGAAGCATTTTACTCATGATAGAAATGATAAGGGCCCTGACTCTGAGTTCTCCCTTGAACCAGAAGAGTTAAAAGCTCTTTGTTATGAAACGAAATCTATTTGGAAGGCCTTGCAAACGAAACCATACGAAATGAAGGAAGCTGAGAGACCTAATTTAAAATTCAGGCGATCCATTTATTTTGTGAGAGATATGCAAGATGGTGAGGAGATTACAAAAGAGTCGATTAAAAGAATTAGACCAGGCTATGGGCTTGAACCTAAGTATTTTAACCAATTGATTGGTCAAAAAGTGAAGGGGGTTATTGAAAAAAATACTCCTGTTACTTGGGAGAGAATTCAAAAGAGCTAATATGAAAGTTGGGATTATTAAATATGAAGCAGGAAATCTTCAGTCCGTTTTAAACGCCCTTGAATATAATCATGTAGACTGGGGACTTATAGAAAAAAAATCAGACTTTGATAACTATTCTCATCTGCTATTGCCAGGAGTTGGTGCCTTCCCTTCGGCCATGAAGCAACTTTTAGAGAAGGATTTTGTAGGGCCGATTTTAAAACATATTCAAAGTGGAAATCCTTTTTTAGGAATTTGTGTAGGGTTTCAACTTTTACTAGACTCTAGTGATGAGAAAGTTTTTACCGAAGGCCTTGGTGTCATTAAAGGACGAGTGAGAAATTTTAAAGAACATACTGAAGGACTTCTCGTCCCTCATGTTGGATGGAATTTTTCTCGTCAGGAAAAAGAATCTCATTTCCATTTGAATGAATCTTTTTATTTCACTCACAGTTGTTTTTGTCTTTGTGAAAACAAGGAAGATATTCTAGCAACAACTGAGTATGGTGTTCATTTTGTCTCGGCCATAGAAAGAGATAATGTTGTTGGGTTTCAGTTTCACCCAGAAAAAAGCCATCAGTATGGTCTTAATTTATTTAAAACTTTTGAGGGATTAAAATGTTAAAACGAAGACTTATCCCGGTACTTAATATTCTTGATGGTTCAATCGTAAGAAGTGAAGATTTTAAAGTTCATCAAAATATTGGAAATGTGATTAACCAAGCTTCTCGCTATAATGAATGGGAAGTTGATGAACTTATTTATTTAGATATAGGCAGAAAAGGAACTTATGCCGCTGGCCGCAGCGATCATAAAGTAAACACTTATGTTGAAATTGATAAAATTATTGAGCAAATTTCAAAAGTTTGTTTTATGCCACTGGCCTTTGGGGGAGGAATTAAAACTCTTCGAGATGTCGATTTAAGAATTCGCCATGGAGCAGATAAGGTTATCATTAACACTGAAGCTTTTCATAATCCTTCTCTTATTACTGAGATTGCGGATAAATACGGTTCTCAAGCGGTTATTATTTCAATTGATTATAGGATGATTGATTCAAAACCAAGAGTTTTCACTCGTTTTGCAAGTGAAGATACGGGAATGAGTTTATATGATTGGGTTAAACGATGTGAAGACTTAGGTGCAGGGGAAATTTTTATTAATGCTATCGATAGAGATGGTAAGGCCAATGGTTATGACCTTGAGACTATACAAAACACGTGCGATCTTACTAAAATACCCACGATTTGCTGTGGAGGGGCTGGTGTTTTAGAGGACTTTGTGGAAGTCTTTGAAGAAACAAATGTGTCAGCAGTCGCGGCCGGTAATATCTTTCACTTCACAGAGAGAGCATATCCTAGAGCAAAAAAATTACTTAAAGAGGAAAATATTAATGTTAGATAAAAGTAAATACCAAAAAATTCCACCTAAAATGCAGTACTGTAAGAAGTGCGTTTATCCTGGAGTTTCGGCCACTCCTCTTACTTTTGATGAAGAAGGGGTTTGCTCTGGGTGCCGCACAGCTGGGCAAAGAACTGAGGTTGACTGGGACCGTAGAAAAAAACAATTTGAAAAATTAATTGAAAAATACCGCTCAAAAGATGGAAGTAATTACGATTGCATTATTCCTGTGAGTGGAGGAAAGGATAGTTATTTTCAAATTCATATTATTAAGAAAATTTATGGTCTTAATCCTCTTCTTGTGACCTATCATGGAAACAATTATACTCCCACTGGAATGGAAAACCTCATGAACATGCGTGAGGTTTTTGATGTCGATCATATTTTTTTCACTCCAAGCATTCGTGTTCTTAAAGCAATGAATAGAATAGCGATGGAAATGATGGGGGATATGAACTGGCATGCTCACGCGGGAATTTTTACTTATCCTATCAGAGTGGCCGTGGATCAAAAGATTCCTCTCATGGTTTGGGGTGAGCATGGTTTTATGGATCTTGGAGGCATGCACTCTTACAACGATTTAGTTGAATTTACCTACCGATATAGACACGAACACTGCCTAAGAGGGTTTGAGTGGTACGATATTATTGAAAAGGGTAAGGAGTATGGAGAGGACTTAAAGAAAAGTGATATGATTCCTTGGATGTATCCTACTGATGATCAAATTGATGAAGTGGGAGTGAGGGGGATTTATATTTCCAATTTTTTCAAATGGGATGCTAATGAACATGGGCCACTTATGGTTGAGAAGTATGGTTTTAAAGAAGCTGCTGAGCCATTTGAAAGAACATATAGAAAAATGTCTAACCTCGATGATATGCATGAGAACGGAATTCATGACTATATGAAATATGTAAAATTTGGTTATGGAAGGGCCACTGATCATGTGTGTAAAGATATCAGAGGAGGAATTCTTTCTCGTGAAGAAGGAATTGAGATAGTCAAAAAAATGGACCCTATCAAATCAAAAGATCTCTGGCGTTGGCTTGAATATGTTGGTTGGAGTGAAGAGAAGTTTGATGCCGTGGCCGATACTTTTCGTGATCCAAGAGTCTGGTGGCTAGATGATTCAGGTAATTGGAAAAAACACAATATTTGGGATTAGTAGTAAGGTAAAAAATTAAAAACCGTCTAACTTTTGGCCATTTTAATAAAAATTACCATGATTTTCCCCCTTAAAAACCAATAGTGAGCTCTCTTTTTGGCCTCTTTCTTGCTTATTCTTCCTGTATGAGATTGCCTTATCTTCTTCTTTTCACTCTCTTTCTGGGTTCTGCCCTGGGCGCTAAAAACAAGTGGCGTATCTGCTCTATGACGATGAACTCTAGTAACGAGCTAGAAGTCTTTAAGAAAAACCTACCCAATAAAACTTTTGAATTCATTGAACTTACAGACTTTAATCCTAAACAAAATAAAGAAAAATCTGATGACTTTCAATCTGAAGCTTGGTTTGAAAATGCTTGCCAAGATTCAAGTGTTCCTAGTTGTGACATGTTGATTATCTCCGGTCACTTTACTCCTTACGGGAGAATTTTTTATGGAGAAGACAAGCAGTTTGAACTCTCACTTGAAACGATGCTCAAGCACCGCTGCTCTCAAAGTTGTGAGAAGATTCTCTCTCGCCCCGCTGAAATCTTTCTCTTTGGTTGTAACACTCTTAATAACGAATGCAAGACCATGACCTATGAAGAAAAGCAGATGAAAATTGCTGAATTTGAAAATCAAGGACTTCCTCGTGAAGAGGCCACTCAGATTGTAGAAACTCTTTCGATGAGCTCTATGCAATCAGTAAAAACAGATATGAAAGGATCTTTTGAGGGAGTGAAGTCCATTCACGGCTTTGATGATATTGCTCCTTCTGGTTTTACGATTGAAAAGTCTCTTGATAAAGCAGTTAATCTCGTTATTAAAGAACATGGTGGTTATGATAAGTATTTGGAAAAAATTCTTCTTAAAACTTCTATGGGAGATTCTGAGGCCAATTACTTTAATCCTATTTATGATAAATGCTTAAGACAAGAACTGGGCTCAGCTTATACCTTCACGAGTGGTTATGATGGGGTTATTACAGAAGAAGATGAAATAAGAGTAAAAATTAAGGGCAATATCTGCCAGATCATTAATGAAAAATTCTCTCCCCTTCAAAGAGCTGACTTTATCAGAGAGCTTAATGAAAAAGGAGAGCTCCTCTATTATAT
This sequence comes from Bacteriovoracia bacterium, assembly GCA_030431635.1. GTDB lineage: Bacteria > Bdellovibrionota > Bacteriovoracia > Bacteriovoracales > Bacteriovoracaceae > CALFYV01. The sequence goes on from JAUIIL010000007.1 coordinate 178,741, forward strand.
TAACTTTGTTTCTAAGATTTTTAAAAGTGACTTTCAAAATACAGAAGAAGGGGCGGAGTTAATAAGAGAGCTTAAAGCGCAAGAGAGTCTCAAATCTCAAGTTTTAAGTTTTATTAATATGATGAGTTTTGGAGTTGTTCTCGTTGATACACTGGATTTTGCTCAAGTGATGGGATGGATGAGCAGTGAAGAAGCGAATCAAAAAAGAAAAGATGCTCTCACTAACATCATGAACCTTAATAGAATCACCTCTGGTGATATGGAGCTTGTCTGCTCTCTCGCTCGTTCTGGCAAATTAGGAAAAATTGAAGATATGAAATTTGCTCTTAATCAAGATCACCTCAGACACCTGGAGTATCCAGAAGGAATAGAGACATTTAAGTGTCTTAAGATTAAAGGAGAAGGGATCGCGCAAAAGCTGAATGAGAATATTAGAAAACGCACTGATTTTGATTATATTAAAGCAAGCTTTAATTATCTGGTCTCGCTGGATAATAGTGAGGGACAGTTTAAGGAGCTTATTAACCATCTTATCTCTTTAAACAAAAAGAAAATCACTGAATTCGCCCTCACGAAACTAGAGAATGCACCAGAGCATATTGTGAAAGAATCTGAGGAAATATTAATCAGTCTTATTAATCATAATAGATATCAAGAAAAGGTTTTGATGATTTTAAGTCGTATAGGTCTTCTAAAACAGGAAACAAAAGAAAAAATATTCTCTCATCTAGAGAAAATATTTCTTTTAGTTAAAAGAAATGGTGACTCTAGAAATGAAGATAGAGAGCGCGATATTATGGATGTTTTATTAAATATGGACATTAATTTAAAAGGAACGAGTTTTTATGAGTCGATTAAGCATAGATATAGAGAAATTGTTCTATTAACAAATGAGAAAAATTATCATTTGAGTAAACAAATGCTTCATTCCCTTGGGATAAAAATGGGGATTAGCTATGATGAATTAAATACTTATTTCAATGTAAAAGAAAACTTTCACCTTTTTATCCCTCAATCATATAAAACAGGACTTGTAAAAACCTTTGAAAATAGGGCTTATGAAATTTTCAAAGAACTTATAAAAAGGAAAGAACTTTCAAAAGAGGATGCAAGACAACTTCTAACAGCATTACCATATTACCGAGATGCTAAAGAAATAGATCTGAAATATATATATGACTTAATTCTTTATATTAATGATAAAGATTTTAAAATAAGTCTAAGGAAAGAGTTTGAATATCTTTTTCAGAATCCTTTTGAGAACAATAAAACTAACAATGAGTTCTTTTCCGTTTTTTTTAAGCACCAATCAGAGGAAGAACAAAGTAGTTTTCTAGGAAATTTTCTTTATGATAGAGAAGATTTTTTTCCTTTAAATGATAATAATATAAAAGCATTGGGCGATAATCTTCTTTTAAAAAACTCACGAATTATGTTTTATTTATTCGATACGAATTCAACGTTCAAAACAAGAAATAAGCAAAGATTGGCTGAATATATACTTTTTGAAAAAAAGTATGAGGATACTGAACAAAAAACAATAATGTTAAATGATATAAAGGCTTTGTTTGAATATTATCTTGAAATGGGAAATGATACAGGAGAATATTTGAAGAGAGTTTTAAAATCTGAATTTGTTCAAAAATCTAGAGATAGAGAATATAAAATAAAAATCATTCTCAATTTAGCATTGGAAAAAAGAGATAAACTAAGTGATGAAGAAAAGCTGTTTCTTCTTAAAGAAGTTGAAACAGATGTTTTCCAAAGCGAAGTTGATATGTTTTATGAGTTTTTAGAATTAACAAGAACTCAAGACATAAAATACCAAAAAGAAGTTTTTTATATGATGTTAAATGAATTTAAAAATAAACTTGGATACAACAGACCATTTAATCATTTGAATAATTTTTTTCAAAAAAATGAAAATAAAGAAATCAAAGAATATATACTTGAAACAATTTTTTCTGACGAAATTCAATATAGAGATAATACTCAAAAAGCTCAAAGTATTTTGAGCTTTTTACCGTTGTTTTTTGATTTGGAGGAAAGTAAAAGAGAACGACAAGTTAAGTTTATTGTTGAAAACCTTCCAACTTCAACTTTTAAAGAAAATAGAACTTATGTTCAATCACTCTTGAAAAAACTAATACTTACCTCTGAAAGCTGGAAGCAGTATGTTATAAATCTTTACCAAAAGATGGGGCATGATGACTTTTCATTATTTTTTAGTGAAGAGAATTTAGGACGTATTTGGCCAAAAGAAAAAAGATCAGACATAAAAAAAAGACATTCTTTAATTTATGAAATTGTTAAAAAATGAGAACTTTGGAATGCTAAACCAGGTTTTTAATATCTTTTTTAAGATCGAGTAGACTTAAAAAGGGAATCATCCCCATCATGTTAAATAAGTAAGAAAAAATGAAATAAATCGTAAAAACATCAGCCCCATTAGAGATGTTAAAGATTCCTAGAAGTTTAGCAAACGCTAAATGTCCAACACCAAGACCAGAGAAAGAAATAGGTAGAGTCATAAAGAAAATCCCAATAGGGATGACACATAATACATCAACAAGTTTAGCGTTGAGATCTGGGTTAAGGGTATCAACAATAAGAAAAATAGAAATAACATTGAGTGACTGAATAAGGAAGCTGTACGTCGCTACTAGCAAGGGTTTTTTATGTGAAGCAAAGAACTCTTTATTGTATTGAGCAAAGTTAATAATTCTTTTTTTGAAAAAACTCTTTTGTTGAAGATTGTGAAAGTGCTGCATAAGAACAAGGAACTTAGGCATGATAAATGATTTAAAAAGAAAGAACACAACAATAGAGCCAATGAATAAATAAAAGAAAGGATTAACTCGACTGATCTCTTTAGGAACCTCCCCACTGAAAAACTCAGCAATAAGGACTAAAATAATAAGAGAAACAGTAGAGAAAAACTTTGAATACATAGAGGAATAAAAGCTATTATCTTTAACATTGTTTTCGTTAACCATCGTAAGTTGTTTTATACGATAAATTTCCCCTAAAATAGCAATGGGGACGACGCTACTAATAAATAAAGAGGCCCAAGAAATTTTAAGAATTTTCCAGCTATAGCTTTTTTGGTTATTAAACTGCATTAAAATACTTGTTCTTAATGTGCTAATAAAAAGTTGAAGAAAAGTGAGAATTAAAAAAGTAAAAGTAAGTTTAAAATTTGTAATCCCAATAAGAACATTTTCATAATTGGTAGAACCAGAGGAAATGGTCCAATAAATGAGAATTAAACTCACTAGAATCTTAAATATTGATTTTAGGTTAATACTCATTTTTCTCCGGAAAAATTAGGGGAATTAGTGAGATTATAGTTAAACTTTTCAATATGTGAACACTCATTTTTTAATTGATAACTGGTTGATAATTTGAATCACTTCTTTGGCACGATCTGTTGTATCATGTCCATCTCTTAACAATCTCTCATATCCTTTTTGAGCAATAAGAGCTATTTCATCAGGATGAGATAAGTAATAATGAATTTTCTCGATGAGATCTTCAGGGTTTTGAAAGTAAACAGCTTCTTTGTCAGCTTCAAATAAGGAGCTTATCTCGTCACTATATTCACAAAGCATCATTGTTTTTGTGGCCGGAATTTCGAAACATCTACGCGTATAGCCATCATTGTTAATTTTTGAAAAAAAAACAAGGGCCATTTTACTTTGATTAAGGAGTAAGTTGTATTTGTCTCCAAAAACTCCTTTTATCTCTTTTTTGTTAAGGAGCGAGCATAATTCATCATAGAGAGAGGAGTTTTCCCAGTTTTGTCCCCAGAGGCCAATGTTGGCCTTTGTTTTTTTCATAATATTAAGAAGAATTTTGTCTCGACCATCATTTTCAAAATGCCCTATAAAAACGACATCATATTTTTTTTCATTGCTCATTGGGAAATTTATTTTTTTATTATAACTTGAACGAAGAATTGAAGAGTTCTTATAACCTAATTGTTGATAATCTTTTATATTTTTAGCTCGATAAGAAAAAATCCAGTCTGCGTATTGAAGAGTTTTAAGATAGTGGCGATAAATATATTTGGGCAGAGATATATTAAACGGATCGTCATTATTGTAAATAAGAATTTTGCAACCTAAATTCTTACATTCTTTAACACTTCCTTGCCATATATGGGTAGCACGGTAGAAGAAAATAATATCTGGTTTCTCTTGTTGAACTTTTTTTATTAATGCCTTATTTATTTTATAGATAGCAGGGCCAGTAATGAATTTGTTTTGAAAACGATTCCAGATAGATAGAAAAAATGAGCCTTGAGAATCATAAATATTTGAGCAAGTCTTAAAACCGAGATACTTGGCCCAAGAAAAAGCTTCAACATGAGCTGATAGCTCGCTCAAAGCATCGTAAAGGTTCTGTTCGTATATAGGAGAGACCCAGCTACCCACTATGAGGATTTTCAAATTTTTATCGGACAAAGCGAATAAACCTCACTATTATATTAGTTGCAAGATTTGTGAATAGGTCAACGAATGAGATAAATTTTAATGGATGAGTAATATAATGTCTAATCCGTCACATCGTTATCTCTTTAATTTTTCCAGCTCGTGTTCTGGAGGTGGGCTAGTTATACTCAACTCTTATCTAGAAATGTTTGAGGAAAGAGGAGGGGCTTATTTTATAGTTAATAGCTCTCTTCAAAAAAAACTTCATAAGTCTTTTAAAAATAATAAGATTTTTTTTGTTGAGTTAAGTAAATTAAAGAGGCTTTTGAACGATGGTTATTATTTAGGCCAAATTGTTTCTCAGTTACCAGAGCTAGATCTTTATTTTTCTTTTGGAATCCCTATTTATAAAAAACTTGCGAAACATAACTGGCTTCATATTAGTAACCTTATACCTGTAGAGTTTAGTTGGAAATACTTAGACTTCTTTTCAATGATAAAAATGTATTTATTAGGTAGAAGGCTAAAGTGTTGTACAAAAAACGTAGATATTCTCTCTGCTGATAGCGAAGATGGTGTCTCTAAATCATTAAATTTCCTTCAAGCCAACTTTAAGAAAACCAAAGTTTTAAAAAATGGAGTAAGTAAGGATTTTGTCGAATATAAGTCGAATCCTAAAAAGAACGTTGCTGTAACCGTTGGAACAAGAAAATATAAAGATTTAAAGAGGCTTTATGAATTGTATATAAGGCTTAAGAAAGAAGAATCTCTAGAAGAGTTGTGGATAATCGGAGGAGAGGAGCAAGTACCTGATGAGATAAGAAATGCAAGCGATGTGAAGATATTTGGAAATATTCAACATAAAGAAGTTATAAGATATTTATCTGAAGCAAAAATTTATTTGAGTTCAAGTTTAATCGAAAACTCAAGCATAGCTTCGCTAGAAGGACTTTATTTATGTTCCGCTAGTTATCTATCAAATATAGGATCTCACTTGGAGTTAATTCAAGATGCAAAAGTCTCTTACAGGGAAATAGAATTTCAAGATTTAGGAAAATTCTATAAAGTAGAAGAACAGGTAAGCAAAGAATATATTAAAAGTATTAGTTGGGAAGAAGTGAACAAAGAGTTTTTTGATTATCTACAAAGTCATATCTCAGAGGGTGTATGAGGGTTTTGTTATCTGGAGCTGAGGGAAATCTTGGTAGGCATATAATCAAGAATGCTGATTTTTCGGTAGAGAAAATAACAAGAAAATCCTGGAATGACCTTAGTTCTGAAGAGAGCGATTGCTTTATTCACGCAGCCTATGACTTAAAAAATAATTATATCCAACACCCTTCAACTGTCCTTGACTCTAACGTCCAATCATTGGCCAAGGCTTTAGAGCTTTGCAAGAAATATTCAATTAAAAAATTCATTTTTATTAGCTCTAGTGCTGTTTATGGAAACTCTCAAGAGTGCTTAGAAGAGGACCAACTCTGTCCTATCAGTTTTAATGGCTTCGTTAAGGCCTTAGGAGAGCAACTTGTTAAAGATTTTTGCTCTCATAATAAAATAGATTTTCTTATTTTAAGAGTTTTTAATACTTTTGGAGGAGATGATCATTTTTCTGTTATCAGTAAAATGGTAAAAGCAAAAGAAGAGAATGGAGAGTTTTTAGTTGTAAATAATGCTGAAGCTTTTAGGGACTTTGTTCATGTTGATGATATTGCAAAAATTGTCTGTCATTATGTGAAAAACGATTCGCGTTATCAAGTTCTTAATATTGGTACAGGACAAGCATTACAAATTAAAGAGGCTCTTCATCTTTTTGAACAGATTCATGGAACTTTGAAAACAAGGTCTGTAGTAAATGAAAGGGAAGTAAAATATTCTCAAGCAAATATTTTAAAACTTAAAAGTGAAGTTCCATTCTCGTTCAATACAATTGAAAATTATATTAAAAGTCTAAAGATTTAATGAGAAATATCTGATCTTCTTATAACTTTAACAAAAGTAATGAAAAGAATCTTAAGATCAAAAAGAAAGCTTTTATTTAAAAGATAGTGTGTATCAAGTTTTACTTTTTGCATGAGAGAAATACCATCACGCCCATTGACTTGTGCCCAGCCAGTAAGACCAGGGGTTATAAGATGAAGATTATTTTCAGTTCTCATTTTAATGAGTTCATCTTCATTATATAGAGCGGGTCTTGGTCCAACAAAAGACATGTCTCCTATAAAAATATTATAAAGCTGAGGTAACTCATCAAGACTTGTTTTTCTTAGAAGCTTACCAATGGCCGTGATATATTGATGAGGGTTTTTGAGAGGAAATTCTACTGGTGTATCAAGTCTCATTGTTCTAAATTTTACCATCTGAAATAATTGATTATTTCTCCCCACTCGGCTTGACCAGAACAATATTGGGCCAGGGTCAGAAATATAAATAATAATGGCAACAATCAACGCAGGGATTGAAAAAAGGATGATTAGCAAAAAAGACAATAAAATATCAAATAATCTTTTCATTCAGATCAAAGCTTGGAATAAATCGTTTAAAAATGCTATATTTTTTTAAAAAAAGAGGTGAAAATGAAAGGCATTATCCTTGCTGGTGGTAGTGGAACGAGATTATACCCTGCAACAAAATCTGTTTCGAAGCAAATACTTCCCATTTATGATAAACCGATGATTTACTATCCTCTTTCCATGCTTATGTTAGCTGGAATCCAAGACATTCTTATCATATCAACTCCTCGAGATCTTCCATGCTTTAAGCAGCTTTTTGAAGATGGACAGCAAATGGGTCTTAATATTAGCTATAAAGAACAGCCGAGCCCCGATGGTCTTGCCCAGGCTTTTATTCTCGGTGAAGAATTCATTGGAAATGATAATTGCTGCCTCATTCTTGGTGATAATATTTTTTATGGCCACGGGATGAGTGAACTTTTTACTCGTGCTTCTCAAAGAAAAGAGGGGGCTACTGTTTTTGGTTATTGGGTAAAAGATCCCGAACGTTATGGAGTGGTTTCTTTTAATAAAGAGGGTGAAGCAACGAGTATTGAGGAAAAGCCCTCTGAGCCAAAGTCAAACTATGCTGTCACTGGGCTTTATTTTTATGATAATAAAGTTGTCTCTTATGCCAAAAATTTAAAACCTTCTAAAAGAGGGGAGCTTGAAATAACTGATCTGAATAAAATTTATCTTGAAGAAGGCAAACTCAATGTTGAATTAATGGGAAGAGGCTATGCGTGGCTTGATACAGGAACTCATCAAAGTATGCTAGAAGCTTCAAACTTTATTGAAACGATTGAAAACAGACAAGGCCTTAAGGTTTCCTGCCTGGAAGAAATTGCTTACAAAAAAGGTTTCATTAATAAAGAACAACTTCTTAAACTAGCAGAGCCCATGCTTAAGAATTCTTATGGTCAATATCTAAAGAACCTAGTGAGGTAGTAATGCCAATAAAACAAACTCCCATTGAAGGATTATTTATTTTTGAACCCAAAGTCTTTGAAGATGAGAGAGGTTATTTTTTTGAAAGTTTTAATGCCAAGGTTTTTGAAGAAGTTGGTGTAACAAGAGCTTTTGTTCAAGATAATCGTTCAAAATCCAAGTATGGTACCCTTAGGGGACTTCACTTTCAAAAGGGTGAGTTTGCTCAAGCAAAGTTAGTAAGTGTGTTAAAAGGTTCAGTTTTAGATGTTGCTGTGGATCTAAGACAAGATTCAAGTACATTTGGTGAGCATTTCTCAATAGAGCTAACAGCAGCAAATAAAAAGCAACTTTATGTTCCCAGAGGCTTTGCCCATGGTTTTGTAGTTCTTGAAGATGATACAGAATTTTTTTACAAATGTGATAACTTCTACTCACCTCAAAATGAAGGGGGAATTATCTATAATGACCCACAAATTAATATAGATTGGAAAGTTGCTGATGAAGACATTGTTCTTTCCAATAAAGATAAAATAAATCCCACACTAGCAGACTATGAAAAGCAATTTTAATATCCTTGTCACAGGAGCAGATGGCCAGCTGGGGCAAGAATTTAGGCAGTTGGCAGAAGCCTTTCCAGATTATCATTTTCTTTTTTTCTCAAGAAAAAACTTAGATATTACTCAAAAAGAGAGAATTGAAAGTGTGTTTAAAGAAAACCAAATTGATTTTCTCATTAATTGTGCTGCCTACACCGCAGTTGATAAAGCCGAGGATGAAGAGGAAAAATGTTTTCAAATTAATGCTGAAGCTGTTTATTTACTTGCCCAAGTCTGTGAGGCCAATGGTGCACATCTGATTCATTTTTCAACGGACTATGTGTTTGATGGTTTGTCCAATAGGCCCTATCAAGAAGATGATGAGCACAATCCTCTTCAGGTTTACGGGAAGTCGAAAAGTTTAGGAGAGAGGTTGCTCCAGGAAAATTGCTCCAAGTGGACACTATTGAGAATTTCATGGGTATTTTCATCTTTTGGTCAGAATTTTGTGAAAACAATGCTGCGTCTCGGAAATGAACGAGGGAGCCTTTCGATTGTCTCTGATCAAAAAGGAAGTCCTACTTACGCAGCCGATGTGGCAAAAAATATTCTCGATAATCTCAAAAATCTTCCCTCTCAAGGGGTTTTCCATTTCTCAAATGAGGGTGAGACGACTTGGGCCGAATTTGCTGAAAAGATTTTTCAATTTTCTCGAACGCCATGTGTTATTAAGTCCATTTCAACCAAGGACTACGGTGCCAAAGCGCAACGGCCATTGTATAGTTTGCTTAGCAAGCAAAGGTTTAAAGAGCATCTAAAAACGGATATAGAAAACTGGGACGATGCTCTTTTAAGATGTCTTAAAAAAATGGGTTATTCATGAAAAGAATTTTACTTACAGGCTGTGCGGGCTTTATCGGTTCAAACTTCGTTAAAACAATTGCTTCTGAGCAAACAGATTACGAATTTGATATTATTGACGCTCTTACTTATGCTGGAAGAAAAGAGACGATCCAAGAAGAGTTAAACAAGCACTCTTTTCTTCAATTTCATCATTTAGATATCAGAGATTCTTCAAAAATAGAGAAGTTGTTTCAAGAAAGAAAGTATGAAGGGGTTATTCACTTTGCAGCTGAATCTCATGTTGATAACTCCATTAAAAATCCCAATATTTTTGTTGAAACAAATGTTTTGGGCACCTTAAATCTGTTAAATGCTTCTCTCAAATTATTTAAAGAAAATGAAGCGTTTCGTTTTGTTCATGTGAGCACGGATGAAGTCTATGGTCAGCTAACTGATGATGAACCAGCCTTTACAGAAGAAAACCAAATTAAGCCAAGTAGTCCTTATAGTGCGAGTAAGGCAAGCTCAGACTTATTAGTTCAGTCATATTATGAAACCTTTGGTTTACCAACAATGATAACGAGATGTTCTAATAATTATGGACCCTACCAATTTCCCGAGAAGCTAATTCCTGTCATGATTTTTAAGGCGCAAGCGAAAGAGAAACTACCTGTTTATGGCGATGGAAAAAATATCAGAGATTGGATCTATGTGGATGATCATAATAAAGGTGTCTGGGATGTTTTTCTAAAAGGTTTAGCAGGAGAAGTTTATAATTTAGGTGGAGATAGCGAGCGACGAAATATCGAAGTTGTTAATATTATTCTAGAGCATTTAGGAAGATCAAAAGAGCTTATAAGTTATGTGACAGATAGACCTGGACATGATTGGAGATATGCCATGGATTTTTCAAAGGCCAGAAAGGAATTAGGGTGGTCTCCAACTGTAAAGTTTGAAGAAGGGATTAAAAAGACTATTGATTGGTATCTAGAAAATAAAACATGGATTGAAATGGTAAAAGGAAATAATAAGTAATGAGCGTAGTTCTGGCTTTATCAAATCTTTCTCATTGGAAAAAATCATTAATTCTTTTTCTATTTGATATTGTTGCGATTATTGCTTGTTACTTTCTTTCTTTTTATTTAAGACTAGAAACTTTTACTCCTGAGTTTATGGAGAAAAAACTTTTTTATACCTACTTTGCTATTTGTTTTTTATCTCAGTTTGGCGGACTCTATTTTTGTGGGGTCTACAAAGGGATTTTACGTTTTGCTAGTACTCACGATCTCGTAAGAATTATAAAAGGGATCTCCTTTGGTGTTCTTGCTTCAATTATTATTATTTTCTTTCTTAACCGTTTAGATGGTTATCCACGCTCAATTTTTGTTATTAACGCCATTTTAATGTTAACGACCTTAGGAGGAGGCAGGTTTGCTTATAGAATTATAAGAGATAGAGAACTTGCCAAAAGATGCAATTCAAACGGTCAAAGAGTTTTAATTATTGGAGCCGGGGTCGCAGGGGAAAGATTAATAAGAGATATTAGAAATAGTGACAACCTCGATATAAATGTCGTTGGTTTTATTGATGACTCAAATGACAAGCAAGGTAAGGTTCTACACGGGATTCCTATTTTAGGAAAAATCTCTGACCTTCCTCAGATTATTTCAGAAAAAGAAATATCTCAAATATTAATAGCGATTCCCAGTGCTACTTCTGGGGAAATAAGAGTTATTATTAAGTATTGTTCAGATGCTAAAGTTAAATTCAAAATGCTCCCCAAATTAAAAACGATTATTGAAGGGACAAGTTTAGATTCCCTTCAAGCAATTAAACCGGAGGATTTTTTAGGAAGAGATAAAATAGAACTTGAAAATAATAAGCTAATAAAGCTTATTAAGGGTAAAAGTGTATTAATTACTGGAGCTGGAGGATCTATAGGTTCTGAGCTTGTTAAACAAATAGCTTCTTTATCACCATCTCAAATGTATTTGATTGATGCGAGTGAATTTAACCTTTATGCGATTGATAAAGAGCTCTCTGGAATTTTTCCGCAAGTAGAGAAGAAATGTATTATTTGTGATGTGAGAAATACAGAAAGAGTGATGGAGATTTTTCATCGTTTAAAGCCCGAAATGGTTCTGCATGCAGCCGCTTATAAGCATGTCCCTTTAATGGAAGCCAATCCTTATGAATCTATCCAGACGAATATTAAAGGAACATTAAATATATCAGAAGCTTGCGGGCGCAATAATGTATCAAACTTTGTTTTAGTTTCTACGGACAAAGCTGTTAATCCAACAAATGTAATGGGAGCGACAAAAAGAGCTGCAGAAATGGTTTGCTTGAGTCGTCAGAAAAAATATCCTGAAACTAAGTTTACGATAGTACGTTTTGGGAATGTTTTAGGAAGTAGTGGAAGTGTTATCCCTCTTTTTAGAGAACAGATTAAAAAAGGTGGTCCTGTAACTATTACTCATCCAGATATTGAACGTTTTTTTATGTCTATTCCTGAAGCAGCCTCCCTTATACTTGAGGCGAGTACAATGGGTAATGGAGGTGAAATTTTTATTCTCGATATGGGACAACCTGTGAAAATTTTAGATTTGGCCAAACACATGATTACTCTCGCGGGAATGAAAGTTGACGAAGATATCAAAATCAAATTTACAGGACTAAGGCCTGGTGAAAAAATGTATGAAGAGTTATTTAGAACGGAAGAAAAACCTCTTCCTACTCATCATCCCAAGGTCAATGTTTCAAGAGCCGATGAGGTTTTAGAGAATTTTGAAAATGAACTGGAGAGACTAATTTCTATAAAATCGAGTAACTCTGATCTTTTATTTAAGGAATATCTCTCTCGTATTGTCGTTGAATACCGTGCGACAAATATAGAAACAAGTGAAGCAAGCGATAACATACAATAATAGTATTGAAAAAGTCTTAGCTTTAGTTGATATGTTTTAATATCGGACACATTAAAAGGTTAACACCTCAATGAACACAACAGTTAAGCCTCATACTGATATTCAGAATTTTATAGGGAAATTGTGTTTTGTTTTTCTCTTACTGACAATTTTCTCTATCGAGGTTTCAGTATCAGCTGGAGGAATTTTCTTCCCTTTATTTGTTTTATTGGGAACGATATTTTTTTATCTCAAAAGAGATGATAGCGCCTTGTATTTTTCTAAGAGCTCTCTTTTTTTAATTCTAACAATTCTTTGCTTAGCTGCTTCTGTTTTTATTAATTGGGGAGAGATGAGTGAACCAATAAGAGCCTTTAAAAAAATGCGCTACTTAGTTCTAGGTCTTTTTTGTATTCAAATTTTTAGGGCCTTGTGCTTGCATTACTTAAACTCTAAAACTATTAAACTTATCATAAACACTCTTTGTGCTTCGGTCATAATAGCTACTTTATACTCTTTTGGTATCAATATTTGGGAGTATGATTTTATCAGAGGGATTGAGAAGGTTTATACTGGTCGAATGCATGGAATGACTGGAATTATGTCCTATGGATATGAAATGCCCATTATTATGTTGTTTTTATGGGGGATTTATTTGAATAGAAAAGTAATTCAAATAAATTTAAATTTTAAGTTTGTTTTGTTTGCTTGTATCGTTGGTACACTTGGAATATTTTCATCGGGAACAAGGGGAGGCGTTTTATCTTTTGTGATCTCTTTCCCATTTCTTTTTTTCTTTATTAATAAAAAAATATTTAAAAAAATAGCTCTGGTTTCTTTTCTTTTAATTTTCTCTGCTTTGGTGACAATAAAATTTGGTCTAATAAATACCAGGCTCACAATGAAATCGAATAATATTTCAAATAGAATTAGAATCTCCAAAATTTATGCTTCATTTGAAGCGTTTAAAGATAAGCCTCTTTGGGGTCATGGGCTACTATCAGAGAAAAGTGATTATAAGATTTTATCTCCTCGTGGAGTTATAGAAGATTCTCTCTATGATACACATAATACTTATTTGCAAGTTTTAACGGATGCTGGGCTTGTTGGTTTTATTTTCTTTGCACTCTTTATGTTTTATTGGGCCAAGGAATTATTTCAACGAAATGATATTATGACTCACCTCTTTTTTTCATCTTTCTTATGTTTTAGTATCGAGAATTTATTTCATACTCAATTTGTAAGTGGAGTGAATACTGCGTTGAATTTAGTTCTCTTTTATGCTGTTTCACAACTTCCTCTCTTAGATATTTTTCAAGTAAAAAAGACGTTATGAAAGAACTTAGTATAATTCTGTTAAATTATAATAGTTCAGACTACTCAATAGCTTGTGTCCACTCAATCCTTGAAGCAAAAAACGATGTTAATTATGAAATTATAATTGTTGATAACGATTCTCAAAAAAAGGAACAAGAAAAGCTTATAAACTTTTGTGTAAAAAATAATATCAAGTACATCCTATCTGAAAAAAATGAAGGATTTGCTTCGGGAAATATGATTGGAGCAGAAAATACAAAATCGAAGTATATTTTGTTTTTAAATAATGACACTCTCATTAGGGATGGTTTTTTAGATACAATGTTTGATTTTATGGAAAAAAATCCTGATGTTGGCCTTTGTGGTGGGCAAATGTATAATGAGAAAAATGTGTTAATTAACTCCTTTGGAAATCTCCCTTCTTTAATTGATAAGTATTTAGGTAAAACAACGGCAAGGATTATTTTTCCTCGAAGGTTTAAGAATCCTAAGAAAAAGCATTTAGGGCCTATTGAAGTTGGCTTTGTGAGTGGAAGTGCAATGTTTGTCAGGAGAGAATCCTTGGATGAGGTGGGTGGTTTAGACAAACGTTTTTTTCTCTACTGCGAAGAGGAAGATCTTGGACTAATGATGAGAAAAATTAATAAAAAGGTTTATCATATTCCTAATGCTATTTATATTCACTATTGTCATGTTTCAACAGGTCGTAGTTTTGAGATGGATCGAGAGTTTTATATTTCTCTGAATAAACTTTTAAAAAAGCATTATCACTTTGTTTACCGATTCTTTTTTAAGTTTTTTTATTTTTTTAAACATTTAAGAAAGTTTTATAAAAAAAATGAATTGAAAAAAAGTCTTCTTATCTTGCAAGGTCCAGCAGAGAAATTGTCTCTTAGATACAAACAATAAAAATGCGCTGCGCTATTACCAGCTTAGACTTTCTGTATTAAATTAAGACTATGAATTTATCTGTTATTATTATTACTAAAAATGAGGAAAGAAATATTCATCGTTGTTTGGAGTCTCTCAAATGGGCCCCGGAGATAATCGTTGCTGATAGCCACAGTAGTGACCAGACTCCAGAGATTGCTCAAAGTTTTGGAAACGTGAAACTTATTGATACGGACTGGCTGGGCTATTCGAAGACAAAAAGTTTGGCCATAGAGAATACTTCTCATGATTGGATTCTTTGGTTAGATGCTGATGAAAAAGTGACAGATGAATTAAAAGTAGAAATTGAAAAACTTTTTGAGTCCCCTGATGATCTTAAGAAATTTAGTGCTTATAAGATAAAAAGACGAAATTGGTTTATGAATCAAGAAGTTAAATATTCGGGATGGCAAAATGACTGGGTCGTTAGATTGTTCAGAAAAGATAAATGTCATTTTGATGATAAACATGTTCATGAGTCATTAGAAATAAGTGGAGATGTTGGAAAGCTAAAATCGTGTTTAAATCATTACACGTACACCAATCTTGAGGATTATTTAGAGAAATATAACAAATATAATCTTCTTTCAGCTCGAGATAAATTTTCAAAAACAAAGAAAGTAAATTTCTACCATCTTTTAATTAAACCATGGTTACGCTTTATGAGGCATTACGTTCTTCAGTTTGGGTTTTTAGATGGAAAGCTAGGAATAACACTTTGTACAATGTCTGGAGTCAGTGTTTTTTTCCGCTATGTTAAAATATGGCGTATGCAGCATGGAGAAGAATAGTGAAGGCATGGGTTGAAAAAGGGGCTTCCTATAATCATAAAGGCCTGGAGAAATTTAAAAACCTCAAAGAAGATGAAGTTAAAAAAATTGTAGTGATAAGACATGCAGCACTTGGGGATATGGTTCAAACGCGCCCTTTTTTATATGAGTTAAAAAGATTATTTCCTAAAGCCAAAATTCTTTTAAGTATTTTCTCTACTTACCAAGTAGGGGCTCCAGTTGATTTGGTGGATGAAGTTCAGGTCGTTGATAGGAAAAACCAGTCTCTTTTTTATCTAAGAAATAAAGCAAAAGAATTGAAAGATATTGATGTTCTTTTTGATCTAGCAGCAACATCCAAATCTTATTTTCTCTCTTTTTTTTCAACCGCAAAAGTTAAACTAGGATTTCCCTACAGAGTAATGCCTTGGCTTTATGATATTAGATTGTTGCGAAGTGATTTTAAATACGAGGCGGAACTTCTCATTGATTTTCTAAGCCTTTTTGGCCATAAGGCACAATATCCTTTGAATTTTTTTTGGCCTCAGCATTCAAATGAAAGTTCAAATAAAGAGATAGCTTTTTTTATGAGCTCATCAACCTTAAATAAGAACTATCCTCAAGAGAAAGTTTTCACAATTATCTCTGAGCTTGCCCAGCACTTCACTGATTATACTGTTACGATTGTTCAGGGGGTGGGTGAGAGTGAAAAATTTTTGGATTTGTATGAAAGTTTAAAAAAATTTTCTAACATACGTTTGAGAGAAACGACATCGCTGGATGAATTAATCCAATGGATGTCTTCAATATCACTTCTCATATCAAATGATACTGGGGTGAGACATGTTGCTCTTGGTACACATACACCAACATTAGGAATTTTTAATATTACAGTGCCTTATAGAAACTGGCCAAGATATGAAAGGCAGCATGAATGCCTTTTTAATAAGGATGGCTCTTTTATTGATGAGAAAGAGGTTATATCTTCTGCGATTAGGATGATTGAGGAGAGAGCTCATTAAAATGAGAATATGTATCAGCAGAACAGATAGTATTGGTGATGTTGTTTTAACTCTTCCTCTAGCTCAAATTTTAAAAGAAGAACTTCCTCATTGTGAGATTTTATTTCTGGGAAAAACTTATACTATCCCAATCCTTAATAAAATTAAGTCAATTGATGAAGTTATTAATTATGATGAGATACAAAAATATTCCTTTCATAAACAGGTCGAGTTCTTAAGAACTAAAAATATTGATGTTTTTATTCATGTCTTTCCTAATAAAAACATTGCATGGTTAGCAAAGAAAGCAAAAATTCCAGTGAGAATTGGAACTTCTCGAAGAGTTTTTCATTGGTTTACTTGTAATAAAAGAGTTTCTTTCTCAAGAAAAAAATCGATACTTCATGAGTCTCAACTGAATTTAAAACTTTTAAACCCTTTAATTGGTGAAAAAAACTTAAAGATTTCATCTTTGAGCGAAAAAATTGAGTTTTCAAAGCTGCCTTCTTTGAAAGAAGAGATAAAAAGTAAACTCGATCCGAAGCGCTTTAATCTTATCTTACATCCAAAATCGCAGGGAAGTGCTGTTGAGTGGGGGACAAAAAACTTTACTAGGCTTATCGAACTTTTGCCTCAGGATAGATTTAAAATTTTTATCACAGGAACTTCAAAAGAAAGAGAGTTAGTTAAAGACTTTCTTGAACAAACAAAAACACAAGTTGAGGACCTCACGGGTAAACTCAGTTTAGATGAATTTATTAGTTTTATTAATGAATCTGATGGGTTAGTGGCCTGTAGCACTGGTCCTCTTCATCTTAGCTCAGTGCTTGGGAAGTATACTCTAGGTCTTTACTCAGAAAAAAGACCAATTCACTCTGGCCGTTGGGGACCAATTGGGAAAAAATCTGAAGTGATTACCAATACTGATTTTCATATCTCACCCGATTCTGATCCTGTTTTAGAAATTCAAGGAATCCTACCTGAAAGGGTGAGTGAAAAGGTCATGAATTGGGTGGGAAAATCTTAATAAGTCATCAAAATCTGATAAAGAACTAAAGAAAATTGCTCGATAAGTTGAGCATGACGTTACTATGGCTTATTTTTACTTCAACATTTCTATACGCTAATACTTATTTAGCCAGTGAGGTTGGTTGTCAAAAATGGAAAGAAAAAAGAGTTCAAACTTTTTGGGAGCAAGTTGAATTAGAAAGTTTTATTGAGAATTCTAAAAACTTTTTTTCTCAGGCCAAAAGTGTTCAAAATTTAAATGATTTAGAAAAAATACATCATTCCGTATTTAATACTTCGATGAAAAATATTAATGAAAAAGTAAATATTAAGATGTCTTATGAATTTAATGGAGAAGAGTTAAAAAGTGTGAAAACTTTCACTCATCAAGATGGTCATTTAAGTTCAAAAAATTCTGGAGTTGAATCACTCTTAGATACTTATAGAAAAACGAAAGAATTTAAATTTGTGATGTCTTACAATAAAGACGGAGAAATGACTTCTCATGTTATTCATGAGTTTAAAGATGGAAGCAAGGTTGTTTTTCCAGTTGAGGACTATTTAATTCTAAGTATGTCAAAGTCATGCAAAAGATACTATAAAGTCTCTGAAAGCAAATATCTAAAAAATCAAAAGAAGTTGAGAGCACCCGCTCAAAAGTCTAAGAAAGAAGATTCTGAAAATCTTCCATTGTAAGTTTACCGTTAAAAAAGTTTTCATCGTCTTCGGCCATTAGGTCTTTAAAAAGCTCTTTCTTATTATTTTGCAGGACAAGAACCTTTTCCTCAATAGAGTCTTTAATAATAGGTCTATAAACTGTAAGCTTATTCTCTTGCCCAATTCTGTGAGCCCTATCGATTGCTTGATTTTCAACTGCTGGATTCCACCAAGGGTCCATAAGAAAAATATAACTGGCAGCAGTTAAATTCAGTCCAAATCCACCGGCCTTAAGTGAAATGAGAAAAATAGTAGAATCTCCTTCTTGAAACTTATCGACCTCTTGTTGTCTTTTTTTCATATTTTGAGAGCCATCAATTCGAGAAAACTTCCATTTCTTAGAAACAATATTGTTTTGTATGAAATCAAGATAAGTCGTAAATTGAGAGAAAATAATAGCTTTGTGACCTTCCTCTACAATTTGTTCTAAATTCTCGATTAAAAACTCTATTTTGGCCGAATGGAAAAGATTATCTTTTTTCTGCCAGAGACAAAGTTGTCTGAGTTCGAGTAGGTTTTTTAAAACTTCTCCATACTTACGATTAGCGGTCACATTAGTAACCCTTTGCTTGATTTTAAGTAGTTTTGTAATATAGTTATTTTTCTCTTCTTGTGAGAAAGGAATATAGATATATTGTTCAACTTTATCTGGTAATTCTTTTAATACCTGCTCTTTCGTTCTTCTTAAGATAAACGGACGAACAGTCTGTCTGGCAAGTAAGCGGTTCTTTTTAGATGATTGGGAACGAATGAAGCCTAATTCTCCCCAAACTCCAGGAACAGCCAGGTCCATTATATTATAAAATTCAGAAAGATCATTTTCAACGGGTGTACCTGTTAAGCAAATTCTAAATCGACTACGTAAATTTCTCGCAGCACTGGCCCCAAGAGATTTGATGTTTTTAAGTTGTTGGACTTCATCAAAAATAACAATGTCGAAGTTAACATCACTGAATTGCTCAATAGATTCTTTCTTCATGACTCCGTAGCTAGTGAGAATGATTTTTTCGTTACCTTGAAGAGCTCGCCCCTCACCATAATAAACATTCGTAGTCATATTAGAAAATTTATTTATTTCATTTTCCCAGTTAATGAGAATAGAGACAGGACAAATAATAATTGCTTTTTCAATCTTATCTAAAATACTTTGAAGGAACATAATGGTTTGTAGTGTTTTCCCAAGTCCCATATCATCGGCCAAACAAGCTCCAAAACCATTCTCAAAAAGAAATCTAAGCCAATGATAGCCATCTAATTGATAATCCCGAGCAATAGAGACAAAATTTGCAGGAACTGGAAACTTAGGTATTGATTTTAAGTTAAGAAGCTTTTCGCAAAGATCTGTTTCCTCTTTTGTGAGTGCACCTTCAATTCCAAGTTTTTTTAACTCAAAAAGCTCAAATATTCTGGCACGCTGAAAGTTAAGTTTAAATTTTTGTGCTTTGGTATTTTTTGTCAGCTTATTAATGGCTTCAAATTTAGTATATTTTTTCATAAATTTGAGAATTTTCTTCTGTTCGGAATCTAAAATAACAAGCCTATCTTTTGTAATAAGAAAATTGTCAGAGAGTTCTGATTTTTTGATAATTTCAATGTCTTCTTCACTAACAGACATTGTTAGGTCAAACCAATTAAGATTTGAACTCTCTCGCTCAAAACGAATTGAAGAAGACCAGTTTTTTATTTTAAAGTCATTATAAAAGATATCCAGGCCTAGTTCTTGGCAGGTATGATAAAATTTAGCGATGCCTTCGAGTAAGCTTGATTTTAAAATTTCAAAACTAACAACTTTTTCATCATGCTCAATTTGAGAAAAACGAAACAAGTTGCTACCAAAAGAATTAAATAAAGATGAAATAACTATTCTAATAATTTTTGTATCTACTTTCAGATGAGCTTTTGTCCTCTGTTCAAATAAGGTAAGAAAGTCTTTCTCGATAAGAATATCTATCCACTGAGAAAGATAGTCTCTTTTATCAGAACCATAGGTATGTTTCTTATAGTAAGTAGTTTTTGTTTCAAATGACTCCAGTAAAGATTGAATGAATTCTTCAGCATCGTTTTTAGTACGAAAACTATTTAAGAGACCATTGTCATAAACAATTGTTGAAAAAAACTCAGGAGGCGTTACTTTGTTTTCTTTTGAATCGAATGTTTCGATACAAAATTTTAAGTAGTTTTTTCTTTTACTTTTATCTATTTTAAATCGAAGGTTTAACTTCTCGACAGGATAGAGACTTAGGGGAACGTCATTGTCATAAAGCTCTAAAATATTTTTATCTGTTAGTTCCGTTGTTAAACGAATGAAGTCATTAAAACTATAATCAAGCTCTTTTCCTTTTAGTTTTCTGACAAGTGTTTTGAGTTCTGCTGGTTGATGAAAGGCTTCTCCTGTTTCCCAATTAAAAATATAGAGGTACTCAAAAAGAGAGATTTTATGAAAAATTTCATCACTACTATTTTTTAAAGAAAAAATAGGGACTAGTTTTTTATCAGCATTATATAAGAGCTCATATTCAGGAAAATGATGAGCTGGTTGCAAGCTTAAAATAATTTTCTGATCAAGTTCTCTTGGTAGAGGAAAATTAATAACCTTTTGATTAACTAACGTGTACTGAAGTGAAGAGTAAGTACTATTTTGATTTGAACCAGGTAGTCGATTGGCTCCTTTAATAATACTCCCGTAAACTTCAGGATGAACTCCTTGGTTGATAAGAGAGAGGTGTTTTGCCTCTTTTCCTCTTTCTCCCAATTTTTCGCTTAATAAAAAATGAAGAAAAAGAGAAGCAACATGATGACAGTGATTTTCTTCACTCCAAACCTTACAGTTACAATTGCTAGTGAGTTTAAAAGGATCTCTTTTAAAGCTCATTCGGGTTTCATATTTAGAATTCAGGAGCATTAAACCTGAAATAGTGAAAAATCGATCAGAGTTTCCTTTTTGAAAAGAAATACTTATCTGAGAGTTTTCTACAATACTCTTGGCCTTAGGAATGTAGGATGGGGGGAAATAGGAAGAAATTTTCTGTATAAGTTCTTGAGCGACAAGCAACATTTAACAATTCTCGCTTTGTTAACAACGTTAAAAGTTACATTATAGACGATTTTATACAGTCTCTTAAGGGGCAAAATGAAAAAATATGAATATTTAAAAAAAGAAAGACTCAGAAGGGCTTTCTGAGTCTTTTTGTTTAGTCTTAATTATCAATATAGGACTTAAGTAGTTTTGAACGGCTTGGATGACGCAACTTTCTTAGGGCCTTGGCCTCTATCTGACGAATACGCTCTCTTGTAACGAAGAAATCTTGCCCAACTTCTTCGAGCGTATGATCGGATTTCTCTCCAATCCCAAAGCGCATTCTCAATACTTTTTCTTCACGTGGCGTTAGGGTTGAGAGTATTGCTCTGGTTTGTTCAGAAAGAGTGATACTTGTCACAGCATCTGCCGGAGAAATAATTTTCTTGTCTTCAATAAAGTCTCCTAAAGAGCTATCTTCCTCTTCTCCAATTGGAGTTTCTAGGGAAATAGGTTCTTTTGAGATTTTGAATACTTTTTTGACTTTATCAACAGACATGTCCATTTTTTCAGCAATTTCTTCTGGAGTTGGTTCTCTACCCAGTTCCTGAACAAGTTGTCTAGATGTTCTTGCGAGTTTATTAATTGTTTCAATCATGTGAACCGGAATTCTGATTGTTCGTCCTTGATCGGCAATTGCTCTTGTGATGGCTTGTCGAATCCACCAAGTGGCATAAGTTGAAAACTTATATCCTCGACGGTATTCAAATTTATCAACGGCTTTCATCAAACCAATATTTCCTTCTTGAATAAGATCAAGAAATTGCAGTCCTCTATTGGTATATTTTTTAGAAATAGAAACGACAAGCCTGAGGTTTGCCTCAACTAGCTGTGCTTTTGCTTGGTCAGCTTTCTCTTCACCCGTTGTAATAATATTATAAACTCTCTGGATATCTTCAAATGTCATCCCGGCATCAATTGAGAGTCTTCTGAGTTTTCTTAAATTATCTTCTTGGTTCCTGATGAGTTGTTCAATTTTTGCATCTGTTGTGAACAGTTTTCTTGCAAGTCTTCTTTTGTAAGCGTCATTTTCCATGACTTTTTCAAAAAGTTCTCTGTATTGATCATCTGTTTCAACTTCCAAAAATTTGTAGATTCTATCTTGTTGTTCATAGAGAGCACTAAATTGGTGGTAGTAGCTTTTAACAGGTTCAACAAAGCTGTTGATAATCTTTCTGTTAAAGGTAAGGTCTACGAGAGACTCTTTAATCTCTTCAAAAGCTTTTGATTGCTCGCTATCAAACTTTTTTAATGTTCCATCTTCTTGCAGGTTAGAATCAAGAAGGTTTTGAAGTTTTTCAACGACGTCTAGAATTGTTTTTCTGACCTTATTAATTTCTTTTTCTGAAGAGTCATCATCCAAACCTCTTACTAAGTCTTTAACGAATTCGCTTTGGTTTTCAGCATGAAGTATTTTTTCTTTAAGTCTTAAAATTTCTTGAAGAGCATGAGTTGAAGATAAGGAAGACTGGATGATTTCTTTCTCACCTTCTTCAATTTCCTTTGCAATTTTTACTTCACCTTCTCTTGTAAGAAGTGCAACGGAGCCCATTTTCTTTAAGTAAAGTTTTACAGGGTCACTGGATGTTGTTTTTAGATAAGCCTTCTCCTCAGCAATATCATTATCCATAACGTCGCTAATAAGATCGATTTCATCGACGGAGTCATCTTCATCTCCTGCAAAAATGATAGAAATCTTGCTTTCATCAATTTTAGCAAGAATGAGATCGATGTCTTGTGGATCAACGATTCCAGCAGGAATCGCATCGTTAATGTCATCAGGTGTAAGAGATTCTTGATCCTTGCCTCTTGCGATGAGTTTTGAAAAATCTTTTGAATTTAAAAAAGTTGCTAAAACTGCCATTATTCTTTACTCCTATGAGTTAATTCTGTTCGCTCTTTTTAAGTCGCTTAATTGTTGTTCTATTTTTTGAATTTCTTCTAAATAATTGCTCGACTCAATTTGCGTTTGGCTTTGAATTTGTTTTTTTCTTAAAAAATTCCTTTCGCTTTTGAGTCTTTCAATTTTTATTTTTTTTAGAAGATCGTTCATTAGTTTGTCTGTTTTCCCTTCATCAAGTTTCATAGGGCGAAACTGGAAAAGAACTGAGCCAATAACTTCTTTTAGTTCCAAAGAAAAATCTTGCGTAAGAATCATTTTCTGCAAGATATCGGCGTACTCAGTTTCCTCAATCTCCAAATAGAGATTGTTTATTTGGTTAATTAACCTTTTTACCTCATCATGAAGCACAAAATCAAGGATTTCTGTGAAATTTTGATGGGTTAGGCATTGAGGATACTGAATAATATATTTCGTGATCAAGCGGTGCAAACTATCGATTTCTGGCTTCCTATGAACTAGAGTAGAATTTTTCTTTGTAATTATGGGTGGTTGAGGAGAGTTAGGAGTTGTTTTTAAACTAGGTTCTTCGGCCTTAACTCTATTTGTTGGACTTTTTTTAGATAAAAAATCTTTATAGGCTTCTTCAATACTCTGGGAGGAAACTTGCAACTTTAGTCTTTTTGCACTGCTTACAATTCTCTCCATGGCCTTCAAGTGGCTACCCAAAGGGGAGAGGAGAGAGAAAACTTCATCCAAAATTTCTAGCTTTTGTTCGGAGAGTTCAGGAATTTGCTCAGGGATAACTTTTTCGATTTGAATATCAAGAAAAGTGGGAGCTTTATCCATAAGTTCTTTGAAGCTTAAGCGGCCTTTGTTTTGAATAAACTCGTCAGGATCTTTATATGGAGAGAAGTTCAAAAAGTAGGGAAGAATTCCTTCGTTCATAAAATCTTGATTAATTCTTACCATAGCCTTGAAACCAGCTTCATCTGAGTCAAGTCCCAAAAAGAATTTTGAACAACTGTTCACAATCGTTTTGAGAGGTTTTTGTCCTATTGCGACTCCCATGAGGGCCACAGATTGGGTAATTCCATTTTGATAAAGAGATATCGAATCCATATAGCCTTCAGTAAGAATGACAGAGTCGTTCTGCCTGATTGAACTTCTTGCAATATTGAATCCATAAAGAATATCTCTCTTGTTAAAAATAAAAGACTCTTGTGAATTTAAATATTTGGCCTTCTGATAGTCCTTTGTTGCTCTAGAGCCAAAACCTCTGACTTGGCCTGAGTGGTCCCATATAGGGAAGACAATTCTTTCTCTAAAAGTGTCATAAAGACCTTGGTTAGAAGACTGACGAATCAAGCCAATCTCTAAGGCCATATTAATAGCATCTTTGCGATGCTTTTCGTCGATTGTTTCAAGATAGGAGACAAAAAGATTGTTCTTTGGAGCAAACCCCATTCCAAAATCATTGGCCGTTTGTTTATCGAGTTTTCTTTGTTTAAGAAAATCATCAAATTCAGATATTTTTGAGTCAGTTGCAAATTTCTTGTACACTCTCTGAGCTGCTTGAAGAACCCTTAAAGCAAGTTCTACACGAGGGTCTTGTTTTTTTTCATGCTTTTCAATACTCAGACCAAAGTGTCCCGCGATATCTTCAACGGCGAGAACAAAATCAATGTTTTTAAAACGCTCAACAAAAGAAATATGATCTCCAGCAACACCACAGACAAAGCATTTAAATAATCCCTTATTATCATTAACTTTCATCGATGGGTTTGAGTCCTGATGAAAAGGGCACAACCCCTCGTAGTTCTGTCCTCTTTTGTTTAAAGGAATATAGCGACCGATGACGGAAGAAATAGGAGAGTTTTTAATAAAATCTTTAGCTTCGTTAATATTCATTTGAGAGAACGCAGTACCATTGCTTTAATTTTAATTTTTTGCTTCAAAAAAATTTTTTCAAATTTTGTTTGAAAACTAGCGAGAAAATGATCGGGTGAATCACTGTATAAATCTCTTGTTAAAAATTCGACTTCAAATAGATTTTGGTCTTTAAGCTCGTTCACCATCCACTCAAAATACTCATCATGATCTGTCTTGATAAAAAATCTACCTGAGCTTTTGATAACTTTATGAGCCGCTTTCAAAAAAGGTTTTTGAAAGAGTCTTTTTTTATGATGTCTGGTTTTTGGCCACGGGTCTGGAAAGAAATAGTAAAGTTTATCAATTTCATCGTTATCAAAAATGTACTCGATTCTTTCTCCGCGGCCTCTTAAATAACGAAAATTTTGTTTTGATACTTTTGAAAGTCTTTTGGCCAGCTGAAAACTTCTTTTAAAACGAAAGTCTAGGCCAATAAAGTTGATATCAGGGTTTTTCTCACAATGCTCGATCATGAAATGCCCGTAGCCTGTTCCTATTTCAACTTCAAGCGGAGCCACTCTTTGAAAAACATTTTCGCTCCATTTTCCTCTGTGAACTTCAGCTTCTTCGTCTCTTAAAACGAAGTCGTGAAAAATTTCTAGTTTATCGTGATAAGGGTTTTCATGTTTGTATTTAAACTGAGGCAAAAACAAGTGAGTTTCAGGTTTTTTAGTCGGATCTCTAAACATAGCGCAATGTAGCAACTAGAAAACAATTCGTAAATAAAAAAGCCCCTCCAAGATGGAGGGGCAAAAGTAATAAATGTTTGATTTTACTAGCTAATAAGTCTAAGAGCTTGTTGATCTTTTACATTGGCCTGAGAAAGAACCGATGTAGCAGCTTGTTGAAGAATGTTGTTCTTCGTATTTTCAGCTGTTTCAAAGGCATAATCCAGGTCGCGAATTCTTGAGTTTGCAGCAGATTGATTTTCAATACTTGTTTGCAAGTTATTTGAAGTCGAAGTCAATCTGTTTTGTAAAGCACCAAGAGTTGCTCTTTGACCAGAAACGTTTGTAATAGCTTCATCAATTCCTTCTAGTGAGTCTTGAGCTCCATCCTTTGAAGAGATATCAAGACCGTCAAGTCCAAGATTGTCTAAGCCTGCGTTAAAATCGCCTGGGTTATAAGCAATTCTATCTTGGAATTCATCAGCATTTAAACCAATTTGAAATTCAAGATTATCACCTTCACCGTTAAGCAGAGAAGTTCCATTAAATTTTGTAACTTGTGAAATACGTTCAAGTTCATTCTTTAATTGTTGAAATTCTTTATTAGTAAATTCTCTTTCAACATCTCCAACTGTATCTGATGCAGCTTGGATTGAAAGTTCTCTAAATCTCACAAGAATATTTTGGATCTCGTTAAGACCACCTTCAGCAACTTGAATCATGGAAATACCATCATTCGCGTTTCTGTCAGCTTGTCTAGATGATCTGATGTTGGCCTTTAATTTTTCAGAAATGGCCATCCCGGCAGCATCGTCAGATGATTTAACGATTCTTGTTCCTTGGGCCAATTTGGCGAGTGTGTCGTTTTGTGATTGTGAAACTCTTTTCACAGCACCTTGAGCAGATTGAGAAGCTACGTTTGTGTTAATTCTGAAACCCATGTTATCCTCCGAAGTGTTTCAAACAGCCTCCTTGTTAAATTAGTTGAGCTCTTCCCCAAGAGTTATTCAACTACGAGCTACCTTGCTCACGTTGTTAATAGTTACAAAAACTTTTTCGGTTGGGTTTTAAAAAAGATTAGGAAAATTTTTCCACTTTTTAATCTTGGTTGATTAAAAAAATCGGGTACTGGAGATAACTAGCAGAATTTATTTTTTACCCAATTAAAAGAGTCGGTTTTATTTAAAGAAATTTTTAACCTTCTCAGCGACAAAACGTATCTCATCATCAGTTAAAAATGGATGCATCGGTATAGTAAAAGTTGTATCCGCGAAATGATTTGCTTTCTCTACCTCTCCTTCAAAATGTTTTAAAGGAGCTTCTTGAGGGAGAGACTTCTCATAGAATAAGCGGCACTGAATATTGTTTGCCTCTAAATGCTCAATGAGCTTTATTTTTTCTTCTTTTGTCTTTGTTCTTACAGGAAAGAGATGCCATGAAGAAGAATCTATATAAGAAGAGTCAACAAGTTCAAGAGGAGTTGAACTTAAAGCTTCCAGGTATTTTTTCGCGACAAGCTTTCTCATTTGGTTTTGCTCTTCAAGTTTGTCTAGTTTTGCATCCAAAACAGCTGCTTGAAGATGATCGCAACGAGAGTTTCTTCCAATAAGAGTATGTCCTTCTTGAGAGCGTCCATGATTGCGGATTGTTCGAATCGTTGCTGCTAACTCTGAGTCATGAGTTGTTAGAGCTCCAGCATCACCAAAGGCTCCCAGGTTTTTTGTTGGGTAAAAAGAAAAAGTTGTAAGGTTATTTGAAGAGCCAATTGGAGTTTTTCTTTCTTGATAAAAGCCACCTTGTCCTTGAGCTCCGTCTTCAATAATTTTAATATCTCTCTCATGGCAAATTTTTTCAAGCATTTCAATAGGGGCTGGTAAACCATAAATATGAACAGGGATAATGGCTTTGAGATCGTGTTTAGCTAGAATTCTTTTTAGTGATTCCGGGCACATTAATCCAGTTGAAGGATCGATATCGATGAAAACTGGAATGGAGCCTCTATTTAGAACACATTCTGCCGTTGCAAAAAAACTAATAGCAGCGATTCCCACTTTTTCATTAGGTTTTATGTCATAGGCCTGAAGAGCTATTTCAAGAGCATCGGTTCCATTGGCAACAAGTAGTGCTTGTTTGGCCTGTTGTATTTTGGCGAATCTTTCTTCGAAGCTAAGGTTATATTTTCCCTCTACAAAACCATTACTTGTGACAATTTCTTCAAAGCGAGAGAGGATCTTTTGTTGAAGTTCATTATTATGAAGTTGTTCAAAATTATAGAAATTAACACGCATCGTTTATCCTTGTTTAAATCTAGGCTTAAATTAGCATGTTCCTTAAAAAAAGAGAAGCAAATGCTATCTTACTTTTTTTTCTCGCGTAGCATTTGCTCAATAATCAGAGCGGCTTTTTTGGCCATCTCTTTTGATTTTAAAAGCTCGTTTATTTTATTCTGGTAGCTTTTAATTTCTACTTTATCTTTATTGGCCTCAAGAGAGTTTAACGTTGGATTTTTAAGCTTTGGGGCTGACATTAAACGGCTCTTGCTTCTCTTTGATGAGCTGCAACTTTTTCAAGGTGCTCTTCGATAACTTCATAGAGCTCTAGTTTTGTTGTTCTAGGATCCATTCCTTCAGGCATAATGGAATAAACAACTTCATCGTTAATCTCTGTGAAAATATACCAAGTGTTACCAAGTTGCTGAAAAAGTACTTCTTTTGATACTGAATTAGTTTGATTCATAAACCCTCCTTAGTTATGGCGCAAATCCTTTGCTTCATCACTCCTTTCGGAATGGAAAATAAAGAAGTTGATGAAAGTTTTGGGAGGGGCAAATTTTACCCGAACTTATATAGATGCTTGAAATCCAAGAAATAAAGAGCCTTCTAAGCTTGGACTGACTTGAAAACTTTCAGGGTTTTCAGATAACCACCATCCAGGATGAGAGGAGCGATCGCTCGTTTTAATTCGATAGGGCATCTCAAGGGCCACGTTTAGCCCAGCAACAAAGTCAAGTACTCCAATCGAGCGGACTCTTCTGTAGTAAGCCGCTGCCTTTGGAGTAAAGGAAAGACCTTTGAAGGTTCTCGTTTCTTCTTCAAGAGTAGAAGGATCGTATTGGCGTATTTTGTTGGAGTTAATAACGTTGAATAGAAGACTAAAAAAACCAGTAACAGCATTTTTCTTTTGTCGCCAAAAATCATAGGTTACGGCTGGTCCAATTCCTAGTTTAAACCACTGCTCTTTAGCTAGTCTTGATTCTAGTTCAAAATCATTTTCTGAAGCATTAAAACTCACAAGAGTTCCCAGATAAAAACGTTCTTGGCGATCGAATTTTGCTTTTCGAGTCCATAAAAAAGTTGCTTCTTTTCTAAAGCTAAAACTCTGGTTAAGTTTTGATTCAGGGTAGCTATAAAGAGTTCGGTTTTCTGTTCCTAACCCGAAAGCAAATAATCCCCGATAGCGTTTTTCTTTGTTGATAAAAGGATAGTTTGCAGGCAAGGGTTCTTGTATTCTGTAATCAGTCTTATCTCTTCCTTTTGTTATTTGAGAAACTTCTCTTTCATCTCCGTAGTAAATGAATACATGTTCTTTAAGGATGTAGGCATCAGAGCCGGTATTATCAACTGTTTTCAAAAACTCTGATTGGTGATCATACTCATAAAGGTTTTTATCGATAAAAGGATCTTGCAGACTTTTTTGATAAGTTGAGTTTTCATCATCAAGAAAGGCTACCTCATCTTCTTCAGAAGGACTGTACTCTTCAAATTCTTCCTTTTTTTCGATTGAAGGATGAAGGTAGATAGTCTCCCCTTTTCTTAAGTGCTGAACGATTTTAGAACGAGTCGATGGGATTCGAAAAAGAGGCGCCTCAAGTACTGTAACAACTCCTTCAAGAGAGTAGGCCAATAGAGGAAAAAAAAGAAAAAGAAAGCTAAAATTCTTGGCCAATGAAGCCTCCTATTGAATTATCAACAGAATTTGGATCTGTGAGAGCTAATTGGTTTTTAGTACTTTTTACCTTTTGCCAATAACGTCTTGCTGAAATACCCCAAATAAATTTCCCCCAAGAATTAGGTGAAGCATATGAGAGACTGATATCAAGCACTCCTGCTTGAAGCCTGATACTTTGGTCTTCACTAGAAAGACGAGAAGAAAGGGCATTAAGAAAAGAAGTTGATAAGTGAAAAGAATCTTTCCCAATTTTAAATGATCTCCATTTAATGGAAGGGCCTAATAAGAAAGTATCTCTGGTTGCGGTATCAAAATTTGATTTTTCAAACTCAGCTTTGAGACCTAACTCAAAAGGTGTTTCGAACTGGTATAAGGTTGCAAATGAAGTTCTAAAACCTGTCCCTGTTTGAGCTTGTGCATTACTTAAAACATCAGAGGTAAAATTAGAGGAGATATAATCGAGGTGAACTTGCAATAAATTTTTTAAACGTAGTTTTCGGTCATACTTTATCAACGGCTTTTCTTTTGGGGGAACTTCTTGGTAGAGAGTAGGTGGAACATCCAAATTTGAAATTCTCTCTATCTTCTCAAGTGAGCTTCTTGGTGCTCTAAACTTAATGACACCTTTATTGTTAATTAAATAAAGATAGTGCTCTGAATCTGATAAGGAATAGGCCTTAACATAGACATCTTTAGGTAATCGGTATTTCTCTCCCTCTGGTACAGAGTAGATAAGGCTTCCTTTTTTTAAAGAAGCTGTAAAAAGAGGAGAGTCTATAATATCTTCTAGCTCTATATAATACTTATAATCTAAGAATTTTCTTGTTTGAAGATACTGTTTTCTTTGTAAACGCCTTTTTGATTCGAGTTGTTGTTCTTGAAGCGAGAAAACATCTTTGAGAGGGTCTGACTCGACTCTTTTCTTATAAGGATTTTTCTTCTCTATTTCTTTTTGATGCTCTTGTATATCTTGCATCAGTTCAAGTTCTTTTAAGGATTCTAAATCATCTGCACTAAAACTCAGATGAGAGAATAGAAAGAAAAACAAACTATAATAAATTTTTTTCACTAATAATCTCTTTGGCCATTTCAATTGCCTGTTGATTTGATTCATACTTGAGCAATTTTTTTGGGTAATCAAAAAAGTTGAACCATTGAAATTCATCATGCTCTTTCTTATCAATTTTAACATCATGTTCAGAGAAAGTGATAAGCAAATAAACTTTTTCATGACATTCACATGCATAGCGCTCATTGATAAAGTCAAAATCAAATAAAGAGATGAGTTTTGAAACCTTCTTTTTCTTTAGGCCAGTTTCCTCTTCGACTTCTCGGTAAGCAGCTTGCTTAAAATCTTCTCCTTTATCAACACCCCCAGTGACGTTTTGCCAAAACGAACCTCTTTTTTTATTTGTTTTTAATAAAAGCAAAAAAGTTTGCGCTGTTTTTTTATTGTGATGCAATACAACAATTTGAACTTTTCTTACTTTCTTTTTCATTTAAACTTCCCTTTATTAAGTCTATTATCTTTAAAATAATAAGAAGTTTCAAAGCCCAAGTTGTGACATTTAAAGCAATTTGGTAAAGAGATAAAATGGATCTATCCGGAATTATTTTTAACATTGCTCAATCTTTACCTGGATTTTTATTGGCCATTGTTGTTCATGAAGCGGCCCATGGATATATGGCCGAGAAATTCGGCGACAATACGGCCAGAGCAGCCGGCAGAGTTTCTCTGAATCCTGCAGTCCACTACGATCCGTGGGGAACAGTTTTTTTTCCTTTACTTGGAGCTTTTATGGGGTGGGCCATTATTGGTTGGGCTAAGCCTGTTCCGGTTGATGCCAGAAGGTTTAAAAATTTTCGAAAAGGCTTGTTCTGGGTGAGCTTTGCTGGACCACTATCTAATTTTATCCTGGGAACTTTCTCAGCTTTATTTTTTGCTTTGGTTTATACTTATATACCTTCCGATTTTGCTTTTTACAGTATCTTTCTTCAAATGCTTAGATACTCTATTTTTATCAATTTTATTCTAGGTGCTTTTAATTTATTACCTTTACCTCCACTGGATGGCTCTAAGATGGTAGCCTCTCTTCTGAGCTATGATGCTATGAGAAAATATGAAGAGTTAGCAAGATACACTCCTGCCCTTATTTTGGGTATTTTTATGCTTAGCTTCATGGGAATTCATATTTTGGGTAGTATTTTTATGCCTGTTCAGGTTTTGGCCAACAGCATCTTAGTATTTTTTTTATCACTTTTTGCATAAAACTTTTGGGCGTTTCAGCAAAAATTAAGTAGAGTATTACGATATGTTAGAATCTGCGATCTCCGTTAAACTTGATCATTTCGATGGACCTTTGGCCCTTCTGCTTCACCTTATTCAAAAAGATGAGATGGACATTCGTGATCTTGATATCACGAGAATAACCGGTCAATACATCAACTACTTAACCAAGATGCAGCAACTCAATTTTGATGTAGCTGGTGAATACCTCTATATGGCCGCAACTCTTCTTCATATTAAATCAAAAGTTTGTGTTATCGAGCGCAGCGAAGAAGAGTTAATGGTGAAAGAAGAGGACCTTGAGATAACTTCAAAAGCACAGCTCATAAAAAGACTTGAAGCCTTGGAGAGATTTCAAAACTTAGGATCTAAGCTCTGGTCTCTCCCTAAAAAAGGACATGAGGTTTTTCTTAAACCAAGAGTGAATCGAAAGGCCATTGTTGACAGCATTCTCACTCCCATTGAGCTAGAAGAGCTTGTTATGGTGATGGTCGATAAAATTAGACGTGATAAAAGAAAATTTGCTGTCATGAGAAGAGACAGACTTTCTATCAAAGAGAAATTGGTTGAGCTTAAGACAAAGCTTAGAACTGAGTCTCAAACTTGCCTGACAGAACTCTATCAAGAAGAGAAAGGAATTATTGATTTAGTTATTACTTTTATTTCTTTATTAGAGCTTGCAAGGCTGAAGAAGGTTTCAGTTTTTCAAAATGAAGATAAGGGAAATATTTATATTGAAGTCTTATCAAGCTTGGAAGAGTTTGATGTAGAGACAGCAGATGGTTTTGATGATGAAGAGGAAGAGGATCAGGAAGAGCCTGTTTTAACTCATCAAGAAGTATTACAGTAGTACAAGAGGAAGAGATATGGACACACACTTAATCGAAGAAAAACCGATCTTTGAATGGGATTTATCCAAAGATAAAGATTTTAATCTTGAACTTGATTATTACGACGAGAAAAAACAAGAAGACAAACTCTGGCAAGCGAGAACGGGTTTAAATATAGATACTCTTTGTGGGGCCATTGAAACACTTGTTTTTATGAGTGATAGACCTATTCCACTTAACAAAATTAGATCTCAAATAGATGAAGAGCTACCTCTAAGAGTTATTCATGATTCAATTGCAAGGCTTCAAGCTGAGTATGAGTCAAAACATCATGGAATTCGTTTAATGGAAGTTGCAGAAGGCTATCAGTTTAGAACGAAGCCAGCTTACTCTAAATTTGTTCAAGATCTCTTCAAGGTAAACTCTCTTGTATTGAGCCCAACTTCTTTAGAAGTTTTAGCGATGATTGCTTATGAGCAACCTATTTCAAAAACAGAAATTGAGAAAATAAGAGGAGTTGATAGCTCACACATTATCCGTGGATTGATGGATAAAAGACTTGTTAGAATAACAGGGCGTTCTGAAGAAATGGGAAGACCATCTTTGTATGGAACAACTCAGGAGTTCTTGGAAGTTTTTAACCTCTCTGATTTATCAGAACTGCCTTCAGAACATGAACTTAATGATATCGCCGAAGGAGAGTCAGTAGGAGAGATAAACGAAATCAAATCGATTGTTGGTGGAGAGAAAACTCATTTTGAATATGATGAGTTTGTGGAACTAGATGAGCTTTCCCAGAGTATTAAAAGCATTAGTTCAGAGACAGATTTTATTCGCTCTCTTAAGTCTGCCTCAAGAAAAAGAGGGGATGAAGAAACAGAAGAAGTTAAGTCTGCCTTTGATATTCTTGAAGAATTTATGCGAAATGATGAGATTTCAGTTGAGAATAAAAACTCAAGCCTCTCAGAGGTTCTCACTTCAGCTGTTGACGTGAATATTGTTTCTTTAAAAGAGCTTAGTGAGGGAAAACTTTTTAATGCTCCAGAAGTTGATGAGAGCGATGAAGAAGAGCTTGATGATTTCGAGAACATTCAAGAGGACCAGTTTAGTGTTGAAGCTAGTGAAAGTGAAGAAATAAGAGAGTTTGAAGAGATCGATGATGCTGTTGAAGAAGCTTTTGCTTCACTTTTAGAAAAAGCCAACATTGATGTTTTAAGTGTTGAAGAAGGTGAGGCACAATTAGATAAATCAACTCAAGAGGCCAGTGAAAAAGCTGCTGAATTTGATATTGATCTGAATTTTTTACAAGAAGATGTTGACACAGAATCCCAAAAAGAAGATTCTCAGCAAGATTAATTTTTACCTAAAACCCTCAAACAGTCGTGATGACAGATTAAGGAGACAAAGATGCCTAAAGCAAGACCCCTGTTGAGATTACAAAAAATTATGGCCGATGCCGGAGTGGCTTCTCGTAGAAAATGTGAAGAAATCATTTTAGAAGGAAGAGTTCGAGTCAACGAGAAAGTCGTTACTGAACTTGGAACAAAGGTCGATCCTTTCTACGATAGAGTCGAGGTTGATGGAGAGCTCATCGATAGAGATGCTGTTGATAAACTCTATCTTGTTCTTAATAAGCCTAGGGGCTATGTGACAACTGTTTTCGACCCAGAAGGGAGAAGAACAGTTCTTGATCTTTGCAAGGGCATAAAACAGAGAATCTATCCTGTTGGAAGGCTTGATTATTTATCTGAAGGACTCTTAATCATGACTAATGATGGAGAGCTATCCAATCAAATTATGCATCCTCGCTATGGAGTGACTAAAGTTTATGAAGTTAAAGTTTTTGGTTTTGTTGGAGAGTTGATTCTTAAAAAAATAAGAGCTGGGGTTAGGATAGATGGTCAGCTTCTTAAACCTCAATCGGTGAGAGTTATCAAGTCGCTGCCGAGTAAAACATGGCTAGAGTTTAGACTTACGGAAGGAAAAAATAGAGAAATTAGAAAGCTTTGTGAAGCGGTTGAATTAACTATTGATAAGCTAAGAAGAGTGGCCATCGAAGGACTCTCTATTGATGGAATTAAGCCTGGTGACTATCATTTTTATACGAAAAAAGAGTTATTAAACGCCCTTCAAATAGATAAATCAGGGAAGAAGTCTAGCATTCCAAGCCAGCGCTATGTTTCCTCTAAGAAAACAATTACACCCAGAAAGTTAGAGAAAAAGAAAAAATTCCTGAATCCTAAAGACGCTGATAGTGAAGAGTTTAAAAGATATAGAAAAGATCAATACTATGAGACTCTTAAAAAGCAAAAAGAGACACTATCTCAAGCAATGCTTTCTCAAGATTAATTATCAAAGCTATTGAGTTTTTCATCGTGAATATTATTAACAATATTATCGATGGAATACTCTAGAGCTTGTTCCGCGTAAGGAATATGATCATAAGGAGGAAAGTCATTGAAGTTTGCTTGTTTCACAAAAGCAGCAATTTGTTTCATAAGTTCAGAGCATGTTTCAAAATAATCATCCTCATCATCAGTAACGCCAACATGGGAGAGAAGGGAAGTTATCGTTTTAATGAGCCTAATTTGTTGAGGGCTAAATTCCTCTACATTCATTTCAATTTTGAGAGTTTTGTTTTTAAGCTCGAAACCTTTCATCATTATGCTCCTTCTTAAGGCGTGTTCAAAATAACTATCGGTTTAAAGTTATTTAATTTTAGATATTTATGGCAGAGCAAAGCACTTTAAAATTGTTTTGTAGACTTTTAAAAGGAAGGTACTAGACAGATGTAGTCACATAATGTACAACCAACAACACTTAAGCGTTTGAAATTACAAATGGCGCGGGATGGAGCAGTTTGGTAGCTCGTCGGGCTCATAACCCGAAGGTCGTTGGTTCAAATCCAGCTCCCGCAACCAAAATACTAATGAGTTAAGGCTCCCAGAATTGGGAGCCTTTCTTTTTTTGGGCCACCTTGTCCAGAAACCACTCAACCTGATTGGCAAGCTCTTGCGATATAGGTTCTAGCCATGTAAATGGTACTAAAAGTTCGGGCCGGTCAAAAATAAAAGTTATGTCAGATGATAGAGACGAATCTGTTTCTGTTCCAAAAGACTGGCATGATTTTATCAAAAAAGCTGATAAAATACTCATTCTTGGATTTGGCTTTGACCCAATAAATGTAGAAAGGCTTGGAATTCCCTGGAAAGAAGTGAGAGCACCTATTTATTATATAAATAGAGCTATCCCCAGTTCTCTAATGGAAGAATTAAAGCAGAGGTTTGGCTTAGGGAATAGTGGCGCTGTTATTTGCAGCGATTTATGTAGTGCTATTAATGAAATTAGTAATACTAAAAACATAAAATGATGTTGTTTGTAGCGTACTTACTTTGTTAGGGGCTTAAATGAGAGGACTATATGAGTAGGAGGGATGCCAAAATCTATAAACCAAAAGGGGTATCTAAACGAAAAAAGGCTAATTTATTATCATCAGCTCTAATAGTGTATTGTTGAATAATTTCAACGCCATCTTCGAAATAACTTATAACCAATTCATCTTGAAAATCTCTCACTTCAAATATCCTTACACTTTTAGCAACTTTGACTTTCGCTTCAAAAGTTTGTTTATGACTATCTGATGATTTTATTAACTTACCATTATTAGGCTGATTAGTTTCATAAATAAGAAGAAGAACTTGATTTCCACGCAAATCTTTCGTTAAGCTTTCCGCCCCAACTCTTTCTATTTGATGGAACCCATAATTTTTTAAAATAGAATTTCTCATTTGTTCTTTAGCAATACGATGCAAACGAGATGGAACTACTTCATTAATGACTTCAA
Organism: Bacteriovoracia bacterium; assembly: GCA_030431635.1. GTDB lineage: Bacteria > Bdellovibrionota > Bacteriovoracia > Bacteriovoracales > Bacteriovoracaceae > CALFYV01. The sequence continues at coordinate 215,049 of JAUIIL010000007.1, forward strand.
GAGTTTTTGAATCTATAGCATTTAACGTTGCAATTTTTGTTATTGAGTTTCCACTTGCTATTCCTTCTCTTGTAATATCTCTCATTACATTTAAAATATTGCTCGGAACATGTGCTAAGAGATTTTCATCTTTTATAATATATTTAAATAAAGCTGGGTGCTCTGAAATGGAAGCAATGTAAGTTGAATACTTTGAGCCTTGGTAAACATCCTCATAATTTACTTTCTTAAAATAAGAAGATACATCGGCAATATATTTACTAATTCCCTGAGAGCGATTCATAATCTCAGAGTAAACTTTAGAGATTGACCATTTAAACCCTACATTACAGTCAATTCTTGCAAATAAAGTACTAGAAAGTACTAAAATCAGGAAAAAGATTTTCATATAGCCATTATGCCGCAATGCGCGTGTTGTTCAATATTATTTTTCTTTTTAGGTAGTTTTTACAGTCCCATGCATTAAACTAAATTGAGACTCAAAAAAATTCAGTCAGTCCTTGATTTGAATACAAGGTCCAGCAAGTTTCCGGATTTCTTCAGACACGTCTTTTGGAATATGAAAGATACTTTCTAAAAAATAAGTGAAGACCTCCAGTTGAGTAGCAGGCTTTTGCTGAAATGGCTTAATACTTATACTTTTTACTCCTCTTAAGTTTTGGAGTTTTCTTGTGCTAATTAAGTGCAAACGTCCCATTTTATACCTTGCGCATTCTACGGGACCTCTTTTTTCAATAATCTCATCAACTGTGGAGTAAAGCTTATGGCCTTCATTTTTTAAGCCATACTGCTCTAATCCAGTTAAACTCATTTCATCGATGAGTTTATGGCTTTGTTCTAGAGAAATATCACCACTTCTAAGCTGGGTGTAAATTATTGCAAGCTCTGTGACTTTCTTGGGTAATTCCAAAGATTCGTAGTTTATCCCACTTCTTTTTTCTTCAAATTTGAGTGTTAGATTGAAAAAGTCCTTTAGGTATTTTAGAGAACCAATTCTATCCTCATGAGTGTCAGTCGCTTTGTTCAGGGCCACGAGTGTTTCGATTAGTATCATAATTTTATTACTATAAGATTGAGGTTGAAGATGAAGAGCTTCTAAAAAAGCCTCTTTTATTTCATTATCTAGCTTTTCTTATCCAAGAGCTTCAAAAAACTTCTTATAATCTTGCGAGTTATCATCATTCATATCTCTTACACCTTTATTGGATTGGGGCGTTAAGTTTGCGGACTAAAATGAGGGTTTTTGGACCAAACTTGGGCCATAGGTGTAGCACAAAAATATTTCTTGGCAAGGTTGGTCAGGTAAGTTAGAAGGTAAGTGTTTAAAAATTATAGACGGGGCAGGTGGAAAAGAACCTGGGAGATAACTCATAACCCGAAGGTCGTTGGTTCAAATCCAGCTCCCGCAACCAAAATTTATAAAAAAAGGTCCGAATGGGCCTTTTTTTATTTCTAGCTACTTTGTAGTGAATTGATTATTTTAAAAATATGAGCATAAAAAAAACAATATTAAGTGGAAGTACGGTTACGGGGAATTTAACTTTAGGAAACTATATTGGTGCAATTAATAACTGGGGACAATTAAGTAAAGATTATAATTGCTACTATATGGTTGCCGATCTTCATGCTTTGACAGTCAAGCAAGATCCCAAAGAGCTCAGAGAGAGAATTTTAAGCTTCTTTGCTCAGTATATTGCTTGCGGGCTCGATCCAAATAAAAACACACTGTTTGTTCAGTCCCATGTTCCAGAACATGCTGAACTCCAATGGATTCTCACAACTCTAACTCCAATGGGTTATCTCAACCGAATGACTCAATTTAAAGATAAGTCTTCTAAGCAAAAAGAAATACTGGCAGGACTTTTCACTTATCCTATTTTAATGGCCAGTGATATTTTACTCTATCAAACAGATGTTGTTCCTGTGGGAGAGGATCAACGTCAACATTTAGAGCTAACAAGAGATATTGTGACTTTCTTTCATAATAGGTATGGAGAAACCTTTACGATGCCTAAAGCTTATATTGGTAAGGTAGGGGCAAAAATTATGTCCCTACAAGACCCCAATGCCAAAATGAGTAAGTCAGATGAAAATGAAAAGGCATATGTGTCTATTCTTGATGCTCCTAAAAAAATTCAGAAAAAAATAAAATCAGCTGTGACAGACTCAGAGACAACGGTGAGTTTTGATCCTGAGAAAAAAGCAGGTCTCGCGAATCTTCTAACGATTTATTCTGTGTTAACAGGAAAAAGTATTGATGAAATAGTGAAAAGTTATGAGGGAAAGATGTATGGCCATGTGAAAGTTGATTTGGCCGAAATCGTTTGTGAAAAATTTAGACCTGTGCAAGAAAACTATAACCAATTAATGAAAAACCAAGACCATCTTCATGAATTGATGAAAACGGGACGTGACAAGGCTAGAGAAAAAGCTTCAAAAACTCTTAAGCTGGTTTATGAGAGAGTTGGGTTAATCTAAGTAGGTTATTCTTTAGTAAATTGAACAAAAACTTTTGAAAAATTTCCAGGTTCACCTTTCAGATCGACTACTTTAACTTTGGTGAAACCATATTCTTGGGCCCTCTCCCCTGTCCAGGTAAGCTTAGCAGCTTCTTCTGGACTCATATTTAAACTGAGTTCGTTGAATCGTTTAAGGTTATCTCCGTATTCCCATTTTCCATTTATTGCACTTACATCATTTTCAAAATGGTTTATGACTCTTTTAAATAGTTCTTTCCCTCTTAAATATGGAGAACGTTGGCCATAATCATTTTTTAAATTAAAAACAAGATCAAGTGAACCATCCCCTGTCTTGTGTGCGTAAGCTGAAATATCTTCATATTTGGTATCAGAAATTAAAAATTCTTTTTCGCTTTTTAGAATAAAAAATCTTTCTTTTGAATTATCTTGATTTTTTTGAAGAGAGTTTACGTAACGTCGAATTTGTTTTTGAGTACACTTTTTTCCATTACACCCGAAAGCAATACTCGCCTTTGCTTTTTGATTTTGTCCAAAAGAATCTTTGTAGTAAAACTCCAGGTCATAATGACCTCCGAGTTTTTTATCCCAATCAATTCGAATTCTTGCGACATTTCCGTTTTCTAATTTTTTAGTCCAACCGATATTTAAACCATAAAAATCAGACTTCTCAAGATTAGAAGCATATTTCTCCCAGTCATTAATAGCATTTATATTTTCAAATCCCAGCTCTTTTAAAAGAGGAAAGTTATAGGCCGAACTTCTTGCTTTACTGATATCATCAGTAAAAACTCGAATTTTTTCGCTTTTTTTAGCAAACTCTTGATTGAGCTCTAGGAACTGTCTGGGGTTCATTATTTCATCTAGTGAAATACTGTATGAAATTCCTTGAATTTCAGGTGGAATTTCCATTGAATTATTAAGTGCTTTCCTAAGAGAAGGAATACATCCAGCAAAACCACTAAGAGTGAATAAAAAAAGTAGCGCTCCAAAAAGCTTCATAAAACTTTTTCGGAATTTGGAGAAGAAATTTAAGAGGTTAACTGACTTTTTCAGTCACTTTATTTGAGGTTTTGGCTCTTCTCTCTTGATTCTTGAGCTTGCTCGTGGTGAAAACGCTCAAGCTGCTCTGAGAGTTTGGAGTTCTCTGTTGCTAAAATTCTCATGGCCAGCAGGGCTGCATTGGCCGCATTTCCAATGGCCACGGTTGCGACTGGGATTCCTTTAGGCATTTGAACAATCGAAAGAAGACTATCAATACCATTAAGTTGTGAGCTTTTTATAGGAACTCCTATAACTGGTAGTGTGGTGTAAGAAGCAACCATTCCAGGCAAGTGAGCAGCACCTCCAGCTCCAGCGATGATAATTTTTATTCCTCTGTCTTTAGCTGATTTTGCAAATTGGGCCATGTCATCAGGTGTTCGATGGGCCGAAACAACTTTTTTTTCATATAAAACATTAAATTTTTCACAGATATTTGCGGCATCTTTCATTGTTGGCCAATCAGAATCACTTCCCATGATAATGGCAATTTGTGCACTCATATCCCTATTCCTTTTTCAAGAATTTTAGCTTGATGCCTAATAAGATCTAAATTATCACCCGTAATGGTGAGATGTCCCATTTTTCTTCCAACACGGCTCATTTTCTTTCCATAGAGATGAATCTGACAGTTCTCTGGAACTTCATAAATAGAGTTATAGTCGGCTTCACCGTTTTGAGTCCCAAGAATATTTCTCATGACGCTAAATGGATGAGTGAGTTCTGTACTTCCAAGAGGAAGGCTAGTAATGGCCCTAATGTGGTTTTCAAATTGAGAGGTCTCACATCCTTCAAGCGTGTAGTGAGCGGAGTTATGAGGTCTAGGCGCAGATTCATTAAGATAGATTTTTTTATCCTTATCAATAAAAAATTCAATGGCAAAAATACCAATACCACCAATGGCCTCAACCGCTTGAAGTGCATACTTTTGAATTTGAAGTTTCGTTTCTTCTAAAATCTCAGCGGGAGAGATGACTTCAACACAAATATGGTTTTCCTGAACTGTTTCACAAACTGGATAAACTTTACTCTCGCTTAGGCTTCTTACAACTTGGACGGCCACCTCCATTTCAAGCTCTATGAATTCTTCGACCAAAAGTTTACTTCCTTTATTTCCGCCCAGTTGATCAAAACCATGCTCTAGTTCAGAAGGACTTTTAATTGTGAAGTTTCCGTACCCATCATACCCTCCCTTGGCCGCTTTCAACATAATGGGAAAACCTCTATCTTTCGCATATTCCTGAAGGGCTTTAAAATCAGCAATCTCTTGGTAAGGAGTGACAGGGATACCAGCTTTTTCAAAACTCTTTTTTTCAATAATTTTATCAGCAATGAGAGAAAAACTTTTTGCATCAGGATAAAGTGAACACTTATTATTGACTTGCTCCAGTATTGAAGTTTCGATGAATTCATTTTCTAAAGTCACAACATCGCAATGGGAAGCAAAAGCAATCATCTTCTTGCTATCATCTAAAGAGCCGATAAATGTTTTATCAGCAACTTCACAAGCTGGCTCTTGATCGTCATTTTGAGAATAGATATAAACCTGAAATCCTAGTTTTTTCGCTTCAATTGCGCTCATACGAGCAAGCTGACCTGCTCCTAAGATTCCAACTATTTTTATTTCTAAACTCATCGAAAGCATCCTAACGTTAGATAACTCTACTGGCCACCTTCACTAAGAAGTATTTTCTTACTTTTCATAGTTTAGCATGGCCAATTCCTTGAAAAAAAAGTTAAGTTAAACTGTCTTTCATGTTAGCGACAAGCCGGAGTACCTATGTGTGGAATAATTGGTGTCATCGGCACCCCCATGGCCTCTCAAGAAGTTTACCAAGGACTTCTTTTACTCCAGCACCGTGGTCAAGACTCAGCTGGAATTCTTAGTTACGATTTTTCTTCTAAATCATACTCTCAGTACAAAGATCTTGGACATGTTAATAATGTCTTTAGTGCAAAAATTTTAGAAAAGCTAAAAGGAGAAATGTCTCTTGGTCATACCCGCTACTCAACAGTGGGAACTTCAAATCATAAAGACATACAGCCTCTTGTGATGGGTTACCCTTTTGGATTAGGAATTGTTCATAACGGCAATCTAGTTAATTTTTATCAATTAAGAGAAAGCTTAAAATCCAATTCACAGCGCCATCTTTTTTCTAATAACGATCTAGAAGCTATTTTAAATTTATTGGCAGAAGGGATTCTAGAAAATCAAAATAAAGCAAAACTTGATTTTGAAATTCTTCTTAAAGCCGTTTCTAAAGTTTATGATACTGCTCTTGGGGGATTTGCTGTCTTAACGGCTATTGCTGACTCAGGTCTTCTGGCCTTTAGAGATCCCAATGGAATACGTCCTCTCGTGATTGGTGTGAGGGACTTAACTCCAATGGAGAAGAATTCAGAAAATAATTCAGGTAAAGCTTATTGTTTTGCTTCTGAATCAAATACACTTAATTTTTTGGGTTATAAGGTTTTAAGAGATGTGAGTCCGGGAGAGGTTGTCTTTGTTTCTAAAGATGGTCACCTCCAATCAAAAATTTTAAAAGAAAAAAAACATTCACCTTGTATGTTTGAATGGATCTACTTCGCGACACCAGAGTCAACGATGGAAGAGAAGAACGTGTATCAAACGAGACTTCAAATGGGGGATGCTCTTGGAGAGTTGATTGAACCCTTGATTCAAAAAGGAGAAATTTCACCGGACGTGATTGTTCCAGTCCCTGAAACTTCTCGAGTGAGTGCAATCGCTTTGAGTGAAAAATTAGGAATTGCTTACAGAGAGCTCCTCATCAAGAATCGTTATATTCAAAGAAGTTTTATTCTTAATACACAAGAGAGTCGAAAAAGAGCGGTGCAGTTGAAGCTCACTCCTATCAAGAGTGAAATTCAAGGAAAGAAAGTTCTTCTTGTTGATGATAGTATAGTTAGAGGGACAACATCACAGAGAATTATTGAAATGGTTCGAGAAGCAGGAGCGAAAGAGGTCTATATTGCGAGCGCTTGTCCACCTATTCGCCATGCTTGTTATTATGGTATCGACTTTCCAAATCCGGAGGAGCTTGTTGCCTATCAAAAAACAGAAGAAGAAATAGCTCAGAAGCAAAAAGCAGATAAAGTTATTTTTATGAGTATGGAAGGTCTGAAAAAATCAATAGGTTTGAGTGAGTTATGTACTGCTTGTTTGGATGGAGATTATCCCGTTGATATTAGTGCCGCGAGTGAGTTTCAAAAAAGAAGAGAAGACGATAGGTTGGAGAGTTAGGTGGAGAAAAAACTAATTTATTCAGGATCTGTTAAAGAAATTTATCAGTTAGGGGATAAGAGAGAGCTTCTTTTTAAATTCTCTGATCGTTACTCCATTTTTGATTGGGGAGAGATGCCTGATCACATTGAGAATAAGGGAAAAGCTCTCAGTTTTATGGGAGCTTTCTTTTTTAAACACTTGGGTTCATTGAATATTAGGACTCATTTTATTGAGTTAACACAAGACAAAGAGTTAAAGGTTAGAAAGGTCAATGTTTTTTGGCCAGAATCAACTATTAGTGAGGGAGAAAAAAAATGGCACTATCAGTATTCTCCAGAAACGAATGATGCTCTCATTCCTTTAGAGGTGATTTTTAGATTTGGAGCACCTGAAGGAAGTTCTTTATTGAAAAGAATCAAAAATAGCACTTACGCTGGTGAGCTTGGAGTTTCTCCAGATATTAAACTAGGGCAAATGTTTGATAAAGTGGTGATAGAGTTTTCAACTAAACTTGAACCAGAGGATCGTTACCTCTCCTATAGTGAAGCTCAAAAAATGGCAGCACTTAATAACGAAGAGTGGAAGAAGCTCTTAGGCCAAACTCAAAAAATTGCTCAAGAGCTAAAAAAAGTTTTTGAGAAACTCAGTATCGAATTATGGGATGGAAAACTTGAGTTTGCCCTAGATGAAAAGAGAAATTTAATGCTAGTTGATTCTATTGGCCCTGACGAGATGAGACTTCTCTATAAAGGAAAGCAATTATCAAAAGAGTATCTTAGGCAGTATTACAGAAAAAGTCCGTGGTATGAAGCTATCGAAAAGGCAAAAAAAGCTGCTCAAAAAGATCCATACATAGACTGGAAAGAGTATTGTATCGAAGAGTTGAAGCAACAACCCCAAAAACTACCTCCATCGGAAAAAGAAAAAATAACTCAGTTGTATACCTTTTTAACTAATGAACTTCTTCAACTTGGAGGAGAGAGTAAGGTTTTTGAACAAGATTTGAGCTTTGATGAATTCTTGGAGTCATTTTAATGAAGATACTTGTATTAGGTTCAGGGGGAAGAGAGCATGCTATTGCATGGAAATGTGCTCAGTCTAAGCAGGTAGAAGAAGTTTTTGTTATCCCAGGGAATCCTGGTATGAAAAGAGATGAAAAAATTTCAGTACATCCTAATATATCAACTGAGCATTCTGAACTAATAAGTTTTGTCAGAGAAAACGATATTGAGTTTACAATTGTTGGACCAGAAAATTTATTAGATTCTGGTATCGTTGATAGTTTTAGAAATGAAGGGCTTTTTATTTTAGGCCCAACCCTTAAGGCCACTCAAGTAGAATCATCAAAATCATTTTCAAAAAAAATAATGGATTTAGCAGGAATTAAAACAGCGGAGTATGAAGTTTTTGAAAATTCAGACAGTGCCATCTCTTTTATTGAAACATGTACTTGGGACACAGGAATAGTTGTTAAATGTGACGGTCTAGCAGCGGGAAAAGGTGTTGTTGTTTGTGAAGATAAAGAACACGCAAAGAGAGTTGTTGATGAATTTATTAATCAAGATAGCCTAGGAATTAAGAATCAAAAAATTATTCTTGAAGAAAGACTTGTAGGAAAAGAAGTTTCTAGTTTTTTTCTTTGTGACGGAGAAGAAGCTTTTTTTCTTGGAGATGCTTGTGATTATAAACGTCTTTCTGACAATGACCAGGGACCAAACACAGGAGGAATGGGCACTTATTCTCCAGCTGATTGGCTTGAAAATGAACACAGAAGAGAGATTCAAGAAAATATCGTTCTTCCTTTTTTAAAACAAATGAAAGTGAGTGGTATTACTTATACAGGGATTTTATTTGCTGGGTTGATGATAACAAATGATGGTCCTTATGTGATAGAGTTCAATGCACGTTTAGGAGATCCTGAAACTCAAGTTCTTCTCCCTCGAATAAAAAGTGATATTGTTAATTACTTTTTTAAAGCAGCTCAAGGCCGATTAAGTGAGCTTTCTCAAAACTCATTAGAATATATCGAAAAGACAACGCTTCATTTAGTTAAAGCTGCCCATGGTTATCCTGGAACTCAAGGTATTGCCGTTAGAAAAGGTGATGAAATCAAAATGGCCGAAGATAGGCTTTCAACTTTTGAAAAAAATGAAAAAGGAAAAGTTTTTTTTGCTGGAGTAAAAGAAGAAAATGGAAATCTCTATACTTCAGGAGGGCGAGTTTTGGGGATAACAGCTTTTGGACTTGATAGAGAAAAAGCAAGAGAGTGCGCTTATATGAACCATGACATAATCGACTTTTCAGGGTGTCAGTACCGAAATGATATAGGTTTATGAAAAGAGTTGTTATTTTAGCTTCTGGAAATGGAACCAATGCTCAAGCTCTTATGCACAAAGCACGAGAGCTTAAAAATGTTGAAGTTGTTGGAGTCTTAAGTGATCACTCAAATGCGGGAGTTCTCTCTAAGGCCCAGGAATTGAATGTTAAAACTGTTTCAATTGAAAAAGAGACAACCAAAGAAGTGCATGAGGAGAAAATCTTTCATCAACTAGAAATATGGAAGCCCGACTGGATACTTTTGGCCGGATATATGAGAATTCTTTCAAAAAACTTTGTTTCAAAATACCCTAAAAGAATTATTAATATTCATCCAAGTTTACTCCCTAAATACCCTGGATTAAATGCCTACGAACAAGCCTTTAACTCAGGAGATAAAGAATCTGGTATTAGTATTCATTATGTCGATGAAGGAATGGATACAGGAGAGCTTATTTTACAAAAAAGTTTTGAACGCTTGGAAGAAGACTCTTTAAATGAGTTCAAAGAACGAGGATTACAACTTGAACACCAAATGTATCAAGAAATACTAGAATGGATTGCCAATGGAAAACTTTAAACGTTTAGAAATTATTTCAAAAGAAAGAAGTCCGATAAAGTTACTGGCCCAGATGGCAAAAGAACATCTCGGATTGGAAATAGAATGGATTGAGCCAGTTAAACTGTATTGGGTTGTGGGAAAAGAATTTAGCGAGAGTGTTCAAAACAACTTAGAGGAAGTTTTCTGTGATGAAGTACTTGAAAATGTAGTGGATACTGACCCTTCAATTTATCAAAATATTCATTTCGACTTTGCCGTTGAAGTTTCTTATTTACCTGGAGTTACAGATAATTCAGCCCGTGCGGCCCTTGATGCTTTCTCTCTTTTTCCTGCTTTAAACAGCTCCTTTAAAGTGGCATCAGGAAAAATCTATCTTCTTAAAGGAAATCTTTCTAATCAAGAAGTAGAAACTCTTTGTACCGAGCTTCTCTCAAACCCTTTGCTTGAAAAAAGCGAAGTTTATTCAAAAGAAAAATTTCTACAAAATAAAAGATTTAAAAACTACCAATTTCCAGAAGTGAAACTCGGGACAAAAAAAGTTCAAGTTTATGATTTGAATGTAAGTGATGAAGAACTAGAAGCTTTAAGTCTTAGAAATACTTGGGCTTTAAGCCTAGATGAGATGAAGCATATTCAAAGCTATTATAAAAAAAATGAAGTTCAAGAACAGAGGAAAAGAAAAGGGTTGCCAGTTGAGCCGACAGATGTAGAAATGGAGATTTTGGCCCAATCCTGGAGTGAGCATTGTAAGCACAAAATTTTTGCTTCTAATATTAATTACTCTCAAGAAAAGATCCAAGGCTTTAAAAGTATTGAGAAAAAAAGAGTAGAAGGCCTTTTTAAAAGTTTTATTAAAAGAGCAACTTCTGATGTCCAAGAGAAACGCCAACTCGATTGGCTTATTAGCGTTTTTTCAGATAACGCAGGTATTGTTCGTTTCGACTCCAATATTGATGTTTGTGTTAAAGTAGAAACTCATAACTCACCTTCAGCTCTGGACCCGTATGGTGGGGCCTTAACGGGAATCCTGGGTGTTAATAGAGATATTCTTGGTTGTGGACAAGGGGCACGTCCTATTGCTAATACTGACGTTTTTTGTTTTGCAGATGGTGATCTCACTCGTCGTGTATCTAAACCTCTGCCTCGAAAACTTCTTCATCCAAGCCGTGTTTTTAAAGGTGTTCATAAAGGTGTTGAAGATGGAGGAAACAAAAGTGGAATTCCAACAGTAAATGGGGCCATTCATTTCGATGATGATTATGCAGGAAAACCTTTAGTCTATTGTGGAACGGTTGGAGTTCTTCCTCAAAAATTAAATTCTGGTGCTGATACTTTTGGAAAAAGACAAAAAGCAGGAGATGTAATTGTCGTTATTGGAGGCAGTGTCGGAATGGATGGAATTCATGGTGCAACTTTTAGTTCAATGGAGCTGACAGAAGGAGCACCAGCTACAGTTGTTCAAATTGGAGACCCTATTACTCAAAAAAGAGTCTCTGATTTTTTAATGGAAGCTCGTGATAAAGAACTATTTACCTCTCTAACAGATAATGGAGCAGGGGGGATTAGCTCTAGTATTGGTGAGATGGCCGAACTCTCTCATGGTGCAAGAATTGATCTATCTAAAAATCCTCTGAAATACCCTGGATTGGCCCCCTTCGAAATCATGATTAGTGAATCTCAAGAAAGGATGAGTTTATCAGTAGACAAAAATAAGCTGGATGAATTCTTATCTCTTTGCAAGAGAAGAGGTGTTCAAGCGGCTGTTTTGGGAGAGTTTACGGATACAGGTTTTTTGGACGTTTATTATAAAGATGAACTTGTAGCTTCTCTTGATTTAGCTTTTCTTCATGACTCTCTTATTCCAATGGAGCTGAAAGCTCATTGGAATGGCCCACAGGAAAGATCTTTTTGGCATGAAGAAAAAGAAGTGAAAAGTTTTAATGATTCTGCCCAGTTTATAAGAGAGAGTTTTTTAGAAATACTCTCTCGGCCAAATATTAAGAGCAAAGAAAAGTGGGTAAGGCAATATGATCATGAAGTTCAAGCTTCAACAATTATAAAACCATTCATGGGAAAAAGTTCCCACGGTCCTAATAATGCTGGAGTCGTATGGATGGCCCCGCATGGAGGGGAAGGGAAAAGAGCTTTGGCCATCTCATGTGGAATGTGCCCTCAGATTTCTCATATTGATACTTATGTAATGACTCAATATGCGATTGATGAAGCTGTGAGAAATTTTATCGCGAATGGAGGAAATGTCGAAAAAGCAGCTCTTGTTGATAATTTTTGTTGGCCAGACCCAATAGAGTCAAGCAAGAACCCAGATGGAGCCCATAAATTGGCCCAACTTGTTCGCTCTTGCGAAGCCCTTTATGATACTGCTCTTGTTTACGGGATGCCCTTTGTGAGTGGAAAAGATTCTATGAAAAATGACTTTCATGGAAAAGATGAAAACTCTCAACAAATAAAAATCAGTATTCCTCCGACACTTCTCATTACAGCAATTGCTGATATTGATGACTGTGAAAAAATAACAACTTCAGATTTCAAAGAGGAAGGAGAGCTTATTTTTGTGATTGGAAGTTGTAATTATCAAAAAATAAATGCAAGTGAGTTTTCTAGACTTTACTTTAAAGAGGAACAAGAAGTAGAAGAAGTTCATTTAGAAAAAAATTACTCTCTATACCAAAAAATAAACGAACTTCAGAGAAAAAAGATTCTTCGTAGCGTCCACGATATATCTGATGGGGGAGTGGCCACTGCCCTATTTGAATCTTGTCTAGGAAATAACTTAGGAGCAGAAATTAAAATTAATGAGGGATTAAATCCATTTGCTCTTCTTTTTAACGAAAGTAGTGGAAGGTTTCTTGTTTCTTTGAAAAGAGAAGATTGCGATACCTTTCTTCAAATTATCGAAGGACACCAGTATTTGGAGCTAGGTAGAATTGTAAATGATTCTTCTATTAAAATAAATCTACCTCAATCTCAACTAAGTTTAAGTTTAGAAAACCTTGAAAAAGCGTGGAGGTCAGAATAATGAAAGTTAAAACACTTGTTATTACTGGAGATGGCCTTAACTGTGAAAAAGAAACAGCGAGAGCTTTTTCTTTGGCCCAGTCTGAAAGCGAAATTATTCATATTAATGATCTTTTAGAAAAGCCAGACTTTATCCAGGAGTTTCATATTCTTGCTATCCCGGGAGGGTTTTCTTTTGGAGATGAGGTGGGAAGTGGACAAATTTTGGCCTTAAAATTAAAACATGGATTTTCAGAAGTATTAGAGAAATTTATCCAAAAGAAAAAACTAATCATTGGTATTTGCAATGGATTTCAAGCTTTAGTAAAACTAGGTCTGTTGCCTAATCCTTTCTCTCAAAGAGTTGCGTCTCTAACTTATAATAAAAGCCGTGAATTTATTGATAAGTGGGTCACCTTAAAGGGAGAAAGTGAAACTTGTATTTGGACCAAAGGAATAAAGGAGATATCCCTACCAATCAGACATGGAGAAGGAAGAATCGTTTTTAGCTCTGATGATGTTTATTCGAAGTTAAAGAGTAACGGACAAATTGTTTTTCAATATACCGAAGACGTGAATGGCTCTTTTGAAAAAGTTGCTGCCTTATGTGACCCATCTGGACTTATTTTAGGACTGATGCCTCATCCAGAAGCTGCTATAAGTCAAATGCTTAGTCCACAAGGAGAGAGAGTTTTAAAGAGAGGAGATGGGCTTCTTATTTTTGAAAATGCTGTTTCTTATGTTAAGGAGAATTTGCTATGAGACAAGAAGAGGTGAAAATTTCAAGGGCTTTAATTAGTGTAACGGACAAAACCGCAGTCGTAGAGCTCGCACAGCAATTAAGTGCTCTTGGTGTTGAAATCATCTCAACAGGTGGAACAGCGAAAGTCTTAAGTGAAGCCGGAATTAATATTATTCCCATTCAAGAGATAACTGGAAGTCCAGAAGCTTTTGGAGGACGAATGAAGTCCATTAGCTTTCAAGTAGGAAGTGCTCTCTTATATAGGAGACATCACGATGATGATATTGTGGATGCAAAAAAACTTAATATTAGACCCATTGATTTAGTTGTTTGCAATCTCTATCCTTTTGAAGAGGTTTTGAAAAAGAAAAGCTCTGAAGAAGTGCTAGTTGAAAATATTGATATAGGTGGACCGACAATGATTAGGGCCGCTGCTAAAAATTTTGAGAGCGTGACATGCCTAACGGCCTCTCATCAATATAAAGATTTTCTTGATGAATTTAAATCTAACAATGGAAAAATATCGTTTTCTTTACGTAGGAAATTCTCTTCCCAAGCCTTTGCTTTAACAGCACATTACGATAGTGTGATTGCTTCTTATTTTGTGGAAGAAAAAAATACGACTCCCCTTCCTTTGTTCAACCTTCAAAAATTGCGTTATGGTGAAAATCCACATCAAGCAGCTTGGCTAGCAGAAATAAATAACAGTGAAAATAATAAGGGGATTGCTAGGGCCAAGATCTTACAAGGCAAGACCCTATCCTATAATAACCTTCTTGATGCGGATGCTTCATGGAAATGTAATAGTGAAGTTTGGCACTCTCTTGAGAAAAAATATCACGCTGTAACTGTTGTCAAGCACGCAAACCCTTGTGGTGTAGCCTTGGCCGACTCCTCTTTAACAGCTCTTCAAAAAGCGTGGGCTTGTGACCCAATAAGCGCTTTTGGAAGTATTATTACTTTTTCCCATGAATTAGACGCACAGTCTGCAAATTGGCTTTCAGATAAATTTATTGAAATTATTATTGCTCCTCACTTCAGTACTGAAGCTTTAGAAATATTAGGCAAGAAGAAAAACCTAAGACTACTTGAATGTCCCCCTAGATTAAAAGATACGGAGCAGGTTTATCGAAGTATTTCAGGGGGAATACTTATCCAGGAAGAAGATGAGCTTCAGGTTGAAAAACTAGAAAATGTAACAAAAGAGAGTTTTGATGAAAGTAAAATTCTCTTGGCCAAATTTGGACTTAGTGTAGGCAAGTATCTAAAGAGTAATGGAATCACGTTGGTTGGAATGTCTGATGATGATTTTGTTTTAGCGGGAGCAGGCATGGGACAACCTAATCGTCTAGATAGTTTACGAATGCTGGCTGCACCAAGAGCAAAAGAACTTGGATTTGATCCTGGTGAGTTAGTTCTTATTTCAGATGCTTTTTTTCCTTTTAGAGATTCAATCGAAGCAGCTCATGAAGTTGGTATTAAATATATTGTTCAACCCGGAGGAAGTATAAGAGATCAAGAGGTGATTGAAGCTTGTAATGAGTTTTCAATGGGAATGGTTTTTACTGGGGTTCGTCACTTTCGCCATTAAGGAGATTTTTATGGATTACAAAGATTCTGGAGTTGATGTAGAAAAAGGAGATCTTTTTGTTAACAATATAAAGAACTTTATCAAAAAGACATATGATGAAAGAGTGGTTTCAGGTGTTGGTGGCTTTGCCGCCTTGTACGACATGGGTGATGGTCGTTATTTGGCCAGTGGAACAGATGGTGTTGGAACTAAATTAAAATTGGCCCAAGATTTAAATACACACCATACGATTGGCCAGGATCTCGTTGCAATGTGTGTGAACGATATTATTTGTACAGGGGCCAGACCTCTTTTCTTTCTCGACTATCTTGCAACAGGAAAACTTGAATTAAGCATCCACGAACAAATTGTGAAGGGAATCGCTGAAGCCTGTAAAACCAGTCGCTGTGTTTTAATTGGTGGAGAAACAGCTGAAATGCCAGGTTTCTATGAAGGACATAAATATGATCTCGCAGGTTTTTGTGTGGGAGAAGTCTATCAAGAAGAACTTATTACAGGGAAAGAAATAAAAGAAGGAGATAGTATCATTGGAATTTCTTCAAGTGGCTTTCATTCAAATGGTTTTTCCCTGGTAAGAAAACTGATTGGTGAAAATAAAGAGTTAATGAAAGAGGCCCTCACGCCAACCAAACTTTATACGGGTCTTATTGAAAAGATAAAAAACTCAAACAAAAAACTTGTAAAAGGTGTTGCTCATATAACTGGTGGAGGGTTTCTTAATATTGCGCGAATTAACTCCTCCTTTGACTACCATATCGAAGCACCTCCATCGAGAGCTGAGCTTCCTCAGCACATGCAAGACATTCTTAAGTTATCAAACCTAAGAGATGAAGACCTATACAAAACTTTTAATATGGGAGTTGGGTTAACACTCATAACGGATAAAAAACAAGAGCTTACTGAGCTGCTTGAAGGAGAAGTTTACTGGGACTTAGGAGTTGTGCAGGGCGGCTCAGGAAACGTTTTCTTAAACCGTAAACCCCTTTAAGTTATCCGGCCAGTCTTGTCAGCTATTATGGATGCTGGTAGCTTGGTGGGGAGAGAAAAATTGGAGGTTTTAATGAGAGTTTTGTTAGTTTTACTAGTCCTTTTATCAAGCGCGTACGCTCAAAATTATGTTTCTTTAGGTGGTGAAAGAAAAGTTGATGCCGGCTTTGTCACCACAAATAAAGATAAGTCTGCAGACGAGAGAACAGTTACCTTTTTTTACAACGGAGCTGGATCTGGTCAAACGAAGTATAAAGTTAAATATACCTCAGAAGAGATGATTCCTTTTTGTGCTGACTTTGTTAGCGATAACTTTTTTCCTGATGGATTTTTTATCTATTACGGACCCGGACGTTTTAACCGCTTCGGTTACAACTATTTCTATGGTCCTTACTACGGGTATTCTTTCAACCGCTCAATGAGATGTGTTCGTTATGAGATGAAACCAGTGAATGTTCAAAGAACTTTGAAAATTGTTATTGATGAGAAAATTCTAGAAATGATGTTTATCGATGCTCCCATGTTTAAGTTGAGATTTTCAACTGATAGCAAGGGAAGAACTGCTTATGAACTTGTTGATTCTAATTATTTGAAAGCCGATAAAAAAAGCAGAAGAAAATTAAAGTTATCTGTTATAGAAGACGTTCAATAGAGTAAAGTACTCGTTTAATAAAAAAAGGAAGCTTTTGCTTCCTTTTTTTATGTCTTGTTTTTCTCCATCTGACATTTTGTCAAATTCACCTTATACTAGATAGTGATTTTATTATTTTGAATCTAGAGATAAGGAGAGATAAATGCCTAAGTACTTAAATGATCACCGCGATGTTTTCTTTAACCTTTTTGAGCTTCTCAAAGTTCAAGGGTTGAGTCAGTTTGGACTTGAAGAGGGTGATCTTAAGTCTATGTATTTGGAGTATGACAAATTTGTTGAAAATGAAATTTTTCCGACGAGAGAACCAAGTGATCAAGAAGGAGTTCGGTTGGAAAACGGAAACGTTCTCGTACCGGAATGTCTCAAAAAAGCCAGTTCTGCTTTTTATGAAGCCGGGTGGTTTGGTCTTGGATTTGAAGAAAATTGGGGAGGAGTTCCAATCTCAACAGCTTTTTATACGGCTTGTAATTCAGCTTCAACAAGCGCCAACGTCGGTTTCATGATGTACGCTGGGTTATCTAGGGCCAATATGAGTGTTTTTCTTGAGGTTGGTTCTCAAGAGCAAAAAGAAAAGTATATCCCTTCTATGATAAGTGGAAAGTGGGGAGGGACAATGTGTTTGACCGAACCAGGGGCTGGAAGTGATGTGGGGGCTTGCCGAACAACTGCAGAAAAAAAAGACAACGGAAAGTATAAAATAAAAGGAACAAAAATATTTATTTCTTCAGGGGATAGTGATCTTTATGAAAATAATATTCATCTCGTTCTAGCTAAAACCCCTGGGGCACCTGAAGGAACAAAAGGGCTTTCTTTATTTATAGTTCCTAAGTTTAAAATTAATGATGATGGAAGTAACGGTGATTTTAATAATGTGAGATGTACTAAAATAGAACATAAAATGGGAATTCACGCCTCAGCAACTTGTGAACTTATGTTTGGAGAAAATGGAGAGTGTGAAGGTGAGCTCATCGGGAAAGAGTTAGAGGGAATGCAAAATATGTTCATCATGATGAATGAAGCTAGGCTTTATTGTGGGGTCCAAGGAGAAGCCCAAGCCAACCTCGCTTATATGATGTCAGAACAATATGCGAAGGAAAGAAGTCAATTCGGAAGTGAAATCATCGCTCTTCCAGATGTAAAAAGATCTCTCTTAAGAATGAGAGCTCTAAGTCGTGGAATGAGAGCTTTATGCTATTACACAGGTGATTTGTTTGATAGGGCCAAGGAAGATAAGTCTCTTGCTGATGAAATAGGTCTTCTGACCCCAATATGTAAGGCGTATTGCTCAGAGCAAGGATTTAATGTTGCAGTAGAGGCCATTCAGGTTCATGGGGGTTATGGTTATTGCACAGAGTATGGGATTGAGCAGTTTGCAAGAGATACCAAAATAGCCACAATTTATGAAGGAACGAATGGGATTCAGGCCATTGATTTTCTCATGAGAAAAACAATGAAAGATGAAGGCACGGCTCTGACCTCCCTTGTTCATAAAATAGCAGCGAGCGTAAAAGGCTCTCATGAGAAACTTAGCAAAGAGCAGAAATTATTTGCAGATGTTTTATCTTCTAGTGAAAAAGTAATGAAAAAACTAGGGCAATACGCTGGCCAGAAGAAATTTGATAATATTCTTCAGCATGCAACGGATTTTTTACTATTTGCCTCCCAACTCGTCGTTGGATGGAGACTTCTTGAGTCGGCCAATTTGGCATTGGCCTCAATGGATAAGGCGCAAGGAGATGATAAAAAGTACTATGAATCTAAAGTGATTGATTTTAAAGTCTATTGCTCACATTTTTTAGTTCATAACTTGGCGATTGCTCAAACCGTAACCGACCTGGAGGAGGATATTACCTCTGTAGAGTTCTCATAAAAAAAATGCTAGAATAAAAGAGAATTTTATTTAAGTTTTAAAGGTTATAAAGTGAAAGACAAGATTTTTGAGCTAGCTAGTGAGTTCTCCTCGCAGACTCACGGTAGTTCTAATTACGATAAAGATCCGCTCTTTGTCATGGGTTCCGGTTTAGAGGAATACGTACCATTGTCATATCTTCAGAAAAAAGAACCTCAATTTAAAGACTTACATGATATTCTAAAACTAGGTTTTGTTCATAGTTCATATGATTTTCTCAATACTGATAGTTTTAAAAAATGGTTTCAAAAAATGTTTAGTAAAAAACTAACGATTAGGGATTCGAAGTCTATTGGTATTCTTCATTTTCCCGACCAAAAAACAATTTTTGATGCTGTTGAGCAAGTGAATAAAAATTTTGATATATTGAGAGAGACTTTTGTTATTATGAATAACAAAAACTTACCGGTTCAACTTGGTGAGTGGTATGCAAAGACAATTTTTGGACTTAAACAGGTTAAATCAAGTTCGCAGAGAGGATTTGATTTTGTAAGTGAGGAAGGGAAGAAAATTGAAGTAAAGCCTCAATGGGGAGATAAGTCATCTCCTAAAGGTGTTAGACTTAAAAAATCTCTTCTTGAGTTAAGCGACCGCTGTATTATTATCTATGTTGCTAAAAACTTCATGATAAGAGACATTTTATATCTTGATTGTGAGTTTATTTTAAGAAAATATTCAGGTAAAGGACATGCTGTTTATTTAAAAGATACAGACGTGAGTTCATACTTCTTTTCTAAGTCTAATAAACATTTTGATAAAGTTGTTAACCAATCTTCCCTAATGCGTTTTGCTTCTCCAGGGTTTGCCATGAAGCTAGCCGGACGTTTTGACGATCCCAACTCTTAATAGAGTTGGTACTCAGCGAGACGACATTCGATGGGGCCATTAAAAAGAATATGTTTTTTTGATGTTCGTAGTGAAATTTTTTTCAACAAAGAAAAGTTACCTGTTAAAATGAAGGCCCTTGAGTTTTTAAATTCATGCTTTAAGTTTTCTCCAAAATCATAATAAAGCTTTTCTAGACCTTGTTCTTCTCCAAGCCTTTTCGCGTAGGGAGGATTAATAAAGATGGTGCTCTTGTCAGCGGGAGGTTTTAATTGAGTTGCGTTTTGTCTAGAAAGATGAACACATTTATCAATTCCAATAAATCTCAAATTTTGCTCAGTAAGTTCTAACGCTCTTTTTTCCCAATCGTTTCCATAAAACTTTATTGTATTTTTTTGAATCTTATCAACAACACTATCAATAGGAAGTCGCTTTAATGTGAATCTTTGTTTAAAAGCTTCGGTTTGTTGAAAGTTCCAAAGCCGATGCCCTAAATTTAATTGTTTCCAGTAAGCGAAGGAAGCAGGAATACCAAGTGCTTCATAGATAGCTTCAATCAAAACAGTCCCAGAACCACACATGGCCTCAAGGAAAGTTTCTTCTTGAAAGTTAATATTCATTGTTTTAACTATTCCAGCGGCCAGGTTTTCTCTTAGAGGGGCCACAAAGTTTTTTCCTCGATAGCCTCGATCACTTAATGGTTTTCCACATAAATCAACGTAAACGGTTAAATAGGAGTTCTCTATGAATAGATGAAAATTAATTTTAGGGTTTTGTTTATCAACGGAAGGTCTGATTTTTGTTTCTTTTCTAAATCTATCGACATAACCGTCTTTGAATTTCTGATTAAAAAGAAAACTATTTTTCCAGTCTTCATTTAGTTTAAGGTCTTTCTGAGAAACAACTGTTTTTACTTTGAAACTATCTTGATTATGAAAAATTTTATGCCAAGGGAAATTTAAACTAGCTTGGTAAACATCCTCAAAGTTTTTAATTTCCGAACTAAGCATTTTGTGGAGAATTCTACTTGCTGTTTTCAGATGAAGAATGGCTTGAACAACCTTTTCATCTGAACATTCGAAGGCTACGCCTCCTTTATTTAAAGATGTTCTATCAATTTCAAGGTTGATAAGTTCTTGTTCGAGAATGTTTTCGAGTCCAAAAGGACAGGTGGCAAAATAGGTATAACTCATAACTTGATGTCTTTTTTAAACAAAAGGGCTCGTTCAAGAAGTTCTTTATAACTTTCGGTTTTATCTATAGAGATTTTATTTTCAATAAAGCGTTTTATTCTCCAACGAGAAATTGAAAGTAAGCCAGTTAGAATGGCTTCATTAAGAAACAAATGTTCAGATTTTTGCAGAGGTCTAATACTTTGATAACCCTCAACAAAAACATTTAATAGTTCAAGGTCAATTTTTCCCTCTCTGAGACAACTTCCAGAAATAGAGACACCAAGATCGAAAAGATATTTCCCCACACCGGCCTGCTCAAAATCAAGAATGACTTGTATTTCGTCATCAATAAACAAAGTGTTATCGTAATACATATCACCGTGAATAACTCCAATGGGGAATTTTTGTTGCAAAATTTTCTGAATCTTATTTGGTGGAAAAATCTCAACGAATGCTTCTTTGAAATCGTTTGGACATTCGTTTGTTGTTACATATTGAGATAAATTTTCTAAGTCAAAACCAACTTCAATATGATTTCGCAGGTGTGAAAATTGTTGATTTTGCTCAGACACAAGGTGTAGTTGTGCCAAAGCTTTCGCAATAAGCCTAAGTTTATGAGCTGAAATCTCTGGAACTATTCCATGCACAAAAGGAAAAACAACCCCAACATGCTCTCTCCATTTATAAACACTGGCCCCATTATTTGTTAAGTGAGGTGCCAAACAGTATGGAAATTCATTTTGTTTTAGATACTGCAAAACTTGTTGCTCCCCGACAAGTTCTTCAAATCCTTTATCATTAGAAATTTTAAGGATAAGTGCGTCATTGTTTTTAAGAGTGACCTTGTAATTAGAATTAGAAATGCCAAAAGTCAGAGCTTCGATCGAGTGAACTTTTTCGAATCCATACAGACTTAAGATTTCTTCAGCTTCTTGAATAGTAACCTCAGTATAACCGGCCATTGAAGCTTATTCTCCTCTTGTAAGTGGTCAAAGACAGTGCTATTGTCTTATGGCATAAAAATTTAAAATACATAAGTCATAAAATGCTAAATTAAGGAGATTTTTATGAAAACTGACTATAAGGACGGTGAGGTTATGACCAATAATTACAAAGTTAAGGATATATCTCTTGCTGATTGGGGAAGAAAAGAAATTAGGCTAGCAGAAGCCGAAATGCCAGGGCTCATGTCTTTGAGAGAAGAATATGGCCAATCTAAGCCATTAAAAGGGGCAAGAATCGCTGGATGTCTTCACATGACAATTCAAACAGCTGTTCTTATTGAAACTCTTGTTGAGCTTGGAGCAGAAGTGACTTGGTCCTCATGTAATATCTTCTCAACTCAAGATCATGCGGCAGCAGCAATTGCAGCAGCAGGAATCCCTGTTTTTGCTTGGAAGGGAATGAACGAGCAAGAATTTGACTGGTGTATCGAACAAACTCTTACTGCTTTTGAAGGTGGTAAAGCTCTTAATATGATTCTTGATGATGGTGGAGATCTCACAAACATGGTTTTGGATAGATTTCCAGAACTAGTAAAAGAGATTAAAGGTCTTTCTGAAGAAACAACAACAGGTGTTCACAGACTTTATGAAAGAGTAAAAAAAGGAACGCTACCTATTCCAGCTATTAATATTAATGATTCTGTGACGAAGTCGAAATTTGATAACAAGTACGGATGTAAAGAGTCATTAGTAGATGCTATCAGAAGGGCAACGGATGTGATGATGGCTGGAAAAGTTGCTGTTGTTGCTGGGTATGGTGATGTTGGTAAGGGGTCAGCTGCTTCTTTAAGAGGAGCTGGAGTTCGAGTTATTGTGACAGAAATCGATCCTATCTGTGCTCTTCAAGCTGCGATGGATGGCTTTGAAGTAAAGAAAATGGATAACGCTGTTGCTGAAGGTGATATTATTGTAACAACAACAGGGAACAAAGATATCATTCAATCTCGTCATTTTGAAAAAATGAAAGATAAAACAATTGTTTGTAATATCGGTCACTTTGATAATGAAATTGATGTTGCTTGGTTGAATGCAAACAATCAAAATAAAGATCAAATTAAACCTCAAGTGGATCTCTATACTTTAAAAAATGGAAATCAAATCATCCTTCTTGCTGAGGGAAGACTTGTAAACCTTGGGTGTGCAACAGGACACCCTTCTTTTGTTATGAGTAACTCTTTTACAAATCAAACTTTGGCCCAACTTGAACTTTGGACAAATACAGATAAGTATGAAAACAATGTTTATATGCTACCAAAACACCTAGATGAAAAAGTAGCAAGACTTCACCTGGCCAAAATTGGTGTTGAAATCGATGAGTTGAGACCGGATCAAGCTGAATATATTGGTGTTAGCGTAGAAGGTCCTTTCAAGCCAGATTACTACAGATACTAATACTTAAGTTAAAAATTTAGGGAAAGGACCTCTTTATGAGGTCCTTTTTTTATGCGAGCCGAAAATCTTACGAAGTTTGATTTGAGGACAGAACACCACGGGCATGCCCGTGGATGAATGAGCACCGGTAGGCGAAGTACGCGCAGACATGCTATGCAAAAGTATGTCAT
>JAUIIL010000008.1 GCA_030431635.1 Bacteriovoracia bacterium
CAGCGTGGGTTTAGATGAGCAAACTATAAAACGGTACGTTGAATACCAGGGGCGCCAGGATGAAGGGGAGCTCATCGAGCTCTAACGGTAAGGGCCCCGGGCATGCCCGGGGGAATCTATGCCTTTTTTAAAAATATTTAGTAAGAGTAAGGTTAACTTGGTTATCTTGATGAAGCGGTTCAAGACCTATTTTTACTAAACTCTTTTGTGGGGCATCTATATATCTAAACCCTGTTTTCAAAGACCATGTATCAGTAATTCTTTGAGAATAAGTTGTTGAGAAAAGATATTCATGACTTCTCTCCATATCAAAAATAAAACTGATAAATAACTCCTTGCTGAGTACATCGTTTAGAGCAAATCGATAGCCGATTAATGCATCTCTTTGAAAAATTGAAAGATTGGCCCTATTTTCTTTACTAACGTTAGGAATACTCATCCCTTCGAAGATAAAAGTAGAGTCAGAGCCATTTTTATGGCTAAAGCCATAGTCTAGGCCAAAAGCTATCTGGTGGTGATCTAATTTTTCAAATCCAAGAGCCACAAAGTCTCCTGAATTATCATAATCAATTGAAGCTGTCTCTAGTTTGAAAACAAAAGCATCAATCGCTTGTTGATAAGTTAGACCATACTGAAATATAGGAAGTGTATATAGTTGAATTGAACCATTAGTTGCTGTTGTAACAATAGGATTATATCTGTCTTGGTGTTTTATAGCATATAGGGAAAAATCAATTCCATCAAAACTATGTTCAACTCGAGTGGCCCAACCTAAGTTCCATTTGTCATTCATTTGTTTTCCATCTTTATCAAGATGAATAGGGTCGTTTATTTTTTGGCCAGGTGAAAAAAAGCTTAATCTATTTTCTGATTTTGGCAGGTTAGGATCTTGAATGTGAGGTAGCAGATAAAAATTAAGAGATCCGTTATTTAAGTAATAAGTTGTTTGGAGCATGAGTTCTCCAATCTTATCTGCATTTTCAAGGTTAGAATCAAAGTTTCTAGGGTTAATGACATCCGCTGGATGAAAAGCTTCAGTCGAAGACCAATTGAGAGTTTGAAATCCACCAATAATAAGCCATCGTTCTCCATCATAACCTGTGTAAATATCCTCGGGAATAAGAATATCTCTATCGTGATCAGAATAATCTGTTCTAGAACTTAATTTTAATTTTGAAATCCATTTTTTTTTCTCAAAATAAGCTTCAATTCTAGGGGCGATAGCACTTCCGTAATCAGTCGTATAGGAATTATTATCATCTTTAAACTGTCTTAGTTCAAAATTAACTTCACCTTTAAAAGAATTATTTGCAAGAGCAATAATTGGTAGTAAAAGAAAAATAATTTTCATTACATTTCCTATTTCTTTAAGTTTCTTTTATTAAACTCTTTGTCAGAAAAATTTAATTCTACTTTTCTATCTTTCCACTTTAGAACGGATTTTTTCAAAGTTTGGTGGTTATTCATTGTCACTTCAGTTGCTTTCCACCATTTTTTTATTTTTTTAAAACCACTAAAAATAGCGGTCTTTAAAATTTCATTTTTTCTATCAAAGTAATCGATTTTAACGGGATTTAAATATTCCTTGTCCATCCATACCGTTTGTTTGCTGTAGCCACTATTGTTATTTTTAGGAATTCTGTCTAATTTCCATGTTTCTCTGCTATTAATTTTTTCATCATTTATATATTTATACTGATACTTTTCTATTTCTTGGGAACCAAGATCTTCATAGGTGAATTCACTTCCCATAAAAGAACCTGTTTTGCTTCGAGAAGAAATTCTTTTAACTTTTTTTAAAGAAGGAAGATAAAGCCATTGATCATCATCTGACTCTTTATGAGTCCAGGTAAGCATTTTTGTTCCATTGACATCTTTTGGCCATAAGAAGGTTAAAAGAGATTTATCACCATCATGAGGGATTTCTTTAATAATAGAAGTCATTCTTCTTTCAATTTTTTCTCCAGTGGCATTAATAAGAAACATCTCCATTGTGCTTTGTTCACCAACAAATCCATTGTTATATTCTTGGGATTTTTTTGCAATTTCCAACCCTTTTTCTTCAGGAGAAGAAGCAAAAACACTTAAAATAAAGCAAAATAAAATAAACACTTTCATTTGCAATGCCTCTCTAGTTATAAGACGTCTTTTAAAAAGACTCCTGTATGTGATTTTTTAAATTTAGCGACTTCCTCTGGTGTTCCTTCTGCAATAACTTCACCACCAAACTTTCCACCTTCTGGTCCTAAATCAATAATATAATCAGCTGTTTTAATGACATCAAGGTTATGCTCAATAACAATAACACTATGACCGTTATCGACAAGTTGATTGATGGCCTTTAATAAAATAGCGATATCGTGAAAATGAAGTCCAGTAGTGGGTTCATCAAGAATATAAAGACAATGTCCCTTAGGTCTTTTAGATAACTCACGAGAAAGTTTAAGTCGTTGGGCCTCTCCCCCTGAAAGAGTTGTTGCTGGTTGACCAAGTTTCATATAGCCAAGACCGACACTATATAACGTCTCTAAGGCCCTAGATATTTTGGTATGGTTTGAAAAGAAACTTTTTGCTTCTTCAATAGACATATTTAAAACTTCTGAAATATTTTTATTTCTATATGTTATTAATAAAGTTTCTTCATTATATCTTTTTCCATGGCAAGAGTTACATGTAATAAAAACATCAGGTAAAAAATGCATTTCTACTTTTAAAGTTCCATTTCCTTCACAGCTCTCGCACCGTCCTCCTTTAACATTAAAGCTAAAACGACCAGGTTGGTAACCTCTTATTTTTGCTTTATTTGTACTTGAAAAAAGTTTTCTAATATCATCAAAAAGACCTGTATAGGTGGCAGGGTTTGATTTAGGAGTTCTTCCAATAGGAGATTGGTCTAGTTTTATAATTGAATCAATGAGATGAGCGTTTTTAATTTTTTTAAAATTAGTTGAGGAGGAAGTTTTTTTATCGATAACGTTTTTGATCGCTGGAGTTACAATTTTATGAATAAGTGTTGATTTCCCTGATCCACTCACACCTGTCACACAGGTTAACGAATGAATAGGTATTTTTATATCAATTTCTTTTAAATTAAATTCTTTTGCTCCAAATATTTCAATGAAATTATCTGAAACCCTTCTTTTTTCAGGAATAGAAATTTTGTACCTACCAGAAAGATAATCAGCTGTTAAAGTTCCTTCTTTTTTTAATACAGAATTTAATGTGCCTTCGTTAACAATTTCTCCACCGTGTATTCCTGCCCCTGGCCCTATGTCAATAATATGATCTGCACTTCTAATTGTTTCTTCATCGTGCTCAACCACAATAACTGTATTTCCTAGTTCTTTTAGAGAAATAAGAGTTTTAATGAGTCTTTGATTATCTCTTTGATGAAGTCCAATACTGGGTTCATCTAAAACATAAATAACACCTGATAAAGCAGAACCTATTTGTGTTGCTAATCTGATTCTTTGACTTTCTCCTCCAGATAATGTGACAGCACTACGATTAAGAGTAAGATAGCTAAGACCAACATCAATTAGAAAAGTAAGACGATCTTTAATTTCTTTTAAAAGTTTTTCTGCAATTATCTTTTTTTCACCTTTAAAGCTTATTTTATTAATAAAGTCATAACATTCATCAATAGGAAGAGCAGATAAATCTACAATAGAGAGACCTTCTATTGTTGCTGAAAGGGCATAAGGATTAAGTTTTTTGCCATTACATTCGTTGCAAATTTCTATTTCCATGAATTCTTCTAAAGATTCTCTCGTTCTTTCAGAAGAGGTTTCATTGTATTTTTTTTCAAGCCAGCTAATCATTCCAGGAAAGTTTTTCTTAAAATTAAACTGAGAGTTTTCTGATTCAAAAGAATAAGTGTAGGTTTTATCACTTCCATGAAAAAGAATTTTTTTAAACTCTGACGAAATTTCTTTAAAACTAGTAACTAGTGAAACCTTCTCTTTTTTCGCAACAGATTTTACCATTTGAAGTAAAAAAGAGTTTTTGTTTAAAAGAGGAAGAGCTCCTTTTGTTAGGCTCAATGTTTCATCCATAATGAGGCTTTTCTCGCTGAACCCCTTTGATTCACCTAAGCCATTACATTTAGGGCATGCACCTAAGGGGGAATTAAAGGAAAAGAGTCTAGCTTCTAATTCAGGGTATCCTGTTTGAGATTCTTCACAAAAATATTTTTCAGAAAAAAAATGATCTTTATCGTCAATATTTACAATGACAAAGCCATGAGAAATTTTTAATGAATGCTCTATAGAATCCGTTAGTCTAGAACGAATATCAGGTTTCATAACAATTCTATCAATAATGAGTTCAATAGTATTATATTTATTTTTATTAATCTTTAGATCTTCAGAAAGGGTTTGTATTTCACCGTTAACCCTAACTCTTGAAAAACCCATTGTTTGGTATTTTAAAATCTCTTCTTTATGTTCACCCTTTTGATTTTTAATAATTGGAGAGATAATTTGAAACTTAGTTTTTTCAGGGTATTTAAGTAATGTTTCAACTATCTGTTGAGCGGACTGAGCTGAGAGTTCTTTCCCGGTTACAGGTGAATGAGCAATTGCAGTTTTTGAATACAAAACT
This sequence comes from Bacteriovoracia bacterium, assembly GCA_030431635.1. Lineage (GTDB taxonomy): Bacteria > Bdellovibrionota > Bacteriovoracia > Bacteriovoracales > Bacteriovoracaceae > CALFYV01. The sequence continues at coordinate 4,603 of JAUIIL010000008.1, forward strand.
CTTAAGTAGTCATAAATCTCAGTTACTGTTCCAACGGTAGAACGAGGGTTTTTAGTCGTTGATTTTTGATCGATAGCAATAGAAGGAGATAATCCTGAGATTGATTCAACATCTGGAGGATCTATTTGACCTAAGAATTGTCTTGCATAGGAAGATAAAGATTCAATATACCTTCTCTGGCCTTCGGCATAAATTGTATCAAAAGCCAGAGATGATTTTCCAGAACCAGAAGGGCCTGTAATGACAGTTAGTTTATCTCTGGGTATTTCAACTGAAATATTTTTTAAGTTATGTACTTTTGCTTTAGAGATTTTAATTGTTTTCAAAGTGAACCAACTCTTTTTCTAACCATTTAAACAGATAAAACGAACCGAAGTAGTTAGCTTGGTTTTTACCATATAAACCAAAAGCTGTCCCATGATCAACGCTAATTCTTATAAAAGGAAGTCCAAAAGTAATATTAATTCCAGCATGCGAAAATTGAGATTTAAAATAGGCCAAACCCTGATCATGATAGGCATAAACTAGTAATTGATTAATATTACGATGATATGTATGGGTAATGTCTCCAGAAAAAGGGCCTTTTGCAGTCTGGTTTTTTTCAACGTATCTTTTTATAATGTTATCTTCTGTTCCGAGAATTCCATCCTCTCCTGCATGTGGATTGATACCGCTGAAAATAATTTCAGAAATATTTCGATTAATTCGTTTTAATCCTTTAAGAGTATTAGTGATTTTATCTTCAACCAATTTTTCTTTAATCTTATGAGTAACTTCTTTAAGTGGAATATGATCAGTTAATAATAAAAGATTAATATTGTGAGAAATAAAACACATCGACATGTTTGAATTAAGAAACTTTTTTCTAAAATATTCTGTATGGCCATGTAAAAGCTCACCATTGAGTATTAACTGGTCTTTGCTTGTTGGAAGCGTGACGAGTGTATCATCTTTCTTGATGATATCTAAAATGGATTCTAAACAGACTGTTGATTGAGGAAGAAGACGGTTTGTTTGAAAGGAGCATAAAAGAGTGGCTTGAGAAAAGGTGACAAGAGAATCTTGTATTTTAAATACTATGTTCATTGTTTTTAAAGTATCTATTAAAGAGTCTTTAAAACAATAAAGGATAATCTTTTTTTGAAACTTCTTTCCAAGTAAAAGATATGTCTTTAGGAAAACTTCAAGAGAGACAGATTTTTCATGTCCTTGCGATACGTAAATCATGACTAATGGTATTGAATGAAATAATTAATTTTTTCGTTTAAAAACCATGAATTATTAATTTTTTGAGATAGTTTAAAGAAAAGTTCATTTTTTATTTTTTGTCGTTCTTTGATATAAACTTCAGATTCTTTTAGATCTTTTTGCTTAATATAAAAAATGTGGACATAATTGTTTTTTCTAATGGGAGTTGAAAAACTTCCTTCATCAGTACTTTTTAGAACAGAAGCCAACTCAGGATCAAGATTTTCTTCTGATACCGATTCAATAAAATTAGACTCAATGTCCTTATAAAGCTCAGGAATATTTCCTGTGAGTCGATAATTCTTAAGTATCACAGGAAGGTTTTTTTCAGCATCCTTGTCAACAAGTTCAGATTTTAAATAAAAATCAACAAGAGAATATTTAAAACCAAGGGCCTTGTTATTTTTATTCATTTGGTAGAAAGTATTTTTAATTTCTTGTTCGGTAATAGAAACTAGAGGTGCGATAACTCTAGAAGTGAAAATATTAAGCTCCATTGTTTCTCTAATAATTTCAAAATATTCAGAAAAACTGATACCTTCTGTTTTTAAATATTTCATCAAATCATTTCTTGATAAACCAAGTCTTTTTTCAGTCATTTGAATTCTGTTTTCCACGGCATCATCAGAAACAACATAGCCAAGAGAAGAGAGCTTATCCCTCACAATATAAGTATAAAAAATTTTATCTAAGAGTTCCTTGTTTTCGTACTTTTCTCTATCGTAGATTAACGGAGAGATTTCTTTTCTAGCATGGGTTGTTTTATCAATCTGATTTAGTTCAGATAAAGTAATAACTTTATCATTAATAACACCAGATATCTTATCAAGTAATTTTGCCTGGAGGTTGCACGATAGAATAAGAAGTATAACTAGTTTCATTAGTACTAGTTATACCTAATTATTTTAAATATTGCTTGTTAATTTTAATTTCAGCTGATTTTCTTAGTTTTTCAAAATAATCTGCTAAAACTTTATCACGCTTTTGGTCATGAAGAATTTTTTTATAAACATCCTTGTTGATATCCTTGAAGTCTTTAACCCCAGTTATTTTAATTAAATGAACACCGTATTGTGTTCTTACTGGACCTACTATTTTACCTACATTTTGACCTTTAATGGCTTCATAAAACTCAGGAACGTATCCAGAAGGTGGGTGAAAACCAAGATCTCCTGAATTATAGGCACTGCTTGATTGTGAGTACTTAGATGCTAATTCATCAAACTTTTCAGGCTCATTTTTCACGTTATTTAGAATAGTTATAAGTTGATCATAAGCTGATTTAACATCTTCTTTTGTAGGAAATGCTCTTAATCGGATAAGAATATGGCTTGTTCTGTATTCTTTGTTGTTTTTATAATACTCCTCAACATCTTTATCTGTTATTTGAGGTGCTATTTTTAAAAGTTCAGCTTCAAGATCTTTTGAAACTTGAGCATGAAAGAGCAGATCATCTACCTTTTTTCTTACAACAGGATCTTGAATAAGATTCTGTTTTTTTGCTTTTTGAACTCCAAGCTCTCGATTAATGAGTTCTGTAAGACTTGATTCCATTGTTATTTTCTTATTTGAAATAGTAAGCATGCTTTGTCGGTAATAATTCTCCAATTCAGAAAGAGATATATTCTCACCATTCACGGTCGCAACAATATCTTCAGCGAAAGAGAAGTTCATAACTAATAAAAAAATAAACAAAATCTTAATCATCATATATTCCTCAATTTTCTTTTTATTATATAACAGTTAGGAAAAAATACTAAGAAATCTTACTGACAATTAGTTGACAAAATTCGTTGAACTTATCTTTTGAGAGCTCTTCTTTAAATGAACAGTCGATAGTAAAGTTTGGGTTTATTTTATAAACTTTTGGTCTACTCATGAAAAAATCCAAAATTCGATTTCTTAAATCAGGATTAGATTCAACTTTTTCCTTATTAAAAGAGAGTGAGACTTTGTTTTTTGAAAGTTTGATGATGGAAAGTGGTAGTTTGGACAGAGTATTTCGAATTTTAAGAATGAAAATAAGGTTTTGTGCATTATGTGGTATTGGCCCATAAACTTGTTCGATCTGACTCTCAATTTCATCAATTTTTTCATTTTCTCTTGAATTAGATAGCTTTTTATATGTTTTTAATCTTTGCCCTGAATCTTGTATATAATCCTCAGGTATATAGGAATCAAAATAGGTATGGATTTCAATATCATTGAAAGTTTCAAAACTTTTTCCAGAAAGTTCGCTGATAGCTTCATTAAGCATTTCCATATAAAGCTCAAGTCCAACTTGATTAATATGACCGGATTGCTCAGCACCTAAGATATCACCAGCACCTCTAATTTCAAGATCTGTTGAAGCAATGGCAAAGCCAGAGCCGACATCTGCAAAAGTTTGAAGTGCCTTAAGTCTTTTTTGGGCAATACTAGATAAAATTTTATTCTGTCCTATGGCAAAATAAGCAAATGCTTTTTTATCAGATCTCCCTATTCTTCCCCTTAGTTGATGCAGTTGAGCAAGTCCGAAGGTATCAGCATTGTTGATTATCATTGTATTTGCGTTTGGGATATCAATTCCAGATTCAATAATAGTCGTTGAAAGCAAAATATCTGTTTCATGTGCATAGAATTCTTTAATTTTTGTTTCAAGTTCTTTTTCACCCATTTGTCCATGGCCAACAGAAATTTTAGCATGAGGGACTAAGCTTTTAATTTCATCAGCTATTCTTTGAATATCTTTAACTCTGTTATGAACAAAAAAGATCTGCCCTCCTCTCTTTAGTTCCTTTTCAATAGCATCCTTAATAGTATGTTTGTCATACTTAATAAGATAAGTTTTAATCGACTGCCTGCGAGGGGGGGGTGTCTGAATAAGGGAGAGATCTCTGATTCCTAAAAAAGAGAGTTGAAGTGTTCTTGGAATTGGAGTTGCAGTCATCGTGAGACAATCCACGTTAGTTTTTAAAAGTTTAAGTTTCTCTTTATGGCCAACTCCAAAACGATGTTCTTCATCTATAACAATGAGCCCTAAATCATTAAATTCTATATTTTTGGCCAATAATTTATGTGTTCCAATGATGATATCAATTTCACCAGACTTCAATTTATCTAGCGTTTCTTTTGTTTGTGAAGGTGTCTTAAATCTTGAAATAAAATCAACTTTAACGGCTTGAGCTTTAAAGCGCTTGCTGAAGCTTTCAAAGTGCTGGAGCGCAAGAACTGTAGTAGGAACAAGAACAGCCACTTGTTTATGGTCAAGCACTGCCTTAAAAGCCGCTCTCATTGCAACTTCTGTTTTCCCAAAACCAACATCCCCACAAATAAGTCGATCCATTGGAGTTTGAGATTGCATGTCTTCTAATACGTCGTGAATAGCTTTTTCCTGATCGGGAGTTTCTTCAAAGGGAAAAGAATGCTCAAATTCATAATAGTCATGATCTGGTTTAGAAAAAATAAAACCTTGGCTTTCTTTTCTTTTGGCTTGAAGTTCAAGTAAGTCAAATGCAAGTTTTTTAATTGATTTTTTGATTTTTGATTTATTCTGATTAAATTTTTGAGATCGAAGATTTGCAACCTTTAGGTCTGCATCTGAGTTAGCTTGTTTTTGAATGAGGTTAATTTTATATACAGGCACTAAAACTTTATCTTCGGAGTCATAGTGAATGACAATAAAGTCAGATGTGCGCCCTCCCACATCTATTGATTCAAGGCCTTTATAAATACCGAGCCCATGGTCTCTATGGATAACAAAATCATTGATTTTTAAACTGGCCATTTGTTCAGCAAATAAATCAGGATTAAAAGAAGATTTTTTAGTTTTCTTTGTTTTGATCGAAAATAAATCTGCTTGGGAAATAAACCAAGATCGTTCAAGTGGATAATAGAACCCTTTATCAAGAGGAAATTTAATATAATTTATTTTTGATTTTAAAAAGCCTAGTTCAGTATTATTATCAATCAAAAATTGAATTTCATCTTTAATTTTTTCAGTTTGATAACAAAAGAAAAAACTCTCTTCTTTTTTTGAATTTTTAGCTAAAACTTTAAAAAAGCGTTCTTTAAAGTTTAAATCTTTAAGATCAAGTGATTGAGTATTAATATGTGTTTGAATATCAACCAGCTTAAGGTGAATCTTTTCTTCTTCTCTAAGATCAATTTTAATTTCAACATCATCAATAATAATTTTTTTTAATTTTTCTAAGTTTAAATTAAAGTTCAGGTCATAAAAAAAACTAACTTCAGGAAATATATTCATACTTTCTACATCTGATTGTGACTGAATAAAATCACTTCTTAACGAATCAATAAAAAGTTCAAAATTTTCAATTTGGTTAGCAAGGTTAAAAAAATGAAAAAAAGAATCCTCCTTCAAATAATGAGAGAGTGTTTCTGTGTCTTTAAAAAATAAAGGTATTAAATGAGCAATATCTGTAAAATCATTATCCTTTATGCTTTCAGAAAAGAGTTCTTTTCTTTGAAAATATTTGTTTTTAAAACGAGGTTCAGGCATTGGAATATGTTCTCTAAGTTGAATCACAAAATCTTCTTGTTTTAAAATATAAGGAGAAGCAGAGATTAAAAGATTTGAATAAGAGTTATTTCTAAGAGTTTTTTGAGTTTCTTTTTCTATTTGAAATATTTCTTCGATCATATCATCAAAATAATGAACTCTTATAGGAGAAGAGTTTGAGGGATAAATATCAAATATTTCTCCTTTCTGGGAAAACAAGCCTGGCTTGTCCGCTATAGGTGCATTTTTATAACCAATAGAAACAAGTTTTTTAGCTAGCTCATAGGGTGAAATAACATCAGAGATTTCAAGTTTGAAATTATATTGCTCAAAAAAAGAGCGAGGGGGTATTTTTAAGAAAAGAGCATCTAGGGTTGTGATAATAATCTTAAATTTATCTTTTTTAAAAACGAGATCAGAAAGTGTTTTAAATTGAGACATCAGGTTTTGTTCAGAGGAGATAATTGAGCTGTAAGGACCATATTCATGCCCTAAGAATAACAAAGTAGAATGCTTGGTTTTTAGCGCGTCATATATTTTTTCAGCTTCTTCCTGATCCTGACACACAATAACATTTTGCTTCCCTTTAAAGAGGTTTGTAGAGGGCTCATTAAAATGTTCAAAAAGCAAAAGCCACTGGTAGGTTGAGATTCCGTCGATATGAACTTTTCTAAAATTTTCTTGAGTGAGTAAGTCTTTTAATTTTTGCTTTATGATTTGAAAAAATAACACCACGCACCTATTTTAAGAAATGAATGTTTTCAGACAAAGCACTTTGCTATTTCAAAGGTTTTTTTGTATTCTGTAACCCACCAAAAACACATTTAATATCCCTGGAGACATTGAATGTCATCTGAAAATCTTGACGTTTTTTTGCCTGTAGTAATTATGGCCGTAATTGCTGTGGTTATCTATGCTGGAGCAATTATTGCTTCAAAAATTTTATCAAACCTAAACCCAACACCTCAAAAGCAAACTGCTTATGAGTGTGGTGAGGAACCTGTTGGGACAGCGTGGTCGCAGTTTAACATAAGGTTTTATGTTGTGGGACTTATCTTTATTATTTTTGATGTAGAGTCCGTTCTTATGTTTCCTGTCGCTGCCGTTTTTAAAGAGTTAAATGAAATTGGTCATGGTGGTTATGTCCTTATTATCTTTTTAAGTTTTATTTCTGTTTTACTTGAAGGCATTGCTTATTGTTGGAAAAAAGGTGATTTGAATTGGGTTATGAGTTATCAGAAAAACAAGAGTGGGGTTAAGTAATGAATTCAACTGTTGTATCTTTTTTTTCTCAATTTGAATTTTTCAACGATGCCGTAAAATCTCTTAGTGAAACTCTTGGTTTCAACACTTATGCAGCTGTTTCTTTGTTAGTATTCTTGGTGGCCGCAACAGTTCTGACTATTGTTTGCGCTACGATTGGAGGATTGGGAACATATGCTGAAAGGAAAATTTCAGCTGATATACAAGCAAGAGTTGGGCCAAACAGAGTTGGTCCTTATGGTTTGTTACAACCACTTGCCGATGCTCTGAAACTATTGACTAAAGAAGATATATTTCCGGCTAACGCAGATAAATTTATGTTTTATCTTGCTCCTTTTCTATGCGTTTTAGGAGTTTTTACAACATTAGCAGTACTTCCTGTTTCAAGTGGATTAACATTGACTCATCTTAATGTAGGTGTTTTCTATATTATTGCAGTTTCTTCTCTTGTGGGGGTAGGTGTTTTTCTTGGAGGATATGCTTCAAATTCAAAGTGGTCGATGCTGGGAGGGATGAGAGGTGCTTCTCAAATTATTAGTTATGAAGTCCCGATTACGATAAGTATTATTGCAATTGTTGTTTTGTCTGGTGGTATGTCCTTTGAAAAAATAGTGTCTTCACAAGGTGGACTTCCTCATCAGTGGTTTATTTTTCATAACCCTTTTACCTTTATTGGTTTTTTCATCTTCTTTGTTTCTGGTTTAGCAGAAACAAATAGAGCTCCTTTTGATTTGCCAGAAGCAGAGTCAGAGCTTGTATCTGGGTATCATACAGAATATACAGGGATGAGGTTTGCTTTATTCGCTTTAGCAGAGTACGTTGAAATATTTGTTCTTTGTGCAGTAGCTTCAACACTTTTCCTTGGTGGTTATCAACTCCCTCTTCCTGAAACAATTGTTTCTAAGATGCCCGCAGCTGCTGTTCAGCTTTGGCAAACAGTGATTTTTTTCATTAAGGCTTTGGCTTTATATTATGTCGTCATTTGGGTGAGATGGACTCTTCCTCGAATTAGGGTTGATAGGTTAATGTCTATTTGTTGGAAGGTTTTAACTCCTTTTGCGATTTTTAATTTAATAGGAGTTTCTATTTGGATGGTTGTTTTTAAAGGTGAATCTTTGTTGAAAATAATCTTTCATTAAAGAGAAGGTTGCTATGTTTATATGGGTTTTATTTTTAATTTCTGCACTACTTATTTTAGGAACATCTGTAGCAGCACTTGTGACTAAAAATATTATGCATTCATGTATCTATTTACTTGGAACTCTTCTAGGGATTTCTGGTTTATATATTACATTAAATGCTGATTTTGTAGCCGTAACTCAAATAATGGTTTATGTGGGTGGGATTGTCATTCTGATGCTATTTGCGGTGATGTTAACTGGTGGAAAAGAATTTGTCAGTAAAGGTCAGCAACTTTTAGGCTTAGCTCCTTTGATGGGAAGTAAATCGACTTATGTTTTTGGACTGTTTGGAGCTTTAGTTTTTGGAGGTATTTTTGCTAAGTTAATTTCATATATAGTTAAGCTTCCCATTGATTCAACTGAACAGAAAATTCAAAGTACGGTTGAATCAATTGGTAAACTATTGATAACAGACCATGTTTTAGCATTTGAATTATCCTCTGTTTTACTTTTAGGAGCTTTAGTTGGTTCTGCGATTATCGCTAGACCAAGGAGAGAGAGTTAAATATTATGATACCTTATATTGCTTACTTAGGAATTTCTGCTTTTTTATTTATTATTGGTCTTGCTATTATGATGTCCAGAAAAAACATCGTAGCAATATTGCTTGGTATCGAGTTTATTCTAAATGCAGCGGCTTTAAATTTTGTCACTTATTCTAAATACTCAGCTCATAACCTAGATGGTCACATATTTGCTTTATTTATCATTGTTATCGCAGCAGCCGAAGCAGCAGTAGGACTGGCCATTGTTATTAGATATTTTCAATTAAAAGAAACAGTACATATAGATGAGGCTTCTGAGCTTAGAAATTAAGGTTGTTAAACTATGGAATATACTATCACTTCAATAGCTCCTATTTTTCTTTTTCCATTCACTGCATTTGTTTTGAATGCTTTTTTTGGAAGAAAACTTCCAAGAGAAGGAGACTGGTTAAGTGTCGGCGCTATTTTCATGTCTTTTGTTTGGGCTTGTAGGATTTTTAGTGATTTTATTTTTGGCAAATTTTCAACAGATTATTATGTTCACAAAGTATTTAACTGGATTGATCTCTCTTTTGGAGAGCAAATCTTTAAAATAGATCTGGGTATCTATATAGATAATATGACTGCGATTATGCTTTTAATGGTAACAGGGGCAGCGACTTTAATTCATCTTTTTTCAACCTGGTATATGAAAGGAGATGAAGGGGGTTATGGCAGATTTTTTATCTACCTTTCTCTTTTCACGTCAGCAATGCTTGGGCTTGTTTTGGCTGACAACCTTCTTCTTTTATTTATTTTTTGGGAAATTATGGGGTTTTGTTCATACTCATTAATTGGTTATTACAACAAAAAAGAAAGAGCTGGTTATGCTTCTATCAAAGCTTTTATGACAACAAGGGTGGGGGATGTTTTTCTTCTACTTGGAATTCTTGCAATCTGGTCTGTTGTTGGAAACGTTAACTACGTTGATATTTATTCAGCCATCTCCCAAGGACTTTTTGAAGGTAAGGTGGTTTTAGGTATTTCTCTAGCAACTTTTGCAGCTTTTTGTGTTTTCATGGGTACAATTGGTAAGTCTGCCCAGTTTCCTCTTCAGGTTTGGCTCCCTGATGCCATGATGGGTCCAACTCCATGTTCAGCTCTCATTCATGCTGCAACAATGGTTGCTGCGGGGGTTTATCTCTCTTTAAGAATGTATCCTCTAATGCAATTAGGAGATATTACTCATTTTATTGCTTATATAGGTGCCATTACTGCGTTTGGAGCTGCTACTATTGCTCTTGTACAAACAGATTTAAAAGCCGTTCTCGCATTTTCTACAATTTCTCAACTTGGTTATATGGTCATAGGAATTGGTGTTGGTTCGTATAATGCAGCTTTTATGCACTTAATCACTCATGCTGTCTTTAAGGCTTGTCTTTTCTTATCTGCTGGTTCAGTTATTCACGCTGTCCATACTCAAGAGATGCCCCAAATGGGCGGGTTGAGAAAAAAACTCCCTATAACCTTTATGTGTATGATGCTTTGTACTCTGGCCATCGCAGGCATTCCATTTTTTTCTGGTTTTGTCTCAAAAGATAGGATCTTGGGTGATGCTCTCTATTGGGGATTATTTTCAGGTCAAAGTAAAGTTCATTTTCTCGTTCCTTTTTTGGGTTTTGCAGGAGCATTCTTAACAGCTTTTTATATGTTCAGAATGATGTTTCTTACTTTTTTTGGGACACCGAGGGATCAACATGTTTATGATCATTGCCACAAAGAAACTTTCTCTTTTAATAGAAATCTACCTCTCATAATACTTGCTACTTTTACGCTTGGGATTTTCTTTTCTGGTTCTTTAACAGGACAGGGGATTGCGAAAGTTTTTCCTAAAGGTGGGCAGGAGTGGTTTAAAATTTTAGTAGAGGCTCCTCAGGTGAAAAAATTTGAATCCTACACTAAGGAAGGATTTGGTTTTAGTGATACAAGAGCCGAGAAAAGTTGGGAAAAAGCTCATTATCACCACCAAAGTGGATACGCTGGTATTAATCCTGAAAATGAAGAAGGAATCCATCATGCTCACGTTGAAGGGGCAATTGCATCTATTATCATTGCTTTTTCAGGTGTTTTTCTCGCTTTTCTTCTCTACATCAGAAGAACAATATCTCCTGATAAGTTTGTAAACCCTCTGAGATGTTGGTACGAAGCTCTTAGGAGAAAATATTATTTTGATGAACTTTATATTGATATTTTTATTAAAAAGGTTTTATTAAAATTCAATGAGTTTCTAGCTTTTGTTGATATGGGAATTTATGATCGATTTGCTATTGATGGATGGGAAAAAGTGAATAGAGTTCTCTTTAAAGCGAGTAAGTGGTTTGATGATGTTGTTGTGGATAGTATAGCTGTTGATGGAACAGGAACATCTATTAATATTTTTAATCTCATTTTAAGAATTGTTCAATCTGGGAAAATCCAGCTTTACTTTTTTATTTTATTATTTGTGCTAGCTGGATATGTTTGGACATTAGATATAGCGTAATTTTTTAAGGAGATAATAGTGAGTGGCTTATTAAACTGGATTCTTTGGTTACCCGTTATTGGAATGATAGCAATTCTTTTCGTTCCAAAGGATAAAAAAGATTTGATTAGAACGTTTGGAGTTGTTACGACATCAATAACATTTCTTTTAACCCTTGTGCTTTACGCAAAGTTCAACACTTCAATAGGTGGAATGCAGCCAGAGTTTTTAATTAAAGTTCCATGGATTGAGCAATTTAATATTTTTTACTCACTTGGAGTTGATGGAATTTCTTTACCAATGGTTGTTTTAACAGGACTCCTTTTCCTTATTTGTACAGTGAGTTCTTGGAGTGTTGATAAGCAAGTTAAGTCTTATTACGTACTTCTTTTGATGCTGCAATCTTCGGTTTTTGGAGTCTTTTTTGCCCTCGATTTTTTCCTTTTCTATGTTTATTGGGAAGTTATGCTTCTTCCAATGTTTTTTCTTATTGGAATTTGGGGAGGAGAAAACAGAGAGTATGCAGCGATCAAGTTCTTTCTCTATACTTTTTTTGGATCAATTATCATGCTTGTTGGGATTATCGCCTTATATTATGCCACTGGAAAAGGCGTTGACTCCTTTAATATTCTTGCTCTTCAAGGTGGACATTTTACAAAAGAGGTTGTGACTTTATTTGGGACAGAATTCTCATTTGAAAAACTTTTCTTTTGGGCCATGTTCTTAGGGTTTGCTATTAAAGTGCCAGTTTTTCCTTTCCATACTTGGCTCCCACATGCTCACGTTCAAGCCCCTACAGCGGTATCTGTTATTCTAGCGGGTGTCTTGTTAAAAATGGGAACATACGGTTTTTTAAGAATTGCTTTCCCTATTTTTCCAATGGCTTCTGTTGAATACTCAACGGTCATTGCAGTCCTGGGTTGTATCTCTGTTCTTTACGGAGCATTTTGTGCGATGGCCCAAAGTGATGTCAAAAAACTCGTTGCCTATTCTTCAGTCTCTCACATGGGATTTGTTATGATGGGGATGGCAGCTATGACTGTTCAGGGAATGAATGGAGCAGTTCTTCAAATGTTTAACCATGGAACATCAACAGCAATGATGTTTCTTATGATTGGTGTGATTTACGAAAGATCTCACCACAGATGGATCGTTAAGCCTGATGGAAGTAAAGGGTATGGTGGTCTTTATTCTCATATGCCAAAATACTCTATTATTTTCATTATAGGTATGTTTGCTTCTCTTGGTTTACCAGGTCTTTCAGGTTTTATTTCAGAAGCTCTTATTTTTCTTGGAATCTTTAATCGGTTTACAACAATTACCGTTTTTGCCGTTCTTGGTCTTCTGCTTGGTGCTGCTTACTTATTATGGATGTTTAAAAGAATGTTTTTTGGAGAGGCTTCTGCTGAGGTGAAATCATATCCAGATATGAGCATTAGAGAAGTTGGTTATATGATTCCACTTTGTGTTGCCGTTATCGTTTTTGGAATTTACCCATCTCCAATTTTAAATGTTATGAAAGCATCAGTTGCTCAACTATTAGATTTATTGGGTAAATTTAGCTAAGGGAAAAAAATGATATTAAACCTACTTACTAATTTAAGTTACTATATTCCTGAAATTGTTTCTATCGTAACAATGTGTGCTCTGCTTTTTCTTGAGGCAAGTTATAAGGCCAGTGAAAAAAGTAGAACAATGGTTTTTGTTGCTTCATTAATTGGTTTAGTAGTCGTTTTATTTTCTTTAATTTCTAATATGTCACTCGAGCCTGTCTCTCTTTTTGCAAGCGCTGTCGTTGTAGATAAATTTAGCACTCTCACTAAAATTCTTATGACTTTAGGAACTTTAGGTGTCGTATATCTAAGTTATAAATCTAAGGATATTTATACAGGATTAAAATCGGAATTTCTTATTATGGCCATGGGTGTTCTTGTAGGTGGAATGCTTCTAAGTTCTGCTAATAATTTGTTAACAGTCTATCTAGGAATAGAGACTCTTTCTATTCTTTCCTATGTAATGAGTTCATTTAAACGACATGAATCCAGTTCTACTGAAGCAGGTATGAAGTATGCTCTTTATGGCGGAATTTCTGCTGGTATCATGCTTTTTGGAATGAGTCACATCTATGGTGTTTTAGGAACGATTCAATTTAGTGAGATGGTTCCTTTATTAAAGGAATTAACAGGAGCTAATTTAGCGGTCATGCTTATTTCCTTTGTTCTCTTTTTTGTTGGGGTTGGGTATAAGATTGCTTGTTTCCCTTTTCATATGTGGTCACCTGATGTTTACCAAGGTTCCCCACTTCCTGTCACAACATTCTTTGCCTTAGTACCAAAATTTGCGGGACTTGCAGTTCTCGTAAGGATTAGTTTTGTTTTCTTTTCAAATGAAGGAGCACTCCAAATAGGTTGGATTGGTCTTATTCAAGTTGTTGCTGCTTTAACAATGACTGTTGGAAATGTTACGGCCATTGGACAAGATTCACTGAAAAGACTTTTGGCTTTTTCTTCAATAGGTCATGTTGGAATGATGCTACTTGGGGTTGTTGCTGTGAGCGAGTCAACTACTCGTATTATTCTTTTTTATTCAATTGCATATTTATTTATGACTCTAGTTGTATTCTATGTCGTTTCAACGATATCGGATAAATACGGAACAGACTCACATTCAGTTATAAAAGGGCTTATCTATAGACATCCCCTGATGGCCATAGTTATGAGTATTGCGTTGTTTTCTTTGGCAGGACTTCCTCCTTTTAGTGGATTTGTAGCAAAGTTTAATATGCTCTCTGCTGTTATTGAATCTAAGTATTATGCTCTTGCGTTTGTGGCTGCTATCAATTCTGTCATTTCTCTTTATTACTATATGAGAATTATTAAAATGATGATTGTAGAACAACCTGAGACAAACGAGAAAATTGAAACGTTCAATTTTATAAACCAGGCTCTAATAACTGTTTATGCGATTCCTGTGCTGTTTTTGGGAATATTTTGGGAAAAAATAATGCTTATTTCCGATGGGGCCAAAATTTTTATAGTGCCATAGACGGCATTTTCTTTGATGATTCATACTTCTCTATATAGTTTTATTTATATTTCTAGCTTTGTCAGTTTATGTGGAGCTATCTTCCTTCTTTTATCTAAAGAAGAAGCAAGGCTTAAAAAATATCAAAATGATGAAAATGAAAAACAAGATTATCCAATCAAAGGCTTTTTCAGTCTATTTTTGTTGTATGGCATTGTAAATATGGATGTATCTGTTCAAAAATCTGTTTTGCCATTTTTTTTAATAATTTTATTAATTGAACAGTTAAATAAAGAATATGATTGAAATATACCGTCCATCTATTGGATTTGCTTTTTTTATTGTGTTTTATATTGCGAATAATTTTTTATTCGCTTATTCCCCATCTCTTTTGTTTAAAAAATTTACTTTCATTCGTTTAATTAAAGGAGTTTTATACTTATCACCTAACATGCTTTTCGGTGATAAGTACTTTTACCGCATATGGAGTAAACAACAAAAAATAGCTTATTTTTTTTGCTTTTTTCTAAGCTCTCTTATTTGTTTTTCAGTTGTCATTGATCCTCTTAATTCTCACATTGATCATAACATTATACTATTTTTTTATTTTATTTTAATATTTACTTGTCTTCATTTTTCAAATCTAAACAAAACACAATGTTTTAAAACAATTTTCCAAACAGTTTTTTTTATTTTTGTTCTTAAACTTTTTTTCAAATTTGAAGAAAAAAGTAATTTTAGTCAAATTTACTTATTAGGTCTAGATGACTTTTTTTTAAACGGATATTATCTTTTAACATTTTTGGCATTTATTTCCCTTTGTAGACTATCTGTGCTCACTTATATTGATAAGCAAAAAGGACTGAATTTTAGTTTTTTACTTGTTTTTTCATCAATAACATTATTTGTAGGCACTTTTATAAACGCAGGCGGAAATGCTTTTATTCTAAAAAAAATGGCATTGGGAATGAATCATATTTCTTTTGAAGTAGAACTGTTGTTAACTCTTGTTAAATATTTGCTTGTTAGTTTTTTCATCACACTAATAAAATCCGGTAATTTAAAAGTTTCTTATAGTAGTAATCAAAATCATTATCTCAAAGACATGATGATGGTTTCAATATTAATTATTGCGGTGTTATTTTATAATGAATACTATTGATTTTTTATTGCTCTTGACGTTTGTTTATTGCCTGTTATTTTTATTGAAAATTAACATTAATAAATTTATTTCTTTAGTTCTTAGTTCTCTTTATATCATCTTTCTTAATTTAAAAGGGCTTGACAACCAAACAAGTTTATTTTTTTTGATAGGGCTAATTGTTATAACTTTTACTGAAAGAGAGTATGAAAAAATTGAAAAGAACAACGTGGAGCATATGGGGTTCATAATAGCTATTTGGGGATTGTTTTTTACCTTTAGCTATTTATTTTTAAACAACTACAATAATGAAGTTCATTTTGTCCTTAACGAGACAGAAAACTATTCAGCAGACTTTGAGATATATTCTCTCGTTGTGTTACTTTTATTGGGTAAAAGGAGACCTAGTGTTTGACTCCAATTTAGATTTTATTTTTTTAAAAATTGTTCTCATTTTGTTATTTTTAATAATGCCAATATTTTTTTTAAAAAGAAAAGAGAATATCTATTTCATGACACAGTTATTAGCATTAATTATTTTTGGAGAAATTGCACTTCATATTCAAACAATTTCATTAAAGATAATTGTAGTGATATCTTTTTTGATTTTTTTAAAACTATGCAGAATGCATTTAAAGGATGAAACTTAATGCTATCGCTTTTAGTAATTGGGCCAATACTGGTTTTTTTCTTAACCTCTAAGGATAGAAGGCCTGTTGGAGATAACTATAAAAACGTCTTAACTTTGTTTGGTGTTTCATTACTTTTTCTATTAACATTTTTTGTTGGCAAGGAAACAGTAAGTTTTTCAACATTTTTCAATATTGGGCAAAACCTTCAAACTGAAATCAATTTCGAGGCAGGCAAGGAAACATTTTTCCTTGCCTCTTTTTTTCTTTTTTATTTTAATATCTATAACATTGAGCAAAGAAAGAGTTTTTTACAATATTTAATATTTTTATTAATAATAATGTCTAAAACTTTTTTTGGCTTTTTTTCATTACTTTTTCTAAGTCTGAGACTTATTAAATTAAAGGATAAAAATAAAATAAATGTTTTTTTAATTTTTCTAATAGCTTGTTCAGCTCTCCTTGCTGTTTTATATCAAGTAACTTATTTTGAAAATGCACAGTTTCTGAATGATTATTCTATAAACTTCTTTTTCTTCTCTTTTGTTTTGCTTATCTCTTTCTGGATCAATCTATCTGTTTTTGAGTTTTTAACGATTTCTATTATACTAATAAAACTAAACGCTCTACCTCAAAGCGATCTCGAAATTAATTTTCTAAATTTTTATATGGCCATTATTCTTTTAAAGACATTTTTTCTTTTTAAAGAAAAACCCTATTCTAATCTCAAATTAAAAATTTTTGAAAGTTTTTGGATTATATTTACAGTCAATTTTATTTATTCAAAATCATTAGTATCATATTTTGTTTCGCATCTTTGTTTGTCATTAATTTATTTGTCTCTTGACTGGTATGAGAGTTACGAAGTCAAAAATAAAAAAGAGTTAATGAAAAAAAATGTTGTGCAAGTTGATATGTCATTTCCGTATCTAAATGTTGTTTTAGTCTTTTGCATTGTCTATTTGATTGCCTATACGTTTTGCTCTGATGGATATTCTCCTTTTTTTTATAGCCAAATAAGTATTGCGATTGGATTGGTAAGTACTTTTTTAATTTTAGTTTTTAAGTTGTTTTCACTTTCAATGAAAGAAGTTGATTTTAACAAATATGACAGAAGCTCGATAATGAATTTCATTTCAATTCTTTTATCTTTTATTGTTCTCAATGTTTATTTTTTCAAAAATACTCAAACATTCAAACTTGATGATTTTTTCGTAACTTTTTTCTCGTTGGGAATAATGTCCTATTTGATGCTTTTTTTAAAAAATAAAAACATGAAGCTAGTTTTTTTATCAAGAAGAAGTTTTTTTGAATTGAGTAATAGATCTCCCAAAATAAGAACAAACTTTATTTCTATAAAAATAAAAAGCTGGAATTTTGAAAAAATCGTAGCTGCCCTATACTTTTTTTTAAAACTTGATGAAAAAAGATCAGAGTTTGCTGTTTTTTCTCTTATGTCTGTTTTTTTGATCTTTATTATTCTCTTTATCATGAGAGGAACAGTATGATTGAATTTAACTTGTTAATTTTTTATTTTTTATTATCTTTTGCGTTGATATTTGTTTTTTCAAAAATTAAGTATATAAATATGCTTTTTATTTTAGGTTTCGGAGTAGATATATTTCTAAAACTCAACAAAATAGATAGTTATTCAAGTTTCGAAATGATATTTTTTTTAACACTCTATTTTTTGACATCTATCTTTTATATTAATGTGAATAACAACCAAAAAGAAAAAAAGATAAATCTATTCTCTATTGCTCTTGGATTTTCTCTTTTGAGAAGCTTGTTGTTTTTTGATGCATTTATTTGGAAGTTTCTTGCGCTTGAAGGGTTGATAGGCGTTTTGTTTTTTTATGATTTAAAAAATATAAAGAATGATCCCACATCACTTTCCAAGAGATTAAACTTGATATTGGCTGGTTATGTTTTAATATCCTCCTTTTTTATTATTGGCTTTCAATCAGGAATTAATTTAACAAGCAACTTTTCTTTTTTTGTTCAAAAAGCTATTGATAAAAATGAGTTTTATTCGATGATTGTTATTTTTATATTTATACTCTATTTATTTTTTAGAACACTTTTTTTATCAAACTTGGCCAGAAAAAAGAATTTGATTTCTCAAAATGAATATATCTGTTTATTTTTATCATATTTTTTAATACCAATGGCCTTCTTTGATATACTAAAGGATTTAAATCTTTCAGTTCAGGGCGAAGCTGGAATTGAAAACAATGTATTGTTAGTGTTTTTTTTAGTAAGCTTTTTTTATTTGGTAGAAAAAATCAACTACTATTCTTCTATGAAGTTTGTCGTATTGATTTCTTCTGTCGTATTAATGTTTTCCGGTCTGAATAGTGCTTCAAATGTTTTAGTTTTATTCTTTATAATGTTTTTTTATAATTGGTGTTATCTTTTTTCTTTACAAGTAAAAGAAGAGCAAGAAAAAAATGGTTTTCAAAAATTTTTTGATGGCTATTTAAACGAGTGTTCTCAAATAACCCCTTTTACAGCAACATTCACCTCTTTTATTCTTTTTTTTGGTTTTTATGCTAATAACGGGGCAGGACTTATTTGTAGTCTGTTTTTTTGCTTTTTAATGGTAAAAGGAAAAAAAGATGCTGCCCCTTTAGAGTTTGAAGGTGATATATTAATAAAACCAACTGATAAAGTGGTTTATTTTATAGCGATGTTAATTCTTTTCTTTTTAGGGTTAATGCCTTTTTTTATATCGAAAAAGGTGTTGTTATGATTGATAACTTTTTAATGTTTTTTTTCTTAACAATTTGTGCATCACTTTTTTTCAATAGGTGGATGAGTGTTAAAGTTTCAAAAATTGCACACATTATACTCGTTTGTATTTTAATCATATTTTTTCAACATAAAGGGTTTTTACTAGGAAACAGTAACAATACTGTTTTTTTCAAAGCAACAGCCATTTTATCAATTCTTTTTTTTATGAGTTCGGAAAGATTGGACTCAAGAGAAATAACGATAGTAACACTGCTGCCTTTTATTTTTTCTAAAACCTTCCTTAATAGCAACATACTTTTCATCAATTTAATTTTTTTTCTAATGTCTTTTCTTTCAGTTTCTTCTGATAAGAACAAAATTTTTTATCAAAGCAAAAAGGAAATTGTTTTTTATTTTCTTTGGCTTGGATTTCTTTTTTCTTATCTTTTTTCCACACAAAGTATTTATGTAAATACCCCTCTAGTTGTTAACGAGGGGCTTTATATTTTTTCATTCTCTTTCTTGTTAGCACTTCTTGTTACCATGAATGGATTCTTATTTTTCCCTTTGTTTTCTAAAGAGTTAAACCTTCTAGATGTAAAAGGAATAGCATGGGAGTTAATGTTTTATTTTTTCTTTAAAAACATTATGATTATTAAAATCTTTATTCTCATGAAGTCAAACGTAGATGAAAACATAATTAACTCAACTAAAAATATTTCTTATATACTTTTCATATCAAGCTTTATATATCATCTCATTCGAACAGTTTCTGTAAAGAAAATAGATTCAACAATTTCTTCTGTTATAAGCATAATTCTAAACATAACAGTTTTATATGTTATTCACTTTGATAAGGTTTTAAACTTTATAATATCACAGATTTTTTTGACACTCGTTTCTTTAATAGCAATTAAGCTAGTACAAGATAATTATGATAATAAAAACCTTGTGTTAGAGAAAAACTTTAAAGGTCTTTTTTATATTGATAAAACATCAACTGTTGTTCTCATTATTGCTCTTCTTAGTTTTTTAAATTTTCCTGGAGTAAGTACTTTTTTTGAGCTCTACAATTACCTTTCAAAAACAAGTTCAATCGATTTTAGCTACCTTGATACTTTATTATATTTCAGTCCCATTATCGTTCTAGTATTTGTCTACCAAATCTTTTTTGGCCCTTTTTATAAAAATGATCAGGTTAACACTATTTTTTATAGTAAAATGGACATTGAAAAAAAGGTTTTATCTGGTTTTATATGTTTTATCTTACTTTTATACTCATTTATTTAAAATGTGGAATTAAATGATTAAGTATAGGGTTAAATTGAAATCATCAAGAATTATCGGTCCCATACTTCGTCCTCAAATTTTTGAATTGGCGCAAAAGGGTTATATAGATGAAGATGATTTATATCAAGAATTTCCGGCAGGAGACTGGAAAAAGATCTCAGAAATATTAGATCTTTCATCAATTAAAGACGAAGCAACCTTTGTAAAAAAAATTGAGAGTGATTTTAAAGAAAACAAAGAGAAGTATATTGATCCTTCATTTCCTCAAGAGTTTTCTTTTAAAAGAGAAGAGACGAGTGAAGAGGATATAGATAAGGAGAAAGTTGAAAATAAAGCTGATATAAAAGAAGAAGCAAGTAAACCTGTGGAAGAGCTCGATAAAACAGTTGTCACAAATAAAAAAGAATTGGAATCAATTGATAAAACAATTGTTAATCCTAAAGCACAGGATTTTTTTAAAAAACTTGAAGAAGAAAAAAAAGATGAAGTAATAAAAAAAGAGATAGAGCAACGTGTTGATTATGAAAATGATAAAACACAATTAGCCGATATAAACGAACTAAAACAAGAAATTATAAAAAAAGCAAAAGAGAACGAACTTGGGCTTAAAAATGAAGAAGATGTTTTAAACACAAAGTCCACTGAAGCACTATCAGAAGAAATACCAGTAAATGAGAATAAAAAAAGGAAGAGCAAGAATTTGATATATTTTTTGCTCATAGTCTTGTTAGGTTTAATTTTTCTTGATGAAGAAAAAAGCGAAAAAAAAGATATTGCTTTAAAGCCTTATTATCCTGATATTAAATTTCCCGTAGAGTTTGAAAACCCAGACAAAGAAAAGGGGCGGTTTTATTTTGAAAAAGGAAAAAATGAATACCTAAAAGGATATCAGTTCGAATTTAAAATTAATGCTCTTGCACTCTTTTTAAAGTCGCTTGAAAACGATTTTGAGAACAAAGATGCTATGTCCTATTACATAATGACTGCTTCAGAACTTCTTATTCATGCCAAAGATATCCACTCAGCTGGTAGCAAGCTCTTTAAGTTAATAGAAATTTCGCGCTCTCATTTATATTCAAATGTTAACTTAGTCACTGGAGCAGCGTATTTTTATAAGAACATTGATAAATGTGATGCTGCAATTAATTTGATTGAAAAATATATAACAATAGAAAACCCTTCTTTGAAACTTTTTTCGATTTTCTTGCATTGCCTTATTAAAGAGGGTGACTTCTCCCGAGCGCGGCGTGTTTACGACAAATTAACACAATCACGGCCAAAGCCAATAGAAGTTTATGTTGAATTATTATCATTTGATTTTTTAAATGATGAGTATGCAAAAATTGAAAAGGTTCTTACAGAAGCCTTCAAAGATTATCCTTTATCTCCTAAATTGTTTTTTTATAAGGCAAAACTGGATACTTATAGAGAGGATAAAGCTGAACTACTCAAGACACTAAAGAGTCTTAAGAGTTTGTTGAAGGTAAGCCCTGCGATGACTCTTTCACGTTATTATGAGTATGAAGGACTTTATTATGCTCTTGAGAAGCAAAACAAAAAAGCAGTGGAGAGCTTTCAGTATGCATTACAACTATATGACTCACCGGAGTTAAGAGCAAGACTTGCAACACTTGAAACTACGCAAGCAGACTTTCAAGAAGTAACGAATGCTCTTATTTTAGAAAGTAAATCAATAGATTTCATGAATAAAGCCAAAGCTGCTTTAGAAAAAAGCAATCTTGACACGGCTTTAAACTTCGCTATAAACGCTGTTGATATATCACCTAATTATTCACCTGCTCAAATTCTTCTCTCTCAAATTCAAGTGAAAAAAGGTTTTTTTGAACTTGCTATAAAATCTCTGGAAGAAAATGTAAAAAAACATCCTGTTGATCCCTCGTCTAATTTTGCTTTGTTGGATGCTTATACAAAGGCTTTTAAATTTAATAAAGCAAGAAATCATATTGCGGCTATTTCAAATACAAAGCTAAAAGAATCATCTTCTTATGCAAAGAAGCTTGCAGATTTTTTTTATGCTTCAAAAGATTATCTTCAGGCCATAAGCTGGTATACAAAAGCAATTGACTTAGAACCTTTAGATGATCTTAACTATTACAAACTAAGTCAGATCTTTTTTTATAAAAAAGATTTTAAGAAATCAAAATCAGTTTTAAGAAGAGCTATTGATTTAAACCCAAGCGAAACTAGCTATCGCCTGTTATTTTCAAAAAATATCTATGAAATGGAAAGTTCTGAAGCCGCTCTTGGATATTTACGTTCGCTTTCTCAAAAAAATCAAGATTCCCCTGAAATTCAAGGGCAAATAGCCATCTATTATTTTAGAAGTGGACAGTTAACAAAATTTGAAGCTCAAAAGAAAAAATTAGAGGCTTCGACCAACAAAACAGAAAGACTTTATGAGTTCCTCATTCAAGCCTCACTTATTGACGAAAAATTTGACCAAGTAGTTGAATATGGGAAAAAACTTTTAGCAATAAACCCAGGAAATCTGGAAACAAGAATGCTTCTGGGGAGAATTTTGTTTGAGCAATCAAAATTTAAGGAATCATTAGAAGAGTTTAAAGAAGTTAAACTTAGGCTCCCAACTTACCCCAAACTTCTCTACTATATAAGCAAAATTTATCTTCTGACTGGCGACGTTGATAAGGCTATTGAGATTGCCAACAAAGAATTAAAATCAAACCCAAACCTGGAAAGTACTTATATTCTTTTGGGTGATATCTATAGAGAGCAAGACAAGTTTACTAAAGCCCAGGAATATTATAAAGAAGCTCAAAAAAAGAACCCTAATTCAGCAGAAGCCCTTTTAGGTTTGGCCTTTATTTCCTCAAAGAAAAATCAATATGAAGTGGCGTTGGATTTATATAAAAAAGCTGCATCTATAGATATTGAAAACCCTCGAATTCACAAGTATATAGGTGATACATATAGAAACTTAGGACAGGGTAAGCTTGCAATAGAATCCTATAAAGTTTATCTTGAGCTAGCTCCAGAGTCTAAGTATAGAAAAGAGATTGAAAACTATATTAAGATTTTACAATAAAGGAATGAGAAATGTTGGACTTAAAACTCATTGAGAAGGAAACAGATAAGGTAAAAGCAAATTTATCTAAAAGAGGTATGGATATTTCAATTATAGATAAAATCCTCTCTCTTAGTATCACAAGAAAGGAATTAACAACAAAAGTTGAAGCCGTTAGAGCAGAGCTAAACTCTTGCTCTAAAGAAATTGGAAAACTTAAAAAAAACGGACAAGATGCTTCCGAGATGATGAATAAAGTCGCTGAACTGAAGAGTTCTAGCGAAAAAAATACGAACGAACTAGAACAAACAAAGCTTCTTCAAGACGATCTTATTTCTACCTTACCTAACCTTGTGTCTGATGATGTCCCTGCAGGGAAAACAGAAGAAGAAAATATAGAAGTTTTTCAATGGGGAAAACCAAAGAATTTTGATTTTGAAGTGAAAGACCATCATGATCTCGGAGAAGAATTAGGGATGTTAGATTTTGACTCAGCTGCCAAGATAACTGGAGCTCGTTTTGTTGTTTACAAGAAAGATTTAGCAAGACTTGAAAGGGCCCTTTCTAATTTTATGCTCGATTTTCACGCACAAAATGGTTATGAAGAAATTATTCCACCACTCATGGTTCATGAGCGTTCAATGTTTGGGACAGGCCAGCTTCCTAAATTTGCTGAAGATTCTTTCAAGCTGGAAGGTTTTCCTTGGTACATGATTCCAACATCTGAAGTTCCTCTAACAAATATTATGCGTGAAAATGTATGGTCAGATTCTGATTTTCCTAAAAAGTTTTGTGCATTTACTCCTTGTTTTAGAAGTGAAGCGGGTTCTTATGGGCGTGATACCAAGGGGCTGATCAGAATGCATCAGTTCAATAAAGTTGAAATGGTCAATATAACCCTTCCAGAGGATTCTGAAAAAGCCCATGAACAAATGGTTCAAAGTGCACGAGGGATTCTTGAAGCACTCAATCTTCCCTATAGAGGGCTTATTTTATGCGCAGGAGATGCCAGCGCATCTGGTTATAAAACAATTGACCTTGAAGTTTGGCTTCCTTCTCAAAATACTTATAGAGAGATTTCGTCCGTTTCAAATTGTACTGACTATCAAGCAAGAAGGGCCGGAATTCGCTTTAAAAGAGCTGGTGGTAAGCCCGAGTTTGCACATACGCTCAATGGTTCAGGATTGGCCGTAGGAAGAACTCTTGTGGCCATACTGGAGAATTATCAACAAAAAGATGGAAGCATTGCGCTACCAGAGGCGATTAGGCCTTACATGGGTGGACAGGAAATAATTAAAGCTCATTAATTCATTGTCAATTTTCTCAGGAAGCCTTATATTACTACAACTTACTTCAACGGAGGATTGTCCGAGTGGTTGAAGGAGGCAGTTTTGAAAACTGTTGAACGTTTGCGCGTTCCAGGGGTTCGAATCCCTTATCCTCCGCCATTATTTTTTATTCAGCTAGTGGAGATGTGGGTGAGTGGCTGAAACCAGGTCCTTGCTAAGGATCCGAGCCTTCGCGGGCTCCGAGGGTTCGAATCCCTCCGTCTCCGCCATTTTTGAACTTTTTTTCCGTTATAGACCGTTGAAATCATTAAATTTTTTAGCAGTTGCAGATTTTTGCGAGCGGTAAAAGGTTCAAAAGTTCGTTAGCTAAATATTAGGTTTCAATATCAATGGAGACAGATGTATCAACATGAATTTTATTTTGAACAGAATTATAAATTTCAGTATTAGTCTCTGGTCCTTCTATTGATACAATTAGTGAAAATCTAGCATCGTTATTCCAACATTTTTTTTGGGTATATTCTTTCCACCATCCAGTAACAGGATATATTGCAACTTTATTTTTTCCTGCTAAATCAGCGGCTTTTCCTTCCCAAATGTCAGAGTGGATACTCCCTCTTGTGCGTAACATGGGACCTAGTTTCCAATTAGAGTTATCATCATTACTTAGTGTAATGTCTTCATCATCTCTTAAAGCGGCGCTAACTCTATGTCTTAGTGAATCTTCTGTTTCATTGGGGCCAAGAGTGGTAAATCTTAAACCAAATGAAGCATATTGATATTTACTTACTCGTCCTCTGGTAGATGGATTGGGTTCGATAAAATAAGACAATGTAACTTTCATTTTTAAATTAGAGTCTCCTAGTGATTGGAGAACTTCTACTGGCCACGGTAAATCAAAAAAAACACACTCATTATATTTAGGTTTTGATGATCCATCTTGGAATGGTAAAAATGATCCTTGATGGATTAATGTAACTTCGTTATCAGCACAAGATATAGCTCTCTCGATGTTTGGAACTCCAAAACCATATTTAGCTAAAAGAGCTTGTGTTTTCTCTCTCTTGGGAGAAAAAGGAGAGAATTCATTAATCATTTGCTCTGTCCACTCGGCAGAATGAACAATTAAGGCTCTAACTGTTTCTGGCCAATAATTTGGATATAATGAGAAAATTCTGGCTGCAAAATTTGAAGCTAATCCTGTGGCAGAGCTAGTACCATTCAAATAGTCAAAAACCATATTTGTACGACCATTAGTTGTTAGAACAGATAAGGAAGCAGGTTCTTCATATTCAATATTTTGAGAATCTACAGCGCAATTTCCACCTTCAAGAACCACATCTGGTTTAAATGGGACTTTTGATAAATGAGTCCATGTTAAAGATGTTGTGCTTGATGGAGATAATGAACCTGGAGTTGCCAAGCAATTAAAACTACTAAGGTGTGGCTCATCAATTGTATCTAAACAGGTGTAGGCACCAACAGTGAGAGCATTCCAAGATTGTGAAGGATCTTGAATTGAGGAAAGTTCATTCTCTGATGGATAGTTTCGAGGATAATTTTCATATCGAACATTACCAGAGGATAAGATAAATAGAACCTTTTCTTGTTCATCATTTCCAAATGCTAAAGAATCGATTTTTGAAGACCAAGATGTAGGAATTCCCTTTTTCGAAGTGGATTCATCAGTGATGGCCATACAAAAAATTTTATTTCTGATTTCTCTTGATGCGATACGGGCTTCATTGATGGCAAGTTCTGTGAGAAATGGATAATTTTGAGGTTCATTTCTACCTATTGGGGGTAGTATTTTAAAACTTCCAATTTGATGATTTAGAGTAATACCCTCACCTGTTAGAAGTACTGGGAGAAGGTCACCGAATTGAGCAAGTCCCACCATAGCTGTTCCGTGAAAGTACCAACGTCGCTCATCAGCCGTGCCCCAACTTGAATCTGCAGTGAGAACATTCTGTTGGTTAATCTTATTAGATAAAAGCGGGTTACTTTGATGATTGAGTCCTGAGTCAATGACCCATACTTCAGAATTGGGGGCATTAACCCTAATGCGATTATTAATATCATCTGCCCATTGATGTTGTTCTGTTAAATCTGATTCTATTATTGGATATGGTGTATCTGCAGCTTTCTTAATCTCACATAGAATACGATTAAAGTTCAATATTTGTGAAAGACGACTTGGTGTTGTAGTCACTTGAAAGATGCGCCTGTCTAAGAGAGTAATTTTTCCTACAAGAACGTTTATTCCCATCATTTGGCAGAAGGAAAGCAAATTTGCTTCCGCGAGGTCTGAATCAAAGATCCAAAGTTCCCAGCAATAACTCTGATTATTATCTGTTGGATACAACTCTATATCACTAGTCCACAAATCCTTTAGTTCAGAAAGCCTCATAGAAGAAATACTATCAACAAAATCAATATTTTTAGGAGCCGTGGTATCACTAGCCTTTTCAATTTTATTTTCAAGAGAATTTAAATTTTTCAATGGAAAGGTAAGTGTTGCCTGCTCGCTTCCATCATCATTTTTTTTATAGGAAACAATATTGAAATTTTTGCTAATTTCTAAGGATTCTAATTTCAGCTGAAAATCTCGATTGTTTATTTGGTCTTTAGGTTCTCCAGTAATCGTTAGATAAATGCCATCAGATTGATATTGATTGTTTTGTTTTAGGCTGCTCACTTGCCCTTTTATTGCATTCAATCTACCGAGTATGGTTTGAGCGTGAAATGCAGTATTTCTATCTGGATATTTTCGAGGTGCTTCTTGAGATATTTTGCGAGGTGGACGAACAAAAGGTTCGGTTGATACATAATTATTCGGTAATGTTATATTCTTATTAGATCTTGGCATACGCCAAAATTATAAACATAAATCGTAATAATATTAACAATAAACTTAGTTTTTATTAAAAAAACCTCTAAGAGAGTCAAGACTAATAAAAAATTTGTCATTTAATATTATTTCTTTGGAAATTTCATTACACGCTTTAACTATTTCAGAGTGATTAAGTCCTTCTGCTAGAGATGCTAATTTTTTCCAATCAATTTGATCTTTTGCAAAAGAATAAAGTCTGTCTTTTAAAAGAGCTTCGATGACATTAGCATCTGGATTGTTGTAGTAAATAACCTTATCAAATCGTCTAAAAAGAGCCTCATCTAATAATTCTGGATGATTAGTTGCCGCAATTATAAGACTGTCAGAGTTTATGTTTTCTAGAAGTTGCAAGAATGTATTTAGAACTCTTCGAATTTCTCCAACATCATTATCTTTAGTTCTTTTTGCGCCAATGGCATCAAATTCATCGAAAAGATAAATGGCCCTTGTATCTGAAATTTTATTGAAGACTAATTTGAGTTTTGCAGCAGATTCGCCCATATAGCGTGATAGTAGACCTTCAAACTGAACAGTGAAAAGCGGTAGATTTAATTCACTCGCTAGTATTTTTGAAGTAAGTGTCTTTCCTGTTCCAGGTGGGCCAATTAATAAAATTTTGCTAATTGGTTTTAGATCAAACTCTTTCAATTTCAATCTTTGCTTCTGTTCAGAAATAACTTTACGAAGTGAAGTGTCAATTTCATTAGAAAATACGACATCTCGAAGAGAGACTTCTGGTTTACTCGTATTAAAAAGTGCAGAAAGATCTTTATCTAGAGAGAGAGATTCAATCTTGGAATCAGTTTGATGATTTTTGATGCTATTTCTGCCCCGATCTATAATTTCTTTCAACTCGGTTGCAAGATTTCCTTGGCCCTTTTTTGCAGCAGACGCAGCCACCTGTAGTGCCGTAGATATAAAACGCTCTTTATCATCGTTAAAGTATGAGTCTAGTAATGCTTTTAGTTGTTCTTTGTTTGCCATAATTATTCTTCCAATCCAGACATTACACCTTTGAAGCGTAGTGTCTGGAAAGTATGTTCTAACGTGTCGTCTAATCTTTCCAATAATTCAATAGTGAGTTTTTTGCTCAGCCACATTTTCATTTCTGTATAAACTATAATATATATTATAATAAGTATGCAATATAATTTATAAAAATGAGCAAAAAGAAACCTAAAACACATTTGAGATTCAACGAACTACTGGGAGAACATTCAATAGTGACGTTGGCAAAGCATATGGATGTTACATACACAAAGTTGTATCCATACAAAAAAGAGGGAGCAAATCCAACTCTTAAAGGCCTTGAAGACCTAGCTGATGGATTTGGAAAACTACTTGGAAGAACTGTTCTAATATCAGAATTAATTGATGAGGAATCGAATAGTTGATTTACGGACTGTTTATATGATTATAGTAATTAGACAAATCTCTCTTCCCTAACGCTCTCCTATGTTATTAAGTCTCGAATATATAAACACGCCGAAGTAGCGAGCTGTCGAAAGGAAAAGAAACACGACGCCCTATTGTTCTCTTTCTGAGTAATCATTAACCTCAGATTCTTTATCTAGCTCAACTTCTTCAATCTCAAAGTAAATTTCACCAAAGTGTTGAATATAACCTTCGTATCTCAACTGATCTTCCACTTTCTCAAATGGTTTATCCCACTCAGAAATATTATTTTCATTTTCATATACAGCTTGTTTAACCATTTCTTTTATCGCTTGATATTTTTTTGTATAAACACCCTTGATTAGATTCTCAACATCATCACCATTAAAGAAAAATTTTAAACTGTAAACTTTCATAACGACCTCACATGAAGCCTGATATGGCTAATTTCGCAAAAGGACACAGTTACTGAAATAATTGATGGAGAGTATTCGCACTCTTTGTCCTTAAAAGCTGATCGATCCCTTGAGGTCCTTTTCTATATCTAGTTTTCAAAGAGTCGATGCTATCTTTTTATCCATCCCTTAATCCTCTTGTAATTTTATTGAAATTTATATTGCCATATATTCCTTGTCACTTGTCGTTAGGGCCCAAACCTAATTCTTAGATAAAAATAAACTGTCGAAATTTAGAGTGTTGGGGTCCGTCTCTGCCATATTTGAACTTTTAAAGAGCGACAAATACCTGTGATTACTCGGCCTTTGATCACTCTTTTGTTGTGAATTTTTTACATGGCGGCACATTTAGTATCCAGTTTGTTTCTGAAAATTTGTGTTCAATGCATTTATGAAATAAAAATAGCAAAGAATTTTTGAAAATAAACCGCTTTGGATTTTATTATGGTCAATACGTATATGTTTCTTGAAACCAGCAAACTTCTCTCAGAAAAGTTTAATGAAAAAAAAATAAATAACGCTTCTTTTTCTATTCGTGCATGGGCTTCTCAAATGGGGTTAAGTTCTCATGGCGGTTTACAACAAATTTTGGCAGGAAAAAGAACTGTACCCAAGAAGTACATTCCGGGGATTATCAAATCTCTCGATTTCACCACTGGTGAAGCCATGTACTTTGAAACTCTCATTGACTTTGAGAAAGCCAAAACACCAGAAGAAAAGGATATCTACTATAAAAGGTTAAATCATCTAAGACCAAATAGAGAAGAAGTGAAAGTTGTTGAAATTGAAAACTTTAAATATTTTCAAAACCCTCTTCATTCAATAGTAAGGACAATGCTTGAGAGAAAAGATTTTGAAAATAACCCTGAATGGATTAGAAAAAAAATGAGAATAAAGACAACTAAAAGAGAAATTGAAGAGGTAATTGAAAGATTAGTTACTCTTGGTTTAATTACTGAAGAAAAAGGGGAACTTAAAAAGGTACACAAACATATAAAGAATAAAATTGATGTTCCTTCAAAGGCCGTTGAGGAATACCATAAAAAAATGAGCTTAATGGCTTCAGAGGAAATCAAAAATCAAGACATAAATCAAAGAGAATACAATAGCTTTTGTATGAATATGGAAAAAGAAAAGATAAAAGATGCAAAAAAGAAAATAAGAAACTTCGTGGATGAATTTATTTCTGAGTTTGAAGCTCCAAATAAAAAATCTAATGAAACTTATCAACTTAATGTTCAATTATTTTCACTAACTAAAGACTTAGGAGGTTTATCATGAAACGAACATTTTTAGGGACAATGCTTTTAGCATTGGGGCTTCAGGGAATGAGTGGATTTGCTCAAGAGGTTAAAGATGATGATGTGGCCAGACTGCAAGGATTTAACCAAAATGGAGTAACGCGTGGATTACAAGCCCGTGCTGATGGTGCTGGGAATGGTGGTGGAGCTTGGGCTTGCCGAAACAAAGACCAGCTTCAAACCATCCGTTGGGTTAAGTTTGTAGATCTTTACGAAGCAGAAAAAGAATTTCCTCTTCAATTAAAAACCTTTGGCAGCAGAGACTATCAAAAAATTGTTGACGCTCAAAAGGCAAGACTTTTTTCAGTTAATAAAAATCTTTACGAGAGACTTCGTCCCTACTTTGAAGAAGTGGAAGATAATATTAGAGAAGTTGATGTTGACTTAGAAATTATTGATGATGCTCTTTACCGTGTTTACCCCCCTGCAAGAGATTGCCTTGGCGGAACTATAAAGTATATTCAGTTAGCAAACTTTACTTATTATGGTGCCGTTTTAATAAATCAACACTTTTTTAACAATGCAAAGCTCTCTGAGATTGATAAAGCGGGATTGATGTTCCATGAAGCTATTTATGCCTTCTTGAGAGATCGCCATGGAGACACAACCTCAGTAAGAACAAGAGAAATCGTAGGTTATATTTTCTCAACCCTTAAAAATAGTGAAATACGAGAAAAGATTGACTTGATTTTAGGTTATACAAGCGGCGGTGTTTTCGGAATGGAATTTGCTCCAATTTATGGGGGCTCCTTTACTATGGGATCTCCCAGCATTGAGCCAAATAGAGGTAGCGATGAACAACAAAGACATGTCACGATTACTTATAATTATGAAATGATGACTACTGAAGTAACTCAGGCTATGTATTTTGAAATGACTGGTATTAACCCATCAAAATTTAAAAATCAAGAATATTGTCCTCTAAGCTTTGAAAGTAGAATAAGTCACACGACAGGTAGGGTTGAAACTCTTTGCCCAAATAACCCCGTTGAAAAGGTGTCTTTTAACGATGTTAAAAATTTTATTGCTTTTCTCAATGCAAAAACAGAAATGAATTATCGTCTTCCTACAGAAGCAGAATGGGAATATGCAGCTAGGGCTGGCTCGCAGTCAACTTACTCGTTTGGTGATAATGCAACTCTTTTGAGTGAATACGCTATCTATAGTGGAAACTCTGGGAGTAAAACTCATCCAGTTGGAGCAATGAGAAATTATGCCAACAATCCTAACCATAACGGGATCTATGATATGTATGGCAATGTATGGGAGTGGACACAGGATTGGTATAATGCATGGACATCTGGACGTGTGAATCCTACTGGTCACTTCACTGGCTCTCTCCGTGTTAAGCGTGGCGGCAGCTATTACGACAATGCGAAGTACTTGCGGTCGGCTTATCGTGGTAGTGACAGACCGTCTAATCAGAAAAGCAATTTGGGCTTCCGCCTTGTGAGGACATTGTACTAAAGACTATTACTCTTTTATTCTTATTTTCGCTCCCTGGGATTGACTAACGCCAAACTCAGGGGGTGTTTAAGTAGTGACATTTTGAAACCACTTTCTTCTTTTCTTACGTAAAAATAAGGCTGAGTGATTTTTAAAAAAATTTCTATAAAATGAATCGTTAAAATCACTGACTACTTCTGCAATTTTCACTGAAAGAACATTTAATTAAAAAACAAAATACTTAATATATTCCTTATTTGTTACGAAAGAAAATTTGTCTCTCTAGAGACATTTAAGCATTTTTGATTTCTCCTTTTCTAAATCAGCAAGAGCGTGATCAATTCCACTCATTTTAATATTTTTGTTTTTCGAGAGCATACCTTCTTGCTCGCTTTGATAAAGTTGAACTAGAGAATCCCTCCAGTTTAATAGAGCTTTAATTTTTTCATGATTGTTAATATTGGGATAATCAACAATTTCTTGAGGTCTTAAAAAGTAACGAGAAGGGGATGATATTATTTTTTCATTATTATTCATGTTAAATCCTTAAATATTATAATTTTTAACTATGAAGCTAAAAATTTGCTTACTCTCGTAGTAGCTCGCCCTAAGTTTGTTGAGTTCGCTTGGGGTATAGTTATTCTTAATTTGAGAAATAGTTTTATTTAAACTTTTCTTTAGTTCTTCTAATTTTTTATTTAATTTTGTTTTTCCTTGCTCTTCAAGATTTGATGACACCTTATTGAAGTCCATGCTTCGAACCCTAGAAGCCAAAACTTTAATTTCTGATTCTATTTCTAGATTTGGTCTTGGGTTTTGAGGAATACTTCGAATAGGGATCTGTTGAGAGATGTTTTGATTGCAAGAAAAAGACAAGAATATAAATAAGAATGATGCTTGTAAGTTCATTTCATTACCTCAAGTAAAGTAAATAAATTAAGAGAAATCATCGTTAAATTCTGAATTGATTTAACGATAATTTTTATCAAAGTCCAAAATGAAATAATCAATTATTGCGTTTTCATAATTGAGTTAATACTTTCGATATGTTTTTTTTGCCTAGGAATAAAAGTGTTTCGAACTTCATTTTTTTGAAAACTCGTTAATTTATCACTCTTTAACATTTTCTCGTAGTTCGAAAGGCCATGCTCTTCACCTTTCTTTAGAGCGTTTAGAGCACTTTTTTCTCCAATAAGCTTAGAAGTACCAACAAATGTTTCAACGACAGTTCCCCAAACACTAGATGTATTCTCTGGGATTTTTCCCAAAAAACGGGCCTGTTGTTTCCAGTAGTCGACAGCTTTTTCATGATCAGATTTAAATTCTTTTAGGCGATAGACTTCAGGGTCACTATCAACCTTTTTCATGACTTGTTCATATGCTTCTATTGCAGATATTTCACCTCTTAAAATTTCGTCAATATCACTATTTTTAATATGACTAAAATCGTTTGTATTGTTAATGTATGGATACATATTTACTCCTTTTAATCTAAATGTGACTTGAGCATCCAGCCCATTTTTTCATGTTTTTGAAGAAGCCCAATTAAAAAATCCTCTGTTCCAGGATCTGGTTTAAGCAACTCTTTTTCAGCAGTTACTTCCTTGATAAAAGCTTGGATTCTGTTGCTATCGCTGAATAAATCATTTAGCATTTCACTACTGGATAGTGATTGACCATTTCTTTCATCAAGATCCATTTCACCCATTATTGTTTTGACGGTGCTAAGCGGTGTTTCTCCCAAAATTCTAATTCGCTCAGCAATGTCATCCATAACCTCAAGAAGCTCTCGGTAATGTTCTTCTAAAAATTTATGTAAACTATAAAATCTTGGACCCGTGATGTTCCAATGGTAGTTTAATGTTTTTGTAAAGAGAGCGTACTCGTTGGCCAGCAAGTTGTTCAACGCTTCAGAAATGGTCTTTATAGAGGAATCATCTATATTTGCCACAGGTCTACTAAAATTTGCTATAATCTCCTTATTTAGTTTTAAGAGAGAGATTCATTTAAGCGATCGAGAAGTGAGTTTAGTTTTTTCTTAGTTCCCTCAACTGATTCACCGTATTTTTTTTGAATCTTTCCTGCGATTTGCTCGATATTTCCTCTTGTTTTATCGAGTTCATCTTCTGAAAGATCGCCCCATTGTTCTCTAATTTTTCCTTTTAGTTCTCTCCATTTTCCTTTTGAAATTTGATCATTCATAAAATTCTCCTTGTTTAAAGTTTTCAATCAAACAGCTTTTTAGCTTTCTCTATATTCAATGGTTTGATCTTTTTTTTCATCACTAAACTTAGTAATTTTTGTGCATAAATTTACACATCTAATTTGTGCTGATTTCTACACAAAACTTTCAAAGATAAAAGATTTTTTCTTAAACCAGGTTTATTACCACTAATGTGGAAGGTTGTTTTAAAGGAGTTTTTTATGAGCACCTCAGATAGTAAAAGCGAATTTCTAAATGTAGCTGATGTAAATAAGAAAAAGGAAGAGTTTTTAAACGAAAAACTTGAAAGAGTTGAAGTCGGACTTAAAAACCTTGAACTTTCATATTTAAGAGAGTTTCCAGAATTAAAAAGAGGTAAGTTAAAACACCTTTTTAAAAAGAGATATTATAATGAACTAGAAAAAATCGACAATCTTTTTATTAAGGCTGATTACCTTGGTTTAAAAAGTTCAAACTTAATCATGGATGAAATAGATGAGCGTATTAATAAATTAATAGCGATTTTAAAGAAAGAGAATTCAACAATCAACATGGAGGTTATGTAATGTTAAAATTAAATTTTTTATTATTGATTCTATTTTTTACTTTTGTAGGATGTTCATCATGCAAGAAAGAAAATAAAAATTCTTTTGAAGAAAATGCTTCAAGAGACACCTTAGATTTTCCTCGAAAAGTCGCGGAGATAAATTTTAGCTTTGATTCAGCTAGTGTTAAAAGATGAATCGGACGGTTTTACTATTTTAATAAAAGGACATACTGATGAAATAGGTACTTTTGAGTATAACCAAAATCTATGTATGGATAGAGCAAAAAGTGTAAAGAAAATGCTCGTTATACGAGGCATTGAACCTGAAATAATTAAAACAATAAGTTTTGGTGAGAGTCAACCAATTAAAGTAGGACTTGAGCTTGATATAAGAAGAAAAAATAGACGTGCAATTATAGAAATTGTTCCTGCCGAAAAAGATCCCTCACAAACGACAATTTCAATGAATCAATAATTTCAATCCCATCAGTAACTCCCTCCCTACTAAAAGGCCGTTAAAACGGCTTTTTCCTATTTTGTTTAGCAAGTTAAAATTGTAATTTCTCAATATTGTACTAATGGAATTTTTATTTCAAAAACTTTGGAGAAACGGGTACTCTCTAGTCTTAGTTCGCCTCCATGAGTTTCAATGATGCCCTTGGAAACACTTAGTCCTAGACCTGTGCCTTTTCCCAGTTTCTTTGTCGTAAAGAATGGATCAAAAACTCTTTCATAGGCTTCTTGAGAAATTTCAATGCCATTGTCTTCTACCTGGATGGAGATCATGTCACCGTGTTTCTTGGCTTCAATTTTTATAAAATAATCTATCTCAACACCGGATTCTTTATTTTCAAAAATGGCATCCATGGCATTACTTAAGAGGTTAAACATTACTTGTGATAAATGAACTTCATTTCCATTAAAGATAAGATTTTTATCACAATGAACCTCAAAGCGTATTCCTTCTTTGAGTAGTTTTTCTTTGAAAAAAGAGGACACTTTATTGATAACAATAAGTAAGTCAGTATTTTGGAAGTTGATTCCAGAACCATCTCTTGAAAAATCCAAAAGGCCTTTGATGATTTCGGAGATGCGATTAATTGTTGTATAGATTTCATTTGTAATAACTTTAACTTTTTCGGAGGGAACAACGTTGGATTTTTCAGAAAGTTTTGTTAGCTGTCTGGAGTAAGCGCCAATAATAGCTAGAGGATTGTTTATTTCATGAGCAATGCCTCCAGCCATTTCTCCTAACGAAGCAAGCTTTGAGGCTTGAATGAAACGAGCTCTTTCTAGTTTTAGTTCTTCTTCAATTTCTTTTTTCTTAGTAACATCAATTGAAATTTCAGTGAAGGAAAGGATATTCTTGTTGTGGCCATATACTGGAAATCGATAACTGTCGTAATAGTGCTTTTCACCATTTGTGTGCTCAATTTCAAGTGAGCTTGTTACAGATGACTTCAATTGTATTTTTTGTTGAAATTGCTTTTTGTTGTGAAAAATGTCGCTATCAGATTTGCCAATAATGGTGTCTCGATTTTTTCCAAATGCCTCACAAAATGAATCATTTACAAATAAGTAGCGTCCTTCTGAGTCTTGGCATCTAACAAGTCCTGGCATATTGTCCAAGGTTGCTGACAGAATATCTTTTGTTTGAGATAGTTCTAAATCGGTGTTTATTTCACGAGTAATATCAACTGAATACATAATAATCCCTCCAATTTCATTGTTATGATACCAGGGACATACATACCAGCTAAGGTACATGACGCTTCCATCCTGACGATCAAAGCGATCGCACGAGTTGTGTTTAAAGGCTCCTCTGAGTGCTTCCTGGTGAATTTCTTTCCATTCATCGTTAATTTCAGGAAAAACTTCATAATGCGACTTGCCAATAACAGATTCCTTTAAGTTATAGATATCAATCCAGCTTTTACTAAGACCGAGATAGCGAACTTGACAATCAAATATTGCGATTGGCAAAGGAAGCGAATAATAACTCTGTTCAATAAGAGGAAAGGGAGTAAATAAGGTTGTTGAACTTTTATCTCTCGTGCAATTTACTTTTTTTGCTTTTTCCATAAGGTTATTTCTTTTTAATATGAAGTATAAACCAAGGAACGGAGTTTTTGGTAAAATTCTTAAGCAGCATTTTTTTTCATTAGTTGAGATGATTCTTCTTCCAGAACTTCATACATCAGATGTCTTACCTTTTTTCTGATGTAATCAATCATTTCTTCATTAAAAGATTCATCAATAACCTCATAAATAAGTTTTTGAGCAATATGGTGTGCTTTTTCAACAATAAGATGACTCGAAATATTTTCTTTAACTGAAGCTTTTGCCCCTTCTTGCATAGTTTGAGCAATAAATTGATAAGCTTCTAACCATTGAGAATTCAAATCATCACTCCAATCGTCTCCAAAAAAATAAGAAAAGCTTTTTAATAAACTGGCACCAACCCATTCATAGTGTTCTTCTTCAACACCATATTCTAGATGCCTGGTTCCCATTTTCATTAAGTAATCTTTTAATTCATCACCGTTTTCAAGATTATCAACAATAAAGACCAAAGAGTTGATAAGAGCCTTTTTTTGTTTATCCATTTCAATATTATTAAAAAGTTCACTCGAAGAAGGGTAGTCTTGCCATAATAGTTCATAAAATTTATCAGCTATTTCATTTGCGATAGGTTTAGCTTGTTCAAATGAATCTCTTAAAAGTTGTACGTTTAGGGCCATTAAATCCTCCATTTGTTTTTTATCTTATCGAGAGAAACATTCATTTTTTGAGTCAATAATAATTAAGAAAATAGTAGATAATTTGAAAAAATACGTATTTTTACTATTATAAAAGAATAAAAAATATTTATTTTATTAATTGTAATCTGGAGAGATTTTGGGCAAACGTCTTTTCTTTTTTCTTTATTTATCTGAAGGAGCTCCCATTGGTTTCATCTGGTGGGCCATGCCTGCAATACTATCTAAATATGGATTTAAACTTTCAAGTATTGCAACTATATCAGCGTTGGCCACCATTCCATGGACATTTAAATTTTTACTTGCTCCAATCATAGATTTAATTTCCCTGAAACTTTTTTCTCTAAAAAAACAACTAATTGTTTATCAAATATTAATGGGGTTTGTTCTTATACTATTACCATCAGCAATAAGATTACAAAATCAAGTGTTTATCATTACCGTTTTAATCATTCACGGTATATTTGCATCGGCCCAAGATATTTGCATTGATTCACTGGCAATTAAATCAATTCCAAGTGACAAGCTTGGAGAAATTAATGGTGTTATGCAAGCAGGGATGCTTTGTGGACGATCTCTATTTGGAGGAGCAGGTGTTTTTATCGCTTCTTACTTGGGATTAGAGTTTACAACGTATTTTTTATTAAGTTGCGTTTGGATAAGTATCGTATATCTGCAAAAAACAAAAATTAAATTGAAACAAAAAGAAGAGATAAGACCCAAGAAATATTTTGATGATTTTATTAAGTTATTGAAAAAAAGCACCATTTGGAAATTGGCACTCATTACATATTTTTCCGGTTTTTCCTATAATGGTATTTCAACAATTGGAAGTGCTGTCCTTTCAGAAAAAGGAGTTTCACCTGTTTTTCATGGTCTTACTTATAGCTTAATCATTCCTTTTTTTATGACAATGGGTGCGCTTTATGGAGGTAAGTTTTCTGATAGATATAATTCTCAGAAATTTCTCTCTTGGATGGTTATTTGCTCCATTATTTCATCTTGTCTAACAGGATCTTTTATGGACTTTGTTCAAGAAGAAAAGCTTCTCATTATCTCATATGCTTTTTTCTATTTTTTTATAGGAGCAACAACAACAAGTTTGTACACTTTTTTAATGCAAAAAACGTCAAAAGAATTTTCTGCGTTAGAGTTTTCTATATTTATGAGTATAACAAATCTTTGTGATTCGACATCAAGTTATTTAACAGGTCAATTAGTTGAGGAACTATCTTATTTTTCTACGGCGATGATAATCGGAAGCATCTGTTTGATAACTTTAATTGCTTTACGCCAAAGAATAGAAGTTTAACAATTCCCATTTGTATAAGTGCAATTTTTTAAGTGACTTTTTAATCTTGAAAACTTTAAAATATAATTTATGGATTTAGATTTATGGCAAAGTTTATTTGAAGAATATATTCTTAAGAATCCACTGGATGATGAAGACCCATTTGCTACAAAAAGAGACCTGAACAATAAACTCTACGCGATTGATCATTTTGAAGAGAAGTTGCTTAAACTCCTCGAAATGATGCAAACATCAGAAGGAAAAAAGGAAGCAGAAAAAAGAGCTTCTCTTATGATTAAGTTCCTTGAAGATCTCAAGGTGGAACTTAATTATGTTTAAAATTAAAAATATTTACGGAAAAGAAATAAAGTCTTTTAGAGATCAAATTGGTCAATTAAGAATAGAAGTCTTTAAAGAATATCCTTATTTATATGAAGGAGATTTAAGTTATGAAAGAAAATACTTAGAAACTTATATTCAATCAGAGAAGAGCTTAGCAGTTTTAGTTTTTAAAGATAAAAAACTTGTAGGAACTTCTACATGCATTCCTTTAATAGATGAAGAAGAGGGTTTTCAAAAGCCTTTTAAGGTGGATGAGTATGATTTATCTAAAATTTTTTATTTTGGAGAATCTATTATTCTAAAAGAGTATAGAGGCAACGGTTTTGGGCGACAATTTTTTGAAGAAAGAGAGAATCATTCCCAAAGAGTTATGAAAGATTTAGAGCTGACAACTTTTTGTAGCGTCCTGCGTGATAAAAACCATCCCTTAAGGCCTAAAGAATATCGTCCACTAGATTTAATGTGGAAAAAGTTAGGGTATGCACCATTAAATGAAAAAGTACTTGAATATAAGTGGAAAGATATTGATAAAAAAACAGAAGATCTGAAAAGACTAGTTTGTTGGGGCAAAAACTGGTCAACCTAGCTGCGAATAAATTTCTTAAAATATCAATTGAAAATGAAGTTTAGAGCTGGTACAAGCAGGTATTTTACTTAAGGATACTGCTTATGAAAGTCATTTTTTTGATACTCTCTTTTGTCTGCTCTACTTGGTCTATTGATTACATAGAAGGTGATATTCACTCGATTGATTATAAATGGTTAAACCTCAATCTTTATAGAGGCGACGGCCAAAGGGGTGGTTTTAGGAAGTTTGATGACACCTACCTAGAATTTGAGTTTGGTGGGAGATCTGGAATTATTGATTTTTATGGTTATAGCGATTTCTTAGATATTGGAGATGATGAAAAAAATAGTGATCAACATAATGGAGATAATTCATTTTCAAAATTTGATCTACGTTTTTCATTTGATGCTATGTTAAAGAAAAACTTGGCTTGGGGAGCGGTAAAAGAGTGGTACTTTGCAACCACGACAACAGATGCAGATTATGGTTCTTTTGGAGGATTGAGAGTTTATTGGTTTGGGCTTGGAACAGATACTCTTATTCCTTGGTTGGGATTAGTTGGGCTTAATTTTCAAGCAAGATATTTTGCTGAGAACTATGGGGCCAATAACGAGGGAAACATTGATGGTTATGTTCTTCATATGAACTGGTTTAAGCCTTTTTATTTTTTTAAACAAAGTGGTTTTCTTGCGTTTCAAGGATACTTTGACTACGAGTTTGATAGCGAAATTAAAGGCTCTCAAAGAAGTCCGACAGCTTTTCAATCATATCTTGGTTTTTGGTATCATTTAAAAAATTATGCGTTTGGGTATGGGGCAAAAGTCTATCGAAATATGAGTAATTACCGTAATGGAGAACCTTTGAGTACAGGTTCGTCGACCTTAGTTAATTCAAGCGGAATTGGACACTATTTAAATGTGACCTATAAGTTCTAGAGAATACCTACTCTTGCAAAAGAGCTTTCTAAAATAGAGCAATCGTTTTGATTGAGCTGATTTTCACATTCATCTAAAATATGGTTTTTGTAATCAATAAAATCAGCTTTACTAGATAATCTCCTTGTCATGACTCGATAGAAAATAAGTTGCATTTTTTTCCAGCCAATTTGGCTTACTGATAGAGCGGCAAATTTATTGGGAATTCCACTTAAAATATGAACACCACAGTTATCATTGGCTTCATTGGGAATACAGCCAGGTCTAAACATTTGAGGAATTTGAGAAACATGACCTGGTTGAGCAGATAAACCTCTCTCAGGGTGAAGCATATCCCTTAAGGGTTGATTTGACTTTAAAACAACTCTTTCGCCGATAAGAAACTGGCCTCTAGTTCTTTGATTGGCCACCTCAATCATTTCTCCAAAAACGTCAGCGAGGTGCTCATTTAAAGCGCCTGATTGTCCTTCATAAATAAGACCACTGGACTGATCGATAACTGCGTGTGTGTACTCATGGCCCACAACATCTAGAGCTTGAGTAAAGTTTCCAAGCTCGTCCCCTCCTGCTCCAAAGAAAAAAGTTTTCCATGGGCCAAACCAAGCAGCGTTTTGGATAAGAACTTCATCAGTAATATTAACAGATGCATTAATAATAGCATTCATGCCATTAAAGCTTGCTTGAGAAAATTGTGTGAAATAAAAATTAGCGACTGTTTCAAAATTATTATAAGCTTCAAAAGCTTCACCTGGAATATTTTTACCAAGCTGTCTGCCTTGACTTAAAACAAGTGGACCTAGGTTTTGGTTATTCATTTCCCCTTTAATATTTCTTCCGTTGTAAATGTTGATTCGAGGTTGAAATTCGTGAATAGCACTTCTTTTGCGATAAATCCTTCCTGCACTTCTTCCGTAGGCAATAATTTGAACAATATAAGGTTTTGATTTGTCGTAAGTTTCACGAATTGAGAATTGCCATAAGAGTAGAGGGGTTTTTGTTCTTTTATCTATTGTAATTAAAAGACCATCGTTTTTAGCATTTCCAAGTTCAGGTTTTCGGTAACCAATTTGATTAACAGCAATGGAGTAAGCCTTTGTTTTAGAAAAGCCGGGAATGATATTAAAACCAAGAGGAATATCAACAAGAGAGTTGTTGACTGATTGGAGTTTACCAAATTTGTCAAAATTTAGAATTAACTCTGCTCCCTCAACACTGACTCTGTTATAAGTTTGCTGGTATCTTAAAGTAATACCAAAATAATCTTTATCTCTTTTTTGTAATCTAATCTCGTTGGCCCTATTGGAAATTTCTGGAAAAACGTTAGGGCTTTGTTGAACAAATTCCAATGCCTTTGCATTGATAAGACCCCAATTAATTCTTGATGTTGAAATAACTTCTTTGGGTAAAGAGAAATTAATATTTTGGCTTTGAAAACTTTTATTACCTTGTTTGAAAATTCTTACTTGGGCCAGAAGGCTTGAGGAAATAGCAAAAACAACAATTAGCATCCTTAACAAAAACATAAAACTCCCTTTTCATCTCTAACTCTCACATTAAAGATGGAGTGAGCTTACGCTACAAGGCATTGAAAATCTATTCATGTAAGAAATTGTCAAAAAAGAGAGTAATTTAGTCGGGTTTAGCTACCACTTTTCCCATAGTTAGGAAGAACTCTGGCAGAAGGATCACTAACATTACAGTTTTCCCATTCTTTATTAGGCATCCAAAAATCTTCAATAAGAGAACTTCGACCAGTAAAAAATTCTTCAAAAATATCTCTATAGAGGAGTGATTCTTTAGTAAAAGGAGTTTTTTGTTTATATTTAAATCTTGCTTCAATGAGTTCTTTTTCAGTGTACAACTCTTCAGCGTATTCTTTTAACCAGTCAACAAGTGAATGTCCGACGGCATCAGAGAAGGCAGCTTTCTCTCTGTAGAGAATTTCATGAGGAAGATAATTATTTTTTTCAAAGGAGCGTCTTAAAAGATGTTTCCCAACCCCTGTCGTGTTCATTTTGAAGCTAGCATCAAGACTCATAACATAATCAACAAAGTACTTATCACTAAAAGGAACTCTTGCTTCTAAAGAGTGCATACTAATGCTTCTATCGGCCCTTAAAACATCATACATAAACAATTCTTTTACTCTTTTTTTCGCTTCTTTTTGGAACTCAAAAGCATTTGGAGCAAAGTCAGTATATTTATAGCCAAAAATCTCATCACTTACTTCTCCAGTGAGAACGACTTTAATATCTGTTTTCTCTTTTATATATTTACAAACAAGTGACATACCCATTGCTGCCCTTATTGTCGTAATGTCCCAGG
Source organism: Bacteriovoracia bacterium (assembly GCA_030431635.1). Classification (GTDB taxonomy): domain Bacteria; phylum Bdellovibrionota; class Bacteriovoracia; order Bacteriovoracales; family Bacteriovoracaceae; genus CALFYV01. Next base: position 47,390 of record JAUIIL010000008.1, read on the forward strand.
TTTCAAGGTGATAAATAAGTTCTCGCAAGTGAGAGAGTGCTTCTTTCTTGGTAAAAATCACTTCGTGATGATTTGAGCCAATGTGTTTAGCAACAATACGAGCATATTTTACATCGATGGGGTTTTTATCAATTCCTACAGCAAAAGTTGTAATAGGTTTATCTGAGAGTTTCGCTGCAATTGAGCAAACAAGGGAGGAGTCGAGCCCACCACTTAAGAGAAATCCAACAGGAGTATCAGATTGGAGTCTTTTTTCAACTGCTTTTACAAGAAGATCATGAATCTTTGCTTCAGCCTCTTCTACTTTATGAATATGAAAAGGCTTTTCGTATTCATGAAACTTAATAAACTTACCATCTAAATAGTAATGACCGGGTGGAAAAGGAAAAACCTCTGAGCAGGTTTCATGAATGGCCTTAACTTCAGAGGAAAAACAGATCTTATCTTCATCTTTAGTAAAACCATAAAAAAGAGGACGTACCCCCATTGGATCTCTGGCGGCAAAAAGAGTTTTTTGTTTTTCATCATAGGTAACGAAAGCATACTCACCATCTAAGCTTTTCACTAGTCTTTCATGGCCAAACTTTTTTAAAAAAGGAAGAATAACCTCACAATCGCTTTCTGATTGGAAATGAAATTCAGGAAGCTGTCTTTTTAAAAAACCGTCGTTATAAATTTCTCCATTACATAAGAGGTATCTTTCGCTAAGGATGAAGGGTTGATTTCCCTCTGGACTTAAACCTCTGATGGCAAGTCTATGGAAGCCCAAAAAACTTCCATCACTCAAAATTTTTACCTTTGTATCATCTGGTCCTCTATGTTGGATTTTTTGAAAACCCTCTAGGGCTCGCTCTTTTATTTCTTCTGAAAAACCTGAGTAAAAAACAAATCCGCACATTTATCCATCTCCTGAAGGGCGATTTAGTAGTAAAATCTTATATTTTCTATCGGTTCATGCATTAAAAATGTTAAATATTGCCTTATTTTTATAAAACAATGATTTTTTTTGTTAATATGTTAAAATTAGCTTATGGAATTCTCTGAAAACTATCAGATTGATAATTTGGATTTAAACATTTTAAAGGCCCTTCAAAGAGATGCTCGTGTGGCTTTTTTAGATTTGGCCAGAAGCTTAAATGTCTCAGGAGGAACAATACACCAGAGGGTTGATAAGCTTAAGCAAGCAGGCATTTTAACTGGTTCAAAGTTTACGATTAATCACAAAAAATTAGGTCATAAGCTAACTGTTCTTTTAGGAATTCATTTAAAAAATGCCAAAGATATTAAAAGTGTGATTGCGCAAATAGGAACTTACTCGGAAGTGACAGAGGCCTACTACACCACAGGAAACTTCGCTCTTATTATAAAAGTTATTTTAAGAGATATTGATGATTATCATTCATTTTTGATTAATAAGATCCAATCTATTACTTCTGTCCAATCGACAGAGTCATTTATTTGCCTTCAAAAAATGATAGATAGAGACTTTGAAATAAGCCGTTAAGGCTGTGGCCCTAGGAAGTCAGAGAAGCCATTTGTTGTAGAGCAACTATCATCAACGATACAATCAAAAGAAAAATCCTGATCTGAAGCGCCTAGAGCTGCTGCAGACATTTCTTCAACACCACCAGTACCATATAAAGACTGAGTGATAGTCTGCATTGAAGATTGGTAGAGAAACTTGCTGTGAAATCGAACGTTCAAATCAGCTCCGCCTTCGGTATCAACTCTTTTATCGGTAGCAGCTGCGTAGCGACCATTAGTTTCATCTCCACCGAGACTAAACATTCCGGTGCAGGATCCATCAAGGCAAAAATCCCCTGAATCTAAGTAACTAGAGTTATCTTGAAGACCATCAATATGATCATTACTTCCATAAAAAGCAAATTCTCCACCTGTTCCAGGTTTACCTACGAATCCTACTTTTGTTATTCCCATTCTTGTATCGTATGCTGATCCGTCAAACCTACTCTCCGTATAAGTACTTGTAGATTTTCCAAAATACTCTACTCCGTTATAAACAAGTTTCGTTATCTCTCGTCCAAATCGGTACATGTTAACAGTTGACCCTGCATTAGTGTACTCAATATCAGTGAATTCTTCAGCGTACTCAATATCAAAGCCACCTGATTGAGTATAATCTTGTGCTTTTAACCACAGAACAGAGTCTCCCATTTCATCTCTTGTTGTTGAGTAATGAGTCCATAATGAGCGTTGGTAAATATTGGTTGAACTTGTGCTTGGGTCGCAATCAATTTCTAAAATCTGATCTGGGGTTCCATTTTTTAAAAGTTTGAGTCTTAAATCAAAAGAACTTCCTGTTTGTGAAGTCATAAAAGGAGCTAACATCAGTTGTCCTTGACTTACTTCAATATCAATAAGCTCTGGCACTCCTTCATCTATAATAATATCTGAAACAACCATAGGGCCATTGGACATAATATGACTTTCTAAATCGGTACAAGTTTGTATTCCAAGATTTTTAAGTCTGGAGAAAAGGAACCCGCCAATACCATCAGCATCTAGGTTTTCTTTGATTTCACCAATAATAGTATCATTCTTATTATTAGGGTACCAACACTGAGATCCTCCAAAACAATATTCATCGTGTGGAGAGCGACCAGTGCTAGTTCCAGTGAAATCCCAAATGGTTTTTTTCAAATTTTGAGCTTGATAAAAATAAGGAGAACCCACTGCGCTCATATAAACATTAATAATTTGAGCCGTTCCAACTTGGGTAGCTCCATCTGACTCGTAAAACTCAACATTAATAGTAAAGCTGTTAGCATTCACCTCAGTACTTGAACCGCCACCATTACTTAGTTGAAAAACACACTCTTTTTCTGCGTTTAGGTTCTGCATTGTTACTGCATTAAAACTTCCAGCAGGGACGTGGCATTTAGCAACGTTATTGTAGTTACCTGCTCCTTTAATTCCTGCGAAAGCATCTGCTGGAATTCTAATCCATTCCGAAGTATTGTTTTCAGGCGCTACGATATAAGTATTTCCAGTATCTTCGACACAGTCGTTGCCTGAACATTTTGTGTAAGGAAGGAGTTCTCTAAAAAGACTCAGACCGGCACCAATTTCGTTAAAAGCAATATAGGCCATTCGGGTTTGATCCCCTGGGTTGCCACTAAAAATGAGATCGTTTGATTCAACACTTCCATGACCTATTCCGTCTGGAAAATCAAAAGACATATAAGTAGGAGGTCCATCGTTTTGTTGAGATTCATTGCTATCATCACAATCATCAGTTGTTTCATTGATGAAAAGTTCAACTTTGGTAAAAGCAGGGAAGTTTTCCGAGCCCCAGGGAAGAGTAATTTGAGATAAATCCACTCTTCCATCATAAGCAGTATCAGGAGTTCCATCGAAATTAGTGTCTTCATCAAGGTAGCAGCGGCTTATGACATCAACCCTAGCGCCAGACAGGGGATCAAAACTCATGAGAGAAACTTTAACATTAACTTTATCACCAGCTAGGTGAATACAGTCAGAACCAAGAGTAAAAAGACTCGTCGTGGATGGACCTGAATAGAAGTCTTCGCAAAGTTCAAAAGTTCCGATTTTTGAGAATTGAAAAATCCCTGAATTGTTAAAAACAGCTTTAGCTGCTGGGTTCATTGAGTAGGGAAGGGTTGTATTTGAAAAACTTCCAGGTCCTTTACTTAAGGCCATATTGTCACATTTAACGTTGTCGAGGGAAACGTCTACTGTCATATTCGCGCCACCGACGACCAGCCCTGGTATATGCTCACAGTAAGTGTTGCCAGTTAAGTTTTGCGGTTCACCAGCTCCAATAGTACTATTTAAATTAGCATCACCATCCCAAGTGACAAAAAAGAATTCATATGTCCCAGGTTTGTAAGCTATATCAACGCTTGTTGTTCCACCCGGATAAACACTACCATAGCGCTCTCCAGTATTAACATCTCTGGCCCAAATCCCTAATCCTCCACCTGTTTTTTCAGATGCGGAAATGAGGTTACCAATACTAATTTTAAAATTGGTATCAGTTGGTTTTGAGCTACATCCAATGAGCAAAGAAAATGTTAATAAAATCAAAAGTCTCATCATTAACCTATCGACAATCTTTTAATTAACTTAAAGAACAGTTTAATTATAAAGCTTGAAGAAAGAGCTCAGGTTTAAAAACTTATGAAAGGTATAAGTGGTTGATTTTAATTAATTTTATTAAATTGAATAAAAATTTTTATTTATAATTAAATTTTATTTATAGCCAATTCTTGATGGCATTATTTGGTATGAACCTTATCCCACTTTTTGAGCTGCCAAGTTGAAAAAACCGTTGCGACATGATTATTTTTTACATCTCTGATTTCTGTAAGGACTTCTTGGGTTGTTTTGTCTTGTGATTCTAAAGAGGTCCTTAATAATTGAATCTTTTCTTCTTCTATGATCGCTTCACCAATCAAGTCCATTCTTCCTTGATAATGATATTTAATTTTTAAGTCACTCAAAATATAGCGGTATTCTTTTGTTCCTAAGTTCTTGAGAAGGAGAATTCCTGCACAATACTCACCTAAAGTGGCAATCGCACAAGCATGTATTCCACCAAGATGGTTTTTATTTTTTCTGATGAAAGGAAGTCTTATTTTAATTTTTTGATCACTAATTTCTAAAAAACGAAAACCGTGAGGTGAATTAAAAGGAATAACTTGGGCCAAAATTTGAGAAATAAGTGTAAGCTTAGCCCCTTTTGGATTTTTAAAAAGAAAATCAACATACTTTTGCATAGTTTACTCTAAAGCCTTTTCTAGATATGAAGCCAGTCGATAACCAGCTCTTCTTAGTCTATCATTTAAAAAGTTTTTGTGGGTAAAAGTATAGCCATAAGACCAATATCCATCACTATCAGCTTTAAAATTATAGATAGCGCTTCTGTAGTCTACAGCTTCTTTGATCCAAATATTAATATCATCTTGTTGAATCTTTTGAATTTCTTTTTTATTGAGGGTATCGATAAAAAGAACATAGTCGGTATAAGAGAGTTTTTGCGAATCGATAATATCAGAATCCCAAATTTTGTGCAGATTCGTTTCTTTTCCAAACCAATTTATTTTAATATCATTTCCACCTTTGTCAGCAGCTCTTCCAACATGCAGAGGTTGGTGGATATCTCCTATAAGATGTGTAAGCCAACGAACAGCTACTTTCTTTTCTTGGCTCGTTGAGTTTTTATTTTTTAAAATGGCCATTTGATTTTCAATGGCCTTAACAATATCAATTTCTTGTTCTGACTCTTTATTTAAATAGTAGTTTCCACCATCACTAATAGAAACATAATGCCAAACGGCTGCATGATCCCATTTTCCAGAACTTCTCATCTCATCAGGCCAGTTAGCTGCAACTGCAAGAGATTCTTTTCCCATGATTTTGCCAAGTTTTTTTAGAGCACTTTTACTCATATGTCTCTGAGCAATTTCTCCCACTACCCGGTGGCCGGTGAGTCCCCAAGCAAAAGCTTTTTGAGTAAAAAAACAGTAGAAGGGTATTAGTAGAATGAATTTCTTCATGGTGATTTCTCCTGGACTTTTCATACCTTGGCCATAAGAGAGAAAACAAGTAAAGAGTTAAGTTCTTGAAATAACTTCTTGATTTTTCATTGATAAAATCTTTTTTTTGAGCTATTTTGACCCTTCACTAATGCGCAGCCGTAGCTTAGCTGGATAGAGCACCTGACTACGAATCAGGAGGTCGTACGTTCGAATCGTACCGGTTGCGCCACTTCTTAAAAACTTAATGAAACATATCAAAGAAAGATGTTTCTCCAACAACTGAATAAGCAAACTGAGAGAGCATTGATATTGATTCGTGTTCAACCTCAACAGAAGCGTAAACTCCATTCTCTCTCGGTCCTTCAAGTGTCATGTTTTTATTCAGTTTGATTTCTTGAAGAGAAATACCTGAAATGAAAAAACCATACTCTTTGTGAACAACTTCATCGACATATTCTTGTGAGGAAAAAGAATAGGACTCAATTCTAGTAACAGATTCTCCGCCAGTAAGGAGGGAGCGTCTATCGAGGTTATCGAACAATTCGATAAAATCGTTAAATTTTTTTATAATAAAATGATTTGAGTTTTTTTCTGGATTTATTAAAAAAATTTGCAATACCCATTTGGATGTTGGTTTTTCTAAGTTTTTTGAAAAGGATAGCCAATAGGATTCTTTGAGTTGCTTATTTTTTGGTTTAATATTAAGACCCATGAATTCTATTTTTTCTGAAGTTTCTTGGATAGGTATTGTTCTTTTTTCGATGTTGATATCGTGCTCTTTTTCAAACATGGAAAAGATAATATTTGCTTCTTCTTCTTCAAGAAAACTAAGTGAAACTTCTGGAGTATTTTTCTTTTTTTTAAAAAAATGGAAACAAGCGTCTGATTTTGTAGACAGTAAGAAAAAAATAAAAACGAGGCTAAAAAAAGTTTTTGACACGATTGAACTTATTAGAAGTAATGCAATGCGAAAAGAAAAAAGAATAAAGCCTGAAAATATTATATTATGATAAAATAAGTCGATGCATAGCTTACTTACTCAGTTTCGTTTTACCAAAAATTACGACAAAGCAATCACTCTTCAGTGGCTTCATTTAGCTTTATGTTTTTTTGCTTTATTAGCAGAACTTCTTAACGACTACACAAATGTAATTTATTTTTTGTTGAAATTTTTCGCTCTCCTACTGCTTTATCGCTTTCTCTTTGTTGCCTTAAAGGAACTTCTTTATACTTTTTGGACGTTGTTATTTTTCGTTTTTGCTCACTTTTTCTACTATGCTATTTACTATGCCTCAGTTTCACAATCCTTCTTCATTCTTTATAGCATTGGATGTTTTTTGATTATGATTGAAGCCTATATTATGTCATCTCCACTTTTTTATCCTCGAATCCAATGGTGGGAGTATGATTTTCGCATAAGAAGTGACATAAAAATCAAAGTAAAGTTAACTGATAAAGAAGTTGATGGCCGTCTTACAGATTTAAGAAGAGAAGCGGGTTGTATAGTTTTGTTTGAAGAACTAAACATAGGAGATAAAATTTCTTTTTCAACACTCTTTTTAGATGAAGAAATTTTTTTTCTTACAGAAGTTGTGAGTAAACGAGAGCCATGTCCTGGAAGAGGAATGAACTATGGAGTGAAATTTTTTCTTGAAAATGAGGAAGAGAAAAAACTTTATAATCGCTTTAGTAGGTTTTGGAGAGTAAAAAGCAAAGGACGATTAAGAAGAAAATTTAGGGATAATCCATGAATCAGATGAGCTGGAATATGCAATCAGCGTTAAGAGAAGCAGAAGAGGCCTACCAAAAAGATGAGGTGCCTGTAGGGGCCCTAGTGGTTGATGAAATGGGAAGGATTATATCTAAGGGTCATAATTTGAAAGAAAAAACAAACGATCCGTGCGCTCATGCAGAGATTATAGCGATTCAAGAAGCCTGCAAGAAGAAAGGGAATTGGCGCTTGAGTGGTTATACACTTTTTGTCACTCTTGAGCCTTGTTCAATGTGTATGGGAGCGATTATCCAGTCTCGCATAAAAAAAGTTATTTTTGGGGCCTATGATCCTAAGGGTGGGGCCATTAGTTGTGGTTTAAATATTCATCAAAATAACCATTTTAATCATCAAGTTGAAGTTGTTGGAGGGGTGAATCATTTTGAATGTTCTAAAATTTTATCGGATTTTTTCCGTCTTCGTCGTGGCCAGTACAACCAACCTGGCTGAAACCCCTTCACACAAAGAGAAAAAATAGGTAAAAATTAAACTCAGTTCAAAAATGCGGAGAATTGACCGAGTGGCTGAAGGTGCACGCTTGGAAAGCGTGTGTACCGCAAGGTACCGGGGGTTCGAATCCCCCATTCTCCGCCATTAGTATTATCTAAACAGTTTCATACAATGTTCTGAAAGAAGTATGTCAGAGAGCTTTTGACCACTAGATAACTCCATTATTTTGAGAAATTTCTTTGCAGCCGAATCGTCTTTGTTTTCTTTAATATATTCTGCCCAATCAGTTGGCTCTGTCAAAATGCCATCCATCCAGCTTTCGCTGGTAATGAAGTTTTCTAACACAATACTCTTAACTTTTTCTGCTGATTTATGCTTACTCCAACTTCTTACAAATGGGTATATTAAACCAAGTTCTTTATAAGTAGTATCCTTGAACCACATTTTAAGAGCCATATCTCCTAAGAAAGTTATGCCCAAACCAACCATTGTTATTTTTGCTGTCATGCTGTCTACGATATTTACTCCACCAATACTAAATAAAAAGCAAGTAAAAATATCTGCAATAGCGCTGTAACCATTTATTTGACCTATAGAACCTGTATTTTTACCAATAGTAACATAGAGTTCTTACATTAATAGCAGTGAATTTTTCCACATCTTTTGCATTTCCTTTGGCAGCATGATGAAGAATTTTTTTATTCGTATAAAAAAACAAATCACTAAGCATAGAAACACGTTCAGTAAGTTTTGTTTTATTAAACTCTATTTGAGAGGAAATACCTTCTACCATATAATTCGAAGTATCCATTAAACCGTTCAAATAGCGCAAGCCTTCTGTATCAATAGCAATACTATACATTGTGTTTTCTATTTTTTTTACTTGAGCACTGATTTGAACTTTTTTACCTGATCCTAGATTTTCATTTAAAATCTCTTCAATATTTCCCAAGAATTCATAAACGATTGATTTTAAAGCAGGATTTTCGTTTCTAAGTTTTTTTATATCTGCAGATGGTCTAGGAACACTTTGCTCTATTTCTGCTAGATAATTATCTAATTTAATCTGCAAATAATGGTTTTTTTCAACTTGTTTAATATTAAGCTTGATATAAACCTTCTTTTCCGAACTGATAAAAAGGTTCTCATCAAATTGAGGCTCAAAAATTTTCAAGGAAACTTCTTTCTCTTTTTTAAATTTAATATTCTCAAGACTTGTCTTATATATAGGAGTTCCTAATTTAATTTTTTCTGCATCTTCCTCTAACTTTGAAAAGTAGAGATTTCTATTAAGATCAAATTCAAGTTTTCCACCATAAGTTGCTCTAGATAAAAATGAGGAAAGAGTAGAATTCTTTTTCTCATTCACTTCATAACTTTGAAAAAGCTTGATAACTTCAATTTCTCCACCTCTTTCTAACAGTTTATCGCTGGTATCAAGAGTAATGACTTCTCCATTTTTTTTATCTGAACGAGATGAACTTTTAAATCAGAACTTAAGGCCAAAAAGATATTCTTTTTAGAGGCGGCTTCAGTATTGCCTGGTTTAGCTATAGATAGAGAATTAAGTATAAGAACACATACAATAAGGATTAATTTTTTCATGAGGTTACAAGCACACTGTTAAGAAATATTTTTCAACGCGATGTGTAAAAACGATATGTTTTATTGTATTTAATTTCGTTTAAATTTTTTCAAGATTCATGACTCTTTCATGTTTGAGGCGGTAAAGCCTTTTTAGTTCTTCTTTGAATTTATCACTATAGTTATACCTTTTAGCAGAAGAATCTAGGATTGAGTAAATTCTTTTTAAAAAAGAATTCATTGAACTAGAATCTTTCTTATATAAAGTTTCAGTATTTTCAAGAGCTCTCAAAATAATGGTCAGAATGAGAGGTTCAAAGGGTTGTTTTTCCCATTTACCGATTCCCATTTTTTCCATCTCATTTGTAATAAAATCTGAGTCTCTTAATCCCCATTCTAGATAATTAGGGAGTTTATTCATTAGACTAAGAAAATGAGAAGAACTTAAAGAGTTGTGAAAAACAAAGTTATTAATAATATCAAGTTTGGTAGTCTCTTCTTTCTCTATTGTAATTCTCTCTAAGGTTTCCGTTAGTTTCATATCAGTGTTTTCTCTTCTTAAGATTGCTTTCTTTACTTCTTCAGAAGTGAGATCTGTTAGGGATATATTATAAATTTCATTGTAAAGTTTAACGAAATCCTCATCAGTTAAACCGCTAGCTACCTTTTGGTAACTTAAAGATTCCTCACCTTGTTTAATTCCAATATTAATAACATCTCCAACTTCTAATTGTTTAGAGCTAAGCATGTTTGTAAGTGGTTCGATAACATAAGTTTCAATTGATTTTTTAATACTTCGACCACCAAATTCAGTAGAGTATCCGTGCTTTAATAAATATGAACGAGCTTCTTGAGTTAAGTTAAACATAACTCTAGCGTTAGGATTTTCAAGAAAATTCTTTCTTTGAGCTAGCGAAAGTGTAAGGTTGAGAATTTGTTCTGCTTCTTCATCTGTATGTTGTATAAACACGTAGGTTTTATCAATTCTATTTCGAAATTCAGGTGAAAGATGGTTTTTTACTGCATCTAGAGCAGCTTCTTTTATTCGATCGTTGGTTAACTCAATATTCGAATATTTATTTTGTGTTGAAAAACCAATGGAGTTGAACTTTTCATTGAGAACTTTATTCATTTCACTCTGTCCCAAATTGCTTGTGAAGATGATAATTGAGTTCTTAAAGTTAATATTCTTATTATCTCCAGTACTAAGCCTTCCTTTGTCTAAAACTCCTAAAAATAGTTTTAGCAGAGCCGGACTTGCTTTTTCAACTTCATCAACTAAAACAACATTAACACCATATTTTTTACTAGTAGCTTCCTCTAGTCTTTTACTTGTGACTAAAGGTTCAGTATCTTTATGGCCAGTATAACTTGCCGTAGCACCTGTTAATTTTGAAATTTCATGATCTCTCTGCATTTCAGAGCAATCAATATAAATAAGAGTCGAAGGATCCAGTCCTAAGCTTTCATGTAAAGCTTCAGCGGCTAAAGACTTTCCTGTACCAGTTATCCCAAGTAAAATAATGTTTCCAACCGGTCGAGTTCTATTTAGAGTTCCTAAATAGGCTTTTTGAATCATTTGGGCTAAATCAAACTTTACTTGATCATGACCAATCATTCTTTTATCCATTTCTTTAATAATTTCTTTACCGATGTCTCCGAGTAGGTTTGGGTCGAGTTCAGGGTCTACAGGGTAAATTGAAATTTCTTTTTTATTTGATGAGTCTTTTATAATGGCTGCAAGTTTGGTTTTTATTTGATCACTATTAAGACCGTTAAAAACTTCTGAACAATTTTTTTTTTGTTCAAGGTTGATCTTCATTGAAGAGTTGGCAAAGACGTTAAATAAAGAAGTTACGATGAAGAAAGCGAAAAATTTCATTTATAAGTCCTGGGCACGTTATTGGACGGAAAATAAATAAAGGTTGAGAGTTTGTAAATGCAGTGCGGTATTTTTTTCCCGGGGAAGTTTTATCTATTTTAGATATAGAAATCAGTCTATCTATTTGTTTTTAATTAAAAATTTTATTTTATGTTAATATAAATATTAATATGAAAAACAAAATTCTTAGACAAAACTTTAGCAATGACTTGAAAAAAGTTGAAACTCAACTTGGGCCTTGGTCAAAAAAAAGTAATTGGATTGAAACCTTAAGGGCCCATTTAGGAATGACTTTAAAGCAACTTGGAAAGCGTTTAGGGGTAAGTGCTGTTGCTGTAAAGCAAGTGAGTGAAAAAGAAAAGCTAGGCGAAGTGACTTTAAAAAAAATGAGTGAATACGCAGAGGCTTTGGGTTGTCGTTTTTATTATTTTCTTGCACCAAAAGAGGATCTAGAAATTTTCATAGAAAGAAAAGCCAGGCAGCTCGCTTATAGATTCCCCCGGGCATGCCCGGGGGAATCTATATAGAAGCGCTTCAAGAAGCTGATAAAAGAAATTTTGATAAACTAACGAGTTTTCTTTTTCCTGATTTAATCAAGGGATCGTAGCGATCCCTTGATTAGCAAAAATTAAAATCTATATTTAGCACCTAAGTGAACAGCATAAGCATAAGTTGAATAGTTACCAACAGAGTAAGCTGTTGAACTATTAGCAGAAGTGTTCCCATCACTGGAATCAACATCTCCATCAGCAAAACTGTACTCAACGCCCCAGTTAAAATCTAAATTTTTAAAGAAGTTCTCTTTTCCCATTCCAAAAGTAAGAGTGTGCCCAACGCCAGGGGAAGAGAAAGTTGCTCTTGCGTATCTCTCTGGAACAACTTGTGAAGTCCAAGCGTAACCATATCGATAGGCCCAAGTGGATGCATACTCAGCAGCAAGCCTAATATTGGTTTGATTTCTCCATTGCTGAGTAACAGTAGCATCGTTATTACTATTTGCTGCATCAAGAAAAACCTCTTTGTTTACTCCATACTCTGTCCAAACATACTCAGCAAACCCCTTCCATTTTTGTGAAAGCTTTTTATAACCCCCAAAAGTTATTTGCTGTGGTAGATAAGTTGTGGCCTTAACAGGTGAATAAGTTGAGCCGGTCAATGAGTTATGAACCATGGAATCACCTTCAACATCTGCCTTTAATTCGGAACGATACATAACTCCTAGAGCATAATCTTTATTATCCCCTTCGTATTGAAGTCCGAGACGATAAGTTCCAATAACTGTGTCTTTAAGGTTTCGGTATTGTTTAGCAACGGTAACTGAAGAAGCTCCACCGACTGCATTAAATTCCGCTTCAACAAAAGATGTTCGAAGATTCAAACCAGCCTTAAGGTTTTTGTTAATACGGTAACCAAGTCCAAGACCAAGCTCGTTGATAACAATTCTTGTATTTACATCAGCATTTGGGCCAGTTGAAACAGAGACATTTTCATACTTAGGAGTTGTTCCAGCTGCTGTATAAAAACCAACAGCGTAGCTAAAATCTTTATTCAGTTTTCGGCCATAAGTTAAACTTTGAATTGCGCTCCATATTTTTTCACCTTCTTCAACTCCGGTATTAGTATCCACTGGTCCGGAAAATTTAGAAACAGTTGGAGACAGGTTGTAACTAAGTTCAGAGCTCTTTATATCTGCAATTCCTGCAGGATTAAAAAAGAGTGCTTCAGAATCATCTACGTGAGCAACAGCTGAACCAGCTAACGAAGCATATTTTCCTGACCAAGTTGTTACTTTTTCATATCCTGCCCCCATGGCCGATAAACTTAAAAAAACCAGTAGCAATTTTTTTTTCATATAAAACCTCACCAAAATTGTTTCTTTAACTATAAGAGCGCTGAGCTATTTCTAAAAGTACAGTTTTTTTATATTTTTTGTGTAGAAACGTTCAAATTCAATAGTCTTCTTTTTTGACAGACGTTTATTTGACTATTAGTATTCAGGCGGTGGTCTGGGCCTAGGCAATCAGGTGGTTATGAACCCCGCCAGGTCCGGAAGGAAGCAACGGTAGTTAATTTATCTGTTGTGCTTTGGTTCAGGCTGCCGCTTGTCTGCTTGCGAATTGACTTTAAATAGGTCACCTCTTATAACACAGCCAGCATAAGATTATTAATTTTGAGGACTTATGAGTTATCAGGTTTTGGCCAGGAAATGGAGGCCACAACAATTTCAAGACGTGGTTGGGCAGGAAGCTATTGTTAGAACACTTCAAAATACTCTTTTGTCTCAAAGAGTTGCTCATGCCTATCTTTTTACTGGAACGCGTGGAGTAGGAAAAACGACCGTCGCTAGACTTTTTGCTAAAGCTCTCCTTTGCCAAGATCCAAAGGGAGACTCTAATCCTTGTGGCCAATGTCAATCTTGTTTGTCTTTTCAAGAGGGTTCTTCGATGGATTTTATTGAAGTGGATGGAGCTTCAAATAACTCTGTTGAAAACATCAGATCACTCATAGAAAATGTTCAGTATCTTCCGACAAAAGGTGATTATAAGATCTATATAATAGATGAAGTTCACATGCTCTCTATTAGCGCTTTTAATGCTTTGTTGAAAACGTTAGAGGAGCCACCAGCGCATGTTGTTTTTATTTTTGCAACGACAGAGCCCAATAAAATCCCGCAAACGATTTTATCTCGCTGCCAACGTTACGATTTTAAAAACGTCTTAGTTGAAGATATTTCTTCTCACATCAAAAAGATTGCCACGAGTGAGGGGATTTCATTTGATAATGATGAAATTATTAAGGTTATTGCTCAAAAAGCAGACGGTTCATTAAGAGATTCACTCTCTCTTGTAGATCAAATTCTCGCTCTAAGTGAGGGGAAAAAAATAACAGAAGAAACTCTGATTCAATCCTTAGGGGTTGCCAGACTTTCGGCCATCAAGGAATTAGTAACCGCAATTTTAGAAGGGTACTTAAATAGATGTTCAGAGGTTTACTCACAAATTGTTAAAGAAAATGTTGAAGTAAAAAATATAGCAACTCAGATCATTGATCACTTTTACTATATTATTGAAAATATAGATGAGCCTGAAAAGGTTTATTCAAAGGGACTAGTTAAAGAGGGCTTATTAAAAGAAATAAGTATTTCTGAGCTTTTTTGGATTTACGAGGGGCTTAATAGGGATTTCGAATGGGCCCTAAATTCATTAAACCCTGTTAAGGTTGTTGAAGTTGTTCTTAAAAAATACACTCTAAGAAAAACGATTCTTCAATCGACCGATCTTAAAATCGACAGAGAGTCTGAAAAAAAAAAGATCTCTAAGCCCAAAACTTGGGAAGACTTCTTAGAACATTTAAAATCAGAATCCCCTGGAATTTATGCCAATATTGAAAGAGGTAACATTATTGAAAAAACATTTATTTCGGAAGCGAATGTAAGTGTTTCTTACGGTTTTGCTGATGAAAGTAAGGTTTTTTACGATTACTTCCAAGACAAAGAGAGCTATCAGAAGTTAAAATCTTTAATGGCTTATTTTTTTGATAAAGAAGTTGAAAATGTAGACTTAAAAATTCAATTTCTTTCTAGAGATCAAAAACAAGAGCAAAACTTTGTCTCTCGAGTAGAGAAAGAAGAACAAGAAAGGGCAAAAAGTGAAGAAGAAGCAAAGAAATCTCTACTTGATAATGAGAATATTAAAACATTAGAAAAAGAATTTAATACCAAAGCTGATAAAATCGTTTTAAACAAATGAGGTCGAAGTGAAAAATTTAATGAAACAAGCTCAGCAAATGCAAACCAAGCTTGCCACTCTTCAAAATGAACTAGCGACAAGAGAAGTTGAGGCCAGTTCTGGTGGAGGAATGGTAACGGTTAAAGTAAATGGTAAACAAGAGTTACTAGAGGTTTC
The DNA here is from genome assembly GCA_030431635.1 of Bacteriovoracia bacterium. Classification (GTDB taxonomy): domain Bacteria; phylum Bdellovibrionota; class Bacteriovoracia; order Bacteriovoracales; family Bacteriovoracaceae; genus CALFYV01. Next base: position 62,504 of record JAUIIL010000008.1, read on the forward strand.
TATTAATAAAGAATGCGTTGATCCAGATGATGTTGAAATGTTGGAAGAACTTGTTAAAACTGCTGTTAATCAAGCTCTTAAAGAATCTCAAGATATGGTTTCTAATGCTATGTCAAAAGTAACAGGTGGGCTTAGTATTCCCGGACTTTTTTAATGGATTTACCAGAGCAACTTAAATCTGTTCAATTTTTTTTCTCAAAACTTCCAGGTGTCGGTGAAAAAACGGCAATGCGCCAAACACTTCAAATAACGAATTGGAATGAGAAAGAAAGAGTTCAATTTGCTGAAGCATTAGTTGCTCTTAACTCTCTTAATAATTGTGAGAATTGTGGTTTTTTTAGCTCAAACTCTGTTTGCAATTATTGCCAAGATGAACACCGCATAGAGACACGAACTCTATGTGTCGTTGAATCAATAACAGATTTTATGGCAATAGATAGAAGTGAACAGTATAAAGGGCTCTATCATATTTTAGGAGGAGTCTTAAATCCTCTCATGGGCATCGGGCCTGAGGAGCTTAAAATACCTCAGCTTTTAAAAAGAATAGAGATAGATAAAATATCTAATATTATTTTGGCCATAAATCCTTCAGTTGAAGGAGACGCCACTTGTTCATATTTAAGACAAAAAATATCTGAAAACATTAATGTAGAAAGAATTGGATTTGGAATTCCCATGGGTGGAAGTCTTGAATATCTTGATTCACTTACTATTATGAAAGCTTTAGAAAATAGGAAGTCTTTTACATGAGCAATATACCAAGCCTTTTAAAAAACTTTTTTTCCTCAGAGATGAGTTTGCAAGATCAAAGTATTTTTGTGACCAGAAAAGATGGAATTTTATTGTATTCAAATATAAAGGATGGTTCGGAGCAAGCCGTTAGTGCTTTGGTCAGTGGTCTATGGCAAGCAGCAAAATCAATAACGGATTTTTTACCAAGAGAAAATGGTGCAGGGCCGTATAGATTGAGTTTTGACACGTCATCTAAGGGGCTTTATATTTTCCCGCTTTTATTGCACCAAGAGGAGTATTTTTTGGCCGTGACTTACGCTGAGCAATTAAACCCAGGACAATTAAAACAAAAAATTAAACATACGGCCTTGCAATTGAGTGAATTTATCATTAAAAAGGGTCAGCATTTAACGAAAGAAAAAACTGCTAAGAGAGAAGGTTATTTATTTTCTCAAATATCTGATGAAGAAATGGATCACCTTTTTTCGTTTGCAGGAGAGTAACATAGATGTCATTTGTAAATTATCATACAAAAGAAATTAACTGCAAGATAGTTTATTACGGCCCAGGATTGGGGGGAAAGACAACGAATATTCAGTATGTATATCAAAAGACAGCTTCTGGTAATAAAGGAAGAATGGTTACTCTTAATACTGAAAATGAAAGAACGCTCTTTTTCGATTTCTTACCTCTTGATCTTGGCGAAATAAGAGGCTTTAAAACAAGATTCCATCTTTATACAGTTCCTGGGCAAGTTTTTTATGAATCAAGTCGAAAACTTATCTTAAGGGGCGTTGATGGGGTTGTATTTGTTGCCGATTCACAGGTTGAAAAGCTTGAATCAAATTTGGAAAGTTTAGAGGGATTAAAAGAGAACCTTGCTTCTCAAGGGTATGATTTTCAAAAACTGCCGATTGTTATGCAGTGGAACAAAAGAGATTTACCAAACGTTACTTCTGTTTCCGAACTAAGTAAGAAGCTTAACGAATTTAACTTTCCAGAATTTGAATCTGTTGCAGTTAAAGGTGATGGAGTGTTTGAAACACTAAAAATGATTAGCAAATTAGTTTTAATGAATATTAAAGGTGGACTCAATTAAAGAGTATAGGGAGAGAATATGCCTAAGTCACATTTAAAGAAAAAACAAATTGAACAATTAAAGGCCAAGCTAATAGATGAAAAAAATGGTCTTATTTTTAAAACAATGAATCATACAGAATTTAATAATTCTCAAGAACAATCCAGTGATGAAGTTGATAAAGCAAATGCTGACGTCAATAATGCTCAACAGTTACGTTTTAGAAATAGAGAAGTCTTCTATGCCAAAAAAATTGATCAAGCCTTGGCCCGTTTTGCTTCTGATGAATATGGTGAGTGTCTAGATTGTGGGGCCACAATTCCTTTTGAAAGACTTTTGGCCAGACCAACGGCTGAGCTTTGTATTTCTTGCAAAGAAGAAGCAGAAAGAGATGAATCATCAAATTTTATTGCCAGACAATCAAAATCTTTAGGAACTAAAATTAACCTCGTGTCTTCTCTGGCCTAAATCAATGAACTCCTACAAGGAACATTATTCTGTTCTTAATAAGGAGGTTATTGATTTTTTAACAGAAAATGCCCCTGATGAAGCTGTTTATGCAGATATGACTTTTGGGGCGGGTGGGCATTGTTTTGCTTTTAAAAAAGCTAAGCCCAATTCACGTGTTTATGCAGTTGATCAAGATAGTGAAGCCTTTCGTAATGGTTTAGAACTAATTAATTCACAAGGATATACTGACTCAATAGAGCTTTTTAATATCAACTTTCAAAATTTCCCCCAGATTGCTCAAGAGAAGGATCTTCTTTTTGATGGAATCGTTATGGATTTAGGAGTTTCATCTCATCATTTTGATTCTTTTGAAAGAGGTTTTTCGTTTCGAGAATCAGCTCCACTAGATATGAGAATGGACATTTCAAACAACGAATTAACAGCGAAAAAAATTGTTAACGATTATTCTTCTGAAGAGCTAGAAAGAATTTTCTTTGAATATGGAGAAGAAAAATTTAGTAAAACGATTGTTAAAAACATTCTTGAATCGAGAGAAAGAAAAGAGATAGAAACAACAAAAGAGTTGGAAGATATTATCTTTCACAGCTACCCCAAAAAAATGAGACATGGAAAAACCCACCCTGCAACTAAAGCATTTCAAGCGTTAAGAATTGAAGTAAATAAAGAATTAGAAGTTTTAGAAAAAACCTTACAAAAATTGTTTGGTTTATTAAAAGATGGAGGACGTCTCGCGGTCATCAGTTTTCATTCACTAGAAGACAGAATCGTTAAGCATGAGTTTAAAAAAATCTACCAAAATAATAGAGAATTCGTTAAAATATTAACTAAAAGACCTTTACAGCCTGGAGATATGGAAATTTCAGAAAATAAAAGGTCAAGAAGTGCAAAGCTTAGAGTCATAGAAAAAAACCATGGAGGGTTTGGTGACCAGAAGAAATACAAGAAGTATAAAAAAGAAACCTGAAAAAAACTTCTATTTTCAAAAACTTATTAAGTCTCGTTATTTCCCACTTATTTGTTGTTATATTGTCATTGGTCTTAGTTTTGTATTGGTCAGAATGAAGAGAATTGAGCAAGATTACGCTTATAATGAAATCTCTCATAAACTGATTAATGTAAATAATAAAATTAAAGAGCTTAAGGCCAATAAGGCCCAGCTTCTTTCTATAAAAAATCTCAGAAAAATTTCAAAAAGATATAAATTAAAAGAACCCGATCATAAACATATAATTATAATACCTTAAAAACATGAAACTAAAAATAGCGATTACATTTACTTGTTTTTGTACCCTTTTCCTACTTGTTATTGCAAAGGCATTTTATGTTCAGATCGTTAATCGAGATAATCTCATAGCTTATTCAGAATCTCAGTTTATTAGAAAGGTAAAAAAATATCCGAAACGTGGACATATTTTAGATAGAAATGGGAATCCCTTGGCCATTAATATCAAAACATATGGAATTTTTGCGATTCCCAAAAATATTAATGATTTAAAATCTACTTTAAGAAGACTTAATAAAATTATTTCAAGTATTGATGTTGAGAAGTTGTATAAAACAATTAAAAAAAGAGACAAATATACCTGGGTAAAAAGAAAGATTAAACTAACAAACAAACAAGTTGAAGAGATAAAAGAAATCGATGGAATTTATATGGAAGAACAATCTAGTCGATTTTACCCAAATAACGAACTAGCATCACAGTTAATAGGTTTTGTTGGGATCGACAATATTGGTTTGTCTGGTGTTGAGTATAGTTTTAATAAACAGTTAAAAGGTGAAGCTCAAATTATTAAATATTATAAAGATGCAAAGGGACGACCCATAAAGTTTGAATCAAAGGAAGTAGAGGAAGACTCGAAAGACTTAGTGTTATCAATAGATAAAGACATTCAGGCTGCGTTAGAGAAGTATCTTAAAGAAGGTGTTGAATCCTCTCAAGCTAAAATGGGAGGGGCTGCGATTATGGATACTCAGACAGGTGAAATTTGGGCGATGGCCAATTATCCTAGTTATGACTTAAATAATATAAAAAAATCAAAAGTAAGTAATAGAAAACTCTCATACGTTACGGATCCATTTGAGCCTGGTTCAGTTTTTAAAATTACAACGATAGCCTCTGCTTTAGAAAATAAAATCGTTAATCCTGAGACAAATTATTACTGCGAAAAAGGCCAATTACTTGTTAATAATCACATCATAAGTGAAGCAGAAGGTGGAAAAGGATTTGATTGGCTTTCTGTTTCAGATATTTTGGCCAAAAGCTCGAATGTTGGAACAACCAAAATAGCTTTTGATTTAACTTTTTCAAAATTTAAAGAAACTCTGGATAAATTTCCTGTTGGAAAAAAAACTGGAATTGAGCTACCTGGTGAATCCAGAGGGATTTTTCACTTTAATGATACGGTGACGCCATTAACTTTGAGTAATATAAGTTTTGGGCAAGGAATTGCAACGACAGGAGTTCAAATTCTTGCGACATATGCAGTAATTGCCAATAATGGAACTTACGTAAAACCGACACTACTAAAAGTAAAAGAAAAACCTATTGGGCATAAAATTTTAAAAAAATCAGTGGCCAAAGATCTTCAGAAGATGCTTGTTAAAGCGGTTTATAAAGGAACAGGACATAGAGCCCATGTTCCTCATTATCTGATCGCTGGAAAAACAAGCACGGCTCAAAGAGTTTCTGAAACAGGTGGGTATGATGGTTATATTCCAGGTTTTGTTGGTTTTCCAATAGGGATCAAGAAAAGGTTTGTTGTTTTTGTTTATGTTGATGATCCTCATGGGAAATATTATGGAAATGAAGTAGCAGCGCCGATATTTAAAAAAATAACAGAATATGTTCTCTATAAGAATAAAGAGTTTGATCATATGGCCAAAAATAAAAATGAAACGTATAAAAATGTTATTGATGATGTAAAGGTTTCTCATTCTTCTGTTAGAAAAATGATGAAAGGCTCTCCCAATTTTTTAGGTCTTGATAAGGTTAGTGCAAGAAACTTAGCTTATAAACTGAATCTTGATGTTGAGTTTGAAGGCTACGGAATAGTGAGAAAGCAGGAGCCACTTCCTGGAGTTGATTTAAAGCAGGGAGAAAAAATAAAACTTTATTTTCAAGCACCTGTTTATGAATAGTAATGAAATTTTAAAAAAACTCTCTTCATTTATTCTCACTCATAATCTAGAAAAAAATCTTGAGCTTAAAGACACACAATGGAAAACAGAAGAGTCAACCACTGAAAGTATTTTATTTTATTCTATCTCTGATACTCTTTTGGCCAAAGATGCCTTTTATCAGAGAATGAAGAACACAGATTATGGAGTTTTAATAACAGATAGAATCAACGCTACTGTGGAAAAGCAAAAAAATTATATCGTCGTTCAGAAAGAGAGTTGGCTTGAGTGTCAAAAAATTATTTGTGATTTATTTTATCCATATTCACTAGAAACAAAATTAATAGGCATAACAGGAACAAATGGGAAAACAACAACTGCCGATTTGGTTCTTCAACTAGGAACTCAGAATCATTTAAATGTTCTTACCGTGGGAACTCTTGGTCTTAGAGATAAAAATGGAGTTATTGTTGATTTAGGTTTAACAACACCTCCTTATATTGAAATAAGAAAAATTATTCATCAATATGAAAAAAAATATAACACTATTGTTTTCGAAGTCAGTAGTCATGCTTTAGAGCAAGGAAGAGTTTATGAAATAAATTTTCACGCAGCAGCTTGGACAAATTTAACTCAAGATCACCTGGATTATCACCAAACATTTGAAAATTATTTCAAAGCAAAGGAAAAAATACTAAATCATCTCCATGTTGGAAGTCATTTACTTATTCCGGAGCAGTCAAAAAACTTGTTAACAAAATTAAAAAAAGAAAAAATTATAATAATTAAAAAAATAAACTTTCAAGAAAAAATACCTCCCTTTTTGGAAAGCTCTTTTAATCAAGTGAATTATTCTCTTGCTTGTGCATTGTTGTGTGAAATAACGAAGTTAAATAAAAAAGATCCTATGTTAATAAAGCCAACTCCTGGTAGGTTTCATTTGATTGATTGGAATGAGAGAAAAATAATTATTGATTTTGCTCATACTCCTGATGCTCTTTTGAATATTGGCCAGGCCATAAAAGAAGCTTATCCAAAAAGAAGAGTTGTTACGGTTTTTGGATGTGGTGGAAACAGAGATAAAAAAAAGCGACCTTTAATGGGGGAAGCAGTAAGTAGTTTTTCTGATCTGATCTATTTAACCAATGATAATCCTAGAGATGAAGAACCGTTAGATATTATAAATGATATTTTGCCAGCAATATCGAAAGAGCATTATATTGAAGTAGAAAGAAAAAAAGCTATAAAAAAAGCAATGGAAAACTCAACAAAAAGAGACGTTATTTTAATTGCAGGGAAAGGACATGAGGATTACATGATAATTAAGGGAAAAAAAATTAGTTATTCAGATGAAGCATCAGTCCAAGACGTCATGAGGTATTGTCGTGATTAAGAGTGAGTTGATTAAAAAAGTTAATAGTGTTGTTGATATTGTAGGTGAACTTCCAAAAAACTGGATTCATTTCTCAACAGATTCAAGGTCCTTTTATGATGGAATATTTGTGGCCATTACAGGTGAAAAGTTTAATGCAGTTAATTTTCTGGAAGAGGTTCTAAAGAAAAACTGCAAGGTGATTGTTTATTCATCAACTGCAGAGAATAGGCAAAGAGTTCACTCTTTTGCCCAAGAGTATCAAGATGTTACTTGGGTATGTGTGGAAGATAGTATCGTTTTTTTACAAGAGCTTGCTGGGTTACAAGCTGAAGAGTTTAAAAAAAATGGTGGAAAGATAATTGGAATAACTGGATCAAATGGAAAAACCACAAATAAGGAGATGATATATCATATTCTTGATAAGGTTTTCCCAAATAAAGTATATAAAACAAAACATAATAACAACAACCATATTGGTGTTCCTTTAACCATTTTAGAAATTAATCCCCAAATAGAGCTTCTTATTTTGGAACTTGGGAGTAATCATCCTGGTGAAATGAAGGTTGTTTGTGATATTGCCAAACCTCAAATTGGAATAACAACTAATATTGGTCAAACTCATCTTGAGTTTTTTGAAAACGAAGAAGCCGTTTTTCATGAAGAGAGCTATCTGTATCAAGTGGTGAAAGAAAATTCTAATTCTATATTTTTTATTAATAATGATGATAGCTATCTTGCTCAGCTAGAAAAAACACCATGTACTAGAACTTATGGTGTTGAGAAATTTTCAGATTTTGTTTTTTATTTCCATGGAAATGAAATTGAAATTAAAACAAAGAATAAGCAATTTTTGATTAAAAATGAAAGTATTACTGGAGAGCATAACCGGCATAACTTGGCCGCGAGTTTTTCTCTTTGTTATGATCTTTTTCCTCAACATGAAGATAAGTTGATTCAAGCGGCATCGTCATTTAAACCAACGGCCAATCGCTCTCAATGGCTGAAGATGGATGAGAGCCTTATTTTTCTAGATGCTTATAACGCTAATCCTTCTTCCATGAAACTATCTTTGAAAGGTTTTTTTGACGAATGTAGAAAACAACAAATTTTAGCGCGTGAGATATTAATAATAATGGGCGATATGAATGAGCTTGGTAAGAAATCAATTGAGTATCATGAGGAGCTAGGTTCTTATCTCAATGGGTTCGAATTAGGCCAAGCCCTCTTTATCGGGAAATACTCTTTGAGTTATAAAAAAAATTTTGCTGGGAAAGGAAAAACTTATCCCAGCCGTTCTGATTTAACTAAAGAAGAGATCAGGGGGTATTTGTCACAATTTAGAGCTGTGTTTATTAAAGGAAGTCGTTCTTTACAACTTGAGTCATTACTAGATATAACTAAATAATCCAAAGGTTTAGTTATGTTTTATCATTTATTGTATCCCTTAAGTGAGAGCTTTAATGTACTGAATGTTTTTCGCTACATTACAGTTCGCTCTTTCCTTGCATTTATTATTGCTTCAGTTGTCTCCATTGTATGGGGACGTTTCTTTATTAGATACATGAAGAAAAAACAATTTGGTCAAACCATAAGAGATGACGGTCCTCAATCCCACTTAAAAAAGAGAGGAACTCCAACAATGGGGGGAGTTTTCATCATAGGGACAGTTTTTTTGACCTGTTTAATAGCAGGAAATTTTAATTCTTGGGTTTTTCTTGGGACTTTAGGAATATTTCTTTCGTACTTTCTGCTGGGATGGTTAGACGATTATTTAAAAATTTTAAAAAAAAATACAGATGGTGTTGCTGGTAAAATGAAGCTTTTATGGCAATTTGCCACTTCTTTGGCCGTTACTTATTTTCTCTTTAGTCGTGGAATTATTGACGGTCAGCTTTTTATTCCCTTTATGAAAGAGCCTCTTGTAGATTTGGGAGTGGGGTACATTTTTTTCGCTTCAATTGTCATTGTGGGTTCAAGTAACGCAGTGAACCTAACAGATGGCCTAGATGGTTTGGCCATTGGCCCAATTATTACAAGTGCAGCAACACTGGGTTTACTTTCTTATGTTGCTGGGCACTATGAAATTTCTAATTATCTCTATATTCCCTATGTCGATTCAGCTGGAGAGCTGGTTGTTCTTTCTGCGGCAATTGTTGGAGCCGGAGTTGGTTTTTTGTGGTATAACTCTTACCCTGCACAGGTTTTTATGGGAGACTGCGGTTCCTTATCTCTAGGTGGTGCTTTGGGGATGATGGCCGTCTTTACCAAAAATGAACTGCTTTTTGTTGTCATTGGTGGGATTTTTGTTATAGAAGCTTTATCAGTGATTATACAGGTGGTTTCTTACAAGACTCGAAAGAAAAGGGTGTTTAAAATGGCACCAATTCATCATCATTTCGAGTTGCTTGGATGGTCAGAACCAAAGGTTATTGTGCGTTTTTGGTTAGTGAGTATCATCCTAGCGATACTTTCGATAGCAACATTAAAGTTAAGATAAGAGGTTTATATGTCGTCATTAGAAAAATATAAAGGGAAGAAAGTTTTAATAGTAGGACTTGGTAAAACAGGTTTTTCTCTTATTCATTTTTTCAATGATCTTGGCAGTCAAATTAAAGTTACTGATATAAAGCCTATTTTTGATTTAAATAAACAAGTAAAAAGGCTGAAGAAAATTCAACCAAATCCTTTGATGACTTTTGGAGAGCATAGAAACGAAGACTTTATTGATGCTGATTTAATTGTTTATAGCTCTTCGGTCGATCCCAACCTTCCTCAATTACAATTAGCAAGACAACATGGTAGGGAAGTTTTTAGTGAGTTTGCTTTTGCTTATAACCACTGCAATAAGCCTGTTATTGCCGTTTGTGGTTCTATGGGAAGATCATCAGTGGCCCATATGATTGGATACACTCTTAAAGTTGCGAAGAAAAATGTTTTCGTTGGTGGAACAAGTGAGCAACCTTTTATTAATTTTTTAGCAATGCCAGATAGAGATGATGTTGATTATGTTATTGTAGAAGTTTCTCCGTTTCAGTTACAAACGTTAGAGAACTTCCATCCTATAATGGCCATTTATCCAAATCTTGATGAGCGTTTTACTCCAGGTCGATTTAAATCAGCCGGTGAGTACTTTGAAACAGCTTTAAGTGTTATTAAAAACTTAACGAGCAATGATTATTTAATTGTTAACTTTGATAAACTTTCTGGAAACTCAATCTTAAGGGGTTGTGATGCTCAGACTTTTTGGTATTCAAGAAAATCATTTGTTAGCATCGGTGTGATTAATGAAATCCAAGGGACTCATTTCCACGATAAAAGAATTCATTCAAACATTCACTACTATTCAGAGTTTAGAGTGAATAAAATGAGAATAGTTGGAGTTAACAATAGAGAGAACTTATTAGCGGCCATCACAGCTTGTAAAGCACTGAAGGTGCCTGATGAGGCTATCCAAAACTGTATTCAAAAATTTCCAGGAATACCAAACAGATTAGAGTTTGTGACTGAAAAAAATGGTGTGAAGTTCTATAATGATGCAAAGTCAGAAACAATGGATGACGTGAAAAAGACTCTTGAGGCCTTCAAATCAGATGTTATTTTAATTTCGGGTGGAAAAGATTCAGAGCAAGAGTATGAGAAATATAACGGAATAATCAACGAAAAAGTTCGTTTGATGGTTCTTGTTGGAGAATCTAAGGAAAATATGAACCGGGCCATTGGCGACTCAACTCAGACATTTCTTGTGGGATCTTTTGATGAGTCAATTTTACTGGCTTATCAAAAATCAAGAACTGGCGATACTATCGTTTTGTGCCCAGGAAATGAAGCCACTGATATTTTCAGAGATTTTGAAGAAAAAGGTAATTACTTCAAAAAACTTATCTTTCAACTCTAGTATAAAAAGTTTTTAACCAGCTCAAACTAGTACTATAATAATCCTATGGAAGCTTATTCAAATAACAGGGTACAGTACTATTTTGTTGGTCACCTAGCGCTCCTTCTTATTATCGGAGTTATCATGGTGTACTCTTCAAGTTATATCTATGCTAAAGAGACATTTGGTTCTTCGACTCACTTTTTTTTAAAACAATTAATCTTTGTTGTGATTTCTTTGTTTTTTGCTCTTGTTGTTGGGAAAACGAAGCCTACTTTTTGGTATAAGTACGCTTACTCAATTAACTATTTTTTTACTTTTCTCGTCCTTTTAACTCTTGCTGATTTTTCAGGAGAGTCTGTGAACGGCTCTTCACGATGGTTGGGAACATCAAGTATTCGTTTTCAGCCAGGGGAATTCGTCAAGGTTAGTTTGCTGATGGCTTCAGTGAAATATTTTTATGATTTTTCATCCATGGATAATAGAGTGAGGTTGAGAAACCTAGCTTGTTTATTATCACCATTAGTTATTTTAATCTTACAACCTGATTTTGGAACATTCTCCATCTGTATGGCCATTATAGCGTTTGCCTGTTTTTTAAGCGAGTTTCCAAGAAAGTACTTTTATTCATTACTGGCCCTAAGTTTGGGGGGAGGATGGTTAATTTTAATTTCTGAATCCTACAGAGTGAAACGCTTGCTAAGTTTTATGGACCCATGGAGTGATCCTCAAAGAAGTGGATTTCAGATAATTCAATCTTACCTGGGGTTTGCTAACGGACATTTTTTTGGGCAAGGTTTAGGAAACTCTCATGAAAAGCTTTTCTATCTTCCAGAAGCTTACAACGACTTTATTTTTAGTGTTATTGGTGAAGAATTAGGTTTTGTGGGAGTGTTATCTATCGTTCTTCTGTTTGTTTCTTTTGTGTATATGGGACTTAAAATGGCAATGCAATTGTCTCAAAAACTCAATCAAACAGTTATTATAACGATAGTGTTTGTTATTGGTCTGCAGGCTTTTTTGAACATGGGAGTTGTTCTTGGCCTTCTTCCAACCAAAGGGCTTAATCTTCCCTTTATAAGTTATGGAGGATCTTCCATGCTTGCAAATTTTTGGTTGATTGGTCTCGTTTTTGCTTTTCTAAATCCTTCAGATGAAAAACCAGATTTTTCTTCAAAAAGAACATCTTCTCAATCTCATAAATATTCCTCATCAAGTTTTCAATCAGAAATATGAAAAAAAACTACGGTATTATCGCTGCAGGTGGAACCGGTGGTCATATTAATGGAGCGATTTCTCTTGGAGATTACCTAGAGCAAAAAGGAAATGAAGTTCTTTACTTAACGGGAGAAAGAGAGCTTGATTTTAAACTATTTAATGGAAAGAGGGCTGTTCACCTAAAAACAAGCGCACTAAGATACAAAAATCCTTTTAAAGTTTTCAAAAGTTTAACTTTAAATTTATGGAGCTTTTTTTCATTGATGATAAAGTTTATTCAAAAAAGGCCTCTGTTTGTTATTGGTTGTGGTGGCTATGTTTGTGGCCCAAGTTTAGCGGCAGCTTATATTTTAAGGATACCGACTTACATTGTTGAACAAAATGCTGTCATGGGAATGACAAATAAAATTTTGGGGCATATTTCAAAAAAAATTTTTCTTCATTTTCAAAAAACGAAAGGATTAAGCCCATCAATGGAGAGGAAGGTTGTTGTTTCAGGAAACCCAACAAGAAGTCAGATTAAACAAAGTCCCAGGCAAAAAAGTGAGGAAATTAATATTTTAGTTTTTGGAGGGAGTCTAGGGGCTACTCAAATTAATAGAATCATAAAAATAGTTTTTGAGAAAGATTGGTCTTTAAAAATTAGAATTACTCATCAAATAGGTCTAAAAAATGAACTCAGCGTTCGTCCTGGAGAAAATGTGAGTTATCATCAAGTTAAGTATATTGATGATATGCAAACGCAGTACGATAAGGCTGATCTCATTATTTGCCGAGCTGGAGCTTCTTCTATATCAGAGCTGCGAATTGTTCAAAAACCAGTAATTCTCATTCCCTATCCAGCAGCTACAGATAATCACCAATTTTATAACGCAATTGAGTTGAAAAATGAGGCAGATTTTTTTGTTGGTCTTCTTGAACAAAAAGATAGTGATGAGATAAATGCTCAGAAAGTTGAAGATATTATTAACGATCTTGCCAATATAGAAAATAAAGGTTCAAATGCCCCTGTTTTAATCCAAAATAGTGCAGAAGTAATTATTAATGAAGTTCTCAGGGATATTACAAAATAAATTTAAATTTCACTTCATAGGTATTGGAGGAATAGGAATGAGTGCACTTGCTAAAGTTCTTGTGCAATCAGGTTTTCTCGTGACTGGAAGTGATAGAAAAAAATCCTCTTTAACTGAGGATTTAGAAAAACTTGGAATCACAATTCAAGAAGGAGATTTTTCTTCTGACATTGAAGAGAGTGATGTTGTTATTATTTCATCAGCGATAAGTGTCAAGCACCCTGAATATGACTGGGCCCTGGAAAAGAAAAAAATAATTTTAAAAAGATCTCAACTATTAAAAGAAATCGAACAACAATATCAATCAATCTCTGTCGTTGGGAGCCATGGAAAAACAACAACAAGTTCTCTGCTCTCTTGGATAATGAATCAAGGAGAAGAAAAGACTTCTTTTATAGTGGGAGGAATTGTCAAAGGACTTGAGACACAATCCTTTATTTGTAATAGTAAATACTTAGTATTTGAAGCGGATGAATCAGATGGAAGTTTTACTCTTTATCATCCAAGCGTTCTTGTTTTAACAAACTTAGATAATGATCATATGGATTTTTATCGAAACTTAGATGGATTGATAGAGTCATTTCAAAAGTACTTAGATGGCCTTGCCTCTGAGACAACCATCATTTATAACAAAAGTGATAAAAACTTAAATCGGTTAAATTTTTCTAAATTCTTCAATGTTTTAACATTTGGTTTAGAGAAAACAAATGATTTGCATTTAGTAGACTACTCAAATAGTTCTCAAGTAATGAACATAAAAATGGGGTTTAATAAAGAAGAACTAGAGTTATCTACTTTTCTTTATGGGAAATATAATATTGAAAACATAATGGCGGCTTTCCTCGTTTGCCATTATTTAAAATTACCAGTTGATTTAATTAAAGAAGGGATAAAAAGTTTTATAGGAGCAGGCAGAAGGATTGAAAAACTTTACCAAGATAAAAATGTAACAATTATAGATGACTACGCCCACCATCCAACAGAAATAAAAGCAACACTAAAAGGCATTCGAGAGAGTTTTGAGGGTAAATATATAAAGGTTTATTTTCAACCTCATCGTTATACAAGGACAAAAGAATGTTGGCAGGATTATTTAAATAGCTTCTATGATTGTGATGAAATACACCTGTTAGAAATATATAGCGCAGGAGAAAATGAAATTGAAGGCATAAATTCAACAAAATTAAGCCAAGAAATAAATCAACGAGAGAAAAAGGAAAAAGCTTTTTTTTGTAAGGATATTAGTTCCCATGTTATTTTTGAAAGTGAAAGAGGCTTAGTTTTAGTTTTTATGGGAGCTGGTTCTATAAGCGCTCAAATTAGAGGCATTGTTAGTGAACAAAGAAACTCTTAAAAAAATAAACCATAAAGATATTGCTTTAAACTTAGAGGCGGACCTAAGTTTTCAAAGCACGATGAGACTAAAGGCAGTTGGTGTTCTTATAACCTGTCATTCAATTTCTGCTTGCTCATATTTAATTCATTTTTTTCAAGAAAATAAAATACAGTACCGCATTTTAGGTTGGGGAGCTAATCAAATTATTCATAATGATGCTAGTTGGGTTTATGTAAAGATAGAGTTTCCTCTTAAAAAGGAATATCTAGAAGTGTACAGAAACTCTTATACTTTACCTGCAAACACTCCTCTATCTCTTTTAAGTGTGATTGCGAAGAAGCATGGATTGAGGGGATGGGAAATTTTTACAGGAATTCCTGCAACCTTAGGAGGGGCCATAGCGATGAACGCGGGAACTCGATTGGGCGAATTTGGGCAACTAGTAGAAGAAGTTAAAATTCTCACCAAAGAAGGAACTTTAAAGGATATTATTATTGATAAAAATTCTTTCAAATATAGAGGGAATTGCTTCTTAAGAGATGGTGATTTTATTATATCTGCTAAAATAACCCACTTTGGCCAGGATCCAAGTGTAGAGAAAGAAATAACAGATTATTTAAAATTGAGGAATAAAACACAGCCTATTTCACAAAAAACTTGTGGGTGTGTTTTTAAAAATTTCTCACCTTCTTTTTCAGCAGGCCAAGCAATAGATTCTTTAGCACTGAGAGGGTTTTTGCACAAAGATTTAGAAATCAGTCCTAAACACTGCAATTTTTTTGAAAATAGAGGAAATGCAACAACTCAATCATTTTTGGAACTTAGTGGCTTCACGGCTGAAATGCTAGAGCGCTTTTGTGGAATAAAGTTTGAATTAGAAGTAAAAGTCTAATAAGATCATTCTATGAAGTATTTTGTTCTAAGTTTAGCGCTTATCAATATCGTCTGGTCTTATTCATCGGCTTATAAGAAAGTGAGATACAAAACTTATTTTGGATCTTGTCCAACAAAAGTTGTCGGCACCTTAACTTTAAAGCTCGTTAAACTGTTTGAAAAAAAATCTTCACTTAAGGATCTTAAGGAATATATTATCAAGAACAATTCTGAGGATAAACATTATCTATCTAGCTATGATATTAATTACGACCCTCTAACAAAGTTTTTAAAGTTTTCTTATAAATGTCCTGAGCCATTATTAAAGGTTCAAATTTTTAAAAATAATGAGAACAAATCTTATTCTGCTGTTTTAGTGGATGGAGGAAAGTTGTTTGACGCTGTTTATGAAGTCTTACTAAGGGCCGATAATAAATTAAATTACGAGCTTCCTACCTTGGTACTTCCAATTGAAGAAATGAACAAATCCCTGCTCGGTGATATAAGTTATTTAGTTAAAAATCTTCCTTTAGGATTTAGAAAGAAAATTTCTGAGATTATAACTGATGAAAAAAATAATATCACACTAATTATGTCGGTTACTGATAAGCCAGTGAGTGTTTTTGTCGGAAATGATAGTTGGGAATTAAAGTTGACCAAATTACAAAAGCTTATTTCCTTTATGGAAGAAAAGAAAAAGATCCCAATAGTAATAAATATTACGAATATCAAAAAAGTTGTTGTCAAGTTCTCTGACACCCTTTAGCATTTAATTAAGGGAAATTTTTTCCCACCAGGATGGATGCAACAAAAGAGAAAGGAATCTCATGAGTGATAAGCAAGTTGTAGTCGCACTAGATATAGGAACAACTAAAGTCTGCACCATAATAGCTCGTCATTATGAAGGTGAGTTAGAAATCGTTGGTGTCGGTTCTCATCCAAGTTATGGTTTAAAAAAAGGTTCGGTCATCAATATCGATAAAACAGTTCGTTCGATAAGATGTTCTTTGGAAGAAGCAAAGATGATGGCGGGAATTTCCAACTTAAATTCAGCTACGATTGGAATTGCTGGAAATCATATTTACTGCTTTAACAGTACTGGTGTAGTTCCTGTTAGAGGAAGTGAAATTACATACGAGGATGTTGAAAGAGTTATTGAAGCAGCGAAAGCTGTCGTAATGCCTTCAGATAGAGAAATTCTTCATGTAATACCACAAGAATATAAAGTTGATAATACTTCAGATATTAAAGAACCGATTGGTATGCATGGAGTAAGACTTGAAGCCAATGTTCATATAGTAACAGGACTTACACCACTCATTCAAAACCTTGTTAAATGTGTTGAGCAAGCAGGTATTGGTGTTGAAGGAGTTGTTCTTCAACCAATCGCTTCTTCACGTTCAGTTTTGAGCGAAGAAGAAAAAGAAGCTGGGATCGTTCTCATTGATATAGGTGGGGGAACAACAGATCTTGCTGTTTGGAAAGAAGGAAGTCTTATTCATTCTGAAATTATTCCTGTAGGCGGGAATCATTTCACAAATGATTTGGCCGTAGCATTGAAAATTCCACATAACGAAAGTGAAAGAGTAAAAATTCATCATGGATGTGTTCTACCAGAAGGACTCAACCAATCTGCTCATATAACAGTACAAGGTTTAGCGGGCTCAAGTGCTAGGGAAGTTCAGTTAAGTTCAATTGCCAGTGTCCTGGGAGCAAGAGCAGAAGAATTATTTCAAGTCGTTCATGACATTATTAAAGAAAAGAATTTAGAAAGTGATATTAATGGTGGTTATGTTTTAACAGGTGGGGGAGCCTTAATTAAAGGTTTACCAGAACTTGGAGAATACGTCCTCGAAAGACCTGTTAAGCTAGGTTTTCCTAAGCCTTTTGGTGGAATGACGACTATCATGCAAAATCCAAAATTCTCAACAGTCCTAGGGCTTTTACTAGAATCAGATTCATCAGAAATAACAAAAGACAGCTCAATGCATTTTCATGCCAGCGATATTATTGCGAGGTTTGGAAAGTCATTAAAGAGTGTTTTTAAGGAAATCTTTTAAAATTGGAGGATTATATGTTTGACATCGCCGACAAGGAAAATTTAGAAACTGGGGCCAAGATTAAAGTCATCGGTGTTGGTGGAGGCGGATGCAACGCTGTTAATACAATGATTAGAGCTGGACTCAGTGGAGTCGAGTATATTGTTGCTAATACTGACGCTCAAGCTTTAAATGCAAATTTAGCACCGACCAAGATTCAGCTTGGTACTGACGTGACAAAAGGACTTGGGGCCGGAGCAAATCCAGATGTGGGTAGAAAGGCAGCTCTTGATGATTATGAACGCTTAAGTGAAGTCATTGAAGGTGCAGATATGGTTTTTGTTACCGCTGGTATGGGTGGAGGAACAGGAACTGGTGCTGGTCCTGTTATTGCAAAGCTTGCAAAAGAACTTGGTGCTCTTACTGTTGGTGTTGTCACTAAGCCATTTATGTTTGAAGGTAAAAAGAGAATGAAGCAGGCCAATCAAGGAATTCAAATTCTTGAAGAATGTGTTGATTCTTTAATTACAATTCCCAACCAACGTTTATTAAGTATTGCTGGACAAAACTTATCTCTGGTTGAAACCTTTCAAAAAGCTGACCAAGTATTATTAAATGCTGTTCAAGGAATTTCAGACTTGATTAATAATACTGGTCTTATTAATGCCGACTTTGCAGACGTTTCAACTGTTATGGCCAACAAAGGAATGGCATTAATGGGAACTGGTGTTTGCTCAGGAGAAGATAGGGCTATTAAAGCTGCCACAGAAGCGATTAGTTCACCACTTCTTGAAGATATTAGTATTGACGGCGCAACTGGTATTATTATCAATATTACTGGTGGTGCTTCTTTAACAACTCATGAAACAAATGAAGCGGTGACTCTTATCATGGAAGCAGCTGATGAAGATGCGGAAATTATTTTTGGAACTGTAATCGATGAAGATCTAGAAGATGAAGTAAAAATAACTGTTATTGCAACAGGGTTGGGTGAAAACAGAGAAAGAATTTCTGCAGCTCCTGTAGCAAGTAGAAAGCCATCAATAGAGGCAGCACCATCTATCGAAGAAGCTCCTATTCAAAATAGAGAAAGAGAAATTGAGAGAGTTATGGAAACTCCTTCTTTTAGAGAAGAAAGACCAACTCCAAATAGACCGAGCCTAGCAAGCGCTATCAAAGAAGCGGCTTCTGCGTATGAAACTCAAAAAGAAGCTCCGATTGAAGAAATCTCTCAAGAAACTTCAAAAGAAGAGAAAAGAAAAGATTTCGAACTTCCTAGTCGTGCAAAATCTATTGCTGAAAAACTTGGCTTTATGAATTTTGAAGAAGATGAGTTTGATACTCCTTCTTACCTAAGACGAGATGGTAACCAAGAAAACAGACTTTAATAAAAAGCCCCTCAATGAGGGGCTTTTTTAATTCTCCATAACAAAACAAATAGGTTTGTAACCTAAAAGAGAATAAAGATAACGCCTGAGAGCTACTCTGACCTTTTCAGCATTACCTTTTTTTCCTCGATAATTGTCATATGCGAGTTTTCTTAAGTGAGGAATTTCTTTATCAATTATTTGAGGAAGTCCACTTATTTGTAATTGAACTTCCTTAGGGGACAAGCTTACAAAAACCATCCCGTTGCAAGCCATTTTTCTCCTCTCTGATATTTTTTCTCTTTCTATTTCAAGTTTATCCCCATGAATTAAAACGGGAGGTCGTTGTTCAAGGCTTTTAAGCTCGACACCCTTGGGTGAAAAATGAATTTGAGTATAATTTGAAATAAAATAGTTTTTAATTTGTGGAAAATGAGTATCAATAAACTCACAGTGCCTTTTAAGAAAAAGAGTTTCTCCATGTATTGGAATATAATGAGAAGGTTTAATTTCTTGAATCAGTTCCTTTAAATCTTCTTGTGAAGGGTGACCAGAAGCATGAATAAGAAGATCTTTTTCTGTAATGAGTTCGGCACCAACTTCAGTTATCTTGTTATAGAGACGATAAACCTTATCTTCATTTCCTGGGATAACTTTTGAACTAAAAATAACGGTATCTCCTTTTTTCAATTTTGTGAGATGATGTTCTCCGTATCCAAGTTTTTTCATAGCGCTAAAGTGATCGGCCTGACATCCAGAGGTAAAAATAATGGCATTATCATTTTCGATCATATCTTCAGGGTTTTTAAGTTCATTTTCATGATATTGCACAAGACCATTGGCCCTGGCTTCAGTTAGATAAAAGTTTACGGAACGGCCAAGGGTTGTGAAAACTCTGTTATATTTCCTGGCAAGATTAATAAAGGTTTGCATTCTAAATATGTTTGAAGAAAAAAGAGTAACAAACATTCTCCCTTTGTTTTTTTTAAAACAAGTTTCAATACCTTCAAGAAGTTCACTTTCTGAAACTGTTTTTCCTGGATTAAGAATATTCGTGCTATCAATCATGGCCATTGTGTAAGCATCTGCAGGGAAAAGTTCTTTAAGTCTTTTAATATCAAATCCTCTTTCATACAAAGGTGATTTGTCATATTTAAAGTCCGATAAATAGAGGACACGATAGTTTTTTAATTTATCTGAAATAACAAGTCCCATTGTTTCTGGAATAGAGTGAGTTGCATGAAAAGTTTCAATAACAAGACTTCCAATTTGAATTTGAGAAGTAGCTTTTATAATATTAAGTCTTCGTACTAAATTCATTTCAACTAAACGTCGTCTAATTAAGCTTGCAGCAAAATTAGAACAATGAACTTTAATATCTGGAAATTTTTCTAAGAGATGAGCAATAGCTCCAATATGGTCTTCGTGCCCATGTGTAATAATGATATCAGTGACATTCTTATCATTTAAAAAATTTAAATCAGGGATAAGATAATCAATATCAAAGAAGTCATCGTATGGAAAAAGAATCCCACAATCAACCAAAAAAGATGAGTCATCATTTTTGAACAAAGTCATGTTGGAGCCAATTTCTCCAACGCCTCCGATAGGAATAATTTGTATTGAATCCTTCAATTAACCTCTTTTATTAGTGAAATAATTCTGGTTGTGATTTTTGTTGGGAAAAATCAACATTCTTGGTGATAAGTTCGTTGATTCTCGCTGAAAGAATTTCAGCAGCTACTTGGGTTTCTTCTCCAACACTAAAATCAGCATACTCATTTTGTGGGGCCAGATATTTTTGGTACATAGGTCTGACTGTATCGTAGTATTGCTCTATTACTGATTCCAAAGTTCTTCCTCTTTCTTGGACATCTCTGTGAAGTCTTCTTGTAAAGCGGATATCAGCATCAACATGGAGAAAGGTTTTTATATCTAACATTTTTCTAATTTGTTCATCATAAAGAGAGAAGATTCCTTCAAAAAGAATAACTTGGCAGGGGCCAATATCTAAAGTTTTCGTTGTTCTTTTATTTTGTTTAAAATCATAAATAGGCATATTAATTTTCTGCCCGTTTTTTAAAAATTCTAAATGCTCCCTTAATAAGTGCCAATCAAACGCTTCTGGGTGGTCAAAGTTGGGTCTGCCTTTTTTAGATTTTACAATGGAATCTCCTGAAGGAAGATAGTAAGAATCCATGTGAAGAATAGAGCAAGATGAGCAATCAACTCTATCGAGAACTCTTTTAGCAAAAGTTGTTTTTCCAGAACCGGAACCTCCGGCAATTCCAATAAGAAGCATACAAAAGTTATAGGCCAAAGTAGGTGATATTAATAGTCCAGAGTTGTGCAATGTGTAATTTTTTCTAACATCTTGAATTTTCATTGAATTAGCTTCTCTGCTACGTCATAAAGAGCTATGCACTACCATGAACTTATTGTTGATTATTCTAAAGACCCCACTCTTCAGCTAGCGATTGATGAATTAAGTGAGAGCTATGAACTTTTGGGTTCTAAATTTTTTGAAATTGATGAAGAGCAGGTAGATAAAATTCTAGGGCAAAGAGCGTACTCAGGTGGTGATATCCCACTAGAGGTGATTGAGGAAGTTGAGAAGCTCTCATCGACTGATAAAAAGAGTTATTATTTTAAACAAATAAATCCTGAACTTTTAAAAGAACTTTCAAAATTAGAAGGTCTTTCTTATGAAGTTCAAGAACATGCAGATGAGGATTGGAACGCAAAGTGGAAAGAGTCTTATAAACCAATAAAGATTTCAAACAAAATTCTTGTGTCTCCTTCATGGCAAGAAGTTGATGATGTTTATGAAACAATTATTAAAATTTATCCAGGTATGGGGTTTGGTACAGGAACTCATGAGACAACCTTTCTCTGCTTAAAGCTCTTCTCTGAAATTACGCAAAGAGGGAAGCTTCTTAGAAGTTGTCTTGATTTTGGGTGTGGCTCTGGAATTTTGGGAATTGCTCATCTGTTAACAGGTGGAAAGAGTTGTGATCTTATTGATATTGATGAAGGTGCATTAATAAACACTCATCAAAACCTAGAACTTAATTTAATAGAAGAAAGCGATAATGTAAGAGTTTTAACTTCACATCAAAAACAACTTGCAAGAGACAGCTACGATCTTATTTTCGCTAACATCTTGCAAGATGTTCTCTTCTTAGAAAAAGGATTTTTGTCCAACTCCCTTGCAGAAGGAGGACTTCTTATTTTATCAGGGATCTTAAAAGAGCAGGTAGAAGAGACAATAGCCTATTACCAAAAAGCTTCAAACCTTGATTTTGTGAAGGCCTTAACCCTTGGCGATTGGGCCGCTATTTTAATGAGAAGATAATGAGGGCTGTCTATATAGACCAGGATTTGAATCCTGATAGAGAGTTAATCCTCAACAAAGAAAAAACACACCATCTTTTCAATGTTCTTCGAATGAAGGAATCAGAGAAAGTACTTGTTCTTAATGGAAGAGGGGTTATTGCTAATGCTCAAATAGAAAAACTTTCGAAAAAAGAAGCATTATTAAAAATTGAAAGTATAGTTGAATATACACCTCCACACTATCTTAGTTTAGCATTAGCATTTATTAAAAAAGAAGCATTAGAAATTTGCCTAAGAGAAGCCGTCGAATTGGGGATTCATGAAGTTTACTTATTTCCATCTCAGTTTTCTGATAAAGTTATTATTAATATTGAAAGGCTAGAAAAAATCATAGAACTCTCTTTAGAGCAATCAAACAATCCTTTTAAAACGAAGCTAATCGTAAAGAAAAATATAAATGAAATAGCATTTGAAAAATTTGATTTTATTCGTAGCTATCATCCCTATCCTTTTAAATCTTTGGCCCACAAAGAAAGATCATTGAATAAATCAGGATTAATTATTATAGGCCCCGAGGGGGGATTTTCCCCTACTGAATTAGAATTCATGCAGCAAAAAGAATGCGAGTTTGTTAGGCTTAATAGCTTTATTCTGCGCTCTCAAACAGCAGTCGCGGCTGCTGTTGGTCATACTTTGGGTGAATTCAGTTGAATCTCTGCGTAAAGTATGAGAAATTTTAAAGGATTAAGTAAATAAAATTTATAACATAGAGGATCTGATGCAAGAAAATGATAATGATTTTGAGTTTTCATTTAAACCCATTACAGATGGATTGGGGTTTCATCAAGATAATAAAAACAAGAAGGCCATCCCTTCAACAAATGAGTTAAAGCATAGAGCTGCTGCTTTAGCTGAAAGTTTGGAAAGAGCCCAAAGAAAACTAGAGAGCAAAAGTGCTCAAACAACGGCAATAGATAGAGGGGATTTAACTCCTTTCTATCAGAAGCAAGAAACACAAGAAGAGAAAAGTTTAGAGAAACAACTTTCAATAAAAACAGATGTATTAGTTGAAACAACAAAAAAGGAAACGCTTTTTGGAATTCGTTTAACAGCTTGGCTTTTAGATTTTTTTCTCGTTTGTTTTTTGTTTTTAGCAACAGTTTCGCTTATTTTCATTAGTGCCTTTAATAATGTGGCTTCAATGATTGAGTTTGTTATTAGTGAGCAAATATATTTCAATCTTGCACCAGTCTTTATTTTTTACTATTTCTTTTATTTTAGTTTTTTAGAGAAAACTCAGTTTTCAACAATTGGAAAATCTATTTTCAATCTTCAAGTGGTTAGCGAGAATGAGAAAGGATTGAGATTATATCAAACATTTTTTCGCTCGTTTATTTCTTTTGTCAGTTTGTTTACTTTTGGTCTTGGAGCTTTATTAGACTTCCAAGGGAAGCTGACAAATACAAAAGTTATTAAAAATGCTATCTAGTCAGGCTCAAGAGTTTTTAAAAAAAAATCAGGGGAAAAAAATTGTTTTTACCAATGGGTGTTTTGATATTTTGCATAGAGGACATGTTACTTATCTTAATGAAGCCAAGAAGCAAGGTGAGCTTCTTTTTTTAGGGCTTAACTCCGACTTAAGTGTAAAAAGATTAAAAGGTGAAACTCGCCCCATTAATAGTGAAAAAGATCGGAAATTTGTTTTAGAAAATCTGAAATGTATTGATTTTGTTGAGATTTTTACTGAAGATACTCCACTCAATCTCATAAAAGAAGTAAGGCCACAGGTGCTTGTAAAAGGCGGGGATTGGAGTGTAGAGCAAATTGTGGGGGGGAAAGAAGTCTTATCTTGGGGAGGAGAAGTTAAATCTCTTCATTTTGTAGATGGATTTTCTACAACAAATACCATTGAAAAAATAAAAAAATAATATTTTGCCATATTGTAAACCATTGAAATTGCTTAAAAACCAACTTTTTTTGTCTACCTTAGAACAAAAACACTCAAGTATTTGCCGACTCTGTCGATAGGTTATTTAACCAAGCAAATCTGTCGGGGATTTGTGATTGGTGTAACTTAACAAGGAGTTAGAAATGGGCTTAAGAATTGCAACAAACGTAGCTTCCCAGGCTGCAATTAAAGACATCAGGCAAAACAGTTCTGAAGAAGGGGACACATTTGCCAAACTCTCTTCTGGTAAGAGAATTAACAAATCTTCTGATGATGCTGCTGGTTTAGCGATTGCTAAGAAACTAGAAGCAGAAACAAGAGGATTAAGACAAGCAAACAGAAACGCGAATGATGGTATTTCCATGATTCAAGTTGCTGAAGGAGCTTTAGGTGAAACTCAAAACATCTTAACAAGGTTAAGAGAGTTATCTATCCAAGCAGCTTCAGACACAGTTGGTGAAAAGGAAAGAGGATTCTTAGACCTTGAATACCAACAGCTTGTCCAAGAAGCGGATCGTATCGCAGAATCCACAACGTATGCAGGGATTTCACTTATTAAAGGTGACTCTGGTACGAGTGAGATGGATTTTCATGTAGGTGCGTATGCTGGAGATGACAATAAAATTTCATTCAACGCAGATCTTGTTGATGTAACCATTGGAAATTTGAATATCGATGGAACTGGAATTAGTGATAAGAGTGATGCTAACGGTGCTATGCCTAATATTGATGAAGCCTTAGAAAAAGTTTCAGGATTTAGAGCAGAGCTCGGTTCAATACAGTCAAGACTTCAAGCTTCGGTAAGAAACTTAGAAGTTGCAGCTGTTAACCAAGATGCAGCTCGCTCACGAATTGAAGATGTTGATTACGCAGAAGCGACATCAAAAATGGCTTCTCTATCAGTTGTTAAAAATGCTGGTATGTCGACTTTGGCCCAGGCCAATAACATACCAAGATCAGCATTAGGTTTAATTGGATAATACAGGTCTTGAGGGGGAGCCTTATAATATTCCCCCTCAATTATACTTAAAAAATTAGTTTATAAAGAATTTTATATATAGGTTTGGAGCAGCTCGATAGCGAGTTGTTCTTCTTAAGCCCGACCCCTCTTGGGTGTCAAAATCCAGGGGGGGGCTTTTAAGTAAGGGTGAAAAGTGAAATTTGAAAAAATAGAGTCCAGTCAAAAAATCACAGAAGTTCTCACCACAATTAAAGAAAGTGGTCTCAAAACTTTCATCTGGAAACTTGGTCCTAACGGAAAAGAAATAGCTGAAGTAAGATTACAAATAATAAGAAAAAAAAGAAATGAACTTGTTTTTATTCCTGTTGGAAATATCTTCCAAGTAGAAAAGATTCTCTCAGGAACAGAACAGATTAATATATTTATAGTTGATGATGTCATGCTCTTTCAATCACAACTTATTCGAGTAGAGATGGATTACCGCTTTACGGTGGCCATTCCTGAGAAAATTCTTCTGATGGAAAGAAGAAGGTCATTACGTCTTCAAGTGGATGACTCCATTGGAGTAAAATCAAAAATTGTTCTTGAGAGAGGGCAATTTCAAAAATGTTTTCATAAATCAATTTTTGATATTAGTGAAAAAGGTCTTTCCTTTTTTATTAATAACACAGAAAAAAAAGACTTTCATCAAGGCGAGGTGATTTGTCATGTAGAACTCATCCTTCCTAATGAGAGTATCGTTATTGCAGGTAAAATAGTTAATATCTCTCCAGTGGACTCCAGTCTTAATCCTCACGTGACTTATGATTGTTATAAGGTTGGAATTGAGTTTATTTTTGAAACAAATAAATTAGAGCTCAAAGTGAAAGAAGTTATTTTCAGTTTCCACAAAGAACTTTCAATATAAGTTTCAAATCCATTAAAAATTATTTATAGTATCTTTATGGCCATTGCTATTATTTCAGACGTTCACATTAAGCAAGCTGGAGACAAGCAAGAAAAAACGCTGATGAATTTCTTCTTGCACCCAAAAACTCAAGATGCGCAAACCATTATCCTTTTGGGAGATATTTTTGATTTCTTAATTGGCCCACATTCAGAGTATTTCCAAGACTATCCCCTTTTTTTTGAGAAAGTAGAGGTTTTTCTTAAATCTGGAAAAAAAGTCTATTTTGTGGAAGGTAATCACGACCTTTACTTGCAAAAACTCTTTGAGAAAAGATACTCACAATACTTTAATAAAAATCTCTTTCTTGAAACAGGCCCATTTAATCTTGTAGTTAATGAAAAGAAGATTCTTTTCACTCATGGAGATGAACTTGATTTTAAAAATCTAAGCTATGAGCTTTATAAAATAATTCTTCGCTCACCACCTCTGAGTTTTCTTGCCAATTATGTTCTCAATTACCAAACCCTTGTTAAAATAGGGAGAAAGGCATCTGCAAAGTCTAGGGATTATGGAAGTCGTATTTTTGACCAAGAGAAAGTTAAAAAGGACTTTAGGGAAGGTGCTTTAAAGTATTTAAATTCAGGTCACGATATTGTCATTGCTGGTCATTCTCACGTTAAAGATTTTAAGCAGTTAGGTGGAGGGCTTTACGTTAATAATGGCTACGCCCCTAAAGAGCAAACCTTTGTTTTTATTGATGAAAAAGGTGATGTCAGCTTTAATTCTCTTTAGAGTTTTCTTCTCCCATAATCAAACTTTTCTTTAAGTGTATGATAGTAAGTTCTTTCATGGTTTTTAATAAAGGTAACTGACTTTCTTTTTTCTTTTGAAATATGAACGAGATCGTTCTCTGTGATATTAAAAGCAATTTGACCATCAAGGGTTATGGCAACGTAATCAACATCACTAATAAGCCTTATTTTTATATCGGAGTTATCTGGAATAACCATTGGTCGATGAGTTAAACTATGTGGGCAAATAGGAGTTAAGATAATTCCTTTAACGTCGGGATGAACAATTGGGCCACCTGCTGCAAGTGAATAAGCAGTAGAACCTGTTGTTGAGCTAATAACAAGACCGTCACCAGATAAGTTATAAATATGATCTTCATCAGATTCAATTTTTAGAGTAAACATTCTTGCAATATTATTTTTTGAAATTGAGATATCGTTAAAAAATGTGCCGCTAAAAACATTTTTCTCTTCCCTAGTAACCTTAACGTTAAAAAGAGATTTGGTGATGGTTTCATACTTATTATCAAGAGCTTCAGCGAGAGCTTCAAAAAATTCAGCTTTACTGAACTCAGTGATAAAACCAAGGTGACCTAAGTTAACACCAAAGATGGGAACTTTTCCTTTTGCATGACGACAAATTCCAATAAGGGTTCCATCTCCGCCAAGAGAAATAATAAGATCTGAATGATCGAAGAGTTCATTTTCATCTAAAAAATGAAAATTTTTAAAGTTTTTAACTTGATATATTTTTTCAAGTCTCTCGATCTCACTACTGAGAAAATAGACTTCTTTTTTTCTGCGCAAAAGCCATCTTGTTAAATTAGGCAGCAAATTGGCAAAATCAGAAATACTCTCAGGTTTAAGAATAATTGATATTTTTTTTGGCTTTTTGGATTTTGGCACAAAAACCTCTTTTTTTAATAATTTAGCATAATTTTAAGTGCTGCATCAAGGTTTTCAAAGGGTTTATTTAAAACAGGACAATTATATTCTGAAGCTTTTTTTAAAACCTGGGGAGAATTGTAAGCTGTCATGATAACAAAGCGTTGGCTGATTTGTTCGGAAGTATACTTCTTTTTAGATTCTTCAATAATGTCAAAACCAGTTATATCTTGAAGCATAAGATCGCAAATAATCCTCTCGTAATCATTTTGAAGAATAGCGGTAATTGCTTCTTTTCCGCTGGAATGAGTTGTGACGCTCGCCCCTTTTTTTTCAAGGAGTTTTTTTAAGGATTGTTGAATAAGAAGTTCATCTTCAATAATGAGTATGCTCATGATTATCCATTGGAATTGTAAAGTTAAAGGTTAGGCCCGATGAACCAATATTATTAATAACAACTAAATCTCCACCCATTTTTTTGGCAAGGTTTTTTGATATTGGTAGTCCGAGACCTGTTCCGCTTTTTTTTGTTGTAAAAAAAGGTTTAAAAAGTTGAGATATTTTTTCTTCTTCGATACCGGGTCCATTATCCTTAACTGAAATATGAATGACTTTTGATTTAATACTACAGTTTAAGGTTATTATTTTATTTTTATTATCAGTATGGCTTCTTAGCGCTTGAGCAGAGTTAATAAGTAGGTTAAAAAGTACTTGGACAAACCAAGTAGGGTTTAGTTTTATCTGAAGATTGTCAGAAACTTCAGATGAGTATTCAATGCATTTTTCAATCTCTCTCATTTCACTTTTGGCCAAAGTAAATGCTTCTTCAATAAGTTTCTTCAAAGAAACCTCTTTGTCTGTATTTGCGTTTTGATAAAGATTTGAAAAGTTTTCGATAATGAGTTGGCATCTTGTAATATTCTTATGAACTTCTGTAAAAAGTTCTTCATTATCACTATCGGCAAATTCATGACTTAGTAACTGACTAGCAAGACCTAGACCGAATAAAGGATTACTCAATTCATGTCTTAAGGTATTTAAAAGTTCTCCAAGTAGAGAGATTCTTTCAAAGTGAAAAAGGTCAGAAGTATGAACCTCTTCATCTTTGTTTTTATAAAGAATAAGAGAATATTTTTCTTCAAAATTAAATTCTTCAACAACAAGTAAATCTTCAGTAGAGGGAACTTCCTTGTAAATCAAATTCTTGAAAATAATTTCTTTTTTCTTAAGAATAGCTAATGGAAAAGGATACTCATAAAGACATTGTATGATGCTAATAAGTTTTAAGTTGGTTGTTTCATTTTGAAGGAGGCCATCTAGTATAGGCCCTAAATTTTTACTAAAACTAGAGAAATAGTATTGTTCTTCTCTTGAAGGTCCTAAAAAATCATTACGTGATAAAACAAGAATAAGGTTGTGTTTACCTAGACTAAATTCTTTTGCCAAAAAAGTACCAACAAGCTCAATATTTATATTTTTGATAAGCTCTCTTGAAAAAGATTTATTTTTACTTTTTTTAACAATGTTATAAAACTTATTAAAATGTCCAATTGTTATATTGGTTTTAGAAAAAGCATTTTTTTGTCTATAATTATAACAAAAACAGTTTGAACTTCCTTTTTCGTGAATAAGTAAGTGACAAGAAAGAAAGTTGTTAAAAAAATGAAGGGACAAAAACTCCTTCGGAAAATCCTTGATAGAATTACAATCAACTAAAATTTTCTCCAAAGATTCTTTTTTTTCTTTCCAGTGAATAATATCATTTTTATTTGAAATATTAGATGGAAGATCACTATATAAACTTAATAGTTTATCATTGCTTTTATTGAGACTTTTAATTGTGTTGAAATAATAATCACTTGAAGAGTTTAGATTTTTATTCGAGCTAAGATTTTGATTTTCCACTGTGTAAGATTAGCTTCAAGCTCATGCTCGAGCAAGTCACAAAGCATGAAATAATCTTGCTTTTTATAAGAAGAGTAAATGGCTTTGAGTATACACAAAAGGTTAAATTGCAACTGTTTGAAATCTTGAGTTAAATCTGTATTGAATGGAGAAATGCGGTAAAGAGCATTCATAAACTGAATAAAAATATTAATTCCATCAACGAGCTGTTCAAAATTTTCAAATGAATGAGTTGTTTGAGATTTCATTTGTTTAAGAACAATAGACTGTTTTTGAAGAATTTTGGCGAGATATTTTTGGGCCCCGAGGCATCCTTCGGCGATAAATTCTTCTTTGTTCTCAAGAATTTGCTCGTATAAAATTTCATCCGCTAATTCTTTGAGAAGCTTGTTTTCTTCAAAGCTAAACTGATATTCAGTACTCATATTATGACTCTAGCAGTTTTGAATGGTCTTTGTCATTAAAATGGATTTGTGCTTCCAGGGTTTGTCCGCTTAATTCAAATAAGGCAGAAACTGCGTTCTGGGCACTGTCAAAAATAAGTAATGCACTTTCAGCTACTTGAATAAGTTCTTCTTCTCTTATGTTAGCAATAGCGACAAAATAGAAATCAACCAGGGGAGCAAGGAGAGGATAATTTTGTTTAACAATTGGTGTTAAGGTATCAATCTCACTTATTTTACTAAACGTTTCCTTAATCTCATGAGCTTTTTTGCCTTGATTAATATCTTCAATAAGTTGCTTGGCGAAAGTGGCGCCAAAACGATAAATTTCAAATAGACTTGTAAGACCTTTTTGGTAATGTTCTAGTTCCTTGGCCGTTTTAATAGAAACCCTTGGAGGGTTCGAACTAAGTTCTACATCTGAGAGAATAAGACTCCATAAAATTTTATAATAAATTTTAAAGATACTATTTATTTCAGGTGTCAAGTGAATCAGCTCTTCTAACTCTTGCTCTCCATGTCCGGGATCGTAAGCTTTAAAGATATTAATATTCTCTAGATGAAAAATAGAAATTTTATCTTGAATATTTTGATGAGAGATTTCAATATTTTGTAATTTCATTTCAATTAATTTACAGATGGCTTGGTAAGACACTTGTCCATGACAGGGGAGTAAGTCACATTTTTTAGTGGGAGTACATGGAAAACAAGAAATCCGTGGCGCAACATTGATGGCCTTGGAATGATAAGGAGTTGTTTCATGCGGTCGGACAGTTCCTAGAGAGATAGTAAGTGTTGGGGTTTGTGCTTCTGAAGCTAAGTGTCCAACCATTGAATCATGTCCAACGAAAAGCTGGGCTTTACGTAGAGATAAGTAAAGACTTCTAATTTCTTTATTAGCAATATTGTAGTCGATACGATCTTGATATTTGCCTAAAATAGTACTTTCTAAGAAATATTTTTCATATTCTCTATCTTCTTTCCCTCCCACAATGGCAACTCTATGTTCAGGGAAGTTTTTTAAGATAAAGTAGGTGACTTCGATCCACTTTGAATGGCCCCACTTTTTTCTTTTTTGTGAAGCAAATGGATGGATAACCACAAGTTTTTCTCGAGGAGTTGCTTCCATGTTCGTTTTACTTTTAAGAAAAGAGACACCCAAAATTTTCTTGTAAAGATCAACTAAGTTATAGGGGTTTTGACTACCTCTTTGTACATTAGAATAAATGAACTGACTCCAGAGGTCGTCAATTTTAATTTTTGAAAAACGATCTCTACTCATTCCCAGTTTTTGTTTTGCTTTGATTAAATTTGTGAGAAAGGAAGAGGATTTTGAAAAAGAAAGATTGACCAACACATCAATGTTTTTATTGTTTATTTTTTCAAGAAAACTTTTCAATGAAGAGACACTGCGCTCTGGAGTTTTTTTCTCTTCATATGAAACAAAGTCTTTTGTTTCAAAAGTGATGATAGAATCAAAAATTTTATCGCATAGAAAGCGTAATGGTTCTACAAATCGCCTTCTACCAATTAAAGTAAGTTCTATATGGGGATAATACTCTTTAAGAATTCTTGCTGCTTGAGCTGTTTGAATAACATCACCCAGGCGAGTTGTTTGGATTATTGCCATTTTCATTTTGAGATCCTCTCTAAGATTCTTCTTCAATTAATGAAGATAGCAGTAGAAGATAGCTTTCATCTTCTGTTATCTCTTTGTTTGTATTTAATTTATCTTGAATTTTAGCTAGTTCAGAAATTATCTGACTTTTGAAATCACTCATATTATCCTCCTGATAATACTTGAAATTTATAGAGAAACGTCCTGTCCTTTACTGTCTCCAATATTTTGTGAAAGACTATTTAATATATTGTTAATGATGTTTAAGTCATTTTTTAAACCAAATAAACACCGTTCAAGATCTTTAAGGTTTGTATTTGTACTATCACTTGAGATTTGCTCGACCGAAGCTTTAAACTCTAATAAACAAATCTGAGCGATAGAAACTTCCTCTGAGTGAGAGAGGAGTTTTTCATAGCTTTGTAAAAACTTATGAACATGTTTTTGAGAGCTTTTAGCTTCTTTTAAACACCGAACAGCATCAAGAAGATCTTTGATTATGTTTGTGAACTTAAGCTTTTCTTGAGAAATATGAATGAGTCCTTCAGGTGTTTTGAAAAGTTGGTTTTGCTCAAAGGACTTAGTTTTTTTTCCTAGGTAGGTAGCTCTTAAAAATTCTCTATGAACATAATTGTTTAAAATATCGCTGTAACACAATTGACCAGAGATTTGTTTGTAGTCAATAAAATCATCAGCATCTGTTCTTGTGATAAAGCAGTTATGTTCAACTTTTAAAGGTTGGTCATTTGTTTGAGTGAGAAATTCAAGAGCTTTTTCTATGCTCTTTGATATTCCAGATTCACTGCTTTTTTTAATAATTGAGATATTGTTTGTATTTATACTTCCTGAAGAACGAAGATCTTTTTGAGAAGTAATAAAAATACTTGGCGTGTCGGTTGAATCAGCAATATTTAAAGAGAGGTTGTCTCCAGTAATAAGGGCATCTAAGTGAGAAAAAACAGCCGGTAAAGCAGAATAGTCCGAATCAATAGTTACAACCTTTTTATCAAAAGCAGTATTAAAAAAGTCAATAACTTCATTTTCATAACTTGATTTACTAATAATAAGGACTGGAAAAAAGTTTTTGTTTTTCTGCAAAAGATTAACAAGAGAAATAAGTTCATTTTCACTTAGAACATCGATTTTATTTTTATTATAAAACTGAATCCCTATAATTTTTTTACTTTCACCTTTTTGGTTTATTTTTTTTCTCAACCTTAGGAAGTTTTGTTGAGCAATTGTTAAAAAATCTTCACGAATGTTTAGTTTTACAGATTGTTCACGAGATTGATTAAATTCAAGGTTAACTAGTTCGATCTCGTTAATAAATGATGTTTGTAAGTATGGTGCTATGTACTTTCTATAAATAGACCATTTATTCTGTGAGTGAAAATTCTTATATTGATCTATATAAAAGTTTTCGGGTTTATTGTTTGCAATATAAGCAGCTAAGTAGAGAGAAAGCTTATCATAAGAGAGAGTATAAACCTTGTCCCATTTCTGCGATTTTAACTTTTCTAAGTATTGATGAAAATAATTTAAAGAGTGTGATTGGTAGAAGATTTTTTTTTGCGCTAGTTTTTGTATTTTCTTTTTATTTAAAAAATATTTTGCTCTAATACCAGGAATGAGCTCTAAAGTACTAGAGTTCTCATAGCCTAAATAAGAAATGTCTGTGTTGCTAGAGTTTTTATACAATTGTTTAATTAAACAAGATGTTTGAGTTAAGAAAGAATCAGTTAAATTAATAATTAAAATATTTTGAGACATTATTAAACTTCTCCTCGGTCCTCAATGAAAATCTCATTTAAGGCCAAGAACAAAAGATCATTTGTATCTTCAATCTTTGTTCTACTATCTGTGAACTGTAAATAATCTTCAAGTGTCCAATTTTCTTGAATTTGATCAAACTTATATCTGAGTTCAGGAACAATTAAATCTTTATAATCTTGGATAGCAAGTGATGCTCTAAAATTTAAAAACTCCTTAAAGCGAGTTTGATGCATATTAAAGCTAGTAGTATGAGGCAGTATGATAGGCTTTTCTGCTAAAAACTCGGCAAACATTGAGTTTTGGTAAAGTTTTTTTATATCCTCGAGCTTTTGAATAAACATGCGGTCATTGTTCAGAGGCTTATTGGCCAAGAAAGCTTCAATAAGTTCTTGTGATGGTTCAAGTACGTAAATTCGATAATCTCTATCTTTAATTTCATTAACAAGTGCTTCAATATGATAACCAAAACCCAATCCCAGGATAAGAAAATTGTTTCCTTGATTAATTTGATGTTTGTTATTCTGAATAAAGTTACTGGCTTCTTTTTCTGGATTATACATAGAGTGGAGATAGACCCCATTTAGTATAGGTATCAAAGAACCATTTTTAGAAACTTTAATCTGTACTTGACTCATTAACTATCTCTTTACGTTATTTAAGTTATAGCCTTGTATACTCTTCTTTTGTTTGTATACTTTGCTTACTTCCTTAATAGTATTTTCTTTAACTTGATTTAATTCTTCAAGCAGTATTTCATCAAGCCTTGCTATCTCTTGTATAAAAATCTGAGTATTTGAAATCCACGAGTTAGCTTTTCTTATAAAAGAGCTCTCTCTTGTTCCAATATTTTGTTCGAGCTTTTTTTCAATATCAGCCTGAGCTTGATTGATAATATCAAGTAATCGTTGCCGATTATCAGCAAGCTCCGTAACCAATTCAATATTTTCCTTTTGTGCAGCTTTTATCATTTTCTCAGTTAAAGAAACTGATTTATTTAGTAGGCTTTGGTGATAATCCATTCTTTGGATGGTTTCATTCATTTGCGGCATCCTTGTTTTGTGTTGTTTTTAAATTTTTAATGGCTGTTTTCCATCCTTCATAAAGAGTGTTAAGGACATTTAGAATACTATGAAGAGGTTCTGAATCAATTTTAATATTGGCTTGAGAGCTAGAATGCAAAATAAAGTCATATAATGACTCCAACTCTTTAGAAACATCACCTCCAACCTCATGATCGAGAGAATTGGCCAATTCTATGATAATGTCCTGGAGTTTACCTATGTATTCACCTTTTTTAGCAATCTCGTTCTTTTCAATCGCATCAATGGCCAAACGTGTATTCTTAATGGCCGATTGATACAGCATTAATAAAATCTGCTCTTTACTTGCAGTTTTAACTGATGTGTTTTTGTAGGCACCTAACCCATAACTCATTTTAATCCTCCCAGCTTATCAACCAAGTTGCGGAACTCCTCCACTGAGGCCAGCAAGACCCGCACCCTGACTTTTAATTTTATTTATTGTTTCTTCCAAACGAGCGAATTTGGCTTTAAGGTTTTCTTCTTTTCTTTCAATATGTCTTTCTTTACTTGCTATTTGACGGTCAATATCGTCAATATTTCTTTGTAATCCATTTTTTCTCGTATGAAGAACACCATTAGGACGTGCCAATATTCCATTAACAACATTATATAAGTTATCGATCAAACCATTTAGGCGATTACCATCTTCGTCAAAGGAACCCGTAACAATGGCCGCGACGGCTTCAAAGTCACTACTTGTTTTATTTTCAAATCTCTTGCTATCAAATTGTAAAGAACCATCTCTTTGAAAAGCAATTCCAATGTCACTAGCTCTGTGAACTCCTGTCTGTGTTTTGACAGGATTAAAAATAGCTGTTCTCAAACGACTTTCTATAGTTTGAAGGGTAATATCTCCCCCGAGAGTTTTTGAAGTATCAGTTGTTTCGTCTAGATTGTTTTGCTGCTTAATGAAAGCAAGGATTCCATTGATGTTTTCAACAAGACCACCGATTTTTTCAGTAATTTTACCAGCATCTTCTTTAATTGTGAGAGAGATTTCCTCACCAGGCTTGGCTTTTTTTAAGTCAAGAGTAACTCCTGGTATGATATCTGCGATTTTATTTTCTGGTAGTTCGATTTCAAAGCCATCTAATTTAATTTTTGCATCTTTTGCATCTCTGTGACCCTCAAAAAATAAGTCCTCTTGACCATCTACCATATATAAATAGGGGAAACTTGCTTTATTACCTTCCCCTGTTTTATCAATTGATATAATGAGGTGCCATGGGTTATCTCCGTCTTGTCCATCATTAACAACGGTTGCATGCATTCCATTCTTAGAGTCTTTATTAATAAGTTTAGCGATTCCTGTTAAATTTGAATTTTCAGAATCAATATAAATCTCATGGGATTCTCCATTTGGAAGCTCGTACTCAAGATACCCAACACCTAAGTAAGTTTCATCTTTATCTTCTACTCCGTTTGAAATAGCAGAAGTTTTTCCTGCCAGTTCAAGAACTTCAATTTGATAGTTACCAGGTAGGGCGATGTTTTTATCAAGAGTGACTCCAATGAGCTCATTATTCGTCTCATAGGATAATTCTCTCAGGCTTCTCTCTCCCCTGTTTTGTAAAACAGAGCCTCTCAGGCTTTCGACAAGGTTTGTGAGTTCGAGAACAAGAGCTTTTTTAGATTCGATTTTTCCTTTTCTGGCTTCCATGTTCTTAATAGGAATGCGTTCAGCAGCGACTATCTGCTGTACAATATCTTTTGGTAGACCTGAATTTATTGAACCAAAAGAGATTGCCAAATGACCTCCTTGTCTAAACTTGGCAGCTATCAGAGGGCTTTTAGGTACACTAAGCCCTTAGTTTAGGTTAACATATTAGGGTACTGGGAAATACTAGGCATAAAAATCAAAGGCCTGTGGGGAAACAGGCCTTTGAAAGAGATGAGGATAGTAACTATTTGGGTATCAGTATTTGATAACCTGTACTATTTTAATCGGTTATTAGGGGAAAAACTTTAGTGGGAAAATCAAGTATTCTAAAATTAAAATCAAAGTTCTTTATAAATCGGGCAGTTACATACTTCTCTTTTTTGCTTATTCCTTTGTGGTTACAGCAAGCATCGGGAATGCCCTTATACTCACAATCATTTTTAATGATACTTTATGTTCTTTTCATGTGTAGTCAGTGGTACTTATTGGGCAAAGAAGTCGATCATCGATTTAAAATTTACTATAAAGTTAACTCATCCATAGACAGAATCCTTTATAGACTTATTTTAGGACATATAACAATTCTTGTTTACTTTAACTTGATAAATTTACTCCCTGAAATATTTCATGTTTATTTTTTTTGGGGGACGTGGATCTTTCTAGGACTCTTCTATTCTTGGCCAACAAGAGGAAAAATTATTGAAGAGAGCGTAAGTTCTCAGTTAGGTGAGTATAGATTTTTAGACTCATTTGAAAGGACAGTTACCATTCTCTCTTTTGTTATGTTCTTAGTTTCTATTCCTGAAATATCAAAATTTCATAATATAGAAGCGCTCAAACTTTTCTTTGATCCACAAGAGAGATTTCATGAATCTTTTTGGACTTTTTTAAAATTTAATTATTATCCCTTTATTCAGTTTCCATCTCTGTATTCTCTTTCATGGAATCTACATTTTTATTTCATTGGGGTAGGGTTTTATCTACTTTGCTTATATAGCATTTTACGTTTTTTTGTTTCAAGAAGGCTTTCAATTTTGGGTGTTTTCGCCCTTCTCTCAAGTTGGAGTATTGTTAAAATTTTAGAGCTTCAGTTTAGTGATTCTCTTGCAAGTATCTTTGGGATTATATGGATTTGGTCTTTATTGTTTTGTACAAAAAGCTCCACTTATAGATCGGGTTTATTTATTGGGCTAGTTAATTACCTAGGGTGTTTGATTAATATAAATTTCATTTTTTTGCTTCCTGCTCATTTATTTTTAATTAATTTATTCTTAAGTAAAGACAGAACAAAATGGTATCGAAGGCAAACTCTAAAATACACGGTTTTAGGGTCTGTGCTCTCTATAAGTGCTTTTGTTCTTCATCATTCCTCTTCATTTACTTTTAATCCTTTATCTATGAACGAACTGATAAAAACATTTTCGACTTATTTTGAACAAAAAGGCTTTTTTGGAATATCTCTCATTGGTTTTACTTTGGTTCTTGTTTACATTTTTGCAGGTCAAAAATTAAAAATTTTTGATGAACTCAAGTTTGACGAAAAAAAAATGAACGAACTCTTAATTGGTCTTTGTTGTGTGTTTTTAGTTTCTTTTTTTATCGAGAAAAAGCTTATTGTTTCCTTTGGGGGGCTTTGGATTTTATGTTTATTTAGTGTTTTTCCCCTGGAGTGGATTTTTCAATCAATTAGCAGATTAAGATCAAAGAGAAATGTTATTTATGTTGTTTATATCTTATCTTGTGTTTTAGACTCTCATTTTGAAGGCAGAGTAAAAATCCTTTTAAAGTTTTTTGAATAGTAGAGAGAAAAACTCTATTTTAACATTATGTTAATTTTTTCATTCAACTTGCATTGCCCCGGATTCATCGTATATCATTTAAGTATGAGGGCATGATGCTCTCGTATTGACCTTCCTAAGGAGGTTGCTATTGTTTAAGTCAGGTGTGACTTCGCTTGTTTACAGTAACTTTGTCGATTCCTACCAATCCTTAAACTCTTCAGCTAAGCAACCAAACACTCCCTTTGTTTATGTAGATGAAAACAACGTTAAGCTAATTACTGATGTTATTCAGGATTTGCGTTGTAATGATGATGGTGTGTTTGCAGTGTCTGTTGCTGAAGATGGTTGGATGGAGTTTTTGGCCATGTACTAAAGAAGTTTATCCCGAAAGAGAAGTTTTATTGGGGAAAACTTAATTTATTTTATTGGTCTGGAATTATGCGATTCTAACTCCATCTTACAATAAAATATTTTTAGTAGGCTAACGTATTGAAAATTATAAATGGGTAAAACATAATTTTACTCGACGCTTAAAATCTCCTTAAATTTAAATTGTGGAAAACCTAGTATTTATTGTGTAAAAAGAACTGAATATTAAATAAATTTTTTAGAATTCTTAACAAAATGAAAGAAACAAAACCAGACTTTAATAGGATTAGAAGCAAGGTTGCTGAGCGAATAGCCGAGCTATCTAGTCGGAATTTAAAGATAGAAACAAAATCTGATCAAAGCTTAGTCACGGAATTTGATTTATTTATCAATGCGTTAATTAAAAGCGAACTTGATCTCGCGGATTCTAAGAATTGCTTCTATAGTGAGGAAGATAACAAGGGGCTTGAATTTCCTGCGTATATTTTGGACCCCCTTGACGGAACAAAAGAGTTTGTTGAAGGAAGGAATGAATATAGTATTTCTCTTGCTTTCATGAAAACTCCCGAACTGCAAAATCAAGAAAATTGGGGATGGCTTTACAATCCAGGGACCCAGGAGAATTTTTTTAATGGAAGAAGTTTAAACAGTAAAAAAGATGGTTTCCTAGGTTTTGTTTCAAGAACAGAATTTGAAATGGGTCTACATAATTATGAATCAGAGAAATTGAAACTGAAGCCTATCGGGAGCATTGCTTATAAACTGGGTTTGTTATCACAAGGTAAATGTGACTTCGTTTATTCTAAAAAACCTAAAAATCTATGGGATATTTGTGCGGGAACTCTGTTATGTTTACAAGCGGAAATTTCTCTTTTTCATAAGAAACAAGAGCTTCAAAAACTTGATAAAGAATTTTATGACGGTCCTCTTTTATGGTGTAAGAAAGAGAATTTTGAAAAAATCATTTCGCTGATTTCTTAGCACTTGGGCAAATATCATTAAGCATACAAAGATCGCACTGTGGTCTTCTTGCTATGCAAATTCTTCTGCCAAGAAATATGAAAAGATGACTTAAAATTGTCCAATCTTCTTGGGGGGTTATTTTCATTAAATCCCTTTCAATAATTTCAGGGTTTGAGCTTTTTGTAAGTTTTAGAAGATTACTTATTCTTTTAACATGGGTATCAACAACAATACCTTCGTTAATTCCGAATGCGTTTCCTAGAATCACATTTGCTGTTTTTCTCCCCACACCGGCCAGGGCTGTAAGTTCTTCTATTGATTGAGGGAGTTCTCCGTTATATTTTATGGCCAAATCTAGGGAGCATTTTTTGATATTTTTTGCTTTGTTTTTAAAAAAACCTGTGGAGTGTACAAGTTGTTCTAGGTGCTCGATTGTGGCCTCAGACATTTTTTGCGCGGTAGGGTAATGTGCGAAAAGCTGTGGTGTTACTTTATTGACTCTTTCATCAGTACATTGAGCTGAAAGAATAGTTGCTATAAGTAGTTGAAATGGTGTTTCATGATCGAGTTCACAATGAGCATTTGGCCATTTTTGCTTCAATCTGCTTAATGACTCCTCGATTCTTTGTTTTTTTCTCATTACACCCCTGAACTGTTGCATTTTGTATGATAAGAGTAGCTAAAACAGGGAAATTTAAACATTATGAGCTTTAAAGTCAAAGATCACTATTATAAAAAGGCAAAGGCGCAGAAGTACTTTGCAAGAAGCATTTATAAATTAGAAGAAATTGATAAAAAACATCAAGTGCTTAAAAAACAGGATAGAGTCCTTGATCTTGGCTATTACCCCGGCTCATGGATGCAGTATACTTCTGAAAAAATAGGTCCTGATGGCGTTGTGGTAGGAATTGATATTCAAGAAGAAAACCAAAAACTTTCTTATTTAAAGAACGCTAAGTTTTATCAAAAAGATATTTTTTCTATAAAAAGCCTGGATGACTTAGAGATGAGCACTCCTTTTGATGTTGTTTTATCTGATATGGCCCCTAGTACGACGGGTATAAAGTCTGTCGATCAAGCGAGATCGGTCGAGCTCATCGAAAGTACTCTTCTGCTTTTACCCGTACTTTTGAAAAAAGAAGGAAATTATGTTTTTAAGATATTTGATGGACCAGATGTTCAAGGGTTAATATCTAACTTAAGAAAAAATTTTAAAAAGATATTTCAATTTAAACCAAAATCGACTCGAAGTATTAGTAAAGAGTTTTTTGTTATAGCTAAAGGGTATAAAAATGAATCTGTTTAAAATGTTGTTATTACTCTTTCCTTTATATTCATTAGCGGCCATTGCCCCTAAAGTTCTCTATAAAAAAGCACTAAACGAATCAGAGAATAACTTTGAACTTCCTCAAAATTTTAAAGTAGATTCTTCTGTTTATAACGTTAAATATACTCTGAATAAAAAGTTAGAAGAAAAGATTCAAGGTATATTCAGAAGGTATAGACCAGATTATGGAGCAGTTGTTGTTATAGATAATGATAATGGAGATATACTTTCAGCGGTCGATTATACGAGACAGACAAAAAGTTTTGGCAGACAAATGTGTTTTTCGAGTACTCATCCAGCGGCAAGTATTTTCAAAGTCATTACGGCTGCTAGCTTGATCCAAAAAGACAATATTGATTCAGAAACAGAGTTCTCTTATAGAGGCAAAGGTGTGACGCTTTATAAATATCAACTAAAAGATAAGGTGGATCGCTGGAGTCGAAATATAAAACTAGAAAATGCTTTTGCTTACTCCAATAATGTTGTGCTAGCTAAAGCTGCTATTAAAGAATCTTCTGCTGAAGAATTGTTTAATATGGCCAACAAGTTTAAATTTAATACTGATTTACTTGATATCTTTCCCGTTGAGCCATCTGTTGTTGAACTTGCTAAGGATAAATATTCTCTTGCAGAAATAGCCTCTGGGTTTAACCGAAGAACTTTAATGAGTCCACTACATGGAGCGGTTATTGCAAGTATTGTTGCAAATGATGGAGTTTATAAAAAAGTCTCTCTTGTATCAGAAATCTCTAATAGGCAAGAAAGTGATTTCTGGATTTCTCAGAGAAAGAATCAACTCGTTTTAGATAAACAAAGTATATCTGAACTACAAAAAATGATGGAATTGACAGTTGAAAAAGGAACAGCTCGAAGTATTGGTCGAGCTTCAAATAGGGGTGTTTTAAAGCATCTTGTTCTTGGCGGTAAAACTGGGACTATCACTGGTGGTGAACCTTATGGGAAAAGAGATTGGTTTGTCATTTATGCGAAACCAAAATACTCGGAGTTAGGGAATGGAATTTCCGTCGCTGTCATGCTTGTTAACTTGAAAAAGTGGTATATCAAGTCAACCTGGCTTGCGCAAAACCTGATTGAGTATTATTATCAAAATCTCTTTCCATTTAAAAATGAAAGTCAAATGAGGACAAAATGAGCGATGAAGCATCGGTAATAACGGATAAAGAAATAGAAGCATCTGAAGAAGAAAAAGCCGTTATAAGGAAAAAAAAGGTAAGAAAAGAAGTAACTTCTTTTTCAATTATAATTCTCATTGTTTTAAT
This sequence comes from Bacteriovoracia bacterium, assembly GCA_030431635.1. GTDB lineage: Bacteria > Bdellovibrionota > Bacteriovoracia > Bacteriovoracales > Bacteriovoracaceae > CALFYV01. The sequence continues at coordinate 104,071 of JAUIIL010000008.1, forward strand.
GTTTCGCTCTTCTTTTTTCGAGCCATTTAAAATACCCTCTGGCTCCATGATTCCTACTTTATTAATTGGAGATTTTATTTTAGTTAATAAGTTCTCCTATGGCTTTAAGTTGCCCTTTAGTGAATGGTTTGGAGATCCTGTTTATCTAACTGAACCGCACCATCCTAAAAGAGGAGATGTTATTGTTTTTAAATATCCTAAGGATACCTCATTGAACTATATCAAAAGAGTTGTGGGGCTCCCTGGTGATACTGTTGAAATTATCGACAAGGTTGTTTATGTCAACGATCAACCAATTCAGATTGTTGAAATAGATGGCAGTAATATTATGGCCGATATGGATGATAAATTTAAACATTATAACTTTAAATTTTATAAAGCTTATACGGGTGAGCATGAGCATGTCGTCCAGCTTGAACAAGATAATTATTATAATGCGAATTATTATAAAATAACTGTTCCAGAAGATAATTTTTTTGTTTTAGGGGATAACAGAGATTTCTCAGCAGATTCTCGGGTTTGGAATTTTGTTCCTTTTCGTTATGTAAAAGGGAGAGCACTTTTTGTTTGGCTTTCAATGAGTATTCCTTGGTTTTTTTCCGAGGATAACCAAGATAATTTTAAGTTTAGGCCCTGGCGAATTGGAACTGTGATTGACTAGAGTCTGACTTTTATAATACTTGAACCATCGTTACCAGATAAGTTCTTTTCAATAATAAAGTCTTGGGATTTGTGGATATATTGAATAAGCCAGTTTTTTAAAATACCATCGCCATGTCCATGAATAATTTCTATGTAAGGCAAATTATCCACTTTTAAATTACTAAGAGCTGTTTCAACAATTGAAATGAATTCATCTAGTCTTTTCCCTCTACAGTCAAATACTAACTGGGAAGATGTTTCTTTTTGAAAACTTACAGAGACAGTGTTTTGAGGTTTTTTATAACTAGAAAAATAAAAATCAGAAAGAGGAAGGGTCGCTTTAATCTTTCCTGAACTAACAATAGCTTTGTTATTATTTATTTTCAAAATTTGAACATCTTTATTTAATTTTTTTGAAAATAAATACATTCCTTCCTGAATATCATTTATAGGAAAACTCAATAATTTATTTTCTTGTTTTTCCTTATCGATAGGGATTTTCAAATTTGTAAAAATTTTATTTTTATTTTTTATTTCTGCTTTTCTTATTTCTTCTAAAATACGCTCAGCTTTGTTTTGATATTTTTGCTCAAGGCTCAAATATTTGCTTTTTAGCTCTTCTTCTTTCATTCCAAGTAAGGCTTGAGTTTGTTTTTCTTTTTGCTCAATAATGAGTTCTCTTCTTGAAATATCATCGAGGGTTTTTTGAATATAGTGCTCCTGTTTTGATAGTTTTAAAGTTAGCTGTTCAAAGTCCTCATATTCTTCAGAGAGAAGTTTTTTGGCAAAGTTGGCGATACGATCTTTTTTTTCAAATTGAATGAGGTTATTAAAGATATTAAGAGCGTAAGAACTTCCAGGAGTTCCCATTATTAATCTATAAGTAGGTTTATTTGATGAAAGGTCAAACCCCATATGAGCACTTTCAAATAAATCATCTTTAAAAAAATAATTTTTCAAGTTTTCATGATGTGTCGACAATAAAATATAGGTAGTATTTTGGTTGATAAATTCTAAACACCAGGCATAGGCCAAAGCCGATGCTTCAGAAGAGGAGGTTGTATTGAAAATTTCATCACAAATAAGCAAGTTTCTTTCATTTAATTCTTGAAAAGTAGTCGAAAGGCTTGTTATTTCAGATGAAAACGAACTAAGGCCTTCATTTACATTTTGAAAATCTTGCCCGTGAAAAAAAAGAGAGTCAAAGCATCCCAAAGTAGCACTAGTTGAGGGAACGTAACATCCCATTTGGAAAAGTAGCTGAGCTATGGCGATAGACTTCAAAGTGATTGTCTTCCCACCAGTATTAGGACCAGAGATGATAAACCCTTTTTTATTATTGAAAAAAATATCATTTGCTACACAATTTTCAATTAAAGGATGTCTTAGGTTGTTGATTTTAAGAGAGAGGGAATTTGAAATATCAGGTTTTTTCAAGTGAAAGTATTTATGAAACTTCAATCTTGAACAATAAAAATCAATCCGAAGGGTTTCATCATATATTTTTTTCAAATAAGAAATATTATCAAAAAGAAAGCGAGAATATTTTCTCTCAATTTTAATCTTCTCATTTTCAAATTGATTAAGTAACTCGTTTCTTTTATTGGAGAAATTTTCGATTACATAGGGTTCGACATAAAGAGTGTGTCCAGTTTCAGAGCGAGCAACTATTCGACCTAGTGAGGAGTTATAGTGATCAGTTTTAATAGGAAGTACATATCTATCATCAATAATGTCATAATTATTGATTTGAATAGAGCTTTGATACTCTTTATTGTTCATTAATTGAGAAATGTGTTCCGTAATTTTAGATGTGGTAGATTTTATTTCAAGATAGATTGATTTTAACAAAGGGTGTTGTAAGTAATTAATATCTCCATTAATTGAAACAAAAGATCTAAACTCTTTCAAATATCCTTTTTGTATCTTTCTTTGTTCATTTTTAACATTTTCAATTTTAATTTGATAAACATTGACTTCAGAGTTGTAGAGCATGAAAAAAAATTCAACCAAAAGACTGACTTGGTGAATTTCTTTCAAGCCAAGAAGAGCTCCTTTAGAGAGTGCTTCAATTGAGCTTAATAGCTCCTTATCGGGAGAAATGTTTTGATATAATTCAAAAAATTGTGAGTTTTTGTGATAAACTTCGCTAAAGTCTTCAATGTTCTGATAAATTTGAGCAATATCAGCATTAGAGGTGTAAAAATGGATATCGTAGTAGATAGTTTTATTTATTTCAAAATGAGTGAAATTATTCAAAAAATCAATAATTCGCCCCCATTCAAATTGATCAAAAAGTTCGGGAGAGTTTGTTTTTAATAAGTTATTTACCATGATACAAAACTATAAAACATTATCATCAGCAGTCGAGACAATTAATCACTTATTGTCAAAACCTTGTCAAATTCAAAAAATATATGCGACAGCATTTTATATCGTTTTTCAACTAAGAACACCAGGTAAAACCGTTTATTTGTATATGGGTAGAGGGAAGGGTTACGAGGGATTATTTATTGGAGAGTGCGCTCCTCCTTCTTTTTTACGAAAACAAGATCAATTAAGAAATTATTTAAGAAAACATCTGAGCTCATGTTTTCTGCACGAAGTTTTAATTGATAAAAAAGATCGAGCAATCATACTGCGTTTTCAAAAAATGGGAAAAATAAATAATTTTAGTTATTTTTGGAAGGGGCGCGACTCTTATTTTTTTCATTTTTTTCATGAAATATCAAAAAACAATACGCGAATATATACTTCTTGGAATGGATACATTGAAAAACTTTCTGAAACCTTAGATCTTTTTGATATTTATGATGAGTTAGGAAGAATTGATATTGAAAAGAGAAACGATATAAAAACTATTGGAGTAGAACAACTCTTGCATGATGAGGAGGAGATTTCTAACTCTCGGTCAAATAAAACGAAAGCAAATAAAAAACTAGAAAAAAAGATTCATTTGATTAAAAAAGATATATCTAGAATTGAAAAACTAAAGGCCATAGAGGCCAAGGTTGAAGACTCTTTATTTGAAAAGGAAATTCAAGATAAAGATGTTTTTCACTTTGAAGGTTTTAAGGTTAAGTTTTTTCATGGAATGAGTTTTTACCAAAAAAGAAACAGAGTTTATGAAAAAATAAAAGGATTCAAGAAAGCTTTAAAAATACAGGAAGAAAGATTAAAAGAAACACAAAAAGAAATTGAAGGCAAGAAAGATGTTCAAAAACAAAGTACTCTTTTACCTATAATGCCGATTTGGAAAAGTGAAGCCAAGCCAAATAAAACACAGAAATCAAATGAGAGTTTTAATATTGTCACTTTTAAAGATATGAAGATATGTTATGGCCAAAATGCAAAGGAAAATGACTCTATAAGAATAAAATGGGCCAAAAAAGAAGACTACTGGTTTCACTTAGAATCTGATAAGAGTCCTCACATTTTTGTAAAAGGAGATTCTGAGGTTATTTTAAGTGAAGAGCTTTTTGTTTTTGTTGCTAATATAATGAAAAAAGAATCTGGGTTAAAAACCTCGGAAGTTAACTTAATGTATACAAAAGTAAAAAATTTAAAGGGGGTTAAGAAATCCCCTGGAAAGGTTCTTTATAAAAAAGAAAAATATAGAAAGGTTGTGTTATAATTAACCATGAAGTTATTTTTAGTGATATTTTCAGTGCTCAATTGCTATGCTCAACAAAAAAACAGTTATGAGCTTTTTTTAAAATCTCTATTTAGAACAGAGAAAAAGATAGAATTTGAATATGAATCTAAAAAGAAAAAAGAGGTTATTGCCTTTGGTCCTGATGATAAAAGAGAGCTTTCTCCTATTTCTGAATTAATGAAATTAGTTTTTTATCAAAAAGGGGTAAAACCAAACGAAAATTATCAAATAGAAAAAATAGATTCTCAAAATTATAAAGCACGCTCTCTTTCCTCATCAGAAATCATCAATGAGTACGTGTATACTTTGGACAAGAATGTAATCTCTAAAGTGGTAGAGAAATCTCCAATAGGGACTTCCATCTCTCATCTAGAATACCAAAAATATAAAGGGAAATATTATATACGAAGTATTAAGATGAAAAATTTTTATGGCAGACAGTTTCAAGAGAGCAAGATTTCTATCAAATATATGGCGAAGCGTAGAACTTTAGTACCTTTATCAATTACTAAGAAAAGTTTTTTAAAAGTGCTTGAACAACGGAGCGAAAAGAAAACGATACTATCAGAAAAAGAACATATTCAGATCAAGCATATCAAGTTCATATAGACACTTACCTCCTAGTTTTTTTGCTAACTTATGGATAAAATATAATGAATATTTAACGCAAAAACTATTGAGGAAAGCCATGTCAAGTGATCTCAGAAATAAGGTTCAATCCGTTTTAAATGAAGCAAAAAAACTCGTCTTCGGACAAGACCAAATGCTTGAGGCAATCATGTCAGCTTTAATTTGTGAGGGACATTTGCTTATTGAGGGAATGCCAGGGCTAGGTAAAACCTTAAGTGTTTCTACCATGAGCAAGTTATGTGATTTAAATTTTCAAAGAGTTCAGTTTACGCCAGATCTTTTACCTTCGGACTTAATCGGGACAATGATTTTTAGCCAAAAAACAGAAGAGTTTAAAACGAAAACAGGCCCTATTTTTACTCAAATTCTACTTGCTGATGAAATAAACCGTTCACCGGCAAAGGTTCAGTCTGCTTTACTTGAAGCAATGGCGGAAAAACAAGTTACTATTGGAGAGAATACTCATAAACTACCATCTCCTTTTGTTGTTCTTGCAACACAAAACCCGATTGAGCAAGAAGGTACATATCAACTACCTGAAGCACAACTTGATAGATTTATGATGAAGGTTGGAGTGGATTATCCAAGCTTTGAGGCAGAAAAAAGTATATTAACCCTAGGAAAAAGTGTTTTTGCTAAATTAGAACCAATATTAGCACAAGATAATTTGATAGAATTACAAAATATTGTTGAAAAAATTTATCTTGATGAAAAAATCATTGATCTTATAACAAGAATTGTTCATGCAACAAGACCAACATCTTCTTATTTTCCGAAAGAGTTTAACGGTGCTATTTTAGCGGGAGCATCTCCTCGTGCCGGAATTTGGCTTTATAAAATTTCTAAATTTAAAGCGTTCATGGAAGGTAGGGATTATGTTAACCCAGAGGACGTTCTCTCTATTATTCCAGAGGTTTTAGGACACAGAATAATTTTATCGTATGAAGCTATTGTTGATAAAATGGATGCAAAGAAAATATCGGTTCAAATTGCAAATAGTTTGATATGAATTTAAAAGAAGTAGAAAAAGTTGTTGCTGGAATTCAGAGTCAGCTTTTTAAAAATTCAAACTCTTACTCCATTGGAATGCTTAAGTCTCATTTTAAAGGCTCTGGGCTTCAGTTTAAAGATCATCAAGTTTATGTCCACGGTGATGACGTGCGATTTATTGATTGGAAACTTTCAGCGAAAACAAGGAACTCATACATTAAAACGTTTGAAGAAGAGCGCAATATTGAAATTGTTGTTTTGATAGATTTAAGTTACTCAATGTTTACTGGCTATAAAAACGTTTCTAAAATTCAAGCTAGTTTTGAAATAGCCTGCCTTCTCTACTTGTTGGCCAAAGAAACCAATGATCAAGTTAAAGTTATTTTATGGACCGATAGAGAATACTCACTTCCTTCAAAGTCTGGAAAAGAAGGAATTGTACAACTGATATCTACAATAGAGAAAATCAACATTTTAAAATCAAATGGGAACATTAATTATAGTTTTCCTCTTTTCGAACCATATAATTCACAAAAAAAGCTATCAACAATAAAGGCCTTTTTGGCCAAAAATAAGGAAGTAATATTATTGAGTGATTTTTCTCTTTATGAGGATATGGATGAGCTCAATAAAATCTTAATAAGGAGAAAAATGCACGGATTTAGAATCCTTTCTCCACTTGATGAATATAACGAGAAGCCTTATTCTTGCGTTGCATTTGACCCTCATTCACGTTTTTCTGAAAAAATATTCATGAATAAATCATCTTTTTTTAAAGAGAAAAGAAAGATCCCAAGAGTTAAAGGAAGAGTTTTAGATTTAAATGTAAAAGAGAGGTATCTTGAGGTTTTTATCAAGCAAATGCTTTAGGATCATTTTACTTTTTTTGTTCGTAGGATGTTCCTTTGCTTCTGAAATTAAAATTTCTCTGAATAAAGAGGGAAAATTTCTTATAGGTGAGACTAAGAGAATTTTTTGGGAGGTGTTAAAAAATACACCAGATGAATTTACTATGGGTAATTTTGAAGGAAATTATCTAATCGAAGATGTTATTTACTTATCAGAAGTTTTAACAAATGAAAGCTCTGATACCTATTCCTCTGGTACAGCTATAATGACTTTAGTAGGACCTATTAATGAAAAAAATACTTTTTTAAAATTTAAAGAAAAAAACTATCAAATTCATTTTGAAAAAATAGAATTTGAGCTAAAGGATATTAAAGATACAAATGCTCTTATTGTTATTGAAGAAAGCTTAACGACGAATAGAAATTATTATTATCTATATGTGATTTTTTTAAATTTACTTTTATTCTTCTTTTTGGTTGTTCCAATATGGATAAAAAGAAGAAGAAGAAAACTTCAGTTAAAAGAAGAGTTAGAAAAAACTGAAAATAAAAAAAGAAAATATCAAAAGATGTTTCTAGATGCTGAATCAAGACAAGATATTGAAAAGCTATATGCTTTAAGAGCTGAATGGAGATTTTTCCTTGAGGGGGAAACCAGTGAGATAGAAGAGCTTTTTACAAGTATTGAAAAAATTCAGTATAAAAAAGAATGGAGCAATATTGAGGAAAATAACATCAAAAATATTTTTAATAAATTAAAAGAAGAGTTTTCGAAGTTAATATGATTGAGTACAGAACGCCATACTATCTAGCAATAGGCTTGTTGGGACTATTAATTTGGAGTTTAGATTTCTGGAAGGTTTTTTATCGACCCCAACTTCATTTTTCTATTCGAATGAGTAGTGTAAAATCTAAAGATTGGTTACGTCTTTTACAATTTGTTTTAGGCGTTACTTCGTGGCTATTTCTTTCTTTTGCTTTAATGGGTCCAAGAAAGCCATTAAAGTTTGCCCCTGATTCAGTAGAGGTAAATGATATTTTTTTCGTAGTCGACGTTTCTAGGTCAATGCTTGCAGATGACTTACCTCCAAATCGTCTAGAAGTAGCAAAAGCTAAAATTAGAGATTTTATTAAACTTCGTCCAACTGATCGAATTGGTATTGTCATGTTTTCTGAAAAAGTTTTTACTCTTCTACCGCTAACAACTGATGCTGGGGTTATTGATCAGGTAATAGATGATATAAATGTCGGTAATTTAGGCGGAGGGACTAATATTGGGGATGCTTTAGGACTAGCTGTTGCAAGAGCTGTTGATACAGAGACCAAGAACAAAGTTATTATCCTTTTAACTGATGGTGTTAATAATATTGGAAACATGTCTCCTATTCAAGCAGCTGAGATGGCGCAAAAATACTCAATAAAGGTTTATACCATTGGTATCGGAACAGATGATAGTGCAAGAATTCCTGTCAACAACGGAGTTTTTGGAACTCGGTATCAGGTTATTCCGGGAGGCTCTATCGATATTAAAACGTTAGAAAAAATATCAGAGCTAACTGGTGGAAAAACTTATGTGGCAAAAAGTGAAGAATCTCTAAAAGAAATACTAGATGACATTCAGAACTTGGAGAAAACAAAAATTCATTCCAAGGGCCGTATTGTTTATGATGAAATTTATTACTCATATTTGTTATATGGAGTTGTTTTATTATTCCTAGTGGAATGCTTTAGAAGGTTTAGGGTGAAAGAATATTTATGATTCTCAATGAAATAGTTTACGCTCCCATCGTTATTTTTCTTTCTTTCATGTTTGCTTTTTTTTATTTCAAGCAATCAAGAAATTTTTTTCATTGGGTCAATGAGCATTGGTTTTTTCGAGTAAAATCTAAAATAAAGTGGTCAAACGTGTTTTATGTAACAGGTGTTATATTACTACTTTTCTCTCTTTTAGATTTAAGAGGTAAGCCAGAAAAAATAACGTCAAAAATCCCTGAACAAAAAACAATAATAATGCTTGATACCTCAACAAGCATGCTTGCTGAAGATGTGAGACCAAGCCGATTTGAAAAAGCTATTTTTATGGCCCGGCATTTTGTAAAAAAAGCAATTGGGCATCAAATTTCTGTGTTAGTTTTTTCTGATACAACAAAACGATTAATTCCTTTCACTTCAGACTTAGATCTTCTTGATTCTCGTATTGAGGGTTTAAAAAATTTACGTATTAATAGAGGTGGTACAAACCTTTCGGGAGCAATGTCAGAAGCTCTTCAATATCTTAGAGGTGATAAAGGAGAATTCGTTGGCAATATTCTTTTAATTACAGATGCGGAAGAAACAGAGGGAGGTTTTAAAGCAATCATTCCTCGATCTGTTTCTGTTGCAGCAGTTGGAGTTGGAACAAATAAAGGGGGCGTTATTCCCTTAAGGGATATATATGGAAATTTTAGAGGAAATAAAAAGTTTAATGGAAATGAAGTTGTTTCAAAGTTGGATGAGGTTTTTCTTAGAAAATTAGGAGATAGTATTAAGAATTATCAATATTGGATTGCGACTTCATACACGTTACCAACCGAGCAAATATTGAAATTCTTCAGCGGTGTACATAACAAAAAGTTTTCACAGGGAGAGGTTACGATCCAACAAATTTATCTTGAAATTATTCTTGTCCCTGGAATTCTACTTATGACAGCTTCTTTTTTATTTCGTTTTGGTAAAGCTTTTAGTGTGATGGGGCTTCTGTTTCTTATAAGTTTCAACTCTTTTTCTCAAGAAGAGGAAAAAACACCTTACGATGATCAAATTCAGGAATATAAAAAGCATTTAAAAAAAGGCGATATTAATCCAGATGAATATTTAAAGTTAGGTGAACTTCTTCTTCGAGCGGGAAAAGCAGAAGAAGCAAATAAGGTTTATAGTGAAGCCTTAAATGGAGAAAAAAAGGCGAATGTTACAAGTAAAATCAACCAAGCATCCGCGTTACTTGCCAATAAAAAATACAAAGAGGCCTTGGAGCTTTATTCAGAAATTGATTCTTTTTTAGATAAAAACCCTTCAGAAGAGGCCAAAAAATTAAAAGAAGTTATTCGGAAAAATACTTTATCTGCTTTGAAAAAGAAAAAGCAAGAACAAAAAAATAAAGACAATAAGGATAATAAAGACAATAAGGATAATAAACACAATAAGGATAATAAAGACAACAAGGATAATAAAGACAACAAGGATAATAAAGACAACAAGGATAATAAAGACAATAAGGATAATAAAGACAATAAGGATAATAAAGACAATAAGGATAATAAAGACAATAAGGATAATAAAGACAATAAGGATAATAAAGACAATAAAGATAATAAAGATAATAAAGACAACAAGGACGATCAAAAAGAATTAAAGAATCAACCAGATAAGCCTATTAAAAAGGTACCCAAAAGTAAGTTGCCATCTTTATTGAAGCAACTCATTCATGATGATAGAAAATTACAAGAACAACTCATTGATTCTTCAACTCAAGATAAGTTGAAGGGCAGAGAAAAGAAGGATTGGTAATGAAGTTTTTATTATTATCTTTAGTTTTACTTTTACCATATGTATATGCTGATAGTATAGAAGTACGCGTTGATGAAGAGAAAGTAGTTGCAGGTGAATCTTTTAATCTATATGTAACAGTTTCAATTAGTGGAGATGATGAGCCCAATATTAATTTTGATCCTATTGGTGCAGAGGTCATAAGAAAGATAGAATCTGGTGTGACAAGTCGAATGAGCTACATTAACGGACGAGTAACGAGAACAAAAGAACTAAACTATACATATGAGTTAATGCCTCAAAAAACAGGTCCAGTAAAAATAAAAAACATAACTGCTGAAGTGGGAGGTCAAACTCTTAAACACAAAGATATTCGCCTTACTGCATTGAGAACTGCCCCTAAGAGTAAAGATTTTTTCGCATTGGCAATACCTTCAAAAACAGAAGTATTTAAGGGTGAAGCCATTGTCTTGCGTTACTATCTTTATAAAAGAGTAAGAGTTGCTAACTTTGATATAAAAAAATATCCTAAATTAAAAGGTTTTTTAAAACGTTTTGTTCAAGAGTCAAGTCGTGAAGAAAGGGTTAACTACAAAGGTCAGATTTATATTAGATCTATTCTCTATACTCAGCTCTTATTTCCTGAATCAACAGGTGAACTAAAAATAGATCCGATACGGCTTACCGTTCACTATTCAGTCATATCAAGAAATGATCCTTTTGGAGGATTTGGTTTGGGGTTAGGCTTAGGAAAAGTTCGATCAAAAAGTGTAAGTAGTGATCCTATTACAATAAAAGTTAATCCTGTTCCAGCAGGGAGCGTTCCTCCTCATTTTTCGGGGTTAGTTGGTAAACATAGTTTTAAGTTTGAAATTAACAAAAATAAATTTCTTGTAAATGAGCCACTTGAAGCAAAACTTATTGTTGAGGGGCCAGGAGAATTAGAAAACTTTGAAGCCCCAAAACTTTTTAGTCATCCTTCATTGGAGGAATTTGAAATAAGTGGTGATTTAAAAATTAATCAAGATTTAACGGCAATTAAAAGCTTTGACTATACTTATTTAACGAGAGGAGCTTTAAAGCAAGATGCAAGAGAGTTTCCCATTTCATACTTTGATCCTGAGACAATGAGTTTTTCAACGGTTATTTTAACAATTCCTCCTATTGAAGTTGAGGGAAGTGTTTCAGCAGCTCCTTTAAAAAATAAAGCAAAGCAAGAAAAAATACTAGAACCGAACCAATTAAATGAAAATAAGAAAGAAGAACATAAGATTGAAGATATTGGTGTTGTTTCTCCTCTTTTTGCTTATTCATCCATGGGGTCAAACTGGCTAAGAAAGCTGAACTTTCTTCTTCTGGGTTTAATATTCTTTCTCGTTTTTATTCCCATTTTATTAAGTTTAAAACAAAGAAAAATAAATTATGAATATGAAGAGTACTGGCTACAAATTCAAAAACAAGGCCTAAGTTATTCTAATTTATTTCAATTATTATCCAGTTTAAAAAAAGGAACAGAACAGGACATATATCAAGTCATAGAAAATTCAAAGTTATCTGAAAAAGAAGCTAATTATTTTTCTAGTACACTGAAGAAATTAGAAGAATCTCAATTTAAAACAAAACAAAAGGTTGATTTAAAGGTAAATAAGACTTATTTTAACTCATTATTCAAATTAATAAGAAATGAAAGTATTAGATAGTATAGATAAAATTAACGAAGACTTGAAGCTAGCTGTTACCATTGGAAACTTTGATGGAGTTCATGTTGGCCATCAATATTTATTAAAAGAATTATCCCAAAAAGTTAAAGAGAAAAAACAAAAACTTGTTGTCATTACTTTTATACCACATCCCAAAATGATTTTAACTCCTTTATCCTCTGGGTTTTTAATTAATTCATACAAAAGTCGACGAGAACTTCTTGAAAAAAATGGAGTTGATTTTTTAATTGAGCTAACTTTTAATAGAGATTTTAGTACTCAAACTCCTAAAGAATTCCTTGATGATAATGTCCTAAAACATCATGGGGTTGAGTCTTTTTATCTTGGCCATGATTTTGTTTTTGGTTCTAATAAACAAGGGGATTTTACCTTTGCTCAAAAGTACTGTCATGAAAAGAACGTTAAGGCTCACCAATTGCCTTGTTATCGAGAGAAAGGGAAAGTATCCTCTTCAATTATTAGAGAATGTATCACTAGTGGAGAAGTTGAAACTGCCAATCAGCTCTTAGGTCGTAATTTTTTTTTAGAAGGAATTATTGTTAAGGGAGAGGGGCGAGGGAAAAAAATAGGTTTTCCGACGGCCAATATGAAAATCACAAAAGAATTAATAATTCCTCAAAACAGTGTTTATATTACTAAATGTATTCATGAAAAGATGATTTATCAGTCAGTAACTAATATTGGCTACAACCCAACATTTAAAGATGAACAAGAAATTCATGTAGAGACACATATTCTTGATTTTGATAGTGATATTTATGGTGAACAACTTAAGGTTGAGTTTATCAAAAGGGTGAGAAATGAGAAAAAGTTTTCAAGCGTGAATGATCTCATCTCACAAATAGAAAATGATGTTTTAGAAGTAAAGAGATATTATAGAAATGATTAAACTGGCCTTGATTGGAAAAAATATATCCCATTCTTTATCTCCTAGTTTTTATAAAAACTTTTTTAATGAAAAGGTAGATTATGACTTAATTGATATTTCAAATGAATCAAAGTTGCCATCGTTAGAAAATCTAAAGCAAAAGTACTTAGGCGTAAATATCACAAGTCCTTATAAAAAATCGTATCTAAAAAAGACAGTCATCAGTGATGAGATAAAAAATTTAGGAAGCATAAACTGTATTGATTTAAAAACAAATGAATTCAATGCAACGAACACAGATTGGCTTGCTGTTGAGTCTTTATCAACAAAAATTTTAGAAAATGATTTTGAAAACGTTCTTTTACTTGGTTCAGGCTCTATGGCCGAACTTTTTGTTCAGTTATTCAGAATGAAAAAATTGAATTACCATCATTTCTTTCGTAAAAAAGATGGTCCTTTAGAAAAAATAGATCTATTACCTTATAATAAAAGTCTGGTGATTAATTGTTGCAGTCGAGATTTTATCTTTAATGGGTGCTTGAACATAAATTCAATCTTTTGGGACATGAATTATTCTTTTAAACCTCATCAAGATTTCTTTTCATTTGCGAAGATAACTTATCTTGATGGTCGGGAATTACTAGAAAAACAAGCCCTTGAAGCAATTAAATTTTGGGGACTTAACTAAATTTTCCTATCTTAAATACCGATAAAATACGTAGAGGTGGATAGGAATTTATGTTTCGAAAAGAGTTCGTCAATATTTTAACAAGTACAGGGGTTGTTACTCTTAAAGAGTTAAGACCGTTGTTAAATAAAAATCAAGCTGGAGAAATTTCAGAATTTGAAATTCTAAAATTAGAAAGATTTGATGAAATGAAGTTTGGTCAAATCTGTTCGCAAAAATTTAAAGTACCCTTTATTGACTTAAAGAACGCAAAGGTTACAAAAGAAACGATTAGTGCTCTTCCTAAATCAGCAATTATAAAATACCGGCTTGTGCCTATTCAAAAAACACAGTCTAAGTTGACCCTCGCAACTTTTGACCCTTCAGTTCTTACTTTTACGACCTCATTGGCTGAGCAACTGAAAAAACCAGTTGAAGTTATTTTAACAACGATCTCAGCTTTCAAAAAAATATTTGAATCGGCTGAAGAGTCAGTAGAAGATTTAATTGCTACCGTTCACGAAGTTAAAGAAAATGCAGCGGTAGAAAATGATTTAAAAGAAGATGAAATAGGTGATGATGTCATTACTTATGTAAATAGAATATTAGCAGAAGCTTTTGTTAAAAAAGTATCTGATATACATGTGGAACCCTATGAGAAAATTTTTAGAATTCGCTTCCGAGTGGATGGTTCTCTAGTTGAAGTTGCAAGGCCATCTAAGGCCATGCAAGCTCCAATTATATCTAGGCTTAAAATACTAGCAAAGCTAGATATATCTGAGAAAAGAAAACCTCAGGATGGAAGGATTAAATTAAGTGTTGGTGGAAAGCCGATCGACTACAGGGTTTCTAGCTTACCAACATTATTTGGAGAAAAAGTTGTTTTAAGACTTCTTGATCAATCGAATCTTCAGTTAGATATGACTAAGTTAGGTTTTGAAAAAGAGCAAATTGAAAGGTTTCAAGAAGGTATTTATAAACCTTACGGAATGTGTCTTGTTACTGGGCCCACGGGTTCTGGTAAGACAACAACCCTTTATTCAGCACTCGCAGATCTCAACAAACCTGATACCAATATTTCGACAGCAGAGGATCCAGTTGAATTTAACTTACAGGGAATAAATCAAGTAAACGTAAGAAAAGAAGTTGGCTTGACTTTTGCTGCTGCTTTGAAGTCTTTTTTGAGACAAGATCCAGATATTATAATGGTTGGGGAGATTAGAGATTATGAAGTTGGTGAGATTGCGATTGAAGCAGCTTTAACAGGACATATGGTTCTTTCAACCTTACACACTAATGATGCTCCAAGTACCGTGACAAGGCTTTTAAATATGGGAATAGAACCATTTCTTGTGGTCGCGGCCTTAAATGTTGTCGTCGCGCAAAGACTTTGTCGTAAAATTTGTATGGATTGCAGAGAGCAAGTAAAAGTCTCTATTACAGAGTTAACAGCAGCTGGGTTTGCAGAGAGTACGGCACAAAGAATTAAAGCTTTTAAAGGAAAAGGATGCAATAAGTGTAATCATACGGGCTATAAAGGACGTGTTGCTATTTATGAAGTTTTAACAGTGACACCTGGAGTGAGGGAAGGAATATTAAAAAATGTTTCTTCAGATGAGTTGAAGATGATTGCCATTAAAGAAGGTATGAAAACTTTAAGAATGTGTGCTTTAACAAAAGTGGCACAAGGGTTAACAACATTGGAAGAAGCCGTTAGTAACTCTGCCGCTGATGATATTTTACAACAAAAGAAAAAAGCTAGTTAAAATATATAGAGAGAAAGAAAAAGTGAATCAAAGGAATTGTTATGGGTGATGACAATACAAAGACACGTACGCAAACTCAAATGGGCGGTGGCGCGAGTGGTCTTCAAATACAACAACTTTTTAAAGTGATGGTAGATAATGGAGGTTCTGACTTGCATCTCTCTGTCGGAAGTGCTCCTGGGATGAGAATTAGTGGAGAGATTGTGAGAGTCAAAGTAGGGGCTTTAACAGCAGAGGACACTAGGCGACTTGTTTATCAAGTTATGTCTGAGGCCCAACAAGCAGAATTTGAAAAAACCCTTGATTTAGATTTCTCTTTTGGAATAAAAGGACTTGCAAGATTTCGTGCGAACGTTTTTCAAGCAAAAGGTGGTATATCTGCTGTTTTTAGAACAATTCCAAGTCTTATTCCAGATTTTGATTCACTTGGACTTCCCAATGTTCTTCTTGAAATGACTGATGTTGCAAATGGTCTTATTTTGGTAACAGGTCCAACTGGTTCAGGTAAATCAACGACACTTGCTTCTCTACTTGATAGATTAAATCAAAAAGAAGCTGGCCACATTATTACACTAGAAGATCCAATAGAGTTTGTTCATAGTCATAAAGGCTGTATTGTTAACCAAAGAGAAGTTGGGAAAGATACGATTACTTTTAAGTCAGGTTTAAAAAGTATGCTTAGACAAGACCCTGATATTGTTCTTGTTGGTGAGTTAAGGGATGCTGAAACAATTGAAGCAGCACTTACGATCGCTGAAACTGGACACCTTGTTTTTGGGACACTTCACACTAACTCTTGTGTGCAAACAATGAATAGAATTATCAACGTTTTTCCTTCTGATCAACAGGAACAAATAAGAACCTTGCTCTCATTTGTTTTACAAGGAGTTGTGGCCCAGCAACTTCTTCCGAAATCTTTTGAAAAAGGAAGAGTGCTATGCCAAGAAATTTTAAGACCAACACCTGCGATTAGAAACTTGATAAGAGAGGATAAGATTCATCAGATTTATTCTCAGATGCAAGTTGGGCAAGAAGAGAGTGGAATGTTCACGATGAACCAAAGTATACTTAAAGCAGTCAATGCTGGAGTTATCGATAATGCAACAGCTATGGAATATAGTACAATGCCAGAAGAGTTGGGAAAAAAACTAGGGATGAAGAGTAACTAAATGGGAAAGTTTCGTTGGGAAGGCTTTAATAAAGAAGGCAAAAAAATTAGTGGAAGCTTAAACGCTACGTCTAAGAGAGAAGTAAAGCTCGCTATGAAACGAGATGGAATTCGAATCATAAAAATTGAAGAACCTAGTATTTTTGAGTCTGACCTTGATCAAATTATGATTGATATGGGACTCAAGTCCCCTTTTAGCAATAGTGAACTTGCCAAATTTACAAAACAACTTTCAATTTTACTTAATTCAGGTGTTCCTATATTAGAGGCATTCGAGATTCTTTATAAACAGGAAAAAAATCCTACATTTAAATCAATTATTAAAAAAGTTTCTAATGATGTTGGTGGTGGGGCCATGCTTAACGAAGCCCTTAATAGACAAAAAGGTTTTGATAAGCTCTATTGCTCACTTGTTAAAGCGGGAGAGTCGGCAGGTATTCTTGATGGTATCCTTCAAAAGTTAGCTGAATTCATGGATAAACAGCAAAAAATTAGAGGACAAGTTAAGGGTGCTTTAATGTACCCAACAATAGTAACGGTTGTTGGAATTGGTGTTGTTTATGGAATGATGATCTTTGTTGTTCCACAATTTGTTTCGATGTTAGAAGACTCAGGACAAGAAATGCCCTGGATAACACAAATGGTGATTGATACATCGGATTTTCTTCAAAAATATACACTTTCTGCGATTCCTTTATTCATTCTTGGGCTTTTTATTTTTTCTCGATGGAAAAAAGGTGATGGAAAAGAAAAATGGGATCTTATCACAATGAAAATCCCAGTTTTTGGTCAAGTGATTATAAAAGGAAACTTAGCTTCATTTACAAGAACGATGGCAACGATGCTTGCTGCTGGTGTTCCTTTATTAGAATGCTTAGATATCTGTTTAGAAACACTTGATAACACTAAAATTGCTCATGATTTAGAAAATGTGAAAAAGGCCGTTACTGAAGGAAAAAATATTTCAGATCCACTTAAGAAAATATCATATTTTCCTGAAATGGTAGCTCAAATGGTAAAGGTTGGTGAAGCAACAGGAAGCCTTGATCAAATGCTCGTTCGCTGTGCTGATGTTTTTGAAGAAGAAGTTGATGAAGCTTTGGGAACTGCCACCAAAATGATAGAACCTCTTATTCTTGTAGGTTTGGGGGGAATTATTGGTGCGATTCTTATCGCTATGTATTTACCAATGTTTAAATCAGCAGGTGGAGCATAACAGTCAAGAATTATGGGCATTTTCAACTTTTCAAGAAAAACCTGTTAATCCTTTAACTGCTTAAAAACACAAGAATTTACGATCTTTATTTGAAGTTTTTCACACTTTGAATCGAAGAGATGTGAGATAATACACTCATTCATAAACTCTTCATAGGCATCTTAACTGTTTGTGTAGATTTTATGAGAATTATTTTTTTGCTTAAGTTCTTAATACTTAAGCGAGGAGGAAGACATGAGAGATTTAAATCAAAAAGGGTTCACTTTAGTTGAGCTCATGGTGGTCGTTGCCATTATTGGTATTTTGTCAGCGATAGCTATTCCAAACTTTAAAAAGTATCAGGCAAAGTCAAAGCAATCTGAAGCGAAGCTCCAGCTTGCAGGAATTTACACAACAGAAACAGCTATTTTCGCTGAATATGATTCGTATTTTTCCTGCTTGGCCGCAATTGGTTTTGATCCAGGAACAACTGGGTATTATTCAATTGGCGTTGCTGATGCACTATTAACGGGAACAAATGGAAACCCTCCAGGATGTGCTGATGGTGCAAACAATGCTCAGTTTGCAGCAACGAAGGGAACTGGTGGCGTGACTTCAACTATTGGAGCTGTAACAGCAATGGCAACTCTTGCGATCGCTGCAGATACTTTTACGGCTGGAGCAGCAGGACAAATCATGGCCGGAAACAACTGTGATCAATGGACAATTGATGAGCTTAAGGTCGTTACTAATACTCAATCAGGTTTAACTGGTACAACTGTTTGTAACTAGTTTTTTAAGAATAATAAGTATCTTATTTCTGGTTAGGGAGCTCTTTTGAGCTCCCTTTTTATTTTTTCAATCCTCTTTGCTAAGTTTTCTCTAATTAGATGATCTTGGGCCATATTAAAAGCTTGTTCCAGAAGAATAAGAGCTCCTGTTTTATCTTCATTTTTTAATGCCACATTTGACATTAGACTTCTGATATAAAACGGGACGTTAGGGTTTGATTTAATATTCTGAAAAATTTTATAAGAAGTTTGTATGTCATTAAGTTCAAAGTAATAATGAAGAAGAGCGTGATAAGCGAGTTTAAAATCTTGTGGATACTTTTCTAATCCTCTATCAAAAATATCTTTGGCCCCTATCTCATCGTCTTTAATAACACTAAGGTAAAGACCTCCGTAAGTATAGGCCCCTAAAAAATAGGGATCGAGCTTCAAAATAGTATTAAAGCGAAGATACAACCAATTATTAAGATCCTTTTTCTTATAGTGTTCTAAATCGGATTCAATCATAGCTTGAATCCAGAGAGTAGAGCTAATAAGACGTTTTAACCCAAAATGAAAAGTTAGAACCATTTCATCCTTAAAGTTTATTGAATATTTTTGCTTATCAATTTTATAATAAGGTTTTTTATTGTCAGTATGAATAGTGCCTGCAACAAGGAGTAGCAGTAGTGCAAAGAAAAGTGATGAATATTTAGTTATCGCCATTAACTTCTAATTGTAATAAAATTTTTTCTAGATGATAAGCTTTGAAAACGTTTCCAAAATATTTAAGCCTGATGCTTTCGGTCCACCTTTTGAGGCCCTAACTCAGACTAGTTTTGAAATAAAACCTCAAAAAGTCACAGGATTTTTGGGTGCTAATGGAGCTGGTAAATCGACCTCAATGAAGATAATGATGGATTTTATTAGACCGACAAAGGGAAAAGTAATTTATCATCAGCAACTTGGAAAAAATAAAAATGAAATATTTGAAAATATTGGATTTCTTCCAGAGCGTCCTTTTTTCTATCCAAATTTAACTGGTGAGGATTTTCTTTTTTTTATGGGGAGCTTAGTTAAAGTTTCGAAACCAGATATAAAGAAAAGTATAGAATATTGGGCCCAGATTTTTAAAATTGACTACGCATTAAAAAGAAAAATTGCAACTTATTCAAAAGGAATGCTTCAGCGTCTTGGTTTTATGGCGACATTACTTCACAAACCAGAACTCATTATTCTTGATGAACCCTTATCAGGTCTTGATCCTTTAGGAAGAAAAGATTTGAAAGAGATAATCAACCAAGTCTCTAATGAGGGAAAAACTGTTTTTTTTAGTAGTCATATAGTTAGTGACATTGAAGAAGTTTCTCAAGAGGTTATCTTTATTAAACAAGGTAGAGTTATTTTTAATGATTCTTTGAACGAACTTTACGAAAAAAATAAACTTAAGACTTATGAAATTCATGTTGGTTCTGAATCCAAAATAGAGTTATCAACCCCATGCCAACAAGAAGTTTTCTCACATGGACATTTGAAATTATTTGTAGAAAAAGAGTTTAAAAATAAATTAATAGAAGAGTTAATTCAAAAAAACATTGAAATTAGTTCTTTATCGCTTAAAAAAGTTACTCTTGAAGAAATTTTTTATAGGACAGAAAAGTGAATTCTATCAAAGTCGTTGCTTGGTATACATTTAAAGAACTTTTTAAGAGTCGAATCCTTATTAATACCTTCTTTCTCGGCTGTGCATTAATTACAATTTGCTATATCGCTTCAGAGTTCACTTATGGCACACCAGGAAGAATTGCTATTGATTTTGGCCTAGGCACACTTACTTTATCTAGTGTTGGCATCTCGCTCTTTTTAGGAGTTAGTTTGATTTCTAAAGAACTTGAAACCAAAACGGTTTATATGGTTATATCAAGACCTGTTACGAGAACCCAGTTTTTAATTGGAAAAATAATAGGCTTTCTTACAATTTTATTTTTGAATCTATTCATACTCTCTACGATGGCCCTACTAACATTTAAATCTTATGGAGGAGTGATTTCTCCTTTAATTATATGGAATATTTTTTATACTTTTTTGGAATCATGTTTAGTTTTACTTATAGTGGTTCTTTTTACTCTAAATACTAATAATACAGTATCTGTTATTTCTGCTCTTGTTCTCTATATTGTAGGGCATTCAATAGATCCGAGGACAATTATGTATTTTGTTGAAGGGAGACCTGGGTTTGAAGCTTTGATTAAATTTTATCATTTCGTTCTTCCTGGTTTTTACAAATTCAACATAAAGGATTTTGTTATTTATAAACAGGAACTAGAGATAGATTATCTTATTTCTTCTTTAAGCTATGGCTTGATTTATTCATTATTTGTTTTATTTCTTATTATTTTTGTTTTTAATAAAAAAGATATTGCATGATTGAAGTTATTTTAAAATTATATGCAACGTTAATTGCATTGATGTTTGGGAGTCTTGCCAATGTTCTCATTTTACGACTTCCTAAAGGGGAAGATCCGGTATTTGCTTCTTCTCACTGTCCAAGTTGTAAACAAAAACTAAGATGGTTTATGAATATACCTCTTATTAGTTTTTTTCTTCTCAAAGGAAAATGTCGTTTTTGTTCAAGTTCAATAAGTTGGCAGTATCCATTAATAGAGCTTTTTGTGGCAGTCGCTGGTTTTCTACTTGCTCCAAAATCTCTGGCTCAAGATGATATTTTATTATTTTTTATTTATTTTTTTATTTTTTATAGTTTTGTTATTCATTTTGTTATTGATGTTAAGCATCAAATTTTGCCAGATTCGATTAATCTTTTTCTTTTATTAGTCGTTGTTATCTATCTTTTCTTTTATGGTGATTGGTCTAAGGCTTTATACGGGTTTCTTGTTGGTTTTGGTGGAACATATAGTGTGACTTGGTTGTTTTACAAGTTCAGAGGTGTTGTGGGTCTAGGTGGAGGAGATATTAAGCTTTTTGGGGTATTAGGACTTTTGTTAGGACCTGTTGGAATTATTCAAAATATCTTTGTCAGTTGCTTTCTAGGTTCTCTTGTTGGAGTTATTTTTATTTTAACAGGGAAAATGAAAAAAGATTCACCAATGCCCTTTGGACCTTTCATTATTTTAACTGCTTTTTGGCAAATTTTTTTCGAGTCTAGCTTTCACAATATCCTTAAGTTGTTATTTTAATGCTTGATTAAAATAGTCAGAAAAGACTAAATCCTTGAAATGATAAAAGTAATCTAGGTATAATAACACATAAGTCTATCGTTAGACTAAAAGGCAAAATAGGTTCGTATAAAGTGAGTGGATTAGATAACATTCTTTCCCAGCTAGTGCCATCTTCAGGTAAGACGATCGGTGTCGATATTGGTTCGGGATATATTAAGGTGTGTGAACTTAAGGGAAATACGATAAGCCGTTTTGGTTTATCGGCTCTTTCTGAAGCAGCTATTATTGAGGATGAAATTCAAAAATCTGAAGAGCTTATTACAAAAATAAAAAACACAATAAAAGAAGCAGGGTGCAAAGGAAAGAGCGTTGCGATGTCGATCCAAGGACCTAATACTGTCATTAAAAGAATGCAGGTACCAGAGGGAAGTGATGATGAAGTTGAAGATCATATTCTTTGGGAGTCGGAGCAGTATATTCCTTTCGGGGCCGATGATGCACAAATAAGTTTTTTTATTATTGGTACAAATGATGGTGGTGGTAAAGATGTTATTTTGACCGCTGCTAGAGATGATACCATTCATGCATTTGAAAAGGTTGTTATTGAAGCAGGCTATGCACCTAAGGTTGTTGAAATATCATCGTTATCTTTAGCGAATTTATTTGAAAAATGTTATGAGGACTATTCAAACTCTGGGCAGACTTATGCCCTTATTGACTTTGGAGCTCAAACAACAAAAGTCATCATCTATCGTTCTGGTGCTCCTTTGTTTTGTAAAGAGATTCCAATCGGCGGTGTTCTTGTTACTGAAGAGATTCAACGTCAAATGGGTGTTAGCTATAGCGAGGCAGAGGATTTAAAAATCAATGGGGATGCTTCAGGAAATTTACCAGAAGAAATAATGGGAATCATAGACGAGCACAGTCAAAATCTTTTTGAAGATGTTAAAAAGTCTTTGAACTTTTTTATTTCAGGAGGGAGTGATAATACCATTGAGCTGTGTTTGATAACAGGTGGAAACTCGAGACTTCCGGGTTTAGAAGAAGGGCTAGAAGAAGTGTTAGGAATTGATGTGGAATTCTTTGACCCCTTAAGAAAGTTAAAAGTTGATTCTTCTATTGGAGAATTTGAAATAGAACAAATGAAGTATATGGGAAATATTGCAGCAGGTTTATCGATGAGGGTTGTTTAAATGATTGAGACAAACTTATCAATATCTCATAAACCAACAGAGCTTCCTGTTGTAGCGGGTGTTGATCTTAATCTTGTTAATATAAAACTTGTTGTCATTGTTATTGTCATTGGTTTTTTTCTTCCAGACATGCTTATTACTCCAACTTGGCAATCAGATTTATCTGATATTCAAAACCAGGTTAAAACTCTCAATGTTGAAAATCAAAAACTGACAAAAGAGAAAAGTAAGTATCGCTACATAGAAGATCAAATAAAAGAACTCCAATCACAGGAAACAAGACTTAAAGAGCGACTTAATGTCGTAAGAAGTATCATAAAAACGAGAAGGACTCCTTTGAATATTTTGTTGTATTTGGCGAAAAATATTCCAGAGGATTTATGGATAACAAAACTTGAAATTAAACAGGACAAATTCATTCTTGATGGAAAGTCGCTTTCTTTTTCAAGCGTTGGAAAATTCGTGGGGAGTTTAAGAAACTCAATTTTCTTTAATAAAGATTTGAAAATGTCTTCGACGAAATCAGAAGAAGATCAAAAAACAGGAGTGAGATTAGAAACTTTTGGCATTACAGCTTCCATAGCGAGGTTTGAATGAAAAAGCTTTCTCAAAATCTACACCTTTTTATTGCGGGATTATTTATCGTTCAAATTTACTTTATGTATGAAGAATACGTTGGGCAAAAAGATCAAATTTCATCCAACCTTAGTAACCTCAGAACAAAAATTGGAGCAGCTAAAAAGAAAATTAGAGAACTCAAAGTTTTTGAAGCAAACTTGGAAGAATCCAAAAAAAGAGTTAAAGAGGTTGTTGAAAAAATTGAGTTAGTTCAAAAACAGCTTCCTACGGCCATTAGTGATACAGAGGTTTTAGATTTTATTTCAAATGAAGCAGTTAATATTAATGTTCAGGACACAATTCTTCAGCCTAAAGAAGAAGAGTTAAATGGTTTTTATTATGCGAAAAAGTATAAATTCGAAGGAAATGGAACTTTTCTACAGTTTGCAGTTCTTTTTGAAAGAATCTACAACACAGAAAGATTGTTTAATATTGAAGAAGTCACTTTCGATCAGAAAAATGAAATGAGTCAAAAAGGACGTTTTCACATTGTTAATATGAAAACTGTTGTGGAGTCTTATCGCTACAACACCGATTACAAAGAAAAATCAGGAATTGAAGAAATTGAAAGTAAGTACAAAAAAAATGGTGCACCTCCTAGTAAAAAGAGAAAGAAATAAAGTATGAAAATAATTGTAATGATGGCTTTATTCACATTTGTTTCTTGGGGTGCTACAAAACCGGGTAAGTATATAAAGGAAGTCTCAAAAATTGAAAAACCATTTGAAATGAGAGACCCTTTTAAACCTCCAATGATAGAATCTAAGAAAATTGTTAAAACTGAAAAAGGGACGTATAGAAATGGAATTTATACAAATCTCCCATCCTATAAAGATCTAAATCTTGAGAATATCAAAATTGTTGGTGTTGTGGTTGGTGCACAAAGAAGGGCCATGGCCAAATTTAAAGATAAATCGAGTAAAAGTAAAAATACCGACGAGAACATCTTTGTTTTAAAAGAAGGAATGAAGATAGGAGCTGAAAAAGCCGAGCTTAAAGCTATCCTACCAGGTGGTGTTGTTTTTGTTGAGAAAATTACTAATGTATACGGACAAGATGAATATTTAGAAACAGTTATCCCAATTTCCCAAGAATAATGATATAATATTATTGTTAGAACATCCATTGATGGAGTTAGTATGAAAAAAGGATTTTTTCAAATATGTTTAGCAACTATTGCTTACTTGATTTTTATTTTTCAAGCGAATGCTAATTCAATAAAAAACATAAATTTTTATCAATCTGGTGACATTAGTTACTTTGAAATCGATCTTGATAAAGAAGCTTGGGCTGAAAGACAGCACATTACCGACGATAAGCAAATTATTTTGGACTTAAAAGATGTAAAAGCTGCTTCAAGTAAACTAAGAGGAATTGATACTTCTGAATTTAGTGGGTCAACTGTTTATATCTCTGGATATAAAAAACCCGGAACTAAAAATGATGTCAGGTTTGCTATTCAACTAAGAGAAAACGTTCGTTCAAAATTAGAAAGAAAAGATAATAAAGTTATTCTTGCCATCGAGAATAGGTTCGGTGTTTTTAATAAAGCTGATGTCGAACAAGCAGAGAAACAAAATCCTGTTGTAAGTAGCCTTGAAGGCAGTACTAACCCTAATATTCATGTTCCTAAATCGACTGACATTATTGATATTATTGAAAATCTAACTCTCTCTGGTCCCAAAAAATATGTTGGAAAAAAGATCTCTATCAATGTCAAAAATGTGAAAGTAACAGATCTTCTAAAAATGTTAGCAGATACTTCTGGTTTCAATATTATTATTGATGAAGAGGTAGATAAAGCAAAACCTCTGACTCTTACTTTTACTAATATTCCTTGGGATCAAGCTTTAGATACAGTTTTGAATTTAAGTACTCTAGTGGCCAATAAAAACGATAATATTTTAATGGTTACAACTTATGAAAAAGCTGTCGCAGAAAAAGAGAAAAAATTAGAAAACGAGAAAAAGATTGCTGAAAAAGAACCGCTTGTAACTAAAATTTTCCCAATTAGTTTTGCGACTCTTGCTGATATTGAAACAATTTTAAAAGATTACTTAACAGATAAGAGAGGAAAAATTACTAAAGATGAGAGAACAAACTCCCTTATCGTTAAAGATACTGTTGATGTCATCGAAAAAATGAAAAAAATAGTAGAGACTTTGGACACTCAAACCCCTCAAATATTAATTGAAGCAAAAATCGTTGAAGCTTCAGAGTCTTATTCAAAAAGACTTGGATTGGAGAGCGGAATCACATTTGGTTATGATCCAGTATCACCTGTTGGGACTTCTGAAGGGCCTGGTTTCTCTTTTAACTCGGCGACAACTACAGACAATTCAAATTTCATTGGAGTCTCAATTGCTGTATTTAAAAGGCTGAATGATTTGAGTTTTAATCTCCAATTAATGGAAAATGAGTCAAAGGGGCGTATTGTTTCTAGTCCCAAAATCATTACTCAAAACAAAAAAGCAGCTTCTATCACAAGTACAGAGCAAACAAGCTATAGGGTTGCGAACGCTATAACAGCAGGTGATACGACAACGGCTACTTCTGGCTTATCTGTTGACTTTGAAGCGATTCAAGCAGACTTAACACTTAACGTAACTCCTCAAGTAACGAATGAAGGTTCAATAAATCTAGAAGTTGATTTATCAAAATCAGGTTTTGGAACTCAGCCTTTTACAGATGGACCTCCTGATAAAACAAGCCGAAATATTAAGACAAACGTGTTAGTTGATAATGGTTCTACAATAGTTATCGGGGGACTTTATAAAACGGAGAAGCTCTCATCTGAGTCTGGGGTTCCTTTTTTGAAAGATCTTCCTCTCCTTGGTTGGTTATTTAGAACTCCTGTTAACGATCAGTCATCTCGAAGTGAGCTTATTATCTTTCTTACTCCAAGAATTATTAATCAAGAAGAAGCAGGTCTTGTTGATAGAACTTCTATAATAGATACATAAAATATGAGTAAGAAGAAATCATCGTTACTAGTAAAATATTTAAATCTCTATAGACAAAAACCAAGTTCTAAAGTTTTTGCACCACTGGCTGAATCGTATAGAAAGCTAGGAATGATTGATGAAGCTCTTAAAGTTCTCTCTGATGGACTAACTCATAATCCGAACTATGTTCTAGGCCACCTTGTTTTGGCTAATTGCTATTATGATCAAGATAAATTTGATAAGGCCTATGAAGCTCTTAAGCCCTTCGTTCAGGAAAATATAGAAAATATAAGTTTGCAAAAACTTTTTGCCCAATCTTGTCTTAAAACGGGAAGGCTTGAAGAATCTCTACAAACTTTTAAATATTTAATGTTCTTAAACCCTAAAGATGATGAAGTTTTAAGAAAAGTTAAAGCACTAGAAGACGATCTAAGAGTAAGCGAACCTGTTAAAAAAGAGGAACTTAGCTATAAGGAAATGTATCCAGATAGTTGGGTGGAAGTAAATTTTCATCAAAATCACCCTCAAACAAACTTAAATCAAGAATATGAAGAAGAAGAAACTATTATAGAAGAAGATTCTGCAGATAATTGGGAGATAACTCAAAGTAAAATAGGAAATGTTTTTAAAGGTCAGGAAGAAGAAATAGAACATGAAAAAAGCCGAACTATTCGAGAGCAACAAATCATTGAAGAACCCCCAATTAAACCTGTTCAAGAAAGAGAAACTAAACCAAAAAGCACCCCCGTTATTACCCATACTCTTGTTGAGCTATATTGTGAGCAAAAACATTATGACAAGGCACGCGAGATCTTAGAAAAAATTCTCGAGCTAAATCCAGATGATGAAAAATCCTATGCCAAACTTGAAGAAATTAAACATCTCGAGCAAAGAAATGATTATGAAGAAGTAGAGCACGAGAAACTCCTTAATTATATTGAACAAAACGTTAAGGCCAAAGATCCTACCTATGAGATGATTTCTGATAAATTCAATATTTTCTTGGAAGCCTTGCGTTCCAAAGCTGCTATCATATCAATGTAGCGCGATGCAGCATTGGCTCGAGATACAACTGTTGACTGCTCATGTGGCCGAAACGATAATGCCTAAATAACAATGCAAAAGGAAAGAGATGTATCAGACAACAGACTTTAGAAAGGGTCTTAAAATAGAAATGGAAGGTAAGCTTTTTATTATTGTTGAATCCACTCATGTGAATCCAGGGAAAGGTTCGGCTTTTGTTAAAACAAGGCTTAAAAACATGGAAACGGGACAAGTTTTAGAAAGAACTTTCAAGTCGGGGGTTGATACTGTAGGGAAGCCAGATTTTGAAGATAAAGAGTGTGAGTACATGTACGAAGATCCAGAGGGATTTAACTTTATGGATCAAAATACCTATGAAACGATTCATTTAAACTTTGACCAAATTGGCGATGCCAAAAACTTTCTTCAAGAAGGAATTAAAATTCAGGTTTTATATTATAATGGAAAACCCATTTCCATCGATCTTCCGAATTTTGTTGAGTTGTCAGTAACAGAAACCGATCCTGGCTTAAAAGGGGATACGGCAAGTGGCGGAAAAAAGAAAGCTGTCATGGAAACAGGACTTCAAGTTAATGTCCCTTTGTTTATCAAAGAGGGTGAAAAATTAAAAATAGATACGAGAACAGGTGAGTTTGTCGAAAGAGTAAAAAAATAAAGGTATTAGTAATGGACTTAAAAGACATAAAAGAATTTATTGCTTTGGCCAAAGAAGAAGGTGTGCAAGAGTTAAAATATGAAACTGATAAAATGAAAATGTCAGTAGCTTTTGCAAGCTCCGGCTCATATGTTGTAGAAACAATGCCCACTCAAAGGCAAGTTTCTACTAAAACACCTGTTGAACCAACCACTTCGAGCGAATTTCATGAAATTAAATCTCCCTTTGTTGGAACCTTCTACTCGTCGGCTGCCCCAGGAGAACCTGCATTTGTGAAGCCAGGAGATAGAGTTAGAAAAGGACAAGTCCTTTGTATCTTAGAAGCAATGAAGATAATGAATGAAATAGAATCTGAAGTTGACGGAGAGTTAGTTGAAGTATGTCTAAATAACGAAAGTCTTGTCGAATATGGTGAAGTCATATTTAAAATTAGGACTTAAACTTGAACTTTGAAAAAATACTTATCGCCAACAGAGGAGAAATTGCAGTTCGGGTTTTAAGAAGCTGTAAAGAACTTGGAATTAGAACTGTTTGTGTTCATTCAACAGCAGATGAGGACTCTCTTCACGTAAAAATTGCTGATGAATCAGTTTGCATCGGACCTGCCAAAGCTTCGCTTAGTTATTTGAATATTCCATCAATATTATCTGCCGCTGAAATTACTCAATCCTCTGCTGTTCATCCTGGTTATGGGTTTTTGTCTGAAAAT
Organism: Bacteriovoracia bacterium; assembly: GCA_030431635.1. Classification (GTDB taxonomy): domain Bacteria; phylum Bdellovibrionota; class Bacteriovoracia; order Bacteriovoracales; family Bacteriovoracaceae; genus CALFYV01. The sequence goes on from JAUIIL010000008.1 coordinate 132,859, forward strand.
GCAGAGTTTGCCAGTATGTGCGAGAAATGGAACTTAGGTTTTATTGGCCCTAATATAGATTGCTTAAAAAAAATGGGTGATAAAATTTATTCAAAAAAGATAGCCTTGGAAGCCGGGGTTCCAACTCTCGAACCCATTTATGTCAAAGAATTATCAGATAAAGAAATCAAGGAATCAGCTAAAAAACTAGGGTATCCTGTGCTGATAAAGGCTTCCGCTGGGGGTGGTGGAAGAGGGATGAAAATGATTTTTGATGAAAAAGATCTTCTTCCTTCGATTAAAACACTATCAGAAGAGGCCAAGGCTGCCTTTGGTGATGGAACTCTTTTTATAGAAAAACTAATAACAAACCCTAGGCATATAGAAGTTCAAATACTGGCTGATAAGCATGGTAATGTTATTCATCTGGGTGAGCGTGATTGCACTATCCAAAGAAGATTTCAAAAAATTATAGAGGAATCTCCATCTGTTGTATTAAGCAACGAAAAGCGAGAGGAAATTTGCCAAGCAGCGGTTAATTTGGCCAAAAAAGTAAATTACGATTCAGCAGGAACTGTAGAGTTCTTATATGATCAAGATGAAGACAAATTTTACTTTATGGAAATGAACACCAGAATTCAGGTTGAACATCCTGTTACGGAACAAAGAACAGGAATTGATCTGATAAAGGAACAGATTTTGGTTGCTCAAGGAGAGAAGCTAAGGTTTAAGCAAAAAGATATTACTTATGATGGTCATGTTATCGAATGCAGAATTAATGCTGAAAACCCAGAAACAAATGCACCAAGTCCCGGCTTAATTACTCATTACCACAGACCAGGTGGGCTTGGAGTGAGAGTAGATGATTTTATCTATAGTGGATATACTGTACAACCTTTTTATGACTCAATGATTTCAAAAATTATTGTAAAAGGAGTCGATAGAGAAGAGTGTATCAAAAGAACTCTTAGAGCACTGGATGAGACTGTTATAAGTGGTATTTATTCAAACATTGAGTTGCATAAAAAAATTTTAAACAACGAATCATTTAAAACAAGTAAGTACTCGACTAATTTTCTAAGTCAAAATATCTGATAAAATAGTTTGGAGGAGAAATTAGGATGGAACTTGAAAAAGCTGAAAAGCTTTATCTTTTAAAAGAATATGATAAAGCATTGACCTTTTTCAAAAAAACAGATGAAAAGAAGTCATCAAGAGTTTTAGAAAAAGAACTCAAGTGCTATCAGCACTTAAAATTGAATTATCCAAATGACCTTATAAAAAATCTAAGTTCAAGTTATTTAGAAGAAAATGAATTTCAAAAAATAATTTCTATTCTTGATTTTTCATTAAATGAAGTTACTTCAATAGAAATTGATTTTTTTGAAAATATATTGAGTGAAATAAAAAACAAAGGAGATATTGAATCTTTTAAAATAGGAATGAAGAAACTTATTACGTTTTTGTTAAGCCTAAGTAATCCAGAAAAGGTTAAAAAACATATTAAACAAAAAGAATGTTTAGAAGTTTTAAACTGGGAACAAATTTCTTTATCCATGGAAAGAATATTAAAAATTGAAGATGTGACTTCTTTTGAAGAAGTTTTAATTGGATTATTTGAATTGAGTTTAACAAATAAAAACCTCTCTCAAGATGTTTTTAAAGCGCTGAGAGATATACAAGACAAGCTAAAAAAAAATAAAAAATTCAAATATATTAACTCTTTAGTTGAGATCTGGTTGAGCTCAAAGGAAGAAAAACTTTCACCTCTGTTTCTAACGAACTTAATGGAGGTCTTTATTTTTTATGAAAATAAGAAAGAGTTTATTTATTTAATATATAGAAAAACTGTTGATAAGGATGAGAGTTTATCAACTTTTCTTGAAATGCATTTGAAAAAACTTGATAATAAATGGTTTCAGTCATGGAAAAAAAGAGATAAGGAGTTTTATCCTTTAGGATTATTAAAAGATATTTCAGAAAACCCTATTGATGAAGTTAATAGTTTCCCTCTATTTAATCAAGAGCTTAAAAGAGATGAGAATGTTTTAAATTCATTTCAAATTGAAAATGAAAACATAGAGGTTTCTTTCAATGGTAATACGCCTCTAAGTTCGAAAATGTCTTACTTTTCTTTTAATGATAACGTTTTTGAAATGAAAAAACTCTATGAGTCACTTGATTTTAATTTATTAGAGAGAGAAGAATACTTAAATGTAAGTTGTCAGTTTTTAACGAATTTAATTAATAAACAAGAATATGAACTATCTATTTTTTATGCAAAAAAAATCATTGAAAATGAGAGTGTTTCTTCATTTGAAAAAACCGAAATACTTTATCTCATTGCTGAATCTTACTTCTTTGCAAAAAAATACGATAAAGCAAAAAAATACTATTTGAAAGTTCAAGAAACAGAACCAGGATATAGATTAGTAGAGTTGAGGCTAGGTTCTCTTGAATAAAATCAATAAAATTTTATTGCTGTTCGTTATGGGCGTTTCTTTCTTGATGTTTGGAGCGTGGCGTTTTGTTCATTCAAAAACGTTTGCATCGATTTTGACATCGCAAACAAGAAAGATCATTAGCAAAAAAATACATGCAGATGTAAAGTTTGAGAAAGTTTCCTTGGAGATTTTTCCTCCAGGAGTAAGCCTTAAAAATGTTTCTTTTTTAAAAGAGGAAAAAGAACTTCAATTAGAAGTGAGAGCAGGTCGTTTAAGTGTCTTTTTTAATATGTTTGATGCGTTTAACAATAAACTTTCATTTAAAGAAGTTCAACTCTTAGATAGTGTTGTAAGTTTAGAAACGCCACCGTTGTCAGTAGAAAAACAAACAGAAACAATTTCGTTTTCATATTTAAAAAACCAGTTATCAAAACTTCCAGTTGATATTGAGTCAATTGGAATAGAAAACTCAGTATTTAATTACGGACCATCTCACCTAGAAGTAGAAAGATTTAAAATAGGTTTTGATAAAAAGGCTTGGGATGGTTGGTTTTCTTTTCTAAATATAAAAACTGATAAAAAGTTTCTTGCGAATTTAGATGATAAAGTTGATCAAGTAAAAGGTTATGTTATTTTGAACCAAGAAGGACTTAAGGTTAGAGAACTTGAGCTTAAACACAAATTTCACAAACTAAACTTAAAAGGTCTTATTCAAAATGTTTTTGACCTAAAAAAGGCAAATCTTAATTTAGAACTGGAAACATCAATTTATTTGAAGGACTTAGAGAACTTTTATAATTCTAACGAAGTTTTAAAAATTCAAAAAGGTTTTTTTTTCTCAAATTCAAACATCAAAGGATTACTTCATGATTTCCAAGTAGAGTCATCTGTCGAAATTAAAGATTTTGAATCAAATCTTTTTGATGCTGATAGTTTTAAAACAGAGCTTGAATACAAAAAAAACAAATTGTTTTTAAAGAAATTGGTTCATATTTTCCATGATCAAAAAGTGGAGTTAGAAAAAAATGAATATCTACTTTATGATTTTGTATCACAAAAAATAGCTTCAACTAGATTGCAGCTTAATGCCAAAAATGTAGATGCTTATAATGCTTTAAAGTTTTTGAATTCAACCTTATATCCTTTTAAGGCCAATATTGATGGTAATTTTAGCGTAGAGTATAGAAACAGAGATATTATATTATTATCATCAGGTCTAACATTACACAATTTTGAAATATCAGGTGGACGCAAGAGAGGGGACTCTGTTGTACTGTCTTCAAACTCTGTTTTGCTTGAAAACCCCCGTTTTATAATTGGAGAAGATTTTGTTGATATCAGCTCAAGTTTTCAAGCAGGAGAGAATAAACTAAACATTCAGGGAAGGATTGGAAACGGTGAAGTTGATTTTAGCACAAAAAATGCCAATATTTCTTTTGAAGATATATTGGGTATTCAGGGTGTAAATATAAAAGGAAAAGGAGTTGCGGATATATCAATTAAAGGTCCTTATGAAAATGTTTGGGTAAAAATGCAAGGGATGTTTCAAGAGACTTCTTTTATTGGATATAACCTTGGTAGCTCTTCTTTAAACATGGGGCTCTCTTTTAAAGATAAGTTAATTAACTTCGACCAATTAACAGGGAAAATTGGAGACACTCTTTATTTTGGAGCAGGAAATTATTTCTATAACACAAATGAGGTTAACTTTAAAATTAATATTCCTCAAACGAATTTTCAAGATATGAAGTTCATGTATAAACCATTAATGGATCCTCTTGATTGGCTTCCTAAAGATCTAACAGGGTTAGGTCAAATGAACTACGAAGTTAAAGGGAGGGTTGATAAAAAATTACTTTTTATTAAAGGCGATTTTAGTGCTCACAATTTAACTCTCTACTCGGAAAATCTACAAAAAATAAAGATGAATTTCTCCTTAGATAAGGGGATATTGAAAATGAACAATATTAAAGCAAACAAAAACAGTGGACAACTAGACGGTTTTTTTCAATATGATTTAGAGCAATCAAGCTTTCTTTACAATCTTAAAGTAGAAGGCTTAAGACTAACGGATTCAAATATTGCTAAAAGTTATGTACCAACCATTGATGGTGTTTTAGATGGTTTCTTACGTGGCGAAAATAAAAATTTTCATGAGCTAGATTCTCATTTCTCTTTGTCTGATTCTACAGTTGCAGGAGTTAAGGTTGCATCATCTTCAATTGATTTAAGTAAAAGAAAAGATATTATAAAATATAAGTTTAACTACCTTGGAAGAGATATTGTTTCTGAAGGTTTTTTTACTTTAAACAGTGACAATAAAAAATTAGATAAATCATCTTTTATCAATCTCGACTTAAATATTTTAGATGTTAAATTATTACTAACATCCATTTTAGGCGAACATGTTTTTAACACAGACTTAAAAGGTTCTATAAATGCGAGTTTAGAATCTTTTTTTGATTTAAATGATCTGACTCATCTTGAATTAAAGGCAAGTCTTCTTAATTTAAAGTTATCAATGAATAACTTAACCTCAGAAAATGTTGGTATTGGTGAAATCATCATTTCTAACGGTAAAATTTCTCAATGGACACTTAATATTGTAGGAGAGCTGGGAGAGATACTTTCAAGTGGAAATGGACTTCTAAGTGATCAGTATCAAATAAAAACTCCTTTTAAGTTAAAGGCAAATCTATTGAGTTTACTCTCTGGAAAAATTGAAAAAATAGATGGAGCTTTTGAAGGTGAACTTGTTTTTTCTCATAAATATGATTTAGGTTTAGCTTTGGTATGCTTTATTAAAGATGTTGATTTCAACTATGAAGGCCTTCCTACTTTTTTAGAAAGAATTAATGGGAAGCTTTTTTTTGATGGAAGTAGAATGTTTGTAGAAAAACTGGATGCGTTGGTTGGAGGTGGAAAAATATCGATAACAGGAGATATCATTGCAAGATTTCCAATTCCCCAGGTTAACTTAAGCTATCAAATGAATGATGCTGTTTTCTTCTTTTTGAATAAATCGAACTTTGTCTACAGTGGGAAAGGAAATCTGACGGGCTCTAAATTGCCTTATAAGTTAAGCGGTGATCTTTCAATGATTCGAGGAGACTTAAAAAGCGAGTTTAATGAAATGTCTGATTCAAAGGATTTTTCTTTAGAGGATGTAAGGTTTTTACCTCATGAATCAAGCAGTGATGGGACAAAAATCATAACTCTTGATATCAATGTGAAGACTATTTCTCCATTTTTAGTTGTGAACTCAATGGTAACGATGCCTTTAGTTGGAGACATTAGAGTTTTGGGTAATATTCTTTCTCCTAATTTGTCCGGTAGAATGAATGTTGAGTCAGGTGCAGGGAAATTTTATTTTAAAAATAATGAATTTGTTGTTTCAAAAGGGCAAATGTATTTTTCAGAAAGTTCTCGTGAAATTAATCCAGAACTAGATTTTGTGTCTTCGGCCATAATTGATGAATACAATGTGACGATGAGGATAACTGGAAATGCAAAAAACTTTCAAATAGGTTTAACATCAGATCCTCCTTTATCTAGAAAAGATATTTTATCTTTGATTGCTTTTGGCTATACCGATGAACAGGCCAAGGATTTATCAGGTGGTGCTCGTAGTGAACTTTCTTCTGTTGGTGTTGGAGTTCTTCTCTTTGAAAGTTTTAAAGTAAACCAAGCTTTAAAAAATGAATTTGGTTTAAAATTAAATGTTGGAACGGCAATCGAAGAGAGCTCAGATAGTTTTCTAGGGGGAACTTCCAGTGGAGACGGTTCAAGTTCCGTTGGACGAGTTCGCTCAGCTACAAAAATAGAAGTTCAGAAAAGACTAAACGATGCGATGAATCTCTCTGTTTCAAGTACTGTCGGAGGAACGATTGGCCAGAGGCAGAGTATGAATTTAAACTACAAAATTAATGATACAGTTTCTGTTGAAGGTGTTTATGAAACTCGTTCAAATGAGGAAGCAGAAGAGGATATCGTCAACAACTCTGTCGGGGTTGACTTGAAGTTTCGGTGGTCAAAAAAATAATGATTAAATTAGTTTTTCTTTTATTCATTACGATATCGACTACTTTAGCCAAAGTTGAGGTTGAAAAAATTAGTATTTCTTGCTCTAACAGTTTTTTTTGTGAAAACTACTCAAACTCGCTTAAGAATCTTGAACGAAGTTATCGTGACTTAAACCATTTTGAAACAACTTTGAAAATTCATCTTTCTCGGGGGGGAGCAAGCAATATTTATTATGAAATAAAGAAAAAAGAAGGTAAATACTATTTAAGCATTCATCTTGAACCTAAAAAAGTTGTCTCAAAAATTGACTTTAAGGTGACACCTCGTAAAAGCTTTGATTTTTTGTCTTCGATATCAGGCTTGAGCACTGGAGATTACGTTGATGATACAACGTTAAATGAAGCGGCCAATAAATTATATAATTATTTTGTAGATCAAGGTTATCCAGATAACCAAGTGAGAATAAAGCAAAAAGATAACAACGGAAAAGTAGAGGTTGTCTTTGATATAATCTTAAAAGAACCTCTTATTTTGAAAACTCTTACTATTGAAACAATACATCCGTTTGTTTATGATTTTTTAATCAACGGCTTTAATGATTTATTAAAAAAACCTCTTAATAATAGACAGTTATCTGAAAAACTAGAAAGTTTAAAAAACGAACTTTTTAATTATGGTTTTTATTTAATTAAAGTTGAGCCAACTACAATTATCAATAATAAACAAGCCTTGTTAAAACTAGATGTTCGTGAAAGTACACAATACACCTACTCTTTTAATGGAAAAAATTTAAGGTTTAACAAGAAAGAATACCTCGAATCTATAAAAAAAGAGTATCGAAAAGTTGGGAAAAGTCTAGAGATTGATAATATTGTCAACGCAATCAAGGGACTCTATGTTTCAAATGGTTATTTAAATACAGTTATTGACATAAAACGTTCGTCTTACGTTGATAAATTCAACGAAAAAGTAGCAAAAACAACCATTGATATTAAAGAGGGAGGGATAACTCGTATTCGAGAGATCATAACAAGAGGAAATATTCATCTATCAAATAAAGAACTGGAAGATCTTTATTACGAAGATGCATTAGAACTCGCTAGTCTTGATATATATGACCAAAAATACTTAGGTGACTATGTTTTAAAAATGAAAAAAAAATATTTCACAATGGGTTTTGTTCAAGTTGATATATCAAAACCTATTATTAAACCAAGCTCTCCCGGTTTTGTTGATGTCGAATATCAAATTAGAGAAAATGTCAGAACGTATATTGAGCAAATTGATATCCTGGGGATAGGTGAAAATGAAACATCTTTAATTTTTAATAAGTTAAAAAATAAATTAGGTGAACATTTTAACCCTATTGTTTTTGATGATGATTTGAAAACAATTATTAACTACTTTCAAGAAAAAGGTTTCTTCAACGCTAAAATTATTAATATTAATTCTCAGGATATTGTTCAATATCAAAAAAACAAACGTACCGTTAGATTAAATATTAAAGTCGAGCTGGGTAAAAAACTTGTTAGGGATGAACTTATTATTATAGGCAATGAAAGAACGAAAAGAAGATTTATTACAAAAAGAATTTCTATAAAAAAGGGAGATACCATTACACCTAAAAAAGTAAGAAGAATTGAGAATGCTCTTTCTTCGAGCGGCCTCTTTTCACTTGTTAACGTTAGACCACTAATTATAGACGAGGCAACGGGTAGCTCTGATTTAATAGTATCTCTTGTAGAGAAAGACTCTGTTGTTGTAGAAGTTGCTCCTGGATATAGAACAGACCTTGGTGTTAAGTTATCGACGGAAGTTAAATTTTCTAACTTAACAGGGATGAACAGAAGCATCACATTAAAAGGCCAGGTAAACCAAAGATTAAATTTTAGTTCTCTTGCTCCAGAGAGAAGAGATGATGATGATTTTCTCGAATATAACGCCCAAATTAACTATGGTGTCCCACAATTGTATGGAACTCAGTTTAACTTCTCTTCAATCTTTGCTATTACAAAACGAAGGTTTTATTCTTTTGATGCCAACATTGTCAGAGGTAATGCTTCCATTAATAGGGACTGGAACAAGTATTTTACGACAAATCTTCGCTACCAGCTGGAAGAAATTAGACAATCTAACGCTGTAGAGTCTGACGATAACGGACGATTTCAAATAGGCTCTCTTTCCCCATCGGTTGCTTTTGATTTTAGAGATAATAGACTAAATCCTAGAAAAGGAGCTTATTTTAACCTTTCTTGGGAGTTAGCTAACCCTAATTTTGGCTCACAGCAAAACTCAACCCAAACTATAGATTATCAAAAATTCATATCAAGAAATAGATTTTATCTCCCTTTTCCAAAAGGTGTTTTCGCCATTTATACGGCCATGGGAGTCCAGAAAAACTATTCAGATAATAGCGGAATACCTAGTATCAAGTTATTTCGTTTAACAGGTGTAGATATCATTAGGGGTTATGACGACGAAGAAATGAATATAGCGGAGCAAACAGCTGATATTAGTGAGTTTGAAGTAACTGATAAGGTCTATATGAGTTTGTACAAGATTGAACCTAGGTTTTATATTAGTGATAAATTCATTATGGGCTTTTTTATGGATGGGGGACAGCTCTTTGTCGACTCTTTTAGACCGCTAGATGTTCGAAGCTCCGTAGGGGTTAGTTTTAAGTATTTAACTCCGGTGGGCTCCCTAGATTTTGATTATGGGCATAAGCTCTCGAGAGGAAATTTGCCCGATGGAACAAAAGAGAGCCCTGGAAGAGTTCATATTTCGATAGGGTTTTTCTAAGCTGTTGATTTTACGTACCCTCTTTATTGGGCTTTTTTTATAATATCCTTCTTGAATTTTAATGGTCCTGTTGACTTATGGCCCCATAATTGGTTATAAAACCTATTCTTATTATGTCAAAATTAAGGTAGGAAGAAATGTATACGCAAAAAAGTTATACTCTTAAACCAACAGAAGCTAATAAAAAATGGTTTCATATCGATGCAACTGACAAAGTTGTTGGAAGACTTGCAACAGAAATAGCAGATCTTCTCAGAGGTAAAAGGAAAACTACCTTTACTCCCAATACGGATTCAGGTGATTTTGTTGTTGTTACTAATGCTGAGAAAGTAAAATTTACTGGAACAAAGTGGGATGACAAGATTTACTACTGGCACACTAATCATATTGGTGGACTTAAGCAAAGAACAGCTAAAGAGCAACTTGAGAAGCATCCAGAGCTTATTCTACAAAACGCTGTTAAGGGAATGCTTCCAAAAGGAACTCTAGGAAGAAATCAATTAAAAAAATTAAAGATATTCGTTGGTGAGACACACGCTCATGAAGCTCAGGCACCAGAGAAATACGAATTCTAATCAGTAAAGGATATAAGAAATGGCAGGAAAAGGTATTGTTTACGACGCTCAATCAGTAGGAAGAAGAAAGTCTTCCGTTGCAAGAGTTTATCTTGTAAAAGGATCTGGGAAAATTAGTATTAATAAGAGAGAACTTTCTGATTATTTCCCAAAAGCAACAAGCCGCTATGTTGTTAATCAACCCTTAAGCTTACTTAGTGTTGGTGACCAATATGATATCAACATAAATGTTAAAGGCGGTGGAATCACTGGACAAGCTGGAGCTATCCGTCTTGGTATTTCGAGAGCACTTGTGAGAGTTAACGAAAACTTCAGAGGTGAACTCAAGAAAGCAGGTTTTCTTACTAGAGATTCTAGAAAAGTTGAAAGAAAGAAATATGGGCTTTCAGGTGCGAGAAAATCTTACCAGTTCTCCAAAAGATAATCTTTTTTTTCTATTTCATATTAAAGGCCCACCTCTTCGGTGGGCTTTTTTTTTGCGACGATGTATAAAAAGAGTATGAGAAAAGAAGATAAGAATCTAAAAATTAGGGGAGCCAGAACAAATAATTTAAAATCTGTTAATGTGGATATTCCTCTTAATAAAATAACCTGCTTAGGTGGCCCTTCTGGTTCAGGTAAAACATCACTGGCGTTTCACACCATCAATAATGAATCGAGAAGAAGATTTCTTAATTCTTTTCCTAACAATGTGAAGTTTTTTGCTGACAAGCCAGCACCAGTGGATGTTGATGAGATATTTCCTGTTCTACCAGTCTTTTCTCTTCCACAAATTAATCCTGTCATTGGTTCAAGAGCAGTGGTGGCGGATACGATGGGGCTTACAGAGTTAACTTCTCATCTTTATTCGAAGTATTCTTTGGAGGTATGTCCTATCCATCAAACTCCTTTAGTTCAAGAGAGTTTTGAAAATTTAATATCAAAAAAATTGAAATTAAAGACCGAAGAAAAGATCTTTTTTTACTTAAAAAAAATAGATTACGAAGAAGTTTTTGGTAGTGGCATTTTTCCTTCCAGGGTTTGGGATAATGAACAAAAAAAAGATATTTTATTTGAAAGTAAATTTGAAGTTTGGGAACTTTTAAGGGTTAAATTTCCCAAGCTTAAAAAGTTAAACGATTTATTCGAAAGTTACCCTTTGTTAAAAGAAAAAACATTGATGGTTAGAGTTGAGAATGGAGACTTCAAAAAAATAAGTTTAAAATCAAAAAAGACATGCCCATCATGTGATTTTCAATCTGATGGAAAGACATTTCCTTCTGCTTTTTCTCCTTATAATGCCCTTGGTGCTTGTCGTGAATGTAATGGATATGGGGCTACTCTTGAATACGATATTGAAAAACTTGTTGATAAAGATTTAAGTGTAAATGATGGAGCAATTAGTTTTTTAAACTATAAACCTTTTTCTCATTTTTTGAGTGATTTAAAAAAATCAATGAAGAAAAAAAAATACTCTTTAGATAAAGAAATTAATGAATTGGGGAAAGAATTTACTGATTTTCTTTACAAGGGCGATAAGGATTTTGTTGGATTTAACTCTTTGTTTAAATATTTAGATCGAAAAAAATATAAAAGAAATGTTCGAATCTATATGAGAAAAATTCAAAAAGAAGAACTATGTAGTGTTTGTAAGGGGAGTCGTCTTAAACCGGAGATATATTCAAGAGTTTTAAAAATTAACAACGACAAAATTCTTAAGTTAGGCGATCTTTATAAACTTACAATCAATCAGTTAAAAAGTTATTTGGAGAATTTTCTAACTTACAAAGACAATTATCAAAAACAAATCGTTTCTAAGTTACAAGGAACTCTAGAAATAGCTCAGGAGATAGGATTGGGGAATTTGTCTTTGATGAGAAAAACTAAAAGTCTTTCATCAGGTGAATATCAAAGACTTTTATTGCTAAAATACCTTTCTTTTGAAGGAACAAATGCTCTTTTCATATTTGATGAACCAAGTATTGGTCTAAGTAACAAGGAGCAAAAACAACTACTCTTTGGTTTTAAGAAAATATGTGATCAAGGTAATACAATTATCATTATTGATCATAGTTCTTTTTTGCAGCAAAAATCGGATCAACTTATTTTGATGGGACCTCAAGCTGGAAAGTTTGGGGGAGAAATTGTTTTTCAGGGTAAGCCAAGTTCATTCTTTCAAACGCAAAAAACTCCCAAGTTAAGTCGTCAAAAAATTAAAAGCAAAAAAGATATTTTAAAAATAGATAAAATAAAAATAAGAGATTTTGAATTTAAAAAGATTGAAGTTCCCTTAGAGAGAATCACATGGGTTCATGGAGAAGCTGGAAGTGGGAAAAGCTCTTGCTTCGTTCAAGGATTGGCAAACTATCTTTCTCATCGCCTAACGGGTCAAAAAATAGGAGATGAGTTTCCTGAAGTGAAGGGTGTAAAGCTTCCCTCTAAACTAGAAGATGTTAAAGTGATTGAATCAAATTTAAATAGATATTCATCACGCTCAACTGTTGGGAGTTCGACTGAACTTTTTTCGATTGTGCGAAAGCATTTTTTAAACACACCCTATGCAAAGGCCCTTGGTTTAAAAGATGGTCATCTTTCGGCCAATTCTGAGCTTGGTCAATGTAGTGCTTGTGAAGGAAGAGGAATTAAAATTATTGAAATGCAATATTTAGAAGATATTGTTCTTGAGTGTGAAGACTGTAAGGGAAAAAAATTAAAACCACGTTACGCTAGTTTGTCTGATGGAAATCTGAGCGTTTCAGAAGCTTACTCAATGCCTTTACATGAACTTTTGCCTAAAATTCGCTTAACTCCTAAATTTCAGAGAATTTGGGAATATATTCAAATTTTAAAATTAGATTACTTATCATTAGATAGAACTGTTAATTCTCTTTCTGGAGGAGAGAAACAAAGAATTTATCTCCTCTCATGCCTCGTTAAGAATTTAAAGAATACAATTCTTTTTTTTGAAAACCTTTCATTTGGTCTTTCTGAAAATGATTTAGTGGGAATTTGTGACTTTTTACAAAACCTTTTAAGTACAGGTAATAGTATTGTCGTTCTTGATTCAAATCCTCTTTTTTCTCAAATTTGCCATGGAGAGTTTCGTTTTCACAGCTATGGTCATTTTGAAAGTATAACGCATTGAAATTACGGACCTTTTAAAGGTGTAGTTTTTCACTCAAGTATATCTCCTTTTATGTCGATAAGCTGACAACTTGGGAGAATTTATGGTGAAGTCCGGATTTTTGGTTTTTCTTTTCATAGGACATTGTTTAGCGACAACCTTTATTCCCATTTCGTTTGAAAGACAAATAAAGGATTCAGACGCAATCATCCAAGGAACTTATGTAACACAGTTTTCAAAAAAATTAGCTGATGGAAATATTGCAACGGAGTTTCTCTTTGATGTTGAAAAAAGCCAAGGTCTCAAAAACTCTGAATTACGTGGGTACACGAATTTTAAAGTTCTCTCTCTTGGTGGAGATTGGCAGGGAGAGACTTATAAGGTTCATGGAGCTCCTCGTTTTAAGAAAAATGAATCAGTAATTTTATTTCTTAAAAAAGATAAACATGGTTATTGGATCCAGAATTTATCGCTTGGAAAGTATAAACTTAAACAAGTTGGAACAGAAGTTCTAATGATTTCAAGTGTCTTTCCTTATCATCCTCAGATGGGACAAATAAAAGTGGAAGATTTTTATTCCAAAGTTGAAAAAATTAAAGTGGTTACTCTAGTTGACTATAATCCAGATTACTCCAAAGCTGGGTATCATTTAAGAAAACCAGCGACCAATAGTTTTGAAAGTCATCACGTAACAATAAAAAAGAATGATAAAAAAGAAGCAAGTAAAACTCATCGGGTACCTAATTCATTACCTAAAGAGGAAATGAATATTTGGTGGCTTATAGTTCTATTTGCTCTCATGGGAGGAATTTCCTCTATTTTAATTAAGAAATCATCATGAAACTTTTTTGGGGCTTAAGTTTTATTTTTTGCATTTCAAACTCTTTGGCATTAGTCAGAACAAAAACTCAAACAGGTTTAGATATTTCATGGGGTTCTACATCCGTTATTCCTATTGATATTGTCACAAATTCTAAAACGTTCAATGAAACTCAGATACAAACAATAATTAATGAATCAATTCAAGAATGGAATAATGAATCTAATACTCAAGTTGTACCCAGTTATGTAAGTTCCTCAAGTGCAGATACGAGGCTTGAGTTTATTTCTTCTTCCAATGCTTCATTTGGTTCAGGGGTCGTTGCCGTAACTTCTGTTAATTTTTCAAATTTAAATGGAAAAATTCGCTCTGCTAAAATTTCAATAAATGAGTATGATTATAATTTCACTTCAAATAAGAGTACAAATCCTCAATTGGCTCCCTATGATATTTACCTAGGGGATGCAGTCACACATGAGTTGGGACATCTTTTAGGTCTTGGCCATAGTGAAGTTGTCGGCTCTACAATGAATTATAGTTCGGCAATGAATCAGTACGACTTACATGAAGATGATAAAAGCTCTATAAGAGCAATGTATCCTTCTTCTACACAAGCCAGTATTTATGGTCGAATTATTGGAGGCAGTAATATCACTCCAATTTTTGGAGCTTATGTAAGCCTTATCTCTTCAAAAACAGGAGGAGTTGTTGCTTCAGCTATTTCAAATCCTGATGGTGGGTTTCTTATTGAAGGGTTAAGTCAACAAGATGATAATTATTATATTTATGTGGAGCCTCTTAAAAACAAAAGCGCACTCCCTGACTATTACTCATCGGTTCAATCAAATTTTTGTCCAGGGGATTATGTTGGTTCTTTTTATACAACTTGCTCAAGTGCTTCCAAAGGGTTTCCTCAAACGATTTCTCTCTTATCATCAGACTCACAACTTAATGTTGGTGATATTAGCATACAGTGTGACTTAAGTGTTAATACGGACTATTTGGCCACAAAATCAGTAGGAAGTAACTCTCAATATGAAATCATTGATTCATCTTCTCGTTTAGAAGAAGACGGAGGAATGAGTTTTTTAGGTTTTTTCTATGATTCACAAGTTGATAGTTCGAGCAATAATAGCTCTGATTGGGATGAGTTAACGATAGATTTGACGAGTGAAGCCTCTCCATCTTCTAAAGCATTAAAGATTAATGTTTTAAGTCTTAGTTTTGGAGTTCCAGTAGAGTATACAATTCATTTACAAGATAATTCGTCCACTGCAATTACTTCAGAAGTTAAAGACGAAATAGGAATCATTCAAGCTCTTGATTCCAATCAAGCCAATAATATTTATAAACTGGTTGTAAAACCTAGGGCCTTAACTTCTAATACTGAACTTAAAGCCACTTTTCCAACTCCCTCAGTTTTTACAACAGATTCTTATTTTTATTTAGTTACTGTAGATGTTGTTGATGCTTCAAATACTTCAGATTTATTAAGTGTTGTTTCTAATCATATTGAAGATAATTATATGTGTTCACAAGCTCCTTTTGCTTATGGTGTAGAAGCTGTTGTTTCAGATATTGAAAATAACGAGGACGTAGATGTTTTGGGGACATCTTGTGGAACAATTTCTGGACCTAACGACTCAGGTAGTGGAGGAAGTTTTTTTAGTTTAATTCTTGGAATTGCACTCACAATTATTGTTTCTCAGTTAGGACGTTCTAGAAAAATAGTGTAAAATATAATTGTTTTTATTTAGATTTAAGGATGAGTCTATGAAGATTGTTATTGCGCTTGTTGTTATTTTATTTTCCACTCAACTCTATGCTCAAAACCTATCAAAAGAGAGAATCTGGAAACTTTCCTCACGTAAAAAATCTATATTTCTTGATAAGGGGATATTTCATGTGAAAACAGGACAAGGCATAAGTAATGTTGTTGGTGTGCGCAATTCCTATGTTAAATCTCGAGGCTATGAAAGAATTGTTTTTGATTTTAATTCAAATCAAATTCCAAGTGTCTATGGCCATATTTCTCAAGAGTCACACAAGGTTTATCTGGACTTTTTTAACACTAAGCTAGCGAGAACTATTGAGTCCATGAAAGGAACGAAATTCGTCAATAATCTTGATTTCTTTGGAATCGACGGCAGCTCACTTTCTGTCGAGTTAAGCTTTAATAAGTCTTCAACTTTTGATATTTTTTATCTTGAGAACCCAGGAAGGCTTGTTATAGATATAAAAAAGTAATAAGTTCAGTTCTTGATATAATTCACAATATTCGGAGAAATAAATGGCAGCAAATGTAGATTCTAGTGTTGACGGTGTTGAGCACACAAAATCTCTTCCTAAAGATGTTGTAGTCATACCTATTGTTAATAGTCCTATCTTTCCAGGAATGATTGCTCCTATTATTTTAACTCAAGAAAAATATACTCCAGAACTTGATGCCAAAATAACCAGAACAGGTTTTGTTGGATTAAATTTAGTGAAATTTAGTGAGGGAAGAGAAGTTTTGGATGAGGACTCAGAGGAGTACTACGAGTCTCAAGAAGACGAAGATAATGATGATGACGAAGATGATGCCCCTCAGGCTTATACTATTGAGAATATTTCTTCAGATGATGTATATAGGGTTGGAGTTTTATGTAAAGTTGTTAAAAAATTAAAACTACCTGATGGGTCTGTAAATATCCTGGTTCACGGATTAAAAAGATATCGAATAAAAGATTTTGTTCAAGAATCACCTCTACTTGTTGTTAAGCTCGATGTTTTTGAAGATATACTTGAATCTGATGAAGAGCTGGACGCTTATACTCGCTCTGTTATTAATCAAGTGAAAAAACTCAGTGAAATTAATCCATATTTTAATGAAGAAATGAAGCTTGCCATGCTAAATTCTCCATCTCCAGGCTCTTTAGCCGATCTGGTGGCTTTTGCTTTGTCACTGGATGTTCCAGAAGCTCAAGACTTCCTTGAAACCTTAGTTGTAAAGAAAAGATTTGCAAAATTATTGGTTTACTTAAAAAGAGAAAAAGATGTTGCAGATATACAGAAAAAAATTAGCGATGAAGTGAATGAAAAAGTTAATAAATATCAAAGAGAATATTTCTTAAGAGAGCAGTTAAAAGCTATTCGAACAGAATTAGGAATGGATGATGATGATAAGTCACGTGATCTGAAGAAATTCAAAGATGCTATTTCGGATGCAGGGATGTCTGAAGAAGCCAAAAAAGCAGCGGAAGAAGAATTAGAAAGATTAGAGTCTATCCCTGACTCATCACCAGAGTATAACGTAGCGAGAACTTATCTTCAGTGGATAACACAGCTTCCATGGAATAAGTCCACAGAAGAGCAAATTAATATTGAAAAAGCAGGTAAGGTACTTGAAAAAGATCATTATGGTCTTGAAAAAGCCAAAGAGAGAATTCTTGAGTTTTTGGCAGTAAGAAAACTTAAGCCTGAGTATGATGGAACAATTCTTTGTTTCGCAGGTCCTCCTGGAGTTGGAAAAACTTCTCTAGGCCAGAGTATTGCCAATTCAATGGGAAGAAAGTTCTACCGTTTTAGTCTCGGGGGAATGAGGGATGAAGCAGAAATAAAAGGCCATAGAAGAACATATGTTGGTGCTATGCCTGGGAAAATCATGCAAGCTTTAAAAAGAGTTGAAGTTAATAATCCAGTCATCATGCTTGATGAGATTGATAAGATTGGAAAATCCTTCCAAGGCGATCCTGCATCAGCTCTGTTAGAAGTTCTAGATCCAGAACAAAACAAAACCTTCATTGATAACTATTTGGATGTTTCTTTTGATTTATCAAAAGTTCTTTTCATTGCAACTGCTAACTATGTTGGAGAGATTCCAGAGGCTCTTCTAGATAGAATGGAATTGATTAACGTAAGCGGTTACACTTTAGAGGAAAAAATAACGATTGCTAATAAATGGGTTGTTCCAAAACAACTTAAAAAACACGGGCTAAGTAAAGCTGAGTTTTCTCTTTCTTCAGCTCTTTTAAAACAAATCATTCATGACTATGCGAGAGAGCCTGGTGTAAGGGTTATGGAGCAAAACATAGCCAAGTTATGTCGAAGAGCAGCTCTAGAAAAAGTAACAAAGAGGAATTTCAAAAAATTTAATCCTAAACCAGAGCAATTAGAAGAGTATTTAGGAAGTAAAAGATTTCAATCTGAAATGGCCCAAAACTTTCTTAAACCTGGAATTGTAACAGGCCTTGCTTGGACATCTTTTGGAGGAGAAATTCTCTTCATTGAAACAATTCCTCTTAAAGGAAAGGGTTTTAAACTTACAGGACAGCTGGGGGATGTGATGAATGAATCAGCTTCTCTTGCTTACAGCTATGTCAAAAAACTCCTTCAGGACGAAATAGACCTTAAGAAGAAATCAAAGAAAAAAACTACCAATAAAAAGAAACCTCAAAGTGAAGTCAATTCCTCAGAGGAAGCCCAAGATTTCTTAGAGAATCATCAAGTACATTTGCATTTACCGGCTGGGGCCACTCCAAAAGATGGACCAAGTGCAGGTATAACAATGGCAACAGCTCTTTACTCTCTTGCAACAAACAAAAAAGTTAGAGGAACAGTCGCGATGACTGGAGAGTTGAGTTTAACAGGGCGTGTTCTTCCTGTTGGTGGGATTCGCGAGAAAGTATTAGCTGCAAAACGAGCAGGTATCAAAGAAATAATTCTCCCAAAGGATTGTGAAAAAGATTTAAAAGAAGTACCAGAAAGACATCGCAAAGGACTTAAGTTTCATCCTGTGGCCCATTTTGATGAAGTTTTAAAAATTGTATTAGGAAAATAGAAAACTAGAATTCGTCAGAATCGTATTCAGAAATTTCTGAATGCTTAACTTTTCCAGCTGCAATTTCTCTCAAAGCAGTAACAACTTCTTTGTTTTTACTTCTTACGACACTATCATCGCCCTCACGAAGTTGCTTAACTCTTTTGGCCGTTAAATGAACAAGCTCATATCTGTTTTCAACTCTTTCTAGACAATCCTCAATAGTGACTCTGGCCATGAAATTCCTCACAAAATTTAAGTTAGAGCTCTTTATATTCTAAAATGGCGATCTTTGTCAATTTTCTCTATTGATACATTTTTTCAACTAAATAGCTAAAATCGCTAATAAGTTTCTTCTTTTTGATCTTCATAGATGGGGTGAGGTAATTCTGAGCCGTTATTTGAACAGGGAGGATTTCAAAGGCCTTAACTGTTTCAAACTGTGCAAGTTGTTGATTTACTTCATTTATACTCTTTTGAATAATTCCCCGTACGCTCAAAGAGTGGGACAGTTCTTCTTGAGTGCAGTCATGGGAAAGGCCCAGCTCTTCAATATTATCAATGAGTTCAGATTTATCAACGCAGATAAGGGCAGTGAGAAACTTTCTTTGATCTCCGATAATAACGCATTGGGATATAGCTTTTTTTGTTTTTAGTAAATTTTCGATTTTTTGAGGAGCAATGTTCTTGCCCCCAGAAGTGATAATGATGTCTTTTTTTCTATCTGTTATTTGAAGAAAGCCATCCGGGCTGATGATTCCAATATCCCCTGTTTTGAACCATTCTTCTTTAAAACAGCGTGCTGTTTCAACCGGATTTTTATAGTACTCTTTGAATATGGCTTTGCTCTTAATAAGAATTTCTCCGTCTGCTGCGAGCTTGATTTTAACATCTCCTAGTGCTTTACCTACGGTTCCTGGTATTTGTTTAAATAATGGGTTGAGTACACAAGGTCCGATGGTTTCAGTAAGTCCGTAACCTTCAAGAACAGTTAAGTTCGCGTTTCTTAAAATTTTAATAATATCAGTTGAAAGTGGAGCTCCTCCTGTCACAAAAAAACGAATTCGGCCTCCAAACATCTGATAAATTTTTTTGAAAACAAGATTAAAGGCAAGATTTTTCTGAATTTCATCAAATGTTCTAGGAATCTTATCTTCTTGAATCATTTCGTAATAATTATTTGAAACTTTATTGGCCCATTGAAAAGTTTTCTTTTTAAAAAAGTTCTCGTCATCAACTTGTTTTAAAATTTTGGCATAAATCTTTTCAAATATTCGAGGAACAGCAATCATCATGGTCGGTTTAACAAGTTGAATATTTGAAAAAACTCTTTCTATCGATTCAGCAAAAACCATTTCCCAGCCGAATAAAACACAGAAATAAGAATCACTTCGAGCAAGGACATGAGAGAGAGGAAGAAAAACCAATGAGCGGTCGCTTTTACTGAAGGCACTATCGACTCCATCACTAACATTTTTTAGCATCTGAATAAAAGCTTCATGAGTAATGACAGCGCCTTTGGGTTTTCCTGTTGTTCCCGATGTATAAACAATGGTAGCGATATCAGAGGGATCAATTGTTTCAATAGACTCTGTAAAACAATTAAATGGAGAGTGAATATTCTCTGCACCCTTTTTTACCAATTCAGCATAAGAGTAAATAGATACTGACGAGGGGATTTGTTCTTTTAAGTGAGAGCTAATTTCTTTAAAAGTAATGATTGCTTTTAGGTGCTGGAGTTTTTCTAAAGAAGGATAAATATCCTTTAAAAGACGCTCATTTTCAATGACCAAAAAAGAGCTTTCTGAATGGTTGAAAATATGAACAATTTCTTCTTTGGTGTAAGTTGGATAAATGGGAACGACAATTGAATTTAATCCAAGACAAGCAAAATCAAGAAAATGCCATTCTTTACAAGTAGAGGAGATAATGGCTATTTTTTCTTTTTTTTCGAGTCCTATGAGCTTTAGTCCAGTAGATAAACATTCAACGTGTTCAAAGTAATTTTTAAAAGAAAAAAAATGAACCTTCCCATTTTCAATCCAGCCCACAGAGTGATCATGCGGTGATTTCTGTGCTCTATTGAAAAGAAGTTTTCCTATACTAGTAAACATAAAGTGGACTTTTAAGAGGTATTATTTCAAATCCTCATTTTTCCTTTTAGTTATATCAGTAGTTTACACCAACATATTTTAAATACACTTTGCATTTTCTTTAGTCATGGAAAAAAGAGAAATTATTATTATTTCACGTTGTCTCAACTATAATTCCAGGACACATTGTTATATATTTCATTTTAAAGGATATTTCAAAGGGGAAAGGGTTGAAAAAATTCATGGGGTTTCACCGATCTTATTAAAGAAGGCTGAGGAGTATATTTTCAAGTTTGAAGTGATAGACATAAAAGAAAAAATACTGATAGGGAAAATCAAAAAAATTAAAAAGCTATCAGAACTTTATTTTTAATCAACACTGACACTGACATGATCCCCAATCATAAAATGCTCAATATCAAGGACGGGATCATTAGTATCTGCTCTAATATTATCTAACTGTGCAATTGCTGAATCTTTTTCAGAGTGAAGAACTGAGAGTGTTCCTATTTTAACTTTGTAGTTAACTCTTTTACTATCGTCGTAGGGGTTGTATTTAGAAATAATTCTGAATACATCAAGTTTTGATCCAGCTTGAAGACCTTGCTCTTCTCCCATATTAACATAATAATTTTTTCGAAGTTTTTGTCCAGGCCTTCCCATATTAAGTTGTTGAGAGACGCTGAAGATAATGTATTCACTGGCCGAGGAATAACTAACGACAGAGAGAATAAGCAGGATAATAAATTTCATAACACTGTCCTTGTGGTTGAAAGGGCAACCTTGTCATACTCTTAATCGGTAAATATTTAAGAAGAATTAAATGAAATATGTCAGTTTTGTTTTAAATTTTAGAGAGAGTTAAGTCTTTTTTCTAATACCGAAATAAAATGGTCAAGTTCAGAAGTCTTATTACCTGAGCCCTGAACCATGTCATCACGTCCCCCCCCCCTTGCTTCAAGCATAGGGAGTAGGTCTTTAATAATAAGGCTGCAATTAATTTGGTTGTTGTCTTTGCTAGTTCTTAGAAGAAAACTAATTTTTTGATTATTTTTGTTATAAAGAAACAGAATCCCTTTAGGAAATTTATCAATATATGAATCTGAAATTTTTCTTAAATCTTTAGAGTCAGTTTGAGCTGAGGTAAACTGAAAACCATTATCTAAGTTTTTGGTCTGATTAAAAAGACTTTCACTTTTGATAGAATTTAGTTGGTCTTCTAGTTTTTGTATTTCTTTTAATTTTGTTTTTAACTCATTTTGGAGAGTTTCAATTTGCTCAATTGTTTTTTCTTGTTTTGCAGAAAGTTTTCTCTCGATCTTAGACAAAATATTTGAACGTTTTGATAAATAAGAAATAGCTCCTGAAGAGGTATAGGCTTCTATTCTTCTTATTCCACTTGAAAGCGAGCTTTCAGAAATAATTTTAAATAAACCAATTTCAGACGTATTTCCTACATGTGTTCCGCCACACAATTCAAGAGAAAAAGGTCCCATTTCAATAACTCTAACTTCATTTCCATATTTTTCACCAAAAAGTGCCTGAGCACCTTTTTCAATGGCCTTATCTTTTGGCATAACCTCTGCATCTACTTTATGAGAAAGTTCAATTTGTTCGTTAACTATATTTTCAATTTTTGTTATTTCGTCTTTTTTAAGGGGTTCTGAGTGTGTAAAGTCAAAACGCAACTTTTGCTCATCAACAAGAGAGCCTGCTTGCTTAACATGATCTCCTAAAACGCTTTGAAGGGCTGCATGCATGAGATGGGTGGCAGAGTGATTCTTTTTAATAAGCTCTCTTCTTTTTTTATCAACAAAGAGGTCGTATTTTTCTCCAACTTTTAATTGAGAACTATCTTTTGTGAAATGAACAAATAATGAATCCACTGGCTTTTGAGTATCAAAAATTTTAGCAATAATATTGTCGTTATTTTTGATAAGACCCTTATCACCAACCTGGCCCCCGGATTCAGCATAGAAAGGAGTTTTATCAAAAATAAGAGCAGAACCTTCTTCAAGTTCTATGATTTCAAGTAACTTAGAAGAATCTTCTGAGTTTTGATACCCTGTGAATTGAGTTGCTCCATACTTCTCTTTAATTTTGAAGTATATTTTTTTATCTTCTCCAGTTGAAGAGAAATTTCCTGCTTTCCGTGAACGCTCTTTTTGATTCTCTAAGGCTTGCTCAAAACCCTTAACATCAAGCTTGATATTTCTCTCTTTTAAAATAACTTCTGTCAGATCGAGAGGAAATCCATAAGAGTCATAAAGCATAAAGGCGTCTTGTCCAGAGAGCTCGTTAGGTGATTTTTTTAACATATCTTCAAGAACTTTAAGTCCTTGACTTAAAGTTTCTCTGAATTTTTTCTCTTCACTTTCAAGTAGTTTCTTTGCAAGAGCTTTATTGTTTTTATTCTCTTTATACTCGTCACCAAGAGTTTCAAAAACACTATCAACCAGTTTGAAAAAACTTGTTTCTTTTACACCGAGCTCATTAAGATGCCTAACAGCTCTTCTAATAATTCGTCTAAGAACATATCCCCGTCCTTCATTTGAAGGAATTACACCGTCGGTAATAAGTAGAGAAGAAGCTCTGATATGATCAGCAACAACCCTCATACTGGATTTGAACTTATCATTACTATATTTTTTTCCGCTGATTTTCTCTATTTTCTCAAAAATATCTTCAAATAAATCAGTATCATAGTTCCAGTATTTATGTTGTAAAGCCGCGGTTAATCTCTCTAGTCCTGCTCCAGTATCCACCGATGGCTTTGGAAGATCTCTTCTCTTAATTTCACTTTCTTCTTTATACTTTTCATACTGCATGAAAACTAGGTTCCAAATTTCAACGTATCGGCCTTCATCTGCAAGTAAGCACTTTGAAGTATCACTTCCATCTGAATATTCAGGACCGTGATCGTAGAAGATCTCACTACAAGGACCGCAAGGGCCTACTTCGCCCATTTCCCAAAAATTATCCTTATCTCCCATAAAAAAGATTCTATCTCGAGGAACACCTTGCTCATTATGCCAAATGTCAGCAGCCTCTTGGTCAGAATCGTGAACAGTCACATAGAGCTTATCTTTAGGAATTCCAAGCTCTTGAGTTAGAAATTTCCACGCAAGTTTAATAGCTTCACTTTTAAAGTAATCACCAAATGAGAAGTTACCAAGCATTTCAAAAAAGGTATGATGCCTTGCGGTAAAGCCCACATTTTCTAAATCATTATGCTTTCCCCCCGCACGGACACATTTTTGAATCGTCACCGCTCTTCTTTGCTCGGGCTGGGCGGCTCCTGTGAAATAATCTTTAAATTGATTCATTCCTGCATTAGCAAATAGCAATGTTGGATCGTCATGTGGAACCAGGGATGATGAAGGGTATTTTTTATGCCCATTATCTTCGAAAAATTTTACAAATGCTTTTCTAACTTTTTTTGCTTTCATCTATTTAACTAGTAGCAAAATAACGAGACTTAGGGAAGAGAGCAGCTATAAAAAACTTAAAAAGCAAGTTCGCTGTAGTTTGGACGATGACCTTTAGAGATCAAATAACGCATAATCTTATCCTTGGTTTTCTGGTCATTAGGATTAAGTCCTCGCAATTTTTTTTGAATGAGAAGTTGTCTCTGATCTTCTTCTGTCATGCCTAGCTCATCAAAAAGAGTTTGGATAACTTCATTTTCAACTTCTAAACGTTCTTGTGCAAGTTTTTGAGATATATAATAAAGAGAATATCCTTTGTGGATAAGTGCCCTGATTCTTGCTCTAGCATACTCTTCTTCTTGTATATATTTATGTTGATGAAGTTTGGTAATAACTTCTTCAATTGTTTCATGTGTGTATTCCTTTGTTTCTAGTTTTAATCTGAGTTTACGTTCAGAATAATCTCTCTGAGAAAGCAAATAAATGCAGTAATTATAGGCTTTTTTAAATATTTCTTTTTCTTCGCTCATGAATAAAAATCAGTAGTGCATTTATTTCTAAATGCACTACTGTAATATTTTAATTATTGAAGGTTTTTAGCTGACTTTTTCTTTGATTTTTTTTCTTCGATGATTTCTCCAGTTTCTTCGTCAACAACTTCAGAACTTGGCATTTCTCCTTCTACAAGACCGTACTTGATAAGTATTTTCTTTTTAATCTCAGCGTAGATATCAGCATTTTCCATGAGGAAAGCTTTTGAATTTTCTCTCCCTTGACCAATTTTAGCATCGTTGTAAGAAAACCATGCCCCAGCTTTATCAACAATTTTCTCTTTAACAGCAAGGTCAAGTACATCTCCATGCTGTGAAATTCCTGAGCCATACATAATGTCAAATTCAACAACTTTAAATGGAGGGGCAACTTTATTTTTAACGACTTTGACTTTTGTCCTGTTACCTATGACGTCTTCTCCATTTTTAATGGCAGCAATTCTTCTGATATCAAGTCGTACAGATGAGTAAAATTTAAGAGCATTACCACCTGTTGTTGTTTCAGGATTTCCAAACATAACACCAATTTTCATTCTTAATTGATTAATAAAAATAACGGTACAATTGGAGCGAGAAATTGATCCTGTTAGTTTTCTCAAGGCCTGGGACATAAGTCTTGCTTGAAGTCCCATATGTGAATCCCCCATGTCTCCTTCAAGTTCAGCTCGCGGAGTTAGAGCAGCAACCGAGTCAACAATAAGGAGATTAACAGCTCCAGAGCGAACAAGCATATCAGCAATTTCTAAAGCTTGTTCACCGCTATCTGGCTGAGAAATGAGAGTATTAGGTATATCAACTCCTAATTTTGCCGCATAAGACGTATCAAGAGCGTGTTCGGCATCAATAAAAGCAACCGTTCCACCAGCTTTTTGACATTCAGATGCAATGTGAAGAGTTAAAGTTGTTTTTCCCGAAGATTCTGGTCCGTAAATTTCAATAATCCTTCCTTGAGGAATTCCCCCAATACCTAAAGCTAGATCTAAGCTCAAACAGCTCGTTGAGATAGCAGGAATCTTGGCCGACGAATCTTCGTTGCCAAGTTTCATAATAGCACCTTTACCAAATTGCTTTTCAATGGAAGACAATGCTAAATCAAGCGCTTTTTTCTTGTGAGTTTCTGTACCTTGAGTATTTGTCATGAACTATCTCCTTTAGGTTTATTTGAATTTCATTATCATGAATTCGTTCATTTCAACAATGTTACTCTTACAAGATTACGGAAAATTTACGGAAAGTAAACTACTGTTTTTCAACGTTTTTATTTGAGTAAAAGACTTTTTTGTCTAAAACTCTGGAAAATTAAGGTACTGGCGTAGCGTTATCATGCAAATGGCAACATAGATTCCGCTAACGATATCATCCATCATGATAGCAAGAGGCCCCTTTTTTTTGTCATAAAATGATGCAGGCCATATTTTTGAAATATCAAAAAAACGAAAAAGACAGAAAAGCGTACCTACTTCTAAAAAATTGAAGGGCTCCTTGAGAAAGGGCCATGCCACCATCATTCCTAAAACCTCATCAATAACAATCCATCCTGGGTCTTTATCTTTGATAAAATCCAACTGATAGCGAGCTGAAAGGGTTGAGACAATCAAAAGAATAAGAAAAGTTAAAAAATATAAATAAGGCGATAAAGATTGGTTAAGAAAGTAGAGAAAAGGAATACAGCATAGGCTTCCCATTGTGCCTGGTGCATAAGGGCTTTTTCCTGAACCAAAAAAGGTTAACAGTGTCATTGTGAGGAAATCTACGACCCGTTTCTTGTTTTCCATTGCTTAATCGTTTACAGTCTATGAACAACTGTTAAAGAGTATCATGAACAGACCGGATTATTTACAAAATTATCATTTTTTATGGGAAGTATTTGATGTCATGGTGGGTGGAAAGTCTGCACTAGATGCGAACTCGTATTTAGGGCAACTAGAAACAAAAGATGATGTAGTTAGTTTTTTATCTGGCTATGGTTTTGATTATAATGATCCGGTTCAAAACGCTGAGTTATTTGGTAATTTTCAAGAAGCAGTTCAATTTATCAGAAGATATTTTCTTAAAGAAGGAAATGAAAAGGAAGGACTAGAGTTAGAAATTCCTAAAAAAATCCTTGTATGCTCTGATATTTCAGATCTTTTTTTAATGGCCACAAATAATGGAAATATTAATCAGCTAAAAGCTGAAAATATTTGGGCAGGAATTATTTTAAAAGTCATGCATACCATTCTTCATGCTGATAAGGATTTGCGTTATCGCTATTTTTCAACAATTCAATTTCAGATTTTTGATAGGTTTTATAAATTTATTCATAGAGATCAGGATGATAATCTTTTCTTAAAAAATGAATCTGGTGATGAATTAATTCCTTTAGTTGATTTTCAGACAAAAGCTAAAAAATCAAGAGATAGTATTATTATCAAACTTTTACACAAAACTGAAAATGTAGCAGAAGAGCTTTTTGATAGAATTGGAGTTCGATTTGTTACAGAGAATGTAGTGGATACGTTAAGGGTAATGAAATTTCTTTATAAAAATTATGTTATTAGTGTCCACAATATTAAACCCTCGCGTTCTCAAAACTCTCTGCTTGATCTAGAAAAATTTAAAAGTGAGTATTTTGAATTAGAGAAAAAAACAATAAAAGACAATCTTCTTCTCGAAGATTTTCTTAAAGAGATAAATGATGTTGTTTCATCTTGTAGACTTGGCAATATAAAAAGAGATCATAATGAACATACTCTAAGTGATTATAGTTCTTTCCATTTTACTTGCCGTCAGCTTATTAAATATAAAAATCCTTTTATGACAGAGTTCAATCAAATTAAAAGAATGGCCAAAGAACAACAAGAAAACGAAATAGCTAAAAAAATAATAGATTTAGATACTTCTTCTATTGCGAAGGATATCAGATTTTTTTATCCATTCGAAGTACAAGTAACTGATATTAAAAGCCACAAAAGAAATACAGAGGGCGAAGCTTCGCATTTAGAGTATAAGAAAAAACAACTTATTTCTGCGAGAAACCGTCTTTTTAGACCTCTACTTGAGTTTTTGCAATAAAAAGTTTTAATCTTTCGTTGATAAACAAAGGATAGTCTACTTGTGGGACATGACTACCTTTTCTTAAAACATAGAACTCTGAATTCTTAATTTTATTATGAGCAAAAAATTGAGTGTAATGGGGTATAACCTTGTCGTTATCTCCACTAATAATGAGAGTTGGGATTTCTATTTTATCAAAGCTCATTGAAATAGTGTGATTAGACATGCTGTTAAAAAGCTGTAAAAAAATTTCAGGGCCAAGTTCTCCTAATTTTTCTAAGTAAACTTGAACAAATTCTTTTGAAACCTCTTGAGAGTTAAATCCACTTTTGTGAATAATGTTTTTTATAAGGGGGTTATACTGATTTGTTTTCCATACTGCTGAGAAAAAATGAGGATTGCTATGAAAGAGTTTTTCTAAGTAAGGAATGAGAATATCTGTAATGTTAGAATTTAACATAATATCTTTAGTAGAAAAAATAGAACCAGAGATTAATGTCATACTGCAAAGCCTATTTTGATCAATAATGGCCATTTCTAAAGAAACATTTGCTCCCATACTATGTCCTATGACGTGAGCTTTCTTTAACTGAAGGTAATTCAAAAGTTCGATAGTATCATGGGCAAGTTGATTTATAGTAAGATTTTTTATTTTGTCTGCACCACTGGATTTGTAGTGTCCTCTATAGTCATGGATAATAATAGGATATTTATCTTTAAAGTAATCAATTTGGTATTTCCAATGGTGTTCACTACAAACGAGGCCATAGTTAAAGAGGAGGGGAGGTGTAGATGTTTGTTGGTTTATATCAAAATTTGTTTTAAAAAATAATGTTTCTCCATCATTCGTTTTAAAATGAGATTCTTTCATTTTTTAAGCTCATCTAATTTTTTTTTACTCATTTGAAGAAAATGAAAGCTTTCATTTTCTTGTGATAGGATATTTTGCAGTTTTTCCTCAAAGGCTTGTTTATATAAATTTTCTTCACTTTTCTTATAGCTAAGAACCTTAAAAAGAAAAAGATTAATCTCAAAAGTATCGTCAACTAGAAGCGCACGTGGAGTTAGAGCTTTTTTATGATTATGTAAGAAAAGAGAGTTATTATTGTTGATAATAAGTTTTTCATCTTCAAATTCTAAATAGAATGAGTTAGTAAAATTGAGAGGAAAATCACTTCTTCTAGGTCCGAAGTGAAGTTTGTTTTTATAAAAAATCATTTTTCCTAACTCAGCTTTGTTGGGAGCTGAAATAACTTCAAGTTCAATCATAAATTTATTTTAATGGATATCCTTAAATAGTAGAAGAAACTTCATCACTAAGGGCCATTTTTTTTATCAGTTGATTGTATATGGGGTTTTGAGTATCTCTAAGATATTGAATATCAGAACATACATGATAAAGAATATCTTGATGTTTTATAATATTAGCAATTTTATGCCTTTGTTTTTCTCCTGATTGCTCGCTACCAAAGAGATCTCCTTGACCTCTAAACTCTAAATCGGCTTCAGCAATTTTAAAACCATCGTGAGTAGATTCTATAATTTTTAGCCTCTCCAGAGACTCGGGGGAGATTTTACTATCGGTCACAAGAAAGCAAAAACCTGGTAACTGTCCTCTACCCACACGTCCTCTAAGTTGATGGAGAGAGCTAAGACCAAATCGTTCAGGATTATAAATACTCATAACGGTTGTATTATGAATGTCGATTCCAACTTCGATGACACTTGTGCTGACAAGAATTTGAGTTTTTTTATTCAAAAATTTTTCAAGTATCTCATCTTTTTCTTCTGAACTTTTCTTTCCGTGTAGTATTTCAATTTGAACTTCAGGAAAGTATGACTGATATTGCTCTTTAACGGCTTCAACATTTGCAATATCAAGTTTTTCAGACTCTTCGATAGCTGGGCAAACAATATAAATTTGTTCTTGTAGAGAAAGTCTTGTTTTTAAAAAACTTAAATACTTGGACATCAAATGAGGAAGAACAATTTTGGTTTTTACTCCTTTTCTACCATTTGGTATTTCTTTAATGATTGAAATATCTAGGTCGCCAAATTGTGTAAGGCTGAGAGTCCTTGGGATAGGCGTTGCAGACATAAGAAGGGTATGAACATGATGACCTTTGTTGGCCAAACTAATTCTTTGCTTTACCCCAAATTTATGTTGCTCATCAATAATCATTAGAGATAGATCTTTGTATTCAAGAGCTTTCTGAAAGAGCGTATGAGTTCCAATAATTACTAGAGTATCACCTTGTTTTATTTTTTCATATTTTTCTTTTTTCACTTTGAGCGTTTGGCTTCCTATCAATAGAGTTGTTGTTTCTTTTTGTTTTGGGAAAAATTTTGTGTAGTTATGATAGTGCTGTTTTGCTAAAGTTTCAGTTGGAGACATAATGGCCACCTGCTTTTTATTTTGAACTATAATGTTGGCCGCTAGAAAAGCAACTGTTGTTTTTCCACTTCCTACGTCTCCTTGAAGCATACGGGACATGGGATGCCCTGAATCAAGGTCTTCAATAACATCATTTAAAACAGTGTTTTGCTCACCCGTTAATTGATAAGGAAAGCTTTTTTTTAATTTTTCTAGATTGGTATGAAAAATAGAAAATTTTTGGGCTTGTTTTTCTTTAACACTCTCTTTCCTTGCTTTGAACATGAGCTGTTCTTTAAAAAATTCTAAATAAACAAGTTGAGAGATAACTTCTTGATATAACTGCTCATCTCTCCTTCCGTTGAGTCCATGAATCACTTTGAAGCATGTTG
The DNA here is from genome assembly GCA_030431635.1 of Bacteriovoracia bacterium. Classification (GTDB taxonomy): domain Bacteria; phylum Bdellovibrionota; class Bacteriovoracia; order Bacteriovoracales; family Bacteriovoracaceae; genus CALFYV01. Next base: position 163,277 of record JAUIIL010000008.1, read on the forward strand.
AAAGATTCATGAAGTTTTTTCTAGAAATAAGCTCTTTTGGTATGAAACTAGGGATATTGTCCCACAAATAGATTGGAATTTTTTGAATGATTTTCTTTATTTGATTACCACTAACTCCATTAATTGTTGGGTACTCAATAATAAGCTCTTCATTTAAAGGGAGGGCTTTGAGAATCTGAGGATTAATAATTTGAACTTGATCCTGATAAGTGGTTAGTTCTCCTTGAAAAAAAAAGTCTTTTTTTGATTTCAAAGATTTTACTTGTGAAGGGTAAGCATTAAACCATTTCAAAAGTAAATAGTTCTCACTTTTTTTATCTTTAATTAAACAATCAATTTGAAAAAGTTGCGAGCGACCTTTTCCCTTTCTTCCAAACTGAACTTTTGAACGAACAGAAACAACATTCCCTTCTCCTAGGACAAGGCTCCCAATTTGATAAGAGGAAAAAGATTGTAGCTTGGGAGCATTTTGAACCCTTAAAGGGAAAATCCATAATAAGTCGGAAAGAGTAAAAACTCGAGCATCATTTAACTTAGCTAAATAAAGAGGTGTTTGATTCTTTTTACTTAAGGCCGTGAGTGAACTTGACCAATTAAGCTCAGACGTATTCGACTCTTTCGATTTCAAAAGTGACTTCTCCCTTAGGGACTTTTATCACAACCTCATCACCTTCTTCTTTACCAATTAGGGCCTTACAAATAGGGCTATTGTAAGACCTTTTACTGCTGTCGCTGGCCATAGATTCATCTTCTCCAACGATTTGGAATGTTTGAGATTGTTCTTTTTCAACATCAAAAAGAGTAACAGTGGCACCAAAGGTGATTTTTCCTCCAGAAAGTTTAGAAGGGTCAACAACGTGTGCTTTGGCCAATTTATTTTGAAGTTCAGAAATTCGACCTTCATTATGAGATTGTTTTTCTTTTGCTGCATGGTATTCTGCATTTTCTTTCAAGTCACCCAGGGCCCTGGCTTCTGCTAAGGCCGTTTTGATCTCTTCTCTTTCGACTTTAATAAGTCTTTCTAGTTCTTTTTCAATAAGTTTTCGTCCAAGGGTTGTCATCGGAAATTCGTTCATAATGTAGTCTCTTATTTTTTAAAAAGTGAATCAGCAGCGGATAAAAGATCTGCTTTGGAAGGTCCTTTGTCTTGAAGACCGCCAATTTTAAAATAATCACAAAAGTTAGCTTTTTCTTTATCTGTCACTCTGTTGGCCATAGGTTCTCTACACTCGTTGTATGAAGCTGTATCAAAAAATTTGCACATTTTACACGAGTGAATACTAGCATAGCACGAAGGGCAAGATTCTTGTCGTGAAATATTTTCTCCGTCAGAAAAATGAATTTCATTTTGACAGTTAAAACAAATAACAGACATTAAAATTCCTCCGTAATTCCCAAGCTTACGCCAATTGATTTATCACCATCTCCAAAAGGAGAAAAGTAAATTTTAGGATTATTTCTTTTATTATACTCATTCACAGAGCGTTGTAGTAAGTGCTCATTTCGAGATTGATCTTCTTTAGAGTAAAAGTAATTGAGAACTATAATAGAAAGGCCGCCAAAAAAAAGAAGATTTCTATCACCAAAGGTATCACGATTACCTGAGCTTAGTGCTCCACCAAGCATCATAAGAGTTCCGGTTGTGCTTATCGCAGCACTTCTCCAGGAGGGCTTACTTTTTTCTTGGTATTCATCTAAAAGAACCTTAGCTTTTTTGTCTTTTTCTAAATAATACCTTAGTCCTTCTCCTGGCTTAGAGGAGGAGAAATCAACTAAAACTTCTTGATAGTTGACTACAGCAACCCGACTGCAGGTCTCATTGGCCGCATAGCTTAGATAAGTCATGAAAAGAACAGCTACTAAAAACTTCATTGCCACCAGTATAACTAAGTTTTCTAAGTGTAGGAAATTTTTAACATTAATGGTTGTTTTATGTTGCTTCACGTAAAATAAGAATATGGATATAGTGAGAACTGGTATTGGTATTACCAAGACCATAAAAAATGTGGCCCGTTCAAAAGAAATACTTAGCGTTTTCGCAAGAAACGGTTTCGATGAAATTATTATTAAAACAGGACTCCATAAAAGAATACCTGGAATTGTTCTTCCAAGAAAAAGAATTGATTTAGCACTAGGAGATCAGGAGTATCGCGGTGATGATTGGTGGAGAAGTATTGGTTATCGGCTAAGAAAATCTTTTGAAGAACTTGGTCCAAGTTTTATAAAAATGGGGCAACTTCTCTCGAGTAGAGAGGATCTATTCCCTCCTCCTTTTATAAGACAGATGAAGCTTCTCCAAAACAAAGCGAAATCGATCCCTTTTGAACAGTCCAAAGAAACTATTGAGAAAAGTTTAGGTAAGAAAATTGAAGAGATCTTTGAATCTTTCGAAGAAGAACCTTTAGGAGTTGCTTCTATTGGTATTGTTTATAAAGCTGTTTTAAAAAACAAGCAAGAAGTCGTTGTTAAAGTAAGAAGACCTAATATTGATTCTCTTATTCGAAACGATTTTGATATTTTAGAATTTGTCGTTTCACAAATTGAAAAAGTGAGTGTTGATTTTAAATATATAGGCGCTTCTCGTGTCCTTAAAGATTTTAGAAAAAGTATTCAAATGGAGCTTAATTTTAATATTGAAGCCCTTAATTGCGAAAAACTCTCAAAAAACTTAACTCAACTAGATAAAGATGGGATTTTTGTTTTACCTAAAGTTCATCGAGAGTTCTCTACTGATGATGTGATTGTGCTTGATTTTCTTGAAGGTAAGCCTTTCAACGAAGTTCACTCTCTTGCTGAACTTTCTAGCGAATTAATTGATAATTTAGAAAAAAGTATCGCTCTTTTTATTCATACTCTTCTTAAAGATGGCTTTTTTCATGCTGATCTTCATGGAGGTAACTTTTTTCTTTTACAAGACAATAAAATTGGGATTATTGATTTTGGCTTAATGGGAAGCTTGAGTCGTAAGAGTAAAAGTTCTCTCGTTGCAATTCTCTATTCTCTAACAAGTAATAATTATGAAAACCTCGTCTATGAATTTTTAGATGTGGCGGAATATGAAGAAATTCCCAATCAAGAAATTCTTGTGAGAGATGTAAGAGATGCCATTATGCCTTTTATTGGTCTTTCTGTTCAAGAAACAAACATCGCTGAACTTGTGTCTATTCTTCTTAAAACACTCTCTCGTCATAAAATATTTTTACCAAGAGAGTGGTTTATTATTTTTAGAGCTCTCATGACTTTAGATGGGGTTGGAAAATCCATTGGACTTGATCTTAATATTTATAATTTGGTAAAAAAAGAGATTGGCCAAATCGTAACAGATGTTTTTAGTTTGAATGAAGCAAGAGATGAAGCTATATGGCTTGGTCGAGATTTTATTAACTCAATGCGAATTCTTCCTCGTCATACCAGGTGGTTTTTAAAAGAATTCTCTAAAAATAATTATGCTCTTAATATGAATGTTAAGCTAGAAAACGCTCAAATTAGTGAGCTTTCGAGAAGCTTTATTTTTATCGGGTATATGCTCTTAAGTGGACTCTTTTTTCTTTGCGGAGTCATGACCTTAGAAAACCAGCGTTTTGAGAGTTTTTATTCGATTTCGCTACTCAGCTGGGGCTTCTGGACTTCAGGTCTTCTTCTACTTCTAAAAGGCTTCCGCAGCTTGATGAAATAGCCTTTAAATTCAAATGGTTATAAAGAGAGAAATGTTTTCAAAAAGATTGACCAATTGTGTCATTTATTGAGATACAATCCCTCATGAGACTTCTTATTTTCCTGCTTATTTTTCTTACTTCCATGGTCTTTGGTGACTTTGTCGGTTTAGGAAGCTATTCAGATAAAATAACCTTCGAAGAATTTAGAGCAGAGTATCTAAAACAACTACAAATAGAAATCGATCTTCTAGAAAATTGTGGTAAGCATTTTGAAAATATTCAACCCGTGAATAACGAACTCAGTGAAGAGTTATTATTTAATGCTCTCACGAACCACTTAAATCCTTTCATTGTCATAGGAAAAGTTGAAAGTAGTGAAAGTACACATAATTTTCTTTTAAAAAATTGGAATCATTATCAACATTTAGGTGGTTTTGAAAAAAATAAAGAAATCAATAACAAGCATGCAAGAGAAGCTCTAAAAATAGCCCTTAGAAGAAGAACGGCCCCACTTGCAGCTCTTCATTTCACAGATATTTATCAAGGGGATTTGAAAGAGCTTGGGCTAACAAAAATATCCATATGGGAGTTAAAAGAGAGAAGAGTCTTTGATGAAAATGGAGTAAAGGGATTGGCCAGTATTTTAAAAGAAGTCATTACTTTTCTTGATGAGCCTCTTTTTTCTCCCAAGCTTGTTGATGAAATGGCACAAAACTTAACTAATTCTAATCTGATGATAGAGTTCTTTAGCGCTCTTTTTTCAAGTAAAAAAACTACTCAAAAAGTAAAAAAACTAGAATCTTTGAATGAAGCACTGATGTATATTTTAAATTTGCCAATTGAATTAAGTGAAGGAATGCCTCAAAAAGGAGATACATTAAAGCAATTCTATCACTTGGCCTTAATTGATTATAAATTCGAACAAAAGTTCTTTAAAAACTTTGAATTAATTCCTGAGTTATTTAACAAACAGAATCTAGGAGATTTCAATGAAGCGCTCACAAAATTTCTTCAAATAGAGGCCCATAAAGAAAATGAAATTCAGAAAAAATTAAATTTAAAAAATCTGAAAAATATAGATGATTTTCAAAAAACTTCAAAGCTTGCCAAGGATTATGTTTTTAATAAAATTCAAGACACTCTCTTGGAAGAAAATATTCAAATATCAAGAGAGGAGTTTTTTGAATTAGAGAAAAAATGGGGAGGACTTGAGCCTATTTTTATTTTGATGACTCGCTTTAAAGAAAAAGAGTTAAAAATTCGCTCCATTGGAGAAATTTTTAAAGCCTCCTTAGAAGGTAAATTTAAAGAATATAAATACTATGGGCAATCAAGTGTGAGCGGTAAAGATGAGAAGGCAGCAGAGCAGTTGGCCATTATAAAGAAAAATCCGAAGCCTTGGATTGAAGACTTTGCTTCAATTGATTATGTCCAAGATGAAGGAGTCGAAGAGGTTCAGAAAAAATCATGGCAGAACTTGAAAGAAATGGCGCAAGCAATAATTTTTGAGCACGGAAAAATTGAAAGTGAAAGAGAGGGGTTTGAATTAGATATTCTGCCTTTGTTAGACAAAGGCACACACCCAAAAGAAAAATTAGCAAAAATCAAAGGTGAGTTAAAACAAGAAAATCTATCTGAAGAATCTCTTATTCAGATAAATAATAAAATCTTGTCCCAAACATCAAAACTAGATTTTTATAAAGAAAACTCCACTCTTATTAATGCTCTGTCTTTTTATCAATGGTTTCATAAGGAATTTTCTGAAGAGTTAAGAGTTCTCATGGGAGAGAACTATGACGTTGTTTCAAGCGATTTAAAAGTATTTAAGGATAATGCAAATAAAATTATTCATATGCATAACAAGAAAGAGGATTATGTTATTTTAACGACTTTTAATAGTGATCCAAAACACATGCTTATGATAGGTGAAGTTGTCAAAGGAACAGGAAGCTGTCAAAGTTATATAACAGGCTCTCATATAGATACTCTTCCGGCTTATGTAATGGATGCGAATGTTAAGGCAATGGTTAGTTATGAAATAAACTCAGAGAGTTTTTACGAGAAAAAAACCTTTGAGAAAATTAAAAAGCAGTTTAGAGAAGGGAAAAAAGCCACTAATATTGTTTTTGATGGGAATAAGCAGATTGTGAGTTTTCGCATTGATGAAAATGTCTATCAAACTCTTCCTTTTCAAACCGCAAGGCTTAGAAAAATGGTAAAGATTGGAACTCATAAAAAATGGTGGCAAAAAAGCCCAAGCCTTTTTGTCGAACCTGGTTACACTAACTTCTATAACGGGCTTGGAGCGATGAGGGAACTGCAAAGAAAATATTTGCAAGAGATTGCTCAATCTTTAGGAGCAAAATTGAGTAAAGAAACCAGAGTTGTTGGAACTCGTCATGAATATGGAGTTTATTCTGATGTTTCAGGTGGTGCTCAATTTAATGATTATAAAGCTTATATTAATTTTAAATAGAATCTATTCCTGGTATGTAGAGGGGTTTTGTTTGAAACTGAAATTCCTCAAATTGATGAGGCCCCCACAGTCCTGTTAAAAACCTTTCAATAGAAAAACGGTAAACTTGTTTTTGAAAGACAAAGATAATCTCAGCATTATCAATACTTGTCACAAGAATTTCAGAATTACTGTAATCATAAACAAGTTTTCTGAAAAAATCGACATTTCCAATTCGAACAAGTGAAGCATATTGAGAAAGAGCTGTTTTTTGAGTTTTATGAGCAGCACTCAACCAAAGTGTTCCAAAACCTTCTATTTCATCATGCCCTTCCTCCAGAGCAATTTCATGAATAATTCCTTGGAGATCTTGTCCTTTATTCATAAAAAAGTAACCGACGATTTGGTCATGTTCTTTTTTTATATAAAGGTCAGTAGAGGTGATTCGCTCGATTTCACTCCAATCTTCAATTGTTCTTTGAAAAGAGGCACATTGAGAGAGGATATGTTTCCTATATAAAGAGTGAATTTGTTTTTTTTCAGGTTCACTTAATAAGTGATATTTTGTCTGTTCAAATTGATTTGATGAAGAAATAGAAGAGCGTTCGATTTCGTTTTGTTCAATACAAAGGAAAAAATCAAATTTATGATAAAGTTCAATATTATTACTCCAGAGCATGAAGATAGCGACTCTGTCTTGATAGAAGTTAAGCACTTTTTGGAAAAGTTCTTTAAAAATCCCTTTCCCTTGAAAGTTTTGAGAGACACAAATTCCACCAATGAGTCCTACTGAATAAGAACTCTGTTGAATAAGTAACTCTTTTTTTAAAAAACCAATATGAGCGATAACTTCCTGAGTTTCCTTGATAAAAACAATATGGCATTGATTATGATTCTTTTCTGAAATAAGAGGGGCAAAATCGATGCTAAATTTATTATCAGAATTATATTGAAACGATTCCTCTATTAAAGAGAGTGTTTTCTCTTTTAAATCAGGTCTTCTGGCCAATGTTGAAAAAATATATGTTTCACTCATAGCTTCTCTATTATATCAAATCTTTTTCCTCTCTTCGAAAATAGAGGCAAACTTTGAAGAAACGGCAAAATTTTCCTTGAAAAAAATAATTTCTTTTTCTTTAAATAAATCAATTTTTATTCCGAATCTTTCATTAGGTAAGTGCAACTGCTTACTCGGTCAAACAAGGATGTTTTGACCCCCACTATCAAGGAGGATTGTATGGGATTACGGATTAACACCAATGTCTCCTCAATCAACGCTCAAAGAAATTTGAGTTCAACGAGATTGCATCTCGACAAAACCTTGGAGAAGTTATCTTCAGGTAGTCGAATCAACAGGGCCGGTGACGATGCCGCAGGTCTTGCTATCTCAGAGAACCTAAGAGCACAGATTCGAGGGATGAAACAAGCGCAAAGGAATGCTGGAGACGGTATTTCATTAGTTCAGATTGCTGAAGGTGGTCTAGCTGAAGTAGGTAACATTCTTATTAGATTAAGAGAGCTTGCAGTGCAAGCAGCTTCAGACACTATTGGACCAACAGAGCGTAAATTTCTAAACGTTGAATTCGAGCAATTAACTCAAGAGATTGATCGTATTGCAAACGCAACTGAATTTAACAAAGTTCCACTACTAAACGGTACAGGAGCTGTGTTTGATATTCAAATCGGAACAAGAAATGATCCTATTAATGATAGGCTCACTTTTGATGCCTCAAGTGCAGACGTAAACGTTGCGGCCTTAGGTCTTAACCTTGCTTCTGTTGCAGACAAAATTTCTGCACAAAACTCTCTAGCAGCGATTGACCAATCAATTGTTTCAGTTTCTGCTATTAGAGCTGATTTTGGGGCTATGCAAAACAGACTACAGTCAACAATCAACAACATTGCAATTGGTGTAGAGAACCTCTCTTCTGCTAATTCTCGTGTTAGGGATACTGACGTAGCTGAAGCAACGAGTGACTTAACGAAATATAACATTCTGATGAATGCAGGTACTTCGGTATTAGCTCAAGCGAACGTAACGACAAAGAGTGCAATTGGACTCATTCAGGCAGCTTCAAGTTCAGGCTGATAAGGCTGAATAAAGCACTGAAGCTGCTTCTAATAATGGCAGCTAAGTTGTTACACCGAAGACGTTAAAAAAAGTATCCTGCAAAAATTGACTAGAAATAGTTGATGATACCAATGGCGTGGGTTTTGAAAGTCATGGGTATGTGTAATAGGTATTAATAAAAATGAGGTGAGCAGAAGGCTCGCTAGCAAAACAAGGAGGTTTATATGCGTAGATATGGAGATTAAAAATGGGAATAAGAATAAATACAAATGTCGCTTCGTTAGCGGCACAAAGAAATTTAGGAATTACTAACCAGAACTTGAAAGATAACTTTAGAAAACTATCTTCAGGTTCAAGGATAACAAAGGCCAGTGATGATGCTGCAGGACTCGCAATTAGTGAAAATCTTCGGGCGCAAATCCGAGGAATTAGGCAAGCAAAAAGAAATGCCGAAGATGGTATCTCGCTTGTTCAAACAGCTGAAGGCGGACTTGCAGAAGTATCCAACATCATTATTAGGCTTAGAGAGCTGGCAGTACAATCGGCTTCAGACACAGTCGGGTCGACGGAAAGAAGTTTTTCGGATATTGAGTTTCAACAACTCAAAGAAGAGCTTCAAAGGATTGCACAGGTCACTGAATTTAATGGTAGGAAACTACTTAATGGAACAGGAGGACTCGTTGAACTTCAAGTTGGAGTACATAACGATGTTTTTCAAGACAGAATTAAGTTTGATTCCAGCTCCATTGATACAACTTTGCAGGCATTGGGTGTCGCTGCTGAGGGAATTGCTACAAAAGAAGGTGCGCAACTCTCTCTACAAACGCTCGACGATGCACTTGTCAGAGTTAACGGTGCAAGAGCAAAACTTGGAGCACTGCAAAACCGACTTGCTTCAGTCATTAATACCCAAGGGATTAATGATGAGAACTTTAGTGCGGCCAACTCTCGAATTAGGGATGTGGATGTAGCGGCTGAGACAGCAGATATGACTAAGAATAGTATTCTTAATCAAGCAGGTGTTTCAGTACTATCGCAAACAAACGCTTTCCCGAACGCAGCTTTAAAGCTGATTGGATAAGTAAAAACCCACGTAACCCCTCGCTCGGAATTGAGCGAGGGTTTTTCTATTTTTGTTTACTGAAAAGACTTTTACATCTTTCCAGCAAACTTTTTTTAATAATAAAACCACGATTTCTTAGCTCTTCTTTTAATTGTTTAGTTTTTAAACGAGGGTTTTTATTTAAAAAGCTTACAAGGATATCGATTCGAGATGTAAGATTCTTTTTCTTTTTTAATGAAAGAAGAAAGTTTTCATAATTCTTAATATCTAAATTGTTTTCAAGAAGAGAAATAATATTAGAATGAAACCCTTTTGGATAAAAAGTTTTATCATTTGCATCAATTGAGAGCATTTTTTTTATTGTTACTAAGTTCTCTTCTGAAATGGATAAGTTATTTAGATGTTTCTTTAAAGCGTCGATGCTTTCTCGTTTCCAATTTTGAGTTTCATAAAAAAAGATCTTTAATGAGTTAATAGCAGTAGTAAGAGAAATATCACCCGTCACAAGAACTGGAATTTGGGAGTGATAAATTAAAGATTGACTATAGGAAAAAGGAAGTGATTGAACTTGTACAATTGAAACATTAGATTCAAGAGAATAGGTTTTCTTTAATATTTTTGAAACAATAGATATTCTTTTTTGAGGATAGTATCTAGCGTATTCGTTAACAAAATCTAAGTACGTTTCAAATGAGCTCTCTCTGTCAAAATAGGCAAATCCAATCGAAGAGTCTTTTAAATCAAAGGCTTTTTTATCTCTAAAATATCTTTCAATTTCATCGCGAGTAATAATTTCTGGTGAATCTTCAAAATAAAAACCATTAGAATTTAATCCTGTTTCAAAAAAAAATGTTTGAGAGTTTTTATTTAAATTGAAGATATCAGCGATATCGATAGCTTTCCCGTTATATTCATCAAAAAAGAAATAATACTTACTTTTAGATTGAGTATAAATCAAACCTGGATCAGGAGGTTTGACTTGTGGCAATTGGCTCATAAACTGAGATGGAAGTGCATATGAGTTTTTTTGAGGAACACTACTAAACGAGAACCCAAAGAAAAAATCGGAATTTGGTAAATAAGTCAAACCTTGATTGTAATAAGTTATTCCATCAATAATCTGTATAGGACTATTTTCATCAAAGCTTGGAATGAGTATTTGTAACTGTTTTTTTGACTCTTTAAGAACTAAAAAACGAATATCCCAGTCAGGGTGTTTTAATTTTATCTCCCTTGCCATAAGATAATTTGTAGCAATATCTCCAAAACCTTTTAGATTAAAACCTGAAAACATATTAATTGAAACATCAGCTAAGAGATTAGCTTGAATCAAAATAAGAAATAAAAATAATACTACTTTGGTCATTTATTTATTAAATTATCATATGTTAGAGAGTTTATAAGAGTAAGAGATAAAAGATACATAGAGATGTTTAATGACTAGACACTTTAAAAGAGAATTATTCCTAGGTTAAATGCAATTCCAATATGTTATAATCTTTCCATGGATAGAAAAACAGTCATGATTTTTGGAGTTTCTTCGTTTGTTGGTTCGAACTTAGCGGAGTACTTTAAGTCTAAAAATTACAGAGTGATTGGAACTTATTATGAAAATAAAGTTACTATCGATGGAGTACTGACTCTTCCATGTGATATCCTATCAAAAAATCAAATTCAAACGATACTCTATACTTTTAGACCTGAACTCACTATTTATGCAGTTGGATTATCTTCTCTTATGAACTGTCGTGAACAGCCCAAGCTTGCCGATGCTCTTAATACAGCAGGTGCTTTTAACGTAAGTGGTTTTTCAGAAAGATATGGGTCAAAATTTTGCTATATCTCTTCCTGTTATATTTTTACAGGTGATGAAGAAGAGTATAGAGAAAATGATACTCCTCAACCCTCAACCATATACGGAAAAACTCAAGCCAGTAGTGAGTTCTTTGTTCAAAAATCTTGTTTGAATTATTTAATTTTTAGAACCTGTGCTTTGTATGGAAGAAATTATAATACGAATCAGTTGAATTTTTTTGAACTCTTAGAGAGAAAAGCTGCGAAGAACGAGACTTTAGAATGCGATTCAAAAATCTATCTCGGCTTTCTTGATATTCATTATCTTGGTATGGCCATAGATACAGCCTTTAAATTAGGTGTTAAAAATAGACTTTTTCAAATTAGCTCAAAAGATATTTGTACCTATTATGATTTCGCGAAAAAGTATGCAGATGTTTTTGAACAGAGCTCTGGAATTGCTTCAAAAGGGGATTGGGAATTTCCTTTAGAGATTAACTTATTTGACGCTAACAAAGAGAGTGATTCCTTTCGTTTTAAAATGAATACTTTAAATTTAGAGGGTGCTCTTAATCTACGTCTTCCAACTATTGAAGAGTCTCTAAATTTTACGAAACAAAGATTAGGGATATCAGGTAGAAAGAAAAAAATGCTTAAAACAAGTGGTGTGAGTTTTATCTAGCAGAGTGTTTAATAAACTCAGTTAAGTAATGCTTGGCCAAGGCTTCTTGTTTAACTTTTTCCCCTTTGAATCTCCAGCTTACTTCTCCAAAAGGACCAACATTGGCTTGAATTTCGTGAACAGAGTTAACTGCTTTAATTTCATTATTAAGCCTAGCAGAGAATAACCCTCCAGCATTAGAGAGAAATCCAATTGTGATGACATCACTCGATCTTCGAGCAACAACGAGCTTTAAAGAATTTCTAAAAAGCATAAAATCATTAACTGTATTAGATATTTTAAAAATTTTGATTGAACTTCTATTATCTTTACTTGCTCTAAGTTCATTGAATTTAGTAATGAATATCTCAAAATAGTCTCTAAGAGAGTTCATGAACTCGATTGATGATTCTTCTAGGATTTTTTCAGGAGATAAGTGTTCATTAAAATTAATAACACCAGACTCTTCCATATTAATTTCTTCAATGGCCAGAGATTCGATCCAGGAAGTAGTGAGTTTCGTATATTGAGTAGAATCATCCATAATTTAATGATTCAGTTATTATTGGAACATGTCAATATTTTAACGATTTTTTTAGAGTAGGCCTAGTGAGGGGTTTTTGAGAGTTTCGCGCCCCTGAAAATCAGGTGGGCGCAATGTAACCGCTTTAGGCTTCCCATTTATCTACCGGCATTTGCAAGTAGTTGGGCTTGCACACTACGATCAGGGATGGCTCCCTTAAAAAAAGTTGTAGGGCGAAACCAGTCGTAACCCCTCAACTAAACCTTCCATCAGTATACACGAGCTGTTTAGCAAGAGTAAGAAAGATCTCCTTAAACTATAGTTTATTCCTTTAAAATCAATTGGTTATAAAGAGGTCAAGACTGTTATTTTTTCTTTGCGCTGCGCGCAATGTGTAGTATAATAAAAGACTCAAGTACTTAGAGTGCCTTTATTTTAGGTTGGGCTGAAAAAGTACATAAAAAGGCTTAAGTTTTCAGCTTTGGTGAACGATAAGCTTGAAAACAGGAGAGAAACCTATGAATGCGAAGATTTTAGAGTTTTTAGAAGATGAAAGTGGACAAACTTCCACCGAATATATTCTTTTACTCGTAATTGTTGCAATCTTAATTTTCAAAGTTGGTGGAAGGCTTAAAGAAGAGCTTCTAGGTTTAGTTGATAAGGTTTTCAAAAGCCAGGCGCTTAGTGATATTACCAATGGTAATATTTAGTTAAAACTTGAGTCCTTTACTTAACTTCCCAGCAATAATTTAAAAGAAATTAATTCTTAATTCTTTCTTATGGCCAAAGTTCTTATAATAGAAGAATGATTGCCAATAATAACTCAGGTCAAGCTTTACTTGAGTACATTATTATTCTTGTTTTTGTTGCTACCATTGGTAGCACAACCCTTGGCTATATTTTTAATTACATTAATGGAAGTATTGGGAATTTGAATCATATTCTCTCTCAAAACTTAAATGTAGGAGTTTGTTCAAGAAATTGTTTTTTTGAGGCTTATAAAAATGGGTATCGCCCATGATTCCACTTTGGATCTTTTATACACTTTTAATAGAGCTTTTTGTTGTATCCTATTTAGATATGACAACGAAGAGAATAAAAAATATTTGGGCGATAGTGAACCTTTGTTTTTTTCTCTTATTTCTCTTCATCTATCAAGATTTTTACCCTTTGGAATTGAAAACATTTAGCTATTCTCTTTCATTCTTATTCGTGGGGTTTGTTCTATTTTTAATGAGAATAATGGGTGCAGGGGATACTAAGTTTCTTTTTTCTTTTTTTTTAGTGACACCAGAGAATATGCATTTTGATATTTATGTGAAACTACTGATCTTCACAGGTATCTGTGCTTGTATTTTTCTCATTTTTAATATTTTAAAAAATATGAAAAAGATTTACTTGAGTCTTTTAACGAGAGATCTTGTCGGTTTAAAGAATTGCTTTGGAACAAAGTTTGCTTTTGCTCCTGTTATTCTTATAACATGGATATGGATAGGAATTGAAGGAGGATATTTTGGTTTGTAAAAATCAAAAAGGCCAATCTGCAGTTGAGTATATCCTACTATTTGCCATGGTAAGTTTTATTGTTTTAACGATTTTTCAAAGCAAAGTCATTCAAGATTTTATGAGTGAAGATGGAACTTTCATTCAAGCGATGAAAGGTGACATGGAGTTTATGTACAGGCATGCACTTCCTGGACGGGATCAGCTTGGACAAGGACAAAATCAAATTAATTATAGTGCGAATACAAACCCTAGTTATCATGATGGTCAAAGCACACGCTTCTTTGGTCCAATTGAGAAGTATTCGAACTAGAGAGGAAAAATGAATCAAAAAGGCCAATCAAGCATTGAGTTTATTTTAAGCATGGGATTTGTTTTTGCGATGTTTTTTCTTTTTGTTAACCAAGCTTTCAATTTTACAATCGGCTATCTTGGCCATTACGCGACCTTTATGGCCAGTCGTGCCTTTATGGCCCACGATAATGGTAGCATGAATAATTATGGGAGCATTATGAATGATGCCCAAGTAATGGGAAGAAGGGTTTTTAATCGTTATCAACTTCCAGTGTTTATTGGAGAGTCTGCTGGAGAGGTACAATTTAATAGACCTGATCAGGGAGTTTTTTATGAATTCACTGGTGCGTACTTTAGATTTCAAAGACCTTTTTCTACTTATAAATTTTTTGGTGGTGATGTTAAAATTGATTTATTAACAGAGTCGTTCTTAGGAAAAGAGCCAACCAGATATGAATGCCGTCAACAATTGTGTCAAGCTGTGAGTGGTGGAGAGTGTGGGGCCAATTCTGAGGTTTTAAAGCATTCAACTTTATATGATAATGGATGTTAGATGAATAATAATAAAGGTCAGGCTCTTATTGAGTTTATTTTTTATCTTCCTGCACTCATGATTCTTTATTTCATTATTTTATCAATTGGAAATTCTATTAATGGTTCTATTAATCAACAAAAAGTTTCTCGAGGATACTATTTTGCAAGAATAAAAAACAACTCCTACGTTCCTAAACCTGAATGGAATAGGGCCAATGGATACCCTGCTGATTGGCAGCTATTTGGAATGTCTGTATTGGGTTACAAAATAAATACTTTCGGTGAGAGCGAAGAAGGAGATAACCCAGAGTCCGCTTGCTATAGAACTCCTCTGGCGAGTATTCCAACAAATTCTAGACAAATTGCTTCAAGTACTAATGCCCCTAAGGCACTTACAGATCCTGGTTGTGAAGAACCCTATGAGGAGCCTAGAACTCAAAACATTAGGGTTTATACAGTATTTGGAATCTGTGGGGCCACCTATCAAAATGTGGGGGGAGTTATCTCTGTTAGGTCGGATTCTTCTAATGTTCAAGGCTGTTTGATCAACTAGGTAGTTTTTGCCACTGCGTTGTTTCTTTCTGCTCAATGATAAAATAAAAGTGAACAACTGTATCCTAAATAAAGGAATTTATTATGAATAGCCGTGCATTTACGCTTAGTTTAATCATTGCTGGTGTTGCCATGTTTATGGTTTGGTCTTACCTCGATGGTAAAGAAGCACAGTTTGTTGAAGAATACGGTGAACCAGTTGCTGTTGTTGTGGCCAGTGAAGATATTAAAGAGCTTGAACTCCTTGATGATAGAAAAGTTCAGACAATTAATGTTCCTAAAAAATTTGTTCAACCTGGGGCGCTTAAAAAAGTTGAAGAAGTTTATAATACATACGCAGCCGTTCCTGTTTTAAAGGGAGAGCAGATAACAAAGACTAGAGTTGTTCATCCTGGAGGAAGAACAGGACTCGCGAGTCAAATTGCCGTGGGGAAAAGAGCACTTTCAATCAGAGTTAATGATGTGACTTCAGTTGGGAAATTATTAAAACCAGGAGATAGGGTTGATGTTATTTCAATGATTGACTATGCTGGTGGACGTAAAGATCGCCTGAAGGTGAAAACAGTTTTACAAGATGTCCTTGTTCTCTCAACGGGACTTAAAGTGACAAATGCCATTCCCTTAATTGGTCTCAAGCAAGCAGATGAGTTTGCTAAGAAAAATTTAAGTACTTACACCACATACAATACAGTTACTTTAGAGTTAACTCCTTTTGAAGTTCAAAAAATTGCTTTTTTAGAATCAATTGGAAGTTCTTTAAGGCTTTCTTTAAGAAATAATGATGACAAGAAAATAGAGAGAATTGGTGGCACAAGGATGTTTGACGTTCTAGGTGAAGATGCGGGAGAAGCGAAGGCTTTTTTTGCTGAACAACAAGCTAGGGCAAGTCAAAATCAAAGAGGAGGCCGATGAAACTTTTTCTATTATTCATAAGTTTTGCCCTATTTGCTCAAACTCCTAAAGTTCCTGAGGAGGAGCTTGAAGTAGAGCTTGGGATTGATAAACCAGTAAAACTGGATTTTGCTTTCTCTACCAAAGTTTTGGTGGGAAATAACTCTGTATTAGACCTAACTCTTATTCCTCAAAGAAGAGAAGTTATCTTAAAGGGAATGAAAGAAGGAAAAACTTCTGTCACCATTAGAAATACAGTAGGTGACATAAAAAAACGCTATATCGTGAAAGTAAAATCTTCGGCCAATTCAAAAGTCGTGAAAGAATTAAAAGAATTTCTAGGTAAAGTAGAAGGGTTAGAAATTGCCATTAAAGGTGGAAAAGTTGTTGTTGAAGGTTTTATTGTGGTTCCTGATGATATTGGTTTAGTTTCTATCATCCTAAGTAAGTACCCTGATGTCATAAATCTCGTTCAACTCTCTCCACAATCTCAAAGAGTGATAGCAAGAAAAGTTAAAGATGAATTAGGAAGAAATGGGCTTAAGGATGTGAACGTTAGGGTTGTTAATGGGACTTTTTGGCTTGAAGGTGTTGTTGGCAGTAATGAACAGAAAAAATTTGCAATGGATATCGCAGAAGCCTATATCCCTGGGAGAATAACCTCTTTAAGAGAGAGAGCAGGAGAAGTAGGTGGTTCTATTCAAAATAGGGCCCCAATTATTAACTTTTTATCTGTAAATGAGAAAACTCAACCACCACCAGCGAAAAAAATGGTAAAAGTGACGACTCAATTTGTTGAGCTTTCAAAAGATTATCTGCGACAGTTTGCCTTCCAGTGGCAACCGCTAATCGGCCAGGATAATAGTTCTATTTCAATTAACAGAGATAGCGATGGGACAGTGAATACAAATTCAAGCAATACCTTGAGTGCAACAATTTCTAATCTTTTTCCAAAGCTAGAATCTGCTAAAAATGCTGGATACGCGAGGATTATTCAATCGGGTATGATTATTGTTCAAGATGGAGGGAATGCTGCTTCTTTGAAGAAAACATCAGTTATCAACTTCCCTGTGGGAAGTGGTGAGACACAAAGAGTTGTTAAGGCAGAGATTGGTTTTAGCTTAGATGTGAACGCAAAAATTCTTGATCAAGAAAAAGTAGAGTTAGGGCCAAATATTTCCATTACTCTTAACTCTGGTACTGAAGCATCTCCTATCGAATCTAAAAATGAAGTCAAAACGGTATTAGTTGTAAAATCAAAAGAATCCGCGGTTATAGGTGGTGTTGTTCAAGGTGAGTCAAGAACGGCTTATGATAAAAACCCTCCCTTTGGTGGAGGTGGAGCTCAAACAGATTCAGGAGCAACACCTTTATTTGATTTAACAAAATCTAAATCTTATACCAATCAAAAGAATCAGTTTGCTATTTTCATGACGCCAGAAATTATTGCTTCAGCTTCAGAGGGTAGTGAAGAAATTAGAAGAAAATTTAGAAAAAGAAGTAGGTAGTAGAAAATGGCCGGACATATTATTAGTGTAATTGGTGGAAAAGGGGGAGTCGGAAAATCTCAGTTTGCCGCCAATCTTGCTTTTGCCTTTGCTCAGGAGAATAGGGCCAAAACTCTTCTTCTTGATTTTGATCAAAAGGCCAGTGGGGATCAAAACCTTATAACTGGTATGCGCTCCAAAAAGACAATAAAAGATTTATCTGAGTTTAATGGAGCGATCGATCCGAGAACAATCATGCAATTTATTACAACTCATAAAATGGGAGTTTCTTATATAGGAATGCCAAACGATCAGACAGCTGCCTCTCAAATAAATGTTGATGGTCTAGGAAAACCACTAAAGGCCATGCAAAATCTTTTTCCTGTAACTGTTATTGATGTTGGAAGTGAGTTAAATGATCTAACTCTTAAGGCCTTGGAGTTTTCTACCCTTATTTTTATAGTGGTAACTCCAGACTTATTGGCAGCGAACCAAACAAAGAGACTTTATTCGGAACTGATCACAATGCTTTTTCCAAAAGAAATGCTTCAAGTTGTAATGAATAGCTATGTGAAAGGACATCCTGTAAGCCCAGAAGTGATAGGTCGCCAAATCGGAAAACCTGTTTTTTCAATTTTGGCCAAAGATGAACAAACATGTGCGGGAGCTTTATCAAGAAGTACTCCAGTCATGGCCGTGGCCAAGAATTCTTCTTACGCAAAATCAGTTATTGAAACTGTTAGGAAACTTAATCAAAAAAATGTTTTAAAAGCGTTAGAGAAAATTGCAAAACCAGAGAGTGTCGGGCAGAAAAAAGAGAAGGGTGATTCTAAAACTCAAGAGAAAGCTTCTAATGCTTGGAATGCATTAAAAGTGAGAATTCACCGTTCACTAGTGGAAGAGATGGATCTTAAAAAAACGGATGATAGTGATCCAAAGGCAAAAATCATTTTACGAGAGCAAACAAAAAAACTTGTTGTTGAGCTTTTAGGTAAAGAAGATACCAAGGGAATTCTTAATACTAGAGAAGATATGAACAAAGTGGTGAAAGAGATACTTGATGAAGCTCTTGGACTAGGACCACTCGAGGATATGTTGGCCGATAAATCAATTTCTGAAATTATGGTCGTTGGCCCAGATAGAATTTTCTATGAACAAAGTGGAAAAGTAAAAATGAGTGATGTTGTTTTTACGAGTGATAGGCAAGCCCTTAACGTGATTGAAAGAATTGTTGCTCCTATTGGTCGAAGGATTGATGAAAAAACTCCATATGTGGATGCAAGACTTCCTGACGGTTCAAGAGTTCATGCGATTATCCCCCCTTGTTCTCTTGATGGATGTACAATTACAATAAGAAAATTTCCAGAAAACAGACTCACTTATAAAGATCTCGTCAAATTTGGTTCAATGACTGAAGCCATGGCCGATTTTTTAAGAATTTCTGTTGAAGCCCACCGAAATATTGTTGTTTCTGGTGGAACTGGTTCAGGGAAAACAACTTTAATTAATATGTTAGGTGGGTTTATTCCTGCAAATGAAAGAATTATTACCGTAGAGGATTCAGCAGAACTTGATTTTCCTCAAGTTCATGTGGTGAGACTTGAAACAAGACCTCCTTCATTAGAAGGTGATGGTGAAATTGATATTAGAACTCTTGTGAAGCAAACTTTGAGGATGAGACCTGATAGAATTGTGGTTGGAGAGTGTCGTGGTGGTGAGACTCTTGACATGCTTCAAGCGATGAACACTGGGCACGATGGTTCCATGACAACAGTTCACTCAAATAGTCCAAGAGATGCGATGAGCAGGTTAGAAACTCTTGTTCAGTATGCAGGTGCTGGTTTATCACCCAAAGCGATTAAGGAGATGATAGCCTCAGCAGTTCATATGGTTATTCAACAATCTCGTCTAGAAGATGGTTCGAGAAAAATTTTAAATATAACAGAAATTGGTGGAATGCAGGGAGAAGTGATCACCCTTCAAGATATTTTTACTTACAAGCAAGAAGGAATGAGTAAGCAAGGAAAGATTGAAGGCAAATTTCAGGCTTCGGGGTTCATTCCTAAATTTATAGAGACTCTTGAAAAGAAAGGTTACAAAGTTCCTCGTGGACTTTTTTCAAATACTTAGGAAAAGAGGATGGATGCTTTTTTTATTCATATTTTAGGAAAGATGGGCACAGCAGCTTCAGTTGCTCTACTTTTTTTCTTTTATGCATATAAAAATAGTGAAAAATTATTCAAATGGTTTGAAGAGCAAACCTATGGGACAAGAGATTATGTCATGAATAAGTGTGAGCTTATTCATTACGAAATTGAAGAAAGGAAGATTACTTACATTCTTCTGCTCTTAATCTTTGGTCCTCCTGTGATTTTTATTAGTTCTTTTTCTTTATTTGGTTATTTTGGTTTTGGTTTCTTTTTAGGTGTTGTTTTTGGTTTTGTAGGTTGGAAGCTTCCTCGACCCTTTATGGATTTTTTAGAAAAAAGAAGACAAAAACAATATGAACAGCAGATGGTAGATGGACTTAATTTGTTATCTAACGGATTAAGGGCAGGACTATCCCTTCCTCAATCGTTAGGAATGGTTATTGATGAACTCCCAGCTCCTATTTCAGAAGAGTTTAATCTTGTTTTACAGCAAAATAAAATTGGAGTTCCATTGGAGGAGTGCTTTGAAGATCTTGTGAGAAGAGTTCCGACAGAAGATAATGAGATGTTTGTGACAAGTGTAAATATTCTAAGGGAAACCGGTGGTAATCTTTCTGAGGTTTTTGATACCATCACTGATATTATCCGTGAGAGAATTAGGCTTAAGCAAAAAATCGAAGCTTTTGTTGCTCAAGGTAAGTTTCAAGGGGGAACGATTTTTTCAATGCCTTTCATTTTGTTAATAGTTTATAGCCAAATAGATCCTGACAATTTTGTTTTGATTTGGACTCACCCAGCTGGGATTATCATGATGATTGTGGCCCTCGGTCTAAACTTATTAGGGGGTTACATGATTTTAAAAGTGACAGAAATAAAGGCGTAAATAAGACAAGAATGACTAAAGTTACTTGGTATGATGACCGATAATAGTATGAGAAAATAAAGAGAGTGACTTCTTTATAAGGATAGAGAAATGAGAAATTTTAGCAAGTTAATGATCTTCTTTGTAACAGCTTCAGCTTTTGCGGGTGTTAACCTAAAGAATGGAAATTTTTATATTTCCTATACTGATATTGTTGTTCCTGGGGGAGGGAAGAAACTTGAAATTACGAGAACCTATAACTCAAAAGCAACTGACATGGGATGGTTTGGTTTTGGTTGGGGATCTCCCTATGAAACGAGACTAGAACTTTCAGCGGATGGTTCTGTGGTTGTTCATGAGAATGGTGCAGGGGGGAGAACTCGTTTTACCCCTAAAGCAAAAATCGATCCTGCTTCTGCTGCTGAAAAAATTGTAAGCGCAATGAGAAAGAAAACAACTATTACTGATGAAGCAGCAAAAAGACTTATTGATAGATTAAAATCAAATGCTGAACTAAGACATCAGT
The DNA here is from genome assembly GCA_030431635.1 of Bacteriovoracia bacterium. Classification (GTDB taxonomy): domain Bacteria; phylum Bdellovibrionota; class Bacteriovoracia; order Bacteriovoracales; family Bacteriovoracaceae; genus CALFYV01. The sequence goes on from JAUIIL010000008.1 coordinate 184,299, forward strand.
ACGCTCTTAATTTTGGAGTTAAATCAAAACTTTCTGATGGAACAGTTTTGTATTCAAATGAGAGAGGTTTACAAGAGTTACATAAACTAAAATCTGGTTTTATGAGATCCTTTAACGATGGAAACAAAGAATATTTTGATGAAAAAGGGCGTCTCATCAAATCTGAAGACAAAAACAAGTATTCTGTTAGTCTTACTTACAATAAAACGGGAGAACTTGAGGCGATTAAAGATTCTCAAGCAAAACAACTTTTCTTCAGCTGGTATCCAGATGGGCGCGTTAAGCATATTTGGTCAGCAGGGGATAAGAAAACGTTGTATAAGTATAAAGAAAAAGATCTCACTTATTCTCAGGATATAGCAGGAAACGTTTATAAGTATGAATATGATAAAAATCACAATATGGTTGTTATTGATTATTCAGAAAATAAAAACGCTAAGGGTCGTGAGAAAATGACGATTGATTACGAACCAAAAACATTTTTTGTTTCAAAAATCCAAGACAGAAATGGTGATGTGACAAAATATAAGTATGGTTCTGATCCAAAAAATCCAGATCTTCACTATTGGACAGACGTGACGAAGAAAGGTTTTGATGGAAAAGAGTTAACGAACAAGTACGAGTATGAAATCAGAACTCGTCCAGATGGATCTCAGTACACTTATAGAATTGCAACAAAAATTAATAATATTGATACGGAAACAATTTATTCAGAATGTTGCGGTCTTCCTCTAAAAATTTCAAGAGGTAAGCATGTAACTAATTTTGAATACAATGACAAAGGTCTTCTGACGAAGAAGAACTCAACCCGTGGTGATTTTGTTAAAATTGATTACGATAAGCAATTGAACAAAATAGCCAAAGTTGAAAACAATGATGGTTGGACTAAGTTTGACTATGATGGAAAAGGAAACCTAAAGAAAGCAGTCAATAGTAAAGGAAAAGCTGTTCTTCTTATTTATGATAGAAAAGGTCGTATTACAAAAATGGTAGATCAGGATAAGAAGAGTAATAAGAGAAGAACTCTTGCTTTTACTTATAATGCCATGGGGAAACCAGTTGAAATTGAAATGGATAAAGTTGGTAAAATTGATGTTAAATACGATAATTATGGAGAGATTAAGAAAGTCGAGTCTAAGGCAGGTCATAAAATGGCCCTTCAAGTGACTCAAGCTTTCCAAAATTTGCTCTCAATTGTTAAGCCAGCAGGTGTTAACCTAAATATGTAGGCCAGGCAAAAACAGTAAAGAGAGCAGGAGGAAATAATGAAATTAGTACTTTTAACGGCCATTCTAGTAAGCTTTGTTTCAATTTCTCAAGTGAAAGCTGAGGATTGTGAGACGCTTTTTGATGGAAACAGAAGTGTTTCAGGAAAAGGTGGAGATGCTCCTAAAGAGACAAAGTGTAAAGATGCTGATGGTAATGAAATTGAGTGTTCAACAACACAAAAATAATTACTGAACGATATTTTATTTTTTAAAGTTATATTGAAAAACCCACTCATTTAAGTGGGTTTTTTTGTTTTCATCTCTGTTGACCACTTTTAATGAATGAAAATGTCTAAAAATGGAACAGTTTTTTATAAAGATTTTAGTCAGTACTAATAATAATTACAATTCATTGTGCTTTTTTTTCATAAGCATCTTATGATGAATTTGTGAAATACCTTTTATTACTGTTATTGATTTCATCCAGCTATGCAGATTTATTATATAAGTCCTGCACTTCTGATCATAAGCCAACTTGTTTGAAGGTGACTTCAGATAAAAAGCGATATGATGTTTTCTTTGATGGCCCCATCAATTCTTCTAGCTACTCTCTAGCTAAAGAAGCCCTCGGTAAAATTCCTGATAATGAATCATTTACTCTTTATTTGAATTCAGGAGGTGGCGAAACCTCTTTAGCAGAAAAAATAGGAAGGCTCGCCACATCTAAATGTGAAAAAAAACAATACCTTTACTTTGGTAAACCTTACTGTAAAAAGTGTGAAGTTACGACAAAAGTGGACGAGGGAAATAGATGTGCTTCTGCCTGTGTGGGAGTCTATACCGCTGGTCATGTGAAAGATTATGAAACAGAAGCTAAATTTGGCTTTCACCGAAGTTCAGACTTATTTTATCCAGAAGCCGGAACCTTTACTATTCGTCGCGGTGGTGGAGATGAGCAAATTATTATTACAGAGGAATCCTTGCGAAGAAAAGGTCGAGAGGAGATGATTAAGAGCTTAATAAAGTGGAATGTAAATCAAGCTTTTATCGATAAGCTTGATTCTTTAGGAGCTCTTGAGAGAAAAGAGATGACTTATCTGAGGCCCCATGAGCTTCAAGATTCAGGGATTTTGGATAATTCTTTGCTGCCATATTGCGAGTGAGCTGTCTTAGGAAGGATGAGATTTTTGTTCATTTTCTAGTCAAAAGTTAAAAAATTGATATAAATAAAAAATATTTACATAGTTGAAATCCAGTTATTTCAAAAGGTTACAATGGTTCTTTAAAAGGGCTTTATTGGCACAAGTCCTGCAAACAATAAATAGCAAAACAACTAAACCATCAAGGAGAGTGTTTTATGAAAGCTTTATTTTTTGTATTTGCTTTAGTTTTATCTTTTTCTTCAGCGACACACGCTATCGAAGTGTATGACCAAGATTGCTCTTCAATTAGCAATGTTACTGGTTCAAAAGAAGTAAAGAAAGAAAGTACTGATAGAGATCCATCAGCAACAGGACAATAATAACGTTAGTCGGCCAGAAATTGATCTAGCCGTCTCATATCGTCTTCCCCAATGTGCTCTAACTCCTCTCTTTTAATTACTTTTGAAAGAGAGGAGTTTTTGCTTTTTCTTTGGGTCTTTGACTGGCGAGTCTGAACTCTGTCTTGTTTAATCGAAACTTGAGAGGGGCCTGCGTTTGTAAAAAGTTTTTTCCCCATTCTTTTTGTTCCACTCCAAGCACTTGAAGCTATTTCACTCGATTTTTTTATGATGTAGTGCCTAGAGCTCACTGTGACGCCGTCAAGAAAGTCAAAAAGGTTTTCTCCTCCTCCAATGGGAATAAGAAGAATAAAAAAAACAAAAACAAAATGAATGAGAAAGCGAACAAAACTAGGGATGAAAAACATTATTTAAACCTCGATATTGCTATGAGAGTTTTGAATTTCAAAATACAGGTGACAAGGAATCTGACGCTCTTGTGTCTCTAGATGATAAAGAGCTTCAATTAGAAGAGAATTCTCTTTGAACTTTTCAATTTCCTTTAAAAGAATTGAACCTTTAGCTTCTTTTGAAAGAAGCTTTGGTGGAGTAATATAGCAAAGCGTATCTTCATCGTTTTCAATATTAGTCATGATTTTACCCAAAAGGATATTCATTGCTTCAACATAAAGGCCTTGGATAAAATTATACTTTTCCTTGCTGCGAGCAAAAGAGACAATAGGTGATTCGCAGATAACAAATCCCTTAAGTTCTCCAGTTATACCAAAGGAGATGACCATAGAGATTTCATTAAACTCATAGTTTTTGATAACTTCTTTCTTTTCAACATGAATCTTTGTTAAATTGGCCCTTTGATATATTTGAATATTTTCAGGAAAAACAGAATTAATATCAGTAATAATATTCTGATTCTCTAAAAGAGTAGGGTTGAACTTCTTAGAACTTCTTTTTAATAGTTTCATCATTACATATCATCCATGTTTGAAATTTTATCGATTGAATTTATAAGATCTTCTTTCGAAAAAGGTTTTTGTATAAAATCATTGGCACCAGCACTAATTGATTCAATCACCACATGTTCCTGGGCCAGAGAGGAAATCATAATAATAGAAACATTAGGTAAGCTTTTATTGATTGTCTTTGCTAGATCAATCCCACTGATATCTGGCATCACCACATCAAGGATAACAATATCTGGTTTTTTCTCTGCGATTATTTTAACGGCGTCTTCAGCGTGGGCGGCTTCACCGATAACTTCTATATTTTCTTCATCTTCAAGCATCTCGTTAATAGAGGCCCTTGAAAACTCAGAATCATCGACGACAATGATACGACATTTTTTAATTTCTTCCTGGGTGTTATTTGGCATTTTTCTTCCTGAATAATGATTAACACTACTATTCTAAGCGAAATTGGAAGAGAATTAAAAGGATTAGTTGAGAATTTTAAGCCGCAACTTGTCCATTATCATCATTTCTTGATGCTTTTTTCTTGGTTGTGCTCTTTTTGCTGGTAGTTCTTTTCCCATCAAATGACTGAGCCATCCAGTCAACTAAAGCCACTTCCAAAACTTCATCAATTGTTTTCACCGGAACGAATTTAAGTTTCTTGCGATACTCTTCTGGAATTTCAACAAGATCTTTCTTGTTCTTCCAAGGAATAATAATCGTACTTATTCCCATTCTCATGGCCGCAAGAGACTTCTCTTTAAGACCTCCAATAGGAAGAACTTTTCCTGTTAGAGTAATCTCTCCTGTCATAGCGACATCTTTACTCACAGGGCAACCCGTGAGTAGTGAAACAATTGTTGTTGCTAAAGTAATACCTGCACTTGGGCCATCTTTAGGAATGGCTCCTTGTGGGAGGTGAATGTGAATCTCATGCTCATCAAAAACTTTCTCATCTATTCCAAGTTCATGAGCATGACTTCTTATATACCCCATGGCCGCATGAGCTGATTCCTTCATTACATCGCCTAATTGACCAGTTAAGGTAATACCACTTCCTTTCATTTTAGTTGCTTCAATATAAAGAATTTCTCCACCGGCTGCTGTCCAAGCAAGACCAGTTGTTACACCAATTTCGTCATGAGATTTTTCATCCTCTTTGGTGTAAGTATGAGGACCAAGAAATTCAACAACAGTTTTTGGATTCACTTGAGTGACACCAGTTTCACCTTCGGCCACTCTTTTAGCGACTTTTCTACAAAGTGCACCTATTTGTCTTTCAAGGTTACGAAGACCGGCTTCTCTGGTGTAGTGACGAATAACAGAGGCCACAGACTCATCTGGTAGTGTCATATTTTGATCTGTTACACCGTTTTCATCCATTTGTTTTTTAATTAAGTATTTTTTGGCAATAGCTATTTTTTCTTCTTGAGAGTATCCAGAAAGACTAATCACTTCCATTCTGTCTCTGAGAGGAGCAGGGATGTTTTCAAGAACGTTTGCTGTTGCAATAAACATAACATTTGAGAGATCGTATGGAATGTTAAGATAATGATCTCTAAATGATGAGTTTTGTTCAGGGTCTAGAACTTCAAGCATGGCACTGGATGGATCACCTTTGTAATCAGAACCAAGTTTATCGATTTCATCAAGCATAATAACAGGATTATTAGTTCCAGCTTGTTTAAGAGCTTGAATGAATCTTCCTGGCATAGCTCCAACATAAGTTCTTCTATGTCCTCTCATCTCAGCTTCATCTTTAACTCCACCAAGACTGATACGGATAAACTCTCTCCCCGTTGCTCTTGCGATTGATTTTCCTAAAGATGTTTTTCCAACTCCTGGAGGCCCAGAAAAACAAAGAATAGGACCTTTCATTTTGGAACCTTTTAAGCTTCTTACAGCAAGGTATTCAAGAATTCTTTCTTTGATTTTATCTAAGTCAAAATGATCTTCATCTAAGACTTCTTTTGCATATTTTAAATCTGTAATTTCTTCCGAATGCTCAGACCAAGGAAGTTCAACAATCCACTCTAAATAACTTCTTAAAATTGAAGACTCTGAGGAGTCAGGATGCATTCTTTCTAAACGTGCGAGCTGTTTAAGAGCTTCTTTCTCAGCTTCTTCGTGCATTTTTTTGGCGAGAATTTTTTCTTTTATTTCAGTGAACTCATCTTGCTTGGGTTCACCATCATCACCAAGTTCATTCTTAATAGCTCTGATTTGCTCTCTTAAAAAATATTCTTTTTGAGTTTTTGATATCTCTTCTTTAGCATTACTTCTTATTTGTTGCTGAACTTGGAGAATCTCAAGCTCTCTTGCCAGAAGATCATTGATTCTATTAAGTCTTTCAACTGGATTAAGTGTTTCAAGAATTGCTTGGGCTTCAGAAACCTTTAAATTAAGATTTGAAGCAATCAGGTCAGCGAGTCTTCCTGGATCTTGAATATCTTCAAGAACCATTAATATATCAGGAGAAAGTATTTTTCCAAGTGAGATAACTTTTTCTAGTTGCTCTCTAACTGTTCTCATCAAAGCTTCAACAGCAAGCTCACTTGGAGCAATTTCTTCATTTTGAACTTTTTCAAGTTTCACTTGGTAGAAAGGCTCTGTTTGAATGAAGTCAACAATTCTTGCTTTAGATAAACCTTGAATAAGAATCTTAATTCTTCCATCTGGAAGTTTTCTCATTCTCATTATCATGGCAACTGTTCCTAGCTCGTAGATTTCAGATGGGGCAGGGGCCTCAGCTTGAATATCTTTTTGGCTGCTTAAGAGAATCAATCGATCTGTCTTATTTAATGCTTCTTCAACTGCTTTTATCGAAGTGTCACGTCCTACAAAAAGTGGAAGAATCATAAAAGGATAAACAACGATGTCTCTGATGGGTAGTAGTGGGAGGGTCTCTTTAAACTCTATTGAATCACCCTCGTAGTTTGTTACCATGCCTTTCTCCTAAATTAATAACTTCAGCATTACCTGGATACAAATAATTCGGATTATTGTAAGGGCTTCTTGATACTTTTTTTCATCTTCTCAAAGAATTTTTCCTTTAATTGCATAGACTTGTCGGGCTTTCCAAGCGACTGTCTAAAGTTTGAGACTGCCTTTTGTCTAACTTTTATGCTAAATTCAGCAAGTATTGTTTAATGCTATAAACTCTTTAGACACTCAATTGAAAAGGGGCGCAATTATGTCTGATAAAATCGGTATAGCTTTATTGGCAGCGGGAAAAGGGACAAGGATGAAAATCAATAGGCCCAAGACTCTCGCGCCATTAATGGGAAGGACTATTTTGGACTTTATTCTAGATTCTTTGAAAGAGTTCTCTCTTAAGAAACAGCTCCACTCATCAATTGGGCTTGTTGTTGGCCATCAAAAAGAGCTTGTTAAAGAGCATATAGAAAATTTTTATCCCGAAGATAAAAAAATAGTCTTGGCCCATCAAAAAGAGCAGCTAGGAACAGCAGATGCTTTAAAAAGCTATTTTCATGATGTCAAAGGAGCATGGGATAAAGACTATACTTTCGTTGTTTGTGGGGATACTCCACTTCTTACAAGCTATGTTTTTGAACAAATGTATGAGTTAATGGAAAAAGAAAGTTCTCTTGATGGAGTTTGTGCAAGTTTTTACGCTGATGATCCAGCTGGCTATGGAAGGATTATTAAATCTCCCATTGGCTTTCAAATTGTTGAAGAGAAGGATGCGACAAATGAGCAAAAACAGATTAAAGAAGTAAATTCAGGGCTCTATTTACTCAAAACCTCTTTTATTAAAGAGCGCCTTGCTCTTTTAGATAGCAATAATAAGGCAGGAGAGTTTCTTCTGACCGATCTTTTCCAAAAAGATTTTCAGGTTAAGGTTATGGCCTTTGAAGATTCCCAAACATTTCTTGGAATAAATACCCTAGAACAACTTGAGCAGGCAGAGAGTATTTTAAGAAAAAAAAAGACTAAAAAACTCCAACTCTCTGGAGTAAGGCTTATTGACTCCTCATCTTGTTATATTGATTGGAATGCTGAAATAGAGGCCGGTAGCACTATCTATCCGAATGTTGTGATTGAAGGAAAAACTAGAATCGGAGAAAGTGTCGTTATTGAATCTGGAGTAGTGATTAAAGACTCTGAAATTGGCCCAGGGAGCTCTATTTATGCCAATTCATATCTAGAAGAGGCTTCGGTTGGTAGGGGCGTTAGCGTTGGTCCTATGGCCAGATTACGTCCTGGAGCTGATTTAAAAGAAAAAGTAAAAATTGGTAACTTTGTTGAAGTAAAAAAGTCTACTTTACACAAAGGATCGAAAGTTTCTCACTTAAGTTATGTTGGAGATGCTGAGATTGGTGAAGAAGCCAATATCGGCTGTGGTTTCATCTCATGCAATTACGATGGTGTTCAAAAACATAAAACAATAATAGGAAAAAGAACATTCGTTGGCTCAGACGTTCAAGCGGTGGCCCCAGTTAAAATTGGAGATGATGCTTTAATTGCAGCTGGCTCAACTATTACTCACGACGTTCCAGACGGAGCGTTTGCCATTGCCAGAGGGAGACAAGAGACAAAAGAGGGTTTTGCCAAAAAATTTCCTGTTTTTAGAAAAAAGAAATCCTAAAAAGTTTAAAGCGACTACTCTCGGCAAACACTAAAATCAGAGAGTTTCTCTTGGCAATGATACTCACTCATGGCCGCTGAAAGAGGGTATGAGTTATCTCCAATAACAACAATGGGTCTAAAGTTAGCAGGGTATCTACCATAGGTATATTCACAGAAGCAAAATTTCTTATGGCAAGACTTTGCTCCTCTTTCAAAACCTCTCTCAAAGTCAGATTTTTTCCCTTCCTGGGCCAAGAGGACAGAAGATAAAATGAGGACACTCATTAGGCTTTTCATGAATCACTCCTTCGATTCTTTTGTTAGCTCTTCTCTTATTTTCTCCACAATGGGTTTTTTCTCAAGAAATGATGGAAAAAATAAGAATAATGCATTGCCGCAAAATACCCAATCAGACCCAAAAGTGCTAAATATTAGAGTTACACGTTAAAACAAGGAATTATTATGTGTGGAATAGTCGGGTATAGAGGGCAGCAAAATGCCATCGGCCCAGTATTAGAAGGGCTAACACGATTAGAATATAGAGGTTATGACTCAGCTGGAGTGAGCTTTAAAAGCAGCAATGGTCTAGAACTTATTAAAAAAGAAGGGAAAATTGAAAATTTAAAGTCCCTTGTGCAAGAAAAGAAGCCACATTCAGATACGGCCATCGGTCATACCCGTTGGGCAACCCATGGTGCCGTTAATGATACCAACGCTCATCCGCACATTAATGAAAAATTCGCTGTTGTTCACAATGGAATCATAGAAAATGCTAGAGAACTCAAAGAAGAACTCTCAAAAGAAGGGTATGAGTTTTGTACACAAACAGATACAGAAGTTTTTCTTGCTCTTGTGACAACATTTTTTAATCAATTAGCCGATGTCAAAAAAGCGATTATTAAGGCTTTTGAAGCAGTAAGTGGAAACTCTGCTTTCGTTGTCATGAATAAGGAAAATGATAATCTTTATGCAATTAAAAGAGGAGCTCCGCTTGTTTGTGGTGATAACCAAACCTTAAAAGAAGTTTTTATTTCTTCTGACCCTTACGCTCTAATTGGATTTACTGAAAATATTTTCTTTCCGCAAGATAGTGTTCTTTGTGAAGCGATTGCTGATGGTACCGAAGCTGTGATTCGATTTTATGAACTCACAGGAGAGAAGTCTTCTCGTTTCACGACACAAAAAAAACAAATGAATCTAGATGTTGTTTCAAAGGGAGAGTTTGAACATTTCATGCTTAAGGAAATTTATGAACAACCAGAATTGATTCGATCACTACTGGCCTACTACTTTCACGGAGAAGGAAAAAAATCCCTAGAAAAAATTCATAACCTCAATCCTGAGTTTATTCATATCATTGGCTGTGGAACTGCTTGGCATGCTGGGCTTGTGATGAAGAATTTTTTTGAAAAAAATAATCAAATTCGCACACAAGTTGAACTAGCAAGTGAATTTCGTTACAGAGAACCAGCAATTGGGAATAAAGATCTAGGCATTTTTATCTCTCAATCAGGCGAAACGGCAGACACTCTTGCCTGTACAAATCTTTGCAAAGAGAAAAAAATAAAGACAGTTTCAATTGTTAATGTAGAAGGCTCAACTCTTTATAGAGATTGTGACTATAACCTTCTGATTAAAGCAGGGACAGAGATTGGAGTGGCCAGTACAAAGGCTTTTACTCAGCAGGTGTTAACAGGTTTTCTTCTTTCTCAAGCGATGAAAGATATCTCATCAATAAATAAATACGAAAAAGAAATTAATCTTCTAGCGGAGAGAATAGAGAGTATTCTCGCTCAGAATGAAAAAATCAAAGAGATTGCTCAAAAGGTTTATCATTATAAAGGTTTTATTTTTACAGGAAGAGGACAATACTTTCCAATCGCTTTAGAAGGAGCTCTTAAGTTAAAAGAAATTGCTTATGTGCACGCGGAAGGCTATGCCGCTGGAGAACTCAAGCATGGGCCAATAGCCCTCATTGATGACCAAATGGTTAACCTCTCTATTGTCGCTCCAGAATTATATGAGAAAACTTTTTCTAATACGGAAGAAGTCAAAGCACGTCGAGGAGTGATTATAGGAATAGGGCCAGAGAAAGATAAAAAATTAATAGATATTAGTGATTACTTTTTTGGGCTAAATTTTGAAGGTCTTGAGAATTTTTCACCTATCTTAGTAAATATTTTTATGCAGTTGTTTTCCTATCATGTCGCAAAATTAAAAGGAACAGATATAGATAAGCCAAGAAACCTGGCAAAATCGGTAACAGTTGAGTAATGGATTTAGAAAGCTTAAATGACTCACAACTTTTAGCAGTGAAAGAAACTCAAGGTCCTGTCATGATTCTTGCGGGAGCTGGTTCAGGGAAAACAAGAACTCTTGTAGGAAGAATTCAATATTTACTTGAAGAGTTAAGAATTAGTCCTTTTCAAATATTGGCCGTTACATTTTCTAATAAAGCAGCTCGTGAAATGAGAGAGAGAGTTTCTTCTCAAACAGGAACAGACACAGGTGCTTTGCAAATAACAACCTTTCATGCTCTTTGTGCTAAAATTCTTCGTTCAGAGGCCAAACATTTAGGTCTTAGTTCAAATTTTTCTATCTATGATGACTCTGAATCTAAGGCCATCGCCAAAGCTATTTTGGCCAAAAGAGGAATTAGTCAAAAAGAATTACCTCCAACATCAATTCTTTATTATGTAGCCGACCTTAAGAACCAAGGTCATTATAGTAGTGCTCCTCATAGAGAAGAGTTTGAAGTTGATGAGATAGATAAGGAAGATGAGTTTTATTCTTATTATTTGGAGTATGAATCTGAACTTCACCGCTCAAATGCTCTTGATTTCGGTGGGCTTATTGTTGGGGTTATTCAGCTTTTTGAAACTTATCCAGAAATCTTAGAAAGATACCGTAGACGTTTTAAGTATATCCTCGTGGACGAATATCAAGATACAAATAGGGCCCAATTTATTCTTCTGCATTTACTGGCCCAAGATCATCGCAATCTCTGTGTTGTTGGGGATGAAGATCAGTCCATTTATTCATGGAGGGGAGCTGATATTCGCAATATCCTTGATTTTGAAAAGCTCTACGAAGAGGCCCAGTTAATTAAGCTTGAACAAAACTACCGCTCATCTAAAAACATCATTGAAGCCGCTTCACATGTGATTGCTAACAACGAACACCGTAAGGGCAAGAGTATGTGGACTGATAATGATAGTGGAGAGTCCATTGAAATAGTTGAATGTCGAGATGATAAGAGTGAAAGTGAATTTATTATAAAAGAAATTGAAAATATTAAAAAAAATGGAGGCTCTCTAGATGATATTGCTCTTTTTTACCGTAATAACTCCCAATCAAGAGTTCTAGAGGACGCGTTAAGAAAAACTCGTTTTCCTTATAGAATTGTGGGAGGAATTAAATTTTATGATAGAAAAGAGATAAAAGATCTTCTCAGTTACCTTCGTCTCATTGTGAACCATAAAGACTCACTTGCCCTAAGTCGTATTATCAATACACCTTCTAGGGGAGTTGGAGCAACTTCATTAAGAAAATTAGAAAACGAAGCAATTAAATTACAATGCTCACTCTTTGAAATGATTCAACAAATTAGTGAGCGTCCTGATGATTTTAAATATTTAAAACTTTCAGCAAAGATAAGATCATCTCTGAGAGAATTTAGTTATCTTATTGAAGAGTGTAGAGTCCTTGAGGCCACGGAAGAAAAGCCCCATGCTATTTATGAAAAAGTTTTAAATGAATCAAGTTATATCGATCATTTAAGAGCTGATAAGAATTACGAGTCATTATCTCGCATTGAAAACCTTGAAGAACTCTTAAGTGCTATCAAAGATTATGAAATAAGCACTGAGTCAGCTTCTTTAGCTGGGTTTCTTGAAACAATAACTCTTGATCAAAATAAGGACGAAGAGCAATCTGGAGATATTTTATCTTTAATGACTGTACATGGCTCCAAAGGATTAGAGTATCCTTATGTATTTGTTATTGGAGCAGAAGAATCTCTTTTTCCTTCATTTCAAAGTATGGAAGCAGGAGAGATGGCCATTGAGGAAGAGAGGCGTCTTTTTTATGTGGCCATGACTCGTGCTATGAAAAAGCTCTATATAAGTTTCGCTAGAGGCAGAATGCTTTGGGGGAATATGCAATTTAATGGGCCAAGCCGTTTTATTGATGAGATTCCTCAAGATTATTATGAATGGAAATTTTATAATGATAACAAATTGGCGGGCCTTAAGAAACAATCACCAGGTATTCATTATGATGATGATTACTCTCAAGAATTTTTTGAAGAGGGAGAAAAAACCTATATCCACGGAAAAAAGATGGCAAAATACCCCAAAGGATGTCGAATTCAGCATGCTTTATATGGCCATGGGGTTGTCTTAAATACTGAAGGATATGGAAATGAAGAGAAGGTTGTTATAAAATTCTCGGACGGGATGCAGAAAAAATTTATGGCCTCCTTTGCTCCGTTAGAGATAGTGGAAGGATTTTAAATGGCAAAGTTAAGTGTGACTTCAGAGCAAGTCAAACATGTTGGGAAATTAGCAAAATTAGAAATTAAGGATTCTGAAGTAGAGGCCTTCAAAGAGCATCTCCAAAAAGTACTTGATTATGCTCAAGAATTAGCAGAGGTTAATACTGATGGAATTGAGCCGCTCTTTTCTCCAGTTTATGAAAACATTGATATTTATACAAAAGATGAATCTTATCAAAGAAAAGATGAGATAAAAGAGTCACTAGCAAACGAAGCGATATTAAGAAATGCTCCTGAAAAGTCACAAGGTCAATTTAAGCTTAATGCAGTCATAGAAGAGGAATAGATGAAAGATATTTTTCATTTACATGAACAAATGAAATTAAAAAAAACAAGCGCTGTTGAATTAACTCAAGAGTGCTTGAAAAATGCTAATGAAAGTAAAAATCCTGTTTTTATTTCAAAGTTAGATGATAGGGCTTTGTTACAGGCCCAAAGAGCGCAGGAAAGATTTTCAAAAAACCAATCTCTTTCTTATTTAGATGGTATTCCTTTTACTTTAAAAGATCTTTTTATTACTCAAGATATTAGAACAACCGCTTCTTCAAAAATTCTCTATAACTACATTCCTCCTTATGATGGTTATGTTTCAGAAAATCTACAAAAGGCTGGAGGGGTTTTAATTGGAAAAGTGAGCTGCGACCAATTTGGGATGGGGAGCACAAATGAAAATACTCCTTTTCCTAAATGTTTCAACCCTGTTAATGATGCTTATGTGGCCGGAGGCTCATCGGGAGCTTCAGCAGCAAGTGTAAAAGAGAATTCTTCTTATTATAGTATAGGAACAGATACAGGGGGATCGACGAGACTCCCTGCTCATTTTTGTGGAATTGTTGGCTATAAACCTACCTATGGAAGAGTTTCCCGTTATGGCCAAATTGCTTTTGCCTCAAGTCTTGATCAAGCTGCACCTTTGGCTAATTCTGTTTTGGATATGGGGTGTATTATTGAGCATATAACAAGCAAAGACCAGAGAGATCCCACTCAAGCTCCGCTAGGGGCCATGAACCTGGTCTCTCAACTTTCTCAAGCGAAACCAAGCGATCTTAAGGGTAAGAAAATAGGCTACAGTTCTTATTTTATCGAAGCTTGTGATAGTGAAGTTAAAAAAGCGATGTATGAGGCCATTGATACTTTTAAAAAACTTGGTTGTGAATGTGTTGAAATCGATCTTCCCCATGCCAAATATAGTGTCTCCGTTTATTATCTAATAGCAACATCGGAAGCCTCTGCTAATCTTGCTCGTTTTGATGGTATTCATTTTGGTCATAGAACGAATCAGGCTTCCGGACTTGAAGAAACCTATATTAAGTCAAGAACAGAAGGCTTTGGGGATGAAGTTAAAAGACGAATTTTAATTGGTACGTTCTCTCTTTCTTCAGGTTATCAAGACGCATACTTTTCTAAAGCATGTAAAGTAAGACGTTTAATCTCCAATGACTTTAAAGAAGCGTTTAACAAGTGTGATTTTATCTTAAACCCAGTTTGTGCCAGTGCGGCTTTTAAACGAGGTGAGAGTAAGAGTGATCCTTTTAAAATGTATATGAATGATTTGTTTACTATTCCTGCCAGCCTATCAGGACTTCCTTGTTTATCTATTCCTTTTTCTCAAACTAAAGAAGGATTACCAATAGGGATTCAATTAATTGGTAAGAGTTTTCAAGATGAAGAATTATTATTGAGTGCTAGAGCATTTGAGGTAAGACAATAATGAGTTATGAAGCAATTATAGGATTAGAAATCCATGCCCAATTATCAACCCAAACGAAAGCTTGGTGTTTCTGTGAAATTAATACCACTGCTTATGAAAATACAAAAACTTGTCCTGTGTGTACGGCTCAACCAGGGACTCTTCCTTTTCTCAATACAAAAGCTGTTGATTATGCCATTAGGGCAGGTTTGGCCCTCAATTGTGAAATCAATCTCCTTTCAAAGTTTGATCGTAAAAATTACTTTTATCCAGACCTTCCAAAAGGTTACCAAATAACCCAATTTGAAAGACCAATAGCTATTAATGGAAGTCTATCAATTTTAGATGATGAGGGTCATGAGAAGAAAGTTGGAATACAAAGAATTCAAATGGAAGAGGATACCGGAAAATCAATGCATATGGGAGATTCTTCTCTTATAAACTTGAATAGATCAGGAACTCCTTTAATTGAAATTGTTGGAGAACCAGATATCAGAAGTGCAAAAGAAGCTTCTGGGTATTTTAAAAAAATTCAATCGATTCTTGTTTACCTAGATATTTGTCATGGAAATATGCAAGAGGGGAACTTACGTTGTGATGTAAACCTCTCTTTAAGAAAAAAAGGGGCGAAAGAGTTTGGAACACGAACAGAAGTAAAAAACCTCAATAGCTTTAGAAGTGTTGAAAGGGCCATTGCCTATGAATGGGAAAGACAAGCGAGTTTACTAGATAACGGCCAGAAGGTTCAACAACAAACTCTTCTTTTTGATGTTGAGTCTGGTAAAACGAGAGTTCTACGTACAAAATCTGATGCTGATGATTATCGTTATTTTCCTGAGCCAGATTTAATGCCTTTAGTAATTACTCAAGAGAGAGTCGTTAAAATTAAAGAGGAACTACCAGAACTTCCAGATGATAAAATTAGACGTTTTGTTACTGATTACTCTCTTCCCTTATATGATGCTGAAGTCTTAAGTTCATCTCTTTCTTTGGCCAATTATTTTGAAGAATGTTTAACTTTTTTTGATGGAGAACCTAAAAAGATTTCAAACTGGGTTATGGTTGAGCTACTTAAATTAATCAATGAATATAACGCTGATATTTCAAAATCTCCTGTACCTGCCAAGGAGTTGGCTTCACTTGTCAACTTTGTTCAAAAAGGTGAAATATCAGGAAAAATTGGAAAAGATGTTCTTGTCAAAATGTATGATGAAAAAAAGACAGCATCTGAAGTGATTAATGAATTAGGCGTAAAGCAAATAAGTGACACTGATTCTATTGAAAAAATTGTAAGGGAAATTGTCGATAGTAATCCCGGGGAAGTTGAGAAATATCTAAACGGAAAAGATAGAGTTTTTGGTTTTTTTGTTGGTCAAGTGATGAAACAAACTAAAGGACAGGCCAACCCTCAAATAGTTTCAGAGACTTTAAAGAAAATTTTAAGCGAAAAAAATGAATAAAACGTTAAAAAAAATCATTCTCTATTTCTCCTTTATACTCGTTTGTTTAGGAATATTTATTGGTTCCTTACACTCTTTAATTAATGTTAATGAGATAAAGAAAGTAACATTGGACTCCATTGAAAGAGCTTTCCCAAATATATCTGTTGAATTTAGTGATTTAAGCTATTCCTTAACAACATCTTTAAAAATTTTCGGTGAAGATTTAGTTGTTAAGATAAAAAACAGAAAATCCTCTTCTCATATGGAAACGTTGTTTAAGATGAAGAGCTTTGAGTTAAAAATACCTCTCATGTCGGTTATTTTTAATGGGGGGAGATTAAGACTAAAAGGACATTTTCCAGAGCTTAACTTTGAGCAGTATGAGCAAGGGAATAATTGGCGGTATGCTTTTACAGAGCAAAAAATATATAAAGAACTAGAAGTACTCTCTTTTATTACTAATAGTCGGTTGAATTTTATTTTCTATCATTCAAAAATTAATCATCGGGACGAAGAGGCTAACGCTAAAACTATAGAGCTTGATAAAGTTTTAATAAAAGATCTCAACTCTTCTTCCACAACAGCGTATGAAATTTCGAGTCCAATTAATTATGTCTTTACAGATAACAAGAACTTAGAAGCAAATCTTCTTGCTATCGGTCAAGTCAACCTCAAAAAATACTTGGCCAATAATTTATTAGAAAGTTTTCTTATTACAAAACTCACAGATGTGAAGTATTCAGATTTTGATAGAGTTATTCCTCTTGTTCAAAATAGTATCACTGTTACAATGGAGAGAAATGGTCAAAGCCAATTAAGTATAGACACAAAAATAGGGCAAATTCTTGATGTTAGTTCTCATATTGTTTCAACAGATGAGAAGATAGAAGCAAAAAGTTTAAGCGCTCGTGTGTCATTAAAAGATACAGTTAAGTTTTTATCAGATAAACAGAAAAAAAAGTTAAACGTTTTTGATTTTAAAAATACAAAACTTCTCGTTGAAGGGAGTTTTCAATACAATAAACTAACCGATGTTCTTATCCCAGATATCCGCTTTGAAACGGATAGAGATTTTTTTATAGGTCTACCTTATAGCATTAATTTTGATAGCACAGTTAAAGGAACTGTCAAAAAAGAGCAGCTTAATTTTGATTTAATTTCAAAAATTTTTGATGGTGTTGTCACGACAAGTATTGAAACAAACCTCATTTACAGACCAAGGTCTAAGCAAACCTCTGGTTTTGATAGTTACAAGGCCAGTGTAGAAGCTTCAGGAATCAAATTGGAAGAAGTTAACTTTAGGGATATCTTTTATCCTAATGAATCTCCTGTCCTCTCTCCTAAAGTAAAAATTACAAGAACAAGAGACTCTTATGTTTCTGGAGAAATTGCTCTTAATTTTAAGCAAACTTTTATTAATGAAAACAACATATCATTAAATGGAATTCTAAAAATCAATCCTTATTCTGTTGTTGGAAAAGACCTCAAGTTTACAGTCGATGAGGGGCGAGGCACTCTTAATTATTACTCTCACAAAGATGAAGATAATATTAAAACAACGAAAATAGATTCAAGCTTTACTAAAACACCTCTCAATGCAGTTAAATTATTCTTACCTAATTATTTTGATAATTATACGGGTTTTATGACAGGAGATATGGGGGTAGAATTAGTCAAAGATTTTGATAATACTATTTCAACTTCATACGCTAACCTAACTTTAGAAAATGGGAAATTTGGTTCCATCGATTTTGGAAAATATGTTTCAAAGTTTCTTAATAATAATAATTTTTTCAAAAAAAGTGATAATTCGGAGCTGGTAGATGTTGTTAAGGAACTGGGCTTTGATGGGAATTTTTCAGTATTAAAACTTAAAGGTGGAATTGAAAATAGTGTTGCAACGATTAATTCCTTAGAGCTTGTTGATAAAATAGGTAAATTTGAACTAAATGCAAACGGTACACTTTATTTAAAAGAAAGAGATAAAAAGAGCTACTTAGAGCTTCAAACAAAATATAAAAATTCAAAAGCTTCAAATTATTTTAAAAAGATTATTGGAACAAATGAAATCCCCTTAATGCTTGTAGGTGAAGGACTAGAATTAATTCTTAAACCTGAATATACAATTGAAAAACTTCTCTCTGAAGTTCTTAAAGATAGAGCTGGGAATTATATTGATAAATCCAAATTTAAAAAAGCTCTTTATGATAACAATATTGAGATAAACCCCGCTCTTTTAAAAGGGATTAAATGAATCAACATGCAAAGCCGATCCTCTTTGAAAATAATGCCTTAAAGTTAATTGATCAAAGAAGGTTGCCCTTAGAAGAAGTTTATATTGATGTAACTTCTTTACAAGAAGGACATGATGCTATTAGAGATATGATCGTGAGAGGAGCTCCATGTATTGGCTTCTGTGCTATCTACACGATAGCTTTAACATTGAAAAATTATTCAGAGTTTAGAGAAGATATTTTTTTAAAGGATTGTGATTATCTTAATCAAGCAAGACCAACAGCAGTGAATCTTAAGTTTGAAATAGATAAATGCAAAGATAAAGTGATTAATTTAGCAAAAGAAAATCAAAACCCTAATTTTCTTTATGAAAAAATCAAAGAACTTGGAGATCATGAGTTAAATAAGTCACATGAAAAAAATCTCATGATGGCCAAATATGCTGAAGAAGAGTTGGCCCGGATTTCAGAAGGCCCTTACCAACTACAAACACATTGTAATACAGGCTTTCTGGCTTGTGGAAGTTTAGGAACGGCCTTAGGGGTGATTAGTTATCTCAACACTCAGAAAAAAGTGAAACATGTATGGGTTGATGAAACAAGACCTTACTTACAAGGAAGTCGTCTAAGTTCTTATGAGCTTTTAAAAGAAAATATTTCTCATGACATTGTTGTTGATGGAGCTTGCTCTTATTTAATGAGAGAAGGAAGAGTTGATGCAATCTTTGTCGGAGCGGATAGGATTGCCTTAAATGGAGATACTGCTAATAAAATAGGGACATCAACTTTAGCTATCACTGCTAAGTACTACAATATCCCTTTTTATGTTGTGGCCCCTTTAAGTTCTTTCGATCCTCATATTGAATCAGGAAAAGAAATTGAAATTGAGCTAAGAGAGCAAAAAGAGATAACTCAAATTAAAGGAGAACAAATTTCTCATCCTCATGCGAGAGCTCTTAATCCCAGCTTTGATGTAACTGAAGCTCATTTGATTACTGGGATTATTTGTGAAAAAGGAGTTTTAAGATACCCTTATAAAGATCAAATAAAGAAGGCTTATGAAAACTAAAGCTTCAATTGATATAGGTTCAAATAGCACACTCCTTTTAGTTGCTCGAGAAGTTAATGGAGAATTGAAAGTGTTATGTTCTGAATCTAGAGTCACAGGACTCGGGCGTGATTTAGATAAAAATGGAGCTTTTATCCAGGAATCTATGGATGATACTTTTGATGCCCTTAAAGAGTATTGTGACTTATGTAAAGGTTTTGCTATTAAGCCAGAAGATATCATTATAACTGCAACAGAGGCCTCTCGTGTGGCCAAGAATTCTTCTGCATTTTACCAGCGTGTGAAAGAGAGTCTTTCTCTTGATGTAAAGATTATTAGTTCTCAAGCTGAAGCCTATTATTCTGCTAGAGGGGTTGCTTTTGATTCGATTCCTGAAAAAGAAATTATCATCATGGATATTGGAGGAGCTTCTACAGAACTTATTAAAGTAGGTCTTTCCCCTTTTGAAGTAAAAAATTCGGTGAGTCTACCTTTTGGTGCAGTCAGAATGACAGGTTGGATTAAAGAGGGGATTAAAGAGCAAAAATTAAAAGAACTTTTTACTCAATTTAAAATTGATGATTTCTCGGTCAAAAAACTTTATTGTGTTGCGGGAACTATGACTTCAGTTGCTAATATGTTTTTAGGGCACCAAGATTTTATAGAGCAAAGTGTTCATAATGCTCAACTAAGTTTTAAAGACTTAATTAATCTTTACGAAAAGTTTAATGACTATACTCCTGAGCAGTATTTGGAGCAATTTCCTTTTCTTGGGAAAAGAAGCCAAACAATTAAGGGAGGCTTGTGTGTGGCCAAAGAAGTGCTTGAAAGAATTCAAGTAGAAAATATAATAGTTAGTACTTATGGTTTGAGATATGGGACTTTATTAGAAGGAAAAATTAAAGATGAATTTATCACTAGAAGGTGAAAGCGACGAGAAGATTGTAAAAAAAGGTGAGCTTTTGTTTAAAGAAGGTGATTCCTGTAAGAATCTTTTCCTTGTATCTGATGGTCTTTTTTTATTATTTACTCAATCAGATAAAAGAATAGTTCCTTTGTATGTCATTAACCCTGGTGAAATGATTGGGGAAGAAAGTCTTTTTGATAAAAAATATAAATTCTCATGTGTGGCCTTGGAAGATTCTAAGCTTCATTTGGTTAGTTTAAAAGATATCAAAACAACTTTAGAGTCATCTCCTGAATGGGTGAATAAAATTTTTCAAATACTAACTGAGCGACTCTCTTCAGCTCAAGAAATCATCAGAGAGCATAAAATTATCGATCCTCTTTTAAACGGAGGAGAAGAATTTGAAGCAGAAGATGAAGCTTATATTAAGAAATTAATCTAATGGGTGTTTTAACAAGAAGAAAGAAAAAAGGTCCAGAGGGTTTTAAAGATTTTGTTAAAAATCTTGAATTAACTCCTTCTGATAAGTTGAAGGAAATTTTAAGGGTTTCTATTCTAGACGATCCCATTTATACCAAGTGGGCCGTAAGAAATATTATTACCATCTCAAAATTTTTGGATCTCTCGAGTGATTCGATGAATAAAATTATTGATATCCTTCCCAATAGCTATTCAATACTTGTGAAAGCTTTTTACGATCAAGAGCATTTAGAGCAAAAACTCATCGATAATATGAATGAGTTTCATAAAAGAAAATACTCTGAAGAGAAAAAATATATTGAAGAATTTGATCCTAAAGTCAAAGAACCAGCCACCTTTTCCATTATAAAATGCTCACGGCAACTACAAGAAAAGGGAGAGGTTTCAGAACTTGATTGGAAGCTTCCAGAAAAAGATATTATTGATGTTAAGAAACCTAAAGTAGATAGTGGTGTTTGGGAAATTCATCATGAAGATGGCTCTGTGAGTGGGCGTGGCCCTCTTATTAATTATGAGCGCAGTGGCCAATGGGAGCATTTTTATCCTACAGGAGAATTACTGGCTTCAGGTGAGTATATGAACGATCTCAAAACAGGTTATTGGCATTTTTATAAAGTCGATGGCTCTATTCTTGCAGAAGGTGAATACGAGCAAGATAAGAAAGTCGGTAAATGGATTGTAAACGACTAAAACTTAATCACTCTTCTTTTATAAAGTGCGATAGCTGTTTGACAGATTTTATCTTGTGCCTTTTGACTATCTCTTAAAGGATTTGAAATATTTCTTTGCATGAAATCAAAAGCTTGTTCTGCGATAGAGCGATCAATAAGTGAGAGAACTCTTTTTTGAAAAGACATGGGACATCCTTTTAAGGCCACGCCAATAATAGCTGGGTTAACGTAGCTAAGAGTTCTTAAAATAGCATGGTCTTCAAGACTCATGAAGTTTTGAAAGGTAAAACTCTCTTCCATCAACTCTCGCCCCATAGAAGGATTTCTTAAAATAATATTTTTAAGTAGGGTACTTCTCTCATCATCGTTCATATATTTTAGCATTTCGATAATTTGTGCTTTTCCGTTAACTCTGATTTTCTCTGATGAACTTTGATGATTAAAATCCATTTAACTTTCTCCTGTGGTAGCTGGTGTTAAGAGTTTAATTTGGCCTTCTCAAGGTCAAATTTCATTTTTGCATTTTCTAAGAATTCTTGTCTTGTTTGCTCGTAGCGATCAACTTCTTTGGCGAAACTATTCTTTAACTCTGCGAGCTGCTCAGCATGGGCTCCCTTTAGTTCTTGCTGCATTTGAACCTGAGCTTCCATTTCTTGTTTCATTTTCTTTTGATTATCATTTCTAGTGCGAATCAATTCTTTTTCTAGTTTTCCCTGTTCTTGAGAAAGCTTAACTTCGTAAGCTTGTTTAAGTTGTTTTAACTCATTCTCATTTCCCTTAATTAACTCATCAAGCTCTTTACGGTACTTGCGTCTTTCCTTTTCCATCTCACTGAGGTGTCTTTTATATTCTGCTCTTCTATGCAGATCAAGTTTGACAGTTTGTAGATCAGCGGAATTAGACATTAAATCCTCTTGCTCTATAATTAAGAGTGCCATAACTGGCATTCTCTATTATGATACTTACTAAAGTTTGTTTAGTGCAAGGAGGCAAAAATGGGCACCAATACACTCAATCAAGGTAAAAAAGTTTATTTGGTTCATGGTAAAAGAACTCCCTTCGGAAAGTTTGGAGGAAGTTTAAAAGACATAAAGCCTGTTGATTTGGCCGTAAGTTGTTCAAAAGCATTATTGGAAGAGATAAAACTCTCTCCTGATAAAGTTGATCAAGTAATTCTTGGAAATGTTGTTCCCTCATCAACAGATACAATGTATGGAGGAAGACATCTGGCCCTTAAACTTGGAATGAAAGAAGAAACTCCAGGTCATGTGATTAACCGTCTATGTGGGTCAGGAATTCAAGTTATTCTTGATGCTGTTAAAAATATTAAACTAGGAGAAAGTGAATGTATTCTCGCTGCTGGTGTTGAAAACATGTCGATGGTGCCTCACCTTGTTTATGGCTCACGTTTTGGAACAAAGTATGGTTCGTTAGAAACAGTTGATATGCTTCTAGACGCACTTACTGATAAATATGCTTGTATTCCAATGGGACAAACTGCTGAAAACTTGGCCCAACAATATAATATTTCAAGACATGAATCTGATGATTTTTCCTACCGTTCTCATTTAAAGGCCATTCAAGCCTACGAGAAGGGATTTTTACAAAAAGAGATTTCTTCTATTGAGTTAAAAAGAGGAGTGTGTGAAAGAGATGAGCATTTACGTGATGACGCTTCATTAGAATCGATGGCAAAACTTAAACCTTCTTTTGTTAAAGAGGGAGTCGTGACTCCTGGTTCAGCTTCAGGGATTGTTGATGGTGCTGCTGCCACTTTAATTGCTTCAGAAGATTTCGTGAAGGCCAACGGTCTAACCCCGATCGCTGAAATTATTGATGGTGCTGTTATTGGAGTTGATCCTAAAATTATGGGCATTGGACCTGTTCCTGCAATTAGAATGCTTCTTGAGAGAAACTCCTTAAAAATTTCAGAGATAGATCTTATTGAAATTAATGAAGCTTTCGCAGCTCAAACTCTTGCCTGTGCAAAAGAATTAGAACTTGATATGAATAAATTAAATGTTTGGGGAGGAGCTGTTTCTCTTGGGCATCCATTAGCGGCCAGTGGGACAAGAATTACTTATACTTTAGCACGGCAACTAAAGGAGCTTGATAAGAATATTGGGATTGCTTCTGCTTGTATTGGTGGAGGGCAAGGAATAGGTATTCTTATTAAAAAGGTTTAAAATGATTGTTTTTTCTTACCAAGATTTTACAAGTTTTAAAGAGTGGATAGAGCTCAATATTTCTAATATTACTTGGGAAGGAAAATACGAAAAAGACTTTAGGGAATTTTGGAGTCTTTTTTTTGTTGAAGAACTCTCTTTTAATCAGATTATTATGCGTTTTGAATTTGCTAGTCATAATTTAAAAACGGGGCCTCTCATTTCTTGGTTTAGCTGGTTGAGAGAAAAGCTTATTTGTTTTTCTTTTATTTATAAAAATGCTTCTATCAAAGATATTGCTGAACAAACAAAAATTCCCTTTTCAAAAGTAACAATGCTTTTGAGAGATTTTTTTGTTGAACGCTATCCTTATCTTGAAGAGAGATTAAACACGACTTTTCAAATTAGTGATAAAACATCTTCTCAGATTCATCTCACTTATAATGAGCTAAAAAAACAGTATTCTTTATCTAGTGCTGAAAGAGGAAGTTTAGATACTGAAGTCATGCGTGAACTAGAGATAACTCTTTATCCAGAATGGAGAGATTTCTTAAAAAGAGTTCGTCAAAGTTTTTTAGGAAAGAAGTTTAACCTTGATAAAATTAGAGAGAGAACTTCTTTTAAGAGGCAACTGAGATTTTTACGAGAAGTCATTGTTCTTTTCTTGGCCGGTACAATTCTTATTTTGTTATTAAAATTAGGAAATAACTGGTATGAAAAATATCTCATACAAAAAGTAAGTCTTTATGAACCCAATCTATTTTGGCTTGATAGGTCCTTAACTTTTAAAGTGGAAGAAGAACAAACAGTTGGAGAAATAGCCCTTTCTTCTAAAGAAATTGAAAATTTAGAAAAACAGGAAGCGCAGGATTTTGAAAGTGAGAAATTTGAAGAAGAGCGTTTTGATGTAGAGTCAGATGTTATTTTAACCTCTGTTGACTCACTTCCTAAAAATATTGATGAAGCTTCCTTAGAGCAATCAGATTTTGAAGAAGGAAAGGGGCAAAAGAGTGGTTATAGAGATTCCTTGTTTGGCTCAAGGAAGGCTTATCGAATTATGATGAACTCTGTTTCCCCAAGAGAAGCGAGAGAGAAAGTAAAAAAAATTATGCAAATACATACGGCCAATGCTGTAGGAAGGGTAAAGCCAGGTATAGAAATTCCTGGAGGGATTTATTTCAATCTTTTTGTTCCTCAAAAAAACCTAACAAAGTTTTTAACAAATGTTTCAGAAGTCGAACAAACAACTCTTTATATTTCTAAGACGAGACGTCCTTCTCCTGCTGGACTTGTTCGTGTTTTTGTTTGGATAAAATCTATTTAGAAGAACAACCAGACTGATCACTGTCACTGGCAGTAATTCCACCTAGAATTTGATCGATAAATGAAATATTAATGCAGCTATCACTAAAAGAAGCAGAATCATCAGCACCAGGTTTTCTTGCTTGCTGCTCATGGTATTTTTGGGCTTGTTCAAAATACTGAGCATCTCCCACGGCTTCAATTTCGGCAAGTAGAGCATCTTTGTTAGAGCCCAATTCAATTCTTTCTTGGTTTGGCCCTTCGGCTTCCATTGAAAGGTAACTGCTAACGACGTTGTTATATTGATAAATTCTTTTAACTCTCTCTCCTTCATCAGCAAAATACTCTTGCCTTTTATGAACTTTTTGAGAGAGAGAAGGAGTATTTTTAAGTTCTTCATCTGTAGGAGTTACATTTGTTATTCTTTTCTCTATTTGTTTAATTACGGCCATTCTTTCTGCCTTAAAAATATCACTCACACATTTTCGTACTTCTTCAGAATCCTGAAACTGACTTCGACAATCATTGAGTTGATTCTGATAACCCTCAGACTCAGAAAATTTCTCAAGCTCTTCATCTTTCATATTCTCAATGGCCTTGGCCTGAACAATAGTTGCGGCGTTATGTTCAAGCTTGGCGTTTTGAAGATATTTATACTCTTGGTCGTCATAATAATCGTTACAAGCCTGTTCAGTTCCTTCAATACAGTCGTTTTCAAAGTCTTGAGATTTTTCTTTAATATCTGAATAAGATTTTGCCACATCAACAGAGGCAATATTTGTGATATCTGAAATCTTATCCCCATGGGTTTTTCCATCATAGGCATCTTTGTAAAAAGTTGTGGCACTAAAGCCCACACCATCACTTCCAATTGCTTGAAGCTCTTTTCTGGTTTGATTGAGGGCCACCCCAGCTTTTCTGAAACTTCTCATCCTGTGCATGAGAGAGCAGGCCCTACTGCCTTCGATATTAGTTGTGTTGTCTTGAATAGCTGCTTGAAGATTTTGGTTAAGCTTATCTTTATTTTTTTCTTGATAATAGTCACAAACAAGTTTGATTCCACTAGCAACACAAAATTCATAATCAGCTTTAATTTTCTCTTGGTTAGGCTGGGCAAGATCGTTTTTAATTTTTTGCTCAATTTCACTGGCCCTAGTTGGGTCATAGGCAACTTCTTTAAAGCATTTAAGTTCACCAGAGACACTCGCGCATTGTTTCTTAGCATCATCGACTTCATCAACTGGTACGTATTTAAAACTTTCAAGACAATAGGCAGAGAGCTCAACCAGCATTTGTTTATTCATCTGGGAACCAAAAAGATCGTAGAACGTTCCATGGGCCACGTAACGAGAATCTTTAAAAGTCTTCATCTCTTTATTGGGCTTTTTATTCGCGTAATCTTCTCCAAATAAAGAGACATTTAACCTATCCCCTAAAAAATCTTTTACATCTTTAGCTTTCTCTCTTTCAATGACACCGAAGTTTTTAAGATTTAGTTTTTTGCTTATTTCGACTAATTTATCATCCGGAATATCATCAAGCTGTTTTTGAAAACCACTAGCAATGCAGTTATTTTTCTCTTCTACCGTTTGGGATGTATTAGCACATTTTGATTTTATTTCTCTAAATTCAGGATTATCTTCAAAAAGGTCTGTGAGGTAGGCATCGACTTCTTTTTCTTTCAAAACGCTTGTAATCTTAGCTGTTTGAGTTCTACTTTGTGAGGTCAAAGGTCTTGAACTCTGAGCATAGGTCAGCGAGCTGATGAAAAATAAAACGACAAAGACTCTCACAAATTGACTCCTTCCTAGTCTATTATATCGGAAGGTTGAGTAAAAAAGTTGAGTTTATGTCTTTTCAATAGGTTAGAAAGATAAAGAATGCCTTAGTAATTTGACATGAACAGTTCAGAAAATGGCTGAGAGATCTGTAATTTCTCTATTGAGCCTACTTTTTTGCAGTTACCGTCAATCTGAAGAGGGTTTTGAGGTTGTGTTTTTGTCTTCTCATCACCTGTCTTGTTTTGGATAAAAGAGTGAAAGCGCAGGTTTTTGCATTTGAGGGTTTTGAAATTATTTTGAGCACAAAAGCTAATCACGTTCATATCTTTGTGATAAAGACACTGCACCTCTTTTGCGAGTAAGAGCTGTTGGTGAAGAAACTTCTTGTCGACATTATTAACGTTGATAACATCTTTGATGTAATCATGCTTTGTGGAGTCTACAGCTTGGCTTAGGGCCACACAACTCACAAGATTTTGGGTTTTACTTAAGCATAGTTTCGTTAAAGCTTCGTTATATTCTTTCAAGTAAGAGAGAAGCTCTTTGACTTGAAAAAACTTTCTTCTTACAAAAGGACGTTTTCTTATTTTTTTGGTTTGAAGAGAAGCTTCCACAAGTTGTAAGAGGCTGTCACTCTTAAGGTTTCTTTCAGCGATAAGATTTAGTTGGTTTTTATATAACTGTAAAAGAGTCTCTAGTTCTATTCGAGTGGAGGTATCAATACTAAAAGTTCTTAATGCAGAAAAACTAGATGAATTTAAAACGTCTGAATAATCAACGGCCTTAACTCTTGTAATAGGATGGAGTAGAGTCGCATTTAAACTCATTCCTCCAGAGTTGATAAGTTGTTCTTTGACAGCAAGAGGAAAATCAATAAAAAACTTGGTGAAAAGGTTGTTAGCATCACTATCAAGGTTTTTTATAAATTTTTTGGTTTCGTCAACGTTCATAGGAGATGCACCAATACGACCACAATCATCACAGTTATAAGTTGCATTTGGTGATGTTTGATAGAAATCAAAATCCTTAAGAATTAAATTGGGAAGGTTTGTTTTAATTTCATAATTAATAGAAGTGTGTTCAAGATCACTAATTTTCTTCTTTTTAAAATCAGTGGTTAAGTCTAAAAGCTTATTAAGTGAATCAACATCAATTTTTTCACTGAACTGACTTTTATCTTCTTTATAAACACTAAGAATGTCTTTGAGTTCAGCATTGAGTTCGTTAAAGAAAGTCGTTGTTTTATTTTTTGAACTATTTTTTAGAATAGCAACAACATCTATAACGTAGCCTTCTTCTTCAGGTATTAAAAACTCGGTACCACAAAGGTTGTAAAACTTTACGATATCTTTGACATCGACCAAAAAAGCTTGAGCAGCTTCATTAAGACGAGCTTCAAAACGATTAATAAGAGCTCTCTTTATGGAAAGCTGAATGTGAAAAACTTCTGTGGATTTTTTGTCTAGTAAGGCTTGAGCAAGATTAATTTTAAAAGCGCTCCCAAGACTTGCAAATAGGGAGGAGTTTTTTTGAACTTCTTCATAGGAATTTATTTTAGAGTTTTTATAACTGACAACAAATTGAGGGATTTCAACGTTGGTGACATTTTCGCTTTCGATAATGTTGACACAACTGTTGATCTTAAATTCGTTTTTTATTGAATTATAAGCTTGGCCTCTAAAAATTCTTTGTGTTTGGTGAGTTGTATCAATGTGCAATGCGCTTGCAATATTTGTAATTAAAAATAGGAATAACAGGTATCGCTTCATCGATAAGGACACTACAACGAGAGAGCGCGAAAAGATAGCTAAGGGTAGTATTTACAGACCCGTTTGTATCGAAATTTTAATGAGTTAAGTGTTTCTACATAGAGTCGTCAGAGAGACCAAAAGTAGTTTTAAGCTCTCTAAGTAATTTATGGCTTTTCCCAAGGTGTATCCACTGTCTGTATAGGCCAATAAACATCGTGGTGAGGAAACCGTAAATAACACCAGAATGAACAATTTTTCGAACAACTCCCGTATCGTGAGCACCGCCAAGAAGAAAACCGATTGAGCCAATGACAAGCATAAGAATGGTCCAGGGAATTGTTTGTCTCTTAGCAAGTTTACTTTGGTAGTGAAAGCGCTTCACTTTTTTCATGTAGGGAGTAAGATCTTTAGGAGGGTTGTCGAATAGTTCTCCTAAATTATTTTCAGTTGATAAAATCGTAAAAACATTTTCCACCAATCTAGCAACTCCAATAAAATAAAACATGACAAAAGCCTGAATAAAAATAGTGAACAAAAAAGAAGGAATGGCCAATTGGATATGGCTGAAATTCAAATCAATCCAGTGAAAAGCTGTGGCAGCGGTTGCGCTAATTCCAACTAGCATGGTGAGTAATAAAACTCTTAAAAGGTATGCCATATCAAACTCACTGTTAAAGCTATTAAAATCAAATTGGCCGTGTTATATTCTGCAAACTTTTAGCATAGACACTACACAAGGGAAAGCGGGATCGATGAGTGATCGAGGAGCTTCAGAGAAGATATTAGAAAAATCTCCATTAAATGGCATCGCGGTTCCTGTGGCCATTATCTTAGTGGGAGCGTTGATTGTTTTTGGCGTGACGAGAATGCTCTCAACTGAAAGATCTCATAGAGACCTTATTTCTGAAATGCATTCAAAGACATTTGGAAATAGATGGGTGGCAGCTTATGAGCTTTCAAAGTTACTTGCTTCTAAATCTATTGCTTCAGAAGAAATTCCTTGGGTTATTGAAAATCTTTCGGCCATTTATCGCTCTAGTGCAGATTCGCGAACGAGAAATTTTATTGTTATAGCAGTTGGCTCTCTTGAGCGAGTTGAAGGTCTTGAACTTCTTTCTCAAGCTCTGGAGGATCCGGATGATAAAGTAAAATTTAACGCGATTGTTGCGCAGGGTAATATGCCCGTTGGTTCTCCTATAGACTGGATGAAGCTTGAGAATTTTCTGGGTGATGAAGATAAAGGTCTTGTCCAGGCAGCTATTCTTGCTCTTTCTCAGCATAAAATTCAAGGAGCCAATGAGAAGATTAGACCATTTCTTAAGGCCAGCGAAAAACCTCTTCGTTACTCTGCAGCATTGGGGCTAATTAATTACCAAGAGGTCGCAATAGAACCAGTCTTGAATGAAATGATGATGATGGATGATGCCCCTGTTAGCGATCCTTCGCAGCGCGTGGGAAAATTTAATGGAGCTCAAATTGAAGCATTAAAGCTCAATGTGTTAAATGCTTTGCAAAAAAATAAATGGGATTATTTTAACCCATTAATTAAGAAAGTGGCGCGTGAAGATAAAAATGTTAAAATTTCAACAAAAGCAAAAGAAGTACTAAATTTGTTGAAAAATTAGAGATTTACAACGATAATGGCACTTGTCATCAAGGTCATTTTAATGTCAACAAAGTGAGTTCACACGCGTGGGGAAAGTGGGTGAAAAATGAGTGTCGGTAGACAGAAATTAAATCGTAGAGAATTTTTTGGATGGTTAAGTATTGGCTGGATAACCTTCAGTGCGACCTGTGCAGGTTTTGCTAGTTTAGTCTTTCGCTATCTTTACCCAAATGTTGTTTTTGAACCGCCAATGGATTTTATCGCAGGTTTTCCTTCAGAGTATGAAGAAGGTGTTGATGAAAGATGGAAAAATGGTTTTGGTGTTTGGATTTATAAAAACGAAGGAACACTTGTGGCCATGAGTAATATCTGTACTCACCTAGGATGTGTTCCTAACTGGTTGCCAGCTGAAAGAAAATTTAAATGTCCTTGCCATGGTTCTGGTTATTATCCAAATGGAATAAATTTCGAGGGACCAGCTCCAAGACCTTTGGAGCGTTATAAGGTTTCTTTGAGTGCTGATGGAAAAATTATTGTCGATAAATCAAAAGTCTATCGTTATGAAAAAGGTGAATGGGGTAACCCAGGATCTTTTATAAATGTTTAAGGGATAGTTGTTATGGCCAAGAGAAGCTTTGCTGAATATGTAGCTAACACTCAAGTTTGGAAATCTGTTTTTAGGCATGGTCCACCAGATAACGCAAGAAATAGAGCTGCAGTTGTTGCTGGAAACGTTTTTCTTCACTTGCACCCAATAAAGCTTAAGAAGTCTGGGGTTCAACTTGGATATACTTGGTGTATGGGCGGGTTAACTTTTTTCGTTTTTCTTGCTCTGACTATTACTGGTGTTCTTTTAATGTTCTATTACCGTCCAACAGCGGAATATGCTTTCAATGATATTATTGCTCTTCGTGAGCACGTGCCTCTTGGGATTATGCGAGAACTTCATCGTTGGGGCGCCCACTTAATGGTTATTACTGTTTGGATTCACATGTTTAGAGTTTTTATGACTGGTTCATATAAACCGCCTCGTGAATTTAACTGGGGTGTAGGTGTTATTCTCCTTACTCTAACTCTTCTTCTTTCATTTACTGGGTATCTCCTTCCGTGGGATCAGCTTGCAATTTGGGCGATTACGGTTGGATCGAACATGGCCAAAGCAACTCCTTTCCTTGGGCATGGTGGACCAGGAGCTGCGCTTGCGAAAATTGGTGATTTTGTGATGGTGAGTGATAAAAACGATGTTCGTTTTCAGCTTCTTGGGGGAAGGTTTGTTGGTGAACCAGCTCTTTTAAGATTTTATATCCTTCACTGTGTTTTTATTCCTATTGTTGTTGCTGTTCTTATTGCTGTTCATTTTTGGAGAGTACGTAAGGACGGGGGAATTTCGGCTCCATTATAAAAAGGGAATTTTTCAATGAAAGCAGTATTTAATTTTCTTTCTCAACCACAGATATCGTTTACGATGACAATTATCCTTTTTATTGTGGCCATTCAAAAGATGGAGTTTTTCGCCAGCAAAAAATTTGGTTGGATTCTTCTTTTTGGAACCCTTGCTTTCTTTGGCTGGGGAATGACTGACTCCGTTTTTTTCGGGACAATGTCTTGGCCAGATAACATTCCTATTGGGATTCTTATAGCTATTGTTCTATGGTCAACTTGGTTTTCTCTTCACAAAGGTGTCGAGAATGATAAGAGGATCGCAGCAGGTGAACCACCTCTTGAAGGGACACCAGAAAATAGAGAGAAAGTGTGGGCGTGGCCAAACCTCGTTTACACAGAGTTATTTGCTATTATTGCTTGTACGATTTTTCTTGTTGCCTGGGCCATAATCTTTAAAGCCCCACTAGAAGAACCAGCGAACCCGACTTGGGCACCTAACCCAGCGAAAGCTCCGTGGTACTTTTTAGGTCTTCAGGAAATGCTTGTTTATTTTGATCCTTGGATGGCAGGGGTTGTTTTACCTGTTCTGATTATCGTTGGTTTAGTGGCCATTCCTTATCTTGATATTAATCCTAAAGGAAATGGATACTACACTTTTAGAGAAAGAAAATTTGCAATCTCTTCATTTCTTTTTGGTTGGCTCGTTCTTTGGATTTTCCTTATTATTGTAGGAACATTCTTAAGAGGTCCAAACTGGACATTCTATGGGCCATTTGAGTTTTGGGATCACCATAAAGTAGTCGCTGAAAATAATATCAACTTATCTGAAATCTTTTGGATTAAGCTTTTTAACACTGGTCTTCCTAAAAATATTTTCTTAAGAGAGATAGCCGGTATTCTTTTATCTGTTGGCTATTTATTTGGGAGTATCCCACTCATTACAAAGTTTTGGGGAAAGAGATATTTAGAGGGCATGGGGAAGGTTCGTTATTATCTAATGATTATCCTAATGCTTACAATGTTTAGTTTACCAATAAAAATGTATTTAAGATGGCTAATAAATTTGAAGTACATCATCTTTATGCCTGAGTTCGAATTGAATATTTAAGAGGTTGTGATGAAGAAAAATGAGCCTGGAATGGCCTACAACACAAAAACCTTGAATAAGGTTTTTGCTGTATTATCTGTTGTTTTTCTTTTTGTTGTCATTTGGATGGTTTTAGATGATTTTATTCGTCCTTGGAAAGCGGTTCAAATTCAATCATTAGAAGTGAAAAAGAAAGTTTTGGCTGAAAAAATAGCATCAATGGAAAAAGGGATTGATGGTGATAAATTACGTGCTACGAAGAAAGAAATAGAGCAAGCAAAAATAGCATTAAAAGAAAAAGAAGATATTATTGAGAAATTGAACGAAGAGTTGGAAGAGGCTTCAAAAAAAGTTTATGTGAAAAACATGAACAAAGGTATTGTGAGTTCTCAAAAAAATGCAACTCAGTTTAACTATGAACATGCTCTTGATGTTTATGGGCCGAAAGCAACAAAAACTAAAAAGTATAAAAGCAAACTTGATCTTTATAATAATCAGTTCATTGAAGTTTCAGACGAATTAAAAGCACTTCAATCAAACGAAAAAGAAATTATTGCAAAAATTAAAGAAGCTAAAAAAGCTTTAACTGAGTCAGAGAAAGAACTTGATCAATTAGTAGGGGCCAAGGATAGACTTGTAGGGGCTCTCGATAGAACCAAAAAAGATCCAGTGTGGCTTTTAAGAAATGCTCCTTTTCTTGATTTTCTTGATCCAACAATAAAGATTACACAAATCGTTTCAGACAAAGTGAATGACGATAGGTATTTTCAACACGTACCAAGTGTTTCTCGTTGTACGACTTGTCACGTCTTTATCGATCAGAAAGGATATGAAGACCAACCTCAACCTTTTAAAACTCACCCTAAAATAGATACCCTGGCCATTGGTTTGAACTCAGCTCACCCTATGAAAGAATTTGGTTGTGTTTCTTGTCACCAAGGTGAAGGACACAGGGTTAATGATTTCAATTCAGTTGCCCATATTCCTCAGAATGAAGAGCAAAAACATGAATGGATGAAAAAGTATCACTGGCATGAACCGCATAAGATACCAAAACCAATGTATAGACTTCAAGATACAGAGGCTGCTTGTATTAAGTGCCATAAAGATGAAGTGAGAATTCCAATGGCAGCGAAAGCTAACGAAGGAAGAAAACTTATTGAGACTTATGGTTGTTATGGGTGTCACAAAATTGATGGAATTGCTGGTTGGGAAAAACTAGATAAACCAGGACCTAACCTTCAAAAGATTAAGGCCAAGGTTTCAAAAAACTGGATTAAGAACTGGATTTGGTCTCCGCATTCTTTTAATCCAAAATCAAAAATGCCGGCTTTCTTTGGACAAGTGAATAACTCAAAGCCTGAATTCATGAAAAAAAATGCAGCTGAAGTAAACGCAATGGGTGAGTATCTCTATGCTAAATCAAGAGAATCAAAACCTATCCTAAAATATGCTGGTGGAAATAAAGAGCGTGGAAAAGAGCTTATTTCTAAAGTTGGTTGTGTTGGTTGTCACATGGTCGAAGGGCTTGATGAGCAATGGAATCTTCCACAAAATAGAAAAGGGACTTATTTAACTGGTACTGGTTCGAAAGTTGACCCAGATTGGTTAGTTTCATGGCTTAAAAAACCGTCTCACTATGATGCTACCTCGGTAATGCCTTCGTTTAGATTAACAGATAAGGATGCCAATGATATGGCAGCTTATTTATTGTCACTAAAAAATAAAAAATTCGAGCAGCTTGAATTTCAAGATCTAAATAGAGACGTAAGAGATGAGTTGTTGGTTGAATATTTCTCTCAATTTGAAACCATTGCAGCGGCCCAAAAGAAATTAGCAACTCTTAAAGATCATGAAAGAACAATGGAGTTAGGCCGTCGATCAATTAATAAGTATGGATGTGGAAGCTGTCACCACATTGATGGTTTTAAAGATGCTGTAAAAATTGGACCAGAATTAACTAAAGTTGGCTCGAAGCCAGTGGAGCAGTTTGGATTTGGACATCAAAAAGTTGAACATGCGAGACATGCGTGGATTGAGGCTCACCTTGTTGAACCAGCAAGATGGGATATTGGTGTTCCTAAACCATTTAAAGATCTCAATAAAATGCCAAATTTCTATCTAACAGAAACAGAGTCAAAGAAGATAACGACTTACTTGCTAGGTTTGGTTGATGATAAGGTTCCTGCACAAGGAATGCATAAATTAACGGCCAATAAAAAATTGGCTGAGAAAGGTAAAGAAGTTGTTTTAAAGTATAACTGTCAAGGATGCCATAAAATTGATGGATGGGGTGGTTATATCCAAGCAGCATATGAAGATGATCTCAACCAGGGACCTCCATGGCTTGTTTCAGAAGGACATAGAGTTCAGTCTGACTGGCTTTATAAATTTTTAAGAGAAGTTCACCCTATAAGAAATTATTTGAAAGTAAGAATGCCTAGTTTTAATTTCAGTAACGAAGAGTTGAATTCTCTTGTGGCTTACTTTCAAGCGGATGCTGAGCAAGGACACTTTGAAGAGCCGATTGAACTTGTTGAGTGGAAACCAGGTGAAAAAGCAGCGGCCAAAAAACTTTGGGATGAGCTTGCCTGTACTTCTTGTCAT
This sequence comes from Bacteriovoracia bacterium, assembly GCA_030431635.1. GTDB lineage: Bacteria > Bdellovibrionota > Bacteriovoracia > Bacteriovoracales > Bacteriovoracaceae > CALFYV01. Next base: position 219,254 of record JAUIIL010000008.1, read on the forward strand.
ACGGAAGGCTTTAATAATGAAACACCACAAGCTCCTAACCTTCATTTTGCTAAAAAGCGTTTGAGAAAAAGTTGGATTCATAAGTGGTTGAGCAATCCTATGGCGATTCAAGAGTACACAGTAATGCCTGACTTTTGGGAAGGCGGAAAAACTTCAGCGCTTGATGGAGTTTTAGGTAACGATCCTAAAGCTCAAATGGAAGCTATTACAAAACTTATTTTAGAATTTAGTTATGATAGAAGTCCTGTTCCTTTTAAAGCAGATGGACAGGTAAAGAACGCTCTTTAATGGAGGATTTATGGCCGGAGGCTATTCGTTACTAGACAAAAATTATGCTGACCCTCAATTTGGGAAAGCTACTCCTGGAAAAATTGCTATGTGGATTTTTCTTGTGACAGATGCCATGTCTTTTTCTGGTTTTCTTTTGGCCTATGCTGTTCTTCGTTCGAGTAAACCATGGCCAGTTCCGGCTGAACACCTTGGGATTGCTTTATCTGGTTTTGCCACTTTTATTCTTATCTGCAGTTCAGTTTCAATGGTGCTCTCAATTGATGCTTGTAAAAGACAAGACCGCCAAGGAATGCTGAAATGGCTTATGGCCACGATTGTTGGTGGGGCCATGTTCTTGGGAATTCAAGTTTATGAATACACTCACCTTGTTCATCAAGGATTAAGTCTTTCTCATTTTATTAATGGAAATGATTTATTTGGTTCAACTTTTTATATGGTCACAGGATTTCATGGTCTCCATGTTTTCTCTGGGGTTGTTTATCTTATTTGTATGTATGTAAACGCTCAAGCAGGGAATTACGACAATGGTAGATATGGTCAATTAGAAGTTGCTGGTCTTTTTTGGCACTTTGTTGATTTAGTTTGGATTCTTGTTTTCACTTTTATCTATCTTTTATGAATAAGACGATAAGCTTTTTATTCGTTCTTCTTTGTTATGGACAGGCCCTTGCTTGTCCATACTGCGCTGGGAGTGACGGCAACGAAGGAGATAAGTATATTGTTTACGTCTTGGCCGGTTTTATTATTTTAACTTATATTCCTTTTTATATTCTTTTTAGACTGACGAAAAAAAAGAAGAATACGAATGCCATTGAGTGAACTCCCTTTTTTAAATGCCTGCTTAAACGCCTTGGCAACACTTCTTCTTTTTTCAGGATTTATTGCAATTAAAAAAAGAAAAAAGCAGCTGCACAAAAATCTTATGATTGGGGCTTTCTGTGTCTCTTCTTTATTTCTTGCGTCATATTTGTACTATCATTTTCATTTTCCTACTAAGAAATTTCCTGATTTAGGGTGGATAAAAACTCTTTATTATCTCATTTTGTTCCCTCATATCATTTTAGCAGTTGTTATGTTGCCGATGATTTTTCTGACTTTTGTTAGGGCATTCAAACAAGACTGGGAGAGGCACAAAAAAATAGCTCGCCTCACTTTTCCCATATGGAGTTATGTTTCTGTAACAGGAGTTCTCATCTATCTAATGCTCTACCAATGGTTTCCTTGAGTTGCTGACCCACGCACAAAAGTGTATATATAAAGCTGATTTAAATTGGAGTTTTTTGTGATGAGGGCCATTGTTCTTGCCACTATTGTTATGACATTTTTGCTGATAAATCTTGGTGGCTATGTTCATAACACAGGCTCTTCTCTTGCCTGTCCAGATTGGCCGCTTTGTTACGGTCAAGTCATGCCTAAAATGGAAGGGGGAATTCTCATTGAGCATAGTCACAGAATGCTCGCAAGTCTGGTTGGATTCTTTACGATTTTGCTTGTTTTTTTTCTTCACCGTTCAAAACAAAATAAAAAAATCATTGCTTTCGGCTATGTTCTTCTTGGACTGGTTGTTTTTCAAGGACTTCTTGGAGGATTAACTGTTATTTATAAACTTCCAAGTTTTATTTCAACAGGGCACTTAGCCACTTCAATGATTTACTTTGCTTCCTTATTGCTAATGGCCTTTAAGCTTTTTCCAAGTGAGGTAAAAGCAAAATTTTCTTCTTCTCAAAATTCTTGGTCATTAGCAGTTGTGCTTCTTGTTTATCTTCAAATGATAGTAGGGGCTTTGATGAGACACCTAGGTCTTGGTGGAGCGTGCGGTGTTGGATACGAAAATTCTTTGTTGTGTTTTGATATGATAGAATTTTCTAAAGGATGGCTACCTGTAAGTTCTCAAGCTCAAATACACGCTTTTCACCGCTACTTTGCTGTAATTGTTTCTCTGGTTGTTTTTTACAGTTCTCTAAAAAATTTCAAGACAGATAAGAGGTTGAGTTTTTTAACTCCTCTTTTAATTGTTCTTTTTCAAGTTCTTTTAGGAATAATGACTATTGGGACAAACTTAGGAGAAGTCGTAACAACGCTTCATCTAGCAGGAGCAACACTACTCTTAGGTAATCTTTGGTATAATTATTTAGTAGTCAGTAGTAATCAAGAAAATAAGCAGAAGAGTCAATGGATGAGTAAGATCAAAGATTATTTGTCTCTTACTAAACCTAGACTTTCTGGATTAGTTATTTTTACAGCAGGAATCGGAATGTATCTTGCTCCAGGTGAGATTTCAGTGATGAAGGTCATGATTAGTATGATAGCAACAAGCCTCGTTGTTGCGGGAGCTTGTGTTATTAACTGCTATATTGAAAGAGAAATAGATAGATTAATGCCAAGAACTGCCAATCGCCCTCTGCCTTCTCGAAGAATTTCTGAGAAAGGAGCTTTAAGTTTTGGTGTTTTTCTAAATGTTGCGAGCCTTTTGGTTATCTATAAGTATGTGAACATTACAACTGCTTGGTTGGGATTAGTGGCCACAATACTCTACGTTTTTCTCTATACCCCGCTTAAGAGAAAAACTCCTTTGGCCGTTTTTGTTGGAGCTATTCCTGGAGCAATTCCACCTCTTATGGGATGGACAACAGTAACAGATGAAGCTAGTGGCTTTGGACTTGTTCTTTTCTCCCTTTTATTCATTTGGCAACTTCCACACTTTCTTTCTATTTCTGTTTTTTACTCTAAAGATTACGGGAGTGCCGGAATAAAGGTGTACCCAAATACTCAGGGAATTCATGCGACAAAATTGTGGATTGTTTTTTATACCGCTTTGTTGTTTATAACTTCTCTCGTTCCTTACTCTTTTGGATACAGTAGTGTGAAATACGTAAGTTTAGTTATGGTTTTGGGTTTTGTTTTTTGTCTGTTTGCTCTTTCAGGGTTGTTGGTGACAGAAGAAAACTCAAAAAGTCAGGTATGGGCCAAAAAATATTTTTGGGGATCTCTTATTTATTTACCTGCAATTATGAGTGGTTTAATACTTTTTAAGTAATTGAATAAAGGTTATTATAATTATGTTAATTAACATTGAATTAGGACTTAGACATGATGAACTTCATTAATTCTTTAATGACTGATTTTGTACTGAGTGTAGAAAGCAGTTATTTTCTCTCCCCCACAAAAGTGATCACAACAAATGGGGCCGAGATTGATAAGCTCTTTATGTACACAACTGTAATGAACATTTTTTATTTTGTTCTGGTGTGTATTGGACTTATTGGTTTCTCCTTTCTCTACAGAAAGTCAAAAAACCCAAAACCTTACTACACTTATGGAAATAAGAAAAATCATCTTATTGTGACTTTGATTGTAGGTCTTGCCGTTTTTCTCTCTATTGATTTAAATATCACTCGTATGTCAAACGATGATATGCTCGAGCATTTTTGGAATTTTCCGGATCATAAAAACGAAGACACGATAAAGGTTGAAGTTCTTGCTCAGCAGTGGATGTGGAATTTTCGTTATGCTGGAAAAGATGGTGTCTTTAATACTGCTGATGATGTCATGTCAAATCACGACTTAGTCATACCTGTTGGAAAGAAAGTTGAGTTTAGAATTACCTCTAAGGATGTTATTCACTCACTATATTTTCCGAATGCAAGATTAAAAGTTGATGCGATTCCTGGAAGAATTACTCGTTTATGGTTTCAGCCAGTTGAAACCGGAGAGTTCGATATTGCCTGCGCAGAAATGTGTGGAACTCATCACTATATGATGAAAGCAAAATTAAAAGTAATGAACGAAGATGATTTTAAAGCATGGAATAACGAAGCTGAGCATTTAGCTGAAGTTGGAAATGATGGGAGTAACCTCGATAATTATTGGGGTTGGAAATGGGAGGCCGAATAATGACTTATGTACACCCAATTCATGATGCACCAAAAACGTTTTTATCAAAATATATTATATCTTTTGATCATAAAGTAATTGGAAAACAATTTCTTTGGTATGGAATTTTCTTTCTTGGTATTGGGGGAATGATGGCCCTCATGATCCGTTGGACTCTTGCTTACCCTGGAGAAGCCTTTCCGGTATTAGGGAATTTATTATTTCCTCATACAAATGGAGTTGTCCCTCCTGATACTTATGCCATGCTTTTTACATTGCATGGGACTATTATGATTTTTTATGCCATTACTCCGATTCTTATTGGAGCTTTTGGTAATTATTGTATTCCTCTTATGATAGGGGCCAGAGATATGGCCTTCCCAATGTTAAACATGCTCTCTTTTTGGATTAACTTTGTAGCAGGAGGGCTTCTTCTTGCTTCGTTGTTTACTCCTTATGGAGGTGCTGCCGGAGGTTGGACGTCCTATCCAACACTAAGTACGTTGATTGGTTCACCAGGAGTTGGACAGACTCTTTGGTGTCTTTCTATTTTTGTTCTTGGGGCCAGTTCAACAATGGGAGCGATTAATTACGTGACCACGGTTATTTCTTTTAGAGCTCCGGGAATGGGATATTTTGATATGCCATTAACTGTTTGGGGACTATGGTTAACTGCTATTTTAAATGCAATTTTTCTTCCTGTTTTAGGGGCTGGTTGTATGCTTTTAGTCTTTGATAGAGTGTTTGGAACACACTTCTTCTTAGCAGGTGCAGCCGCGACTCAAGGAACGGGAGATCCTGTTCTTTTTCAACACGTATTTTGGATTTTTGGACACCCTGAAGTTTACATTCTTATTCTTCCTGCTTGGGGAATGGTTTCTGACTTTCTTTCTTTCTTTTCAAGAAAGCCAGCTTTTGGAGCTAAGTCAACAGCACTTGCCATGACAACAATTACAATTCTCTCAACTGTTGTTTATGGGCACCATATGTTTACAACTCAAATGAGCCCACTTTTAACTCAAACTTTTATGACGTTAACGATGACAATTTCTATTCCATCAGCAATCTTTTTTGCTAACTGGTTAGGAACAATTTGGAGAGGCTCGATTCGTTTTGATTCTCCAATGCTCTTCTCTCTTGGAGTTGTTTTTGTTTTTGGTCTAGGAGGACTTACTGGTCTTTACCTTGGAACAGTTTCAACAGACTTATATCTTCATGATACTTATTTCGTTGTTGGTCACTTTCACTATACGATGGCAGCATCGGTTTTATTGGGTGGATTTGCTGCCACTTACTTTTGGTTTCCTAAAATGTTTGGTCGTTTAATGAATGAGACTTTGGCCAAAATTCATTTTTGGGGAACTATGGTTGGCCTTAACGGAATTTTCTTTGGAATGATGGTTTTGGGATATGCAGGAATGCATAGAAGGCTTTATAACCCATTTGTTTATGAATTTATGCAAAAGATGATTCCTTTAAATACTTTTGTCACAATTTCAGCTTTAGTCATGGGTGTCTTTCAACTGGTTTTTGTCTATAACTTTATTCATTCAATGCTTAAAGGTGAAAAAGCAAGTGACAACCCATGGGAAGTTGGAACTTTGGAATGGACGATTCCTTCACCAGCGCCCCATTACAATTTTAAAGAAATTCCCGTTGTTAAGTGTGGTCCACATGAATTTGGAAATCCTAATCTTAACAATGGACGTGATTTTCAATATCAAACAGAGGAATTGGTTAAAGCTTAATGAAAGAAGCAACACTTGGATATACTGATAGAGATAGAGCAAGCTTGGCAATGACAGTTGCTTTGGTGTCGTTTGCCATGCTTTTTGCTTCTCTCTTTCTTACGTATGCTGTGTATAGAGTGAGAAGTGCCATGTGGCCACCCATGGGGTTTGATAAAATCCCTCTAACACTTCCAAGCATAAGTTCTGCCTTTATTTTATTAAGTAGTTTTTCCTTTATTCGTTTTCAACGTCGCTACGAAAAAAAAGCAACTAACAAAACTTATTATTATTTAACACTAATTTTGGCCTTAGGTTTTCTCTTTACTCAAAACCAATTATGGAATTATTTGAATGAAACAGGTGTCTTTGTCGAATCGGGTACCTTCGCTTCAATTCTTCATTCTTTTACATGGATTCACGCGGGTCATGTTGTTTTGGGAATGTTAGCGCTAATTTTTTGTTTACCGGCCTTGAGAAAAAATAAAAAAGATTATTCTATTAGAATCTCAAATGTTGGTAAGTTTTGGCATTTTTTAGGAATTATTTGGATTTTTATGTATATTGGAATTTTTCTCTTTTAAGGAATGATTATGAAAAAAGAAGCATTGCTATTAATCTCACTTTTCCTTTTTTCTTGCTCTAAGGGTGATTTTAAAGAAGGAAAGACATTCATTGGCAATCAACATGTTACTGCTGATACGCTAAACCTTGGAAAGCAAGTTTATACAGAATACTGTATGGCTTGTCATGGTGCCAAAGGTGATGGTAATGGGCCAGCTGCAAAAGGCTCAGTTCCTCCTCCGCGAAACTTTACTCAAGGATTGTATAAATTTGGTTGGGTAAAAAATAGTGGTCTACCAACAGATGAGGATTTTAAGAGAATAATTCAAAAAGGACTTCATGGGACAGCGATGTTTCCTTGGGATATATCTGATGATCAAACCTATGCGGTTACCCAGTATATTAAAACTTTTGCTCCTCAGGTTTGGGAAAATTTAGATAATGAACCATCTGAGCCTATCGAGGTAAGAAAAGATCCTTTTACGATCGCGCGTAAAGATTTTGCGATTAAAAAGGGTAAAGCTGTTTACCATCTTGTGGCCAATTGCCAAAGTTGTCACAGAGGATACGCAACTCTTTCAGAATTAAAGGCTTTGGGTAAAGAATTTGGTTACGATGCTCCAGAAGAGCTTTCAAGTGATTATTATGAAGTGAAGATTCAGGAGTCTGAATTCTACTTTCATGATGACAAGGAAAGATTGGCCAAATATCTTCCTCCTGATTTTACTTGGCATGAATTAAGATCAATTAACTCTCTTGAAGATATTTATAAGAGATTAGTTTCAGGAATTACTGGAGCAGGGATGCCGGTGTGGAGAGATGTTATTGAAGATGATGAAATATGGGCGACTGCTTACTATGTTCAATCTTTAAGAGAAATAAAAGACAAGCCCGAGAGAAAAGAGTTGATGAGAAAACTTGAGGAAGGAAAAAAGTAGCTTGAATAATCAAATAGCAAGAAATGATACTTTCATAGAAAAACTTGTGATGAACAAGTGGTTTTGGGTTGTGAGTACGCTTTTCTTTTTTTCATACCCAATTATTCGTTCAATGAATAGAGAGCTTCCTGCTGAACTACCTGTTTATGCCAAACTTCCAGACTATAACTTTACGGATGAAAATGGGAACCCCTTTGGTTCTAATGAGCTGAAAGGAAAAGTTTATATTGCTAACTTTCATTTCACCAGCTGCCCGACTATTTGTCCTAAGTTAATGGAGAAGATGCAGCAGATTCAAAAAAGAGTTAAAGGTGTAGGCCAAGCGATTTCTCTTGTTTCATTCACAGTTGATCCAGAAAGAGATACTCCTAGTGTTCTTTTCAAAAAAGCCAGAGATTTACATGCAAACCCTTATGTATGGAAGTTCTTAACGAGCGACAAAACTTCTTTAGAAAAATTACTTATCGATGGTTTTAAAGTTCCTATGGGTGAGAGAGAAGCTACAGAAGTTGATCTTTATGATATTTCTCATACCCAGAAACTTGTTCTTGTAGATGGGCAAGGACAAATCAGAGGATATTATTCAACTGATAGAGTAAATATTGATAAATTAATGATAGATGTTGGGCTTCTTATTAATAGGGCCCACATGAAATATAAAACTGACAAGGAGTCTTAAGGTGTCTGACGTAACTCATCACAGTCATAAAAAACTTTATTTTACTGTTTTTGGAGGATTGGCCATATTAACAGTTTTGGAACTTCTTGTTCCAGAAATGAAATTGGTCTATGCCCTTCATGCTTCTCTTCTGACTTTTCTTGCAATCGTGAAGGCTTTTCTTGTGGCCTACTTCTTTATGCATCTAAATGAAGAGACAAAATGGTTGAAGTTTATTGCTGTCATTCCTATTACAGCTGGACTTTATGCTTTACTTGTTTGTATTGAAACTTTAGCAAGGTAGATTGAGGAGATAATATGGAAGAGACAACGAAAGAAATTAAAACATCAATTTTCCCTGATGAGACGATCGAGCATATTAGCAAAGATTATGCCAAAATGGATACATGGCTTCTGCTTGTATTTTTATTTTTGATATTTTTTCTTCTTAAAAAGTTTATTTATATTCCAGATGAAAAAAGACATGGAAAATAAAAAAGCCCCTCTTTAAGAAGGGCTTTTTTTAATCTCTTGCGATTGTTATATAACAAATTGTTTTATTGACTTGTGAAGGATAGGAGAGTTCGAATTGATAGCTCTCTATTTGATAACTTTCATAATCAAGACAAAAATCTCCATGGGCCTGACAACCGCCCATATCCACTCTTTCAAGCTCAGGCATAAACTCAATAATATCCTTATAAACTCCCTTTTGAGGTGTTTTAATTTTAGCAGTCACTTTATTTCCAGCTTGAGTCGCTTTTATCTTGAGAGAAAGTAAGACGTTACCATCTCTATTTAGGGGAATATTTTTTAGCCTCAAACGAGTTCCTTTTCTGGCCTTGAAAAGAGTCCCTGAGCCATCTTCGGCTTTTATATTGGCCGAATGACACTCAAGTTGAGTGGCCTGAACTTTTGTATCAAGATCAGCGCCAAAAACGTTGAGTCCTAAGAGGTAAATGCTAAAAAGGGCTAATAATTTCATTTTTTCCCGTTACAAATTAAGTTGCCACCATTTTATGGGAGTGAATATTTTTTTCAAGTCAGATTGTAATCAATTAAGGGGGCGATAAAAAGTTAGACATTTTTTTTGTGTCTAACTTTTCGACAGGGCCTGTAAATAAATCTATTTTCTATCGTCTTGTTCTTATTCTACTTAGAATAAAGCTCTCAAAAGAGGTTAACCAATGAGAAAGCTATTGATTCTTCTACTTGTACTTAAGTCTTCCTTTGCTTCCTGGCAGTTGGACATGCAAAACGTTGAAGAGGGCTATTTACTATCAGAAGATACGATAGAAAAAAATAGTCTTTTGGCCAATTCAAGTGAAGCCCTACGAAGGCTTATTGGACTTAAGCAGCAAGAAAATCTTTTTTATGATCCTGTTTTATGGACGATGGGTGCAGGGGTTGAGTCAAAGCTAAAAAAATATACTGAAGGTATTGATTGGAAAGAAATAGTTTTTTCAAAACCAAAGTACTTTAAAAAGACTTATTACCAAAAAGAAATTCAAGGTTATTTTAGAGAAGAAAAATCCAGTGACACTTTGATTATTATAAAAGGGTCAAGTTATTCGACCTGGAAGAGCCAGACCTGGGTTGGAAAAACTGTAGATACTCTTCTTGGTGAATTAGGTGGAATAAATATCATCGCTTTTTCAGGTTTTTTAACAGCTGAGTATATGAAGGCTTCACCTCTTTTTCCAGACACCAAGGGTGATATAATGGCCAGTGATATTTATTCAAGACTTGTTGAAAAAATAGAACTCATTAATCAAACAAGAAGTGTAAAAATAAAAAAGATTGGGTTGATAGGTTTCTCAGGTGGTGGAAGTGAGATTATCTCTCTTTTAAATATTGATAGAAAAAACTTTTTTAATCTTGGAGGAATTGCCTTCAGTCCTGTTTTGAGCCAAAAGGTAGTTTTTGATAACCTCGATACATACGCTGATAATCTTTGGGAAAACCATCAAGGAGAAGCAATAGTAAACGCAGGCTTCACAACATTTTTTAATAAATACACAATGAATCTTCTACTTAAGTTAATTTCTTACGATAAGCCTAAGAAAAAATGGTATGAACTTAGAACGACGACTTCTGATATTCATTTGGGTATTCCATCTGCTCCAATGCTAAGTGAACCTAAGATATCTCTTTTAATGAAAAAGTCACTAAAAGAAGAAAGCAAAATTGAGAACATGCTTAAACATGTTTTTTTCAATGAATTTGTTGTTGTTGACCTAAGGACAACAATTGAGGAATTTGCTTTAAATAGAGTTATTGATGATAAAACATCTTGGTTGGGAAGCTTTGTTTGGGTTGGTAATGAAAATAAAAAGGAAAAACTTATAACTCAAGGAAATAGACATCGTGATTTTTGGGGAAGTTATGCCCTTGAAATGCGTCGTCGGTATACGGGAATCAAAAGCTATTCAATTAATCAACTAATGGATAGCAAAGACATGTTTAAATATGTTAACAACAAGCTCTATGTTGTTTTTTCCCAAGATGATCCCGTTCTTTCAAACGGAGATTTTCATAATAAAGAAAGTTTTAGGTATTTCAACATAAATGAAGAAATAACTAATGTTATTAAAGATGGCCGTCAAAATGAAAATGTGAGAATTTTTAATCCTGTAGCTGGTGGCCATATGGGGTATTTTTTAGATACCCCTTGGCTAAAAAAGACAATAAGAACTTTTTTTAGAAAGCAAAATTAAAATTCTTCGCAATCAATATCAACTGGATCTTGAGGATCGGTTGGTTTTTTCTGCAAAATAAGGGAGCTAAAGGCACCACCCGTTTCAACATGGATAAAGTTCCATTTATTTTCCACATTTTCGTCAAAAGATTTTCTTGCTTCATCAACAACATATTCACAGCTATAGTAAGTTCCTGGTTCGTGGTCAACATCATCAATTCCAAGACAGTTATAAACTTTCTTGCTTTGTTTTTCTTTAACAACAATAAGTCTATCTTCTTTGGAGTAATCTTTTTCAATTAGATTATCAATTGTGACAAGAAAATCTTCGTTTTCACATTGATAAATTGTTTTTGCGAAACAAAAAGAGCTTATTAATAAAAGATAAAGGGATGCTGTTTTCATCTTTGCCTCCTAGTTTACTTTAATTTTAATTTCATAACATTTAACTTCTTCATCACTCTTATCATCGTGACATCTTTTATTCACTTCGAAAAGGCTTTCCGGGAGCATACTCTTAAGTATCTCAACCAAAAGTCCTTTTATTTTTAATCCACCTTTTTTTTTCCTTGCATTTCTCACTTTAACATCGGAGAGGCGTAAAACAATCCACTCTCTTTCTTTTTCATCAATCTCGAAGTGAGACTTACCTTTTATATCAACTTTGAATTTGCCTAAAAGAGGGATACGAGCAATGGCCCCAAGTTTAGTCTCTCCTTTGTCAAAGGTGAGTTTTATATCTTTTGCCGTCCAATTATTTTTATTTTCGATATCATCGTAACGAAACGGATCTTTTCCTTCAAAAAATTCTTTTCTATAATTTTCAAAGAGCTCAAGAAATATTTTTTTATTTTTATTTCTTAAATTTTTCTCGCTCCATTTCGGATGATCAACGTATTGAATACGGGAAGAAGTAATAAGTGCATCTTTTAAGCATCCCTCAATAATTTCTTCCGTACTTTGTCCCATTTTTCCGTTAAGTTCTTTGCAATCAAGCATTAAATCTAGAATGTTCGCATGGAGATCTTTACTAATATATTGCATGGCCTTGGTATAAGCAGTAAGACGATCTTTTTTCAAATGGGACTGGAAGCGACCAGAAGTGAGAGTTACTGGTTTGAAGTAAAATTTAAAATCATCATCGTTAGCATCAATAAGTCCTGCTTGCGTTTTGACTTCATTTGTATCAAGACACTGTTCTAATAAATGAATGTCTGTGGGGGTAAAGCGCATCCTATCTCTCTTGCACTTGAGTACAGGGTTAGGAAATAAAATATCATACTGGAAATCATCTCCCGTATAAACAAGCTCAAAAAAGTTAAGGTTAAACTCAGCTTGCTCTGGTTGAGTAATTACATTTTTTAGATCTATCTTTGTTTCGATAACAGAGTCTTTTTTGAGAAAGCTCGAACTTGGAATTGTAAAGCTATAGAAAATATTGTTTTCTCTTTGTTCTGTTTCTTTGTTTTTTTGAATGAAAGAATTATTTAAGCAAACGTTGGTTATAACAAAGGGGTCGAGGTTAACAAATGCTCGGTTTCTTTCACATTCAAGATTAAGATTTGAAAGGCTTGATTGGAAAAATTTTTTATCAACAATTTGCAAGTCTTTGATTTTAGAAATTATTTTTGTTTTTCCAACTTGAAGCTCTGTTGCACTTAAATCAATATCCATTTCTTTATCAATAATATGTGTCTTTTTGACATCTTCTTCTTTAATCCCATCAACCAAAACTTCTCTGATAATTTCAAGTTTTGTTTTTTCAACCTCTTCTTTAAAGAAATACTGAGCATGAGTTCCATCGGTATAAAAATTGAAACTATTTAGACAGTCTTTTCTAATGGCATTGAAATCAAAGTCATCAACGAGAGGATGTTGGCAGTTAAATTGTAGTCGCTGTGATTTTAAAGAAAACATGTCTTGCAGGTTGGTGTCAATAAATCTTAAGTCTAGAGAAATTCTTTCTTCGTGAACGTTAGAGTGAAAATTCTTTACTTGAGTTTTAAAATGAAACTCTTTTTGGTTAAAAAAATAATCAAAATCAAGTTGAGAGTGGAGTTTTTTATCAAGAGGACTGATATCAAGTTTGTTGCTCCAGCATGAGTTGATAAGGAAGTCGAGTTCAGCTTCATGGGTCTTCATTCTCTTATCAGGATTTTTAGCACAGTTAAAATTAAAATTATCCCAATGAAAACTTAATTCAGGAGATTTAAGTTCAAGTAAGTCTCCTTGGAGCTTAAAACTAGAATTAGAAATGAGAGTTGACATGTTTTTCATGTCAGCAGTTTCAACTCGGTAGAGAAAATCATCTGGGTCTTCAATAGGGTAGGCAAAATAGAAATGTTGTTTGGCCGTTCCTTGAATAACAAGTTTGTTTCTTCTTAGAATAATATCAGAGGTAAAAATATGAGACTCTTCTTCAGCTTCATCATCCCTAAGATAGTAACGGTTATCTAATCCGTACTCAGAGCCTCCTGCAGTGATTTTAGCTTTAAGAAAATCAACTTCTCCTGCCTTTTTCCCTTTTTGAGTTTTTTTATAAGTCGCATGTTTGAAAACTGCATTGAGGTATTGAATATAAGGTTCTTTGAATTCTTCATCTTGGGCTTGAGCATAAATAAGATCTATTAAGCTTAAGAGAGCAAAACAAATTCCGATGATTTTTTTTCCCATAGTAACGCCCCCTGGAGGGCGATACTAAAATAGAAATGAGCAAATGGCCTAATGATTTGAAATAATTACAATGGAGGCTTTTATTTTTCTAACGTCACGCTAATCATTTTATCGCCGACAGTTATTTTATCTAAAATCTCAAGGCCTTCGATGACTTGACCAAAAATGGTGTAGTTGCCATCAAGGTGTGGTGTGGGGGCCAGGCAGATATAGAACTGAGAGTCTGCGCTATCAGGGCTTTGTGCTCTTGCCATGGCGACAGTTCCTTTGACATGTTTCAGATCGTTAAATTCAGCTTGAAGTTTTTTTCCACTTCCTCCACGTCCAGTTCCTGTTGGGTCTCCCCCTTGGGCCACAAAACCTGGGACCACTCTATGAAAAGTAAGGCCGTCGTAAAAGCTCTCTTTCATAAGAGTTTGAATGCGCTTAACTGTATTAGGGGCTTTTTCTGGGTAAAATTTAAAAACGATATCTCCATGAACTGTTTTTATTCTGGCTTTCGTCCCTTCTTGTGTCTTTTCAATGGGTTCTGTTTGATTTTTGACTTCTTTATTGCATCCTAAACAAATAAAGATGAGGGATATGAGCGCTGCATAATTTTTAAGTTTCTTCATTTCTTCTCCTGCTTGCTATCTATTTCATTCTACGCAAAATCTTCAAACAATAAAATATTTTGAAGTGGGCAAAAAAAAATTTTTTGTGTGCAGGAAAGCATGTTGACAGCGATAGTCTTTTTCACTATTTTAGCATTTCGCGATTTGTGCAAGATGGGGGTGTAGCTCAGTTGGGAGAGCATCAGATTTGCATTCTGAGGGTCGCAGGTTCGACTCCTGTCATCTCCACCATTTCGCAACGGCTCTTATACATTTAAATATAGATTTTAGTTTTGGGGTTTCGACTCCAAAAAGTAGACGAGAAAGGACCCGTTAATCTGAGTATAAGTTTTGTAACTATACTTCAATGAGGTCTGATGTAACTGGA
>JAUIIL010000018.1 GCA_030431635.1 Bacteriovoracia bacterium
TCGAAAAGATCGCCCGTTGCAGAGCTTCGGGCGGATGTGTCGTCAGTCCTTCGGAAGAATCGAGTCGAAAAATCCGTTCGCAGAACGTCAATCGGATGATGGAATCGTCCGAAAATGTGAATAGCCTTGATAAATTGTGAATTACTGTTCATTTCTTGTGAATTGTGAAACCACTTTTGGGTTTTCCTTTTTCCTTCCCTTTCTTGCCACCTTGCTTTACACATTGGCCGCCCAAATACTTGGGACAGCCAAAGAGTAAAGCCGCCAACGCTTCTTTTCCTCCCCACTCGCAAAAGCCAGAAAAAACACGCTCTTCGAGCACTCATTTTTTCTGACTATTTGCTCTGCCGTCTTGGCAACTTGGGGTACATCTTCTGCTTGAAGTCTGAAACTTCATCTTTTAATTTCCCATTGGCTTTTTCTAAAAGCTCATTTTGATGTTTCATAATGCTGAGAAGGTCGTGCATTGCATTAAGGTTTTCCAGTTGAACAGAGACGATTTGTTCTAAATCGGATTTGGTATATCTTCTACTCATTTGATAAAATTTTAAATTTATATTTTCTTCTTAAAAAGACACTTTAATATCATATTAAGTAATAAATGAATCGTAATACGAAATAAATATAACATTAAAAGAACAAAATCAAAATTTTTAAATCAATTAAATTTGTCCTAATTGCTATTTGTATAGTGTAAAACGATTCAAATGACCTCTAAAAAGCAAATAAACAGAATCCGTGTAGTTCTTGCTGAAAAAGACAGGACTAATAAATGGTTATCTGAAAAAGTTGGTAAAAACCGTACAACAGTATCTCGTTGGTGTACAAATGATATGCAACCCTCTTTAGAAACTTTAGTGGAGATTGCAGAAGTTTTGGAAATAGATGTCAGAGAATTACTGGTTTCTACTGCTGATAAATAATGGAAGTATTAGATAATGAAATAAAAAAATCTCTTGGGTCTATTAGTAATGAAATACTAAATGGAACAAATTATAACAGGAGCGATTTTGCAAGGAAAATACTAAACTATCCTGCAATGATGGTGCCTTCTGTTCAGGAACCTATTATTAAAAATCTTGCTGAGACATTTAATGGGGAAGTGTCGTTATTAGACCCGTTCATGGGGGCGTCTAATACGCTCGTTACTGGAATGAAGTATGGGTTGAATGTTTTCGGTCAAGACATTAATCCGTTATCTGTACTGTTAAGTAAAGTAAAAACACAATACTATACAGAGGAAGAATTAAAGGCAAGTAAGGAATCTATTCAATCAAAAATTGATGCTGATACTTCAATCAAGAAAGAAGTTCGTTTTCACAATATTGATAAATGGTTTAAGAATGACGTTCAAATAGAACTTTCTAAACTTTATAGAGCTATTGCAAGTGAGCGGAGTTTAAAAAAACGGAGGTTTTTATGGGTTGCGTTAGCTGAAGTAATTCGTTTAACAAGCAATGACAGGACATCTACTTTCAAATTACACGTTCGTTCAAAAGACGATATTGAAAACAGGAATCTTTCGCCTATTAAATACTTCTTCTCAACCTTAAATAGAAGTATTGTGGATATGAATAGCTTTTGCTCTGTACTGGAAGAAAATGGATTAGTTGAAGCTAAGAAATATAATAAGCAGGCTAAAGTAGTTTGGGGTGATTCCTTAAAATCTATTCGTACCAAAAAGAAATTCAATTTACTGGTTACTTCACCTCCTTATGGAGACAATCAAACTACTGTAACGTACGGTCAGTTTTCGTTTTTGCCATTACAGTGGATTCCAGTGGAAGATATTGATAAAGAAATAGGTTTAGATTATTTAAAGACCGCACAAGAAATTGATTCAAGTAGTATTGGCGGGAAAATGCTCCAGGATTTTACGAAGAAAAAAGAAGCACTATTCGAAAAATCGAATACCCTCAAACATTTGTTTGATTCTTTTAGTGATGATGAGCAGAAGAAGGCAAAAAAGGTCATCAACTTTATTCACGATTTAGATAAAACGATTGATAATTCTCTGAGAAAATTAAATGAAGGAGCTTATATGGTTTGGACGGTTGGTAATAGGAACGTAAATAAGCGAGTGGTTAAGAATGATGAGATTCTCATGGAATTACTTGCATCCAAAGGAGTTGACCTAATAACCGATTTAGACAGGGATATTTTAAGTAAAAGAATGCCTGGTAGAAATAATTTTTCCAATACTATGAGCAAAGAGAAAATATTGATTTTTAAAACTTCCACTAATTAATGAGTAAGTATCATTTTGATATAACACCTCACATAGTAAAACAGCTTGGAGAGCAGCTTGTTTCTGATGAAATAACAGCATTGCTGGAGTTAATAAAGAACTCTTATGATGCTGATGCTTCTTATGTCTCTATTGAGATAAACACTACCGGACAGTATTTACAAAACAAACTGTTTTATCCAAAACATGAAGGATTTATTGTAGTTGAAGATGATGGTTTTGGAATGAGTGAAGAAACCATCATGAAATCCTGGCTAATTATATCTTACTCACAAAAACGTGCATTAAAGGATGCAAAAAAGAAAACTCCTAAGGGAAGAACACCGCTTGGTGATAAAGGGTTAGGACGATTAAGTACCCAACGATTGGCTGATATTTGTGAGATTTTCACCAATGAAAAAGGAAAGAAAGGAAGTCATATTGCCTTTAACTGGAAAGATTTTGAGAAAGAAGAATCTTTAGGTAAGGTTCAAATCCAAGCTGAAACTTTTGAACCGCAGAGAGAAAAAGGAACATCTCTTGTTTTAGCTAACCTCAATCACTCGGAAGTTTGGGAAGGAAAAAATCTTGAAAAGTTTAAAGGGCAAGTATCTCAAATTATCTCTCCCTATAAAGAGAATAGACCCTTTGAGGTTTACATCAAAATAAATGGAATTACGATAGACCTTGATAAGTCTAATGAAGAGTTGAGGGAGTTAGCAATTTCCCGTTTCAAATTTGATTTTGACGGCTCATCCATTAAGCTCAAAGGAAAAACAAAACTGACTAAGTTTATTGGGAATAATCGTGATGATTTCCATAGTTATATAGCAACTGATGAGGGTAAAAAGTTTTTTTCATTCCTGAAGAAAAAATACAAGGATTTGCAGCTTTTATCGGATAAAGACTTTTTTATCGGTTTTGAGAGAGCATTTGATTTCGACAAGGATATTGGTGGCTTAGAAGTGTATGATGGAGAAAGAGCTAATCCCGGTCCTTTCACAGGGCAAATAGATGAATTTACTTACGATAATTGGCTTTCATCAGATGAAAACGTTAAGGAGATATTTGGAAAGCTTTCTAATTACAGAGATTTTGCCCAAAGTCAGGCAGGAATCAAATTATTTAGAAATGGATTTGCAGTGAAGCCTTTTGGTATTGATGGTGATGATTGGTTACGTCTGAGAGAATCAGAGACAACAGGTAGTTCTTACTATACTTTACGACCCAAAAATGTTATTGGATATTTTGCTATAGATGAAGGCACGAATGATAAACTAAAAGATAAAACAGATAGAGAGGGGTTGGTATCAAATCCTTTTTCTCGTAATTTTTTCATCTTATCTCATTTTATAAGGGATGAAATAAATAGATATCAAACAACTATTAGAAGGGCTTTCCTTGAATATATAGCAACCTATAAAACAGAGAACAGTGGCATAAAAACAGTAACCCAAGCATTCAATCAGCTTAAGGAAACCAAATCGAAAACAGAGGAAGTAAAAAAGGAGTTTAATGATGCCGTTTCAACGATAGATAAAGCTGTTTCCGATTCGAAAAAGGTCGTAAACAAAGTAAAGGGAAACCCTTTGTTTTCTACGGATTTAGAGAAAGAAACGGTTAATCAGGTTGAAGAGATTTTAGCTGAATTAGAATCCATTCAGAAGACTCTCTATAAATTAAATGCCGTTGTTCTAAAAGCCGATAAACTAAATGAAGTTGTTGATATACTCGAACCTAAAATTCAAATCTTAGAGGAGCAGTTAAACCACTTTTCAGAGTTGGCAAGTCTTGGATTAACCGCAGAATCAGTAAGCCATGAATTTGCAACATTAGCCGATAAATTAGCTGAAAAAGCAAGTTTTTATTCGAATAAATTACAGAATAAAAAATTATCGGATTCAGACATTTTTGTATTGATGGAATATATCAATACAACCGTTAACGGGTTGAAAATCCAATTGAAACATTTAGACCCTGCTTTAAAATATAGTAGGGAGAAAAAAACGACTTTCAGGCTATCTAACTTTTTTAAGGAGGAAAAAGAATACTATAACAACCGCTTTGAAAAGCAAGGAATTGAATTTGAAATTAATTGTGTTGATGATTTTTCAGTCAAAATAAATAGAGGGAAGCTAACACAAGTAATAGACAACTTATTAAACAATTCGGAATATTGGCTGCTTGAACGAAAGCAAAATGAAAAAGGCTTTCAGCCAAAAATCTCTATAAAGATTGAAACTCCTTGGATATACGTTTCCGATAATGGTTTTGGTGTTGCCCCAGCAGTAGAAAATCAAATCTTTGAGCCTTTTGTTACCACAAAGCCCAAAGGAGAAGGAAGAGGGTTGGGTTTATTTATTATCCGTCAATTACTTGATTCTTCGGGTTGTACTATTGTTTTAGAACCCACTACAAATGAACATAAACGCAAGTATATGTTCGCTATTAATCTTTCTAATGTAATCGAATGAGCGTGAATGAAAATGCAAATACCTCAGGCTCAGAACAAGTTGCCGAACAATTAAGAGTTAAATCAGAAGCTCAGGCTAAAACAGCTATCCTTCAATTTCTATCGGAGCTACAAATAAGTAAAATTGTCTATGTTGATGATAGATGTTCTATCCAGGAGCTTAAAGAAGCATATATCGGTAAATTAAAGAGTTTTTACTCAGCAAAACCCCAAGAAATTGACTTCATCAACTGGACTACCCCACAAGCCAAGTTTGAAAAAGACATTGCCGATTTATGGGAAAGTTCGGCAGACGATAAAAAAAGAGAATTGTTCTTACAAATTTTGGATTATGAGGGTAATACTGATGAGATAGAGAACTCAACAGCACCTTTAAATTTAAAGAACCAGTTAAACGATAAAATTGAACTGTACTCACCTGTAGAGTGGGTCGCAGAAAAAGACAACATCCTTGCTACTTTGAGTGCGGAAAGTAAAATTCTGTTTTTGTTTGACATCGAGTTTGAACATGCTCCTTTACCAGATAACAGAAATGGAATTGAGTTAGCGGTTGATTTATTAGCGAATACAGCAATCAAGGACTTCATCTACTGTGGTATATTTTCACATTTGTTTTCCTTAAATGAAGAGAATGATAAACGTAACGAATACTGCAACTATCATTTGTTAAACAAGGAAAAATTTTATACCATTTCAAAAAAGCGATTTCAAGATAATTCTTATTTACCAGGCTTAGCAGAAGGAATAAGAAATACATTGGTGATTAATGAAGTAGAGTTTTTAAAAAAGGAATCGTCAAAAATTATAAAAAAGGCTTTCAAAGACTCCTTAACTGAAATAGAAGAATTAAATCCTGAATCCTTTAATCATGTCATTCAAAAATCTTCTAATAAAGAAGGTGTTTGGGAAATGGCAACACTATTTCGTCTCAACAATATAATTACCTCTGATAAAGCTCTAAAAACGCTGTTGCCTCAAGCCAAAAGAACTAAGATTAATCAGAGTTTAGAACAAATACGGAAAGTCGAAAAAATCAAAACTGGAGGTGAAACACCTTTTGATAAAACGCAGGTTCAATCATTAAGAAGAAGAGAACTTTATGTAGAAGAAAATACTTTGAACCAACTCCATTTCCCACTTTCAAATGGAGATATTTTTTTGATAAATCGAAAAGAACATATCCTGTTAGGTCAACCTTGTAATTTGGCAATGAGAAGCGGAGGAAGCAGAAGTCGTAACTACGATATTGGCTTTCTATTAGAGATTGAAAAACTTAGTATTGATGACTACAGGAAGATGGGGAAAGCTCAATTCGGAGTTTTGGGAATTGTGGAAACTCCAACAGTTGAAGAAGGTTTTCTGAGAACAGTAAAGTTTCATTCTTTTAAAACGGTAAGTTTATCTCCATTGGATTTAACAGTTTTCAACCCTGATGGGATTGCTAAAATTGATTTAAAAAAGTCAGAACATACTTCTACGACCATTCAAGCATTATGGAAAAAGCGATACAAAAAATTGCATAAGGAATTTTCAGAATATAAATCGGGAATCAGTACTTATAAAAAGTTAAGAAGCTCTGAAAAAAACAATCTTAAAGAAAAAGTGTATTACGGAAACCTTTTTAAAGGATATGACATAAACAACGAAACTGCTTTAAATAGGTCTGGAACTATACTCACCTTTGATATAAAACGTGTATCACATTACAAGCAACCATACTCAGCAGATTTGCTTCAACAATTTATGCAGTACCTATCGAGAAATGCCTTTGACCATGATTTTTCAAACGCATAATAAATTGTATGGCTATCTACAATTTAAATGAGGCTTACTATTTATGGGAAGATATTGAACAAGTTCTAAATACCATAGACTCTCTATACAGCATTGAATATAGCAATGACAAACGCTTCATAAAGAGCAAGACAAAGATTAGTAGCGAATTTCATTTTACATCTAAGGAATGTCAAATAGCTTTCAACAAATTAATTCCTAAAATCAAAAGTCTCCATAAAGATATGTATGGGCTAATTGAAGCTATTAGCAAACATAAAAACAACAATCAATTCCATACTCGACAGCTCGCAGATAGATATGATAACTTCAATGAATTTAGGCAGTTGAATAATCGATTCAAGCACTTCACTGAACAAGATGTGAAAATTGATTTAACTTCTTTGGTAATGATTGAAGGAAAGTACAACATCATTGATGTTTATTGCAACTTCAAGAAAAAGGATAAGAATCTAATTCCTATTCGATACCCTGAATTTATCGAAACTTTCTTAACCTTTTTAGCAAGCTACAACTTAATTACTTTCAAGGAATGAGTTTGAAATATTAATAACCCTATCGGGTTACCAACATTTTAATAATAACAATAATGGGTTGTATAAATTTTAAAAAAGGGTTTATACAACCTGAATAACGCCAACCCTGCTTGCACATTTTAAAAAACACGCCTTTCAGGCACTAATTTTTTAAAAAGAGCAATCACCCACCGCACTTTTTTGCCCACCCGCAGGAAAACCCAAAAGTGGTTTCACAATTCACAAGAAATGAACAGTAATTCACAATTTATCAAGGCTATTTGGATAAGCCGGGTAAAGTGACCCACCTTCGCCGGATGAAACTGACCAGGGTAAACGAACTGCCCAGATTTGATCTATCCGTGGGTTAAACTTAGTTTTTATTTTTCAATTTTCTTCTCATTGAT
>JAUIIL010000009.1 GCA_030431635.1 Bacteriovoracia bacterium
TAGTCATGTTTATGACGGTCATCATGATGGTATTTGGTTATATTGCACTTAAAAAAATACCTCTTGATGCAATTCCTGATCTCTCCGACACTCAAGTTATTATTTATTCTCGCTGGGATCGTTCGCCTGATTTAATAGAAAATCAAGTCACTTATCCTATAGTATCTTCTCTTTTGGGCGCACCCAAAGTTAAATCCATTCGAGGGATTTCTGATTATGGTTTTTCATATGTCTATGTCATTTTTGAAGATGGAACGGACCTTTATTGGGCCAGAAGCCGAGTATTAGAATATTTAAATCGTATTTCAGCACAGCTTCCAAATGATGTGAAAACAGAATTAGGCCCGGACGCTACAAGCGTTGGTTGGGTTTATCAATATATTTTGCAGGATGAATCAAAGAAATTAAACCCTGCTGATCTTCGCTCGATTCAAGATTGGAATCTTCGCTATCAACTTCAATCGCTATCAGGAGTGGCCGAAGTTGCAAGCATTGGTGGTTTTGTCAAACAACTACAAGTAAAAGTTGATCCTAAAAAATTAGATTATTTCCAAGTGACACTTAATCAAGTCATGCAAGCAGTTAAAGACTCTAACCAAGAAAGTGGTGCACGGACTATAGAGTTTTCAGGAACCGAGGCGATGATCAGAAGTCGTGGCCTGGTAACCAATGTCTCCGATCTTGAAAATGCAGTGGTTGCCTATAACCCTACAAGCCGCGCTCCCATATTAGTTAAACAAGTGGCCCATGTCTCCTTTGGGCCAGAAATGAGAAGAGGAATTACTGATTTTAACGGTGAAGGTGATGCTGTAGGAGGCATTGTAGTTATGCGACAGGGAGAAGATGCACCTGCAGTAATCAATCGAGTAAAAGATCGACTTAGAGAAATTCAAAAAACTCTTCCAGATGGAGTTAAAGTTATTCCTGTTTATGATAGATCTGATTTAATTGAGCGAGCGATGGACACTCTTAAAAACACTTTAGTAGAAGAGCTAATTGTTGTTAGTCTTATTATACTTCTCTTTTTATGGCATATTCCTTCTGCTCTTGTACCTATTGTCACAATACCGATTTCGGTTCTTATTGCTTTTATCCCTCTTTATTTAATGGGAATCACTTCTAATATTATGTCCTTGGCAGGTATTGCCATCTCTATTGGGGTTTTAGTTGATGGCGCCATAGTTGAAGTTGAAAATGCTTATAGAAAAATTCAGCTTTGGGATGAAGGGGGACGTAAAGAAGATTTTTTCAAAGTTCGTTTTGAAGCTTTAACTGAAGTTGGACCTTCTGTTTTCTTTTCACTACTAGTTATCGCAGTTTCTTTTCTTCCGGTTTTCACTCTTGTGGATCAGGAAGGAAGACTCTTTAAACCACTGGCCTATTCAAAAACATTTGCCATGGCCATTGCGGCATTACTTGCTGTCACTCTTGACCCTGCCATGAGAATGCTCTTTGCTCGTTCAGAAAAATTTCGTGGAAGATACTCAATCCTTAATAAACTTGGGAATGCTTTTTTAGTGGGGACTTATTATTCTGAACACAAGCATCCTATCAGTAAGAGGCTTTTTGCTGTTTATGAACCTGTTATCCACTGGGTTTTGAAACATAAGAAGAGAACTCTCGCCATTGCATTTGTGGGACTTCTGTCCATTATTCCAGGTTTTATGAAACTAGGTTCTGAGTTTATGCCAACTCTTCATGAAGGAAGTCTTTTGTATATGCCAACAGCTCTTCCTGGAATTTCGGTTAGTGAAGCTCAAAGAATTTTAACTATCCAGGATAAAATTCTCAAAACTTTTCCCGAAGTTGATACTGTTTTTGGTAAAGCTGGAAGGGCAGATACTTCAACTGATACGGCACCACTTTCAATGGTTGAGACAACCATTACTCTAAAACCAAAGTCTGAATGGAGAAAAAAAGAAAGATTTTATTCTTTTTTACCTGAGTTTTTAAAATTTCCTTTTAAGGCCATTTGGCCTGAAACCTTGACAGATGAAGAGTTGGTCACTGAGCTTAATGATAAATTAAATTTTCTTGGAATGCCTAATATTTGGACCATGCCTATAAAAAACCGTATTGATATGCTCTCTACAGGAATACGTAGTCCAATAGGAATTAAAATATTTGGCGAGGATCTAAGCCAAATTCAGCAAATTGGGGAAGAAATTGAAAAGATATTAAAATCTGTAAAGGGCACTAGATCCATTGTGGCTGAAAGAATTGCTAGTGGCTACTTTCTTGATATTGATTTTAATAGAGAAAAATTAAAAGAATATGGGCTTTCAATGAGAGAGGCCCAAGATCAAGCGATGAGTGCAATTGGTGGAAAAAATGTTTCTTCTACACTTTATTCTCGAGAGCGTTATCCAATTCAAGTCAGACTGGCTTCTGATTTTAGACAAGATATTAAGGCTATTAAGAAAGTGTTAATTTCTGCTCCTACAGGTGCACAAATTCCATTAGAGCAAATTGCTAATGTTCATTTTAATGAAGGTGCAGCAATGATTCGAGACGAGAACGCTCAGCTTGTAGGTTATGTGTATGTTGATATAGATCCTGCTCTGACAGATATTGGTTCTTATGTTGAATCAGCGAAAGAAATTGTTGATCAGAAATTAAGTGTCCCCCAAGGCTATCACTTAGCGTGGAGCGGGCAATTTGAAAATATGCAAAGAGTGAAAGAAAATTTAAAGCTTGTACTGCCTATTACGTTGCTCATTATTATTTTTTTACTTCACTTAAATACTAAGTCTTGGATAAAAACAGGAATCGTCTTTTTGGCCATACCATTTTCTCTTATTGGAGCAGTCTGGTTTATGGTGGCCCTTGATTATAATATGTCTATAGCTGTGTGGGTGGGTATGATAGCCCTGATGGGACTAGATGCCGAAACAGGGGTTTTTATGCTTATGTATTTAGATCTTTCTCATGATGAAAGAGTTAAACAAAATAAAATGAACTCACTTGAAGACTTAGAGGAAGCAGTAGTTGAAGGAGCAGTTCATAGAGTCAGGCCAAAGCTTATGACTGTCGCCACGCTTTTTATTGGCCTTATACCTGTGATGTGGTCAATTGGGGCGGGAGCAGATGTGATGAAGAGAATTGCAGCTCCTATGATTGGAGGAGTATTCTCTTCATTTTTACTAGAGCTGATTATCTACCCTGTTTTATTTTACATTTGGAAGGCAAGGGCCGACTTTGGATTAACATATAAACAAATATTTAAGGAGAAAAACTTATGAAGTATTTATTATTAATTTTATTTTCATTTTCAAGTTTTGCACATGAATTGCCTTACGCAAATTATTTAAAGATACAAGACTTTTTAGCAAAAGATAACTACAGTGAAGCGCTGAAAATTTGGAAATTAATTTGTGAAAAAGAGCTAGGGCATTACGCTAAAGATGCAAAGTACACTGATTGCAAAAAGAAGGTCAAAGATATTGCACAGCTAAGAGACTCATTTAAAGGATTATCTGAAATTTATATTAAGAACGGTGAGGCAATAAAAGATGGAAATATTGTGGTTGCAAGCTGTCCTATGGCCAAAGCACGTTGGTTACAAAATAAGGGTAAAATCGCTAATCCTTATTATGGTAAGGAAATGCTTCAGTGTGGAAGTTTTGAGTAGCTTGTATATCCCTAAGGGCATACTTATAATGAGTATGCCTTTTATAATTAAGTCTTACAGGGGAGAATATGTCACATCTATCGCATACTCACGAACATGATTTTGTACTTGAAGATACAAAATTAGACTCTAATGAAAAGAAAACAATGTTTGTGGTTGTCCTGACATTTATCACAATCGTTGTTGAAATATCGTATGGCTACATAACAGGCTCAATGGCGTTGCTTGCTGACGGTTGGCATATGGGCAGTCATGTTGGGGCACTTGGCATGTCTGTAATGGTTTACAGAATGGCCCGTTCTAAGAGTTTAAATAATAAGCTTACATTCAGAGCTGGAAAATTTATTCCTCTAGGAGGCTACACTAGTGCATTGATGTTAGGGCTTGTTGCTATCTTCATGGGAGTCGAATCAATTGAGAGGCTTCTAAACCCAACAAATATTAATTTTTCAATAGCAATTGGTGTTTCTATTGTAGGCTTAATCGTAAATGTTTTAAGTGCCGCACTTCTTTGGGATTCACATGATCATGAGCACCATGACGAACACAATCACGATGACCATGTTCACGACCATAATCATAAGAGTGCTCTCATTCATGTTATCGCTGATGCGTTTACCTCTATATTGGCAATAGTCGCATTGTTTTTAGGAAAATATTTTGGATGGAATTGGGGAGATCCTGCTATGGGCATAGTTGGTTCCTTGGTTATTCTCAAATGGGCATATGGACTATGTAAGGTAACAGTATGGGAATTATTGGATGGAAAATCTAAAACCATCAGAGAAGAAAGTATAAGAGAATTATTTGAAGATGACTCGGATGTTGAAATCACTGATTTGCATATTTGGCGAATAGCTCCGAGTGCTCATGCTTGTGAAGTCATGATCTACAATAATAACCCTAAAGGTAGTGAATTTTATAGGAATAAAATTCTTGAAAAATACGAGATAGAGCATCTCATTATTGAAGAAAGAATGTGTCAGCATTAGTTTTATTTTAGCTTCAAATTTTAATTACAAATAGTATTGAGCTGGCTTAGTTCGGGCATAAACTCATACTCACTATACTCACCAAAACCGTGAAACAAGATGAAAAATCGTGAAAAATAATGAAAAACGAAAACGTTGCAAACGCCCTCTAGTATTGCCAACCAACGATTATTACAGTGTTTTTGTAAAAGGGCTTATATGCATCGGGTAGTTCTGGGATATGCCACCTAACCTGTTAATATTATTGATAAAATCGGCGAACTCCAATTCTAGGTCCGCCCATTAAGCAGTAGATTAGCTATTTAACATGTGATTGGTGGTTTGTTGAGTAGATTGAGTGTTGTAATTAAAGTTTTCTTAAGTGTTATTGAGCCTAGGTAGTGTTCATTGCTAATAAAACTATATTGAATAAAATGATAGAAAAGTAGGCTCCAAGTTTCTAGTCGGGATACAGTGAATCTCGAAATAGAACCAGGAACCTGATGTACAAGAGCTTCCCGATTATTAGGGAATCTGCTTGAAAACATCCCAAGAAGGACCGACCTAGTTTATGTCAAAACTTGTTCATATTTTTAGATTAGTTAAATAAAATTTGTTATAAAAGTTTTCACTGGAGGTGAGATTGAACGGCTATAAACAACATGCAGGACCTGACGGGTTGCACGTATTTAATAGAACGACAGGAATAAATATTCTTTTTAATGAAATAAGGTTTAAAAAAGAAAACTGGAACATTTCTCCCAAGAATGTATCAATCGCTTTAACGGATAAGTGCGATTTGAAGTGTCACTTTTGTTATGCTCCTAAAAGTTCTTCCGAACTTGATTTTGAAGTATTGAAGTCATGGATATTGGAATTGGATGCAAATGGATGTCTTGGTGTTGGATTCGGAGGAGGAGAACCTCTTCTGTATAACCATTTTGACGAATTAATCGAATTCGTTAGCAATCATACACGATTAGCTACGACGATCACTACGCATGGACACTTATTTAGTGATGATCGAATAGATAAATTAACAGGGAAAATTAATTTTGCAAGGTTTAGTATGGATGGAGTTGGGGAAACCTACGAAAAAATAAGGATGAGAAAATTTAATAACTTGATTAAAGTTTTAGAAGATGTGTCAGGGAAGATTAAGTTTGGAATAAACTATGTTGTAAACAGAGAAACGGTAAATGATTTAGATGATGCTTACAAAATTGCTTTAGAGTTAGGAGCAGAAGAATTCTTATTGCTTCCAGAGATAGAAACATCAAGGAACAGTGGGTTTA
This sequence comes from Bacteriovoracia bacterium, assembly GCA_030431635.1. Lineage (GTDB taxonomy): Bacteria > Bdellovibrionota > Bacteriovoracia > Bacteriovoracales > Bacteriovoracaceae > CALFYV01. Next base: position 5,898 of record JAUIIL010000009.1, read on the forward strand.
GGGAGAAGGAAAAGGATTTACTTAAAGCTTGGGTTGCCGAGAAAGGCAACGAAAAAATAAGGATGGCGATCAGCTTAAATAGCAGCGAAGGCTTTCCAGTTTGTGGCATTAGTGAAAATGAAATTGATGGATCGCATTTTTATCTTCACATAGACTCTAAAGGTTTTCTTAAAAGAGCTTCGTTTGTTTCACTTGGTGTGGAAATAGCGGGAGAAGGAATAATTAAGAGTATCAATAGATTAAGGGAGAATTATTAGTATGAAAATCTGGAATGGATACAGCACTGAGCACTCAGCTAGGCTGGTTATGATTGGAAGGTTTGAAGAAGAAAAAGACGCTAAGACGGCGAAGAAAATGATAGATGAATTAACAGAGCAAGCTCAAAAAGATCACGATGAAGGACATATAGTGTTTGGAAATCATGGAGATAGATATAGTGATGAAATGCTTAAAAAGCTCTCTGAGTTGAATATAGGTTCCGTTGGATACAGTGAGCTAGAGCAGCTTTTGTATGACGTTAGCTTAAAGCAAGAAGGAAAGGAATTACGCATTGATACAGACGAAATAGATGTTTCTGTATTTATGAAAATATTAGTACTTGAAGGAGCTAAAGTAGAAGTCTTTTCAGGGCATAATTACGACGAATAAACTTTATGGGAAATAATGGATGACTATAAATTGGGAAAAGTTTGGTGATCTCTCAGGAGCGAGCGATAGAAATTTCGAGTTGTTGTGTAGAGGCCTAGTAAGAATTAATTATGGGCAGTACGGTCAATTTGTTTCCTATTCAAATATGGCCGGGATTGAATTTTATATTGATCTTGAAAAAGATTGTCCTCTAGGAAACAAAGATGTCTGTATTGGATGGCAGTGTAAATGGTATGAGATTCAACAAGGTCGGGCTATCGGCACAACACGTAGAAATCAAATTCAAGACGCAATTTTAAAAACAGAGAAATATCACGACAACATTACTGATTGGGTTCTATGGACAAAGCATACATTAACAGAGGGGGATCAAAAGTGGTTTAGAGGTATTGAAAGCCGATTAAGGCTGCACCTCTACGACTCCGAAGATATAGAAACTCTTGCGAAAGGGAGTGCAACCGCATTTTTTAACAGCTACTTTGGCAACCTTGCCTTAGACCTAAGCTCTCTTTCATATCTGAATGAGATTTCTTTTTCTCCAATTGCCCCAAGATGGAATCCAGAAGTACATCAACTGGTTGACATCGAGCGAGAAGCCCGAAAGCATCTAGGGAATCCTATGTCATGGGAAGTATTTAATAAGCTTTCAAATGAGTTGTTAACGTATAGTGACCATATTTTAAAGAAGCTAGAGGATTACGCTGAGAGAACGGACTTGTTAGACGATACAGTCTTACTGATTGTTAAATCTATAGGTCTTTCAGAACATTTGAAAAATTGTTATTCGAAGCTTGAGAGTAACGAATTCGAAATTTCTTTTTTGGAAATTAAAAAGTTTGAACTTACTGAGAATAACAGAGTTTTATGTCGCTTATATCGAAAAAAATCGGATGTATTAGGTCTTTATGTTAATAATTTATTATCATTTCATCAGAGTGCACTAAATCAACTGGAGAATTTGAGAGAATTTCTTGAGCAAAGGATTGTGGTCGTTTCAGCCGAAGCTGGAGTTGGTAAAACAGAATTTGCAGCTAGTATCGCAAGCGAGTCTTTAAATACAATTAGCGGTGTAATTCTTCATGGGAAAAATCTTACTCGAAATAGTAGTTTAAATTCTCTTGTTAGCTCTTTTTCAATTAACGGTGATTCGGTTCTAACATTTGAAAGGCTTTCATTGGCTCTTAGTTCTATAGCAGAGAGACATGGCAAAAAAGTGGCAATCGTTATTGATGGTTTAAATGAGTCAGAAGATCCTCGAATGTGGAAAGATATATTAAGAGAAGTAAATACCATGCTAAAGAAGCTGAACAATGTTATTGTTTTTGCAACAGTTAGACCTGCCTATCTTAAGGAGTCAGTACATAAAGAATTCCAGGTTATTGAGTCGGAGGGATTTGGTAAAGATTTAGACGACGCTATTGAAAAATATTTCGAGTATTATAAGATTAATGCTGTTCCTGGTGTTCTACCAATGGATATGCTTTCTCATCCTCTTAATTTAAGATTATTTTGTGAAACTGTAAATCCATCCAGGGCTGGCTGGATAGAGCTAGATTCTGCACCTCAGTCATTAATGTCTTTATTTGAAATTCATCTTCGAAATTCAGCAGAAAGAATTGCGGAGCTATCGCATTTTGATCACAGAATTTATAGTTCAGATGTAACAATTGCATTAAATAAATTTGGCAACTATTTATGGGAAAACAATGTAAGGAGTTTGCCCCAAGAACAATTTAGAAACATTATTTCGGATCAAAATAGGCCATGGGGTCACTCATTGCTTGCCTTAATGGAGTCTGGAGGACTTTTGATCCGCTCCAAGTTTGGCAACGAAGACCACGTATATCCAATCTTTGATGCTTTTGCAGGTTTTCTCATGGCAGACTCTATTTTAAGAAGTGTGGGAAGTGTTCAATTTGAGAACTGGGTAAAGAGTGAGGAAAATAGAGAGTTACTTTTTGGGGATCATACTAAGTCGCATACTTACTCTGAAGATATAATCAACGCATTTGTAGCGCTAACTCCTAACAAGATTTATGGAAGAAACTTCTGGAGCTATTTTGATGGTGAAGAAAAAGAAAAGTTAGTATTGAAATGTATGGAGATTGAAAAGAGGTATTTGGACTCAGAAACTTTAGCTGAACTTGAAAATATTTTTCTTTTAGGTAAGGCAAACAAAAGGTCCTGGTTGAGACTGTACTATATCAAGGGACTGCGAAACCACCCATTAAACGTCAAATGGACAGATAAAATACTAAGCTCATTATCCATCAGCGTAAGAGACTCTAGCTGGACTGAATGGGTGAAAGAGCAAAAAAAAGGTTTTGTTGGCGTAATTGAAGATCTGAATGAACATTTATTATCAGATGAACCTAAAGTTAGTGTTTCTACATTTATTTACTTTAAATGGCTATTAACTTCAAATGATAGAGAAATAAGAGATCGTACGAGTGAGCTTTTTTATAATTTAGGGATTAAATATCCAGAATTATTATTTAAGATCACGATAAAGTCTTTATCTTTGGACGATGACTACATTAGTTCGAGGCTCATCTCCATCTGTTTTGGCGTCATTACATCGTTAAATTATTGTGTTCAAAATGATGTTGATATAACTGTTAATTTCCTTTTTAAAATTAATGAAAATTTAATTGGTGATGAAGCAAAAAAACCAAACGATAATTATATTATTCGGCATTACGTTAAACATATCGTTGAATATCTTAGAAACGATGACAATTTTTCTAATTTAGATACGATTAAGGATTTTAGTTTTAACTTCAAGCCCGAACCAGAGGTCGAAAGAATAAATATAGATGATCCAAGAAGAGTTGACCTGCGGTATTCAATTCAAATGGATTTTGAAAACTACACTCTCGGTAGGCTATTCAGAGATAGAAGAAATTATGATAACAAACACGTTGGACATAAAGATTGTGTAAGTTATGTGTATGGCTTATTATACAAGTTTGGTTGGAGAGCTGACAACGAGCTAGGAATAATTGACAAGAGAATTGGAAACCAAATACAACGACACAATAGAGCAAAGACAGAGCGATATGGAAAAAAGTATTCTTGGATTGGTTTTTATAAATATGCAGGGATATTAGCTTCAAAAGGATTATTAAAAGAAGATCGTATTACTTTATTGTCAGAAGAAATTGATCCATCTTTTCCATTAGAGATGAAATTTGACGAATTGGACTTAGTAAAATGGAATATTGCTTCTTCAAAAGATGATAGGAAGTGGATGGAAAAAGAAGAAATCTTACTTCCCGAGGATTTGCTTAGAAGAAAAAATTTAAAAGGCAAAGGTAAGTATTGGGTTTTAATTAGTGCATATCTGTCTCTATCGGATGAAATTACAGACAGAAACATATTTGGTTTTGTTACAACTCTGCTGTTTGCCAAGAGTAGTACACCTAACGTGATTACTAAGTTCAATTCTGGCTACCCCGGAGATGTTGCGCGAAGAGAAAATGTTGAGCTATATGGTATAACATCCGGTGAAATTCCTTGGGCCAAATCCTTTCTTGATGTTATGGATGAAGTTGAATCTTATGAAAGTGATGAACATGGTGAAAATTTAACTTGTGAATATAGAAATGATGGTCTTGAAAAATGGTTGAAGAGTGCGGGAATTTACTACTTTCCAGTCCGGAAAATGATTCAAAATTGTAATTTGAAAAAGAAACTAAATAGTCTTGAATTTATTAATGAAAATGGTGAAGTTGTTTCAACTTCAATTAAGGCGCCTGAGGGCTATAATGGTGATTTGTTCTATGTTAGGGAAGATATCTTGATGCGGTATAAAGGAAACAGGGATGCAGTAACATTTTGCTGGGGGGAAAAGGAAATCCGTAAAAGTCGCTATGAAATTGAAGAATGGCAGCGAGAGTTAGCTAGATCTTATAAGAATATCTGGAGACAAGTTATTAAAAGGTAAGTATCCAGTGATGACAAAAAATGTGTTTACTGAAAAGTTGGTTCAAGATTCTGCTCAGGATGTAGTGAGTCCATGAGTGAGGAGTCAGACCTGATGTCCGACTCGAATTAGTTCGGGCATTTATCCTCTCAAATAAGCTTGCATTTTAAACTCATGATTAATCCTATTCCTTGGATTAAAAGTCGCTTTAGCAATCTGATACAAACTAGAAAACTTTTTGTGTTTTTTCAAGTAGGCCTTTAAATCGGCCAGGGTATGATTATAGCCCTCAACACGAAACTTAAGCTCTGGGCAAAATTTAAGAATATAAGCATGAGTTTTAAGGTATTTTTCTTGATGGAGAACAAAAGTGAAGCGAGTACTTTTTTTGCAAAGTGGTTTTAAGATTTCCCAATTTTGCGAGTTCAGCGGATGATTTTCTATAATCAAGAGAAATTGCCCTAACCATTTGGGATTATATTCTTGGCCTTGCAAAATTCGACGAAGCTTCGATGGAGAAAGAAAGGGAGAGTAGCGGTGAAGCCAATTGAAAAACGTTTGTGTCGTTCTTGAGTCAATTTGCATATGATTTGTCGCCTCGGTAACAAACTCTTCCAAATCGACATAGTCTTTCAGCGGAGGACGGATTCCCAAATTACCACCAAAATAAATAAGCTTATCAAGGAATGTGATTTTGTCTTCAGACATTTTTTAATTCCTTTTCAATAATCTTTAATCGTTTATGAAAATCATGCTGAAATTTTTCAACATCAGGCATGTGATGGGATTTAAGAAAATCTAGGGCTTCTTGTAATTCATTTGCTGAGACTTTCAGAGATTGAATATCGTCTTTATCTTTGGGATCAGAGTCACCTCGATAAAAATAGGCTGCGACTTTAAGTTTGATGAGATCAATTCTGGCGACATAAAAAAGCTTGATATTTGAATAAGAGCTGTCAGTCAGTAAGCGTTTTTCAAACTGTGGAGGCATAGTGAGATTATCAGCTTGGTCATTGAGCCAATGGGGAAGTCCATATTTGGCACCAATTTTTTCAATTTGCTTGAGGATCTTTTTATCTTCTATGGCCTTGATAGTATCGATATCCATGGTCATGCGGTTGGAATAGCCATGCAAATGCAGAGCAAAGGCGCCAATGACAATCAGTTCAATTTCAAGCTCTTCTTGAGTGAGCCATTGGTTGAGTTCTTTAAGAGGTATTTTGAGATCTTGCATAGTGGTTATATTATATAACTATTTATTGATTTTGGCAAATAGGGCGGACCAGGTCTGCCTATGAAGTGAAACATACTGAAATAACGTGAAAGAAAATGAAAACGAGAAAGCGTGGACAAGACTCTTTGTCCTTCTATCCAAACGAAATAACTGGATTTTTGGTTGCTAGGTTTTTCATATCGGGTAGTTCGGGCATGGGATATTTAATATCATAGTGTATTTTAATTAAAAATATTAATCTTGATAAGAATCATAAGTTTACAGAAAATTGACTTAATCTCTGTTGTAATTCGTCCGATACTAAGATATAACTACTATTATGAAGTTGTTTTTAGTTATTATGTTAATCTTCTCAACTCTTGCTGATTTTACGTCGGCTTCTGTCATTGATTTAGAGAATGCATCAATTGGCAAGAGTTCTACTTCATGTAATGATGTGGATTTACACCAAGAATCAGATAGAGAGCATGAAGAAGAGAATCACGAGCATCACTGTCATTGCCATACAGGACACTCTCATACAGCAGTAAATTACTTAACCTCAGCGTCAGCGAAGCCAGTTTTTAATCAAACAAAACTCAAATATCCATTATTCCAAAACAGTAAAACTCAAAATTACCATTACGATGTCATCCGTCCTCCTATTGCCTAATTTTATTATTCTCTAGTTATTTAGGTATTAATTTTAATTAGGACATTTAATATGTATGCGTATGTAATAGCATTACTGATATTTTCAGTAAGTGTGAGTTTTGCTAATGAAAACTGCAAAATCACTAATATAAACAATTTTTACAATTATGTGAGAGATAATGGCCCTACACTTCGTGAGGTTGAGAAACAAAAAGAACAAGTTAGTTCTGAGATAGACCTTGCTGAACAGAGACCCAATCCACAAATTAATATAGATTATTTAAAAGGTGATCAATTTGGATTAGATGTTAATAACTATACTCTCTCGGCTCAACATATAATTGAATTTGGCTCAAAAAGAGATAAACGAATATCTAAGGCCAAAGCTTTTAAAACTTTAAATGAATCTAAATTAGATTTGAGCCTATATAACTCGAACTCTAATTCAGCTTTGATATATCAAAAAGTAGCTCAGTTAGAAATTCTGATTGTATCTGTTAAAGAAGCAAGTAATACCTTTGATAAAGTTATAAAAAAACTGGCTTCACGAAAAAGATTAAACCCTGAAGAGACGGTTTCTTTATCAACTTTAAGACTTGCTTCAAATGATTATAAGGCCCAATTAAATGACCTTGAAAATCAAAAGAATCTGCTAGAAGGAAAATTAGAGTTTTTTATAAAATGTGAAGGCCTTAAACCTAAATATCATAATTTCAAATTCCCAGAGAACGATAGTGTTACGGATAGTAATGAACAATCAGGACTTGTTAAGCTTGAAGATTTTAAAGTTGATCTTGCCAGTGAAGAGCTTGAGGTTCAAAAATCACTAGGCTATTCAAATATTCAAATAGGGCCAATGGTTGAATATCAAACTCAAGGAAATGATGAGTTTGTTTCGGCTGGGGTTTCTATCTCTTTTGCGTTACCACTTTTCCATACTAATGACGGAGGGAAATTAAAGGCACTCAATGGCCTACGAACGCAAAAGGTTCAATCATCAAACGCAAAAAATATGCTTTTGATTGAAAGAAAAAACCTTGTAAAAAAATATAATCGTTCTTTAAGAACATATCAAAATATGCCAACTCTAAAAGAGCTTGAGACAAAACATACTCAGGTGGAGAGCTTATTTGCCAGAGGGGTTGTTTCAATTCCAATGACTATTGAATCTCACAGACAACAAGTGGATTTTCTTAGGTCAAGATTTGAAACAGAAAATGACCTGTTATCAACTTACATAAAAATAAACTTAATAGATGGAGACTTAAAAGGTTTCGATAACTTAATAAGATGAGGAGTTTTTGTATGAAAAACATAGTTACTATTATTTTACTATCACTGACATTTTATTCTTGTAGCAAAGGTGGGGATGAAAGACTGAAAGAACAAGAAAGTATTCGTTCTCAAGAACAAATTAATGCTCAAAATGAAAATCAGCGTGAATGGGCCGAAAAAATGGAAAAAGATCTTAACCAAAGAAAACATTTCATAGAAGCAATTGAAGGTAGCTTCACTGGAGAAGCTGCTGTTGGTGATATTGACTTTGATATTAAGGCCAGATTCACTTCAAGTATTCCTATTGCTTATTCAGACAGAATAAGAACTTTGGATGAAATTAATTACGAGTTATCTAACCTAGCACTTAACATGAATATCAAACTTGAAAACCCAAGAGTGAGCAATAGTGCTGCTAGCTGTATTGTGGAGAACTATCGCCCTGATATAAACAAAGGAATTATCAATATTATTTCTGAATCTTGTAAAAATACCTTTAAGCTGATGCTTGCAGATGATTTCACCATTAGCGATTTTCAAACTCAAGAAAGAAGAGCAATGCAACTAGCTCAAAGTGTTAGAAATAACGAGATCGAGCAAATTGATATTTTGAGTGGGCTTTTTGAATCAAGTGTTAGCACTAACGAATATGAATTTAAGCTAAAGAGAGATTAATATGAAAAAACTAATATTATTATTATTCTTTATTCTAATTAATCAAATTGTAGTGGCACAAGATACGGTTATATCTTTAGATCAGGTTGCTCAGAAGGTTAAGGAAACGAATTATTCTGTTTTAGAAAATGCTCAAAGAGTATATCAGGCCAAAGAAACAATAAACTTTAGTAAAAGAAATTTATTACCTAGACTTAATTTTTGGAACATTTTGAAACTTCCCTTTGATTGGGCATCTGCTATAGATATTGTCCAAGACTTAGCTCCCTTTTTAGTTCCAAATAACTGGTTTAGGGTTTCAGAAAGTAAACTGTTTTACTTAGCGCAAAAAGAGCAATATAGGGCATTATGGGCGAATGAAGTAATGACCTCTAAGCTTTTATATCTCAACACACTACGAGATATTGATTTTTTGAGTTTATTAGAAAATCAAAGTCGTCAATTAAAAGAGCTTATTGATATTGTTGAGACAAGAGCTGTTTTTGGTGAAGTTCCTCCCCAAGTTTTAAAATTTTTGAAAATTAGAAAACTGGAAGTACAAGAGGATATTCGATCCCTTGAAACTCTTGTATTTGAAGAGACTAAAGCTCTTACTCTTTTAATGGGCCTACCTCAAGAAACAAAGCTTAGATTACAGAGTATTCAACTACCTAATGTGGAAGATTTGTCTGCAATATCTTTCGACACATTTATTTTTAGGGCCATAGATAACGCTCCTGAGATAAACCAGTACATATATGTCAAGGAAGCTCTTAAATATGTTAAAAAGGAAGCATACTTCTCATTTCTTGGCTCATCAACAACATCGAGAGGAATCTCTAGTGGTGTTTTCAACAATATTCCCATTCAGGATGGGCTTGGATTTGGTTTAGGTAGTTCTATACGAATTTCTAAGAGTGAAGGTCAGATTATTGATATTAACAAACAAGCAACTACAGAAGTAATAAAGAAAAGCCTTTATGTCTTAGTTAATAATTTTAACTCTTATATTGAAAATATTGATAATCAAAACGAAAGATTTAAGCTCGCAGAAGAAAACTATGAAGTTGTTAAAACTCAGTTAATCCTCGGCATGAGTCTTGATCCTATAGAAATACTCGAAAGCATTCAAAACCTTTTTGATGTTTCAATTTCACTCACAAACTACAAATATGAAGTAGTCAATACGATGGAAAAAATCAAAAGAAGTATTTTCAATGAAGATTATTCGAAAAAAGAAGGAAGGCTTGAAACTCTCTTGGAAGGAGTAAATTAATGAAAAAGATATTATTAATAGTTAGTTTTATGATTTTATCATCTTGTAAATATGATGGGCCATTTTCTAGGGTTAAGAACCTTAAAGAAGGTAAGGAAAAAGTTGAGGTGATTGTTAATGATGAATTAACATCTGAAAATCAAGCATTACTCAGAGACTATTTTGGGCAAATTAAGAATGTTATTTATGAAATAAAAAATAATTCTAAAATTCAAAAATATATTCACAAGAAATTTAGCAAATTTTTTAAAAGCACTATTTGTAATGAAATTCTTCTGGATGAAGTTAACTACCAAACAATTATGGAAAAGTGTCAAGTTAGTGGCTTTTATATTTGTTCAGAGGAAGTCCGTGAATACAAAGCATTACTAGCTGTGTCTAAAAAGATTCTTTCGGAGTCAGAATTTAGCAAGGTTATAGAAGAAGAAAAATGCAAAGAAAAATTAACGAATCTAGGAGTAATAAATGAATAAGAAGTTATTAATGGTATTGATTGTTTTGCTTACATTAAATTTTCAAGCCTTTGGAAATGAAAACTCTTCAACCCATCAACATAATGATGAAGAACACTCTGAAAATGATGGCCACAATCATAAAAAAAAGAAGTCTCAATCTGAAGATGAACATAAAGATGGAGATGAAGAGGAACATGGGCATGGCGTTGGAGGAAAAGCAGTTGGAGAAGGAAAGGCCATCGTAGAGATAAGTGAAGAAAAAGGATTTAAACTCTCCAAAGAAGCAATTAAAACACTCGAGCTAAAATTACTTAATGTTGATAGTGACGAATTCTTAATTGAAAAAACGACTCTAGTTACTTCAAAAAAACTTAAAGGTGTTTACCGCTTCAGAGGTGGTTTTTTTAAGCTTCTTCCTGTAGAGCTAAAAAAAGAAGTTGATGGGAAATATCTTGTAAAAGTGAAAGGAGTTGATTTTGGAGATCAAATAGTTATTAACGGAGTTGGACTACTTAGAGTTGCTGATGTGTATTCAACAGATAAGGCAGAGTACTCTCACTCTCACTAGGATGTATAATAATGATAAATAAAATTATTGAGTTTTCAGTTGGTAATAGAATGTTTGTCTTTATGGCAACAATATTACTGCTGATATTTGGTTATCGCTCATTTCAAACATTATCAATTGATGCTGTCCCTGATATTACAAATACTCAGGTACAAATCAATACTTCAGTTAAGGGTCTTGTACCTGAAGAGATTGAGCGAATGGTAACTTTCCCCATTGAATACTCAATGAATGGTATTCCTGGGGTTGAAACAATTCGTTCTATATCCAGATTTGGAATTTCACAGGTAACGGTTATTTTTAAAGAAGACACCCCGATATTAACGGCAAGACAGCTTGTAAGTGAAAAATTACAAAACATTGAATTGCCATCTGGAATAACACCAGAGATGGGGCCAATAAGTACAGGACTTGGAGAGATTTTTCATTATTCAATTTCTGCTAAAAATCCTAAGTCTGATCCAGAGGAAAGATTGAAAGAGCTAATGGAATTACGCTCTCTTCAAGATTGGTTCATTAAGCCAAGGCTTCTGACGGTTAAAGGTGTTACAGAAGTTAATACTATCGGAGGTTATGAGAAGCAATTCTTTATACAGCCTGACATTGAACTTCTGGCCAAATATGGTCTTCATTTTGATGATATTGAAGTTGCGATTGAAAGTACAAACTTAAATGTTGGTGGAGGCTACATACAGCAATCTGGTGAGCAACTACTTGTTAGAGGTGTCGGTCTATTAAAAACATTTAAAGATATAGAAGATGTCGTCGTAAAAAGACTCTCGGACTACCAAGTCATCAAAATCAAGGATATTGCCAAGGTTAAATTTGATAAACAAATTAGAACAGGAGCTGCTACCGTAAATGGTGAAGAATCAATTATTGGAACGGCCTTCATGCTCCTTGGTGAGAATAGTCGTACTGTATCAACTGATATTTTTGATAAGATAACTCAAATTAAAAAGGATTTACCTGACTGGGTAGAGCTTGATGTTCTTTATAATCGCTCCAATATGGTTAATGCAACACTTGGTACAGTGGAACACAATCTCTTTATGGGGGCCTTTTTAGTCATCTTGTTTCTTTTGATGCTTGTTGGAAATCTCAGGGCAGCTATCATAACTTCTATTATCATTCCTATTTCTCTTCTTATCACTTTCATTTTAATGAAATGGCAAAATGTTTCGGGAAATTTAATGAGTTTAGGTGCACTTGACTTTGGAATCATCGTAGATGGAGCTGTTATTGTTATTGAGAACTGTGTCCATAAACTCCAAAAGGAAGGTACTCGTTTAGGGCGAGAACTGACGAGAGATGAAGTTAAAAAATATGTAACTGACGCTGCTATTGAAATACGCTCTGCTGCTGGTTTTGGTGAGTTGATTGTTATTATAGTGTTTGTTCCATTATTTGCTTTAACAGGAGTTGAAGGAAAGATGTTTGGCCCAATGGCCCAAACATTTATAATGGCATTATGTTCAGCACTAGTGCTTTCGTTTACACTTGTTCCAGCTCTGGCTGCCACTTTTTTAAGTGGAAAAACAAGAGATTCTAAACCATACCTTATGAGAACGGCCGAGAATGCTTTTTCTCCCGCTTTGAAAAAAGCACTCGATTTTAAGAAGATTGTTCTAGGAATTGGGATTGTCTCTATTTTTTCTGGTGTTATTCTATTTTCAAGAATGGGTTCTGAATTTATCCCTCAGCTTGATGAGGGAGATTTTGCTCTTCAATTTATTCGCCCAGCGAATATTAACACTGAAAATTCAGTAAAACTTCAAATGCTTTCAGAAAGACTTATCAAAGAATTTCCACAAGTCGAAAACGTATTTGCAAGAACTGGTGCTGCTGAAGTTGCGACTGATCCTATGGGAGTTAATATCTCTGATTCATACGTTATGTTGAAAGACAGAGATAAATGGCCAGAAGATAGTAAAATCACAAATAAAGACGAATTGATTGAAGCCGTTAAAGCAAAAATAGAGCTTCATGTTCCGGGCCAAGTCTTAATGGTATCTCAGCCAGTAGAGCTAAGATTTAATGAGTTATTAGAAGGAACAAGGGCCGATGTTTCCGCCAAAATCTTTGGAGAGGATTTAGATAAACTCATTGCTTACTCAAAACAAGTTGCTGAAATAGTCGGTGAAATTCCTGATTCTGGTGAAGCTGAGTCTGAGTCAAAAGGTAAATCACCAATGATTCAGTACACACCAAAGATGAACGAGCTTGCCCAATTAGGTGTTACCGCTAGACCTGTACTTGATGCTATTAGTACCGCGGTTGGTGGAAAAGAGATTGGACACGTTTACGAAGGGGTACGAAAGTTCCCGATTGTGACAAGACTTTCAGAGGCTCAGAGAAAAGATGTTTTTACCATTAGTCAGCTTCCAGTGGGAATTTCAGAGGGGTTTACTGTACCTATTTCACAAATAGCAGATATAGACTTTGTAGAAACATTCACTGCTGTGGCCCGTGAAAAATCACAAAGAAGAATTGCTGTCTTAATTAATCCTAAAACAAGAGATATTGAGACATTTGTAAATAAGGCCAAGTCACTTGTTGAAGAAAAGATTAAGTTTCCAGAAGGCTATTATATTGAATGGGGAGGAAGTTTTAAAAATCTTCAAAGTGCTAAAGAGCGTCTTTCGGTACTTGTTCCACTTGCGATGTTAATTATCATTGGAATGCTCTACGCTGCATTTAAAAACTTCGCCCAAGTTATACTGATTTTTGCCTGTGCACCAATGGCCTTAATTGGCGGTGTATTGTCTCTAAACATCGCTGGAATGCCATTTAGTATCTCTGCTGGTGTTGGTTTTATAGCCTTGTCTGGTATTAGTATTCTCAATGGAGTCGTCTTAGTTACTTACTTTAACCGATTGATTGAGGATGGGAAAACACCTGATGAAGTTGTGCAAGAAGGAGCAATGACCAGATTACGACCAGTTTTAATGACAGCATTAACAGATATTTTTGGATTTCTGCCAATGATGTTTTCTAGTGGACTTGGTGCTGAAGTACAAAAGCCATTAGCAACGGTTGTTGTTGGAGGGATTTTTTCAGCAACTCTTTTAACATTAATTGTTATTCCGAGTTTATACAGACTATTTATTAAATATATGCAACCAAACCTGAATGAAATTTAGATAAATACTACAATTCAATGCCCGCCACCCCCGCCGGCGGGCATTTTCCTAGTATTTCTTACAGTAGTTCGGAGGCGGGAATTGTTCAATTAGAAAATATTTTGGTTACTACTTGAAGTAAGTATAAACAACGTTGTTCCCGCCATGCCCGCCGATTTCGTGAAATAGAATGAAAAATGATGAACTTGAGTGACTGAAAGCGAATGAGCTTTCAGCAGGAAACGGGCAAACGAGCTCTGGTATTGGATCTTGGCGACTTTCTTGGATTAGTTAAAAGTTAGAATTATCCCTCGGGTAGTTCGGGCATATTGGTTCTAGCCTTTTAATATTATTGATAAAATCGGCGAACTCAAATTTCAGTTCCCGCTGAGGTTACTGTGTTGAATTTTGGCGCGTCTAAAAAGCGTTATATATCTTTTAGTTTTTTTGTATAAAAAATCTTATTATTTTTTTTAAGATTTATTAATTTTCTCCGAATATATTTTACCAAGGGAGGCTTATGTTAAAAAAAATTAAACTAAAGATTTTTGCTATTACACTTTTATCATTATCTACGAATTTCGCTTACGCTGTATGCTATAACGTAGAAACCTCAGACGGAGGGTGTTACTCATATGGTGTGCAAGAAAGATACACCACAAATGTAGAATATATTTTCTATAAACACCCGACAGTGGTTTTAGGGCCTGATGACGTGTTTTATAGCGATTTTCCAGATGGGCTTGGTGAAGGTGATTCGGCTTCGTACGGTTCATGTATGGCTTGTCAGCAGTAAATATTTAATACTGAACAGGTGTATAAGGTTTGCTTCACACCTGTTCATCATTAAAGTAATAACGAAAACTTTTCAAACGTCCTTTAGAGTTACCAACTAAAGATTCTTAATTACCATTTATTCGTCTTTCAAAGTTAATATCAAACTCAATATCTTTGAAGAGTTCATCTATTTCAGGGATTTGTTTCCTCCAGTTAATGTACTCCGTCCGTTTTGTGAAAACAGTTTGAGTACTTTCGCTTGGAGCTTTTTTCAAAGAACCATCAATATTTCGAATATCAATGTACATCCAACCATGTTCAGTGGAGAAAACTAAATTTTCATCATGAAAATCATCCAGTGACTCAAGAGGAATTGATTTTTCTCCAAACTCTTTAAGTTTATCTTTAAGAAGTTTTTGAACATCAGGAGGAATAGCAGTCGGGTCTTTTTGCAGAATCTCCATCCAGTCTTTAAATGTTTTGATTTTTAAATCTACTTTATCAGGAGATTTAAAGTGAATACTTAATTTTATATTTTCAACGATAACAATATCATTCGCTTTATCTACTTCATAAAGATGGGGTAGAGGAAACTCTGTTGCTTCTTGAAGTAGATTGTAACCAGATTCGAAAGCGTGGGCTTCGGTTAAAAGTTCAGACTGGCCATGTTCAAAACTCACTCTTAAAGCTTTTCCATCACCAATGTCAAAAATAGCATTAACTTTGCCACGCCCTAGGATTCCTTTAACTTTAATTTCTCTACCACTTGGAAACTTAAGAATCGCTTCACTAAGCTCGCCTGTTTCAAGTTTCTTATAAATTTCTTCTAATACTGCTTTTCTGTCTCCAACTTTAAGCGTGTAAGTTTTAGAAACGAAAGTTTCATCAGTTATATTTTTTAATTTTGAAAGCTCGAACTCCCTTTTTTTTTCTAAACAAGGTAAGGCCTCAACTCGGGCATGGGCTGTGTGAAAGAGAGTCAATATGGTAACTATTTGCAAAAACACAGTTCTTTATCGTAAAATCAATACATAAACTTAATTGTCCGTAAAGTACCTGACTTCTTAACTTTGCCAAATAGTAACGGTAAGCTATGGGTAGATAATTTGTTACTTTATATTTCTTTTGAAAGTCAAAAAAGTTCAAGTCTGTACTCTTTTAATATTTTTGTATTCAGCATTCGCCTAATGAGCTAGGCTTTAACAATGATAGATATAGAAAAGGTGAGAAAAGAAACTCCTGGATGCAAGAACAGGATTCATTTCAACAATGCGGGATCTTCTTTTTCCCCTCAAGCTGTTATTGATGCTGTTAAAAATCATCTTAATTTAGAGCAGGAGATGGGTGGTTATGAAGCTGCCAACAAAGAGTTTATCAAAATTGAGAAATTTTATTTAAATACAGCAGAGTTAATAGGCTGTAAGTCAAATGAAGTTGCCTTTGTTGAAAATGCAACGAGGGCATGGGACATGATTTTTTATAGTTTACCTTTTAAAAGAGGTGACAAAATTGTCACTGATGTGGCTGAGTATGCGAGTAACTACATTGCTATGTTACAACTTTCAAAAAAGCTAGGTTTGGAAATAGAGGTTATTCCCGACGACAAAGATGGTCAGGTGGATTTAGATAAATTAAAAAAATCAATGGATGGAAAAGTAAAGCTTGTTGCTCTTACTCATATTCCAACAAACAACGGACTTATTAACCCAGCTAAGAAAGTGGGAGAAATTGCTAAAGAAGCAAACGCTTACTATTTGTTAGATGCTTGTCAGTCTCTTGGACAAGTAAACGTTAAGGTTGATGATATCGGTTGTGACTTTCTTTGCGGGACAGGAAGAAAATATTTACGAGGACCTAGAGGTACAGGACTACTCTATGTGCGTGGATCCCTCATCGAAAAAATTGAGCCTGTTTTCTTAGACTTACATGCTGCTACGTGGACTTCTATGCACGGCTTTAAAATAAGAAATGATGCGAGAAGATTTGAAAACTGGGAGTGTCATGTAGCAGGGAAGTTAGGGCTAGCTACGGCTATTGGGTATTGTAATCAATTGGGAATTGAGAATATAGAGAAAAGAGTTCAAGAACTGGCCAAAAGTTTAAGACAATCTTTAGCAAAAATTCCTAGCATTACAGTACTAGATAAAGGTTGTGAAAAGAGTGGTTTAGTGACTTTTACAGCTCCTTTTAATATAGAAAATTTACAAAAAGAGTTAGAGCTTTCAGGCATAAATACGTCCGTTTCTTACCTCGAATATGCACGATTAGATTTTGAACCTAAGAACTTAAAGATGGTTTTAAGAGCATCAGTGCATTACTACAACACGCTGGATGAGATTGAAAAACTCTGTTCAAAAGTATCTGAAATCCTAAGAAGATAGTTAGAGAATTTTTCATACCCTGTAATAAGAAAGTCAGTTCGAAAGCCTCCATAAACCCTTGGGCCAGTTCATGGTTTGGGAGAATAAGTTCGAGTCTTTCTAAAGAGGAAGCCTTAAAATTAGTGAAACTTGCAGCGATGGATCTTTTTATTTATAAAAAAATATCATTATTTTTGAAGGTTATCAATCTATACTAGAAAGCAATAGGTCCCTTTTTAAAAGAATACTTTGAATTTCCTCTTCGGATAATAAGTTATCTAACACAGATAAGTTTTCTCTATTTAGACCCTTAAGTTGTTCCAAAACATCAGTATTTAATTCAATTTTATCAGCTCTTGGTCTTGTTATACGACCACCTATATCTGGATTAAAAGAGAGCCCGTTATCAATTGCAACAAGATCGTTATTTGAATCAATTAAAACATTTCTTCCATGTCTATCGTGGATATTACCTAAAAAATCTAAAATAAAGATATGATTTAATTGTTCTTTTCTCCCTTTATTAGCTTTAGAAATGGCCCTTGCAAAAGGATTGGAATCAACAAAAGGATTAATAACTCCAAGGAGATCGGTAAAGTGATTAGAGAAATTCTTTTTTCTATCAACCCAGGTCTGAACTGAAACTTTTGTTTTAACTCCGTTTATCTCTATTGTTCTTAAAAATGTAGGTGGGACGACATCAAATCCTAATAATTTTGATAACTCATATGCAGCGACTTCATATTCCGGTTTTAAAGAAAAGAGGCGATCAATTTCTCCTAAAGTTCCTATGTAACTACCTTCTTCTTTAATTATTACTTTCTGGCCATTTTCAAGTATTCCAATATGTTTTTTTCCTCCAAAAGTAAGAGCTCCTCTTGCGATTGGAAAACGCTCAATTTTAACGATTTTAGAATTTCTTAGTTCAGAATCACTACGAGTTAATTCCGACAACGTCTTTCTTAATTTATCGACACAGCTTCCCTGTGCAGAGAACACAAGAAATAAGAAGGTGAATGAATATAAAATCTTATTGTTAACCAAAGTCATCTTTCTCCACTATTAAATATCGTCTATGACGCTATTTAAATTAAGTAGGTGAGTAAAACGGTTTTGTGTCTAGAGCGTTGAGTCCCTTCTGGTACTGGTTGAGCAATTAGATATTGAGCCTTCTGCGCTCTCACAAATCATGAATAGAGTTTGTGAGCTTTATGGGCATCCGGATGGTGTAGTGGAAGGAGGCTATTATAGAGCTGCACCCTGAAATCCCCAGTGAAAGAACTTAATCCCAGCTTGTCATTTTTTGGTTCCTATAGAAAAAAACTCTGACTCTTCCTTTTCTCTTAAGGGGGATTTTTACCGTTGACCCACGGATATTTAAAAAATTAATTCTTTTTATCCCTTTATTCATGTCTGAATCCAGAGTAATACTTTTGATATAACTATAATCATCCGAGTAAAGAATTGAGGAAGCAAAAAGGCTCTCTCCTTGAATATTAACCACCCCACGAGAAGGATATTGTTTTTCTAACTCTTCTTTCTTTTTTTGCTCTTCAATTCTTTTTAGTTCTTCTTCTTTTTTCTCTTCTTCAGCTTTTAAACGTTGAGCTTGCGCTTGTTTTTTCTCTTCTTCGATACAATCAAGAAAGCCTAAAATGGCACACCCAAAAACACGCGTCTTCTGGGGGATTATTAATTTATGGCTAGTGACACCATCAACGGTATTTTTTTCAAAAGTATAAGCAGTGTCCATTGTAGAGTAGTCTGATTTGTATTGAAACCCACGAACTGTATTGATTCGATTATTTAAAAAACTAATACTAAGTGATGAATATTCGTTTTCGTATTTTTTATAGAACATGAGATGTTTTTTGTACTTTGAATTTGAATCGATGAGACGAAGTTCATGGTACTTGTCACGAGTATGCTCTTCAATTAAAACAGAATCTATCGTGTCATCTCCATTGAACTTAATAGATAAATCACTAAAGTTACTAAGAGTCGTCTCATAGTTCTCTTTAGTGATGAAAGTTATTTTATCCCGTCCTTTTTTTGAGGAGAGGCCACTAATGAGATTATTATAAAAGTAGAGGTAATGATCCCCGAAATCCTGACTATCTCCTGCTGGAATAATAATTTTATTTTCTTTTGTTTTAAAAAATATTGTGGCCCCTTTAGGAAATGAAATCTTCGTCAGATCTCTTGATTCTTCGTAAAGCACTTGAATACTTTGAGCTGTAATCTCAATAGGTTGGTTGTTGGAGTTGAAAGTAAGTACCGCAGGTTCACTCACATCACTTGAGATAATGTACTGATAATCATTTTCTTTAATAATGTTCTTAAAGTGAGAAATAGTATAGTTGATAGGTCCTATATCAACAGATACATTATGGTTAGAACTGATTTCATTAGTCCTCCAATCTGAACCATCAAAATAAATCTTTGTTCCAATTGAAGACTTAATAAAACCGATAGGCCCAAGAATATCGGCTTCTTCCTGAAGAATATAGATATTTTGATTGTCATAATAAGGCTTAACCAGAAGGCCTTTGTAATGATAACTATTAGAAGGGTAAGCGAGATTATATTCTTTCATAATAAGAAAATACTCATCACTACTATAGTAATCGACAAACTCAGACATACTCAGATAAGTAAAAAAGCGAATACCATCAGAACCTCTGGCCGCATTATATTTAATATCCTCTTCAAGATAGAGTTCATGTAAGAGCGTTCCTACTTTATCTTGATAAGAAAAAACCTCAGAGTTATAAATTTGACCACGAATAAGAACTTTAGGATCTCCCGGGAAAACTTCTGCTTTCGTTTGTTGATAGGCCAGGGGTACCTCGTAACAATTCTCATCTAAATAATCTCGTAGATTATAATCTGAGTCTTTAGCATCTGGAATTCTTCCTCTAACAACACTATAGAGAGGGTAGAGTTTGCTATTCTTTCCTTTTAATCTTTCAATGAGTCTGTTGGCCCTTGAAGGATCTTTCGTTTTAAGTCTATTTAGGACAGCGAGAACACCTTCTTCAACTAGCTCATCTCTTGCCGCTTCATCAGGCGCAAGTTGATAGTAAGCTTTCATCACTTTCTCTTCTTGTTCTTTATTATCAAAAATTTGAATTGAAAATTGATTGTTTTTCACTCTCTTTTCGTAGAGGTCAAGTAGTTGGGCTGAGACAAGTTTTGCTTCTTCCCCAAGAGGATATTTTATCTTACTTAAAACTTTAACTTCTTCCTTCTCATTTGCTTCACCTTCAATTTTAGACTTTACAATATCAACTTTAACAATTGTATATTTCCCACTTTTATAATCTTCTTTCTCCTTCAAAGAAACCACGACGCTTTCAATGACTTCCTCATTACTAAGCTTCTCATCTTTTTCAACGGTCACTTCTTCAAAAAGAGGCTTGTCATAACAAGCGATCGCATCGGCACCGTTACCGCCTTGGCTTGCGAAGGTGCTTATCGAACTCAATAGAGTTAAAGCTAAAATAAGTTTATTCATTGATTTCTCCTTGATAATGGAAAGAGGGCAACACATATTTGGTAAATTGAGTTCTTTTTTTTCTTTTGAGCATTTCTTAATTCAATTGAGTCATTAATAAACTCATTAATTTTTTTCTTAAAAAGAGGAAGATCCTCATCATTAATGGCAATGGTGAGACTTGAGTTGGATCTTTCATTAAAGTCAACCCGATCGACTGCTTCTTGGGCCATGGACAATAACTGCTTCTGCATCATTCTACGAGCAGTTGTTGTAGAGCTGTAATTAAACCACTCATTGTTGGGGCTTAAAATTTGATAGCCTTCATCACATGATTCGATCAGTTTAAGTCTTTCAAGCCTTTCAAGGGCCAATTTTACTTCAAAGCGCTTAAGCCCTAAGGTTTTGGCCATCCAAGAAGGATCGCTTTGAAAATCATCGAGTTTAAACAGTTCCAAAATAGCGAAGTGGTACCAATCACTCATTATAATAAAGACATCATCTTCAATGCGATTGTGTTCTGTATCTAGTTTAAAACTCTCTGCCATTCTTTGTTTTGCCTCTGAAGTACTTAGGCCCAAAGAGTGAGAGAGTTTCATGGCCATTTTTGAAGAGAGGGTTCTTTGTCCTTTAAAGAGTTTGCAAAGAAGAGAGGGATCAACATCCAAGGATTTCGCATACGATCTGAGGCTATAGTTTTTATTGCTCTTAACTCTTCTTAAGAATTCTTCTTGAACAAGATTTTTAATCACTTCAGTTTCCATATAGGAGCTTATACTTGTCGCGAATAGTCGTTTCAACAGTTTTTCCACATAGTGTAGACAGCTTGTCTACACTATGAATTTATTTCAGAAAAATATCTTCGCTGTGCGTTATGGACATAGGTTGTCAAAGTAAAGTCTTCTACTGCCTTTTTTACATATCACAGAAATAGATTTGTCCTTTTGTATGCAGAGTGTTACTTGAGCGCTAGGAGAATCTATTTTGAAGTTGTTGTTAAGTTTTTGCTTATTATTCTGGCAATTGAGTAGTTATTCAGAAGAGTGCTCGGAGCATTTTATTGAGAGAGCAAACGCGAAAATACTTCATCGATTAAAAAAACAAAACCCAGAATTTTTAGAACAATTAAGGAAAGTTGAATATAGAGATGTCTGGGTTTCAACGGCCCCAGAGGATCCTTTTCTTCAAAAATATGCTCGTCAGTTCAAGAGTACTGGGGATGAGATGATTGATGTGAGAAGCCCTGAATTTGTGACTGTTTATCGTTCTTTGAAGGATATAGAGGATATTCATAAACTCGATCTGAATAGAAGCTATGTTGACGATTCGTCATCTTCAGCAAGTGGATATGGTGGAGACTATGATTACGATCATGTCAGTGATGTTGATAGCTGGGCCCTACATTACACTTATAGAGATGGAAAAGATATTTTCATTGAATACAATATACCGGCGCTATTTTTAAGTCCCGATCGCCGCATTTCAAGATCTGAGCCTTACTATATTATTGACCCAGATAAGCTAGGGGATTATGGAATCAAGTCGGTTGCTATGTTCGTAAGTAGAATAGCGAGGATAACTGAGAGAAGTAAAAGATATCTCACAGTAAGAGATCCCTCGGTTGAATGGATTGAAGAAGAAGTTGTAGAAAAAATTATTCAAAACTCTTCTGTGATTACTTATTAGATAAGAGTTTTCTTTAAGGAAATAATTACGGCCATCCTTGTTTAAGTCTATTCAAAATACTATATCCGTCTCAACCAAATTAAGGACTGTTATATGAAAGGTATATTTTTTCTCATTATTGCTATTTCTTTTTGCTTCAATGAAGCTCAGGCGAAGAACAAGAATCCCTATAAAATAAGAGCACTGAGAAAGAACTGCTTACAAGCGTTTAGCAACATGGGCTTTAAGGATAACCTGACTTATATTTATGAAAAAGATGAACTCATCTCAATACTCAAAGAAGTGAGAGAGAAAATGAAGGGCATCGCCTATGATAAAACAGCTTTTGATTCGCAAGATTATCGTCTAGCAATGCAAAACCCTCAGTGCAATCCTTTGCGAGGGCATTGTGGAGCTGCTGTTTACACGATTCAATTTCTCTTTGGTGGAGAGGCGAAACTTCTTTTTTATCAGAGTGAGAATGGAAAAGAGTTTTGGCATATGTATAATAAAAATATTCCTTACCGTAATGAGGGAGATTCTAATACTAAAATTAAATATCTTGATGTTGATCTCACGAAGGGACAACTTGATAATGCTGATGAGGCAACTCTTACTCCTATGGGAGATGTGATCGTTTATGATGGGTTAGAGTATAAGCTAGTTGAGCAATGGGATTACAAATGGGAAGAAGATAAGATAGGGCCTTTAAGACCTCAAATTATCACTTTTTTCACTCGTTTTTTAACAGATGGTAAGGCGACTTTCCCTGCTCCAAAAGATAATAGCTCTCACTTTGATTAAAACTTAAATTTTAGGGCCGATCTTATGTAATAGTTACTTATTACAATTCTTGTCATGAGATTAAGTTCATAAGCACTGGTCACGGTGCTTTGCGCTATGTTAAAACCCTTTCAAATGACGAAGAAGACAGATTACAACCATTTATTTGCGCAAAGCAACTCAGTTTCTGAGTTTTTGAAGGAAATATATTTAGAGAAAAAAGACAAGAATCCGGCCTACAGCATTTCGGCCATGGCCCGGGATCTGGAAATCAGTCAGTCGCTTTTGAGTTTGGTTCTTTCAGGAAAAAGAAACCTGAGTTCAAAAAAGTTAATTCAGGTTTCAAATAAACTCAAATTTAATACTCAGCAGACAGAAAAACTTTTTAATATTTCAAGATATGAAAATATCACGAACCCAGAAAAAAAAGAAGCTCTCTATTTAGAAGTTGATAAATTTAAATACATTTATAATTGGTATCATTTGGCCATTCTTGATCTCGTAACTCTTAAGAGTTTTCGCCCTCATTATGCATGGATTGCGAAAGCTCTTGGTATTGAACAAATTGAAGTTCAAGATGCGGTGGAAAGACTGCAGAGATTAGGTCTACTTGAGATTAATGAAAAAAATGAATGGATTAACACCAATATGAGGTTAATCATTCCTACTAAGAACTCAAAAGCAAGTATTCGCAATTTTCATCTTCAAATGATGAAGAAGGCCATGGATGAGCTCTCTAAAACTTCTCAAAAAGATTTTTTAAGAAGAGAGATTTCAGGTATTACGCTAACTCTTGCTCCTGAAAAACTAGAAATAGCTAAAAAGAGAATACGTCAATTTAAACAAGAAATGTATGACTTGCTTGATGACGAAGATTGTAAAGAAATCTACCAGCTTAATATACAATTTTTCCCGCTAACCTCGTTAGAAAATATGGAGAACACAAATGAAAACATTCATTAAAAGCCTTTTCTTAGTTGCACTTATTACGAACGCTTACTCACAAAAGAAGCCAACTCAATCCTTTTTCGGTGGAGATGTTGGTGGAGGTGGTGATGTTGTGAAAATAAATGGTAAGTGGGTTATGCGCGATAGAGTTGATGATACGACGACTCTCTGCTATCACGGCTCAAAAAATATAGAAAATTTTCCTAAATCTTTTGATAAAGTTCTTGATTCACTTGATTCAGTAAACTGGTATATAGCAAGAATATACCGACAGGAAATTCAGAAGCTTTTCTTTTGTTATGGGAACGCTCCTTTACTTGAGTACGTGACTGAAAACTATAACCCCATTTTTGTTCCTTTTACTTGGAGGAACTACACCAGGAAAGTGGCCACAAGAGTAAAAAGTACAGTTTATGTTGATGGAAGTATCTATTATGGGACGGAAGATGAGGAAGGAATGGATGATCAGGCCAGAGGGGACTTTTTCCTTCATGAAATCTCTCACTCTTTTATGAACCCCTACGATCCGATGTATCAGACTCACTTGATGTCTTTTATTAAAGTTCTCATTAATCATGTTGAAAATCCTTATCCAGCTGATTTTTTTAATCTCCAAGTAGAAATGAATCAAATGGCCTTACCTGCTAATTACGAGCTTTTTAACTTATTTAAAGACGAGCTTAAATATGCTTTCAATTTAGAAAACCCTGTCAATTTAAGAGTGAATGAGGCCTTGAAGGTAAAGAAAATTATTCCCTACTTAACTCAAGCCGATCAAGAAATAATTCGTCAGTTAATTGGTTTTCACTCAAATCTGCCTTTAAAAATTAAAGAAGGTGATACAGAAAGAGTGAGAAAGTTATTAGCTGAAGGGGCTTCACCAAACTCTTTTCATGAAGGAAAACCTCTGCTTGTTTATGCGATGGAGCAAAAAGAGCAAGAAATTTTTCAAATGTTATTTCTTCACAAAAATTTCAAAATAAGTTCTCAAATAATGGTAGCGCTTAAAAAAGAAGAAAATAAAGAGTACCTCGAACTTATTCTCTCACATACTAAACCTGAAATTCTTTCTCAGAAAGGTTTCTTAGAAAACGCTTTAGAGACTCAAGACAAAATTTTTGTTGAAAAAATCCTGACTAATAAGTTTATCCAAGAAGCTTATGGGAATGAGAGAATTGTAAAAAACATTAGAAATCTATTTAAAACTGAAGAAGAGTTATTAGATTTTGTAGATAGAAGTGAACTACCAAATGAGTATATTGAATCCTTTTATGATTCAGCTCTAGAAAAAGATGAGTTTGTAACTATCTATGGACTTCTTCAAAGTCAGTTTAAAAAATCACTGATTAACCGTAAAAATTCAGTTAATGAAACAATCCTCTATACGGCTGTAAGAAAGGATGATGCTGAACTATTGAAGTTTCTTTTAAAAGCTGAAGGGCTTGATCTTAATCAAACTTTTGAAGCTGGGAATACAATTGCCCACGTGGTTGTTTATTATGCTCGCTATGAACTTTTACTTCTACTTCTTCAGACTGGAAAGGTTGATTTCTCAGCTGTTAATGAAGCAGGAGTGAGTCCTCTTGAACTTGCGACTAAACATAAAAAAGAAAATGATAAGGCGATGGAAATTTATAAATTGTTAAAGAAGGTAGGTAATTAAGATGAAAGTTTTATTTTTATGTGCTCTGTTTATTCTCATCAATTCATCATGGGCACAAAACTCAAAAGATTTTGAAAATTTTAGAAATAACATTCGTGAACTAAAAAACACGATTGAGAATTTACCAATAGTTACTAAAATTGAAATCAACGCAGATAAAGATATCTCCATACCAGATTACGATAAGGAGTATGATTTATTTTTAGAACAAACAGAGGTTGCGAGGAAAGATTTTAAAAAGACGCTTCTTGATATTGAAGAGAGGGTCGAAGATGTGATTGGGGGTTATTACAGTGAGCTTGCTATTTGGGAAGAGAATTTAGAGAAGAATCCCCAAGAGTCTCACTGGATTAAGCCAACCATAGAAACTCTTAAAAATAAAATCAAAGAAGGAACAAATGATTTAACAAGAGAACTCAATGAGAAATACCAAGAGGCCTTAAGAAGACTCATCTCAGTTAATGAAAGATTAGTTTATCGAACTTACAAAGGGCCACATGCTGGAAATCTACTTATTTTTGGACTTGCTGCTGTTGCTGGTGGTTTTGTTTATGGGAACTTTGCTATAGCAAAAGCGATAAGTCCTGAAGCTTGGTGGCTCGTCTTTTTGTTTGGAGAAGTTGCTCCAGGTTTTGTATTGGCTGAATCTGAAGATAATATCTTTGAGAAAGCTGTAAATTTTATTGATAACAAAGATACTTTTAGATTAAGAATTAAGGATAACTTCAAAGGAAAAATAAGTGATAGAAGTTATGCTGACGAAGGACAATCCTTATTTGGAATGTGTCAAACTCAAGCTTGTGCAATTAGAATGGGAGTTCACTTTGCTGAGTGGCAATCAAACACTTTGGAGTTGAATAAAAACATTAACCTTGTGAAAGGAATTAAGCTTAAAAATATTAAGCATGTGAATAAGAGAAAAGCTTCAAGAAAACTTATGAAAATGGCAAAGCTTCAGGCCAATACCCTTAAAGAGACGGCAGTGTATACTGAGCATAAGGAAATTCAGGAGAATTAGAACTCTTTGATATAAGTGAGGCCAACTCTTGATGGAGTAATTTGAGGGACAAGGTAATACGAAACTTTACCTATCTTTTTTTCAAGGTAGTGCAGGCCTAGGCCATAGCCAATTCCGATAGTGGCTCCAGCTGTGACGTCATGAATGTAGTGCATATTATCGTTCATGCGGCTGTAGGCCACTAAAGCCGCGATTGTATAGGCCCCGATACCCCAGTAGATATTATGCCTGGCCCCAACAACTGAGGCGAAAGCGAAAGCTGTTGTTGTATGTCCTGAAGGAAATGAATTTCTACTTTGTCCGTTTGGTCTGGGCTCTCTTATCGTATATTTTAAAACTGTCGTAAGTAGCGACGAGTAAAGTGTTGCTTTGATCATTAAAACTGAGTTGGAGAACGAAGAGTTAAGATACATCCCTCCGGCATAAATAATATTAGGGACTAATTGCCCCATGATATCTCCGAATCTAGAGAAATCTCCTAAAGGTCGGTTTTCTACTGTTTCTTCTTGAACAGGATCGACTACCTGATCTTCAAAAATAGAAAGGGAAAGAGTGAGAGCTGAGCCTATTAGAA
This sequence comes from Bacteriovoracia bacterium, assembly GCA_030431635.1. Lineage (GTDB taxonomy): Bacteria > Bdellovibrionota > Bacteriovoracia > Bacteriovoracales > Bacteriovoracaceae > CALFYV01. The sequence continues at coordinate 32,972 of JAUIIL010000009.1, forward strand.
CTGGAGAACGAGCTTCTGTTGTTAAGGGAGAGAGAGATTCTTCTTTGATAGTTTGTGAATAGACAGAGGAATTTATCAAAAAAATAATGGGAAAAAGAAGAAAAAAAAGCTTATAATAATCTCTCATGTAGAACTTTTAAAAATCAACTACGTTGGGATAATAATGAAGACATTTTTTTATAATACACTAAAACAAGATAGAAGCAATGTTTTAACTCTCTCTCTCTTTTCGCTACTCATAACTTTTAGTTTAACGACTGTTGATGTGATAGGAGAAGTAAGAGTGCACGCAAGTTTTGAGCATATTATTCTTGAACTATTAATTTTTATCTCTTCTTTTGTGGGAGTTGTTGGTGTTGCGATCAGGTATTTAGAAGAAAGAAATTTACGTATAAGCAAGGGCAAAATTATTGATGAAATGGCAAGCGAATTAGAGGTTTGGAAGTCAAAGGTTCAATCGCTCTCAACTCAATTCTTCCAAGCTGTGGATGATCAGCTTGAAAATTGGAAATTATCTAAAACTGAAAAAGACATAGCTATTTTGATTATTAAAGGTGCGAGTATTAAAGAGATCGCACAAGTGAGGAATGTGACAGAGAAAACGATTAGGGCCCATGCCTCATCTATCTATAGAAAGTCAAAACTAAGTACCAGGTATGAATTGGCAGCATACTTTATAGACGGGCTTGTCGATTAAAATGAGTCTTACAGCTTCGAAATAAGTCAAACTCCTTTTGATATTTGGGATTATCGATTTCTAGAGCACCGAGCATTGAATGAAATAAATTGTCATGTGAAATTTTTTGATGAGTTTGTTTTTTCAAGCATTCTAGATTTAAATGAAAATCGCTTGTATAATTTTTAGAACTCCAAAAAATGAGAGGAATATGCTTTTGTTCCTCAGGCGCTAGCCAATAAGGTAGCCCATGAAGGTAAAGGTTATTTTCTCCTAAAGATTCACCATGATCTGAGATGTAGAGCATCGCTGTATTGGCGTTTGAGTATGTTTTCAAATTCTGTATAAGAGAGTAGAGAAAGTAGTCTGTTAAAAGAATCGTATTATCGTAAGTATTAATGATTTCTTCTTTTGAACAGGTATTTAATTTTTCAGTACGACACTCCGGTTTAAATTTGGCAAAACGCTTTGGGTACCTTTTGAAATATGTTGGGCCATGACTTCCCAATTGATGAAAAACAAGCAATATCTTCTCCCCATGTTGAGAAATAATATCACTAAGACCGTCTAGCATTTTAAAGTCATAACCAGAGGTTTTTTTGTTTTCAACTCGTACACAAACACCTTTACAACCAGAGTTATTATCAATCCAAACGACTTCAAAACCTGCTTTTTTGACAACGTCGAGAAGATTTTCTCGATTACTTTTTTCAGAAAACTGACCTTTTGGCAAATCTGAAAACATGCAAGGTAGGGAATTGGCCGTTGAAGTACCACAAGAATAAACATTTTTAAAACTCACTAGATTTTCTGTTTTTTTTAACAACGGGTTTGTCTCATGAAAATGATTATTTAATGAAAAATTTTGGGCCCTGGCCGTTTCTCCAATGACAAGGAAAAAAATAGTTTTTTTATGAATTGCCTTCCAATTAAATGAAAGTTTTGTTCCAGAAGTGATTTCTTCAAGTCGATGGTTCTTTTTATTGCCTTTATAAAAAACTTTTAGAGCATCAAGATAGTTAATAGGAACAAGAAGGTGTTTTATTTCACGATGGGAACGTAAAAAAGAGCTGTACTCTTTATTAAGTCCAAAAAATAGAGATAAAATAAGAATAAAACTTGCACTTATGTTCATTATTTTAGATTTGATAGGCTGATGAATAATATTGAAACGAGAAAGAAAAAAGAAAGATGGCAAAAAGCCTAGAAGCAAAACAAAAAGCAGAAGTTCAAAATTCATAAACTCTAAGGCTTCTTGAAAATTTGTTTCAAAAATATTAACCAACATACTTTTATCCACCATGACGTGGTAACGAGTCATAAAGTATAGACACAATGAGTTATTGATTAATAAAATAGGAATATTAAAGCGAGCTACTTTTTTGGTTAATAAGAGATGAAAGAGAATATTAAATAGGCAGAGAATAAATAAAATAAAAGAAAGAAGGAAAATAACTTTTCCTCTTAAATTATCTTCATAGTGAAGACCTAAGTATTGAAAAAATCCAATATTGTAAATTAAGTTAAAAATTGAAAAATAAATGATAAAGACACTACTTTTAAGTGTATATTTTCTCTTAAAGAATTTCATGACTTAAGGCTATAGTTTTTTTCTCGAAGGGAAATTAGACAAAAGTGAAGATACACGGGACATATGGGTCTATTGATATTGGACAAATGACCTATTTAGGTTAAATAAGAAGGTTTCTTCCCCATCTTTAAAGAAATGCTTGATTGAGCAGAGGGTTTTGCTTCATAATGAGAAAATGGAATTTAAAAAGATAATAATAGATCCAGATATTGAGGATATTATTCCTTCTTTTATTGAAAATACAATCCTAGATTTTAATAAAATGAGATTAGCGTACTCCCAAAAAGATTTAGAGGAAATGAGAAGCGTATGCCATACGGTACTGGGGACTGCGGAGTCATATGGTTTTGTAGAACTTGATGAGATTGTTAGGAAATTACAAACATCTCTTAAAGAAAACAATTCTGATGAAATAGAAGAAAGTTTTAATCTGCTAACCTCTCATATAGATTTTATTAAAAAAGAATTTTCGGTTTAATGATGGCTTTGTTTTTTTATGAACCATGCTTTTGCTTGAGCAATAGTTTCTTGGTTTTCAATACCATACTCTAAAAAAAGACGGTATTGATTTTCTGAAATCTTAGAATTTCTCGTAACCATCAACTTTAAAGAATCCTTGTTAAAAATTTCTGGGAAAAGACTTGAACTAACCTCCAAAACACTTCCTTTGCTAATACAACTATTTCCAACAAGAGTGACTCCAAATTGCTCAATTGAGGATAAAGTGTATTCGGTATGGATGTAGGCAGAACTAAACCCAGAAGGGACTTTGCCAGTTGATAGAGAACTATGAAAAGTTTGCTGTGCTTTAATGATGTGTTCTACTTTAGTTAAAAGAAGATCGATATCAAGGGGTTTTTTAGCATAATCATTGGCCCCGCAGTCTAAGGCATGGGTGATTTTTTCACTACTATCATCTCTAGATAAAATAATAACAGGAATTGTTAGTTTCAACTTCTCTCTTAATAGTCTTAAAAGTGTAAAGCCAGCTTCTTGCCCTTCCTCAAGATTAAGGTCAATAAGAAAACAGTCCCATTTTTCACTAGATTGAACTTTGGTTAAAAAGGCTTTTACAGTGCTAGTTGTTGCTAACTCGATAGGAGTTTTTTCAATTTTTTTCTCTAAAAGAGCGTTAAACTTGGGATCATCATCAAGAGATAAAAACTTTATTTTCTTCATTTAGAGGTTCTCCAACTTGATTTAAGCTGCCTTAACGTTGATGCCTCTTTATCGCTTACACCGATGATGGTACAAGATGTATCATATAGACCCGGAGAAAGAGTCATTGATCTTTCGCTTGTTCTTAACTGTTTAATAGGTTTTATATATTCGCGAAGATGAATAAAGTTAATGGTAAAAAGAGTATTTTCATTAAAATTGATGGCTGATTGTAGCTTACAATTGGCTTCACCTATTTCTAAGACTTCAGCTTCTGATTTCACTTCAACAGTGTTATCACCATCACTGGGCTTGATTTCATATTTAAGAATTGTTGGTTTATCTTTCAGTGCTTTTTTCACTTTCATCAAAAACCAATCAGGGCGTATTGGCTTGAGGATATAGTCTGAAGCTCCTAAATCATACATCTTATTCACAACAGACTTACGATCATTGGCCGAGCATACGATAATTTGTATTTGTTGTAGTTCAAAAGAGCTTTGTCTTTCAAGTAAAAGCCGAGCACCTGATTCTTTTTTAGATAAATTGAGATCAAGAACAATTAAATCGGGGCCTATCTCTTTTACTAGATCGTAGGTAGATGTTAAGTCACTACAGGTAAAAACCTTGTATCCTTTGTTTTCCAAAATTTTTTTTACCCATTCAATAAACTTAGGGTCATCATCAACTACAATAATTTTTTTGCTGCTAAAATCCATATATTCCTATTAAAAAAGCGATATGTTTATTTTAATCGTAAAAGATTAAAATAAACATTAGTGATTGTAAGTTTTTTTTTACCTTTGAGTGGACGAGTGTAACTGTCAGGAAAAGACTTATTGATACTGTAGTGCTTTAATATTTAAGACTTTATGCCGATAGTAGAACTAAGGTAGGGAGTTAAAATGAAGAAGGCACCTAGAGATAAAAATGAACAAAAACGTCTCGAAAGTTTACGGGCATTAAGAGTTCTAGATACTCCTCCTGATAAAGATTTTGATGAGATAGTTCAAATTGTTTCAGAGGTTCTACAGGTTCCAATAGTTTTGATTTCTTTGGTTGATGAAAATAGGCAGTGGTTCAAGGCATCTGTTGGGATTGATGTAAAAGAAACTGAACGAGATTTGGCCTTTTGTTCTCATACTGTTCTTGATAATGGGCCACTTATTGTAAAAAACTCATTAGAAGATGAAAGGTTTTTTGATAATCCACTTGTCTTAAATGACCCCAAAGTTATTTTTTATGCAGGTGTTCCTCTTGAAACGAGTACTGGTTACAATATTGGAACATTATGTGCTATTGATAGTAGACCAAGAGAGTTATCTGAAGAACAGTTAAGGATGTTGCAATCCTTTAGTAGAATTATTATTAATCAATTAGAGAGTAAAGTTAAAATTAAGGAGCTGGGGGTTTTCTCTAAAATGATGGAGAAAATTCACTCTTTAAATAACACTAAGTTTTTAAATAAGGACGAACTCTTTCTTGAGTATTTAAAAACGGGCTCACAGGTTCTGGGTTTAAACTTTGGAATTGTGAGTAAAGTAGATGGAAAAATTTATAAAGTCAAACAAGCTATATCCCCAGGTAATATCATAAAGAAGAACTCAGAGTTCTCTCTTGTTGAAACCTATTGTAAAGAGGTGATTGGTCTTGAAAAAACAATTTTTCATGAGCATGTAGGAAACAATGATAAAATGCTCTCTCATCCTGTCTATATAAACATGAAGTTGGAGTCTTATATCGGGACTCCCATATTTGCGGGGAACATATTATATGGGACTCTCAATTTTTCCTCCCAAGAAATTCGGCGAAATAATTTTAGTGAGGATGAAATTCGCTTTGTTGAAATTCTAGCACAAACAATAGGCAAAAAAATAGAATTACTTGAATCGAACGAAAAACAAGCAGTGGTACTAAGCGAGTTGGAGCAAGAAAAAGAGAGATCTCTTGATTTGATCCGTCTTGCTTCAGACGGTGTTCATATCCTTGATACAGAAGGAAATGTAGTTGAGTGTAGTGATTCCTTTGCGAGTTTATTGGGATACAATAGAAGAGAGGCAAAAAAACTCAATGTTAGAGATTGGGATAATAAATTTCCGCAGGAAGAATTAGTTCAAATAATAGATGACCTGATTAAGACCCCTCGAAAATTTACAACAGTACACAAGAAAAAGGATGGCTCTTTAATTGATGTTGAAATAAATGCTCGTGGAGTTAACATAAACGGAGAAAATTTCTTATATGCATCATCAAGAGATATATCGGAGAATATAAAAAAAGATAATGAACTTCAAGAAAGTCTTCTTCAGTTTAGAACTTTAACAGAGCTAGCACCTGTTGGAATTTTTATGACAGACTTTAAAGGAGAATGCACCTATGTTAATCAAGCATGGTGTCTTTTTTCTGGGTTAGATTCTGAAAAAGCAATGAAGCAAGGATGGGTTGAGGCCATTTTAGAATCAGAAAGGGAATCAGTTTTTAAAGATTGGAACCAGGCGGCCATTTCAAATCAAGATTTTCAGAGAGAGATTAAGTTTAGAAACGTTAAAAGCGGGAAGGTCTATCACCTTTATACAAAAGCGACACCTCTCAGAACAAAGGCAGGAGAGGTTTTTGGTTATATTGGGATTAATCTAGATCTAGGCCATCAAAAAAAGGTTGAGAAAGAACTTAAGAGAGCTAGAGATGAGGCCATCAAAAATTCTCAAGCAAAATCTATTTTTCTCTCAAATATGAGTCATGAAATTCGGACTCCCTTGAACTCAATTGTAGGGCTTTCAGATATACTCTCTGACTTGTCTTTAACCTCAGAGCAACATGATTATGTTTCAACTTTGAAAAACTCAAGTGAGTTACTGCTAAATATTGTAAATGACATTTTAGATTTATCAAAAATTGAAGCAGGTGAGATGTCACTTGAGAGTAAGCCTTTTAGTTTTGAAAATATGTTTGAAGATTTAATAGATTTATTTTCTCATCAGGTGAAAGAGAAAAGGTTGAGTTTTGATTACTTTATAGAGGAAGATTTTCATCGTTGCTATGTAGGTGATTATGTAAGAATTAAACAAGTTTTAATAAACCTGATAGGTAATGCTTTGAAATTTACAGTATCGGGAAATATTACTTTCTCAATAGAGAAAAATAGGAATGCAAAGCGTAGAGGAAATATTCTTGTTACCGTATCTGATACAGGTATTGGGATTGCTAAAGAAAGGTTGAAGTCAATCTTTAAAAACTTTACCCAAGCAGAGTCGAGTACAACAAGAAAGTTTGGGGGGACAGGTTTAGGTCTATCAATTACTAAGCAGCTTTCGATATTAATGAAAGGAGATGTGTGGGTTGAGAGCCAAGAGAAAAAAGGAAGCAAGTTTTTTGTTACCTTTGATCTTCCTGAGATAGAGGCTAATATTGTTGGTCATCGTTTCACTTCGCTAGAAGAAGCCAATATCCGTGCCGTTGTTGTTGACGATAATCCTATTAATCTAAAAATTTTAGAGAACACTCTTAATCTATGGGGAATAGAAGGGCAGTATGTCAAAACAAATCAAGAAGCAACTGAGCTTCTCTCTTCTGGTCAATATAATCTTTTAATAGTGGATTATCTTTTGAATGGAGAGAATGGAATGGATCTTCTTCATAAGTTTAAAGAAGAAATAAAGGCCAGTAAGTTTAAGGCCATCTGCTTAAGTTCTTTGGATGATCATAAAATGATACAACAAATGGCAGAACTTGGATGTCCCGTTATTATTAGGCCTTCAAAGAAAATGGTTCTTTATTCAAAAATATGCGAACTTTTAAAATTAGAAGTAAGAAACTCTTCTGAGAGCATGCATCATATTGATTCTAAGGCAAAGCTTGATACTGAATATCTTAAAAAAATTAATCTAAACATTCTCCTTGTTGATGATACTCTGACTAACAGAAACTTAATAAAAGCTTATCTTAAAAACTTTCCTTATGAGATAGCTGAGGCAGTTAACGGAAAAGAAGCCCTCAAAATGATGAAGAAACAAAGATTTGACTTAGTCTTTATGGATATGCAAATGCCAGAAATGGATGGTTATACTGCCACTAGAAAGTTTCGTGAATGGGAGTTGTCAAATAGAAGTTTTAAAACGCCTATTATTGCTTTAAGTGCATACGCTCTCATTGAAGAGCAGAACAAAAGTCTGCAGTCTGGATGTAATAGCTATTTGTGTAAACCGATTAAAAAAGAGACTTTGCTTAACACGATTTATGGCCATGCTTATGAATTAATAAATAAAAAAACAGCTTAAATCGATGTTTTTGCTCTTCTAGTCTCTGTACATTTTACCCTTAGGGTTTTTAGCCTTGCATCGCACCAGGAATAAGACTATGAATAAAGGACGATAGTCTTGGAGGTTAACTATGAAAGTCTTATTACTAGCGCTAGTTATATCAAGTTCTTATGCGTCCAAAATCAGCTTTACAGTCAAACAAGTTCCTTATGCTCACAAAAGTTTTGCAAAAACGAGGCATGGCCTATCCTTTATGGCCATCTATCAGAAATTGCAGGACATTGGCTGTGAGAATATAGATATCAAAAGTGAGTTTGAGAAAAATAAGTATGGTTGGATCAAGCAATTTAAATGGAGAGGACAATACGAAGTTAAGGCCGATTGTAGTGATAAAGTAGAAAAACTAACTGCGGTTGAAGAGGATAGCATCACCTCCAAAGTCATGATTGTTCAGAATGGAGTAAAGAGTCCCTTTCTAACAGATAAAGAATTAAACCCTCGTCATTACTAAAAGAAGGAGTCTTGTAAGACTCCTTTTTCACTTTCTTATATATTCAAAGCAATAAAATAGTTATACTCACCTAAGAATCTATTCTTTGAAAAGGAAAAGTGCATGTCTCGTGATCATGCTCATCATCATCATCATGGGAGCAAAAATATTTTGCTCGCCTTTGCTCTAAATGCTGTTTTTGCTTTGATAGAACTAGTGGGTGGTTATCTCACTAATAGTGTTGCCATATATTCTGATGCTCTTCATGACTTTGGAGATAGTCTTGCCTTATTATTTTCTTATTTTGCAGAAAAATTGAGTCAAAAAGAAGCAGACGAGAAATTTACTTATGGCTATAGACGCTTTTCTGTTTTATCAGCTTTTATCAATGGTATAATACTTCTTGTAGGGAGTCTGTTTGTTATCTTTGAGGCCATCAACCGGATTTCAACACCTGAACAAGTTAAACCCGAAGGGATGCTCGTTCTGGCCTTTTTAGGGATTATTGTCAATGCCATTGCAGCTTACCGATTATCTAAAGATGATGGAATGAATCAGAGAATGGTTATGCTTCACCTTCTTGAAGATATCCTTGGTTGGATATCAGTTCTTATTGTTAGCCTCGTTTTGCTATACAAACCTTGGTATGTTCTTGATTCAATCCTCTCTATTCTTATTTCGTTGATTGTTTTAAGAGGAGTTTATAAAAACTTTATGAAGGTCGGAGCGATTTTTTTGCAGAAATTTCCAGATGACATTCAAATCGTTCAACTCCAAGAAAAAATTAAGAACTTAGAACTGGTTCAAGGTATTCATGCTGTAAGAGGTTGGTCAATTGATGAAGTTACTTCTTTTTTGAGTTTTCATATTAGTGTTCCTTCAGAAACGACGATTGATGCTGTTGATGAATTAAAACACAAAATAAAAAAAATATTAAAAGAATTTAATGTGGAGAACTCTTCGATAGAATTTGAAAGCACGAAAAATCAATGCTCCCATTGAAATATGAAGTATGGAATATTTATTAGAAGCAACGATCGTGGGCTTTGTTTTGAGTCTAGATTCATTCTCAGCAGCGCTGGCCCTTGGCTTTAGACCTCATAGCTTAGTCGATTTATTAAAATTTGCGTTAATATCCGGAGGCTCTGAGGCCCTAGTCGCTTTCATTGGTGTTCATATTGGAGAACAAATAATTTCTACTTATGATTTAATCGATCATTGGATAAGTTTCACTTTATTTACCCTTGTGGCCCTTCATATGATTTATGAGGCCACTGCTCTTTTAAAGGTCAAAGATGCTAATAATAGAGCACAGCAGTTTCATCCAATAAGTAAAATCTTAATTGTCTCTTTTGCAACGAGCTTAGATGCCTTTGCCGTTGGGCTTGGTCTTGGGGTTGCTCATAAACCACTAGAGTTGTTTATCCCCTCCATTGGCCTTTGGGCCTTTTTGGCCACAATCCTAGGAATGAGTATTGCTAGGAAGGCTTCTGAAAGATTAGGGCCATTTTTTATTCTATTTGGAGCTCTAATCCTTATTATTCTGGCAACGACCACTCTCATAGAACATTTAGGGTAGTTCTCCATTTTTCGGTTGTATTTGACCTATAAAAAATTCCTTCTAAAGCTGCAAGGCGTTGTCATTAACTTGCTTTCTTTGTAAAATGATAAGTATGTATAAACTATTGTTTTTATTGTTCACCTGCCTCTCTCTAGGGTTCTCTGAAGCTTCAGATTGTGACGGAAACTTTAAACAACAATCACTCCCAACAATATCTGTTCATTCTACTTCACAAATCAAGGCGACTTCTCCACCTAAAGCTTTAGAGAGTATTGAGAAAGAACTTTGGCCTAATTGGTTGAAGCCTTTCAATACAGATCTTTATGAGAGAATCTCTGCTTCGAAAGATTGGAGTGAGTCACAAATAAAAAAGCGTTATAGACAAGCAGCGATACTTCTTCACCCTGATAAGCATGAAACTAAAAGTGAAGAATTAAGAGGTATATATGAAGAAGCATTCAAGGCCATCTCTGAAGTGGGTGATATTTTACTAAGTAAAGAGAAGAGGGCTTTATACGATAGGACTGGTTCAAAAAACAATTCATTTGATAGAGCAGGAGCTGCAGCTGCTACGGCTAGTACAAACAAATGGCAATTTTCAGCATCAACTTTTGAACAATTTTTAAGAATTCTCAGACAAGAAGCAGCTCCAGGTCCTTATCAAGAAATGTTTCAACGCCAGATGGATGGAATGAAAGGTAATATCCTAATTCTTTTTTATAATTTAGGATACCATCAAAACACTACAGTAAGGGATTTGCTCATCAAGGTGGCCAAAGGAGAAAGTCATGCTTATGGAATAAAAGATAGTCTTAATTTAAGGTTAACGGCCTATACCATATTAAGCTATGGCTCTCACTACGAAGATTTCTATCAAACACTGCGCTACCTTTACGATAGGATCAATTTTTATGAGGGGGTAGAAAAATTGGCCCTTCTTAAGGCGCAAATGAGAATGATAAACTTTCGAGCAGATATTAAACCCCATCTTGAAAAAATGATGAGTGAACATAGTTCATTAGAAGAAAAGAGTGCAATTCTCTCTCTTCTTTTAGAAGATGTATCTCAAAGACCAGAACAAGAAAAACTTCTCATTCAATTTCTAAAAGATAATATTGATAGCTCAGAAGCTTTTGCTTCGTATGCAAATCAACTCTTTTTATGGGCTGTGCATTCATCACCAGAGAAAGAAGGGATTGATCTCTTTCAACAATTAATTTCTGAAAACCTTCGTCTTTATGAGAGAAATTTAAGGCATTATGTTTTTAGTAATGAGTATCGAGATAGCTTTTTTGAACTTCTCTCTCTTAATGGAAAACGAATGATTACACCTTCGGCGGATTTCTTTATTAAAGAGAGAATCCTTGAAGATGTTTCAGCTGGTTATATTGGCAGAAAATTCCAAGGAGCCAAACTCGATGCTGTTCTTGATCAATTATTCTATGTTATGAATAATGAAGAAATCCTTGATAAGTTAATTTATATCACCAGAAACAACAAAACAATTTATACCGAGGAGCTACGAGAAAGTGTTCTTAATCACGTTATTGAATATCTAGGTGCTACAGGTTTGGAGCTTCCCAAGAGTATAGAAGAGAAAATGGATGAGCTTGTCAGAATTCAAGTCTACGATCCAAATAGAAAAATCGCGGATAAAGCGCTTCAATTCAGGTTCGATCGTAATCGAAAAAAACAAAACGAGATTTTTTCAAATTTTTTAAAAGGGAAAGTGAATTAAAAGAGTAGAGTCCGTACTATATCTTCTCGAGTTCATTTCCAAGTTCGCTCATTTCTTGTCTTAAATTTTCAAGATCGTGTTTCTTTGCTGCAATTTCTATCTTGGCCCCTATCTTTCCAATTTGAGGGAAGCCATATGTTTGAGCGCTCCCTTTAAGCTGGTGCCCAAAAATTTCTAATTCAGAAAAGTGAGGATCATAGGAATTAATTTTAAAACTATGATAAGTTTTCTTGATCTCTTCTTTATATTTTAAGGCCATTTTTTCAATTCTTTTTTGAACTCTTTCTTCAAAGTTATCTGGTACTTCTGGTAGGTCATTGGAACTAAGTTTATTTAAGAGCGTCATCACATTATTTTTATCAATAGGCTTATTGAGAATATGAGAGAACCCAAGAGAGAGCATTTCGTTGATTTCATCATCGGTGTTATTGGCCGTAAAAGCAATGAAACAAGCTTCATTTGAGCAAAAACTTTTTGCTTCTTTTATCACTTGATAGCCATCCATTTGAGGCATTTGGATGTCAAGAAAAACAATATCAATATCTTGTTGTCTAAGAATCGTTAGACAATCTTGGCCACTGTTGGCCGTATAGACTTTACCAAAGAACTTCTTGATATATTCATTGAGAATATCTCGGTTATCTTCTGAATCATCACAGATAAGGATATTTTTATCTTGGAGATGAAACTCATACTGCTCTTCTGAATCTCGTTCATCGTTAATATTCCATGGAAGGATTGGAAAGTGATAAGTGTAGTCAATATGCTTTTTATTTTTGGGGGCCCTGGCCATGATGACATGACCCTCAATTTCTTCATAATTGAGGACTTCTTGCTTTTCCTGAGATAATAGTAAAAGCGAGTCAGCACTATCATGAAACTCATTGAGATTTTTTATTTGCTTGGTCTGATGAGGGTAGTGGAAACGACACCAGTGAAAAAGCTTAGGATCATCTAGAACATAAATATTTTTAAAGTGTGTGGTTTGAATATAGAGCTTGTCGCTATATTCCCGTATAGGAAGCTGAACAATAAATTGAGAGCCTTCTCCCTTCGTTGATTTAACGCTAATTCTCCCCTCTAAACAATCAAGATACTCACTTACAATGGCCAGACCGAGCCCTGAACCTCCGTATTTTCTCTTGGTGCTATTATCCTCCTGAATGAATTCAGTAAAAATATCACTAATCTTGTTCTCTGCTATTCCTACTCCTGTATCGTGAACTTCAATTGAGAGTATTTTTTCTTGAAACTTGAAAAAAACACTCACTTCACCCTTTGAGGTAAATTTAAAAGCATTACTTAATAAATTGATCAAAATATATTTAACCTTAATGAGGTCAGATTTAATATAAAGAGGGACATTAGGATCAATATAAAGATAAAAGTCGAGACTCTTTTTATCTGCTTCATTAAAAAAGAGAGAGATGACTTCTTCAATTATTTGCTTCAAATTAACCGTTATGAACTGGGCCTTAATTTTCTTGTTTTCAATCTTAGCGTAGTCAATAACATTATTGAGAAAGTCGAGTAGACCCTGGGCCGAAATTTTGAGACGTTTAATATAGAGCTCATTAATTTTACTTGTATTATTTTTTTCAATGAGTTCGGCCATCCCTAGAATTGAATTCATAGGGTTTCTTATCTCGTGTCCAATCTTACTGAGAAAGTTTGTTCTAGCTGCTAAGGCTTGATTGAGTTTTTCTAGGGCCGGAGCAAAGATAAAAAATGCTTCAAAGAGAAGGATGAGTAAAGTGAAAAAAGAGATAGCAAACTCAAGTAATCTTAAATTACTAAGTCTTTTGTTAAGGTTTTTTTCATAAGAGTCAAGTTCTTGGTCAAAATAGAAGATATACTTTTCAATAAAGTCAGAAAGATTTAGAGATATTCCAGACATAACCTCAGGAGGAGCTTTCTGGATTTTATTCTCATTAAGTAGTTTGAGTATTCTGTCTTGAATAAAAGTAACAATTTTTTGACTCTTAAGATTTGAAGAAGATTTCCCCATTGGCCCCACAGCATCAAGTTTAAAAATAGCTTGAATTTTATTCAGGGCCTGAAGTAGATCTTCTCTGGCCTGATGAATATTATTCATTGTTTGTATTTCGAGCAGTTTGACCTTAAGAGTAGATAACTCATCAATATGTTGTCGAGAGTTCTGAACGAATTTAAAACCCTCAATTTGAGAGTCGAGATTGACTTGAATAAGAATTTGTTGGGAAATTGTTAGAACTGCAATAATAACTAAGGCGACAATATAGCGAAGTTTGAAGTCTCCTTTTAAAAAGAGATCGCCTACTTTTAGTAAGTACAGTTTAATTTTAGAAATATTTTCCAATTTGTACTCCTAGACGTCTTGCTTTATCACTGCGTGAAGATTTTGCTTTGAATTTCTGATGACGATAATTTAAGCTCCAAATAAAGTCATTCCAATTTGTCTGTAAATGAAAATGATAAGAACGGTTATGATTTTCAGATGAAATCAATTTGGAAGATAGCTGAAAAGTAAAATGGGGCGACATAAGTAAAAGACCAGGAGATAATTCAATGGCCTCTTCATTACTAAAGTGCTGACGGACAAGATGAAAGTAACGGGCTTCAATAAATGGAATAAATCTTAAATTAGTGACGAAAAAGCTATTTTCATTAAAAAATAATGAGTTTTCAAAACTAGAATAAGATTGACTAAAAAGATTTCCATCATCAGAAATAAAATCCGTTTTAAAGATACTTAGGAGTTGTATATTTTCAATAGTATTGTTGAAGTTTAGTTGTGAACCAAGAAAACTATTATCTGAGTCAAGAGATTGAGAACGATAAGACCATGAGAGATGAATTGAGTTGTGAAAAAAGTTTTTATTAAGTTCATTCTCAATATAAGTAACTTTTGTTATTTTTTGAGTGAAGTAATCCTTTGCTGTTACCTTAATGCCTTGTTTAGAATGTGAACAGTATAACATTTGAATTTTTTGAGGTTTCAGAAATTGTTTTTCATTAATTTCTGTAAGATGTTTACAACTCTGGCTTATTAGCACTTGAGCTTTTTGAACTTTTAAATAAATAAAAAGCTTTGCTTTTTTTATTCTTTTCTTGTTTTGATAAATCTGTACCTCAGAATCTGTGATGCTATCTTTTAAAAGAATGGTTTTAACTTTTCCCTTAGTCTTTGAACTTAGAATAGCAAAATTATTAGGAGGGGAGAACTGGAGTTGAAGCAGGTCTTCTTTTTGGGTTACGCTACCTCTCCACTGAGGAGATATTTTTTCTTTCCCTTCAATGATGAGTTTATAATTGACTTTTATATCACTTAGAATAGCATTGGCCGTAGAAGTAAGGAAAAAGAAGACTATACTCAGGTGAAGGGTTATTTGTTTATTCAAGTTCATAATCTTTAATCTTTCTGTAAAGTGTTTTTCTGTTTATTCCTAGTATTGAGGCTGCTTTTTCTTTAATATGATTTGTATGTTGAAGAATAAAGCTTATATATTCTTTTTCAAGTTCAGCTAAACTTCTAAGTTTTTGAAATTCTTGCTGCTCAAAACTATCAATATTTGTTGCTTCTCCAAAAAAAATACTTTCTTCTGAGATCTCGGCCTCATTAGACATAATAAATGCCCTCTCTATTGTGTTCTCTAATTCTCTTACGTTTCCTGGCCAATCATAAGTCATAAGTTTCAAAAGAGCTTTATGAGAAATTGTTTTCTTATCTCCTTTTTTATTCTTTTTATTACTTTTTCTCATAAAATGGTCGGCCAATAGAGGGATGTCTTCTTTTCTGGAACGAAGGCTTGGTAATTTGATATTAATGACATTAAGGCGATAGTAGAGATCTTCTCTAAATTTGTTCTCTTTAATTTTCTCAATTAGATTATTATGAGTTGCTGCAATAACTCTTACATCAATTTTTTTTTCTTTGTTCTCTCCAATTTTTCTAATCTTTCCTTCTTGTAAAACTCGCAATAACTTGGATTGCAGTTCAAAAGGCATATCACCGATTTCATCTAAGAAAATTGTGCTTCCATGGGCCAATTCAAAGAGACCAATTTTGTCTTTATCGGCCCCAGTGAAAGCTCCTTTCACATGTCCAAAAAATTCAGACTCTAGAAGGTTGGCAGGAATAGAAGCACAGTTGATAGCAACCATTTTTTGCTCACTTCTTTCACTTTGTTCATGGATGGCCCTGGCCACAATCTCTTTCCCTGTCCCTGTTTCTCCAGTTAAAAGAATGTTTGCGTTGGTTTTAGCGATTTTATTAATGATTGAGCGAATATCTTCAACCAGCTTACTTTTCCCAATAAAAGATATCTTTTTTTGAGAAATCCCTTCAAGCTTTTTCATGAGTTCTGCATTTTGATCTTTGATTTCTTTTTGTCTAATTGCTCTTTTTGATAGCAGTGAAAGTTCTTTTAAATTAATAGGTTTAGTAATGTAGTCATAGGCCCCAATTTCTAAGGCCTTAATGGCCACATCGGAACAGTCGTGGGCCGTAATCAAAATAGCAGGTAGATTAGAATGAATTTTTTGAACTTTTTGAATAAACTCAAGTCCGTCGATATGGGGCATTTTATAATCACAAATGAGCAGAGAAGTATTTTTCTTTGCATCTTTCTTGAAAAAATCAAGGGCCTCTATAGCAGAAGAGAATGAGGTGTAGGGCAATCTAAGCTCTTCACACATGGCCTCTAGAGCAAAAAGAATTCTGCTGTCATCATCAAGAAGAATAACCAAGTAAACTCCTTTTTTAAGGATTTATGTCCCTAAAAGTCACATTGAGTATGTCCTATTTTGCCTCAGAAATGCAAGGAGGAAAATATAACTTACTGTAAATACTATGTTTTCAATTTTGGCATCAAGAATGCAAATCAACTATCAGTGCTAGAAGCACCCAAATGATTTCCACCCAAGGAGGAGAAAATGGAACTTCATAAACTGGATGAGGAAACTTTAGGAAAAAGAGCGATGGAAGAGATTTTTGCAAAAGACATTTTTGACAAGTACGCACCAACGGAGAGTCTTTTCTCAAGCCATGATTTACATCTTTTTTTAGGCGCTGAGGAAACAAAGAAAGTGCTGATTGTGGAAGATGATTTATGGCAAATAAATGTTTTAGAAGAACTGGTTCTAGAAATTAACTCAGAAGCTCAAATTGACTGGGAAATCGATATACCAAGGGCCATTAACCGTTTAACCAGCGAAAAAAATGAGAGTAAAGGCTATGATGTGATTATTTGTGATATTGAACTAGGTACAGAGGCTTCGGGAGTTGATCTTTTTCAGTACTGTTTAGAGCATGAACCTTTTACAGAATTGATTTTGATATCAGCTCACTCGCGGGAAAAACTAAATAGAAAATACTTTAAAAAAATGGTTCCACTTAATTATATGAAGAAACCATTAAACTTTGAGTCTTTTTTTAGAAGAGTTTCACCCATTTTAACTCAAACTTAAATAGAGATAAAACTCAATGAAGAAGAGAACAGTGATTTTTATCACAGCATACTTATTTTTATTATTGCTAAGTACAACTGAGGGAGGAGTGATGTTTGCTTACAAAGACTTTAACAATTATGAATCAAAGCAATATTTTCAACTTAAAGACTTTGAAGAGAGATTAATGGATCTTGAGGCAGAGGCCAAACAAATAGAAAGAGAGCTTGTTTCCTACGGGAAGGCACACGAAGTCTATAAAAAAGAGTTAGTTGAGATAGGGGATCTTATTTCACTTATTAACGAGAAAATTCTAGATTTTGAAATTATGAATGAAGCCTACTCTTCAAGCATTGTTGTTGATATCGAGCTTTGCCTAATTGAGCTCAAAATAAAGATGGAAGCATTAAAAGATAAGTCGATTCAAGATTATGAGATTTATCTTTTATTAGAGGAGGTTCTTTATGAAAAACAAAAGTAATTTATTACTAGCTTCCTTATTACTAGTAGTTGGGTCTGCTTTTATAGGCACAGATATAAAAAGCTCTGAAAATCACGTGAAGACAACAGAAAGTAAAAAAAGAGAAAGTGTTAAGAGAATTAGTCAGAGGATTCAAGTTGTAAAAGAAGAAATTAAGAAAATTCAAAAGAAAACAAATCCTCACGATCAAGCAATTCATAAAAGAATTGCCCTTGTGAAGTCTAAATTACAGATTATTGAAAGTATCATGGAAACAAATCGAATAGAAGGTCAGCTTTATTCGAGAATGAGTGTCGAGTATTTAAGAAAAAAAATGACAGAAATTAACGAAGTAGTTCTTGAGTTAGAACTTTCTGTCTAAAACAAAGGAGTGTGTATGAAAAAGATGGTTGCCTTTAAGAAATCTCTCAATAAAAACATTAGAAATGCCCAAGTGATAGATATATCAACCAGAAAGAAAGAGCGTAAATTTGAAACGAGAATAAAAATTCAGTCACAAAATCATATTTTTTACGCCTTAAAATCTGGAGGTTCGTTTAATAAATCTCTTAGTAGGGCAGGTAAGGCCATTATTAAGCAAGTTGAAAAGTATAACGGTCTGAAAGAGCCGAGAATGAGTATTGCTGAGGCCCTGGAAGCCTATAGACAGACCAACCCTGAAGAACAGCTTGCAAGCTGATTTTTCCCCTTCCTTCCTCGTATAGGTTAAACCTATACGAGGCCTTTATTATTCACACACAGTTCCAGATTTTAGAGAAACCCCAAATTCGAGGTAGGCCTTAAGTGAACTCGCCATAGCTTGCCAACCTGAACAATTGTCATAAGAGTTTTTAAGAGATTTTTCGTTTTCCTTCCAACCTTTTTCTGTTATTTGAAATAGAGTCCCTTCATCATGCTCGAAAAATTTCATTTCAACACTCGTTCTATCACCACAGTGGTTATCCCAATCAAAATTGACTTGTTTATTATCAATAATTTCTTTCACTTCAATTTCTTCAGTGCCATACTTATTCCAAGTCCAACGGACGTGGATATTCTCATTGAGATCTCCTGAACTTTTATCAACAAAATACTTCTCAACATCCTTAGCTGCAATGACAGCTTTAAAAACTTCTGCAGGTTCTTTTTGAATAATAGTTGAAATTGAAAATTTAATTTCCATAAAATCTCCTTGTTTTTTATTCTATATGTTATATATTTATAACATGTCTAGGAAAAAATTTAACAATAAAATATGGGAAGCTCTTTCCAATGAAAAGAGACGAAAAATCATGGACTTACTTGCTAACGGGCCTCGAACTACTGGTGAGGTTGTTGCTGAGTTCAAAGAAATATCTCGCTGTACAGTTATGCTCCATATGAAGGTTTTAGAAGAGGCAGACCTTATTATCATTAGGCGCCAGGGCCGCTATCGTTGGAATTATCTCAATATTGAACCAATTCAGCGTATTTATGATAGGTGGCTAAATCAATACGCGGCTCCAGTTGCAAAGGAAATGGTTCAATTAAAAGATAGTCTTAAGAAAAAAGATTAAGAGAGAAAAGAGCGCTTTTCTCTCTTTGTTTTTCTTACCTGATCGAGGAAAAAAAGTTGCCTATATATTAGAGTTCATCATACTTTTCAAACAGCAAAGTATTGTAGTGGAGCGTGAATATGAAGTGGTTTTTTTTAAATTTTCTCTTTTGTTTTTCAATATTTGCTCAACTTGGACAAAATCATTTTGATAATGAACTTATTATCTATATCATAAGACCTAAATATAAAATCAGTTGGAAATCTCCAAGTCATTTAGGCGCCACTTCTTTTTTTAACACTTTTGGAGATGACTATGCTCCTATTGGTCATTTCGCTGTAGAAGTTCGATGTCAAGAAAAGAACTCTTTTGGAGTGAGGCATATTCTCACTGGAATGGAGAGAGTTGATAAAAAAGAGTCTAAAAGAATAACGATGGAGAAAAAACTTGGACTAGGAAGCCTTTTTTATAATTTTGCCGGAGACATTCAGTCAGCGCTCACAACTCATCATGAGATCGAACAAGCCCGCACTGATGAGAGGTTAAAGACAGTGAAAATTCCTATCTCAGGGGCCAGTTGCCAAAAGATGTTAGAGTTCACAAGAAGATGGATATCACATGGCTCTTATACTGTTTATGGGGGAAATAAAAAAGTTTCCCTTGGAGAAGGATCGGGTTGTGCTGATTTTGCTCTAGAGTACTTTAGTATTGCTACGGGAATTGAATTACCTCCAGAGCTTTTTGTAAAGGTGAAAGTACCAATGAGCTTAATTGGAGATGGAAAAAAGAGAAAAGTGAGCTTTGTTGATATTGGTGCAAGATTTAGTTGGGCCAAGGAAGGGGAGAGGTTTCGTCATTACCAAACACCAGACACGAATAAAACAATGGAGTTCATTGCTGGTAAAGGACAATCTCTAGAAGATCATTATATCTACACCCGCCATTTAACTGGTATGACTGAGAAATATGGAATTTGGACAACAGACTTGCCTCAAATATTTAAGGATGTTCTTAATCAGAAAGCAGAAGAGCTCTCTCCCCACGAGAAAAGACCTTTAAAAGACTTTAGCTACTGTTATGAACTTAGAGAGAGTGAAGAGGAGACTTGGCAAAGAATTGATGCTGAGACCCTCGGCCTTGACTGCGAAGAGAATTAAGCACTTACAAAATCAAAAAAACTAGGATAGAATTTCTTCATGATGAAAAAGAAAATTAGTGTAATGACTCCTTGTTATAATGAGGAGCTGAATGTTGAAAATATCTACCAAGCAATTAAAGAGACTTTTGCTAAACAAGACAAATATGACTATGAACATATTTTTATTGATAATTGCTCTAAAGATAGAACAGTTGAAATCTTAAGAGGGATTGCCCAAAAAGATAAAAATGTTAAGCTCATCTTAAACTATAAAAACTTTGGTCAGGCCAACTCTCCTTTTTATGCCATTCTTCAATGTTACGGCGATGCGGTTGTGGTTTTTGCTTGTGACTTACAAGATCCACCAGATCTCATCTTGGAATTTATTAAAAAGTGGGAACAAGGGCATGACATTGTTATTGGTGTTAAAAATAATGCACAAGAGAGCTTCTTTATCAACTCTCTTCGAAAACTGTTTTATTTTATTATGTCCAAAATTTCAGAGAAAGATCATATTGATAACTTCTCTGGCTATGGGCTGTACGATCAATCTTTTGTCCAAGTCTTGAGAAAACTCGATATTGCTTACCCTTATTTTCGTGGACTCGTTGCCGAGTATAGTAGAAACCGGTGTGAGATAGCTTATACTCAAAGCAAAAGAAGAAAGGGTAAGTCTAGTAATAATCTCTACACACTCTATGAGATTGCAATGCTGGGGATTGTAAACCAATCAAAACTTCCTCTAAGACTCGCGAGCTTTATTGGCTTTATCGTTGCTGGTTTAAGTCTTGCCGTTTCAATTGGTTACTTCGTTTATAAAATTCTCTATTGGGATCAGTTTGAATTAGGGATGGCCCCACTTGTGATAGGCCTTTTCTTTTTCTCGGCCATCCAATTGGCCTTCGTCGGTATTTTAGGAGAGTACATCTCTCTTATTTTCACAGAAGTAAAAAAAGATCCCCTTGTTATCGAAAAAGAAAGAGTGAACTTTACTGATTCTGAGATTGAACAGGCAAAAAAGAGTATTTCTGTTGCGAGAGAGAAACACCTAACTTAAGATAAGTTTTCACCTTTTGAGAGAACTCCTGCGGTCTAAACCTCTCCAAGAAAATTAATTGTAGGATATCAAAAAAATTAGGCTTGCGATTTTCTTCAATCTCAACATAAGTGATTAGGTATTCACCTGGTTTGAAATCTTGATAGAGATGTTCTCCCCAACTTCCCTGACCAATTTTCCCAGCAAGTTCTTGTAACTCATCGAGGTTATAAGAGCCAATATGATTTTTGTTTCTAAAAGCACTAATAAGAAGACCATGATACTCATAAGATCTTAAATACCTTTTCATAGCATATGGCCAAGTTGTTTTATCAATAAAAATAATAGGCCCGGCCAATTTTATCTCTTTGATACTTCTCATACTATGAATAAGACTCTTCTGCTTATACCAGTCTTTTTGGTACTGGTAGTAAGCATTCAGATGTTGAAGACCAAAAATGAGAACACAGATCCAGCTAAGGAGCTTAAAAATCTTATTCGAAAAAGATTCAGAGATGATTTTAATAAGAGCAAACAAACTTAGAGAAGCCCCTAACGGGATGAGTGCCTGATGACGTGAATCCCAGTCGAAGTTTCTTGGAATTTTTCCAACTAACAAATAAGGAATAATGGCCATGAGAAGTAAGAAAAGACCAACGATGAATATCTGTAAGAGTCTATTTGGGGTGAGCTTTTTCATTTCAATTTTCTTCGAAATGATTGCTCCTATCACAAAAAGTAAGAAAAGAAAGAGAGGAAAAAGATTAGATTGGGCCAAGGCCAGAATTAGGTTCTTTGGTAGCTGGGTTAAATAGTCAGGAGATAAACTATTATAGGCCTTAAAACTTTGATGAGGAGTAAAAAAGGTTTTCTTTATGACCCAAAAGAAAAAGGGAAGAAGTAGAAAATCTAAATATTTTAAGAATGTTTTTTTTATTCTTGTGAGATGAAAGTTTTGATAAAGATCATTTTTTACAATGAGTAGAATAGGGATAATAATATACAGGACCAGTAGCGAGTTCATCGCAAAAGAGAGAAAAAATAAAAGTAAGGATAGGATTCTTCTGAAGGGATTTTTATTTGAAGTGAGAAAGAAATAGAGTGCACTATAAAACCAGAGTAAGCAAACACAATACCCTAAACAAGAAAGCGCACTTCTTGCAAAAAAAGCAGGAAAACTCATAAAAAGCAGCGCCAGGAAGAAGTCTTCATCATTATTGAGATTAACAATCTGTTCTCTAGTAAACGAGTTTATCTTTTTTAGGCAGAGGTAGAAAAAAAGTGCACAAAAAACTGTTGAGAGAACGATAGTAAGCTTTCCCAAGAAAACACCATAAGCATTTTGAGTGATATAAAAAGTGAGATGGCTTAGAATAGGATTACCAAGGTCCCATAAGGTTCTCTCTTGTGCTAATTTATCAAAATGCCAAAACCAGTCATCCCAAAAAAGCCCTTTGTTTAAAAGAGGCCAGATGTGAATGCCAAGAGTTATAAGAAGAAACTTTTTAAGATTGTTAGACTCACTTTGCTGCATGAGTTTTTTGTTTGATAAAATTCTTAATTGTTTGGCAGACATAATTGAGGTGGACCTCTTGAAGACCTGGCCATACCCCAATCCAAAAAGTGCTGTTCATAATAATATCGGTGTTAGTGAGATCACCTATGACTCTTTTTTGAATCCCTTTGTATAAAGGTTGCTTCAGGAGATTTCCTGCAAAAAGAAGCCTTGTCCCTATTTTATTTTCTTCCAGATAGGTCACGAACTCTTTGCGTCCAAAGAAAGTATTTTCTTTGACTGTCATTGGAAAACCAAACCAACTAGGAGCCGCGTTTACGCTATGACTAGGAAGAATAAAGAAATCCTCTAGCTCTTGAAGGTTTTCTTTTAAAAATTGAAAATTTCTATTTCTGCGCTCAATGAATTGCGGTAATTTTTTTAATTGAGAAAGTCCAATAGCAGCTTGCATATCTGTTACTTTTAAATTGTAACCAATATGGCCATAGACATATTTATGGTCGTATCCATCTGGAAGACCATCAAAATCCATGTTAAAGCGCTTCCCACATGTATTATCTTTACCAGTTGGACACCAACAATCTCTTCCCCAATCACGCATGGAAAGAGCTATTTTTTTTAATTGAGTATTACTGGTAAGAACTGCTCCACCTTCTCCCATGGTAATATGGTGAGCTGGATAGAAAGAAACGGTGGCAATATCTCCATAAGTCCCAACCATTTTCCCCTTATATTTAGCACCTAAGCTGTCACAACAATCCTCAACAAGCCATAAGTTATTTTTTTGACAAAATTCTTTCACGGCTTCAAGATCAAAGACATTGCCTAGAGTATGGGCCACCATAACGGCCTTTGTTTTTTCACTTAAGGCCATTTCTAATTGCTCAACATTTATTTGGTAGCTACCTAGATCAACATCAAGAAAAACGGGTGTGCAGCCATATTGAATAATAGGATTAACTGTTGTGGGAAACCCAGCTGCAACAGTGATAACTTCATCTCCAGGTTTTACCTGTCTTTCTCCTAGAGTTGGTGAAGTTAAAGAAGAGAAGGCCACTAAATTAGCAGATGAACCTGAGTTCACAATAAGACAGTATTTTTGCTCCATAAATTTGGCGAACTCTTTTTCAAATTCTTTAGCAAAGCGCCCCGTTGTGAGCCACATATCAAGACTTGAATCAATGAGGGCCAAGAGATCTTCTTCATCAAGAACTTTACCTGAGACAGGAACATAGTCTTTTCCAGGAGTGAATTCGTGCTTTTGTTGGACATTGTTAAGATAATACTCTTTGCAGTTCTCTAGTATCTGCTCTCGGTTCATATAAGACCTATTCCTCTAGAAATGAGTTGATTTGCTCTCTTGTGATGAGGCGTTTTTCTTCATAAAAAGCTCTATACCAATTAACGGTTTCAGAAACTGAGCGCTCAAAGTCCCAGATATTTGCCCACTTAAGTTCTGCTATGGCCTTGGAAGAATCAAGTTTTAAAATTTTACTCTCATGTTGTTTTTCTTGACCTTCTTTATAGTCAAACTTCTCCCACTGCTCTTTGACTTGTTGGGTAAGTTTTTGAACACTCACGAAAGATTTGGGCTCTGGCCCAAAGTTCCAGGCTCCTGCATGATCTTTCTTTTGTTTAAGTAGAGATGAACCTAAAAGCAGATAACCATACAAGGGTTCAAGCACATGCTGCCAAGGCCTGATTGAATGAGGGCTTCTGATTTCAAGGGGGGATGAAGTTGTTATGCTTTTGATAATATCAGGAATAATTCTGTTAGCTGCCCAATCTCCTCCGCCTATGACATTACCTCCACGGGCAGTTGCAATTAAGCATTGATGAGATTTTTTGTACTCACTGAGGGAGAAAAAAGACTTTTGAAAAGAGTCTGTGACAAGTTCTGAGCAAGATTTTGAATTGCTGTAAGGATCATGGCCTCCCAAAACATCATCTTCTCTGTAAGGCCAGTGCCATTCTTGGTTTTTATAAACTTTATCAGTCGTAATATTCACAATGGCCTTAATGTTTTGATTGCTACGGCAAGCTTCAAGCAGGTTGATTGTTCCCATCACATTGGTTTCGTAAGTTTCAACAGGATTTTCATAGGAGGCAATAACAAGTGGCTGGGCCGCGAGATGGAAAACAATATCAGGGGCAAAACTAGATAGGCTTGTTTTTAGAGCTTGCAAATCTCTAATATCCGCAATTGTTTCATTAAGTTCCAGTTTAAGCAATTCATAGTGGGAAGGATTTGTATTAGGAGCGAGGGAGTAACCAAAAACTTCAGCCCCAAGTTCTTGCAAAATAAGAGTTAACCAACTTCCTTTAAAACCAGTATGTCCAGTGAGAAAAACTTTTTTCCCCGCATAAATTTTTTTTAGCTCGTTTTTGATACTCATTATCTTTTGTGCTTTCTAAAGTAATAATGTTTTCGTTTTTATCATAAAGATCGATCGAAGCAAAATAGTTCTTTTGAAGGCCTTGTTGAAAACGCCGATAAGGGCATTATTCTTGACAAACAGTGGCCGCAAGTGGATTTATTAGAAGTATTTCTTAAGAGTAACTCTGAGGGCAAGATTTATGAAAGTAGTCATTTTTGCAGGTGGTTATGGAACTCGCTTGAGCGAAGAAACTGACCTAAAACCAAAACCTATGGTTGAAATTGGTGATAGACCAATCATTTGGCACATCATGAAGTATTACTCTCATTTTGGTTTTAATGATTTTGTTCTTTTACTTGGTTACAAAAGCTACATGATTAAGGAATACTTCGTTAACTACTATCTGCATCATAGCGATATTACAGTTGATACGGCCAATAATGGTTTAGAGATTCACAACAACAAGAGTGAGGATTGGAAAATTACTCTTGTCGATACTGGACTTCATACCATGACAGGGAGCCGTTTAAGAAAGGCCAGAAAATATATTGGTGATGAAACTTTTATGCTCACTTATGGAGATGGTCTTAGTGATGTTGATTTAAATCAACTGTTGGATTTTCATAAAAGCCACGGAAAAGCTCTCACTTTAACTTCTGTTCTTCCAGAAGGAAGATTCGGGGCCCTCGAATTAGAAGAAAATAAAGTGAAAAAGTTTTGGGAAAAACCAAAAGGGGATGGGGCTTGGATTAACGGAGGTTTTTTTGTTTGTGAGCCAGAGGTTTTTGACTATATAGAGTCAGGAAAAGATAATGTGGTTTTTGAAAGAGGACCTCTTGAGAGCTTAGCGCGTTCGGGTCAGCTTTACGCCATGCCTCACAGTGGTTTTTGGAAGCCAATGGATAATATTAGAGACAAAAATATTCTCTGTGAACTTTGGGAAAACGATAAAGCCGCTTGGAAAGTGTGGAGTGGCGCGTAGTTTGTTTATTCAGAGTGTCTGATATAAGCTAAAGAAAATCTTTACAATACTTGAATGGATAATGAAAGGAAACGGAATTATGAGCAACACAGCGTTATTAGAGTCTGAAAAGAACCTCACCGAAACAGAAAGAAAAAAGCGTGGGGACTTAATGAAGAGAAAGCCTTACGTCGCCAAAAAATTGGCCAACATTTCTGCAATGGAAGCCAGAGGACAGGTAAGCCCTATTATTAGACTTGAAAAAAGTTATCTTTGTAACTTTCAGTGTACTCACTGTTCTGCTGAATACTATATGGACCGTCACCTTAACAAAACCAAGGTAACTGATGATAGAACAAAAATGACCCTTGATGATGTTCGTGAACTTTCTCGTCAAGCTGATGAACTTGGTTTGGCCAGATTTGTTATCACTGGTGGTGAGCCTTTGGTCATGAGAGACTTTGATGAAGTTGTTGCCGCTATTGATCCTGATAAACACTATATTATCAGTGATACAAATGGATGGTTTTTAGATGATGCTAAAGCTAAGCACCTCAAATCAATTGGTGTTGAAAAAATTCAACTCTCACTTGATAGCATGATTGAAGAAGATCACGATGCTTTTAGAAATAAGCCAGGATCGTATAAAAGAGCAATGAGAGCTTTAGATGCTGCTTTAAATGCAGATTTAAATATTATTCTTTCTACTGTTTTAGTAAGAGGAAGGGCCAATACAAAAGAGTTCTTAGATTTTTGTCAGTTTTGTACAGATAAAGGTGTAGGACTTTATGTTTCTTATGCGAAGCCAACGGGTTCTTGTACTGAGCACCCTGAATTTGTCATCACCAAAGAAGATGCAGATATCCTAAGAGAACTAGAGAAAGAGTATAGTGTTTTCTCTCACATGACTCCTTCATATGGATCATACAAAGGGTGTATTACTGTGAAAGGAATTATTACAGTAACTTCTACGAATGAAGTCACTCCATGTCCTTATATTGATATGTCTATTGGGAACTTAAGACAGACTCCCTTAAAAGAAATTCTTGAAAGAGGGATGAGAAACCCATGGCTTGGGCCACATAGACCAGATTGCCTTATTGGTGAAGATCAGCAATTTATTGACCTTCATACAAGAATTACTTCTCAGTACAAGACGCTACCTGTGCCTTGGGGAGAAGGTTTCTCAGATTCAAATACTTTGTTTGATAAATAAATAAAAAAGAAGGATATAACAGTGCAATTATTTAATGAATACGGAAGATGCCAACCACAAAACATTCAGTCTTTGGTTCATGCTCAGTCTAGACGCTACTTTTATTGTGAGCAACCAGATACAAACTTAGACGAAGTTTATAACCGAACAACGCAAGCTCTTGGAAAGTGTGAGCTTTCTCTCGACGATTTTAAAAAGCAAGCTCAAGAACTTCTAACGAGTCTTGAAAGCAGAAGTGAGCTTCAAGGAATTTTAGGTGGAGTGAAGGTTCCATTTCTTATCCCAAAAGATGAGAATCTTGATGATGTAGGAACTGCCCTTGAAAAAAAATATCTAGGAGCTGTAGAGAAGGCCTATCAAAGTTTTTACCCCAAGTATGAATTTAAGAGTCATTTTAAAGATACACTTGAGGGAAGAGTTGATGTTAAGGAAGGTAGTCGTCATCAAACTTTACTTGATAAAGCAAAAAAACAAGATGTTGTTGGATGGTACTTTCCTTGTTTAACTGAATATTCTGTTCCAGCTTCACTAGAGCAAATGCAATACTTGCCAGAAGACGCTCTTTTGGCCGGTGGTATTGATCTTTGTAGTGTTTTTATTGGTAACCCAGCTCTTTTAATGAACAAAAAAGGGTACTCTCCTTTATTGTGGTTATCTGCTCTACAAGACAAGAAGCATGAAGATGGGGCTTTTCACTTTGAGCCTTATGGATATAATCTTAACTTTAATCACCGTCACCACTACAATCAGTGCGCTGAGTATTGGTGGGGTGGACTCACTTTCATTAATTAAAAAAATGATAAAAAAAGCACCTTCAAGGTGCTTTTTTTATTTGGGCCTACAAGCAACTTGGAGAATATAATCTGAGGTTTCGCCCGTAATAGGAAGTTGGTTTTCTTTAACGATTTCAAAACCATTAGAGATAAGTAATTGCCTCATGGATTCTGGATTATAGAAATTGATGTGTTCATGCCAGTGTTTTTTCTTTTTGTGGAGATTAGCCAGGTCATCCGAAGTTCTGACTAAATCTTCATAAGGAACTTCTATATAAAGAGTTGTGTCTTTGTTCATGGCCTTTTTAATATCTTCGAGTAAGTCAGCAGGGTAAGGTGTGTGTTCTAAAACGTTACTGCAGACAATTAAGTCATAATGATTCTTTTGAGTTTGCTCTTTAGAAACAAATTGAGCACTCTCTTCATAAGACTCAATGTCAGAGATCTCATAAATATGAAAAACTTTAGCCTGAGACTGGAAAGGGGTATTTTTTCCTGTATCCCCCCCCCAATCAAGTAGGGAAGGTTCTGGTTTAACACAATCCTCGAG
The DNA here is from genome assembly GCA_030431635.1 of Bacteriovoracia bacterium. Lineage (GTDB taxonomy): Bacteria > Bdellovibrionota > Bacteriovoracia > Bacteriovoracales > Bacteriovoracaceae > CALFYV01. Next base: position 61,435 of record JAUIIL010000009.1, read on the forward strand.
GAAGGATTCTATTTTGGAAACATAATTGACTCCTCCATGAAGGAGATCGTTTTTTTCTTTATAACCAGGTTCATAGTGATCGCGGATTCGCACATATTCACCTTGTCTATAGTCATTATAAAGGTTGGCCATCTGCTCATCATCAAAACGATAATCCATAAAAAGGTGATGACAATTTTTGCAAATGAAAGAGTTACAGATACTATAGGCCATACCTTTTGGGATTGTTCTTAATCCCCAACTCTCATCAATTTCAACAGGTCGCCAATTAAACACGCGGTGTGAAATGAAAGGCATCATAATGGCCGGGGAGGATTCTAAGTCGTTGCTTGAACAACAAACACATTCTTTAGCGATTGAACTTCTTTTCATGCAGAAATTCTACAACATTTCTGGTGGTTGTTGAAGGGCTCCTTTCTTTATGCCATGTCCAACACCAATGAGTTTTTGTAATTTAGTGCTCATTCCATTAACGATATTGGGGTTAATGACTTGCAGATGATCCTCTTCCAAGCTCATTTCTTTCAAATGGCTTGCAGCAAAACATCCCAAAAGAGCAATTCTTTTGTTAGTTGTATTATTGGCCCCACTCTTATGCCAAAGGTGCCCGTCCCAAATGGCCAGTGAGCCTTTTTTCCCTGTAATGGAAACAAGATCAGAGCGGTTCTGATCTTCTGATTTTGGTTTACGCAAAAATTTGTGTGAACCAGGTAAGCATAGAGTCGCTCCGTTTTCGACCGTGAAATCATCAAGCATATAATTAATATTGGCCCTAATGATCCATTGGGGTAGTGGCTCAGGAACAGCTGCATCAACGTGAAGAATAGAAGCCTTTCCTCCTTGCCCAATAATATTTGTGTGCCAACTACTTAAGACATATTTGTCATGAAGAGAGTCTCTATTAAACATATGCTCCATGATTTCAAGAATAAGAGGGCGTTGAATGAGCTCTCTGAATTTTTCATGCTTATTAAGAAGATTATAAACTCTTTGACATTTATCCTGCCCACCATAGAAGAAACCACAACCTTGTTTGGCCTCCCACTCAGCGAGCTTAATAATAATTTCTCTGACTTCCTTTGCTTCATCTTCACTTAGAACATTTTCAATCAGAGCATATCCTTTTTCATCAAGAGACTTTTTAATTTCACTTGTAAAAAGTGAGCCTTTGCCTTGAAGTTCTCCCACAAGACCTTTGTGAGCAATAAGTCCAAGGATATTAGAAACAAAACAGGTAATTGCTGAAAGAGTAGGAGTGAGTTCTTTTTGCTCATGAGTAGCGAGGAAATCACCAACATAAGAATTGTCTTTATAAGATTTCACAGAGTCTAGTGAGTCTTTTATTTCGAGAGTCCCCAAAGCTATTTTTTCTGCATTCATAAGACTCAGAAGTTTTTCATTTAGTTTTTTAGTTAGGGATACAAGAGAAGGTCCCATCTTGTTTACTTCATGCTTAAGGATATCGTTTGAAGCAAGGAAGTTAAGACCTAAGGATTCTTGAAAATAGCGGTTGGTGGTAAAGAGATTGATATCATTTAAGTCATATTTTCCAAGTGAGAAAAGTCCAACAAGAGTTTTGAAATAATTCACTGCGTCTTCACTCTGCTGAACACCGAACTCAGTCTCAGTAATGAGTTTATCTAAAAGCTCGTTGATTATGGAAAGACTTGTGTAAGACTTAACGTAGTTTTGACTCTCTGATGTCCAGTATCCCATCGAATCCTCACTCTTTTTGATTATCTTCTTATCATTTCTAGCATGAAGCCAGTGAACAAACAAAATAAAATTTATGGCCTTTAGAACTGACCTAGCTCATTGACTAATAGTGAAATTCTTCTTCTTTAATTTCTTCTTTGTTCTGCCAGTACCATTGATAGAGTTTAGCGATACTCTCTTCAATAGGAGTGAATTTAAACTCTGGGTATTGGGCCAAAAACAAAGAGTTATCTCCACTATAGCATAGGGGACTATCCTGCTTGACTCTGACTTCAACGGTTTGCGAAGATTGAGAGGCCATGATACTGGCCAATTGGGAGAACTTGTATTCATTGCCAGTACAAATATTATAAACGTGATGCTTAGGTTGCTGTTTAATAAAATACTCAGTGACACGAACTAGATCATCAACACTTAAAAAATCAAAGGCCTTGTCATCGTTGATCGTTAGTGGAAGACCCAAAACAGCTTTAGCACAAAAATTTGAAATGACTCTGTAGCGCCAGTCTTCGTATTTTCCAAAAACTCCAAAGACTCTTAAATTATAAATATTACTACTTTTAAGTGCATGTTGAGTCATGATGTACTTAGAAAGACCATACTGATCAGTAGGGACATGCTGATCAAAATAATCTTCTCTCATTTTTGATTTCCAAAAAGGACGACTAAACTCCGCCCCTGAACCGTAATAAAGCATCTTTCCAAAGTGATCGCTATTTCTAGCCAGGTGAAAATACATTTTAGTGTTATTTTCTAAAACTTTTGCAGGATCTTTTTTGCTATCAATAGGAGCAGCGTCATAAGTTGCAGTATGAATAACAACATCATATTTTGATTCTTTTAAATGCGTTTGTACTTTTTGTGCATCAAGAAGATCAAGTTCTTGCCGAGTTGGTGCGTAGATATCGTATGAGTCATGAAGAGTTTCAACTAAGTTTTTGGCAAAAACGCTTCCACCACCAGTAATTAAAATTTTCATACTGAATCCTGTTGCTTGAAGATAATACTGACATCTTTTTGTTTGAAAGAGAAATGTTTGTGTCCAATATAGCTAATAATAACGGTAAAACCAGTCAGCAGAAACTGTGCTAGATATGGGATAGTGTATTGGTATTTCTCTAAGGCCAGTGAAGTGTATAAAGGAGGCAGTAGGGTTTCTTTGAAAACTGGAAAAAGAACAAGGCCAATAAGAATAGAGACCCCATAAACGAGATAGAAGCGAAAATACTCGATTAAAAAATTCCCCTTTGTTTTAAAAACAAAAAATTTATAACACAGGTAAGCGTTAGTGATAGATAAGATCCCACTAATAATAATGATAATAGAATCTGATAAAAAAGTTGATGTGAGATAGTAGAGAACTCCAAAGCTAAGCTGGCCAAAAAGGGTATTCCAACCGCCAACAAGAAGATAGTAAGTGGCCTCTTTCTTATCTACCACTGGCTCTCTTCCATAAGAGGAATGAGCATGTTTTGTTTAAATTCCTCTCTGTCTAAATATGGCCAGAGATCTTCCATTGGCATCGAGGTGATGCTTCCGTCAGGATTAACTTTTGATTTCACTCGAGGACTTGTCATGTGCTCTGGATCAACAATCAAGTCAACAATGACTGGCCCCTCTTGTTCCAGGACTTCTCTTAAATCTCTTTCAAGATTTTCTTGAGTTAAAACTCTCTTAAAACCAAGCCCATAGGCCGTTGCGAGTTTTTCTAAGTCAGGTAGGGTTAAACCACTTTCAGGGTTAGAGGCCACAAGCCTTCCTTCAAAATAATTATTCTGGGTGGCCATGATTGAGCCGTATCCGTCGTTATTAAGAATTAAAAGTTTAATAGGTAGATTCAAGCGTTTGATTGTTTCAAGTTCTTGAATGTTCATTTGAAGTCCGCCATCTCCGTTAATGAGAATCGTTCTTTGCCTACCACTAGCGATACACACACCAATAGAAGCGGGTAGACCAAAGCCCATGGCCCCAAGTCCCATCGTATTAATCGCCCTCTGTCCTTTTTTTAATTTAAAAGCTTGCATAAAAACTTCACTACAAGCACCGGAGCTTCCTGGAACAAAGATGTCATTACTTGAACTCATTTGAGATAAAACATCCATTAAGTGATAAAGATTCACAGGTCCTTCAGGCTTTTTATCTTCTTCTTGAATCAGAGGATATTTGGCTTGAAGAGATTTAGAATGTTTAAGCCACTGCTGCCATTCGGGAGAGACTTTAATGTCATTTTTTAATTCAAGGAGAGTTTGAATAAAGTCAGCAACATTTTGTTCAGAGGTGACATCAAAGCCCCCTTCAAACTTATTTAACTCATCTTTATCAATATCAACAACCACTCTCTTGGCCGCACGAGCAAAGTTCTGAACATTAAAAGCTGTCTGTCCAGTATCAAGTCTTGCTCCAAGAACAAGCATAAAATCACTATTTTGTTGAGTAAAATTGGCCCCTCTTTGTCCTATTGAACCGGGCCTCCCACAATAATAGGGATGATCTTCTTCTATTAAATCAATAATCTTCCATGTTGTGAGGACAGGAATCTGAAGTGTTTGCATGAGCTCTTCAAATTGTTTAAAGCTGCGAGATAAACGAATCCCATTTCCTGCAAAAAGCACCGGTCTTTTTGATTGGTTTAAAAGAGAAATGCATTTTAAAACATCACTTTTAAGATTGGCCAAATTCGTGAGTGGTTTTTCTTGTGAAGGATCGAAGCCTCGAAGTTCATTGGGTTCAATTTGAGCTCCCTGAACATCTAAAGGAATATCAAGCCACACTGGACCTGGGCGACCGGACTTGGCCAAATAGAGTGCTTTTTCTAAATGAAAACGAATTTCTTTGGGGTCCAAGACTGTTAGAGCATATTTTGTGAGTGGTTTCACTATACTGATAATATCAATTTCTTGTGGGCCATTTTGCCTATGAGTAGAGGTCTTCTTAATATCGGCCCTCTTCACTTGTCCTGATATAAAAAGAAGAGGAGTTGATTCTTGATAGGCACCAGCAAGGCCAGTAATTGCGTTTGTCCCTCCAGGGCCCGTAGTTACAAGCGCCACTCCAAGATTTTGAGTATATTGAGAGTAAGCTTCTGCTGAAATCGCACAGGCCTGTTCATGTAAATTGGCCACATAACTAAGTCCTTCACAGTTACCAAAGGAATCAGCTAAATGCATACAGCCCCCACCAGGGATAAGAAAAATATCTTTTACTCCTTGGTCTCTGACAAATTCCGCGACATAAGTACTTAGTTTCATTTTTGAACCTACTTGTTTATTCTTTGATTTGATCTAGTATCTCAGTAATTGAGGCCTTTTGACTATTCCAGGGAGCAGGAAAAGTAAAACTTTTAATAGAAAGTTCTTCTGCTTGTTTAATATTAGAAGGCGTATCATCGATGAAGTAATCAACATGCTTCATTTTTTTTAGCATATCTTTTTTATTTTTTTCATAACTAAAGCTTGGGTCATCTTCTCTCGTAGAAGGAACAAAGAAAAACCCCCTGACCCATTGGCCAAAGAAAGTAAAAACCCAGTCTGAGGCCTGAGCACTCGTATGAATTGGCCTTGCCGTAAGAATTCTATGCTCAAATAAATGCCCTTTTTCTTGAAACCAAGAAAGAACTTCTGGGTGGGGAGGTTTTTTGGCCGCTTTTGTTAAGCGAAAGCTATCTAGTGAACTAAGATACTGCTCTTTTGTAATTCCAAGAATCTCATGAGGGGGATTCTGCGTTAGCTGTTCAAAAGAAGCTTGGTATTTTTGACCGTAGTCTGGGTCTTCGCACCAGTCCTTCATTAAAGTATTAAGGACGTCGTCAAGATCCCAGACGATTGTTTTCATGCTTTAGTAAGCCAATAATTAATATGTGTTTTTCTATTTTTGTTAAGAGCTATTGAGGGATCTGTATAGTAGGAATCATCTCTGTAATGAGTGGATGAGATCTCTTCAATAATGGCCCCAGTTTTACTGATAAATTCGTGCCTCACACCTCTTTCAACAACAACAATTTCTCCAGGGTGAAGTTCTCTCATTTGTCCATCAAGCTTCATCTCAACAACACCATGAAGAATATGAAAGGCTTCTTCTTTTTTCTCATGGTACTGCTCAGGGTGAAGTTGTCCTGGGAGACTTACAATAAGTTTCTTACAGTACTCTCTATTAATATAATTAAGAATGGTACAACCAACTTTATCAAAATTATCAATACCAAAATGGTGAGAAATCTCAATATCAATTTTTTTAGGAACAGTGACTCCGCTTTCATCAATAATAGCTTTTACCTGATTCATGATTTGAAAAACTTTTTCTCTCTTATCCACTTGAAGAGCATTTTGACCGAGAATAATAGCTTCATTGGCCTCAATTGTTCTGGTGGCCACAAAGTCAGTGTACTTTGAATAGTCATTGGCCTGAACTTGATTATCGATACAAGGAATGGCCAAAAAAGTACTCTCTAATTTTACCACTTCTCCTTCTTCAATTCTCTTCTTAGCAAACGCTCCTCTTCTAAGAGAGCGCAAAGTAGTTACAGCTTCTTCTGTTAAGGCCCTCTCTGGAGCATTCTTCTCTCCACAATAGGTCAGGGAAGCTTTGAGAGCATTAAGCCATGTTCTTAACTGCTCTGGAGTTGCTGAATAACCATTGATAGCATATTCCTGCGTTGGAACTCCAACATGTTTTTCAAAGATACGAACACCTTTACCAGTCACTATCCCTACAATTTGCGTGTTGTTTGGATCTTCGTGAGTCGAAAAACCAATTTCAATGTTCTTATATCTTTTTTGAAGTTCATCAATTTGATTTAATTGGTGGTTCTGGTCACTGGTAGGATATTCTCCAACGCAATGCATGAGGCAAAAATCTTTTTTGCGGTTTTCAAAAAAACTAACCACTCTATCGATGTCACCATAAGTCACTCCAGCAGTGGAAGCAATAATAGGTTTATCTTGTCTGGCAATTTCTTCTAAAAGTGGCCAATCAGTTAGGGAGCAGCTCGCGATTTTAATGAAGTTATACCCATGATTAACAACATTTTTCACTGAGTCTTCATCAAAAGGTGTACAAAGAGTCATGAAGCCACAGTCTTCAGCTTCTTTTTTTAGCTCTAAGAATTGCTCTTGAGTGAGTTTTGTTTCAGAAAAGCGCTTAATATACTTAATATCGAGTCTGTCTTTGTAGTCAGGATGAATAAAAGTCTCTAGGTTACGGTACTGAAACTTGAAAGCAAATTTGTAAGGGAACTCACTAGCAACTCTTTGAAATTCTTTAATAATCTTTTTTCCGTGTTCAACGTTACCCATATGATTATTGGCCATTTCAAGAATGATTAGATGATCAGTACCAATCGCATTAAACATGATAGCTCCCTGTGTTATTTTTGCTTTCAAGACGCTTATTTTATCTGAAGTTATCAGATTAATGTCAAGCAGATTTTAGGATTTACAAATGGAGTAAGATTTTAAAAAATGACTCTGAAAATAAGTTTCGTTTTCTATTAAAAGTGAAGTGTTTATGCCTACTGAGTCTTGTCGTTTTTGTCACCATCCTTTCCACTCAAAACCCCTTTTGCGTTTTGAGAATTTCCCTGCAGCGGCCCAAAACATGCCTGATGAGACAAATCTCCATCTTGATAAGGGAGTGACTCTCGAGGTCTTTGAATGTGAAAGTTGTGGGGTGGTTCAACTTAATAACGATCCCGTGAGTTATTACCGAGAGGTGATAAGAGCAGTGGCCTACTCTGAAGAAATGAAGGCCTTCAGACTTAAGCAGTTTTCTGAATTTCTTCAGAAGTATCGACTTGAAGGTAAACTGGTTTTTGAATTAGGAGCAGGTAAAGGAGAGTTCTTGGCCCTGATGCAAGAATGTGGGGCCAAGGCCATTGGTATAGAGTATGCAAAAAGTTCGGTAGAGGAAGCTCAAAAAACTGGGCTTCATGTTTTTCAAGGCTATATCGAGAAAGAGCAGGAGAGTTTATTAGACGCACCTTATGATGCTTTTTTTGTGTTAAACTTTTTTGAGCACTTGCCAGAACCAATGAACGTCTTAAATTGCCTGAGAAAAAACTTAACGGATAATGGTGTTGGCCTTATTGAAGTGCCTAACTTTGATATGATTTTAAAAAAGAAAATGTTCTCGGAGTTTATTCCCGATCATCTTTTTTATTTCACAAAAGACTCTCTAAAGCGTGTCTTAGAAATGAGTGGTTTTGAGGTACTTGAGTGCAAAGAAATTTGGCATGACTATATTATTTCTGCTGAAGTGAGAAAAAGAGCGAAGCTTGATATCTCTCATTTCTACACTTATCAAGAAAAAATGAAAAATGAGATAAATGTTTTCGTTGATAAGTTCTCTCCTCAAAGTGTAGGAATATGGGGAGCAGGCCATCAGTCCCTCGCTCTCATTTCACTGAGCTCTCTTAAAGGAAAAATAAAATACATCGTTGACTCTGCTCCTTTTAAGCAAGGCAAGTATTCACCCGCTTCTCATATTAAGATAGTTCCTCCATCAACATTAAAAGATAACCCAGTTGAGGCCTTAATCATTATGGCGGCCAGCTACTCTGATGAAGTGGCCTCTATTGTGAAAAGAGATTATCCGCAAATGAAAAACATGGCCATTTTAAGAGATGATGGATTGGAGCTTGTCAGTGAATTATAACGAGGCCATTGAGCTTTTAGAAAGTTATATCAAAGACCCGAAACAAGGACTTCCCGAAGAGGTTTTTTATTTTATTAGCCGAATTACTCCTATGGTTAATGTGGATTTATTAATTAAAAACGATGAGGGAGAAGTGCTTTTAACTTGGAGGGAAGATGGTCGCTTTAGTCCAAGTTGGCATATCCCCGGAGGAATTATCCGTTATCAAGAAACGGCAGCTCAGAGAATTGAACAAGTGGCCTTGAATGAATTAGGAGTAAAGGTTGAGTTTGAGAATAAAGTTTTGGCCATGAATGAAATTATTATTCCTCATCGAAAAGTCAGAGGTCATTTCATTTCTTTATTATTTGAATGTAGATTAAAAACAAATTTAGATGAATCATTAAAGTTGAATTCAAACATAGCTAAACCAGGACAATGGTCCTGGTTTAAAACAGCTCCAGAGAACCTAATTACTGTTCACGGGATGTATAAATCCTTCTTTAATGACCAGCGGGCCACAGATTCTTTAACTTTAAAAACTCAGATAGGTGCGACCACTTATTAAGAAAACTAATTTCTTTGGTGGCGCTGTCTTAAGATCTCCTCTCTTTCTTTTCTAAGACAAAGTTTGATGGCTTCTTGTAACTCCACATTAAAGTGAAGAGAGGTTCCTTTGTTAGAGCCCTCTCCTCTAGAGTTGCATCCCCCATTAGTATGGATCCCAATAACCGAGTCAGTTTTCTCATGAACAACAGGTGTGCCAGAATTTCCTGGATTGGTATCAACATAATAATAAAGAACAGGTGAGAAGCGCACGAGTTTACCTAAGTCTGTTTGTTGAGTTTGATTTTTAGGGTTTTCATTATCAGTACCAAAGCCAGTGATACGGATTTCATCGTCTATTTTGATGGGTGAGTAGTTCATTTTGTAGAAACCCTGAACATCTCCTGGAAATTTATTGGTGAGTGGGTTTGCCTTATAGCGGATAACGGCCCAGTCTTGTCCCATTCCTTCGTACTCATGGCCAACAACTTCTTCTTTGGCATATTGATCTTCTGGTTGAGCGGGAACTGGGTTACCTTTAGCATCAGAAGCCGGAACTTGAAACTCTACAAAATCAACAGTCTCGTGACAATGGCCGGCAGTGAGTAAACAGCTTTTTGAAATCATTCCTCCTGAACAACCTCCGTTACCTTTCGTATCTTGCATCATTCGGCCCATTCTCTTCTCTTCAGAAAAACTCCGATCGTCTTGCTCGCAAATGCTCTGAGGTCTCATGATGGGATGTCTCACTCTCACTTGGGCCTTACTTATTTTAAGTTTTTGGAAAGTCTTTTTGTTTCTTATCACAAGAGTTAGGTAGAGTTTTTGCCCTCTTAAAATTGGAGAACTATAGTCAAAACCTTTCACTATTTTATCAGTTAAAAAAAGTGGTTTTTTAGCAAAGGCGTAATCAACTTTGACATAATTTCCACTTCCAATTTGAAAGTCTTGAAAAAGAACTCTGATATCACTGGCCCCTCGTGAATAAAAAGATTGTTTAAAAATACTTTGCTGAGTTTTTTGAATTGTCTCTGGTAAGATTTCCCACTCCATTTTTTGTTCAACAACTCTAAATTGAGCAAATGAAGTCTTTAAAATGGCCAGTAATATGAAAAAAAGAGTCCTTTTCATCCTTGTTCCCCTTGTAAAATCCTTTTTTATCTGAGTATTCTAGTGGGGAGAGTTTAGGACCGGCCAGAAAAAAATATAACGCGTCGATAAATAAAATCGACAAGCAGAGGGAGTTAGAGTGAGATCTTTATTAGTTCTTTTTTTTCTATTATTTTCAATCACAGCTCATTCAACCTATAAGGTTCAGTACTACTCGAGTAATAAAAATGTTAAAGTTATCTCTGTCAGAAAAGTTAACCTAATAATAAAAAAGAGGTTTCAAGTTCTTCGAGACATCCCGGTGGATCTTGAAGAAGGATCTTCTAAAGAGAGAACCCGCTTTAAAGAAGTTCTTTACCAAGATCAATTTTTGCCACCTCTATTTGCTCGTTCTCAATCTTTACATGCTTTTAATGGGCCAAATCTCACTTGGCCAAACTCTGAAGTGAGAACATTAGTCGATCAAGGACCAGATAGTAATAGAATCACTCTGACAATTTTGGGTGATGGGTACACTTTGGAGCAAAAAGAGAGATTTTTTAGTGATGCCAAGAGATTAACTCAAGACTTATTTAAAGGACAAACTTTTGCTAGTTACCTTCCTTTATTTAATGTTCACGCTGTCTTCACTCCTTCTGCTGAGTCTGGAATTACTGATCTAGTTCAAAAAAGAACGGCTTTCTCGCTCTATCGATCTCCCAGAGGATCGAAAAGAGGAATTCTTCCAGGAAACAGAAGTGCTCTTGAAAAAGCACTAGGCCTGGCCCCTGCACCTGCTGATTATCCTATTGTTATCGCCAATGATGAGTATTACGGAGGACTTGGTGGCCGTTATGCTATAACAACTCGCTCGCTGACAAGTGGATCGATGGTTTTGCGCCACGAGCTTGGGCATAACTTTGGAAATGTTGGGGAGGAGTATGACGGAGGAGGAGTCTATCAGGGGGCGAACTTTTCTTCTTCAAAAAATCTTCCGTGGAGGCACTGGGAAAGTGGTGATAGAGAAATCCATCAGGCCCTTAACCTCGGAGGAGAATATCTTTGGAAAAGTATTACTCGTGAAGACTATAGTTATGATTTTGACTTTCCTAGTGATTCTTTGAGGATGAGTGCCCGCTACCGAATCGGAATTACCTTAAGTAGTGTAGGGTGGTCGCACCCAAATGAAGTTAGCATTTTACTTGATGGTGTTGAGGTGCCTTATAAAGGAGTTTTCACCAAAGATAGAAGTTTCTTTGAAGTCCTGGTTGAAAAGTCTGTTGAAGCGGGGAGGCATACTTTAACCATTCGAGATAATCATCGTGATAATGATAATGTTTTGGCCTACTTTCGTGTTTATGCTTATCCCATGAATTATAATTTTAGTGAAAATAAAATAGCTGGTTTTGCTAATTATAATGAGAGTTCTCGCTTAGTTGGATACAGACCAACTCACAAGATGTGTCTTATGCGAGATATGAGATCGGTTAATTTTTGTCCTATTGATAAAGAAAATATGTGGCAGCGTTTTTTAAATACAGTTTCACTTATTGATGAGGTTGAAGTGACTTCTATTAATAACGAGAGAAAAGTCATCTTGAAATCTCCTAAACTTCAAGGTCTTGCTATTTCTTGGTTTAAGCGAGAAGGGAATCAGTGGAATGAAATCACTAAGCTACGAGGTCAACAAACCTGGGTGGCCGGTGAGAGAAATTCCGGTTCATTTAAAGTGGAAGTCCTCTACAAAACACCGGAGGTAAGGAAGTATACCGATCGCTTTAGAGCGCAAGCAGAGTTTTCTCTTTAATTTCAAAATTTTTTAAATCTTCCACGAGTTCTTGATATTTTAATGAGCTTTTAAACCATAAACGCTCATGTTCACTCTTAATAAGATTTAATAGGTCATCATTTTCTAACCGCTCTTTTTTTGAGAATAGAAAAATATCAGAAAAATAAAAATAGCGGCTATCAAAGGTATGCCCTTTCACGTAGGCTTTGAGACAAGTTCTTATAAAAAGTTGAGACTCTATTCCTGGAACGAAATTTACTTTACATGTCAGCCTATGGGACAAAGAAAAGTTTTGAGCGATGAAGTTTCCTTTTTCATCAGAGTTTCCATAATTAAGATAAACATAACCATCGTAATAATTTGAATCACCATTATTAATAAAAGAATTTGAAGTAAAAACCTCATCATTTTCGCTAATAAACTTAAGAGATTGGCAATCGAGGACTTCTCTATGACTGCCAAGTAGCGTACTGAAAAAAAGCTGAGGGTCTTTAATAAGATTTTGTTTTAGTGAGTTTTCTTTCGCGGAGTAAAGAGAATCATTTATGGGAAGATAGTTATCGGCAAGAATGTCAGCACTAGGGACATGATTTCCGTAATGGTAGAGAACTGTTTGTTTGGAGAGAAACTTAGACTCACGATCGTTGAGAAAGTCTTGAATAATCTCACCATATCTAATATCGCAGGCAAAAAGAGAGAGAGTTGTAAAAAATGAGAGTCCTAATATCCTCAACATAATTCTTTGTAGGAGTTGAGACCTTTTGCGTCAATGGAGGGACTAATTTTTACATATCTCTAGGGTCTGACTTGTCTTAAAGCGAAGATAGGGGTTTCTTACTGATTGTGAGAACTTGGTGGTCATTTCTTTTTTTCATCTCTTATTCTGTGTATTCACAAGATTTTCTTATTGAGTATGCGCAGAAAAAATCTAGTGAAATTGAAGAATTTTGGGCCAAAGAATTTCAATCAGATGATAGGTATGCTCCCGTCAAAAAAATTATTTTTGAGTCTCAACTAGACGAAAGTCTTGGGGGGATGTCTGAGTTGTTTAAACTCTTTTTTAGATCGTTGGTCTCTTTCTCTAGCTATGATTATGAATTTAATCAAATTTGTATTAGAGAGGGGCTCTTTGAACGAGTAGAAAATGAGTATGGCCTTATCTTTATTGAGTATACTCTTGCTCATGAATGGGCCCATCATATTCAGTTCCTTCTTCAAAAAGAAGTGAATTTTCTCGAACTCGATTTACTAGAAACAAGGAAAATTGAACTCCAGGCCGACTGCATAAGTGGTTTTTATTTTAATCAAAACTCTCTGGGTAAAGAAGAAGTCTTACAAATTAAAAGAACTTTAGAAAACTTAGGAGGGGATGATGAGCATGGTAGTTCACAAGAGAGAATGAAGGCCTTTGAAAAGGGTCTTCAATTTTCTCACTTAAACGAGTGCTTTAAAGAAGAGCAATAGGGGTAGGTGTAAGTTTCTGTTAGATTTAAAAAGACGACTAAGTACTTTTTACATCATTTTTCTTACGAGATGATACATTTGCCCCACATTTAGACTACTTAAGCTCTCTATCATGAAAAATAAGAGAGTTATTTCCCTTTTACTTACCTACCTTTTCCTTTTTCCAGCACAACTTTTTGCAGGAAACTGTGATGAATCCTTTGGGAGTTACCAAGAGGAGAGTCTATATTTTTACGGAAAAGAGATTAAGTATAAAGTGGTACCTTTGGATTTTAAAGGCCGCAACTATAAGCAAAAGAAATTTTTTAGAAAAGATGAGCTCCCATCGAAAACCGCCGTCTATATTGTGATTAACCCTCCTCACCATGTCTCTATTTATAACCAAGGTGAAATCTATGAATCAAATATTGATATTACCTACTCGAGCTTTATGGGGCTTAAAGGCACCCTCAAAGAGAAAAAGAGAAGTTTTGTGGCTGAAGGTTTTTTGGTGGGACTAGATGATGGTACTGGAGAGTTTTCAAAAGGGTTAAAAAAATATGTAGCAGAGCATGGTATTCCTTATGGAATGAGTTGTGCTGATACTGTCTGCCGTCTTTTATCAGATTATTCTTCGATAAAAATTGATGGGAAAAAATTGAAAACAATTTTTATTACAACATTGATAAAAAAACTTCTTCATGCCCAGGATAATAATCTTGGATTAAGTATTGAAACTTTTAAGATGACTGACTCTAGCTTGCTTTCGGCCTATAAATCATTGCAAAACGAGGAAATAGTATTCATGTTTGGAATTCTTCTTAAGCCAGTTATCTTATTTCTTCTTGCAGGTGCAATTGGTCTTGGAGTTTATGCTGTTAGCTCAAACTGATCTTAACAATAAGGCCTAAAAAATAGGCAAGAACGGAATATCCTAAAAAAGTCATCCACGCAATTTTTGAGCTACCTGATTCTTTCTTGAGCATGGCCACGGTTGAAATACATTGAAGTGCAATGGCATAGAAAACAAGTAAGGCCATGGCGCTGGCAAAAGTAAGCCCATCAGCTTGTATGTTTTGGGCCAGAGAAGCAATGTTCTCATCTGCTCCTTCTACTCCATAAAGTGTTCCTAAAACTCCAACAAAAACCTCTCTGGCCAAAAAGGAAGCAAGGATGGCCACTCCATAGCGCCAGTCAATTCCAAGGGGTTGGAAAAGCGGGGAGAGGAAATGTCCTATTTGTGAAAGCCAAGAACTCTCAAGTTTTCCTGCTCCATAAGGGAAGTAGCTCAGAACCCAAACAATGGCCGTCACACTAAAAATAACAGGACCCGCTTTAACAACAAAGCTTTTAGTCGCATGTAATGCTCTCATAGCAAGAGGTTTAAAAGCGGGAAGTCGATAAGGAGGAAGTTCTAAAATAAAAGGAGCATCCATTACTTCTTTCTTATTTACTCGTGATAAAACAGCACTCACAACAAGTGCAGTTAAAAGGCCAAAAATATAAAGAGCGAAAAAACTAAGTCCCCTCAGATCGAGCAGTCCATAAAACACCTTCTCTTCTGGAACAAAAGCTGAAATAAAAAGAGCATAGACAGGTAGCCTCGCTGAACAAGACATGAGAGGTATTGTTATTAGAGTAATAAGTCTTTTTTTAGGGGACTCAATTACTCTGGCCGCCATCATTGCTGGAATGGAGCAGGCAAAACCAGAGAGGTAGGGAATAAAACTTTTCCCAGAGAGTCCAAAGTAGCTGAAAGGCCTATGGCAAATAAGGGCCGCACGCACTAAGTAGCCACTATCTTCAAGTAGCCCAATAATAAAAGAGAGGATCATAATTTGTGGGGCAAAGACAAGAAAAGAGCCGAAACCTCCAAAAAGAGCGTCATTAATAAAATCACTGACAATTCCCGCAGGGAGTGAACTAGTCACAAAAACACCTAGCTGCCCTATGACTTCTTCAATAAGATCCATTAAAGGAGAGGCCCAGGTAAAAATACTTTGAAATAACAACCCCATAATGAGGAAGAAAGCAATACCACCGACAAAGCTGTGCAAAAAGAATTTATCGATTTGAGTTTGGTTTTTAATAAAAAAGACACCACCAAGGTCAAGTTCCTTCACAACTTCTCGGGCCCTAACAACTGCTTTTTGCTTTGAATACATTTCTCCTTGAGGGAGATAGTCATTGGGAGAGTTTGAGATTTTAACGATGGCCTTTTTAAATTCATCTACTCCTTCTAGTGTCTTGGCCGAAAGGGCGTAGAGGGGGCTTCCTAAAAGTTTTGTTAGTTTTTCTACTGAGAGTTCCGACTTTTGAGGAAGCTCATCAATCATATTTAAAGCAAAAATAATAGGTTTTTTATATTCTGAAGCAAGGGCTTGTGCTTGTAGCCCAAAGACTAAACTTCTCTCAAGTCTCGTAATATCGAGTGTACAAATAACAGATTTAATTTTTTCATCCTTAAGGGACTGATGAAAACCAGCAATGGCTATTTCCTCATCCTTAGTCATAGCAGTGAGGGAGTAGACACCTGGGAAGTCAATCAGCTCAAGCGTACCACACATCCCTCTCTTCAGTTCAACTGTTGCCCCAGGAAAGTTAGCAACTTTTTGCTTTAATCCTGTGAGCCTATTAAACAGAAGGGACTTGCCAGAATTGGGTTTACCTAAAATTAAAATGCTACTCATTTTGCTTCTTTAATATAGATTTTTTCGGCCACAGACTTCTCAATGGAAAACACACTATCAGCGACTTGATAAAGTCTTGGCCCATTTAAAGGTAGTTTTTTAAGACATGTAACAGATTGTCCGAAATCAAACCCTGTTTCTTTCAGTCTTGTGGATAAACAAATTTCTAAAGAGTGATCAAGATCCTCAATGAGAGCGGTTTGTTTTTCTGCTATATCCCAAAGAGAAGAGGTTTTAACTGTCATTCTTATTCCTGTTTGATATATCAAACAAAATAGGGCAACTGCCGAAGTTCGTCAAGATGGAAGCAGCGCTTCTTAAGATGAAATAAAAATATCTAAATCAAACTTGATGGGTATAATGAAAGTAAAAGATTAAAGGAATATTATTGAAACATCTAAAAATATATCTCTTTCCAATAGTTGTGGGGCTTATTGTGGGCTCTATGGCCTTTTTTTATCTTTTTCTCCCACAGGACAATCCCTACAATTTGACAGATAAGTTAGCAACAGACTACCAGGCCTTTAGTTTTGAACATATGATGGCCAATAAAAAATCTTCTCTAGCAGGTGAAGAGTCGCAGAAAATTTGGCAGCGCTATCAACAAATCTACTCTCATGTCGAGAATATCAGGACGGCTTTAAAAAGAGTTATTAAAAAAGAGCGCGACTGGTTAACGGCCATCACTTTTCTTGAAGCTAGTCCACTGAAACCAGGGCCAAACTTTGATTTTCATATGTTAACAGGTATTTGGAGAAGTGAAGGGAAGAAGGAAATCTCTCTTAATTGGTTAGGTTCTCAAAGTGCTGGTGCCAAGAAAGAAGTCGAGTTATACCTCGCTCAAAGAACTCAAACACTTGATGTCGGAGCTCCCAAGCAAGACTTGGTACTTATCAGCCATAATAAAGACTTCAATAGTTTTTTACTAACTTCGGGGCAGAGTTCTCAAACTGAAGAGAAAACTCAAAGGGCCGTTGGCTTTGCTTTATCAAAAAAAATTTTGTTTTGGATAAACAAACCCCTCATTTCAGAAGAAAAGGTTCATTACCATCTCATCCTCTATTCCTGGGAAGAGTTGAGTTTCATTAAGGAAGAGTTGAGCTTTACTTGGGATCAGAACACAAGACTTATTGATGGCACCCCTAAATGGCAATTAACAAACTTCAAAAGACTCTAGCCCTTGACACCCACAAAAGAGTTATTAACTTAAAGAAGTTAAAAGGAGAAACAAATGCTTAAGCGGATTCTACTATTCTCTCTCACTAATATACTCGTAATTATTACGATTAGTTTTTTTATGCGCTTACTAGGCGTAGGCCCTTACATCACTCAATATGGACTTGATTATAACTCGCTAGCTGTCTTTTGTTTGTTGTGGGGGATGGCCGGTTCCTTTATTTCTCTAATGCTCTCAAAATTCATGGCAAAGACTATGATGGGGGTCAAGTTGGTGGATGCTAATGATCCACATTACGGAGCTGTTGTACGCAAAGTTCATGAATTTGCTAGAGGTGCAGGAATTTCTAAAATGCCAGAGGTAGGAGTTTACAACTCAGCTGAAGTGAATGCTTTCGCCACAGGACCAAGTCGTAATAATTCCTTAGTGGCCGTGTCCACTGGGCTTCTTCAATCGATGAATGAAAGTGAAGTGGAAGGAGTTCTTGCTCATGAAGTGGCCCATATTCAAAATGGAGATATGGTGACAATGACTCTTATCCAAGGGGTTGTGAACGCTTTTGTTATGTTTTTTGCGAGAATTGCGGCTTTCGCACTTAGCAATGCTTTAAGAAGTGATAACGAAAGAGAAGGTGGACTAGGTTATTTTGGTCACTTTATTGCGGTCATGGTTTTTGAAATTATGTTTGGTTTCTTAGGAATGTTTGTGATTGCTTTCTTCTCTCGTTTTCGTGAATACAGAGCAGATGCTGGAGGAGCGAAATTAGCAGGAAGCCAAAAAATGATAGCGGCCCTTGAGAGGTTAAAGTTAAATTTTAATCGTGTGGATGACTCTGCTGAATCCATGAGAGCGATGAAGATTTCCTCTCGAAAAGGTCTCATGAACTTTCTCTCCACTCACCCTAGTCTTGATAATAGGATTGCTGCGCTTAAGAGAGCGAGTTAAGAGTTTGCTGGTAATCTTTAACCAGTTTTTCAACCAGCTCTTGAGTTGTGGGCAGATCTTTAATTAAGGAGATCGCTTGGCCGATTTCAAGTTCTCCCTCATCAAGTTTTCCCTCAAGCATACCAGCTTTGGCCCTTCCTTTTCCTAAGAGCTCTTTTAACTCTTGGGCCGAAGCGTTTTTTTCTTCGAGAGATTGCACTTGATTAAAGAAGAGATTTTTAAATAGTCTCACAGGAACGAGCTTTTTCATGGAAAGTTTTGTATCTGAGGCCTGAGCTTTCAAAAGCAATTCTTTGTATTTTATATGGGCACTTGATTCCTGAGTCATAAGAAATCTTGTTCCCATTTGAACCGCTTGAGCACCTAACGCCAAAGATGCGCATATTCCTCTCGCATCTACGATTCCTCCTGCTGCAATGACCGGAATTTTAACAGCATCCACCACTTGCGGAACAAGACTCATCGTTGTGATTTCATCTATCCCGTTGTGTCCGCCAGCTTCAAAACCTTCGGCGATAATAGCATCAACTCCCGCATCTTCACATTTCTTGGCCAAAAGAGGGGAAGCGCAGACATGAATAACGATGCAGCCCTTTTTTTTCAGTTCTTCAGTAAACTTTCTGGGACTCCCAGCAGAAGTGATAAAAACTTTTATTCCATGTTTAAGTGCGACCTCAATTTGCTCAGGTGCTCCTTTATAAAGTAAGGGGACGTTCACAGCTAGTGTTCCTGATTTTCTAAGCTCTTGAGCTTTTTGGAGGTGGGAAGCAAGTAAATCTGGTTTCATTGAACCTGCTCCAATGACACCCAAGACTCCAGCATTAGCACTTGCGGCCGCTAGTTTCGCTCCCGAGACCCAAACCATTCCTGCTTGAATGATTGGGTACTTAATTTTCAAGAGCTCACAAAGGGGAGTTCTTTTCATTTTATTCTCCTGTATTCATCAATATTTTCTTCACGTAACACAATGGCAGGAGAGCGCTCAAGCTTGTCGAGAATTACGGGGTCTTGTTCTCCTTGATTAAAGGCGATCGTTGCACTTCTCTTTGGCCCAAACTTATGTCCTTCTCGTAAAATCCACCCGGCCTCAATCATGCTCTTTCTCACTGAACTTGAGGCACTATAAGTGGACATTATAGTTTGTGAATGGGAAAGACTTCTTAAAAGTGTAAACCACTCAACAGTCCAAAGCTCTGGGTTTCTTCTGGGTGAGAACGCATCTTGATAGATACAATCAAATTTTCTTTGAGGGTATTGTTTCTGGAATGCTTTAAGAGTTTCTCTAGCGTCTCCAACTAAAATCTCTAGTCCATGAGTTGGTAGAGAGCGCTCTTTCATGGCCCAAGCAACAAGCTCTGGATCTATTTCTACGGATAAAAAAGAAAGATGACATGAATCGTTTTTAAGAGCATGAAATGTTGTCTCCCAACCAATTCCTAGTCCGAATCCAATTTCTAAAATAGAAATTTCTTTTTGTTCTTTAGATTTTTCTAAAACTTGGCAGGCCTTAAGGTAATGCAACTTTGTTTCTTCGACAGCTCCGGCTTCAGAGTGGCAATTCTCATTATAAAGTTCACTATAAAGGGTTTGAGAACCGTCTTGAGTGGAAACTATGTGGTAATTTTTGGGCGCTTTCATGCGAGGAAAAAATCTTTTGCTTGATTAGCAACCCATTCAGGATAGTCTTCAGAAAGACCGTGCCCGGCACTCTCATGATAATGAATAGGACAGTTCCAAACACTAGCAAGTTTCTCTGAACAGCGGTAATGGCAAAGTTTGTCTTCTTTACTTGCTAGCAGAAGACATTTTGACTTTGGAGGTTTTACTGAAGTTGAGAACTTCGCCGCTGCCCACAACTGACGAAGACCATTGGCCGTAGAGACAGGTCTAGTCTTCGCGATTTCAATCCATTCTTTTAGAAGTCTACTTCTTACTTTCTCATTATTGCAGACCATATTAAGAATAAGCTCTTCTTTTTTCTCTAAACTTTTTGTTAAAGCAATTTTTAAAAATCTCAGGATACTTTTTGGTTGAACTCTTTCATATAAGTGAGAGAGATTTTTAAAACTAGAGTTCATGATAATAACTTTTTGAAAATCATCGGGATAGTCATGTATCCATTGTGAAGTAATCATTCCTCCAAGAGAGATCGAGATGAGATAATTATGCTCTCCTTTTTGTTCGAGAAATTGGGATCTCATATCATCTACAATGGCCTGGATTGAGGTCGGGCTCTGCTCTCTAAAACGTTCCCCTACACCAGCGGGAGTCAAATAGCATATTTTGCAATCTGGTAAGGTCTGTTGGAGGATCTCAGGGAAAATGGACCAGTGCGCCGGTTCTCGGATAAGTCCTCTAATTAAAAAGATATTCATCATCTATCCTTTCTGTGCTAACTTTTTAGGGTCAAGGTAACACACTTAATGGGAGACGGGTATGATTCTAACTGATAAAGAGATTCTTGATCAAATTGAGAAAGGGACAATCGTTGTAAAGCCTTTTGAGAGAAAGTGCTTAGGGACCAATAGCTACGATGTTCACCTCGGGAAGACCCTGGCCCTTTATAAAGATGAGATTCTTGATGCTCGTAAGCACAATGAAATAGAACTTTTTGAAATCCCAGAGGAAGGCTATGTGCTTGAGCCAGATAAGCTCTATCTCGGTGTTACCTTTGAATATACGGAAACCCATAGTCATGTTCCTTTTTTAGAAGGAAAGTCTTCTGTTGGAAGACTTGGAATTGATATTCACGCAACAGCCGGTAAAGGGGATGTTGGCTTTTGTAACTACTGGACTCTTGAAATTTCTGTTAAACAGCCAGTAAGAGTTTACGCTGGTATGCCAATTGGGCAGTTGATTTATTTTGAAATTAAAGGGGACGTCGAAGTTCTTTATAATAAAAAACCTAATGCGAAGTATAATCCTAAGGCCAATGTACCAGTTGAATCAATGATGTTTAGAAACCAATTCTAACTCGTCTGTTTCTCACCGCATTTCTTCTTGAGATGAGGCGAGATGCGTAGGGCAAAAACGAAATAGCGCAGATAATCAGGACTGCTCCAGTAAGAGCAGTTGTTGTTATTCTTTCTGAAAGGAAGAAGTACCCGAACATGGCCGCAAAAGGGGACTCCATAAGAAAAATCATACTTGCTATATGAGAAGGAACCTTTCTTTGGGCATAAACTTGTATTGTAAAAGGAAGAATAGTACAGACAAAAGTAAGGATGGCCAGGGCACTACCAGCTTGTCCCCATGCATAAGTAGAATCTTGAAGTAGTATCGTGAAGTCAGGGAAGGGGTAGAAAACGAGTCCCTGTACTAACGAGACGAAAGTAATTGTGATGTTTTGGAGAAGAACAAAATAAAGAGGGTGGCTGTTGGAGGCAAATTTTCCAACAAGATAAATGTGGAGAGCACAGAAAAAAGCACAAGCAATTGTATAGGTATCTCCTTTATTAAGAGAGTTGAAATCTAAATCACACATAAGAAAAATACCAAAGAGGGCCAGGGTAAGTAGAGGCCAGAAACCAGCTTCAAGTTTCTTCTTATCAATAATGACTACAAGTAAGGGAGTAAAAAACGCGAACATAGCTGTCAAAAAACTACTTTTTGCGACACTCGTATACTGGAGCCCTGTAATTTGAAGTTGGATAGAAATCATTAAAATAACCCCACAAAGTATAGGGCCATAGCTCAATTGTTTTTTTATTTCCCCTATTTTATTAAAAAATAGCAGAGGTAGAAAAACTATTGAGCTCAGAGCAAATCTAACAAAGACAATAGCATTAGGGTCGAAAGCTTGGCTGGCCCATCTGGTGCCAACATAAGATATTCCCCAACTTGCTGTGCCCAATAGTAAAAGAAGGAATGAGGTCAAATTCATGTAATGACTTGTAGCACAACAGTTTAAACGTTGCAATAGCTATAACTCATACATGGTTAAGATTTGACAAATTGACAAAATTTTATCGGGCACTATAATAGTAATTCTGTGTAATTATTAGATAGGTAATAACCTACTTATCTATAAAGGAGGTAACTATGAGTTTTGAGCAACGGTTACGTAAAGAGCAAGAAGAAATTAAGGAGCTCCTCGCATCGATTGTGAACATACCTCACGAATCCAAACCTGATGAAGAGCAGCCACCTTCAATAGAACATGACCAAGAAAAATGAGAGGCCTGAGGGCCTCTTTTTTTTTGAACGAAATTTTCTTGAATTTTTCATGAAACAGGGAGATAAGTAGCTTTATGAGTCTATCAATACAATTAGTGCCAGTAGAAAAGAACTTAGAAAATTCTGAGGCCATCGCTAATATTCATAAGGAGCATTACGATAGAGTTCCTTATTTACCATCTGCTGAAGATATTCAAACCAGCAAAACTCAGTATTTTTGGGCCTATGTTAATGAGGAGAGAATAGGTATTACGGGCTATTATCTTAAAACGAAAACTTTGGCCGAAACGGTGAAGACAATCATCTTCAAAGAATACCGAGGTAAGGGCTATGGAAAGATTCTTTCACAAGAAATAGAAGATAAGTGTAAAAGTATTGGCATCAAAAAAATTATGAGTACCATCTACAGCTTTAATATCCCCATGATTTCTATCAAATTAAAGCAAGGTTATATGATTGAAGGCTTTCATCCCGATCATGAGGCGCCTGGATTTGATGAGTACAGTCTCGGGAAGATTCTCAAGTAAAAAGTTTAAGTAAAATTAGTTGATATGGATGATCGGGATTTCGATAATTTAGATTCTTTCTCATTCGTCATAACGCCAGGCAGCTAAATAAATACGACATGTTAATTCATTTTTAGCTTGAAAAATATTCCAAATGGAATACTTTATTAGCAGGGAAATTATTCTCAATGGAATATTTTGGAATGGGAGCTAATAAATGACTGTTAAAGAAAAAAGAGTTTGGGTCTATTGTAACGAAATCAATGGAACAATCTATAAGGATGCTTTTTCTCATCGCTACGATGTAAGTTTTTTTAATCAAGAAGGGGATTTTATTAGTTCTCTCTCTTCTGTAAAAATTCCGGATATGATTATTTTGGAAGCTAACGATAATAACGCTTTCACTCTTCAAAAAATCAAACCCGTTTTGGAAGCTATTCCTTCAATTCTTGTGAGTGATAGTGATGATTTAGAATTTATCCATTTTTGTTATGAGGTTGGTGTCAGTGAGATTTTCGTCAAACCAACACCTCAGAATCTTTTAAGAGCGAAAATTAAGAGACTACTCTATCCAGAATTTAATAGTTACAAAAAATCAAACTTAGAGAGAAGATTTGATGAGCTAAGTCTAACTATTAAAGAGATAAAAATTCTAAGAGCTTTACTAGGATCTCCAACAAAAAGATTGCATCGTGCTGATCTTGTCAAGAGTATTTGGGGTGGCCTAACTGTTCATCATAAAACTTTGGATGTTCACATCTATAACTTACGAAAGAAATTAATTGGAACTGAGTTTACCATTATTTCAGAAGGCTCAGGGCAGTTCTCTGTGAGAGTGAGCTACAACAGTATTAGTCAGCAAGCCATTTAATTCTTATTCTCAAATAAAGATACACAAAGAGTAGAGTGGTAAAATAACTTGAAACATAGTTAGAGTACCACTTTTGGTGGTAGAAATCTGAATAAACAATTACGCTTAAGAGACAAATGGTGTGTGAAACTAAAACAACATCAAGTTTATAATTGTAGATTTTACTTTTATGACTTAATAAACGAAAAGTAATGAGAGTGAGAAATCCTGCTGCAAAATACGATCCTGCATTAAGGACAAAATAAACAATACCATCATAATAAGAGCAGATATAGGAGAAGAGAGAAATCAGGACTAAGATAATAAAAGAAGTTAAAAACTTATTCTGTAATTTTTTCTGTTTGATATCATTATAAAAATTAAGACCAATTGAGCTGATAGCTGAATCTAGAGTGCTCATTGTTGAAGCAAGAACACCAGCTAGCATAAGACCTTTGAGAATATGGGTTGATTTCAAATTTACTATTTGTGTAAAGAGATAATCACTATGAGCGTTTTGGAGTTGTGCCCGTAAAGGTTCTTGGGCCCAAACAAATTGACCTAAACTAAGAAAGAAAAAGGCCAGTAAAGAACTAATCGCTATGGATAAATAAATAGATATTTTCGCTTCTTTAATATTTTTGGCAGCCTTTATTCTCTGGATTGAGTCTTGATCAAAAAAAAGAAAACTCCCATAGAAAAAGCCTCCTAAGATAATAGCAATATTATTGATGAAACTTGATTCAAACAAATGCAGTCTTTTAGCATGAGAGAGAACACTATACGTTTTATTCACTTCTTCTAGAGAGAAAGCTCCAAGCTCATTAAGAAGAAATAGGAGAGGTAAGAACATAAATAAGCATTGGAGAGAGTCTGTGATGGCAATTGTTTTTAAATTTCCAAATAAAGAATACAAAGAAGTTAAAAAAACAATTCCCGCAATAGAGTAGAGGAGAGGATAATTAAGAAGATTTGAGAATAGGAGGGAGCCAGCGTAGAGTTTTGCTCCCACTATAATAATTTTGATCAAAATATTTATGCAACTATGAATACTTTGTACTGTGAGGTTGTTATTGGAGCGCAGATAATCAAACAAGGTATTATAATTATTGTAAATATCTGAAAGTATGTAATGACTTAGACTTAGTCTGGCCAGGGCAACACCAAAATAGAGCAATAAAAAAGAGTTTTGGCCATAAAACCCGAGTGAGGTAATCCCAACAAAGGTGATGGTAGAAGTTTCAGTGGCTGTTAAACTTAAAGCTAAATTTACAAAACTAATGTCTTTATGAGATAAGAAGTGCTCCTCAGTAGGTTGGTCAAAATTGAACGTTTTTATGGCAAAAATAAGCATAAGAGCGAGAGAGAAAAAACAAATGACGAGGCTTAAGTCCATAAAAATTCATGCCCCATTTAGGGTTAAGTTAATAAAAATTCATAAGTCTAACTGACATGTTTATGATAGCTTGAACTTAATGTCTTTGGTAATAAAAAGGTAGAGAAACTCATGAACAAAAACGAAGTAAGAATCGCCCCCATTTTTCGTTACGGACGTAAGATAAATGCCATGAGCCAGGTGGATTTATCAGATGCTCTTGGTGTAAGGCAATCAACAGTTTCCAAAATTGAAGCTGGGAAGAGCATGCCAACTCTAGATATTGTTGTTCGTTTTTGTGAACTCACTAAAATTTCACCAAACTGGTTCTTGATTGGCCATTTAGAAATTGAACCGACTGAGAATTGGGATACCGATCAAAGAAAAGTTTTTAAAAATGAAAAAAGCTTTATGGAAGAAGGTGGAACTAAGATTAGAAGTTTTGCACCTATACTGGGCTATATGCAAGAGAAACTGGGATATGAAGGTTATGAGAAGTTTTTGAAAGATATGGGACTAGATCCAGATTATCTTATCAACTGGGACTCTGAAGTTCATATGAGTGCTTTTTTGGAAATTATTCAGAAGTTAAGAACAAGAGAGCTCGCAAATTTCACTGAAATATCAGCTTTTTTTAACGACAAAAAAACACATGGGCTTTTGGCGAAGGAATACTTAGATAGTAAGTCTGTTGAGTCTGTCATCAAAACATATATACAAAACCAAAAAAAATATCAACGAAACTTCTCTTTATATGTTGAGAAAGAAGAGAATATGACAAATGTTCAGCTTCACCTGAAATCAAGCTACAAAGAGACAGTCTCAAGTTATGTTGAATCAATTGGTGATATTTTTAATCTGTATGTTGAGGCATGGCTTGGTGGCCTTGTGAATAGTTTTTTAAAGGGGATTAAGCTTCAGACCAAAACGCCTATCATTGATAAAGATGCTGCTTTTAAAGGTGAGTATCTGCTCTGCTAATAAAGCTATAACCAAATACCTTGATAATTATCATGCCTTTCGTCTCAGATATAAAAAATCTTTACTGTAGTAGACGGTGTAACTAATCCGAAAATGGTTGTATGAGTTTACTAAAATTTCTTACTTTAATGAGTAGTAGGCTTTCTTTGCACAAAAGGAGCTATTTAACGCCATTTGAGCTCGTTAATTTAATTGAAGCGATTAAAAATGATGACCTAAGTATTGAAAATCAATCAAAATTGTTGAAACAGGTGAGTGCCTATACACCAGGAGATAGGGTTGTCATCTTTAATTTAAAAATAGGCCTCTTTGCTGGGTTCCTTAATGTTCCATATATTAAGGAAATAGGGTTTGAATTTTTTACTTTCTCTGAGTGCGACAGAAGCTCTCAATCCCATTTCTTGCTTAAAGAGCTTCCTCTATGTTGTAGATTAAAAGAGAGCTCTCCAGGAATAAAGAATGAGAGAATGGTCGCGCTTTTCATCGAGCAATTTGTAAATACGCTTTCAGATAAAGAAAAAATCAAGTTTAAATCAATTTTCTTCATTGATAAATTCGTGAGACGCTTCCTTGAGATTTCCTCTAAAACAAGTAAAGGCTTAGTTCAAGGGGACTATTTTACTGAACTCTACTCACTTGATGAAGAAACTTTAAGCTCCTATGCCTCGAACTGGATCTATCATCATGAGTATTTTCATCGCTCAGGTAGACTTCCTTTACCAGACTTTATTAAATACAAAAATTCAAAGGCAGCTGGTTCTGTCGAGGAGATAAGAGTTGATTCTCTTGCAATGCTAGCTCTATTAAAAAATTCAGACTTAGAGAAACGTCTCACTTTTAAATATATTCTCCATGAAAGACTCTTTTACTACCCATCCATTCATGGGCCTTTAGAAGATTATGATTCAATGAGCTCAGTGATTCTTTTTAATAAGCTTAAAAAGTTTGCTGGTATCCGTATTTTGGGTGGAGAAGGTCTTCAGTTTGATGAGAAATTTTTCTCAAAAGTTTTGGTTGAAATAGTCAAAGAGGTTGCTTCTTTAGAGAGAGTTATCGCACCGAAAGCTCCCTACAAAGCTAGAGAAGTCTATAATTCTTACATAGAAAAAAACAGTATCGAAGAGTTTATTGAAATATTCGACTCTTACAAAATTGATAAAGCCGCCTAATTGTTATGTGATTTACAAAAGGGCCTGTAGAAGCTAGAAAAAAAAGAAACTAACTGGAGGCTTTATTAATGAAACTCTCATTTATTTTGCTCTTTTGTGTTCTTAGCGTTTATTCAAAAACTTTTCTTTATTTTCATGGTGGGCCAGGTGGAAACTCTTTACCAGAGCAGAATCTTCTCGCTGAAAAATTCAAAGGGAAGGGACACAAGATTGTTTTTTGGAATGAAATTTCAAAAGTCAGAGACGAGGGTTATAAGTTTACAAAAGAATATGCTTTTAAAAAGAATCTTCATTCGGCAAGAGAGTTTTTACTAAAAAATCATCATGATGATGAGGTTTATTTGATAGGGCATTCATTTGGGGCTCACTATGTTCTTGATCTTGCAAGGCAATTCCCTCAGTTTGTTGCTGCCAACCTCCTCATTGGTCCAGTTCTTGATACTACTCAAACAGATAAGTTGATCGTTGAGTTTAACTTAAATACCTTAGACAAAGATTCAGAAGCTCATAAGGCTATGGAGAAAGTTGCCGCTAATTATGATGAGGAACTCGAAAAATCACGGGCCATGATTTATCAAACGGCTTTTACTAACCCAGCTTTTGTCCCTGCTTATTTCAATTCTCCTGATAAACTTCAAGCTTATTTTGCTTATTTAACAGGTGCCTATGCTTTTGACTTAGAAGTGTTGGTTGATGTTCGTGCTTCAATAAATCCTGCTTTTTATAGGAGACGTCCAACAACTGTTCCAACATTGGCCCTTTTTGGTTCAAAAGATCATGTCTCTCAAATTGATTCTCAAAGATATGTTCTTGAGTCACAATTTGCTGATATTGAAATGAGAGAAGTTCTTAACCAAAAGCACTTCTATCATCTTGAAGATTTTGATGGATTTTATTCAGAAGTTAGTAATTTTATAGCTTATTAGAGTAGGTAATTGTTAATTTTATCAAGGTCGATAGAGTAATTACCACTTTTAATGTCATAGAGGATAATATCGAGGACGCTCTTAGTAATCATTGATGAAAAGAGGGCTGCTTCCCATGCCAGTTGGGAGTAACCG
Source organism: Bacteriovoracia bacterium (assembly GCA_030431635.1). Lineage (GTDB taxonomy): Bacteria > Bdellovibrionota > Bacteriovoracia > Bacteriovoracales > Bacteriovoracaceae > CALFYV01. The sequence continues at coordinate 89,575 of JAUIIL010000009.1, forward strand.
CCGAGTGTTCCATCTTTGATTCTTTCAATTGTCTGCTTTTGTCTATCAGTTAGGTTTTCATATCCGTTTGGAAAGTATTCCATGAAATATCTTGTTTTCTCTTCAAAGCTTTTTGAATGAAAATTTGAAAAGTCCTCATTTTCAAAGGCAATAGGGACATCTTCTTTGTCAAAGCGGTTAATGATAATAACACCTTTTTCATCAAACCCCGTCAGCATTGGAATTTTATGTTTTTTACAATACTTTCTAATAAGTATCTTAGTAGGGACGTCATCGGCAGCGTCTAAGACAACTTTATTTTGAGCATTTGATTGAAAAAACGCTTCAATATTATCAGCATTCAATCCTTCATTAAAAAGTTTCAAATTTAGATAAGGATTATATTCATATAAATCTTTCTTGAGCGCATCGAGCTTATGAAGTCCCCAATTAACAACAGAGTCACTAATAATTCGAGTCCCATTGGAAGGTTTAATCTCTTTGATTTCTGCTATATTGAAGTTTTCAATTCCAGACTTGGCCATGACATGAGTTGCATTGGAGCCAACAGAAGAGCCAACGACAAAAACATGAGATTGTCTGAGTTTTTGCTGCTCTTCTTCAGTTATTTTATCTTTATTTCTCCATGTAATGAGGCTTTGAAAGGATTCTTTATCGGGAATAATAACAACTTCGTTACCTCTCCAAGGGAAATTAACACCGACGAAACAATGCTTTCTATGTGAGTTAGTACATCTGGCAATTTCATTAAGCTCTCTTTCTTGTATTTCACGTGAATTAATCACAATAAAATTTTTCCTTTGAGCTTCTTTAATAATCTCATCGATACAACTCCCTTTAATAAAATAAGGGGTGTCTTCTTTCGTAATACTTGATTTTTTTTGAGTGAATAATTTCATAACTATACCAACTTGCTAAATTGTAAGTGATGTTATTTGTTTGAGTCAAAAGAGGAATTTTATTTTCGCGGTAAATTATTCTTTACTCTGCTCAATCACTTGATTTAGCTCATCTAAGAGCTTTGGGTTCTTTGGAGTAGGCTTGTTCCCGTCTTTTTTCTCAATTTTAGGAAATGAAGCCGGGGAGCGCTCAGCTCCTTTTCCTGTGATGAAATCTTGGTATTGTTGAGTGAGTTCATCAGCAACGTTATAAACCAAGGGAGGTATATTGGCCGCTTTAGTTCCGCCAATCTGATACTCCAAGAATTCTAGGGAACCTTCATCGTTAAGTTCATAGATAGCAATAGCATTTTCATCAAAAAAATCAACTTCAATAGACTTCTTACCGGCCTTATGCATATCGACAATAAGAGCATCAAGTTTGTCCTTGGGTAGGGCGAGCTGGTCATTTTGAGTATCAATGGCCTTATTTCTCAAAATAATATGAACACGATCTTCTTCTTCGTTAATTCCCAAAGACACACCACCAGAATCGGTTGCGTCTCTTAGGAGCTGTTTCATTTTTTCATTTTTTGTCATTCTCAGCTCAAGCTGCTTATCCTCTGTGAAAGTTCTTGGAGCGTATTTTCCAGAAGCTCTCATCGCTCCTTGGGCCGCTCCGTAGCTACCAGCAGAGGTGAGTGAAGGTGAGGAAGATGTGGCAGCTTTACTTGCAACTTGTCCGGCAGCTCGCGAGGCACCTTGGGCCAAGGCACTACCTAAAGAGCTCTCTGAATTATCTCCAAAAGCGATACTTGCTCTCTCTCCTGATTTACGGGCCCTATCAACATCTGAATAAATCTGATTCATCTCCTGGGCCCTTGCTTTTTGCTCTTCTTCAAGTTCAGTGATATTTTTTTCTAATTCATTTTTTCTCTGAATGTCTTTTTCTCTGGCAAGCTCTTCCTTGTATCTCTCAAGTTCTTTTTGAGCATCTTCGACTTTATTTTTAAGAGAGTCGACGTAACCTCGCAACTCATCTGAGTTCTCTATGTTATTAGAGCTAGCGATATTTTTTGAGAGATCGTTTGTGACTTTAGCAAACTGACCATTAAATTGACTTGCGTTACTAATCAGATCAGGTGTGAAAGGACCAGGAACGACCGCCTGATTTGATTGAGAAACAGCAGGGATATCTTCGCTTACAATTGAGTTTTTTCCACTGCTGGCCGGAGAGCGGTCTCCTGCAGCGTAATTGGCATGAGCTTCTTTTACTTGTTCTTCAGTTAGGCCTTTTCCTTTTAAAAAGTTTGCTCTCATTCGAGCGGCATAACCATTCGCTGCAAGTGTTTCTCTAGATGGGGCGTAGATAACTTTTCCGTTGTCATCCACTTTATAGTCGTTACCTTTTTGGTTCCTGCTATCAGAAACGTTTGAGATAATAGCTTGCTGAATTTTTGAAGCCTCTTCTCCAGCTTCAAAAAAGAGTAGGGAGTCTTGTAGCCGTTTTTCTGAAACAGCTAAGTCTTTTTTACTATCGTAGTAGCGATTTCCTTCTTTATCAACAGCATTAAGTTTTGATTGAAAAAGCTGCGCTAATGTCGACCATGTTTTTTCAAAATACTCTTTATTCCCACTATCACAAAGACTTAGCAACGCTTTGTTATCTAGGTTTTCTTTGAGACAAACTTCATTTAATAGTTTGTTTTTGTAACCAGCAATCTCCTGATCGTTTGAAGGGAATTTAAAAAATGGTTTCCCTGTTTTTAATGGGTCATCTTTAAGAGCATTGATAATAGAACAGTACTTAGTCATCATATTATCATCTTGTGAGGTGACTGCTCTAGAACTCTTTGCATAAGTATCTCTTTGGTTAGAATCATCAAGTAAATCCAAGATATTTTGATAAGCCTTAACCGTTTGGGTCGCTTTTTCACCTGTATAAGCTTCTCTATTATCTAGATTCTCGCAATAACTTAAAAGAAAGTTTTGAGCGATTTCTTTCTTTTCATCACCATGCTCTGCCATGGCCCTTGCTATAGTTGGTCTCATTTCTCCTTTAAGAGCTTTAAGATCGTTATGGCTTGGAAGGGCACAAGCAAACTTTTCTAAACTCTCTTGCATGGAAACACAAGACTTCGCAATATCATCAATCATAGGTTCAAAAACTTTTTCCGTTTCTAGTCCTATCTGCCCTTTGTTTAATCCAATGCCATAAACATTATTAACAATAGCATTAAAGAAGTTTTCTTGTTGCTCTATCGTTAAAGGAGCTCCAATTTCATTTTTATTTTTCATTTCTAACTCAAGACCTCTTTGGGCCTTGGCTAATCCTTCCAAGAAAGGCTTGAAAGAGGATGGGTTAGAAACGATTGAGCGGAAAAGAGGATCTTCGTATGCAAATTGGAATGCTTTAAATGCCTCTCTATCTTTTAAGATTTCTCCAAAGACAACACTTTTAAGATTATTAAGGTTCAAATTTTCCAAAGACGTAACTTTATGAAATTGCTCTAAAATTTTGGATGCCCCTTTAGCAAGAGATTGCATTGCTTGAGTACGCTCATGTGATAGTTTCATATTGTTTAGAAAATCAAACTCCGACTTACTTAAGCACTGATTAGACTGGATTTCTTTATCATCGCCTTGAAAGATAGAGCTAACACTTTTATTTTGGAAATTTTTATCTACAGGAAGCTCTAATAAAGAGCTTGCATACTGATGGTAGTAGGCGCTTTCAAAATTATCTCTCCAATTATGTGTTGGCCCTTCCTTATAGATTTTTTTTAGATCTTCTTGCAAAAAGGCCCACTGAGTTTTAACTCCCTTTTTATTAACGTTACAAGGGTTGCCTTTCGCAAGGAGAGTGGCCATTAAATTTTTGGGCTGGCATGAAGCGAGTTTTCTCTTTGATTCTTCGCTGATTGAGTTGGCACTAATGAGTGTTTCTAAGTTTGAAACTTCTTGCATCTTTTGCATCACAAGAGTTTGATAGCGCTGTAGAAACATAGAACCCATCTCATCTTCTATTAAGACTTCTCTTTCAAGTCTATTTTCTTTAGATTCTAAGTTTCTTGTGAGAGAGTTCTCACAGTTATTACAAATTAGAGTATCAAGCATGGGTTCAGCTGAAAGATTACTTTTTCTTGAGAGATCTGTGATAGAACACTCATTTCCAAGGAAGCTTATCATTGATTCAATTGAATTTGCAGAAGGTATATCTAGGTGAGAGTGACAATCACCTTGAAAGTTCTTTCCTTGAGCTTCGCTTTTATTTCGGTGCTGCCTTCTGATTTGTCTTTTTTTCCCTCTTTCAATATGAAAGATACCTCCGCTATTATTAGTTTCTTTATTAGTTTGAGAATAAGAAACTTCTAATTTGAAGATAGGACAAAAAATTAGAACAATTAATAATACAAAAACTCTCAAAAAAACTCCTCTCTAAAGTTTTTCTTATTTAAATGAGCTTCCAGCCTCCGCTTTAAGCTCTTTTATCGAAAGAGCACCGTGAACTTTTTTTAACTCATTTGCATATCTTAAAAGCTGATCTTTAAAGTCTGGATATTTTTTTACTTTATCATCAGGATGAACTTCCGCTAAATCTGTCAAAAAATCATAAATAGTAAACTCAAGTTCCAAGATAGAATCAAAAACTCTAACTGAATTTATATCTGCATTAAAATGATTTTCTTTGTTATACAAAGAGTAGACCCAGCTTGTTTTTTCATTATAGAAAGCAATCCCATCAAGAGTTGCACGAGTAACACCGTTCCCTTCACAGTTGACTTTCGAATAGACTTCATTCCAGCGCTCTCCAATATATTCTTGATATTTCTGTGGAGTTTCAAAGCTTTTATAGCTAACTCCATCAATTTCTAAGATCTTTTCAAAAATGGGTTCTATTGGCCAATCTTCCCAATTATAACCACCCGTCTGAGCGAAATGACATAGTTCTTTTATATTTTCATCCGTCAAACCATACTTCTCTTTCAGTTCATCATTCGGGTTATTCAATACTGCTTGAGCGATATCTCTTGCTCCAGTTGAGTCGGCAACCTTATTTGAAGCTTCAAGCATTGTATTTGATACCTCATCGACTTTGCAGTTGCCCTGACAGTCATTCATGGCGACAAGTTCAAACGCAATTGTGTTCACAGCAAAAGTCATTAACATCACGCCTGTTAAAGTTGATAACAAAGTCATTTTAAATCTCCATTTAATTGTTCGGTTATTTTATTTAATTTCTTAAGCTTTTATCTCTATAACACACTGTAATTTTAGGTGCTTAGAAAGCTGATTAAATAAGTAATATTTTCAGGTAGTAGTGGCCAGTTTTGTTGGCAAATAATAGCTTTTATAAGCTCAACTCTTGAAATTTAGCTTAGTTAGCTTGTTTGGACCTTTAAGAACATACAGCCTTTTTATTTTCTTTAAGAATTCCTAATATCGTAAAAAAGCAGCAAAGAAATATCCCCAAAGCTGATAAGTAGTTTAGCTGTAGTCTTTTATCAAAAAACTCCAAAAGAAAAGTTGTCGCTGGAGTCAGGGACAAAAGAAGAGAAACAAGAAGAGGTTCACTGTGTTTTATTCCATATTGAATTAAAAGCATGGGGAGCATTATTCCAATAACGGCAATTCCTATAATCGATGGCATTAAATGTAGGTCATGAAATGTATTTTCAATGGAAATATTATTAAAAAGAAGAAAGAGCAAAGAGGCCAGCGAGATAGCAATGAAGCGAGCACTCGTTATTGAGAGTGTTGTGAGATTAGTTGAACTTAAACTTTTTGAAATATAAGTATTTAAAACCATTCCAAGTCCAGATAAAACAGCAAGCACAACTCCCAGAGTGACTTTAAACTTATCACTAACAATAAAGGCAGATTTCCCATCAATGGCGACGTATGAAAGAAAAATACAAGAGAGCACGACAAGTGTTGGATATAGTATTTTTGTCTCTTTCTTTTTCAAGACAACTTTCTCAATAATTGCTGAAAAACCTGGCCCGATTGAAAATGAGATGGCCCCAACTATAGCGGGTTCTATATATCTTAAGGAAACAAAGAAACTAAGCCAATTAAGTGCTGTAACAAGGTTAAGAAAAATTAAATTCCTTAACTGCGCTTTATAGTCCTGTACTTTGTTCTGCCTGAGACTCAAAGCTATCAAAGCGAGGAATATTGTTGCGATCGAAAAAGTTAAAAAAGCGACTAAAACTGGGTCATAGCTAGTAAATAAATTACCTAAGAAAACATCTTGAGCAGAGCCAATAAGGACAAATAATAAAACGGATAAGAATCCCATGAAATATAATTACACTAGTTTTCTTTATCAGCAATTGCATAAGTTCTTTTTTATTACTAGTTTTAACAAAAAATTTTAAGGGCTTACGATCACTCTCGAATTCAACTATTACTTATAAACCCCTACAGAGTCTAATAATTCAAGCTTATTCAATTAGTTCCAGTCGCTTTTGGATGTGTAATTTCTACAAATAAAGAATAAATTTCAACACTTAGAAATGTTAGATGCTAGAATTTAACGCAAGGAGATATTATGGAAAATCAGGTTCGTCCCTGGAAGGGGAACCTAGGCAAGATGATCCAATTCTCAAAAAAGAATTGGGCTCTAATGCATGATAGTAGTCTAATTTATTTAACAGCAAAAGCTAAAGGTCGTAAACTTGTTGAAGGTGAACACGAATTCATCAACATGGTTAGTTGTGATTATCTAGGCATATCATCTCTTGCGGTTGTAAATAATGAGATAAGACGGATTCTAGATGAAGATATGCCAGTTAATCTATCCGTTTCTTCGGTTAGAATACAGTCTTCGCTTTTGAAAGATGTTGAGAGTAGGTTTGAAAATCTTTATGATATTAAATGTTTAATAAGCTTAAGTGCATCTGAAGCATCGAGTGCATTATTACCACTTTTAGCATCTGGCTACTTCCATGATTTTGATAAACCTGTAATGGTGTTTGATAAACAAGCTCATTTTTCTCTTAAGTATATTGCTCCCATCTGTATGAATGAGACGTTAACTCTCGAAATTGATAAAGATAATATGCAAGCATTGGAAATAATTTGCAGAGAAAATGAAAATGTAGTGTATGTTACAGATTCAGTTTATTCTTTAGGTGGTGAAAGTGCTATTGATGCTATTATAGAACTTCAGAAAAAATATAATTTATATGTTGTATTTGATGAAGCTCATTCTACATCGATCTATGGAGATCATGGAGAAGGATTGATTCGTCCAAAATATAAAGAATTTCCGAAAGAAACATTTATCATATCGTCTTTTAATAAAGCATTTGGTGCTGCTGGTGGTGCTATTTTTATGTCAAAGGAATATAACAAACATGAAATAAAAACTCTGGCTGGACCTTTAGGATGGTCACAATGCATTTCCAATCCTGTTTTAGCAGCAATAAAAGGTGCTCTTACTGTTCATGAAAGTGGGTATGTAAGAGAGTTGCAGGCTGAGCTTAGAAAAAAATTACAATTATTTGATGAAAAAATTAAAACAAAACAATCAGGTTCATTGGCACCAATTAGAATCATTCCAACCAAGAGCTTAGAAGATACAAAGAATAAGGCTAAATTTCTTTTTGAGAATGGTTATTATCTAGCGCCTGTATATTTCCCAATAGTTCCTAAAGATACATACGGAATGAGAGTAATGTTACGTGCGGATCTGCAAATTCAAGAAATTGATAAATTAATTTTATTATTAGGTGAGATAAATGATTAGAAGCTTATTAAATACTCCAGCGGATCACGAGGGAATGCTTTTGAAAGCGATTGAAACAAATGCAGACGCTTTAATCTTTGATTTGGAAGATGGTGTTCAAATTGGAAATAAAGAAAATGCAAGGATTGGATTACGTAGGATATGGAATAAAGTTAAAATTAGAAAAAGAAATATATTTATCAGAATTAATGACGTTCATACTATCGAAGGGATAAAGGATATAAACTTCCTATTTGAAAATAACATAGAGCCTTGCTTTATCATTTTGCCAAAGGTTGAAAGTGGCATCGAAGTTCAATTAACTAGAAAATTATTTAAAAAATCAAAACTTTGTCCAATTATTGAAACTTCAAAAGGAGTTACTGAAGCGAAGTCGATAATAAACTCATTGAACAAGGGTGAGTATCTAATATTCGGGGAAGCTGATCTTTCAAGTCAGTTAAGAATTTCTCTTTATTCGACTTTTATTAAAGAAATTAAAAGACAATTAGTGCTGCTAAGTAACGATGAAAATGTTGGCGTTATTGATTCTCCGTGCTTTAGGTTAAAGGATGAAAGTTTTTTAACACAGGAAGTTCAGCACAGCTATGACTTTGGATTTAGTTCTAAAATTGCAATTCACCCTTCTCATATATCAATCATTAATAAAGTTTTTTCTCCTAGATATGAGCTTTCATATGACGAGATTCAAATATTAGAACAATACAAAGATGAGCATAGTGGTATTAAAGTGAACAATGGTGATATGGTCGGTCCACCTATGGTGAGAATGATTCGAGAAAAAGAGGAACAACTTGAAAGATAAAAAAATGTTCAAACAAATTGATGAAGATATCTATGAAGAAAATTTCGGTTTGCTTTATGGAGATTTTAAAGAAAAATGTATCATTAAACATTTTCCAGGAAGAACAATCACGGAAACAGATAATATGCTAATTAGCATGCTTGGGATGAATGTTCATCCAATACATATTGATTATGAGCACTCAAAAGGAAATGAATGGGGAAGGCCAATAGTTTCAAGTTTGGTGACAGTAGCCATTGTGGGAGGTTTGAGTTTACGAGGAACTAGTGCTCAAGGATTAATGAATCTTGGTTGGAAGAATATAGAATTACCTAATCCTGTTTTTATTGGTGACACTTTATATGCTCAATCAAAATGCATAAATAAAAGACTTTCGAAAAGCCGAGAGCATGTTGGGATTGTGCAAATGGAAACAATCGCTAAAAATCAGAAAAATGAAGTTGTTATAAAGTGGGAGCGTACGTTTATGGTGAGGGTTTGATGAATAAATATTTAGGCTTTTTATTACTTTTAGGATTAATCGTATTTTCAATTCTAGATAATGGACTTCCTGCATTTTTTGATGAACTTTCAAAAAATTTAGGCATTAATAAAGGTATACTTGTAAACTTAATATCTACCTGCTCTTTTGGAATCGTAATTGGTTTATTGTTTTTTTCAGGCTCTATAAATAAGGCTAATTATGGTCTTTATTTAAAAATTGCTGTTTTACTAGGAGTTTTATCGGCAACACATGTCCTAAACTCATCATCTTATGAGCTTTATTTGTTAAGTCGTTTTTTTTTAGGCTTATTAATAGGTCTAATCAGTTCAATGGCATGGTGGTTTTCGTTTAACTTGTCAGGTAATTCTACAAGCTATGTTGTTTATATTATGACCGCTAGACCTTTATCAATTGCCTTAGGAGTGCCTCTTTTAACATTTTTTAAAGATTATATATACTGGGAATGGCTTTATATTGGGTTCTTAGGATTAGTAGTTTTATATTTATTTATCCCTGTAAAAAAATCGGAAGAGGAAGTAAAAACTCATATTTGGGCTGTTTATAGAGAAATATTTTCTAATAAGAGCGCGTATTATTTTTATTTAACTATATTAACAAATGCGATGGGCTATTTAGGTTTTTATGTAATTATTCCATTTTGGGAGAATATTGCGATAGAAAAACTTTTTCTCTTTTATGGATTAACTGAAATCACAGGAACTCTCTTGTCAAAAAAGGCAATTTTTTCTAAACAATCGCCACTTTATATTTCTTTTGGAATATTAGTGTTAATGCCCTTGATCGTATTTTTTGATATTCATGAGTACGTTAATATAGCGGCAATCGCGTTATATATATTTGCTGCAAGAGTTTATATTGTAAATGTAGCAAACACTATTCCTAGAACTTTTTCTTATTTAAGCCGAAAAGATGGGCTTGGGACGTGTGGCTCTCTTATTGGAGTATTTGCCTGGTTAGGGTTAGGATTAATATCTTTCATAAGTTCTTTTTTTCTCGTTAATAAAAGCCTATCAATACTCTATATAATGCTTCTGGTTTTAAACTTAATATCAGTACTACTTTTTAAACTAAAACTTCAAAGGATTTATTATGCTTGAAATATTAAAAAATAATCAAATTTTCATCGGAGACAAAAGATTAGACCAATTGGTAAATGGAATGATTCAAGCAACCGAGGAGCAGAAGACTTATTACTTTGAAAGCTTAGATTCGGCAAAAATTGATGAAGTGGAAAGTGAAAGTCAAATGATAAAAAAAATATTTTTTACTTTTAATCAAAGAACTAACTTGAAGCCAGTTGTTACTTCCGATAAAGATAAGTATTATTGGTATGGATTGTATAAAAATAGCAACGTATGTAGTATTTTTCAAAAAGATGAAGAGTTAGAATATTTTGAGAATTACCGGTTATCAGATGTTGAAACAAGTTATTTAGAAGATATTTGGATTCATCAGTATTCTAAGTCAGCAGCACTAAATAAAAAATCAAAAAAAATCAAAAAACAACTTATTGGAAGAATTAGTCGTTTCCAAAATTATAAGGACCATTTTATAGTAAAAAGAAATGGTATTATTGTTGCACATATGGCTTTTAAATATTTTTACTATCCCATGGCTGGGTGTGAGTGTAGTGCTATCCACCTATGGATTGATGAATCAGAGTCATCCCGCAAGTCTATTCATCAATTTTTCTCACAATTTGTGGATAAAGTACATTCTGTTACTCCAATGTTTTGCGGAGTTTCTTATGATAACGACAAAGCGTTAAGAAGTGCTATTAAATATGGGTTTACTCCTTTTTTTCTAGAAATTAAAAAATATGAATAAATTCTTCTTGTTAATCATTCTCATTCTAGATGTTCAAGCTAAGGATATTTTAGTTGGAATCCTATTAGGCTCAAAAAAGGATGGACTAAGAAAAACAAGCTACTCCCAAAAGTTTTATGATGCTGTTGAAATGGGATTTGAGCAAGCAAAGCATGATTTAAAGAAGAAAAATATTTTGGTAAAGTTTAAAGTATATGAAATTGAAGAGGATCCTCTAGCTTCATATTACTCAGCTATGAAGGCCAAGAAGGATGGGGTTGATTTTTTAATCGGACCTTCAGTATCGTTCTACATCCCAGGTGTTGTGAAAGCCTTAGAAGGAACAGGTATAGTTGCTATAACTCCATATGCAAGCACAATAAAGATAAAAGATAATCCTAATATCTATAATATTTCGAAACTCGATGACATTTTAACAAAGTATTTAGAAGAGTTTGTAAATAAGAAATTCAAAGGTAAAAAAAGAGTGTTGGTCTGTGCAAAAGATGTAGAGGTTTCTTATTCTGCATGTCACTCTTTTTCTGAGAATTTTATTAATGAATCTATTTCGATTTCTACAGATTCAAATTTAACGAATATCGAAGAACTAGTTAAAAAAATTGTAAATTTAAAACCTGATATAGTGATCTCTCCAAATAGAATTCCAATAACAGGTTTTTTAATTAAGAAATTATTAGCAAAAAATTTTAAACCAGTATTTATTGGTAACTCTTCCTTGGGTGAAGTTTACGCCACTGGATTAGTGGAGTTAGTTGGGAGAAAAGACTTTGAAGCGTTCATGGTAAGAGAGTTTTCTTCCCATAACTTGAAGCAAAAAATGAAGTTTCCAGCTGTATTTGAGAAGTTGAATGAAGATTATGGCAATCCGAGATTGACTAGCTTGCTTTTTTATGACGCAGCTGCATACTCAATGGAAGTATTATTAAAATCTGGTTCTGTAACAATGGATAGTTTAAGAAAAAACTATAATTTTGAATCCACTCTTTTTTCACAAAGAAATAAAAAAGATATCTATAATGTCGTTTATCTTAAAGATGGAGTCTATAGGCATTATAAAGAAGTTAGTTATGAAAATAAGTAGTTTTATAAGAAGAACATTCAGAAATCTTACTTTAATTTATTTTGCAGTAAATTTGATCGTTCTATCTTTTTCTTTGTATCATTTTATATACTTAAATATCAAGATTATTTCTCAGGATGCTAGAGAGCTACTAAATAAAGAAAAATCTTATTTAATGTATAATTTTCTGAATGACTCAAATTCACCTGAGGCTCGAGATACAATAAATCGTATAAATCAAGATTTAAAAATTATTGAGATAAGTAAATTAAATAATCATACTCAATTTGAAATAGATTTATTTGATCTTATACCTTATAAGTTGAGTTTTGCACAAGAAGAACTAGCAACCTTCTACTTTAACATTATTTATAAAAATTTAAACTATGGGCCTGTGGTTGCTATTTTATTAGCATATTTATTAGTAGCTTTTTTAATATATAGAATTGTTATTGTTAGATTGATAGATTACTTAAAAGAGAATATACAAAGTCCACTAGATTCACTAGATATTTATTTTTCTAAACACTTAATGAATGAGAGTGTCGATTCATTTCCCGAAAGTTCTGGTTTTATTGAGCTAGATGCAAGTTTAAAGAATATCAAGACAGAGCTTTCTAATTACTACACAATTAAGAAAAATTACTTGCGTGATCAAGAAAAAGCATTGATCGGTAAGCTTGCTACGCAGGTTTCTCACGATATTCAATCTCCTCTTGCTACTCTAGATAGCCTTGTAGATTCATTAAATGGCGAACTTGATGATGATAGATTAACATTATTGAGGCTTTCAATAGATAGAATAAAGACAATAACAATGGACTTAAAAGGTAAGACTGTTGAAGATGTATACCCATTAGACTTAGATTTAATTATTAGGAAATCTCTTAAGGAAAAGGGGTGGGAATTTAAAAATATTTCATTTGAATATAATGCATTAACCAAAGATTGCTTTTCTAAGGCTAGCAGTATTGAACTTAGGAGAATATTAAGCAACATTATAAATAATTCGATTGAAGCTTGTAGCATAGATAATCATTGGATAAAAATATCACTTTTTAATGATTCTAGATTTAATGTTATTGTTATTCAAGATAATGGTCATGGAATTAAGGATTCTTCCTTATCTAAAATATTCGAAGAGGGGTACTCTACAAGAAAAGAGAACTCCGGTTTAGGGCTTAGTCATGCTAAAAAATATATCGATTATTTAGGCGGGAAGATTAAAGTTGAATCAACATTAAATATAGGAACAACAATTACAATAAAACTGAAACGTGTAAAAAAACCTAGTTACTTTACATCTACTGTCAAGTTAAAGAAGAATATTTATATAATTGATGATGATCCCAGTGTTCATAAATTATGGGCAAGTAAAATTTCAAGTTTTACATCATTTGTCAAACCAGAAGATTTTCTAGCAGAACTACCCACTATCAATAAAAATAACTCAACTTTTATTGTGGATTATCATTTTTCGAATTCACATTTGACGGGTTTGGATATTGCTAAAAGATTAGAAGGGGGAAGTATTTACTTGCTAAGCAGTTCTTCGGAGTCAAAAGAACTTGTAAGCTATGCTAGTAAGAAACCTATATTCTTAATGGATAAGTTGTATATTAATGATTTTTTGATTGATTTTGAACCCAATGAAAGTCTTTATGATCTTGTCCTAATAGACGATGATGATCTTTGTCGCTTGAGTTGGCAGGTCAAGGCAAAAAACTTAGGCAAAAATATTCTTCTGTGTAGAAACTATGATGAATTAAGGGAGAAAATCAATATTATTCCAAAAAATATACCAATATTCTTAGATTCTCTTGAGAATGAGAGAGTCTCAGGTGATCTGATAACTAAAAAACTTTATGCAATGGGCTTTATCAATCTTTATTATGCGAGCGGATTTACTGATGAAGATTATAATTTCCCTGAAGTGATAAAAGGGAATGTAGGCAAGTCGTTTCCTGAATCATATATTATTTCTTAATAAATCAGAGTGTATGAAGTTAGCATTGACATGAGTGATTATAAATTGAGTGCAACTAATTAATCTCTCTTATTGTAAAGAGAAAGCTCTGCTAATTATCAATCATAACCCCGTAATAAAAGAATTCGCAGGATCTAACAAAATAGCATCAAGGCCGACCTTTTTTGCTCCTTCGACATGTTGAGGGGAGTCGTCAATGAATAGTGTCTTTCTTATATCAAGAGAGTTCTCTTTGATAACATATTCATAAGCAGCGGCATTTGGCTTTCTTTCTCCTATCTTGTGAGAAAAATAAATTCCATGAAACTCTTCATAGAATCCATTTAGCTGAGGCTTGCTTGCAATATAATCGTTTAGATAATTTTCGTGAATTTGATTGATATTACTCAACATGAAGACTTTTTTCTTTTTCTTTAATTCCTTAAGATAAAGGAGTCTTTCGACTCTAATTTCCTTAAGCATTGAGTTCCAAGCTTTTATAATGTCTTCATCATTTGAATTAATTTTCAAGAGTTCTTTTAGTTTTTTTATGAATTCTTCTTGAGAGATTTTCCCTATTTCTAAATCATTAAAAAACGAGACTTGATTCTTTTTATTATAAAAAGAAGAAGCATCAACTTCTCTTGATAGGGCCGTTAACTCTTTGATTGTATCTGAGTAATCAATATCGATAAAGATTCCTCCATAATCAAAGATGATATTATCTTTTCCTTCGATAAGTTTATTAAATTCTTCAGCTCTCATTCTGGCCTTCCAAACTCTCTAGTAACTTTGCCGTTACTTTAGCAGCATTCTTAGAAGCTTTTTCTAAAAATAATTTGAAATCACTCTTAATTGTGCCATCTGGTAAGAGTCTGTCAGAGACTGTTTTGGCAATAATAAAGGGAACACCTACTTTATTGGCAACATATCCAATGGCAGAAGCCTCCATATCAACCAGTGTTGCATCAGGGTGAAGTTTTGCTAAATCTTGTTTTCGTTCTGTAGTGCCTACAAACTCACTTCCAGATAAGATTAAACCTGGAATCACTTCAAGCTTGTTTACGAAATCTAAATTTATATTTTTCTTTTTTGATTTGATTAGGGGGTCATGATTATTGTTATCTTCTTCGGTTAGTATGAGTTCTCCTGGATACATTCGACAGTCATCAAAATCGAGGCTTGATAAATAATCATGCTGAAGTACTGATTCGGAGATAATCATATCTCCAATTTTTAAGTCAGATCGTAATGCTCCACCAACTCCAATGAGTAATATCTGGTCAATATCTATTTGCTCTAAAACCATTGCGAGCCCAATACCCGCATTAACGTTTCCCATTCCTGTTTCTTTGACGTAGATATCATGTTGGCCATACTGATACTTTAAGGCAGTTAAGTTAAATTTTTTCGATACAACAATCTCTTCTGCTTCACCTTTTAACTCACTTATCAAAGCATTTTTCTCTTCAGGTAGTGCGCACATGATTAGAATAGAACTCACAATAGGTCCTCCATTAAAACAGTAACTTAAATCAAATAAATTATGACATAAAAGACTTTGAAAAAATAATAAATATGTATTATTTATATTAAACTGGGATTCATATGAGAAAGAATTTATAAATGAATATTTTAATAGATGATGATGAATTAATAAGAATGTCATGGGAGTTAATGGCTTCCAGGAAGGGAGATATTCTCAAGGCATACAGCTCAATTGAAGACTTTTTGAAAGAAAAAGAGATATATAATTCTGAAGTAAAAATTTATGTGGATTCATCTCTTGGGAACGGAGTTAAGGGAGAAGAGGAGTCAAAAAAAATATTTGATGCTGGTTTTAAAAATATTTACCTTGCTTCAGGGTATGTTTTTGAGACTCTGCCTGAATGGATAATAGGACAAGTTGGGAAAGAGTATCCTCTTTAAAAATCACTTCTTCATAAAACTCACAACAAACAAAAAGTTTATGATGATAATGAGGCCTCTGGCGTCTAAAGTCTCAAAGCCTCTTACCACTTGAACGATATAAAGCATAAAGGGGGAGAGGGATAGCAGCAGAGAGGTCATTAATGGGTTATTCTTGCTAATTCCATAGGTTAAAAGCCATAGGGGAAGGGCAATTGCTAAGATTGAGAAGAGAGAAAGGTAGAGGATTTTAGAGTCAAGAAAAGTAAATGATGGAGTTTGATTCAATAGAAAATATATAAGGCAAGAAAGGCCTAACAAAATAAATCTCTTGCTCATTATTTCTTTGGCCGTGACACCTTTATTTGATTCGAGCTTAACCAAGATATTATTAATTGCTGTGAAGAAAGCGGCTAAGCTTACATAGAGAATACCTGTGAGTTTGATGTTAAAGCTTGTTTTTGAAATAATAAGAAAGGCAACTGTACTGAAGACTCCTATTGAGCAGATTAAATTTTTATAGTTTAAGTGATTTTCGTTTTTGGCAAAAATGTATTGCATGAGAAAGATAGTAAAGACAGGACCTAGGGAAAAGTTAAGCATGCTGTTAATAGAAGCAGGAATATAGCGAAGGGCCATAAGATAGCAAAACCACATTAAAAATGTCACTAGGTTAATTTTCAAGGAGCTCTGTAAAGACATGTGACTACGAACTCTTGTGATTTTACTTAAAAGAAGAAAGAGAGCTGTCGTAATGCTAAAACCAAGGCCAGCGACTAAGGCAAAGTGATAACGACCTAAGAACTCAGCAAAGAAGGAATCTCTGAGCGCAATTAAAAAAGTTGCCAGTAAAATAATGAATGCTTCCATTCTAAAATTTTATCATAATTTCAATGAGATAGCTCCCCAAGAGTTTAGGGGAAATCTGTTATTTTTTCATTTTTGAAAAGTATCACTAGAATTTCTAACATGCTGAAGTTAGGTAGGAAGTAATGAAGTTACTACTGTATTTGTTCGTGCTACATACTCCATTCATCTTTGCTCAAAAGAGAACGTTCTATCCTCCTGTAAGGAAAATGGGACAAATTGCTCACCTGTTAAGACTGTCGCCAAAAAACCTATTTTCTAAAAACTTTTACCAAAGGGCCAAGTCTTACTTAAAACAGAAAACGAAAGGGATTCCTGTTTGTGGACATCAATTTGTTAATAATGCCGATTACTCGAAAGAGTTATTGGAAGTTAACCAGTCTCGACTTCAACCAACTCAAGAGAATTCTTTTCATTTCTATAACAAACCAGAGGATTGGGAGAACTTTGCTAAAAAACAAATTGGTTATTGTAGAGGGTTCGCGATTGTTGGCTCTTCTTTTTCTCAAAGAAGTGTCTTTGCTTCTGAATTAAGTTCAGAGCAACTTAATTATCTAGCTCATACGCAGAGGTTTTCTTACTTGAAAGAACTTCCAGAAAAAGGAAGTGAAGCTTGGGATAAACTTATTAATCGACTGACTCAAGAAATTGTTGATGGAGAGGTAAGAATAATTCCTGGATATAAAAATTTATATGAGCTAAGTCAGGCCCATGAAACCCAACTAAGAATTTTAGTCCTTGAAGCATGGGCGAAGTATACAACAAGCTTAGATACATTTCATATGGTGAGACAGATGTATAGGGAGATCACACCCCAATACGCAGAAAACTTTGTGACTTTTATGAAGACTCGTTTGCAGGCCGGTCATAATTCTTTAATCTATTTCTCTCTCGACCCTTCTAATACTCCAGAGGAGAAGAAGTTTTTAATGAAAAAGCTCTCTCCCAATGTGATTCACGTGGTAGAAGCAATAGGGCTAGAAGAAATTGAGCATGGGTTTTATCGTTTAAAAATATGGGATAGAAATTTTCCAGCAGAAGAGAATCCAAAATCCCTTTATATTAACACCGAAACAGGCCACACCTTTTATCCTCAGTGGGGGAAAGAGTATCCTTACGCAAAAGGCTATCTCTCTGATATTGGGATTCCAGTAGAAAATGAATTTCACCACGCTCAGACCCTCGATTCCTGGGGGGCCTTCCGTCTAGAATTTCCTAATATTTACAAAGAGTTAGTTCAAAAAAGAAAGCTTTAAACTCAAGTATTTGCTCTTTTAAACCGACGAGAAACGAAAGGATTCCTATGTATAAGTTGTTAGTCTTTTTTCTTGTGATTGGTTCAAGTACAAAGGCCCAGGTGACCAGAAAACTCATCTGTCCTTTTGCTGTTGATGCTGGAAGAAGTTATGGGGCAGAAATATACAGTAAGGCGCCTGGTTGTTCAGCGGTCACACATCTAAAAAGAATAAAAGAAATGGTTTATGAGAAAGAAGGGTTAAGTTGTTTTGACGATGTACCTGAATGTAAAAAACGCTTTGAAGATCTCCTTTGGGATCTCTCTGATCATAACTGCTCAACGATGGAGAAAGAAATCTATGAGGCGGTTGAAAGTATTGCAAACACTCTTTCTCTTTCTTACAAGAGAGATAAATCACTTCTTTATTTAAGTTCAAATGCTCTCAAAATTATGGGACAAAAAGGGGTTGTTCAACAATTAACAAGAAGACATAAAAAAACAAGAGAAGCTATTTTGCGTTTATATTCATGTGATCTCTGGCAATACTACTGGCAGAAGAGCTGTGTCGAAGTGGCAGATATAAATAATAAAATATATGATGAGGAAATTGTTCCCAATATGAAGAAGCTTTCAATAAAGCAGACAAAAGAAGAGAAGTTCGATCCTAAGACTATTTCTAAAGTCAATCAGTTCAAAGATGAAGTTCAAAATTTTATGAAAAAGAGGATCAAGGAAAATCTTAAAGAGTATAAAAAGGTCATTAAGGATAAAAGGCACAAGTATGATGTAAAGTTAGCGGCCAAAAGATCGAGGGCCTTAGGACATGCTTATGTCTATTGTGTGAATGCTTTTCCCTTCTTAAGCAATAAGGGATTTAGTAGTAACAAAGAAGTCTTCTTTCACCAATTGATGAAAAAAAATGAATTTGAAAGTCTTTGCCGTGGAGTTGTTGAATGTGGTCGAATGGCCTCTTTTCCCCAAAGTCTCATCCCTCAAAGCTTTGATATTAACTTCGAAGCAGAGTATGTCTGTATAAACCGTACGGATGAAGAGGGGATAGAGAGAACTCAAATGGCCACCAGAATGTATGAAGCTGGCTTTGATGGCAATAAGTGTACGAACTTAGAAAAGCTTAAAGACTAAGATTACTCAATAACAATATCAACTCTTCTATCTTCATCAATGACTCTCTCTTGAGTTGCACTGAGCTCTCCTCTAGCAGTTGTATCAACGGCCTTAATCTTCATTCCTAATTGATTAAGGTAGTTTTTGACCGCTAGGGCCCTTTTGATAGAAAGAATTGTATTATAGTCTTCATTTCCTGACTTATCAGCAGATCCAATAATATGAACTTTTTGGTCTGTTCCAAGTTCTTTCACTAGCTCTCTTAAACGCTTTTTCCCCGAATCAGTTAATTGGGTGCTATTAGAAGCAAAGAAAACAGTCTCAGTTTCTGTTCCTCTTGGAATCTCCTTAACTAGATTAATTGTTCTATTGTGAATAAGAGTTGGAGTCATCTTTATCCCAAAAATAACTCTAAAGTGATCTCCTCTATAGTTTGAAATATCTCCAGTCCCGACTGATGCGAAGAGTTTGGAGCTTCTATTAAGTCTATAGTGAGAGTTCACTGATAAGTGCTTGAAGTAGTTATCACTATTGGTATCAATGGTGTATTCTTGATAAAACTCAGGACCCATCGCAAATTTATCATTGAAATGGTAGTTGGCCCCAAGAGCAGTAATCACTCTTTCTTTGGTTTCAACATTATTAAACTCTGAGTTTCCAGCATAGCGAAATCCAACGTTGGCCACACTATCTATTTTCCCCCATGAGCGCGAAGCAATGAAGCTAGTTTGCAGGGCCACTGAATTATCTGAAAGAAGTAAATCACTCTCTCCAGTAGGAAGAACAACAGAAGGGGAGAAAGCAAAATTCACTTTATTAAAAGTGAAGGGCAATTGATATTTATAAAGGAGAGTCGTATCTCCCATGGCCCAGTCACTGTTTTGTGTATTAAAAGAAATTTGGTTAGCTGAAGAAGAGATACCAAAATAGTTGTCTCTATCAAAAAGGTAACCAGCTCTCAGTTCAAGAGAATCAAGTCTTTCTGTTTCAAGACCTTGATTGTTTCTGACTAAGAGTGGACTCTCGTGATAACTATAGTTCGTAGAAAAATAGAAATTCGATCTTGTAAAAAGATTATAAGCATTTCTCAACGTCTCTTCAGAGTAAGTGAAGCTGTGCCCATGCGAAGGTGTAAAGGATTGCATATTAAAGCTAGCATAGGCACTGGAGATAGCTATTAATAAGGCGAAGCTCTTTTTCATCTCTTATTTATCCTTTTTGACATACTTGATAATAAGCTGTGGGTTTTCAACTTTTGTATCATCTGTAATCACAAAACTAGCACTACCAGAGTTCACAATCTGCTTAAGTTGAGTTTTATCTACTTTAAGAAGTTTTGTTAGGCTGATATAAGCATCTTTTCTAAAGTAAACTTTTTCAGTGGGACTCTTTCCTAATGAGATGATTCCAGCGAAATCAGAAGTCTCTACCAGTTGTATTTTCTCATCTGTCCAAAACTCTTGAGTTCTAATCATTTTGAAAAAACCAAGTAAGCCAGAGCGCTCTTTTAGAGGTGATCCTGAACATTTTCTCATATCAAGAGAGCAGAAGAGCTCAGTTCCTTTATTTCTCCAGAAAGTATATAAGTTGGCCTGTACAGCGACATCGAGGATTTCTAATTCATCCCAATTACCTGCTGGGATAGTAAAGTTGAAAACAACTTGATTATCTTTAGCGCAATCAAACCTCCTTACTTTTTTACCACTAGGATCTTCAACCTTTTCACCACATTTTCTTCTTCCTTCATTGTGTGTAATAACGGGGTAACCACGAGCTAAGAAGAAGCCTTTTTGTCTATAAGGGAATGGCCCAAGGTTTTGAATATCAGAGTCACTTAACTCATTTGCATCATATCGTTTTGTCCACACTCTCTGAGCACTTGTTCCGTTCTGACCATCGTTTCCATTTCCACCATCGTTTCCGTTTCCACCGTCGTTTCCATTTCCACCATCGTTTCCGTTTCCACCGTCGTTTCCGTTTCCACCGTCGTTTCCATTTCCACCGTCGTTTCCATTTCCACCGTCGTTTCCATTTCCACCGTCGTTTCCATTTCCACCGTCGTTTCCATTTCCACCGTCATTTCCGTTTCCACCGTCATTTCCGTTTTGACCGTCGTTTCCATTTCCACCATCGTTTCCGTTATTATCACCCGGCTCTTCCGTATCAAGTGGGTCAGAATCGTTTTCGATGACGCTTTCAAAATCACCTTCAACAAGGGAGTCTAGCGTTGGGTTATCACCACAAGAGGTTAAGGCCAATAAAAAAAGAGTCATTAAAAAGAGTGTGAGTGTTTTCATAAGTACCTTGAAACATCCTTTCATTCATAAAAAAATAGAATAGATATATATTTTTAATATACTAAGCCGCACAATCATTGCACAGGTCAGTGCAGCAATATAATAGTGCTCCTCTAGCTAGATTCCAAGCCTCACTGAAGAGTTTTCAAAGACGTGTTTAATTTTTAGACGAAGTGAAAAGAACACCCGTTCACTAGTAAAGCGTATAACTCTTAAACACTCACGAAAAGACTACAGGATGAGGCAATTTTACTTTATTGCAACGAGTCTTAGCGTTAGAATCTCACAAATGGATTTATTGCAAATTATAATGGTTACTTTTATCAGTCTGTTCTCTTTTAGGTATTTTAAAAGAGAAATAGACCATGTCCCTGTGGCCCATAGGGCGGTTAAAAGTTGTCAGCTTCACTTTCTCTCCGTTTCAAATCAGAAACCGATTAATAGCCTCGTTAAAGTGGCCGATGATTTGTTGGATTCTCGTTTAGGAATGGAAGAATCAACGAATCTTTTTTTTGAAGTAAAAAATATCAAAAATAAATATGCAGCGGTTTTTAGTTCTGATGTACTCTCTCGGGCCCTTATAACGAATCAATACATAGACAAAAAAAGTGCCATAGAGCTTGCCCGAGATAACTACCAATTTTCTTCTGAGCTTATTAATAGAGGGGACTTAGTTAACATTAGGCTGGCGATGGATGCAGCTGAAGTTCAATATGAAGAGGTGATGACTGCCATTCAATCAAAAATCAAATACAGAATAAGAGAAGCTTTTAGTCAGCGTAAAGTTTCACAAGCCTTTAAAGAAAAGGCCATTAGTGCTTTGTATGATTATAATGAAAGCATCTGGACTCTTCACTTAAGACATTCAGAAATGAAATCTCTAGATAACTGGATGAAGGCCAAATCAGAAGGAGGCGATGCCTTGACTGATTTTAAAATCGAACTGGAAACCCAGTTTAACAATCGAATTGATTCATTGAAAGAGAAGATGAAAAACGTTTTTAAGAGAACGGCCAATAACACCAATGTGATGTCAGATAGGTTTGATAGTGAATCATTTCAATATGGAGCAAATTTAAAAGATGTTCTCATTGATTTATTCATTGCTTCTGAAGTTGATATAAAAAAGATTCCATCAATGATAGAGAATGCAAACTCTCTTTTTAAACCGATGCTAGAAGCAAATTTTTCTAGACCTTATGAAAACTACCACCTTCTTACCGATTATGAAGCTTTTGTGAAAAGGTACAAAGTCCTTCTGGAGCTTCTTACTAATAAAATGAAAGAAGCCCGGCTTGAAGTTGATCTTGGGACTATTCAGAACTTTATTAAAACTCTAGATATTCATGATTTTAAAATTAGTATAGAGGACATTGAAATAAGTGCAAGAAAAGAGTTGGCCAGAGTTGATAGGGGGCGTCCTACAGAAGTTGAGCGACGTATGCTTGAGAGAGCAATGAAATTTATTGGTCACCATACAGAACTTATGAACAAAGAAGCTTTAAAAACCTATAATCAATATCAAATTTATAAACGACTTCTATAAAAAATATTTTTTTTATTTGGCCAAAAAAATCCGGCTTAACTTCACCTTGTCTTTTCCGATATACTTATTCCAACCAAGGAGTAGAGTGAGCCAGAAGTGTCCGATATGCCTTCTAGGAGGGCACGAAGAGCAACAGAGTCGATACTATTCGAATATAATTTATTTATCAGGACAAAGAACACAGCCTCTTACTTTATGCTATTCGCACGATATTGAACTGTTTAAATTAGGTCAAAAGCAATTTGCTTTGAAATACAAGGACTTAGTTAAAAAGCCAGTAAAATCTATTGATAGTGGTGTACTTGATTATCTAAAAAAGTATGCTTAATTCTTAGTTCAAAATTGAAATATTTAAAATCTCCAATTAACAAAAACTATTCAGTTAGCACTCTCTTTTTATAGGCTATCCAAAACTGGAGGCCATTATGAATGTTTTATACTTTTTTGCTTTATTTTTTCTATTTTCTTGTAATGAGGAGAGCCCTCTTGCTCAATATAATAATATTGAAAAGAATGAGCTTCAGACTTCAACTGATAATCTTGCTGAGGTTAAGAATAATTCTTTTCCTAAAATAGAGTTTTCTCCAAACGAACTTAGTATAGCAAATTTATCTGAAGGAAAGAGCTCTCAAATTTTAATAGGTCCACAAGAGGCCAAACTTTCGTCTTGGTATCAATTTATCTCTTTAAAGAAATTAAGGGGTGATAAAATACCATCTAGTTTCACAGCTTTTTCAAATTTTATTGAGCTTGAAGAAGATAAACGCGATGAGTTTAATTTCTCTCTTGCAAGTCCAAACTCTAATTGGTCACTTGAATTTCAAGGAAAATTGAATTTCAGCAACATGGGAGCGGTTGATAGTGTTTCAGAGTTAGTCTTGGGATTATACTACTGGAACGGGAAAGAGTGTGTTTTTCTAAGTTCGGCCAAGCTTGAGGCCTTACTTCCTCAAAAAACATCCATCTATGACCTGGTTCATTTAAAAAGCTTTCCTAGAGTAAAGTTGCGTTTTGATGACTTAACAAATGAAGAGTTAAGTGTGCTTATGAATTCTAAAATCCTTCTGAAAATTGAAACCGCAGTTTATAGAGAAAAAGAGAGAGTCTTTACTCAGAAAGAGTTAGAAGCGCAGATAGAGAAAAAAATTCAAGTCACTATTTTATCCCCGGAAAAGTTTCAAAAACAGTATTTCTCTTCTCATGATGGAGAGTCCTACAAAAGTTTTTTTATACGCTCTTTCCCTGAAACTCAATTTTTAAATCAGGAAAGTCTGTTAAGTATAGATGGCCTCAAAGCGAAAGCTGTGATTACGAATCTAAATGATTTGGAAGAGCTAAGTATTGAGGATAAATTTCTTTTTGCAGGCTATTCAAATGAAAATAACTTGTTCTCTCAAACGAGAAAAGAAGAACCCGTTATTTTATGGCAATCAAATTTAAGTTCACTCAGCTCAATAAGAATGAATACAAAGGAAGAAAATTTCGAAGGTCATACAGAGGAAGAGAGTATTGAATTTGAAGTCAACAAAACAAGAGATGATTTTACTCAAAGAATAGTAAAAGTCGTTCTAGAGGACTTAATGGAAACTCGCTTTGCTGAAAAAGAGATTATTAAGCAATATGGCTCTCCCTCAAACAGATCAATGTGTGGTTACTTTAGAATTGGCAAAGATGGATATAAATTAGATCAATTTGTTGATAAAGATTACTTTGAAGTACTTGTAGAATATTTTAATGAACAAGATGAACTTATCCTTAACGATAAAAGCTTTATCAATTTTAAAAAATACAATTCAAAGCATGTGAGTAATTTTTCTGTCTTTAAGAACAGCCCCCAAGCGGTTAAGGCCAAAATTGTCATTAAAAGAGCAAATAAGGAAGCTAAAAGCGCTGTTGTTAAATATATGGGCCCTGGAAATTGTCCATACAACGTTGTGGTTGACACTTCTTGGGTTGAATATGGTCAGTATAAATTTCATTATGATGTGAGTGTGAAATAAAGTTTCTAATAAAGAGAGTAGGGTTAATAGAGAACCTTTATGATGCAGTAGGTCTTTGAGGTTAAGTAACTGTATTTATGTGAGGCGTGTAGAGAGTATTTAAAAAAAATTAGGTATTCTTAATATACCTAAAATGAAATTATGTTGCTATGAAAGACTCTTATCGTTATAAAACTTAAGAGTGGGTTTTTTAACCAAAACGATGTTAGCATATGATAAACTTAAAACCAAATAGCACGACAGGTTGGAAGGTCATTAGTAAGTTACGTGAGTATCTTAATCTTGATATAATGACCTTATCTGAAATAGCAGGGATTAGTGTCGACAGAATTAGATATCTAGAAACAAAAAATCTTCCTATTGACGCTGTTGCCTTCTTTCGTATTTGTAACTACTTTAATTTAGATTTTTATGATTTTCTCTACGATCGAATTGACTATGAATGTTTAAGAAAAAATTTTCTCAACCAAGAGATAGCTTTGCCTGAAGTTTATAGCCATCAGTGTACAAGTGACGTGAAAACGTTGAGGAATATATTAGATTTTGTAGGGAAGAAAAGTCTGGCCCAAAAAAACCTTCTCAAAAGAAAATTTCAAATCCCTAAGGGGTTGCTTTCTGAAGAGAATTATCCCGTTAGCATAAAACTTCTAAGTGATATAAGTCATTACTTATCAGAAAACTTTAGCTATGGTTCAGCTGAATTTAGAGAGATGGGAAGAAATTTCTCCAAATCAAATATGAACACAGATTTTTATCAAGGTATTTTTTCTCACAAAAAAGCGGTTGATGTCTTTGATGCATTTTTTGTTAAAATTAACTCTCTTGAGCAAAATTTTGATTATCAGATTGATACAAATATCGAAAATGAATTTAAGTTTTTATGTAAACCTAAAAAAGAGTTAATAGGTGGCTCATTAGAAGATTCTTTACATAATAAACAACTTTGTACAGTCAGAATGAATGTGATCGCTGAAATTCCCATTGTACTTGGCTATCAAAACTCTGAAGCTATCAAGAACAAATGTTTTATTGATGGATACGATCACACAGAGTATGTCGTCTCTTATTATTAGGCTGCTTTCTTCCTAATATTGTAGGTGTTTTCAGATAGGTAATCTTTGTTAATAATTAGTCTATCTTCCCAAAGTTCCTGGTAATTACTTGAGATCTTTTTGGCCTCTTCTGGAGTTTCTTCTATTTGAATAAATTGTGTAAGGTCATTATGAGCAAAAAAGACAGGTAGTGGGGGTAGTTTCTCTCCATTATAATACATTGCTTTGTAACCCATATGTTCATACTTCTCTTCCATTTTAAAGCGAACAGTTCCGCCTCCAATGACTTTTGGTGATTGATTGTATTCTCCATTAAAAGCATGAAAGCTAGTCATCATGTCCCAGGCAAATTTTCTCTTAATGGGATCTTTGATAATGTCAGGTGATATTGTGAATCCCCCGTTATAATAAACTTCAAAGCCTAGGTTATTATTTTTTTCTACGAACTCCTCTACTATCTGAGCATGTTTTTCACTATTATTATATTTCGCAATTGCAACTAATGGATTATGGAGATTGAACACTTTTAGTCTAGATAAAGGTGTTGTTTTGTAGGCCATTAAAGGAATGTATTCGTTGTTGATGATTTCAAATGTTGCACAATGGGTGGCCACAAAATCAGAGGTATCAACCGGAAGCATTCCATACTCATAAACTCGACTGTAACCTCTGATTTTTAAATCGATAATTTTAGAAAAAATTTCTCTTGAAAAAGGGTCTGACATTGAGTCTATAGGGCAATCAAGAACAATCATTTTGTATTTTGCATTCATGAACAGTATTTCGGTTTAATTTCGGTTAGCAAAAAGTAAAGAAAAACAAACCTACATGAAAGACGTGAGATGAAAATTGTTTTAAATACAGATACTTAGACTAAAAAAAGTGAGTAAAATAGCCAGCTTAGATTGATAAAATAAAAAGGAAAAAGAGAAGACTATTTCTCAAATGATATTCCAAATGGAATAACATACAAAGAAAAGTTTAATATATTTTTAACAAAAATTTTGCTTGAATCTGCTGATGATAGTCAGGCTTTTTAATACCGGAGATATTCTAAAAGCGATTAGGAAAAAATTTTCTGTTAGCCAGAGCTATGTCTGCCACATTTTGCAGATATCTCAATCAAAAATTTCAAAAATAGAGAGTGGAATTGATTTAAAAATAGAGGCAAGGAAATGGATTGAGTTATGTCGCCATTTTAACATTGAGCCAGACAGTATCGTTAACGGGTATATCGAATTCAAAAATAGCAAAGATATAACGTTAAATAACTCAGGTAATGTTGGAGATTTTTCGGTTCCAGAGCGCTATAAATATTTAGCAGGCTCAACTGTAAGGACTACTATTCCATTTGTTAATATGCTTTGTGAGTCAAAAGGGGGGGGATATGCGACTGGGTACCTCGAGAGCAAAGGGATTTCTAGTGATTATTTCTGTATTTTAGAAAACCCCATAAATATTAACTTTACAAGCGACATAGTAGAAGAAATTGGTCTTGGATTAAACGATTTAGATATGTATTTCAAGAAAGACAAAATAAAGAAAGTAATAAGCCAAAAAGAACTACATGGTATCTTTTGGAAAGATTATGAAGAAGAAAATAAATTACAAAATAGAATTAGTAGGTTAGTGAGTAATGTCGGTAAGTATGAGACTAATTTTAAATACACAATTGTAGAGTACCAAAAATCTAAGGTTACATTAAGCATTCAAAAGAACGAACATTTGAGTGAGTTTTATATTTCAAAAAATGTTCTAGAATTTTTTGAAAATTATAGAATGAATTACCTGAAAAACTTCTGTGCGCTTATGAAAAGGAAAAAGCTTGGTAATAAGCAGCTTTCCATAATGAAAGTTGGTATTTTGAAAGGTTGAGTATGGGCAATTTAAAACAGAGATTTCAAATTTCATAGGAGCTATATCGTCTTAGTTAGATAGAAGCTAAGTAAAAAAAGGTTAAATTTGATAGCTCATGAGCGGCTGCGAGTTCGATTCAGGCCACGCACGATAAGAAACATTATCGTGCGCTAGCTATCTAAGAAAGCCCTGATGAGCTTTTTAATCATTGTGGTATAGCCTATGTTTTGTTGCTCGCACTTATACTTAAATGCTTTGAGAAGCTCAGGTTCAATTTTAAGAGTGATAAGCTTACTTTTGCTTTTCTTCTTTACCGTATTTATTTTTCTGCAATTTTCTAGAAAATGAAGTCTTTCTTTAATCTCTTTTTCTGTTGGCATTTTTTAGTTCCTTAATATCAATTAAATCTTTGTCTCGTCCGCTCATTTTTTTCATTTTTAGAAGGTCTTTGTAAGAAATAACTTTTAGAGTTATTTCTTCGTACAAAAAGTCTTCAGTTTTGACCTCTCTAGCATCCATATTAATAAGAATATCTACTTGTTCGATTTGATTTGGGCCTCCAACAAAGTTCCAGGCAATAAGGTTCTTTTTTTCAATGTATTCGTCTTTAAAATGAAAAATATCTTCAGCATTTACAGGTAATCGAGATAAAAATCCAAGCTCTTTCATTGCTAATTCGACATTTTTGAGGTTCTTGAGTGTTAAGTTCGTGAGAAAGTCTATATCAACGGTATTTCTGGGATATCCATGTAAAGTAACTGCATAACCACCACAAATGGCGTACTTTATCTTTTTTTCGTTAAATTTTTTAATAATTTTTTTGAGCAGCATTCTTTTTAGTATATACTGGTATATACTAAAAAACAATAGGGAAATGAACTATCTTTTTCCACCTTGTGAAGAACAACTAATTGATAATAAGATATCTCGTCTCCATAGACTCCAATTAAGGGTGCTTTTGTTCCATATTGTAGCACTTGCGTAGTTTCTGGCAGGTGTGAACTTGTCATAAATTTCTAGTTCGTATTCGAAACGACTGATGCGTTTAAGGTAGAAGCTAAACTCTTCAAAACGAGATAATAAGACTTTTTTTTGCTCAGGGATTGTTTTTGATACATCCCAAATGGTTTGGGAATCTTTTTTGGCAATACAATTAACACTTCCTTGGGCCGTGCTAAGAATCGTTAACAAAATAATAGCTGCTTTAAGTTTCATGAGGAAATTATAGGCATAAAAAGAAAGAAAGGGCCATTTTTGACCCTTACTTTTCGTTTTTGTTTATTTAAGACCTTCTTCAAGGCACTGAACTTTGCTTGAAAGGTAATAAATTGATTGGCAAGTTTCTAAGATATAGTCCAACTCTTTAGTATCAATAAAATCAATCCCACTTTTAAAACAGTTGAACTTGTCGGAGTCGTATTTCGCTTGAGAACACATGGCTTTCAGGGCTCCTTTGGCCTCATGGTTACTGAGCATAACCTTATAATGAAAACTAGCAAGCCCTTTTTTTAAGCATTCATATTTTTGACTTTCATATTGGTTAATTCCACACATACGATTTAGATGATTAAGATCTTTTTCATCAATAAAGTCGATGCCAGCTTCAATAACAGAGCTTTTTCCTGATAGATAGTACATGTCGCTGACAGCACTAATGAGAAAATCAGTTGCTGAAATTCTCTGAGAAGATGGCTTTTTGCCTCCACCTTGTTCTTGGCATCTCGGTCCTTTACAGTCATCGTAAACTGTTTCTCCTTTTAAAATAGAGAGAACTTCTTCTAATTTTTCATCAATTCTTCTTAGATCTCTTTGGGCCAAATAATTCAGATTTCTTTGAATTTGATTAGATATTTTCTGAACTTTATTGAAAATTTTTGCTTCCTCTTCTCGTCCTCTCTCCCTACTTTCTTCTCTTCCTCTCCCTCTTTGTTGCGCAAAACTGTTAATAGATAGTACAAGACAAAATAACAGACCGATTTTTTTAAAATCACTCATCCCCTGCTCTCCTTTCTAGGTTTGATAGTTGATGATGGGAGCAAGACAGATGCCATGGAAGATTTCGAAATTTCAGATACAAGATGCATCGCGCTTCATTGCCAAAAAGACACCAGTGCTCTTATGGCCCTAGTGGAGAAATATCTTTTCAATACCAATTATTAAAAGCGATAAATTTTTTTAGCGACTTGATAAGTTTGAACATAGGCTTCAACTGTTTTATTAATGGGATGACTGTAACCACCACCAACTGCCATCGCGATAGGAATAGACTGAGTTTGGGCGTAGTTAAAAACAAGTTGATCCCTGAGGGCCACGCCTTCAAGGGATATATTCAGTGAGCCCAGCCTATCATCTTTTAAAATATCAACACCTGCTTGATAAAGAATAAGATCGAAAGCTTGAGTTGAGAGTTTCTTGAGTACTCTTGAAAGCTTATCTAAGTATTCATCATCTTCAGTACCTGCTTCAAATTCAACATCAAGATGAGAGTTCACTTTTCTAAAGGGATAATTTTTTCTCCCATGTAAAGAGACAATAAAAACATTTTCATCTTCTTTAAGAATGGAAGCATTTCCATTACCTTGGTGTACATCTAAGTCTAAGATCAAAACCTTAAGTTGAGGGCGATGGATTGCTAAGTAGCGGCAGACAATAGCAAAATCATTAAAAAAGCAAAACCCTTCTCCCCTATCTGCATGAGCATGATGTGTTCCTCCGGCCAAAGCACCACTAAAGCCCACTTCAAGAGCGTGACAAGAAGCTTGGAAAACTCCGTCAGCAGAAGCTCGGGCCCTATTAACCATTTCCTGGTTTAGGGGAAGCCCTATCGCTCTGGCTTCTTGACTTGGGAGAGTAAGAGAGAGTAACGAATCAACATAGTCTTTGGTATGGGCCAAATAGAGAAACTCTTTATCGATGGGAGTTGCTTGAATAAGAAGTTCTTCTTTTAAAATATTTCTTTTCAAAAGCTCTTCTCTTAAACGGCGGTATTTTGTCATTGGAAACCTGTGCCCAGGCTCAAGTGGAACTTCGTAAGTATCGCTGTAGTAAAACTTTGGCATCATCTTTGCTCTATAATAACCCAAATAGATTAAAAAAATAACAAATTAAAAGCTTATTTGATTTTATAACTGTTTAACTTTTTGACAAGGTATACTTATGAAGACAATTCTAACTATTATGCTTTTTACGCTAATGAGTGCTTTTGCTCAAGACTATGACCCTAAATTTAGAGCTTCAGAGGAGTTTCTAACTTGCTCTTTGGATCTTGATAGCGAAGGTTATCGTGAACTTGTCTTTGCTTTAAGAGAAGTTCACGAATATAAGGGGCAAAGTCTGAGAATGCGACTTAGCCAATTTGAGCATGGTTTTAGAACTTACGAAAAATCCTATGGAGATGATAAGGTAAAAATGCTTTTTAATCCTTCTCGTTGTCAGCTTAAGGTTTACAGTGAAGAGAATACAGCTGAAGAGTTTGAACTTGGTATTGATATGTATAAAGGTCGGGCAATGGGAGGAACGATATTATTTGCTGCTAAAGTAAGAGGCCGAGTGATAGAATCATTTGGAAATGTATTTGCGTCATTAGGAAATGAATTGATTCAAAATAGAGAAGCAACTTTTTACTGTGAGACAAAAGAATTACGTTTACTTGAGATTTTAGAAGACTCTTGCCAAAACTTGAGCGATCTGGATGAAGTCATCGAGCTGAAAACAGTTGCTGACTTTGAAAGTTTGGCCAAAAAAGTTCAAGAGAAAAGAGCGGAATTAACTCAGCAAGAAAGAGAACTCTTAAGAGAATGGGAATTGCAAAAGAATCAAT
The DNA here is from genome assembly GCA_030431635.1 of Bacteriovoracia bacterium. Classification (GTDB taxonomy): domain Bacteria; phylum Bdellovibrionota; class Bacteriovoracia; order Bacteriovoracales; family Bacteriovoracaceae; genus CALFYV01. The sequence goes on from JAUIIL010000009.1 coordinate 121,079, forward strand.
TAATATTTAAAATAGATAGTCTCAAAAATAAAGTTCGTCAGAACTAAATTTTTTGCTAGAATATCAGTTAATGTCTGATGTTATTCAATTAAGATTCTATTCTTTTGTTTTAGTTTTGATCTTGCTGATTATAGGAGAGTTCCTCTACCCCTATTACAAAAACCAACCTAAAACGTTGAAGAGATGGGTCATCAATACTGGACCAAGTTTATTATTCGCTCTCTTTTATAAGATCTTCACCCCCCTATCGCTATCAGCTTTTGCTTATGTGTGTTTACAAAGAAATTGGGGACTATTCAATATGCCCTATTTTGATAATTATTCAAATTTAACGTTGTTTTTCTACCAGTTATATATCTTTGATTTATCTATTTATTGGCAGCATCGGCTTTTTCACAAGATAAACTTTTTTTGGCGGTTTCATAAAATCCATCACTTAGATAAAAAAATGGACTTAACAACTGGACTAAGATTTCATCCAGTTGAACTTTTTTTCTCTCTTCTGTTAAAGTTTTTTCTTATTCTTACTTTTGGCATTGATTATGTAAATATTATTGTCTTTGAATCGGTATTGACCCTTGCTTCTCTTTTTGAACATGCCAATATAAAACTTCCAAAGATATTTGAAAAGGTTTTAAGGTTTTTTATTGTCACTCCTCAGATGCACTACATTCATCACTCACAAGAGCCCTCTCAAATGAAATCAAATTATGGCTTCTTTCTCTCTATTTGGGATAAGCTATTTGGGAGTTATAAGAACGATTTACCTGAAAACCTTAAACTCGGTATCAAAAATAAGGATGATGTTAAAGGGTTGTGGGCTTTACTCGTCCTTCCTTGGGAAAAATAAATTTAATTATTGAGGATCTTTTCAAATTCGACATCGTACTCGTTATTGATAAACTCTTCTTGCTTCATATGAGGAGTACTGGCCATTTCTCTATGAGGAGAGTGAACTTCTTTGACTAATGCGGCCCTATTTTCTAAGAGTTCATTAAAACAATATTCTTTCGCTATCTCAAGGTACTTATTAAATTGTTCTTGAATGTGGCCATTGTATTCAGCAATACTCTTACGCCACTTGCTTTGAAGAAGTTCTTTTGTTTTTAACTCTTTCATCTTTAGCTTCATAATCTCTAGATTGGTTTCAATCTGTTTGAGAGTTTCATCTTTTGTTTTACGATAATATTCATTGGCCACCTTTTTAGCACTTAAAGAAGGTGTCAACGGTACATATTGAGAGTAATTTTCTTTCTTTTGTTCAGAGCTTTTATTCAATGAATAAGACTGAAGCCAGCTATTGATATCTTGAACTAACCCCTGACAACTCAGCTTTAAATCTACCTTATCTTGGGACTCTTTTTTCACTGAAGCGATTGTTCTTTTTATTTGAGGTCTACTCTTATATTTAATAGAGGCAGCTTTGGCGAAGCTTACTTTTTTATCCTCTTCTTCAATTTTATTTTGTGGGAGGCTACAAACAACATATTCCTTTTTATATTGCCAACTCTCTTGCGAGAAATTAACTTCACAAACGCTTTCTTCACAGTTCTGATGATAACGAGAAACATATCGTTTTTTGCCAGTTTTTTTATAAGTAATACTTTGGAAGTATTCCTTATGAATTTTTTCACCAGCTTTTTGGCATTTTTTTTCTGCCACATCATGGCCATATCTGATGATTTCCTTAATTTGCCCTGATTGAGCATTAAGAGAAATCAAAAGAGAAAAAACAAGTAAAATAAAATTCTTAAAATTTTGAGCCATGACCATAATTTCCATACGTAGAAAGATTAAACTCTTTAACAACAAGAGATGAAACTTCTCTTTGAGGATTTTTTTGGCCATGAAGAATAAAAGTAAAAAAGAGAAAGAAGACAATGAAAGAAAATCTAAAAGCAAATGACATGCAAACCTCCGAACTAAACTCCTATCGGACTTTTGCAAGAAATAATGAGCAGAAAAAAGTGAATAATATTTTTCAAAAAAAATTTTTTGAGTGTAATTAGAATTTATTCACAAGATTCAAAATCTTTAAAGTAAAGTGGAAGAAGTTCATCTGGAATTTGATCGATGTAGCGGTCAATTGGAATAATATAAAGACATAAAAACTCGGCTCTTCCATTGCCCTTTAAGTTTCTGACTTTTAGCTCATAAGCAAGTTGGTCAGTTTCCAATGAATGAAAACTGTAGGTCTCTAGGGCCTTAATCTTTCTTAAGACTGACTGATTTGATAGAATTTTAGCGCCATCAATGGCCGCAAAATCATTGCAGTAAGCAATCGAAGTTATCAGATAACAAAGAAAAATGAATCCTTTCATAATAAATCCTGATTAATTCAATTCTTCAGGATATTTCTGTCTTTGACAAGAATGATTTTAAAAAAGAATTTAAGCGATTTCCCAACAGAAACAATTGAAAGTATTTAATTTACTACCTATAATATACATTATAGGTAGTAAATTTAGTGTTTTTTATTGATTATGGACTTAATTGAATCAAAATATCATCGGAAATGGCTGGGAGAATATTTAGTTAATTGCCGTCATAATAATAAGTCTGAGAAAACACTGTTGAGCTATGGTAGTGATCTAAAGCGCTTTATTTGCTGGTTGGAGTTCACACAGAAAATATCCCTTTATCAAGTGAAGGCCGCGACTATAAGTGCTTATTTGAAGTATTTAGAAGGAAGCCCTCCTTGTTATAAGAAAAATTTCTATGAGATTCTTTTTTTCTGGCTTAAATTCCCTATTCATAAAAAAGAGTACCTAGAAGACTTTAGACCACTAAGCGTAGGGAGCAAAAGAAGGCATCTTTCATCATTAAACAACTTTTTTAGTTTCTTAATACAAAACTATGAAGATAAAACAAGAAAGTTTAAGACGAACCCTGTTAAGCCTAAAATTCACTCGATTAAGGTCAAAGACAAAGATGTGAACTCCACAACCTATCTTCCGGATCATGATTGGGAATCAATTTTAAGCAAGACGATTAGAGTGAGAGATAAGTTGATACTTGCTCTTATGTATTACGGAGGATTAAGACTAGAGGAAGTTGTAAATCTGGATCTTTCCCATTTTTCCTTTACTAAAAAGAGTATTAAATTTGTGAGAAAAGGTGGCTATGTTCATGAACTCGTTCCAGAAAATAGTCATGTTATTTTTGATTATCTTTATAAATGGCTGCAAATAAGAACTTTTTATGGAGAACCTCTCTTTCTTACAAAACAGGGAAAAAGAATAAGTAAAAGAGGCGCCTACTCCTTAGTCATGCAGGCCATAAAAAGAGCGGATTGCACGACAAAAGGCTTGTCTCCACATAGTTTCAGGAAAGCATGTGCAACGGGTCTTTATAAAAAGACAAAAGACTTATTATATGTGAGAGATTACTTAAATCATAAAGATGCGAAAGTGACTCAAGGATATATAGAAATGGTCTAGCACTGCTGGAGAATATCGCGTCTAACAAAAAGACCAAAAGATTTATTCTGAACTTTAAAAACTCCACGATGTTTTCTTCTTTTACTGAAGTAGAAATCTCCATTTTTGCTATTGTAAAATTGCTTGATAGATTCACCTTTGAGGTGAACTGAGCGTTGATAAAGTGTATGCCTGGCAGCAATACCAGATGAAGATTGAATCCATCTTTGAAACTCTATCGTTTTCTCTCTGTTTTTAGAAATTTCAATTCCAATATCAAATCCAAGAATTTTTAAAGAAGTTTGAGCGGATATATTTGTTTGAAAAGAGAGAGCAGTAGACCAATTAGCGAAGCGGTTGCTCTCATCAAAGCACTCTTCTTCAAACCAAGGAAAGCCTGGAACTGGGCTTTCTTCGATAATTTCATTATAAAAAGTGATATAACGCCAATAAAGATTTTTTTTTGCTTTATGAGTCTCTCCTATTTTGATTTTTTGATAAGTTTGATGAGTGGCAGGAGATTGCAACTCGATAGGTTCAGCTGCCATGGGAAAGTCTTGGGAAAAGACGTTACAAGAGAGTATAAATACTATCGTTGAAATAAAATAAATCTTCATTCTACTATGTTAAGATATTGTTAAGGGAATCGACAATTATCTTAAGGCCTAGAACTTCTAAAAAAGACTAACACTACTTATTTTGAGATTTTTCAAACTCAACGGCGTATTGGGGTTTAGACTCTCTTGAGTATGGAATAACCTTGATCTCAACTTTCAGGGCGTCGTTAGGTTGGGATATTGTTTGTAGTCGCTCAGAGAAATCAATTTTAGGAGAGGGCCCTTCATCTTCTCCAGATACTTCAATTCCATGTTGAGTTAAGGTTTTCTTGATTAATTCAAAAATAGTTGATTTACCTTCGTGACGTGAACCAAATATTTTTATGATCATTATTTGATTCCGACAGCTAGCTCGAACTGTTCTTTTGTAATCAAATTTTCGCTGATAGATTTTTTAACAAGCATGAGGGCCTGAACATATTGTTGTCTCTGATCTGAGGCCACCAAAGAGAGATCGATATGTTTGAACTCATCAAGGGCCGTTGAGGATTTAACTGTTCTTTTAAGAAGTTTAATAGCTTCTTCTAATCTCTTCTTTTCATCACTTTCACTCATTAAGTTTTCTCCTGAGATAGTACAGTATATTCAGCTTCAACAATATTTCCCTGGGCTTGATCGTGAGCTTTTTGGGCTTGCTGTTCGAACTTAATTTTCGCCTGACGAAACATTGTATAAAGACTCCAGACTTTTCTTATAATATAAAATAAAAAAATAAAGACGATGATTTTTAGTAAACTCATATGAGCATACTAAAACTCTGTGCTCTAAGCGTCAACTTACTCTTTTTCCTCTGAATTATCAGACGTATCTTGTTGTTTTTTCGCTTCTTTTGCCTTAGCAACTTCTGCTTCTGCCTTAAGTTTTTCTGCTTCTGCTTTGGCCTTCATTTCGGCTTCTTTCTTGGCCATTTCTTCTTTTCTTCTTACAGCTGCTTTTTGGACCTTATCAAACTCTTCTCGATCAGCTGACTTTTTGGCCTCTAACTCTCTAAAAAAGATAGAGTTAACATGCTTTCTAATTTCTTTTTTCCCCTCTTCACTCGTGCAGTTAATAAGACCTCTATACCCTTCTTTTCCAACAGCAGCGGTACTAGAATCATTGTGTGGAACAATTGTGAGATACATAGGAATAGGTTCATTAACTCTAATCGCGGTATTAAGAGCAATTTGTTCGTTACACTGAAACCATATCTCTGACTCACAAATATTGATAATCTTTATTGGGAAAGCAATTTCAGCAAATGTTTGAGGGTTTTCTTTTCTAAGAACAACCTGGTTTTCATAAAGATTTTTTGCATTGGCCTCTATCCTTTGATCGAGTTTATGGGCCATTTGCATTGCTATCTCTGTCTCAATCAAGCCTGGTTGGGCAATGATATTAGGATAATTATACTTACCTTGCAGTTGTTTTGAGTCAGCAGTTGGGACATTATAAATAATAAAAAAGGGCTTCTTTCGACCTTCAGGTCTATAAAGATCAATAATTTTCTTTAATGTCGTCTCATCGTTTTTGAATTCAACTTGTATAACTGGTACTGCTTGTAACTCTTCTTCTGTGTATTCCTTAGACTCACTTTTTTTCTTTAATTTTTTCTCTTCCACTGCATCTTTCTTAAGCTCTTCTTCACTTACACTAGAAGATCCTCTATTTAATAATCTTTTCTTCTGTTTTACGATATTTTCAACTCTCTCGTCGTCCATTTGAAAGAAAATAATATCTGGATTCATTTTCTTTACTTCTTCTTCAACCTCTCTGAGGTAAGGCTGACACCTAATCACGTAGTTATAACGATCTGAAAGCGGTTGGTTTTGATATATGTTTAATAGCCTATCTACAATGAGCATTTTGACAGCTTTAGGAGATGAGCGCTCAAGGTTCTCGTAAACCCAAGTCTTAAACTTATGTTGAACATTAGGGATTTCAGCAAGTCTATCGTTCTCTCTTTCTCGCATCAACTCTTCACTTGCTTCAGGATCTTTTGGAATAGGATTAATGTACAGAGGTTCAACCTGATACCAAAAGTTTTCATTATAATAAAGGCCGCTCACACCTTTTTCCTTGATAGTAAAATAATTAGAATGAAGAACTTTAGTTGAGCTAAAAAAGTTGGCCATAAGAATACGTGAATCCTTTGCCATATCCCTACTCGCTTCAAAACGAATTCTGTCTTCAGAGATAGTAGAGATTTTAACGACTTCATAAGCGTAGGTTTCATCACTTGCTTGCGCCATTGCAAAGTCTAATTTTTCATTAATACCAGGATAAAGAAGATTGATTCCATCATAAACGACATCATGAACTTCACCACTTTTAACATGATTATTATAAACATTTGCGTTGACTGCATACATGCTTACTGCTTGCGCTGTATTGTTATCATGTAGACCTACAAGGGGAATACGTCTTGTGTGATTTACTCTTCGACATAATCTTGCAAGATGCAAATACTCTTGAGTGTATTTAGAAAAATCAATGTAAATGAGGTGAGGATCTTCATTAATAATATCGATAATGAGTTGTTGAATTCTTTTTTCTTCTGTAAAGAAAAATTGAATAAACTCATATTTATAAGTAGAGAATTGATTTTGATAACGAGTTTTTATCGTCTTCCAATAACTCTCATCGTTACCGACATAAATGATTTTATTAATCTCACTCATGCTTCTATTCTAGCACAAAATGATAAATGAAAATGGTTTAAACTTAAATAAATTGCTTTAAATACTCAATAATTAAGGCATTTTCTGATGAATTGGGGTAGCGAGAAAGCTTCTCCACATAGTACCTTAAATAGCTAGTATTATTGGGGTTTTGCCAAATTTTTGAGCCATATGGATGGATTGGAGCTCTTTCGGCCATAGAGACAACGTAGACTTCATAGAAGTGTTCCTTGTCCTGCACTACACTCTCTTCAATAAGTCCAAAACCTTTTTGGGCAAGAAATCTTCTGACGTGTACGTGATCGTTATGAGGAGAAAGAACGAAGTGAGAGAAGTTCTTCTCCCCACTAAGTCCATCAAGAATTCGAGTGAGAGTATGACCTCCTATTCCTGCTAAGAGAAGAGTGGATTTTTTTTGGAGTGTTAGATTTTCACCTTTTTCATGATTAATTTCTAGAGCAGAGTTTTTATAAAAGAATCCGTCAGGAATCTGCGAATATAAATTATTTCTTTTAAGTCTCTCAAAAGCTATCTCTAAAGCCTTCCTGGATTGATCTATACAATAAACTTTAGAAAATCTATTCTCATTAAAGAAGTACTCGCCCACCAAGCAGTGATCACAAGCAATATCATAGAACTCCTCACCCACTGCATGCTGTTCTATTATTTGGATTAATGATTTAAGGCGAGTTGAAAGCATGACTGACTATAAAAAGTCATCATAACTCTGTCCACATAGCTTATCATTTTCTGCTGTAAAGAATCGCCTAATGAAATACTGATTAGGTCTTATTGTCTCAAGAAGACCATGCTTTTCCAAGGCCTGGAGAGCACTCAAAACCTCTTTGTGATCAAGACGATAAAGCTTTTCTAAAGTCTTAGTATCAATAAGTGGTGAGACGCCGTAGTCGCGACTTAAATTACTTGAAATCCATATTTTTCTATAGAGATAAAGAAAGATGAGAATCTCAATACGTGAAAGTTTAAAATCGACAAGAATTTCATCAAAAAAGATATCTGGTATCTCAGAAGTCGTGTTAAAGTCCTTCTTCCGCTTAAAATCACTTTCAACACCACGCTTTTGAGTTTTATGAGAGACCAGAATTTTCTGTAAACTGCTCATAGAAGCTCCTCGCTATTGGCACCTGCCTATTTTGACATGCCAAACTCAATAAAGCCAATTGACTAAAAGAACGGCAATATTTGCCGCACGGCTACTAGAGATTCGGTTTCAAGCTTTCTAAAATGAATAATATAAACAAATGGAGATGTTTATGCGTTATGCAATGACTGCACTTATTTTGCTCTTTAGCTTCCACCTCTCTTTTGCCCAGGACTTTTTTTTTCAGTTTCCAGAGGCCAAAACATATATCTCGTATGAAGATACTGGATTTTCTCAATACCTGGCTAAGAGTCTTCATCATACAAAAAAATTGGCCCTAACTTTTGACGATGGGCCACACCCAACCAGAACTCCTAAGCTTTTAGATACTCTTAAGAAATACCAGGTGAAAGTTACTTTCTTTATTTTGGCCGAAAAAATTAACTCTCAATCAAGGGCCATTATTCAAAGAATTATTAATGAAGGACACACTTTGGCCAGTCATGATTGGGATCATACCAACAGTAACTCGCAAAGTGCGATGACGTTTCAAGAGAATTTGACAAAATCAATCCTTGCTGTGGAGGAAGAGTATGAACTTTTAGGTCTCCATAAGAAAGAGATGTACTATCGCTTTCCTTATGGGGATTATGGCAGACACAAAAAGTATCATCACCTTAATGTCCTCAAAGATGTTTCTCAGGAGCTTTATAATGAAAATTGCATTAATTTTGCTTTTTGGGATATTGATACCGCTGACTGGGTGAAGGATATGACTCCTCAAAATATCTCAGATAATATTATGGCCCAGGTTTTTGGAGGAGTGGCATACCGTCATAAGGCCATAAGAAATTCCCAAGGACAAGTTATTGACTACAAAAAAGAGGCCTATCAAGTTGAAGAACCTCTTGGTGGCGGAGTTGTTCTTATGCATGACATTCATCAAAGGACTATTGAGTCCGTTGATATATTCTTGAAAGAAGCGAAAGAAAAGGGAATTGAAATTGTCCCTCTCTCAGATGCTGAAGAGTTCTCTTATGAGAATAAAGAATGTATTCTTAAAGTTTAGACCAAATTTGCTCTCTTTTTCAAAGCTCTTTTGCTCTTTTTACACCTCTATCAAAAGCTCTCTGAAAAAGAGAGCTTAATCCTTTTTCTTTAAATTCTTCTAAGACTTCAAAAGTCACTCCTCCTTTGGAAGTCACTTTACTGGCCATTTCTAAAAAACTATTTTCTTCTTTCTGCATATAATAAGAAACACCCGTGAAGAGATCTTTAACGAGTTTAATCGCATCACTCTCACTCATTCCATTTTGTGAGAGGTAAGAGCTAAATTCATGAGCAAAGCTCATAATAAACGCTGGGCCAGAAGCTGCAATAATCATCGCTTGATTAAAAAGATTAGCATCACTAATTTCATAGACTGAAGCAATTTGAGAGAACTCCTCCCTTAAATCTTGGGCCTCATTCTCTTTCACATCACTACTAACCTGTTCTAGAATGATTCCTTTTTGGTAGCGAATAGATGTATTAACCATATACCTGATCACTTTTTTATGGTCTAGAGCCTTTGATATATCTTCGATTGTCTTTCCTGCTAAAAGAGAGAGAACGATAGCATTTTCTGGTATAAGTCTTTTTAGATTTAAACTGGCCTCATCAAGCTGTTGGGGTTTGAAACCCAGCATATAAATATCACAATCAGGAATCTGCGAAAATTCTTGATAAGACTTACCTCCAACTCTCTGTGCAAGCTCTTGAGCGCGATGAAAACTTGGGGTGTATGTATGAAAAGAAAAGGAAGTTTTTTTTGAATAGAGCCCCTCAACAATAGCACTGGCCAAATTCCCACATCCGATGACTGCTATTTTTTTCATTTTAACCTCCCCTAGAATTGAATTTCCATTGGCGCTCCATAGCGAAGAGTATTAACGGCCATGCTTCTTACATGAATGTACTGATCGACAAAGCCTTCCCAGTCATAAAAGCAGGGAGCACTGGTATTTGTATGATAAGACTTGAGCTTTTCTCCCATGTCATACTTCATGCATTCTTGGATAATTTCTTTTGTTTTCTCTTTTGAAGCATCAATAATAACAAAATCAAACTCTTTATCACTTAAAGCTTTGTGCTCGATTTTCTCACTTGCAAAGTAAACCTTGAGGTTAAATTCAGAAATTCCATGAGTATAACAGAGGTTCGCAAACTCAGACCAAAAAGAAAAACTCTGTTGATTTCGGCAAAAAAGATTTAGCCCACAACCAAGACTTAAAGCACTGAAGACATGATAGAAACTCAAGACTGAAGGTATCTCACTATAACACAGAAGCATCCCTCTTTTTTTAATTAAGCTTTTATTATTATAGCTGAGTTGCCCTGGTATGAAGTGATTAGGTTGCTCTTTTCCAACATGATCTTCAAAAGAGTTTGCTAACCACTTAAAAAATGCTCCTACTCTTTCTTTATTGACCTCACTTAAGACATGAAAGAAAGATTCATACCTTAAATAAATCTCTTCAGAAATACTTTTGACCCTCTTTAATCTTTGACTAAGTAGTAGCTTTGACTCTCTTGGCAAATCGTAATCGTAGTCACTACCACTTTCAATTGTGTCGACTTGCTCATTTAAGTGTGCTTCAGCATAGAAAATTTTTAAATAATCTCTAAAGCCAGCTTTAGGACCAGTTCCAGAGAGCTTAAAACCACCAAAAGGCTCTATAGCAACTCTGGCTCCTGTATTGCTTCTATTCACGTAAAGGTTACCAGCTTCTAGTTGAGTTAATAAATAATCAATATCATCTTGAGACTGAGCGAAGACCCCACCAGTTAATGCGTAACTAACTTCATTAAAGAGATAAATGGCTTCATCTAAAGTTTCATATTCAACCAAATGAACAACAGGAGCAAATATTTCTCTTTGGGCCCAACTCTCTTTATGGATGACTCTTTTTGCAGGAAGCTCAATAACAACTGGGCCCACACAATGACCTGCTAGCGCTTCTTTCGAACGATCCACATGAACCTTGCCTTGGTGTTGATTGGCCTCTTTTATGGCCTCTTCCATATTAGATAAGACACGTTTCTTTTCACCTTCAGTTATCAAAGGATTTACAAAGCTCTCTAATGCAAAAGATTCTCCCACTTTTAAGTCATTGACCGCTGCTTTGTATCTCATGAGAAATGAGTCTTTAATTTTTTTATCAATAATAATCCTTGAGGCTGCTGAACATTTTTGACCAGCATGAGCAAAGCTTGAATACAAAAGAGCTTGAATCGTTTCATCTAGCTCACAATTATTCGTTACAATAACAGCATTTTTTCCACCCATTTCAGCAACAACTCTTTTAGTAGAAGCTGTTTTTTTATAAATTGATTCACCAACTGCTTTTGAGCCAGTGAAAATAATGGCGTTCACCTTTTCTGAAGCAACTATCACTTCTCCTACATCTCTGTCCCCAGGTGCATGGACAAAAATATCTTTAGGGACACCACACTTATAGAGAATTTCTGTAAAAATCTGAGCGATTAATGGCGTCTTTTCCGATGATTTAAAAATGACTTTATTTCCGGCAGCAAGAGCACTACAACTCATACCTGTTGCGATGGCCAGAGGGAAGTTCCAAGGAGCGATAACTCCTACAATTCCACGAGGAGCTCTTTGAGGAAAACGCCTCTTCCAATAAAAATCTTCTCTGACATAAAAGTGGATAAAATCAACGGCCTCATCAACATCGGCCAAGGCCTCTTCGATGGTCTTTCCCGCTTCATAACATATCACTGCACTCAGATAGGCCCTATGAAGTCTCATATATTGGGCAACTTTAAAAAGAATAGAGTATCTTAGAATGGAATTATCTCCAGACCACCATTTGCTTTTACTGTGAAAAAGTCTTTCAATCAAGACTTCGCTCTCTTGTTGATTCACAAAGTTTATTTTTCCTACAAGAAGATTTTCTTGGGAGGGAGAGAAAATCATTTTACAATCCTGATTCAAAGAATAGTCCAATGGGAATTTTTCTTTCAACTGAGTGAGTGTACCCAAAACAATATCCCTATCCTCTTTGAGATAGAGTCTAGCTGGGGAATTATTAAAAAAACTTGAATCATTTAAAATAACATCCGTATCCCAAACAATTTCATCTCTTTTCACTTTTTGAAATAAAATTTCACTCGGTTGATAAAAAACAGCATCTTTCTTATGAGATCTCATAATAGTAAGAACACCTACCTGAGAGGAGTTTTCCATGATCCTTCTAACCAGATAGGCCATCCCAACAATAAGGTCTCCAATAGGGATGTAGTTTCTCACACACCACCCTTGTTTGCCCATCCCAACTGAAAGAGCTTCATAGGTCATGTGTAAGCATTGATGTTCAATTTCTCTGGCTTGATTAAAGCGTAATTCTCTTAACGATTTTGCCCAACAATGATCAGAGTAATTATGAGAGGCCAAACAAAGAGTTAAAAATTGATGATTTTCAAGGGTTTTAAAAACAAGTTGCCTAAAGTGTATGTCGCTTTCTTCCTTGTTAAGAAATTGAGGGGCGATGAAGTTATGTGCTTGGGCCTCAATCGTTTCAGCATCCCAGTAAGCCCCTTTTACTAGACGTATGGGCATATTAAGGGTCCTTTCTTTGGCCAAATCAAGCACATCCTGAAAGTGAGTGTAACCATCTTTTAAGTAAGCCTGAATAACTATCCCTGTTTGATCAAAATCATGGAGTTCTTTCGTTTCAAGTAAAACTTTTTTATAAATTTTAAAAACAACATCCCGGAAGTGATAATGTTCAGCATCGATATTAACAAAAACCTGATGCTCCTTGGCCAATAGAAGTATTTCTTTAAGCTTAGGGGCCACTAAAGAGTAAGTGTAGTCAAAAGCATAAGGGCGAAAATCATGAGAAAGCGCTGAAACCTTTATCGAAACGTGCGCGCGATAAATTCCAGAGGCGTTTTTTTCTCCTTTTGAATAATACTTATCAAAGCCTTTAATAATTTGTTTTACTTTTTCAAGATAGTGAATTGCTTCTGCCTCACTAACAACAAGCTCTCCAAGTTGATCGAGAGTAACGTCTCTATGGCTTTTTGAAAGCTCTTTAATAGCGCCAGAAATATTTTCAATACTCTCTCCAGCAATAAATCTTTTTGCTTGTAAACGAACAAAGTAACGAATGACTCGTGCTAAAAAAAGCGAAGGAATAAATTGAGAGGTGAGAAAAAGAAAGCGAAATAAAAGAATGAGTGAGTCATCTAAGGCCCTAAATTGGTCACGTCTTTTATTTTGCTTGGCCAGTTGAGAGTCATCGATCAAACGTCGAATTGATTCTAAGAAGTTTCTTTTCACTTCGTGGCCTTGTTTGTCATGCTCAAGACATGGTAGAAGTGCTAAAAATTTTAAAAGATGCACTCTAATGAGAGCGTAATGAGCACACAGTCCAAGTGCATAATCTGAGAAACGCTCAAATAATGAAGGCCTATAACCTCTTAACTGTCCTAGTAACTCTTCGCCTATTTTTTGGGCCCTTGAGTTGATATCTTCAAAGTTTTTACTCCATATTTGAGGGAGATCGTAAAAGTAACTCCTTCTTTGAACTTCAGTTAAGCTTTTTTCCTGTTTGATTTGTCCAATTTGCTCACAATGATTCTTTAAGGCCTCTAAAGATTCTCTTTGTTTCTCAGTCAGTTGATAATGAGAATAAAGTTCGTAGCACTTAATAAGAAAAAGCTCGTTAGAAAGCCTAGGTCCAGCAAGATAGAGTTTTCTCCTTTCTGGATAAACTCCCAGCAAAAAAGATGTTCCCTTTAAATCAACTAGAACTTTATAAGGCTCTAGTTCACTCACTTTCTGACAAAGAAGTATTTCGCTTTTAATACTCTGAGAACTATCGAGTAAAGAAGCCACTTCTTCAGCATAAAAGTCTTCAAGCTCTATGCTCCAATCCGAAAAGGCGCCTTCTTTAAAATCTATGTTAATTATTTCTGGAAGATTGGCCAAAGATGAATATGTCTCCAATGGAGGTCCTTTTTTGTTACGGTTCTAAAATCCCCCATATTCTATGCATTTTGGGGAATTTAGCAAAATAAATGAAGGGATTTGACGCTTTGTCCATGCTCAGAGATAATCTCAATTATATGAAGAGCCTACTCCTTCTTATTCTTTTTTGTTTCTGTTTTGCCTGGGCTCAAAATCCAGGTCAAGAAAAGCTATTTTATAATATGAAAGACCTCGCTGTTCTAGAAAAGCAACAGGCCTATGAGGAATTCTTTACTCATGCTAAGGATATTAAGCCTGCTCATCGAAACGAGATTTGGCAGCAAATGGTTACAAGTATGGCCCAAGGCCTTGCTCAAAAGATTAAAGAGAAAAAACTTATTACAGAGGACTCTTTCCTTCTTATTGAGAATCTCTATGGTTGGCCAACCTTGAAGAATCAAGAATTTTTCACAAACGATAGGAACGATATCGGTCTTGCTTTTCTTAAAAATTGTTTTAATAACAATGATAATAAGAAATGTTTTTTCCAAGTTTCCTCTTTTTGGAGAGCAAGTTCTCAAGGGCCTGAGCTCGGCCATAAGCTTGGTAATCTTTTATTGGGAGAACTTCAAAAAACCCCATTCGCTCCATCCCGTTTAAGCTCTCCTATTGAAAAAATAGAAGTTCTTGATTCAGGACTACTCGAGTTCTATGCTCCTGCTCTAGAGCATGGTCTTTCTGAATTTTATTGCCAAGACCCTCAATTAAAATCTCTTCTCTCGAGTGAACTCACCTACTATGCTGACAAAGAAGGGGCGGATCCTAAAAAAATGGCCCATTTTATTGATAAACTTATGCACCCAGACTGCTGGAAACAACTTCAAAAAGGGTATGAAGAAGATATTATGAGTAAAAATAAGTCTCAAAGAGATCTGGCCTATCATCTACTTAGAAGTAAAAAATCTCTCTCTGAAGAAAAGGAGGATCTCTACCTCTTTCTCTACCTTCTTGATGTTCCCTCTCCTGGGGATATCTTTAATCTCGCCTGGGCAAGACTCAATCAAGTCAGCGCAAACTTTGATAGAAGACTCAGGCTCTTGAGAGCAGTAAAAAAACTCGATCCTCTGCCTGATTCTCTTTTTGCTACTTTTGATCGAAAACTCAAAAAAGTCGTAAGTTCTCATATCGCTCAACATTTTCCTGAGTATTTTGACTATTACGCCAAGACCTGCAATCAATACATTAAAGGTGAAGGGTCATTTCCTAGAGGGAATCCAACGCTTAACTGCCGTTCTTTTTATCAAATGAATAAAAAAGAGGGCTTTGTCAGCCAATTCCTTCAGCAAGAACACGAAAGGGCCATTAAAATCTAAATACCGTCTTCTTTTTCTACAAGAAGCCATGCTAGCGTCTTAATAATATTTTGATAGGAACTGCTTGGATAAGACTCATGAAGCTTAAAAATAAGGTTTTTATGGTCTAATTTTGTCTCATCATCATCATCTTTTAAAAGATTGTCTGCGTATTCATGAGAAATAAAAAATAAAGCACTCAATCGACTTAAGTCATTGGCCGCTTTATCAGGAAAACCAACCCCTGTTTTACTACCGTGATGCTGCATAATAATAGCATCGGCTTCATAAGGAGCATTTGGTATTCGTCTGATAATCTGCGCTCCCAAAGCCGCATGGTTTTTCACAACTTCGCGCATTTTATCTGAAATCTCTGCTTTCTCAAGCTCATGAGTGGAGTGGATTTTAACAAGATCATCACTTCCTAAGGCCACATCGTGAAATATGGAAGCATAAGCGAGCTTCTCTTGATGTTCACTTTTTCCCCAATCAATTTTATCAACGATATGAAATGTGAGATAAGCTATAACTTGCATATGCTGATACATATAACTATTTGTATTAGAAAGAAGCCTTGAAAGAAACCCTCGGAACTCTTTCTGTCTGGCCACGTTCTTTATAACGGCTTCAGTGGCCAAATCTGCAAGCTCCATCACATCTTCGCCTACTCCTATATCACGCAGCTGTTCGTAAATAAGAGTGAAAGCCGACTCCATTATATCGTCACGCCCCTCTTTCAATGCTGATTCAACAGCAAGACCAATCACTTGAGCAGTATAACTATTCACAAAATGAATTCTTTGAGTGGCCTCAATATAGAGGTTTTTAATGCCTTCATTTTCTAACTGAGAGTAGGCCTCTTTTTCTAAAAAAGAGTGCTTCTTAAGAAAAAAAGAAAAAGGATTTTCTGACTGAGTTTCTTTTTGAAAAATATCACATGGCATTTTTCTCATATAGCCAAAATAATGCAGTTGAATTGGCATATATTCTGGAACAATCTTAGACGCCATATCTTTAGAGGTTATGCCTAAATGTCTCGCACAGGCCCTCACAAAGGTTTTAATATCTGAAGAAATAGGGATAAGGGTTCCCATACTGTCAAAATCACCAGCTTTATCATATCTTTTAGGAGATCCCATAATGACAACCGGAATATTAAGAGATTGCTCTTTGATATAATTAAAAAGCTCTTTACCGACTTCTTTGTCACCAATATGGTCTGAGCAAACGATAAGCTCTATGCCTGGCATTACTTGAAGAAGCTCTATCACTTCTTCAACGGTATTTTTTGAAACACTGTCTGTGCCTGTGTAAACCTTAAGATTTAGAGTAAAAATAGACTCTAATAGTTTGTTTTCAAGAAGAGTAATCGAATAACTCATAGAAATAAAAAAGCCTCTCTTTTAGAGAGGCTTTTCCGTTATTTTCTAGCTTAAGTGCTTAGAAACGTACTTAGTCATCTCAAACATTGAAACTTGAGATTTTCCATTAAAAATTGGCTTTAACTTCGCGTCAGCATTAATATTTCTTCTATTTTTGCTGTCTTGAAGATTGTTCTTCTTAATGTACTCCCAAAGCTTTTTCACAACTTGAGTTCTTGGAAGTGGTTTAGAACCAACAACTTCTGAAAGGGCCTTAGAAGGAGTTAAAGCTTTCATAAAAGCTGCATTTGGCTTTCTTTTAGTCTTTGCTTTCTTCTTAGTAGCTTTCTTCGCTACTTTTTTGGTAGCTTTTTTCTTCGTAGCTTTCTTTGCTACTTTCTTAGTCGCTTTTTTCGCTACTTTTTTAGTAGCTTTCTTCTTCGTAGCTTTTTTTGCTACTTTTTTCGTAGCTTTCTTCTTAGCGGCTTTTTTAGTCGCTTTCTTTGCTACTTTCTTAGTAGCTTTCTTCTTCGTTGCTTTTTTCTTTGCAGCCATAACTCCTCCGTTTTATTGTTAATGACCTTTGTTAATTCAATTCCTTTGTTCTATCTTCGAAAAAAAATCCATTTTTCTTAAATTTTATGCATACTTTTTTTTATTTTGAAATCTTTTTTTCCCATTCTTCCAAAAAATTATTTTCTCCATAGGTCTTTCCTGTCTTAGAATAGCCATGTCTTTCGTTCAAAGAAATCATTCTAAAACTATCAGCAGGGCAAATATTCACAATCGTTTTGACCTTATTCTTCTTCGCCACATCTTCATAAAACTCTTTAATTTCATGGGAGTAGCCATTACCTTGGTAGTCTAAGCGAATGGGCGTATTCTTTGTGTAGAGCACTCCCTTATCAATTTTCATAAACAGGGCCGCGACGATAATATCTTCTGCCTGAGCCGCTGAATAAAGTTGCCAATTATTTTCAATCTCAGATTTTATATCATCCAAACTCCAGCCAAAATCAGTTGATTCAGTGAAAATCTCCATATTGAAGTTGTAGACATCCAGAATTTCTTGCTCAGATTGTGATTGTTTGAATGTTAAAGAACTAGTCATAGAGTTATTTGCTCTCCCAATAGAGTTATTCTAGCTAGAGGATTCACTATAAAGCAAACTATTTTTTTAGTTTCATTGAACTTATGTAAGCTGCGAGATCCTGAATTTCGGTCTCTTCAAGCTTTTTCACAAACGGATACATCTTCTTTGAATTCTCATTCCATCGCTCTTTACCTTGAATGGCCTTCACCTGAGAGACGATATACCAATCATACTGTCCAGCAATCATCGGAGCATTCTGAGATTTTTTCCCCATCCCATCTTTCCCATGACATGAAATGCATTTCTTAAACAGGACGGCTCCTTTGCTCTTATCACCAGCTGCTAAAGCGCTCAACGACATCATTAGGGCCACTAAAAGTACTGTTCTCATTTTTTTACCATCCTTTAATATTCAGCTATTGTATTAAATTCTTCTTCATCAAACACATCATTAAGATACTCTCTTAAATTTTCTAAGATATGCTCAGTATCATGAAAATTCTGTATTTCCACAACAACAACGAGATCTTCTACATCAATCAATGAAATGAGTGGTCTGCTGCCTATTTCAAAGAAATGTTTGCAATAAAACTCAATGGCCTTTAAAACTTCACTTTGTTTAAGCTCATCGCTTAAGTCCCTAAAGGCTCCATACTGTTGTTGACTATAAGTATAGCCAGAACTTGATGATTTTTTCAATAAGACCTTATCGATTTCCCTCTTCACTTTCTTAAGATATTTGCACCACACTTCAAATGTTCCTGGTTCAAAAGCTGGAGTTGATTTCTCATCTCTTAAAAAATAGTCCATCTCTCTGGCCGATAGCTCTGAAAGCTTCTGGTAATCTTGCCCTACTGAAAGCTCGCACGTGCACTCCATAAAGGCCTTAAGGGCCAAATCATTATGCTCATTATAGTAAAGATGATTTAAAATTCCTTCGTTTGATATTGAGAAATAGAGCTCAAGCGTCGAAAACGGCCATTTAAGACAGATGAACTCTTCGCTGTTGAAAGTTGAAGGGAGTTGGTGTTTTGCCTTGAAAACTAAGTTTCGCGCCCTCTCAGAGAGAATTTCCCTAGACGTCATGTTTCTTCCTTACTAACTTCTATTATGTGAAGAGAAATTAAATCTTTTTCACCTAAACTGTCAAAAAGAGAGTTTATGAATCAACGCTATTATATTCTGGATCTCATCAGAGGTTTTGCCGTCGTGCTGATGGTTATTTTCCATTTTTGCTACGATCTTGATGTACTCAAACTCCATGACTTTGATATGAGATCGACTTTTTGGCATTATTTTCCTCGCCTCATCGTCTTCCTTTTCCTGTTTTGTGTTGGTGTTTCTCAAAAAATTAGTTATTCAACCCCGCTTGAATGGAAAAAAATCTTCAAAAGAGTTCGCCAAATGGCCTTTTTTGCTCTTCTTATTTCTCTTGGAACCTATTTTTTATTTCCAAAAAATTGGATTTATTTTGGTACACTTCACTGTATTGCTGTTATTTCGCTTCTAGGCCCTTGGTTTTTAGAAAAACCGATTCTCTCTTGGGGTATCATTTCTCTTTTTCCCACAAGCTATCTTTTTTTTGATTTGAGCTTAGAAAAACTCTCACTTATGCCAGAAATTACTTCTATGGACTATATCCCGCTCTATCCTTGGCTATGGGTTACTCTTTTGGGGCAGCAAATGGCCAAGCTTATTTTAAAGATTAAACTCAATCCCAATAAGCTTTTCTCTCTCCTTGAGTATCTTGGTAAACACTCTCTTAAAGTCTATCTTCTTCATCAGGTTATCCTCTTTTCATTTCTATGGCTTATTGCAAAATTTATTTGATTATCCCAAAAGACATAAAATTGTCGTTTTCATTTTTAGCGAGTAAAGTAGGAATCCTCTATGTTAAAGATGTTGAAAAAAGCCGAAAAAACCCTAGGTTCTGTTCAATTCGCAGTTGTTATTATTGTTCTTTTTGCGCTCGCCTTGATTTATGGAACTTTCATGGAGAGCTATCACGGAGCAGAGTACGCCAATAGGCTTGTCTATAAGTCACTACCTTTTTTTCTCCTTCAATTTTCCATGTTTTTGAGTATTTTTTGCGCCACTCTGCTCAGACTCCCCATGAAAAAGCATCTCTACGGTTTTTACGTTCTACACCTGGGTCTTTTGCTCTTGTTTTTGGGAAGTTTTATTACCTATAAATCAGGAATTGATGGAAACCTAACTCTTCCACCCAACCTGGCCCAAAGAAAAATTGTTCTTAATGAAGATGAATTTGAAATAAAACTTGAAGAGAAGGGAGTTAAGGTTACAAGTCCGATGCCTTTTTACGCAGGAGAGACCCACCTTAATTATACTCTCAATGAGAACCAGCATTTTCAGAACCTTCCTCAAATCCGGATGTTAAGATTTCTTCCATTTGCCCAAAATAGCCTTATGTGGAGAAAATCCCCTGAGAATTTTGTGAACAAAAGCTCGGCCCAGTACCAAATTTATAACGATCGTTTTTCAGAAAACGTTATTCTTAGTATGAACCCACTTTCTGACTATCAATCAAGCACCAAAATGGGATTACTTAATCTTCACTATATGCCAGAGCAGCTTTACCCGTGCTTTATTCTCAATAATGTTTCAGAGCTTGTCATCTGGGACTCTGAAAAAGAGAGCTGCTTTACCCCTGAAAGCAGAGGGCTGCCTGTGAGAAAGACTCCTAAAGGAGAGAGACATGTTCTCTTAAAAGAGATGGGACAAGACTATCATTTCTTTCCAGAGTTATCTCCAATCCCAATGAAAGCGGATTTGGCCCTTCTTAACGATTCTGCTTTTCGTATTTTTTCTCTTAAATTTTTTAAAGAGAAGCCTCATCTCTTTCTTTTTGGACAGAAACTTGCCTTCTATGACGAGTCAGAAGAAAAATGGGTGGGCCATGATTATGAACAAAATGGGCCTATTGCTGAACTGCCTTGGATGAGTTTTAACTTAAGACTCACCTCTTACCACAAAAACCGCTACCCAGTTCAATCACCTGAGTATGTCAAACCAACACAAGATAATGGTCAGATTATTATTGGCAATGATAAGGCCATTGAAATCAGTGTTGACGGCCAAAACTATTGGATTCGCCAATCAGATGGACCGATGCAAATGATACTCAATGGAGAAAAAATCACCTTTGAACTTAAAAAGAAGGAAATTTTACTTCCCTATGAAATAACTCTCAATCGTTTTGTCATGAAAACTGACCCTGGAACTCAGTCTGCTGCAAGTTATGAGAGCTTCATTGGCCTTTTTGATGGGAAAAAAGTCAACGATCATCATGTCTATATGAATCACCCTCTTAAATATAAGAATTTTACTTTCTACCAAGCTTCTTATTTTGAATCACAAGAAGGGGGATATGGCTCTGTTTTTAGTGTCAATTTTGATCCAGGAAGACCATGGAAATACCTGGGGTCACTTTTACTTGTCTTTGGAACCATTTGGCATTTTGGTTTTTCAAGAAGAAAGCGTTTGAAAGAGAAAAGAAAGGAAATACATGAACAAAATAATCCTGTTACTCATACTGCTACTACCTAAGACGAGCTTGAGTGTCGATCTTTATTTCTGTGACAACTCAATGGAAGATCTACCAACTCAAGCAGGAGGAAGAGTTAAACCCCTTTATGTTTTGGCCGATGAGACAATAAAGTTCATCACTGGAAAGTCGCAAATTCAAAATTTAAGTGCTGTTGAAGCCTTTTGCTTGCTTTCTGTTCAATCTATGGGGCTTAAAAACGATCTTGATATCCCTATAAGGATTGATCATTCAAAGGTTAAAGAGATTCTTAATATTTCACAAGAAGAGAGCTCTCTGCCAGCTCAAAAACTCATGGAGCAAAAAGATCTTCTGCGATCTGAATATATGCAACAAAAGCAAAATGATGCTTACAAAAAAGAACTAAATAAGGTTTTAACTAGACTTAGCTATTATGAACAAACGCTTAACGGATCGCTGTGGAGTTCTCCCTCAATAAATCAAAATGAGGTTCATTGGTTATCACTACCAGAATTTCTCACTCAAGATAAAGTTCAATCTACTGCTCTTCAGGGAAAAGAAGCATTTCTGCAAGTTTTTAAAACGGCCAAAAAAAACTATATCGAGCTCAAGGGAGATTCTTATCTGCTTGAGTTAACTTACTCAAAACTCAAACTCTTCTCCTGGGCCATGATAAGTGTTCTTTTAGCTCTTATTTTTCTCACTCTTAAAAAGTCCTCTACTGTTGGCCTTTTTTTTACAGCTTCAACTCTCACCATTGAACTTATTGCCATGGTAATGAGAATATTCATTTCAGGTAGGGCCCCTATTACTAATATGTATGAAACTGTTATGTTCTCTGGCTTCGGAGCTTTAAGCTTGGCCATTATTATTTATTCCTATAAAAAAGATAAGGTTTTTCTCTTTGGAGGACTCAGCTACAATCTTCTGTGCCTCTTAATGATGAAATTTGCTAATAATATGCTCGACCCGAGTATTCAAAACCTTGTTCCCGTCTTAAGAGATAACTTTTGGCTCTCAACTCACGTGACCACAATCATTCTCTCTTACGCAGCACTTGCTTTGAGTTGGATGCTCGCTAACATTGTTCTTATTAAATCTCTGCGCAAAAAATTAGAGGCCAAAGATAGACGCTATTACACCTCACTTATTTACTCTTGTCTGAAATATGGAGTCGCCCTACTTAGCGCAGGCATAATCCTAGGTGGAGTGTGGGCCGATTACTCTTGGGGACGCTTTTGGGGATGGGACCCAAAAGAGACATGGTCTTTGATTGTTCTGCTTTTTTATATGGCCATTTTACATGGGAAATACAGCAAGTGGGTTACTGATAGAAATTTTATTCCTCTCGTTGCAGCAGCTTTTTTAAGTGTCATGATGGCCTGGTTTGGAGTGAATTATATCCTAGCCACCGGTCTTCACTCTTATGGTTTTAGTGAGGGGGGAGCTATCTTTCTTGCAAGTTTTTTCACAATTCAAATCAGCGTTCTTCTATTATACTACGCAAGAGAAAAAATTAAGGCAGACCACAACTCTTAAGATCGACATCAAGCTTAGCAAGAATCTCATCATTGTTGAGCTTTTGGTTTTTCTTATAAATAACCACTAAATCAGTGAGAATAGACTCGGCTTCTAGTTTTTCTGCATCAGTCATCCCCTCGACTTGCTCCATTTGCTTGAAAATATTGCTAAATTTAGGGTCAGTTGAAACTTCTACTCTGGCCACTGTTAACTCATCTGGAGTCATATCAAGTTTTTTTGCAAGTGCGCTAAAGGCATCATCTCCCTCACTACCTCCAAACCCTTTAAGAGAAGCAAGCCTTCTTGAGTTCTCAAAACAACCAGCAGGGTCATTTGATTTTAAACAAGCAACCATTGAATCAGCAACTTTATCGATTTCTTTTTCATCTCTAAGAATTCGTCTTAAATTAGTTGAAACTTGGGCCAAAGGAAATTTTTTGGGAAAACGCTCACTAAGACGTAAAAACATTCCCGTTATATCAACCATCTTGTCATGAAGCTCAGGGCCTTCGGTTTTCTGCGCTAATTCTAGTGCTTCTTGAATTTCAGTATAAGCTCTTCTGTTTACTGAATTACTTGATTTTAGGCCATCATCAACCTTCTTTAAAACTCTCGCCACATACTCTTTACCTTGGAAATGAGTCACGATTTCGCCTGGAATCCCACCACGAGCGATAATGACATCCATTTCTTTTTTGAAAGCTTTTCCGATGAGACCATCACTTCCAATGGAGCCAATAAATTTTCTAAAAAAGTCCATACAATCATCTGAATAAGCAAGCTTCGCCATACAAGAGTGAGAGAAGTAATCAGCAAACTGCTCTAAGTATTTCTCCTTATCTAAGGATTTTAAAAACTTTTGGACGTCTTTAGCATGACTTTTCTCTAGGATGGCCAAATAAACCTTTAAAGAAGATATTGATTCTTGAGAGAGTTTTTGAGAAGTGGATGAACTTTTAAGGATTTTATTCATGGCCTTAATGACGTCATTATCAGCAGTATCACTAAGTCCTGTAATAAACTTTTTAAAATCATCAATTTTACTTAAGTAGCGTCCGGCTTTGTGGGCCCCCTTAACAAGAGAGACGAATTCTCCAATATCTAAAGCAGGGAGCACTTCTAGTGCAGCAAGACGAGCTTCCCATTTCATCTCTTTAAGAGCTTTTTTTGTTTCTTGATCAAGTTTATAAAAATCAATAAAACTCTTATGAGATTTTCCACTTAAGTAAGATGAGAGCATCGCCGTTTTTTGTTTTTGAAGTTCTGAATACCTTCTAGCTGATAATTTTCCGGCCTCTAGCCCAATAGGAGCAACAACAAAACCACTTGCAATTCCAGCTTTGGCCAACTGCCCCCCTGCTACCTTAACTCCTTTCCAGATAAGACCACGTCCAGTAAAGTAAGTTGCCATAGAAGCCAGGCCACCTACCATGGTTATCTTATGTAGAGCTTTTCTCTTCGCTTCATCTGAATCCGTTTTTTGCTCCATTTCATTTAAAATTGTACACATAAAGCGGTTATAGCGAGGATCGCTACTCATAACCTTCATAAAACTCTCTGGATCCATATCTACGGCTAGTTTAAAGTCTTCCAAGTTTCTCTTTCTTAAGTGGTCGAGCATGAGTGTCGAATTTGGTTGATTCATCCAATCTGCGGCCATGGCCTTATCATAGAGCTTATAAAAATCAAGGGCCGCGACCCTTGCACCATTAATCATATCTTTTTGGATCTCTTTAATGGCCTCAGGGATCTTCTTCTCATCCTCTATTTCTTGAGGAGTTTTAAGGTATGCATTTTTAGGTGGTTCATAGCCTGTTTTAATATTATTAAAAGGTGAAATTCCCAGATGAGTAGAAGTCATCAAACGTCCCTCTGGAGAATCAAGAGCTTCAGAATAAAAAGACTCACTAATCTCTTTCATGTCCTGGTAGGCCTTCTCATTACCAGTCACATCTGGAGAGATATGATACTCTTTCTCAGCAACGTCAAATTCGTGATAAGATCCTTGCTGTCTATCATAAACTCTTTTCTTCACTTTTTTGCCTGTCTTGTATTCAAGATTTACAAAGGCTTTTAAATCATGCTCTTTATTAAATTTTTCTACACTCGGTTTTATCTCACGCCCTATTTGATTGAATTTTTCTTTTAGTTGTGCATTTGTTTTAATGCCTTCTTCTCCATACTCTTTTTGGACATAAGAAATAGCCCTTTGAGCAGCTTCTTTCATTTGTGAACGGCAACGCTCGCGAGCATAATCAAAATTTTGCTGGTTAGAAGCATAATCAGGGCCGATCGTATTAATCCCATCAAGCCCCCAGGCCTTAGCGATCATCGAAACATTGGTTTTTCCTGATTTTTTAATCTCTGGACAAAAAAGATCTTGAACTTGATTAACAAGCTCTCTATATCTCTTTGAATCTTTTTCTGGAAATTTTTTATCCTGAAATAAAAGAGCGTTTGTCATAAACCCTTTAATTGTCTCTTCTTGGGTTTTAAAAAACATTTCTTTTTGAATTCTCTCATACATACCTAGTTTTTCTAACTCATAAGCGAGTTTTTGCTCTTGAATATCATCAGCTGCGGTCGCTGAGAGTCTCCTATGAGCTTCTTGAATCCTCTCTTTATACCTATCATAAGCGTTATTACTTTTTGTTAATTTTGATTCTTCTTTTGAGTCTAGAGGATAATAAGGAAACTCATTTTTTTCTTTGAGAAAATAAGAGTCTTGTGTTTGAGCTATTTCATTAATTTTAAGAAGCATCTCAGTTGTTTGTGGACTAAGAATCTCTCCACTATTCTCCCCCTTAAGAGAGCACATTGGTAGGGGAACATCTTTTTCAAGTTGGTTATAACTGAGATCAATAAGTGCTTGCCTTGAATCAATTCCATTTGTCTCATTACATTGTCCGTTTCTAAGTTTTAAGTGAGTTCCTAGTTGCATTGATAAAGAGGCCACTCTCCCAAGAACTCTTTCTTCTTCATCATTAATTTCTATCCGGGCTTCTGTTTCTCCCTTAGGCCCTGTGACTTTCTTATAAACTGGATTACCTTGGGCATCGACACCATCTTCTACTACTTTTTTATAATTAGCGATGTAGTATCTCATTTCATCATAGAGATCTCGAATATCTTGTCCTCTTTCATTCTCTTCTTGATTGCCCTCACCTGGAAAAAAAGATCCCTGGACCTGAAGGACTTCAAACTTCCCTTGAAAGTCTCGCAAAGCTTCTTGGGGCTTTTTAACCGCCACAGCATCAAGCTTGTCTTGAACTTTTTTTAGCTCTTCTTGAGAATTTAAAAACTCTGTCTCTTCAGCAATCCTTCTTTCAAGTTCAAGACGTTGACTCTTGAGCTTTTGTACATAAGCTTTACTAGCAGCATCAATAGCAATACCAGCTCCTTCTTGGGCGAAGCCTGAAAGAGTAAACTGAAACAAAAGAATTAAAAGAAATATACGATTCATAAGCCTTCCTCTCAGTACCTTAGCGGAATTTAAGAGGAAGGACTTAAGCAAAAAGCTTTTTAGTTAGGTATTAGAATAAATGGGTTCATACTCTGTTGATAAATAATCTGGGCCTTTTTAAAATCTTCTTTAGTTTCAAAATAGGCAGCCATAGCTCCTTCAGTACTTGCCTGATTCACATAAAAAGAATTAAGGACACTTTCAGTCAGGCTTTTCAAGAAGCCAGGAATAGGGAGAAAATTCACAGCTGCATTAGCAAGACCTAGCAATCTTCTTTCAATCAGAATTTTCTGTGGTTTATTCATATAGATGGCCGTAGCTGGACGCTTGGTAAACATGTGGGCAGGACAAAGGAGGTTTACAATTTTCGCTTCATCATTTTCTGTGACACTAGCGAAGCTGAAATTAATCTTTTTCATCCCAGCACTGTATCTATCAGAACTCTCTTTCATCGCTCTATCAGATGCTCTTACTAAGCGATAAAACTTATCCCAACCAAAGATATCCCAATTCTCACTGGCGTAACCTGATTCACTCCATCCTGTCCAAGAAATTCTTGATTCAAAAAGTGAGGACATCACTTTATCTGCTTCTTCTTTTGTGAAACCTAATTCTTGCTCTGAATAATTCTGAAGGTAGTACATCAGCATATTTTGAGAGAAAGTTCTTTGATTCACTAAAAGCTCTCCAATATGAACAACTGTGTATGAAGCAAAGTTAATAAGAGGGACACTACTTAATCTATCTTTGGCAAACTTTAGTCCAAATTTAATGGCTTCATGGGCTGTGTTTTTGCGATAGAAATATTTTGTTTCCTGAGGTGCTGCCACAGTATTAAGACTTAAATAAAGAAGCGCCTTTTTCATTTCTTTTTCAAAAGTTTGGAAAAATTCAGCTTTCTTGAGATCTGCAAAGATACCATCAATATCAAGCTGTTCAATATTTTTTAAGGCCTTAGCAATTGTTTCTTTTACTTCTTCAAACCTCTCATTGTTTGAATCCGAAGAAAGCGAGAAGTTTCCTTCACTTAATTCAAGGTTTTTAACAAACTCGTCTATTTCCTCTTCTCTTGTAAGATTTTTTCCAGAATGAAGAGAATAAGTACGACTAGATAAACGCTCTTTCTCTTTTCTGAGTGAATTAATCAAGTGTTTAATGTAAGGAGAAATCATGAACTGAGTAATGAGAAAGCGATCTTTGACAGCGATTAACTCCCCACTTTCATTTCTCACCATTTTAAAACGCTTTTTAAAAGAATCTAGCGAACCAGCAAAAGAGCTGGAAATGAGTAATAAACTCAACAATATTGAGATTCTCATGGCATCCTCCTTGAACCTAAGAATAAATTTATTCTTAATGCTAAAGATTTGCTCAGGTATTAGCAAGTAAATCTATCAAATGTTAGGTTTTATTTAAGTTTTAAGGCCATGGGTCTCTGACCAAAAGGAAGCCCCGTATCATGATCTTTATCCCAACGATCGAAGAAGAGCTCTTGTCTTTCAACTCGGTAGTGCTTCAACTCCGTATCAAGTTTATTTAAAGTTTGCATCAACTCGCTTTGAAGCTCTAAGTTTTCTTTCTTTTTATCAACTAAACGGTTAAGGGCCTTCGATTTAAGTTCTTTCACTTCGTTAATTCTCTTATCAAATTCGGCCGTCACTTTAATTCTTTCCTGATCATAAGAGTAGAAAAAGTGATTGATCTCATTAAGCTGTTTAAGAAAATCTGCCTTTTGTACTAAAAGCCTCTCCCTCGCCTTACTTGCTTCAAACACTCTCCTGGCCAAAGTTTCTGAATGAAATTTTAAAATCGTCCCTCTTCTAAAATAAAGCCCAGTGCCATTTTTTCCATAACAGCCACTAAAATCTTGCACATACATCGTGAAATAGAACTCTTCAGTCGTTCTGACATATCCTTGGCATTTTCCATCTTGATCTTCAGTATTAGGTAACACAAATTCGAGGTAATCGCCGTTTTTAAAAAACTTGGTGTTATTATTTTGAACTTTGACTTTTAGGATTCTTCCGGTTTTATCTTTATCCGTTACCCTTCCTGTGAAATTCGTATAATCGATATTAGGGTCTATGAAACCTCTGTAATCTTGTGTGATAACACCTTTTTTGGGTAAATCCGGAGAGAGCGACGTTGCAAAAACGCACCGCAGGGCCAAAAAGAGAAAAAATCCAACTCTGTACAGGTTCATATAGACATTATAAGCTCTAGGGGAAAAAACACAAAGGAATCATCTATGGAATTTTTTATTGATACAGCTGAGGTCGAAGAAATCAAAGAAGCTTACTCTTGGGGCATCATTGATGGAGTCACAACAAACCCAAGCCTTATTGCAAAGAGTGGGCGTTCTCAGGAAGATGTCATTAAGGAAATCGCCTCTATTGTGGACGGGCCAATATCGGCCGAAGTTATTGCTACCGATTCAGAAGGGATGATCAAAGAAGGAAGCCAACTGGCCGAAATTCACCCTAATATTGTCATTAAACTGCCATTAACAATCGATGGGATTAAGGCCTGTAAGTATTTTAGTGATAATGAGATTAAAACAAATGTCACTTTATGTTTTTCTGCCAATCAGGCCCTCGTTGCGGCCAAAGCAGGAGCAACTTATATTTCTCCTTTTGTTGGAAGGTTAGATGATATTGGACAAACTGGAATGCAACTGATTGAAGAAATTAGAGAAATTTATGATAACTATGGCTTTTCTACTAAAATCTTGACAGCATCAATCAGACATACTGACCACATGAAAGCTGCGGCCTTAATTGGTTCAGATGTAGCGACTGTTCCCTTTAAGGTTCTAAAGGCTCTCTATTCTCACCCTTTAACGGATAAAGGCCTTGAGCAGTTTTTGAAAGATCATGCGAGTGCATCTAACTAGAAATAGGCTCCAACACTCAAAGTTCCTGACGTAGCGTTTGTTTTAATACTACCAGTGATTTCATTTTCTTTTTCAAAGAAATTTTCTTTGTTATTAGAATAATTTATTCTTTGATATCTTGCTTCTAAGTCAATAAAGAAGTGCTGAGATAGATTGAAATGAGCTCCAGCGAAAGCACTGGCCATGGCCCCTTCTAGTTCAAATTCATGCTCTGTTAATGATTTAAATTGATGAGTTGACTTCACAATCCCACCATAAACACCAAAATAAAAATTCTCTATTGGAAAGAATTTCAAATTTATCCCAGCTGAGAGAAAAGTACTCTCTAAATCATTACACCTTGTTTGATAACAAAACTTAGACTCTCCTTTACCACTACTGCCTTCAACACCAAACTCAAAAACCTCTGCTGGTCGATAAGATAATCTAAGTCCGGCCATATTTATTGAGTTTTCTCGAATAAAGAGAGAGCTCTCTTTTCCTAGCTCAAAATCCCCCTCTCTAAAATTTGTACCGCTAAGAGAGATACCAAAACCTGTCTGAGGAGTTTTTTCAACTTCTTTAGGAAATTCTCTTTCTATGACCTTTGTGACTGACGATTGTTTAGTCTGTGCTTCATCAACTATTACCTTTTCCTCCACTTTTTTGGTTTTGGCCATATCACCAACATCAGCAACTCCAAAACTCACCCTTGCGACTGCCAAGTTTTCTTTTGTTTTTAAAAGCTCTACCTGAGCAATCTCAAACCCATCTCTTTCAACTACGTATGTACTGCCTTTCTCTCTTGGAGAGTCTTTATCAAGTCTAAAAACAATCTTATTACCTTTTTTCTTAACAACTTCTCCAGTGAAGCCCAGCAGAGAAAGAGAGCATAAAAAAAGTATGAGTTTCACAGAAATCTCCTTGAATAAGATCAAACCACATTCAAATATCCAAACTTCGTGCCAAAGAGCAATCCCAATTTCAATGAGTTATTTTCCATTTTTAGCTTGAAAGTGTTTACTGCTCATAAAGTTGACACTTTCTCTCCTGTTAAGAAGTGTTGGCCGTCAGAGAAGAGAAAGAAAGTTAAAATAGAGCTATCAAGGATGATGAATGAAATTTTTCTTTTTGCTTTTTAGCTTACTTGCTTATTCTGAGACGAACTCTCTTTTGCAAACAACACTCAACATAGAGGAGAGTTATCTCTACTGTAATGATCTGACCAAACTCTCCCGAAAAAAAGTTCTCTCACTTGGAGAAAGTGATTTAAAAGAGCATCAAAAATACCTTGAATGTAAGCATTTTAAAAGAAACCAAAAACGAGATTTTTTCTATACTTGTAAACAGGAGTCTCAAACCTCCTATCAAGTCAGAGGTCTTATGCACTACGGAGGACTTCTCTCTCCTCTAAAACTGCCTTACCGTTATGATATCTCCTTAGAGGGAGCGAGAAAAGTTATTAGCATTGGTGTCTTTTTTAAAAATGAATCTCTCCTTAATTCTACTATTTCTGAGGACTACTACCCTGAGGAGTACAAGGGAGATAAGAATTTAATGTTAAAGAATAAAAATCTTTTGGACTACTACCTTGAAGAAGCTTCACTTTTTTGGAGCCGCTACTCTCCTGATAAAAGCGTTCAGTTTCATTTTTATCGAACTGATGATAAGAAGAAAGCCCATTTTAAAGTCGGTTTAGGCAGGAAAGCAAAATCAGTTCTCTACAATTACCGCTGGAATCTTTATATGGCCCATCTCGATCGCCGAAGTGAGAGTGGGTTTTACCTAAGAACTATCTCACATGAAATTGGTCATATGCTTGGTCTTGAAGATGAGTATAACCGCTTTCACGCTCTCACTTCTCCTCGCTATGAAAGTATGTTTCACAGCCATTATAAAAAAGATTGTAGCGCTTCTTCTTTAATGTGCACACCTGTTATCAAGTGGACAACACTAAATCCTTTGCCACAACCTCATCACTATTATCAGATTTTTAGAAGAATAAAAAAATGCCTCAACGGGTGAGGCATTTTTTAGCAAAGTTATTTTTTTAGCGTGGAGAAGAGCCCGATTTCTTCAATGGATTAAAATGTCCCATCTCTTGAAGCTGTCCTGGTTTTTTTCTACCGGCCAGTCCTCTTTTTATTACAGCTTTTTCTATAGCGTTTTTCATTTGAGTGATACAAGTTCCAAGTGAAATTTCGTCTTCAGCATCAGTTTTTAACTCTAATGAAGTTACTTTATCGTTAGTAATAACAATATTGTAATTACAAGTTAAAAAATCATCTGAAAAATTAACTCCTTCATTATTTCTAACTGTTACAGAAGAGCGCACACTTCCGTCATTTGTAATATCTTTATTTCCTAAATCAAGTCCCTCTAAATTTACCTCCGTTACTTGGTAAGAATTATTGTATTTCCTAAGGTAGCGTTTCATGATTTTCACATCCATTTCTCCTAAAGAAACACCTTCAATATCATCTCTTTTGAACTTATAATTCTTTGTGAACTCTCTTCGTTTTTGCACATAATAGTAAGAAGAGTCATGCTCAGGATAAGCTCCAAAGAAGACAACATCGGCTACTTCTTGGGCCACTCTTTGAGCGTAACCACCTAAAGTAAATTCTTGGGCCATTAATGTTGCACTTAGCAGGGTTAGTAACATTAAAAGTTTCATTTATTTTCTCCTTATTCTGTGAGTCCCTCGAACTCACCTTTACCTTCTTCAAACATTCTTTTATCTTTATCCATTTCTGTCTCTGTTTTAAATACAACCTTATCTTTTCCTTCTTGTGGAGTGACGATTGCGTATTCGTATTGATAAGTATCATATTCTTCAGTCACATATTTAGTTTTGATACGGAAAATAATTTGATTTCCCCTATAAACACGTTGAGCATTATAAGTTGTTAAAAACTTCTCTTCGCAATCAATCACATTTTGATCAACATTATTTATACCTGAAGTACTCTGAGGAGCTTTTTTAAATACTTCCTCGTTATCAATAATATTCTGTGTATGAGCAACTTTTTTACCTTCGCTATCAACAACATCCCCTTGAACAGAATCAAAGTTAGCTTTTCTATCAATAGACGCTCCAATATTTCTTACATCTAAAGCTTTCGACTCATCAGAGAAATTGCATACGGCCGCTATATTAGGAACAGTGTCTTCCCTCTTAACAACATTTTTAACTTCCTCTATCCAAGCCGTAGAAACAGTAGAATCAACACCATTAAGGCTACACTTCTCTTTTGATTTTGAAGGAGCACTAACAGCTCTTTGAGAATTCTCTAGCTCCTGAGTTAACTCCATCACTCTTTGTCTTACTCTTTCTTGAACCCCTGAAGCCTCAAAAGATTTTTGTATATCAACGTTTGCACTTTTACCTGGTTTAAAATCTGGCATAACAGTCAAAGTTGAGCTCTCTTGAACTTTCTCTTCTTTTTTTGAAAATATTCTTCCGAATAATCCTTTTTTTCCTTCTCTACCTGCCAAACTATTAACCGCTAAGAAGCAGATGAGAAATGTCGTTGTTGATACTTTCATTTTAAAACTCTCTTGTTTTCATTCGTTTGGGCTATCATAAAATAACTGTGTCATTTTCTCTATCGCCTTTACCTCTTTTTCATAGGGTGTTTAAAAGTTACGCGATTTTTTTCACAGTGATTGTCAAAAAGTTAGACGAAAAAATCTAAACTCACTCTCTTATTATAAAAGAAATCAAAAATGACTCATCTATTTGTTTTACTCAGGTTTTATTTTCTCTCCTACCTCTCGATTTTTCTCAGATTCGTGGAAAATTTTGCCGAGATGGAGCTTAGAGGGGATATTTATGAGGATAGTTTTTTTATTAGCTCTGTTAATAAGTTGTGTACCGGAAAAGAAATCAGAGACTGTTGCGGCCAATCCCGCATCTCCTTCAAGATGGAATACCTCCTCTTTTCCTATTATTTTAAAACTTTCCAATGATTTCACAGCAACAGAGAAAGATGATCTCATCGATGCGGCCACAAGTTGGTCTGACTCTATCACTAACCAGTTTACTTTTTTTGATACAACTCAAAGCTCTACACTATCACCATACGCTGGCCTTAGCGACTATCTTGATTCAGAAATGGGGATTTATCGTGTTAACTCTTGGCCCTCAGGCCTTCCTTCTGGAGCTTTGGCCATCACTCAAATTTTTGGTTACAGAAAATATTTGGGTACTTCAAGTGAGCATGTTGAAATCTTCCATGCTGATATTCTTCTTAATGATGAGAGATATGATTTTTCAACAACTTTTGTAAGTAATACCTACGACCTTCAAACTGTTGTCATTCATGAAATGGGGCATTTTATAGGTTTAGGCCATGTTAATGACCCTTTTATTAATACTGTTATGTATCCTTCTGTGACTCGTTCAACTATTTACAGAGCACCTTACTCGCATGATGCAGACAATGTTGTGAGTTTATATGGACTAACTTCGACAATTCCACTTTTAGCAAATAATTCTCATTCAAATGGAATCCTACCACCTCAAAATGAGTTACCAGCTGATACTGGCCCTGTAGAGCCCGTTGTGATTCAATCAGAGCTCTACCCAGATGGAAGTTGCGTGCACAAAGAAAATGGAAAAATCACTCACATCCACTAAACTTTAGGACTTCTTCTTTTTTTAGAAGTTTTGCCTTGAGTTTTTTTGAAAGTCTCTTCTTTCTCTTTTTCTTTGGCCTTCATGATATCAGTTAATTTCTTATCCAGATCTTGAAGCTCTTCAATAAGTTTCTTTTTAATCAAGGCCTGTGATTTGGCAATTTTCTTGAATTCTGCCAAATGCTTAGATTCATCTTTAATCAGAAGTTGTCTTTTGCTGACTTCTTCTTTAGTCATTCTATAAATGGCCATATCTGACAAATACTCAGCATAAGTAAATTTTTTCGACTTTAAATAATCAACAAAAGCTTTTCTATTTTCTTTCTTCTCTGCTTGAGCGTAATGGCGCTCTTTGATAAAGCGGATGATTTCATTATTTTTGTTAATTCTCTCTGTATAGTCTTCAACTAAAAGTTCATAGCGTTTTTTTACAACGTCCAAGCGCTGTTGAGTGAAAAGTTCAATAATCTCTTCGGGTTTATTAAGAATAATAACCCCTCTATCAGAAATGAGCGTATAATTTGGAGTAATTGAACTTTTTAAGTTTATTTGTGAGTCAAGCTCCTGCAGATCAGGCTTCTTGCCCTTTTTAAACATCAGTTCAATACTGATATGGTTATCAACAGAAGAATCAATATAATCTTTAATAATATCTTTATCTATTAACTTATTTAGATAGCGATAAATTTTTTGAGCATCAAAGCCACGCGGAAGCTCATTAATGACAAACTTTCCACCTTCTTCAACCACTGACCCTTTAAATGTGAATTTATGCCCGTCAACTTCAGTCAAAGAGTTATTATAGTAACGCACCCAAGGCTTTAATTTTTTTGTTTTACCTGTTTCTACGAAACTTATCATTGATTTGATAATCTCAGAATGATGAAAGCTTGGTATGACTGAAGAGAAACCTGTTCCAATTCCCTCTGCCCCATTTAAAAGCATGATAGGAAGTTTGGGTAGCAAATGAACTGGCTCCATGACTTTCTCGTCATAATTGGGCACCATTTGAACTTGGTTCATGTCATCAAATAAAACAGCTTCCGCAACTTTTCCTAAACGGCATTCAATATACCTTCCAGCTGCCGGAGATGTTTCCATTCTCTCACCGAAGTACCCTTTCTTATCGATAAGAGGATAGTTATTGCTAAAGGTATAGTCTTGCGCCAAATTAACGACGGAAGATTCAACAGAAGCAGGTCCATGAGGATGAAGAGTTAAGACAAGACCAGTTAGTGAGCTAACCTTAATGAGCCCTTTACTTTGATTTTTCCATAAAGTGTAGAGAATTCGTCTTTGACTAGGCTTAAGGCCATCTTGCAGATAGGGTATGGCCCGATCCATAAGAGTATAAATTTGATAAATTCGATACTCTTCTTTAACAATATCTTCTAAAGGAACTGCTTCAAGTGAATGATAAAAAACTTCTTCCATTATTTTCTGCCTCTAGTTGCTTTCTTTTTTGCGACTTTTTTCTTTGTTACTTTCTTTGCTGTTTTTTTGACAGCACCTCTACCATCAAGAGCTCCTTTCATTGACTGAAGGTTGGCAAGTTTTGCAGCGGCCCTCTCCTCTAATTCTTTCTCTCTCTGGCTTCTCCCCTTTGCCACTTTTTTATGATCAGAATAATTTTCATCAATCAAAAGATCTTTTCTAAGTTGGGTATCACGTCCAAAACACACTTCAAGCATTTTTTTAGACTCAATCAAATGCTCTGTTGTAATCTTCGTGTAATCACCTCTACTTAAAACATATTTAAAGGCTTCAGGCGACATCTCTCCTAATCCCTTATTTCTTTGAATCTCTTTAATCGTAATATCTTTCTTCTTTTTTGTTCTTTCTAGATCTGCTGGTGTTTCACAGTAAATAGTTCCTTTATTAGTAATCACTTCAAAAAGCGGAGCTTTAGCGAATTGAATAACTCCCATCTTGAATAGTTCTGGCCAAAAGGTAAAAAAGAAGTTGGTAAGTAACGTATTAATATGCCCACCATCAACATCAGAATCCGAGAGAAAAACAATTTTAGTGTAACGAAGACTCTCTATTTCTGCAGGTTGACCAATAACAAGGCCAATTGAAGACATAATGTCCGAAAATTCTTGATTCTCAAGAACATCTTTAATGCTGGCCTGAGAAACGTTCATCGGTTTTCCTTTAAGAGCAATTCCACCTTGAATGAGTTTGTCTCTGGCCGAACGTAGTCCACCAATGGCCGAATCCCCTTCGCAAATAAAAAGAGTACACTGACTTCTATCCCTTCTCTCATTTGCATCTAAAAGTTTTTCAACTCTTTGCTTCTTCTGTTTTTTCCCCTGCTTGTGAGCATCCTTTAAAGCACTGAAGCGCACACGACTTTTGGCCCTATCAATAATGAGATCAAGATACTCTTGATTTTGCCGGATGAATTTCTTCATATGCTTTTCCATAAAAGATTCGATCACCTTTTCAAGATGAGCATCCCTTACAAGCTTTCTTTTGGTTTGAGATTCAAAACGTGGGTTTGGCATAATTACGCCAATAGTAAAGTTCACTCCAGCTAAGACATCATTATCAACTAAGGAAATTTTCTCTTTTTTGGCCACTCTTTCTAGCTTTTCTTTAAGAGTGTTAATAAAGAGTCTTTTCACCTTATCGTGGTGAAACCCCCCATCATAGGTTGGAGTTGAATTCACAAAAGAGATAAACTTCTCTCTCTCTTCACTTCTTAAATCAATATTTAAGGCCACAATCAGATCTATTTTCCCTTTGTAAGCCTTACCTTTTTTATTTGTTCCTTTATAGGTAATTGACTCGTCTCCTAAGAGTTGAGCACTACTAGGATCGATTCTTTGTGCCAACTCAAAAAGACCTTTTTTGTAACAATATTTCTCACCATTAAAAGTAAAGGTCAGTCCTGGATTATTATAGGCAAGATCGATAATTCTTTTACAAAGAAGCTCTTCGTCAATCACATTGTTTTTGTAAACCTCTTTGGCCAAAACAAGTTCAATCTTAACACCTGCCTCCCCTTTAAAAGGCTTGGGTTTTGTTTTCTTTGTTTTTAGCGCTCCATCGATAAATTCAAATGTCTGCTCTTTTTGGGAGTTGTGGTGACGTACCGTCGCTTTAAAAAGATCTGAAGTTAAGCAAGTGGCCGCTGCCCCAAGTCCGTTTTGCCCAAGAGTTCTATGAAGATACCCCTTACTATCAACTTCTTCATCTTTAAATTTTGAGCCTGTTCTAAACTCTGTATAAACAACGGGGACTTTATTCAGAGGAAATCCAATCCCATTATCTCTTACAGTAACTGTTTTTCCATCTTTAGAGAGAGTTACATCCACTCTTGAAACATGACCTCGATAAAACTCATCAATACAGTTATCTAAAATTTCTTCAACGGCCTTAGACTTAGCTTGGTGAAACTTAACAGTTTTAAATTCAAGAGAGTCTTTCGTATAGACATAGGTATCTAAATCCTCAATGTCATTACTACCAAAAACTAAAGTAACCCGGTTTCGACAGTGCCAGCGCTGGTCTTTGCTTTCAATTTCTGCTTCTTGCACTTTAGCGGAGCGTTTTGCAGCCATGCATTATCCTCACTTCTCAAATATGTCATTCTTATAATAACTTAAACTCTATGCTAAACTCTTGAAAAGTCGTCTTGCGTTAGACGGAGTGTCATGCTTTACTAAAGATAATGAAAGTTTTTTTCTTTTTAGCACTCGCGTTAAACACTTCTTTATTTGCTCTTGAGCTCGAAAAATTCTATTCGACTCGATTACAATTGTCTTCAGAGCAATTGAAGGACATTCAAGGTGAAGTCGTCATCTCCGATTCTGATGTTGATAGCAACTCAGAAAAAAAAACACAGAAAATGAGTGTTTATGTCACGGGATTACACCCTAAAAAATGTTCCAAAGCCTTAAGAAAGATCCCTCTTTACGAAAATTATAAAGATTTTATTGATTTTATAGTTTTAAGTCAGTACGACGACAAAACCCAAAGACTTCACTTTGTTTTCGATCACCCATTGCTGCCGAACAAAATGATTTTAAAATTTAAAATTCCTCGAATTAGTACCCCAGGGCTCTATCCTTTTGAATTTGACTGGGGAATGTTCAAAGGACTTAAGGGAACAATAGAAGTTGTTAAGTATGAGAAGAAATGCCTATTTCTTCTGAAGGCCAACTGGGAAGGGCCAGAAACTAGTTATCCTAATATTATAATGGAAGCTTTCACTCAAACACTTTTAAGAATTGCTCTCGAAAAACTTATAAGGATATCCATGGTATGAAAGTTGAACACATTAAAACAGAGCTCACGTATCCACTGCGTCACTTAGTTCTTAGGCAGGGATACCCTATAGAGACTTGTTATTTTCAAGGTGATGATTTGAAGGACACTTTTCATTTTGCTCTTTTTATTCAAAATGAAATCCGCTGCATTCTTTCTTATTATCAAGCCGAGCACCCTTCGTTAAAAAAAACAAATAGTTTTCAACTCAGGGGAATGGCCACTCATCCAGACTGGCAAGGAAAGGGATTAGGCCGAGAAATTATTATTCAAACACTTCCCATGATGAAGGAAAAAGGAGCTGAATTTATTTGGTGTAACGCTAGAGTCTCGGCCCAAGGGTTTTATCAAAAACTCTCCTTTCAGACTTTTGGAGAGATTTTCGATATCCCAACCGTTGGCCCACATCTCGTTATGTATCGCTCTATAACTCTTTGATAAAATCAGAACTTTTGAAAGTGTCACACATCTGCGAAGGAATAATCGTATTACGTTTTTTAAAAACTGGCTCCTCCATTAATGTGCGCCTGTTTTTAGTATGACCGATATGCTTAAGCAAATGGCCCAATTCATGGGCCAAAACTGAAAACTTATGCTTTCTACTTACACTTTTAACTTTTTGAGAAACATTGGCCTCAAGAAAAGCAACGCCTTTAACGATAGGGAAAACTTCCGCGGGAAAGGCCACGGCCCCAGGTCTATCCTCACCAGGTTTCCCCTTGTCTTGCTTAATATCTCTAACAAGATAAATATCAAAAGTTGTATCAACATAGGGCGTATGAAAAAGTATGTTCCTCACATCTTTTGTATAGTCTTTAATTGTATTGTCATCTTCAACTAAAGAAACATCTAGTAAAGAGCTCTCAACTGTCGTTAGTAGAACTTCTTCAATTTTTATCTGACATTTTTTCAATATCTTTGCCGTATTTAATATTTCTTCTTCGATTTGCTCATAAAGCCAGCCACTTCCTCTTAAGTGAAGTAAGTTTAAACTTATTCCATGAGTAAAATGCTCTTCTTGCATCTTAGGGTAAATCTTATTTGGGGAAATTTCTTGTGTTCTTATCGCTTCAAATTCAAACGCGAAAAGGTTTTGAAGCAGGATAGCAATATAAAAAAATAATTTCATGACTTAATTTACCCTGAAAAACTCACCATCCAAAGCTCCCGGGCAAAACTACAGAGTCCTGTCTATAGTTTGGTCAGATCATGCCTAAACGAGCGCCTGTAGCAGAAATCTTTAGGGACTTGAGATTCTAATATCGTCTTTATTTTTTGATGACAAGTTATTGTATTTTCATATTTTTTGAACGCTACGCATGGCCATAATTTGTCATCAAAATACTGGGCTTCTCTTCTCATCCTCTCACAACGTTCTAGACTTCTCTCTGAGGAGCAAACCCAGTGCTGGGCCTGGCAGTCAAAATAAAGGTGAGCTCCTTCAATCAGAGTTGAAGAAATCATCTCATCGTCATACTCTCGAGCAAGCGCTGAAAAGGTGAAAAACATTAACAAGATTGTTAGCAATTTCATCATTATCCTTTATGATTAATAACTAATCGGTTAAAGTTGACCCCTTATTTAATATTGGAGCTTTTGTGTCTTTTATTTTGCACCACCAAATTAGAGAAAACATTGCAACCTATTTGAGTGAAAAAACCTCTCTTGATAAAGAGCTTATTTATAAGAATTTAAGTCCTCCACCTAATAAAGAAATGGGAGATCTTGCTTTTGGTTGTTTCTTATTGGCCAAGCAAATGAAAAAATCACCAGCTCAAATAGCCAATGAACTCGCATCAAAACTTCAAGAGCAAGACTTTGTTCAAAGTTTTCAGGCAGCTGGCCCTTATTTAAACATGAAACTTAAAATAGATGAGATCGGAAAAACAGTTCTAAACGAGATAATAACAGGAGCTTTTTTTTCCAAAGGACTCACAGAAAATACCCCCAAATCCATGATCGAGTACTCCCAGCCAAATACTCATAAGGAGCTCCATGTTGGACATATGAGAAACCTTTGTCTTGGAGATGCTTTGGTGCGCTTTCTAAAATACACTGGGCATGAGGTCATTAGTTCTACCTTTCCCGGTGACGTTGGAACTCATGTGGCCAAGTGTTTATGGTATATGAAAAAACACAATAAAGAAGAAGTTCCTTCTGAAAACAAAGGTGCCTGGCTTGGGGCCATGTACACAAAGGGAAATAATCTCCTTGAAGAGCAAAAAGGAAGTGAGAAAGAAGAAGAAAATAGAAAAGAGTTAACTACCATCCTTCAAGAACTTCATCAAGGCAGTGGCCCCTACTATCAACTTTGGCAGGAGACCAGGCAATGGTCTCTTGATTTAATGAACAAAATCTATCAATGGGCCGAGGTCAAATTTGATAAGTGGTACTGGGAATCAGAGGTTGATGCAAGTAGTGTTGAATTAATAAAAAAGTATTACGAAAAGGGACTTTTTGTTAAAGATCAAGGTGCAATTGGGATTGACTTAAGTGAAGAAAAACTAGGTTTTTGTCTTTTACTTAAGAGTGACGGAACAGGACTTTACGCGACAAAAGACATTGAACTTGCTCGAAGAAAATTTGAAGATTACCAAATTCAAAAAAACATCTACGTTGTTGATAAAAGACAGGCCCATCACTTTAAGCAAGTTTTTAAAACACTAGAGAAAATGGGATTTCAGCAGGCCAAGGATTGCTATCATTTACAATATGACTTTGTTGAACTTCCAGACGGCGCCATGAGTTCAAGAAAAGGTAATATCGTTCCTTTGGAAGATCTTATTCTACAAATGACTTCGGAGATTAAGGAGCAATACCTCAATAAATATCAAGGGGATTGGGCCCAAGAAGAAATTGAAACAACTGCCCATATTGTCGCCGCCGGTGCTATTAAATTTGGAATGAACCGAATAGACCCCAGCCGAAAAATTGTTTTTGATATGAAAGAGTGGTTAAAAATAGATGGAGAATCGGGTCCCTATATTCAATACGTTCATGCCCGCATCCATTCATTGATTCAAAAAATAAACCCCCAAATTGGCCAAGAGAAGATTAACTGGAGTGTATTGGAGAAAAAACAAGAAGCCCAACTTATTTTAAAACTAATGGATTTTCATATTGAGCTACAAGTTGCAACTGAGAGCTACAGAACCTCTCATTTATGCTCTTATCTTTACGACTTATCCAAGTTATTTAACTCTTTCTATGCTGAGTGCTCTGTGGCCAATGCTGAAAGTGAAGAAATAAAACAAGCAAGACTCGCTCTGTCTTATTGCGTGGCAAAGGTACTTGAAAAAGGGCTAGCACTACTTGGGATTAGAGCTCCACTAAAAATGTGATTGCCCTTCACACTTAAACATTTGCTCCAGTCTTTGCTTATGTCTTAACGAAGCTTTTGATTCTTCAAGATTTTCGAAAAAGAAAAGGATGTGGTCTATATCATTTTCAATTTTTAGATAAGGAGCGATTTTAGAAACTTTTTGCTTGTACTCTTTTTCTATCGCTTTTAATTTGTCGGACGTGTAAAAACCTGATTCAAAAAAAGTTTGTTCATGTTTAAGGGTTTCAAAGAGTAATTGTTTTTCATCAAAATAGCGCTCAAAATCAATATAATCTTTGGGAAAGTAAAGAGAAAAACTCTTCTTTAGATATTTAACACCTTCTTCTCTATTTTCAATTGTTCTTAAAATTTGAAAGGTTTGTTCTACTTTTTGCTGAAATAACTCTTCATCAAGAGAGACTTCTCTGGCGTAAGACTGTTTATAGCGTCTCTCCCAGACGTCACTCTCATTTAATAAGCAGAGATCATTCACAAGAGATTTGTGAGGTTTGTTTTCCAAATATTTTTTATAGATTTGATAAACATCTTTAAGAAATAAAAAATTCTGAGCTAAAGATTTAAGCCTTATTAGTTTAGCATTTCTTGTTTTTTTCCAAAAAGAGAAAAAATCTTCTTTATCCTTACAGTAATCTTTTTTAAAACCAAGAGAGTGAATATATTTATTCACTTCTCTTTTAGATAACCCCATCAAAAGCTCATTTACTGAGCTTCGTGGAGCACTTGATTTTTGACGGTTTATCTTCTTTAAGTAAGCAATGGAAGTTATTTCACTATCATTAAGAATATTATTAGGGTCAAAAATGGCCCCTAAGTAAAAATAACTCGCTAAATTTTTCGCGCTAGA
The DNA here is from genome assembly GCA_030431635.1 of Bacteriovoracia bacterium. Classification (GTDB taxonomy): domain Bacteria; phylum Bdellovibrionota; class Bacteriovoracia; order Bacteriovoracales; family Bacteriovoracaceae; genus CALFYV01. The sequence goes on from JAUIIL010000009.1 coordinate 163,139, forward strand.
AGATTGTGACCAAACTCCCAAACCAAGCATATTAAAATAGTGAGAGAGACTCTTTTGGGCCTTAGTCTTATCTTTTAGCTCTTCATCAGAGAGAAGAGGTATTTTTGTTTTAAAATCTCCCGATGAGGCATTAACAGCACAAAAATTGCTCTCCATGAGACGAACTTTTCTTGCATACTCTTGAGAGAGTCCTGAAAAACAGGTTCCACTTGATGTCGTTATATGAGCTCCCTCATAGAGTTCAAAGAGCTTTAACATAAAAGCAAAATACTCTTCGTGGGTGATATAGCTTTGTCCATTTAATTCTAAAGGTCCCAAAGTTATGTAATGAGCATTTTGAGAAAGATTAGACTGCTCTTCGTAAGAGAGTAAAATCCCCCCATGTCCAGGGAGATTAAAGTGTAAACTATCTTTTGAGGAAAAAAGGTTACGTTTAAGAAAGGTAAGGACACGGGATTGAAAATCATCTTTATCCACTTCACTAATCTCAAGATGAAGACAAGAGAACTTTTGGGAATAATTCTTAGAAATCTCTATCAGGGCCGGTATTGAGTTTAAATCTTCACTGTCACGAATCTGATAGGAGCCACCTACATTAACAATAAAGCACCTAGCGAAGGCCATATTCAAAGAAAGGAATATAAAAAGAAAGAAACGGCTCATTTACTCACCTATCAATAAAAGACACAATGCATCATTAATCACAAGATGTCCACTTCTGGAGAAAGTTTTTCACTTAAACTTTATTTGTATTTACAAAGACTTACGAAATAGGTAGTAAAAGGTCTTATTTTAAAGTATGCTGCTAATTAAAATAAGGGGAAAAAAGCCCTATTTTATAAGGTACTGTTTTTATTATGTTTAAAATTAATAAAAAAACTGAATATGCTCTTATGGCCTTGAAGTTTATGCACGAAAAGTGCGCGACTCAGAAATCAACTGCAAGAGAGATTTGTAATGAGCTCTCTATTCCTTTTGACTCAACAGCTAAAGTACTGCAAGTTTTAAAACAAGCTGGCATAGTGAAATCAGTTCAAGGTATCAACGGAGGCTACCAAATTAATTTTGATCTTAATCAACTTAGCTTCCGCCAGTTAACTGAACTGATTGAGGGAAAAGATATGATGATGGATTGCTCATCCGGAAACTGTGAACTTTATAGTAATTGTAATATCACTGGGCCGGTTAAAAAACTTAATGATTATCTTGCTCATTTTTTTCAACAACTCACAATTAAACAACTTATAGAGAAAAACAATCTTATTCAACTAACAACTCAACAAGACCAGAGAGCTGCCAATGAACTTTGAAGAAAAAGTAAATGAAGAATATAAATATGGTTTTGAAACCAATATTGAATCAGAAGAGTTTCCTAAGGGTCTAAATGAAGAAATTATAAGACTGCTCTCTGAAAGAAAGAATGAACCTCAATGGCTTCTTGATTTTAGACTTAAGGCCTATCAAAAATGGCTTAAGATGGAGCACCCCCAATGGCAATACAGCAAGATTCCGCCTATTGATTTTCAAAACCTCTATTATTATGCCAGACCTAAAACACAAAAGGCAAAATATGACTCTTTGGATGATGTTGACCCTGAACTTTTAGAGACATTTGAAAAGCTGGGGATTCCTTTAACAGAGCAAAAAAGACTCACAGGTGTGGCCGTTGATGCTGTTTTTGATAGTGTTTCAATTGGAACAACTCATTATGAAGAGCTTGAAAAGCACGGAGTTATTTTTTGCTCTATTAGTGAAGCCATAGAGAAGTACCCTGAGCTTGTCAAAAAACACCTCGGAAGTGTCGTTCCTGCAAGCGATAACTATTATGCTGCTCTTAATTCAGCCGTTTTTAGCGATGGCTCTTTTTGTTATATTCCTAAAGGTGTTACTTGCCCGATGGATCTTTCTACCTATTTTAGAATTAATGCAAAAGAGACAGGACAATTTGAGAGAACTCTTATTGTGGCAGAAGAAGATAGTTTTGTTCGCTACCTAGAAGGATGTACAGCTCCTCAAAGAGATGAAAACCAACTTCATGCGGCCATTGTTGAAATCGTTGTCATGGATAACGCTGAAGTTAAGTATTCAACTGTTCAAAATTGGTATGCTGGTGATAAAGAAGGTAAGGGTGGAATTTATAATTTTGTTACAAAAAGAGGAATTTGCAAAGGAGTTAACTCTAAACTCTCTTGGACTCAAGTTGAAGCGGGTTCAAGTATCACTTGGAAATACCCTAGCTGTATTTTAAAAGGAGACAACTCTCAAGGATCTTTTTATTCAGTTGCTCTTACAAATAATAAAATGCAAGCTGATACTGGAACAAAAATGATTCATATTGGAAAAAACACCAGAAGCACAATTATTTCTAAGGGAATCTCTGCTCAAAAATCAGAAAATGTTTATAGAGGACTTGTGAAAGTCATGCCATCAGCGAGTGGAGCAAGAAATTTTTCTCAATGTGATTCAATGCTTATAGGAGATGAGTGTGCAGCTAATACCTTCCCATATATTGATGTCAAAAATAACACTGCCACTGTAGAGCATGAAGCTTCGACATCAAAAATCAGCGCAGATCAACTCTTTTATCTTCAACAAAGAGGTCTTGATATGGAGAAGGCCATTAGTCTTATTGTTAATGGTTTTTGCAAAGAAGTTTTTAAAACTCTTCCATTAGAATTCTCTGTTGAAGCAGTCAAATTAATAGAAATGAAACTTGAAAACTCAGTAGGATAAGAAATGATTGAAATTGAAAATTTACACGCAAATGTTGAAAACAACGAAATTTTAAAAGGGATTAACTTAAAAGTTAACGCCGGAGAAGTTCATGCTATCATGGGGCCAAATGGTTCAGGGAAAAGTACTCTGGCCAAAGTTATTGCTGGTCACCCTGCTTATGAAAAAACACAAGGAAGCATTAAATTTCAATTGAGTTCAAAGCTAGAAGATATTGATGAGTTAGAACCTGATGAAAGGGCCAAAGCCGGTATTTTTTTAGGCTTTCAATATCCTATTGAAATTCCAGGTGTTACAAACTTAACTTTCCTCCATGAGTCTTTCAATCAAATTTGTGAAGCTCAAGGACTCGATCCTATCCCGGAAGAAGATTTCAGATCTTTTGTTAAATCTAAGTTAGAGCTTCTTGAGATGAATGAGAGCTTTCTCGACAGACCCGTAAATGAAGGGTTTTCTGGTGGAGAAAAGAAGAAAAATGAAATTCTTCAAATGGCCATTCTTAATCCAAGACTCTCACTTTTAGATGAAACAGATTCGGGGCTTGATATTGATGCCCTTAAAACTGTTGCTAAAGGTGTTAACGCTCTTAAGAGTAAACGCAATGCCACTATTCTCGTCACTCACTATCAAAGACTTTTAAATTATATTGAACCAGATTATGTTCATGTTCTCTATAAAGGAAGAATTGTTAAATCTGGTGATAAATCTCTTGCTTTAGAATTGGAAAATAAAGGTTATGACTGGATTATCAATGAACTCTAATGAAGTATTATTAAAAGAAGCATGGAAATATACACCTCTGTTTAAATTAACAGAGCCTTATGGACAACCAAGCTCTTTTGAAACTCAAATTCCGAAGCCCCAGGGCGCAGCTGTAGTTTTTGAAAATGGTTTTTTCAATAGAGAGCTTTCTCAACTTCCCAAAGGAGTGGAATTAGTTCAAAGCTCATCCTTAGAAAATCAAGCTACACTTGTGGCCAGAGAAAACCTTTTTAGAAATAGGGATAACTCTCAAACTACTCTATGCCTTCGCATTACCCAAGTTCTAGAAAGACCACTCTCATTCTATTTTTTAAATCAAGGAGAGAAGCATAAATTTTCTCCCCAAATATCTATTGAGATAAAGGAAAATATCAAATTATGCCTTTTTGAAGAGTTTCTCTCTGAAGGAGACATCTTTATTAATAGAACAATGGATATTACTCTTGGCCGTGGTAGTCAGGTCGAGCATATTGTTACGGCAACAAAAGAGCAAGAAAGCCTGTTAAACTCCAATACTTCTGTCGTTGTCAATCAAGATTCAACTTATAGTAACTTTCTTCTCACCTTAAACTCAAAAGTTATCCGTCATAACCTTGATATAAGACTAAATGAAAAAGGTGCTCATGCCTCCTCTTTTGGTCTTTATACACTTAATGATAATCAGCACGCTGATAATTATACTTTTATTCATCATGCCCATGAGCAAACAACAAGTGAGCAACTTTTTAAAGGTGTTCTTGATGACGAGTCTACTGGTATTTTTACCGGTAAAATTCTTGTGGACAAAAAATCACAACAAATAAACTCCTCCCAGCTTAATAAAACAATGCTTCTCTCCAAAAAAGCTCACTCTCACTCGCAGCCTCAATTAGAGATATTTGCTGATGACGTGAAGTGCTCACATGGTTCAACAACAGGTCAACTTAGCCCCGATGAGATCTTTTATTTTCAATCTAGAGGAATTGGCCAGAGGCAAGCAAAAGAAATTCTCTCTTATGCTTTTATCCAAGATATATTAATGAAGATATCAGATAGAGAACTAAGAGAGAAACTAACAACTGCTTTTACTCAAAAGTTCAAAAAATTTCAATTGGAGACTCTATGAGCGAGTTTAATATCAATACTATTGTTAAAGACTTCCCCACCTTAGAAACAAAGATCTATGGTAAAAGACTCATCTATCTTGATAATGCTGCAACTAACCTCAAGCCTCGCAGTGTCATTAATTCTATTCATGAATATTATTCTCAAGGAACTTCTAATGTTCACCGCGGTCTTCATTACTTAAGTGAAAAGGCCACTGATAAATATGAAATGACAAGAGATAAGATAAAGAGCTTTATCAATGCAAGAGATCGCAAAGAGATTATCTTTACAAAAGGAACGACTGATTCTATTAACCTGGTGGCCGCCACCTATGGTCTTGAGTTTTTAAAAGAAGGAGATGAAATTCTTGTTTCAGAGATGGAGCATCACTCAAATATTGTGCCCTGGCAACTTTTGGCCAAAAAGACAGGAATTAAAATTAAAGTTATCCCTATTAATGATGAAGGAGAAATCCTACTAGAAGAATATGAAGCACTACTAAATGAGAAAACAAAACTAGTAAGCGTTGTTTATATTTCTAATGCTCTTGGGACTATCAACCCTATTAAGAAAATGATTGAGATGGCCCATCAGAAAGGGGCCAAGTTCTTAGTCGATGCGGCCCAGGCCATGGCCCATACTAAAATCGATGTTCAAGATCTTGATGCTGATTTCTTAGCTTTTTCTGCCCACAAAATGCTTGGCCCCACTGGAGTAGGAGCCCTCTACGCCAAAGAAGAATTATTAGAGCAAATGCCTCCTTATCAAGGAGGAGGTGATATGATTGACGTTGTGAGTTTTGAAAAAACAACTTTCAACGATCTTCCCTATAAGTTTGAAGCAGGAACACCTAATATTAGTGGTGTCATTGCTCTTTTTCACGCTATTGAGTACTTAGAAAAAATTGGTCTTGAAAATATTATTTCTTATGAGGATGAACTCCTTCAATATGGAACAAAACGCTTGCAGGAAATTGATGGTTTAAAAATTATCGGTATCGCAAAAAAGAAGACCTCTATTCTCTCTTTTGCAATCAAGGATATTCATCCTCATGATCTGGCCACCTTTACAGATAAATTTGGCATTGCCATCAGAACAGGCCATCACTGTGCTCAACCCCTGATGAAAAGAATGGGTGTTGTGGCCACAACCAGGGCTTCTCTGTCTTTGTATAATACGAAAAAAGATATCGATGAACTCATTTATGCTTTAAAAAAAGCAGAGGAAATTTTTAGGTAAAAAAATATGACCGAACTTAACATTACAGTACAGCCAACACCAAACCCAAACGCTCTTAAATTTATCATGCATAGCCCTGTAAAAACAAAGGGGAAAAGCAGCTATAGGAGCTTAGAAGATTGTCTGCATAACCCTCTAGCTGAAGCCCTTTTTGCTTTAAGAGGAGTTGACCAACTTCATTTTTTCCAAGACGTCATCACTATCAGTAAGTTTAACTTTGCTAGGTGGGATGAGCTAGAAGAAGAAGTTTTGAAAGTCTTAAGAGAGAAATTCCCTGAGCACAACCCCGATTTTAAAGAGCATGATCCTGAAGTTGCGAGAAGGGAAGCCCTACCTGAAGATGTCAGAAAAATTGAAGAGATACTTGACCTTCAAATTAGACCAGGGCTTCAAAATGATGGTGGAGACTTAAGCGTTCTAGACTATAAAGACAATATTCTCATTGTGAAATATCAAGGGGCTTGTGGAACATGTCCAAGTGCAACCACAGGAACCCTTCATGCTATTACCAGCATTTTAAGAGATCAATTCAACGAGAATATTGAAGTTTATACTGCTCCTGAGTACTAAAACTGATACTGGTTTGAAAATCCAAGGTTAAACCTTTTTATTTAAGATTGAAAGAAACTGGACTCTTTAACAAATAAGGTTGTTCTATTTACTGGTCATCAGGGGTCTAAGGACCCTGGGTTCTGGTTTAACCGGTAGATAAGAGCTCCTACTTCATCTGCTTGTTTGATGAGTTCAGTTTGATTTAAAATATCTAAAACAGCTTGAACTTCTCTTAAGCTGCCAAGAGCTATTGAATAAAAGCGTCTTCTATCTTTGACAGTCGCTTTTCCACATCCTTCTGCGAGATTAAGACAAATACTAAGGCTCGCTCTCTCAAGTTGATCTCTCATCGC